>NZ_JACLZF010000003.1:3219-5543 GCF_014243345.1 Robiginitalea sp. SC105 | reverse complement strand
GAATAAGCAAAAGAGAGTTCATTGACATATTGACAGACAGCGTAGCTTCTGTTCGGGGAGGTCGGCCGAAAGGCGTGATTTCCTGATAACGGATAGAAGTGATTGTACAAAAAATAAATAAACAACATCCGTCAAGGAATTAAGATAAGAACCTGGATCGAGTTGGGATTTTTGAGTTGTAGAAGACACTTTGGTTAATACTGGAGTTAAGTTATTTAAGATTCTACGATGAAGAGTTTGATCCTGGCTCAGGATGAACGCTAGCGGCAGGCCTAACACATGCAAGTCGAACGGTAACAGGGATTGCTTGCAATCCGCTGACGAGTGGCGCACGGGTGCGTAACGCGTATGGAACCTACCCTTTACAGGGGGATAGCCCGGAGAAATTCGGATTAATACCCCGTAGTATTGTTAATCGGCATCGGTTGACAATTAAAGCTTCGGCGGTAGAGGATGGCCATGCGTCCTATTAGCTAGATGGTGAGGTAACGGCTCACCATTGCTACGATAGGTAGGGGCCCTGAGAGGGGGATCCCCCACACTGGTACTGAGACACGGACCAGACTCCTACGGGAGGCAGCAGTGAGGAATATTGGACAATGGTCGTAAGACTGATCCAGCCATGCCGCGTGCAGGAAGACGGCCCTATGGGTTGTAAACTGCTTTTTTACGGGAAGAATAATGCCCACGTGTGGGCAGATGACGGTACCGTACGAATAAGGACCGGCTAACTCCGTGCCAGCAGCCGCGGTAATACGGAGGGTCCGAGCGTTATCCGGAATCATTGGGTTTAAAGGGTCCGCAGGCGGGCCAGTAAGTCAGGGGTGAAAGTTTGCGGCTCAACCGTAAAATTGCCTTTGATACTGCTGGTCTTGAGTTGCGGTGAAGTGGCCGGAATATGTGGTGTAGCGGTGAAATGCATAGATATCACATAGAACACCGATTGCGAAGGCAGGTCACTAACCGCCGACTGACGCTGATGGACGAAAGCGTGGGGAGCGAACGGGATTAGATACCCCGGTAGTCCACGCCGTAAACGATGGACACTAGCTGTCGGGGCTCACGCCTCGGCGGCCAAGCGAAAGTGATAAGTGTCCCACCTGGGGAGTACGTTCGCAAGAATGAAACTCAAAGGAATTGACGGGGGCCCGCACAAGCGGTGGAGCATGTGGTTTAATTCGATGATACGCGAGGAACCTTACCAGGGCTTAAATGTAGTGGGACAGGCTTAGAGATAGGCTTTTCTTCGGACTCATTACAAGGTGCTGCATGGTTGTCGTCAGCTCGTGCCGTGAGGTGTCAGGTTAAGTCCTATAACGAGCGCAACCCCTACCGTTAGTTGCCAGCATGTAAAGATGGGGACTCTAACGGAACTGCCGGTGCAAACCGCGAGGAAGGTGGGGATGACGTCAAATCATCACGGCCCTTACGTCCTGGGCTACACACGTGCTACAATGGCCGGTACAATGAGCAGCCACGCCGCAAGGCGGAGCGAATCTAAAAAACCGGTCACAGTTCGGATCGGGGTCTGCAACTCGACCCCGTGAAGCTGGAATCGCTAGTAATCGGATATCAGCCATGATCCGGTGAATACGTTCCCGGGCCTTGTACACACCGCCCGTCAAGCCATGGAAGCCGGGAGTGCCTGAAGTCCGTCACCGCAAGGAGCGGCCTAGGGCAAGATCGGTAACTAGGGCTAAGTCGTAACAAGGTAGCCGTACCGGAAGGTGCGGCTGGAACACCTCCTTTCTAGAGACTCAATACTAAAGGTATTGGCCACTTAAGGAGTGCCTTTTACAGAATCGGCTTGAGAATTCTTCTCGGCCAGGTTTTTATCTTAAGACTTGTGACAGGATGTTGTTTATTTATTAGTCTGTTAGTATTAAAGTTATAAAATGCAGTCTCATAGCTCAGCTGGTTAGAGCGCTACACTGATAATGTAGAGGTCGGCAGTTCGAGTCTGCCTGAGACTACCATCCCAGGCCGCAGAGGTATGGGCTGATGTTCATTGAGAATAACGTTATTGGAAATTCTGGAGGTTGAGCAACCTTTATTAAACTGCCATCGGGGCATGTGCATACTTGCCGACCGATGGGATGTTTAAAAGAGAGGGGAATTAGCTCAGCTGGCTAGAGCACCTGCCTTGCACGCAGGGGGTCACCGGTTCGAATCCGGTATTCTCCACCATTAAGCGCGAGCGATAGCGGCCTTGAAAAGGCAGCGTTCGGGCGGCAGATCCAGGGCGGTCAAGTTTACTTGAAGCCGCAATGGAGAAGGCGCACGGACAAAGCCCCGAAGGGGATTGTTATGGCGCGCATTTACCA
>NZ_JACLZF010000002.1 GCF_014243345.1 Robiginitalea sp. SC105 | reverse complement strand
ACCCCTTACCATTCCGAACAGGGAAGTTAAGCCCGTCAGCGCCGATGGTACTGCCTCACAAGGTGGGAGAGTAGGTCGCCGCCTCCTTTAAAGCCCCTCACAGTAATGTGGGGGGCTTTTTTTTATGCTAGCTACCAACGGCAAATTCAAAAAGGGGTCACCTTAGGGAGGGGACAGGCCCCCACCCCAAAAACCAATTTATTCCATTGCGGCGCAAACTTCAAGCAGGTCAGGGAAATTCCATTATATTTAGTCGGCCGACAAACCAACTGAATGAGCAACCAATCCTCGGATAAGAAATTTAAGGAATGGCTCGACATCCTGCAGCAGGAAAGCTGGCAGCTGGAGTTGATCATTTCCGGTTTCGCCATCTACGGGCTGTTCATGGTCATCGAACCCATTCAGGTCGCCGCCCAGGAGGCCCAGAATGTAAGCAATGTATTCAAAACCCTTCTGTACCAGGGCCTGGAGATATCCTGGTATATCATCACCATCAACCTGATTGCCCATGTCATTTTGCGCGGGTTGTGGATCGGGGCCATAGGGTTGCGGTATGTTTCCGGGGAAATCGAATATGACAAACTTCGCTACAGTCCGCGGTTTAACCGGCATCTGCAGAAGCGGGTGGGTTCCTTCGACGACTATGTGGCCCTGCTTGAAAAATACTGCAGCGTCATCTTTGCGGTCACCTTTCTGCTCGTATTTTATTTGCTGGGGTTGCTGGTTATCGTATTCAGCCTGGTATTGCTGGTCTTGTGGATGGAACGGGACGACACCCCCGGATGGGTAACCGGCTGGGTGATTATCCCCACGATCGTTTTCCTATGTATCGGCATGCTGTTGACCTTCGTGGATTTTGTCACCCAGGGCTGGCTGAAGCGCAAGAAATGGACCAGTCTCATCTATTTTCCGTTTTACTGGGTATTCAAGTTCCTGACCTTGTCATTCCTATACCGCCCCATGGTCTACAATTTTCTAGATACCCGGTTCGGGAAACGCCTCAACTGGTTCGTGGTCCCGCTTTACCTTGGGTTGACCATACTGGCGGGAACCGGGTTCAGTACCTCCAATTACCTCTCAGAGGAAATGACAGCCAACAGCTATACGGCCAATGAAACGAATTATGTGGACGCCATGGATGACCCCAGGCAATTTGCCGACCGGGCTTCCATACCTTCCAAGGTGATTACCGAACCATTCCTCAATGTGTTTGTGGTTTACGGCAGTTCGGTGGAGGATGATGTCTTCTATTTCAACGAGGAACTCAAGCCGGAGGAGGATCGTCGCGGGATCTACTCGATTTTTTCAGAAGGACGCACCAGCTGGCGCCAACTCTCGAACGGCACGCAATCCTACCTGCAAACGCTGGAGGAGATGTATACCCTATCCGTGGACAGCCTGGATTTTAAGCCGGATTTTGTATTTGCCCAGAACAAACAGAGGCAACTGGGCTATGAAACCTTCCTGGACATGACCGGGGTGCCCAGAGGAAAGCATATACTGAATGTTCGCAGGAAGGACCACGAACAGGATTCCGTCTATTTGCGAACAGTCATACGAATTCCCTTCTGGTATTACCCGGATTAACACACACCCAACCAAAATCCATTATATGAAAAATCTGATTTGCTTTTCCCTGTTTTTGACCACCCTTTTTTGCGCACAGGCACAAAATAACCTGAAAGCCCTTGTCGGGGGGACCCTGATCGACGGATACGGTTCCCAGCCGATCCATAACAGCGTCATACTGATCGAGGGCGAAAAAATCAAGGCGGTTGGGACGGTTGCCACCCTGGCCGTGCCGGATGGGGCTGAAGTGATCTCCACCGAAGGGATGAGCGTCCTTCCGGGGCTGTGGGACATGCACGTACACACCATGATCAACGGCCATGCCGACTACGCTTATTGGGATAAGACGTATTTGCCCCTCCTGAAGGATGTGATCATGCCGGCTTCCGCCCACCAATTGCTGATGGCCGGGGTCACCAGTGCCCGGGACCTGGGTGCCCCCCTCGAAGAAAGCATTGCCGTAAGGGACGCCATCAACCGGGGGGATATCCCGGGGGCAACCCTGTATGTTTCCGGACCCTTTATCCAGCATGAGCCCTACCCGGGGACGGAGGCTTTCCGCTGGGGCGTCAACGGGGCAGAGGATGGCCGCAAAAAGATCCGGAAACTGGCCGCTGCCGGGGTGGACTTTATCAAACTGATCGACCAGGACCAGATGAGCATGGAAGAGCTTCGGGCCGTGGTGGAGGAGGCCCACAAGCAGGGGCTCAAGGTAGTAGCCCACGGGCATCGTCCCGAGGAAATCCGCAGGGGTCTCGCTGTGGACGTCGATTGTTTTGAGCATACCGGGCTGTCGTCCGCCCCACGCTACCCGGAAGATATAATGGAAATGATCCGGGAGCGCACTGCCCAGATGAACAAGGGACCCCTTTTCTGGTGTCCCACCGTGGAAGGGCTTTACAATTACGAATATGTCCGCGACAACCCGGAAAAACTCGACAGCGATTCCTGGCACCTGGGGCTGCCGGACAGCGTGGTCGCCGATATCCGCAGGAGTTTCGAGCACCCGGACCGCTTGCCGTATTTCCAGTTGACCCCATCCCGCAGGCCCACGCTTGAAACCAAGATCCGCCAACTCCTGGATGCGGGGGTCGTGCTGATGATCGGGACGGACAGCGGCATCCCCATGAAATTCCACAGCCAGTCCACCTGGAATGAACTGGATGTTTGGGTCAATGAATTCGGTATCGACCCGATGTATGCGATCCGAGGGGCGACTTACTGGCCGGCCCTCTGGACAGGGGTGGCAGACCAGGTAGGTACCGTAACCCCCGGAAAATACGCCGATATTATTGCGGTTGAAGGGGACGTGCTCCGGTACATAAGCCTGCTGCAGGACGTGGATCTGGTTATCAAACACGGCAAGCGCTATAAATAGGCCTGGCAAATAATCCGCAAGCCTTATCTTTGGGGCTTCGGAAACGGGGTTGCCCATGTTGAATATCGATTACAAGGACGAAGAACACTGGAACACAGGCACGCACGCCCTGGGGTTCTTCCTGGGGATAGCCGGGGGCCTGGTGCTGCAGGATCTCGCCCAGGACAGGGACCTGATCAGCCGTGCGGCCGTTTGGGTGTATTCCTTTTCGATTTTATTGCTTTTCGCAGCTTCCGCTACCTACCACTGGGTGGCTGACCCGCGCATCAAGCGCAGGTTGCGGATCCTGGACCACATCAGCATCTATTACCTGATCGCGGGAACTTATACTCCGGTTGCCCTGGTGGTACTGCGGGATAGCAGTGGGTGGCTGTTTTTCTGGCTCGTATGGGGGATGGCCCTTTCCGGTACCATACTGAAATTGTTTTTTACCGGGAGGTTCGAGATTTTTTCCCTGTTGCTTTACCTGCTCATGGGCTGGCTGATCGTCATCGACCTGAAGAACCTCCTGGAGGCCCTCAGCCCGTCAAGTACCTTCTGGCTGGCCGCCGGCGGGGGGTTCTATACCCTGGGCATCCTTTTTTACGCCATCCGCCGGATTCCCTTCAACCATATGATATGGCACTTTTTCGTCCTCGGGGGCGCCGTATCCCACTGGGTGATGATCAACAGGATCCTTACCGGTAATTAAAGGGGAGGGATCCGGGATAAAGCTTCCTGCCCGGGACCCGGTTTTGATCAGGGGCTTTTCAGAGGAGCGTCGGGGACCTGTAGCTGGCCGGTGGCATACCGCATCCCGTCCACAAGGAATTGCAGGAATTGCGGATTTTCAAAGTTCTGCGCGTTATGTGTGGGTGCACAGACAAAAATACGGCCCTTGCCGTAGCGCTTTATCCATGAAATATAGCGCACCGATTCTTTGAATTCCCGGTCCAATCCGGTAAGCTCGGAAACCTCCATATAGAGGAGGGGGCGAAAATTTTTCTCCGCATACGCATTTTTAAAAAAATAGGGCTCATCCGTGAAAGTGATTCCAGTTCCCGCGAAACCCTTAAGCAGCGGATGGCCCGGCTCGGCCAGGTGTATCTGAACGGGTTGCTGGGGAGGGTGGAAATCAAAGCTGCCCCCGGTCATCCTGCTGAAGGCCATGGAGTTGTTCTGCATGGTGGTGCCCCCGTGCAACAAGACCAGGCCGCCTCCGCCCAACACGTAATCGATCAGGTTTTTCTCGAGCCTGGCTGCTTCGGATTTCCTTTGTGCTTCGGGCATTTCCGGGTCCTTCCGGAAAACGTCGTAAAAAATATCCCGGTGGTCCCGTTCCGGGCAGGTATTGTTCAGGACAACGGCAACGTATTCCTGCAGCTTTTCGGGTTCAAATACGGAAATATCCCGGGATGCCTCTGCCTGTGCCAACCCGGACTTGTCTGCCAGGAGCTTAACCACGGCTTCCGTATGGGGGATGGCCCAGTGTTCATACCCAGTATGAAGCGAAAAAACCAGTATTTTCTGCGGAGGCTGCCCCGCTCCCGGTTCAGGGGAAGGAGCGAGGCTTTCAATCTTTTGCAACCACTGAGGGGTGAGTTCAAAGGCCGGAAGGTCCTGGCTCTTCAAGCCGGCGGTTACAAGGAAAAACAGGAGGGCCGCTACGAGTCTTGGCATGGGTCTGGGCTATAGGGAATAACTCCCTCAAGGTAAGGATTTTCCAGGTTCCGGAAACGATAATGATCTAAAGGAGGAAGGCCAGTACCATTCCCAACACGATAACCGCGAGTTTGCGCAGGTTGAAGGTGTGCCCCTCAGAACTCTCAAAAAGGATTACGGTTGCCACGTGGAGTAACACGCCAATGACGAGTCCCAATAAGTAGGGCGCCAGGTCCTCAAGGAGTGGGATGCCGGCAGCCAGGGCCCCGAGGGGCGTCATCAGGGCAAAGAGCACCATAAAGAACCAGCAACGGGAAGGGGAGAGTCCCGACCGGAGCAAAAAGCCGCCCAGGATCAGGGCAACCGGGATTTTATGGATGACGATCGCCAACAGGAACCCGTCGTGTCCCCTGAGAGGGACCCCTTCCAGCAAGGCGTGTATGCAGAGCCCCAGCAGCAGCAACCACGGGAATTTTCCCTGCGGTACCACCCCGTGCACATGCCCGTGTTCCGCACCCCTTGAAAAATATTCCAGGATGATCTGGAGCAGGATGCCCAGGCCAATAAAGGCCCCGATTAACCGGGGATCCCCGGCGGTGTAGGCCTCGGGCAGGAGTTCCAATAGCGTGAGTGCCAGCAGGAATGCCCCACTGAAGGACAGCAACAGGTCACGACCCCGGGGGGCTTCACTGCCGCGCAGGACAAGCAGCAGGAAGCTAAGCAGAACGGCCAGGGCCGGAAGTATCAGGTACCAGGGAATCAGGGTAGTTGGTTTAGGTCGTATTGAGCCCGTAAAATTAATGTATTTTTGAGCTTTCAACACGAACCCCATGTCAGATAACTTCAGAATGCTTGCAAAAACCCTCTACGGGATGGAGGATGTCCTTGCTGGTGAGTTGCGGGCGTTGGGGGCAGGGAACGTAAAAACAGGAGTCCGTTGCGCATTTTTTGACGGGGACCTGGGGTTCATGTACAAAGCGAACCTGAGCCTGCGAACTGCCCTGCGCGTGTTGATGCCCATTTCTGACTTCCAGTTGCGGGACCCTGCCGAGCTCTACGATAAAATTCGGGAGGTCGACTGGACCAACTACCTTGACCCGGAGATGACCTTCGTGGTGGATACGGTACTGAACAGCGATCTATACGACCATTCCCTCTTCGTTTCCCAGAAGGTTAAGGATGCCATTGTGGATCAGTTCCGCACGAAAACCGGGGTCCGCCCCAGTGTTTCGGTCGCCGACCCGGACCTGCGCATCCACCTGCACCTGCAGGGGAATACGGCCCACCTTTCCCTGGACAGTTCAGGGGATTCGCTGCACCTGCGGGGGTACCGTACGGAGACCAATATCGCTCCCCTGAATGAAGTACTAGCTGCGGGAATGCTGCTGCTGAGCGGGTGGCGGGGGCACTCCGATTTCCTCGATCCCATGTGTGGCAGCGGCACGCTCCTTATCGAGGCGGCGATGATTGCCTGTAACATCCCGGCAAATATCAACCGGGAATCCTTCGGTTTCCAGAAATGGAAGGATTACGACCCGGCCCTGTTCCAGACCATCTACGATGCGATGCTCAACCGCACCCGGGAATTCCGGTATTCCATCCTCGGCTATGACAAGGCGCCTTCTGCCATCAGGAAAGCACAGGAAAATGTCCGGAATGCAAACCTGGACGCCTATATCCGTGTCGAACAAGCCGATTTCTTCAAGACTTCCAAGCAGACGCGGGGGCCCCTCCACCTGGCAACCAACCCCCCATACGGCGAGCGCCTGCCCGTGGACCGGGAGGTCTTTTACGGGATGGTGGGGGACACCCTGAAAAAAGAATATCCCAATACCCGGGCATGGATGCTGGTCGGGGACCCGGACATCCTGAAATGCGTCGGGTTGAGGGCTTCGCGGAAAATCAAGTTGTACAACGGGGGGATCGAATCCCGGCTGGCCCTTTTCGAGATTTACGAGGGCAGCAAAAAGGCCAAATACCAATAGGGATCACTGTTCGCCGGGTGTGCGCCGCTGCCTGGCCTTTCGGTAGAGGGGGAGAAAATAACTGATGGTGTAGTTGAACCCAACCCCGAAACTGCTGCCTTCCGTTACCCGGTTAAAGCCGGGGATCCACAGGTGCGGCATCCGGTCCGCTTCGGTTCGGCTTACCAGCATCCCGAGTCGCACAGAGGCCCCCATGTAGATATTTGCAAAGAGTTCTGCCTTTACGCCGAGGAGCACTTCAATCCATGCGGCATTCAGGCCGCCGAATTCCTCGGGGGCATCGGTACCCGGTACAAAGCCCTCCGGGTTCCAGTAGCGGTTTGAATTGAAATAGGAATAGGAATCCAGGTCCGTGGAGAAGGTGCTGAAAGCAGCGCGGGCACCTACAATGATCTGGTTGTTCATCCCGTACCAGTTTTCATATGTATTGTAATCCACCCCTGCTTTCAGGTAACTCCCGCGGCTGGTGATATCGTAAAGGGATTGGATGTTCACCGACCCTTCGTTGTCCAGCAGCTCGTTTACCCGCCGGGATTCGTTGCCGAGCTCGGCAGCGAGGTAGAGTTTTTCGGTTAACCGGAAATCCCCGACCACCTCGAAGCCCTGGTAATCTTCATTCAGGGCGGTTATCAGCAACCGGCTCAGGTCGGCCCCCACCCGCAACCCGTAGGCATCGGCCGGAACGGTCCGGGCCACCTGGGCGGAATCCGCCTGCTGCTGGGCCCCCAGGGTCCCCCACCAGATCAGGGCGAAGATCGGTATGGATTTAATGGTAGATCGCGACATGGGTGGTCTGGATTGATTGTACGGACGAAGTCACCACCCGGACACTGTCGATCCATGGGGATGCATCGGCCTGCAGGCGTGCCTGCAGCTCTACGTAATTGGTAACAAAGCCACAGGCCCTCGAAATAAAGGCATCGGACAGGGCATAGTCAAAATAGAGGGTATCCCGGTTCCCGGTTTCAATGCCTTCGCTGTCGTCCTGGGAGTTCCGGATCATCACAAAGCCGGTACTGGGCTGATCCGACCGCAGGGGCAGGCCTATGGAATCCAGGTTGGACCGGTCGGAAAAGGTCCCAACCGCATCCCCGTTCCCCAATCCGATCACCCGCAGGCGGGTGACATTCTTGGCTGCGGACGGATCTTCGGAGTTATAAAAATTGATGATAAGCAGGGGCGTATCGCCATCCACACAGATATCGTCCTTTTCGCATCCGCTCAGGCAGGCTATGAGCAGGATGACCAGCGTCAGGGCCCATACGGAAGGGCGACTCAGGGACGAGAAGAATTGCTGCATGGGCAGGGGTTTAAGCATGATCGCGGCGCTGTAAAAGTACGATATTTTCCACGTGGTGGGTCTGGGGGAACATATCCACAGGCTGGATGCGCACAACCCGGTAGTGGTTGCGCATCAGGGCCAGGTCGCGGGCCTGGGTTGCGCTGTTGCAGCTGACGTATACAATGCGCTCCGGCAGGATTTCCAACAGGCACCCCACCACGTCCTTATGCATGCCGTCCCTTGGCGGGTCTGTGATAACCACATCGGGTTTCCCGTGGGCCCGGAGGAATTCCTGGTTAAACAGATCCTTCATATCGCCTGCAAAAAAGGTGGTGTTGTCAATCCCGTTTTCAGCGGCATTGACCCGAGCCGCTTCAATAGCGTCCGGAACTGCCTCGATGCCCACGACCTCCCGGGCTTCCCGGGCAACGAACTGGGCAATGGTACCCAAACCTGTATACAGGTCATACACCATTTCCTTCCCCGTCAGGCCCGCAAACTCCCGGACCTTGCGGTACAGGGCATGGGCCTGCTTGGAGTTGGTTTGATAGAAGGATTTCGGGGTGATGCGGAAGGTGAGCCCTTCCATTTCCTCTGTGATATACGGCTGGCCGTGGTAGCAGACCAGGTCCAGGTCGTAAAGCGTGTCGTTGCCCTTCTGGTTGATGGTATAAAACAGGGAAACGATTTGCGGAAATCGCCCTTTCAAATAATCCAGCAGAGCTTCCCGCGCCGGCGGGTCATCTGCATAAAATTGGATAAGGACCATGAATTCGCCTGCCGCCGTATTCCGGACCATCAGGCTGCGGAGTAGGCCTTCCTGTTTGCGGGTGTCGAAAAACCGGAGCCCGTGGGTTTTTGCGTACTCCCGGATGGCCAGGCGGATTTCGTCCGATGGGTGGGCCTGCAGGTGGCACTCCTTCAAATCCAGGATCTTGTCCCACATCCCCGGGATGTGTAATCCCAGAGCATTCCGGCTTTCCACGGGCTCCCCGGAGGCAATTTCGCCAGGTTCCAGCCAGCGGCTATCGGAAAAGGAGAATTCCATTTTATTCCGGTAATAGTATGGCTCCGGAGCCCCCAGAATGGGGGATACCTCAGGGAGTTCCAGATGGCCGATGCGGATCAGGTTCTGCACCACCTCCTCCTGTTTGAAGCGGAGTTGGGCGGCGTAATCCATGTGCTGCCATTTACACCCCCCGCAGGTCCCGAAATGGATGCATTTCGGGGCAATGCGGTCCTGGGAGGGGTGGAGGATCTCAGTAACCCGCCCTTCGTAGTATCCCTTGCGCTTTTTCAGGGTCTGAACCGTAACCACATCGCCCGGTACCGCCCCGGAGATAAAGACAACCCGCCCGTCCGGGGCTTTGCCTACGGCCTTGCCCTTGGTTCCGGTTCCGTATACCTGAATGGATTCAAAGATTTCGGAGGTTCGCTTTTTTCGCATGCGCAAATGTAATATTAAATTGGGGGATGGCAGGCTATCTTTAGGATGTCAGTACCTTGCGGAAATGAACTTTTTCACGAAACGGTTGTCTTACCACCGAAGGCACATATGAAGAAGTTGACCCACATATTTGAGGAATTATTGGTTCTGGAAGCCCAGGGGGGCGACCGGAAAGCTTTTTCGCTGCTCGTGGAGCGCCTCCACCCAGTCCTTTGCAACCGGGCAACCTGGTACCTGAAGGATCCACAGGCCAGCCAGGATGTGGTACAGGAATCCTGGAAGACCATATATCTGAAAATCGGGACGCTGCGGGAGCCAGAGAAGTTTACCAGTTGGGCCCTGAAGATCGTAAGCCGTAAATGCCTGAACCGGTTGAAAGCCGAGAAGCGGTACCGGGAGTTCAGGGAATCCTATGCGTACCCGGCAGACTCCGATGCGGAATCCGGTATACCTCAGGCCCAACTGGCCGATTTGCACAAGGCCATCAAGCGGTTAAGCCGGGTCCAGCAGGAAGCACTTCGGTTATTTTATACCGAAGCTTACAGCCTTTCGGAAATCAGCTATTTACTCGATGTATCGGAAGGGACCGTGAAATCCCGCATTTTCAACGCGAGAAAAAAATTACGAAAAATTCTAAATCAACAGACATGAAAAAGGACGATAAAAGAATCGAGGAGATGATCAAACAGGGACTCTCACCGGAGGAGTCAGCCTATTACGATAGTTTGCGGGAGCAAAATCTCACCGGGATGATCTCGGGACTCTTCCGGGGCCCGACAGCATGGTTGTCGGCCCTTATGAGCTTCCTGCAGGTAGTCCTCTTCGGGGTATTTCTGTATTGCGTTATCCGGTTTATCAATGAGGATCAACTGCGACCCATGCTACAGTGGGGAGGTTTGGGGATGCTGAGCATCGTTGCGGTAGGCATGCTGAAACTCTACCTGTGGATGCACATGCTCAACCTGGATGTCCGCAGGGCCCTCAAGCGCATCGAACTGGTAATGGCCGGGAATGCGCTGGCCCGGAAAAAAGCCGCCAAGCCCTGAGGAGATCTCTGGAATTTTGGTAATTTTGAAAGGCTTTCCGGATGATTTCTCTCCATAAGAAGGAATTGTAGTTGTCAATTTTAAAAACTCAGGAGAATGGCTGTAATTGAAAAGCAACAATCCGAAAAGGCAATGGCTCTCGAAGCCCGTTACGGGGCCCACAATTACCACCCGCTGCCCGTGGTGCTCAGCAAGGGCGAAGGCGTTTATGTGTGGGATGTGGACGGCAGGAAATACTATGATTTCTTATCCGCTTACTCAGCGGTCAACCAGGGACATTGCCACCCGAAGATCATCGGGGCCCTTACGCGTCAGGCGCAGGAGCTGACGCTGACTTCCCGGGCCTTTTACAACGACAAGTTGGGGGAATACGAAAAATTCCTCTGTGGGTATTTCGCGTACGACAAGGTCCTTCCCATGAATACAGGTGCGGAGGCAGTGGAAACCGCCATCAAGCTCGCCCGGAAATGGGGGTATGAAAAAAAGGGAATACAGGAGGGGAAAGCCAAGGTGATCGTATGCCTGAACAATTTCCACGGACGGACCATAACCATTATTTCCGCATCCAACGACCCGGTAGCTACCGAGAATTTCGGCCCTTTTACACCCGGCATCGTCCCAATCCCCTACAATGACCTGGAGGCCCTGGAAGCTGCCATGGGGTCGGATGTGGCGGCATTCCTGGTAGAACCTATTCAGGGCGAAGCGGGGGTCAATGTACCCGATGCGGATTACATGAAGCGCGCCCATGAAATCTGTAAAGCGCACAACGTGCTGCTCATGGCGGACGAAGTGCAGACCGGTATCGCCCGCACGGGCCGGTTGCTTGCCAGTTGTGGCAATTGCGCTTGCCCGGAAAAGAATTGCAGTGGCACCCCGGAGGTCAAGCCTGATGTGCTGATCCTCGGGAAAGCCATCTCCGGAGGGGTACTCCCGGTTTCCGCCGTACTTGCAGATGACCGCATTATGGAAGTTATCCGGCCGGGCAACCACGGCTCCACCTTCGGCGGAAATCCCCTGGCATGTGCAGTGGCAACTGCGGCACTCCAGGTGGTAGCCGAGGAGCGGCTGGCCGAGAAAGCCGATGAACTTGGCCGGTTATTCCGGGAAAAAATGCAGGAGATCGTCGAAACATCGGACCTGGTCCGGCTGGTGCGGGGTAAGGGGCTGCTCAACGCCATAGTCATCGATGATTCGGAGGACAGTTCTACGGCCTGGGATATTTGCTTGGCCCTGAAGGAGAATGGATTGCTGGCCAAACCGACGCATGGCAATATCATCCGGTTTGCGCCCCCCCTGGTCATGACCCGGGAGCAATTGCTCGATTGCGTGGGAATTATCCGCAAAACCCTGAGGGAGTTTCAAAAAGCCTGACGTGGAGTTGCTGGTCCGGGGGGCAGACCCCTTGAACCGAGACGGTAGTACAACATAAAAAAGCCCCGGAATTCCGGGGCTTCTTTTGCTTTGCATTTTGCTGGGTCCGTATTAGGACCGCACTTCTTTGATCCGGGCTTTCTTGCCGGTAAGGCCACGGAAATAAAAGATCCGCGCACGGCGAACTTTCCCGCGTTTGTTGACTTCAATTTTCTGAAGGGCCGGCATATTGATGGGGAAGATCCTTTCAACCCCTACCGTGCCGCTCATTTTGCGGATGGTAAAGGTCTCGGTGGCCCCGCTTCCGCGACGCTGAATCACCACACCCCGGAAAAACTGGGTACGGGTTTTTTCACCTTCCTTGATTTCGTAATATACGGTGATGGTGTCACCGGCGGAGAATTGCGGGAACTCCTTCCGGGCGACAAATTCCTTTTCTACAAAGCTTACTAAAGATTCCATGGTATTGCTTTACATTATTATCCGGACCAACATTCACGTATCTCGTCAGAGGTTGAACCAAATCGTGTGCAAAAATAATCGATAAATCCCAACTGGCAAGAAAATAACTCAAATTTAGTGGTCCCCTTCGCGGTCGAGAAGGTCCGGGCGCCTCTCACGGGTACGCTTATACGCCTGTTCCTCCCGCCACGCATCGATTTTCCCGCTATGGCCGCTGGTAAGCACTTCGGGTACGGCCAGCCCCCTGAACTCCCTGGGACGCGTATAGATGGGCGGCGCCAGCAGGTTGTCCTGAAAGGTGTCCGTCAGGGCCGAGGTCTCGTCCCCGAGCACCCCGGGCAACAGCCTGATGACCGCATCACACAGGACGGCCGCACCCAACTCCCCCCCGGAAAGCACGTAATCCCCGATGGAAATCTCACGGGTTATCCAGAGGTCCCGGATGCGCTGGTCCACACCCTTGTAGTGCCCGCACAGGATCAACAGGTTTTGTTTGAGCGAAAGGGCATTTACGGCAGGCTGCCGCAATGGTTCCCCGTCCGGGGTCATGTAGATGATTTCGTCGTACTCCCGTTCCCCGGTAAGCTCTGTCATGCAGCGGTCAATGGGGTCCGCCATTAGTACCATCCCGGCCCCGCCCCCGAAAGGGTAGTCATCCACCTGCTTGTAGGCGTTTGTCGCGTAATCCCGCAGGTTGTGTAGGTGCACGGAAACGAGCCCATTGTCTATCGCACGCTTGAGGATGGAGGCTTCAAAGGGGCTTCGCAGCAGCTCCGGCAGGACGGTGATGATATCGATGCGCATGGGATGCGGCCACCCGCCGGGTTATTTGGATTTCTTGTACTTGTTGATTTCGTCCTGCAGCTGACGGCTGATGCGCTGTTCGCGCTCCAGGGCCCGGCGGCGGTGGTCTTCGTATTCGTTCTCGAGGTCCGCCAACTTTGTCTTGGCTTCCTGGGTAAGCACGTTGCTGCGCCGGAAACGGTAGATAAACATCAGCAAGAGCAGCAGCAGCCCGATAATAATCGTCCAGAGGATAATATTGTAGGTCGCCTTGGACACCAGGGCGCCGAAAAAGGACATACTGTCTTTTTCCTCAGTAACCGAGGCCAGTTGCTCGCTGGTTTCCTCCAGTTTGGTGTTCAGGTTTTCAATGGTGGCGTTCTGGCCAGCTATGGTCGCAGTCAACTGGCTGGCATTTTCACGCGCGGCCCGGAGACTGTCCAGCACATTACCGCGGAGTTTGTCCAGTTCTATGGCGCGTACCACCTCGTAACGCCGGCCTTCCGCATTGTAATTGCCGGAACGGTCAAAAATATACTCAAACTGGCTTTCGATGGTGCCCCCTTCCAGGGAGGGTTCGTCACTGTCCTGTGCAAATTGTAACGCACTGGTTGACAAAGCGATAAGCAAGGTCCAAAATCGTAGAATTTTCATCTGAGGTTGTTGTAGGGTTAAAGAGATTCTAGGGTGGGGCTAAAGTACTTCAATATTATGAAATTCTAAAACACCGGAGGCATTAACAACGCCGCCGTTTGTCGAAATACTTGCCTGAAGCAGAACCTAATAAGCGGTTAATAGTAGGTATATCGCCTGACTTTGGCGATGTATTTGGCAAGCCGGATTACCTGATGGGCATAGCCGAATTCGTTGTCGTACCACACATAAAGGATGACATTCTTGCCCTCGGAAGTCACAATGGTCGCCTTGCTGTCGTATACAGCGGGCGCAGACGAACCGATGATGTCCGATGAAACGAGCTCGTTGCTCAGGGAGTATTTGATTTGCTCCACCAGGTCGCCTTCCAGGGCGTATTTTTTCAGGATCGTGTTGAGGCTTTCCAGGCTGGTCTTGTTTTTCAGCTCCAGGTTGAGGATCGCCAGGGAACCATTGGGGACCGGTACACGGATTGCATTGGAGGTAAGCTTGCCTTCCAGGGCGGGTAGCGCCTTTGCCGCGGCCTTACCCGCCCCGGTTTCGGTGATGACCATATTCAGGGCTGCCGCACGTCCCCTGCGGTATTTGCCATGAATGTTATCCACCAGATTCTGGTCGTTGGTATAGGCGTGGATGGTTTCCAGGTGGCCTTTGCGGATCCCCAGGGAATCCTCCACTACTTTGAGGATCGGGGTAATGGCGTTGGTGGTGCAGGAGGCGGCCGAGTATATATGGACCTTGTCAGGGTCAAAATCCCGATGGTTTACCCCGTGTACGATATTGGGAAGGTCCTTGCCTGGGGCAGTCAGGAGTACCTTTTCAACCCCTTTCGCCTCCAGGTGCCTGCCCAGGGAGGCCATATCCCGGAAAGCACCCGTATTGTCAATAACCAGGGCGTCTTTGATGTCGTAGCGGGTATAATCGATATCCGCGGGATCCGAGGCCGAAATCATGTAAACCGTGGTCCCATTAATAACCAGCGCCTTTTTTGCGGGGTCGATCTCCACAGTGCCGGAGAACGGGCCGTGTACCGAATCGGTCCGCATGAGCATGGCGCGTTTTTCCAGGAGCTCCCTGCTGACTTCCCCCCGGGTCACGATGGCCCGCAGTCTGAGCTGGTTCCCTTTCCCGGTCTTGGCCATGAGTTCCCGGGCCAGTAGCCGTCCAATCCGGCCAAAACCATAGAGGATCACATCTTTGGGGGCAATTTCCGGATAGTGGCGGGCATCCTTGAGCTTGTCGATAATAAAGGCCTTGGCATCGTGGTACCCGCTGTTGTCCTCCGAATGGTATTCAAAGGTGAGTTTTCCGATATCCAGCTTGGAAGGCGGCAGGTCCAGGTCGCTTATGGCGCGAAGTAACTCAACAGAGTCAAAGATGGAAATCGGCTTTTGCACAAACTGCCCGGCATACTCGTGCAGGTTGATGATGTCGCTGACGTTGCGGTCGATGATCTGGTTTTTAAACAGGACCACCTCAATGGCTTTATCATACCACAGGTCGCTGATGATCTTGATAAATTCCGTGGTGGCCTTGCGGCGGTCTGCCTGGAAGGCCAGTTCCTTTTCGTAGGAGCTTTGATTCATGGGAAGGTTGTCGTTATATCCGGGCGTAAAATTATGTAATCCAGAATATATTGCCCAGTAAATTTGTAATTATTAAAAAACCCGCCTTAAATGGCGGGTTTTTTGCGTATTTCGCAATTTCTATTGAAATATGATACGTTCTTTCTCGCCATTTTCATCCAGCAGCGTAATGCTCGTATTGCCATAGCGGGAGATCTTGGCAAACAGGTTCCGGGCATCTTCGATATCCCGGATCTCCTCGTCATCGACTGCCAGGATAATCTTGCCCTCGAGGCCATATCGGCGGTAGGTTTCAGGAACACCGATGATTTTGACGCCGATATCCGTGCCGTATCGTTCCCGGTCCTTTTCAGAAAGGTTCTTTACCTTAACGCCCATTCGGGGCACCACAGCCGTCTGCCGTTCGCGGATCTCCACGGGGAGAACCTGTTGCTCCCCCTCCCGTTCCAGTGTTACCTGTACCTGGTCGCCGGGACGCTTGGTGGAGATGTAACCTACCAGGTCCGCTAGTTTGCGGACCCGGATATCGTCGACTTTCCGGATGATATCCCCGTGCTGCAGACCGGCCCGTTCCGCCCCGGAATCCTCTTCAACGCCTTCCACGTAGACCCCGTCTATTTCGTCTATCCCGTTCTCCACCGCATACCGCGTATTGAGGTTGGGAGATTCAATGCCGATGACGCCTTTCTGGACATCCCCGTATTCGAGCAGGTCCTCCACGATCTTTCGTGCGATATTGCTGGGCACCGCAAAGGAGTACCCGATATAGGAACCGGTCTGGGAGGTAATGGCTGTGTTGATGCCGATCAGGTCGCCATTGGTATTAACCAGGGCACCCCCGCTGTTTCCCGGATTCACCGCCGCATCCGTCTGTATAAAGGACTGGTTGCGGCCCAGGTCGCGAGCTTTGGCGCTTACGATCCCGGCTGTAACGGTGGAGGTCAGGTTGAACGGGTTTCCCACGGCGAGCACCCATTCGCCGATCCGCACATTGTCGGAATCCCCGAAGGCCAGGTAGGGAAGGGGCCGGTCCGGGTCAATTTTTATCAGGGCGATGTCCGTATTCGGATCCGTGCCGATGACCGCAGCCTCATAGGTGCGGTTGTTGTTCAGCGTAACGGTGAGCTGGTTGGCCCGCGCGATCACATGGTTATTGGTCACGATATGGCCGTCCGGGGAAATGATCACCCCGGAGCCGGTCCCCACCTGGGGCCGGCCGCGCTCCTCATATCCATAGAGGAATTCCAGAAGGCTCCCGCCCCCGCGACTCAGGGTCACGTTCTTGACGTGGACCACCGCATTGACCGTATTTTCGGCAGCCATCGTAAAATCCGCCTCATCGATTCCCGAACCTGACGTGAAAGCCGGGGTATGGCTGGTGGCAAAAACGGGGAGGCTGTCATTGCTGTCCCCCGCGTAGGAGCCCCCGCGGGGTTCAAAAAAGAGTTTATAGGCTCCCAGGGTAGTTGCCCCCGCCAGGAGCGCAACGATGAAAAGTCCGGCAAAACGCTTCATAGGCTTAAATCTTTTTGTACCCTAAAATTACAGGATTACCTGCCAAAATATTTTGGTTTAACGACATTTTAACGGGCCGGAGGCCCTGATTTAAACGTATATTTGTGCCCGAAACGCATGCGATGGACCTGAATTTTTATAAATACCAGGCAACCGGAAATGACTTTATCCTGGTCGATAACCGGGACGGGAAGTTTCCCGTGGACGACGCGGATCGGATTTCCGGATTGTGCCACCGGCGCTTCGGGATCGGGGCCGACGGGCTCATCCTCCTGGAGGATACCCCGGCAGCGGATTTCCGGATGGTCTACTTCAACGCAGACGGAAAACCCGGGAGCATGTGCGGCAACGGCGGACGCTGCATTACGGCCTTTGCCCGCTACCTCGGTATCATCAAAGACTCCTGTGAGTTCTTCGCCTCCGACGGCCGACACATCGCAAAGCTTAATGGTGATAAGGTCTCCCTGCGGATGGGGGATGTTTCGGAAATAAAGAAAAAGCCGAAGTACTGCTTCCTGGATACAGGGTCTCCCCACCATGTACAGGTCGTAAAAAACCTCGAAAACTTCGAAGTGGACCGGGAAGGCCGGCGCCTCCGGTTCGGGCTATACGGCGAAGGGGGCAGCAACATCAATTTTGTGGAACCGGACGGGCCAGGGGAATTCTTTGTCCGGACCTACGAGCGGGGGGTAGAGGCGGAGACCTATTCCTGCGGGACCGGGGTAACGGCAGTGGCCCTGGCCATGGAACATACCGGTCGTTCTAAGGGGGGTACGACACGGATCCGCACCCGTGGAGGCTCCCTGGAAGTAACCTTCTCCAAAGGGGAGAATGGATATACGGATATTTGGTTAACGGGACCTGCCAAACAGGTTTTTAAAGGGGTGCTGTCGTGAAGCTGCAAGGGGAGAATATTCGTTTGCGGGCGCTGGAGCCGGAAGACCTGGAATTCCTCTATGTCCTCGAAAACGACCCGGAGGTCTGGGAGATCAGCGGGACACTGACCCCTTATTCGCGCAAGGTGCTCCGGCAGTACCTCGATGGTGCCCACCGGGATATTTACGAAGCCAAACAACTCCGCCTGGCTATTTGCCGGCAGGACCACCGCTGCATCGGACTAATCGACCTGTTCGATTTTGACCCGAAACACCAGCGGGCGGGACTCGGGATCGTGATCTCCGATGCCGGGGCGCGGAACCGGGGTTATGGAGGGGAGGCCATCCGCCTGGTTTGTGAATACGCTTTCAGGGTATTGGGGCTGCACCAGGTATACGCCGGGGTGGGAGCGGGGAACCCTGCGAGCCTGCAGGTGTTCAAAAAAGCCGGGTTCCTGGAATCCGGGGTCCGCAAGGACTGGATCCGGACGGCGGGCGGTTTCCAGGACGAAATATTCCTCCAAAATATCAATCCGGATGTATCGTAGACGAATCCTCCTTATCGTATTACTGGGCGGCCTGGTTGTGGCTGGATATTTTGCGTTTATGGTCTACCGGGCGCTCTTTACGCCGAATACCGCCTTTGAAAACGAGGTGGCCTACCTGTATATCCCGACGGATGCTTCCTACCAGGAGGTACGCGCACAGCTGGACCCGCTGCTGGCGGACCCGGAAACCTTTGATGCGGTTGCCCGCCAGAAAAAATACCCCGGAAATATCCGCCCGGGAAAATATCCCGTCCGAAAAGGGATGAACAACAATGAAATTGTCAATTCGCTACGATCCGCCAATACCCCGGTGCGCGTATCCTTCAACAACCAGGAAACCCCGGCCTCCCTGGCGGGGCGCATAGCGGACCAGATCGAAGCCGACAGCGCCGGGCTCCTCGCCGCTTTTACGGACCCGTCCTTTCTCGGGGCCCATGGCTGGACCCAGGACCAGGCCCTCCTGCCGTATATACCGAACAGTTATGAGTTTTTCTGGAATACCGGGGCAGAGGAATTCAGGCAGCGGATGCTGCAGGAATACGAGCGATTCTGGAGTGCGGAACGGCTTGCCAAAGCCAGGGAAATTGGGCTGGAACCAGAAGAGGTTATCGCCCTGGCATCCATCGTCCACAAGGAAACGGCCAAACCGGAGGAGCGGCCCCGGGTTGCCGGTCTCTACCTCAACCGGCTCCGTCAGGGTATGGCCCTGCAGGCGGACCCCACGGTGATCTATGCCATCAAGAAGACCAGCGGCAACTTCGATACGATTATCAAGAGGGTATTGTACCGGGACCTGGAACTGGATTCCCCCTACAACACCTACAAATACGGCGGTGTGCCCCCGGGGCCAATTTTCATGCCGGATATTTCCGCCATCGACGCTGTCCTCAACCCGGAGTCCCATGAATATCTCTACATGGTGGCCGACACCGAGAACTTTGGCTACCACCAGTTTGCGAAAACTCTTGCACAACACAACCGAAATAAAGAGCAGTACATCCGCTGGATCAATTCGATGAATATCCGCCGGTAGGTCATTCCCCGATCTTTTTAAACGTTTTAACCAGTTTTTGGCTCATTTTATGAAAATCTTGGGTTGTGGCTGGGGTGCCGGGCGTATCTTTGCCTAGAGAAATTTAAGCAGGAACCCATGCTGGTTCCGGAAGTCTTAAGAAAGCACTAGTATGAAAAGATGGATTGGTTTCATTAGTCCTCTTGTCATGATCTTTGTTTTAGCGAGTTTTGATGCGGATTCAGCCAGTGAGGACGTCCGCGTACCGGAATCCCTGGTGGTGACCGAATCAGAACCGTTCAGCTACCCGGAACAGGAAGTATCGATTCCGGCCCTATACCCTCGAATCCCCTATGCAGGCACCAGTTTTATAGGCTTCAGGGAGGCGCTTGCCTTTAAGGAGTCCGGAGGGGATTACTTCACCACCAACACCCTTGGCTATCTAGGAAAGTATCAGTTCGGCATCGGCACCCTGCAGCTCATGGGGGTATACAATGCCACCAAATTCCTGGAAACGCCGGAATTGCAGGAGAAGGCCTTTGCCACCAACCTCGCCCGCAACAAGTGGATCCTTCGCAGGGATATCCCCAGGTTTGTCGGAAAACGGATCAATGGGGTGGAGGTAACCGAATCGGGGATCCTCGCCGCCGCGCACCTTGCAGGAGCAGGAAACGTCAAGAAATACCTGCGGAGCTGGGGATCCATGGATGTCGTGGATGCCTATGGCACCAGCATCACCTACTACCTCCGCAAATTCAAGGGCTACGATATGTCGGAAATCCTGGCCGAACAGAACCCCAAGGTCCTTTTCTGAGCCCATTCAAAAGAGTTTGGCGCGCTGCATAGCGCAAATTTCCTTCTCCAGGATAGGGTGTTCAGGGTGTGACTATGCCGCGTGGATACCGAAAATTGCCGGCCTTTTGTTGAGTTCAGGCAAATGCCCTTTCCAGTCTGCGACCCGGCACGTCTTCACGAATTCGCTGCCCAGGGTCAGATCGGCGGCAATGCATAACCGCGTGTCCCCGCGGAGGGTCCTGAGCAAGTCTTCCACAAGTTTTTCATTCCGGTAGGGGGTTTCCATGAAAAACTGGGACTGCCCCAGCTCTGCCGACCTTTTTTCAAGGGCCTTCAGGGCCCGGCGCCTTTCTGCCGGATCTATAGGCAAATACCCGTTAAACGAAAAGTTCTGGCCATTCAGGCCGCTGGCCATCAACGCCAGCAGGATGGAGGAAGGCCCCACCAGGGGAACTACCTGAATCCCCTTGTCGTGGGCCAGGGATACAATTTCAGACCCCGGGTCGGCAATGGCCGGGCACCCGGCCTCGGAGAGGAGCCCCATGGGGACCCCCTGCAGGCAGGGTTCCAGGTACTGCGGGATGGCGGCCGGTTCCGTGTATTTGTTGAGCGGATAAATTTTGAGGGAATCCTGGGATTTACGGGGGGTGATTTTTTTGATAAACCTCCGGGCTGACCGTTCGTTCTCCACGATAAAATGGCTCAGCTGTTCCACCGTTTGTTTCACGGTCAGCGGCAACACCACCAGGGGCTCGTTATCGCCCAGCAGGGTGGGGATAAGGTAGAGTTTTCCGTATGGTGTTTGGTCCGTTTCCAATTTGGTCAGGTAAGGTATTCCCTAAGGATGTGATCACAGGCGGTATCGATCATCCGGTAGACTTTTTCAAATCCGTCCTTCCCGCCGTAATAAGGGTCGGGAACTTCCCGTTTTCCCTGTCCTCCCGCCTGGAGCAACAGGCTCACTTTTGCCAGATCCCGATCGTCCCGCGCCAGATTGCGGATGTTTGCCAGGTTTTCAAGGTCCATGGCAAATATATGGTCAAAATAGTCAAAATCGTCAACCGTAAAGCGCCGGCAGCGCTGTCCGCTGATGTCGATCCCATGGCGGGCCGCAACTTCCACGGACCGCGGATCAGGGGGGTTGCCCACGTGATAACCGGCGGTGCCGGCGGAATCTACCTTAAAATGTGTGGGGGATGCCTTGGACGCGAAGATCCCTTCGGCCAGGGGGGACCGGCAGATATTGCCCAGGCAGACCATCAGTATCCGGGCCGGCATGGCGGTCAGGAGAATTTCTTGGTGAGGTCTTCGATGTATTTGCGGAACTGCTTATCGGTTTCCGCCAGGTTATCGACCGTTTTGCAGGCGTGCAATACGGTGGCGTGGTCACGTTTTCCAATTTGGGAACCGATACTGGCCAGGGAAGCCTTGGTGAATTTCTTGGCAAAGAACATGGCAAGTTGCCGGGCCTGTACAATATGGCGCTTCCGTGTTTTGGACTGCAGCGTGGCAACATCCATCTCAAAGTAATCCGAAACGACCTTCTGTATATAATCGATGGACACTTCCCGTTTGGTGTTCTTGACAAACTTCTCGACGACTTGCTGGGCCAGGTCAAGGGTCACTTCCTTCTTGTTAAAGGAAGACTGGGCAATCAGGGAGATGATGGCGCCTTCCAGTTCCCGGATGTTCGTTTTGATGTGCTTGGCGACGTAATCCACGATTTCCTCGGGCATTTCCACCCCGTCCCGGTATAATTTGTTCTTCAGGATACATACCCGGGTTTCATAGTCGGGACTCTGCAATTCCGCAGATAAGCCCCATTTGAACCGGGACAGCAAACGCTGCTCGATGTCCTGCATGTCTACCGGTGCCTTGTCCGAGGTAAGGATAACCTGTTTGCCGTTCTGATGCAGGTGGTTGAAAATATGGAAAAAGACATCCTGCGTACCGGATTTACCGGAAAGGAACTGCACGTCATCGATGATCAGCACATCGATCAGCTGATAGAAATGGATGAAATCGTTCCGGGTATTTTTTTTGACGGACTCGATGTATTGCTGGGTAAATTTTTCGGCCGAGATGTAGAGTACGGTCCGCTCCGGGTATTTATCCTTGATTTCGACCCCTATGGCATGTGCCAGGTGGGTTTTTCCCAGACCCACCCCCCCGAAAACGAGCAACGGGTTGAACGAGGTCCCCCCCGGTTTGTTGGCAACCGCCATGCCCGCAGACCGCGCAAGCCGGTTGGAATCTCCTTCCAGGAAATTCTCAAAGTTGTAGCTCGGGTTCAGCTGGGACTCGATTTTGATATTCCGGATACCTGGAATCACGAAGGGATTCTTCAATTCCGGGTTCTTGGATTTTATCGGCACGTCCATCTCCTGGGGCGTCATTTGTCCTCTGTTGGCGCTGGGTATTTTTTCGGTGAATGGCTCCCGGTTCCCATAGGTATTCTCCATTCGGATCACATAGACCAGTTTGGCGCCCTCCCCCAGTTCCCGGGTCAGGGCTACCTTAAGCAGTTTGACGTAGTGCTCCTCGAGCCATTCGTAGAAAAATTTACTGGGTACCTGGATGCTCAGGGCCTTCTCGGAGAGCTTGACCGGCTTGATCGGAACAAACCAGGTTTTGAATGCCTGCGGTTGGATGTTGTCTTCTATGAAAGCCAAACAATTCTTCCATACGGAATTCGCAGTAACACTCATTGTTAAGGTTGTCTTAAGCCGGTTAGATGCTGGTTAGTTGGTACGAAAAAGGACAGCGTTCCTGCCCTTCAAGAATGAGACAAATATGTGAACAAAAAACCTAAAAAAAAAATGGCATGTGCCTTGAATTTAATGTTTTTTTTTCGCAAGTTCTCACCCCTTCAGGCACCCTTTTAAATATATAATTTTTCACCGGACTTTTATGCAGGAACACCAGATTTCTTTCCGCGTCCGATATGGCGAAACCGATCAGATGGGAATCGTCTATCACGGGAATTACCCGCAATATATGGAAATGGGACGGGTTGAGTGGCTGAGGTCCCTAGGAATTTCTTACAAGGACATGGAAAAAAACGGCTGTATGTTGCCGGTAATTTCCCTAGCGGTCAAATATAAAAAACCGGCCGTTTATGACGATCTCATTACGGTGGTAACCAGACTGAAAAATATACCTACCGTTCGTATCCATTTTGAGTACGAAATCCGTTCCGAAAAGGGGGAAATTCTGGCCCTTGCCGAGACCGAATTGGCCTTCCTCGATACCGCTACCCGAAAACCTATCCGTTGTCCGGCCTACCTGATGGAAAAACTCGTCTGACCTGCCCTTTTGTTTAACCTTTGTCATTGATGGTCACCCCGGGAACCGGACCAAAGGCATTCCGCACCCTTTCCGTCTCTTCCACGGGGACCTCCAGGTCGATCCGGCAACTGAGGGCCATTTCCCTGCGGACTACGTTGAACCGGTTCTGGTCAATGATGCGGAGCACGGCATCCAGATCTGCATAGGTAAAACCGAGGCTGAGGACCGCTTTCGGTATCCTGGTGACAATCCGCCCGTGCTCCAGACACCTCCTGGCAGCATCCCGGTACGCCTGGATCAGGCCGCCAACCCCCAGCTTGGTGCCCCCATAGTACCGGATAACGCAAACCAATACATCCATGAGATCAAAGGATTCTATCTGCCCAAAAATAGGTGCACCGGCCGAATGGGAGGGTTCCCCGTCGTCATTCATGCGGATTTCGGGCAGGTCGGACCCGATCCGGTAGGCATAGCAGATGTGCGTGGCATCCGGGAATTCCTGCCACAAGGCGGCAACCTGTTCGCGGGCCTGTTCCGTACTGTCCACCGGATAGGCAACCCCCAGGAACTTGCTCTTCCGCTCCCTGAATTCCACGGGCCCTGAAGGCGCTGTCAGTGTCCGGAACGTTTTTCCCCCGCTTTCCATGGGTTACAAACTGATGATCGCGATGCTTACCACGGCCAGGATGACTCCCAGCCAGTTCCGGGCAGCGAGTTTCTCTTCAAAAAGGGCAATGCCGAGCAGGGTTGTGAGCAGTACGATCCCCACATTGTTCAGGGTAAAAATGGATGCGCTGTTCAGTCCCGGGAACTGCAGCGCCCTGAGAAGGAAGAACACCGAAAAAAAATTGGGGATGCCCAGCGCCACTCCACCCAGGAGGTTCTTCGGGCGCCAGGCAAAGAGCGCCTGCGGGGTCCGGAACAACGTGATCACCGCACCTGTGGTCCCTGCTGCGCCAAAAACACAGGCCGAAAACAGGGGGTATTCCGAATCGGGGATATGGTTTTCCTCCAGGTATTTAATGCTGGTATCGATGATCCCTGACCCCAGGAACACCAGGCCAGGCAGGTAGAGAAGGCGCGGGTTCCAGGACACCCGGTGCGCCTTTACAGAAGCCAGGTAAACGGCGACCAGCGCCAGGGCAATGCCGAAAACCCGGAATGCACCAAGTTTTTCGCCGTACAAAACCATCCCGGCAATTACCGGGATTACCAGGGACATTTTAGTGGCCACCGATGCGACGGAAACACCCAGCTGCTGGGACGTCCGCGCCATCAGGTTGAAAATCAGAATAAACAGCAGCCCGAGGGATACCGCCGGAAGGAACCAGGGCTTCGCCGGCAGCTGGGCGAGGGGTACGCTCCTCGGGAAAAACAGTATGCCCACCAAAAATGCGGTAAAGTAATTTCCGATGATGGCATAAAAGGTTGCCACCCGGAAGCGGCTGTACAACTTAAAAACCACAAAGATCAGGCTGGAGGACGCTACACTGCCTATCAGATCCCACATATCAGATGCGATTAAGGAGTTCCCTTACATCCTCTTTGCCCGGCTGCAGGTGCCAGGTGGCAATCCCCGTAGAGGCAGCCCCCAGGGTATGTTCCAGGGTGTCATCGATAAACAGGGTTTCGGTGGGCTGCAGCCTGTTTTCCCGAAGGACATATTCAAATATTTCTGGGTCCGGTTTCCGCAGGCCCAGTTCGTAGGAGAGGTAAAAGCCTTCGAAACAGGCTTTGAGCCTATTGTACCCCGCCGGGCCGAGTTCCCGGGCGACAAATTCCATATGGAGCGCATTTGTATTGCTCAGCAGGAACATCCGGTAGCGATTCGAATCCCTGAGTTGTTCCAGGAACTCCAGGCGCCCTTCTGGCAACGGCCCGATCAGGGAATTCCAGTGCCGGGTGATGGTTTCCCGGTCTGTATTGCCAAACAATTGCGACAGGCGTAACAGAAAAGTGTCGGTATCGATCTGCCCGGTTTCATATTCCCGGCTGGCCGCCCGCAAGGCGGGATGCTCAGGGGAAATCCCGTAGGCGCTGATCGCCCCGTAAATGGCCTTCCAGTTCAGGTCGATGACGACATCCCCGAAATCGAATATCAGATTTTTAACCATTTCTCCAGATGTCGAGCCGGTCCCCGCCGGATTTGGTCGATTCCATGAGTCTCCCGGTTATTTGAGGCGCCCGCAGGCCATCTCCGAGCGGTGCCGGACCAGTAAATACCCGGGCTTCGTCCCAGAGGCCTTCGTCCAGGAAGGAATTCAGGGTATGGGCCCCTCCCTCGACGATCAGGCTCAGTACCCCCCGGTTGAAGAGTTCCTTGCTCAACCTTCCGAGGAACCTGTCCCCGGGTGCAATCACCAGGTATTCCACTGCAGGAACCGGATCTGCCGAAGGGGCTTCATTCACTACCCTTAGAGTAGGCACCTTCCCATCCAGCAGGTGGGAGGCAGGAGGTGTTTTTTTTCCCGGATCCAGCAGGATCCGAAGCGGGTTCTGGCCTGCCCATGAGCGGCTGGTGAGCCGTGGGTTGTCGGCTGCGGCAGTCCGCCAACCCACCAGGATGGCAGCTTCCTGGGTACGCCATTTGTGGACCAGCTGGCGGGATTCCCGCCCGGTGATCCAATGGGGGGAGGGGGATGCCGCCCGGACAGCCGGGACCGGGGCGAGGAATCCATCCGGGCTCTGGGCCCATTTGAGGATCAGGTAGGGGCGTTTTTTTTCATGGAAAGTGAGGAACCGCCGGTGGTGTTCCCGGCAGGCCGCCTCCCCGGGGCCGAGAATTACTTCGCAGCCGGCCTCCCGCAAACGGGCGATGCCCTTTCCACCGACTTTGTCATGCGGGTCAGGTATGCCCACCACTACCCTGGGGATGCCGGATTCGAGAATGAGGTCGGTGCAGGGTGGTGTTTTCCCATGGTGGCAACAGGGCTCAAGGGTAACATAGAGGGTCGAATCCCGGAGCTGGCCGGGGTCCCGGACACTGCGGATGGCGTTGACCTCCGCATGTGGTCCGCCGAAAGGGCTCGTATAACCCGCCCCGATGACCCGGCCATGGTACACGATCAGGGCCCCGACCATTGGGTTCGGGGCAGCCCGGCCCAGGGCGTTTTTCGCAATCTGGATACAACGCAAAATGTATTTTTCCTGTATCTTCACCCGACAAAAATAGCACATTGGAAATGAATAAAGAGGCCCTGCAAATACGGAGGATACAGCCGGGTGACGATGCCCAGCTGGCGGCCCTTATCCGGGAGGTGCTCCCGGGTACCGGAGCCCCCTGTGAGGGTACCGCCCTGGCCGATCCGTCTCTGGACCGGATGTTCCTGACCTACCAGCGACCCGACAGCGCTTTCTGGGTGGTCGCGGACCAGGAACAGGTCTGGGGAGGCGGGGGGATTGCGCCACTGCAGGGAGGGGATGCCGGGACCTGCGAGTTGCAGAAGATGTACTTCCGGGAGGAATTGCGCGGCATGGGTTACGGAAGGGCCCTGTTGAAACTGGCGCTGGAGACGGCCCGGGAATTGGGCTATACCTCCTGTTACCTGGAAACCATGCCCTATATGGAAGCCGCCCTTGCCCTCTACCGGAGTTATGGGTTTGCGGACCTGGAACGCCCCGTGGGGTGTACCGGGCATACGGCCTGCCAGGTATGGATGCGCAAAACCCTCTGAGTCCATGCTGCTCCGCGACATACGCGACCTCTTCAGGAAGGAGCTCGAACCCCGGTATCCGGTGGAGGAAATCGACGCCCTGTTCTACCGGTTGCTCGACCATTACCTGCAGATCCCCCGGTTTATCCTTGGCCTGGAACCCCGGAAACAACTCACCCAGGAGGAAGAACAGCCGTTGTTCCATGCACTTTCCGAGCTGGTTGGGGGAAAACCCCTGCAGTACATTACCGGAACGGTTTCCTTTATGGGTATGGACCTGTCGGTGGACCCCGGCGTGCTCATCCCCCGTCCTGAAACGGAAGAACTGGTCCGGTGGATCCTGGAACGGCATGCAGGAGACCTGGATGGCGGCAGGGTGCTGGATATCGGGACCGGCAGCGGCTGTATTGCCCTGGGGCTGGCCAGAAACCTCCCCGGCACCTCGGTTACCGGTATCGATATTTCGGCGGAGGCACTCAAAACCGCCGGGGAGAATGTGGAGCGACTCGGGCTGCAGGTAGCCTTTCGCAGGGAGAATATACTGGCACCCAAAGGTGATTGGCCCCTTTACGACCTGATGGTATCCAACCCGCCCTACATTCCCCGGAGCCATGCCGCAGGCTTGCATGCACATGTCCGCGACCAGGAACCCCATGAGGCCTTGTTTGCCCCGGATGCCGACCCCCTGATCTTCTATCGCCGGATCGCAGCATTCGGCCAAAGGTATTTAACGGCAGGGGGCTGGTTGTATGTGGAAATTCACGAAGCATTCGGGCAGGAAACGGAAACTCTCTTCTGCAAGGCGGGCTATGAAGCCGTTTTATTGAAAAAGGATATTTTTGGCAAGGACCGGTTTATCTGCGGTCGCAAACCCATACCGAAACCATGAGTGAGGCAGAAAAGCGAATACGGGACCTCCGGGAGGAACTCCGGGACCACAATTACCGGTATTATGTGCTGGACCAGCCCGTGATCAGCGATTACGAGTTCGACATGAAACTGAAGCAGCTCCAGCAGCTCGAGCGGGAGTACCCGGAATTTTACGACCCGACCTCGCCAACGCTCAGGGTGGGCGGGGAGGTAACCAAGAATTTTGAAACCGTTGCCCACGACTTCCCGATGTATTCCCTGGATAACTCCTACTCTGTGGACGAACTGCGGGATTGGGAAAAACGGATCCAGCGGTTGCTCGGGGATGTCCCCGTTGCCTTTACCTGCGAGCTGAAATACGATGGGGCCTCCATCAGCCTGACCTACCAGGACGGGATCCTGGCCCGGGCGGTAACCCGGGGCGACGGCACCCACGGAGATGACGTGACAGCCAATGTGAAAACCATCCGTTCCGTTCCGCTCCGGCTGCAGGGGGATTATCCGGACCGGTTTGATATCCGCGGGGAAATCATCCTGCCCCTCGAAGGTTTTGCCCGGATGAACCGGGAACGGATCGAGAATGGGGATGACCCTTATATGAACCCCCGGAATACGGCTTCGGGCAGCCTGAAGCTGCAGGACAGCAGCCTGGTGGCCGAACGGCCGCTGGATTGCCTGCTCTATGGAATGGTGGGGAAGGGCCTGGGGGCCGAAACCCATTTTGAATTGCTTGCCAGGGCCCGTAAAATGGGGTTCAAGGTGCCGGAAACCGCACGTCTCTGCCAGAATATCGACCAGGTGCTGGAATTCCTGGAATACTGGGACACCCATCGCCTGGACCTGCCCTATGAAACGGACGGGGTGGTGGTGAAGGTGAACAGCCTGCAACAGCAGGAGGAACTTGGGTACACGGCCAAATCCCCCCGATGGGCCATGGCCTACAAGTTCAAATCGGAACAGGCCGTCACCAGGCTGAACAAGATAACTTACCAGGTCGGGCGGACCGGGGCCATCACCCCGGTTGCCAACCTGGAGCCTGTATTGCTGGCAGGGACCACCGTCAAACGGGCTTCCCTCCACAATGCCGACCAGATTGCCAAGCTGGACGTGCGGAAGGGGGATATGGTCTTTGTGGAAAAGGGAGGGGAAATCATCCCGAAAATTACCGGGGTGGACTTCACCCAGCGGCCCGGGGACAGCGAGCCTACCCGGTATATCGATGCCTGCCCCGAATGCGGGACGCCCCTGGTTCGCAAACCCGGAGAGGCCCAGCATTTCTGCCCGAACGATACGGGTTGCCCGCCCCAGATCACCGGGAGGATCCAGCATTTCATATCCCGGAAGGCCATGGATATCGAAGGTCTGGGCAGCGAAACGGTTGAACTGCTGTTCCAGCAGGGCCTGATCGGGAATTACGCCGACCTCTACACGCTGACCCGGGAAGACCTGCTTCCCCTGGAGCGAATGGCCGAAAAGTCGGCATCCAACCTGGTGGCCGGGGTGGCTGCCTCCCGGGAAGTCCCTTTCGAAAGGGTCCTTTTTGCGCTGGGGATCCGTTATGTGGGGGAGACGGTGGCCAAAAAACTGGCCAGGGCCTACAAAAACATCGATGCGCTGATGGCAGCCGGCAAGGAGCAGCTTCAGGAAGTGGACGAGATCGGGGAGCGAATAGCCGAAAGCGTGACCGATTTTTTCGCCAACCCGGTAAACCGCGAACTGGTGGAGCGTTTACGGGGTTACGGTTTGCAGTTCTCCCTGAGCGAGGAGCAACTCGAAGGACAAACGGACCTTTTCAAAGGGAAGACGTTCGTAGTATCCGGGGTGTTTGAAAGCCTTGGCCGAAACGAGCTGAAAAAACTGATAGAGGATAACGGCGGTAAGGTAACCTCCTCCGTATCCGCCAAGACCACGTATCTGGTAGCCGGCGACAACATGGGGCCGAGCAAACGCGAAAAAGCGGAAAAAAACGGGGTGGCGATTATTTCTGAAACGACGTTTTTAAACCTGTTGGGGAAATGACCCGTAACCCTAGGCGAACAAAAAGGCAATAATCCCTAAAAATCACCGCATGCACCTTCCTGAAAACCATGAAAACTTTGTGGCAACATTTGAACTGGACGCACCTGATCCGGGCTGGCCGGAAGGACTCAAGGCGCTTTGGCACGAAGGGCGTGGAGACTGGCAGGCTTCCCACGATATCGCAGAGGGGCTGGAAACCCCACTGGGTTACTGGATCCACGCCTACCTGCACCGCAGGGAAGGGGACCAGTGGAATGCGGGCTACTGGTACAAGCGCGCCGGCCGGCCTTTTCCCGAAAAGTCCCTGGAAATCGAATTCCGTGAAATCGTCGACCATGTCCTCGAGGGCTGAGGCCGGGCCACCCGGCAGAAAATGACCAGCCTGCGGAACCACGGGTTTGAGCCGATGACGAGCTGGTTTAGCGGGTAGGCCCGCAGGCTTTAAGAGCGGCTCACCCGGCGATACCGCGCTCCTCCATACCGGTTCCCGGCGTTCCCGCCAAATCCTTAAATTAGCCCAGATGACGCTGCTGAGCTTTTTGCTGTTTACGGGTTTTGTGGCCTTCTTTGCCACCTGGCGCCTGCGCAAGGACACCCTGAACACCCAGGATGGTTATTTCCTGGGGGGGCGGTCCCTGACCGGGGTGGTCATTGCGGGATCCCTGCTGCTGACCAATATATCCACTGAACACCTGGTGGGGATGAACGGTTCCTCCTATAAGAACGGGGCCATCATCATCGCCTGGGAGGTTACCTCCGCCCTAGCGCTGGTGGCAGCGGCCCTCTATTTTGTGCCCCGTTACCTGAAAATGGGGCTGACCACCATCCCGGAATTCCTGGAAAAGCGCTTCGACGGACTGACGCGCACCCTGGTGGCCCTGCTCCTGATCCTCTCCTTTGTGGCAACCCTGTTGCCCATCGTGTTATATACCGGGGCACTGAACCTGGAAGCCCTGTTCGATTTGTCTTCCCTTATGGGGGTGAGCCGGGAACAGGGGGTATGGATCAGTATCCTCGCCGTGGGCGGGCTGGGGGCCGCCTATGCCGTTTTCGGGGGGCTGAAAATGGTTGCCTATACGGATACCATCAACGGTTTCGGCCTGCTGGTAGCGGGCCTGCTGGTGCCCATCCTGGCCCTGGTGAGTATTGGCGGGGGCGACCCGGTTGCGGGCCTGGAGGCCGTTTTTGAGCACGCCCCTTCCAAATTCAACGTCATCAGCGACGAGCCGGGTTTCGGGCCGGGTTCCCGATCGGCCATCCTGCCCTTTGAGGTCCTTTTCACGGGGTTGATTATCAACCAGCTGTATTTCTGGACCATGCACCAGTCCATCGTGCAGCGGGCCCTGGGGGCCGTCAGCCTGAAAGAAGCCCAGAAAGGGTTGTTGTTTACCGGGCTCTTGAAAATACTGATCCCCATCGTGATTGTCCTGCCGGGTTTGATCGGCTTCTATTATTTCGGGGAGACATTCTTTGACCAGCCGGACCGGGTATACCCCGAACTCGTGAAGAAAGTATTGCCCCCCTGGCTGACCGGGTTCTTTGTGGCGGTAATGATGGGGGCCGTCCTCACAACATTCAACAGTGCGCTCAACAGTGCGGCTACCTTGTTCAGCCTCGGGATCTACAAGCGGTACTTCAACCGGCAGGCCCCCGAAAAGCGCCTGGTAAGGATGGGCAGGATGACCTCCGCCCTGCTTGCGGTATTTGCCATTGGGATCGCGCCTTATGTGGGGGATGCACCTGAAGGCCTCTACCAGCTCCTGCAGCAGCTCAACGGCATCTTCTTTATCCCCATAGCCAGCGTGATCCTGGCGGGTTTCCTGTTGCCGCGCGTTTCGGCGGCCGGGGCCAAGGCCGGACTCGGCTTCGGCCTGTTGTTTTATATCCTGGTGTATTTTGTCTTCGAGGCCGACCTGCACTTTGTACACATCTGGGGGATTGAGTTTGTCCTGAACATGGGGGTGATGCTCCTGGTATCCGCTTACAGGAAACCCCGGCACACCTTCGTCATGGCCGACGCGGGGAAGGTATCCCTGGCACCCTGGAAGTACGCGCGCCCGTTCAGCATCTTCCTGGTAACATTTACCATTATTTTGTACCTTTTGCTTGGAAATGTCTGAGATGGAAAAAGTATTTAGAAATTACGATGCAGCGGATGTCAAGGCGGCCGTTAGGGAGCATTACCGGAAAATGCGCGCCAACCAAACCTACGAATATGTGGGGCGGATGCAGCGCAAGTACCTGACTTACGACAAGCCCCTGGGGCTCTGGGAGGCCATGGCATCCCTGGACGACCTGATAGATGTCAGCGATCCGGACCTGGACCTGCCCAACGTCCAGCACCTGATCCAGAGCGCGGAAGCGATCCGGGAGGATGGCCGCCCCGACTGGATGCAGCTCGTGGGGCTGATCCACGACCTCGGAAAGGTCCTTTACCTTTGGGGGAGCGATGCTGACGGGACCAGCCAGGACGAGCAGTGGGGGATGGTAGGGGATGTCTTTGCTGTGGGGTGCGCCCTGCCCGACACCTGCGTCTACCCGGAATTCAACCGGCTGAACCCGGATATGGAAAACCCGGAATACAACACGGAAACGGGAATCTACAGCGAAGAGTGCGGCCTGGATGCCCTTATGCTGGCCTGGGGCCATGACGAATACCTCTTTCAGGTACTTTCCAACCACGCGACAAACCGGATTCCCGAAGCCGGGATGGTGATGATCCGGTACCACTCCTTTTACCCCTGGCATACCGGGGGCAGCTATAGCCGGTTGCTGGCACCCCGAGACCAGCAGTACCTGGAATGGATCCGCGATTTCAACAAATACGACCTCTATACCAAGAGCACCAAAACCTATTCCCTGGAGGAGATCCGGGAGCACTATGAGCCCATTGCCGAAAAGTACCTGGGCAGCGGCCCGATCTATTTTTAATTTCCGTCTGCAAAACCGGGTGAAATGCCCTTTTTAGGTGGATGCGGGCAGTGGATACAGGCAAGGGGAATCCAAAATAAAATAGAAAGTTGTGCCCGGAACGCGCTAAACGGAAATCGAAACGCCGGAGCCCTCTTTGGCGCCGCCAGGCTCCAGGAAGAAGTCGACGCGCCCTAGGTTGATCCCAAAGCACCCCACCTGGTTGATGAGTACCTTGCCACCCGCCCGGTTGGTAAGGGCCTGGGCAGTTTCCATAAAGGTGTGCGTATGCCCGCCGATTATCAGGTCGATCCCCTCGGTCCTGCGCGCCAGGACCACATCGCTGACCCGGGTTGGGTCTTCATACCGGTAGCCCAGGTGCGACAGGCACACCACCAGGTTGCATGCCGCTTCCTCCCGCAGGATTCGCGCCGTGTCCAGCGCCTGTTCCACCGGGTCCAGGTACCTGGTTTCCCCGTACAGGTCGGGCAGGACCAGGCCTTCCAGTTCAATCCCAAGCCCGAAGATACCCACGCGGATCCCATCCACCTCATGGATCATATACGGGTCGACATAACCGTGGAGGTCCGTATTCCTGAAATCATAGTTGGCCGAAACAAACCGGAAGTCCGCATAGGGCAGCTGGGCCATCAGGCCCCCAATCCCGTTGTCGAAATCGTGGTTGCCCAGGGTGGCCGCCTGGTAGTTCATCCGGCTCATCAGCCGGAATTCCAGCTCGCCCCCGTAAAAGTTGAAATACGGGGTGCCCTGGAAGATATCCCCGGCATCCAGCAAGAGGGTATTGGGGTTTTCCTCCCGGATGGATGCGATCAGGCCGGCCCGCCTGGCCGCACCTCCCAGGTTTGGGAATGCCGCATGGTTTGGGGGGAAAGGGTCGATATGGCTGTGGACGTCGTTGGTATGGAGGATGGTAATTTGTTTGCGTCCGAATGAGCTACAGGACGCCAGGTTCAATCCCGCCAGCCCCAGCGCAGCACCCGCCGAGGCGCCGGTTTTCAGGAAATTTCTTCGTTTCATCTTTCGGGCATTTGAAAAAAGCGGTCATCCGCCGAGGACCGCAACGTGTCGATTCGCCGGAAATAGTCCACCATGGCATTGCGGATCTTATACCGCGTATCTTCCGGGGTTCCGCCATGCCGGAAAAAAGCCATGTCGTCCCCGCCTTCGTACAGGTAGTTGGAGGTGGCGATATAATAGGTCCGTTCCTCGTCAAAAGGTTGCCCGCCAATATTCACCGACGCCAGGGAGCCGTCAGGGGCAAGGACGATTTCCAGACCCGCTATGGGATGGGGCTTGCGATTGGCGGTGAGGAAGGAAATCAACTCGCGGACTGGTGCGCCCTGCATGGGGACGATAAAGATGGTGTTTTCAAAGGGCATTACCTCGTAAGCGGTCCGCTGGCTTACCGGCCCGCGGGAGATGATGTTCCGGATGCCTCCCGCATTGAGCACCACGGCATCCACAGGGGGATTGCCCTGCAGCACGCGCAGGGAATCGGTTTGTTCCAGGACCAGGTCGGCAAGGAGGTTCCCGAGGCTTGAGGTAAGGGTGCCATCGTTTTTGCGCAGCGTCTCCGGGGCATATGCCAGGGGCGCATTCAGCTCGGCTTCCAGGTGGTCCCGATAGGGGGCGATAAAGAGGTCGAGGGAATCGTCGACGGACAGACTGCTGTCTATAACGGTCTGAGAAGCACGAATTCCCGAAAGGTGTACGGGTCCCTGCCGGCAGGAAGCCAGCAGGCTAATTGTTACAATTAAAACAAATTGTTTCATTTTTAAACAGACGGGACCCCGTAACTTTGCGCTGTGCAAGCGGGTATATTCCCTACCTTTGCGGAAAGCGTAAAGGTACATGTTTAAAGGTCTCAAAGACAAATTTAAATACAAATCCGGCGTGAAATACCTCCGGCAGGAATTGTCCCGTTCGCGGCCGGCCCCGAAGCGCAAATCCGGGGTCAACGCCATAGCTGTGATCGTGGATCTCGACCAGTTCGACAAGGCGGAGGTGTTTTTTGAATTGATTGACGCTTTTGGACTGCGGCCGAATGCAATCAAGGTGATTGGATACAGGCGGTATTACGACAAGAATTCCCCTTATGCCACCCCGGTGTTTTCGGACAAGGACCTTGGGTGGAACGGTGAAATTGAAAACAGCTATGCCCTGGAATTCCTGAGCCGTGAATACGACATCCTGATCAATTATTTCAAGGAAGAGAACCTGTTGATGCAATTGATGAGTGTGAGGACGCAGGCGCGGATGCGCATCGGATTTGCGGAACTGGACCCGGCTTATAACGATTTGATTTTTGACTGTGACCTGGCGGATTTCGGTTTGTTCAGGAAGGAAACGAAAAAATATCTGGAAGTATTGAACGAATTGGTATGATTAGCGAACTGAAAGGAACCGGCGTGGCTTTGGTGACCCCATTCCGTGAAGATCTCAGCCTCGATGTACCGGCACTCCGGAAACTGGTCCGGCACGTTACCGGAGGGGGCTGTGATTACCTGGTCGTGCTGGGGACCACGGCCGAATCCGTTACGCTATCCCCCCTTGAGAAGGAAGAAATCCTCCGGGTAGTGGCAGAGGAGAATGCCGGCCGGCTCCCACTGGTGGCCGGGATTGGAGGGAATAATACGCTGGCCGTAGCCCGGGAGATGCATACGTCCAACCTAGAGGGCTATGACGCCATCCTTTCCGTTTCCCCTTATTACAACAGGCCCACCCAGGAGGGTATTTACCAGCATTTTAAATTCCTGGCAGCCCAAACCCCCCTGCCACTTATCCTCTATAATGTGCCAGCCCGGACAGGAAGCAATATGCTGCCTGCCACGGTTGCCCGTCTGGCTCGTGATTGTGATAGGATAGCAGGTATCAAGGAAGCCTGTGGGGAGGAGGCGCAAATTCGTGAGCTCCTCCAGGTGGTGCCGGGTGATTTCCTGGTGATCTCAGGGGATGACCTTACCGCCGTGCCCACCGTTAACTGGGGTGGGGCGGGAGTGATATCCGTACTGGGCCAGGCCCTTCCCGAGGTATTTTCCGGGATGATCCGTCAGGCGCTGGAGGGAAACGCCCAACAGGCGACGGGCCTGTCGGAAAGCTTGCGGCCCCTGGTGGAACTGATTTTCCGGGAAGGCAACCCCGCCGGGGTGAAAGCCTTGCTGGCGCAGCACGGTATATGCGAACCCCATGTCCGCCTGCCACTGGTGCCGGCCAGTGCGGAATTGGTCCGGGACCTCGGGGCCTTCATGAAGACCTTCAGGCGGGAGCAGGTGTGAGGCGTTAAAATTTGCCTAAATCCAACAGGCCCTGCAAACCAGGGCAATTTATGCTGTAATTTTCGGTTTTCTATGTCGTGGAAAATCGCTAATTTTGCCAAATGTTTTTGAAAACCAGAAGTTTCGGAATTCTTTTGCTGGCCGGGCTGTTGCTGGTCTCCTGCAGCGAGTACCAGAAAGTGCTGAAGGACCCGGACATCAACCGGAAGTACGAAATGGCAGAGCGCCTGTACCAGGAGGGTTCCTTTAAAAAGGCCAACCGCCTGCTGGAACAGATCGCCCCCCAGTTTGTGGGGAAACCCCAGGGCGAAAGGGTCATGTTTTTCTTGGCGGACAGCTACTACAAAAAAAAGGATTACAACTTTGCGGGTTACCAGTTCGAACGTTTCCTGAAATCCTACCCGAAGAGCGACAAGGCACCGGAGGCGGCCTTCCTCGGGGCAAAGAGCTATTACATGCTTTCGCCCAAATACTCCCTGGACCAGACGGATACTGACAAGGCGCTTAGTAAGCTGCAGGTTTTCATTAACAGCTACCCGGAATCGGAATTCATGGAAGAGGCGAATGCCATGGCCCAGGAGCTGACCCGGAAGAAGCAGAAAAAGGCCTTTGAAATTGCCAAGCAGTTTGTAAAACTGGGCAAATACTATACCCTGGATTACAATATCTCGGCCATCGCCACCCTCGATAATTTCATCTCCGACCACCCGGGCTCCATTTACCGGGAAGAAGCCTTCTTCCTCAAGTTGCGGGCGGCATCTACCCTGGCAAAGAACAGTACGTTTTCCAAGAAGAAAGAGCGTCTGGACAATGCGGTATCGGCCTATAACGCATTTATGCGCTATTATTCCGACAGCCAGTACGCCGAGGATGCGCGGGAACTGTACGAGGACCTGCAGGAGGAAATTACCGACATACAAGAGTTAGAAACTTTATCCAAATGAATATGAACGACCTTAAAAATTCTCAGGCCCCGGTTACTACCGTCACCATCAACCGGAATGAGTTTGACGATAAAACCGACAATATCTACGAAGCGATTTCCATCGTGGCCAAACGAGCCATCCAGATCAATTCCGAGATCAAAAAGGAATTACTCGAAAAACTGGAAGAGTTTGCCACCTACAGCGACAGCCTCGAAGAGGTATTCGAAAACAAGGAGCAAATAGAGGTTTCCAAGTTTTACGAAAAGCTTCCCAAGCCGCATGCACTCGCTATCGAGGAGTGGCTGGAAGACAAGATCTACTACCGGAACACGGCGAAAGACGAGGAGTAGCATGCTGGCTTCCAAGCGTATCCTTTTGGGCATTACCGGGGGTATTGCGGCGTATAAGACCACCTTCCTAACCCGTTTGCTGATAAAAGCCGGCGCCGAGGTCCGTATCGTGATGACCGAAAGCGCCGGCGATTTCGTTTCCCCCCTTACCCTGGCGACCCTTTCCAGAAACCCTGTACACACTGCTTTTATCCGGGAGGAAGAAGGGACCACCGATTGGAACAACCACGTGGAACTGGGCCTCTGGGCCGACCTGATGCTGATTGCCCCGGCCACGGCCAACACGCTTTCCAAAATGGCCTCGGGCACCTGCGACAACTTGTTGCTGGGGTGTTATTTTTCCGCCAAATGCCCTGTGTTTTTTGCACCTGCCATGGATTTGGACATGTACCGCCACCCGGCAACGCGTGAATCCATCGAGAAACTTCAAGGATTTGGAAATATCCTGATCCCGGCGGCTTCAGGAGAACTCGCAAGCGGCCTGGAAGGCGAGGGGCGCATGGCCGAACCCGAAGAAATCGTCCGGCAGCTGGAGCAGGGCCTGCTGGCCCGGATGCCCTGGAAGGGGAAACACGTGCTGATCACCGCAGGGCCTACTTATGAACCGATCGACCCCGTGCGGTTTCTGGGGAACCATTCAAGCGGGAAAATGGGGTTCGAACTGGCCCGGGCCGCTGCAGAGCGGGGGGCAAAGGTCACCCTGGTCACGGGCCCCACCGGGGAGGAGATCGCACACCCGCTGGTAATCTGCATACGTGTTCGGACCGCCCGTGAAATGCTGGATGCAGCGCGCTCCCATTTTGGTGCCGCAGATGTGGTCATCGGGGCGGCTGCAGTTTCGGATTACCGGCCCGCGGAGATCCGGGACCAGAAAATCAAAAAGGCTGCAGAGGAGCTGGAGCTGAAACTCGTCCGGAACCCGGATATCATCCGGACCCTGGCCGGCGAGCGGGAACACCAGTATATTGTGGGGTTTGCCCTGGAGACCGAAAATGAAGCAGCCAATGCCCTGGAAAAACTCCGGCGGAAGAACCTGGATGCCATCGTCCTGAATTCCCTTCGGGATTCGGGAGCGGGATTCGGGGGGGACACCAATAAAGTCAGCTTTGTAGACAAGAATTCGCAGATTACGCCGTTTGAACTTAAAAGCAAGGCCGAGGCCGCACGGGACATACTCCATGAGATTGACAAACGCATTTCGAAATAACATCCTCTGCGGGCTGATCTGCCTGGGGAGTGTTTTCTGCGCGACGGCCCAGGAGCTCAATTGCACGGTCACCGTGAATTCGGACCAGGTCTCCCAGACCAACCAGCAAATATTCAGGACCCTGGAGCGATCCCTGACGGAATTCGTCAACAAGACCCAGTGGACCAACCGGGTGTATAAGGAGAATGAACGCCTGAACTGCAGGATGTTTATAACCGTTACCAATTTTGATTCGAACAGGTTCGAGGCGACTATTCAGCTCCAGTCCTCCCGACCGGTTTTCAATGCCTCCTATGAAACTCCGGTTTTCAATTACAAGGACGACCAGTTCAATTTTGAATACATCGAATTTCAGCCACTGGTTTTCAATGAGAACAACTTCAATTCCAACTTGGTGGGGGTGGTGGCTTATTACGCCTATATCATGCTGGGCCTGGATGCGGATACCTTCCAGCTGGAGGGGGGCACCGAGCTCTATAAAAGGGCACAGGCCATCGTGACCCAGGCGCAGGGCAGCAGTTTTCCAGGATGGGGGCAGACGGCTTCCGATAACCGCACCCGTTTTCAGCTGGTCGACAACCTGTTGTCCAATACCTTCAGGGAGTACCGGATTGCGCTCTACAATTACCACCGGAAAGGGCTCGATATCATGTCGGACAATAACAGTACCGGGAAACAGGTTATCGCCGGCTCCCTGAGGCTGTTCGAAACCCTGATCCAGCGGCGGCCGAATGCCTTCCTGATACAGACTTTCTTCGACGCGAAGGCGGAGGAGATCCAGAATATCTTTTCGGACGGCCCCAAAGTGGATATCGTCCAGCTCAAGGAAACCCTCAACAAGGTGGCGCCCTTCTACGCCAGCACCTGGAACCAAATTACCTATTGACCGGTAGCGGATTGCACCGATTCCTTTATCTTTACAGGCAGTAATCCAAAGATTGCATGCTTACCCAACTTTCCATAAAAAATTACGCGCTGATCGACGACTTGCGGGTTGACTTTTCCGGCGGGCTCACCACCATTACGGGCGAAACCGGTGCCGGCAAATCCATCCTGCTCGAGAGCCTCGGGCTGGTTCTGGGGAACCGGGCCGATAGGACAGCCCTGAGGGATGCCGACAAAAAGTGCGTGGTGGAGGCCGAATTTGCCATTGGTACCTACCCGGGGGTGCGGGATTTTTTTGAGGCCAACGATCTGGATTACGAAACCCAGACCCTGCTCCGGCGGGAAATCAGGCCCAATGGCAAGTCCAGGGCCTTTATCAACGACAGCCCGGTTACCCTGGATGTGATGCAGCAACTCGGGCACCGGCTGATCGACGTGCATTCCCAGCACCAGACCCTGGAGCTGACCGAGCGCGATTTTCAATTGCGGGTCGTGGACGCCCTGGCCGGCAACACGGCCCTGTTGGAAACCTACCGCGCACGTCGCTTCGCCTACCTGGAAGCGGAGAAACGGCTTGCGGACCTTCAGGGGAAGCGGGAAGTGGCTTTCAGGGAACAGGACTACAATGAATTCCTGCTCGAGGAACTCCGGCAGGTAGAACTGGAGCCCGGACTGCAGGAAGAGTTGGAGGAACAGCAGGCCACCCTGAGCAATTCAGAACAGATTATTGAGCTGCTCGGCAATGCGGACCAGCTGATGCAGGAGGAAAACTACGGATTGCTTGCCATGCAGGCCCGCCTGCGGCAGATCACGTCCCGGCTTTCGGGTTTTGGTTCCCGGTTTGGCGCCCTTCACGACCGGGTGCAATCCCTTGCCATCGAGGCGGATGACATCGCCGGGGAACTGGGGCAGCTGCTGGAGTTGCAGCAGCCCGACCCGGATGCCCTGGAAAAGGTGAATGCGAAATTGCGGCAGCTGTACGACCTTCAGAAAAAACACCATGTGAATTCCGTGGAAGCGTTGCTCGAGATCCGCGAAACCCTTTCGAAGAAAGTCCATGATACGGCCCAGATGGACACGGATATTGCGGACCTGGAAGAAAAGATGGGCCGGATGGAGGAGGAACTGGACCACCTGGCGGCCCAGCTGAACGAACGCAGGGCCGGGGTGCTCCCTGGGTTTACGGAAGACCTGCGGAAGGAATTGGTGCAACTGGGCATCCCCAATGCCTCCTTTACCTGGGAACTGCTGCCCCGGGATGCCTTTGGCCCCAGCGGCAAAGACGTGCTGGAATTGCTGTTCTCGGCCAACAAAGGGGGGAGTTTCGGCTCCCTCAAAAAAACCGCTTCAGGGGGCGAATTATCCCGGATCATGCTGGCTATCAAGGCACAACTGGCCGCCTACGAGGCACTGCCCACCATGATGTTCGACGAGATTGACACCGGGGTTTCCGGGGAAATATCAAACCGCATGGGCGACATTATGCGGCAGATGAGCCGGCATATGCAGGTATTTGCCATTACGCACCTGCCACAGGTGGCCTCCAAGGGTCACCTGCAGTACAAGGTCTACAAGGAAGATGTGGACGGGCGTACCCATACCCGGATCAAATTGCTGACCCAGGAGGAGCGCATCCTGGAACTCGCCCAGATGCTCGGCGGCAGCCAACTCACCGATACCGCGATGACCCATGCCCGGGAATTGCTCAACTGACCCTAAACCGGGGAACTCGCGCAATGTACTGGGAATACCGGGGCAACCACTTAATCCCCCATTTTAGCTATCTTTGAACGTACAAAACAAACAGACAAACCATGGCATATAATTTATTAAAAGGTAAAAGAGGTATCATATTCGGGGCACTGGATGAAAATTCCATTGCCTGGAAAACCGCTGAGCGGGTCCACGAGGAAGGCGGCACCTTTGTGCTGACAAACGCCCCGATTGCCATGCGGATGGGGCAGATCAACGAACTTGCCGAAAAAACCGGCAGCCAGATTATCCCGGCCGATGCCACCAGCGAGGAAGACCTTCAAAACCTGGTTACCCAGGCCGTGGAGATCCTTGGGGGCAAACTGGATTTTGTACTGCACTCCATCGGGATGTCCATCAATGTCCGCAAGGGAAAGCACTATACAGACCAGAAATATGAATGGACCGAGAAAGGCTGGGATGTATCCGCCCTCTCTTTCCACAAGGTCATGCAAACGCTTTACAAGGCGGAAGCCATGAACGAATGGGGGAGTATCGTCGCCCTCACGTACATGGCGGCCCAGCGCACCTTCCCCGATTACAACGACATGGCCGATAACAAGGCCTACCTGGAATCCATTGCCAGGAGCTTTGGCTACTTCTTCGGCAAGGAGAAGAAAGTCCGGGTGAACACCATTTCCCAGTCGCCCACGCCCACCACGGCGGGACAGGGGGTTAAGGGCTTCGGCGGCTTTATCTCCTATGCCGAAAAGATGTCGCCCCTGGGCAATGCCTCGGCCCAGGATTGTGCGGATTATACGGTGAGCCTGTTTTCGGACCTCACCCGCAAGGTGACCATGCAGAACCTGTTCCACGACGGCGGTTTCTCGAGTACGGGGGTCAGCCAGGAAATTATCGACCAGTTTTCTGAATAGTCCTGCGGGACGATCGGGCCATCCCGGATTCGGGGAGGAGCCCTCTGTTAACCCGTCCTCCATGGAGTTGCGTTTTTCTTTTGTCGTCCCCGTCTACAACCGGCCGGAAGAACTGGATGAGTTGCTGGAAAGCATCCGCCGCCAGGAGTTCGGCAAACCCTTCGAGGTGGTGATCGTGGAGGATGGCTCCTCCCGGGATGCGGGGGAAGTGGTACATAAATACGCCCCCCACCTGGATATCCGCTATTTCAAAAAGCCCAATACGGGTCCCGGGGATTCGAGGAATTACGGGATGCAACGTGCCAGTGGAGACTATTTCCTGCTTGTGGATTCCGATTGTATCCTGCCCGATGACTATCTCGCCACCTTGCAGGCAACCCTCGAACAAAACCCCGCCGACTGTTTTGGGGGGCGGGATGCGGCCGACCCTTCCTTTAATGCGCTCCAGAAGGCCATCAGCTATACCATGACAGCCCCGCTGACAACCGGGGGCCTGAGGGGGGGCAGCGGGAAACAGGCCAATTTCCAGCCGCGGAGTTTCAATATGGGCTTGTCCCGCCGGGCATTCGAAGCCAGTGGCGGTTTTGGCAACATCCACCCGGGTGAAGATCCCGACCTGAGCCTACGGCTGTCCCGGAACGGGTTTAAAATTTTGTTTATCCCGGAAGCAATAGTCTATCACAAACGGCGCATCGACTTCCGTTCCTTTTTCCGTCAGGTATATAAATTCGGGCTGGCGCGGCCCATCCTCAACCGCTGGCATCCCGGCAGCGCCCGGCCGACGTATTGGTTCCCCACCCTGTTTTCGCTCGGTCTCCTGTCCGCGCTTGCGCTACCGTTTTTTTTGCCCACACCCCTGGGCATCCTCCCGCTTGCCGGCTACCTCCTGTACTTCCTGGGCGTTTGGTTCGGGGCATGGGCCACCACCCGGAATTTCCGGGCATCCCTGCTGGCAGTACCGGCCCTGTTGGTACAATTCGCAGGCTATGGCTGGGGCTTTTTCAAGTCCACCATCTTGCTTACCTTTAGTAAACAGAAACCGGAGTCTCTCTTTCCGGGCCTGTTTTTCAACAACTGACAATTGATCAAAAAATTAAAATCCGGCATTGCATCCCCCAGGGCGAAAATCTTCCTCCTGTTCCTGTTGTGCTCTTTCCTGGCCTGGCTGATTATCCGCCTGGCGCAGACCTACAACCATACCCTGGCCTTCCGGATGGAGTACCAGCAAGTACCGGACAGCCTGGTTTTGTTGAGCCCGCCCCCTGCAGATTTAAGGGTCCGGGTCAGGGCCAGCGGCTTTCAGTTGATGCGCTATCAGATAAGCCCCAAAAAAGTGGCCATTGACCTGGGTGCTTCGCAACACAAGGGGCGGAGATATTTTATTGTTCCCGATGTCTACCGGCGGCAGGTGGCCAACCAGTTGGGGGATGACATCAGCCTGCTGGAAGTTGCGGAGGACACCATCTTCCTCGATTTCCAGAAACTCCGCTCCCGTACGGTCCCGGTACGGCCGGCCCTGCGGATTGAGCTCGCGAGCAACTACGCGATCGACGGGCCCATCCTGGCAGACCCGCCCAGTGTCCACCTGCTGGGTCCCCCGGGGGAGATCGACACGATCCGGGCCCTGGAGACAGAATCCCTTCTGTTGACAGGGGTAAAGGACTCGGTGAGCCGCGTGTTGCGCCTGCCCGCCGCAGACCGGTTGCCGAACACCCGTTTTTCGACGGAGCAGGTAACGGTGAAGGCCCGTGTTTATCGGTTCTCGGAATCGGTGGTGGATGTGCCCGTGGAAGTGATCAATTTGCCGGGAACCGAGGAAGTACGGACTTTCCCGGCCAGTGTGGGGGTCCTCTGCAAGGGGCGGATAGAGGCACTGAAGGATTTGTCTCCTTCGGATTTCCGCATTGTGGCCGACTTTGAAACCCCCGACCCTGAAACAAACCGCCTGCAACTGCGGATCGAAGAACAACCCCCGGGGATACAAAGCGTGTTGTTGCTGGAGACTTCCGTGGAATTCATCGTCCGCAACGAATGATGCGCATAGGCCTGACCGGGGGCATCGGAAGCGGTAAAAGCACAGTTGCCGGCATGTTTGCCGAACTTGGGGTACCCATCTATAATTCGGATACCGCGGCGCGCCGGCTCATGGAGGAGAAACCGGCACTGCGTGCGGAAATAACGGCACTCCTCGGACCGAGGTCCTATCAGGGAGGTTCCCTGAACCGCACCTATATCGCCTCGCGCGTCTTTTCTGACCCTGAATTGCTGCAGGCGTTGAATGCCCTGGTACACCCGGCGGTGGCATCCGATTTCAACGCCTGGTCCCAGGTGCAGCGTGCACCCTATGTCCTGCAGGAAGCCGCCATCCTTTTTGAGAATGGGGGGTATCGCAAGCTGGACCGGATGATCCTCGTAACGGCCCCCGAAAAAGAACGGGTTCGGCGCGTCGCCTCCAGGGACGAAACCACCGCGGCCGAAATCCGCAAGCGGATGCAACACCAGTGGCCGGAACAGGAGAAAATACCACTCGCGGACTATGTGATCCCCAATGTCGACCTGGACCAAACCCGGAAAACCGTGACCCGGATTCACCGGGAACTACTGGATTTATCGGGTCCCGCCGACCCTGCTTAGTGTTAAGGTTTGGTTAAACCGACCCGCCTCTAAATGTTAAATTTTTACTTTTACTTAGACGATGAATAGGAGAATTTTTGTGCTGCTCGTCATTCTGATGAGTCTTTCGCTCATAGGGATTATTGCAGTTCAGCTATACTGGATTAAAAGTTCGGTAGAGGATAAGGAGGAGCAGTTCTCGAATGTGGTCACCGAGGTTCTCTCCCAGGTGACCGATCAGATCGAGCAGCGGGAGATTAAGGATTATTCGGACCGCTTCCTGACCCTGAAGGATAGCATTGGCGAATTAAAAAGCGCCCACTGGAGCAATATCTTCTTTATTGACCGCGATCTCAATTCCAACGAGATCACCTTTTATTCTCATGGCATCCTGGAGGAGGATTACGACATTGCCTCCACGTTCTTTGACAGTGGTACAATGACCGATACCACCACCATTAAAAGCTATACCAGCAGGCGTACCCGCGCGGTTTTTAAAGAGGAATACGGCCTGGATGGAAAAGCTTATCGGTACAACCCCATTGAAAAGTGGGAAAAGGTTGGGGGTATACCCATACTCGACAAGGTGGCATTCGACGATATATACCGGGAATATGCGGAAAAGGTGCCCATACACGAACGGGTGAGCCGTCAGGAAATAGAACTGTTGCTGGACCGCGAACTCCAGGACAGGAACCTGGACATCGATTACGAATACGGGGTTTACAGCCGCGGATTGCCCACCAAGGTTCGCTCGAGGAAATACAAATACGACAAGGATAATTATTACAAGGCGCCCCTTTTCAGGGATATCGAGGGGAATACGGATTATGCCCTGCTGTTGTCCTTCCCCAGGAAAAAGAAGTTCCTGCTCAATTCCGTGTTGAGCATGGCGGGCCTTTCGCTCCTGTTTACGCTCATCATCATGGTGGCCTATGCAAGTGCAATTTACCAGCTTATCCGGCAGAAACAGATTTCCGAGATCAAGTCGGATTTCATCAACAATATGACGCACGAGTTCAAAACGCCCATCGCCACGATCAACCTGGCTGTCGAGGCGATCAAGAACCCGAAGATCATGCAGGACCATGAAAAGGTAGGCCGGTACCTGCAGATGATCCGCGATGAAAACAAGAGGATGCACGCGCAGGTGGAAAATGTGCTGCGGATATCGAAACTGGAGAAAAACCAGTTGGATATCAGCAAGGAACGGGTGGATGTCCACGACCTGATCCGGCAGGCCATCACCCATGTGGAGCTGATCGTTCTCGACAGGGGCGGGTATATCAAAACCCACCTCGAAGCTGAACGCTCCGAGATACTGGCCAATGAAATGCACTTCGGGAATGTCGTCGTCAACATCCTGGACAATGCGGTGAAATATTCACCGGAAGCGCCGAAAATAGACGTGTATACGGAAGTGGCCAACAATGCCATCATCATCCGGATCCAGGACCAGGGGGCCGGGATGTCCAAGGCCGTCCTGAAGCGGATTTTTGAAAAATTCTACCGGGAACACACCGGGGACATACACAATGTAAAGGGACATGGGCTGGGACTGGCCTACGTCAAAAAAATAGTAGAGGATCACCAGGGAGAGGTCTATGCGGAAAGTGAGAAAGGAAAAGGAAGCACTTTTTATATCAAACTCCCTCTAATATAAGAGAAGTATGGAAACAGAAAACAAGAAGATTCTTTTGGTTGAGGACGACCCCAACTTCGGGATCGTGCTCAAGGATTACCTGTCGATGAATGATTTCGACGTAACCCTCGCAAAGAACGGTATGGAAGGGTTTGAGAAATTCAAGAAGGAACCTTTCGATGTGTGTATCCTGGATGTGATGATGCCCTATAAGGACGGGTTCACCCTGGCCAAGGAGATTCGTGAGAAGAACGACCATATCCCCATCATTTTCCTGACGGCCAAAACCATGAAGGAAGATGTGTTAAAAGGGTATAAAGCGGGTGCGGACGATTACCTGAACAAACCGTTCGATTCCGAGGTACTGCTGGTCAAACTCAAGGCCATTTTACAGCGCAAGGCTTCCAACAGCCTGGCAGACAGCAAGCAATTTGAATTTGATTTCGGGGATTTCCACCTGAACTCCAAACTGCGTTTCCTGAAGTACAAGGATGAGGAGCCCACCAAGTTGTCGCCCAAGGAAAATGAACTGCTCCGCCTGCTGGCACTGCACGAAAACGATCTGATGCCCCGGGAACTCGCCCTGACAAAGATCTGGCGGGACGATAACTACTTTACCTCCCGGAGTATGGACGTTTATATTGCCAAGCTCCGCAAGTACCTCAAAAAGGATGACAGCGTGGAAATCCTCAACATCCACGGGGAAGGGTTCCGCCTGGTCGTCAAAACGGATTCCGAAAAGTCCGAGTAGGGGCGCGAATCCAGGACCATGGGGAACCGGTTCAGTTTTTGAGCCGGGCCCTTACCCGGGCGACCATTTCGGGGATTTCCAGGCCGCAGGCAGGCAGATGAATGCCATACTGCGGCACTTCGAGGTCAGCGAACTGGCTTTGAAGCAGCGAAGGCGGCATATAGTGGCCGGTGCGTTTGCGGATACGTTCCCCGATGTCCTCGATACTACCTGTGAGAACAACCCATTCCACCTCCTTGGGGGCTAGTCCCCTGACCAGCCTTTGCCGGTATTTTTCCTTCAGTGCAGAGCAGGTTATTACTGCGCCATTTTTGTTGCACTCGGCGCGTGCCAGCGCATTCAGGGAGTCCAGCCAACCTTTGCGGTCCGAATCGTCCAGGGGATGTCCCGCACTCATTTTTTCGATATTTGCCGGGGGATGAAAATCGTCGGCATCGAAATAGGGCCTGCCGAGATCAGCGGCAAGTGCTTCTGCCAGGGTGCTTTTCCCGCTGGCGGAAACCCCCATCACGAACAGGATTTTCGGTAGTTTAATTCCCATCTTCCAGGCTTTTCATTCGCTCATCGATATACCGGGTAGCTACCTCCGTGGCTGCATCATAGGGTATCCAGTGAATATCCGGATCCCTGCGAAACCAGGTGCCCTGCCTCTTGGCATACCGCCGTGTATTTTTGACGATTTCCCGGATGGCAGTATCCCGGTCGAGGTCGCCGTCAAAATAGGAAAAAAACTCCTGGTAGCCCACGGTCTGGAGCGCATTGCATTCGCGAAAAGGGTAGAGGGCGCGGGCTTCTTCCTCAAGGCCGGCCTGCACCATCGCGAGCACCCGCTTCTCGATCCGGTCGTATACCACCTCCCTCGGGGCATCGATCCCCAGGCGAAGGGTAGTGAAGAACCCGGGCGACTGCCGGTTCCCGAGGTAGGAACTGTAAGGCTTGCCGGAACCCAGGCAGACCTCCAGGGCCCGTATCAGGCGTCGCGGGTTCTCCCGGTCAACCCGGTCAAAATACGCTGGATCCTTTTCCTGCAGTAAAACCTGTAGCGCCCCCAACCCCTGTTCTACCAACAGCCGTTCCAGGTCTTCCCGGATCCCGGGGTCGACTTCGGGAAACTCATCCAGCCCCCGGGTCACCGCATCCAGGTACAACCCGCTGCCGCCTGCCAGGATCAGCAGGTCGTATTTGCCAAAAAGCGTTTCCAGCCGCTCCAGGGCATCCCGGCGGAAATCTCCTACCGTGTAGTCGTTTTCTATGGAAAGGTGCCCTACAAAGTGGTGGGGGGCCTGTGCGAGCTCCTCAGGGGTCGGCCGGGCCGTGCCAATGCGCATTTCGCGATAAAACTGCCGGGAGTCGGCCGAGAGGATCTCCGTCCGGTAGTGCCTGGCCAGGCGGATGGCCCAGGAAGTCTTGCCAATCCCCGTTGGCCCGCCTATGGTAACCAACAGCTTTTCCATCACAGGGGGGAACCGCAGTTAAAGCAGAATTGTGCCCCGTCCCGGTGCCCCCCCACGGAACAATTCTCGCAGGACTGGGTATTCAGGTGGATGGTGGGGCCTTCCTCGGTTTTCCCGTCCTTGCCGTCCTTCTCCTGACGCGCGTATTCCACGGTTACAATGCCGGTTGGCACCGCGATGATGCCGTAACCCAGCACCATGATGATCGTGGCGATAAACTGCCCGATGTTGGTCTGGGGTGCAATATCGCCGTATCCCACCGTGGTCAGGGTGACAATGGTCCAGTAAATGCTCCTCGGGATACTGGTAAAACCCGCCTCATCCCCCTCGATAAGGTACATGATGGTCCCCATGATCACCGACAGGATGAGCACCGCATAGACAAAGACAAAAATCTTGGCCCGGCTGGCCCGGAGGGCCGTTTTTAACTGGGATGCCTCCCCGATAAACTGCACCAGCTTCAGGATCCTGAAAATCCTCAGCAACCGGAGGGCGCGGACGGCCAGGAACACCTGTGAGCCGGCAAAAATATAGGACAGGTACAGCGGGATGGTCGACAAAAAGTCGATGATGCCGTAGAAACTGAAGATATAGTGGGACGGTTTGCGGATACAGATGATCCGTGCGATATATTCAACCGTGAAGAAGATGGTGACCGCCCATTCCAGCACCAGTAACTCCCCATGGTACTTCGCATCGAATTCCGAGACGCTTTCCAGCATGACCAGGATCACGCTGAGCACAATCACCGCAAAAAGGATCAGGTCAAACCATTTTCCTTCTGGTGTGTCGGCTTCATAAATGATTTCATGGAGCCAGCTTTTCCACGTGCTTTGGCTGTTGTTCTTTTTCAAGTGGACTTATTGAGTTCCAGGATCCGAAGGACCTTTTTTTCCCTCAGGTAAGCAGCGGCGACACCCAGGCCGCCTTTCGGATCGGCTATGGGAGTCAACAGTGTTTCCAAGATAGGGATATTATTAATTTGGTGGTTCAGGCCAAAATACCCCATGCCACGGATACCTTCCCCGCCAATCCGGATGGCAGCGCGTTCCCCGTCGGACCGGCCCGCATCGATCAGCAGCAGGTCCGCACCCTCCAGTTCGAACGAATCCCCGTTAACCCGGAGGGAATTCCCGGGTTTCATTTTCCGACCTTTGATCTTCGGGCGGTAGGCCGGTTTGTTTTCCAGCAGCTCGGTATGGGCCTTCAGGCGGGCAAAAAGCTCGCTTCCCGTCTTTTCGAAACGCACTTCCCGGGTCATCTTCCTCAGGGAGCGGGAATGGGCGCTTTCACCTGTAAAATGGCTGTTCAGGCTTCGCTTCATATCCCTGCTGGAGTCCAGGAAAAGCAGGGACCCCTCCTTGTCGTACAGATAGTAGACCCCGGTTTCATCCGGTACGGTTTCCACCATCCGGAGTTGCCGGTTCGAGAGTTCCCCGAGGGTTTCGGCCCGGATCACTTCGGCGGTAATCGTTTTGCCCGAATCCCTGTCCAGAAGGATCTGCAGCAGCTTCAGGGTTGCCAGGGCATCCCCGTTGGCCCGGTGGCGGTTGCTGACCGGGATACCCAGAGACCGCACCAATTTTCCGAGGCTGTGGGATTCCGCCTCCGGGATGAGCCGTTGGGAGAGGTCCACGGTGCAGAGGGTCTTCCGCTCGTAATTGTACCCGAGCCTCCGGAATTCGGTCCGGAGAATCCGGTAGTCGAACTGGGCATTATGGGCAACCAGGACACTGCCTTCCGTTATCTCAACGATGCGCTTGGCCACCTGGTGGAATTTTGGGGCGCTCCGCACCATATTGGTATCGATGCCCGTCAGTTTCTGGACGTAGGGCTGTATCGGTCGCTCGGGATTCACCAGGCTGATAAAGGTATCCACCACCTCGTGCCCGTCGAACAGGTGGATCGCGATTTCCGTAATCCCCTCTTCGTCAAATTTCCCGCCGGTAGTTTCTATATCCAGTACCGCGTACATCGGCTCGTTGCTTTTTCCTGCATTAATTCCTTTCCCCAAAGATACTGCTTCCAATCCGGACCATGTTGCTGCCTTCCTCAATGGCCAGCTCATAATCCCCGCTCATCCCCATGGAAAGGATGTCCGCCCCTGGGTCTGCCTCGAGCCACCGGTCGTAAAGGGTTTTCAGGTTCCGGAATTCCCGGCGGACCTGTTCCTGGTCGTCCGTAAAGGTCGCCATCCCCATCAGCCCCCGGATCCGCACATGGGGGAGCTCCCCGGGGAGGTCCCCGGAAAGCAGTTCCTCGAGTTCCTCCCGGCTGAATCCAAATTTGCTGTCTTCTTCGGCGATATGGACCTGCAACAGGCAGTCGATCCTGCGGTCGGCCTGCCGTCCCCGCTTGTCGATCTCCCGCAGGAGCCTCGGGCTGTCCACGCCCTGGATCAGGCTTACAAAAGGCACCAGGTATTTCACCTTGTTCCGCTGCAGGTGGCCAATCATGTGCCATTCGATGTCCCGGGGCAGCCGTTCGTACTTGGCCGTCAGTTCCTGCACCTTGTTTTCGCCGAAGATGCGCTGCCCGGCCTCATAGGCTTCCATGATGGCCGCATCCCCCTTGGTTTTGGATACGGCAACCAGGGTTACGCCCCCGGGTAAGGATTTCCGTACTTCCTCTAATCTTTTCGCTATTTCCATGGATCCATTTGCTTCTTCAGGTTCAAATATCATAAATAGTCAGCCCACTGCGCAATTTCGGCTCCAGAAACGTGCTTTTGGGGGGCATTGTTTCCCCACTGTCGGCCACCTGGCGGATTTCCTCCATGGTGGCGGGTACCATCCCGAAGCCCGCAGCGAAACGCCCGCTGTCTACCTCGGCCTTGAGTTCATGGGCCGGGTTTTCCCAGTACCGGTAAGCCAGGCGCTGGTCGCGCCTCGGATCCGTGATCCCAAAAACCGGTTTCAGTACCCGGTCATTCAGGATATGCACATCCAGGCGATTCCGGAAGGAATCCCCGCCCTGGGATTCCTTCCGGAGCCTCAGTTCGTAATACGCACCGTCCATATACATGGAAAAGGTGTGCTTTTCTGCGGGCTCAAAAGGTTTTGCCCCCAGGGGCTTTATCCTGAAATGGGCATCGAGCTGCATCAGGATGGACGCGGGGTCCATACCCCCGAGCTCCCTGAGCAGGCGGTGAAAGGACCGGATTCGCACCTGGGACTCCGGGATCAGGTAACTCATAAAATAGTTGTAGGGTTCCTTCCCGCTATGTGAAGGGTTGGCCTCCTGCAGCCGCCGGGCCAGGAGGTCCGAAGAGGCACTTCGATGATGGCCGTCAGCGATATAAAGGGCCGGGATTTCCCGGAAGGCGTCCCGGATCGCGGCCACCGTTTTTGTTTCGCTCACGATCCAGAGCTTGTGCTCCACCCGGTCCGGGGTGGTAAAATGATACTCCGGCGGGTTGTCCAGGGCGGCGGAGATGCTTCCGGCAACCCCGGGGTGGTCCGGATACGTCAGCAGGACCGGTTCCGCATTGAATCGGACCTGCTCCAGGTAATCTGCGAAAAGCTCCTCCCGGCGGCGTATGGTGTCCTCGTGGGGACGGATGAGCCCCTGTCGGTATGAGTTGGTGGAAGTCGCGCAAAAAATACCCCGGCAGGTAAATCCCGGCCGGGAGCTCTGGTAGATGTAAAAGCTGGGCCGGTCCTCTTTGACCAGGATGCCCTCTTCCAGGAATTCCAGGTACCGATTCCTGACCAATTTATGACGCTTAACGCCGGACAGGGCCGTGTTGAATTTAAACCCGGGATCGATGATATGCAGGAAGGAAAACGGATTGGCCCGCATTTCCGCATTCCGGTCCCTGGGCAGGTAGTCGTCCCAGGAACGGGAGACCACAAAAGGGGCCTTGTCCACGGCAGGCCGTATGGCGGCAAAGGGGAGGATTTCTGCCATACCGCTTAGCTGAACTGGGCGGAGATGCGTTCGGCTTTCCTGGATTCGGAATAATCGTAGAACCCTTCCCCGGATTTGACCCCGAGTTTCCCTGCAGTGACCATCTTGCGCAGCAACGGGCAAGGGGCGTATTTCGGATTCCTGAACCCCTCGTTGAGTACCTCCAGGATCGACAGGCATACATCCAGGCCGATAAAGTCGGCCAGCTGCAGCGGCCCCATGGGGTGTCCCATCCCGAGCTTCATGACCGTATCGATTTCCCCGACACCGGCAACGCCGTGGTATAGGGTTTCAATGGCTTCATTGATCATGGGCATCAGGATCCGGTTGGCTACGAACCCCGGGTAATCGTTGACTTCCGTCGGCGTTTTGCCCAGTTTTTCGGAGAGCTCCAGGATGGTCGTGGTCACCGAGTCGCTGGTGCTGTACCCCCGGATTACCTCGACCAGTTGCATCAGGGGGACCGGGTTCATGAAATGCATCCCGATGACCTGCTGGGGCCGGCTGGTTGCTGCCGCGATTTGCGTGATGGAGATGGACGAGGTGTTGCTGGCAAGGATGGCTTCGGGGGGTGCGGCCTGGTCCAGCTCCCGGAAGATGTCCATTTTGAGCTTTGCGTTTTCAGTAGCCGCTTCCACTATCAGGTCGGCCTCGGCCACCCCCTTGGCGATAGAGCTGCCTGCCTGTATATTGTCAAGGGTGGCTGCCACCCGGGAAGCTTCCAGGGTGCCCTTCGCTACCATCCGCTGCAGGTTCTTTTCGATGGTGGCCAGCCCCTTTTTCAGGCTTTGTTCGTCGATGTCAATGAGTTGGACGCGGTAATCGTGCTGGGCGAATACATGGGCAATTCCATTGCCCATCGTTCCGGCGCCGATTACGGATATATGCTTCATGATGCGTTTCAGGTTAAAGGTTAAGAATGCGTTTGCGTTTCGAAGGCCCCGATGATCCGTAGTGCCACGTCGAGCGCCCGGGCGCCATCCCCCAGGGAAACCACAGGGGTACTTCCGGTTTCGATGGAAGTCGCAAAGTGTTCAAGTTCGTCCAGGATGGCATTGTTGGTCTTTATTTCGGGATTTTCGAAATAGATCTGTTTCTTCTCCCCTTCGGCATTCTGCAGGATCATATCGAACTCCCCCGGGGTCGCAGGGGCATCCTTCATTTTGACGACCTCCACTTTCCGTTCCAGGAAATCCACCGATATATAGGCGTCGCGCTGGAAAAACCGGGATTTCCGCATGTTCTTGAGCGAGATGCGGCTGGCCGTCAGGTTCGCGACACAACCGTTCTCAAAGGCGATACGAGCATTCGCAATATCAGGCGATTTGCTGATCACGGACACCCCGCTGGCGCGGATATCCCGGACCGGAGACTTGACTACGCTCAGGATGATGTCGATGTCGTGGATCATCAGGTCCAGTACCACCGGGACATCTGTCCCGCGCGGGTTGAATTCGGCCAGGCGGTGGGTCTCAATAAACATGGGGGAATCCAGCATGGGGGCCACGGCTGTGAATGCCGGGTTAAACCGTTCCACATGGCCCACCTGTGCCTGAACGCCTTTTTTTTCGACCTGAGCCATCAGATCCCGGGCTTCTTCGTAGGTATGCGTAACCGGTTTTTCGATGAAAATATGTTTGCCCGTACCTACGGCGCGGGTGGCACAGTCGTAGTGGGATAGCGTGGGGGTGACGATGTCCACCATGTCCACCGCTTCGATCAACTGGCCCATATTGTCAAAATAAGGGATGCCGAATTCTTCAGAGACCTTTTTCCCCTGAACCAGGTCCGGGTCAAAGAACCCCACGAGTTCGTACCTGGGGGATTCTTTCAAAAGGCGCAGGTGGATTTTACCAAGGTGTCCTGCCCCTAGTACGCCGGCTCGTATCATAATGGATTCTGTTTTCCCCAAAAATAAACATACTTTGCCAGACCGGGGGCATGCGCAATATTTTCTAACTTAGCGAAAAACCACCACACTTGAGGGATACCTTAAAACACCGCGGGAAAAGGAACCAGCTGGCAGACACCATTGCCTCCAAGGGGGTAACGGATAAAGCCGTCCTGGATGCCATCCGGTCGGTTCCCCGCCACTTGTTCATGGACAGCAGTTTTGAGGATCACGCCTACCAGGACAAGGCCTTTCCCATTGCCGCAGAGCAGACCATTTCCCAGCCGTACACCGTGGCGTATCAAACTGCGCTTCTCGGGATTAAACCGGGTGATAAGGTATTGGAAATAGGTACGGGCAGCGGTTACCAGACTGCAGTGCTCCTGCATCTCAAGGCACGGGTCTATACGGTGGAGCGCCAACTGGAGCTCTTCAAGAAAACCAACCTGTTTTTCCGGCGGATGGGATACCGGCCCAAAAAATTTGTGTTTGGCGACGGATATAAAGGACTGCCGGATGAGGCACCATTCGATGCGATCATCGTCACTGCCGGGGCGCCATGGGTGCCCCGGCCCCTGATGTCACAGCTTGCCATCGGAGGCCGTATGGTGATCCCGGTTGGGGAGGAGGACCAGACCATGATGTTGATCCGCCGCGCTTCGGAAACGGAGTTTGAACGGCAGGCCGGCGGGGCCTTCCGCTTCGTGCCCCTGCTGGAGGACAAGGGTTAGTCAGGAGTTGAACGCCTTCTTCACCCGGTCGAGTTGCCGCTTCGATTCCCGGCTCCGGATCGTTTCCCGCTTGTCGTATTGCTTCTTCCCTTTGGCCAGGGCGATTTTGAGCTTGGCCAGCCCCCGGTCGTTGATAAAAAGGTTGAGCGGGACGATCGTGTTCCCGGTGGTTTTCACGGCCTTGTGAAGTTTGGCCAGTTCCTGCTTGTTCAGCAATAATTTCCGGGCCGCCTTGGGTTGGTGGTTGAAATGCGAGCCGTGGCTGTATTCGTCCACCTGCATATTGATCACAAACAATTCGCCCCCGGGGTTGAATTCACAGAAGCCTTCGGCAATGGAAGCCTTCCCCTCCCGGATCGATTTGATTTCGGTGCCGGAAAGGACAATCCCGGCCACGTAGGTGTCGATTAATTCGTAATCGAACCGGGCGCGGCGGTTTTTAATGTTGATCTGCTTCTGCATACCGGGCAAAATTAAGGGAAAAAATGGGGCATTTCGGTTATTTTAGGCGTAAAACTGCGACTATCCGGCATAAATGGCGAAATTTGCAATCCAAAATCGCATACTGATGAAATATCTTTTTCTGCTATTGCTTCCAGCCTTGATTACCGGTTGCCGGGAAGACAAAAAGCCTGCAGCCCTCACCGCTCAGGAAATTGTGGACCGGGCCATTGAGGTATCCGGGGGTAGCCGCTATGTGGAAAGTACCATACAATTCGGGTTCCGGGACCGCAACTACGTGGCCTTCCGGGAGAACGGGCGCGAGGTCCTGAGGCGGATTACCACCACCGACACCGCGGTGATCACTGACAGCAAGATTGGCAATGAATTTGAGCGCCTGGTCAATGATTCCCCGGTAGTGCTTGCGGACACCACGGCAAACAAACTGGCAAATTCGGTAAATTCCGTGCACTACTTTGCCTTTCTGCCCCACGGGCTCAATGACCGGGCGGTCAATAAGGAATTGGTGGGGGTCGTCCCGCTGGAAGGTTCCGAATACTATAAAATCCGGGTAACCTTTGACCAGGAAGGCGGGGGCAAGGACTACGAGGATGTATTCCTGTACTGGTTCAACACGGAGACCTTCCGGCCGGACTACCTGGCCTATGAGTACCATACCGACGGGGGCGGACAGCGCTTTCGCGTGGCGTATAACGACCGGGAAGTAGGCGGTATCCGGTTCCAGGATTACAGGAACTACAAACCGGCCGCAAAAATACCCCTGCCAACAATCGACAGCCTGTATGCTGCAGGCGAACTCGAGGAGTTATCCGTCATTGAACTGACGAATATCGAGGTCAGTCCGGGCAATTACAATTGAAGATCAGGCGGGTTGCCGTCGCCCGGGAACCTACCAGCTGGACGATAAAAAGGGAGCCGTTGTCGCTGTCGTCCATGGCGGGATACCGCGTTTCACCCAGCAGGCGGTTGACCAGTTCCGGAGTTGTATTGCTGTGGCCCACCACAAGGACATTGCCACCCCTGTTCTCCGTTTTGAAGGCTTCGACATCCAGGGTTTGGGGGTCGTAGTACTGGACGGTGATATCCTGTTTCACTGCCGCGGGCGCTGCCGTCATGGATGTGCGTTCAAAATCCGTGGTGTAAATCGCGTCAAGCGGTACGTCATTGAGGATTTCTGCCCAGTGCATGGCCCTTCCCAGGCCTTTCTGGGTAAGTTCCGGGTCGATGTCCTCCGGGTTGCTCCGGTCTTTTTCCGCATGCCGGATCAGGTAGAAAGTGGTTACTTCTGCGGGTCCGGGATCCAGATCCTGAAGCGGGGCATCGTCTTTGCAGGAAAGCCCGAGAAACAGGATGCACAGCAGGATAAGGCAGTTATTTATTTTCATAATGAAGCGGTTTGTTTAACTTTGTGGTCCCCACAGAATTTAACTGTATTTCACCAAATATAGTATAACGATCCTTTTAATCGGTTTGTGCTATGGCAAAAAGTATATCGGCCCTGATGCTTTTAATGGCCGTCATTCCCATTTTCGGCCAGGAGGTACCCCTCCCAGCCGATTTCCGCCAGCACAACCTCCTGTCGATCAATTCCAGCCTGTTCAACCCGGTGTTTTCCCTTCGACAGGACCCCCGGCACCGCATCGGACTCTGGACCAGATGGCAATGGCAGACCATCGATGGGGACCCGACCACCCTGTTGTTGAACTATACCGGGAAATTTGATGGCTTTGCCCTCGGGGGCGGCCTTTTCCAGAACAATAACCGCCTGTTCCAGCACACGGGGGGCATGGTGAATTTCGCCTACGATTTCCGCATTACGGACGAATTTTCAGTGGCGGCTGGTTTCAATGCCTTTGCCTACCGGCAGGAGCTTACGGACAACCGCTTCATCATCCAGGAACCCATACTGCCTTTCCCGGAGGACAACCAGGATTTTATCATTCAGGTAGCCCCGGCCATTGAGTTGAAATACAACGATCTGGGAGTGGGATTTGTCTTTGAAAACCTTTTTGATTACAGCTTCGATTACCAGGAGGCGGTAAGCCGGTCGGACGAAAAGATCGTTATCGGCATGGCCCGGTATGATTTCGAAACGGGAGGGGGGAGCGCAGCTTCCCCGGACCGGTTCACCCCGATGGTTTATTTCAAGAAAATACCCGGGTTTGACACGCAAATCGGCCTAAACGGCATATTCAACGCATCCCGGTATTGGATTCAGGGCGGATACAACAGCTTTTACGGTCCGTCACTCGGGGCAGGGGGACGGTTTTTACAACACCTTTCCATTGGGGGAGTCGTGGAATTCGCTTCGGACAATGCCCCTGAAACAGATGGGCTTTCCTACGAATTGGTCCTGGCCTATGATTTCGGGAAAACGGACCACAGGAAAAAAGTGGTGGGCTTCGATGTGGAAGAGGACCTGAAACGGGAGGCGGAACTCCTGGCCGCCAGGGAACAGGCCGAAGAAGCGGCCCGCCGCCAGGAGCGGGATTCCCTTGCTGCGGCCCGTGAAGCCGAGGCTGCCGGGGTTGCGGCCGCACGCGAAGCCGAGGCTGCGCGAATGGCAGCCGCACGCAGGGACTCCATCGAAACGGCGCGCCGGCAGGAAGAATTGCTCGCCCAGCAACGCCGCCGGGATTCGATCAGTGAGGCCGAACGTGCCCTGGCGCTTCAGGAGGAGGATGTCACCCCGGAGGCAGGGGAGAAATACCAGGAAATCACCCGGGAAGGCCAATTGGAGCCTGGTTATTATCTGATCGCGAATGTTTTCGGGACCAAGCGCTACTATGACGCCTTTATGGAAAAACTTCGCGGGCAGGGGCTCGAACCCCAGTCCTTCTACCGTAGCCGGAACAAATACAACTACGTTTACCTGAGGCGGTATGACAACATCTCCGAGGCCCGTCAGGCCAGGGACAGCAAATTCTCGGGCAGGTATGAAGGAGACCTCTGGATCCTCAGGATCCGCTAGATGGCTCCCGGTATCGAATAACCAGATGCCCCCTTTGCGGTTAACCCATCGGACGCCAGGGTTGCTGAATGCTATTTAAAATTCTGGTAATTATTTGCCGAGTTCCTTGCGGATCAGGATATCGAGGTAGGCAATGGTATTGTGGAGGTACTTGCGGTCGCTGGTAATGGTGGCCATGGTCACGGCCCCCTGTATCATGGTAAACAATTGCCGTGCGAACATCAGGGGCGGGACCACGAGGTGCAGCTCCCGGCTGCGAACCCCATCTTCCAGCACAACGGCGATTTTTCCTTCGATGACCCGTGCCGTTTCCCTTGCAGCGGCCGCCAGGGTGCGGTGGTTGTATTGGGCGTCCACCCCGACGTTGAGGATGGGGCATCCTCCCATGGACCGGGTGAAAACATCGTAGTTCCTGTAGAATCCCAACAGGCGGCCCAGTTTTTCCATGGCCCCGCCTTCACCGCCCAGTTCCGCTTCCAGGGCATCGAGCAGGCGCCGGCTGTTGAATTCAAATGCCGCAAGGGCCAGGGCATCCTTATTCTCAAAGTTTCCGTAGAGTGCGCCTTTGGTCAGTCCTGTCGCTTCGGTAAGGTCGCTCATGCTGGTGCCCACATAACCCTGCCTGTTAAAAATAGGGGCCACGGTTTCGATGATATAGGCTGTGGTCCTTTCGGCTTTGGTGGTCATGAAGCAGGCGGTTATAGATTGCTAATATAAAAATTAGATACGGTATGGTATAAATGTAACCAAAAATAAAACCCCTGACCGGGGGCCAGGGGTTCATCTCATCTATTTTATTGGTTCATTCGACCAATTGGTCCTGATTTCGGAAAACCAGTTCGTCCTCAAAACTATCGATCAACACCGCGCTGTTTGCGTGGATATTGCCACTGAGCAACTCCTTGGACAATTTGTTGAGGACCTCCCGCTGGATTACCCGTTTTATGGGCCGGGCCCCGTACTGGGGGTCAAAGCCCTTCTCCGCGAGGTATTGGATGGCTTCCTCAGTCGCATCGATCTCGATGTGCTGGGCCGCCAGCATTTTCCGGACGTTGTCGAGCTGCAGCCGCACCACCTGCCGGATATCTTCCCTGCTTAGCGGGGTAAACATGATGATATCGTCGATCCGGTTCAGAAACTCCGGGCGTATGGTCTTCCGCAGGAGTCCGAGGACTTCTACCCTGGCTGCTTCCGTGGCGCTGAACAGGTCCGGGTTGTCTTCAAAGGTTTCCTGGATGATATGGCTGCCCATGTTGCTGGTCATAATAATGATGGTGTTCCGGAAGTCGGCCACGCGCCCCTTGTTATCCGTAAGCCGTCCCTCGTCCAGTACCTGCAGCAAAATATTGAAGGTATCCGGGTGGGCCTTTTCGATTTCGTCGAGCAGCACTACGGAATAGGGCCTTCTGCGAACAGCCTCGGTAAGCTGACCGCCTTCGTCGTAACCCACGTAACCGGGGGGCGCCCCGACGAGCCGGCTTACCGCATGGCGTTCCTGGTATTCGGACATATCTATCCGGGTCATGGCATTTTCATCGTCAAAGAGATAGGCCGCCAGGGTTTTGGCCAGTTCCGTTTTTCCCACCCCGGTGGTACCCAGGAACAGAAAGGAACCAATGGGCCGTTTGGCATCCTGCAGGCCCGCCCGGCTGCGCCGGATGGCATCCGAAACCGCTTCGATCGCCTCATCCTGTCCGACCACCCGACGGTGCAGTACTTCCTCCAGTTTCAGGAGTTTTTCCCGTTCACTCTGCAGCATCTTGTTTACCGGGATACCGGTCCATTTGGCGACTACTTCGGCAATGTCCTCACGGGTAACCTCTTCCTTGATCAGCGTGCCAGCCTCCTGTTGCCGGTCCAGTTCTTCCTGCAGCCGGTCCAGTTCGGCCTGTGCCTCCTTGATCTTACCATAGCGCAGTTCGGCGACACGTCCGTATTCGCCGTTGCGCTCGGCCCGTTCGGCCTCGTTCTTAAACTCCTCGATGGATTGTTTGGTTTTCTGTATGGCATCCACCACGCTGCGCTCGCTTTCCCATTTGGCAAAAAGTTCGTTCCGGTCCTCCTTGTAATTGGCCAGGTCGGCGTTCAGGGCTTTGAGCTTGTCCGGGTCGTTCTCCCGTTTGATGGCCTCGATCTCAATTTCCAACTGCATGATTTTCCGGTCGAGCGCGTCGAGTTCCTCGGGTTTGGAATTGATTTCCATCCGCAGCTTGGAGGCCGCCTCGTCCATCAGGTCAATGGCCTTGTCCGGTAAAAACCGGTTGGTGATGTAGCGCTCGGAGAGCTCCACGGCGGCAATGACGGCCTCATCCCGTACGCGTACCTTGTGGTGGGTCTCATATTTTTCCTTCAACCCACGCAGGATGGATATGGCTGCCTCCGTGTCCGGCTCCTCCACGGTAACCCTCTGGAAACGACGCTCCAGCGCCTTGTCTTTTTCGAAATACTTTTGGTATTCATCCAGGGTGGTAGCCCCGATGGCGCGCAATTCCCCCCGTGCCAGGGCCGGCTTGAGGATGTTCGCTGCATCCATGGCGCCCTGTCCGCCGCCGGCGCCTACCAGCGTATGGATCTCGTCTATGAACAGGACGATATTCCCATCCGAGGAGGTGACCTCCTTGATCACGGATTTGAGCCTCTCTTCAAATTCCCCCTTGTATTTTGCACCGGCGATCAATGCACCCATATCCAGGGAATAGATCACCTTATCCTTCAGGTTTTCAGGCACATCCCCCTGAACAATGCGGTGCGCAAGCCCCTCGGCAATGGCCGTCTTGCCGGTTCCCGGCTCCCCGACCAGCATCGGGTTGTTTTTGGTCCGGCGTGAAAGTATCTGCAGGATCCGGCGGATTTCCTCATCCCGGCCAATCACGGGGTCCAGCTTCCCGCGGTCTGCCAGATCGTTCAGGTTCCGGGCATACTTATCCAGGGCGTTGTAGGTTTCTTCCGCACTCTGGGAGGTCACCCGGCCGCCCTTGCGAAGCTCTTCAATGGCTTTGCCCAGGTCCTTTTCGGTGACGCCCTGGTCCTTCAGGATCCGGGCCACCTTGGATTTAGACCTGAGAATTGCCAGCATGAGGTGTTCTACCGAAACGTATTCGTCTTTCTCTTTTTTTGCAATATTGCTCGCTTCATTCAGGGTTCTCCCGGCCTCGGCAGAAAAGATAAGGTCGCCCCCGGAGACCTTGGGGAAGGTTTGCAACTCCTTGTCGACAATCTGCCCTACCAGTACATCATTCACCTGCAGTTTCTTGAGCAGGAACGGCAGGACATTTTCATCCACGGCGGCAATGGCCTTGTACAGGTGCTCATTTTCGACCTGCTGGTGGCCCATCTCCTGTGCAAGCTGCTGGGCCTGCTGGATCGCCTCCTGGGATTTTATGGTAAAATTATTTATGTTCATCGCTGTGATTCTTATGTTTACACGGATGGATGTCAAGAATCCTACCAAGTGATCACAGCGGCCATTCTGGCAGCAAAAAAGCAATTAAACAAGACAATAAGACAGTAACCATGGGTATTTCAAAGGTTTTCGGCAACCTTTTCGGGACAGGGGGACAAAGCGGTTCGCAGGACACGGGGCAGATCCCCTGGAAACGGCTCGCCCAGGGACCGGGGGATGTACTCTCCGGCAAGGGGCCGGATACCCCACTGCAGGTCGTATTCAAGCATTCAAACTCCTGTGGCCTGAGTCGGATCATGCTGAATCGATTTGAAAATAAATGGCCTGGAAGCGGGATTGATTATTACCTGGTGGATGTCCGGCAGGACCGGGAAATATCCCAGGCGCTGGCCAGGGAACTCGATTGTACCCACCAGTCCCCACAGGTCCTCATCCTCCGGGAGGGGCAATTGCTGGCCCATGCGTCCCATGGGGATATAGACAGACTGCAACCCGCAGCCTACCTGGAATAAAAAACCCCGGCCAACCGGCCGGGGTCCCTGGTAATTACCAGATTGATCAATTGAATTTTTGTCGCTGCAGGATATTTTTCAACCGCGCCTTCAGGTCTTCCCCGGCATCATAGACCATTTGTTCGTCGGTCGGGAAGGGCACGGCAGCCAGGTCCAGCAGGGCAACCAGGTTGTTGTCAAGCGCCCTGCGGTCCCCGTCGTAATTGGCGTAGACGTGCTCAAATATAAACTGGCTCGCCAGCGGATAGGAATTCAGCGACTGGCGCGTATGCAGGTCAATGAAATTCACATTCCCGTTCACGTGGGCCGTTTTTTGTTGGGTAAACTGGTAAAAGTTGCAGCGTACGGAGCGAAACCGGTCAACTTCGATTTTATTCCCCAGGCTGTCCTTGACCACGTTGCCCTGTTCGTCCAGCAGGAATTGTTTGCCATCCTTAATCTGGCGCTCCTGGATGAATTGTTTTTCGTTCACCCGTTCGGGTGATATTACGATGTCCCGAAAGGCTACCTGCATCTCATAGTCGTATTCGATATCCTTGAGCGGGTTGGTGTGGTAGGTAGTCCACAGGTCATCCAGCCCGTAGGTGTTGAAATTCAGCAATTCTTCCTCCAGGCGTTCCGGTACAATCTGCTGGGTATCGTTGATCATGGTGACCTTTACATAATCCAGCCCCCTGAGCCGGGCTTCTTCCATCATCTCCCGCGTATCCCCGTACCCCGGGTTAATTTCCTCCAGGTACCTGAAATCGTCGTAGGCCTGGCGGAAATCGAATTTGGTCCGGGCATCGGAAAGGAGCCGGGAGGCATTCGTATACAGGTATTCGGAAAGGTCATCCTTGGTCGCCAGGATTTCCCGGTCGTAGTTTCCGAACTTGAAACGCGCATCGCGGTTTTCGTCAAAGATGGGCAGGGGCAGGAGCGGACGGATCCGGTTCTGCATCTCTTTGAGGTTGTTATACTTTTTATAAACGGTCTCGAGGTTCGCCGGGTTTCCGTCCTGGTTGAGGAAGGAAATTTCCTGGAGTTCCCTTGTAGTATATTTTGCAAAGGCTTCCTCCAGCAGAACCACGTAGGGCTGGTTGCCTTTTTTGGTTTTGTTGTCCGCCAAATTATCGATGGCCCGGTAGATCGCCTGTTCGTAGTTTCCAGTATTGACGGCTTCCTGGGTCTTTTTTACCCCGCCACAGGCAGCGGCCAGAACCACAACAAGTCCGTAGAGTAGTGCCTTTTTCATGATGGTCTATTTTGGGTTTGGCTGGTTGAATCCAATGTTTGTGCCAAAATCAATCCTAAATAGAACGCAAATCGATGAAACTTCGTATAAACTGGGTTAAAAACCTATTTTACAAGTGTTTGAGTCCCGGGGCAGGGAGTAATTTGGTGCGCACTTCCCCAAAGCCGATACGCAACCCACCTTTATTGCAATGCCCCCGCATGACCACGGTATCCCCGTCTTCCAGGAAGACCCGGGAGATTCCTCCGGGTAGTGAAAGCGGCTTGCTGCCGGCCCAGGAGAGCTCGAGCATGGAACCAAAGGAGTCCGGGGTGGGGCCCGAAATGGTCCCGCTGCCCATCATATCCCCGCTGTTAACCTTGCACCCGTTGACTGTATGGTGGGCCAGCTGCTGGGCCATGGTCCAGTACATGTATTTGAAATTCGATTTGCTGACGGTGGCAGGGGTACCGCCGTCCGGGATCAGGTCAACCTCGAGTGCGATATCAAAACTATGTTTGCCGGACTGCCGAAGATAGGGGAGTGGCTCGGGCTGCTGGGGCGGGCTGCTTGTACGGAAAGGCTCCAGGGCATCCAGGGTGACGATCCAGGGCGAGATGGAGGAGGCAAAGTTCTTAGCCAGAAAGGGCCCCAGGGGCACATATTCCCACTTCTGTATATCCCGGGCGCTCCAGTCGTTGAAAAGGACTAGCCCGAAGATATAGTCTTCCGCCTCGGAAACGGGGATAGGTTCCCCCATCTTGTTGGCGTCCGTGGTGATGAAAGCCATTTCCAGTTCAAAGTCCACCCGCCTGGAAGGTCCGAAAACGGGTTGGTCCGAATCCTGGGGCAGCGTCTGGCCGTTGGGCCGGCGTACCGGGGTACCGCTGGGAACAATCGTGGAGCTGCGCCCATGGTAGCCCACCGGAATGTGCAGCCAGTTGGGCAACAAGGCGTTATCCGGGTCCCGGAACATACTGCCCACATTGGTCGCGTGCTCCTTGCTCGAATAGAAATCCGTGTAGTCCCCGATTTGTACCGGCAGCTGCATTTCGATTTCATCCATTGAAAACAGGACCGTTTTGCGGTGTTCTTCCTGCTGTTGCAATTCGGGATTCCGCTTGTCGAAAACCTCGGCAATCCGGTTTCGCACCAGCCGCCAGGTCTTCTTCCCGTCCGAGATGAAATCATTCAGGCTGTCCTGCAGGAAAATATCGTCCGTCAGCGGGATGTCCCTGAAATACCCCAGTTGGTGCATGGCGCCCAGGTCGATAGCCGTATCCCCGATCCGCGTACCGATGGTGATGACGTCGTCCCGGGTCAGGAACACCCCGAAAGGGATATTCTGTATCGGGAAATCGGAATCTTCGGAAACGGGTAACCAGGATTGCCTGCTGGGGTCATTTGCTTTTATGGACATGCGGAATTGTTAATTTTTGTTTGATAAATACCTGACCAAATATATCATTTTATCTGGTTTAACCCCTTTCCTTTTGTACTTTTACGCAGCCTAAAAAAGTTGGCGGGAAGGGCTTGCCGATTGACCTAAAAAAGGAGTCCGGTAGCCGGTAACCGCCTAATGGGGCGCCACCTAAAACGAATATGCCAAAATGCAACGAGACCAACAAATTTTTGACCTGATCCGTGCCGAAGAGCGCAGACAAATAAATGGGATAGAGCTGATAGCATCCGAAAATTTCGCGAGTCCCCAGGTGCGGGAGGCGGCCGGGTCGGTCCTGACCAACAAATATGCAGAGGGGTACCCTGGAAAACGCTATTATGGAGGGTGTGAGGTGGTGGACCAGGTAGAACAACTCGCAATTGACCGGGCCAGGGAATTATTTGGTGCCGCCTATGCGAATGTACAACCGCACTCCGGGTCCCAGGCCAATGCCGCCGTCTACCAGGCCTGCCTCAAACCTGGGGATACCATCCTGGGTTTTGACCTTTCCCACGGGGGGCACCTCACCCACGGGTCACCGGTCAATTTCTCGGGGAAACTTTACCGCCCCGTGTTTTACGGGGTAGAAAAGGAAACCGGGCGCCTGGATTACGACAAGATCCAGGAAATTGCCGAAAAGGAAAAGCCCAGGATGATCATTGCCGGGGCTTCCGCCTATTCCAGGGACATGGACTTCAAGCGCTTCCGGGAAATAGCAGACAGTGTCGGGGCCCTTTTGCTGGCCGATATCGCTCATCCGGCCGGACTGATTGCCAAGGGGCTCCTGAGTGATCCGATACCTCATTGCCATTTTGTTACCACAACGACACACAAGACGCTGAGGGGGCCCCGGGGCGGGATGATCCTGATGGGGGAGGATTTTGAAAACCCCTTTGGTATCCGTCTTAAAAACGGAAACCTCCGTTCGATGTCTTCACTGATCGATCTGGCCGTATTCCCCGGTAACCAGGGGGGGCCTCTGGAACACATCATAGCAGCCAAGGCGGTAGCCTATGGGGAAGCGCTATCCGATGCGTTCCTCCACTACGCCATCCAGGTCCAGAAAAATGCAGATGCCATGGCTAAGGCTTTTGTTGCAAGGGATTACCACCTGATATCCGGGGGCACGGACAACCACATGATGCTCATTGACCTGCGCAACAAGCAAATCACGGGTAAGGACGCTGAGAAACTTCTGGTGACGGCCGATATCACAGCCAATAAAAATATGGTTCCCTTTGACGACCAGTCGCCTTTTGTAACCTCCGGCATCCGCTTCGGAACCGCCGCCATAACCACCCGCGGCCTGGTGGAATCGGATATGGAAACCGTGGTTTCCCTCATCGACCGCGTGATCAGCGACCCGGAGTCGGAAAAAACGGCGCGGGAAGTCCGCAGGGAAGTCAATGAAATGATGGGTGACCGGCCCTTGTTTGTGGGCTAATCCGCCCCTGTTTGTAGGCTGACCGGCCTTGCTCCTTAAAATTGTACGAGGGAATTACTCCGAATCGGAGTAGTACAGATCCTCAGCCAGCAACTGGCGTTGCTTCAGGCTGTAAATGCGGGCATCGGTATCGCTTTCATAATAAACCGCCCAATAATCGTAAAACTTGTGAAACGGGTTTTCTTCACCCGGCAGGACAGGGGCCGTGGGTGCGGTTTCGATAACGGGGATATAGATCTCGTAGGGCATGGCGGCTAGCCCCTGGGTGTAGTGCACATAATGTTTGCCCAGGGCCGTAAAGATATTTTCCAGTTCCAGCGCAATGCTGTTTGGCCCGATACTCCGGATCACAATCAGCATGTCATCGAGTTCCAGGTTGATTTCCTCCAGATCGATGGTCTTGCTGTTCTGGTTTTGCAGGTGCTGCAACAATACGGTCAGGTGGTCGGTCTCCCCGCCGGGGCAGGTATCCGGGGAGGTATATCCCCAGGTGCCCTGTCGGTAGTGGTAAAGGACATCGAGGATCCCGAGACGGCAACGGAGATTCAGGATGAGCTGGTTCTCGCCATTTTTTCCTGCAACCAGTTTGACATCCGATTCTGCGAAAAATACGCGCTCAAGGGATCTAAGGAAATCTTCCAGCCCCGGCAGGGAGGGGTTGGAATCCATTTTCAGGGTTAAGTCGTATGGAAAATTCGTCCGCATCCTTTCGTCATTTCGATCCAAAGCAATGTCCTGTGACAAAAGTAGGTGGATGTTCGCAGACGGGGTTGTATAAAAACCATACATTATCGATGGTTTTTATAGGCCCTTAAAAAAATGCAGGGGGGAGTAGTCCCGGTTTCCGGCAGGGGTTCAGATAAAGCCCCGTTCCCTGGCTTCGGAGATCAGGGCCTGATCATTCTGTTTTTCGATACCAAAAAGTGACTTTATATGCCGCTTCCGGTTTTCGATGGTTGGGAGGGAGAGGGATATATGGTTCACCATATCCTTGGTCTTTGTCCCGATGGAAAGATGGTACAGGATTTTCTTGTCATTCTCATCCAGGTTGATCGAGTTGGCCATTTTTTTCCGGATGGCTGCCAGCGCTTTCTGGGTGTAATAGGGCGGATTGGTAGTAACCGTGTTTACCATGGCCCGGAGGGAGGCCTCATCGATCTCGGATTTGACCATGTACCCTTCCGGGTCGACCGTCTGCATGATGCTGTTGATCCGGTAGTTATCGCTGAAAGACGACATAAACACAATCTTTGATTCGGGACTGACTTCCCGGGCGAGGATGCCCACATCCTCACCGGTTTTTCCCCTGTGCTCCGTGTTACTGGAAAGCTGGATGTCCAGCAGGAGTATGTGATAGGGGAGGCGTTTGACTGATTGCCGGATTTTTTCGGAAGCTTCTTCAAAGGTCTTGGCCGAATCCACGTGGACCTTGAAGCCATCAAATTCACTGTCCTCCAGGATAAATTTGTATCCCAGGGTCGTCATTTCATGGTCGTCTACGGCCAGTATGCGCACGATATTCATAGCGATCTTTTTTGTTTATGCCGAACGGGATTAAACCGATCCTTCCAGTACCTCCGGTGGGGTATCCACAAGGGTTTGGCGCCTGGGGAACTGCACCCAGATTTCAGTCCCCGACCCCGGGGCGGATTCAATTTCCCATTTCCCTCCGAGCCTTTGTACCCGGGAGGTGATATTCTTTTGTCCGATCCCGCGTTTTCCACGGCGCTTCTGAAAACCCCGACCGTTATCCCGTATCCGGGCCTCAAGGGATTCGCAGGTAGCCCCAAGCTCTACTGTTACACGGGTGGCCCGGGCGTGTTTGATGGTATTTTGAAGGCATTCCTGTATAATCCGGTACAGGTTGATCTTCAACTCCCCGGAAACACCATCCCAATCGGCTTCCTGATCGTATTCCAGGTCATACTCCAGGTTGGCCGCCCCGGCCGTATTCTGCAGCAGGTCTTCAATGGATACGATAAAGTTAGAGAATTTCTGATAGGCGGCATGGCTGAGGGCGTGTGAAATCCCGCGGATTTCCTCCTGTACATTCTTCAGCTTTTCAATGGCCTGTGCCCGCAGGGCCACGGAATTTTCATCTTCCTTGCCATTCAGGCCCAGCAGGACCATCCGGATTCCATTCATTTCGCCCAGCACCCCATCGTGAAGCTCTTCCGAGATCCGTTTTTGCTCTTCCTGTTTGCCTTCCTCGATTTTCTCGTTCTGGGTGAGCATCAGGTTGAAGATTTCCTGATTGGCCTCCTGCTGCTGCTGGAGGAAACGGAGTTTCTGGTTGCGTATCTGCTGGTCGATGATAATAAAAAGGGCGACCCCCAGGAGCAACACCCCTATGGCAATCCAGATCCAGATCATCCGCTGCCGGGAGAGGAATTGGTTTTCGGCAATATACTGGTCCGTTTGGTAACGGACCCTGGCAAACTTGTCCCGCAGACTGCGCTCCTCCTGTATCAGGCTGTCCTTGAGTTCACTGAGTTCCAGGCCGTATTGGGCGCCGTTATCACGGTCGACCAGCATCTGGAGCTTCAGGATATCCTGGAGCCCATCGAGCTCTTCGGTTTCGAGGGCAATTTCCTTACCTTTTTTTAAGAAGTCCTTTGCCTGGGAGGTATCCTGCCGGGACCAGAAATATTCGGCCAGGTAGTAATAGCTCCGGGGCAGGTTGCGTGTTTCATTCAACGCTTCCCTGATTTCAAGGGCTTCCCGGTAGTCTTCCTCCACGGCTTCCAGGTTGCCGAGTGCAAAATTAGCCCGCCCCCGGTTTAGGATCGCCATCGCATACAGGTGGGGGTTGTCTTCCTTTAACTGGGTATTGCCTGCTACTTTTTCCAAAGAATTCAAGGCGTCTTTATAGGCTCCTGCTTCGATCTGGGTATTCCCCAGGTTGTTCATTATTTGGTAATATGCCCTGCTATCCATTTCGTCTGGTGAAAGATATTCCAGGGCTGTTTCCCGATATTCAATGGCACGATCAAAGGCATTGAGTTTTGAGGCAATGGAACCCAGCAGATTATAGGTGGCAATGAAGCGGGGTGCCTTATTCTCGTTTGTGGACGCTTCCAGGGAAGTCAAAGAATTGATCGCGGTTTGTTCCGCTTGCAAATAATCGCTGGCCGCAAACTGTGCAGCCGCCAAATTGTATGCACTGCGAGCAGTCAAAAACGGATCGTCTAATTCACTGAATATTCTATAGGCTCTTTCCGAGCTCAAAAATGTACTGTCGGGACTGCCCAATGTCCAGTAAAATTGGCTTAGGTCGATTAAAAAGGAACCTATGGCCATGGAATCTGAAGCCATGTCGGCCATTTTTAAGGCTTCCCGATAAGCTTCCCTTTTCAGGGCGGTATGGGTTTTGGCATCAATTTTATCAAAGAGGCTGAGGAATAAACTTCTTGGCAGCGTATCTGTGGCAGTGGCTTCCAGTTCTGTCATGATTTCAATCACCTGCCCCGATTTGTTTTCATCAGGAAGGGAATCGAGATCCAGGGCCTTTATCCTCTGTGAAAGGCCCTCTTGTTGTATCGTGTATCGCTTTGCACCCGACCTGGTCCGCTGGCAGGATGTCCCCGTCAGGAATAACAGCAGTAGGAAAACGGAAATTATTTGATACGTAATTTTCATACAACCGAATGAAGGCCTAAAAGTAAAAAAAAGAGCCCTGCTATCCGCAAGGCTCAGTTTTATTATATAGTTTGGATCAGGCAATAGGTATGGATTTAATTGTCCCCGTCCATATCGATATCATCGCAAGTCGCACATTCGGCATCCATATCAATATCGTCACAGGTCGCACATGCAGCATCCATATCGATGTCGTCGCAAGTGGCGCATTCAGAATCTCCATCCATATCGATATCATCGCAAGTGGCACACTCAGCTTCATAAAGTGCATCTACATCGGCCAGGGCGGAATCGGATTCGCAAGCGCTCAATCCAAATAGAAGTACCATTGCGGCCGCTATACTCATTACTTTTTTCATAATTCAAATAGTATTAGAAGGTTAGAGGATCTTTTATAGTTGAAAAATAGTATTACCATGGGGGACATGGTATTATTTGAGCCTGCATTTAGCCAGCAGTGGGGATCTGTTAGTATTCGGCAGGGTGGTACGAGAATTCAGTCAATTATCCCCGCTCAGGGATTTCAGGGAGAGGGCCTGTTTAAGTGCATCCACATTTTGGCGGTATCCGCGTGAGAATGGCAATTCTGCTTTTCCAAACTTCAGGGTAAACCTGCTTTTGCCGTAATTGATCCGGGAAATGTAGTCCCGGTTCAGGATGTAACTCTGGTGGACGCGTACAAAATTGGCTGGCAATTGTTGTTCGAAGCTCTTGAGCGTCTTAAAGGCGCTGACCCGGGAACCGTCTTTCAGGATGAAATCCGTGGCGTTGTTGTCGGCCTTGAGGTAGAGGATTTCATTGGTGTTGAGAAATTGGTAATCCTTGTACGACTGCAGGCAAATAACCGGTGCCGATTCGGGCTTGGGTAGACGCTTGCCGACTTTTAAGAGGGTTTTGCGGATCTCGAATTCGGAGAATGGCAGTACCCAGTAATCAAAAAACTGGTGTTTGATCGCCTCATAGGCATGGTCCCTGCTCTGGGCCATTCCGATATATACCGGGATGGATTCCAAATATTGGTGGATGTCCCGGATCATTGCAAAAATTTCGGACGCCCGCTCTTCGAGGTTGACAAAAACGATATCCGGTTTGAATTTCAGGATGCTGTTGAGGGCATCCCTGGGCTCGGCATCATGGGAAACACATTGCAACCCCTCATATTCCTCCAGGAAATGTTGCAACTGGAGGAAGGAGGCCGCATTGGGATCGACAATACCGTAGTTAAATTCCAAGCCCGAAATAATTTCTGTTAAATTAATGATTACAAGGCGCTTAGACCTATGTAAAAACCATAGAAATAGTATGGGAAACCTTGCTAAAGGCGGAAATAATTACGGATAAGTAAGATGGAACGCCGGTTTTATTAAGAAAATAGAATATAATTAATAAGAAAAACCTTATTTATATTGCACAACTTAATGAAATACAAGGCGTTAGGGGTTAAAAAGCCTGAAGCATCGCTTCCGGCATGCGAACGGGCTTCAGCCTCGATTTATCGAGTAGGCACCATTCGGTTTTACAGGTGGCCACCCGGGTATCCGTTCCGGCCAGGCGTATCTCCACGACGCGGTGTGAAAGTGCACCCCGGGCCTGGTCCACATAGGTTTCCAATTCAAGCGCATCATTTTTTACGGCCGACCGGAAATAGGAAATATGGTGGCTTTTGACCACCCAGATGAAGGACGCTTCCCAGTCCGGTCTGGTGAGGGTTGCCCAATGTTCTCCGGCTATTTGGAGCACCCACTCCAGGTAGCGGATGTTGTTGACGTGGTTGAGCTCGTCCAGGTCGGTTTCGACAACCTGAATCTGCTTCGTATACCGCCTCATGGCTCGCGTTTTACAATGCGGACCTCAAAGAGTTTGTCCCAGCGCTTGCCCGTCACAAAGAAGGACCCCCTGCCCGCGTGGTAGGCTACCCCGTTAAATACATCCAGGCGGTCGTGCTGGGTTACTTTTTTTTCCAACCCCCCGAAGTTGACCACGCCCTCAATAGCCCCGCTGGCGGCGTCAATAATCATCATGCTCGGTTTTTGCCACACGTTGGCGTAGATTTTCCCGTTGACAAATTCGAGTTCATTGGCCTTGTTGAAAACGGACTTATCGGTCACGGTTTCGATATGGCCGATTTCGCGGAGCGTCCGGGGGTCGAGTTTCCAGATCCGCTGGCTGCCATCGCTCTTGTATAGCACCTGCCCGTCGTTGCACAGCCCCCAGCCCTCTTTGCTTTCCCCATAAGCAAAGTTGCCGAGTTTTTCCAGGGTATCCGGATCGAACAGGAAGCCCGTTTTGCTCTGCCAGGTAAGCATGTAGAGCGTATCCCCGAGCAGGCTGATCCCTTCGCCGAAATAGTTGTCGGACAGGTCTGTTTGTGCCAGGATCTCCCCGGACCGGTAATCCACCTTGCGAAGGCTGGAATATCCCCTCTGTCCCGTGCTTTCATACAGCGTATCCCCCCGGAATTCCAATCCCTGCGTAAAGGCCTCCTGGTCGTGGGGATAGGTATTCAGTATCTCGTAGGTATAGATTTCGGGCGCCTTTTCGGCCAAAAGGTCAAAGTCTTTTTCGACGCGAATAAGGGTACCGCCGGCATGGATCCTGGCCTCCAGCGATTTTTCGCCCAGGGTACGGGATGCCAGCACCGCCCTGCCATCCTGCAGGGCCAGAGGGCTTCCGTCCAGGAAATACCGGACCGAGTCCACTTCAAGCCCGGACGTGTTCCGGAGCCCGATGGATACCTCCTGGTTATGCGTGAATTTCTTACCGCCCTCACCGAGTTCGATGGCAAAATCCCTGGAGGGGTCGTTCCCGCCACATCCCAGGAAGAGTCCGAGCAGTAGCCCGGATAAGCTTATTTTCCAATACGTCATAATCATTTCTTGCAAATAAAAATATGGGCAGGCCGCCCGGATCAGTTGCTAAATTACGGATGCATTTCCATTGTCCCAAAAACAAAAGATCGTATATTTGCGCGCGGCAAGTCCTACACGACCAGCTCCTGCAGAATCCCCCAGGGCGGGAACGCAGCAAGGGTATGCGGTCGTAGCGGTGCGATGTAGGTAGCTTGCCGTTTTTTTTATGCCCGAAATTCTGGGCTGCCGGTGCTCCGGGCTGCAAAATCCATCGTTTTATCCGTAATTTGGAAACATGAAAAATAAGGGAGTCGTACTCATTACCGGAGCTTCCTCCGGCCTGGGTGAAGCAACTGCTAATTTTCTTGCCGGGAAGGGATATCGCGTCTATGGCACTTCCCGGAACCCCTCGCGCATTTCCGGTGCCGGGGCAGTCCGGTTCCTCCGGATGGACGTAAGGGAAGAAGCCTCCGTGCAGGAAGCGGTAGCGGAACTGCTCCGACAGGAAGGGCGCATCGACATCCTGATCAATAATGCCGGGGTGGGGATTACCGGCCCGCTCGAGGAGACTCCCCACGAGGCCTGCCTGGATGCCATGGAAACGAATTTTCACGGACCTCTCCGTGTCATCCGCAGCGTAGTGCCGGCTATGAGGAAGCAGGGGGAGGGCTTTATCGTAAACATTACTTCGATTGCAGGGTATATGGGGTTGCCGTACCGGGGCGTATACAGTGCCGGGAAGTCGGCCCTGGGTATTGCAACGGAGGCGTACCGGATGGAACTGCGGAGTTTCGGGATCCTGATGTGCACCCTGGCACCGGGGGACTATTCCACCAATATAGCTGCAGGTCGCTTCCACAGCCCGCTTAGGGAAAATTCCCCTTATCGGGAGACGTATGGGAACAGCCTGGACCTCATGAATGACCATGTCGATTCGGGAAATGACCCCATGGAGGTAGCCCGGAAGATCCATGGAATCCTGCAAAAGAAAAATCCGAAGGTGCACTATGCGGTTGGCAGCCCCATGCAGCGTTTTTCCCTCAGCCTCAAGCGGCTCCTGCCGGATAAAATATTCGAGCGCTTGCTCCTAAAGCATTATAAATTGTAGTTTTGTACGGTGCGTTTTGCACCGGGAAATCTTAAAGAAGACATACGTATGAAATTTTTTATCGATACCGCCAACCTGGACCAGATTCGCGAAGCGCAGGCCCTTGGCGTACTGGACGGGGTCACCACCAATCCCTCGCTGATGGCCAAAGAGGGGATTACCGGCAAGGACAACATCTTCAAACACTATATCGATATCTGCAACATCGTGGATGGCGGGGATGTTTCGGCCGAGGTGATTGCCACCACCTTTGATGAAATTATTGCCGAGGGGGAGGAACTCACTGAATTGCACGAGCAGATCGTCGTCAAGGTGCCCATGATCCGCGATGGCGTAAAGGCGTTAAAATATTTTTCTGACAAGGGGATCCGGACCAACTGCACGCTTGTCTTTTCGGCAGGCCAGGCCCTTCTGGCTGCCAAAGCCGGGGCCACTTATGTTTCCCCCTTTATCGGGCGGCTGGACGACATTTCCACAGACGGGTTGCACCTCATCGCGGAAATCCGCGAAATCTATGACAACTACGGGTATAGTACGGAAATCCTGGCGGCCTCCATCCGGCATACCATGCATGTCATCGATTGTGCCAAGATCGGTGCGGATGTAATGACCGGCCCGCTTTCTGCAATCGAAGGCCTGCTCAAGCACCCGCTGACCGATATCGGCCTGGAAAAATTCCTTGCCGATTACCGCAAGGGCAACTCATAAAGGGGAAGGCTACTAATGAAGCGGAAGGGTACTAAAACCGAATAGCACCTAAAGAACTCCTGAACAGATTCTTTGAAGTTGGGGTTCAGAGGATCCCCTGTATCCCCCCAAGAAATCCTTTGAATAGGTACTTTAGAAGGAGGTATTCAGGTTGGCGAAACCATCAATGATGATACCATCTTTGGCTATAACGCTCTTATACGGGTTGTAGACGACCAGAGCGTGCGCAAATTGTTCGTAATCCGGCGCCAGGAACTGGTCGCCTGGATCCAGACTGTAGGAGGCCATCAGGCTTTTCCACTGATCCATGTCCGTGCGCATGCAGATTCCCACGTAGCGGTATTCGGGGTGGTGTTCCTGCAATTGACGAACCCTTTGGGTAATATTTTTTAAATGACGCTGCTCGGGCCCTGACCAGAAATAAAAGACGATTTGCTGACCTTCCCTGGGGATGTCCCGCAACCAGTGCTGTTCGCCTTGTACATCCACAACCTGCAGCGGGGGCAGGGGGTTGTTGGGTCTCAGGTTCCGGATATCCTGGCCCAGGCGGGCTATTTCCGGCAGGTGTCGGTTGTTGGCGGAACGCTGGTGGAAATCCTCCATAAAGACCTCAAAATTCTCCTCTGAATCATGCTTGAGCAGGTATTCGATGGCAACTGTTCGGAAAAGGTTGTCCCTGAGGGTTTCCTGATGCACCAGGCTGTCTATCAGCTGCAGCTGGTGCCGGTTGAAGTGCAACTGGTTGGTGACCCTGGTGACTTTTTCCCCGCAAGCCTCCTTGCACCCCATAAAGGCCAGGTTCCCGATATGGAATTTCATAAAATCGTAATAGGGGCGCAGGTAGGTCAACTGCGGGTCGCTGTAGGAAACCTGGTCCCGGTACGCATAAAAATCATCGGGGAGACTGTGGAGGGTTTTATCGTCAGAAGCCCGGCGGTGCCAGAATGGGTATCCCTCCTTGAAGGTCCAGTATTTGTAGCGGATACTGGCATAGGCCAGATCGTAGGCTGCTTTTGAAAAACCTTCTTCCTCCTGCAACTCGTTGAGCTGTGCTACCTTCCGGTCGCTGAGGGAATCCAGTTTGGCACTGAATGACTGGGGTTCCAATTGAAAAAAGGCCTCGCGGATCACCTGTTCCTCTTTTTCAGTATCCAGGAAAACCTCCAATTGGAAGTTGTTGATCACCTCGCCCCGGCCCGAAAAGATCAGGGACTCGTCAAACGCCACCGTGTTGAGCCGGATTTGCAGGCTGTCGCCCTGCTCCAGGTAAACGTATTGCATTTCCGGTTTGTGCAGGAAATAATACAGGCCATCCTCCAGCGAATCCACGCGGATTTCAAAACGGTTATTTTCGTCGAGAAAGGCCGAATCCACCGCCGTTTCCCCTTTGAAAAGCACCACGTTGTTGGCCGTTGGGTTGACAATTTCACCCCCAATAAAAACGGCTGAAGATTGCGGATCTGAATCCCCACAGGAACACACCAGTACGAGAAGAAAGACAAAAATGTATTTTTTCAGCATAGATCGCATCTGCAAATTCCTAAACAAAACTACTGAAACACCCATGGTCCGCCTGTTAATGGCTAGTTAAAAATGGAGTATCAGGCATTTGCGGGTCCTGATTTTAACAAGTTGTTTTCATGGGTGTTCGGTGGATTATTGATTACTTTTGCCAAAATTTTAAACAGCAGCCTATGCTATCGGTTTCGAACTTGTCGGTCCAATTTGGGAAACGCGTGCTCTTCGATGAGGTAAACGCCACCTTCAACCCTGGGAATTGCTACGGTGTTATCGGGGCTAACGGGGCCGGTAAGTCCACTTTCCTACGGATCCTTTCCGGCGATGTGGACCCCACGTCGGGACACGTCCACCTGGAACCGGGAAAACGCATGTCCGTGCTGGAGCAGAACCACAATGCCCATGACGGGCACGGCGTCCTGGAAACGGTCCTCATGGGGAACAAACCCCTTTTTGAGATCAAGACCGAAATGGATGCACTCTACGCGGATTACGACGATGCCAATGCAGAGCGGATCGGGGAGTTGCAGGTGGCCTTTGAGGAGATGAACGGATGGAACGCCGAAAGCGATGCAGCGGCCCTGCTCTCCAACCTCGGGATCCGGGAAGACCTGCATTATTCCACCATGTCAGAAATGGAGGCAAAGCTCAAGGTGCGTGTGCTGCTGGCCCAGGCACTTTTTGGCAACCCGGATGTGCTGGTGATGGATGAGCCTACAAACGACCTGGATTACGATACCATCCAATGGCTGGAGAACTTCCTGGCCGATTACGAGAACCTGGTGATCGTGGTTTCCCACGACCGTCATTTCCTGGATGCGGTCTGTACGCATATTGCGGATATCGACTTTGGGAAAATGAACCTGTATAGCGGAAATTACACCTTCTGGTATGAAAGCAGTCAGTTGGCTGCCCGTCAGCGGGCCCAGCAAAACCGCAAGGCAGAGGAAAAAGCCAAGGAACTGCAGGAATTTATCCAGCGGTTCAGTGCCAACGTGGCCAAGAGCAAACAGGCCACCTCCCGGAAAAAAATGCTCGAAAAACTTCGCGTGGAGGATATCCGGCCTTCGAGCCGGAGGTATCCCGCCATTATTTTTGAACGCGAACGGGAGGCCGGGGACCAGATTCTCCATGTCGAAAACCTAGGCGCCCGCAGCGAGGAGGGAGAATGGCTTTTCCAGAAGGGCGAATTAAACCTGGCTAAGGGTGACAAGGTAGCCCTCATCTCCAGGGATTCCAGGGCAACCACCGCTTTCTATGAAATTATTGCCGGAAATCGCAAACCGGATACGGGTACGTTTTCCTGGGGGGTGACAACGTCCACCTCGTACCTGCCGGCCGATAACAGCGCCTTTTTCGACCAGGACCTCAACCTGGTAGACTGGTTGCGCCAATGGGCCAAGACCCAGGAGGAAAAAGAAGAGGTCTTCCTGCGGGGTTTCCTGGGCAAAATGCTTTTCAGCGGGGAGGAAGCACTGAAAAAATGCACCGTCCTTTCAGGGGGCGAAAAAGTGCGTTGCATGCTCAGCCGGATGATGATGCAGCGGGCGAACGTACTCCTGCTGGACGAACCGACCAACCACCTGGACCTTGAGAGTATCACGGCTTTTAACAACTCCCTGAAGCAATTCAAGGGCACAGTGTTGTTCACCACCCATGACCACCAGTTTGCGCAGACCGTTGCCAATCGGATTGTGGAACTCACCCCTACGTATACTATTGACCGCTATTTGACGTTTGATGATTATATGTCGGACACTGCGATTCGGGAACAACGCCAGAAGTTATACGGCGTCCCGGCCTGAAACGGCCCCGTCATATTAATTCAATGACAAATGAAAGCCTACCTGCCGTTACTACTGGCGGGACTATGGCTGGTGGGGAGCTGTACAACGCCTGATTCATCCGGGGGAGAGACGCCTGAAAGCGTTTTGCGTCCTGCCGATTACACCGTTCTGACTGGTTCCGGGGGAACGCTCGGAACCGCTCTTCTCAGTTCGGATTCCGAAGGAATTGAACTTTCAGGGGGCAGTGAAGTCTATTCGGGGGAATCGCTTCCCGAATTGTTTTACCGAAACCCCGGGGGACTGAGTTTTGTTACCGGGCAGTCACCCTGCGATGGCCGTGCCGGCCTTTACCGGTACCCGGAACAAATCCTCCTCACCGGGGAAGTGCTCGCCGGATTCGATCCGTGCAAATCCGATTTGTTGTCCATTGCGCATGCGGGCACCACACTTTTCCTGGCCATCCGCAATACAGAGAATGGCGAAAAACCCCCTGCCTACATCTTGCGTAAATTCCCCCTGGAAGGGGGTGCGCCCGCCGACCTGATCCTTGAAGGACAGCCTGTAGACCTTGAAACGGACGGAAATCGTATTTACGTACTGGTCACGAACGAACTGACAGAAGGTAATTCCAGCAGGCTGGTGGTTGTGCATGCCGGGAACATGGAAATCCTGGAGGACCTGGCCCTGGAACCCGGGGCGCGGTCACTGACCCGTGTCGGACAAAGCAGCCTGCTCATCGGTTACCCCGACCTGCACCAGCTCCTGGACATGGATTCCCTGACCAATCTGGAAAAGATTCGCTACCAGGATTCCTTCCGGCCCGGGTTCTGTAACCAGAATCCGTTTTCAGATGCAACTGGCGAACGCCTGTTCTATACCTACCCGGTTACTGAAGGTCCCTGGGCAGGAGTCTCGGCGGCAGCCGTATATGACTTCCCGGGGCGTACCCTGAGGATTTATTATTTCGACAACTTCCTGACCCCCGGACAACTGGGGAATGAACTCGATATTGGTACGGCCAGCGCTGTGGGCTACGACCGCCTCAACGGACTGCTGCTGGTGGGTTACCGCAGGGCCTCGGACCCCGGAAGGGGCGGAATGCTCCGCCTCCAAATCGACGGGGAATTCCGGTATCTGGACCACATTGAATTACCCGCTGCACCGTTTGTCATCCTCGGGCAGTGATTCCTGTATTCAGGCGTTGAAATATTTACTGTTCCAGATGGCCGGATTAAAGTTTTTTCCCAGTGCAAAACCGTAAAAAATAACCACTGCAGCCAGGGATTTGAACATAAAGAAGAAAATTATCCAGAATTCCGCCGCGCTGTCGTTTTTTGAAAACAACCCGCCGGGCACCATCAGAGAGAGCAGGTAACTGGCCAACAGGACCACCAGGGTCAGATTGACGATATTCCGGAAGGGCCAAACCAGTAAACGCCGCAGTGGATGCAGGTCGTCCCCCCATTTGTGCACCAGGTAAAAGTAATCGTTGCCAAGGGGAACAAAGAGCAACGGGTCGTCCCGGTCCTCCAGCTTGAACAGGCGCGAAGGAGCGATGATCTTTAGCCCTTCCAGGCGCGTATCGTGGTGTGCTTCAAGTGCCGTTATGGCCACTTTGGCACTTTGGGGAAGCCGGGGTTTGAAATATTTCAAATCCAGGAACCGCAACCTGTAATCGATACATATGGAACGTATCTGGTCCAGGCGGTAGATCCGGCCGGACTCCAACAGGTCAAAGTCAAAGGAATTTGCAGCCCGGATTTCCGGGCTACCTGTACCCGCCTCCTGAGAGGGGATAGGGGGTGCCTCTATTTGCAGGGCTTCCAGTAAGTTGGTCAGCTGGGAATCACGCAGATCCCGTTCCCGGAGCGCCTGCAGCTGGGTCTCGATATTAGTCCGCTTCAACATGAATTTTCTTTTAGCAATCTCTCAAAAATACATAATGGGACCGTGGGAGTCAAATGCGCCGGTACCCGGTTAAAGGTTAAAGAAATGTTAAATGCAGATTGGAGGGGAACGGGTATTGGGCCAAACCATCAATTTATGTATATTGTCGAAGAAACCCTACCGTTCATCGAGAAGGCGTTTCAACCCCGAAATCTAGCTTTGCATGTTTAACCGCTTTGGACTTTTGCTGCTGGCAGCATCACTCTCCTTCGCCCCAATGGGATGGTCCCAGGAGCCCCCGCCGGAACCGGTGGTTCGGGCATCCTTACCGGGACTTGCGTCCGAGCAGTTTCCCACCCTGCTGGCCGCCGTGGAAGCGGCTGACCTGATGGAAGTGCTCAAGGCCGGGGGGTTCACCATTTTCGCACCTTCTGACGAGGCATTTCACAAACTGGACCCTTCCCGCGTCCGGGAGTGGCTGGACCCTGAAAACAAACGAGATCTTAAGGCTTTGGTGGCGTATCATATCGTAGCAGGGGAACTGACAGCCTCCAGGATACTAAAGGCATTGAGCCGGGGCAAGGGGACCACGCGGTTCACAACGGTTCAGGGCGAAGAATTGATTGCTACCCTGGAAGGATCCGACATTTACCTCACAGATTGTTCCGGGAACCGGGCACGTATTGTATGTGCGGACAATATCAATACCCGCCTGGTCTTCCACGAAATTGACACGGTCGTGCTTCCCAGGCCGCTGTGAGCCTACCCGCGCAATTCCGCGCCCAGTTCCTTTTCAAAAACCCGCTGAAGGCCGTTCATCACCGAATCGATTTGCTTGTCCGCCAGCGTTTTTTTCGGGTCCTGCAACACAAAGCTGAGGGCATAGGACTTCTTGCCTTCCGGCAATTTATCCCCGGTATACACATCGAATAACTGGACGTCCCTGAGGAGCTTCTTGCCGTTTTTAAAGGCTAATTCGTGCAACTGCCGGAAGGACACTGAGGCATCCAGCAACAGGGCAAGGTCGCGGCGGACTTCCGGAAATTTCGGAATTTCCTCATAGGCAATATCCACCTGGGGCACATGGCTTACCAGTGTTTCCCAGTCGAGATCCGCATAGAGCACCTCCTGACGGATTTCAAAGGCCTTCAGCAAACCCGGATGTACCGTGCCGAGACGGGCGATGGTTTTACCCCCCGATGTTATCTCCAGACATTCCGTGAAACGCGGATCGGCAACGGGTAGCTCCTGCCGAGAGGCTACCCCCAGGCTCTCGGTAATATGGGCCACCACTGCTTTCAGGTCAAAGAAGCCCTGCGGGCGTCCGGGGGCCCCCCAGTGATCCCGGTGGGTATCGCCTGTAAGCAATACGGAGAGGCGTTCATTTTCCTGCCAATGGCCATCCGACCGGTGGTAGGTATTCCCAAATTCAAAAAGCCTCAGGTCCTGCTGGCGGCGGTTGAGGTTATGGGCAATTGCGCTGAGCCCCGTAAAGAGCATGTCCTGCCTCAGGGCAGACAATTCCTTGCTCAGGGGGTTCAACAGGGTTATTTCGGAAGTCGGGGGGAGTCCCAGGAGGGCGTTGCTGGAGGGGTTGCAAAGGCTGTTCCCCAGGATTTCGTCAAAACCAAGCGCCGCCAGGCGCCCGCTGATCCGATCCTGCAGCCGATGGGGAGCGCGTGGTGGCTGGGGCAGGATGGAGGCCGTAAACTTTGTTTTGTCCGGGACATTGTTATAACCGTATACCCGGAGGATCTCCTCGATCACATCCACTTCCCTCCGCACATCCACCCGGTAAAACGGGATTACCAGTCCCAGTCCGGATTCCGTCACGCTCTTGACCTGTATATCCAGGGATGCCAGGATGGAAATCACTGTATCCCTCGGGATTTCAGTTCCCACGAGTTGATGGATTTTCTCATAGGTGAGAAAGACGTTGTGGTCCGGCATCTTTTTGGGGTAGAGGTCCACCGCATCGGAACTGATTTCCCCCCCGGCAATATCGCGGATCAATATGGCCGCCCGTAGTAGCGCGTATTCCACGTTGTTGATATCGATACCCCTTTCAAAACGGAAGGATGCATCGGTATTCAACGCATGCCTTTTTGCCGTTTTACGGATCGATACCGGGTCAAAATAGGCGCTCTCCAGGAAGATGTTCCGGGTGTCCGCAGTAACCCCTGTATTGATGCCCCCGAAAACCCCGGCAATACACATGGGTTTTTCCGCATCACAGATCATCAGGTCCTCCTCGTGCAGGATCCGCTCTTCCCCGTCCAGTGTCATAAACCGCGTCCCTGCCTCGGTGGTTTTCACCACGATTTTTTTACCGTAGATGCGGTCGGCATCGAAGGCGTGAAGGGGTTGTCCCAGTTCGTGCAACACGTAGTTGGTGACATCCACCACATTGTTGATCGGGCTCAGGCCAATGGAGCGAAGCCGGTTGCGGAGCCAGTCAGGGGATTCCTGTACTATCAGGTTGCTGATGGTTACCCCGCAGTAGCGCGGGGCGAGGTCCGGGTTTTCGACCTGAACCTCAATCCGGCGGGAACGGTTGTCTACATGGAAATTGCTCACCGATGGGGTGATCAGTTCCCGGGAGAGCTTTTGCTGCTTGAGCCCGGCCCTGAGGTCGCGGGCCACCCCGTAATGGCTCATCGCATCTGCACGGTTCGGCGTCAGCCCGATTTCCAGGACCTGGTCCGATTCCATCTCAAAGAGTTCGCTGCATGGGGTGCCGGCTGGCGTATCGGTATCGAGCACCAGGATGCCGTCATGGCTGTCGCCCAGGCCAATCTCGTCTTCGGCGCAGATCATGCCATGGCTTTCTTCCCCGCGTATTTTCCCCTTTTTTATTTTCCAGGGATTCCCGTCTGCATCCAGCAGGGTGGTGCCAATGGTGGCCACCGGCACTTTTTGCCCTTTTGCCACATTGGGTGCCCCGCAAACGATCTGTACGGGCTTCTCGCCGCCGACATCCACCTGGCAGAGCGACAGCTTATCGGCATTGGGGTGCTTCTTGCAGCTGAGTACATCCCCCACCACAATGCCCTTTAATCCGCCCGGGATGGACTCGAAAGGGGTAATGCCCTCCACCTCCAACCCCAGATCGGTCAGGAGTTCTGCGGTTTTTTCGACCGGCCAGTCAATTTCGATAAACTGCCGCAACCAGTTGTAGGAGATTTTCATTCCGCTGCTTTAAGCCACCAAAGATAAAACAATGTCGCAATATTCCACCTTGCGCCGGGGCATGCGCAAAAAGAAAACCCCCTCAGCCGTGTACGGTGGGGGGGTGGTTTTTACAGGTAGGCAGCCGTCAGATGATCGTGGATTTGCCCAGGCCGATATTCTCCTGGTTCAGTCCCTTGAAATCGTCCGAATCGCTGATGTGCCCTGCGATAAAATGACCTACATCGTCTGTTCCGTATTTGCTCTGCGGGTCCAGGTCCGGGGTTACCATCCCTTTTTTCAGGGCTTTGTTTACCGAACTTACCACCGCTGCAGCTTCCTCGTCGAGGCCAAAATGATCCAACAGCATGGCAGCAGAGAGGATGGAAGCGATCGGGTTGGCAATGTTCTTCCCGGTGGCCTGCGGGTAGGAACCGTGGATGGGCTCAAACATGGCGCTGGTTTCCCCTACGGATGCAGACGGCAGGAGTCCGATGGAACCGCCAATCACACTGCCTTCATCCGAAAGGATATCCCCGAACATATTTTCTGTCAGGATCACGTCAAACTGGCTGGGGTTCAAGATCATCTGCATGGCCGCATTGTCCACGAAGAGGTAGTGCAGTTCCACTTCCGGGTAGCTCTCGCCGATGCGGGTTACCACGCGCCTCCACAAACGGGAGGATTCCAGCACGTTGGCTTTGTCCACCAGGGTGAGTTTGTTGCGGCGGGTTTTGGCCGCCTTGAAGGCCAGGTGGGCAATCCGGCTGATTTCCTCTTCACTGTAGATACACAGGTCGGAGGCCGTGTTGCCGTCCTCGCTCAGGAATTTTTCCCCGAAGTAGATCCCCCCGGTAAGTTCCCGGTAGATCACAAAATCCGTATTGGCAATCCGCTCTTTCCGAAGGGGCGACTTATCGATCAGCGTGGGGAAGACCTTTACCGGGCGGATGTTGCTGAAGAGCCCGAGTTCCTTCCTGAGGCGCAGCAGTCCCTGTTCAGGGCGGACCTTGGCTGCCGGGTCGTTGTCGTATTTCGGGTCTCCGATGGCCCCGAACAGCACGGCGTCCGAAGCCTTGCACAGGTCCAGGGTAGCTTCCGGCAGGGGGTCCCCTGTTTGGTCGATGGCAATGGCCCCGACCGGCGCCTCGGTAAATTCAAACTGATGCCCGAAGGTTTCTTCGACTGCCTGCAGGCAGGCTACTGCCTGCGCGGCTACCTCGGGACCGATCCCGTCACCCGGGAGCAATGCGATTTTCAATTTCATCAAGCGATACTTTCAATATTAACACCGGATGCCTCCACGATCTTGTGGATGTCGGCATCTTCGATTTCTTTCTTGCGGTCGGCAAATTCCAGGAATTGTTCGTAGACCTTGTCCAGCTGGACCTTGGTGAGTTCATAACCCACTTTTTTGGCCCGGTAGGCCAGGGCGGCCCGCCCGCTCCGCGCGGTCAGCACGATGGAGGATTCGGTTACCCCCACATCCACCGGGTCGATGATCTCATAGGTCTCCCGTTTCTTGATCACCCCGTCCTGGTGGATACCGGAACTGTGTGCAAAGGCGTTGGAGCCCACAATGGCCTTGTTGGGCTGTACGGGCATTCCCATTTTCTGGGATACCATTTGGCTGGTATCGTAAAGCAGTTTGCTGTTGATACCGGTGTCCAGGTTCAGGTGGGGATGCTGGCGTAGGATCATCACGACCTCTTCCAGGGAGGTGTTCCCCGCGCGTTCCCCAATCCCGTTGATGGTGCACTCGATCTGCCGGGCCCCGTTGATCACCCCGGCGATGGAATTGGCGGTGGCCAGGCCCAGGTCGTTGTGGCAGTGGCAGGAAAGGATCGCTTTGTCGATCCCCTTGACGTTTTCCTTCAGGTATTTCATTTTGGCCCCGTATTCCTCCGGCAGGCAGTAACCCGTGGTATCCGGAATATTCAGTACCGTGGCCCCGGCTTCAATGACCGCCTCGCAAATGCGTGCGAGGTATTCATTGTCCGTGCGCCCGGCGTCCTCGGCATAGAATTCCACATCCTCCACAAAGGTTTTTGCGTACCGCACGGCTTCGACGGCGCGGCGCATCACTTCATCCTGGGTGGAATTGAATTTAAATTTGATATGTGACTCGGAGGTGCCGATCCCGGTATGGATCCGTGGCCTGCGGGCATGCTTGATGGCTTCAGCAGCCACCTCGATATCTTTTTTAACTGCCCGGGTAAGACCGCAAACAGTGGCATTTTTAACCAGGCGGGAAATTTCGGATACCGATTTAAAGTCGCCGGGGCTCGAGATAGGGAACCCCGCCTCAATCACATCTACCCCCAGTTGGTCCAGGCGTTCGGCGATTATCAGTTTCTGCTCCGTATCCAGTTTGCAACCCGGGACCTGTTCGCCATCCCGAAGGGTTGTGTCAAAAATCTGTACTCTATCTTTGCTCATTATATTTACATACATTTAATCACCAAACAACGAATATAGTGGGACCGGGGCGGAAAATCGGGAATCCGGGTGCCCATTTACAACGTTAAGGACCAATTGGACTATTGTATTACGCTCTATTTCAATTGGTTAATATATATTTTTTACGATGACGAATGCCCATAAAGATGCCCTGTTCGTTTTGGTCAAATCCCTGTCCAAATCGGAAAAGCGCCAGTTCAAGCTGTACGTGGGGCGGCTGGGGGTGAATGCGGATGCAAAATTCCTTGCCCTGTTCAACCTGCTGGACAAGCTGAAGGCATATGATGAAGACGCCATCCTGGACAGCGGGATTGTCAAGAAATCCCAGCTTTCGAACCTGAAGGCGCACCTCTACAAACAGATACTGATCAGCCTGCGGCTGAACCCGGTCAACCAGAGCATCCGGGTCCAGATCCGGGAGCAACTCGATTTTGCCACCATCCTATACCAGAAGGGCCTCTACAAGCAAAGCCTCAAAATCCTCGAAAAAGTAAAGTCCACCGCGATTGAGCACGAGGAGAAGAACATCGCCTTCGAAATCGTGGAACTGGAGAAAATCATAGAAACCCAGTACATTACCCGGAGCATCCCGGACCGGGCCAGGGAACTCACCTCGGAAGCGGAACACCTCGCGGAACTGAACAATATCACCAGCAAGTTGTCCAACCTTTCCCTGCAACTCTACGGAATGATGCTGCAGGTAGGCTATGTGCGCAACGATGAAGACTACCGGAAGGTAACGGAATACTTTGACCAGCACCTGCCGGAATACCGGCTGGACCAGCTCGGTTTTCGGGAAAAGCTGTGGCTTTACAAGGCACACCTTTGGTACAGTTTCCTGATACAGGATTTCCTCTCGGCCTATCGCTATGCCAATAAGTGGGTGACCCTATTCAACGATAACCCGGAACAAATCTGCCTGAACCCCGTTTTTTACCTCAAGGGCAACAATTACCTGCTGGAATCCCTCTTCTTTGTCCGTTACAGCAGCCAGTTCCGAAGCACCCTGGAACATATGGAGGCCGTGATCTCCGGCAAGGATTTTCCCAGGAACGACAACGTCGCTTCATTGAGTTTCCTCTATGTGAACGCCAACAAACTGAACCTGCATTTCCTCGAAGGGACTTTTAAGAAGGGGTTGCAGTTGGTTCGGATCGTGGAGTACGGCATCGCCAAGCACCGCCAGCGACTGGACCAACACCATGTCATGCTGTTTTACTACAAGATCGCCTGCCTGTATTTTGGCAATGGGGACAACAAATCCTGTATCCAGTACCTCAAGCGGATCATCCAGAACAAGAGCATGAAAGTCCGGGAGGACCTGATGTGTTTTGCGCGTGTCCTAAGCCTGGTGGCACATTACGAGGCCGGTATGGACTACCACCTGGAGGTGCAGCTGAAGAGCACCTACAAGTTCCTGCTCAAAATGAACGAGTTGCATGAGGTGCAGCGGGAAATGATCAAGTTCCTCCGGAAAATGGGGTCCATTTACCCTCATGAGCTGAAAGATGCCTTCCAGGAACTCCACGACCGCCTCAAAGTATATGAGGACCACCCCTACGAAAAGCGCGCTTTCCTGTACCTGGATATCCTCTCCTGGCTGGAGAGCCATCTGCAGGGAAGGCCGGTGGCCGACATCATCCGGGAGAAGGCGCTGGCCATGGCGCGTTAAAGGGTATTCCGGGTCAGGCGCCCTTACAGGCATCCCACAGGGGGTCCCCGGTGGGATCGCAGACGATCGTCACGAGTTCCTTCCGGACCGGGTGGATGAATTCCAGGCGGCGCGCGTGCAGGTGGATCCCCCCATCCGGGTTGCTCCTGGGAAAACCGTATTTCAGGTCGCCTTTGATGGGGCAGCCGATGGCTGCCAGTTGTGCCCGGATCTGGTGGTGACGTCCGGTTTCAAGGTCGATCTCCAACAGGTAATACCTATCCAGGCTGCGCAGTATCCGGTAGTTTAGCACCGCTTTTTTGGCCTCGGGCGTTGCCTGTTCCCGGGCATAGGATTTATTCTGTTTGCGGTTGCGCACCAGCCAGTGTTCCAGGCGGCCTGTGGCTTCCGGTGGCGGGTTGGCAACAAGGGCCCAATAGGTTTTGTGTGTTTCCCGGGATGCGAACAGGCGGTTCATCCGGCTGAGCGCCTTGGAGGTACGGGCAAAGACTACGATACCCGTGGTTGGCCGGTCCAGGCGGTGGATAACGCCCAGGAAAACTGCCCCGGGCTTTTCGTATTTTTCCCTGAGGTATTCCTTGATTACTTCGGGCAGGGGGGTGTCTCCTGTTTTGTCACCCTGGACAATATCCCCCACGCGTTTGTCAACGGCGATCAGGTGGTTGTCTTCGAAAAGGACACGCAGGTTCCCGGGCTCGGTGGCTGGGCCGTTCATGCTTTCAGTACTGTTCTTCCGGATTCGGAAAACTCCGGGATTTCACATCGCCCACATACTGGCCGATGGCTTTGCCCATCTCGTCGTAGAGGTTCATGTACCGCCTCAGGAACCGCGGGTTGAACTCATGGGTCATCCCGAGCAGATCGTGGATGACCAGTACCTGGCCGTCCGCATGTACCCCGGCGCCTATGCCGATGGTGGGGATGGTCAGTTTCTCGGAGACCTTTTTGGTCAGGGCAGCCGGTATTTTTTCGAGGACCACTGCAAAACAACCCAGGCGCTCCAGCAGTTTGGCGTCTTCCACCAGTTTCCGGGCCTCGGCCTCCTCCTTGGCCCGCACGGTATACGTCCCGAATTTATAAATGCTCTGGGGGGTGAGCCCCAGGTGGCCCATCACCGGGATACCGGCATTGAGGATGCGCTTGACGGAATCCTTGATTTCCTCCCCGCCTTCCACTTTGACCGCGTGCGCCCCGCTCTCCTTCATGATCCGGATGGCCGAGCGCAGGGCTTCCTTGGGGTCGCTCTGATAGGAACCAAAGGGGATGTCCACAACCACCAGCGCCCTTTTTACGGCGCGAATCACCGAACTGGCGTGGTAGATCATCTGGTCCAGGGTAATGGGGAGGGTGGTTTCGTGCCCGGCCATGACATTGCTGGCCGAGTCGCCCACCAGGATCACATCCACATTGGCAGCATCCACGATTTTGGCCATGGAATAATCGTAGGCCGTGAGCATGGAAATCTTTTCGCCCTGTTGTTTCATCTCCACCAGGGAGCGGACGGTTACCCTTTTGTATTCTTTTTTGGAAACGGACATAGTTTGGCGGTTTTGCGGCTTAAAAGTACGCATTTTTAGCGTCCCGCCTCAGGCGTGCCAAACGGGTGCATTTTCCGAAATAGCTTACATTTGACCCTTAAACCCGCGTTTATGAAAAGGCTCCTTTGCTTTGGATTTTTGATTTTTCAGGTCGCCCTTCCGGCCCAGCAAGACAGGGAAGGGGAGATCCGTTCCAGTATCGACCGTTTTTTTGAGGGGTTCCATGCCCGGGACACCAACAGGATCAAAACGGTGCTATTCGATACCGTACTGCTTCAAACCATCGGCAGGGGCCCGGACGGAAAAGCAGCCCTCAGGACCGAGCCCATGGGCAATTTCCTGAAATCCATAGCTGGCATCCCGGATTCCGTGGCTATAGAGGAACGCCTGCTCGACTACAAGATCCGTATTGATGGGAATATGGCGCATGCATGGACGCCTTACGAGTTCTACCTCCGGGGGGAATTCAGCCATTGCGGGGTGAATTCCTTCCAGCTGTTCCGGGGTGAATCGGGTTGGAAGATCATCTACATCGTCGATACCAGGCGGCGGGAAGGCTGTAACTAAGCGTTCCGGGGACGCTTCAGCAATCGCTGAGGTTTACCCCCACTGCCAGGCCGCCCTCCGAGGTTTCCTTGTATTTGGAATTCATATCCCTCGCCGTTTCCCACATGGTCTGCACCACCTTGTCAAACGGGACTTTGGCGCTGGCCGCATCCGAATCAAAGGCAAGTTCCGCCGCGTTGATGGCCTTAATGGCCCCCATGGAATTGCGTTCGATGCAGGGGATTTGCACCAACCCCCCGATCGGGTCGCAGGTCAGCCCCAGGTGGTGTTCCATGGCGATTTCGGCTGCCATCAGAACCTGGGCAGGACTCCCGCCGAGTAGTTCGGTGAGCGCCCCGGCCGCCATGGCCGAGGAAACCCCGATCTCCGCCTGGCATCCCCCCATGGCTGCCGAAATGGTGGCCCCCTTTTTGAACAGGCTGCCGATTTCCCCGGCCACGAGGAGGAAACGTTTGATCTCCGGGAAGCCCGCCCGGTGGTTTTCAATTACCAGATAGTACATGAGGACGGCCGGAATAACCCCGGCGCTCCCGTTGGTGGGAGCCGTCACAATCCGGCCCAGGCTCGCATTCACCTCGTTGACGCTGAGGGCAAAACAACTTACCCATTTGAGGATCTGCCGGAACTGTACCCGGGTATTCCGGATGGCCTCCGGCCAGTTGGCCGGGCCGTCATAGGGGTAATCCCCCCTGAGGTTTTTGTAGATCTCGGCAGCGCGCCGTTTTACATTCAAACCGCCCGGCAGTTCCCCGGGGGTATGGCATCCTTCGTACATGGACGCCAGCATGGTTTCCCAAATCCGCCGGAGCCCGGCATCGATTTCCTCATCTGAACGGAGGGAGCGCTCGTTTTCGAGGACGATTTCAGAAATGCTGGTACCTGCACTATGGCAGTGTTCCAGTAATTCAGCCCCGGTGCTGGAGGGAAAGGGAAACTGGTTGAACGCCTCCTTTTTCCTCCTGGCATTCTCCTGTTCTCTTTTGACGACGAAGCCGCCCCCGATGGAGTAGTAGGTCTCCGACCATTTTTTGCCGTTGCGCAGGCTCGCTTCGTAGGTCAGGCCATTGGCGTGGAAGGGCAGGAATTTCTTTTGGAAGGTAATATCTGAATCCGGATCGAAAGGGATGGAGTGGCTGCCGCCCAGGTTTAATTCGCCCCGCTCGCGAATGCCGGCGATGGTGGGTTGTACGGAATCGATGGGAACGGTCTCGGGCTGGGCCCCGGTAAGCCCCATTTGTACGGCCACATCGGTGGCGTGGCCCCGACCTGTCAGGGACAGGGAACCGTACAGCATGACCCGCACCCGGGTCACCTGTGCCAGTTTTTCGGTCCGCCGCAATTCTTCCAGGAACCGAAGGCCGGCCTTCCAGGGGCCCAGGGTATGGGAACTCGACGGTCCGATGCCTACCTTCAGCATATCAAAGACACTGATGCACTCCACTTTAATTGGTTTTCGGGTTACCTGCGAAAATACGAAGCCCGGGAAGAGTTCCCCCGGATTATTCAGGAAAAATATACAGGTGGCCCCTAGACCCTGGCACCCCGGCAAAACGGCCTTCCGGCGCCACGAGTGACAGTATGTCAGTTTTTGAGCAATGGCATATTGTTTGACACCTGGTAAACGACCGGAAAGCAATACATTAATTATAAAATTATAGGAATGAGCAAGATTATCGGAATAGATTTAGGTACCACAAACTCCTGCGTCTCCGTTATGGAGGGAAATGAGCCGGTGGTAATCCCGAACGCCGAGGGCAAGCGCACAACGCCTTCTGTTATCGCATTTGTCGAAGGCGGCGAGATCAAGGTAGGGGACCCGGCCAAACGGCAGGCGGTTACCAACCCGAACAAAACGATATACTCCATCAAGCGCTTTATGGGGAACAAGTACTCGGAATCCCAGAAGGAGGCAGAACGGGTACCTTATAAAGTGGTCAAGGGAGACAACAATACCCCAAGGGTGGATGTGGACGGACGCCTGTATACCCCCCAGGAGCTCTCCGCCATGATCCTCCAGAAAATGAAAAAGACAGCCGAGGATTACCTCGGGCAAACCGTCAACCGTGCAGTGATCACCGTCCCGGCCTATTTCAACGACTCCCAGCGCCAGGCGACCAAGGAAGCCGGGGAAATTGCCGGCCTGAAAGTGGAGCGGATCATCAACGAGCCGACCGCGGCCTCCCTCGCTTACGGACTGGATAAAAAAGACCAGGACCAGAAAATCGTGGTTTTTGACTTTGGCGGCGGTACCCATGACGTTTCCATCCTCGAACTTGGGGACGGCGTGTTTGAGGTGCTTTCCACAGACGGGGACACCCACCTGGGCGGGGACGACGTGGACCAGAAAATTATCGACTGGCTGGCCGATGAGTTCAAAAAAGAGGAAAGCATGGACCTGCGGGAGGACGCCATGGCGTTGCAGCGCCTTCGGGAAGCAGCCGAAAAGGCCAAGATCGAATTGTCATCGTCTTCCCAGACTGAAATCAACCTGCCGTATATCACCGCGACCTCTTCCGGGCCCAAACACCTGGTGCGTACGCTGTCCCGCGCAAAATTCGAGCAGTTGATCGAAGACCTGGTAAAGCGCACCATCGCGCCCTGTGAATCGGCACTGAAGACTGCCGGACTGTCCAAGAGCGATATCGACGAGATCATCCTCGTGGGAGGTTCCACCCGGATCCCCGCCGTACAGGAGGCTGTCGAGAAATTTTTCGGCAAAAAGCCCTCCAAGGGAGTAAACCCGGATGAGGTGGTTGCCATTGGTGCTGCCATCCAGGGAGGCGTGCTGACCGGGGATGTAAAGGATGTACTGCTTTTGGATGTAACCCCCCTGTCCCTCGGAATCGAGACCATGGGCGGCGTGAATACGAAACTGATCGAGGCGAACACCACCATCCCGACCAAGAAGTCACAGGTGTTCTCCACGGCCGCAGACAACCAGCCGTCTGTGGAAATCCACGTGCTGCAGGGAGAGCGTCCGATGGCCAAGGACAACAAGACCATCGGGCGGTTCCACCTGGATGGGATCCCGCCTGCACCCCGGGGCACACCCCAGATCGAGGTGACCTTTGACATCGATGCCAACGGGATTATCAAGGTGTCTGCGACGGATAAGGCAACCGGGAAATCCCAGGATATCCGAATCGAAGCTTCTTCCGGACTGACCGAAGAGGAAATCCAAAGGATGAAGTCAGAGGCGGAAGCCAATGCCGAAGCGGATAAGAAAGCCAAGGAGAAAGTAGACAAGCTCAACGAGGCGGACCAGATGATTTTCCAGACTGAGAAACAGCTCAGCGAATTCGGTGATAAATTGTCTGCCGACAAGAAGCAGGAGATCGAATCTGCCCTTGAAGCGCTCAAGAAGGCCTACGAAAGCAAGGACACGGATGTCATCCAGCCCGCCCTTGACAAGATCAACGAAGCCTGGAAGGCAGCTTCCGAAGAAATGTATAAGGCGCAGGCCGACGCCCAGCAGACAGGTGCAGACGCCGGAGCGGATACCGCTTCTTCCGCGGAGGATGCCAAGGAAGGCGACAATGTGGAAGACGTGGATTTCGAGGAAGTGAAATAAGAAACGCGGTTTTAAGGCGTTAGCATAAAGGGCGGAAAAATTTCCGCCCTTTTTTATTTTTGGGTCCGGGAGTCCGCCTTTGACCCGGAAGCAGTAATTTTACCCTATGATTCCAAACTACGCTTCAAAATTCGCACTGATCACCACCCTGTTCTCCCTGCTGGCACAGGCCCAGGTACCCGAGACCTTCACCCGAGCCGATTTTAGTTTGGTGGGCCCGGTTAAATCCTGTGTGGTCAAAGCGAATTACGGGGAGGAAACCTTCGAATTTGACAGGGTTGGAAAACTGATCAAATCGGAGACGCGCTACAGCGACACGGACTACGACATCACATATTACCGCTACCGGGACAGCCTGCTCAAAGAGCGCAGGGACGAGGTATACCGGGACCGGGTGTTTGATGAGCAGACCTCCATTGCCCACTTTTACCAGCGGGATACCACCGGACCACCCAGGCTGATGGAACGCATCGTTTCCTACGACCGGACGTTCCAGGAGCAGGTGGTTTATTACTTTGGGGATGCCGGTCGGTTGTCGCGGATCGTCCGCAGCGATGCGGAGGGGGTGGACGAGACCACAGTGGAATACACGGTTTTCAAGGAGGAGGAAACGGCCAGTTATTATCAGAACGGAGACCTGAAAAAATCAGTGCGGACCTCCCGGCGGCAGGGACCCGCAGGCGTGCAGACCACGGAACTGACCAAGGAATTTGTGCAGGGTGAACCTGTAAAGGCGGTAGAGCGGACAATGGATGCCGGAAACCGGCTCATCCGGGAGGTCACCTTTGCCTTTGACCGGGACAAGGGCTCCTTTGTGCCATCCAGGACCATTGATTTTACCTATAACCCGCAGAATTTCACCGAATCCGAGACCATTGTAACGCATTCGGCGAACAAAGGGGATGCTGCCACTGCCAAAAAGGAAACCCGGAACTTTGTTTACCAGATGGATGGCCACAAACCGGGCAACTGGATCCGGCAGATCATCACGCCCCAGAATACCATGGTCGTCCGGCAGATCGAGTACTACCAACCCCAGCCGGAAAAGGCGGCAAAGGACAGCCTGCCCGATTAACCCGTTTTAGCCTGCCCGGTTACCCAAACTGGCCTGTTCGGCTGTCTGCCCATTCCTCCCGGAGCAGCCCGTACACGCAGGTATTCCTCTTAAATCCATCGGACAAATAAACATTGGAGCGAAGGATGCCTTCGAGGCGGGCACCCAGTTTTTCAACTGCTTTCCTGGAGCGCAGGTTGCGTTCATCGATCCGGAATTCCACCCGTTCATACCCCATCTGGCCGAAGGCTTCCGCAAGCAGCAACTCCTTGACCGCCCCGTTCAGGCCGGTCCCCCAAAAGGATTTGGCGATCCAAGTGGCACCGATTTCGAGTACCTGGTTGGCCGGGTCCATCCGCATGAAGCGGGTGGAACCCGCATATTGGCCGGTTTTGCGGTCGAGGATCAGGAATACAAGGCTTATTCCCTGTCGCATCTCCGCCAGGGCTTTCCCGAAATACGCCTCAAAACCTTCCTGGGTATGGAGGATACCCGGGGAATAGCGGATAAGTTCCGGATCCCGCGCAACTTCCCGTAAAAGCCGGTAATTGGCTCCCGCGAGCGGGACCAGGTGTGCCCGGGCATTCTGCAGCTCTTTTATTCCCGAATCCATTGCCGTTGCAATTCGTGTCCCCCCGCATAGGAAATCGGTTTAAGGCGGGACCCGAAGACATCCCGTGCATGGCCTATCAACCGGGAGCGATCCCATTTATCGGCAAGGGGATCGGAATCCCCGTATAGCAATTCTACCCGGCAGGTATCCGGCAGGTGGTCAAAATCCCGGGGGGAAACATCGTCCGGGACTTTTCCGGCATACAAGACGATGCGGTCACAGCTGATTTTACGCTGCGCCACCCACCGGCATACGATGGACACCCCCTGAGAGTATCCAAAAAACACCAGGCGCCCGGCAGTGGACAGGGCTTCACTTTCAGCTATTTGGTCCAGGTACCCCAACAGGTTCTCCATCTGCATGGCCGTATGCTTCCGCGTCAGCCAGCAGGCGCCTACGCGGTCGTAGGATTCCGTCTGGTAATAGAGGGAGGGGGCCTGGGGTGCCACGAGGTAATGGCGATCGGGGTCCAGATGCTCAAAGTGCTTCAGGAAATGGGGGGCAAGGTACCCGATCCCATGGAAAACCATCCAGGTGGATTGCGTGTCGGCCGAACGCCTGCCCCTGGTAAAATAGGGCTGGCTGGCGGTATAGGAAACCGCTTTCTGGGTGCTGGAAGGCGTATCGGGCTCGGACATCTTTCTTACGGGAATGTTTACCTTTGCAAAAATGTAAAATGCATGGAGCAATACAAAGAAAAAATCCTCGGGGTTTGCAACGGAATCTGCAAAAATACGCTGATGGAGACCCTTGGCATTGAATTTACGGATGTGGGTGAAAACTACCTGACCGCCCGCATGCCGGTTACCCCCCGGGTACACCAGCCGGATGGCATCCTGCACGGAGGTGCGACCGTGGCCCTGGCCGAAAGCGTTGCAAGTGCTGCTTCCTATGTATTCCTGGATGCCCAGAAGTTTTTTGTCCGGGGGATTGAAATTTCCGCAAACCACCTGCGGAGCATCTCCGAGGGCTTTGTTTATGCACGTGCCTCCATGCTGCACCACGGCAGGACCACCCAGTTGTGGGAGATCCGGGTTACCGGTCCCGAAGATGAGCTGATTTCCCTTTGTAAACTTACCACCATTGCCCTCCCCAAAGAAAATTAAGTTATCCCGCCTCCAGCCTTTGTTGGAGGAGCAATTGCAGGCGTCGCTTCCGCTGGTCGTCTACCGGGAACCCGGTGGGCGCGAACTCCTTACCCTGTTACAGGACGACTCCCGCCTGTCTATAATGGAGGGGATGGACCGCCCCGGTTTCGTATTTGCCCCTTTCCATTTTATTTCACGGCAGGCAGTGCTTTTGCAGGCCGATACCTATTATCGAACCCCTTACAAACCGGGACCCCCTTGTGAGCAAACCGTTTCACCGCGGCCGGACCCCGAGGGTCGCGAAATCCACAAGGAACTTGTTGCAGAAGCGATCCGGGCCATCCGGGGCAGTGAACTCGAAAAAGTAGTCCTGGCGAGGCGGTTTTCCGTCCCCTTTTCCGGTTCTGCCACGGAGCTGTTTTTCCACTTGTGCGATACCTACCCGGAGGCCCTTTGCTACCTGTGGCACCATCCGGAAACCGGTACCTGGCTGGGGGCCAGCCCGGAACAATTGATGGCCTTTGACGGGGAGAAGGGCTGTACGGATGCCCTGGCCGGGACCCTGCCGGCAAAAGGAACCGCAGCACCGGACTGGACTGGGAAGGAATACCGGGAGCAGCAAATGGTTGCGCAGTACATCCGGGAAAAACTCCGGGAGGCCGGGCTGGAGGCCGAGGTAGGCCCCACCAGGAACGAACGGGCCGGTTCCCTCTGGCACCTCAAGACCCGGATTGGTTTCCGGGCAGGGACGGCACAGGCTGCAAAATTGGTCACCTCCCTGCATCCCACCCCTGCCGTTTGCGGCCTCCCGGCCGGACCGGCCAGGGAATACATCCTGAAACATGAAAACTTCGACCGGGAATTCTATGCCGGTTACCTCGGGGAAGTAGGGCTTCAGGCACCGGGTTCCTTCCGCCTGTACGTCAACCTGAGGTGCATGCAGCTTCGCTCCGGTAACGCCCATGTTTATGTGGGCGGGGGCATTACAGCCGAATCGGATCCCGGACTGGAATGGGAGGAAATTCAGCACAAGAGCCTGACGGTGCTCCGGGTACTCGAGAATTCGTCCCAAAGGCTGGGATAGCAGGGGGGCGCTTCGTATTTTTGCAGCGTTTATGAGATATACCGACATCCCTGCCGCCCATACCCTGGTAACCTACTGCAAAGCCTGGGGAATCCGACAAGTGGTTTTGTCTCCCGGGTCGCGTAACGCCCCGTTGGTCCTGGGGTTTACTTCGGACCCCTTCTTTGAGTGCTTCAGCGTGGTAGACGAGCGGAGCGCGGCCTTTTTTGCATTGGGACTCAGCCAGCAGTCCGGTATCCCCACCGCCCTGGTATGTACATCGGGAAGCGCCATGCTGAATTACTATCCGGCCGTGGCCGAGGCCTATTACAGCAGGGTCCCCCTCCTGGTCCTCTCGGCAGACCGCCCGGCATACAAGATAGACATCGGCGACGGGCAGACGATCCGACAGGAAGGCGTTTACGACAAACATATCGGGTTCCAGGCCAGCCTCCTACAGGATGTGACCCATGCAACCGGCAGAATCCGTTGGATGAACGGGACAGCACCCGGGTCGGAAGAGGCCCTCACCCGGATGCAGGCGGGCATTCAGCGGGAAAACGAAGGGATGATTCAAACGGCCTTGAGTCTGGCCCTGGAGGAGCACCTGCCTGTACACCTGAACATCCCCCTGGAGGAACCCCTCTACGGAACACGCTCGTATCCGCCGCTTCCCCTGGAGCCGCGGAAGCTGCCAAAGAACAGGAATGTGGAGCCGGAAGGGGAGGGGTTGCTTACAGACTGGCAGGCCCTTGGGCGAAAGATGGTCCTGGTCGGGAGCCTGCCCCCTGGCGGCCTTTCCCCGGAAGTCCAGCAACAACTGGCTTCCGATCCATCCATCCTGGTATTTACGGAGACCACTTCCAACCTGCACCATAAGGACTTTTTCCCAAGCATCGACAGCATCCTGGCCCCGATCGAACAATCCGATAATGCAGCTGCCTCTTTTGCCGCCCTGCGCCCCGACCTGCTCCTGACCATCGGGGGGATGGTGGTTTCCAAAAAAATCAAGCAGTTCCTCAGGACCTATCCGCCTGCGCGGCACTGGCACCTGGGCCCCTATAATGCCTATGATACATTTTTTGCGCTTACTGGCCATATCCGTTCGGATGCGGATGGCTTCCTGGCCAGCTTCCTCGGGCGGACCGGCAATTCAGCGGCCAAAGTGACCTACCGGCAGCCCTGGGCCCGCATCCGCGAATCCTATGAAAAGCGCCGGGGTACCTACCTGGATCAAATTCCTTACTGTGACTTTGCCGCCTTTGGTCGGATCCTCGCGGACATTCCCCCGGGCTACCAGGTTCAGCTGGCTAACAGTTCCACGGTCCGCTATGCCCAGTTGTTCGACATGGCTCCGGAGAACCCGGTTTTTTGCAACCGGGGGACTTCCGGGATTGAAGGCAGCACCTCAACGGCTATAGGGGCCGCCCATAATTATACCGGGCCCACCCTTTTGCTCAGCGGGGACCTCAGTTTCCTGTACGATGTCAATGGCCTCTGGAACAACAGCCTGCGCAACGATTTCAGGGTTATCGTGATCAACAACGGAGGAGGGGGCATTTTCAGGATCCTGCCGGGGAAGGAGGACAGCCCGGCCTTTGCATCCTTCTTTGAAACCGTCCATCACCGGCAGATCGCGCCAATTTGTGACGCCTACGGCCTGGATCACCTGCAGGCCGAAAACCGCGCGGAACTATCCGCTGCGCTGTCCGAATTCTGGAAGCCTTCGGAGCGCCCCCGATTACTGGAGGTGAGCACCCCACGGGAAGTAAACGACCGGGTTTTGCTCGACTATTTTGAATTCCTAACTTAGGCGCCGGTTTATGGAACCTGCGCAGATACAATAACCTTCGTTGCCACAACATGAGCAGAAGAGACGAACTCATACCGCTGTATGCGGCCGATATTCGGGATAAGTTCCAGCAGGAGCCCGATATGGACTTACTGAAGGCCGTTACCATAGGCCTCGGTCCTTCCATCTACAACCACGATTCGGCCCGAGTATCGGGTACGGACCCCAGGGAGTTGGAAACCGTCCGACAGAATTTTTTGGTGGGCAAGCTCGGCCTGGCAGACAGCGATTCCCTGATGGACGCCATCCGGGAGGTACTGTCGATCTACGGCAAATCGCAGCGGAACAAGTACCGCGCCGTGGTTTATTACATGCTGGTTCGCCATTTCGGCAGGGAATCTGTTTACCTTTGAAGGCCGGGAGCCGGCAGCTATTCGATTAAAATGGAGGATCGGGCATGATTGAGCTGGGGAATTACAATACACTGACCATCAAACGAAGCACCAGGGTGGGCCTCTTCCTGGGGGATGAGGACGTCGACGACCTCCTGCTGCCCAACAAATACGTCCCCGAGGATTTCGAAATCGGAGGGACCATCCGGGTGTTCTGCTACCTGGACCACGAGGAGCGGCCTGTGGCGACTACCCTGGAGCCCCTGATTACCCGGGACTCCTTCGGGTTCCTGGAGGTGGCCGAGGTGAACCAGTTCGGCGCCTTTCTGAACTGGGGTCTTGAAAAACACCTGCTGGTGCCCTACCGGGAACAAACGGAACGGATGGAGAAGGGCAGGAGTTATGTGGTCTATTGCCACCTGGATCCTAAATCCTTCCGGTTGGTGGCATCGGCCAGGATTGTACGTCACCTGGATAATACGGAAGTCTCCCTGTCTGCAGGCGATGAGGTCCGTATCCTCCCGTACCGGGTCACCGACCTGGGTACGGAAGTCATTGTCAACCAACGCCACCATGGCCTGGTTTTCGCTGACCAGATTTTCAAGAACCTGGAAATCGGAAAACCGGCCACCGGCTATATAAAGACGGTCCGTGCAGACAACAAACTGGACGTGGTGCTGGAACCCCTGGGGATCCGAAAACTCGAGCCGACGGCCGAACGGATATTCACGGAACTCAAAGCGGCAGGGGGGATGCTTCCCCTCCACGACAAATCGGCCCCGGAAGCGATCAGCAATCGATTGCAGATGAGCAAAAAGCTTTTCAAAAAGGGTATCGGGATCCTCTACCGGGAACGCCGGATCGACATCCGGGACGATGGCATCCACCTCCTCTGAGGGCCGGCAATATACGGGGGGAGCCAAGACAGGTAACTACCTGGACCACCGGGGGAAGAATCCCGGAAGAGGTTTGCCGGAACCACCCATTTTAATTACTTTTATCCCTGTATCCATCTAATATTTCCTGAGTATGCCTTTTATCGAAGAAAGCGATCTGCTGGAGTTGCACAAGGACATCGACAAGGCGCAGATCATCAACGAGCGCCTTCTAGACCAGATAAAGTTCAAGAACAAGGAGCTGAAGCGCTCGAAGATTCAACGCAATATTTTTGCCGGGATCACAGCTGTTTTTTTGATAGGCGCGCTGGCTGCAGCCTCGTTTACAGTGGGGTTGACTTCCAGCGTCCAACAACAATCCCGGGACTTCGTCACCTATCCCCTGGACAGCCTCGAAGTCATCAAGGGCCGCCTGGACAACCTCAAGCAGCAGAACGAGGAACTGAGTCTGGTGCGCGAATTCTACCTGGCAAAAAAGTTCATCGAAAAGGAAACCATCTACTCCGTGCAGGTCAAGGCCTTTGTGGATAAAAACCTGAGCCTTGCCTCCGAATCCCTTACCAATTCCCTTTTTGTCAAGGCGAATCCATTCTATGCGTATTCCGTGGGCAACTTCGAAACCCTTGAGGAAGCGCAAAAGTTCCGTCGGGAGCTTGTGGCGATGGGTTTCAATGATGCCTTTGTTGCCTCCTACAAGGACGGGAAACGAATTGCAATCGAAGACGCACAATAGACTTGCAAAAATTTAAGATCTGGCTGAATGCGGCCAGAATCCGCACATTACCACTGTCCCTTGCGGGCGTTCTGGCGGGCACTGCAATTGCGCGGTGGTCCGGATACCAGGATACCGCCTTATTTCTGCTCACCTTGTGTACTACTCTGGCTTACCAGGTGACCTCTAATTTTGCCAATGATTATGGCGATGGTGTAAAAGGCACGGATAATGATTCGCGGATCGGCCCTGCCAGGGTCCTGCAGAGCGGAGCGCTTGCCGGCCCCGAACTCAAAAGGGGTGTCCTGGTGGCTGCCGGCATCAGCGGCCTTTTCACCCTTGCAACCCTCTACCGGGCTTTTGGAGGGAGCCAATGGGGCTACCTGCTGGTGTTCCTCCTGCTGGGCGGGCTGGCTATCTGGGCCTCCATCCGGTATACGGTTGGGGAAAGGGCCTACGGCTACCGGGGCCTGGGGGACCTGTTCGTATTCCTGTTTTTTGGCCTGGTAAGCGTACAGGGCACGCAGTTCCTCTATACCCGTGAAGTACTGGCCGATGCCTGGCTGCCGGCACTGGCTATCGGATTACTTTCCGTAGGGGTACTCAACCTGAACAACCTCCGGGACCGGGAGCCGGACCGTGCCTCGGGCAAACGGACGCTGGTGGTGATCATCGGATATGAGAACGGCAGGCGGTACCACTACCTGCTATGTACGCTTTCTTTCCTGGCCATGGGTTTTTTTGTTTTGCTCGAGCCCGGTAGCCTTGCGCGGGGTTTGTGCCTCCTTCCCTACACAATCATCTTCCGGCACCTGGTGCGGATGGCGAAGATCCGGCGGCCAGCCGACCTGGACCCGGAATTAAAAAAGGTGGCCCTGAGTACGTTTTTTATCGGGTTGCTGCTTTACATTGCAAGTCATAATTTTTTGTAAATTTGATGGTATAACCATCATAAACCAAGCTGCTTTGGAACAACCCATTAAAATTCTCATCGTGGAGGACAACGTGATCATTGCCGATGACATGCAGTCCATGCTGGAGGAGATCGGATACGAGATCGTGGACAACGTGATCGTATATGAGCAGGCGGAGGAAGTGTTGAGGACCAAGCAGGTAGACCTGGTACTGATCGATATCATCCTGGCGTCGGACAAGACGGGAATCGATCTTGGGAAACACATTCGGGAGAATTACGATATCCCATTCATATTTGTCACCTCCAACTCGGACCGGGCTACGGTAGAGAACGCCAAGACCGTGCAGCCGAACGGGTACCTGGTAAAGCCTTTTGAACAACAGGACCTGTATACCTCCATCGAAATTGCCCTTTCCAATTTTATCTACGGGACCAAAAACCGGTCTGCATCTGAGGCCGGGGAGGAAGCCGATGAGGTGACCTCAAATTCCGTGCTCAAGGACAGCATCTTTGTCAAAAAGCAGCATCTCTACTACCGGATCCAATTTGAGGACATCCTCTTTATCAAGGCAGACAACGTGTACCTGGAAGTGAACACCCGGGACAAAAAATTCCTGGTGCGTTCCCCCCTGAAGGATTACCTCGAAAAATTGCCCAGGAACAAATTTTACCGGGCGCATAAGTCCTATATCGTCAATGTGGACCATATCGATGCGATAAACTCCAAGGATATCATGATCAACAATACCCCGATCCCGATCTCCAAGGATTTCAAGGAGTTTATCATCTCCGCCATGAATTCCTGATCCCTGCTGGCGCTTTCCCCAGAGGTAAATATCCGCCCAGTGCATTTTCACAACAGGTTATTGCCCTTTGACAACAATTAGTTGCCCGGGTGCAAGTTCAGGGGCTATATTGCCGTTGTAATAGTGGATTAATTTTTTCATTTTCATATAGTGTTCTCGTAAAAGAGTCTCGTCGGAAGCGGCGGGGCTCTTTTTAGTTTCCGGGGTGCTGAGGGGCTTTTTGCCGACAAAGCGCAAATAAAATCGGCCAAACGCACTTAACCACCCTTCAGGCGATTTTCACAACAGAAATAGTCCCTTTCACAACATTTGGCAGGAACGAATGGCAGATCCGCTTATTTTTGAATTGTCTGACCGTAATGAGCCCCACATCTTACTGTTTGGATAAATAGGCTGTGTATCCGTACACAGCCTTTTTCCATTATCCACCCGAAGGAGTGATTTCGCTGGCTACCCTCCGGGAGGCGCTAACCACACGTTGGCCGGGATATACAACAATTCCTGTGGCGAACGTTTAAAAAAAGCTATGTTTGGGGTGCTTCGTCCTCAGGCGGGGCAACCCTTTTCAAAAAGGGGATAGGGCGCAAATTATGATTGCAAGAATCGCAATAGGCTTGTTGGTTTTAATGGCGGTATCCGTTCAGGATATCCGGGCACAGGATTTGTCGATGCCCGATTCCGGGGCACTGCAAACCTTCAAGGAACTCCTGCAGCCGGAAGACAAATACGATTTCTTTTTTGCCACCCCCAACCGGTACGAGGAACAATCGGCCTATGACTGGCTCGATTCGGTCACCTCCGAGCTCAATGCCGCCAAACGCGCGGGTGATTCCACGGCCATGCGCACCTATCAACTGCTCCAGGCCCACCTCTATTTTGACCTCGGCGACTATAACAAAAGCGTGGCCATTGCCAACGACCTCTACCTGGACATCCCCGAATCCGACCGGGAAACCATGCAGGCCCTGCTGGAACTCATCGACAAAACCTACGGCCAACTGCAGCTCTACGACAAGCAGATTGAAATCCGGAAGGAAAAGCGCGAGCGGGGCTTTACCGAAAATATAGCCTTCTACGATATCTATTCCAACCTGGGCATGCACCGGAAAGCCCTCAAGGATTATATCATGGAGATGAAGAAGAACGTCGACCAGACGAATCTCTACCAGCTTGCGGAGTACGATAATACGGTGGGTGGGTTTCTCCTGAAGGACAATACGGCGGCAGCGGCCCTCTCCTACTTCAAAAAGGCACAGGGATATATTGTGGTCTACCTGAACGACATACAGAATGTCAAGACCGACAAGGAGGTAGCCCAGGCGGAATTGCTCAAAGCGCTGATCGAAGGGAATATCGGCAAATCCAATGTACAGCTCACCCAGTTCCGCGAGGCGCTGCCCCACCTGGAAAACAGCATCGCCGTCCTGGAAGACCAGCACCGGGATATCTACACCCGGGCCATAGCGGAGAATACCCTCGCACTGGCGGAAGCCCACCTCGAACTGGATAATATGGAAAAAGCCCGGGAATACCTGGACATGGACCTGACAGGTGTCCCGGTGGAACTGGTGCTGCAGCGCAACCGCCTGCTGGCGTATTATTACGACCGCTTAGAGGACTACGCAAGCGAAGTGCGCTACCTGCGCCGCAATGCCCGGTTGCAGGATTCCATCGACCGGGCGGAATCCTCGCGCCGCAAGCAGCAGCTGCTGGCTATCGTGGCCAATGAGGAACTGGAGAATTCCAAGATCATGATCAATGCGCAGAAGCAGGAACTCGAACGGGGCCGGCAGGAACTTCAGGAACAGGATATGCGGATCAATCTGGTGTTTATCTCCCTCGTATTTACCCTTTTGGGGTTTGCCGGACTGGTGTACGCCTACCTGAAAAGTATCAAGAATCAACGACTGATCGCCGAACAGAAACACATCATCGAGAATTCCCTGGTCGAAAAGGATTCCCTGCTCAAGGAAATACACCACCGGGTAAAGAACAACCTGCAGATGGTATCCAGCCTGCTGAGCCTGCAAACCAAGAACACGCGCAGCCGGGCGGCCATCGAGGCCCTGGAGGAAGGGAAGACGCGGGTCAAGGCCATGGCGCTCATCCACCAGAAACTCTACCAGAATGACGACCTGTCCGTCATCGAGATGCAGGGCTATATCGAAAGCCTGATCAACAGCGTCCAATCCGTGTTCAAAAAGGGGGGGCACAACATCAATATTGCCATTGATGCAGAGGGCGTGGAGCTCGATATCGACCGGGCCATCCCTTTCGGGCTCATCCTCAACGAACTGGTTTCGAACTCCTTCAAATACGCCTTCCCGGATGATGACATGGAAGGGAAAATCTACATCCACATCCGCAAAAATGGTGAAGGGGGCTTCTTTGAATATACCGACAACGGGGTGGGCCTGTCGGAGGAATCCGAGGAACGCGCGAACAATTCGATGGGTATCCGGCTGATCCAGCGACTGGTCAACCAGTTACAGTCTACCCTGAACATCGACAAAACCGGCGAGGGGGTTCGGTTTTGGTTCAATTTTAAATAAATTTGGAAGAAAGCCTTCTTCCATGAAAATCACCTTCCTCGGGCACGCAGCCCTCAAGATTGATACCGGGTCCCATACCCTGGTGGTGGACCCGTTTATCACCGCCAATGACCTGGCCAGGGATCTCATTGACCTGTCGGGCCTTCAGCCCGATTTTATCCTCCTGACCCACGCGCACCAGGACCACGTGCTGGACACCGAAGCCCTGGCAGGGGATGGGGCCACCATCATCAGCAACTACGAAATCGTAAGCCATTACCAGAAAAAAGGGTTTGACGGCCACCCAATGAACCACGGGGGTGCCAGGGAATTTGAATTCGGATGGCTGAAATATGTGAATGCCGTCCATACCTCTTCCTTTGCGGATGGGTCGTACGGGGGGCAACCCGGCGGTTTCCTCCTGAGGGCAGGGGGCAAACAGATCTATATTGCCGGTGACACTGCCCTGCATATGGACATGAAACTAATCCCCGAATACGGGAAACCGGACCTGGCTGTCCTCCCCATCGGGGATAATTTCACCATGGGGGTGGAAGATGCCGTCAGGGCCAGCGATTTTGTCGGTTGCAATCGGGTGATGGGCGTGCACTACGATACATTCGGTTACATCGTAATCGATAAGGAGCGGGCCCGGACCGCCTTTGAAGCTTCGGGCAAAACCCTATTGCTGCCGGGGATTGGAGAAGAAATCACCGTCTGATCAGACCACCCTGCTGCGGGCCACCGTCCGGTGGAGGAGTTTCTGGGACAACCGTTTAAGATAGACCCCCAGGACCTCTCTCCCGCCGACATAGGCTTCCCATTTATCCTTTTCAACTGCACGCCACATGCGCCTGGCACAGGCCTCAGGGGATATCCCTTCCTGCGTGGCCTGGTCGTCCCGGCCCTGGGGGCTTCCGTCCCCCGTTAGCGCGTTCCTGGCAATTTGGGTGCGCACAAAGCCCGGGCAGATCATGGTAACCCCGATCCCCTGGTTTTCGTGTTCCATGCGCAGGACGTCGAAAAAACCATGGAGCGCATGTTTGGCCCCGCAATACCCGGAGCGCAGGGGGGAACCGAATTTCCCCATCAGGCTGGTTACCGTCACAAACCGGCCGCCCCCCCTTTGCACGAATTCCGGCAGGATCGCCTTGCTGAGACCCACGGTTCCCAGGTAGTTGATTTCCATCAGGTCCCGGTACACCTCCAGGGCCGTATCTGCAATCAGGGACCGCTGGCTGACGCCTGCATTGTTGACAAGGATGTCCGGCAGGCCAAAAAAAGCGGTCGCTTCCCGCACCTTTTCCCCGAATGTTTCCGGTCGGGCGAGGTCCAGGGGCAGGATGCCTGCCTTCTCAGGATTGGCACAGCGCTCCCGGACGGCAGCAAGCGCTTCCTCCCGCCGTGCGGAAAGGACCAGCCGGTGTCCCTTTTCGCTGAGATGGAGGGCGAGCGCTTCCCCGATCCCGGAAGAAGCCCCGGTGATCCATACCACCTGGTTTTTTAATGACATAAACAGGATATTTAACCCCCAAAATATACGTAAATTTGATCCATACGCATGGAGGCTTCCCATATCAAATACACCCTGGATTTTATCCGGCCCGGCGGTACTTCCCGCGGGGTGCTCACCCAAAAGGAAACCCATTTCCTCTGCCTGGCGGACGGGGAAAACTGGGGGATCGGGGAGTGTGCCCTTTTCAGGGGCCTGAGCTGGGATGACCGGCCCGGCTATCAACAACAGCTCGATTGGGCCTGCGGGAACATCCACCGGGGCCTGGAGGCCCTGAGAGAGGAGTTGTGCCGGTGGCCCAGCCTGGTGTTCGGCCTGGAACAGGCCTTCCGGTCCCTGCAGGGGGATTCGCCCATGCAGCTGTTTGATTCGGGCTTTACCAGCGGGACCCCCATCCCCATCAACGGGCTCATTTGGATGGGGGATGCTGGCTTTATGCGGGAGCAGATCCGCCGGAAGATTGCCGAGGGATACCGCTGCCTGAAACTGAAAATCGGGTCCCTGGATTTTGAAACGGAGCTGGCCCTGATCCGGCAGGTGAGGCAGGAATTCCCTGAAGGGGAACTGGAGATCCGCGTAGATGCCAACGGGGCCTTTACGCCAGGGCAGGCGCCGGAGCGGTTGCATGCTCTGGCTGCACTGGGGCTGCATTCCATCGAACAGCCGATCCGGCAGGGCCAGTGGGAGGAGATGGCCGCGCTTTGCCGGGAAAACATCCTGCCCATTGCCCTGGACGAGGAACTTATCGGCATATGCGACCCGGAAGAAAAAATACAGCTCCTGGAGGCAATCCGGCCACAGTATATTATTTTAAAGCCCAGCCTGATTGGCGGGTTTGCCGCCGGGGAGGAATGGATCCGCCTCGCCGGCGAAAGGAATATCGGCTGGTGGGTTACCAGTGCCCTGGAGAGCAACGTCGGGCTCAACGCCATTGCCCAGTGGACTGCCGGGCTGGAAACCGATATGCCCCAGGGGCTGGGTACCGGTTCCCTTTTTTCGAATAACTTTGACAGCCCGCTTGAAACTGACGGGGGCCACTTGTGGTACCGTGCGGACCGGGACTGGAATATTCCCTTATTGAAGTCATTATGTACATAGAACAAGGTTACCGCGGCAACCTGGGTCGCTGGAAGTACTTTTTTATCCCTGCCGGATTTGTGGGGCTCATGGTGGTCAATTTTCTGACCATCCTCAACTCGGACATCAGTGTGGAGGACGCCACCCGGCAGATGATCGAGGTAATGGGCAAGAATACGTTTCTGGCCCTGAACCTGGCCTTTATGGCCTTCGGGCTGGTTCTGGTCCTCTTGTGGACCCGTTTTGTCCATCCCCAGTCCATCCGGTCCCTGACCACCTCCCGCAGGCGGGTGGACTGGAAGCGCGTTTTTTTCGCCTTCCTCCTGTGGGGCGGGATTACCGTTGGGGTCACCCTGCTGGACGTGGCGCTTTCCCCGGATGACTATCAGTGGAATTTCCAATGGGAAGCCTTCTGGAAACTGGCGGTAATCGCGATCCTCCTGATCCCCCTGCAGACCAGCTTTGAAGAGTACCTCTTCCGGGGCCATATGATGCAGGGGCTGGGGATCATTGCCGGTAACCGCTGGGTCCCCCTGTTAGTCACTTCCCTGCTGTTCGGCATACTCCATATTGCCAATCCCGAGGTGGAAAAACTGGGTTACAGCAGTCTGGTGTACTATATTGGGACCGGTTTTTTCCTGGGGATTATCACCCTGATGGACGAAGGGCTCGAACTCGCCCTGGGTTTCCACGCCGCGAACAACCTGGTAACAGCACTTCTGGTAACCTCCACATGGACTGCTTTCCAGACGGATTCCATTTACCTGGATGTTTCGGATCCTTCCCTGGGATGGGAGGCATATGTCCCCGTATTTGTGGTTTTCCCACTGCTGTTGTGGATATTTGCACGAAAATACGGCTGGCGGAACTGGAAAGACCGGTTAACCGGGCCAGTACGGAGCGAGGCCGAAGCCCGTAAAGAATTTGAAAACACTGCCTTATGAAGGAAGTATACCATCCCGGATTCCGCCTCGAAGGCCAGTCCTTTGATTATGAAGACCTGAGGGAAGTTGCCTACAGCCTGGTCAAGGAAGGGCTGCCCTATGAGCGCGACCTGGGGGACTTTATGATGGATTGGCTTTCCAGTACCCCCTATATCGTCCAGCATACGTCGGGCTCCACCGGCAAACCAAAGCCGGTGCGCCTCGATAAATGGACCCTGGTAGCGGGTGCCCGGCAAACCGGGGAATACCTCGGCCTGGGTCGCGGGACCCGTGCCCTGTGCTGCCTGCCATTTTCAACCATAGCCGGCAAGATGATGTTGATCCGTGCAATGGTCCTGGGCTGGGACCTTGTCCCGTCGGCTCCGTCTTCGGATCCATTAAGCGCCGTACCGGGCAAATTTGATTTTGCGGCAATGGTCCCCCTCCAGCTCCGGTCTTCTCTGAACCGGCTGGAGCGCATCTCCAAAATTATTGTGGGCGGGGCACCCGTACCGGCTTCCCTGCTTGAAGCCCTCCCTCGCAAGGGGACAGAGATATGGGAAACCTACGGCATGACCGAAACGGGCAGCCACGTGGCCCTGCGGAAACTCAAACCCATCCCGCCGGGCTCCGACCCGGAAGAGGAATTGCCCCCCTATACCGGCCTGGAAGGCATTACTTTCAGTGTCGACAAGCGCGGCTGCCTGGTCATCGAATCCCCGGAACGCTTTAGCGAGCCGGTCCGGACCAATGACCTGGTCACCCTGGAACCGGGTGGCGGATTCCGCTGGAACGGGCGCTGGGACCACGTGATCAACTCCGGGGGCGTAAAGCTGATCGCCGAACAACTGGAGACCAGGCTGGCCGCCCTGTTGAGTTGCCGGTATTTCGTGTCTGGCGAGCCGGACGACCGCCTGGGGGAACGCCTGGTGCTGTTTGTGGAAGGGCAGCACGATATCGGGGAGCTCTCCGACCGCATCGCGGCTTCAGGCCGCTTTACGGAATACGAAATCCCCAAACAGATCTACGCCATGGAGCACTTTGCCCAGACCGCCAGCGGCAAGATCGACCGGAAGGGTACAGTGGCCCTGCTAAACCCCGATAATTGAAACCTCGTCAACCGAAACTTTGTTATTCGAAACCTTCTTAACCGAAACCAAAAGAACATAAATTGAATACCTTGAAAAACTTCTTCCTTTCCCTCGTATTTCTCATGGCCGGTACTTCTGCCGCCTTTTCCCAATATATCCTGCCGGAAGCCGAAAGGGCTGCGTTGGTGGACCAGTTGCTGGAGCGGCGGCTCGATTCCCTGCTTCCCATGCTGATGGAGCGCAGCGGCATTGACATGTGGGTCCTGATTTCCCGTGAATACAATGAGGACCCCGTACTGAAAACCTTCCTGCCCGCCACCTGGCTCAGTGCGCGTCGCCGGACCATCCTGCTTTTTTACCGGGACCCCGCAACCGGGAACACGGAACGCCTGGCGGTGGCCCGCTATAATATCGGGAAGAGCATCCGGTCTGCCTGGGACAAGGAACAGGAGCCGGACCAATGGAAGCGGTTGATGGAACTGATTGCCGAGCGGGACCCGAAAACCATCGGCCTGAATTATTCGGAGGACCACAACATCGCCGATGGGCTGGATAAAACGGATTACGACGCCTTTATGGCCTACCTGCCCCGGAAATTCCAGAGCAGGGTGGTCTCCGCAGAGGACCTGGCGGTCAGCTGGATCGAGACCCGTATCCCGGAGGAAATGCCTATCTACAGTCACCTGGTACGCGTGACACACAACATTATTGCCGAGGCGTTTTCCGACCAGGTGATCATGCCTGGCAGGACCACCACCTCCGACGTGGAATGGTGGATGCGTCAAAAGGTTACCGACCTGGGGTTGGACACCTGGTTTCACCCCACCGTGGATATACAGCGCTCGGCGAGCCCGTTGCAGGGTCACCTGTATTCCTTTTCCGACCGTCCGGAACAACAAGTGATACAGCCGGGGGACCTGTTGCATTGCGACTTTGGGATCACCTACCTCCGCCTCAATACGGATTGCCAGCAACTCGCCTATGTGCTGCGGCCGGGGGAAACCCAGGCCCCTGAATTCCTCAGCAGCGCCCTCGCCGACGGCAACCGCGTGCAGGATATCCTGGTATCCCAAATGCAGGCCGGCCGGACAGGGAACGAGATCCTGGCGGCCTCCCTGGCCATTGGCAGGGGGGAAGGCCTCCGTCCCTCCATCTATACCCATCCACTGGGGACGTATGGCCATTCGGCCGGGACGACCATTGGGATGTGGGATTCCCAGGACGGCGTGAACAGGGCAGACGGCACCCGTTATGTGTTGCACCGGAATACCGCCTATGCCATAGAACTCAACACCACGGTAACCCTGCCCGAATGGGACCGGGATATCCGGGTCATGCTGGAAGAACCGGGCTATTTTGGCAGTGATGGATTCGTCTACCCGGATGGTCGGCAGACCCGACTCCACCTGATCGGCAACCACCGGGCCGCCCTGGGGAATTAACGGTGGAGCGCTGCCTGTGATCCGTTAGCCCTTAAAGGGACGCAGGTTCCCTGCGACCTCAATAGCCCCCAGGGTCCGGCAAAGGCCCTAGCAAAGGCCCTGCAAACCCCCTGAGGATACGCTGCGGGACTTTCACATAATTTTGTAACTTTAGGAAGGTCCCGGTCAGAAACGGCCGGGTTTTAAAAATTGCTAAAGGAAAAAGTTATGAGATTATTGATTGTATTACTCTGCCTGCCTGCCCTCATGGCAGCCCAGGAGAGCCGGCTGATCAAGGGCAAGATCACGGACGGCAGCGAACCCCTCCCGGACGTAACCATCACCATCGAGGGGGAGGAGACTTCCGCCTATACCAATTCGGAAGGGCGGTATGAGATTGAAGCGGAAACCGGGGATATCCTCCATTACAACTATACCGGGATGAAGGAGATCCGCCTGAAGGTGGAGGATGTCACGCGCTTTTTGAACCTGGTCATGGTTCCGGAATATACCGAACTGGAGGAGGTCACCATGACGCGCCGGCTGAAATCCCAACAGGAGCTGCAGCAGGAATATCCCGAAAACGAACGGATTATCCGGACCTCCTTCGGGTTTTTGGACCCGGATGCGACTCCCGGCCGGGTGATCAGCCTTACCGGTGACCAGATAAACCCCATTGGCATATGCCTGCTGGATTACCTGCGGAACCGGTTTGCAAACCTCATCGTTCAGGGATCCTGTTCCAACCCGGAAACGGGCCGGGTATTCCTGAGGACCCAGGGTTCCATCCTGAACCAGGTCCCCGCTATTTTTGACGTGGACGGCATGATCTACACAACGGCGGCTGCCTGGTTGGATATCAACCAGATCGAGCGGATGGCGATCATCTACAACCGGTCCATGGCCGTCCGGTATGGAAGCCTGGCTGCCGGTGGCGTGATCGTGATCAACACGGTGAATTCCCGGTATGCCGCAGCGAAACAGGCGCCTGGCATTACCACTGCCACTACCAAAAAGTCCCTTTCCAGGGAACAGTTGGCCGAGAACGCCCCCACATACCTGAAGGAAATGCGGATGGCCGGCTCAAACACGGAGGCCCAGCAGGTGTACCAGCAATACGCGGAGAAATATTCGGCCTCCCCCTTCTTTTTCCTGGATGCTTATGAGCACTTTTATTCCAGTCGTTCCGACCGGGAATTTGCCGACCTGATAATCGCCGACAACCAATTCCGTTTTGCCGGAAATGCGGTGATCCTCAAGGCGCTGGGCTACCTATACCAGGAACAGGGCAGGGAGGAAAAGGCCCGCGATATCTACAAGGAGGTATTTATACTCCGGCCGGAGTACAGCCAGTCCTACCTGGACATGGCCAATGCCTACCGGGATACCCGTCAATATGCCAAGGCGGCCGCCCTCCTGGGCCGGTACCAGTACCTGCTTACCGAGGGCTATCTGATTGGCTCTGACGATTTCTGGCTCATCCAGCAGCACGACAGCGACAACCTTTTTGCGATGGAAGGGGAGAACCTGGGCACGGATATGCGGCAGGTGACCACCGACCCCTATCTGGATGGCGCAACCCGCCTGGTTTTTGAATGGAACGACAGCGAAGCGGAGTTCGAGCTCCAGTTTATCAACCCCAACGGGGCCACTTACGACTGGAAGCACACCTACGCGGATAACTCAGAACGGATCGAGGACGAGAAAATAAGTGGGTATGGGACGGCGGAGTATGTCATTGACCCCTCCACCCCCGGGCCCTGGCAGGTGAACGTCACCTACCTCGGAAACAAAAGCCTGACGCCCAGTTACCTGAAGGTGACCACCTATACCAATTTCGGGACTTCCAGGCAACAAAAGCAGGTGGAGACCTTTAAGTTGTTCCTGAAGGGGGCCAGCCAGGAACTCATGACCCTGAACAACCCGTTGCGGTAGCGGTTAGCAGCGAAAAGCCCTTTCAAACCTGCAGTACCCCCATGTTGAAGTCCCGCTCAATGGGAGCGTGATTGGCAGCTTCTATGCCCGTACTGATCCATTTGCGGGTGTCGGCAGGGTCGATGATGGCATCGGTCCACAGGCGGGCCGCGGCATAATAGGGGGATATCTGCTCATCGTACCGCTGCTTGATTTTTTCGTACAATTCCTTTTCCTTCTCCGGGGTGATGGTTTCCCCTTTTTTCTTGAGGGCGGCCGTTTCGATTTGCAGCAGCACCTTGGCAGCGCTGTTCCCGCTCATTACGGCCAGTTCGGCTCCGGGCCAGGAAACGATCAGCCTCGGGTCGTAGGCCTTGCCGCACATGGCGTAGTTACCCGCCCCATAGCTGTTCCCGATAATCACGGTAAATTTAGGCACCACGGAGTTGCTCACGGCGTTGACCATTTTTGCCCCGTCCTTGATGATCCCCCCATGTTCGCTTTTGCTGCCCACCATAAACCCGGTCACGTCCTGCAGGAACACCAGCGGGATGCGCTTCTGATTGCAATTGGCGATGAACCGGGTGGCCTTGTCGGCCGAGTCCGAGTAGATGACCCCGCCGATGCGCATTTCACCCTTGGCGGTCTTGGTGACCTTTCGTTGGTTGGCCACGATCCCCACGGCCCAGCCGTCGATCCGCGCATAACCGCATAGCAGCGATTTTCCGAAGCCTTCCTTATATTGTTCAAATTCCGAACCGTCCGTAAGCCGACGGATCACTTCCAGCATGTCGTAGGGTTCCGAACGGGAGGCAGGCACGATCCCGTGGACGGTTTCCGGTTTTTCCATTGGGGGATTTGGTTGGGCCCGGTCGAATCCGGCCCGGTCGCGCGCGCCCATTTTATCGAAGATCTTACGGATCCTGTCCAGGGCATCCTTGTCGTCCTTTGCCTTGTAGTCGGTAACTCCACTGATTTCGCAGTGCGTGGTGGCCCCGCCCAGGGTCTCGTTATCCACGGTTTCCCCAATGGCCGCCTTGACCAGGTAGCTCCCTGCCAGGAAGATGCTCCCGGTTTTCTCCACGATCAGGGCCTCGTCACTCATGATGGGCAGGTAGGCACCCCCGGCGACGCAACTGCCCATTACGGCGGCTACCTGCGGAATCCCCAGGCTGCTCATCACGGCATTGTTCCGGAAGATACGCCCGAAGTGTTCCTTATCCGGGAAGATTTCGTCCTGCATGGGCAGGAAGACGCCGGCGCTGTCCACGAGATAGATGATCGGCAGGCGGTTCTCAATCGCGATTTCCTGGGCCCTCAGGTTCTTTTTCCCGGTGATCGGGAACCAGGCGCCGGCCTTCACGGTGGCGTCGTTGGCCACCACCACGCACAGCCTGCCGGAGACCTTCCCGATTTTTACGACCACGCCCCCACTGGGACAGCCCCCGTATTCCTCATACATGCCATAACCTGCAAATGCACCTATTTCCAGGGCATCCCCAGGTTCGTCCAGCAGGTATTCGATCCGTTCCCGGGCCGTCATCTTCCCCTCGGCATGCAGCTTTTCGATCCTTTTATCCCCCCCGCCTTTGGCAACCCGGGCATAGCGCTTCCGCAATTCGGAAAGCAGGAGTCGGTTCTGGTCTTCGTTTTTGTTGAATTTCACATCCATGTCGGTTCTGGGCTTCTAGAGTGGCGGCCCTAAAGATACGCATGATTTTATCATTACATTTGGGGGTAACCAAAATCAGATACCGTGGTAGAACCGATCCGATGGGGCATCCTGGGCCCCGGCAAAATTGCAGCCAGCTTTGCACGTGACCTTGCGCTGGTCCCCGGGGGGCAATTGGCAGCCGTGGCCTCCCGCAGCGCGGACCGTGCGGCCGGTTTTGCCCGTGAATTCGGTGCAAAGCGCTCTTACGGCACGTATGAGGAACTCGCAGCCGACCCGGAGGTGGATGTGGTATATATCGCAACGCCGCATACCTTCCACATGGAACACAGCCTGGATATGGTGCGTGCCGGGAAAAACGTGCTCTGCGAAAAGCCCATGGGGATCAATGCCGGGGAGGTACGCCGCCTGGTGGATGCAGCCCGGTCGCAAAAGGTGTTCCTGATGGAAGCCCTCTGGAGCCGGTTCAACCCAGCCCTCAATGAGGTGGCAAAGCGCATACAAGGCGGAGGACTGGGCCGGCCCGCTTACCTCAAGGCCGATTTTGCCTTCGCAGCCCTGGACCGGGACCCGGAAGGCCGCCTGCTCAACCCGGACCTGGCCGGGGGTTCCCTGCTCGACATCGGAATATACCCCGTTTTCCTGGCTTACTGGATGCTGGGGCTCCCTTCGGACTTCAAGGCCGTCGCCCATTTTCACGAGACGGGCGTGGAGAAACAGATCGGCCTGGTGTTCGAATACCCGGAGGCCATTGCCCTGTTGTACAGCGGCCTGACCTCCCGGTCGGAAATGCGTGCCGAGATATCCTGCGAAAAAGGGACGGTGTATATCCATCCGAGGTGGCACGAGACCAACGGTTTTGACATCGATATGGAAGGGGAACTGACCACTGTTGAAAAGCCGACGCTGGGCAAAGGGTACACCCACGAAATTGAGGAGGTGCACCGCTGCCTGCTTGCCGGCGAAAAGGAAAGCTCCCGCTGGTCCCTGCAGAACAGCCTGGAACTCCACGGCCTGCTGGATGCGATCCGCGAGGAATGCGGGATACGGTTTCCCGGCGAATGAGCACCTCCCCAGGACCTAAAAGCGGGATTTTGGTCAAAAAATCCGATATTTGAGGTCTCACCAAACTAGCAAAAAAATGGGTATGAAGGATAAAAACACCGTACTGGCATGGGCAACCATCATCATGATAATAGTCGGCCTGGGGCTTATTGGCCTGGGGGCTTTCCGGTATGATGAAATTGCCGGTTGGGGCTTTGCCTCGGTGGGTATCGGCTTTTTTGCCGTTGCCTGGGTTTTCAATGCGCTTAAGGGGCGGGTTTAACCAGAACGCGCCAGACTTCTAATTTAACGTACAGTCAGCTATGTCGGACGACAAAAAGGTCATTTTCTCCATGTCCGGAGTATCCAAGACCTATAAGAATGCGAACACCCCGGTTCTCAAGAACATCTACCTGAGTTTCTTCTACGGGGCCAAAATCGGTATCCTCGGGCTTAATGGCTCCGGGAAATCCACCCTCTTGCGAATCATTGCCGGGGAGGATACGAACCACCAGGGGGATGTCGTTTTTTCCCCGGGTTACACGGTGGGTTACCTGGAGCAGGAACCCAAACTGGACGACGAGAAGACGGTCCTGGAGGTAGTGCGCGAAGGCGCCGCCGAAACGGTTCGCATCCTGGATGAATACAACAAGATCAACGATATGTTCGGCCTGCCGGAGGTCTATGAGGATGCCGACAAGATGCAGCAGCTCATGGACAAGCAGGCCCGGTTGCAGGACGAGATCGATGCCGCCGGCGCATGGGAGCTCGACTCCAAGCTGGAACTGGCCATGGATGCGCTCCGGACGCCGGAACCCGACAAGAAAATCGGGGTCCTCTCCGGCGGGGAGCGGCGGCGGGTGGCCTTGTGCCGGTTATTGCTGCAGGAGCCTGACATCCTGTTACTGGACGAGCCAACGAACCACCTGGATGCCGAATCCGTGCATTGGCTGGAGCACCACCTCGCCCAATACAAAGGCACGGTGATCGCCGTAACCCACGACCGGTATTTCCTGGATAATGTGGCGGGCTGGATTCTGGAACTGGACCGAGGGGAAGGCATTCCCTGGAAGGGCAATTATTCGAGCTGGCTGGAACAGAAAGCCAAACGGCTGGCCCAGGAGCAAAAACAGGCCAGCAAACGGCAGAAAACGCTGGAGCGGGAGCTGGAATGGGTCCGCCAGAGCCCGAAAGGCCGGCAGGCAAAGCAAAAAGCCCGATTGAACAACTACGACAAATTGCTCAGCCAGGACCAGAAGCAACTGGATGAGAAGCTAGAGATCTACATCCCTAACGGCCCCAGGCTGGGTACCAATGTGATCGAGGCCAGGGGCGTCAGCAAGGCCTATGGGGACAAACTACTTTACGAGGATCTGAATTTCAGGTTGCCCCAGGCGGGCATTGTTGGCGTAATCGGCCCCAATGGCGCCGGGAAAACGACTATTTTCCGGATGATCATGGGGGAGGAAACCCCGGACAAGGGCAGTTTTGAGGTAGGGGATACCGTAAAGATCGCCTATGTGGACCAGAGCCACTCGGACATCGATCCTGAGAAAACCATCTGGCAGAATTTCAGCGATTCCCAGGAGCTGATCAACATGGGCGGGCGGCAGGTCAACTCGCGGGCCTACCTGAGCCGGTTCAATTTTTCGGGCAGCGAGCAGAACAAAAAAGTGAGCATGCTCTCCGGGGGGGAACGCAACCGGCTGCACCTGGCGATGACCCTGAAGGAAGAAGGCAACGTCCTGCTGCTGGACGAGCCCACCAACGACCTGGACGTGAATACGCTCCGGGCGCTGGAGGAAGGCCTGGACAATTTTGCAGGGTGTGCCGTGGTCATTTCCCACGACCGGTGGTTCCTGGACAGGGTCTGTACCCACATCCTGGCCTTTGAAGGCGATTCCCAGGTGTATTTCTTCGAAGGGTCCTTCTCGGACTATGAGGAGAACCGGAAAAAACGCCTTGGGGCAGACAGCATCCCCAAGAGGCTCAAATACAAGAAGCTGGTCCGGAACTGATTGCCGCCGGAACGCAAAAAAAGCCCGCCATTACGGCGGGCTTTTTGTTTAATGACCGGAGAACGGCCGATCCGGGGCAGGGGATGTCCGGCGCTGTTTAATGGACGATCAAATATTGGGATTGTTACAAAACTGTGCTTTTAGTAGGCTTCCCCCGGATACCAGTCCAGTTGGACCACCTCTATGTCCGGGTTCCCCGCCCGGACCATTTCGCCGAATCTGTTGACGTCGCTTACATCCGGACGCCCGCGGTAATGATAGGGGTACACCTGCCGGGGTGCAAAATCCAGTACGGCATCCGCCGCGCTCTCTACCGTCATTGTGAAGGGCAAATTCATGCAGACAAAAGCCATATCGATGGCCTCGAGGTTCCGCATTTCCGGGATGTCTTCCGTATCCCCTGAAAAATAGACCCGTGTGCCGTCCTTTTCCAGGACATACCCGTTGCCGCGACCCTTGGCATGGAAGTCCAGTGCCTCTTCCCGCAGGTTGTACATGGGGATGGCGGTAACTGTTAATCCGAATGCTTCCGTTTCAGAACCGTTGGGGAGGATTTCCGCCTTCTCCGCCAGCGGGTTCCTCATTTGTTTGGCTACTGCCTCGGGCACGATTAACCGCGCACTCCCGGTGTCCAGGGCCGAGAGGGTTTCCGGGCTGAAATGGTCGCCGTGGATGTCCGTTACCAGGATGAGGTCGGGGGCGGGGTAGGCATCGAAAGCGGAAGCCTCGCCAACCGGGTCAATGTAAATAGTGGTGCCATCCCACTCGAGGACTGCGGTAGCGTGGGATATCGGGTGCACGGTGGGGAGGGCTGCCGGTTTTTCAATGGTCGTGGCCGGCTCGGTTGCCGCGGTTTCGGTTTTCTTTTCTTCTTTGCAGCTACTGATGCAAAGGGTCAGGGCAAGCATGGGAATTACAGGCTTCAAAAGGCGTACATGGGAGAAAATTCTCTTCATTTTGAATTTTTTTTAAGAAAATTAAGAGGCCTAAAGATACGGTATTCAGGGGGCTGAACGAAATTGAGTGCGTATTTTTTGGCTTTGGGTAATCTAAGGTCCGCCCTATTGACGTATATAGAGTGGTACAAACAAAAACCAAATAGAAGAAATTAATTTTTAAGACTATGTCAGAAACTAAGAACAATAATGGTTTAAAGGTAATAGCCGGTCTGTTGGGTGTCATCCTTTTGGGGACGATCATCTATACCGTTACGCTTTACCAGGAGAAGAAAAAGAATGAAGCGGTACTCACCCAGGAGAAAGAACTGGTAGTCGAGGACCTGAACAGCCTGAAGTCGGAATACGACAAGGCCATTCTGGAAAGCAACGCTACCAACGAAGAACTGGTGGCCGCCCGCGACAACATCGCCAAATACATTGACAGTGTGAAAGCCATGAAGGCTGACCTGTCCACGCTTTCCCGCTACCGCCGCCAGGTTTCCATCCTGAAAGAGGAGCGCGAAGAACTGCTGCGCCAGGTCGATTCCCTCAGGGAATCCAATACCCTGATCGCCATGCAGCGCGACAGCACCTTCACAGAGCTGGAGAAGCAGACCATCTTCAACGACTCCCTGGTTGTTCAGAACACCCAGCTGGCTGATGCCGTTGAGCGCGGATCTGCCCTGAACCTCACCAAATTCTCTGTTGACGCCGTTCGCGAACGCAACAACGGCAACCTTGCCTCCACTACCCGTGCCCGTCGTACGGACAAGATCAAGGTGTGCTTTACCGTTGCCGACAACGTGATCGCCGAGGCCGGTGACCGGGAATTCTATATCGAAGTACTGGACCCGCAGGGGAATGTACTGGGCGGTGGCAACACCACTTCCGTGGAGGAAGGCCCTACCATTACCTACACGAAGGCGACCAACTTCTACTATGAAAACAGCACCCTGGATGTGTGCGACTTCGTCAGCAACTACTCCGGTGAGTTTGCAGAAGGAAACTACATGGTGAATGTATATGATGATCGCTTAACCTTACTCGGAACGAATAAATTCGAACTGAAGTAATAAACACTATCACTTAAGCGAAAAAGGCCGCCCAATCGGGCGGCCTTTTTATTTTATGAGGGGGCAGACTATTTCTTCAGGCTCCCGACCATGTCCTCCGGCCGCACCCAGGCATCATATTCCGACTCGGTCACATACCCCAGGCGCACAGCTTCCTCCTTCAGGGTGGTACCGTTCTCATGGGCTGCATTTGCAATTTCTGCAGCCTTGTAATACCCGATTTTGGTATTGAGTGCCGTAACCAGCATCAGGGAATTGTTGACGAGTTTTTCAATGGTTTTGAGGTTCGGTTCGATCCCTGAAGCGCAGTGTTCATCGAAGCTCTTACAGGCATCCCCCAACAAACGGGCAGATTGCAGGACATTAGCCGCCATTACCGGCTTGAATACATTCAGTTCGTAGTGCCCCTGGGTACCGCCAACGGAAATGGCTACGTCATTGCCCATCACCTGGGCGCAAACCATGGTAAGCGCCTCGCACTGAGTAGGATTGACCTTGCCCGGCATGATGGAACTGCCCGGTTCATTGGCTGGGATCAGGATTTCCCCGATTCCCGATCTCGGCCCGGAAGCCATCATCCGGATGTCGTTGGCTATTTTATTCAGGGATACTGCGAGTTGTTTCAGGGCGCCATGGGTTTCCACCAGGGCATCATGGGCAGCCAGCGCCTCAAATTTATTGCGGGCTGTCACGAAGGGCAGGCCCGTGAACTCGGCGATATAACCGGCTACCTTTTCCGCATACCCATCTGGAGTATTCAGGCCGGTCCCGACTGCAGTACCTCCCAATGCCAGCTCCGACAGGTGCTCCAGGGTGTTTTCCAAAGCGCGGAGGCCGTGGTCCAGTTGGGAAACATAGCCCGAAAATTCCTGTCCAAGGGTGAGGGGGGTGGCATCCATCAGGTGGGTCCGGCCTATCTTGACCACGTCCATATACTCCGTGGCCTTGGCATGCAGGGTATCCCGCAATGCCCGGACCCCGGGCAGGGTCACGTCGTGTATTTTCTTGTAGGCGGCAATGTGCATGCCCGTGGGGAACGTATCATTTGAAGACTGGGACTTATTGACATCGTCATTGGGCTGAAGGGTTTTTTCCCTCTCGCCGATTTTATGGCCGGCCAGTTCATGGGCCCGGTTGGCGATCACCTCGTTGACGTTCATGTTGCTCTGGGTACCGGAACCGGTTTGCCAGATGACCAGCGGGAACTGGTCATCGTGTTTCCCCTCCAGGATCTCATCGCATACCTGCGCGATCAGGTCCCGTTTTTCCTGCTTCAGCACCCCCAGGTCGCAATTGGCGTAAGCCGCGGCCTTCTTCAGGTAGGCAAAGCCATAAACGATTTCCAGGGGCATGGATGCGGGCGGCCCGATTTTGAAGTTGTTGCGCGAGCGCTCCGTCTGGGCCCCCCATAATTTGTCTGCCGGCACCTTTACCGTGCCCATGGTGTCTTTTTCTATGCGGTATTCCATCTTGGGATCTTTTGACCAAAGGTACGGATTCGTCCCAATTATTCCGATGCGGGAGCGGGTGGGGCCGGGGCGCTTTTTTAAAATTTGATTTGCACGTTTGGCGCGATTCCCACTATCTTTGTGCTATAAAGTAAAAGATATGTTCGAGTTTGATCAATACCTCGGTTTTCTGGCCTTCCTGACGATTGTAACCATCGGCTTCTGGCTGATGATTTTCCTGTTGGCCTTTGTCGTGCCTTACTGGCTCGGGGGAAACCTGATCGAACTCTGGAAGGAACGCCGCGAAGCCAAAAAGGCCCGCCGTCGCGAAGCCTAGGCCGGCCGGGGATTCCCCAGGCGTTACAGGCCTTCAAGGTTTAAGTATACAGGCACAAAAAAAGAGCGGGATAATTTCCCGCTCTTTTTTTGTGCACCCCCCCAGGGACCGGGAGCCCTGTCAGGAACCTCCTTCGAACTCCCCGTCGTCGTCATAGTTGCCATCCCCGCGGCCCCCGTTCCGTTTTTTCTGCTCGTTGAAGCGATAGATAAACGAAAGGGTTACCGTACGTTGCCGCCACTGGAACTCGCTGTCGGAGGTAAAGAATTCGGTTTCGGTAAAGGAACGGCGTTTCCGGGAATTGAAAAAGTCGTTCACGTTGAGGGTGAGCGTCCCGTTTTCTTTGATAATATCCTTGCTGAACGCCAGGTTCAGGGAGAAAATCCCCTTGGTATCCGTGATGGCATTCTGGCGTGGTCCAAAGTAAAAGGCATTCGTCTGCCATTCAATTTTGGCCGGGAGGGTGATCTTCGATCCCAGGCGCGCAAACCAGCTGGTATTTTCGGCCCCGTAGTCTACCCCGTTAAAGAATCCCTCGTTCACAAACCGGAATATGTTGAAGCTCGAATTGATCCGGAATTTCCGCGAGGGGTTGAAGAGGATGCTGGCCTCGCCCCCGTATCGCTGGTTGGTCGAGAGGTTGATCGGGATGGAACGGATGATGTCGATCCCGTCCGTGGTGCTTTGCCCGGTGGATTCCTGTACCCGTTCGAAGGAATCGGTTTCCCGCTGGTAGTAGATGGACGTATTGAAGGTTAATTTATCCCACCGTTTGAGGTACCCCAGATCGAAGGTATTTGAAAATGCGGGGTTCAGGTCCGGGTTCCCCTGGAAGATATTCGTCCGCGAATTCCGGGAGGGGAAGGGGTTGATAAACCACCCCCTGGGCCTGTTGATCCGGCGGTTGTACCCCAGGGAAATATTCTCGTTTTCCCCGATCTCGTAAATCAAATTGACGGTCGGGAAGAGCCCGAGGTAATTCTTGTCGAAATTCACGTCCACGTCCACCCCGAGTTCGTCTTCCAGGGCCGTGGGGTCAAATTCCGATTCCAGTTTCCCCCTCAGGCGGGTATTTTCAAGACGCAGCCCGAGCAGGAAGGAAAACTTCCCGAATTTGCTCCCGTATTGGGTATAGGCTGCATACACATCCTCATTATAGGTAAAGGTGTTGGTCAGCAGTTCGTTGACCCTGAACTGTCCGCTGGCCCTGTCGAGGGAATCCAGGCGAAAATCCGAGATTTCCTCCTCCAGGTCAAACCGGAATCCGGCCTCGAACTGGGATTCGCCCATGGGCAGCACATAATCTGCCTGGATCAGGTATTCATTGGAATTCTCCTTCTCCGCTACATTTTCCAGGGCAACCAGCCCGTCCTGCGGGAAGGTGGTTCGCTCCTCAATGGTGGTAGCCTTATCTTCCCGGTCGCGCCCTATCTGGACGTCGGCGGTCAGTTTGTGCCCGTCTTCATTGAAATTATTCGTGTAGTTCAGGGCCCACTGGTAGCTGCGGTCGTCTTCGGACTCCTGTTCCTGCCGCAGGGTGCGGCTGTCTATGCCACTGCCCACAAAGCGGGTGGTATTGTTATCCGTCTGGTCATCATCGTTCCCCAGCCTGTAGAAGAAACTACCTGTGAGGCTGGATTGGTCGTTCAGGAAATATTCCATCCCTACATTGAGGTTCAGGCCGCGGTCCAGCCTGTTGATGTCGCGGTCCTCGATGACCCGGTCAAAGGACCCCGAGGTATAGGTGTTGTCAAAGTAGCCGTTTCCGGGGGCATCCCGGTACCGGTATCCGATGGTGCTGAAGAGGTTGAAGGCATCCGTACGGATATTCCCGTTTGCCGTAATCCCGGAATTGACCGGGACGCCAATATAGGTGTTGACGGAGCCGTTGAATCCCAGGGTTTTTTCTTTCCTCAGGACGATATTCAGGATCCCTGCGGTCCCTTCGGCATCGTACCGGGCAGAGGGGCTGGTAATCACTTCCACCCTTTCGATCGCATCGGCCGGCAACTGCTGAAGCGCTTCGGTAGAACCGAATCCGGCCAGTGCCGAGGGTTTGCCGTTGATCAGGATACGCACGTTTTCATTGCCCCTGAGACTGATGGCCCCTTCCACATCCACCGTCACGGAAGGCACGTTGTTCAGGGCATCTGAAATCGTAGCCCCGCTGTTGGTGAGGTCTTTCCCGATATTGTAAATCTTTTTGTCCAGGCGCACTTCTACGGTAGTGCGCTCCCCAACCACTTCAACTGCCTCAAGTTCCGTAGCATTCACAGACATGCGGATGACCCCGAGGTCGCGGGATTCGTTGAGGAGCTGGTTTTCGAGCGTATAGGGCCTGTAGGATATGTATTCTACCCGGATATTGTAGCGGCCGGGCTCCGCAGACACGTTGAATTTGCCGTCGATATCGGTTATACCGCCGGATAGGCTTGTGGGGTCGCCAACCTTCTCTAAAACGAGGGTGGCGTATTCGAGAGGCCTTCCCGAGTCCTGATCCAGTACCGTACCGGTCAGTGTGATGCTTTTTTCTCCCGGACCCTGGGGGGGCTGTGCCTGCAGGTTCAGGGAAATTGCTGCGATGAGCAGGACTAGGAATTGTCTCATGTGTGTCTAGGTTTTCTTTTTCTGTTTTTTCTTTTTCTTTTTGAACTTTTTCGTATTGTACCGGCTTTCCTCCAGTTCAATCATCGCCTGGTATTTATCCTCCGGCAGGCCTTCTTCCAGTTCCCTGCGCTGATCGATCCCCAGGCGTTCCAGGGCTTCCTGGGTCGCTTCCGGGGTCAGTTCCAGGATCTGCAACTCCATACGCTTCTGCACGTATTTCGTCAGGATCGAAGAAACCACGGCTGCCTCGAATTCGTTGAGTCCCACTGCCTGGATGATCCCGGGCATTTCCTCGGATACCAATTCCTCGGCGGTTTTGGGCTCTACTTTCTTGGGGGGGGCTTCCGCCTGGGGCACCACGTTCCGGCGGCGACCGCCGTAATAAGGATTGTTGCCATACCCGTACTGGGCTTCGGCTGCAAACAGCCCTCCTATAAGCATTAATGTCAGTACTACACGTGTTCTCATGTGTCGTCTATTTAGATTGTTATATGCGGGCAGGGTTTAACCGCCCTTGGTTAAATGTTTGTTAAAGACCCCAAAATGGTTAAACAACTTGATTTTCAGCCTTTCAGGAATTCCTGTATACGCTCCGGCGGGCGGCCCAGGACGGCGGCCGTATCGCTGGTCACCACGGGGCGCTCCAGGAGTTTGGGGTGATCGGCCAGTGCTTGGATGAGTTCGGCCTCGCTGAACTCCTGACTGCGGAACTTTTCCTTCCAGATGGATTCCCCGGTACGCACCAGTGATTTGGCAGGCATGCCGAGTTTGTCCAAAATTTCCCGGATTTTTTCCCGGGAAAGTGGGGTATCCAGGTATTTTACAACCGTAAAGGGCTTCCCCGAGGCTTCCAGGATGGCCAGGCCTTCCCTGGATTTCCGGCAACGGGGATTGTGATAGATGGTCAGCATGTCAAAAGGGATTATTCGGGTTTATCAGGCAGAATTCTCCTGTCCGGTCATCATCAGGAAGGCTTTCAGGAAGTCGTCGATTTCCCCGTCCATCACGGCGTCCACGTTTCCCGTTTCCTCCCCGGTCCGCACATCCTTTACGAGTTTGTAGGGGTGCATGACATAGTTTCGGATCTGGGAACCCCATTCGATCTTCATCTTGGAGGATTCAATGGCTTCCCGGGCCTCCTGCTTTTTGCGAAGCTCAATTTCGTAGAGCTGGGACTTCAGCATTTTCAGGGCGGTAGCCCGGTTGTCGTGCTGGGAACGCGAATCCGAACAGGAAATCTGGATGCCTGTGGGTTTATGGACCAACTGCACCTTGGTTTCCACCTTATTCACATTCTGGCCCCCGGCCCCGCTGGAGCGGGCCGTGGTAATCTCGATATCGGCCGGGTTGATCTCGATCTCGATGCTGTCATCGACCAGCGGGTATACGTAGACCGAAGCAAAGGAAGTGTGTCGTTTGGCGTTGCTGTCGAAGGGGGAAATCCGCACGAGCCGGTGTACCCCGTTCTCGCCTTTGAGCCATCCGAAGGCGTAGGCCCCCTCAATCTCGAGGGTAACTGTCTTGATGCCGGCCACGTCCCCTTCCTGGTAATTGAGCTCCCGGACTTTATACCGGTTTTTCTCGGCCCACATCATATACATGCGCATCAGCATGGAAGCCCAGTCGCAACTTTCCGTGCCCCCTGCACCTGCCGTTATCTGGAGTACGGCCGTCAGGTCGTCCCCCTCGTCCGAGAGCATGTTCCGGAATTCGAGTTTTTCGACGGCCTCGGTGGCCAGGCGCAGCTGCCTGGCTACTTCTTTTTCTTCCGCCTCGTCGGCTTCATAGAATTCCACCAGCACTTCCAGGTCCCCGAGGAGCCGTTCGGCCTCCTCAAATTCCTCTACCCAGCCCTTCCGGGCATTCAGGCTTTTCATAAACTCCTGGGCGGTCACCGGGTCATCCCAGAAACCGGGCTCCAGGGTCTTTTCTTCCTCATTCTGAACTTCGATGCGTTTGGCATCTATGTCAAAGATACCTCCTTAACGCGCCGAGGCGTTCCATAAGAGACTTGAATTTCTCTATCATTAGTACTGTATTTGGAGTGTAAAAGTAAGGCGTTTTTATGAATCGGACCCCAGGATATTCCGCTTCGGATCATTGCTGGCTGGTTACCTGTACCTGGTGGTTGCTGCGGTTGTCCCCCTTCCCGAAAACCACGCCCTTTATAGGCGCACAATCCGCATAATCGCGGCCATGGGCCACCTTAATGTGGTCGGAGGCAGCCATCAGGTTGTTGGTGGGGTCAAACCCGCACCAACCGAGACCGGGGACCAGGGCTTCCGCCCAGGCGTGCATTTGCGCATCCCCCGCGTAACCCATGCCCTGGTGCAGGTATCCTGAGACGTAGCGGGCCGGGATGCCATGGGCCCGTGCAATACCGATGAAAAGGTGTGAAAAGTCCTGGCAAACGCCCTGTCGGATCTCCAGCACTTCGGTCAGGGGGGTGTCCACCCCGGTCAGTCCGGGGGTATATTTCAGGGCCTTGTACACCCAGGTATTCAGATCCGCCAGATTTTCAAGGCAATTCCGCCCGTGGTCAAACCGGAAGCAACCGGTGTCCTCCGGGAGCCGGGTTAGGGGCGTGGGCTTCAGGAACATCTGGTGTTCCAGGCGAAACCCCATATCCTGCAGGTTTTCCGGGTTATAGGGCGGCACCTCGGACAGGTCAAAAGCAAACGGGTTTACCTCCTCCTTGATCAGCTCAAAGGCGGCTTCAAAGGAAATATCGGACAACTCGTGGCGGTTGCGGACGCGTATGGTGATAAAGCCGAAGCCGTTTTGCGAGAATTCCCAGCGGGCGTTCCGGCTGTTGGAGAAATCGATGCGCACCAGCGATTGGGTCTCGTTTTCCTGCGGTACGATCAGGAATTGCCAGCTGGCTTCCACCACCGGGTGGTCGTAGTGGTTTTCGGCAGTATAGCGGATGGTGTATAATTGGGCCATCAAACAATTGGGGTCTGGGGTGAAGGTATTTCAAAAACGGGAATCTCAATAGTGGAAAAACTCTTTTTCCATCTGGATCCCGATCTCGGATAGTTCATTTAGGATGTGCTCGATGAAGGCCTGCACATCCCCTTCAATATCCTCGATACGTTTAAACTGGTATTCCGCCCGCACCTTCCCCACCTTAAAGGCGGTGGAATCCTTGTCGTGGATTTTCAGCGGGTCCAGGGTTCGCACGTGCCGGTACACCTGGTTCAGGCTGTTCATCACCGAGCGGGGGCACCTGGGGTTCAGGATCAGGAATTCCAGGGTACACAGGCTGTTGGGGGTTTTTTTGTAGTGGCGGCGCATCATGTCGTAGGATTCCGCGCATTTGAGGAGGGTCGTCCACTCAAAGCTGTTCCGGAACCGGTCCCCGTAACTCCCGGGCGATTTCTTGGCGTCGTTGTATTTTGCATTGATGATCCGGGTGATCTGCAGGGCGCGTTCCAGGTTGACCCCCATCATGATGATGGCGTAGATTGAATCGTGCAGCAGCGTTCCCCGGATCTTGCCCCGGAGCACCGCGGTCATTTCCGTGACCTGAGAAGTAAATTCGTAGAGGCCGGTTTTGACGAATTTCTTGGTAGGGTAGGAGTCCGCAAAGTGGTAAAACTTATTGATGGATTCGTACAGTTCCGTGGATATCAGGTCACGGGCAGAGAGCGCATTTTCACGCGCATATGAAATCGAGTTGATGATGGAGGGGGAGAAGCCCCGGTCCATGCCAATGCGGTACAACACCTTGTCTTCATCCAGCTTCTCGGACTTCTCGGCAGGCTCCCCCACCAAAAAAAGCATGGAACGCAACACAAAATCGCGGGACTGCGAGGTGGTATTGGGTGCGTCCAGGGAGGAAAAATAATTGACGTTTAAATAACGCGCCGTATGTTCGGCCCGCTCGATATAACGTCCCATCCAGAAAAGATTGTCAGCGACTCTCGCCAGCATGTGGTTATTTTTTTAGTACCCAGGTGTCCTTGGAGCCTCCGCCCTGGGATGAATTAACAATAAGGTTGCCTTTTCTCAGCGCCACGCGCGTCAGGCCGCCCTTGAGCACGAAGCTCTTTTCCGGGCCCATTACGGTAAAGGTGCGCAGGTCGATGTGCCGCTGCTCGAACGACTGGGATTCCTCGATATAGGTGGGATGCACCGAAAGGGAGAGGATGGGCTGGGCCACGTATTTCCTGGGCGACGCCCGCAGGTCCTTCCTGACTTGCTCCACCTGTTCATCTGTCAGGGTATTCCCGATGGAAATGCCATACCCCCCTGCCTCGTCCACCGGTTTGACGACCAGTTCCCGGATATGCTCCAGTACGTATTCCAACTCGTCCTTCCGGCTGCAGTGGTAGGTCTTTACATTGTTCAGGATGGGCTCCTCGTCCAGGTAGTACCGGATGATATCCGGCATGTAGGTATAGACTGCCTTATCATCGGCCACCCCGGTACCCGGGGCATTGGCGATGGTGACGTTCCCCTTTTTATAGGCGGCGAACAAGCCGGGTACCCCAAGAGAGGAATCTTTCCTGAATTCCAGCGGGTCCAGGAAGGCATCGTCGATGCGGCGGTAGATGATATCCACCTTTTCCGGCCCCGCGATGGTCTTCATGTAGACAAAATCATTTTCCACGAAAAGGTCCCGCCCTTCCACCAGTTCCACCCCCATCGTCTTGGCCAGGTAGCTGTGCTCGTAAAAGGCCGAATTGTACATCCCCGGTGTCAGTACCACGGTGGTGGGGATATCCACACCGGCCGGCTTGACCGTCTCCAGCAATTCCAGCAGGTTTTCGGCATAGTTGGTAACCGTATGGGCATTGTAGTGGTTGAAGACGCCGAACAGGGCCCGTTTGAGGGCCGTCCGGTTGCTCAGCACGTAACTCACCCCGGAGGGGCAACGGATGTTATCTTCCAGCACATAGAATTTTCCGTCGTTGTGGCGTATGATGTCCGTTCCGGATATGTGTGTATAGATCCCGCCCGGCGGGTCCACACCGATCATCTGGTCCAGGTAATTCTCGGAAGTGGTCACCAATTCCAGGGGGACGACCCCATCCCGGAGGATCTCCCGGTCGTGGTAGAGGTCCCACAGGAATTTGTTCAGCGCAAGGCAGCGCTGTTTGACCCCCGATTCGATGTGTTCCCATTCTGCTGCGCCGATGATGCGGGGGAAAAGGTCGAAGGGGAATATCTTTTCATTGGTCTTTTCCTCGCTGTACACCCGGAAGGTGATGCCCTGGTTAAAGAAGGACGCCTTGGCTTTGTTGTTGAGCTCGTAATAATCCGCTATGGAGTGTTTGCCATATAACTTGAACAGCTTTTTGTAGACTTTGGTCACTTTCCCGTCGGGGTCGTATAACTCATCGTAGAGTTTCGGATTTCGGTCGTAGGAGGTGAAGATGGTGGTGTTGTCACCTGACATTTCGGAAGATTTTTCAAAATATACCAACTTTTTTGGTCAACGCCCCCCCGAACGCCATCTTTTTTGATTGTAACCAATTTATGGCCGCCACAGGGACCTTCCAAGGAATTTTACCCCTGTATTTTTACGTGATCCTTATTTTGATTCCCTCGTTTTTTGGCTACTTTTAGCCGCAAATCACACCTCATGAAAAACCGGTTAGCACTCCTCCTGCTACTGCTTTGTCCCTTGCTGGTACCTGGGCAGTTTCAGGAAAAAAGCAAGGACTATCAGAAATTCGAAGGCTTCTTCGATTTTTATTACGACGACTCCGAGGGAAAGGTCTACCTCGACGTGGATAAGCTCGATACGGAGTTCCTCTACGTATATTCCCTGAGCAGCGGCATAGGCAGCAACGATATCGGCCTGGACCGCGGGCAGTTGGGCAACGAGCAAGTCGTGTTTTTTCGGAAAGCAGGCAACAAGCTCCTGCTCATCCAGCCGAACCTGGAATACCGGGCCATTACCGAAAATGACCTGGAACGCAAATCCGTGGAACAGGCCTTTGCGCGGTCCATCCTTTTCGGCTTTCCAATTGTCGAGACCATCGGGGAGCGGCACATTGTCGAATTGACCCCTTTCCTGATGCAGGACATGCACGGTGTCTCCGACAGACTGCAGCAGACCGGCCAGGGGACCTACAGCCTGGACAGCAGCAAAAGCGCTGTCAACCTGGAACGCAGCAGGGCCTTCCCGAAGAATATTGAACTCGATGTGCTGCTCACCTTCAAGGGGGATCCCAAGGGTCAATACATCCGCTCCGTCGCGCCAAATGCCAAACTGGTGACGGTAGCCCAGCATCATTCCCTGATCGAACTGCCCGGCCCCGGTTTTGAGAAGCGCGCATTCGACGCGCGAAGCGGGGCCTATCCCTTCAGCTATTACGACTATGCAACCCCGGTGCAGGAACCCATCGTAAAGCGCTTTATCCCCAGGCACCGCCTCGAAAAAAAGGATCCGGCAGCCGCACAAAGTGAAGCGGTGGAACCGATTGTGTACTACCTGGACAACGGGACGCCCGAACCGGTGCGTTCCGCCCTACTGGAAGGGGGGCGATGGTGGAACCAGGCATTTGAAGCCATCGGCTATACCAATGCTTTCCAGGTCAAAATGCTCCCGGACGACGCCGATCCCCTGGATGTGCGCTACAACGTGATCCAGTGGGTACACCGGTCCACAAGGGGCTGGAGCTATGGCAGCAGCGTGGCCGACCCGAGGACAGGGGAAATCATCAAGGGCCATGTTAGCCTGGGGAGCCTGCGGATCCGACAGGACTTCATGATCGCCCAGGCACTGGCCGGTGCCCCTTTTGCCTCCTCCGGCGAAACCACATCCCCCATGCTCGACATGGCCCTGGCCCGGATCCGCCAACTATCTGCCCACGAAATCGGGCATACCCTGGGCTTTGCACACAATTTTGCCGCCAGCACCAATGGCCGCGCCTCGGTCATGGATTACCCGCACCCGTACATCGGCCTGGAGGAAGGCCGGATCGATTTTTCGGATGCCTATGATACCGGTATCGGGGAGTGGGATAAGGTGATCGTGGCCTACGCCTATTCTGATTTTCCGGAAGGCACGGACGAAGGGGCGGCACTCGCAGCCATCCTCCGGAAAGCAGAGGCAGGCGGGTTGCGCTATATTTCGGACCGGGATGCCCGACCGGCTGGCGGCGCCCATGCCTACGGCCACCTCTGGGACAACGGGGCGGCACCGGCCGATGAACTCGACCGGGTACTGGAGGTACGCCGGCGCGCCATGGAGCAGTTTTCCCCTGCCAACATCCGGGAAGGCGAACCCTTCAGTGTGCTTGAAGACGTTTTTGTGCCCCTGTATTTCTTCCACCGCTATCAGACCGAGGCGGTCAGCAAACTGATCGGGGGGCTCGATTACAACTATGCGGTTCGCGGTCAGGAGGCGGACCCGTGGATGCCGGTGCCTGCCCGCGAGCAGGAAAAGGCGCTGGAAAGCATTTTGCATACCCTTGAGGCGCCCCAATTGGCAATCCCTGAAAAAACCCTGCAGTGGTTCCCACCGCGGGCCATGGGGTACCAGGCCGGGAGGGAATCCTTCAAGGGAAGGACCGGCCCTTCCTTTGACGCTCTCGGGGCCGCCGAGACATCTGCCGATATGACCCTGGGGTTCCTGCTGCACCCCGAGCGCGCCTCGCGCCTGGTACACCAGCATGCCCTTGACCCTTCCCTGCCGGGCCTGGATGATTTGCTCGGGCCTCTGGTGGAAACGGCCTTTGAATCCCGGGCAAGCGGCTCCTATGAAGAAAAGATTACAGAAGTGGTGGGCTTCAGGACGCTGGAGCACCTGATGGTCTTGGCCAAGGACACTTCCGTCCACCCGCAGGTCAATGCCATTGCCCAGGGGACCCTGGACGGGATCCGCGGAAAAATGCTGCGGAACGGCGATTCGGACATTGCCCGGGAAATGGTCCGGAGGATTGACCGGTTCCGGGAGCATCCCGAACTGTTCAAGGTACCCGATGCGCCAAAAATACCGGACGGATCACCCATTGGTTCGGGTTGCTTCGACGAAACGCCCATGCCGTGGAGATAAACCTGATCAGCGATACGGTTACCCGGCCGACGCCCGGGATGCTCAAGGCCATGATGCAGGCGCGGGTAGGGGATGACGTATTCAAGGAAGACCCAACGGTTACCGCCCTTGAGGAGAAGGTCGCGGCCTATTTCGGCATGGAATCCGCCCTCTTTTTCCCCAGTGGCACCATGGCCAACCAGACGGGGATAAAATACCATACGCGGCCGGGAGACCAGCTCATCTGCGATAAATACGCCCATGTGTACAATTACGAGGGGGGCGGGGTGAGCTTCAACAGCGGGGTATCCTGTAAACTGGTGGACGGGGAGCGCGGGATGATGCGCGCCGAACAGGTGGAAGATGCGATCAACCCCCCCGATTTCTACCACAGCCCGAGAACCCGTTTGGTGTGTATTGAAAATACCACCAACAAAGGGGGCGGCGCCTGCTGGGACACGGAGGAGCTCCGAAAGATCCGTGCGGTTTGCGACAAGCACGGGCTCGCCCTGCACCTGGACGGGGCCCGGATCTGGAATGCCCTGGCCAACGGGGCGGGTACCCCGGCTTTTTTCGGGGAAACCTTCGATACGATCAGTGTCTGCCTGAGCAAGGGCCTGGGATGCCCGGTAGGGTCGCTGCTGGTGGGTTCCCGGGAAGCCATGGATGAAGCGCTTCGAATCCGGAAAGTCCTCGGGGGAGGCATGCGGCAGGCCGGTTACCTCGCGGCAGCCGGCATCTACGCACTGGACCACCATATAGACCGGCTCGGGGAAGACCACCAAAAAGCCCGGGAAATAGGCGAACTGCTAAGCTCCCTTGACTTTGTCCGCTATGTGGCCCCGGTGGAGACCAACATCGTGATCTTTGAACTGGATACGCCCCGCGCATCGGATTCGGACCTGGTGGAAAAACTCGGTCAACAGGGAATCCGCCTGATAGGGATGGGTCAGGGAAAACTGCGGATGGTTACCCACCTGGATTATACGGACAGGATGCACGAGCGCGTTCTGGAAATCCTTTCCGGTATCTCCCTGTAAGTGCTTTCAGGGGTCCAGGTCGGCCAGGCGCCTCCGGATATTGGTGATGCCGTTTTCCATCCCGGCTTCGGACCGGTAGAACTGGCTGTGGCCCACCACCCGGCCACCCTGCGTCCGCAGGGTAAACTGGAAACGTCCCCTGTGGTCGGTACGGCGTTCAAAACTCACGGGGTCCAGTGCGGCAGGCTTTAACTGCCGCACCTGGTCCCGGGCATCCTCCCGGTTCGGGAAGGAAACGCTTTCCAGGAGCGGGTGGCCCTGTTCGCTTTTTACCACGAAACGGTAGCCTCCGCCGGGATCTTTCCGGTATTCTAACATAGCAAGGCGATAGGTATTCCCAAGTTACAGAATTCCACGGATTTCTACTTCAGGAAATTATCGAGCCCCGGGATGTCGGGCATACCCTCCCTGGCGGCAGCTGCAAGCTCCGTATCGTGAATGTCGCCGGCTTTTTTGAGGGCCTTGTTCAATACGGTAACCAGGTAATCCGCCAGCTGCTCCTTGTCCTGCAGCAGCTCATCGGCGATGCGGATATCCCTTATTTCCCGGGAAGCAGATACGGTTACGCCCAGGAGGCCGTCCGAACTGGATTCCTCCAGGGTTACCGTGGCGAGGCGCTCCCGGGTTGCCTTTACTTTTTCCTGGGACTCCTTGAGTTTGCCCATCATTCCCATCAAATCTCCGAACATGCGTCTTAAATTTTAGTTCCATGTCAAAAATACGCCAATTTTCGGGCAGCTGTACCCACGGGCCCGGCCACCGTTCCAATTTTATGAGAAACACTATTTTTGCAATCGCATATAAACGATGAGCCTCCCATGCCGACCCCCAAGCCACCGATAGCAGCAAAAAAACCACGCATACTGGCGTTTCACGGCGATGAACGCACCGATGAATACTACTGGTTGCGGGAAAGGGAGAATCCGGAGGTCATCCGGTATCTGGAAGCTGAAAACTCCTATTACCGGGAGATGACCTCCCATACCAAGGAGTTCCAGGAGGTGCTGTTCCAGGAAATGAAGTCCCGTATCCGGGAAGACGATACCTCGGTACCCTATAAGCTCAGTGGATACTGGTACATCACCCGCTTCGAGACCGGCAGGGAGTATCCCGTCTATGCCCGCAAAAGGGAATCCATGGAGGCCGAAGAGGAGATCCTCTTTGACGCCAACCTCCTGGCCGCCGGCCATGATTATTTTGACCTTCGCGGGATTTCCGTTAGCCCGGACAACCGCCTGGCAGCTTTCGGCACGGACGTTGTATCCCGCAGGCTCTATGAAATCAGGATCAAGGACCTGGAAACCGGCGAGGTTTTCGAAGACCTGCTTGAACATACCACGGGGAGCTCAGTCTGGGCCACGGACAACCGGACGTTGTTTTATACCCGCAAGGACCCGGAAACCCTCCGGGCGGATTCGGTATATAAACACCGGCTGGGGACCCCGGCGTCCGAAGATGAGCTCGTTTACCGGGAAACGGACGACACCTTCAACACCTACGTCTATAAATCCAAGTCGCGAAAGTTCATCATTATCGGGTCCTTCAGTACCCTGACTTCGGAATACCGCATACTGCCGGCAGACCAGCCGGACGGCGATTTCCGGGTTTTTTCGGCCCGGGAACGGGGCGTCGAATACTCCATCTACCACTATGGGGACTGGTTCTACGTGCTGACCAACCGGGACGGCGCGATTAATTTCAAGGTGATGCGGACCCGGGAAGACAGCACCGATAGCCGGCATTGGGAACCCTTCATCCCGCACCGCGAGACCGTCCTGATCGAGGACCTCGATATTTTCAGCGACTATTACGTGGTGTCGGAAAGGGACAATGGCCTGAGTAAAATGCGCATAGTCCGCTGGGATGGGAGGGAGGACTATTACCTCCCCTTCGACAATGAAACTTACGTGGCCTATCCGTACATCAACCTGGATTTCGACACGGAAAACCTCCGATATGTCTACAATGCGATGACATCTCCCTACAGCATTGTCGAGTTCAATATGGCCACCCGCCAGAAGACCATCCTGAAGGAGCAGGAAGTACTGGGCGGGAACTTCCGGAAGGAAAACTACAGGTCCCTGCGCATGTGGGCAACTGCCCGTGACGGGGTCAGGGTACCCATATCCCTCGTCTACCACAGGGAAACGCCCCTGGATGGTACGAGCCCCCTCTTGCTTTACGGGTACGGCTCATACGGCAGCACCACGGACCCCTACTTTTCCACAGTTCGCCTGAGCCTCCTGGACCGGGGTTTTATCTACGCCATTGCGCATATCCGGGGCGGGGAATACCTGGGGCGGCCCTGGTACGAAGAGGGCAAACTGCTCAAAAAGTGGAATACGTTCACGGATTTCGTGGACTGTGCCCGCTATCTGATCGCCGAAAAGTTTACCAGCCCCGAGCACATCTACGCCTATGGGGGATCGGCCGGTGGGCTGCTCATGGGGGCTGTCGTGAATGAAGCCCCCGAACTCTTCCGGGGGGTGATTGCCGCCGTACCCTTCGTGGATGTGGTCACGACCATGCTGGATGAAAGCATCCCGCTGACAACAGGCGAATACGATGAATGGGGGAATCCGGCAGACCCGGAGTTCTACGATTACATGAAATCCTATTCCCCCTATGACAATGTACGGGAACAGACCTACCCGCATCTGCTGGTTACCACCGGCCTGCACGACTCCCAGGTACAATACTGGGAACCCGCAAAGTGGGTGGCCAGGCTCAGGTGCATGAAAAAAGGCAATAACCTGTTGTTTTTACACACCAACATGGAGGCGGGTCATGGCGGGGCTTCCGGGCGTTTTGAGGCCCTGAGGGAAACCGCTATGGAATACGCCTTCCTCCTGGATCTGGAAGGAAAAGTGCCGTAATCAAAAAAAAATAGTAATTTTGCCCCTAAATCCGAACCGTTCCTGACGGTTTATGAGCCTAACCTTACTGTATGGAACAAGAGATCAAGGCGTTCAATAACATCCTGGAACTTATTGGCAAAACCCCCCTGGTCCGTTTGAACAAACTGACGACGGGTTTCCCCGGCGAATACTTTGCCAAACTTGAGGCCTTCAATCCGGGCCACTCCTCCAAAGACCGAATTGCCCACTTCATTATTGAGGAAGCCGAGCGCAGCGGGTTGTTGAAACCCGGGAGCACGGTGATAGAAACCACCTCGGGCAACACAGGATTCAGCCTGGCCATGGTCAGTATCATCAAGGGGTACGACTGCATCCTGGCCGTCAGTTCCAAATCTTCCAGGGATAAAATCGACATGCTGCGTTCAATGGGTGCCAAGGTCTATATCTGCCCGGCCCATGTCAGCGCGGACGACCCGCGCTCCTATTACCAGGTGGCGCGGCGGCTGCACGAAGAGACCCAGAATTCCATCTATATCAACCAGTACTTCAACGATTTCAATATCAAGGCTCATTACGCCACCACGGGTCCGGAGATCTGGGAGCAAACCGGCGGCCAAATTACCCACCTGCTCGCATGCAGCGGCACGGGGGGGACCATTTCCGGTACGGCCCGCTTCCTGAAGGAGCAAAATCCGGGAATCCGGATTATCGGGGTGGATGCCTACGGTTCCGTACTCAAAAAATATCACGAAACCGGCGAATTCGATACGGAGGAAATCTACCCGTACCGCATCGAGGGTCTTGGGAAGAACCTGATCCCGGATGCCACGGACTTTACGGTCATCGACCAGTTCGTAAAGGTGACGGATGAGGAAAGTGCCCACACGGCCCGCGAACTGTGCCGCAGCGAAGGGATTTTTGCCGGTTACACGAGTGGCGCCGCCATGCAGGCCCTCAAACAGTTGCAACAGGACGGTGAATTTGATGAAAACAGCCGGGTGGTTGTCATATTCCCGGACCACGGCAGCCGCTACATGAGCAAGATCTACAGCGATAAATGGATGGAGGACCAGGGGTTCTTCGACAGCAAGCACGTAGGGGAAGTGCAGCAAATCCAGGTAATCAAGTAGGTAGGGGAACACAGCCCCCGGGTCCGAAGGGATGCAAAAATTCCGGCAATTGCCATCCGGCATTGCTATGATTTCGTCGTAAATTTCTGTACTTTTGCCCCGGATCGGGACCGGAACGACCAGTAGTTCGTTCGGGTTTTGATCCTTCTCACAATGTGTGAAACCAAGCTAAACTACATGAAAGATTTATTCGATCGCATCATTGAAAATAAAGGTCCGCTCGGTCGTTGGGCATCCCAGGCAGAAGGATACTTCGTGTTCCCCAAACTGGAAGGCCCGATCTCCAACCGGATGAAATTCCAGGGAAAGGAAGTCATCACCTGGAGCATCAACGACTACCTGGGGCTGGCCAACCTGCCCGAAATAAAGAGGGTGGACGGCGAAGCCGCCCTGGAACACGGTGCGGCCTACCCCATGGGCGCACGGATGATGAGCGGCCATACGGATTTCCACGAGCAACTGGAGGAGGAGCTTGCGGCATTCGTGAACAAACAGGCTTCCTACCTGCTGAATTTCGGGTATCAGGGGATCATGTCGGCCATCGACGCCCTGGTTTCCAAGGATGACATCATCGTCTACGATGTGGATTCCCACGCCTGTATCATTGATGGGGTGCGGCTGCACGTCGGAAAACGGTTTACCTTCAAGCACAACGATATCGAGTCCCTCGAAAAAAACCTGGAGCGGGCCACCAAACTGGCAGAGCAGACCGGTGGGGGTATCCTGGTTATCTCGGAAGGCGTTTTCGGTATGCGGGGCGAACAGGGTAAGCTGAAGGAAATTGTCGCCCTTAAAAGTAAATACAATTTCCGCCTGCTGGTAGACGATGCCCATGGTTTCGGCACGCTCGGGAAGACCGGGGCCGGGGCCGGGGAGGAGCAGGGGGTACAGGATGAGATCGACGTCTATTTTGCAACCTTTGCGAAATCCATGGCGGGAATCGGGGCCTTCCTCGCTGCCGACAAGGAAATCATCGATTACCTGAAGTACAACCTCCGTTCCCAGATGTTTGCCAAATCCCTTCCCATGGTCTATGTGAAAGGGGCCCTGAAGCGCCTGGAGATGCTACGGACCATGCCGGAACTCAAGGAAAAGCTCTGGGAGAATGTAAACATGCTGCAGAACGGGCTCAAGGAGCGCGGTTTCGATATAGGCACCACCAGTAGTTGTGTCACACCCGTGTACCTGAACGGGAGTATCCCTGAGGCGATGGCCCTGGTAAAAGACCTGCGCGAAAATTACGGTATCTTCTGTTCCATCGTGGTGTACCCGGTGATCCCGAAGGGGTTGATCCTGCTTCGTATGATCCCCACAGCCACCCACACCGCCGAAGATATCGAAGAAACCCTGGAGGCGTTTTCCGCCATCCGGGAGCGGTTGCAAAACGGCACGTATAAACGGCTCTCCGCAGCTGTTGCCGCCGCCATGGGCGAATAACCCATTGAAAACGAAGACCCAACAGGGCCCGGGTTCCCCGGCTCCCTCACAAAACCCGGCAATGCGACCGGGTTTTTTTATGTCAGCGATTTGCGGTAGGTACGGCGGCGCTTGTATACCTCAGGGGAAAAGTGTTTCCACATTTGCTGGATCGCCTTGTTCTCGGCGAGCTCCGGGGTGCGGTAGCACATTTCGATCCCCTTTTCCTTGAAGACTTTGTAGTATTCGTTGAAGATGATGGAGGTCACCCCCTTGTTCTGGTATTCGGGGTCGATGCCGATCAGGTAAAATACCGCATCCTTGTTGTGTTTCCTGGCGTGCAGCAGGTGGCGGAAACCCAGGGGAAACAACCTGCCCCTGGCTTTTTGCAGTGCTTTTGAAAAAGCCGGCATCACGATGGCAAAGGCGATGATCCGATCCTCCTTGTCGACAATAAATTTGATGTATTCCGGGTTGATGAACCCGATATATTTCTTTTTGAAGTAGGCTTTCTGCGCTTCGGAGATGGGAACAAAGGACGACAGGCTGGAATAGGAAGCATTGAACAGGTCGAACATCTGATCGGTCCAGGGCATGATGTCGGACGTCTTGTTAAAATTCAGCGCACGCAGGCCATAGCGCTCCCGGATCATGGCCTCGACCCGCGTAAAGAGTGCCGGGTCCGCATTGGAGGCCGGAAACTTGCTTTCCAGGTATTCTTTTTCGGGGGTAAACCCGAGGTCCTCCAGGTGTTTGGCGTAATAGGGGTAATTGTACCAGGTAACCATGGTGCCGATATGGTCAAACCCCTCCGTAAGGACGCCCACCTTATCCATATTGGAAAACCCCATGGGGCCTTCCATGTATTCCAGTTCCCGGGAGATCCCGATTTCGGCTACCTTTTCAATCAGGGCACGGCTCACCTGGGGGTCATCCACAAAATCGAACCAGCCAAAACGCATCTTTTTCAACCCCTGGGATTCCACCTCCGTCCGGTTGACGATGGCAGCCACGCGGCCCACGACCTCCCGCCCCCGGTACGCCAGGAAGAATTGGGCATCTGCCTGCCGGAATACCGGGTTGACGGCCGGATCAAAAGATGCCAGCTCCTCGCTGATGATCGGCGGGACCCAGTAAGGGGAATTGCGGTAAAGCTTGAAGGGGAAGCGCACAAAGGACTTCAAATCCTTCCTGGACCGGGCTTCTTCTATTCGGATCATAGGCTGCGTTTGCAAGCAGCAATATTAGGAAACTTTGGCCATAGTGTAAAGCCCCTGAAGGAATTCAGCGGCTAAAGGCCATCCATGTCCCACTCGTCGCCCCCGCCATCGCCGTCATCCTGTCCTTTCTGCCGCTTTTTATTGCGGCGTTCCGCACGCCGCTGGCTGCGCCTCTCGGCTTTGGAAAGCTTCCTGCCACCTTTGCGCATGGAATTCCGGCCAATCCGCTCCTGATCTTCGATTGGGACCAGTTCGTCCTTGTGGAAATCCAGGCGGTAGGAGACCCCGGTGCTGATAAAGATCCGGCTCGGGGTATTCTTAAATCCCGCTCCCAGGTTCAGGTCGGCCTGGAAATTGGAACTGAAGAGGTAGGCCACGCCGCTTCTGAGCAGCACGTCCGAGTAGCGGTCGCTCTGGATGCCCTGGTTTTCCACAAAAACGCTCCACCTGGGGTTCCGGAAGGCATGGGAGAGGGAAATGAGGTAACTCCATTCGGGAAAGTCCGTCCCGATCCGGTCGTAGGCGATGTTCGTGACCAGTACAAAACGCGGCGACAGACGGCTCTGGGTCGCAACCATTGCCCGGGGCGAGATTGTGGGTTCCGCCGGGTAAAAAGGATTTTCACCCAGTATAAAATTCGCCCCGCCGTAAAGCGCGACGGAGGGAATCAGGTTTTTGAGCTGGAATACGTTATTGGCCCGCCAGCTTCGGATATTTGGCTTGTTCCGCTCCGGGTCCTTGTACCGGTCGTAGATCAGGTATTTCACGCCCAGGCGGTTTGTATAGAAATCCGTAAATGAGGCTTCCGTGCCCAGGCTGGAATAGGTGATGTCCTGGTTCTGGTAGGTGCCTTCATACTGCAATTCCAGCGCCTCAAAAAACAGGCCGTACCGCAGTGCCACATCCAGGCCATAGATCCCCGACTCCGTATTGAGCAGGGCGTGGTCCTGCTGTTCGTAAAAAAGACCGGATTCCAGTTGAACGACCCCTTTGCCGACCGCATAGGCGCCATTGGCTTTTCCCGGCCGGTTGGAGTTGATCACATCCGTATACTGGGCTATCGCGACGGGGCAGGAGAGCAGCAGTGCGCCCAGAAGCCCGTATTTACCGGTTTTATTAAGGATTCCACGGGATTTCACTGCCATATTTAGTATTATTTTAGGACTTTTGTACAGTTAATACAACGTCGGAATCGTACTTTTGATATACAGAGCGTTCAGAATATGGGTATTTTAAAGGTCCTTCTCTTCCTGCTTCTCGGCTATTATTTCCTGATGATCCTTGGCCGGCTCCTCGGGCCATGGCTGCGATCCTATGCCAGCCGAAAGACCGAGGAATACTTCCGGGAGGCATTTAATCAGGCACCACCGGCAGGACGGGATGTAAACCGGACCGGGGAAGTCACCATAGACCGGAAACCCCAAAAAGAGCAACGCTCCGGGGAACCGGTAGGCGAGTATATCGAGTATGAGGAAATCGATTAACCCGTAATACCGTACCGACCAACCCATGAACCGCAATTTCAGGCAATTTTTTACACATTTTTTTGTGCTGGTGTTTTTTGCACTGGCCTCACTGGCCTATTTTGCCCCGGTACTCCAGGGCAAGGTTATCTACCAGTCCGATATTGTACAATACCGGGGGATGGCCCAGGAACAGGAGGAGTTCCGGAAGGAAACCGGAGAGGAACCTTACTGGACCAACAGCGCCTTCGGGGGGATGCCCACCTACCAGCTCGGTGCCCGGTACCCCAACGATTACCTTAAGAACCTCGACCGTGCCATCCGCTTTCTGCCGCGCCCGGCGGATTACCTCTTCCTCTACATGCTGGGCTTTTATATCCTGATGTGCTGCATGAAAGTGGAATTCCGGCTGGCGGTGCTCGGCGCCCTGGCCTATGGCTTTTCTACCTACCTGATCATCATCCTCGGGGTTGGCCACAACGCAAAGGCCCATGCCCTGGGGTACCTGCCCATGGTGCTGGGGGGCATCATTCTCGTTTACAGGAGGCGCTATCTTTGGGGGTTTGTCCTGACAGCCCTTGCCATGGCCCTGGAGATACAGGCGAACCACTACCAGATGACCTATTACTTTATGATGCTGGTCCTGGTCCTGGGGCTCGTTTACGCCATTGACGCCGTTCGCAGGGGGGCTTTAAAGCATTTTGCGCTGGGCACGGGACTGCTGGTCCTGGCAGTACTCCTGGGAATCCTTCCCAACGCCACTTCCCTGATGGCAACCCGGGAATATGCCCAGTGGAGCACCCGGGGGCCATCAGCCCTTACCCTGGACCCCGACGGGAATCCCAAGACAGAGACGGACGGACTGGACCGCAGCTATATCACCCAGTACAGCTACGGCATTGCCGAATCCCTGAATTTATTCGTGCCCCGATTATTCGGGGGCGCCTCGGTGGAATCCCTTGGGGAGGATTCAAAGACCTATGAATTCCTGATAGACCAGGGGGTGCCGCGCTCGCAAGCCCTGGAATTCAGCAACAACCTGCAACTGTACTGGGGAGAGCAGCCCGGCGTATCCGCCCCGGCCTATGTCGGCGCCCTGATCGTCTTCCTGTTCCTGCTGGGCCTCTTGCTGGTACACGGCCGTGCCAAATGGTGGTTGCTGGGGGGTGCCCTCCTGTCCCTCCTGCTTTCCTGGGGGAAGAATTTCCCCCTGCTGACGGATTTCATGATCGAATACTTCCCGCTTTACGACAAATTCCGGGCGGTATCCTCTGCCCAGGTCATCCTGGAGCTCTGTTTCCCGATACTTGGCGTGCTTGCGCTCCGACGGTTTTTTGATCCCGAGCTGGAAGCGACGCGAAAACTCCGGGCTTTGGGGACAGCAGCCATTGCCCTGGCCGGGCTGGGGGTGGCTTTATTCCTGGCGATGCCCCTGTTCGATTTTACGTCCGGCAGCGACCCGATGCTCACGCGGTATTTCGGGGAGGAAGTGGTTGCCCTGATCCGCAGGGACCGGGAAACCGTTTACATCAACGATACGATCCGTTCCCTGGTCATCGTCCTCCTTGCGGCCGGTGTCCTCTGGCTATTTCTGAAGGGGCGGCTTCGGAAGAACCTCGTTATTGCTGGGTTGGGTATTCTGCTGCTTGTGGACCTGGTTGGCGTGGACAAACGCTATGTGGACGCGGATGATTTTGTGCCCGAACGGCGCATGAATGCCCCCATTGTCATGTCCCAGGCAGATCAGGCGATCCTCAGGGACACGGCGGTGTTCCGCGTCCTCAACCTGAGCGAGGGCATCAACGGCGCCCGTACCTCCTATTTCCACCATTCCCTGGGAGGGTACCACGCGGCCAAGCCCAAACGTCTGCAGGATCTTTTTGAATACCATATCTACCGCGATAACCGGAAGGTCCTCAATATGCTGAATACCAAGTACCTGATTCAGCCCAATGAAGAGGGTGCCCCATCGGTTTCCCTCAATCCGGGGGCCCTGGGCAATGCCTGGTTTGTTGAAAACCTCTATGCGGTACCTTCCGCCGATGATGCGATCCGCTCCCTGGATACCCTGGAGGTAGGAAGGGCAGCCGTGGTGAACACCTCGGATTTCCCCGGAATGGGGAATCGCACGCTACCCCTTGATTCGTCGTCGGTTGCCTCACTGGTCAGCTACCGGCCCAATTATCTGAAATACAGGACTTACAATCCGGAGGTAGGCGTACTCGTTTTTTCGGAAATGTACTACCCCAATGGCTGGCAAGCATCTATCGATGGCAGCCCGGCAGCCCATTTCCGGGTAAACTATTCACTCCGGGCCATGGAAGTGCCTGCGGGCGAACATGTGGTCGAATTCCGTTTTGACCCGGAAGTGGTCCGGAAGGGAAGCCGGATTTCCCTGGCAGGCTCCATTGGCTTGCTGGCGGTTGTGCTGGGCGCCCTGCTTTTCAGCATTTTAAGGCGCCAACCTAAGGCCCCGGATTGATGCGGAAACTGCTTATCGTCACATATTACTGGCCCCCGGCAGGGGGGCCCGGGGTGCAACGGTGGCTCTACTTCGTAAAATACCTTCGAACTTTCGGGATGGAACCCGTCCTGTATATCCCGGAGAAACCCCATTACCCGATGGCCGATCCGGGGCTCGAAGCCCAGGTCCCGGAAGGCCTCAAGGTGTTTCGCAGCCGCTTCTGGGAACCTTACGCCCTGGCCCGGCTGTTCGGGCGCAAACAAACTACCCGCATCAGTTCCGGGATCATCCGCCGCCACAACCCGGGGCTCCTGGAGCGGCTGATGCTATGGGTAAGGGGCAACCTATTCATACCCGATGCACGTAAAAACTGGGTCAAAAAGGCCGCAAAAGAGCTCCCGGGGATCCTGGAGCAGGAGGGGATTGACCTGATGGTTACCACCGGGCCTCCCCACAGCCTCCACCTGATCGGACTGGAAATGGCCGGCAGGCGGCCCGGGCTCAGGTGGGTGGCCGATTTCAGGGACCCCTGGACGGAAATCGGCTACCATTCCGCCCTGTACCTGGGGCCGCGGGCCAAAAGGAAACACAGGGAACTGGAAAGCCGTGTCCTGGGTGGCGCAGACGCAATTCTGACCACCAGCCGGTTTACCGCCGGGTCGCTGGCGTCCCGTACTGCCCGCCCGGTACACGTGATCACCAACGGGTTTGACAGGGATCCCGCCACGGGCACGCAACCCGAAGGGCCTTTTGTGTTGGCGCATATCGGCTCCCTGCTCAGTGGCCGGAACCCCAATGCGCTTTGGGAGGCCCTGGCCGAGATGGTAGCGGATACCCCCGGGTTCCGGGAGAACCTGAGGTTGGAACTGACCGGACTGGTCAGCCCGGAGGTCACGGACAGCCTCCGCCACTGTGGATTGGAGCCCTTTACCGTCCGGACCCCTTATGTACCGCACCAGGAAGCCCTGCACCGCCAGCGGAAATCACAGGTCCTGCTGCTACTTGAAATCGACAGCCCGGAAACCCGGGGGATTGTCCCCGGCAAACTCTTTGAGTATATGGCAGCTGCCCGCCCGGTACTCGCAATCGGGCCTTCAGGCTGGGAAGCAGCCGAACGCGTGGCGGAAAGCCAATGTGGTGCGGGATTCCATTATGGACAAAAAGCCGAAATCCTTGCGCAACTTCGCCAATGGTACGATCTTTATTGCAGAGGCGACCTGCAGGTCCGGCCCGAGGGGGTGTCGCAATACCATCGCAGGGCACTTACGGAACGCCTTGTAAAGGATATACTATGGGAATTATCCTCCGACAATCCATTGTAAATACCGTTCTGACCTATATCGGATTCGGGCTGGGAGCAATCAACACCCTCTTCCTCTATACCCGGTTTATGTCCGACACCTATTTCGGACTTGTAGGGGTAATCCTGTCTACAGGGGCCCTGCTAATGCCCATCATGGCCTTTGGGATACCCAATACGCTGATAAAATTCTTTGCAGCCAACCGAACGGGGGCCCAAAAGGACCCTTTCCTGACCCGGATGCTTTTGCTGCCGCTGGTCTTTGTCGTCCCTTTGGCTATTTTCAGCTGGCTGGCGAACTCGGCGATAGGGAGTTTCCTGGCCCGCGAAAATGCCGTGGTTGGGGATTATGTCTGGCATATCTTTATCATCGGGCTGGCCATGGCCTACTTCGAGATCTTTTTTTCCTGGAGCAAGGTGTGCCTCCGGTCGGCCTTCGGGACCTTTATAAAGGAGGTTTTCGTCCGGCTCGGGATCACGCTGCTTTTGCTGATGTTTTATCTGGAACTGCTTACCATTACCGGATTCCTCCGGTGGCTGGTATTCCTGTATGTCCTTCGCTGCCTGGTGATGGCCCTGTATGCCCTGAGGCTGATGCCGTTCCGGATCCGGTGGCAGATGCCACGGCAATCCAGGGAAATTACGGTTTACAGCGCCCTGATCCTCCTAGGGGGCTCCGTTTCCGTCCTCCTGCTGGAGGTGGACCGCTTTATGATCAACCAGTATATTGAGATCGAGAACGTGGCCTATTACACTGTGGCCGTGTTTATCGCCACAGTGATCATTGTCCCCCTGCGGGCGATGCACCAGATCACCTACCCGATAACCGCCGAGCTGCTGCACAGCGATGACCGGGAAGGCCTGGGCAGCCTGTATCGCAGGTCTTCCCTGGCACTGCTGGTCGTGGCGGGCCTGATTTATCTGCTGATCCTGCTCAACCTGGACGAGTTGTACCAGCTCCTGCCCGCGAGTTACCGGGGGGGCTTTGCCATCGTGGTGTTGATCGGGGCGGCCAGGGTCTTCGATTCCTTCCTGGGGATCAACGCGGCGATCCTATACAATTCCCGTTATTATCGGACGCTGCTGGCTTTTGGTATCGGCCTGGTGGCGGTGACGGTGGGCCTGAATATGTGGATGATCCCCGAATACGGCCTCATCGGTGCGGCCTGGGCGACGCTGATTTCCATTTCCGCCTACAACCTGGTCAAGCTGGTATTTGTCCGGATTAAATTCGGCCTGGTGCCCTGGAGTGCCAAAACCTTCCGGTTACTCGGGGTGGGGATACTTACCGGCATTCTCTTTTACTGGTTGTCCTTTCCCTTCCACCCCCTGGTCAATATCACCCTGAAATCCCTGCTTACCGCCCTGTTTTACCTGGGGCTGGTCCATCGGTTGGGCATCTCCGGGGACGCCCTGTCACTGCTTGGCAATTCCTTCAAAAAAACGGACCCCGGGAAGAAAAATCCTCCACGGGGTCCTGACAACTAACCAACCTAAAAACTATCTTCTATTCCGAGCCGCGGCTGTTTCCTCTTCCGCGGGAACTGCTCCTGGCGGAAGATTCGCTGCGTCGGTTGCTTTTAACGGCCGACTTGCGAATCGTACGGGCCGGGGCACTTTTCTGGGCCTGCGCCGTGCGGGTGTTGCCTCCAGAGCGTGCCTGGGGGGCTTTCCGGGCCGGGGCATCCCGCTTGACGCTTTGTGTCCGCTGAGTGGACACTGAGCTCCGTGAGGCTCGCTGGGGGACAGGCCTGCGGGCTTCTGCCTTCCGGGTGGTCACGGTACGGCTCGTCTGTACGGATTTACCGCGGGGGGTACTGCGTACTTCGCGGCTGGTACGGGTTACCGTGCGTTGTGCCGGGGCACTGCGACGGGCTTCGGCGGATTTGCCCCGTCCCGGGGCCGCTGCCTGACTCCTGCGGGCAGGGGCCTGCTTGCGATAGGTATCCACCTTCCGGTTCTGGTTGGAACGAACACCCGAGCGCTCATTTCCGGCAATCCGGCTGGTACTGCGTACCCGGTCGTTGCGCACACTTACCCGGCTATCGTTCCGGTATATGCGGGTCCGCTCGGCTCTCGGGGCGTGGCGGTAGGTCCTGCCGACGGATGCATAGGCGCGTCGTTGGTTATACCGGTAGGGGCGGTAATACGTATAGCGCACCGGGGAGTAATACCTCCTGTAGGGACGGTTGTACACCATGCAGAAACCGAGGGCTGGGCGGGCAAAATACCGGTGCCACGGGCGGAATACATATACCCGGTTGTACACATTGATATAGCCGGTGTGATAGTCGTAGAAACCGCGGCTGTTATAAAAGATCCGCATGCCTCCGATCCGGTAGGCCAGGCCGTTGCGGTACATGATGTCCACCCCGCCGATCCGGTTCACACGTCCGTAGTAATCGTAAAACACGGGGATGTTTTCCACCTGGATGATGGCACCGTAATCGTCGTACTGGACAAAGGGGTTGTAATCAAAACCGGAGTTGAAGGTCACCCCGACCGGTCCCACGCCCACACTGGCGCTCACATTCACGCGGTCATCGATATAAAAGTCAAATTCGCCATCCGGATATACCGAAAACGTAATGCCATTCTCGACAAAGATGAAGGAATTGCCATAGTTGAAAGCATTGCGTAACGCAACCTTATCATCTGTGCTGGCGGCGGAGGAACTAACCGTTCCCGCTAAAAGGGCCGCTAAAAGGAAAACAAACTTTTTCATCGTATAAGGTTTAAAGGTTCCGGATGTAACTATTTACATTCCGCCCTTATACATTCAATTAGCGTGCCAAAAATCAGAAAACGAATATAAAATGTTGAATATCAATGATATACAACATTACATTTCTTCCGGGAGGCAAAGGCAAGAGTGCCGATCCCCGGATTCAGGAGGTTCCCAGTTTCTCACGGAGGTACCTTCCCGTCAGTGAATCGGGATGCCCGGCAATCTCCTCCGGGGTGCCTGTAGCCATGACCTTCCCGCCTTTGTCCCCGCCTTCAGGCCCGAGGTCGATTACGTGGTCCGCACACTTGACCAGGTCGATGTTGTGCTCGATGACCACGATGGAATGGCCCTTGTCTATCAGCGCATTGAAGGAAGTCAGCAACTTGTGGATGTCGTGGAAGTGGAGCCCGGTGGTAGGTTCGTCAAAGATGAATAGCCCCTTGTCGCGGCTTTGCCCCTTGCCGAGGAAAGAGGCGAGCTTGATCCGCTGGGCTTCGCCCCCTGAGAGGGTGGAGGAGGGCTGCCCGAGGGTCACATACCCCAACCCCACATCCTGCAGGGGCTGGAGGCGGGAGACGATCTTATCCTGATTGTGCCTGGCGAAAAAGTCGATGGCGTCCGTGATGGTCATCTCCAGGATGTCCGCAATGGACGCGTCCTGGAAGGTGGCTTCCAGCACCTCTTTCCGGAATCGCTTCCCTCCGCACTGGTCGCATTCCAGGTGGACATCGGCCATAAATTGCATTTCCACCGTGATTTCCCCGTCCCCCTTGCATTTATCGCATCGGCCGCCATCCACATTAAAAGAGAAGTGTTTGGACTTGTAGCCCCGTAACTTGCTCAGCTTCTGTGCCGCAAAGAGGCTGCGGATCTCGTCGTAGGCCTTTATATAGGTTACCGGGTTGGAGCGGGAAGACCTCCCGATGGGGTTCTGATCCACGAGCTCCACGTATTTCACAAATTTAAATTCCCCTTCAAAGGCAGAATGCTGCCCGGCCTTCTCCCCGTAGCCCCCCAGTTCCTTCTGCAGCATGGGATAGAGGATTTTGCGAACCAGGGTACTCTTTCCACTGCCCGAAACCCCGGTTACGACCGTGAGTACCTGCAGCGGGAACCGGACATCGATATTCCTTAAATTGTGTTCACGGGCCCCTCGGATATCGATATGTCCCCGTGACTGCCTCCGTTTGGCCGGAACCGGGATTTCAAGCGTCCCATTCAGGTAGCGGGCCGTATAGGAATCCGACTGGAGGATTTCCCCAAGGGTGCCCGACGCGACTACACTACCCCCAAGCGTCCCGGCTTCGGGGCCAATATCGATGATCTGGTCGGCAGCGCGCATCATGTCCTCGTCGTGTTCCACCACGATTACCGTATTGCCCAGATCACGCAGCGATTTCAGCACCCCAATCAGGTTCTCCGTGTCCCGCGGGTGCAGGCCAATGCTCGGTTCGTCCAGGATGTACATGGAACCCACCAGGCTGCTCCCCAGGGACGTTGCCAGGTTGATCCGCTGGCTCTCGCCCCCCGAAAGGGAATTGGATTTGCGGTTCAGCGTCAGGTACCCCAGGCCCACTTTAAGCAGGTAGGAAAGCCTGTTCCGGATTTCGGTCAGCAGGCGTCTCGCGATATCCGCATCGTGCTGGCTGAGTTCCAGGTCATTGAAAAAGGACTCCAGCTGGTAGAGGGGCAATTCCACCAGGTCCGATATGGATTTGCCGTAGATGCGGACATACTCGGCCTCTTTGCGAAGTCGGCGCCCCTTGCAGCGGGTACACCGGGTTTTGCCCCGGTATCGGGACAGCATCACCCGGTTTTGGATCTTGTAGCTCTTCTCCTCGAGTTTGGCAAAGAAATCATTCAACCCGGTAAAATGTTCGTTCCCATCCCATACGAGGGCCCGCTGTTCCTCGGTGAGTTCAAACCAGGGCTTGTGGATGGGGAAATCAAATTTATAGGCCGAGTTGACCAGTTGGTCGCGGTACCAGCCCATACTTTCCCCCCTCCAGGGATAAATGGCGTTGTCATATACCGAAAAAGCCGTATTCGGGATCACCAGGTCCTCGTCTATCCCGATCACATCCCCGTACCCCTCACACTTCGGACAGGCGCCATATGGGTTGTTGAAACTGAAAAGGTGGACGTTCGGCTCCGGGAACTGCATGCCGTCCCTTTCGAATTTGTTGCTGAATTCGGTTTGGGAACCGTTGGCCAGTGCCTCGATCCTGCATACTCCCTTGCCTTCGAAAAATGCCGTGTCCACGGCACCCGCCAGCCGATTTTGGAAATCTTCCCCTTCCCGCACCACGATGCGGTCGACCACCAGGTCAAATTCCCTGCCCACATCTTCTATTTCCGGGGATATCCGGACAACTTCCCCCTTGTATTTGATCCGTGCGTATCCCTGTTTGGAAAGGAGTTCGAGCGATTTGCCAACCTCCCGGTCCTCCGGGATCCGCATGGGTGCCAGCAGGAGCAGCCGGCTGCCGGATTCAAAGTTCCTCACAAAATCCACTACATTGGAAACCCGGTCCTTTTTTACTTCTTCCCCGGATACAGGGGAATACGTCTTCCCAATCCGGGCATACAGCAGCTTCAGGTAATCGTAGATTTCGGTGGTGGTACCTACGGTGCTGCGGGGATTGGTGGAATTCACCTTTTGCTCGATGGCGATAGCCGGCGCGATACCCCGTATATAATCTACCTTGGGTTTGTCGAGCTTCCCCAGGAACTGGCGGGCATAGGAGGAGAGGCTCTCCACATACCTTCGCTGCCCCTCGGCATAGAGGGTGTCAAAGGCCAACGTGGACTTACCGGACCCGGACATCCCGGTAATCACCACCAGCCGGTTCCTCGGGATAACCACGTCGATATTCTTGAGGTTATGCAGGCTGGCGCCCTTGATCAGTATGTTGTGTTTCGGATCGGCTTCTACGGGTGCGGACATGGATGGATAAACGGGTTGAAAATAGGTTGCAAAGATACGACAAGCGCTACGCAAACGGAAGCGTACAAAAGGGAGTGCCCTAAAAATACAAGGGGGTACATTTTTTTGCCTGAGATATTTTTTTCTATATTTGGTAGGTAAATCACCACAAAACGCTGCCTATACAACACCATTACTTTTTTGAAAATGTAACCCAAATCCCGACTGTTGCGGCCTCCGCCGCCAGACGGAATGACCAAAAAAGTAAGTTGTATGGAACTACAGGCAGAAGATTCTACCCTGATTCGCAATTATCTGAGCGGTGATGAGCGCTCCCTCGAAATTTTAATCAACCGCCACAACCAGCGGATTTCATCCTTTATATATTCCAAAGTCTACGATCGGGAAATTACCGAGGACCTTTTCCAGGATACCTTTATCAAGGTCATCCGGACCCTGAAACTTGGCAAGTATAACGAGGAGGGTAAATTCCTGCCCTGGGTGATGCGCATAGCGCACAACCTGGTCATAGACCACTACCGCAAGAGCAACAGGATGCCGCGTTATGAAGGCAGCCCGGAATTCAGCATCTTTTCCATCATGCAGGACGACCGCCTCAATGCGGAGAAACAATTGATACAGGATCAGATCCAATCGGACATTTCGGACCTGATCGCGGAATTGCCCGAAGATCAGCAGGTAGTGCTCCAGATGCGGATGTACCAGGACATGAGTTTCAAGGAAATAGCTGAGAATACCGGTGTGAGTATCAATACAGCCCTGGGCCGGATGCGCTATGCGCTGATCAATCTGAGAAAGCTGATCGAGCAGAACAACATTGTTTTAACGAATTAATGGGCCTTAGGTCGAGTTGAAACCATTGTCTTGTGGATGTTTGCGTTAATTAGAGCAAACATTGAAATATATGGATCAACTCTACCCTGCCAAACAAAACTGCAAACTCGTATCCTCCTCGGAAGAAACCGTGCGTTTTCTGCTGGATTATTCCAAATCGCTGTCCATCGTTTCTTCGCGGGGGATGGAATTTGAGAATAACCTGAACTAGATTCGCAACATAGCACATATAAATGGGCCCCTATCCGGGGCCTTTTTATTTATAGGTATATTCCTACAGGAACCTTCCCAACCACTTCCAGCGGGGCACATTTTGGGGCTAAATCGGCAAATCCCGCCTTTTACATCAAGAATCCGCCCTTTTACAACATAGTTTTTCCACAGGCAGGGTCTTTGGCTACTTTTAAAATGTGTTTGAGAGACAGACACCCAAACCCAATCGGTAACCAACTTTCAGATGTCCTGCAAAAGGCCCTGTAAATAAACCAAATGTACGCTCTATGGAACTACAGATCGACGACTCAGCCCTGGTGAGGGATTATATCAGCGGTGATGAGCGCTCCCTCGAAATCCTGATAAACAGGCACAACCAACGCATCACCAGCTTTATCTATTCCAAGGTGCTGGATCGGGATGTCACCGAAGATATCTTCCAGGATACCTTTATTAAGGTGATCAAAACCCTCAAGCGTGGCAACTACAGCGAGGAAGGCAAATTCCTGCCCTGGGTAATGCGGATTGCCCACAACCTGATCATCGACCATTTCCGGAAGAACAAACGCATGCCCAAGTTTGAAGGCGGCGAGGATTTCAACATCTTTTCAGTGATCGGGGACGACAAGCCGAATATCGAAAAACAACTGATCAAGGACCAGATCGACAGCGACCTGAGCCTGCTGATCGATGAGCTGCCGGACGACCAGCGGGAGGTGCTCATCATGCGTATCTACAAGGATATGAGTTTCAAGGAAATCTCCGAGTGCACAGGGGTAAGCATCAACACGGCCCTTGGCCGGATGCGCTATGCACTGATCAATCTCCGCAAGATCATTCAGAAAAACAAGATAGTACTGACCAACTAGGATCCCACACTTTTACGGGCGAGCAATATTTCCATAAGGGTTGCGTTATTACAGTGTAACGAACTCTAAGCATATGGAAAAAATTTACACAAAACAGGCCGATGCATGTAAGCTCGTTCGGGTAAAAAAGGATACGATTTCCTTTCTGATGCATTATTCCCGATCGCTGCATGTGATGGGTTACCAAGGGTTCAAATTCGAATCGAATTTGAATTAAAAATTTCAGGACCCGCTTCGGCGGGTCTTTTTTTTGCCTTCCTGGGAGCGGAGCACCGATTTGCGCCCGATCCTTTTTGTAATAGGGTCCCGTTCCAGGTCCCAGCCCCTTGCCGGGCAGTATTCCCTCCCGTACCAGATAATCTGCAGGTGCAATTTGTTCCATAACTCTTTGGGGAACAGCCGCTTGGCATCCTTCTCGGTTTGTACGACATTTTTGCCGGTGGACAGGCCCCAGCGGTACATCAGCCGGTGGATATGGGTGTCTACCGGGAATGCCGGGATCCCGAATGCCTGGGACACCACCACGCTGGCCGTTTTATGGCCCACGCCGGGCAGGCGTTCCAGGGCCTCGATGTCCTTGGGCACCCTCCCGCCGTGTTCGCTGAGGAGGATTTCCGACAACCGTCGGATGGCCTTTGCCTTGGTAGGGGACAAGCCAACGGGACGGATGATTTCCCGGATCTCATCCACTTCCAGTTTTACCATATCCCCGGGATTGTCGGCCCGGCCGAAGAGCAGGGGGGTGGTCTGGTTGACCCGGACATCCGTACTCTGGGCCGAGAGCAGCACCGCAATCAGCAGGGTGTACGGATCCTGGTGCTCCAGGGGGACGGGCACTTCCGGGTAGATCGATTCCAGCGTTTCGACGACAAAGGCCGCCTTTTCTTTTCTGGTCATTTATGTTTAACTTTGATACAAAATAAATAAACATACAAAGATACAATATGAAAACCTTACAAGCCGGGGACAAAGTACCGGAATTTGAAGCTGTGGATCAGGACGGAAACCCGATTTCCACATCCGACTACAAGGGGCAGAAATGGGTAGTCTTCTTTTACCCGAAGGCGAATACACCCGGGTGCACGGCCGAGGCCTGCAACCTACGTGACCACTATGCCGAACTCCAGGAGGCGGGATATGCCCTGGTGGGGGTGAGCGCGGATTCTCCCAAAAAGCAGGCGAGTTTCCGGGATAAATACGATTTCCCCTTTCCCCTGATAGCGGACGAGGACCATACCGTGATCAAGGCATTCGGGGTATGGGGACCAAAAAAATTCATGGGCCGCGAATACGACGGGATCCACCGGAAAACCTTTGTCATCTCCGAAGACGGCAGGGTAGACCGGGTGATTGACAAGGTCAAAACCAAGGACCACGCAGCGCAGATCCTTGAATAACAAATCGATAAGAACAGGATATTAATCCGGAAGAAGGGCTGGTCGAAAGACCGGCCTTTTTTATTTTGCTTTCTCCGCCGACTGTTTTTGCGGCAGGAACAGTTGCTTTTCCTTGATCGTTTCGGCAATCCCTTCAGGCAGCATTTCCTCCCAACCCTCTTCATCATTCACAATCCGCTTGAATACCTCCCTGGAGAAGATATGCAGGATGTCCGGGTCGTAATCGATGATGTCCATGACCTTCCCGTTGTACTTGAAGAACTTATAGAGTTCCTTCATCCGCGGGTGCACTTTGATGTTGTTGCTGGTCATGATCTGCCCGGTATCCGGGTTTTTCATCGGGTAGAGGTAGACCTTCAGGTCCTTGAAGAACAATTTGCCGAATGCCTCGAGGATTCCCCCGCTCAGGTGGCGGTAGTATTTCTCGTCGAAGATGTCGATCAGGTTGTTGACCCCCATGGTCAGCCCGATCCGGTTCTTGGTGTAGTTGTTGAAATACTCCACCAGTTTGTAGTACTCGGAAAATTTTGAAATCATCACCATATGGCCCAGGGAACACAGGAGTTCTGCCCGGTCCATGAAATCCTGCTCGTCGATTTCTCCCGAGGACCTCAGGTTGGACAGGGTGATCTCGAAGATGACAATGGCGTTTTCCTGCTCCACGGTCTGCTCCCGGATAAAGATGTCGTAGGATTTCTGGAACATATCCATATTCACCTTGGTCACGGGCCGGAAGCTTCCGCGCAGCGCCAGGATATTTTTCTTGTAGAGTACGGCAGCCGGCAGCAGGTTGTTCCCATCCGCCCCGAACATCACCGCGTCGGTCATGTCGTTCTTGATCAGCTGCAGGCTCATGAGCCGGTTGTCCACATGGTTGAAGCTGGGCCCGCTGAAATTGACCATATCGATTTCGAGGGTGTCCTTGTCGATGTGGTCGTAGAGGTACTTTAGCAGTTTGCGCGGCTTGTGGTGTTTGTAAAAGGCCCCGTATATGAGGTTTACCCCGACGATCCCCAGGGTTTCCTGCTGCAGCCGTGCCTCGTTCTGCTTAAAGCGGATATGCAGGATGATCTCGTCGAATTCCTTCTGCTTGGGGTCCAGCTGGAAGCGAATCCCCACCCAGCCATGGCCTTTGTAGCGCTTTGAAAAATCGATGGTCGCCACGGTGTTGGCATAGGAAAAAAAGAGGCGGTCGGGGTGGCGGTCCCGGCTGATGCGCTCCTCCATGAGCTTCATTTCATGGGAGAGCATTTTTTTAAGGCGGCTCTGCGTCACATACCGGCCGTCTTCCTCCAGCCCGTAGATCGCATCGCTGAATGCCTTGTCATAAGCGCTCATCGCCTTGGCGATGGTGCCGGAGGCACCTCCTGCGCGGAAAAAGTGGCGCGCGGTTTCCTGACCTGCACCGATCTCGGCAAAAGTTCCGTAAATGTCCGGGTTGAGATTGATCCGAAGCGTTTTGGCTTTGATGGAGGGGATATTCTCAAATGCGAATTCATTCTTCTCAACAGTGGCCATAGGGGTCGCTTTCGACAAACAAAGATAAAAAGATGGCGCATTCCAAGTAATAAATTAGTTATAAATTTGAAGCAAACAACAGCTCGGTTGAAGATTACCTTTTTAGGCACCGGAACTTCCCAGGGAATCCCCGTTATCGGGAGTACTGACCCGGTTTGCCTGAGTGAGGACCCCAGGGATAAGCGCCTGAGGGTTTCTGTAATGGTCACCTATGACGACGGCTACAACTGCGTGGTGGACTGCGGCCCGGATTTCCGTCAGCAGATGCTCACCCACAATGTAAACCGGCTCGACGCCATCGTATTCACGCACGAACACGCCGACCATACGGCCGGGATGGACGATATCCGCCCGTTTTTCTTCCGGCAGGGGGACATCCCCATCCATGCGCACCCCCGGGTGGTTGCCTCCCTCCAGCGCCGGTTTGACTACATCTTTACCGATGAAAACCGGTATCCCGGAGCACCATCCGTGGCCGTCAACACGGTGGAGAAGGGCCGTGCCTTCCGGTTGGGATCCCATTGGGTAACCCCGGTGGATGCCCTGCATAACCGCCTGCAGGTTTTCGGGTACCGGTTCGGGGATTTTGCCTACCTCACCGACGTCAAATCGATCGAGAAGGAAGAGGCAAACCGTCTTGAGGGCGTACGGGTCTTGGTGGTCAACGCGCTGCGGGAAGAGGCGCACCACTCCCATTTCAACCTTGAGGAAGCCCTGGAATTTATCAACCGGGTAGGCCCGGAAACTGCTTACCTGACACATATCAGCCACCGGCTCGGCTTTCACGCCGAAGTGGAGTCCCGCCTGCCCGAAAATGTTTTCCTGGCATACGACAACCTTACCCTTAACCTCTGACTCATGCAAAAGAAGATCTACCTCTACCTGTTCCTGTTTGCCGCACTGATAGCGCTGTACCTGGCCTTCAGCGGGAATCGGAGGCTGGCGAGCAGCGTGGCCGAAAACCGTTCCCTGGAAACACGGGTAACCCAATTGGAGGATTCCCTTGAAGCCTCCCGCCTGGAGGTACTGGACATGCAGTATTTCAGCCTGGAGAACAACGACGATGCCCTGGCCTATTACGACCACCTGGAGCTCTCCGACCCGGCGCGGTATATTGCGGATAAATTACTGGAAACCAATGAACCCAGGGGGGACAATCCGTTGGTTCCCTACGAGGGGATGGAAAATGATTTCAAAATCAATAAGATCAAGGTGCTCAACCACCGCTGGATCCTGGCCGATTTTTCGGATGGGAAATTCTGGGGGGAACTCCTTATCGAATACTACCTGAAGGACGACCTGGGGATCGATTTTACGGTCCTCGACCACTTTTTGTATACCCGCAGCGATCAGTAGCGCCCGGTGAGCCACTTGCGGAAGGACCGGAAATTATCCGGACTAACGCCGTGGCCCACGGGAAATTCCTCGAAGGTGTTGTCAATTTGCAGGGCATCCAGGAATCCGGGAACCTGTTGGGCCCATGCCGGCGGGATGACCATGTCCAGCTGGCCGTGTGAGGCGTATACCTGCAGGTGGCTGTGATCCTTGTCTTTGTAGTCCGGCACCAGCATCTCCGGGACGATGTAGCCGCTCAGACCGACCACATTTTTAAAGTTTGCGGGGTAGGAGAGGGCCAGGGCGTAGCTGAGGATGGTGCCCTGGCTAAAGCCCAACAGATTGACACGACCCGCATCCAGGCCGTAGGCAGGGATGGCTGAGGCGATGAATTTCATGACAGCCTCCCGGGACTTTACAGCCTGCTCGATATCGTTCCATTTTCCCCGCTCCGCGGAAAAGTCGATGGCATACCAGGCGTGGCCGAATGGTTCCAGGTCATAAGGTGCCTGGAGGGAGAGAATGCAGAGGTCTTCGGGCAGGTCATTTGCAAACGAAAACAGGTCTTCCTCGTTGCTGCCGTATCCATGCAACATGAACAGGGCCGGGGCAGGCTTGTCGGAGGAGGCCGCAGGCCGCACAAGGTGTTCCAGGTTCAGGGATTTTGTTTTCATGGTATCAGGAAATAAATGTAAACCAGCGCTGGAAAGCCGATCCTACCAAAGGTACGAGTCGCTGCCTTCCCTGCAAGGCCCCGGTGAAACCATAAATCCAGAGCACGAAATACCCGGCGTAGAGCCCCAGCCAGACAGAGTAAAAAATCAAAAAGGGCATTCCGGCAAAAAGTTCAAAAACCAGGCTCACGACCAGCGCACTCAGGATAAATGCCACATGTAGTCCAAAAGCCTGACGTGCGTGGAAGCGCCCGAAGGCATATTTCGGTTCGGCATTCATGGTGATGGCAATCAGGGCACCCACCAGGGTAAGGTAGGCGATTACCGCGATGGTCTTCGCAGGGGCAGGGGGATTTTGCATCTACAGGTTGGTTTTGCCTCCGACAACCACCCCATAGGCTTTCCCAAGCAATTTCGCGCCCAGGAACATGGAGTTTTTGGAAGTCGATTGGAGGTCCGATTCGTCCAGGCGGTATTCCAGGTCCGGGTCAAACAGGGTAAGCAGGGCCCGTTCCCCTTCCCGCAGCCCGGGTTGCGGGATACCGAAGCGGCCCCGGCCCTTGGTGAGCAGGGCCACGGCCTGGTCCGTCCCGAACAGGCGGTTCAGGATGCCAAAGGCGGATTCCAGCCCCAGGGTCCCAAAGGCAGCCCGATCGAATTCCAGCCGTTTTTCCTCAATGTCTATCGGGCTGTGGTCCGTGGTCACAAAATCGATGGTTCCGTCCTGAAGCGCCTTTTGAAGGGCCTTGGTGTCTCGCGGCGTTCGAAGGGGCGGCAGCACCTTGTACACACTGTCAAAAGACTCCAGTTCCCTGTCGGTATAGTAGAGGTTGTGAACCGCGACGCTGCAGGTGACATCCAGGCCTTTTTTCTTGGCATCTGCGATCAGGGCCACGGATCGGGCCGAAGAAACCAGCGGTATGTGCAGGCTTCCGCCTGTATATTGCAGGATGGCCAGGTCCCGAACTACCTGTAATTCTTCCGCGAGGTCCGGGATACCCCTCAGGCCAAGCCGTACGGAAACCTCCCCTTCGTGCATCTGTCCGTTACGGCCCAGGTGCCCATCCAGCGGGAAGGAGTGGACCAGGCCGTTGAATCCCTGGGCATACAGGAGGGCGAGTTTGAGCAGGTTTGGGTTGGAAATGGCGTGTTTGTAATCGCTGAAGGCAACGGCACCGGCCCCGTGCATATCGAAGAGTTCTGCCAGGTCTTCACCTCCGGCACCCATGCTGAGCGCCCCCATCGGGAAAAGCTCGGTGACCGAGTTCCTGGAGGCTTCCCGCAAAAACACAATGTCCCCACTGGTATCCGGTACCGGCCGGGTGTTTGAATTCAGTACGATCCCCGTAAATCCGGAAGCAGCCGCAACGGCCAATCCATTTGAGATGGTCTCACGCTCTTCAAAACCGGGTTCCCCAAAACTCACGCTTGTGTCAAACCAGCCCCGGGATACATGTAGGTTGGGCAGGGAAATCGAACGGCATTTGGCAGGGGGGTCGATCCGGGAGGCAATCTTGCTGATCCGGCCATTCTCAATGAGGATATCCCTTTTTTTCCGGTTTAGGCCGGGTTGGCTTGCATCCAGGAGGATAGCCGATTTTAGGAGTAGGGTCATCGAATGGTTTTTTGGAGAATCGCTTCTGCCAGGACGAATAACAGCGCTAAAATAACAAACCATTTCCAAAGTGCCGTTATACGGGTATCATTTTGGTAACGGGCAACCAGCGCCTCTGAGTCCTCATGCACGGTTACGAAATCGGGAAACTCCGGCGGAGGGTAGAGTCCCTGGCTTTCAGTCCTCGGGTAATTGAAACTCACCATGGGTCCGGGGTTGTCGTCCTGGAATACGGTAAAATTCCCGTCCACCCTGGGCTCGTCCCCGAAAAGCAACCTTGTTTTGCGGGCAAACGCCTGTTGGCGCGGGATGAATTCATAGTCGGGGCCCCTGAGTGTAAAAATTCGGTCTTCATCCAGGCGCTGGTCCAGTTCCATCTCAGAAGGCGTGCCGATGGTATAATACAAATCCGGATAGGGCAGGCTGCTTTTTCCAATTGCGTAAAGTGTGGGGACGATCAGGGGGGATTGACGGAAATTGCTGTTCCCCGGGTTCAGTGCCGCCGTAAACAGGTAGCAGCTTGCATTGGCCGACAGGAAGGGGGCCCCATTCTGGAATCCGAGCACCGGGGCACCTGCTTCCAAAAGGGTATAATAGCTGCCGACGGAAGGATATTCGAAATTGGTGATTTCCCCTTCAAAGACATCCTGGTACAGGGGGTGCCCAAAGGAGATATCCGTGATGAGATTCCGGTTGCTTTCCCGGGACTGGATCCCCATGCCCAGCGGCCTGAGCAGCACATTGTAGTTGGCGGGCGACAGTTCCTCTGCGGGGATTACCAACAGGTTCCCGCCTTCCCGAACAAAGGTTACCAGCAATCGCGCAAGGGGTTGGGGGATATCCGCAACCTCGTTGAGTATGATCAGGTGCTGGGACTCCAGCACGGCGTAGTCTGCTTCCTGCATCCGGCTCCACTGGAATTCAAACTCATCTTCCGTGTAAATCCGTCGCAGGTAGTCCCAGGGGCCCGGACCCAGGCTGAACACACGGATCTTCGGGGGGCGGTCCAGGTTGAAATACAGGTTGTTGTCGTATTCCAGGCCTTCGTCCAGCACCCGGATGGATCCCTGGACAGATTGTTCAACCGGGAGGCTGAATACCGCGGTGGCCCGGCCATCCTCCCCGATTTCTGGTGCGCTTTTTGCCAGCAGGGTATCCCCGTTAAACAGGGACAGGGGTTTGTTACGCGTCGTGTCATCAAGAGAAACCCCGACCTCCAGCTCTACAATTTCAGCACTCCGGCTTCGGACAAATGCAGTATCTACAGACAGGTTGTAGCGGTTTTCAGGTCTCACGGGAAGCACGTGGATACGTGGCATCCCGGTGGTATCGGAGATTGCGAGACCGGGATCCTGGAAGTCCGAGATCATCCACAATTCGCGGATGGGATTTTCATCCCGTGAAAACAGGTCCCTGGCCTGGAGCAAAATCGAGGTGGCATCCACCTGCTGGTAGGTAAAGGAGAGGCCCAGCAGGGATTCCCTCAGCGATCCCAGGCTGCGCCTGCTGAACTGCTCGGTGTTTGTCAGCAAAGCGCACTCAAAATCGGCAGGCAGCTGCTGCAGCAGGTCCTGCACCGCGTTTTGAAGCAGGCTGGCCCGTTCTTCCGGGGCCTGCATGCTGAAGGAATTATCAATATAGAGGGTGATTTCCCTTTCCTCTCCGGCATCTTCCCGGGCAAAAAAGGGTTGGGCAAAGGCCAGAACCAGGGCCCCCACCAGGCCGAGCCGGCAAATCAGGAGCAGCCATTTTTTGATCTCGCTGCTGCGGTTGGCCTCCACAACCAGGCGCTGGAGGAGGCGGACATTGGTAAAGGCGGTTTTGCGGTAACGGCGGAGTCGCAGCAGGTGTATCAGGATCGGGATGATCAGCAGGAGCAGACCCCATAGCATTTCCGGATACTTCAGCAGCATAGTGGTAATTGATTGCCCAAATATAGCCAATTCGCGTGGTCCCCCGCCCCGGGGGATCCCTAAACTATTGATAAAAACCCATAGCCTGTGGGGAGGGCATTCAGCAGAAAAAGAAGGTGCTTTCCCCCGGAGTTTTCAGGTGATCCTGCAGGTAGGCACGGATTTCCTTCTGCGCCAGTTGGTTGGCAACGGTAATGATGCTCTGTGGGTTTTTGATGCCCGGCAGGACCCGGTAATCCTCGAGTCGTATCCCGTAAATGCGTTTTCCAATCTTCCTGGGGTTGTCGCACACCCAGCGAAAGGGTTGTCCCGCCCTTTTGAGGAGGCGGGCCACTTTTTTTCCTTTGAATCCAGCCCCCCAAACGATTAACGGGCGGTCAGCGTCCCGGTCCAGGGAGAGGAAATAGTGGGTTTTGATCTCCAGGAAATAGTTCTGGGCGTAGTGCTCGGAGTTCCTGGAAGTTCGCTCGTTGTAGTCCCTCCAGAACAACAGGACATCGGAAACCGGCAGGCAGGTGAGCCCCTCCCTGTAAAATCGAAAAGCCAGGTCGTAATCCTCCGGGTAGCGGTCCGGGCGGAAGGCGCCGCACCGTTCCAGGTCATCCCGCCAGACCATCCAGCAGGGGGAAGGGATCACGCATTCTTTATAGATCTCTGAAAAATTCGCCCCTTCCCGCGTCAGGCCGTTGAGCCAGGACTCATAGCGCGCATATCCGTCCGAAATGCCCCGGTTTGAAAAATAGCGCACCAGCCCCAGGGCCAGGTGGCCGGGTCCGGACTGTTGCAGCTGTCCGGCCATGGTACTGAGCCGGTTTACGGCCATCCGGTCGTCCGAGTCCATCCGGGTTACAAGGGCGCCTGAGCTCGCTGCATAGGCCTGCCTGAGCGCTGGTATGATGCCGGATCCCGGGTTGTCCGTGACCCGTACCCTGCCGTCTTCCCCAGCTACTTTTTCCAGGATTTGCCGGCTGGTATCCGTGGAGTGGTCATCTACCGCCAGGAGTTCCCAGTTGCCGTAGTCCTGCGCGCGGATGGAGGCCAGGCATTCCTCCAGGAATCGGGCCGTGTTCTTGAATGGCATCAGAATACTGACCAGGGGTCGTTCCATGCGATGGTTTCTTCCGGTGGGCCCGCACGGGCCTTTCTGTTATTGCCTTGGCTGGTGTTGGATCGGCTTCGGCCTAGCGGCCGGCCCTTCTGGCCAGGGCCTTGTCGATGGCGGCTTCCACCAGGGGTCCCATGATCTGGTAGCCCTTGACGGTGGGATGGACCTCGTCGGTTGCCAGGGTTTTGTCCAGTCCGTTCCGCGAATCTGCCATTACCGAGAAATAATCCAGGTAGACGATTCCGGACAGGTCGGCGTAGTTCTTGATCATGGCATTGAGCCTGGGGATTTTCACGTTGGGCTCCAAACCGGGCCTCCAGGGGTAATCGTAAGCCGGAAGCACGGACGAAAGTACGGGTTCCACCCCGTTGGCCAGGGCCAGTTCGGCCATGGATTTGAGGTTGTCCAGTATCTGCTGCAACGTCATGGGTCCGGTATTCCCCGCAATGTCATTCGTTCCCGCAAGGATCACGACTACTTTGGGGTTCAGGTCCAGTACGTCCTGCCGGAAACGCAGCAGCATCTGGGGGGTGGTCTGGCCACTGATTCCCCGGTTCACATAGGGTTTGTTCTCGAAAAACTCGGGCACGGCATGCAGCCAGCCAATGGTGATCGAATTCCCCATAAAGACCACCCGGTCTTCATCCGGACCAGGGGGCGGCAGGGCCTCATTGGCCTCCCTGAAATGTTCCAGGTCTGGCCAGTCCTGGGCGAGCCCATTCTGGAGCCCCAGGATAGTCAGAAGGGAAAAAAACAATCGGCGGGTCGGATAATGGATATGCATTTTAACTGGATTAGGTTTCGGGTATCCGATGGGCTCACCGGGTCCCCATTAGCGTTTCATGCCCGTGTATGCCTGTGTTGGCAGTACCAGGGATTATTCGTTTTTCGGGGGGGTGATCATGATATGGGCGCGGTGCGTTCCCGGGTCCATCAGCCAGGCGTGGCCTGGCGGGGTAGGGGTTGTGGGCAACCCGGTAGACGCCCCGGTGGCATAAGGCATGTAAAAGACATAACGCACATAGCCATCCTGGATTTCCCCGGACCCTTCAGCCACCGTACCGGTAAAGACACAAAGTGTGGCCTTGTCCGGCATGGGCAGTGTCCCGGCCTTTACCTCCGCTTCGCGGATGTCAAAAATTTCCTTTCCGTCCTTTCCCTGCTGGCGCAGTTCCCTGCCCCGGGCCATAAACGGGTCCAGGTCTTTGTGGTAGGCGGCTGTTGAAAACCGGTCATCCCCGGGGTCATCGGCCAGGGCGATATAATCGTTACTTCCCTGCCGGAGGGTCACCAGTGCCCCGGCCGGGTCGTACCCGTACACCGTCGCACCTTCTTTGTAATCCGATGGGACCGCCATCAGGGCGGTCTCGATTTGCCATTCCGCCGGGGGAATTTCCTGGGCGAAGCCCTGGGCAAGGCCGAAACCCGCCAGCAGGCAATACATCAATGTTTTCATGGACTGTTTATTTTACTGGTTACCGTGGGTTATTATCAGGCTGTGCGTTGCTTGCTGCCCGCAGGCTGTGCGTTGCTTGCCACCTGGATTAAACGGTCATTTTTGATGGCAGGATCAATATTTCGCACTTTTCCCATTGGCCTGTGTCCTTTGGATAAAGGCCCTTAGGTCGTCATTGGCCTGTTTGAGGTCTTCCCTCCGCAGATACATCATATGGCCGCTGCGGTATCCCTTGAATTCGAACCTGTCCTTCATCCGGCCGCTGGGGTCTACCTGCCACATGGTGTATTTCGCATTGAAATAGGTGGTGGCCCCGTCGTAATAGCCCGATTGCACCAATACGTTCAGGTAGGGGTTCTGTGCCATGGCCTGCCTGAGATCGTCCCGCGTGTTGTCATCCTCGTTGTTCCAGGGATGGACCGGGCCAAACATGTTGTACTTGATATCCGTTTTAAAGTTCAGCTCTTCCTGAAGGTAGTAATTGATGGCCGGCGTAAAGCTGTGGAGCCATGATGTGAGCTCGGAATTGTAATCCGGCCGCATCCCGGCCAGCATCTTGTCCATCCCCAGGTAGCGGCTGTCGAGCCTCCCCACCGTATAGCCGCCCTGTTCCCGGAGCAGCGCTTTCCAGAAAAAGGAGGTGGGGACATCCAGGTTCATGTCCAGGATGTCCTTTTTGTCCAGGCCGGAGTAATAGGACATCCGCTCGGCGATGGCCTCACGCTCCGAAGGGTTGATAAACCCGCCCTTTGCGATTGCCGGGATCAGCTTGTCAATGGTGAATGCCTCGGATTCCGGCAGGATTTCCAGCAGGTCTTTTTGCTGCAGGGCTGGCGGCAGGGCCTTGTGGTGCCAGGCCGCAGCAGTATAATACGGGAGGTTCAGGGCACTGCTGACCGGACCGCCCACACGGATTACCTTGTAATCGGCCGGAGAAACCATGATCACCCCGTTCAGGTACATCCATTGCTGGTTTTGCAGGGCCAGTGAAAGCCCCATTACCCGGGTCCCCCCGTAACTCTCCCCGATAATGTATTTGGGGGATCGCCAGCGGTTGTGACGGGTTACGAAGGTATTGAGCCATTCCGCCAGGTAGGTGATGTCGGCATTGATGCCAAAGAACATGTCCCGGTCCACTTCCTTGCCTTCCTCCGGGATCGTACGGGAATAGCCGGTATTGGCCGGGTTGACATAGACGATATCGGTGACATCCAGGACGGAGTTCGGGTTCGAATCCACGCCATAGGGCTGCACGGGATATCCCTCGTCATCGATTTTCAGGACCCTCGGGCCCGTGTAGGCCAGGTGCATCCAGACCGAACCGGATCCTGGACCTCCGTTGAAGGAGATCAGCAGGGGCCGGGATGCCCGGTCGCGGACGTTGTTGCGTGTATAATAGGTATAGTGGAGGGAAGCCACGGGTTCGCCGGTTTTGTTCCAGACTGGCTGGGTGCCTGTTTCGGCGGTGTATGAAATGTTTTCCCCGTTGATGGTCACGCTGTGCTGGGTGACCACCGTGGTATCGATGGGCAGCTTGCGTTGCTGTGCCTGTGCGGAAAGGCCCGGAAGGAGGAGTAATAGGAGGAGGCAGTAGTTTTTGATCATGTCGTCTTTGAATTAGCGAACTAAAAATAAGGCTTTTTGGAAAAGTCCCGGGCAAATACCGGGTATATTTCCGGGTTTGCAAATACCGGGTGGATTCGCCGGTTGTTTCTTACCTTTAGGAAAAATGTCACCAATGGAAAAAATGAGCCGCCGATCCTTCAGCAATAAGGTCTCCCAGGGCGTAGCCGGAACCGTCTTTTTGGGAAGCCTGCCCCTTAACTGTGCCATGGGCCCCGCAGCCAGAAGCCAGCAAAGCCTCGGGATTGCCCTGGTGGGGTTGGGAAGCTACAGCACCAACCAGCTGGCACCCGCCCTGGAACAAACGCAGCATTGCCACCTGGCGGGCATCGTGACGGGTACCCCTTCCAAGGCCAGGACCTGGATGCAGAAATACGATATTGAAGAGTCACACGTCTATAACTACGAGACTTTTGACCAGATCGCCAACGATGCCTCCGTGGATGCCGTTTATGTGGTCCTGCCCAATAGTATGCATGCGGAGTATGCCATCCGGGCTGCCCAGGCCGGGAAACATGTAATCTGTGAAAAGCCGATGGGCATCAGTGTGGCGGAATGCGATGCGATTATCGAGGCCTGCAGGAAGGCAGGTGTGAAACTGGGCATGGGATACCGGTTGCATTCAGAGCCCTATACACAGGAAATCAAACGCCTGGTGCGGGAAAAGACTTTCGGGGACGTTCGTTACGTCATGGGGGAGGCCGCCTATATTTCCAGGGGGAACCCCGACCAGTGGCGACTGAACAAAGCGCTTTCCGGTGGGGGCGCCCTCATGAACATGGGGGTCTACGCCGTCCAGAGCTGTATCTACGGCTGCGGGAAGAACCCGGTTGCAGTCAGCGCCCAGGAATTCAGCACCCGCCCCGATTATTTCAAGGATACCGATGAGACGATCCTGGCACAGCTGACATTCCCCGGGGGAATTGTAGGCTCGGTAATGACCTCCCACAACGCCAACGCCAACCGGTTATACGCCTCCTGCGACTCGGGCTGGTTTGAATTGAACCCCGCAAACAACTACGGCCCGCTGAGTGGTCGGACGTCCTCCGGGCCCATCCAGTTCCCGCACGAATCCCAGCAAAAGCTGCAGATGGACGATTTTGCGCTCCATGTACTGGAAGGAGCCCCCAACCGGGCCCCGGGAGAAATGGGGAAACGCGATATGATCATTGTGGAGGCCATCTACCGCTCCATCCGTGAAGGGGGGCGTACCATCCCGCTGGACATCCCCCAGGACTATGGGTTCGGGGGATAAACCGGTCATTTCTGCAAGCCCTTCCAGGTTGCAGTGATTTTGTCCTTTAAGGAGTGCCTGCTGCGGGTCACAGCTATCGGTCCGGGTCTTTGCGGGTTGACGGGAAGCCTTCGAATACCCCCAGGCCAAAAAGGGCAAAGTCGTATTTAACAGGGTCCGCCGGGTCCAGCTTCCGCAGGGAACGATCCAGTTCCGCTACGGCTTTTGCGTCGTTCTGCTTCCGCTTGAGCAACCCCAGCGCGCGGGCCACCTTGCCGCTGTGGACGTCCAGGGGGCAGGAGAGGAGGGAAGGGCTGATGGAATCCCAGAGGCCAAAATCCACACCGGCTTCCGGGGGGCGCACCATCCAGCGCAGGAACATGTTCAGCCGTTTGGCAGCCGATCCGCGCCCGGGGTCCGAGAAATGCTTCCGGGTACGCGCTGCATGGGGGATCTCAAAAAAATGTTCCCGGACCTTTCCGATGGCAGGCTGCATGCCCAGAGAGGCATACCGGGTAAACAGGCTTTCCAGCCCCCCATGGTTTTGGTAAACATGCCTGAGGCAAAGGATAAAGGTTTTCAGGTCGGCGGCATTGAAAGTCCGGTGCACGAACCCCTGCAGGTTCCTGAAGTCCGCTTCCTTAGCCTGAAGCACAAAATCCAGGGGGGAATTCCCCATCAGCTCCATGAGGAGGCCGCCGCTGCGAATGATGCTCTTGCGGTTTCCCCAGGCAATGGTGGCTGCCAGGAACCCCGAGATTTCTATGTCTTCCTTCCGGTCGAATGCATGGGGGATCTGGATGGGGTCGGATTCCAGGAATTCCGGCCGTTGGTAATAGCGGACCTTGGCATCCAGGAATTCGCGTTTCTCGTTCAGGGTCATTGTCCCAGTGCTTTCGGATTAGACAGGATTGCCAGGGCGGCTATGTTTCGATTTGCCCGTCCACCATGGTCAGCATACGGTCTGCCATGCCGGCCAGTTCTTCATTATGCGTGACAATGACAAATGTCTGCCCGTAGGTATCCCGCAGCTCAAAGAACAATTGGTGCAGCCGGTCGGCGCTGGCCGAATCCAGATTGCCGCTCGGTTCGTCGGCCAGGACCACGGCCGGTTTGTTGATAAGCGCCCGGGCTACGGCTACCCGTTGCTGCTCCCCGCCCGAAAGCTGGGAAGGTTTGTGCCCGACCCGGTGAGACAATCCCAGGAAATCCATCAGTTCCCTGGCCTGAGCCTCAGCCTCCTTTCGGTCGGTGTTGCGGATAAATGCGGGGATGCAGACATTTTCCAAAGCTGTAAATTCCGGCAGCAGCTGGTGAAACTGGAAAATAAAACCGATTTGCTCATTGCGGAAACGGGCCATTTGCTTTTCGCCAAGGCCGGTGATGTCCTGGCCCGCTATGGAAATCCGGGTGTCGTACCCGGAAGCCGGAAGATCCAGGGTCCCGAGCAGCTGCAGCAGCGTGGTTTTTCCGGCTCCGGATGGCCCCACAACCGAAACGATCTCCGCCTTTTCGATTTCAAGGTCAACCCCTTTGAGGACCTCCAGGTTGCCGTAAAATTTGTGGATGTTCCTTGCGCTGATCATACTGTATACTTCCGGGGGCTGAAAGTAACCATTCGGGGAGAATCCACAAAATCCCGGAAGCTCGTCGCAACGGTCGAATGGACCAAAAACCGGTTTTTTTTTACCATCTTTAAAAAAAATTCACGCGATGCCCTACCGCCACCTGGAAGAATACAATATCGAAGTCACCCGCGAAGTGATGGACCACTATCGGCGAATCCTCACCGAAATCGGGGAGGAACCGGATCGGGAAGGCCTTGTAAAGACCCCGGAACGCGCCGCCAAGGCCATGTTGTTCCTCACGCAAGGGTACCGGCAGGATGCCGTCGAAATCCTGAAAGGCGCCATGTTCCGGGAATCCTACAGTGAAATGGTGCTCATCAAGGATATTGAGGTGTATTCCCTGTGCGAACACCACATGCTCCCGTTTTTTGGCAAGGCCCATGTCGCCTATATCCCGGATGGTCATATTGTGGGATTGAGCAAGATCCCGCGGGTAGTTGATGTGTTTGCCCGCAGGTTGCAGGTGCAGGAACGCCTTACGGACGATATCCTGGAGTGCATCAACACCACCCTGAAGCCAAAAGGGGTTGCCGTGGTAATCGAAGCCGCCCATATGTGCATGATGATGCGCGGGGTACAGAAGCAAAACTCTGTCACCACCACCTCGGGTTTCCGGGGGCAATTCGAGAAAATCGAAACCCGGAACGAGTTCCTTAAGCTCATCAGCTCGGAACTACACTGAATCCCCTCCGCTTATGAAAACGCTCATGGAAGGAAAAAGGAACAAACTCCTGCTGGGGCTGCTCTTCGACGGAATCGGCATGCTTTCCTACCTGTTGCCCGGGCTGGGCCCGGCGCTGGACCTCATCTGGGCACCCGTGGCCGGCTGGCTGATGACCCGATTGTATGCGGGTGTTGCCGGCCGGGCCGCAGGGTTTATCGCTTTTGCCGAAGAATTGTTGCCCGGCACGGATATCATCCCGTCCTTTACGCTGATGTGGATTTATACCTACCTGATCCGACGGGGCAAATCGTAAAATGCTGTAGGGGGGTACCTATTCTACAGTTACGGCAAAGGTTTGCGCCACATCGGTTTCCCCTCCTGCACCTGCAAGCGTTCCGTCGTTGGGTTTCAATGGCTCATGGCGCAGGGTAACCGATAAGGTGCCATTCCCCGCCACACCCGTTGCCAGTTCGAATAAAATCCCTACGGGGTTTCCGTTTTCGTCCTGGTCCGCATAGGAAACGGATGCAATACTTCCGGAGGTGCCGAAGATAAACTGGTGCTCAGCGGCTTCTGCCGCTACTTCGGTGGTGATGTTTTCAGCAGGTGTTTCGGTTTCATTGAGCAAAACGATGGAACCGTCGTAAACCGCATTTGCCGCCAGGTTTCCGGATGCGGTAACCTCGGGCGCATTGGGCCCGTCACCATCGAGATCCCTGGATTCAAGAACAATTGTACTGCCCCCTCCCTGCGGGACAAGAGTAACCGTTACCGTAGTGATGATCTCTTCTTCATTGACGGGTTCCGGAGCACCATCATCATTTGAACAAGAAGAAAGGAACAAGGAGATCGCTAGTAACAAAACAATGGATTGAATCTTTTTCATGATTAAAAGGGATTAAAAATTTGCGTTAATAATTCAATTTGACCTGGAGCATAATATTCCGGCCGACATTGTCGGCAAAAAATCGTTGGCGATTCAGGTAATCGCGGTACCGGCTGTTAAAAATATTGCTGGCGGACAATGAGGTCGTTAGCAGGGAGGCATTTCCAAGGTCAAACTCCATCTGTGTCCGAAACCCAAAAATCAGGTAGCCCCGGGGAGGCGTATTGATTTCAAGAAGCACCTCCTGCTGTTGCTCCGGAGAAAACACGAAGATGTTGGGGGGGAATTCGTTTTGCCGCAGGACCCAGTCGCCCCGCACCGAAAATTCAAACCCATTCCAGTCGTCCCTGAAGAAATTCAGCCGGTGCCAGAAATTAGCAGGGGGGATATTGATCAGGGCCTGGTCCCTTGAAGTGTCCTTTCCCTTGACCATGGCAAATCCGAGGTCGCTCCGGAAGGAGTCAGACCAGTTCACGTAGCCCGATCCGTCCATCCCCAGGAGGTATGCGTTGGTGGACCGGTATTCCCAAACGGGAAAGGCACCACGGATGGTGAATTCCACCCCGGTGGGTTCCAGCAGGATAAAATCGTTGATAAAATTGGCATAGGGCTCGAGGAGGAGCCCCCAGTCATCCTTACGGTATTCAAAGGAAGCAGCAAATTTATGCGAACTTTCGCTCCCGATCCGGAGGTCGCCCAGTTCGATACGGGCCGCCGAATGGTGCAGTCCGTCGCTGAAAAGTTCGGACGGGTTCGGTGCCCGCTGGGAAAGTGCATAATTGATTCGCAGCGAATGACGCAGGTCCCAGTCGTATTTCGTTCCCACGGAAAGGGAGATGTTGTGGTAATCAAACACGGGGTTTGTCAGCAATTGCGTCCCAAGGTCCTCTTTTACGAATTGCTGGAAATCCTCATCATAACCCCTTTCTTCCCAACGGGAGTTCTGATAGAATTTTTGTGCATCGATCCTCGAAAAATCGTATCGGACCCCACTGTCCAGGATCCATTTGCTGTTTAGCCGCAATTCGCCAATCAGAAACCCACCCAGGTCGTACTTTTCATAATCCGGAATAAGCCGGCGCACCCCGGTGGCGGGATTCGCAAAGTTGTCCTGGTAGCGCATCACCAGACCTGTGTGCAGCTCATACCGCGTGCTGGCATCCCATTTGAAATCCGTTGAGAAGGTATGGGTTGTCAGGTTCAGGTCGATGGATGGCGTGCCCCGGTCATCACCTACACGTACGTCGTATTCAAACCTGCGGTTGTCCTGAAAATCGTATTGCAGCTGCCATTTGCCAACCCCTTCGAACCTCCGGTAAAATTCGACTTTGCCCAGGTGGTGGGTGACTTCCTGCCGGGGCGAATCAAGATCATAGGTAAAGGGCCTGATTATCAATGGCTGCCCGCTGTTGATACTGCGGATCAGGTCGTCCACATTACCGATGTGGGAGGCCCTGAGAATGGCGATATCCGATTGGTAAATGGAATAACGCGCATTGAACCCCCACTCCAACTGCTGATTCCCGAATTGAAAATAGCCTGCCCGTTCCCGCATCCCGGTATTTGACAGCACATAGTCAGGGGCCTCCTGGTCCCCGAGGATTTTCAACGACCCCTGCCCGCGCACGAACCAGCCACTTTCGAAACTCCGCGTCAGGGAAGAGGCCAGGGTGCCCCCCCTGCCATTGGTTACCCCGCTGAGTAGGGTTTGGCCGTACAGGCTATCGGTGGCACGGACGCGTTCGGGTTCCATCACCACGACGCCCCCGATGGCATCGCCACCAAACTGCAGGGCCGACGCACCCTTAATGACAGAGACGGACCCTGCAGCATTAATGTCTACGTTCGGGGCGTGTTCGTCCCCCCATTCCATGTCCTGCATCCGTACCCCGTCGTTCAGGATAAGCACACGGCTGCCATTTAACCCGTGAATAACCGGTTTAACAATATTGGCACCGGTATTCAGGGAGGATACCCCATTTAATTCCTTGAGGGCGTCGCCCAAGGAAGCGGAACTGAAGCGTTCCAGCACATTCTTTTCCAGGGTGACCTCCTGGGCGGAATTTGTTTTATCCATGATCGCATCCCCGATCACATCTACCTCTTCCAGGAGTTCTACGTGGTGCTCGAGTTTGAAATCGAAGTTGGTGTCTGACGACAAGGTCAGCGGGTAGAGGGTGGTGCGGCATTCCGGATGGGAAATTTCTATCTCGTAGTCACCGGGGCAAAGCCCTGTGAAACGGTAAGTGCCGTCGATATCGGATACCGTGGCCTTATCCGTGTTGAGTAGCACCAGGGTAGCACCAACAAGCGGGCTTTTATCGTGAAAATCGATAACGGAACCCTGCAGCGCCAAACGACAATCCTGGGAGGACACACCCGTCGGAAGTCCCAAAGCAAGAATCAGGAAGACTAAAAATATATTTCTCATAAATCATTGTGAACTAGGTCATTGCTGCAATTATTACAGCATAAAAAAGACGATCTAGCACATTGATGGGGGAGGCCTCGAGAAAAAGGAGAATTGAAGGAACTGCAGGACGCCTGAGTCATTTACCCCAGTCAGTTCATTTCCCTGGAAGGGGATGGGAACGAAGGGCTGAAGCACTTGTTCCTCCGGGCCGTCGAATGCAACCTGTTGGCCCAACACGATCATTTTACACCATGAACATTCCTGAACTGAGGTTGCATTTGCGTCCTCGTGGGAGAAAACATGAACGGCCGAAATCTGGGCAACCACCAGAATCCCCAGAAATAGTAACGAAATGGAATATCTAAGCCTGTTCATTGTGCAGCAAATTTAACTAAGTAGCGGGAATCCATCCTGTTAATGAATTCATAATTTCCTGATCCGGGGGTTCCCGCCTGGAAGGATCGCGACCTGCTCCCTGTCCGAAATTTTCGTGCCGGAAGACTGCGCGCTTTTCAGGATATCAGAAATCCCAGGCCGAGGCGGGTAAGCATCTTTTTCTCGAAATTCCAGAAAAACCGGAACTGGCCGAAAAGCCAGCCGAAAGCAACCAGCAATACCTGGTAGAAGGGAAAAATCAGCAGCAGCCGCAATATCCAGTATGCCACGGGTTGCCAGGCCCCGCTGCCATCCCTTAGGGCATCCAGGCCAATCCAGTGAAGAAAAGGTTTTGCCACCCAGACCGATGCCGACCCGGTAATTGCGAAAACGAATAAAATCACTGCCAACTGAAAGTTGGATGCAATTCCCCAACGCTGCTTTAATTTTTTCATGCCCAATGGAAATGGCCGCAAAGATAATTATTATATCCTGGGCAACCATGGGCCCAGCCGCTGTTTGTACTTCCGCTGGAAGTAGATAAAGTAGTTGAATAGTTTATAATTCACCTCATAGCCATAGTCTACCTGCGGGTCGTAGTCTATCGGGAAAATATACAGGTCACCCCCTCCAAAGTCTGCAGGCTGCAGGGCCCTTTGGTTCCAGTTGGTGACATAGAGTTGGTTGCGGTTTTCGAGATATGTCTGGGAATAATAGCCCTCCGGTTTTGCAATGCTGACCAGCCAGTTGTAAAACCCCGGCTCGATAATGATGATCTCGTATTTGGATTCGGTATCCGCGATCCGGACGCTGTCTGGTTCGGTTTGGGAGAAGACCTCCCTTTCTTCAGGCTTAAGAGAAATTCCATCCTGAGCGGAACAGCTGGCAATCAATACAATGAACAGGCCAATCGCAAGTGATTGTATAATCAATTTCATATGGGCGTTTTAGTAGAAGATAACAAAAAACCGCCGGAGGTATTCCGGCGGTCCCGTTAAAATTTCCTAAAGGCAGGGCTATTTTCCAAAAAGACCCCCGAGCAGGCCGCCCAGTCCTCCTTTTTTCGATTGTTTACTGCCCAGTACCATGTCGGCCACGTCATCCAGAACACTGCCATCCCCGTCCGTATCGATCAGGCTTTCGATCAGGCTCTGGTTCCGGTGGGGCTGTCCCCCCAGCATGCTGCCGAGCAGCGTGTTGAGCCCTCCGGCATCTGAGACGTTGCTTTGCGCTTTTTGTCGCCCCAGAAAGCCCAGGATGATGGGAGCAGCCATCTGCAGGATGCTGGCAATGGCAGCGGGGTCCATGCCAGATTTTTGACTGAGTGCGCTTTCCACTGCCGGCTGTTTCCCTCCCAGTACATGCCGGAGGATACCGGCACCGTCCTGTTTCACGCTGGTGTCCAGGCCACCGCCGAATAGTCCGCCCAGATCCTCCAGGATCCCCCCTGTGTGCTTCGAGGACAGGGCATCCATGAGCCCTTTGGCACCTTCCGGCGAGGAGGCATTCTTTTTCATGGCCCCCAACAGCAAAGGCATGGCCATGCTGAGCACATCGGCAGTATCCTCCTCGGGTTCCCCCGACTCCTGGGATATGCCTTCGATCAGTTGTTTGCCCATTGGGCTGTTGAGTAATTCCAGAATTCCGGACATTGGTCTTGTATTTAAATAAAGTAAGGGGGGAAGATACGAAAAGTACCCAACTGATCCTCCAGGCTCAGTTAACTTTTTTCAGCAGGGAAGCTACCTGTTTGGCCAGGGACATGCCGATTCGCTCCTGTGCTTCCAGGGTGGACCCGCCAATGTGCGGGCTCAGGGAAACGTCCGGGTTCATGAGCAGGCGGATCCCGGGTTGGGGCTCCGATTCAAACACATCCAGGCCGGCAAACCGGAGGTGGCCTGAATCGAGGGCTTCCAACAGGGCCTGCTCATCGACCACGCCCCCCCTGGAGGTATTGATCAGGGCCGAACCCCTGGGCATCAGGCCGATTTCCCTTTTGCCGATCACCGGTTTTTCCTGGGCGGGGACATGCAGGGTTACAAAGTCGGACCGAGACAGGAGTTCCTCCAAACCGTACCCGCTGATCTCCAGGTCGTATTCCGCTCCCCCTGCAAACTCCAGGGTGAGGGTGGCCCGGTCCCGGTGCGTATCGTGGAAGCAAACCTCCATGCCAAGCCCGAGGCCGATCCGCGCCACCGCTTCGCCTATGCCGCCAAACCCGATGATGCCCAGTATTTTACCGCGGAGTTCCCTGCCTGAACTAAAGGATTTCTTCAATGAGCGAAAATTCGTGTCGCCTTCCAGGGGCATGTTCCGGTTGGATTCGTGCAGGTGCCGGGTCCCCCCAAGCAGGTGAGCAAAAACCAATTCCGCTACCGAATTGGCGGAGGCATTCGGGGTGTTGATCACGTGCAGGCCTTTCTTTCGGGCGTGGGCCACATCGATGTTATCCATGCCCACACCGGCCCTGCCGATCAGCAGTAAATCCGGGCAGGCATCGATCAGCTCCCTGCCTACCTGTGTGGCCGAACGCACCAGCAGTGCCCGGATTTTTTCCCTTTTCAGGAAAGGGGCCAGTTGCTCGGCGGCAACCCGGGTGGTAAGCACCTCGAATCCTGCCTGTTCCAGGTAGGCGACGGCTGGTCCGGCCAGGCCGTCATTGGCCAGTACACGCATCATATAATATGGGATTTTTGATATTTCGGACCGGGGCGCCTCACGCTTTCCGTTCCAGGTCGCTCATTACATCCACCAGGACGCCCACGCTTTCCAGGGGCAGCGCATTGTACATGGAGGCCCGGTACCCCCCTACGGAGCGGTGGCCATTGAGGCCATTTATCCCGGCTTCCTTCCACATCTTTTCAAACGTCTCCTTTAGCTTCGGTTCCGTAAGGTTGAAGGTGGCATTCATTGCAGAACGGTCCTCTTTGGCCGCATACCCCTCGAACAAAGGATTCAGGTCGATCTCCGAGTACAGGAGTTTCGCCTTTTTTGCGTTGATCTCATCGATGGCGGCAATTCCACCGAGGTCCCGCAGCCATTCCAGGGTCAGCAGGGAAGTGTAGACCGCGAACACCGGGGGCGTATTGAACATGCTTTCCTTTGAAATATGCACCTGGTAATCGAGCATGGAGGGGATCTTCCGGCTGACCTTTCCCAGGATATCGGACTTTACTACGACCAGGGTGGTCCCAGCCGGGCCCATGTTCTTTTGGGCTCCGGCATAAATCAGGTCAAAGCGGGAATAATCGAGTTTGCGGGAGAAGATATCTGAACTCATATCGGCAACCAGGGGGGCATCCGTTTCCGGAAATGCCTGGAACTGCGTGCCGAAGATCGTATTGTTGGTGGTCAGGTGCAGATAATCCAGCCCTTTGGGTATATTGTAACCCTTGGGGATGTTTTTAAACCCTGTTTCCTTGGAGGAGGCAAGTTCCAGCACTTCCCCGAACAACCGGGCTTCCTTGATGGCCTTGTCGCTCCAGGTACCCGTGTTGACATATCCCGCCCGTTTCTCCAGCAGGTTCATGGCCACCATCAGGAATTCCAGGCTGGCGCCCCCCTGCAGGAAGAGGGCCTCATAGCCTTTGCCGGAAAGCCCCATCAATTCGAGGACCAGGTTCCGGGCCTTTTCCATGATTTCGACAAAAGCAGCACTCCTATGGGATATTTCGATCAGGGAGAGGCCGGAGCCGTCGAGTTCCACAACCGATGCGGCAGCTTTCTTTAATACAACTTCCGGCAGGATGCACGGGCCGGCACTGAAATTATGTTTTTTCATCAAAAAGGATTTTCCGGTAGGGGAATTATGTTCCCGGCAAAAATAAACAATTAAGGGACTGATTGATCAGCGGTGACGGATTGCAGGAAAGCTACTGTATCCACATTGTCGGCATAGGCATCCAGGGCGGGTTGCTGGGATGCGCCAAATGGGATGGCCCCGGGGATATCCTTTGGCCCCACGATGCATTGCAGGTCTTCGGACAGGCCGGCAAGGTGCTCCCGCAAAGCCTCCGGGGAGCTGTAGGTTTCGTAAAACAGCGTGCCGATGGGCGAACCCAGCCCGCCGTCCTCCTTGACGAGGAGGAAGCCATTGTCGAGCATGGGTGCGCCGCTCATAAGGTATACCGCTTTGTTGTAATCGTAGTTGTTGGCGTATTTGTGGTGGTCAATCCGGTGTTTGTGCCTGAAGAAGGCATTGAAGAGCCCGTCAAAGTCATAACCCTCAGGGACATAGATTTTGGAAACGCTGCGGCATCCCATCCCGAAATACCGGAAGATGTCGTCTGCCAGCCCCTCGAGTTCAGCAACCCCCTCATTGCCGGTGAGGATCCCCACGCTGTTGCGGTTTTTCCGGATGATATGGGGGTGGCCCCCAAAATAATAGTCAAAATACCGGCTCGTATTGTTGCTCCCTGTGGCTATAACGGCATCAAACCCGCTGAGCGTCCCGGTCTCAAAGGCAATCCGACCGGACAGCCCGGGGTCGAAAGACACCAGTACATCCCGCATGGCTGGGAGGAGGACCGAATCGGAAGAGGCTGTCTTAACCAGGGCCCGGTGGCCGGTCATCAAAACGGAGACCAGGTCGTGGAAGCCCACCAGGGGGACATTCCCCGCCATGATCAGGGCGACGGTAGCTGATTTTCCCGGGTTCCCGGGATAGGCTGAGAACCATTGTAACAGGGATTCCTCCTGCAACACCTTTCCCCAGTGCCTGAGCGCGTGCAGGACCTCTTCCCGGGTAAACCAGGGGTTCTGGACCCGCGCCCTTTCTACCGCAACGCCCAGGTCCACGAAAACCTTGCCAGGCGTGGGTGCGGGCCCCTCATCGGCAGTAAAATCCCGAAGTATGCCCCCCAGCTTTGCAAGGGCCCGGTAACTTGTATCAGGCTGTCCCATACTATTTGTCTCCTATCTGTTTAGCAATTACCTTTGTGCAAAAGTAGAGATACCGCAGCCGCCTGCCAAAGGGAGCCGGTACAATGTAGAAGATTCGAAAAAGAAATCACATGGCAATCATCATAACAGACGAATGTATTAACTGCGGGGCCTGCGAGCCGGAATGCCCGAATACGGCAATTTATGAAGGCGCCGATGAATGGCGCTACAGCGATGGCACTTCCCTGGAAGGCAAGGTAGTTTTACCCAATGGGAAGGAAGTGGATGCCGATGCGGTTCAGGAACCGATCAGCGACGAGGTCTATTATATCGCACCGGATAAATGCACGGAATGCATGGGTTTCCACGAGGAACCCCAATGCGCCGCGGTGTGTCCGGTGGATTGCTGTGTCCCGGATGAGGACCACGAGGAAACGGAGGAAGAGCTGCTTGGGAAGCAGCGTTTCATGCACCCTGAAGGCTGAATCAATCCCCGCGTACCCGGAAATTTTTCATTTCTTCCAGGGGTTCGATGATCTGTGTATCTTCCCAGATGGTCGGTTCATACCGGTCAATCTCCTGTATGAGGATCTTTTTGGGTTCCCGGTAAGCGGCCAGTTCGCGGGCCGCATCTGGTGCCAGCGGGCTGAGCAGGACGGATTCCCGCTGTCGCACTCCGCCTTCCATCAGGAAATCAAAGCGCACTTTTTTCTTTTGCGGACTGTTTTCAATAAACTTCAAGCTACGGTGCAGGTAAATATAATTACCGTATTCACTTTGAATAAAATAAGGATCATAAGTATTTAGATCATTACGCCTGAAGATCACCGTCCCCCGACTGAGGTTTTCAACGTATTTGATTCCCAGCAGCAGCTTGAGGTTGACCTTGTCCCCGCGCCGCCCCTTTCCATAGGCATAGTCGGCCTTCAATACGGCAAAGGAAGCGGCATCCACATACAAGGTGCCTGCATAGCTCGCTTTCCGCTTCCTGGGTTCAAAACCAATGGCATACACATAATTGCCGTCAAAATACGTGGCTTTCAGAAAGCTGTGGCGGTACATATCCGGATCGATCAGTTCCCGCAGCAAGGTCCCGTCCTTCCAGCTTGCGGTTTTCGCCAGGTTTTTGCTTTTTCCTTTCAGGTAGCTGAAGTCCGTGCTGTCGTTTTCCCTTTCCGCCTCATCGGCAAATTCCTTGCCGGGCGAGATGCTGTCCTCGATCTTGAAGATGCCGGTTTTCACTTTGTAGGTTCGGCTGCTGTCCAGGTGGGAGAGGATGATTTCCTGGGCGCGTTCCTGTATCTCGTCCATGGAGTAGCCCTGTTTGTGGTCGGTGAGTTCCGTGGCCCGGTCTACCCGAAGGACCAGGGCGGTATCATTGACCGCGGTGAAGCCGCCCTTGAAGTCGAGGAACTTGCGGGCGTCGCTCCGGGCAATGTCCTGGCCCAGCTTCCTCAGGCGGGCGTCGGCGGCTGCCAGTGCCCTGCGGTTCAGGTCGGAGGCCTTTTCCAGTTCCAGCTGCAGGTCATCGAATTGCATGTACTCCGATTCCCGGTAGAATATCCCGTAGGCCTTCCCGATGTTGGCATAGTTTTGTTCCAGTCGCTGGCGCACTTCGCGCAGTATTTCCTCCACCCCGGGAACCCTGTTGGTCAGCCGGACTTCATTCAGGTTGATTGCCGCGGGCTCCAAACGGATGGGACCCGACTGGGCCAGGAGGGCATCCCGGTTCAATTCCAGGGTACGATACCCCATGCACGAGATTCGGAGTTCTGCCCCGGCCAGGGCTCCGGTACTGACTGTAAAAAAGCCCTCCTCGTTGCTGATGGTGCCTTTCCCCGGGCCGGTGGCCACGGTGGCGTAGGGTACAGGTTCGCCGGTCTGGCTGTCCAGCAGGCGGAGGGTTTTATTTTGGGCAAGGGCTGTCCCGGTAAAAGCCAGGAGCAACAGCAATGGGATAAGTCTCATAAGGGTCGGATTCCCCCTTAGGACGCAAAACCCGTTAAATTGTTACCGGCAGGTCGGAATTTTAACGGCTAATTGGCTGCGACTACCTGCTGCAAAACCGGATATTGGCCTATATTTGCAGCCGTAAATCGGGGGCCGCGGGTTCCCATAATTGCTTGCCCAAATGAAAGCCGGAATCGTAGGATTGCCCAATGTAGGCAAATCGACCCTTTTCAACTGCCTCTCCAACGCCAAGGCACAGAGCGCGAATTTCCCCTTTTGCACCATTGAACCGAATATCGGGGTGGTCAATGTGCCGGACCCGCGCCTGCAGAAACTCGAATCCCTGGTCAGGCCCCAGAGGGTTCTGCCAGCCACGGTGGAGATCGTGGACATTGCAGGCCTCGTAAAGGGCGCAAGCAAGGGAGAGGGCCTGGGTAACCAGTTTTTGGGGAATATCCGGGAAACGGACGCCATCCTGCATGTGCTGCGCTGCTTTGACAACGACAATGTGGTCCACGTGGACGGCTCCATCGACCCGATCAGGGACAAGGAGACCATCGACATGGAACTCCAGCTGAAAGACCTGGAAACGGTTGAAAAGCGGCTGGAAAAAGCCTCTCGGGCCGCGCGAACCGGCAACAAGGAAGCGCAGAAGGAAGCTGCTGCCCTCCAGGCCCTGAAAGCAGGGCTGGAATCCGGGACATCGGTGCGGGCCATTGCCATGGAGGATGAAGCGTACCGGGAATTCGTCATGCCCCTACAGCTGATCACCGACAAACCCGTCCTCTATGTCTGCAATGTGGACGAACAGGCAGCGATCTCGGGGAACGATTATGTGGAACGGGTCCGGCAGGCCGTTTCCGGGGAGAATGCCGATGTGCTGGTGCTGGCTGTGGCCACGGAGGCCGATATCAACGAATTGGAAACCTACGAGGAACGCCAGCTGTTCCTGGAGGATTTGGGCCTGGAGGAACCCGGTTCCTCGAAACTCATCCGCTCCGCTTACGGACTGCTCGACCTGCAGACCTATTTCACGGCCGGGGAAAAGGAAGTGCGCGCCTGGACCATCCCCGTGGGCGCTACGGCCCCCCAGGCCGCCGGAGTCATCCACACGGATTTTGAGAAGGGTTTTATCCGGGCCGAAGTGATCTCATATGAGGATTACGTGCATTTTGGCAGCGAGGCCAAGGTGCGGGAAGCGGGCAAGATGCGCGTGGAAGGAAAGGAATACGTTGTCCGGGACGGGGACGTGATGCACTTCCGGTTCAATGTATGAGGGGAAACCCAGCCACGGAAGACCAATTGAGTAATCAACAACCGGCCCTCCTATTGTTAATTACTTAGGGAGGCCCTGATTTTGTTTTGTTTTCCTATATTTTATATTAGCGGGTTAAACCCCCTTGTCTATGGCCCAGTCACAATATACCGAAGAGAATATCCGCTCCCTGGACTGGAAAGAGCATATCCGGATGCGTCCCGGGATGTATATCGGGAAGCTCGGGGATGGCTCTTCGGCTGACGACGGCATCTATATCCTGCTCAAAGAGGTCATCGATAACTGCATTGACGAATTTGTCATGGGGGCGGGCAAGACCATCGAGATTTCCATCCGGGACGACAAGGTCACCGTACGGGATTTCGGCCGCGGTATCCCGCTGGGAAAAGTGGTGGAGGTGGTCTCCAAGATGAACACGGGCGGGAAGTACGATACGCGGGCTTTCAAGAAAGCTGTGGGACTCAACGGGGTAGGGACCAAGGCGGTCAACGCCCTTTCCACCTATTTCCGGGTGGAGTCCAACCGGGATGGCAAGTCCATGGCAGCCGAATTCGAAACGGGCGACCTGAAAAACGAGGAATTCCTGGAGGAGTCTTCCCGGCGTCGCGGCACCAAGGTAACTTTCACCCCGGACGAGAGCATCTTTAAGAAATACAAGTACCGCAACGAATATGTGGAGCGCATGCTCCGGAACTATGTGTACCTGAACCCCGGGCTGACCATCTTGTTCAACGGGGAAAAATTCTTTTCCGAGAACGGGCTCAAGGACCTGTTGCAGGACAACAACAGCCCCGACGACCTCCTGTACCCGATCATCCACCTGCGGGGGGAGGACATCGAAGTGGCCCTGACCCACAGCAAGACCCAGTACAGCGAGGAATACCACTCTTTTGTCAACGGGCAGCACACCACCCAGGGGGGGACGCATCAAAGCGCCTTCCGGGAAGCCCTGGTCAAGACGCTCCGGGATTTTTACGGCAAGAATTACGACCCGTCCGATGTGCGCAAGTCGGTGATTTCGGCCATTTCCATCAAGGTGATGGAACCGGTGTTCGAAAGTCAGACCAAGACCAAGCTCGGTTCCACGGACATGGGCGGCAAATTGCCAACCGTGCGAACCTACATCAACGATTTTGTGGGACGGGAACTGGATAATTACCTGCACAAAAACCCCCAGACGGCGGAGGCCATCCAACGGAAGATCCAGCAGGCCGAACGGGAGCGGAAAGAACTTTCGGGCATCCGGAAACTTGCGAGGGAACGGGCCAAAAAGGCAAGCCTGCACAACAAGAAGCTCCGCGACTGCCGGGTACACCTGGACGATATGAAAAGCGACCGCCGCCTGGAGACCACCCTCTTTATCACCGAGGGGGATTCCGCTTCGGGGTCCATCACCAAATCCCGGGACGTCAATACCCAGGCCGTATTCAGCCTGAGGGGGAAACCCCTGAATTCCTATGGGATGAGCAAGAAAATCGTTTACGAGAACGAGGAATTCAACCTCCTGCAGGCCGCCCTGAACATCGAGGAATCCCTGGAGGACCTCCGCTACAACAACATTGTGATCGCCACGGATGCCGATGTGGACGGCATGCACATCCGCCTGCTGCTCATCACCTTTTTCCTGCAGTTCTTCCCCGAGGTCATCAAAGAGGGGCACCTGTATATCCTGCAGACCCCGCTTTTCCGGGTGCGGAACAAGAAGGAAACCATCTATTGCTACAGCGAGGAGGAAAAGCGGGAGGCAGTGCACAAACTCAAAGGCAAACCCGAGATTACCCGGTTCAAGGGGCTGGGCGAAATATCCCCGGACGAATTCCAGCATTTTATCGGGGACGACATCCGCCTGGAGCCCGTCATGCTCGACAAGGCGATGTCCATCGAGGAATTGCTGAAATTCTATATGGGCAAGAACACCCCGGACCGGCAGGAATTCATCATTGAGAACCTGAAAGTTGAAGTAGACCTGGTAGAAGAAAACCAATTGTAAGCGGCACGGCCGGATGGAAGAGAACGAACTCCTGGACAACCAGAACGAACACGAAGAGGAACAGGACGCGCTGACCCGGGTAACCGGCATGTACAAGGACTGGTTCCTGGACTACGCATCCTACGTGATCCTGGAACGCGCCGTCCCGGCCATCGAGGATGGCTTCAAGCCCGTACAGCGCCGGATCATGCACGCCCTCAAGGAAATGGACGATGGCCGCTACAACAAGGTGGCCAACGTGGTCGGGCAGACCATGCAGTACCATCCCCACGGGGACGCGAGTATTGCCGACGCCATGGTGCAGATCGGCCAGAAAGACCTGCTGATTGACACACAGGGGAACTGGGGGAACATCCTGACAGGCGACGGGGCAGCCGCATCCCGTTACATCGAGGCCCGCCTTTCCAAATTTGCCCTGGAGGTCGTATTCAGCCCGAAAATCACCGATTGGCAACTGAGTTATGACGGCCGGAAGAAGGAGCCGGTCCACCTGCCTGTCAAATTCCCGCTTTTGCTGGCCCAGGGTGCCGAGGGGATTGCCGTGGGGTTGTCCACGAAGGTCCTGCCGCACAACTTCAATGAACTCATCGACGCCAGCATCCGGCACCTGGAAGGGAAGCGCTTCAAGCTCTACCCGGATTTCCCGACGGCGGGCATCATCGATATTGGCAATTACAACGACGGAGAACGCGGCGGGAAGGTCCGCGTCAGAGCACGCATTGCCCAGCACGACAAGAATACGCTGGTAATCAACGAAATACCATACGGCACCAATACCTCTTCCCTGATCGATTCCATCCTGAAGGCGAATGACAAGGGGAAAATCAAGATCAAGAAGATCGAGGACAACACGGCCGCCGAGGTGGAAATCCTCGTGCACCTGCCCGCGGGGATCTCACCGGACAAGACCATCGACGCGCTCTACGCATTCACTGCCTGCGAATCCTCCATTTCCCCCCTGGGGTGCATCATCGAGGACAACAAACCAGTTTTTATGGGCGTCAGCGAAATGCTGCGCCGCTCCACGGACCACACCGTGGAATTGCTCCAGGCCGAGCTGGAGATCCTGCTGGCCGAACTGGAGGAGCAATGGCATGCCGCTTCCCTGGAGCGGATCTTTATCGAGAACCGGATCTACCGGGATATCGAGGAACAGAAAACCTGGGAAGGCGTCCTGAAAGCTATTGCCAAAGGGCTCAAACCGCATACGGAACACCTCAAGCGGGAGGTGACCGAGGAGGATATCGTCCGGCTGACAGAGATACGCATCAAGCGGATATCCCGTTTTGACCTTGACAAGGCCCAGCAAAACCTTGACAACCTGGAAGAACGCATTGCAGAAACCAAACACCACCTGGGCCACCTTACGGAATATGCCATCAATTACTTCCGGGAGCTCAAAAAGAATTTCGGGGGCGGGCGGGAACGCAAATCGGAAATCCGGGTCTTTGACGAGATCGAAGCAACCAAGGTGGTGATCCGTAACACGAAACTCTACGTCAACCGGGAGGAGGGATTTGTAGGTACCTCCCTGCGCAAGGACGAATACGTGACGGATTGCAGCGACATCGACGACATCATTGTCTTTACGAAATCCGGGCAGATGATGATTACGCGCGTGGATACCAAGACTTTCATAGGGAAGAACATCATCCATGTGGCCGTTTACAAGAAGAAGGACAAGCGCACCACCTACAACATGATCTACAAGGATGGCCGCGGGGGCCCAAGCTATGTGAAGCGCTTCAACGTCACCGCATTTACCCGCGACAAACTCTATGACCTGACTACCGGGAAGGCCCAGTCGGAAGTGCTTTATTTCACCGCCAACCCAAATGGTGAGGCGGAGATCGTCACCATCAACCTCAGGCAGTCCGGCAGTATCAAAAAACTGAAATGGGACCTGGATTTCGCCGATGTCATGATCAAGGGCCGCAATGCCAAGGGGAATATCGTCACCAAGTATGCGGTCAAGCGCATCGAGCTCAAGGAGAAGGGGTTGTCCACCCTCAAACCGCGGAAGATATGGTTTGACGAAACCGTCCAGCGCCTGAACGTGGACGGGCGGGGGGAATTGCTCGGGCAGTTCACCCCCGAGGACCGTTTGTTGATTGTCGACCAGAAAGGGAATGTGAAAACCGTGATCCCGGAACTGACCATGCATTTTGACCCCGATATGATCGTCCTGGAAAAATGGAACCCGGAAAAGCCCCTGTCCGCCATTTACTGGGAAGGGGAGAAGGAACTGTTTTACGTGAAGCGTTTCCTGATCGAAAACCCGGACAAGGAGGAAAACATCCTCACAGACCACTCCGGTTCCTACCTGGAAAAACTATTCACGGACTACCGGCCCGTTGCGGAAGTGGTTTTCGCCAAAAAGCGCGGGCAGGAACGCAAACCCAATATGGAGGTCAGCCTGGAGGATTTCATTGCCGTCAAGGGGATCACTGCCATGGGTAACCAGTTGACCCGGGACAAGGTCCTGGAGATCAATGCACTTTCCCCTTTACCCCATGAGGAACCCGAGAAGAAAGAAGCCCGGGACATCGAAGTGGTGGATGAGCAGGATGTGGACGGAGCGGATGCCGGGGAGCCGGGGGAAGGAAAAACGGATAAGAAAAATGGGAAAAAGGACTCGGATGAAACCCAGGGCTCCCTTTTTTAAATGACCAGACCAATGAGGGGATTCATACGCGAATTCAAGGATTTTGCCATCAGAGGAAACATGTTCGACATGGCAATCGGTATTATCATCGGAACCGCCTTTAACAATGTTGTCAACGCCCTTGTCAAACAAATTCTGACCCCGCCTTTGGCGCTATTCACCAGCGGAGTCAATTTTTCCAATTTGCGATGGGTGCTCCGGGAAGCAACTGAAAACTCGGAGGAAATTTCAATGGGATATGGGATGCTCCTGGAAACGCTCATTGACTTTGGCATCATCGCCCTGACGATCTTTTTGTTTATCAAGGGGTTGAACCGCATTCGTAACCGGGCTGACGACCCCAACGATAAAGCCGAAGTTACGCCCAAGGAGATAGAATTGCTGGCACGTATCGAGGCGCTGATGCAGGAACAAAACCAATGGCTGAAAAATAAGAAAGAGTAATTACACGTGATTTTAACCTCAAATTATTACAAACTCCCCCATATTTTTAGTATTATGTGCCCATCTGATTCTAATTCAAACTACATGCTGAACATTCTGTTATGGAGTTAACCAGCCCCCTGGTTTATGGAGTCCCCTGCTTCATCGCCTTTATCATCCTGGAGCTCGCCTACAGCAAAACACACGGAGATCATCATATTTACAAGTGGAAAGACCTCTTTGCCAGTGGTTTCATGGGGGTGGGTTCTGCCATTCTCGGCTCCCTGCTCAAGGTGGTTTTTTCAATCGTTCTTTTTGAGGCGGTTTACCAGTTGTTCAACCCCCTGGTGGACGGTGTGCGGACCAACATACTGGGATACGAGGCCTTTGGCTATGTATGGTATATCTGGCTCCTATGTATGCTGGCCGACGATTTCACCTATTACTGGTTCCACCGGGCCAACCACGAAATCCGCGTCCTTTGGGCCGCCCACATCGTGCACCATTCCTCCGATAACTTCAACCTGGGGACCGCAATCCGCAATGGCTGGTTTACCCTGGTGTACAAACCGTTGTTCTACGCATGGATGCCGGCCATCGGTTTCCCCCCGGAAATGGTCCTGGTCTGTCTGGGGATAGAAGCCCTTTGGCAATTCCAGCTGCACACCCAGTATGTGCCCAAGCTGGGGCCCCTTGAATCCATTATCAATTCGCACACCATGCACCAGGTGCATCACGCCCAGAATATTGAATACCTGGATAAAAACCACGGGGGGATCCTGAACATCTTCGACCGGCTGTTCGGCACCTGGAAGCCCCTGGACGAGTCCGTGGACATCCGTTACGGAGTGATCCATGCGCCCAACTCCTATAACCCCATCGTTATACTCACACACGAATTCAAAGACATCTGGAAGGATGTCAGGGGGGCGCGGAAATTTTCACACGTTCTGATGTATATCTTCGGCCCACCCGGCTGGAGCCCGGACGGAAGCACCCTTACCGTCAAACAGCAACAAAGGGCGTACCGGAAACAGTTGAAAAAGGAAAGGGAGCACAAGGCAGCGGCGCTGGCTCAAGCACAGGCAAAGGCAAAGCCAGAGCGGTTGCTCACCAAGCCTGTTGCCTAACCTTCCGGTTCCTCAGTTTCTTCTGTCCTGTTTTTAAGCCTTCTCAGGTCCAGGAATTCCACGCCAAGGGAAAAGGCAATCGCAAAATAGAGATATCCTTTCGGGATGCTTCCAACGGGGTTGTCGAAGACGACCAGGTGGGACAGGTGGGCTGCTTCGGCGATCAGCATAAAGCCGATCAGGATCAGGAAGGACAGGCCAAGGATCTGTATGGAGGGATGCCGGTTGACAAACGCCCCTACCGGGTTGGCAAAAAGCATCATGATCACCACCGAGATCACCACCGCAACGATCATCAGAATCAGTGCATCCACCGGATTCGGTGAAATACCGTTCGTCATCCCGATGGCCGTAAGGATGGAATCAAAAGAAAACACGATGTTGATAACGGTGATCTGAACGATCGCATTCATCATGGATTTTGATTGTGCCCTTTTGATTTCCCGTTCATCATGCCCCCTGTCTTCGACTTTTTCGTGGATTTCCTTGGTGCTTTTATAGAGCAGGAACAACCCGCCGCCGAAAAGAATCAGCGCCTGTCCGCTGATGGACCCGTGGATCCAGGAGCTGTCGAGGATGAAAAGGGGTTTCTTCAACTGAGTCAGCCAGGTAATCCCGAAAAGCAGCACGATCCGCATGGCCATGGCCAGGACCAGCCCGATATTCGTGGCTTTCTTGCGTTGGGCAGTAGGCAGTTTATCGGCGGCAATGGAGATGAAGATGATATTGTCAATCCCAAGCACAATCTCCAAAAACGTGAGGGTCAGGAGGGCTACCCATGCGTCCGGGCTGGCAAAGATCTCAAACATAATCAGTCGGTTTTAATGGCCGTTCCCCGTGAGGTCCGGGAAGTCCCGACCAATTTGTATTCAAAAGTATACGAATTCTCCGTGGTGGACAATATCTTCACGTGGACGGGCTTTTCCTCGGCACGGGTGCGCGGGTTCAGGTTGGACAGGATGTATTCGCAGTCATTGATCCAGCGGACACCAGCCGAATCCGTTTTCCCGGCGTATTCGGATACCTCCAGATCCTCGCCCCGGGTAAAAAGGGTCGTCTGTTCCTCTCCCTCCACTTCGGCAGTAAACCGGAAGGAACCCGTCCGGAAATTCTGGCATTCGCGTGTGGGTTGGTAGCAGGCCATCGGCAACAGTGCAAGAAAAAACAAGGAAAAACGCTTCATAGGGGTAAAGATAAGAACTTAGCCCCGACCCCGCCCCTGAAAAGGTCATCCTTCCGGATGAAAAATCCCGAAGGTGCCATCCGAATAGAAAATCACAATTTTGTCGATCCGGCGTTCGGTTGCCTCCCGGGAAGCCGGAGTTGATCGATCCGGTTCGGACGGACCGGGTACCTCAACAGGGGAGGCCGGGAAGGAACCCTTGCCGTTGAGCAGCCAGTAGAGGTTTACTTCCGGAAAGCGCTGGATCACCTTCATCACAAAATCAAGGCTGGGTTTATTCCTGCCGCTGAGCAAGTGGGAAATACTCGATCGGGGCACTCCTATTTCATCGGCAAAACCGGAGGCGGTTTGCTCGTAATAGGAGAGGATTTGCTCGAGCCGTTTGATGAAGGATTCTGTATTTACCATTGTGAATATTTGACGCCGGGTCTGACCTTAACGGGCTGTCACCAGGGAATAAAAAACATATTATTAATGCAATTAAAAGATTAGATAAAAATTTATAAATATCTGATAAATAGTTTTATAAACACTTGATGAATCTACTTGTTTACATTTGTAAAGCATCTTCGTGATACTGCGGAATTACATCCCAGAAAGCTACTCATATAATTTACAAATGTAAAATCTAAGAAGGTTAAATTTGCAGGGCAACCCATTTTCGATATGGACCTTTCTCACTATGAATCCTTCCGATCCAAATCGGTTTCCGGGCGGTACCTGTCCCCGGAACACCTGAGTCTGGCCCTGCAAAACCCGGACAGGAATATCCAGATGGACCAGCCCGGGGAATCCGTAAACGGCCTGCCGGTAATCAGGCTGCGATGGGGCAACGGACCGGTCCGGGTACTGATGTGGTCTCAGATGCACGGCAACGAATCCACCACCACCAAAGCCGTCCTGGACCTCCTGAATTTCCTGTGTCAGACTGCCGGCCAAAAGGATGCACTGGAGGAGCAGCTAACCCTGGAGATCCTCCCCATGCTGAATCCGGATGGAGCCAGGTCGTATACAAGGGAGAATGCCAGTGGCGTGGACCTGAACCGGGACGCCCGGGTGCTTTCCCAGCCGGAGAGCCGCATCCTCAGGTCCTGTTATGAATCCTTTCGGCCGGATTATTGCTTTAACCTGCACGACCAGCGGACCATCTACAGCCTCGGGGCCTCGCCCATACCCGCCACCCTTTCCTTCCTCGCTCCTTCGGCAGACAGCAGTCGCAGCCTTCCCGTAAACCGGATCCGGGCCATGCAGCTCATTGCCGCCACGGCAGAAGACCTCGGGGAGATCCTGCCGGGGGGTATCGGCAGGTACGATGACAGTTTCAATGAGAATTGCGTGGGTGACCAGTTCCAGATGGCCGGTACACCAACCCTCCTGTTCGAGGCCGGCCATTTTCCGGGGGACTATGAGCGGGAGCACACGAGGTATTTTGTATTCAACGCGTTGCTCAGTGCCCTGAAGCGAGTGGCGTCCAGTTCCTTTGACGGCTTTCTGCCAGCCCAATACCAGGCGCTTCCCGAAAATGGAAAACAGCTGGTGGATATACGCATCAGAAATGCCGGGCACCTTTCGGACCGCTATGCGCCGGACCAGGTGCTCGCCATCCAGTACCGGGAAGTGCTTAGGGAGGGCCGGATCCACTGGGTACCCGAATGGCCGGCCGAAGGCTTGTCCGAGGCGCGCTACGGGCATCGGGAATGGGATGCATCCCGCGCCTCAGACCGGGCGGAAATCCTTCAGGAGCCGGGGCTTAAGAAATTGCTGACCGAGGGGTGAACGGCAGGGTTTATTGCATTATATTCAAAATTTCATTGGTTTGGATGCGTAATATTTCTTAAATGGTTATTTTAGCTTAAAATTTTTTGAAATGGGCAAAGTTAAATTGGACGAAATCGATCACCAGATCCTGGATATGCTGATCGACAATACCCGTACCCCCTTTACTGACATTGCAAAAAAGCTGCTGATTTCTGCCGGCACGGTCCACGTCCGGGTTAAAAAAATGGAAGAAGCCGGGATCATCAGGGGCAGCTCTTTGACTCTGGATTACGTCAAGCTCGGGTATTCTTTTATCGCCTATGTCGGGATTTTCCTGGAGAAGACCCACCAGACCAAGTTTGTGTTGGAGCGGCTTACCCAGATACCAAATGTTACCGTTGCGCATATCACCACCGGGAAATTCAATATTTTCTGCAAGATCCGGGCAAAGGATACCAACCACGCCAAGAACATTATCTTCAAGATCGATGATATCGAGGGGATCAGCAGGACGGAAACCATGATTTCCCTGGAGGAGAGTATCAACGATAAGAAGCGGCTAATGCACACCATTTTCAACGAACTGTAGCCGCCAGGGCCCATGAAGCGTTCCGAACTGACTTCCTCCGATTGCCCTGCGTATTACCAGGGCTACCTGAATACCCTGCCTCCCGATGCCGACCTGCTGACCATGCTGGGGCGGCAGCTGGGAAATTTCCCCGAATTCATCAAAAGCATCCCCCCGGACCTGTGGTCGTACCGGTATGCCGACGGGAAGTGGACCCTGGCCGAAAGCCTGGGACATGTATACGATACCGAGCGTGTTTTTCAATACAGGGCACTGCGGTTTGGGCGGAAAGACGCTACACCGTTGCCGGGCTTTGAACAGGATGAGTGGATTTGGGCCAGCCCTGCGGGGAAATGGTCGGCCGAAAGGCACCTGGAAGAGTACCAGGCAGTGCGGCAGGCCACACTATCCCTGTTCCGGGATTTCTCCAGGGAGGATCTCAGCTGGAAGGGTACGGCCAGCGGCAAGCCCATGAGCCTGGGAGCCATTGGGTTCATTATCTGCGGCCACCAGCGGCACCACCGCAACATTATCCGGGAGCGCTACCTGGATCAGTAAGCTGCCGGGGTCAGTCTTCTTCCAATTGCAGGTCGGTTTCCAGGGACCCGTCGTATTCGGATTCAAACAGGTCCTCTGACGGAACATCCGTATCGTCATCGAGGGACAGGAAATCCGACATGAGCCGGTTTAAGTCCTTGCCGATTTTCACCAGGTAAAGAGCCTCGGGAGTGCGTAGTTCCACAGCTTCTATCCATTCCCCCTTGGCATTGCGAAAGGTGAGCACGTCCTCATCTCCATATCCCTGAGGATACCGCTGCAGGAGTGCCGCAGCCAGCTCCTGGGTGAGTTTTTTGTAATCGATGATAATGCGCTTCATAACAACAGGTTTGGTTGCCCGGGCCTACACCCGGAGGTTCTTACTGTCGAATCTAATTGATTTTCAGGCCTGTTGCAGAAAAGAGTTGTGAAGCGCGGGGTTTTAGTGTATCAACCTGCTAATCCCTGTAGTAATCAAAGGCTTCTGCCAGGATCCCGGCAGGTACCTCCTGGTTGTAAACGGCCTTTCCGATCCGTTCCAGGAGGGAAAAAAGCACCCGGCCGTGCGTGTTTTTCTTATCGTGGATCAGCAGACGGAAGATTTCGGGTTGTTGCTGCTTCGGTATCCGGGTTTTTGGGAAAAATTTCAGCAACCCCTCCCGGATCCGGTTGCATTCGTCCATACCCAGCCCGGATATGCGCGTGGAAATGTACGCCTCCATAATCATCCCGATCGCGATGGCTTCCCCGTGGAGCAGGGGCTCAAGGTCCGGCCGGCCCAGGAAATGGGATTCGATGGCATGTCCCAGGGTATGCCCGAAATTCAGGATCTTCCGCAGGTTCTTTTCTGTAGGGTCAGCCAGGACCACTTCATTTTTCAGGGCAACGGAATGCCGGATGTGCGGGATAGATTCCACCGGGGATTCCAGGGCAGCCAGTTCCTCCCAGTAACCCGCATCGCGAATCAGCCCGTGCTTGAGCATTTCCGCAAAACCGCTGCGAAGTTCCCTGGCATCCAGGGTCTCCAGGTAGGTGGGGGATATGAGGACCATCTCGGGTTGGTTGATCACGCCGATCTGGTTCTTGAGGGGCCCGAGGTCCACCCCGGTTTTCCCGCCTACCGAGGCATCCACCATGGATAGCAGGGTGGTGGGGATGTTGATAAACCGGATGCCCCGCTGGTAGGTGGAGGCCACGAAACCGCCCAGGTCCGTTACCACGCCCCCGCCCAGGTTGACCAGCAGGCTCTGCCGGTCGGCCCCGTTCTCGGACAGCCCCTGCCAGACAGCCGTGCAGCTTTCGATATTCTTATGTGCCTCCCCGGCAGGGATCCCCAGGTGTACCCATTGGCCGGCCTCCGGGAAATTTTCGCAGAGGACCGGTCTGCACAGGCGCGAGGTATTGGAGTCCGTCAACAGGAAAATCCTGGAATAGGGGGTTTCCTCCAGGTGGGTTTTCAGGGCCCCCAGTGCCGCTTCCTCAAAATGGACGGAGTGGGAGGCCGTCTGGATCGGATTCATGGATGGATTGCTTTCCGGGCAAAATAACCGTTTTTTTTGATTAAATCTTTACAACCCGTCTAAGTATATTTGTGGCCTACAGAAACAGCATTGCATGAAGCGCATCTTTGAGAATACCGAAACAGCCTTTATACTGAAATCCGATGCAGAATTGGAGCGCGCCTACTACCTCTTCAAGCTCATTTCCCATGAGCCGCTGGTAAAGATCGGGACGAGCCTAACCAATTTTGCGATCAAGGCAAAGCTCCCCGTCGAAGGGATTATCCGCACCACGGTATTCGACCATTTTTGCGGGGGCGTCAGCGAGGAGGATTGTATGCCGGTGGTGGAACATATGTGGGAAAAGGGGGTATGCACCGTCCTGGATTACTCGGTGGAAGGCAAGGATTCGGAAGACCCCCTGGACGATGCCCTGGCGAAGACCCTGGAAATCCTTCAGTTTGTGAAGGAAAAGGAGGCCATGCCCTTTGCCGTATTCAAACCAACCGGGTACGGCCGCTTCGGGCTTTTTGTCAAGAAGAGCCGGGGCGACCAGCTGACCCCCTCCGAGGCAGCGGAGTGGGAGCGGGTGGTCAAACGCTTCGACACCACCTGCAAAAAGGCCTATGACCTTGGGGTTTCCCTCCTGATCGATGCAGAGGAAAGCTGGATGCAGGATGCCGCCGACGACCTGGTAGAAGAGATGATGCGGACCTACAATACCAAAGAAACCATCGTCTTCAATACGCTGCAGATGTACCGCTGGGACCGGATGGATTACTTTCGCGCCATGCACGAGCGGGCCATGAGCGGCGGGTACCGGATCGGCGTCAAGGTCGTCCGGGGCGCCTACCTGGAGAAGGAAAACGAAAGGGCGGAGGAGAAGGGGTATCCAACCCCCATCTGCAGCTCCAAAAAGGAAACGGATGAGAATTTTGACGCAGCCGTCCGGTACGGGCTGGACAACCTGGAAACCGTCTCCCTTTTCTCCGGCACCCATAACGAGCTAAGCAGTTACAAGCTCATGGAATGGATGGAAGAAGCCGGCATTGACAATAACGACCCGAGGATCTGGTTTGGGCAGCTTTACGGCATGAGCGACAACATCAGTTTCAACCTGGCCAAAGCGGGTTACAACGTGGCCAAATACCTGCCGTTCGGGCCCGTCCGAGATGTAATGCCCTACCTGATCCGCCGTGCAGAGGAGAACACCTCGGTTGCGGGGCAGACCAGCAGGGAGCTCGAATTATTGAAAAAAGAAAGGAAGCGGCGGAAACTTTAGTCTTCCATGACACTGTTGTACCGGGTAAGCCGGGTCACGGAATCGCACCGTTCCAGGGTGAGCTGGAATAAATCCTCCTCGAAAGCACCGGTTACCACAAAGACGCCGCAAGGTTCCGAGCGGGGGTCACTCAGGTCGAACTCCACATCGCCCTCCCTGAGCAGGTAGGCCACCGCCAGCGTATCGACCCTGGCACGTATTTCCGGGTCTACTTCCAGGGGTTGTTCCCGCAAGGCCTTCAATACCCGGCAATTGGGCAGGTAACAGAATTCAACCCCGGTTTCCTCCGACTTTCTGCGCAGGAAAAAAGCCAGGAACAACAGGCCCACTGACAAGCCAATGGCGTAATAACCAAACCGCTTCAGGAAGGACATATTAAAAAATAAGGAAGTTGATATCGCTGAACTTCATTCCGAACCATTCGCCCACCGTGCGGTTGGTGAGTATCCCGTGGTACATATAGAGGCCATTGCGAAGGCCCTTGTCAAAGCGCAGGGAATTTTCGAGCCCCCCGTCTTCGCCGATCTTCAGCAGGTAAGGGGTGAAAATATTGCTGATGGATACCGAGGACGTTTTCGGGTAGCGGGCCGGGATGTTGGGGACCGCATAGTGGATGACGCCGTATTTTTTGTAAGTGGGCTTGTTGTGCGTTGTCAGTTCGCTGGTTTCGAAGCAGCCGCCCATATCGATACTCACGTCGATGATCACCGAGCCCTTCTTCATGTTTTCGACCATGGTCTGCGAAACCAGGATGGGGGAGCGGTCCTTTCCCCGAACGGCGCCAATGGCCACATCGCAACGCTTCAGGGCTTTCAGCAGGTTTTTGGGTTGGAGGGTGGAGGTATAAAGGGGCCTGTTCAGGTTGGTCTGTATGTTTCGGAGTTTGGTAATGGAGTTGTCAAAAATCTTGACGTTGGCGCCAAGCCCCAGGGCGGAGCGCGCCGCAAATTCCCCAACCGTCCCCGCGCCCAGGATCACTACTTCCACCGGGGGCACCCCGCTGATGTTCCCGAACATCATGCCGTTGCCCTGGTCGGCCGCCATAATCTCGGCCGCGATCAGTACAGAGGAGATCCCCGCAATTTCACTCAGGGAACGGACGGCCGGGTATTTGCCGTCGTCGTCACGGATGTACTCAAAGGCGATGGCGGTTATCCGCTTTTTGGCCAGGGTCTCAAAATATTCCTTGTCCCGCGTCTTGATCTGCAGTGCGGATATAATCGTACTCTGGGGGTTGATCTGTTCAACTTCCGAAAGGGTAGGGGGCTCCACCTTGAGGATCAGCGGGCAACCGAACACCTTTTTGGTGTCACGGGTAATCCTGGCCCCGGCATTGGTATAGTCCAGGTCCGAAAAACTGGCGCCTTCGCCGGCACCCGACTCAATGAGCACCCTGTGCCCGTGGGCTACAATGGCCCCTACCGCATCGGGCGTAAGGCAAATGCGTTTCTCCTGGTACAGGCTCTCTTTGGGGATACCGATAAATAACTCGCCCTTTTGCTGGAGGACTTCCAGCTTTTCTTCCTGAGGGAGTAACTGCTGTTTGCTGAAGGGAGAAGAAGGTTGGTCCATAGGCCCTGTGTCGTAAACTACTGCTTGGGTCTTCTATCAAAAGTACAATAAAATGGCATAATCTACCGCAATCAAAAAAAGAGGACCAGGGTCCTCTTTTACTACTGTTGGGTTCGCCTTTTTAGAACAGGCTTTTTAGGGAGTGCTGTAGGCTATTGAAAATCCGATTTAGTGCTCTCCTAGGCGTTTTATCCGAAAGATCGTTCACTGCCACATTTGAGTCATCTATTGGATCTACATTGATGTTAATTCCTACTTTCTTCAGTTGTTCTTGCTCCTTGTCCTTATAATATTTTAGCTCAGCGTTCATTGCTTCCAAATCTATTCCATGTACATACTTATCAAAAAGTTTAAGCCTAATGAAATATACAAAAGGAATTACAACCATACATATAGGTAGCAACCAGAGAATATTGTCCGTATCAACAACATCGTCCGTAGAATAGACTACTTCAAAGAGTTGAAATGCATACATACATATGGGGATCAAAAGAATATGGTACCACCAATGTTTACAAGTAAAAAACCATATGGTTAAAAGGTACATAGGAATTATTTTTCCTATTAAAAACCACATATACGTGCTTACATCGGCAAAGCCATTGCTGTCAATTACTAAACCAAAAAATTCAAAATTAACTCCTTCAGTTTTCGGGAAATATTGATGAAGTTTAAACAGAAAGGGAGAACAAATTATAAGTAATAACGCAAGGGATTCTAAAAGGAATCTCTTTCGTGCTATTTTCTGTGTTGTAATTGGTCGATCCATAATTGACTAGTATTCTTAAAAGAATATTGCTTATATGCAACGAAAAAAGGGCCAGCTTATTGGCTGACCCTTATATATTATCGACTAAAAGCTATTTTCCTCGACGAATACCTCTAAACTTTTCTTGAAAGAAAATTGAGGTTAGTTATTTCTTCCTGGAATAACAATTTTACTTTTTTCAACTGATTGGGTGTCATTTCGTCCAGGAATCTTTATTTTACTTTTTTCAACTGAATCGGAGTTATCCCGTCCAGGAATTTTAATTTTACTTTTTTCAACACCTTCATATAATTCATCACCTGAATCATTAGAGCAAGCAGCAACTGATAAAATTGCCATAGTCAGGAAGGCGTAAAAGAATTTTCTAGTGTTCATCATGGTTCGGAGGGTTTAATGGCAACATTTCATTGTCAAATGTAGGAATTATTATATCCTACTCATATCAATTAAATTCAAAAATAATGTATTTCATCGATAGAATCAAACATTTTACCGAAAAAAGTGTAATTCATCGATTAACATGCAATAAAAATGCAGTCTGAGCGATACGAAAATCCTTACACTTAGAGTTGGGAAAGAAGTAGTTTTCGTGAAGAATTCTCTAAGATCTCAATATTTATTTCTATTCGGTTTTCTGGCAGTAGTGTTTCTATAATTGAGGGCCATTCAATAAATACCCATTTATCAGAGTCTAAGTATTCCTCGATTCCAAAGTCTAAAGCTTCCTCTTCCGTTTTTAGTCTGTAACAATCTAAATGATAAGCTATTACATTATTATTCGAATATTCATTAACTATCCCGAATGTGGGGCTATTGCCCGAGTCTTTTATCCCCAAGAATTTAAGGCAATGCTTTACTAAAGTTGTTTTACCGGATCCCATAGGACCTCGTAAGCAAACGATTCCTGGATCTTTAGAGGCCATTACTTTTGACGCTACTTCATCAATTTTAGATAGCTTATAAATTAGTTGCTCCGCCATTATATAACGTTTTGATTTTTTTGACTTAATAATGTTCGGCACATCGAAAATATTCTGTATATTGAGGTTATATTAATTATAGTAGAGCCTATTCAATTAACTAAGTATGAATCGTCATCAACTCTGGTTAGAATTGACTTTAGCAATAGTTATTACAATCTCACCTTTTGTAATATTCACTCATTTATTTTTTAGTCCCACCCAAGATTACTTAACTTTTTTTGAAAGTCGGTATTTTCATGGTTTCTCTAATAATCAAAAATATATTTGGCTTTTACTAAATTCTTTTTGTCCACTCCTTCTCAACTCACTTTTCTTCATTTGTACTTATCAAAAGTGGAGGTTTTTCATTTTGCCAATAATCGCTTTGAATTTTGGTAGTTTCCTATTTTACTTTTATCAGGATGTCAGGCTAGTTTCATTTGTACTTTCTAAAGAAACTATTATACCTGCGATAATCCTTCTTTCTGTTTTAATAATAATTGATCGAAGGTTAATTTCTAACTATCGTAGATCAATATTTAAGGTTGAATTAAATGTTGTAATTAAAGAATTGTTAAGTGGGAATTTCAGATTATTTATTTCGAAATCGAATGAGATAATTAATTCAAATTCTAAAAAGAGTTTAAAGAATTTCACATGCAAAGTCTATCATTTAATTCAAATATCCGACCAAAAGGCGGAATTGATAAAAAGAGAAGAAAGACATATCAAAGAGAATTTTTTATGCTCTGATTTAATAACTGGATTCTTAATTCTGGCAATTGGATCACTTTACTTGATATATGATTTATTTCCAAGATCAAGTTCGTTGGAATTCGCAGGATTTAACTTGCCTACTTTTGGTTTCAGGGATATTCAATCACTTATATGGTATTCCGGCCAAAAATTAGCTATGATTTCACTTCTATCTTTATGGTTTATATCAAGTATGCATTGGTGGAGGTGGTCATTGATGTCTCCTATTGCACTATATTCATATCAATTTTGGGATATCTTCTCTGTAAGTTCAGTTGTTGAAGAGGGTGGGAATTTAATTGTTCTACCAATGACCTGCATAACTCTTATAATGATTGTTTGTTTAGGCACTACAATAAGAAATTATGTCAGAGTTTTGAATTATCGAAATCAATTGCGACAAATCATGGAGAGAAATATCAGGCTGTTGAGTAATGGCTCCAATTAAAGAATTTCACACTATCCTAGGGTAATCCTAATCCCTCCCCATTTCCTTTGCGACTTCTTTGACCAGGTTACGAAGCTCCTGGTGTTGCCGCTCCTTAATTTTTTCCTCTATGATGCGCTCGATGATTGCCTTTTTCTTTGGCGGAAGCTGGTCAAAGTCCAGGATCTCATCTGCCTGCTGTGATTTGAGCATCGCACCCTCCCCTGTTAGTAGCCAGACCACATTGAGATCCGGGTAAGTCCGCAAAATGGTTTCAATGACATCACTTCCCACGGAAGCATTATTTTTTTTCATTCTGAGGGTATAGCCGTTGCTGGCACCTATAGAAAGATCGAATTGCCGGGCACTCAACCCGATATGCTGTATAAACTGGATGAGCCGGTCGATAGTTTTGATCATAATGCTGCGATTGCTTTGCACTAATATACGCTATCTTCACGAAATAAGAAAATATACTCTGTAATAGAATAAAAAATATAAATAAATAGAATATATTTTAAACTATAGAATTTATTCTATATCTTTATTTCAATCGGTCCCTCATAGAATCAATCATAATCTTACAACCTCCTTCTATGAAAAACATAAAGCATATCGAACGGCTTCAAAGGCTTCACAACCTGATTAAAATGGAATGTACAGGTTCTCCTTCTGAAGTAGCCTTCCGACTTGGGATCAGCGAACGAACTGTTTATTATCTGATAGAGCAGCTCAAAGATTACGAGGCACAAATTGGATATGACCGCAGCAGAAAGACCTACTTCTATAAGGATGACTTTGTACTTGAAGTCAATTTCTCCATTTGCATCGGTGCCCATGACCATGTTATGGAAATACTGGATGGCAGTTATCTGAAAGGCAATCGTTTCCACCCGCAACACTAAGAGTCCTGGGCTTGGTGACCGCTTAAGGTGGCCATGTTGCAGGCATCACCTCGGTCGCGGACATCACTTTGGCCGCAGCACCACAAACGGCACCACCATTTCTTCCAGGGATACGCCCCCGTGCTGGTAGGTGTTGCGGTAATAGCTTACGTAATGATTGTAGTTGTTGGGGTAGGCAAAAAACAGGTCGTTTTTGGCAAAGATGTAAGAACTGCTCATGTTGATGGTGGGGAGGTGCAGTTCTGCCGGTTTCCTGCAGGCCAGCACGTCCTTCTCCTCATAGGTAAGGCTCCTTCCCGTTTTATACCGCAGGTTCAGGCTCGTTTCCTTATCGCCGATAACCCGGGAGGCCTGTTTGACATTGATGGTTCCATGGTCTGTGGTGATAATCATGCGGAACCCGAGCAACTGTGCCTCCTGTATAAGCGCCAGCAGCGGGCTGTTCCGGAACCAGCTGAGGGTTAGGGAGCGGTAGGCTTTGTCGTCCGAGGCCAGTTCCTTGATGACTTCCATCTCTGTCCGGGCGTGGGAGAGCATGTCCACAAAATTATATACGACGGCAACCAGGTCAAGGTCCTTAAAAGACTTGAACTGCTGCACCAGCTGTTTCCCCTGCTTGAGGCTGCTGATCTTGTGGTACTCCCATTTCAGGTGGAGCCCGAGCCTTTTGAGCTGCGCCCCCAGGAAGTCTGCCTCGTGCAGGTTCTTCCCGCCCGTATCCGTATCGTTCTTCCACCAATCCGGGAATTTCCGCTCCATCTCCAGGGGCATCATCCCCGAAAAGATGGCATTGCGCGCGTATTGGGTGGCCGTAGGAAGGATGCTGCAGTAAGCCTCTTCGGATTCCTTTTTATAATAGGGAGCCAGGGCGTCTTCGAAGGCAAACCACTGGTCGTACCGGAGGTTATCGATCACCACCAGCAGGGTAGGACCCTCCCGGAGTATGGGGGCAATGCGCTGGTTGAAAAGCGTGTGGGATAGGACTGGCGCGTCGCCCCCGGAAAACCATCCCGGGTATTCTTTTTCGATAAATTTGCCGAATTGCTGGTTGGCTTCTGCTTTCTGGGATTCGAGGATCTCGAACATGCCGCTGTCTTCGATGGATTCAAGCTGCAATTCCCAGTAAATCAGTTTTTTATATAGTTCCGTCCAACCTTCCCACGAATTGATCATGGAGAGGTCCATGGCAATTTTACGGAATTCCTGCTGGTACCCGGCTGTGGTCTTTTCGGATACCAGGCGGCTGTGGTCCAGGTTTTTTTTGAGGGATAACAGGATCTGGTTCGGGTTTACCGGTTTGATCAGGTAATCGGCAATCTTGGAACCGATGGCGTCCTCCATAAGGGATTCCTCTTCGTTTTTGGTGATCATCACCACGGGGAGGGACGCATTGCGCTGTTTGATTTCCGTAAGGGTTTCGAGCCCGGAAAGCCCGGGCATGTTTTCGTCCAGGAATACGATATCAAAGGATTCTTGCCCGATGGCCTCCAGGGCATCCTGCCCGCTATTGCAGGTCACCACCTTGTAATTGCGCTCCTCCAGGAAAAGCAGGTGGGATTTCAGGAGGTCAATTTCGTCATCTACCCACAGGATGGTAAAGTTTTTCATGCGCCGGTTTTAATGAGAGGATTCTGGGCTCGGATGCTGTAGAACCCGCTGCGGGATGTGAATCTGGAGGCAATTGGCTACCTTTGATCCACCTAAAGCAATCCGCGTTGAAACACGTTCCCAAGCTCAAGATTTTCAACGATCCAATTTACGGATTTATAAGCATACCGAACAGGCTGCTGTTTGATTTAATTGCGCACCCGTATTTTCAGCGCCTGCGCCGCATCTCCCAGATGGGGATGAGCTACCTGGTCTATCCGGGGGCCCACCATACCCGCTTCCACCATGCGTTGGGAGCCATGCACCTGATGCAATACGCCATACAGCTCCTGAGGCGCAAGGGTTTTGACATAGACGATGAAGAGGAAAACGGCCTGTTGTGCGCCATCCTCCTCCACGATATGGGGCATGGCCCCTTTTCTCACGCCCTGGAGCACGAACTGGTGCCCGGTCAATCCCACGAGGCGCTTTCCCTGCGCTTTATGCAGCAGCTCAACAGGGAATTCGGCGGACAGCTGGACGTGGCGATCGAAATCTTCAAAGGCACCTATAAAAAAGGCTTCCTCAACGAATTGGTTTCCAGTCAGCTGGATATGGATCGCCTGGATTACCTGAAACGGGACAGTTTTTACACAGGGGTGGCAGAAGGCAATATCAATTCGGAACGGCTGATCACCATGCTGACCGTTTTCGAAGGGAAACTGGCCGTGGAGGAGAAGGGGATTTACTCCGTGGAAAAATTCCTGATGGCGCGCCGCTTTATGTACTGGCAGGTCTATTTGCACAAGACCGGCTTGGCTGCCGAACAGGTCCTTGTCCGTGTCATCCGGCGTGCAAAAGAGCGTTACCAGTCCGGAGACCTTGAAAATTGCGGCCGGAACCTTTCCTTCTTCCTGGGGCGGGACGGAACTGCAGCCCCGGACCCGGAAGAGTCCCTGAAGTGGTTTGCACGGCTGGACGATGTGGATATCCTCTCGGCCCTCAAGGAGTGGCAACTGGACCCGGACGCCGTATTGTCACGGCTTTGCGGAATGCTGCTGGACCGGCGGCTGCCAGCCATCAAGATCAAGCAGAAACCCATTTCCCGGGATCGCCTGGAGAGCAGGCTCGACAGGATTTGCCAGGAGTGGGGGATGAGCCCGGAGGAAGCCTCCTACTTTGTCTTTTCCGGCGCCATTTCCAACAGGGCCTACAACCAGGAAAGGCAGAATATCAATATCCTGAGGGACAATGGTAAAATCCGCGACGTGGCAAGCACCTCGGACCAACTCAATCTGCAGGCCCTCTCGGCCGATGTGGTGAAGCACTATATCTGCTACCCCAAGAAAGGCGTATACTAATTTTTCTTACTTTTGTCTCCACTGAAATCAATTAGCACGCAGCACACTTGGAATTTACGGCCAGTCAGATTGCAGGCATCCTTGAAGGCGAAATTGAGGGCAACCCCGAAATTGCCGTTCACAAGTTGTCAAAAATTGAGGAAGGCGAGGCTGGTTCACTGACTTTCCTGGCCAATCCCAAGTATACCCCCTATATCTACAGCACTGAGGCCTCCATTATCATTGTCAATAAGGACTTTGTGCCTGAGCAGTCACTTTCCACCACCCTGATCAAGGTGGAGGATGCCTATAAGTCCTTTTCAAAACTCCTGGCGTATTACGACCAGGTCAAAAGTACCAAGACCGGTATTGAAAGCCCGGTCCATATTGCCGATTCGGCCGTATATGGGAAGGATTGCTACCTCGGCGCATTCTGTTATGTGGGAAACAATGTCCGGCTGGGGGACAATGTGAAGATTTACCCGAACGCCTATATCGGGGACAATGTGGTCATTGGCGACAACACCATTGTGTTTGCCGGCGCCAAAATCTATTCCGAAACTCAAATTGGCCGCGACTGCGTGGTACACAGCGGCGCCATCATCGGCGCCGACGGATTCGGGTTTGCCCCCGATGACGAAGGGGTCTACTCCAAGATCCCGCAAACCGGGAACGTTATCCTGGAGGACCACGTGGATATTGGTGCTGGCACCACCATCGACCGGGCCACCCTGGGTTCGACCATTCTGAGGCGGGGGGTCAAACTCGACAACCAGATTCAGATTGCTCACAATGTGGAAATCGGCGAACATACCGTAATCGCTGCACAAACGGGCGTGGCCGGATCTACGAAGATCGGCAAGCATTGCATGATCGGCGGCCAGGTGGGCATCGTGGGCCACATCCTGATAGGTGACCGGGTCAAGATACAGGCGCAGTCCGGCATTGGCCGCAATGTCCGGGATGATGAAGTGCTGCAGGGTTCCCCAGCCCTCAATTACGGGGACTTCAATAAATCATACGTCCATTTTAAGAACCTTCCCAGGTTGGTAAACCGGGTAGAGTCGCTTGAAAAGAAAAACGGTAATTAGCTATATGACCAAGCAAAGAACCATTGCCAAGGAGGTAACCCTGCAGGGCGTAGGCCTGCATACCGGCGAGCAGGTTACCATGAAGTTTGTTCCTGCCCCCGAGAACCATGGTTTTGCCTTTAAGCGTGTCGATCTGGAGGGGGAACCGATTATCGAGGCGGATGCCAACTATGTGATCAATACCCAGCGCGGCACCAACCTGGAGAAACGAGGGGTGAAAATCCAGACCTCCGAACACGTGCTGGCGGCCCTGGTAGGCCTTGATATCGACAATGTCCTGATAGAGCTGGATGCCCCGGAACCCCCGATTATGGATGGTTCCTCCAAATATTTCGTCGAGGCCCTCGAAAATGCAGGGATCGTCGAGCAGGATGCCGAACGGGAGGTCTACGAAATCACGGATGTGGTTTCCTATCGGGATGAGGCCACCGGGAGCGAAATCACGGTCATCCCCTCGGACGAATACCAGGTAACCACCATGGTGGATTTCGGCACCAAGGTACTGGGGACCCAAAATGCCACCCTGGAACACCTGTCCGATTTCAAATCGGAGATTGCCAACGCGCGTACCTTCAGCTTCCTGCACGAATTGGAAATGTTATTGGAAAACGGCCTGATCAAAGGCGGGGACCTGAACAATGCCATCGTTTACGTGGATAAGGAGATTTCCGGGGATACCATGAAAAAGTTGGAAAAGGCCTTCAAGAAAAAGAAACTGTCCGTAAAGCCCAATGGGATTTTGGACAACCTGACCCTGCACCATCCGAACGAGGCGGCCCGGCATAAACTGCTGGACGTGATCGGCGACCTGGCCCTGATCGGGACCCGGATCAAAGGAAAGGTAATTGCAAACAAGCCGGGCCACTATGTGAACACCCAGTTTGCCAAAAAACTTTCCAAGACCATTAAGATGGAGAAGCGGAACAAGGTTCCCAAATACGACCTGCACCAGACACCCCTGATGGATATCACCCAGATCATGAAGATGCTGCCGCACCGGCCACCCTTCCTGCTGGTGGATAAGATCCTGGAACTGTCGGACACCCATGTGGTGGGGGTCAAGAACGTCACCATGAACGAACCGTTTTTTGTGGGGCACTTCCCCGGCGCCCCGGTTATGCCCGGCGTCCTCCAGGTGGAAGCCATGGCCCAGACCGGCGGGATCCTGGTATTGAGTACCGTTCCCGATCCGGAGAACTACCTGACCTATTTCATGAAGATTGACAATGTAAAATTCAAGCAACAGGTGGTTCCAGGGGATACACTTATTTTCAAATGCGATCTGATGTCGCCGATTCGTCGCGGCATCTGCCATATGTCCGCTTACGCCTATGCGAACGGGAAACTGGTTTCCGAGGCGGAACTGATGGCCCAGATCGTAAAAACCAAAAACGACTAGTATGAATCAACCGCTGGCCTATGTGCACCCGGGTGCCAAGATTGCCAAAAATGTGGTTATTGAGCCCTTTGCGACCATCCATAACAATGTAACGATCGGGGAGGGTTCCTGGATCGGGTCGAACGTGACCATCATGGAAGGGGCCCGCATTGGCAAGAACTGCAATATTTTCCCGGGAGCCGTTATCTCGGCCCCCCCTCAGGACCTGAAGTACAATGGGGAAGAGACCACAGTCGAGATCGGGAACAATGTCACCATCCGGGAATGCGCCACCATCAACAAGGGGACGACCGACCGGATGAAAACGGTCATCGGCAAGAACTGCCTGATCATGGCCTACTGCCATATTGCCCATGACTGCATCGTGGGGAACAATTGCATCTTTTCCAACAACTCTACCCTGGCCGGACATGTGACCATCGGGGAGTACGTGGTGCTGGCGGGCCTGGTGGCAGTCCACCAGTTTGTTTCCATCGGCACCCACGCCTTTGTCACCGGGGGGTCGCTTGTCCGCAAGGACGTACCGCCCTATGTCAAGGGTGCCCGGGAACCGATGTCCTATGTGGGGATCAATTCCGTAGGCCTGCGGCGCCGGGGCTTTACGGCAGAAAAGATCCGGGAAATCCAGAATATCTACCGCATCCTTTACCAGCGCAACTACAACAATTCCCAGGCCGTACAGATCATCGAGGCCGAAGTGGAAGCAACCCCCGAACGAGACGAGATCCTCCAGTTTATCCGGGATTCGCAACGGGGCATTATGAAAGGTTATTTTAGCAACAATTGATTTATGGCAAGTACATCTGATATCCGGAAAGGGCTCTGTATCCGGTACAACAACGATATCTATAAAATCACTGAATTCCTGCACGTAAAACCGGGGAAGGGACCTGCTTTTGTCCGTACCAAGCTCAAGAGCATCACCACGGGCAAGGTCCTTGACAACACCTTTTCGGCAGGTCACAAGATCGATGACGTGCGCGTGGAAACCCGCTCCTACCAGTTCCTCTATGCGGACGGGCAGACCTACCACTTCATGAACACGGACGACTACAACCAGATCGCCCTTCAGGAAAGCGCCCTGGATACCCCGGACCTTTTGAAGGAAGGGGAGGTGGTCACCATCATGTTCAATACCGAGGACAGCATGCCCCTTTCCGTGGATATGCCGGCCAGCGTGGTACTGGAAGTGACCGAGGCGGAGCCCGGGATCAAGGGGAATACCGCCACCAACGCCACCAAGGTGGCCGTAGTGGAAACCGGCGCCCGTATCAATGTCCCGCTTTTTATCAACGAAGGGGACAAGATCAAGATTGATACTTCCAATGCCGCGTATATGGAACGCGCGAAAGAATAAATAAAGCAGCAGATGAAATTCCCCAGGAAGCATACCCTTCGTGAAATAGCCGACATCCTCGGCATCGGTTTTGTGGGGCCTGAGGAATTCCCGGTGACCGGGATGAACGAAATACACGTGGTGGAGCCCGGGGACATCGTGTTTGTGGACCATCCGAAATACTATGACAAGGCGCTTAAATCGGCAGCCACCACGGTTTTGATCAACAAGGAAGTGGACTGTCCGGAGGGAAAGGCCCTGCTGATCTCTGAAGATCCTTTCAGGGATTTTAACCGGCTCACCAGCCATTTCAGGCCCTTTTCAGGGTTTGGCGAGGCCATTGCGGAAACGGCGACCATAGGCGAAGGCTCGCATATCGGGCCAAACGTCAGGATCGGTGCGCATGTGCAAATTGGCCGGGACTGCATCATCCACCCGAACGTAACCATCGGGGATTACTGCGTCCTCGGGGACCGGGTCGTGGTGCAATCGGGTACGGTGGTCGGTTCGGATGCCTTTTATTACAAAAAACGGCCCGAGGGCTTTGACCGGTTGCTTTCCGGGGGGCGGGCCGTGCTGGAGGACGACGTGGAACTCGGGGCTTTATGCACCATAGACCGCGGCGTCACCGGGGATACCCGTGTGGGCTCCGGCAGCAAGCTGGACAACCAGGTCCATGTGGGCCACGACACGGTTATCGGCAGTCGCTGCCTGATTGCCTCACAGACTGGGATCGCGGGTTGTGTGGTGATTGAAGACGAGGTGACCCTCTGGGGCCAGGTGGGTGTAACCAGTGCGATCCGCATCGGAAAAGGCGCTGTGGTGCTTGCACAGACAGGAATCTCCAAATCCCTGGAGGGCGGCAAGACCTATTTTGGAAGCCCGGCGGAAGAAGCTCGGGAGCGGCTGAAACAACTCGCCGCCCTGAGACAGATCCCCGCCCTGGCCGTGAAACTCAAAAAACAATAGCATTTCTATGGCCCGATCGGCGGGTAAGGCCTATTTTTGTACAAACCAAAAAACGGATAAATGAGCGTTCTAGTTAACAAAGATTCCAAAATTATAGTTCAGGGTTTTACCGGCAGCGAGGGAACTTTCCACGCGGAACAAATGATCGAATACGGCACGAATGTCGTCGGGGGGGTTACCCCGGGCAAGGGCGGCCAGGAGCATTTGGGCAAACCGGTTTTCAACACCGTTGAGGACGCCGTCAAACAAACCGGGGCAGATACCACCATCATCTTTGTGCCGCCTGCATTTGCCGCTGATGCCATCATGGAGGCCGCCAGTGCGGGAATCGGGGTAATCATTACCATTACAGAGGGGATCCCGGTCGCCGATATGATCAAGGCCCACAGCTATGTAAAGGACAGGGGGAGCCGGCTGATCGGCCCCAATTGCCCGGGTGTCATTACCCCGGGGGAAGCCAAGGTGGGAATCATGCCGGGTTTTGTATTTAAAAAAGGGAATGTGGGCATAGTTTCCAAATCCGGAACCCTCACCTATGAGGCTGCCGACCAGGTAGTCCGGCAGGGCCTGGGAATCACCACAGCCATCGGTATCGGGGGGGACCCTATTATCGGGACCACCACAAAGGAAGCGGTGGAACTGCTCGTCAACGACCCGGAAACCGAATGCGTGGTGATGATCGGGGAGATCGGTGGCCAACTGGAGGCCGAGGCAGCCCGCTGGTATAAGGAGAGTGGCAGCAAAAAGCCGGTAGTCGGTTTTATTGCCGGCGAAACAGCCCCCGCCGGAAGGACCATGGGGCATGCCGGTGCGATTGTCGGGGGAAGCGACGATACGGCCCAGGCCAAAAAGCGCATCATGCGGGAATGCGGGATCCACGTGGTGGATTCCCCGGCCAAAATTGGCGAAAAGGTATCGGAGGTCCTCTCCTGAAACCGTTAAGAGATTGATAAAGTCCCGCCTCTGCGCGGGATTTTTTATGGCGGCTTGGCTCAAACCCGTTATCTTTGAATAAAAGCCATCCTAAACCAGTATCCATGAAAATCCTAGAAGGAAAAAAAGCAATTATTACCGGGGCCAGCCGCGGAATCGGCAGCGGGATCGCAGAAGTCTTCGCCAGGGAAGGTGCCGATGTGGCCTTTACCTACAGCAGCAGCGACGGGCCGGCCCTGGAGTTGGAAAAGAAACTCAAGGCCATGGGCGTAAAAGCAAAGGCCTACAAGAGTGATGCCTCGAGCTTTGAAGCCGCCGAAAGCCTTGTAAACAGTGTTCTTGAAGATTTCGGCGGGGTGGATATCCTGGTGAACAATGCCGGGATTACCAAGGATAACCTATTGATGCGGATGACGGAAGAGGACTTCGACAAGGTGATAGACATCAACCTGAAGTCGGTATTCAATATGACCAAGGCAATCCAGCGCACATTCCTGAAACAGCGCAGCGGATCCATCATCAATATGAGCAGCGTGGTGGGGGTCAAGGGGAATGCCGGACAGGCGAACTACGCGGCCTCCAAGGCCGGGATGATTGGTTTCACCAAGAGCATCGCCTTGGAGCTCGGCTCCCGCAACATCCGCTGCAATGCGATTGCCCCCGGCTTTATCGAAACGGAAATGACCGGGAAACTGGATGAGAAAACCGTCCAGGGCTGGCGGGATGCCATTCCGCTTAAACGGGGAGGTACCCCGGAGGATGTGGCCAATGCCTGCCTGTATCTCGCCTCCGACTTGTCGGCCTATGTGACGGGTCAGGTATTGCACGTGGACGGCGGTATGCTTACCTGACATTTTGCTTCTGGACCCCGGCAGGAAATGCCCGGGCCCTCAGAGGAAGGTATTTTGAATGAACTGCAAAAGTACCGAATTATGATTCTGGGTTATACAGGGGTGGTCCTCCTTTGCGGGCTGCTCGTACTGCTGGTAGACAAGCGTGTCGACCGGCACCTGAAAATGAATTAAAAGAGAAGAAAGACTAAATGCCCGACCACCCGGTATTATGGATTGTGCTCTGTGCCATCCTGAGTCTTGGACTGGTTTGGTTTCAGTATTTTTTCAAGCCAAAGCAGGTCCGGTTCCGGGTACTGCTGGCAGCCCTCCGCTTCCTTGCGCTGATGGGGATGCTACTCCTATTGATTAATCCCAGGGTAACCGAAACACGCACCTACCTGGAAAAACACCGGCTGGTACTCCTGTTGGACAACAGCGCTTCCATCAAAGAGGATGCCCGCCAGCAAGTCAGGGATATCCGCACTGCCTTTGGATTGGGTCCGGAATTCGAAACCCGGTTCGACAGGGATGTTTACACCTTTGGCGGGGAACTTTCCTTATCGGACAGCCTTGATTTTTCAGCTAATCGCACGGACATCAGTGCCGCCCTGGACCGGTTGGACAATACACTGTCCACTGAAAATGCCTCTATTGTGCTGGTGACGGATGGCAATGAGAATTCGGGCCGCAGTTACCTGCATGCCCGGGAAAGAAGTGCAGCCGTTTACCCCGTCGTTGTCGGGGATACCACGCGGTATCGGGATGTCCGTGTGGATCAGCTCAACGTAAACCGCTTTGCCTTCCTCGACAACCAGTTCCCGGTTGAAATATTGCTTTCCTACTCGGGCCGGGAACCGGTATCCGCAATTCTCACCCTGAGCGACAATGGCCGCCGCGTACACAGGGAAACCCTGACACTCGAACCTGGAAATTCCACCCGACAGCTCGAAATTTTACTGCAGGCCGGTTCTGTTGGGTTCCACAGGTTGGAAGCCACTGTAGCGCCCCTCCCATCAGAACGCAATACAGCCAATAACCGTCGGCTGGCCGGGTTGGAGGTAGTGGACGAGCGAACCCGGATTCTGCTGGTATTTACCAGGAACCACCCGGATATCGGGGCCCTGCGGCGCAGCATTTTGAAAAATGAACAACGCGAAGTGGCCCTGGTCAGCCCGGAAGAAGCCCAGGACCAGCTGGATGAAGCAGACTTATTGGTGTTGTTTCAGCCGGACACCCGGTTCAAAAAACTCTATGAAGCCCTCAGACAGAGGGATATCCCCCAGATCACCCTGGCCGGCCCCCTGACCGACTGGGGCTTCCTGAATACTGCCCAAAACAGCTACGAACTGGAGGAAATGGGGCCCTATGACGAAATGTTGCCCCTGCGAAATGCCGCCTTCGATTTTTTTGACCTTTCGGATTGGGATGTCTCGGAATATCCACCCCTGGAGGGCCGGTTGGGGAACCTCCTCATTGCAGCCGACAACCAGACCCTGTTGGGCCAACGCGTCCGCGGAATCGATATGCAGGAGCCATTACTCGCCTATATCAAAGGTTCCCGTCGGGAGATCCTGTTTATGGGAAGCGGGATCTGGAAATGGCGGATGGCTGCCTATCGAGAAGCAGGGAATTTTGAAGGCTTCGATGCCTTTATGGCCAAGACCCTTCTCTTCCTGACAGCCGGGGGCAGCAGCAAACGCCTGAGCCTGGAATACCAGCCCCTTTACGAAGACAGCGGAAACGCCCTCATCCGGGCCCGGTATTACGACGAATCCTTTGTGTTTGATCCGGATGCCCGGCTGGTCCTGCAACTGGCGGACAGCACGGGCCGGGCATTGGAACCGCGGCCCATGGCCCTGCGAACCGATTATTTTGAAGCCGATGTGACAGGACTCCCCCCCGGGACCTACCAGTTTACGGTACGTGCCGGGGATTCCGGCTTCAGCGAATCCGGGGCGTTCAGCCTCCTGGCATTTGACCTGGAAAGCCAGCAGCTTTCCAGTGATGCCCGCAAACTCGGGCAGCTGGCCGGACAGTCCGGCGGCACCCTGTATTTCCCCGGAACCACGGGAGCGTTGCGGGACAGCCTCCTCAATTCCGACCGCTTCCGGCCGGTGCAGAAAAGCCGAAGGAATGTCGTATCTTTAATAGATTACCACTGGTTGCTTTTTGGCATTGCCCTTTGCCTCGCAGCGGAGTGGTTTATTCGAAAATATAATGGATTGCTATAATTAAATACAACTATGGACAGATTACCCAAAATTGCCTTACCGGCAATCATCACAGTTATTTTACTCATCATATTAATTTCCAAATCGGCCATCACGATCGGCTCCGGTGAAGCCGGGGTGCTGTACCGGACCTTCGGGGACGGGGTGGTAACCGATGAACCCCCGCTGGGGGAGGGATTCCACCTGGTGGCGCCCTGGAACAAAGTATTCATCTATGAAGTGCGGCAACAGGAAGTTTTCGAGAAGATGAAGGTGCTTTCCAGCAACGGCCTGGACATACAGCTCGATGCTTCGGCCTGGTTCCAGCCCAGGGCAAACGAGCTCGGGAAACTCCACCAGGAAAAGGGGGAGGAATACAAGGAGCGCATCCTCCTTCCGGCCATCCGTTCCGCTGCCCGGTCGGTGGTGGGCAGGTATACCCCGGAGCAACTCTATTCCAGCAAACGGGATGCGATCCAGCAGGAGATCTTCTTGGAAACCCAGAAAATCGTGGATGACCAGTATATCCAGCTCAACGAAGTGCTGGTCCGCGATGTCACCCTCCCTGAAACTATCAAGGAGGCCATCGAACGGAAACTGAAACAGGAACAGCAGTCACTGGAGTATGAATTCCGGCTGATCAGCGCCGACAAAGAAGCGCAGCGCCAGCGGATCGAAGCACAGGGTAAGGCCGATGCAAACCGCATACTCAGCGCTTCGCTGACGGATAAAATCCTTACGGACAAAGGGATAGAAGCCACGTTGAAGCTTGCGGAATCCCCCAACGCCAAAGTGGTGGTGGTCGGATCCGGGGAAAACGGGCTTCCGATAATCCTCGGCAATAATTAAATGCCCGGTTTTTATCTTTAAAAAGTTTGGCTTACTTTTACCGTCGTAATGAAGAAATCCAACACACATCATCATATCGGCTCCTGCGCTCAGGCGAGGTAGCGGTATATGTTGTGTCGTAAACCACATATTCTGACCCGTTTGAGCAATCAAGCGGGTTTTTTTATTTAACCACAACTGGTAACTATTTTTGCAAAACCTATGGATAAAATAAAGATCGCCATCCAGAAAAGCGGCAGGCTGAACGAGGACTCCCTCCGGATCCTAAAGGATTGTGGTATCTCCATCGACAATGGCCGCGACCAACTGAAGGCAGATGCCCGGGATTTCCCGATGGAGGTGCTCTACCTGCGGAACGGGGACATCCCACAGTACCTCAGGGACGGGGTGGTGGATATCGCCATCATCGGGGAGAATGTCCTCTTTGAAAAAGGGTCGGACATAGGGGTGAGCGCACGACTGGGATTTTCTAAATGCCGGGTTTCCCTTGCGCTTCCCAAGTCGGAACGCTATAGCAGCATGGCCGATTTAAAGGGGAAACGAATTGCGACTTCCTACCCGAATACCGTCCGGCACTTCCTCGACAAGGCGGGGGTTGAAGCAGAGCTGCACATCATCAACGGTTCGGTGGAAATCGCCCCGAACATCGGGCTGGCCGATGCTATTTGCGATATCGTATCCAGCGGCAGTACCCTGTTCAAAAACAACCTGAAGGAGGTGGAGGTCTTCTTGCAGAGCGAGGCGGTCCTTGCGGTATCACCAAAAATAGGCCCGGCCCAGGAGGCCATCCTGGAACGACTTCGCTTCCGGATCCAATCCGTGCTCAAGGCCAGGCAGAACAAATACGTGCTGATGAACGCCCCGAATGAAAAGCTGGAGGAGATAATCGCCCTGCTGCCCGGGATGCGCAGCCCAACCGTCCTCCCCCTGGCGGAGGAAGGCTGGAGTTCCGTCCACACGGTGATCAACAGGGAGCACTTCTGGGAAGTACTGGACAAGGTGAAAAAAGCCGGTGCAGAAGGTATCCTGGTGTGTCCGATAGAGAAAATGGTCCTTTAAGAAATGGAAATGATGCAATTGATCCCTTATCCGGAACCTTCCCGCTGGAAGGAATTGCTGCAACGGCCAACGGCATCTGCGATGTCGCTGGAGGCAATCGTGGACGAAGTCTTTACCGCTGTCAGGGAATCCGGGGATCCGGCAGTACGGCAATTTACCGAAAGGTTCGACGGGGTGTCCCCTGAAAGCCTGGTGCTTCCAAAGGAGGAGGCCGACAGGCTGGCGGCAGAGGTTCCCGCTGACCTGAAGGCCGCAATAGACCTGGCCTACGACAACATCCGAAAGTTCCACGAGGCCCAACGCACCGGTGTGGTCCGGGTGGAAACCCGCCCCGGGGTAACCTGCTGGCAGGAAAAAAAGCCCATTGAAAAAGTAGGCATTTACATTCCCGGGGGGACTGCGCCCTTATTTTCCACGGTGCTGATGCTCGCCATCCCTGCTGCGCTGGCGGGCTGCCGGGAAATTGTCCTTTGTTCCCCCCCGGATGCCCAGGGTGCGCTCCATCCGGCCATCTGTTATGCGGCGGGTATTTGCGGGGTACATACAATTTGCCGGGTGGGCGGTATCCAGGCCATTGCCGCCATGACCTACGGGACCCGGGAAATCCCTTCAGTCTATAAAATATTCGGACCCGGCAACCAATACGTTACCCAGGCCAAGCAACGAGCTGTCAAAGAAGGCGTTGCGATCGACATGCCGGCCGGTCCCAGTGAAGTCCTCGTGGTTGCGGACAGCTCGGCAAAACCCGCCTATGTGGCTTCCGATTTACTGAGCCAGGCGGAGCACGGGCGGGACAGCCAGGTCCTGTTGCTTACGGACGATGCCGAACTTCCTGGCGCTGTACGGGAGGAATTGAGGAAGCAATTGCGGGAACTGCCCCGGAGGGAAATCGCAGCGGACGCCCTTGGCAACAGCAAAATTGTGCTGCTGGGCTCGGTCCGGGAACTCGCCGATATGATCAATGCCTACGCCCCGGAACATTTGATTGTCTGCCACCGGGAAGAAGCCTTTCTGCTGGCTGAAATCCGCAATGCGGGCTCCGTGTTTTTGGGCAATTACACCCCGGAAAGTGCCGGGGATTACGCTTCCGGGACCAACCATACCCTCCCTACGAACGGATTTGCACGACAGTACAGCGGGGTCAACCTCGACAGCTACACCAAGAGCATCACCTACCAGCGCCTGAGCAGTACAGGGATCCGGGAAATCGGTCCGGCCATCGCGACCATGGCCACAGCCGAGGGGCTGCACGCCCACGCCAGGGCGGTATCCATCCGCCTGGAGGACCTCAAAGCGAAAAAAGGAAATAAAAACGGGGGAGATGACTAGGCGGCATACCATTGATGAACTCGTGCGGCCTTTGGTACGTGAACTGAAGCCTTATTCTTCCGCCCGGGATGAATATACGGGGGAGACCGGGGGTATGTCCTTTCTGGATGCCAATGAAAATCCTTTCGATACCGGGGTCAACCGTTATCCGGACCCGCACCAGCGAAGGCTGAAGAAGCGCATTGCCGAGTTCCGACAGGTCCCTGAGGACCACCTGCTCTTGGGAAACGGGAGCGACGAGGTGCTGGACCTGTTGTTCCGCGTATTTTGCGAGCCCGGAACGGATGCCGTCATTACCTTGCCACCCACCTATGGCATGTATGGGGTGCTGGCGGACATCAATGGGGTCCGGAATATACAGGTACCCCTGGGACCGGGGTTTCAGCCCGATGTGCCAGCCATCCTTGCACAAAGCGGGAAGCATACCAAACTCCTGTTTCTCTGCTCCCCGAATAACCCTACGGGCAATTCCCTGGATCAGGAAAGCGTGGTTTCCCTACTGGAGGCGTTTCCGGGGCTCGTGGTCATTGACGAGGCCTACATCGACTTTTCGGACCACCCGGGGTACGCACCCCTGATGGCTACCTATCCGAACCTGGTGCTGACCCAGACATTTTCGAAAGCCCTGGGCATGGCAGGGATCCGGCTGGGGATCTGCATCGCAAACCCGAAGGTGATTGACTACCTCAAACGCGTGAAGCCCCCGTATAATGTCAATGAACTGACCCAGCGCTTTGCCCTTGAAAACCTGACGGATCCAGGGCGCATCCGCCGGCAGGTAGCCCAGCTCAACCAGGAACGCCGCCTGCTTTCCGAATCCCTTGAGGAGATATCCTTCGTAAAGGAGATTTTTCCGTCTGACGCCAATTTCCTTTTGGTGCGGGTAGACGATGCGGACCAGCGGTACGCCCAATTAATCCAGAATGGGATTGTTGTCCGGAACCGTTCCGGGCAATTAAACTGTAAGAATACGCTGCGCCTGACCATAGGGACACCGGAGGAGAATACGCGGTTGCTCCGGGTGCTGGCGTCACTGCCCGATAAAATTCCGGCCAAATGAAAAAGAAACTACTATTTATCGACCGGGATGGGACGCTGATCCGCGAACCGGCGGACGAACAGATCGATGCCTTTGAGAAACTCGAATTCCTGCCCGGCGTCTTCCGGTACCTCGGGGCCATTGCCCGGGAAACCGACTATGAACTGGTAATGGTTACCAACCAGGATGGACTGGGGACGGCATCCTATCCGGAGGACACCTTCTGGCCCGTACAGGAATTCATGGTTGATGTGCTGAAGAATGAGGGGATTATTTTCCGGTCCATCCATATCGACCGGACTTTTCCGGAAGAGGGGGCGGCTACCCGGAAACCGGGAACCGGCATGCTCCGGGACTATCTGGCCCCGGAATGGGATTTGGAGGGCAGCTATGTGATCGGCGACCGGCTCACCGATATGAAACTCGCTGAAAACCTTGGGGCCCGCGGGATTTTCCTGAACGCACACCCTGAGTTGGGTGCCTCGGAAATAAGCGATTCGGCAGAAAGCCTTTCCAGGGTTATAGCCTGGGAGGGGACCCACTGGGAGGGGATCTATGAATTCCTGAAGCTGGGGGCCCGCGAGGCAACCCTCACCCGGAAGACGGCCGAAACGGATATTGAGATACGGCTGCGGCTCAATGGAACCGGAAAAAGCGATATCCATACCGGACTTAAATTTTTTGACCACATGCTGGACCAGCTTGCCCGTCACGGACAAATGGACCTGTTAATACGCGTGGAAGGGGACCTCGAAGTAGATGAGCACCACACCATTGAAGATACCGCCATTGCCCTGGGGGCAGCCGTATCGGAGGCCCTGGGCAACAAACTGGGCATTGAGCGCTATGGTTTTTGCCTCCCGATGGACGATTGCCTTGCCCAGGTCGCCCTGGACTTTGGCGGCCGGAACTGGCTGGTCTGGGACGCGGAGTTCCACCGGGAGAAAATCGGGGATATGCCAACGGAAATGTTTCTGCATTTTTTTAAGTCCTTCTCGGACAGTGCCCGCGCCAACCTCAACATCAAGGCAGAAGGCACCAATGAACACCATAAAATCGAAGCGATCTTCAAAGCTTTCGCGAAAGCCGTGAAGATGGCCGTAAAACGGGACCCGGAGCGGATGATCCTGCCTACGACCAAGGGAATGCTTTAACAAGGGAACCAAATGGACATTGCAATTATCGATTATGGGGCCGGGAACATACAGAGCATCCGCTTTGCCCTGGAGCGCCTGGGATACCATGCTGAGCTCACTTCGGATGCCGAGCGGATCCGCAGTGCCGACCGGGTCATTTTCCCCGGGGTGGGCGAGGCCGGCAGCGCCATGGCAAAACTCGTGCAGAGCGGCCTGGACAAAGTTGTTCCCGAGCTCCGTCAACCCGTGCTGGGGATTTGCCTTGGCATGCAGCTGATGTGCCGGTACTCCGAGGAAGGGGATACCCGCGGGCTGGGTATTTTTGAGGTGGACGTGAAACGGTTTCCCAGGGGCCTCAAGGTGCCCCAGATCGGGTGGAACAGCATCCACCACCTTCGGGGGCCCTTGTTCGAAGGGATCCCGGAAGCCACCTACATCTACCTGGTGCACAGTTTTTATGCACCTGTATCACCGGATTCCATTGCGCGCAGCGACTACGGGTTCGAATACAGTGCGGCCCTGGGCCGGGATAATTTTCTCGGTGTCCAGTTCCACCCGGAGAAAAGCGGGGCGGATGGCGCGCGGATGCTGCGTAATTTTATAGAAATGCCAACATGAGGATTATTCCAGCCATTGATATCATCGACGGGAAGTGTGTCCGCCTGACCAAGGGGGATTATGCCACCCGCAAGGTTTACCACGAGGATCCCCTGGAGGCCGCAAAGCTTTTCGAGGACCACGGGATACGCTATCTGCACCTGGTTGACCTGGATGGGGCCCGGTCGGCGCATATTGTGAATTACAGGGTACTGGAACGCATCGCTCAGGGTACGAACCTGCAAATTGACTTCGGGGGCGGGCTGAAATCGGATGATGACCTGCGGATTGCCTTTGATTGCGGCGCCCGGCAGGTGACCGGCGGCAGCATAGCGGTCAAGGAACCCGACCGGTTCCTGGGCTGGGTTGCCAAATACGGCCCGGACCGCATCATCCTGGGCGCTGATGCCCGGGACGGGAAAATTGCGGTATCCGGATGGCAGCAGGGAAGCGACCAGGAATTGCTCCCTTTTGTACAGGACTACCTTACCAAAGGGGTGGAATATGTCATCTGCACGGATATCTCCAGGGATGGGATGTTGCAGGGCCCCTCCACGGAACTCTATGGGGACCTGTTGCGGGAAACCCGCAAAACGGGAAACGGTTTCCGGTTGATTGCAAGCGGGGGAATTCGAAGTTTGGAGGACCTACGGGAACTGGGGCAGGTGGGGTGCGAAGGCGCCATCATCGGCAAGGCCCTCTACGAAGGCGCCATTGGCCTGGAGGAATTGAAGGATTACATCAAAGCAGGCTAACGTGGAATGGACAGAGGACTTCAAGGAAAATTGCCTGTTCCGGATCGATGAATCGGTGCGGATGCTGAGGATTTGCATGGGCCGGATCCCGGATTCGGGGTTTTGGGAACGGGAAAACCCTTCCCTGAACTCCATGGGAAACCTGTTGCTCCACCTTTCGGGGAACATCCGCCAATATGTGATCAGCGGCCTGGGGGATAGCCCGGACAACCGGGATCGGGATGCGGAGTTCGGGGCCGGGGGGGAGTTGTCCAGGGATATCGTCTGGAAACAGTTTTCAGCCACGGTGCAGGAGGCACGGGAGGTGATACGGAGGGCCGATTCCGGGTCCCTGCTCAAAAAACGCAGGGTACAGGGGTTTACCTTCAGCGGGATGGGGCTCGTCATCCATGCCGTCGAACACCTGAGCTACCACACCGGACAGGTGGCCTACCTGGTGAAAGCCCGAAATAACGAAGACCTCGGCTTCTATGACGGGGTGGACCTGACTGTAAACAATACCTGACCATGCTAGCAAAACGGATCATACCCTGCCTCGATATAAAGGACGGCCGCACGGTCAAGGGCATTAACTTTGTAGACCTGAGGGATGCCGGGGACCCTGTGGAGTTGGCCGAGGCGTATGCCCGGGAAGGGGCGGACGAGCTCGTCTTCCTGGATATCTCGGCTACAGAGGAAAAACGCAAGACCCTGGCAAAGCTGGTCCGCCGGGTGGCAGAGCGGATCGATATCCCTTTTACGGTGGGTGGGGGCATCTCTTCCGTGGAAGACGTGGATATCCTGCTCCACAACGGCGCCGACAAGGTTTCGGTCAATTCTTCCGCTGTGCGTTCCCCGGAACTCATCGATTCCCTGGCCGCCAAATTCGGGTCCCAGTGCGTGGTTGCAGCTCTTGACGCCAAATGGGTCGGGGGCCACTGGAAAATCCACCTGGTGGGCGGCAAGGTGCCCACAGACCTGGAATTGTTCAGCTGGGCCCGGGAAGTCGTCAGCCGGGGGGCAGGGGAAATCCTGTTTACCAGCATGGACCACGATGGCACCAAAGGCGGATTTGCCAATGAGGCGCTCGCGACCCTGACGGAAATGGTGGAAGTTCCGGTCATCGCATCGGGTGGGGCCGGGTCGCCCGGGCATTTTGCCGATGCATTTACCAAGGGGAAGGCCGACGCTGCCCTGGCGGCCAGCGTTTTCCACTTCGGGGAGATCCCCATCCCCGAATTGAAAGCCTACCTGAGGCAACAGGGGATACCTGTGCGAATTTAAACGAATACTCATGGATTCTATCGATTTTGACAAAGCAGGCGGGCTCGTACCCGCCATCATCCAGGATGCAACCACCCATAAGGTGCTCATGCTGGGATATATGAATGACGCGGCACTTAAGGAAACCCGTTCCAGTGGCCGGGTTACCTTTTACAGCCGGAGTAAGCAGCGTCTCTGGACCAAGGGCGAATCCAGCGGCAACTTCCTGGAATTCGTGGATGTCCGGATTGATTGCGACGGGGACGCCCTCCTGGTGAGGGCACGGCCTACCGGACCAGTATGCCATACCGGATCGGATACTTGTTGGGGTGAAACGAATGCCGCTCCTGAATCCTTCCTACCCGAACTCGAAGCGATCATCGCCCGCAGAAAACAACAAGCCGCGTCGCCCACTTCAGATGATTCGAGCTATGTGGCGGGCCTGCTGAAACGAGGGGTGGCCAAGGTGGCACAAAAAGTAGGGGAGGAGGCCGTGGAAACCGTAATCGAGGCCATGGGTTCGGATGACGGCCTGTTCCTCGAGGAGAGTTCCGACCTGTTGTTCCACTGGATGATCCTGCTGCAGGCCAAGGGGTACCGGTTGCAGGATGTCGAGGCGATTCTTGCCCGTCGCCACCGCGAACGGCGTTAAGATTTCTTAAATAGTTCTCGCGACTGCCCGAATTGTCTTAATTTAGGGTTGCGCTATGAATACAAGAAAAGGATTCCGGTTTACCGCTTACCAGGCACCTGAACTCACCCCGTTCGAGAAACTCTTCGATATCTTCCAGGAACTCATTACCCATACCTCGGGCGACGTGGATGAGGCCATCGACTGGCTTCGGGAACTGGACAAGGAATACGACCTCACCGACGAGGAATACACCATTGACGACTTTATCGAGGAGTTGAAGGCCAAGGGTTTCATTCGCGAGGAACCCAAGTTCGGACCGGACGGAGAAGGGGAAGGGGAGCCCGGAGATCCGGCCCTTTCCATTACCTCCAAGCTCGAACGCATGTTGCGCCAGCGCGCACTGGAACAGATTTTCGGGAAACTCCGGAGAAGGGGGCGGGGCAACCACCGCACCGGTAAGGCCGGACCCGGAGATGAGCATACGGGGGATTTTCGATCCTACCGCTTTGGGGACAGACTCGAGCAGATTTCGATGACCGAAAGCCTTCGCAATGCCCAGATCAATCACGGGATGGATAGTTTCCGCCTCGATGAAGACGACCTGGTGGTGGAAGACACCCATTTTAAGGCGCAAATGAGCACGGTGCTAATGATCGATATCAGCCACAGCATGATCCTTTACGGGGAAGACCGCATTACCCCGGCCAAAAAAGTAGCCATGGCGCTGGCAGAGCTGATAACCACCAGATACCCGAAGGACACCCTGGACATCCTGGTATTCGGCAATGATGCCTGGCCCATCAGTGTGCGGGAACTTCCCTACCTCAAGGTGGGGCCCTACCACACCAACACGGTGGCCGGACTGCAGCTGGCCATGGACCTGCTGCGTCGGAAGCGCAACACCAACAAACAGATTTTTATGATTACGGACGGGAAACCGTCCTGCCTCAGGATGCAGGACGGCACCTATTACAAGAATAGCGTGGGCCTGGACGATTTCATTGTCGAGAAGTGTTACAACATGGCTGCCCAGGCGCGTAAACTGCATATCCCGATCACCACGTTCATGATTGCCCGCGACCCCTACCTGATGCAGTTTGTCCGGCATTTTACCGAGGCAAACAAGGGAAAGGCCCTTTTCACAGGTCTGAAAGGACTGGGGGAGACGATTTTTGAAGATTACGAAACGAACCGCAAAAAACGCCTGAGAGGCTAAAGGCCAGAAACCTATGACAAAAGAGATATCAAAAGCCCCTGAAATAAGTACCCTCGGAGAATTGAAAAAGTCGGGATACACCTCCCGGTCCATCAAAGACGAGATCCGCTCCAACCTGATCGAGCGCATCCGTTCCGGGCAGCCGGCCTTTGAGGGGGTGTGGGGCTATGAAAATACAGTGATCCCGCAATTGGAACAGGCACTCCTTTCCCGTCACCACATCAACCTGCTTGGACTCCGGGGCCAGGCCAAAACCCGTCTGGCACGCCTGATGGTGGGGCTCCTGGACGAGTGGATGCCCGAATTGGCCGGTTCGGAAATCCATGACGACCCGCTGAAACCCATTTCCCGATATGCGAGAGACCTGATCGCTGCAGAAGGCGACAAGACGGAAATCGCGTGGGTCCACCGTTCGGAACGGTTTTATGAAAAACTCGCTACCCCGGATGTTACGGTGGCCGACCTGATCGGGGATGTGGACCCCATAAAGGCCGCCAACCTGAAGTTATCCTACGCGGACGACCGGGTGGTGCATTTTGGGATGATACCGCGCGCCAACCGGTGTATCTTTACCATCAATGAGTTGCCCGACCTCCAATCGCGTATACAGGTAGCGCTTTTCAACATCCTGGAGGAGGGGGATGTGCAGATACGCGGCTTCAAGGTCCGACTGCCCCTGGACCTGCAATTTGTCTTTACGGCCAACCCTGAAGATTATACGAACCGGGGGAGTATTGTAACCCCCCTCAAGGACCGCATCGGGTCGCAAATCCTGACACACTATCCTGAAGACATACCCACCGCCCGTAAAATCACCGAACAGGAAGCGGCCCTGGACACCCATCAGCTTTCCGGTATCCGAATCCCGGAGGTGGCCCGCAACTTGTTGGAACAAATTAGTTTCGAAGCCCGCAACAGCGAGTACGTGGACAGCAAAAGCGGGGTGAGTGCGCGAACGAGCATCACAGCCCTGGAAAACCTGGTCAGCACCGCAGAACGCCGGATGCTGCGAAACGGGGATACAGAAACGACCGTGCGGCTCACGGACTTTTTGGGGGTGATCCCCGCAATAACCGGGAAGATCGAGTTGGTTTACGAAGGGGAGCAGGAAGGAGCGGATTCCGTGGCCCAATTGCTCATTGAAGACGCAGTGAAAACAGTTTTTGCAGACCATTTCCCGGAAATAAAAAAATTGGAGCATAAGGATGCCGAGAGCCCGTACGATGGCATCGTGCAGTGGTTCTTTGAAGGGGATGGGCTGGAACTCGATGACGACCTGGCCGACGGTGCCTACCGGGACGCCCTGGACAGTGTCCGCCCCCTGGAGGATTTGCTGCGGGAATATCAACCGGATGTGGATCCCGCCGATCGCTATTTTATGAAGGAGGTTATCCTTTGGGGACTCGTAAACTACCAGAAACTAAGTAAAAAACGCTTTTCGGAAGGGTATCGCTTCGGCGACCTGTACGGCAGCTATATCCGGGGGCTCTAAGGGCTGCCCTATTGCCAGGAATCGATGTTTTCGTTGATCTGATCAAAATTGAAGGCACCGACAAGGTTGCGGCGGAAATGAAAGGCCGCTCCCGTCAGAAAGACCAGTGCCACGTGCAGGGCTAAAATAAACAGGCCTACAGGCAGGAACGTGGCGGGAATGATGTGGGAGTCGTAATCGTCGTAACTCATCAGGATATAGAGGGTATCCACTCCTTTAAAGAGATAGATAAAAAGTACGGCATACATCCCGTATTCCACATTCCGCAATTGGGGGTCCGGGTATTCGTTTTCCCGGATCTTGAACTGGATGGCGTAGAGGTAGACAAAATGCAGGATGCTGAATAACGGCAGGATATAATTATCGATTTTGAGCAGGTAAAACTGGTTGGAATACAACCCGTAAAAGTTCAGTACGATCAGCATGGGCAACACCAGCAGGCTGGCATACAAACAGAATTTCCAGTTAATGAATCCGGATGGGGTAAAAAGCTTCTTTAAGGCTTTCACAGATGTGGGGAATTTTGATTTGCTTAAAGAACGGCTGGTGATTTCTTATATTTCAGGGAATTCGACGAACGACCACTAATGTTGCGAAGTGCCACGAGGGTGTGGTGAAAAAACCTTTCCCAATCCAAGAAGCTGGGTTAAAGGGCCGTTCATCGGACGGACTGTTTCCGGTCAGGATGCGGTTTTTCTATTTCATCCGTAGCACGAAACCCTATGAGGAGACCATCTTCACACCATTTCCTGCTTCGCCTGGAATTCCTCGGGTTCCGTTTTCACGGCTGGCAGGAACAACCCGGGAAGCGCACGGTTTCCGGAATGCTCCAAAAGACCTTCCGCTTTGCTCTTCCGGAAGCCCAGGTAAAATTGATTGGGGCGGGGCGTACAGATGCCCGGGTTTCTGCCCGGGATTTTGCGGTACTGGTAATTGCCGGGTGCCCTGAAAAACCGCATGCCGGAAACCTGCTGGAGGCGCTTAATGCGAATCTGCCCCCGGATATCAGGGCTTCCTCCCTGCATGAGGTCAGCCGGGAATTCAACCCCATCCGCGATTGCGAGCAAAAGACCTACCGCTATTATTTCTACAGGAAGGGGCCTCCGGACCCCTATGTGGCCCCTTTTGTGGCCTACCTGCCGGGGATCCCGGAACTGCACCCCCTTGAAGAGGCCGCCCGGCTTTTTATAGGCACCCGCGATTTCCGGTGTTTTACGGCAAGCCCGACCCCCGAGAAGAAATATGTGCGGCAGATTGACGAATGCCGGATCGTATCAGGGGAGGTGGTCCCCGGAATTGAAACAGGATTCAGGGCAGATATGCTCGAAATCAGCGGCCCCGGATTTGGCCGGAACCAGGTACGGCTGATCATGGCGGCCCTCGTGGCTGTTGGCAGGGGGGAGGTCCGGCCGGAAACCCTGCAGTCATGCCTGGAAACGGGGGAGGGCTGGAGCAGCCAGCGGGTGGCACCTGCCTCCGGGCTGCATTTGGTCCGGACTGTCTTCAAGGCCGGAACCACCTAGTTTACTAACTTTGAAAAAAAGACGAACATGGCGCGTAAGATTCCTACCCGCATCGGGTTGAAGAACCGGAAATCCAAACAACGCCGCAGGAAAATCGGTAAGGCTCCCGGTACGATCACTTATCTGGGGGAGCGCTCAGGAGGTGTTTCCAGCATTGAATTGCTCACCTACAACCAGGAAGAATACCGGAAGGAACAGTTGACGCGCCCCGAGATGCTGGAAAATATTCCCACGTCCACCACGGAGCTCGTCAATGTGGTGGGGCTCAGCGATGAGGCGCTGATGACCCGTCTGGGGGAGTTGGCCAATCTGAATGCACTCACTGTAGAAGATATCGTCAATACGGATCAGCGACCTAAGGTCGATGAATACGAGGCCTATATTTTTGGGGTATTCAAAATGCTCTACCTGTCGGAAGACCGGCGGATTATCAAGGAACATGTCGCCCTGGTGCTTCAGGAAAAACGCGTGTTTGTTTTCCAGGAGATCGCGGAAGACGTTTTTGACGGCGTCCGCCAGCGTATCGAAGCCCATTCCGGCCGCATCCGGAGCCGGGGAGCCGATTACCTGTTTTTTGCCCTCCTCGATGCCCTGGTGGACAATTATTTCCTGGTCCTTGAGGTGACCGAGGAAAAACTGGATGCCCTGGAGGACGAGATATATCTGAAACCCAATTCCCATACCGCTTTTAAGATCCAGCAACTCCGAAAGGAGATCATCTCCCTCAGGGGCTGGATGGCTCCTGTCCGAGACCTGATTGCCCGGTTGATTGAATCCGACTCCCCTTTGATTACCAAGGATACCCGCCTGTTCCTGAGGGACGCCCTGGACCACGCCAACGAAATTCACGAAACCCTGCAACTGCAGCGGGAAATGGCCTTCAGCCTGATGGATATGTATATGAGCAGCGTGAGCAACCGAATGAACGAAGTGATGAAGGTCCTTACCATCATGGCTTCCATTTTCATCCCCCTGACTTTTATAGCAGGGATCTACGGGATGAATTTTGAATACATGCCGGAACTGAAATGGAAATACGGATACTTCGGCGTTTGGGGGCTCATGGGAGTGATTTTTATCGCCCTGATCCTTTATTTCCGACGGAAAGGATGGCTCTGATCTTCCAGCCAGTTTTGATGTAATCTTCTGTCAGGCGCCCGAGGGCGTTAAAGGGGACCTTAGTTGGCGTTAAGGTTTTCCCAAAGCCGCTTTGGGCCTTAACACTTATTAACCAAATTCTTCACAAACCCTGTTAAGTCTTGTTAAATGACTTGTTATCAACATATTATAATGTTATATTAAAAGTGTTGGTTGCAATTGGGTTTTATGGGAGGCAATGAACGAAAACTTCCCGGAGAACTTTTGCAAATCGATAAAAATGAAATATAACTCTAAACAAGTCAATAAGATGAATTATTTGAATATCAATGAGGAAAAGCTTCTGCCCGTAGTAGTCGAACTCAATACGCTACTGGCGGACTACCACCTATATTATCAGAAATTACGGAATTTCCACTGGAACATCCTCGGTCAGAATTTCTTTGACCTGCATGAAAAGTTTGAGGAATTGTATGAGGATGCCAGAACCAAAATCGACGAGATCGCAGAGCGTATCCTTACGCTTCGGTACCATCCGATGAGCAATTTGAGCGCTTACCTGGAAGCTTCTTCAATTGAGGAGAGTGACAGTACGCTGAAAGATACTGAAATGGTACATGAGATTCTCAAAGCCCATGAAGTGCTGCTCAGGCAAATGTCCCGGGTGGTGGAACTTGCAGATTCCGTAGGGGATGAAGGCACCATCGATTTGATTGGCGCATACATCCGCGAACTCGAAAAAATGAGCTGGATGCTGGATGCCTGGAATAAGACACCAGCCGAGCGCTTGAAAGAAGCAGTTGCCTGATGGCCTGTAAGCCGTCAGGACAAGCCCGAACACGCACACAAAGATTAACGAATCAGAAAATACAGATATATATGAGAATTTTAAGAACACTAGCAATAACCGCAATTTTAGCACTGCCTGTCCTGGGAACCGCCCAGGAGAAGGAGATGATGGACAAGAAAGATGCAACCATCAGCTCCGAGACCACCATGAAATCCTATACCATTGACCAGGGGGACACCCAGGTAACCAATAAGGTGAAAATCGAAACCATGCGTTCCCAGGAACTTGCACTCAGCAAAGAGGACGAGAACCAGGTCAACCAGGACCGGGTCTATCCTGAGAAGCATGTGACCAAGCAGGTATGGATTGACAATGATGCCGACAGCGACTACGACGAAACGCTCAAATTCCGCTATACCAAGCCGAGCGTCAGTCATAACGATTCCGATTTCGTGCTTGTAACGAACAATGAGGAAATCTTTGTCGCAGTTGACAACGGGAATTCCCTGCAGATCCTCGAAGCGGTTTCCATCATGAAGGACGACTGGAAGTTAGAAGCCAAGGAAAGCCTGATTTATACGGACAACGAAGGGAATACGATCAACTTTTACATAGATACCTATGAAAGGATGACCTCAGAAACCACGTCCTCCAAATAGTTTCCCCTGCCTGAATAACCAAACCGCCTTTGACCAGAAAAAAACGCCTTCGGGCGTTTTTTTTATTCAAACAGGTCGGACGATAGGTAGCGGTCCCCCCGGTCGCAGACGATGGAGACGATACACCCCTGATCTAATTCAGCAGCCAGTCGCATGGCTGCCGAAGTAGCGCCGCCGCTGCTCATCCCCGCGAAAATGCCTTCTTCCGAGGCAAGGGCACGGGCCGTTAAACGGGCTTCCTCTTCGGTCACCTCCATGATTCGGTCTACCCGGTTGGGCTGGTAGATCTTTGGCAGATAGGCCTGGGGCCATTTGCGGATACCGGGGATGCTCGCCTGGTCATCGGGTTGTACCCCTACGATCTGGACATCCGGGTTTTGTTCCTTCAGGTAGGTACTGGTACCCATAATGGTGCCTGTAGTGCCCATGGAGGAGACAAAATGCGTGATTTCGCCTGCCGTGTCCCTCCAGATTTCCGGTCCGGTGGATTTGTAGTGCGCCTTCCAGTTATCCGGGTTGGAGAACTGGTCGAACATTTTATAGCCTGCCTCGCGGACCCGTTCCTCCGCATAATCACGGGCTCCCTCAATTCCGATATCCGAAGGGGTCAGGGTTACTTTTGCCCCGTAGGCCCGCATGGTCTGAACCCTTTCGGCGGTTGCGTTTTCCGGCATTACCAGTTCCAGGTCCAGGTCGTACAGCCGGGCGATCATCGCCAGGGCAATCCCCGTATTGCCGCTGGTCGCTTCGATTAATTTGCTTTCGGGCCCGATTTCCCCCCGGTCGAGCATGCCGCGGATCATATTCAGTGCAGCCCGGTCCTTTACACTGCCCCCCGGGTTCTGTCCCTCCAGCTTGAAATACAGGGAAACCCCCGGTTTTGTGACGAGTTTTCTTGAGCGTACCAGTGGGGTATTCCCCACCAGGTCTTCGAGGCTACCCCGCATGCTTTTCGGTTTTGATCCGGATTTCGGGGGAATGAAAAACGGTTGAGTTCGGAGGGACAGAGGCAGTCAGCCAGGCGTTCCCTCCAATTACTGAGTTGGCCCCTATGACGGTGTCGCCCCCCAGGATGGTGGCGTTGGCGTAGATGGTTACATTGTTTTCAATGGTGGGGTGCCGTTTGGTCTGCTGTAATTTTTTGGCCACATAGAGCGCCCCAAGGGTTACCCCCTGGTAGATCTTCACATTGTCGTGGATGATGGCAGTTTCCCCGATAACCACGCCCGTGGCATGGTCGATAAAGAAGGAACGCCCGATCCGGGCCCCCGGGTTGATATCCACGCCGGTGCGGCTATGCGCGTATTCGGTCATCAGGCGGGGCACCATCGGGAACCCCATGCCGTAAAGCTCATGGGACAACCGGTAAATAGCTATCGCGTAAAAGCCCGGGTACGCCATGTAGACTTCTTCCAGCGACAGGGAAGCCGGGTCGCAGGCTGCGATGGCGCGGGCATCCAGGTTCAGTTTCTCCAGGATCTCCGGTAGTTTCCCAACGTAGCTCGCCCAAATTTCCTTACAGGGTTTCTCCTTTTCCCAGCACGCCAGGTCCACCAATTCCCGGAACGCCACCTCCAGCCGGTCCAGGTTTTCCGAAACCGGGGTTTCCTGGTCAAAAAGTGTGAGAAATAGCAGGTCGGTAAACTGTTCGGTCCTTTTTTTCAACCGAAATCTTAATGCGGGATTATCCTTGTGTGCTTCAATCTCTCGAACAATTGCTTTTTTATCCATTATTCCTATCGCTATGCTTCTCAAATGTAGGTATTAATATTTACGACCCCCGCCATATTTGCGTAACTTTAGCACTCTATGCCCGGTCATGCTGCTGCCAGCAAGGGCGCACAAGTATTGGTCGTATGGAAAATACAGGGATAACACCCGGGGTACTGGATTTCCTGAGCGAACTGAAAACCAACAACAACCGGGATTGGTTTGAGAAACACAAACCCCGGTTCCGGAAGGTTCAGGGCCAGGTTAAAAATTTTTATAATGATATCGCCGACCGGCTGCGGGAACACGATGAAATAGAACGCGTCAAGCTTTTCCGTATTTACCGGGACGTGCGTTTTTCTGCAGATAAAACCCCCTACAAAGCGCATTTTGCCGGGTCTTTTTCCCGGGCCGGGGCCCATTTGCGTGGCGGGTATTACCTCCGGATACGCCCCGGGGAATCCTTTGCAGCCGTTGGTTTCTGGGACCCGCGCCCCCCGGACCTCTTGCGTATCCGGCAGGAACTCGAACAGGATGCGTCCGAATTCCGGGAGTGTATCGAAAAACCGGGCTTCCGGCAAGCTTGGGGAAACCTGAAAGGAGATGCCGTAAAAACCGCCCCTAAAGGGTTTGGCAGGGACCACCCGGATATCGATTTGATCCGGCATAAGCAATTTATCTTTGTCAGGGAACTGAGCGATGGGGAAGTAACCGATTCCGCATTTGCCGATACCCTGGACGGGTACTACCGTGCTGTCCGCCCCTGGTTTGACTTGATGAGCCAAATCCTTACAACGAATCTGAACGGGGAGTCCCTACTGGACCAGTGAGGGTACTTCCAGGAGCTGCACCTGATCCTTGATCCGCTCGATAACCATCTGCATCATACGCTTGTTGAGCGCAGAGGAGTTGGAAGTATAAGCGCCGTATTCCTCGAGGGTAAACTGGCCAATAACCATCCCCTTGAGGGAGTTTCGGAATTTGATGTCCTTCTGGATGGCATTTTCAATGTAATGGAGCTTTTTTTCCACCCCGAGCTCAAAAAAGTGCCCTTTGTGCTTTACCGCATAATTGCGGAATGCGGCAAGGAGGAGGTCATTCTGTAGTTTGATGACAGGTCGCAGGGTGGTATTCTGAAATTGTTCGTCCTGGGACATGCCGGGATGCGAGGCGGCTTGGGATATGTGCGGCCGGATCCCGAGGCAATCGGATGATCGGGTGCTCATGACGCGAAGTTTCTATAAAATTAGGCATTCTGCTTCCGGTGACGAATCCGAATACCCAGAGTTGTTAACGGCTTTATGAACAAAGGCGGTTCGTACAGGGTTTCCCGATCAGAAGAGGAAGGAGAGCAAGGACAAGGCCAGGGCGATGGCCATTTTGACCAGCGTATACATTGTTTATTGCGATTAAGTTTCCCTTAAGGTATGAACTCTTCATCCCGGGACCAGTGGATTTGTGAAAACTTTATTTTGAGCTTAACAAAATTTATGAATATTGAATTCGCGCCGGAATTAACATAACCGCAACATCAATGCCATCTGCCTTGGGATATCTTTACTGTAAAATCAGCCAATTATGCGTTTCAATACGAGAAAATGGGTCAAGCCAGGGGACCTGAATGCCAACGGGACCCTTTTCGGGGGTCGCCTGCTCTCCTGGATCGATGAAGAAGCCATCCTCTACAGTATTATCCAGCTCGAAAATAAAAAGATCGTCACCAAGTACATGTCGGAAATAAACTTCATGAGTACCGCCGAATCGGGGGACATCGTGGAGATCGGCATCGAGGTGGTCAAATTCGGCCAGTCTTCACTGACCCTGCGCTGTGAGGCTCGCAATAAAATGAACCACGAAACCATCGTAACGGTCGATCAGCTTATCGTGGTCAACCTGGATGAAAACGGAAAACCAAAGCCCCATGGGAAAACCCGGGTGGAGTTCGTGAAGGACCGGTTGGCCAGGGAGAATCAGTCCTGATTCCGGGATGCTGCAAAAGCCTGTACTTCTTCGAGCACCCGAAGCAGGTTTCCACCCCAGAGTTTCCGTATCTGATCCTCCGTATAGCCCCTCTTTACAAGTTCCAGGGTAACGTTGAACGTCTCGGATGCATCGGACCAGCCCTCGATACCGCCGCCACCGTCAAAATCGGAACTTATGCCCACATGGTCAATCCCTATAAGCGCGACCATATAGTCGATATGGTCCACAAAATCGGCCACATTGACCGCAGGGGGGGCATCTTCACGCGTATTGGCCAGGCTGTCAGCCATGTTCCGGACGCGCATGTAGGATTCCCTAAAGGCTTTACGCTGTTCGCTGGTTAGACTCCTCAACTGGGAGCGCTCATACCATTCCAGCCCGAGGGAATCCGCAATTTCCCGCTGCAGGTCCCGCAAATAATCGGCCCGGGCCGCACTCTTTGACTCGTTTAGGTAGCTGGCAAATGCCACTGTCTGGACCACTCCTCCGTTTTCCTTTAATTTGAGCAGTTGCTCATCATCCAGGTTCCTGCTGTGATCGCAAAGAGCCCGAGCAGAAGAGTGGGAGGCGATCAGCGGGACTTCGGACAATTCCATCATCTGCAGGGAGGCCGCTTTGGAGGGATGGGAAATATCAATCATGATGCCTAGTCTATTCATCTCTTTTACAGCTTCTTTGCCAAGGTCACTTAAGCCATCGTGCAACCAAATTCCGTCTTCTTCTCCCGTGTTGGAATCCGAAAACTGGCTGTGCCCGTTATGCGCCAGGGATACATAACGAGCCCCCAGGTCATGGTAGCGTTCAAAATTTGCCAGGTCCGTCCCCATGGGGTAGGCATTTTCGACGCCGATCATTGCCACTTTACGTCCGGAGCCATGGATTTCCCGAACCTCCGCCGCGGTGAGGGCCAAACCGATCTGATCGGGAGCGATTTCCTCACAGAGCCGGTGGATGGCCGCGAACTTGGACATCGCATTTTCAGCAGCCTGTTCGTAACCTTCCGGGGTAAGGGTATCCTGGCCGGTGTATACAATGAACCAGGCCACATCCAGTCCTCCCGCCTCCATTTTGGGAAGGTTTACCTGGTTTTCAAGGCGTTGGGTATAGTTGATGCTATCCGTAAAATTAGCTACGTCAATATCGTCGTGGGTGTCGATAGTGATTACCGCGTCGTGGATGGCACGGGCCCTTTCCTCCAGGGAGAGTTCAGGTGTTTTATCCGATTTTCCGCAGGCTGCTGCCAGCAATAACAGGGGGAGTATGCGCGAGAGCTTCATAAAGTGAAATGGTTTTACCAACAAATAACTGGGTTTTACAACACCATGGGCAAGATAGGGAACATTTAATTGTAGGCCCTGGGGCTAATGCGGATTTTTACCAGAACCCCAGAAAAACCAACCGGTAAAACCCAATCCATGACAACCAATTCCCATGGCCTGCTCCATCAGATCGCCGCGTTGCGAACTTCCCTCGAAGAATTTTCTTTTGATCAATTGAGCATCGAAGAAGCCAAGTCCCTCAAAATGCGCTTTGAATCATTCCGAAAGCAGCTCGAAGAGAAAATCTGGAATCCCGGTTCCTGGGAAACCCCGGATACGGATACAAACAACGGGAAGGATGCCCACTTGCTGATTGCTTCAGTGAGCCATGAAATCCAGACACCGCTAAACGGGATCATCGGTTTTTCGGACCTGTTTGCGGAGAGTGGGCTGAACCCCCAACAACAAGAGTTTGCAAGCGCCATCCGTTCTGCAGCTCACTCCATGCTCGAAATCATCAACGAGCTCCAGGATTATTCCAGGCTCCGAGCTGGGATTGAAAATACCGTCACTATCCCTTTCAGCCCAAAGCAGGTCCTTGAAGAAGTGGCCTACCTTTGCCGGACCCTGATTGTCCGAAAGAGTGTCGCCTTCCATGCGGAGATTGATCCCATGCTTCCAGGGACCCTCATTGGAGACCCCTCCGAGCTTTCCAAAATCTTGATGACCCTGCTGGGTAATGCCATAAAAAACGTCGATAAAGGAAACATCGCATTGCGGGTCCGCTCCGAAGTTCGGATGGGAATCTGTACGCTTCACGGGGAGGTGAAAGATATTGGGACGGGGATCTCCGAAAGCGACACCCCGGGGATTATCAATGCTTTCCAACAGACATCCCATCCCCTGCAAACCCGTTTACCGGGCCATGGGCTGGGGCTGAGCATTGTCAAGGAACTCATCGAACGGCAGGGGGGGAGCATCTGGGTCGAAAGCGAACCGGGCAAGGGCACATGCTTTGTGTTCCGGATTCCCTACCCGGTGGATAAGATGCGAGTCAGGCCTTATGCCCCGGATGAATTACATGATAAAATCTGCCGCACCATCAAAAACAGCCAGCAACCAGGGACGCATCAAAACAAGGCCGCATATACCGAAGGCGAAGCCGATCTGCTGCTGCTCTGGGAAGAATGTAAGGGGGATTTGGGGATGCTGAAAGACCTGATGGCACTGCTTAAAAACAACCTGCTGGAATTTCTGGGAAGACTCAGGATCCATATCCCTAATGGGGATTTCAGGGAAATCCAGGCGGCTTCCCGCAAGGTACAGGAGGACCTGAAGTTGATCCGGGCCGGCAGGTGGCTGGAAGACGTGGAGCGCATCCACCGCCTAAGCCTGCAAAACCGGGGTCTGGAAGAAATTGCCAGCAGCCACCGGGAACTGGTGCTGGGGTATCCGCAACTGGAACGCTTCATGGACCAGGAACTGGAAATCCTTCGCAAACGCCATGGCGGCAGCTGAAAAAGATTCATGTTATGGAGGATGAAAAGATCAAAGTCTCCCGGGTATCAAAGACCGGTATCAACCGCGTTGAAAACCCACATGTTGGGACCCGAAGGCGAGAAGGTGGCGGAAGGTCCAGCAGCCCGCTATTCGAACTCAATGGCCTCCCTGCAAAGGCCACAGGCGAACCCGGCTATTTCAGGGCAGACCTGAACAGAACCACCTCGGCGGAAAGGTTTTCGATTGTACGGGAATTCTATGAAAAATGTGACTTGGAGTCCAGGCTCATCCTGATCGATGCGATCCCGGAAGTAGGGGAATCCAAGGAACTGGCCTTTCTCAGGTCACTGACAGAGGACGAGATCCCCGAAATAAGGGCGAAGGCCCTGGAATCCTGCAATATCCTGGAAAACCGCCTGCGAAACCAAACGGGGGGGCTTTTGTGCGGCGAGCCGGTCGGATCAGAAGAATCTCCGGAAATGCCTGCAGGAACGCGGAGTTATGGCAGCAGATTTGCAAATTTCACCCCGGATTTCAAAAATATTCGTGAAATCCCGGCGTCCGGGTAATATGTGGTTCCATTACTGGTAAAATTGTCAATGAGCCGAGACCCAAGTGTTTAATATCGCGATTTTTCCCGGCTTCTGGCGCCGGATTGCACTGCCGGTATTGGTTCCGGGTATTAACCACCCCTAAAACCTCCTTGTCAACAACAATGGCCTCTTTCACCACAAAATCTTGGCGGGCCATGGGAATTAAATTAGGTTTAATCCAGTGTTATTGAGTATCCCGAATCATTAGACGAAGCGTAACCGAAACCAAACTTACCATGTTATACGATACCTACGGGGAGGAATACCTGACATTTCTCCGAGAATTAAATGAAATATTAAGTTTAAACGAACTGGCCGAACTGGATTACCTGTAGACAGGTCAGTTGGTTACCTGAACCCCAAATCCCCAATATTATGGCAAACTACAATGAAGACAATGCGGCCTATATGGACTTTATACAGGCCCTGAATGAAATGCTGCTCGATTTTAATATCAGCAGGCTTAGCTGTTCTTAATGTTTAGTGTGTAAAGAAAAAAGCGGCAGAAATGCCGCTTTTTTTTATTATCCCAAATACGCTTTGAGCAATTTACTCCTTGAATGATGCCGCAATTTTCGAATCGCCTTTTCGCGGATCTGCCGGACGCGTTCCCGCGTCAGGTCAAAGGTTTGCCCGATTTCTGCAAGGGTCATGGATTGCTGGTCCCCGATCCCGTAGTAGAGCTTAACTACATCGGCTTCCCTGGGTGACAGGGTCTCCAGAGCGCGGTTGATTTCAGTATTCAGCGACTGCAGCATCAGGGATTTGTCCGGCTTGGGCGACTCGCCCGAACGAAGGACGTCATAGAGGTTGGAATCTTCCCCTTCGCGCAGCGGGGCATCCATACTGACATGGCGCCCGGAATTTTTTATGGATTGTTTGACCTCACTGACGGTCATATCGAGTTCCTTGGCGATTTCCTCTGCTGAAGGTGGCCGTTCATGGGCCTGTTCCAGGTAGGAAAATGTCTTTTTGATCTTGTTAATGGAACCGATCTTGTTCAAAGGAAGGCGTACCACCCTGGACTGTTCGGCAAGCGCCTGAAGGATTGACTGGCGGATCCACCAAACAGCATACGAGATAAATTTGAAACCGCGCGTTTCATCAAAGCGTTTGGCAGCCTTTACCAGGCCGACATTCCCCTCATTTATCAGGTCAGGCAGTTTCAGGCCCTGATTCTGGTACTGCTTGGCAACAGATACCACAAAGCGCAGGTTGGCCTTGGTAAGCTTTTCCAAAGCGACCTGGTCTCCCTGTTTAATTCGCTGCGCGAGTTCTACTTCTTCATTGGCGGTTATTAAATCTATCTTACTTATATCTTGCAGGTACTTGTCAAGCGATTTGGACTCCCGGTTTGTAACCTGCTTGACAATTTTTAATTGCCTCATGTACGTATATAGGATTTTAAGTTAACATCTTCTCATTATAAGCTTTTCTGCGCTCTTTTCCAAAAGACGGGCATCCTACTTATACATATTTTATGAGAATTTCGCAAAGTTTTAAGATTATGGCCTCCCGGGGAAGCCCATATTTTGGCCGGGAACGCGTATATTAAGCACACGATGAGCAAACGCGCCCTGAAGAAGTACCTCGCCGGTCTGGACCAGGAAGCCCTGGCCGGGCAATTACTGGACCTCTACGACCGGTTTCCACAGGTAAAAACCTACTACGATTTTGTATTCAACCCCAGGGAGGACCGGCTTCTGCAGGAGGCCAAGTCAAAAATCCGCCGGGAATTTTTCCCGCAACGCCGCAAACGACCCAAAGCCCGGAGGTCAATAGCCCAGAAATATATCCGCCACTTCAAAACGCTCGGCATGGAACCCCACCTGCTGGCAGACCTGATGGCTTTCAACCTGGAAACGACAGCCGAATTCGAGAAAACCAGGAATTGCCCGGAGGCCTTTTACAGGAGCATCTACAAATCGTATGAGGAATGGACGGCACATATGGTCCACCATGGGATCTTTATGGAATTTCAACTGAGGCACGACAATTTCCTTAGGGCCCTGGAGATGGCAGACTGGCCCAATCTGGAGGATTTCCTGGCCCGCAGTGAACAAATGACCCTTTAACCCTCTCAACAATGGCATTGGTCATCATTCGAAACGACGACAAAACCGAAACCTGGATCCGCGCAATCCGCGAACAGGCCCCGGACATCCCGGTCTTTGATTACCACAAACCCCATCCCAGGGAAACCGTCCGGATGGCCGGGGTCTGGAAACATCCGTCAGGAAGTCTTGGGGAATATCCCGGCCTTCTCGGGGTGCACGGCCTGGGCGCAGGGGTGGATTTTATACTGGAAGACCCCGGCCTGCCTGAGAATTTGCCGGTCCTCCGGGTAGTGGACCCCTTCCTGGCCGGGGATATGGCCGAGTATGTGCTGGCACAGATCCTGTCGTACCTCCGGCAACTGCCCCGGTATACACTCGATAAGGCCAACCGGGCGTGGCATCCGGTTTCCTACGCGCGTATCGGGGACTTCCGCGTTGGCATCATGGGACTTGGCACGCTGGGCAAAGCCGTGGCGGAATTGCTGGTCCGGGCGGGTTTTTCAGTTACCGGTTGGACCAGCCATTCCAGGCCCCAAACCGGTTACACGGTTTTCACGGGTCCTGAAGAAAAACAAGCCTTCCTCGCCGGGACGGATATCCTGGTCTGCCTTTTGCCACTTACGCCGGATACCCGGGGAATTTTAAACGCGGAGACTTTTGACTGCCTCCCGGGGGGAACCTTCCTGATCAATGTGGCCAGGGGGCCCCTGCTGGATGAGGGGGCACTTATCCGGGCCCTGGATACCGGAAGACTGTCCGGGGCCTGCCTGGATGTATTTTCCACCGAGCCGCTACCCGATGCGCATCCCTTTTGGAACCACCCTTCCATTCAGATCACCCCCCACGTGGCCAGTGTTTCCGAGCCTGCCTCAGTGGCCGGCCAGATCATCGGCAACTACCGGGCCTTGCTCCGTGGTGATTCTCCCGAAAACCAGGTGTCGCGACTGAGGGGTTATTAACGGACCCTGTTAAGAAATCCTGCCTGTAAATTTCATCAAACCTTAAAAAACGGCTAGTTTTGCAAAATTGAACCTCCCGCAACGGCAGGGGTAAAAAATTTTGCAAAAAGAAAGCTTTTGAGCGCACAAACCGAGTCTACCGAAAAAACCCTGTATGATTATCAGCTGGAAGACCTGGGCAAGATTTTTAAATGCCTCGAGGAATCCCCGGAGGATATCAACCTGCTCTACCAGTTGCCGACAGGAGGCGGGAAAACCGTAGTTTTTTCAGAAATCGCCAGGCGGTATATTCGGCAGACCGGCAAGAAGGTCGTGGTTTTGACGCACCGCATCGAGCTCAGCCAGCAAACCTCCCGGATGCTTCACGGTTTCGGGGTCCGGAACAAAATCATCAACAGCGAAGTCAAGGAACTGGACGAATCGGATGATTATGAATGCTTCGTGGCCATGGTGGAAACCCTGAACAACCGGCTGCAGGAAAAGGCCATCACCATTGAGGGGGTAGGCCTGGTAATCATCGACGAGGCCCACTACAATTCGTTCCGGAAATTATTCAAGTATTTTGAGAAATCGGTTATCCTCGGGGTGACGGCCACGCCGCTGAGCTCGAACATCAAGCTCCCGATGAAAGACCACTACAAAAAACTCATCGTAGGGGAATCCATCGCTTCCCTGATCGAAAAGAAATTCCTGGCCCGGGCCAACCTCTATAATTACGATGTCAGCCTGAAGTCGCTGAAACTCGGGATCAGCGGAGACTATACCGTGAAGTCCTCCGATGCCCTATACGGGAACCAGCAGATGCTCGGGAAATTGATGGGGGCCTACGAAGAATTGGGGAAAGGGACCAAAACGCTCATCTTCAACAACGGGATCAGCACCTCGAAATACGTTTACGAAACCTTTAAACGGGCCGGGTACCCGATCCGTCACCTGGACAATAAGAACACGGCTTCGGAACGGCGTGAGATCCTGGACTGGTTTGCCAATACGCCGGATGCCATCCTCACCTCCGTGAGCATCCTGACCACCGGCTTCGACGAGCCCAGTGTGGAAACCATCATCCTGAACCGGGCCACGCGCTCGCTGACCCTCTATTTCCAGATGATCGGCCGCGGTTCGCGTATCCTGAAGGACAAGGAGGAATTTACCGTGATTGACCTGGGGAACAACATTGCCCGATTCGGCCCCTGGGATGCCCCGGTAGACTGGCAGGAGATCTTCCATTTCCCCGATTTCTACCTGGAGAACATCCGGAACGATGATGAGATCGAACGGGAATTCGTCTATGAGATGCCCAGGGAACTCCGGGAGAAATTCCGGCGTTCCGACAATATCGACTTTGACGTCAAGGAGGAATACAAGAAAGTTTTTGCAGCAGGAAAAAAATCGAAACTCGTACTGGAAAAAAGCATTGAGCAACACGCGCAGATCTGCGTGGAAAACAGCGAAGACGTTTTTGATGCACGCATTCTGGCCAAGGAACTCCGGGAGGAAATTGAATACCGCATTAAGCAATACTCTTATTGCATTATGAACAACACCAAAAATTACCGCGACTGGCTGCAGGAAGATTACGAGCGGCGGTTGCGCCTCAAGATTTCGCAATTGTTCGCCGCCCGCATGTAGGGAATCCGTATCCTGTTTGGTTTGGAGCAGAGCCCCTGACCCCTTGAATTCCGCCATTGCCTCCAAAATTGGATCATGGCGTATCTTTATCTGCAAATTCCGATTGTCAACACGTAAATCAAACCCATGAAATCACCCGACTGGAAATCTGCCGGAGACTTTGAGGACATTACCTACCGCAAGGCCAACGGCGTGGCCCGAATTGCCTTTAACCGCCCGGAGGTGCGCAACGCCTTCCGTCCCAAAACCACAAGCGAACTTTACAAGGCGTTTTACGATGCCATGGAAGACCGTTCCATCGGCGTCGTATTGCTTACCGGGGAGGGACCTTCCCCAAAGGATGGGGTTTATGCCTTTTGCAGCGGGGGCGACCAACGCGCCAGGGGGCACCAGGGTTATGTTGGGGAAGACGGGTACCACCGGTTGAATATCCTGGAGGTACAGCGGTTGATCCGGTTTATGCCCAAGGTGGTCATCGCAGTGGTCCCGGGTTGGGCCGTGGGAGGGGGGCATAGCCTCCACGTGGTTTGCGACCTGACCCTGGCCAGTGAGGAACACGCCATTTTCAAACAGACCGATGCAGATGTGACGAGCTTTGACGGCGGCTATGGTTCTGCCTACCTCGCCAAACTCGTCGGCCAGAAGCGGGCCCGGGAAATTTTCTTTCTAGGCCGGAATTACAGCGCCCGTGAAGCATTTGAAATGGGGATGGTCAACGCAGTTGTACCCCATAAGGACCTTGAGCAGACGGCCTATCAGTGGGCACAGGAAATCCTCGCAAAGTCGCCCACCTCCATCAAGATGCTCAAGTTTGCGATGAACCTCACGGATGACGGTATGGTGGGGCAGCAGGTATTTGCCGGGGAAGCCACCCGGCTGGCCTATATGACCGATGAGGCCAAAGAAGGGCGCAATGCCTTTTTGGAGAAGCGCAAACCCGACTTCGGAAAGGATCAGTGGATACCCTGAACTAAAAAGAGCCCTGATCTTGCGACCAGGACTCTTTTACGAGAACACTATATGAAAATGAAAAAAATTAACTCCGTTGTTTCATTTGAACAGTGTAAACATACATCGGCGATTCGGAAGTAGAAACAATTTGTTGTGAAACTGTCCTGGGATGTGGTGAAAGAAATAAAAGGCGTATTTCTCCCGGTAAAAGGCACCCGTCCCCTGACGGAAAGCGACCCGGTTTCAGCCGGGTATGGCCGCTACAATCTGGCTTAAGAAGGCATTTACATCAAAATCCGGGGATTCCGCCAGACCGGTCCGTACCACCACAAGGTTTTTGGAGGGGATGATAAACACGTGCTGCCCCTGGTACCCGTTGGCCATATAGAGGTCCCTGGGAACATCCGGGTACTGCCCCCCGGCATTGAGCCAGAAATGGGCACCATAGCGATCACCGGAGTGGGCAGTGGGGCGCGACACCCAGTCCACCCAGTCGGGATGGAAGATCTGTTCCCCCTTCCAGTTGCCCCGATGCAGGTATAGCAATCCGAAGCGCCCCCAATCGCGGGTGGAAGCCCAACCATAGGAAGAGCCGACAAAGTTACCGGCAGCATCCGTCTCAATGAGCATGCTGTGCATCCCAATCCGGTCGATAAGTGCGGAATAGGGAAAATCCAGGTACTCCTGATAGGTGTTGAACTCCCTGCGCAACAAACCGGACAACAAGTTGCTGGTGCCAGACGAGTAATTCCAGGCCGTCCCGGGCTCCGACTCCAGGGGTTTGGCGGCCTGTATCGCTGGCATGTCGGGCTTCAGGAACAACATCTCGGTCACGTCGGAAATACGGGTATAGTCTTCTTCCCAGGCCAGGCCGCTCTGCATCCGGAGCAAATGCTCAAAGGTAATGCGGCTCCGCCCGTCTCCCTGCCACTCCTCCAGGCCCGTGGGGGATGTAATGTCCAGGCGTCTTTGGAAATCGAGGATGCCGAATAGCGTAGCCAGGACGCTTTTGGTCATGGACCAGCCGAGCACGCGGGTATCCGGGCCAAACCCTGGCACGTACCGCTCTGCCAGGACATGGTCCTTATACAGCACCAATACGGTACGCGTGCGTTGGACCTCCGGTTCGGAAAAGGCCTGCTCCATACCCGCTTCCAGTGCGGCGTAATCCACCTCGGGGAAAATCGTGTCCCTGGGTTTCAGGTCGCCCAGGGGGTAGGGCAGGGAATCGAACGCAAACTGCCGCCTGGGCTTTATCTCTTCCGATGGCACCTGGTAGTCACCCATGACCAGGTAACACCCGAGGCCCTCCCGGCAACGTGCCGTCCGCTTCTGCATCCCCAGCACGCTGGATACCGCCCCGGAAATAGTGCTGTCATACCGGCTGGAGGCCATAGAAATCAGGGGGACCTGATGGTCGTCCTGGTTGACGGAAGCGGGTGAGCGACCAGAAAGAAATACGGTAGAGGCCATGTTCTTGGCGGCATAGCCGCTGATCATGGTCAGTTTGGGATATTGACTCCAAATGAGCCCAAGTACCAGCAGGACGGGTATAAACCAGAATCGTTTCAGGTATTTCATGAGTTTCTGTTCGCTTGGAAAACTAAGATACTATTATTTAAAACCCATTTACCAACCCAACAACTCGTAAAAATCCCGGATTTGAGCGATTCTCGGGAATGGATTACATTCGTGGTTATGATGGGAATGCGATGCGGCGCAGCCTGCCTTCTGGCTTTTTTATTATATGCCGGATCCTGTAAAAGGGTACCGGAAGCGGAAGCCTATACCTGGAAGGAAATGGAGGTGACGGTGACCGCCTATAATTCGGTGCACTGGCAAACAGAAGGTAACCCGACCGTTACGGCCTGGGGGGATACCCTGAGGGAGGGGATGCGGTGCATCGCCGTTTCCCGCGACCTGATCCCCCTGGGCCTGGACCACGACAAAGAAGTCGTAATAGAGGGGCTCCCGGGAACCTTCCTGGTAAAGGACAAGATGCACCGCCGGTTCAAAAGGCATATCGACCTGTACATGGGGGAAGATGTGGCAGGTGCCCGGGAATGGGGCCGGAAAAGGCGGGTTATCAGATTCAAGGTACCGCTGCCTGCAGATTCCCTACAGATTCCTGAAACCCCCTGATATACCTGACCTCCAATGACGAAGAAACTACCAATCTTTATTGTACTCCTACTTGTTGCCCTGTTTACCGGGTGCAGCAGTTACCAGCCACTCCTGGCAGATCGTCCCATCCGCTTTGACCAAAACCGGCGGGAACTGACCCGGGCCTACCTGCAGGACCGGTACGGCATCCGTCAGGAAGGGGTGGGCATACAACCGGAAATGATTGTACTCCACTGGACGGCCATCCCGACCGTCGAGGCTTCCTTCGATGCCTTTTATCCATCGGAGCTGCCGGATTCGCGTGGGGATATCACTTCCGCAGGTGCCCTGAACGTATCGGCCCACTACCTGGTCGATCGGGACGGCACCATCCTGCAATTGATGCCCGATACGGTCATGGCGCGGCATGTAATCGGGCTGAATCATTGTGCCATCGGCATCGAAAATGTCGGGGGTACCCCGGAAACACCCCTGACGAAAGCCCAGTTGCAGGCCAATGAATGGCTGGTGCGACGGTTGGCGGCTAAATACCCCATCCGCTACCTGATCGGCCACTATGAATATACCCGCTTCGAAGGGCACCCGCTCTGGCTGGAGCAGGATAGCGGATACCGGACGGAAAAAACGGATCCGGGGGTGGGGTTCATGAAAAAAATCCGAAATTCGGTCCGTGACCTGGGATTGGAACCGGCACCTGAAAAAACTGCACCATGAAAAGACTGATACTAATCGCCCTGACGGGCCTGTTTGCAATACCGCTGACCGCCCAGACCGAGTCCTTTACGGAACGGTTTTACGAGAGCTACGAAGACTACCGGGAACCATCCATCGCCGAACGCCGGATCAAACATGCCGATATTCAGCCGCTCATCGACGCCCTGGCTGATAAGCCTGGAATTGAGGTCCGCCGGGTGGGGGCCTCGATAGAGGGACGCCCCTTGCGCCTGATAAGCCTGGGGAGGGGGGAAACGGATGTTTTCCTCTGGTCCCAGATGCACGGGGATGAGCCTACTGCAACCCAGGCGATATTCGACATCCTCAATTTTTTTGCGGCCCCGGAATACGCCTCCGAAAAAACCCGGCTCCTGGATTCCCTCCGGTTGCACTTCCTGCCAATGCTGAACCCGGACGGGGCAGAGGTATTCCAACGCCGCAATACCCTCGGGATCGACATCAACCGGGATGCCCTCAGGTTGCAATCGCCGGAGGGGCAGGCGCTAAAGCGGGTAAGGGACAGCCTGGAGGCCGAATTCGGCTTCAACCTCCACGACCAGAGTACTTATTACAATGCAGAGCGGACGCCGAAACCGGCAACCATCTCCTACCTGGCTCCGGCCTATAATTATGAAAAGGATATCAACGAGGTCCGCAGCCGCGCCATGCAGGTGATCGGCTACATGAACCGGATCATCCAGCGCTATGCGCCAGGGCAGGTGGGCAAATACAACGATGATTTTGAACCCAGAGCCTTTGGCGACAATATCCAGAAATGGGGTACAAGCGCCATCCTGATTGAGTCCGGGGGGTATAGCAACGACCCCGAAAAACAGGAAATCCGGAAATTGAATTACGTGTCCATCCTGTCGGCCATCTATGCCATCGGCTCCGGCAGTTACCGGGAAATGGGGCTGGACACCTATGAAGGCATCCCGGAAAACGACCGGAAGCTCTTCGACCTGAAACTCGAACGGGTGACCTATCCGCTTTTGGGGGAAGATTACATCATTGACCTGGGGATCCACCGGTTTGAGGTGGATACGCCGGACCATTCGGATTTCTGGTACAGCAGCCGGATTGCGGACCAGGGGGACCTCTCGACTTTTTATGGGTACGAAACCCTGGACGGGTCGGGGTATCGGTTGCAGGCAGGAAAGGTATATGACCAGGTACTGCCCGACATGAAGGCCGTGGCAAAACTCGATTTCTGGTCCCTGCTTGAAAAGGGCATCACCTATGTCCGGGTTACCGGCCTTCCGCAGAAAACCCCTTCAACCCCATTTCCCGTCCACCTTGTGGCACCGTCCTTCAAGGCGCCGGAGGCCCGGTGGGAGGTAGGGGACAACCCGACATTTGCCCTCACGCGCGAGGGCGCGGTGAAATACGTGGTGGTCAACGGGTTCCTCTATAAACCCGGGAGCCGGGAAGGATCCGGGAAAAACAGCATGATACTCCGCTGAAGGTTCCTCAATAACCAAAAGTGATCACTGTTTGGGATCCGTGCATCAGCAGGAGCACGAGCATACTTGCGAGGGTGACGACGATTGCGATAAAGAGGCTGATCACCAGGCTTTTGAACCAGGCGGTAAGCGGGCCAATGGCACTTTCCTTTACGATTTGAGTAAGTACATCCATGACGGGGTGTTTTAAAGTTACACTTCGCGTTTGTTTTTAGGATGGATGTTGCAGGTTGTGTTGTTACCATTAAAACAAGCCCGGCTTCAGAAACCCTACCCGATTTCGCCGAAATACCCGGTTCAGCCGCCAGCCTGCCAGGCTGGGGCATAAAAAAACTCCCGGGGCGGGAGTTTTTAATATTTTATCGGATTGTAAATCGCGGGCTACTGGCACCCGGCTGTGAAGCCCGTAGCATCGAAAGAAGTCTGTACCGCGCCCTGCAGGCCGCCGTTCTGGACCCGGATGGCCAGGTTGTTGACCCCGCTTCCGTCCCGCTTGGGGCTGCAGTATTCGAAGAGGTAAAAACTGTTGGCCCTTTCCGATACTTTCTGAGAAAGCTGGTTGAAAGTCGCCTCGAGTTCCTCCTTGTTCCCCGCAAAAACACTGAAAGTCTTCCCGATTTCCTCCAGGACTTCCGTGTCGATTTCGGCCCCAAGGCCAATGGTGAAAAACGAAATATTGGAATTGGCCTTATTGACCTTGTCAAGGGCCTGGTTTTGCGAATAGCGGGAAGCCTGGTCGGTACCGTCAGTGAACAGGACCACCGAAGCCGCCCCGATGGTATTGTTCTGCTCGCTTTCCCGGAGCAGGTCCGAAGCGATGTCCGTACTCTTGATGACCGCCCCGTATAAATCCGTGGAGGGGTCGTTACTGATATCGGGGGTAATCCCTTCCACGGCAGAGATCAGCTCCTCCCGGGAAGTGGTGAGGGGGTTGAGTTCGTGCAGGATGTCCTCTCCATCGAACCAGTAAATGGCCATCTTGAAGGATTCAGCCGGCACCGCAGGCATGACGTTGTTGATGAAACTGGCGGAGGCCGACTTGAGTTCCGTAAGGCTTCCGCTGAGTACGCTGTTGCTCAGGTCGAGGACCAGGAGCGTATGGTTTTGAAAAATCTGGGAATTCGGGGAAATCCTGGACTGGGATTCGGAGGAGGAAATCGTACTGAAACAATCGTCGTTCCGCCCCTGCTCGTAAATAGTAAATTTGTCTGCGGTCAGGCCGGCTACCGGATTCCCGAATTCATCGGAGACCCTGAAAAAGACGGAAACCTTGCCAGGCAGTGTTGTATATTGATCCTGAATGGATAGGATGAGTTCGTTTTCGCCGAAATTCAGGCAGTTGTCCACCGGCTTGCCGAGGCCCAGGTCTCCGTTGCCATTCAGGTCAAAGGATACATCGTCATCGGCATTGCCACAGGAAAGAGCCAGGCTGGCCAGGGTAAGCATAAGAAACAGGGAGCGGATTATCTTCATTATAGTGGTTCTTTTGATTTCCATGGAAAACGATGAATTGGAGATTCTAGTATTCCAGGATCCAAAATTCCCGGACAATATGTATGCCGGACGTATAACGGGAGCCGCATATTTCAAAAATTGTAGTTCAGGACCAGGCTCAGATGGAATAACCCGACCTTGTTGATAAAGACCTCGGGTACCCCCATGTTCCGGTGATCGGAGAACTTGGCGGTAAGCAGGAGTTCGGGTTTCAGGTTGGGGAGGGCAGCCAGATCAAAAAACAAATCAAGATTGGCGTGGGTATAATCGGGCATGGCATATTTGTTCAGAGAGGCGTTCCCGATGTCCGGTTTCCAGTGGTGCCCCAGACTGGCAATGGACCGAACCTTTAATTTCTCTTCCCCGAATACGCGCTGGTAGGAGGCTACCACTGCATGGCTGTCTGCGGTGCCCTCGCTCCGTTCCCGCTTCTGGAAGCTGAAGAGGTCTTCCCGGCCCCATTCCCGGGGGGAGAGGAACATACCGCCCGGAAGTATCCGGGTATACGACAGCGAAATGCCGGAGGTGCCCTCCATATAGCGGATCCGCGCCCCCAGGATATCGGAATGCACCGGAGTGAAGTAACGAAGGCTGTCGATGGAATTTCCACCCTCACCGACCCGGTTCTGGTGCAGCCATTCCCCTTGCAACTGAATGGTTGGCGAAAGTTCCAGGGTCGGTTGCAAATAGAAACTGTTGGAGATGTTATCGGTATACTGGTTCCAGAGATTCACGCGTACGGCCGGGGTAATCTCCACATCTGCATTGAAAAGAACCACATATCCCGAATCCGTATTCCCCGGATAGCGGGCGGGTCCACCATCCACCCCCCGCCCGGCAGGATAGGGGCCGATACTTTCGCCGATTTTCAGGAATTCAACTGTAGACCGGGGTGCCATCCGGTTGATCACGCCCAGCTGCAACTGCCTGCCCGGTTCGGGCCGGTAACGATACCACAGCCCCTGGACCAGGCTGGGGATCATCCTCCCGTCCTGCGGGTTGATCAGGGGCGAATTGATTTTCATCCGGCCCAGACGGAAATCGTGATCTGCCAGGGCGAGATAAGCATATAATTCCCCGAGTATGATCACCACGTCATTGGCCAGGTCCAGGCGGTCAAAAAGCCCCTCTTCGTATCGGCTGAGTCGCCCGGTCTGTGGATCTGCAATCTGCAGGTCCTGAATACCGAGGTTGGTGGAGTTGTACAGTGCGCCCCCGATACGAAGCGACTTTGCGATCCGGTATTCGTACCGCACATACCCGCCGGTGGCCAGGGCGTTAAAATCCTTCAGGCTCCCTTTGTTGACGGTCGCCATGTAATAGGTCCTCCATTGTCCGGACAGCAGGCTTTTTGGGTACTGCATGTTGCTGTCCTGGCCGGCGACAGGCAGGACAAAGAGGCAGAGGAAAGCTATCAGGGTCATCCGTGCCACTTACTTGTTCTTTATCAGGTTATAGGTTTCTTTATAATAGGCAATAATCGGGGGAAACGGGCCGTATTTGTGCTGCAAGGCCGGAAATGGGTCCGCCCAGGGGCCATAAGGTGTGGATACAGGTTTCAGGGTTTTGTCGGGGTAATCCGCTTCCAATCCGATTTTATGGGGCCTTTCAAAGCTATTGATGTAACCGGCCACATCATATGCCTCCGCATCCGAGAGTTTCGGTTGTCCCGGAGTTGCGAGGCCAAATGGCATGTTGCCTTTGATAAAGGCCGCAGCGGTAAGGACCCGGTGCATTCCGGCCCCGTCATTATAGCTGTCGGGTCCCCAAAGCGGGGGATAGATATAGCCGACACCTTCCTGTCCATGCCTTTTTATTCCCTGGCCTTCAACACCGTGGCATACGGCACACTCTCTTTTGAACAGGGATTCGCCTGCATGCAGGTCAACCGGACGGTCCGGGACAAGCAGGGGCGGGAAGCCTTTAAACTCCGGTTCCCTTTCATCCGGCAGGCCTTCCCCAAGCCATTCCATATAGGCGACCATCGCCTGCATTTCAGTGGCATTCACGGGAATCTCCTTCCCGTTCATACTCCGCTGCATACAGCCATTGATTCGGTCTTCGAGGGTTCCCGTGCTGCCCGCACGTCCCCCGAATTGCGGAAACCGCCCGGAGACCCCGACCCAGGAGGCCGCCCCGGCCCGGGTGCCCGCAAGCATGTGGCAATTTGAACAGGAGAGTTTATTTCCCGAAAAGCGATGAGCCGGATCCGAATTGCCGGGGCCCATGAGCTCCGCACTCCGGGTGACCAGCAGGTATCCTTCCCGGACCAGGGATGGGGCGGAGGCAACCTCCGCTTCAAAATCCCGGGGATGCCAGACTGGCAATTGTTGGGTGGCCACAGGTACGGCAGCAGGCGGCGCCTGGGTTTTATAGCCCAGCATACCGATAAAAGCGATGGCCAACAGGGCGAAACTAACTGAAAAGATCAGGAAAAGCCTTCGGGCCAATAGTTCGATGCGTTCCAAGTAATGGTTCTGGGTTAAACAAATACATTAAAAGGGAAACGTGCCAAATGTAGGGAATGAATAAGGCCGCGGTCAGTAACCTTGGTAACATAGGCCCCGGGGTTCAGGCGCGGCTTCGAACTACCATCTCTCACCGTCCACAAATGCCTCCCGGAAACCCGGTCGGCATGCTCCAAAGAAAACGTTAAAGGTTCGGGCCTGGGGATTATTTTTGGTAATTTTAAGCTGTTTATGCCCAAATCCGAACAAATGACTATTCTCCTTTTTGGCGTCACCCGCGATATCGTCGGAAACGGCTCCCTGTCGATTCCCCTGAACCAGGCCGGCAGTTTAAAGACGGTGGCCGACCTTAAATCCTACCTGCAGAAGATGTACCCCGACCTGGGGGGGCTCAGTTCCCTCGCGGTGGCTGTAAATAAATCCTATGCCCGGGATGGGGACAAAATCAGCAATTTTGACGAAATTGCATTAATACCTCCCGTAAGCGGGGGTTAAAACGTATCCATGCTGATCGACAATCACAACAGAGTAATCAATTACGTGCGGCTCGCGGTTACTGACCGGTGCAACCTCCGTTGCAATTACTGCATGCCAGAATCAGGCATTGCGTTTGCGCGGCGCTCTGATCTGTTGAGCATCCCTGAAATGCAGCGGCTTTGCACGGTGCTTGCAGAACTCGGCGTGGATAAAATACGGATTACCGGGGGAGAACCCTTTGTCCGTAAAGGAGTTATGAAACTTTTCGGCCACTTGTCCGAGCTCGACTCCCTCAGGGAGATCTCGGTGACCTCCAATGCCACACTGATCGGCCCGCATATCGGGGAGATGCAGCGGATGGGTATAAAGTGCGTGAACATCAGCCTGGACGCCATCCAGCCCGAGACCTTTGCTAAAATAACCCGCAGGGACGAATTCGATAAGGTCTACGGCAACCTGATGAAGCTGATAGCATCTGGGATTGAGGTCCGGATCAATTGCGTGGTCCTCGGCGAACAGAACATATCGGAAATCTACCCGATGATGGAGTTTCAGGAAAAATATCCGGTTCGCGTCCGGTTTCTCGAGGAAATGCCCTTCAATGGGGGCAGCCGGGATTTCAAGGGACTGGAATGGAACCATAAAAAAATACTCGGACATATCCGGGAGCGCTACCCGGATTTCGAAAAGGTACCTGCACCGATGACCGCGACTTCGGTAAACTATCGGATTCCCGGGCATGCCGGGTCCTTTGGCATTATCCCCGCATTCAGCCGCACGTTTTGCGGAAGCTGCAACAGGTTGCGGATCACCGCCACCGGGGACCTGATCACCTGCCTGTACGGGAAACCAGTGGCCAATATCCGCGAACCCCTGAGGCAGGGCGCCTCCACCCTTGAAATGCGCGGGATCCTCGAGGAGATCCTCGGGCAGCGCTCAAAAGATGGCTTTGAAGCGCAGGAACGCTTTGGGCCGGTAACTGGGAGTTCAATGACCTCCATCGGCGGTTAAAGGGAAAAACACGTACTATCATGGCAATTGGAAAAGCGATTCCACCGATTTACGGCCTGGTCCTGGCAGGGGGCAAAAGCAACCGGATGGGACAGGACAAAGGTGAAATCGAATACCACGGGAAACCCCAGCGGGAGTTTGCCTACGCCTTGCTTGAAACCCTTTGCGAAAGGACGTTCCTAAGCCTCCGCTCAGACCAGGAGGCGGATATCCCGGAAGCTTTCCAAACCGTGACCGACCAGGACCGATTCCGGGGCCCCCTCAACGGTATCCTGTCTGCCCACGCGCTGTACCCGGAGGCTGCATGGCTGGTGCTGGCCTGTGACCTGCCGCTCATGGATCGCGACTCGCTGAGGCTCCTGATTGATGAGCGGGATCCTTCCCGTATGGCAACGGCTTTTGCAACAGGGAAATCCGGACTTCCGGAACCCCTGGCCGCGATTTGGGAGCCCAGGGGCCTACGTCACGCAATTTCCTATATGGAAAACGCCGAATCCAGCTGTCCACGAAAATTCCTGATCCGGTCTGATACCCGACTGGTAACGGCAACCGATGATACGGTGCTTGCCAATGCAAATGACCCTCAGGAACGGGAAGCCATTCTGGAAAAACTAAATCAATTATGACAGCGGGTCGCTACGACAGACAAATCCGGCTGGAAGGATTCGGCCCCGGGGGGCAGGAAGCGCTGTACGGAAGCGCTGTGCTGATCGTCGGTGCCGGCGGCCTGGGTGTGCCCGCAGCCCAGTACCTCAATGCCATGGGGGTTGGCAGGCTCGGACTGGTAGACGGGGACATCGTGGAGACCAGCAACCTGCACAGGCAGCCCGCCTATGGCCCGTCACAGGTAGGTAAAAGCAAGGTGCTCCAATTAGCCGCCTGGTTGCAAAAGGCGAACCCTGAAACCCGGCTGGAAACCCATGACACCTACCTCAATACGCACAATGCCCTGGAACTTATTAAGCAGTACGATCTGGTGGTGGATGCCACGGATAACCTGCCGACCCGTTACCTGATAGACGATGCATGCCTGATGCTGGATAAACCATGGGTCTACGGTGCGCTCCATGGGTATGAAGGGCAGGTGAGCGTTTTTAATTACAAAGGCGGACCCACCTACCGCTGCCTGTTCCCGGAACCCCCGCCTTCGGGCGAAATCCCGGATTGTGACACCCTGGGGACCCTGGGGGTGCTTCCAGGGCTTATCGGGAACATGCAGGCATTGGAAGCCACCAAGGTGCTCAGCGGCACGGAGGGAGTCTGTTCGGGCAGGCTGATCATGTACGATGCCCGCCAACAGCTCATACACCAAATGGCCTTCAAACGGGACCCGGAGCGACAGGTTCCCGATCAACTGGCCCCAACATACCAGCTGTCCTGCAGGGACGAGGCGGATGCCCTGAACGCAAACGATTACAACCGGCTCCGCAGGGAACAAGTGCCGCATGAACTTATCGACGTCCGGGAACCTGACGAATTCGGGGGAGGCCATTTACCGGGTGCCCGCAACATCCCCCTGGGGCAACTGGGATCGGCATCTTTGGAATCAGAAGACAACCTGCCAGTTTACCTGATATGCGAGACCGGCCCAAGGAGCAGGAAAGCCTGCGTCCAGCTCCAAAGCCGTTTCCCCGGCAGGGCCTTTTTCTGGGTATCGGGCGGGATGCGACAGTTTAAAGTCGAAATCCTGTGACAAATCCCGAGCTGATCTGGCTGGCACTCGCCTTTTTTGTGATCGCCCTGCTTTACGCCTCGGCCGGTTTCGGCGGCGGGTCCTCCTACCTGGCCATCCTCAGCCTGAGCTTTACCGAATTCTATGAAATCCGGACCCTGGCGCTCCTGTGCAACCTGGTGGTGGTTTCCGGAAGCGTCTGGCTCTTTTACCGCAAGGGCTATTTGGACTGGAAGCTCTGCATCCCCTTTACCCTGGCAAGCATCCCCATGGCCTATATTGGTGCCAGTTTCCGCCTGGAAGAAAGCCTGTTCTTCGGGATCCTGGGAAGCGCGTTGATCGTATCCTCCCTGGCCCTGGGCTATCAATCCCTGCGGCAGCAATTCAGCGAACCCCGGAAACACCGGTACGCCCGGATATTGACCTATGTGCTGGGAGGGGCAATCGGCATGCTCTCCGGGCTGGTAGGGATCGGCGGGGGTATTTTCCTGGCGCCAGTCCTGAACCACCTCCGGTGGGACCTGCCTATTAAGATTGCCGCCCTGGCAAGCTTTTTCATCCTGGTCAATTCCATTTCGGGTATTGCCGGCCTGCTCACAGCGGGCACCTTCAGTTTAACCTGGCTTCCTGCCCTGGCCTTGATACTGGCCGTCCTTGCAGGCGGGCAGATCGGGATCCGGCTCACCCTGAACCGCCTGACGGCCCAGGGAATCCGACTTGTCACCGCAGTCCTCGTATTAGTAGTGGGCGTCCGCGTCCTGTTTATCAATGGACTTGGCCTAAACTTCTAACCATGATTTCGTCTAAGGAAGCCCTACAGATTGTCACCGGCCGGAAAACCAATCCAGGGAAAGAATCCATCGACCTGGCCGACGCCTGTGGCCGGTATCTGGCGCAACCCGTCTACGCAGACCGCCCGCTGCCGCCCTACGACAGGGCTACCATGGATGGCATTGCCATCCGTCATGGAGACTTCCGGGATGGGATCAGGGAATTCTCGGTTTTGGGAATGGCCAGGGCAGGGGAGTCCGGGCAGCGCCTTGAGGGCCGCAATGGTTGTATCGAGATCGCCACAGGGGCCGTCGTACCCGAAGGGGCCGATACGGTTATACGCTACGAGGATTTGGAAAAATCCGAAAAGGGCTTTCGGATCCTGTCCGAACCCAAACCCGGTCAGAGCATCCACCCTGCCGGCAGCGATGCACCTGAAGGGGAATTGCTGCTCCGGGAAGGCTGCCGCATTGGCCCTGCAGAAATTGCGGTACTCGCCTCAGTGGGCATACATCGCCCACAGGTATTCCGCCTCCCGGTTATCATATTGGTCTCAACGGGGGACGAGTTGGTGGAGGTGGACCAGCGGCCGGAACCCCACCAGATCCGAAAATCTAATACCTGGTCCCTCCGGGCAGCCCTGGAGGAATTTAAAATCCAACCGCGGCTGCTCCACCTGGCAGACAATGCCGATTCGATACGCAATAGCCTTGAGAAAGCGCTGTCGGAAGCAGATGTGCTGATGCTCAGCGGAGGGGTCTCAAAAGGCAAATTCGACCTCATACCCGAGGCCCTGGAACAACTTGGCGTCCGGAAACTATTTCACCGGGTTGCCCAGCGGCCCGGGAAACCCTTTTGGTTTGGAGCCAGTGAGAAAAAGGATTGTGTGGTGTTTTCATTTCCGGGTAACCCGGTTTCGACTTTTTTAAACTATCATTTGTATTTTAGGGACTGGCTGTTATCCGGAATGGGGGTTGTCCCGGGGTCGCATCAGGCGCGGTTGGCTGCTGCCACTGTCAATACCTCGGAACTGACCCAGTTCAGGCTGGTTAAATTGAAAACAGAGGCAGGCACCCTGTGGGCAGAGGAAATCCCCATGAACAGTTCGGGGGATTTCCTGAGCCTTGCCCGGGCAGAAGGGTTTATCCGGCTGGAACCCGCCGCTGAGCCCTACGAAGAGGGAACCCTTGTCCCGCTCCTGCCCTTTAAAACTGAGTTGACGTGACGCATGAAGTGATACATATCGTAGAGGCCTATCGGAAAGCCCGGGAAATCGGGCAACAGAGCGTTCTGGCGACCGTTGTGGACCTCGATGGCTCCTCCTACCGCAGGCCGGGGGTCCGGATGCTGCTGCTGGAAAACGGGGCCGCCTTCGGGGCGGTAAGCGGGGGATGCGTGGAAAAAGAAGTTCACCGACAGGCCCGGGAAGTTTTTGAAACCGGTATCCCGCGGATGATGACCTACGACGGCAGGTTCCGCCTGGGGTGCGAAGGCACCCTGTATATCCTGCTGGAGCCTTTTGAGCCGGGAGACTCTTTCCTGGATGCCTTCCAGGAGCGTATCGCCAACAGGCTACCCCTGGAATTGACCACCACCTACCGGAGGGAGGACGGTGCCCGGGAGGGCCTGATGACCCAACTAATCACCCCGGGCGGCAACCATCCGGCCGGAAAAGGCAAAAAGGCTCACGGAAACCTTGAATTCAGACAGGTGCTTCCCCCGAGGCTCCGCCTGGAATTGTTTGGGGGGGAGCATGACACCGTGCAGCTTTCAGGCCTTGCAGCCCAGGCGGGATGGGAGGTCTGTGTAACTGTTGCAGCGGACGAATCCAAAAACAGGGACTATTTTCCGGGGGCTTCCGATTTTCGCTCGGTAATCCCCGAACAGTGGGAAGCTCCTGAAATGGACCGGCAAACGGCAGTGGTCCTGATGACCCACAGCTATACCAAGGATTTGAAATACTTACTCCGCTTGTCGGGCGCGCGTCCTGGGTACCTCGGGATACTCGGGCCCGCTTCCCGGAGAGAGCGCCTGCTCAGCGACCTCCTCGATCGGATGCCCGAGCCGGACGACGAGTTTTTCGGACAGATCCATGGCCCTGCGGGGATCGATATCGGGGCCGAAACACCCCAGGAAATCGCCCTGTCCATCCTGGCCGAAATCCTGGCGGTTGCCAGGCAGAAGGACGCTATCCCCCTGCGGGATAAGGAAGGAAGGATCCACAGCTGATGGGACAGGCTGTAAGCGCCATCATACTGGCCGCAGGGGAATCCAGCCGAATGGGGCAGCCCAAATCCCTCCTGCCCTGGGCAGGAGGCAATGTGCTTCAATCTGTACTGGGGGCGGTACGGGCAGCGGGCCTGGTTTCCTCTGTGGTGGTTACCGGCGCTCACCACCGGGAAATCACCGGGGAAACGGACCTGGGAGACGCACAGATATGCCATAATCCGGACTGGGAACAGGGGATGGGGTCCAGTATCCGCCGGGGAGTTGACTTTGCGTTAGGGATTTCACAGGTCAGGCCATCGGGCCTGCTGGTCCTGTTGGCAGACCAACCGATGATTGGTAGCGATTACCTGACCCGGATGCTCAGGGAATTTTCCGGGGCAGCAGGTGGCCTGGTGGCATCTGCCTATCCACAGGGTCCCGGCGTCCCCGCCCTGTTCGGGCAGCAGTTTTTTGATTCTCTGCAGGCACTGCCCTTCAAGAGTGGCGCAAAAAATCTGATCAGGCAGCAGGCTGGCACGGCTATACTGCTAGATCCCGGCCCGGCGGGGCAGGATATGGACACGCCAGAGGCCTACCAGGCTCTCAGGAAAAGGGCCGGCCTCGATAAGTAGTATGAACAACAAGTAAAAACCGTACAATGACCAGAAAAGTACTTTTAACCCTCAGCGCAGCCCTGTTCAGTAGCTTTTTGGCTTCCCAGGAAATGGGCTTCGAGGAGTACAACCCGGAATCCACCCTGGTGGTGCCGGGAAATCCCGTGACCAGGGCCAAATTTCCCTTTATCGATGTGCACAGCCACCATTTCCGGATGCCCACCCAGGACCTGTCGGAGTTGGTAGCGGCCATGGATACGCTGAACATGGCCGTTATGGTTAATCTCAGCGGGGGTTCGGGGGATCACCTGAAAGGGGCTATGGAAAATGTGAAAAAGCATTACCCGAACCGGTTTGTGGTTTTTGCCAATGTAGATTTTGACAGCGTGGGCACACCGGGATGGGGGGAAAGGGCAGCAGCCCAGCTGGAGGCCGATGTAGCCAACGGGGCTTCAGGCCTGAAGATCTACAAGAGCCTGGGCCTGAGGAATAACGATATCAATGGCAATCGGATCGCTGTCGATGATCCCCGCCTGGATCCCATCTGGGAAAAATGTGGCGAACTGGGGATTCCCGTACTCATCCATTCCGCCGACCCCCGTTCATTCTGGGATCCAATGGATTCCCTGAACGAGCGCTGGCTGGAGCTTAAATTAAGGCCGCGTCGCAAACGGAGCGATACGGACCCCGCACCCTGGCAGCAAATCATTGACGAGCAGCACCGCATGTTCAAAAAACACCCGGAAACCCGGTTTATCAATGCACATATGGGATGGTATGCCAACGACCTGGGGACGCTTTCCACCCTGCTGGATGAAATACCGAACATGTATGTGGGTATTGGGGCAGTGATTGCCGAACTGGGCCGGCAGCCCCGGCGCGCCAGGGAGTTTTTTATCGCCTACCAGGACCGGGTGGTATTTGGAAAGGATGCCTGGCAACCTGGCGAATACCCTACCTATTTCAGGGTTCTGGAAACTGCCGATGAGTATTTCCCTTATTACAAAAAGTACCACGCATTCTGGGCCATGTACGGGTTGGACCTGCCGGATCCGGTACTGCGCAAACTGTATTACGAAAATGCCCTGAAACTGCTACCTGGTGTGGACCGTTCGCTCTTCCCCAACCCCTGAATATCAGGCAGCTGCCCCTGATGAAGGAGACGGCAATACCTACACAGTTAACGTAACCAGCCCGCTCACGGGCAATTTTGAGTGCACCTACCTGGTAAGCGGGGTAATGATCGTTGGGAAAAACGGCCTTTCCATGACCGTTGATTTCGGGGATGGCAGTTGTGACAACGAGGCAATCCTGACCTATCCGAACGGGATGATGGAAACCTATGAACTTTAAGAGAATAACTTGTTAATCATAAAAAAGGCCCGTTGATTACGGGCCTTTTTATTTGTATCCGGGGTAGGGCGGGAACTGCATTAGTACGTATAATTGCGTTGTCCTTCCCACCTTACGCGTTTGCTGTCCCTGAAGTTGGAGAAGATGGCAAACCTCCTGGATTCGGATGGGGATGGATTGATAACTAGTTTCATAACCGTTCGATTTGATGATTGTTGATTGACTCGTTCTTTGATGATTGATGCTCGTTCCTTGATGACTGATGCCTGGCTGTGATTCCGGCCTTTAATAGGCGCTCTTACGGAATTCGGACCAACGCACCCGGTGGCTCAATTTAGAATTCGAGAGGTTTCTGAAACTCCTCGATTCAGTTGGCGTTGTGGTATTCATAACCCTACTTTTTTGTGGTTCCTTTGATTTGAAGAGGCATTTGTCGCGGGTTCCTGATGATGATTCCAGCCGAAACCCATGACCAGCAGTTCGTAAATAAATTCGATTCGTTTAACCCTGGCTGTCATGATCTTTGTTTTTAATTGATGTTGTTTACCTATAAGACGACAGAGAAAAAGGATTGTTACAGTACTATGCTATAAAAGGTACTGTTTTAAACAATTTTTAACATATCCTGTTATTTGTTATCGTATCAAGTCGTTGTCCTACAGTATTTTAAAAGAATGATGGCCTGTCAAAAAAATAATTCAGCCTCCGGGCTAGTTGACAGGAGTGCACATTCCTTTCCCAAAAAACGGATAAAGGGCGCTTTTCCGTTACCATGGCGCATGGTACACTCAGGACTGTTGTAATTTTGGGAGGATGCCACTTCTTGGATCCATAATCAAAAAAGCCATCGAGGCAGGGGCGATCCTGAACCGCGAACAGGACCATTTGGCCCAGCAGGAGGACCAGTTGCGATACCTGCTGGAAACAGCCCGTGAAAGTGCATTCGGAAAACATTACGGATTCGCGGAAATCCTGCGAAGTTCAAATATCCAGAAGGCTTTCGCCGTGAAAGTTCCGTTCCATGACTACAAGCGGATGCACGAAAGCTGGTGGCAGCGACAACTGGAAGGGGAGTCCGGGGTTAGCTGGCCCGGGAACCCTGATTATTACGCCCTTTCGTCCGGCACCACCGGCAGCAGCAAGCGGATCCCCGTAACCGAAGAAATGATCCGCAGCATCCGGCGGGCCGGGGTCCGGCAAGTGCTTTCGCTCAAGAATTTTGACCTTCCCCCTTCGTTTTTTGAAACGGAAATCCTGATGCTCGGAAGTTCAACTGATCTGGAGGAAAAAGATGGCTTCCGGGAAGGGGAGATCTCGGGTATCAGTGCGGGCAACATTCCCTTCTGGTTCAGGAGCTATTACAAACCGGGGGAGGAAATTGCGCAAATTGATGACTGGGACGACCGGGTGGCACGAATTGCGGAGAAAGCCGCAGACTGGGATATTGGCGCCCTGAGCGGCATCCCGTCCTGGATTGAGTTGATGCTCAGGGAGGTGATTAATCACCACGGCCTGAAGCACATCCATGAAATCTGGCCCAACCTGCAGGTATATACCTCGGGGGGCGTTGCGTTCGGACCTTATGAGAAAAGCTTCCGGTCCCTGCTCGGAAAGGATATTGCGGTAATCGACACCTACCTGGCCTCGGAAGGCTTCCTTGCCCTGCAGACCAGGCCTGAAACCGATGCCATGCAATTGCTGACCGATAATGGCATCTATTTTGAATTCGTACCCTTTAAGCCGGAGAACCTGGAAGAGGACGGCAGTATCCGCCAGGATGCACCAGCCCTGGGGCTTGAGGAGGTAGAAGCCGGTACCGATTATGCACTGATCATCAGTACCGTTGCCGGCGCCTGGAGGTACCTGATCGGGGACACGATTGCCTTTACGGACACCGGCAGGGCGGAAATTGAGATAACCGGCAGGACCAAATTTTTTCTCAATACGGTGGGATCCCAACTATCCGTACAAAAGCTGGACCGGGCCGTACAGCATGTTGAAGAAACATTTGGCATGGCCATCCCCGAATACACCCTGGCCGCTGTGCGCCGCGAAAACGGTTTCCACCATTGCTGGTACCTGGGGAGCCGCGATGGCCAGGATACCGGTAAATTGGCAAACGCCCTCGACCAGCACCTAAAGGAAGCCAATAAGAATTACCGGGTTGCACGGTCCAAGGCGTTAAAAGGGGTTCGGGTCAGGGTAGTGGCCCCGGAGGTTTTCTATGCATGGAGCGAGGCAAATAAGAAAAAGGGGGGGCAGGTGAAGGTGGAGCGCGTCATGAATCCCGAAAAGTTTGCCGAGTGGGAAGATTTTGCGAACCGACTCGGGGAAAATCAGGCCTCCCCGGCCAATTCCTGAACCAGGGCCTCGATCTCCTCGGGGGAGCAGTAGTACTTTCGGATGCGCGCTTTGTAGGCGGGGGGAATATCGGCCTCATGCAAGATATAGTGCTTGGTTCTGAGTATATATTCCTGCAGCCCGTTCTCCACCGCAAAATAGTCGGCGCGGAATTCTGCAGCCCGCCGGAAAGAGGGCGAAAGTAAATACTTCAGGCCAAAGCCCGCCATATCTATCCCGCTGCAATGGGTATAGTCCTTTATATGCCCGAGCTCATGCCCGAACCAGCCGATAAGAACATCTTCCGGCAGGGCAGGCAGTTCTTCCAGCTTATTGCCAAGCCGTACGGCCGGGCTCACCCGTATCAGATAGGTACGGGACTGCGGCCCAAGCAGTAAGGTTGCGAGGGTAGGCCTTGCCGACATGGTGGAGGTACCCGGGCGATGCATTATTTTCAGGCGGATTTCGAGTTGATGCAGCTCCGGGTAGTGGGACAGTGCTTTTTGGAAAGGCACCACCAGGAAATCGGGTATCAGGTGATCCATAGTTAATTTGCAGGCTTTTCGGATTTTGAAGGATACGAATTCCCCGATTAATAAATCCCGGGCTACCGGGTTTCAGGCTGATAAAGCACGCCTTCCTGCGGATTGCGGCCCCCGGGGGTGCAGTTCATCGAAAAAGTCGGTTAGGGGGTAGGGTATTTGTCTTCTTTGTTGTTTAATTGCATGAACCCTAAAATCTTTTAATACATGAAACGTAAGTTAAATGGATTCCTGGCTTTTGCTGCTGCTTTATTGCTGCTGGCTACCGGGTGTTCTGATGAAAATGACCGGATGGCCGGGGAAGGCCACCTCAATGTGTACCTCACTGATGCCCCATTCCCCTATGATTTGGTATCGGAGGTTAATGTCACCATCACCAAAATAGATGCCCGGCTGGCCGATGAGGGAGACGGGATGGACGAAATGGAGGATTCCATGGAGGGAACCGAAGAAAGCGACCCTGAATCGGATACCCCGGAAAACCAGGGTGGTTTTATTACGCTGATGGAAACGGAAACGGACCTGAACCTCCTGACGCTAACCAACGGCAACCTGGAACTCCTGGCCGATATAGATATACCGGCGGGTGCCTACGACCTGGTAAGGGTCCATGTCCAAGGTATCAGCGTGGTGCTGAAGGACGATGGGGGCACCTTTGACCTGAAAGTCCCCAGCGGGAGCCAGACGGGCATCAAGGTGTTCATTGAGCCCTCACTGGTGGTTGCGGGTGGCCTGAGTACCGATTTACTGCTCGATTTTGACGTGAGCCGTTCCTTTGTCGCCAAGGGAGGGAATACGCTTGAAAGTATCACAGGATTTAATTTCAAGCCCGTGATCAAGGCCTCCAATATGTCCGTTGCCGGAACCATTTCCGGATTTGTGACAGAACTGTCCGATGCGGAGGAGGCCCCCGTGCTGGAAGATGTGCAAATTTCGATCATTGCCCCAGACGGTACAGTGGTTACTACAACGGCTACGAACCCCGAAGGAGCCTATGCAGTCATGGGCCTGGATGCGGGTACCTATACCGTTTTGGCCGAGCTGGATGGATATGAGGCCGCGGAAGCGTCCGAAGTAACCGTCGTGGCCGGCAACCGGACCAGCGTTAATTTTGAGCTGGTTGCCATCCCTGCCGAAAATTAAGTTTTCAGTTCCTTTTTTTGATGTCCTTGAGGGAGCCGCTGAAGCAGCGGCTCCTTCTTTTTTTTATACTCCTGGGACAGTTCCAGGATTGCGCATTGGATAACAGGAGATCACATTGGATAATTGGCGGTTTCTGCATACATTCCGGTTAAAGAGCAACATGGATCTCAACGGACAACATATTTTGGTAACCGGGGCATCCCGGGGCATCGGGGCGGCCATCGCCAGGCATTTGATGGCCAGCGGGGCCCGGCTGGTGGTACATTACAACCGCAACCGGGCCGGTGCCGAAGCACTCCTGGAGGAATTTCCGGGATCGGCCTCCGTCGCACTGGGTGCCAACCTGGAACTACCCAGGGAGGTAAGCGAGCTGTTCAACAGGAGCCTGCAGGAACTGGGGCACCTGGATTCTGTGGTGTTGAATGCCGGGGTATTCCTGCCGCATCCGCCCGGATCCGATCTGGCGGAATGGTGGAAAATCTGGCGTACCACCCTGGCGGTCAACCTGGATGCAGCCGGAATCCTCACCAAGCTGGCGCTGGATCACTTCATGGAGCGCTCTGGCGGACGCCTGCTCTATATCGGCAGCCGGGCAGCCTTCCGGGGCGAAACGGACGCCTTTCTGGCCTACGCAGCTTCCAAGGGCGGCCTCACTTCCCTGTCCCGGTCCGTGGCCCGCTCCTATGGCAGATACAATATCAAGGCATTTACCATCGCGCCCGGTTTTACCCGGACCGAAATGGCTGAAACTTTTATCCGGGAGAAAGGGGAAAAACCCCTCCTGGAAGAAATAGCGCTTCCGGCTTTGACCATACCGGAGGATATAGCGCCCCTGGCAACCTTTATCTGCTCCGGTCAGATGGACCATGCAACAGGGACCACCATCGATATGAATGCCGGCAGTTATATGCACTGATCGCAAAACGGGCCGGCTGTAATGCCCGGTTTCCTTCTTCGACTAATCCTGTAAAGGGTCCCCTTTTACAATCCTCAGGGCGAATACATTAAACTTTTGTTAATGTGTTTAGCTGTCTTGGGAGAATAATTAAATTCGAGGAACTGTATGAGGAATCACTGCAGAAATCAGCGGGTTCCCGAACCATAAAAATTGCAATTGAATCATGACTACCGAATTACTCCAAAAAGCCTCTGAATTCGAGAATCGCAAATGGTCGCGTATTACGACCAGCGATCGGGTGCAGGCTTCCCGGGATCTTAAAAAACTCATTCTCGATATCAATGAAGTTTATAAGAAAACGCGAGATCAACACTTGATGGAAGTAATGAAAAGCCTTACCGCCATCAAGCGAAAGGTGGAGAAACGCCTGCAGGGGCGCATCGAAGTCTGATCCCTGAGAAGTCTGATCCCTGAGAAGTCCGATCCCTGACATAAACCCAAAAAAAAACCGCCCGATTTCGGGCGGTTTTTCTTTTAAGCGATGAAACTTATTCTGGCATTACCACGGAATCAATTACGTGGATTACCCCGTTGGAGGCGTCCACATCGGGCTGGATTACCGTGCTCATGTTGCCGGCTGCATCCGTCAGCATCACATTGCCATCTTTCAGGCTCAGTGTCAGGACAGTCCCTTCTACGGTCTTAACGGGGAAGGCATTGTTGTTGTCGTTGATGGCCTTGATCACGGCTTCCGCTTTGTATTCACCGGCTACCACGTGATAGGTTAGTACCTTGGTCAGCTTTGCGGCGTTTTCCTTTTTCAGCAATGCTTCAACAGTTCCGGCTGGCAACTTTTCAAATGCGGCATTTGTGGGAGCAAATACGGTGAAAGGTCCTTCACTGCTCAGTGTTCCCACCAATTCAGCCGCTCCGAGTGCAGTTACCAGGGTCGAAAATTGCTCATTGCCGGTGGCAATTTCCACGATAGTCGGATCTGCCTCTGTTTTGGAAGCTTCCGAATCCCAGGAGCTTTTTTCGGCAGACTCAGCGGCGGCCGACATTTCTGTGTTAGCTGCCATATCCGTGGCTACATCGGTGTCATTCTTTTTTTCCTGTCCGCAGGAAAACATCAGGATTCCGGCGGTCAAAAGGGTAAAGGTGGTTTTCATAGTGTTCATTTACAATTTCTTTTTTGATTTATAATAATGATTAAAGATACCTATACGATACCCACCAGTATCATAAGAAATGTTTAAACTTTGCATATATTTGTTAAACATATAAGAAAAACTCACAAAGAGTCACAAAAGGTTTGCACAACTGGGGTATTAGGAGGGCATCCTTCCGGATTCGGATTCCCCTATATTGTGCCTTATCCACCCTGAGGAGATACCAAACAGTGTACAGGGTTCTTTTCCGGAGGTTGTTTTTATATCTTGGTGGATCTTCCTATTTTAAAGTAACCGATGTTTAAAAGATAAAAAGAAGCTATTATGAAATTTACAAGAAAAGCAAGTGCCCTCTGGAAGGGTAGCGGCAAAGAAGGCAGCGGCACCCTTAGCAGTGCCAGCGGGGTACTTGACAGCACCCCGTATTCATTCAATACCCGGTTTACAGATGCCAAGGGGACCAACCCGGAGGAACTGGTTGGAGCAGCCCTTGCTGGGTGTTTTGCCATGCAGCTCAGTTTCCTGATCGGGGAAGAAGGCCACACCCCGGATAGCCTGGATGTTTCGGCAGAGGTAAAATTCGAGGACGGGGCAATTACCCATATCCAACTTAACCTGAAAGGGAAAGTGCCTGGAATGGATCCGGCAGACTTCAAAAAAACAGCCCAAAAAGCCAAGGAAGTCTGTCCTATTTCCAAGCTCCTCGACACGGAAATCACCCTGGACGCGCAGCTCATCCAATAAAACCCATTTTATGCAAACCAAACAGGCCAAAGCCTACGGGGCCCAAGCCGCAGATGCGGACCTTGAACCCATGACCATTGAACGCCGGAATCCGGGACCCCGGGACGTTCTTATCGAGATCACTTATTGCGGGGTCTGCCACAGCGATATCCACACTGTGCGAAACGATTGGAAAAATTCGGTGTATCCGGTTATACCCGGCCATGAGATCATCGGCAGGGTGCTGGAAACCGGTTCGGAGGTTACGCGTTTTTCAAAAGGTGACCGCGTTGGGGTGGGATGCATGGTGGATTCCTGCCAGGAATGCGATTCCTGCAACAAGGACCTGGAGCAATTCTGCCAGAAGGGGGCAACCTTTACCTATAACAGCCCGGACCCCCATCTTGGAGGGCGAACGTATGGGGGCTATACCACCCTGATAACGGTGCAGCAGGACTTTGTGCTTCGCATCCCGGAAAACCTCGACGAAAAAGCGACTGCTCCGCTGTTATGTGCCGGGATCACCACCTGGTCGCCCCTGAGCCACTGGAAGGTGGGAAAAGGGGACAAGGTAGGGGTCGTGGGCCTTGGCGGGCTGGGGCATATGGGAATCAAGTTTGCCAACGCCCTCGGGGCACATGTGGTAATGATTACCCGTTCTCCCGATAAGGCGGGAGACGGTAAATCCCTGGGCGCCCATGAGGTCTTGTTGTCAACCGACCAGGAAGCCATGGAAGCACAGGTCGGTTCCTTCGATTTCATCCTGAATACCATCCCGGTAGGCCACGAAATGGATCCGTACATACAACTGTTGAAAATTGACGGCACCATGGTATTGGTAGGAGCGGTCGAGCCCTTGAAGCCCTTTCACGGGGGCGGCCTCATCATGGGACGCAAACGGGTTGCGGGATCCCTGATCGGAGGCATTGCGGAAACACAGGAAATGCTGGATTTCTGCGGAGAACACAATATCACCTCCGATATCGAACTCATCGATATGCAGGAAATCAACACGGCCTACGAGCGGGTCGTCGATTCGGACGTTAAGTACCGCTTTGTGATTGACATGAAGTCCCTGAAGGAATAAAGCATTCATTTCTTCTGCTGGCCTGGATCCGCGTAAGCCCGGAAGGGCCAGCTTCCCTTATTTGATAAAGCCGGATTCCTCGAGGATTTCCCGAATTCCCCTCAGTGGGATCAGCACCCATTCCGGCCGGTGTTCCAGCTCATATCCCAGTTCGTATACCGCCTTTTCCAGGAGGAAAGTTTCCAACAGGATCCTGTAGTCCTTTTTATCCCGGGGGATAAAACCGGGGCCATCCAGGGCCTGCAGGTACCCGCTGAGGTAAAGGCGTGTACTGGCCTGGTTCCAGGTCCTTGCCCAGAACTCCTGGGATTCGTTCCGCTCCCCGCCCAACAGGTCGCTTTCCAGCAGCGCTCCGTATACGGCGTAGTGCAGGGAACGTATCATTGCTGCCACATCCCGTAGGGGGGAACGCTTGAGCCGCCTTTCGCTGAAAGGACGCATGGGCTCCCCCTCAAAATTCCGAATCAGGAAGTCCCGCCCCGTCCACACTACCTGGTCCAGGTGGAAATCCCCATGCGTACGGATCTTCAGGGCCTCCATCTTGTGTGCAAAAATCCGTTTGAAACACTGGAGCACCTCGTTTTTTAATCCGAGGATCTCCCGGGCCTCGTCCTGTATGGGTTCGGGGAGGGTCCGCAGGGATTTGCGAAGGCGGTCAAAGGAGTTCCGGGTAAGCCCCTGCAGGGAGGAGTACACGGATCGCTGGTAGTGGAGGGAAAAGTCTTCGTGCTCAAAACCGGCCTGTCCCGGACGGGACGCCAGCGCGCGGTGGAGGCCTGCAGTACGTTCCCCCAGTTGGACTATCCGCTCGGGAAGCGCACTTCCCATCAGGTCTTTCAGCAATTCGGGAAGGTCTTCATACCCCAGGGGGTCCGTCAGGGAGCCTTTCGGGGCCTTCAAACGGGTTTCTTCGCTTACCGCAAGGGCGCGTTCAAAAAACATTTGAAAGGCATCCCGCGTGTACTCCCATGCCGTACCCTGTCCCGGTTCCAGTTGCTGGGCGAGTCCGAGGGCGAGCGTCCTGCGGCCTTCTGCGGAAAAGGTGACGGCCCCCAGGTAATCCGGCACATTTTCATAATCCGTTTCTTCAGAGAGAAAACGGGCGAGCTCCAGGTCCGGGTTGAGGGTATCGTCCAGGCGCCTGTAGAGTTTCAGGTGGAAACGGTCCTCATATTCGAGGGAGCTGAATGTCTGGCCCGAAGGCAGAATGCGCGATTTGAGCACTTTGTCCAGGGACGGAAATGCCCGCTTGCCCCTGCTGAACTGCAGCTCACCACCGGAGGTTTCAAATCGTTTCCCCTGACGGACCCAATGCAGCAGGGCCGTACGGAAACGCTCTTCATAGATCGCGTCAAACAGGATACCGGGTTCGGAACCCAGGTCCATCTCCGCCAGGATAGCGGATTCCGGAAGGTCCCGGATAGCTTCTGCCCGGGCTTCTGGTATCCAGGCCACAAGCAATTGGTAGTGTTCCGGCAAGCCATCATTGTACCCCGTCTCCACCACCAACCAGCGGCTGGGCAGGTCGCTTAAGGGAAGCGGCGCCGTATAGCGAATTTCCAGGCTTTGACGGATTCGGTTCCGGCCCGCATACCATTCGACCCGGTCCAGGTAGCGGGGAAGCACCTGGTCCTCGAGTTTCTTCTTATTGGGCTTGGACAGGAGACTTTGCCAGTTGGTCGCCTTCAATACGGGCAACGGGCCGGTTTCTGCCGGGCGCTCGTCTTTCTCCAGGGACAACCAGTAATACCCATAAGGCGCCATGGTAAAGAGGTAGGGGTCTTTCCCGATGCGTGGAAACCGGTTCCGGCTGAAAACCTCCACAGGCGTATACCCCTCCAGTTCATCCAGTTCGAGGTCTGCTGCCTGGGCAAAGCGGGAAAGGTTGCAAAGCACCAGGATCCGTTCGTCTTCATACGTCCTGGTGAAGGCGATGATCTTGGCATTGGCCGGAGCCAGGAACTGGATGTTTCCCCGGCCAAAAGCCTTGAACCGCTTCCGCATCCCGATGATGCGCTTCATCCACCAAAGGAGGGAGGAACTGTTGATCTGCTGGGACTCTACATTGACAGCTTCGTATTTGTATTCAGGGTCTATGATGGTAGGGAGGTAGAGTTTGTGCGGGTTGGCCGTGGAAAAGCCTGCGTTGCGGTCACCGGTCCACTGCATGGGGGTGCGGACCCCGTCCCGGTCTCCAAGGTAAAAATTATCCCCCATCCCGATTTCATCCCCGTAATAGATCACCGGCGTACCGGGCAGGGAGAATAGCAGGACATTCATCAACTCGATCTTGTTGCGGTTGTTTTCCAGCAAGGGGGCCAGGCGGTGGCGGATCCCGACATTGATTTTGGCCTGGGGGTCTTTGGTATATACCTTATACATATAGTCGCGTTCCTCATCGGTCACCATTTCGAGGGTCAGTTCGTCATGGTTGCGAAGGAAGATGGCCCATTGGCAGGTAGGGGGGATGTCCGGGGTCTGGTCGATGATGTCGATGATGGGGTAGCGGTCCTCCATTTTCAACGCCATGAACATGCGGGGCATGATAGGAAAATGGTAGTTCATGTGGCATTCGTCGGCATCGCCAAAATAAGCCGCACTGTCTTCCGGCCACATATTGGCTTCGGCCAGGAAGAGCTTGTTGTCGTACTTGCTGTCGATGTGGGCGCGAAGTTTTTTAAGGAAGGCATGGGTCTCCGGCAGGTTTTCGCAATTGGTGCCTTCCCGCTCGAAGAGGTAGGGTACGGCATCCAGCCGGAAACCATCCACGCCGAGTTCACACCAGAAATCCATGACATCGATTACTTCCTGCTGCACGTCGGGGCTGTCGAAATTCAGGTCGGGTTGGTGGGAAAAGAACCGGTGCCAGAAATACGATTTTGCCACCGGGTCCCAGGTCCAGTTGGAGGGCTCGGTGTCGGTAAAAATGATACGGACATCCTTGTATTTCCCCGGGTCGTCACTCCATACATAATAATCCCGGTGGCGGGAGCCGGGGGGCGCTTTGCGCGCCCGCTGGAACCAGGGGTGCTGGTCGGAGGTGTGGTTGATCACCAGCTCGGTGATGACCTTTAGCCCCCGGTTGTGCGCCTCTTTGATGAACCGCTTGAAATCCCGCAGTTTGCCATAGGAGGGGTTGATGTTGTAATAATCCGCAATGTCGTACCCGTCATCGCGCAGGGGGGAAGGGTAGAAGGGGAGTACCCAGATGGCCGTCACCCCCAGGTCCTCCAGGTAGTCCAGTTTCTGCATCAGTCCCTGGAAATCGCCGATCCCATCCCCATTGCTGTCAAAGAATGCCTTGATATGCAATTCGTAAATAATGGCATCCTTATACCAATGTTTCTGATCGTCCAAGGCTGGTGTCTTACCCAAAATATGATGGTTTCTGCAAATGTGCTGTTAAACTCCGATTAAATGGCCATTCCCGGCCGATGCCGGAAAATTTACGAATTCCGCCCGGGAACCGGAAACCCGTGAAGGATTAAGTTGGTCGCAATGCGAATCCGTTGCCGGGCATTTCCATGGGAATGCTATCTTACGGTCTTAAATCCGGTTTCATGATTGTTATGGAGCACCCAGCCTACCTGATTGCCCTGCTATCCCTATTGCTACTGGCCTCAAACTGGCTTTCCAAAAAACCTGTTTTACGATCCTTTGGTATTGCCCTGCTTGTGATCATTGCCGGGGCCGTCGCCTCGAATACCGGACTGATCCCAACCGGGGCAAACCCTACCTACGATACCATATTCAATTATATCGCGCCGGCCTCCCTGTTCCTGCTCCTACTGGATGTGAACCTGGCCCAGTTGCGGCAAACCGGACTTCCCATACTGATCGTGTTCCTCGTCGGGAGCCTGGGCACGGTAACTGGCGTTATCGCCGGTATGTTTGTTCTGGGGGACTCTGACCTGTTCCAGGGGCTCTATGCCCCGCTGGCAGGCATGTTTGCCGGGACCTACACGGGAGGAAGCATCAATTTCAACGCGGTGGCCCTGGAATATAACGTCATGGAAAACGGCCTGGTTTATGGCAGTGCCGTCGCAGTGGATAACGTACTGACTACCCTTTGGTTTTTTGTGACCATCGCTTTTCCGGTTGTTTTGCAGCGATGGCTGCCCCGCAAGCAGGGAGAGCGGGTTTCCGAACCGGCTGAAAACAAATTGGCTCCCCTGCCCGCGGCAGACGAGTCGGCCCGGCTTGACCTGGGGAGTCTTTCATTTTGGCTGGCCCTGTCGGGTGCAGCCCTGGTCGTTTCGGATGGCCTGACATCCGCCCTGTCGGGGCTTGGAGTTACCATCCCATCGATCATCATCCTGACGACACTTGCGCTGGTGCTCGCCCAAATTCCCTTTATCCACAAGCGAAAAGGGAATATGTTCCTGGGCAGCTGGGGAATCTATCTGTTCCTGACCGTCGTAGGGGCCTTCTGCGACCTGGCTGCCATAAGCAGTGCCGGCCCCCTCGCCCTAATGTTGCTCATCCTGGTGTTGATAACCGTGGCCTTGCACGGCCTCTTCACCTTTGGAACGGCCTATTTGCTGGGATACGACTGGCAACTGGCAGCCATTGCCTCCCAGGCCAATGTGGGCGGAGGCACCACCGCCATGGCGCTGGCAAAGAACTTCGGCCGCAATGAACTCATCCTTCCTGCCATCATCATCGGGTCTTTGGGAAACGCCCTGGGGACTTACCTGGGATTCCTGGTGGCCGGGTTCCTGTGAAGGCCTTCTGCCCACCCGACCTTTTTCCGCCAGTCAAAGGAATTGAAAACCGGGTTCATTTTTCTTGCGTTCCGGTCGGAAGACCGCGGGCTATGTCGTATTTTAGGACAAAATTTTCGAGATGCACCTGAAAAACGTTTCCTCCTTTGTCCTGTTTACGCTGCTCGCCACCCTGTTGTTCTCGGGTTGCGGCGAGAATGAAAAAACGCCCTCCGGCAACGACCTGCCGGCTCGGCCAGATTTTACCTCCAGCCTGCCGCTGGACAGCCTGAACCTCCCGCCAGGATTCTACGCCCATACCTTTGCCGAAGGCGTGGAAGGGGCCCGTTCCATGGCGATGGGGGACAAGGGAACCCTGTTTGTGGGTACCCGGAATGCCAACAAGGTCTATGCTCTGGTTGACGAAGACGGCGATTTCCGGGCAGACCGCACCATTGTCCTGGACACCACCCTGGAAGTCCCCAACGGGGTGGCTTTCCGGAATGGTTCCCTGTATGTCGCAGAGGTAGACCGGTTGCTGCGATATGACAACATTGAAGAAAACCTGGACAACCCGCCGGACCCGGTGGTCGTATACGACGATTACCCGGATAAATTCCACCATGGCTGGAAATACATTGCCTTCGGGCCGGACGACAAACTCTATGTCCCGGTTGGTGCGCCCTGTAATATTTGCGACAGCACCTCCGTGGATGAACGGTTTGCGACCATCACGCGAATGGACCCGGATGGCAGCAACCGCGAGATCGTGGCGCAAGGCGTCCGCAACACCGTGGGCTTTACCTGGCATCCGGAAACAGGGAATTTATGGTTTACGGACAACGGCCGCGACATGATGGGGGATGACATCCCCCCCTGCGAACTCAACCGCGTTACGGAAACAGGCCAGCATTTTGGCTATCCCTTCTGCCACGGGGGGACTATCCCGGACCCTGAATATGGGGACCAGCGACCCTGCGAGGACTTTGTCCCGCCCGTTCAGAACCTCGGGGCCCACGTAGCCCCCCTCGGTGTTAAATTCATATCGGGGCCGATGTTCCCGGAAAAATACAGGGGCAACCTGCTGATCGCGGAACACGGTTCCTGGAACCGGAGCGAAAAATCCGGATACCGGATTACCCTTGTGAAGCTGGAGGACGGACAATCCGTGAGCTATGAGCCCTTTATCGACGGCTGGCTCAATTCCGAAAACCAGACCCGTTGGGGCCGCCCGGTGGACATGATGTTCCTGCAGGACGGTTCCCTGCTGATCTCGGACGATTTCGGGAATGCCATATACCGCATAGGTTATGACGGGCAGGAGGTAGCCGCTGCCCACTGAAATAATCCCGATTTGCCGACGCCATAACCGGGGGATGTACTAATATTGCGCCATGGAAACGCGCTCCCAGACCCCGCTTATCATTGCCGCCTTCTTTGCGATCTATGTGATATGGGGGTCAACCTATCTGCTCAACAAGATAGCGGTAGACGAATTACCGCCCTTTTTGCTGGCGGGGATACGGTTTGTGATTGCCGGGCTGATCATATTTGGGATAGCAGCCATCATGCGGAAAAGCCTGCGGATCACCCGGCGCCAGTTGCTCAATACGGTTATTGGGGGGTTCCTCTTCCTTAGTTTTGGCAATGGCATTGTTGTATGGGCGCTGAAATTCGTGGACACCAACTTTGCCGCCCTGATCATCTCCGCACAACCCCTGCTGATCATGTTGCTGATGTGGCTGCTCCGGGGGCAACGGCTACGCCCGATGTCACTGGTCGGGGTTGCCCTAGGGGTTGCCGGTATCTACCTGCTGGTCAGCCAGGACGCCACCATGCGGCATGAGAACGCCTGGATTGGCATCGCCATGATATTTGCTGCAATGGTGGCCTGGGCCTATGGCAGCCTGTTTGTGGGCACCGCGGACCTTCCCGCCAATTATTTCGTGAATACGGGTTACCAGATGCTGACCGGCGGGGTGCTGTTGCTCCTGATGAGCCTCGTCTTCAGGGAACCCTGGGATAACCCGCTGGCCTGGGAAGCAGATACCTATTGGGCGATGTTGCTTCTGATCTTCTTTGGCAGTATCGTGGCGTTCACTTCCTTCAATTTCCTGCTTCGGGTGGTTTCCCCGGAAAAAGTCTCCACCAACACCTATGTAAACCCCATTGTGGCCATGCTCCTCGGATGGTATTTTCTCGATGAACCGATCACCCTGCAATCGGTCATTGCCGCTCTCATCCTCTTAACGGGCGTCTATTTTATCAGTACCCGCCATAAAACGATTGGGCTCCGGCGTTTCCGGAGGGTCCAGCCCGTTTCCGAGGACCCTGAAAAAGATTGAATCAAAATTTCAGGTAGTCCTTGTAATATGCTTAAATACAAGATTCTTTATTCGAAAGACTCCTAATTCAGGATGTCGAATTGATGGGTGTATTTAATGGTTACCACCTGGTTGTCCAGCGCATCGATCAGGTCGTCGTCCCGGACCACGTTGAATACCACAAACAAGCCCGTATTGGCACTTTGCAGCCATCCCAGGCGCGCATTGACGGAGGTGATGTTGGACACGTTGTTCCGCTGGATCAGGCTCTGTATGAACAGGCGGGGGGTAAAGGAATAGGCCAGACGCAACCCGCCCACTACAGCGGTCACATCCCCGCTACCCAGGCTGATGTCGTTGTGGCTGAAGGTGAGGGAGGATACGAATTTGTCCCCCACGCGGTAGTTTGCCGTGCCGCTGTTGCTGACGCGCTTCCCGTCAAAATACCCCCCGATAAAGGTGCGCGTACTAAGGGAGAACGCATTGTTGGGGTTTGTAATAACCACCAGCTGCAGTTCCTCGTTCGGATATTCGCCCACCGGAACGTTCACCCCCGCAATTTCAAATGGCTGAAAAACCTGCTCATAGGTCAGGTTGATTCCCGTATGTACCTCGAAGCCGCTCCGGAAAACCCAGTGGTTGTCGATATGCCAGAAACCGGTTTGCTGGTTGCCGTCAAATCCCCAGTACCCCCTGTAGGAGGTGTGCGGGCGTATTTCCAGCAACTGCCCGGCGTCCTTGAACCGATGTGCCTTGAATATGAGCAATTCGGGTTTGCGGAATGCGGTGCGCTGCAGGAAGCCGACTTCCGGGTTAAAGCCTTCCCCTACTTCGGTGTATCCTGCACTGAGATTCCAGCCGCCCCATTCATAATTGGCAAGCAGCTTAAAGGCGTGGTCGTTGGATTCGACACCCGGGGTGGTGCTTTTGGCCACATAGCCGTTTACTTCTGCCTTGTTGCCGATGCCCCATTTCCCGTCAATCGCATAAACCCGGTTGTAGTCGTCTTCGGTGGCCCCCAACCCGGACCGGCTCACAAAGATCCCCCCGAGGGAAGACCGGGTCCCCGGAAAGTTGTGGTTTACGCGGGCCACGGAAAAATTGTTCTCTTCGATACCGGCTTCGTCCACCGACTCGGTGAACATGCTGAGCAGGCCGACATTGGTACTCCCGACCTTGCCCGAAAGCCTTGCACCCCCGATAATCGGGACCACGCTGCCATCATCTGCCAGGCCGATGCGCCGGCTGAAAAACAAGTCCACCTCCCCTGGGCTCCCCACGGTGAATTGTCCGGCGTTCTCCAGGAAAAAAGCGCGCTTTTCGGGAAAGAACAGGTTAAAGCGGTCCAGGTTTACCTGCTGGTCGTCCACCTCCACCTGGGCAAAGTCGGTATTATAGGTCAGGTCCAGGGTCAGCCCGGGGGTAATGCTGTATTTGATGTCGGCCCCGGCTTCAAAATCCGTGTTGGTTTCGGTGGGGTCCGTGCTGCGGTCGCGGCTCAATTGCCCAAGTACGTATGGGATGAGCTTCAGGTTGCCCGGGCTTACCAGGTCCAGCCCGGTAAGCTGCCCGGCCAGGGAGAGCCGCTTGAGGTCAAAGCCCAGGGGGAGTGTGGTCCAATAAGCCGTTTCGGTGCGTTTGGCAATGTTCCGCTGAAAATTCAGCCCCCAGCTCTTTGCTGACCCGCTGGCAAAACGCAGGGAGCGGAAGGGAATTGCAAATTCCGCGCTCCAGCCGAAGTCACCCACCCGGGTGCGAACCGTCCATGCTGCATCCCAATTGAGGTTTGTCCCGCCGATTACACCGCCCTGTTGCCGGTTGGCATTGAAATTCCCCTTGCCCTCATTGTTTATCTGGGCGTCGTATTCCATTCCCTGGGGGTTCGTCCCGAAAAGGAAGCCGTTCTGCCGGTCGTTGTACGTATCGATGATAAAAAGGAAGCTGTCCTCGTCATTCAGGTCGGCATCCCTTCTCGAATCCGAAACCACGATGCGGTCCGGTTCCGTATCATAACAAACAACGGCCACGTAAAACGTGGATTGGGAGAAGGCCACCCGCACGGCCGTACGTTCCGATACGGGTTGCCCGTAGTTGGGCCGGATTTGCCGGAGGTCCTCAATGGCGGGTACGGCCTGCCAGACCGGGTCGTCGAGTACGTCCCCGTCCAGGGCGGGCTCCTGGTCCAGGGAAACGGCCTGGTAGGAGGGGGCCTGATTGGAGGTCGTGTCGGATTGGGTGCCTTGCTGGGCAACCATGGGATATTGCGCCCACAGGCCTGAAATCGCCAGGCAGATAAGCCGGAAAATCTTCATTTTTGATCAGTTCGTTAGTCGGGTAAATATAAAATTTAATCCCTAACGGGTTTCCATTTTTTGCCCCCTGTAAGCGATGCGCCGATTGAAACCCCGGGGATTGGCGCTTCCCTTGAAAGGACTGTATCGGGAGCGGATATTTCGCTACTTTTGGGTTGCAAAACAAATCCGATGAAGAATTACAGAATTTCCGTAGTACAATTAAACCTCAATGATACCCCGGAAGCCAACCTCGAAAAATGCCTGCATTGGGTAAGAAAGGCAGCTAAGGAAGGGGCAGAGGTGGTCTGCCTCCCGGAGTTGTACTCGAGCCATTATTTCTGCCAAAGCGAGGATACCGGGAACTTTGCCCTGGCCGAACCCCAGGACGGCCCGTCATACCAGAGTTTCAGCAGGCTGGCCGGTGAGCTGGGGGTTGTGGTGATCGTACCGTTTTTCGAAAAACGGATGTCGGGAATCTATCACAACAGCGCCCTGATCATTGATTCGGACGGCAAGAAGGCCGGGCTCTACCGCAAAATGCACATCCCGGACGACCCGCATTATTACGAAAAGTTCTATTTCACCCCAGGAGACCTCGGTTTTATGAATACCCCGACCCGGAAAGGGAATATCGGCACCCTTATCTGCTGGGACCAGTGGTACCCGGAAGCAGCGCGGCTTACGGCCCTCAAGGGGGCCGATGTCCTGTTCTATCCCACCGCCATCGGCTGGCACCCCCACGAAAAGGAGGCTTTTGGCGAACGGCAGTACGGGGCCTGGATGAACGTCATGAAAGGACATGCCGTGGCCAATGGGATCTATGTGGCAGCGGCAAACCGGATTGGCCTTGAAAAATACCTGCCGGGAACGGCGGGGATCGAATTCTGGGGAGCCTCCTTTATCGCCGGGCCCCAGGGCGAAATACTGGCCCAGGCCTCCCATGACAGGGAGGAGCTGCTGCTCGCCGAAGTCGACCTCAGCCTCCAGGAGGATGTCCGGCAGAACTGGCCCTTTTTCCGCGACAGGCGCATCGATGCCTATGGGGACCTTACCCAACGTTCCCTCCGGCCATGAGGCGGATGCCGGCGGAATGGGAGCCGCAGGAGGGTATTTTGTTGTGCTTTCCGCATAATGGCCGGGACTGGCCGGGCAAGTACGGCGCCATCCAATGGGCGTTTGTGGAATTCATTTTGAAAATAACCCGTTGGGAAACCGTCTTCCTGATTGTCAGGGACCCTACCCAGGAGGAACGGGTTACCCGGATGCTCGAAAAGGCGCATGTTCCCATGCGACGCGTGTCCTTCATCACCAGGCGAACCGACCGGAGCTGGATGCGGGATTCCGGGCCGATTATCGTGGAGCACGCGGGCAGGAGGGAGGCACTGGCCTTCCATTTCAACGCCTGGGCCAAATACCGGAATTTTAAATACGACAGGGGGGTGCCGGCGGCCGTTGCCGGACACCTCGGGCTGGGCCTGTCACAGGTTACCCACAAGGGCAAACCCGTGGTGCTTGAGGGCGGAGCCATCGATGTCAACGGCCAGGGCAGCTTGCTGACGACGGAGGAATGCCTGCTCCACCCCGAGATACAGGTGCGGAACCCAGGGTTTGGCAAATCGGATTACGAAGCCGTTTTCCGGGAGTACCTGGGGGTGACCAACACCATCTGGCTGGGAAACGGGGTTGCCGGGGACGACACCCACGGCCATATCGATGACCTCGCCCGTTTTGTCTCTGCCGATACCATTGTCGCCATCCGGGACCAGGATCCGGAAAGCCCCAACTACCATGCACTGGAAGACAACTGGGCAAGGCTGGAAAATGCAAGATTGGAAACCGGAAGGAAGCCAAACCTCGTGGCCCTGCCGGTACCCCGTGAAATCCTTTTTGATGAAGTTTCACTTCCATCAAGCTATGCCAACTTTTTGATATTAAATAAATTAGTTCTTGTTCCAACCTTCAATGATCCCATGGATCGCATCGCTCTGAATACACTGGCCGGATGCTTTCCGGGGCGGGAGGTAATTGGCATGGGGTGTACTGACCTTATCTGGGGTTTTGGCACCCTCCATTGCCTGAGCCAGCAGATTCCGGCGGCCCGGGATGGATCCGTGCCGGTTTGATACCTGCTATCAAGCCCTCTGGATTCAGAAATTTCCGTGAGTTTTCGTAACTTATTGGTATACGAATCCCATGAAATACTACGTCCTGGTGCTACTCTGTTTGGGTTTTCTTAATTCGGCCCGTGGCCAGCCCGACTACGCAGAACTTCGGGAGCGCATGGTGCGGGAACAGCTGGCAGGGCGGGATATCGGGAGCGCTGCCGTGCTACGGGCCATGCGCCGGGTACCCCGACACCTTTTTGTGCCGGAGGCCCGGCAACGAAACGCCTATGAAGATACCCCGCTGCCGATAGGCGAGGGGCAAACCATTTCCCAGCCTTACATGGTCGCGTTTATGACGCAGGCACTCCACCTGGGTCGGGGGGATAAAGTCCTGGAAATAGGCACCGGTTCGGGCTATCAGGCAGCCGTTTTATCCCAGCTGACCGATTCTGTATATACCATTGAAATTGTGGAACCCCTGGGGGAAGCCGCCAGGACGCGGCTGCAGGAATTGGGATACGGGAAGGTCCAAACCCGGATAGGAGATGGATACAACGGCTGGCCCGAAGAAGCCCCGTTTGATGCAATCATCGTAACGGCCGGTGCAGAGGAAATCCCGCAGCCATTGGTGGATCAGTTGGCAGCAGGGGGGCGGATGGTCATCCCAGTGGGCCCCCACCGGGGGGTCAGGGACCTGGTACTCCTGAAAAAAAGAAGGAATGGCAAGGTGGTGCAGGAATCCCTGATGGCCGTCCGGTTTGTCCCCTTTACCCGTAAAAACCGGCCATAGCCCTTGCGGCATTTCCCCCCAAAAAGGCTAAAAATCGGGGATTTATTCGTCTAACCCATTTAGTACCACTACCTTTGCAACTCATTAGCAAAAATTCAGCATATAAAATTCAGTTATGAGTAAAGTTAAAGCGAATGATATGGTCCGGGTACATTACACCGGGAAATTGACCAACGGGGAAGTCTTCGACAGCTCCCTGGAACGGGAGCCCCTGGAAGTCAAGCTCGGAGAAGGCAGCCTGATCCCGGGATTTGAAAAAGGACTCGTGGACATGTCGGTCAATGAAAAGAAAACCATTACCATTCCGAAGGAAGAGGCATACGGCGAAATACGGAAGGAACTTTTCCAATCCGTACCCAAAACCGAACTGCCGGAAAACATTGAGCCTTCTGTGGGGATGGGCCTTGTAGCCCGCGGGCAGGACGGCTCGGAACGCCAACTCCGTGTTGCCGAAGTAAACGAAGATAGTATTGTGGTAGATGCCAACCACCCGCTGGCCGGGCAGGACCTGGTGTTTGACCTGGAAGTGGTGGAGATCAAATAATAGGACCGCCCTTTATGAATATGTAACCGCCCGGCGCTTCCGGGCGGTTTTTTTATGGTTTGTCCGAAATTACTGCCCGTAGGTCCTGAAGAAATCGAGCCCGTCGCGGATGCCCTCAATCCCCAGAATATAACAGGTTTCTGACAGATCTGAAAAATCCAGCCCGCCCGCCTGAACGGAGGTATTGAGATAGCGCCCGTCCATGCCGTTATACCGGTGGCCGAGTTCGATCGCCAATTCCCAGATACCTTCCAGTTCCGGGTCTTTAAGGTAGTTGCCCAGGGGAATGGCCTCATCGGAGCGAAACCCCGGGGAACCATTGTCCACGGCATTGCCGTCCGGAATCTTGATATAATCCGCAAATTGCTTGACATACGACAGGCTCTCCTGGGATGTCACCTCTTCGTTCCAGTCGCTGTGCTGAACGATGTGGATCCTGTTCCGGGTATCGAGGTCCGGATTCCTTTCGCGGATCTGCCGCAGCAGGGCTGCTGAAAAGTCGGACTGGCCGGCTTCGGGTATCCATATGTCTCCCCCCGCGTCGAGGGTTTCCTTTGCCTGGATGTACACCTCCAGCAAGGCACGCCCGAAATCCGCATGCGCATCGGACCATTGGTCCCCGAAGGCCACATCAAACAGGGGGTTCGGCGGCACGTACAATCCTTCCTGTACGCCATAGGCACCAGCAACTGCGTAAGCGTGCACGCCATTGAAATTGGGATGCCGGAGCAGGGTCGCCATGGCTGCAACCGAATGCAGGTCGTCTATGTCCGTTTTGCAATCGAAATTTGCCAGCAGGAGGTCCTTATCCTGGTCAAAGGCCACCCTGGGCACCTCCTGGGAGGAAACAACGGGCGAAATTGTCAGTGCCATAAGCACAAATAGGTAAATGAAGTAGCAGCGCATCAGATTTAAGTTTTTTTGAAGATAGCAAAAGAAGCGGAATCCTGAAGGATAGCAGGACGATCGAATCGTTGAGGTGGATCGTATTTTTCAGACAGGCCGGGGAAGCGATTTTTCGCTATTTTTAAATCCAATCAACCTCAAAACCAATGTCCATGAAAACCCGTCGGGAATTCCTCAGGAACGGCTCCCTGGCCTCGCTGGCCCTGCCATTCCTGCATTTTGATCCAAAACGCAACTGGTCGCTGGAGCGCCTGGTAAATGCCCCTGAGAAAGGGGATGCCTATTGGGACCTCGTGCGCAGGCAGTTTCCGCTGAAGGAGGGCCAAACCTATTTCAACAACGGCACAATGGGCCCGACACCGGGGTATGTATTGGAAAAAATGATCCAGCACATGCTCTACTGGAATACGGAGGCGGCCACCGTCGATTATAAGGATGGTTCTGGCCCCGAACTCCTGAGCGGCTACTTCCCGTACGTCGATTTACGGGAACGTCTCGCTAGGATCGTCAATTGCGATTACAGGGAAATTTCCATCACGCAGAATGCGACCGTGGGGATGAACTTTGTCGGGATGGGGCTGGAACTCGGGGCAGGGGATGAGCTGCTGAACACCAACCAGGAGCATGGCGGGGGATTTGGAGCCTGGCAGTTGCTGGCCAAGCGGAAGGGATGCGTCTATAAGCAGGCCCTGTTGCCGGAACCCGCCAACGACCCGGGGGAAATTGTCGATGCCATATTCCGGGAAGTCACCCCGAGAACCCGGGTGATCGCAATACCACACATCGTATCGGGCTATGGCACGGTGATGCCGGTTAAAGCCATTTGTGAGGAAGCGCGCAGGCGGGGTATCTTCACGGTACTGGACGGGGCCCAGTGCGTGGGGCACGTGGCGGTTGACGTAGCGGATATCGGGTGCGATGCCTATTATTCGAGCCTGCACAAGTGGCTGCTGGCACCCCCGGGCAGCGGACTGCTCTACGTGAACAAAAACGTTTCCGGGAGCATCTGGAGCACGCTGGCAAGCTATAACTGGGACAACCAGGAAGACCCCGGTTTCCGGCTTATGCAAAACGGCACGGGCAACCCGGCCCAAATGGTCGGGTATTCGGCGGCAGTGGACTTCTTCAATACGATAGGGGAGGCGGCCTGGCTGGAGCGAATCAAGGAATTGGGGATGTATTTGAGAAACGGCCTGAAAGCCCTCCCGAACGTGACAATCCATTCATCCACCAACGAGGAACTGGCCGCAGGCATTACAACCTATGAAGTCTCCGGTATTTCCGGCCCGGACCTCCAACGGACGATGTGGGAAAAGAAACGGCTGCAACCGCGTTCGGTCGGGGAACGGATGATCCGGCATTCCGTACACATCTACAATTCCAAATCCGAGATCGACCAGGCCCTGGAGGTGATCCAAAGCCTTTCCTGAGATTTTTTTTCACCACCAGGACCGCTGAACTCCAGCAATTGCCACCGGGTTATCCTTTGGGCCTTAAAGCCATTCCGTTTGGGTGCATTTGCATTTTCCATTCAGGCACCTGCTCAGTCCCTGTATGAAAAAGGGAAGATCCAAATCAATAAGCGCAAGGTGCTGGATGCCTATATACAGATCGACTTCCGGTTTCCCCAAAGATTCCAGGAGGACATTACCTATATCGAGGAAGATGCCTTTTTAAAGTGGCAGAAGACGGGAAAATTAAAAAATAAGCACAAGATAAAGCTGAAGCTCAGCAAATTTGAAGGCTTTACGCTGGAAAACGGCAAGGTTTTCGAGGTAGTGTCCTATGCGGACCTGACCAAGAAAAAACTGGGCATGCTCCCAAAGAAATTGTGCCTCGAGCGCATTGCAGACGGCAAGGTCAAAGCCTATAAACTTTACAGCCATACCACGGGCAAGATATCCCATGAGCTGGCCGATGTGGTCTTTGAAAGCAAAATGAACAAGGATTACCTGCTGATAGATTATATCCGGGACAATTTTCAAATCCTTGTTCAAAAGGTTGGTGAGCACAAGAATCCCCGGAACCTTCAAAGTGCCAATCTGCTGACCCTCATTGGTGACGACGACCGGGTACGCACCAATTACGATCAAAATCATTACGGTTTCCGGGACCAGTTTGTGGAGCGCCAGAAATTCGGGGTGATCGTCAATCAGGAATATGAAAAGGCATTCCTGAAGATGCTGAATGATTACAACGGCCCTGGAATGTCCACCGCAGGAACCGACTGAGCACCATCCACCAGGCATCAGTTTAAATCGGGCTTCCAGGCCCGATTTTTTTATTCACAAGGCCGGTAAGAAGTCCTTGGACATAGGCTCTCAGCCCTTTATTTATGGTATTATTTGCGAAGCTGAATGGCTTCATGTATATTTGCTGCAGATATATGGCTTATGGACCTCAGAAGGGACGTTTTTCAGGGAATTGCCGATCCGACAAGGAGGGAAATCCTAAAAATAATAGCCCCTGAGGCGATGGCATCCGGGGAAATTGCCCTGCATTTTGATTCTGCGCGACAGACGATCTCCAGGCACCTGAAGATCCTTTTGGAATGCGGGCTCCTGGATCAAAAAAGGCAGGGGCGGGAAATCCTGTACAGCCTCAACCCGGGGAAAGTCCGGGAAATCGCCGACTTTATCCAACCGTTGCGTCAGTACTGGGACGACAGGGCCAATACGCTGGAGGAATTGATGAAATACTATGATTGATATCGTGACCCGGCATGAAAGGCCCGATCCGGCATAAAGGACCTCGTTTTGAGATTGGACAGTACCTTGCGGGGTAAACGCTTGGATTAAACATTTCATTAACAGGCAGCGGCAAAAAAATTCCTTAAGTTCTATTAGAACCTGACCGCAAAACCCATTGAATGGATCATACCATAACTATCAGAAAAATAGAACCAGTAACGCACGATGTCCTGCGGATTGTCGCCGACAAGCCAGCCGGATATGCATTTGAGCCGGGGCAGGCCACAGAGCTGTCGATAAAAAAGGAAGGGATCCCGGAAGAAAAGCGACCGTTTACCTTTACAAGCCTGCCCGGGGACACGGAATTGGAATTCACCATAAAAATGTACCCGTCACATGACGGGATGACCGAAAACCTCGGGGAACTCGAAACCGGTGATTCACTGGCAATCGGCGACTCCTGGGGCGCAATAAAGTACGACGGGCCCGGGGCGTTCATTGCCGGCGGTGCCGGAATCACGCCTTTCATCGCCATCTTAAAGGACCTTAAGCGCCAGGGAAAATTGGCAGGGCATAAATTATTTTTCGGGAATAAATCCGAACGGGATATTATATATCAAAAAAACCTGAGGGCCTGGCTGGGCGATGATTTCTACAATATCCTCTCTGAGGAGGACCATCCGGATTTTCCGCAAGGATACATCAACCGGGAGTTCCTCAGCGAAAAAAACCTGGATGCCGGTGCCGGCAAAAAGGTTTATCTGTGCGGACCTCCGGCCATGATGGATGCGGTTGAGGCGGATTTGTTCGCTATGGGTATTTCCAGGAGCCAACTGGTCATGGAAGGATTGGAATAACAACGGGCTGTTCCCGGTTCTACTGCCAATTGGCAATTGTACTATAATTTATATTATGTCAAATAGAAAAATTCACAATCATCAGTGGCTCGTTATCGGTATCCCCTACGACCTTTCAGGTATTTCCCTGATGTTGCCTGAAAAACGAATGACATTGCGCTGCGGGCTGAAGACGGACAATTCAGCCCTGCCGTTGGGAAGGACATTTAACAGCATCCTGAAGCGCTCATAACCCTCCTGTCCGAAAAACTCCATCCTGTATCCCTTGTTTGTCCGGGCCACTTGATAATCGTCTGCGCTGGTATTGAGTTCAATGCCGCTGCGGTTTTGATAATCACTGACATTGTAGCGTTGCCCGAAATACGGCAAATACGTTTCTAAGGAATCCCCCTGCAGCGACAGGTAATACCCTTCCCCGGTGACGTTTATGCGATACCGGGATCCGCTGCGGATCGGAGCGGCCTGGGCCGACAGGGGCTGTACATGCTCTACTTCAAAATACAACGCCTTCCCCTCCACCATCCGGTCGAAGTTCGCCTGCTGTTCAGCAGAAACAGGGGCTGCAGCCTGGCAACTGCCCAATAGCATCACAATAGCGGCCACCCAGACGCCGTACAGGATCACAAAGACGAAATTTCGGTTTAATCGCTTCATAATTGACTGAAATTATGAAGAATACAGCAAATACTTTGCCAATTATTTGCTAAAAACCACCAGGGTCCGCTCCGGATTAATTTTCGGGGTCCCGAAGGGCTGCAGCCTGGTCTGCTTGAAGGTATTTGACCAGCAGCCGGGATTCCTTCCCCCGATAGGCATCCCGCATGATCCGGTAACGCCTGGCCTCCGGGATATCCAGGGTGTCCAGCTGTGCTTTTAGCTCATCCATGCGAATGCGGCGCAGGGAATTGAGCACATGGTGTTCCGGTTGGAATTCCAGCATCACCGGGCCTGCCTCGGCCTCCGCGCGCTGAATGGAATCGAGTTGGGGCGCTGTTTGGGCCTGAAGCAGCCCAAAAAACCCCATGCAGCAACATACTGCGCAGCATATTCGTTTCATCTCAGAAAAGTGTTCTGAGATTTAAATTACCGGGTTCCCGTGCAATTTGCCAACATACCGGTTAAACAGCCTAAAAAAACGTTCGTTTTTACCGCTGCGCCCCTAGCGGCCTTTGAGGGCTGCCAATCTCCCCCCTGCCTGCTTTCCAACGGAGCCCGTGGCCAGGGATTGAACTTTTTCAAACGCAGCCCTGGCGCCTTCCAAATCGCCTTTCAGGGACAGTATTTCGCCCTGACGCAACCAGACTCCTGGGGATTCCGGGAAAAATTCCAGGTTCAGGCTGTTGACGTATATCGCTTCGTCCAGACGCCCGCTCTCCATCAGACGGGCGGCTGTCTGATCAAATTCGCCTTCAAAATCAAAAAACCGGTAGTCCGGGTCTTCCACCATTTTTGCGGCTTCTTTTCGTACCGCCTCCAGGTCGCCTCCCATAAAGAGTTTGGTCAGATGCTCCATGGGGTCGCAAATGAAAGTCGAATCGTTGAATGCCAGTGCTGCCGCCAGGGCGGGGTCCTGGTTGCTGCGGTACTGTTCAAAGGTCATTCCTGTTGCAACATGCGGCGCCAGCCAATCGGCATTCTCCCATTGGGGCTTATCCTGCCACCAGGCAAAGGAGAGATACGCATTGATTCCGGAGTTGGGCAGGGTAACCGGACGATTGTCGCCGTAGAAATTGACATTTTCGCTCGTAGGTTCCCCGATGAATATGGCATTGGTATAGGTGCTCAACTCATTGACCAGGTTCATGCAGGCCGAAAATGTGCGCCGGCCGATGATGACCATAAACTTGCCGGGTGCGTCGATTTTGCTGCGGATAATCCCCTTGATAATGGGTTTGTTTTTGTAATTGTTGCCCCCGCCGTTCAGGCGTACATCCAGGATGAGCTTATCCACCTCATGGGATTCGATAAACTGGAACAACCGGTCGTAGAATGCCGGGATGTCCTCCCCTTCTTCGTCCTGAATCTGGCTGTGCCGGACATAGACGGTTTTTTCTTCGGGCAGGTACTGGTAGTAGTAAATTTTGTCCAGGTTTTTCAGGTAGAGCGGAGTCTGGGACAAGTCCCTGGATTCCACCCATTCCTCCCCCGGGACCACCATCCCGTATTGTCTTGGGAAACGTTCGGCGGGTACGGACCTTACTGTGGCTTCAAACAATTTGCCGTCTCTTTCGAGGCTGAGCCGGATTTCCTGTTTCAGGGACCCTGTCACCCCCTGGGCGTGGAGGAATTCCGGGTAGGTCAGGTAATGGATGCCATAAGCCTTGGTAAATTGCTCATTTTCAGCAGGTACTACCGGAAGCATACGTTCCAGCACTTCCGCGATCGGCATGCCCTCGATTGCCAGCAGCCGCGCACCCGCGAGTTGCTCGTAATCCCGGTGCACGCCCTGCAGATAGATGCCGTCATCGTAATGGTAGAAGACCAGGGGCAATTCGTGATAGGGTATTTTCCCCTCCCAGTAGCCCAACACGGTATGCCCGTAGCCAAAGGATGCCACAATCCGGGCCAGGCCTACCAGGATCTCATGCGGGGCAAGCTGTGGGATCGCCTCGTCCAATTCGGTAACAGCCCTGTCAAAATCCTCCGGGGTGATTTTCTTGAAAAGGAAGGGATAGTCGGTGTGGACCGTATGCTTCAGGAGCGCCAGGTCCTGTTGCCATTGGACGGCCGTCAGGTCCTCCTGGGCCGGCATACGGATTAGGGCGAATAGTGTTATTGCAACAGCCAATAATATGCGACGCGGTTTCATCTATGGAAGTTTGGTTCTTACTAATTAGAAGGAATCCGCACCAATTTGTTACATCAGGGGATAAACCGGAAGGATCCTACCGGGCCGAAAACAGAATTTAATGCCTATCTTCCGGCCAGGTTTTAACCGATGAAACACACCCTTGCCGGATTGGCCTTTTTCTTCTTCCTGTCGGCCCAAAGTCAGGAATACATCGACATTCTGAACCTGAGTTACGGCTACTCCCCGGAAACCGGCTATGAATCGGGTGAGGGAACCACCCGAATCAACCACGCGGACCTCAGCCTTTTTATCCCGATCCCACTCACGGAAAAAACAGCATTGATTACCGGCGCCATCGGCACGCTGAACCGCCTGAAGCCTTATCCGGGATCCGAATATATCGCCCTGTACAACCTGGGGGCGACCCTTGGGTTGAATATCGAACACGCCAATTACTGGTCTTCCCTGCACCTGCTGATCCCCAAGGAGGCATCTTCCTTCCAGTATGGCAGGTCCAGGTTCCAATTGGGTACCCTGCAATTGCTGCAGAAAAAACTGGGGGACCACAGGAATTTCAGTTTTGGTTTTTATATGAATACGGAGGAATACGGGATAATGTTCGTGCCAATTGGAGGGTTCTATTACCGGCATCCGGATGATTTGTGGGAAGTCAGCGCCCTGTTGCCCTCCCGTGGGGATATCAACATCCGCCTGCAGCCCAAACTCCGGGCCGGGCTCACATTCGACGGGCTTGGCAGCTCCTTCCCCATTGAAAATGAAGACTACGGAAAAGCCTATGTGCAGCGTATTTCAAACGACCTGAGCCTATACCTGCAGTACCGGTTGACCCCATCCCTGATTTTTGCAGTGCGCAGCGGGTACTCAATCAACCGTTCTTATCGCATTTACGCCGCAGACGACAAGGTAAAGGTATCCATCGCCAACATCTTTATCCGGGACCCCCGGATGATCCTGAATGAATCCGTCAAGGGCGGGTTTATCTTCAATTTCCGTTTTACCTACCGCCTGCACCTGGCCTCCCGGGATTAGGACGATCGGTATGATCCCCTCCCACCCCCGGGTGCACGCGGATCCGAACCGATTTGCTGATGGGGGTCTGGCTGTGGTCGGCGTACTGGTCATGGGGAATCAGCGGGTTGGTTTCCGGGAAATAGGCAGCGGTACAACCTTTTGGTATCTTGTAAGGAAGGGCCAGGAAGTTTCGCACCCACCGGACTTTCCCGTCATAGTCACTGCTGATCCTTATGGTATCACCGGGTTTGAGCCCGCGGGCTTCCATATCCTGGGGATGCATCAGCAGAACCCGTCGTTCATTGTAGATCCCCCGGTACCGGTCGTCCAGGCCGTAAATCGTCGTATTGAACTGGTCGTGTGAGCGGATCGTCATAAGTAAAAGTTCCCCGGGGCCTAACCGGTGGTCAGGCAGTTCGTTGCAGGTAAACCGGGCCCTACCCCCTGGTAGGCTGCTGAAATCCCGTTCCCGGGCATTGTTGGGCAGGTAATAACCGGGTCCCTCCGAGCGGCTGGAGGTATCTACAAAACCTTTGGCAACCCGATCAATGGCCCGGCGAATTTTATCGTAGTCGTTCCCGAATTCGCGCCAGGGCACGGGGTGGTCCTTTCCCAGGCAGACGATTGCCAGTTCGCAGATCAGGCGGGGTTCGCTTTTCAGGCCCGCAGCTGCCGGTTTCAGTACGCCCCGGGTACGTCGTACACGTCCCATGGAGTTCTCCACGGTCAGAAACCCCTGCTCCCCTCCTGCCGCATCCTTTTCGCTGCGACCGAGTACAGGCAATATAAGTGCATTGCGTCCTGTGATCAGGTGGCTGCGGTTCAGTTTGGTACTGACCTGAACGGTCAGGTCACAGCGCTGCAGGGCCCGGGCCGTATAATCTGTGTCTGAGGCTGCCATGGCAAAATTTCCGCCAAGCGCCATAAATACCCTGGCGCGCCCCTCCTCCATCGCCTGTATCGCTTCCACCACGTCCACGCCTTTTTTTCCGGGAGGCGTAAACCCCAGGTATTTTTCAATACGCTGGTTCAACTCCGGGTCCACGAAATGCTGGATCCCGACCGAGCGGTCTCCCTGCACATTGCTGTGGCCACGTACTGGGCAGGTACCCGCAAATGGCTTCCCGATAGCCCCCTTGAGCAGGAGCAGGTTGACGTATTCCCGGATGGTGGCCACCCCGTTGCGGTGCTGGGTTAGGCCCATGGCCCAGCAGATTATAATGTTTTCTGACCCGGCCAACCACTCACCTGCAAGTTCCACATCCCTGGGATTCAGGCCGGTTTGCCGGATCAGATCCTGCGTGGAGTACCTGCCAAGATCTTCTACCAACGCTTCATATCCATTAGTATAAGTATCTATAAACGTTTTATCTACGCATTTACCTCCTCTTGCCTCTTTTTCCAATAACTGTTTTAACCATGCCTTTACCAGGGGGATGTCCTCGTTGATCCGAACCGGCAAATGCAGGTCTGCCAGTGTGGTTCCTTTGGCCAGGAGGCCCGATACCTGCTGGGGGTTTTTAAACCGGATGAGTCCCGCCTCTTCCAGCGGGTTGATGCTGATTATCCGCCCGCCATTGCGCTTGCATTTCTCCAGGGCGGAAAGCATCCTCGGGTGGTTGGTTCCCGGGTTCTGGCCTGCAATAAGAATCAGATCGGCACCGTGGAGGTCCTCCAGTTTCACACTGCCCTTTCCAATGCCCAGGGTCTCGCCAAGGGCCACCCCACTGGACTCATGGCACATATTGGAACAATCCGGGAGGTTATTGGTTCCCAGGGCGCGGGCAAACATGCCATAGAGGAAAGCGGCCTCATTGCTGGAGCGGCCGGAGGTATAGAAAATGGCCTGGTTCGGGTGGTCGAGGCCCCGAAGGGAATCCGCCACCATCGCATAGGCCTCCTGCCAGGAAATGGGCTCGTAATGACAGCTCCCCTCCCTGAGCACCATGGGTTCCGTGAGTCGCCCCAATGCATTGAGCTCATAGTCGCTCCGGCGGGAAAGGGCCCCTACCGAGTGGGCGCGAAAGAATGCCGAATCGATTCGGGAGGTGGTTGCCTCATCTGCCAGGGCCTTTGCCCCGTTCTCGCAGTATTCCGCAACCCTGGAGGGCTTTTCAGGATCCGGCCAGGCACAACTGGGGCAATCAAAGCCGTCCTGCTGGTTCAATTTCACAAGCGGCCTGATGGACCGCAGGACGCCCATTTCCCGAAAACTGTGTTCCAGCGCTTTTTGTACAGCAGGCATCCCTGCCGCATAATCCTTGGGCTTTCCCTGCCGGAGCCCGGTAAATGCTTCTGGCCCCCGGACCCAGACGCCCCTTCTGGCCACATCATCCATAATTCAGCTTTTTACAGCGTACGGAATGTCCGTACCAACCGAAAGATACGATATACGAAGCAGGATATAAACATGGTACCAGAACGAAGCCAGAATCACGTAAAATGCGGATTATCGGCAGGTAAGGAGTATTTTTGGTTAAACCCTGTTAATCATGAAAAACCTTCTTCGGGCCATCCTTGCTGGCGTAGGCGCCAAAAAGATCGGGGGTGGCCGGTGTGGATGTATCGGCACCATCGTGGTCTTCATTGTTCTCTACTGGCTTCTTGGCTATGTCTTTGAGCTCTTCTGACCACGGGGGGACACCGTAAACAGCCAATAGCCCCACTTAAGCTGCCGGAAGATTCCCTACTTTTGCCCAATGGAAACCAATCGCGGGCAACACACGGAGTTTATCGCCCTGATGGCGGCACTCATGTCGATCGTTGCCCTTGCCCTCGACGCCCTGTTGCCGGCCCTGGACATCATCGGTATTGCCGTGGGGAACGCGGACCCGGCAGCCAACCAATTATTGATCACCCTTTTTTTTCTGGGGATGGGAACGGGCCCGCTCCTTTTTGGCCCCATATCGGACAGCGTGGGGCGTAAACCGGTGGTGTACATCGGGTTTGCCATTTTTATTGCTGCCAGTGCCCTTTGCGTCATGGCCCGGAGCCTGGAACTGATGATTGTCGGCCGCATCCTGCAGGGGATGTCCCTGTCCGCCCCGAGGACCATTAGCATCGCCATGATACGGGATCGTTTCAGCGGGGATTACATGGCCCGTATCATGTCTTTTGTGACCGTGGTCTTTATCCTGGTCCCAGTGGTTGCACCGGCATTGGGAAAACTGGTCCTCGACCATTTTGGCTGGGAAGCCATCTTTTACTTTCAAGTGGTCTTCAGTTTGCTGGTATCCCTGTGGTTCTGGCGGCGACAGCCGGAAACCCTCCCGCTTCGCAACCGCAACACCTTCCAGCCCGGAAGGATCCTTCGGGGGTTCCGGGAAGTAATGGGGTATCGCCGGACCATGGTGTTTACGATTATCTGGGGGTTCATTACAGGCTCCTTCCTGGTATACCTGAGCACTTCCCAACAGATCTTTGAGATACAGTACGGCATGCCGGAACTCTTTCCCTACCTGTTCGCCGGTCTGGCAATTACCATCGGCACCGCAACACTTATCAACGGCTGGCTGGTGGTGAAGTTCGGAATGCGGCGGCTGATCACCCTGTCCCTTGTTGGTTTTACCCTTAATTCGCTGGCCTATTCCCTTTTTTTTGCCGGGGGAACCAATCCGCCCATCGCCTTTTTGATGGTTTTCCTCGCCCTGCAGTTTTTCGCCGTGGGCTTCCTCTTCGGCAACCTCCGGTCCATGGCCATGGAACCCCTTGGGCATATCGCAGGGATAGGCGCAGCCATTACCGGATTTATCGCCACCCTGATGTCGGTCCCAATCAGTGCCTGGATTGGCAGCCTGGTCATTACCTCTGCCCTGCCCCTTTTTCAGGGTTTCTGTATCTGCGGGGGAATTTCACTGGCCCTGCTGGCCTACAGCAACTACCGCCTTAGAAAGGGTCGCCGGCTTACGCGTTAAGGCCCGGGTTAAGAACTGGGTAATGGCCCTGGATACAGCCCTGGCCTGCCCTCCCCAGGTGGCGGGAGTGCCGGTTTTGTCGATCGGGCACAGGTTTTTTTGTATCCCGCCTTATTGGCCCGCCTCATATCCCGCAGATGTGTATCTTTGCGGCAAAAGGTAGTTCCTCATGTTGATTTGGGTCTCGTTTATTACCCTTGTTGTCATTTTCCTCGCCCTGGACCTGGGTGTTTTCAATAAAAAAGACCACATAATCCGTTCCCGGGAAGCTGCTGGTTGGACGTCCCTGTGGGTATCCGTGGCCCTTGGTTTCAGCGGGGTGGTCTACTGGTTGTTTTCGGCCGGCCTGGTGGAAAACCCCAGCAACCTGACCCCGGGAAATGCCACGCTGAAATACATCACGGGGTACCTGATTGAACTTTCCCTGAGCGTGGACAACGTATTTGTGATCGCCGTGATCTTTTCTTCCTTTGCCATACCCCCGATTTTCCAGCACCGGGTGCTTTTCTGGGGGATCCTCGGGGCCATCATCTTCCGGGGGCTCATGATCATCTTTGGGGTGGCCCTGATCAACAAATTTGACTGGATCACCTATGTGTTCGGGGTTTTCCTGCTCTATACCGCCTTTAAGATGATCCGCTCTGTCGAACACGATTTTGATCCGAAAAAATCCCTGGTCTTCCGCCAGCTCAAGCGAATATTCCCGGTGACATCCCGCCTCTACGGGCACGATTTCTTTATCAGGCGTATGGGGATCATCGCAGCGACCCCCCTGTTTATCGCCCTGGTGGTCATCGAGCTTACGGACATCCTCTTTGCTCTGGACAGCATCCCGGCCATCCTGGCGATCACTTCCGATCCCTTTCTGGTCTTCAGCTCAAACATCCTGGCGATCCTCGGGTTGCGTTCCATGTATTTCCTGATTTCGCGCATGCTGCAGAAATTCCGGCACATCAATTACAGCCTCGTGGTGATCCTCGCCTTTGTAGGCCTTAAAATGTTGTTTTCCCACCAGATTGAAGTGCCGGAGTGGATTTCCCTGACAGTGATTGCTTTGAGCCTTATAACCGGCGTGCTTACTTCCCTTTTGCGCCCTGTGGATGAAGGAGGGGACTCCAATGCAAACTGAATCAGGCCCGGGTTTCCCGGATATAGGAAAAGACCTCCTTCTGTAACTGACTGAATTCGGCAACCAAAGAAAGGGGCAGCGAATGGTGACGGCATTCCCGGCACCTGGCTTCAAAGGTGAGTAACCGGTCGCAGAGTTCCCTACGAACTGAAAAGAGTCTTTCTGTATGGGGTTCGTAGTGATAAGATACTATCAGGCTGCGCAAACACACGGCTTCGCGGAGCAAACGCATAATTTGCTCGCTTCGGGGAATATGGCTTTCTCTCTGTATGGTCATGTAGCTGATGGAATGCATGAGTAAATCGGTTTTGGCGTATAAGATTTACGTGGCAGGTGAGGTATACGGATGTTTGGGATTGCCGTTTGTTCCAAAAAAGAAATCTCCATGCGGAAAGGGAGCATCTATGCAGTCTGCCTTTGTTCAAACCAGTTCGTTTTTGGGGTCCGATTATTTGGAAATGGGGCGCCCGAAATGTATCTTTCTTGTAAATATTTTGAAATGGATATCAACTTTGAATACGATGGGGTCACCGCCAGCAAACGGCTGGAAGAACTGGCCGCTGCCAGGATCGACAAAATGGTGGACAAATACGATTTTATTGTCCGTGCCGATGTATTTTTCAAGAAGGAAAATACGTCGAGCCCCGAAACCGGCAGGATCTGCAATATGCGCCTGAGCCTGCCTGGCCCCCGCTTGTTCGCAGAAGCCAGCACAGCCAGCTTTGAGGCCTCCATAGCAAAAGCCTCCGATGATTTGGGGAGGCAATTGAGCAAACGCAAGGAAAAGATGAAAAGCCGGTCCTGACCGGTACAGGGAATGACTGGCCCAAGCCGGTCTGATAATAAAAATAGAATGAGCGTTTTGGCAACAGACGACAACCAGCTGACATTGATCTACAATTCTGAAACCCGGCTTGGAAAACAGGCCCTGGGTTATCTTCAGGGCGCAGACAGGGCCATCCAGGAACTGGATATTTCAAAGACGAAACTGGCGAATACCGTCTGGGTAAGTTTACAGGAAAAACTTGCCAAACCCTTTAACGAAATGCTCGCCGTGGATCATCCGGATGCCCCGGATACAGGTAGCGGGGACCTGCACCCGGACGACTGGCTGAAAATGTTGAATGAGAACCCGGTACTGCTTCAAAACCCTATCGCAATTGCCGGCAATAAAACGCTCCAATTGAGCACCCCGTCCGAACTGGTTCAGTTTTTCCGGCCCAACTCTGCGGGGCTTCCCAAGCTATAAATGCCATTCCAGGACCTCCCGGGATTAGATATCCGGCCTGGCGGGGTGCTCCTCCCTCTGCCTGACCGGGAAACGCGAATAGATCCACGTGATGCACAAATTGCCCAACGGGAAATACGCCGCAAAAAACAAGGTCATGGCAAGTGCAAAATTCCGGACCCCAAAAAAATGAATTCCAGGCAGCCCGCCCAAAACCCAATCAGGTATTTCCGAGCTTGGTGTCAATGATCCGCAAGGCATCCGACACGGAATGCATCTGTTGCATATCCGTGTCTTCAAGGCGGATATCGAAACGGTCCTCCACGTCCAGCACAATATCCACCAGGTGGGCAGAATTGATGTTGAGTTCTTCAATCAGCAGGCTTTCAGGCCCGATCCCGGAAGGATCGATATCCTCTGGCAGGTAGGGAAGGATGATTTCCCTCAGGGTGGCATAATGAGCGTGATCTTTCATAGCATCAGGTGTTGTGCCTGCTAAAAATAATACATGAATTGACGTCGCCGAAACCAAAACTTGCTTTTGCGGCAATATTTACCTGATGGTTCCGGCTTTTGACGGGTACGCAGGCGGGATCGATCTGCCGGCTGATTTCCGGGTGCAGGTCACTGGCGTTGGTGTTTCCATAGATAACTCCCTGACTGAGTTGCAGCACGGTTCCCACGGATTCCATGCTGCCCGAGGCTGCCAGGCCATGACCAAGGACATCCTTGGAGGAATTGATCAGGGGAAAATCCCTGCCGGACCGTCCCAGGGCCTGGCACCAGTTCCGGATTTCCTCCGGATCCCGCGTGGTGGCCGTCAGGTGCCCGTTGATCAGGTCGATGGCTCCTGAATCCACCCCGGCATCCTCCAAAGACCCCCGTATGCAGCGACGAACCCCTTCGGCATTGGCTGCCGTCATGGAACCGCCGCCCCGTTGACCCCCGTTGTTTACAGCCCCGCCGAGTATTTCGGCATAAATACGGGCGCCACGACTGCGGGCACTTTCCAATGATTCCAGGAGTAAAGCGCCAGCCCCGGACCCCGGGACAAAGCCCGAGGCCCTAGCCGACATCGGCCGGCTGGCCGCTGCCGGATCTGCCGGATCCAGGGAAGACAAGATGCGCATGGCGTCAAAGCCTCCCCAGATATAGGGCCCGGAATCGGAACAACTCCCCACCAGCATCCGCAGTGCCCTGCCCTGCCGGATATGCCAGGAAGCCTGAAGAATGGCTTCGGTGCCCGTGCTGCAGGCCGAAGAATTGGCGCTGGCCCAATTGCCACACCCCAGCTTGCCAGCCAGCCAAGCACTTACCCCGCTGCCCATAGTCTGGGGCACCGTGGTACTCCCCAAACGGCGCACATTCCCCGCATCTACCTGCATCACCGCTTCCCGGAAGGTATCGACCCCCAGGATCCCGGTCCCGAAAAGCACCCCCGTATCCCAATCCGGTTCCTCCGGAGGAGCAACGTCCAGGCCTGCATCATACCAGGCTTCCTGTCCCGCCATGGCCCCGTAAATCAACCCGGTCGCCGTAAGGCCGCGTCTTTCAAGGGCCGAAAAATAACGTTCCATTATATCCTGGGGAACCTCAGGGGCGGCTCCCAGTGGACATCGGAAACCAAGTTGCCGAAGGGTTTCCATGTAGCGTATCCCGGACCTCCCCCGGAACATAGCCTCCGAAAATTCGGAAATACCTATTCCGTTCGGCGCACAAATGCCCAGGCCGGTAACCACTACGCGCTGTTTCATGGATTTCCCTTTTGAATCATCCCCGATATTTGGCCCTTGCAGGCCAATTCATTGGCTTCGTTGAAGAGTTGTACCCGGCAACGCAGCTTCCCAAAGCGGAAATACTCCTTCCGGCTGACCACGCGAACCCGTTCCCCGGGGAGAACGGGCCGGAGAAAATCCATGTCCGAATCGGAAAGTGCAAAAGCAGGTGCCCCGGGTGCCGCGGTGACTGCGGACTGTGCAGCCAGGTAAATCCCCAGGCAAACCACGCCGATTTGCGCACAACATTCCGTCAGCAAGACCCCCGGGGTAACCGGGTACTGCGGAAAATGCCCCTGGTAAAACCAGCTGTCCGGCGGAAACGTATAATACCCCTCCGCCCCTTCCGGTCCTACGGAAATGAGGTTATCCACAAACAAGAAGGGCTTGCGGTAGGGCAACTGATCAAGAATATTTTGAAGGACATTTTCCATGGTCAACAAAGCCTTTCTCCTCCGTCTGCGCAAATGATGTTTCCGGTAATCCAAGCTGCTTCGGGGCGGCTGAGCAAGTAGATGGCGTCTGCCACATCTCCGGGTTGCGTAAGCCTTCCGCTGGGGTTACGGCGGACAGCGTGTTCCAGCAATTCACCGGATCCGGGGATCCGCCTGACTGAATCCGTATCGGTGACACCAGCCTGAATGCAATTGACCCGGATGCCTTCCCCGGCCCATTCCACAGCCATCTGCCGCACAAGTGACTCCAGTGCCGCCTTGGCGGCACCTACTGCACCATAGGCCGGCAGTATCCGCCTGCTACCCTCACTGGTCAGTGCCAGCAGGCTGGCATTATCTGAAAGAAGCCCGAGTTCCTTCAATTCCCTGGCCCAGTCGTAGAATGCAAATGCCATGGCTTCTGCGGTAATTTCAAGGTCCCTGCCGGTAAGCACGGCTTCGCCTGCTTCCACGGACATGGGTTTGAGGTTTCCCCTGGCAATACTGTAGACCACCAGGCCCAGTTTCTCCCCCGGCCCGAGCCATTCCCCGGAAAGCGCTTCCTGTATACGGCTACGACCCTCCCTGCCTATGGCATCGCAATTCATATGCCGGACCCGGGCGCCTTTTGCCTTCAGGTCCTCAAATTCCCCATGAATGGCATCCAGGTCCTTTCTCGGGTCACGGTGTGCCACCGCTACCGGGAAGCCTACCCCTGCCAGTTTTTTTACAGCGGCCATGCCCAGTCCTTTGCTTCCCCCCAAAATTAGCGCCCAATCCTTTGAAGTATCCTGCAACATAAACGTTGTAACTATTTGTATTTCAATTTACTATTTGTCAAAACTGAGGAGTACGCGCTGGGCGGTGAATCCCGGCCCGAAACTCAGCATGAGGGCCAAACCGGGTTCCAGGTCCGGATCCTCCATAAAGGCTTGTAGCACATAAAGGACGGTCGCACTGCTCATATTGCCGTACCGCCTAAGGACCTCCCTCGTCTTGTCGATGTTGGCCGCCTGTTCCCTGAACAGGCTTTCCACGGTTTCCACAATTTTCCGGCCCCCTGGATGGAAGACAAGGTGCCTCAAATCTGCCTTCCCGTAACCTGCACTTTCCAGGAATGGCCCGAGGAGTTTTTGGAAATTCCCGGCAATGGCCTCAGGCACTTCAGGATCCAGCACCATTTTGAGGCCGTGGTTGGTCAGATCAAACCCCATCAGGTGCGTGGTGCCGGGAAAATGGTACATCCCCTCTGAAACAATCCGGGGACCCGTGGCGTCTTCCTCATTGCTGAGCAATACACAGGATGCGCCATCGCCGAAAATGGCCGCACTGATAATGTTAGCCATGGAGTGGTCCGTATGCTGAAAGGTGGCCGCAGGGGATTCAACGGCCAGGACCGCTGCTCTGCGGGCACCTCCGGCTTTCAGGAAGCGGTTCGCGTAGATCAGTCCGGACACCCCGGCCACGCATCCCATTTCCGTTACGGGCAACCGGATGATGTCTCCGCGCAGCCCGAGGTCGTTGATCAGGTAAGCGTCCAGGGAAGGGATCATGATGCCGGTGCAACTTACCGTTATAAGTATATCCAGGGATTCAGGGGACCATCCGGATGCCTTGAGCGAATTGTTTATCGCCTGTTTCCCGAGTTCCTTTGCGCCGGCTGCATAGCTACGGTTCTTTTCCTCAAAACTCCCCGGGGTAAATACCTCCGGCAGGTCCATAATACCGTATCGCCGGTCCACCCCTGCCCCTTCGAATATTTTCAAGGCCTTGCGCCTGAGCCTTTCGGGTTCTTCCCCCAGCCAGGCATCGACATAAGGCAGTATTTCTTCGGTCGTACGGCAGAAAGCGGGCAGTGCCCTACGGGCCGTAACAATTCGTACATCATTCATAGCAATTATTTATCGGGCTCCAGTATCCACAGGTACCTGAAGGCCCATCGCCACCTGAGGCTAAAACGCGTATCGGGAAGTACGGCCGATATCCGTTCGATATCCCGGCGGCAAAACGCCCGCAGGATGGATATTTTACCGTCTGAAACAGCCACTGGCGACTTCATAAAAATAAGCCCAAAAAGGCAGAACAAATAATATGCCGCGGGATTCCGGTTCAAATCATTGATAATTATAGCTTTGGGTGACTGGCCCATCCAATTCCGGAGCAGTTTGCCGATATCCGCATCCGAAAAGTGGTGCAGAAAAAGGTTGCAGATCACCAGGGCACCGGAAGGCAATTCGGGCAGTTCCAGGATATCGTGGCGTTCAAAACTGATTTCAGGTAAATCCTGGGCCTCCTCCCGGGCTTTTTCGAGGCTTTTGGGGTTGAAGTCCCAACCGGTGAGCCGCACGTTTAGTTGCCGGTCCCTGCAGTGCCTGGCCAAATAAATGAGGAAGTCCCCGTCCCCGCAACCAATATCAACGATATGGAGCGGGTCCCCGCCGGCAGCTTCCAGGTAGGGCTCCAGGCCGGCGAGGCTTGTCCGGTACCCCCCAAGGAATCGATTGACCCTCCGGATATCGGACAGGGCCAGGGCAAGTTGTTGCCTGTCCAGGGCCAGGTCGTCCATTTGTTCGGGTGCGGAACTGCGGGATGCGAAGCGGTTCATACCTCCTGTATTTTACCATGGGTTTCGGATACGATCCTGGGAACCAAGCCGGGGAAGTGCCCGGAAAGACCCACCAGGTAATCCGTTATCCGCGACCGGGTCAATACCCATTGCAGCGTCCTGCCCCATCGCAGGCGGGAACGGAATTCACTTTTCCAGGCCAGCTCGTACGCCCTGGCGAGATCGGCAAAGCTCCCGGATCCCCGGGGGCGGTTTTCCAGGATTTCCCTGGCCAGGATCCGGCCGCTCAGCACAGCCATTGCCATTCCGTTGCCGGTGAGCGGGTGGATGAGCCGTGCAGCATCACCGGCATAGAGGAGTCCGTCCCCGCTTTTATCCTTGGGGGCAAAGGATATCTGGGAAATAACCAGGGGGCGCCTGAACAGCGGCTCCCGGCTTTCCAGTACCGCCTTCAGGCCCGGGTGGCGGGCAATCAGGTGGTCCGTACAGGCTTCCGGGCTTCCCGAGGTACGGAAGTGGTCCGCCCGGATGAGATAGCAAAAATTCACCGCGCCGGTTTCGGTGCATGAAAGTCCGCCGTAGCCTCCGGGAAAAGTATACAGGCCCACAAGGTCTTCGGGGAAGTCTGCGCGATAGTGGCTTTTAATGGCCATCCACCGGGAGTTGTTTTGAAAAAATGGGCGTTCCTGTTGGCGGTCCAGGTTGCTTCGCTTGCCCCAGGCAGCGATCAGGAGGCCTGTGTCAAAACAGCCCGAATCGGCCTGTACCTCAACGCCTTCCGCCCTGGTCCGGAGTTGCCTGACATTGCCGAACTCAAAACGGGCACCCAATTGGCAAGCAACCTCGTAGAGGCGGTTATCCAGGGCGTAGCGGCTGATACCAATCCCCCCGAGGGGCAACCCGACTTCTACGGCAGCACCCTTCAGGGATTGCAACCGGAGCCGGCGGATGGCCGGGGCATCCCCCAGCGATACCCCGAGGGATTCCAGATAAGGCACTACTTCCGCAGACAGGTACTCCCCACACACCTTGTGCCGGGGGTACGGGTGTTTTTCAAAGACCCGTACCTGCTTTCCGGCGCGGGAAAGCTCAATAGCCGCCACCAGGCCCGAAAGCCCGCCTCCCACAATACCGATCTCCGCAGATTCCATTTCCGGAAGTTACGGGAAATAAAAAAATCCCGGCGGCGGGCCGGGATTTAATTAAACAGGAAATACGATTAGTTTCCGCCTGTTTCCTTCCGGGCTTCTTCCTTCAGGGCTTCGCTGGCAATAATTCCCAATTCGACACGGCGGTTCTGGGCTTTGCCCTCGGCCGTTTCATTGGTGGCCCTGGGCTGGTTTTCGCCGTACCATTTGACGGTGAAGCGGTCCGCATCAATCCCCTGCGCAATCAGGTAGTTGGCAACAGACTCTGCGCGGCGCTGGCTCAGGCTCATGTTGTAGTCTTCCGGGCCCGCACTATCCGTATGCCCTTCGACCAGGATGACGCTTTTGGGATATTCCTTGAAGATGCCGGCCAGTTTGTTCAGGGTGGTCACTGAAGCCCCCTCAATGGCTGACTTGTTTGTGGCAAAGTGCACGCCCTGGTCCTGGGTGAAGGTCACGTTGATCCCCTCTCCCACTCTTTTGACCTCCGCCCCGGGGAGTTCCTCCTCGATGCGTTCCGCCTGCCGGTCCATCCGGTCGCCGATATAGCCGCCGGCCACACCGCCGACCACACCTCCGATGATCGCGCCCAGGACCGTATTGCCCTTGCCTACATTGTTGCCGATGACCCCGCCGATGACGGCGCCGCTGCCGGCGCCAATGACGGCTCCCTTTTGTTTGTTGTTTGCATTTTTAACGGTATTGCAACCGATCGCCAGGCCCAGTATAAGGACCCAACTGGCAATTCGTATACTTTGGATTTTCATTTGTTACTTTTTGATAAATTGATAGATCACGCTTACCGGTTGCCCGTCGACGCGGACGTTGGAGCGCATTTCCATTTCGGATGCCGTTAGTTTTTCAAGCGTCATGCGATAGCCGTAGCCTCCGGAAACGTCCTTCCGGTTCTCGTCGATGAATTTGAACTGAAAGGTCGGGTTATAGCTTTCCGGTTGTTCAATGACGGACCACCGGAAAAACCGGTCACCCCCGTTGCATAGGCTCCCCTGCTCGATGGTATAACGGCCGGTACTGTTGTTGTCCCGGAAAAACCACTCGCTTCCCTCGTAGCAGATGGCATCCGCATCGTCAAAAAGGGTGGCCTTGAAGGTGCCCTGGTTGTTCGCATACACAATATCGGTGAGTGTCCAGGTACCGCTGATCAGGTTGCGTTTCTCCCTTACATCTTTGCTGATGGAACAGGACTGCATGGCTACCACGGCCAATAGCATAAATAGGCTTGTTTGTCTCATATAATTTGATTTGTCCAATATATACGTAGGACGCGGGCTTACAGATGTCTCAAACAGATATAGTTGTTACGGCAATCCAGAATCAGAAGGGGTTTCGGTGCGTATTCAGTAGGCCAACAACTCCCTGAGTGCTGCCCGCAACCGGGCCTTGGGGAGGTACCCCGCTTCCAGGCTCCTGGCAAAAGGCACAGGTGTTTCAAGGGAACCAACGCGGCGGGTAGGGGCATCCAGGTACTCAAAGCAGTTTTCCGCTATCATGGCCGCCAGGTCCGAGGCGATCCCCCCGAAGAGGCTGTCTTCCTGCAGCAACAGGACCTTTCCGGTACGGCGCACCGAGGCAAAGACCGCTTCGGTATCCAGCGGGCAAAGGGTGCGGAGATCCAGCAGGTCCACGTCTTTCAGCCCCAATTCGTCGATTGCCTCCAGGGCCCAGTGTACCCCGGCACCATAGGTGATCAGGCTGACGGAATTGCCCTCCCTGAGATGTCCGGCACGGCCAAAGGGGAGGGTGTAATAGTCTGCAGGTACCGGCCCGTAGAGGGAGCGGTATAGCCCCTTGTGCTCGAAGAACAGCACCGGGTTGGGGTCGTTGATCGCGGTGGCCAGCAAGCCCTTGGCATCGGCCGGAAACGCCGGATAGGCTATTTTCAGGCCGGGAACCTTGGTAAACCAGGCTTCATTGGTCTGGGAATGGAAGGGGCCGGCCCCCACGCCGGCGCCACAGGGCATCCGGATCACCACATCCGCAGGTTCTCCCCAGCGATAGTGTACCTTGGCCAGGTAGTTGACAATGGGGTTGAAACCCGAAGTCACAAAATCCGAGAACTGCATCTCCACTACGGCCTTCATGCCCCCGAGTGACAATCCCATCCCCGCAGAGACGATGGCGGATTCGCAGATTGGCGTATTGCGGACCCGTTCTGTGCCAAAGGCTTCGGCAAAGCCCTCGGTCACCTTGAACACTCCCCCGTAACCAGCGATATCCTGTCCCATCAGGACCAGGTTATCGTGGCGCTCCATACTCTGTCTCAGGCCCTGGGAGATGGCGTCCACCAAACGGATGTCTTCTGTTTTTTCGGATGTTTTAAACTCCTCATAATCAAATTTTTTAAATACATCACCTAACTCAATACTTTGATCAAAATCAACGGCCCCCTCCTGAAAGGCCCGATCCAGTTCCCTGTCAATTTCCTCCTGGATTTCCTTCTTCATCCGAACCTCCTTCACCTCGCTTAAGAGGCCGCTGTTGCGCAAGTGGATGGCGAAATTTTCAAGCGGGTCGCGACTGGCCCAGTGTTCCAGCAGGTCATCCGGCACATAACGGGTACCACTGGCTTCTTCATGCCCGCGCATCCTGAAAGTCTTGAATTCGATCAGAACGGGGCGGGGCCGGCTGCGCATGCTTTCACATAATTCCCGGATTGCGGAATACACCTCGAGGATGTTATTGCCATCGAGGATATGCGCCTCCATCCCGTATCCGCTGCCGCGGTCGGCCAGGTTCTCACAGTGGTACTGTTCAGATACAGGCGTTGAGAGGCCATAGCCGTTGTTCTCAATGCAAAAAAGCACCGGCAACCCCCAAACCGATGCCACATTCAGCGCCTCGTGAAAATCCCCCTCACTGGTCGCCCCTTCCCCGGTGAAGACCGCAGTCACCTGTTGGCGACCCTGCAGCAAATCTGCCAGGGCAATCCCATCAGCCACCCCCAGCTGGGGTCCCAGGTGGGAAATCATCCCTACGATCCGGTGCTCCATACTCCCGAAGTGGAAGCTTCGGTCCCTCCCCTTGGTAAAACCGCTCGCTTTCCCCTGCCACTGGGCAAACAACCGGTACAGGGGGACGTTCCTGGATGTAAAAACCCCCAGGTTCCGGTGCATGGGAAGGATAAACTCCTCCGGCCGCAAGCTGGCCGTGACACCTACGGAAATCGCTTCCTGTCCGATCCCGCTGAACCATTTGGAGATCTTACCCTGTCGCAATAAAATCAACATTTTCTCTTCGATCAGCCGTGGGCGCAACATGTCGCGATACAGCTGAAGCTGCACTTCCCCGGGTACCCGGAAGGCAGTGTAATCCAATTTATCAGAGGTGTTTTCCATGATCGTATCAACGGGGGATTCCGGCACAAATCTACATATTCAAAGGCAAGATGGCCTATTATTTTATTAACTTTGATCCCGGAAACGCATCTCTTTATGGACCACATCCCGAGCGCAGACCTGCGCGATTTCATCTCCGGCGACCCAGAGCGGAAAATGGCATTTGTAGACCAGCTTGGAGGGGCTTTCGAAGAAATAGGCTTTGTGGCCCTCAGCGGGCATTTCCTGTCCGATGAGCTTGTGGCAGACCTCTATCGGGAAGTCAAGAACTTCTTCAGCCTCCCGCCGGATGTCAAGGCGAAATATGAAATCGAGGGGATCGGCGGGCAACGCGGCTACACGTCCTTCGGGAAAGAACACGCCAAGGGCCGGAAAGCAGGCGACCTCAAGGAATTCTGGCATTTTGGGCAATATGTGGAAGCGGATCCCGAACTGGAAAGGGAATACCCGGAGAATGTCCAGGTTTCCGAATTGCCCGAATTCAATAAAGTTGGAAGGGAAGCCTACAAAATGCTCGAAAAGACGGCCAGATATGTGTTGCGTGCCCTGGCACTGCGCCTGGAACTCCCGGAAAATTATTTCGACCCCTACATCCGCAACGGGAATTCCATCCTCCGCCCCATCCATTATCCGCCCATTACCGAGGAGCCGAAGGACGCCGTACGTGCGGCCGCCCATGGGGACATCAACCTGATCACCCTGCTTATGGGGGCCCACGGACGGGGATTGCAGGTACAAAACCACCGGGGGGAATGGATCGATGCCATCGCGTCCAGAGACCAGTTGATGATCAATGTCGGGGATATGTTGTCCCGATTGTCCAACAACCGGCTAAAATCCACGATTCACAGGGTGGTAAACCCACCCCGGGAGCTTTGGGGGACTTCCCGCTATTCCATCCCGTTTTTTATGCACCCCATCAGCAGCATGCCTCTCAATTGCCTGGAACACTGCATCGACGAGGAGCATCCCAAGGGCTTTGAAGATATTACGGCCGGGGAATTCCTTCATGAGCGGTTGGTCGAACTGGGGCTTGTCAAAAAATAACACAGCATGGACCTGAGCGACCAACTCAAAAACCTGTTTCCCGACCACGAGCCGGAGCCGGAACCTGACAGCCCCGAAAGCGGCGACCCCAATCCCGTATGGATGCAGGAGGCCCCTATCCGCTGTGTATATGAAAAAAGGCGCGGGAAACCTGTCACCATCCTGGAGGGCTACACCGGGGCCGATTCGGATTTTAACACCCTGACGCGCGAAATCAAGAAAACCCTTGGCGTTGGCGGCTCCTACAAGGACGACAGGATCCTGATTCAGGGAGACTATCGGGATCAAATTATGGAACTCCTTAAGGATAAGGGGTTTAACGTAAAGCGTGTCGGCGGTTAACCCGAAGAGTATCTGTTAATTATTTTTGGTATTAATCGATGAAGTGTTACATTTATGGGTCAGAACCGCAACCAATAGTCCGAAAATGAGTTCCCAATTGCACATAACGAACGGGGATAGTTTTACCCAGCGATTACAAGAACTGAAGTTGAAGGGGGACATTATTACCTGGCGGGAAATGCTCTGTGAAGGAAAGACGGAGACCAACGTGGGTAGTGAGGCGTTTTGGAAAACCCGGTTCGATTTTCTCCACAAGAACTACAATGTCAGCAAATCCTGGTTTATCGAAAAGACGCTGAAGGAGTATCGTTCCCTATGCAACCACAAGCAGCAGGATGAAATCGTTCTCTGGTTCGAATACGACCTGTTTTGCCAGATCAACATGCTGGCTGTGATCAGTTGGTTGAAAACCCACCGCAGGCATGCACAGATCACCCTGGCCTGCAGCGGGAACCAGGAATCCGGGGAACAATTGCTGGGGTTGTCCGAACTGGATGAGGACCAGATCCGTAAACTATACGACCAGCGGGTGGAACTTTCACAGGACGATATCGAATATGCGGATTACGTCTGGCAACTCTACTGCAGTGACAATCCGATACGCCTGGAAAACCTGACCGATTTCGAAAATTACCACTTCGATTACCTGGAGAATTCGATACAGGCCCACCTGAAGCGGTTCCCCTCCATACGGAACGGCCTTAACGAACTGGAAAACCGCGTCCTTAAGGCTGTGGCGGATGAGAAACCAACCAGCAAGAAAGCCCTGATGAAATTCCTTTTGAACAACCAGGGATGGTATGGTTTCGGGGATTCGCAATACCAGCGGATCCTGACCAATCTCAAACCTCTTTTCAGCTCGTTCAGCCCGGTCCGGCTCAACAAAACAGGCAAGGACATCCTGGACCGCAAAACGAGCTATTACTCAGTGATCCGCGACAATGAAGCCTATCTGGGCGGCGCCCTTAAATACAACTTCCTATACAACACAGATTCAGGGCGCATCCTAAAACTCTGACATGTCCCTGGAGCCCTCCGAACTCATCCTGAATGCGGATCGCTCCGTCTACCACCTGAAATTATTGCCGGAAGATATTGCCGAAACCATCCTCCTGGTAGGTGACCCTGAACGGGTGCCCCGGGTTTCCAGGCATTTCGACACCCTGGAATGCACCAAATCCAACCGGGAATTCACCACCCACACCGGATACCTGGGCCCGCACAGGCTCAGCGTGGTTTCCACCGGTATTGGTACGGATAATATCGATATCGTCCTCAACGAACTGGATGCCCTGGTCAATATCGATTTCCAAACCCGAATGCCGAAAAGTTCACTTACCCGTCTTCGGCTGGTACGAATGGGCACGTCAGGTGCCCTGCAGGAAGACATCCCCTTAGATTCCTTTCTTTTAAGCGATTACGCAGTGGGATTTGACGGTTTGCTTCATTATTACCAGGGAGAACACCTGCAGCGTGCTGACATGCAATACCGGCTGCTGGATTTTATGAAATGGCCAGTAATGCATGCCGTGCCCTACGTGGTCGCGGCGGATCCGGAGTTGACTGCACAGGTAGACGGGCCGGGAATATTCCGAGGGGTTACAGCTACCAACCCCGGCTTCTATGCCCCCCAGGGAAGATCCCTCCGCCTGCCGCTTCAACAGGCAAATTTCCTGGAACGGCTGGCTGCTTTCCGTCACGGCGATCTCCGGATTACCAATATGGAAATGGAAACCGCAGGCATCCTGGCGATGGCCGGCCTGCTCGGGCATTCCGCAGCTTCCCTGAGCGCTATCCTGGCCAACCGGCTGCGGGGGGAATTTTCAAAATCACCCGAACAGACCATTGACCGCCTGATAAACCACACCCTGGATGCCCTCTTTTAAACCTGTACACCATGTCTGAGCCCATCCGAATTGCCGGCGTACCCGAACACTTCAACCTTCCCTGGCACCTTGCATTGCAGGAAGGGGCGTTCGCTGAACGGGGCATTGACCTGGAATGGACAGATATCCCCCAGGGTACCGGGAAAATGTGTGATATGTTGCGCACAGGAAGTGCCGATATGGCCCTGCTGCTGACAGAGGGATTCGTCAAGGCGGCTGCCGAAGGCCTGGATGCCGTCATTGTCCAGGAATTTGTTGCCTCCCCCCTGCACTGGGGGATCCATGTGGCCCAAAACAGCCGCTTCCGTGAGGTGGGGGAATTGGCATCTGCCCGGGCGGCAATCAGCCGTTACGGCAGCGGCAGCCATCTGATGGCTTTCGTCAATGCAAAAAACCGCGGTTGGGATACCGGTATGCTGCGCTTCGAGGTGGTTGATACGCTGGAAGGTGCCGTATCTGCCCTCACCGCCGGAGAGGCGGATTACTTTATGTGGGAGCGCTTTACCACACAGCCCTTGGTGGATTCTGGGGTTTTCCGGCGACTGGGGATTTGCCCCACCCCCTGGCCTTGTTTTATTTTAGTGGCAGGAAGGGCGTTTGCGGCCGAAAATGCCGGAATCCTCAATCACATCCTGGAGGTCATCAACACCTTCACCGTGGAATTTAAATCAATCCCCAGCATCGACAGGACCCTGGCCCTGCGTTACGGCCAGCAACTTGACGACATTCGCTCCTGGCTTTCGGTCACGGAGTGGAGTCAGGACCAAATAAATATCCAGGTTATTGAAAACGTGGTTGATACCCTTTTTGATTTAAAGTTAATTTCTAATAAACCCGCAGCAAGTCAGTTGCTGAGGTAAGCCCGCGTTTTTCCTGTAAATACAGCCTCCTCAATCGGCGCGACCGAATCGGCACCTCCATAGGCCTGGCTTTTACAGTGTGGCTTGCCCCCTACCAGTCGATGGGTTCCCGACCCTGCTCCCTGAGGATGTCATTGGCCTTCCCAAAGTGCCCGTTGCCAAACCAGAGGCCGCGGTTGGCACTGAGGGGCGAAGGATGGCCCGAAGTCAGGATGTGGTGCTTTTTTGAATCGATCAGGGGTGCCTTGCGCTTGGCATAACCGCCCCACAGGAAGAAGACCAGGTTTTCCCTTTCCGCCGCCAGCCTTTGGATCGCGGCATCCGTAAAAGTCTCCCATCCCTGCTTCTGGTGACTGCCGGCCTGATGCGCCCGGACCGTAAGGGTGGCATTCAGCAGCAATACGCCCTGCCGCGCCCATCGGCCCAGGTCACCGCTTTCGGGATACGGCTTATCCAGGTCCTGCTGAATCTCCTTGAAAATATTGACCAGGGAGGGCGGATGGGGAATCCCGTCCCTCACCGAAAAACACAATCCATTGGCCTGGCCCGGGCCGTGATACGGATCCTGGCCTATAATGACCACTTTTGCAGCCTCCGGGGCGCAATGGTCAAAGGCCGCAAAGATCTCCTGCCCCCTGGGATAGCAGGAATGGGTGCGGTACTCCCTCTTTACAAATTCGGCCAGGTCGCTGAAATACGGTTTCTCAAACTCCGGCTGCAGGAGCTGCTTCCAGGAATTGTCAATTTTCACGTTCATGTTAAACAGGGCATTCCTTCTTGATATAAAGCCTGCAAGGTACAAAAACCCATAAGGAAGCACATCGCATAAATAGTTCGTGAAACGGCACCGCCCGCTGGTTTTACCATGGCATTCCTTACCTTTGGCTGGTTGTTTTTATACTGTGAAACGCATAACCAAAAAAACACTGGAGGATCTGGAATTCCCCCAGGTCCTGAGGCAGTTGGAAGCTTTCTGCCATACGGACCCGGGCAGGTCGGCCGTCCGGGCAATGGCACCCTACCGGGAGACCGCTTCTTTGCACCAGGCGCTCAACAGGACGTCCGAGTATTTGGCATCCTTTGAAAATGACAATACCATCCCCAACCACGGGTTTGAACCGCTGGACGAAGCCCTGGGGATGCTCAGGGTGGAGAACAGCCTGTTGCCGGTGGAATCCTTCCGCCATATGGCAGACCTCGCCGGGCTTATCCGCGACCACCAGAAGTTTTTCCAAAAGTTCGCGGAATACTACCCGGAATTGCATGCCTGGGTATCGCAGGCCACCTTCCACAGCATCATCCCCGAACGCATTGGGAGCGTAATCGACCGTTTCGGGGAAATACGGGACGATGCCTCCGACGCCCTGCAGGATATCCGCCGGAAGATGAACCAGGCCCGTGAGGGAATCAACAAGAGCTTCAATGCCGCGCTGGCCTCCTGCCAGCGGGCAGATTACCTCGATGAGATCCGGGAATCGGTGGTGGAAAACCGTCGCGTGCTTGCCGTAAAGGCCATGTACAGGCGCAAGGTAAAAGGCAATGTGCTGGGCACCTCCAAAACAGGGAGCATCGTTTATATAGAGCCGGAAGCCACCCAGCGGCTGAGCCGGGAATTGCAGTTGCTCGAACTGGACGAGCGGGACGAAATCCACCGGATCCTCCGGGCACTTGGCGGGGTAATGCGGGAATATATCCCGGACCTGGCCCGCTATCAGCAAATCATGACGGAGATCGACCTTACCGCCGCAAAGGCCCGGTATGCAGGGAAATATGGGGGCAGGTTGCCGGAAATCAACGAGGAGCGACGCCATTTCCTCAAGGAAGCCTATCACCCGCTTCTCCTGCTCAGCAACCGGAAACAGGGGCTGCAAACGTGGCCACAGACCATTGAACTCCATCCGGAGAACCGGATTATCGTGATTTCGGGCCCCAATGCGGGCGGGAAAAGCATTACCCTGAAAACCATCGGGCTCCTGCAACTCATGCTGCAAAGCGGGATGCTGATCCCGGTACATGAACGGAGTTCCTGCTCCCTCTTCGGCCAGGTACTCACCGATATCGGGGACAACCAGTCTATTGAAAACCACCTGAGCACCTATTCCTACCGGCTGAAAAACATGAATCGCTTCCTGCGGAAATGCGACGGGGACACGCTGTTTCTGATCGACGAGTTCGGTACGGGCAGTGACCCGGAGCTGGGCGGGGCGCTGGCGGAAACCTTCCTGGAAACATTCTATGAAAGGGAATCCTATGGGGTGATTACCACCCATTACGCCAACCTCAAAGCGCTGGCAGGGGAATTGCCTCACGCCAGCAATGCCAATATGCTGTTCGACCGAAAGACGCTGGAACCGACCTTCAGCCTGGAAATGGGGCAGCCGGGAAGCTCCTTTACCTTTGAGGTCGCCCAGAAAAACGGGATCCCCTATAGCTTGATCAACAAGGCCAAGAAAAAGGTTTCCCGTGGCAAGGTCCGCTTTGACGAAAGCATTGCCAAACTCCAGAAAGAACGCAGCAAGATGGCGCAGACCGGGGACCGCCTGCAGGAGGAAGAAAGCAAGGCCCGGGAAGAGGCATCGAGACTGGAGGAACTGAACACCAGGCTCCGGGACAAACTGAGCAGCTACCAGGAACTCTACGACTACCACCAGCGCATGATCCACCTGGGCACCAAGGTAGACAAGGCCGCCGAACAGTATTTCCAGAACAAAAAGAAAAGGCCGTTGATCTCCGAGCTGCTCCGCATCGTGGAAACAGAGAACAGCAAACGGAAAAAGAAGACGGCCCGGGAAAGCGAACAGGAAAAAAAGGAAAAGGCAGCAATTGCCAGGGAGGCCCAAAAGGAGGTTAAGGCCATCCGCAAGAAAAAGGAGGATCGCAAGAAAGAAGCCGCGAAAAAAGAAGCGACCCGGCCAAAACCGGTCCTGAAAATTGGCGACCGTGTCCGACTGCAGGACAGCAAAGCCGTTGGAAGCATCGACAGCATCGAGAAGAACAAGGCCATTGTGAACTACGGGCAGTTTACCACCAACGTGAGTGTGGACCAACTGGAACTGGTGGAGGCGGCCAGGAAATAGATGCTGCGATTTTTAGCTGCTGCCGACGTATCTTTGCATCATGGAAATCCCGCCTGGTAAAAAAATCATCCTTTTCGACGGGGTATGCAACCTCTGCAATGCGGCCGTACAACGGGTTATCCGCAACGACCGGGGGGATGTATTCCGCCTAGCGCCCCTTCAGGGCCCGACAGCCAAAGAGCTCACCCGGGATCGGGGGATAGACACCGCCGAGGTGGACTCGATCATCCTGATTGACCCGGGGGTGGCCTATTACGTCAAATCGGATGCGGCCCTGGAAATTGCCCGGGACCTTCGGGGATACGGGTGGCTGCCGATCCTGACCGGCTGGATCCCCAGGGTTTTACGCGACTGGGTATACGACCTGGTTGCCCGGAACCGGTACGGCTGGTTTGGACGGACCTCCGACTGCATGGTGCCCACACCAGAGGTTCGCGGCAAATTCCTGGAGTAGCCCGCAGCCAGGTTGGCCTCCCCCCTATTTCAGATTGTTAAGGATAAAATCCAGGGTGGGGTTCTGATTTCGCTTTTCCCGGAAGCTCAGGCATTGATACGGCCCCTTTACCGCCAAACCAAGTTCCTGCAGGTAGGCGATTGGTTTTTCGTAGTCCAGGGCAACTTTCCCAGTAAGCATCCGGTCCATGGACTCCTCCCGCAGGTAGCGTTTGTAAATACGCCTGAGCCCGCTGAGGTACAACCGGTCCTTGGTAAACCCGCCCCCGCGATGGGCGCGGAGCGTGATGGTGAACGCTGCGTCCCGGTTGAGCTTATACTGGTTATGGATCAGGTCAAAGGTGTCGGAAAAACCGTAACCTTTACTTAAGCTGTCTGATGCCAAAACCCTGTATGCCAATTCTTTTAGCCTCTTTAAAGTCAAAGCCCCACCCATGTATTCGCTAAATACGGCCAGCCCCTCCTGGGTCTCCACATTTTTGGGGAGGCCGTTGGAAAAAATCTTCAGGGGCTGGGAGATCCCGTTGAAGGTGGTCACCAGGTGGACCCCGATTTCATGGTGGGCCAGGGTAAGCAGCTGGTTATCGCTGAAGCGGGCATTGCGCTTGATGAGCAGGCTGCGGGTACTGTTGCTCACCATGGCTTCTGCGGCGATATGGGTGGAAAAACGGATGTCCAGGGGGAAGTCGTATTGGCGGGCAAATTCCTCAAAATAGGCGCGGGCATCTTCGGGGCTGTACCGCTTTTCCATATTGGCAAACCCGGGTTCATCCTCAAAATGCAAGATAAAACGCGCATTCTCCACATCCTTCTCCGTCGGCGTCCCGTAAACCCGCAGGGAGTTGTAATAGAAACGCTTGGTTTGCCCAATCGTTTCAATACACTGCACCATGTTGGCGTAGAAATAGATTACTTCCTTATACAGGTTCCGGATCACCGGGTCTTCGATCCGGTCCAGTTTGTGGGCAAAGAACAGCCGGTGCAGCTTATACGGGTCGAATTTGAGTTTCGGGTATTTGAACTGGGGCGTTTCCGTATACTTGGAAGCAAAGAACCGGTGCTTTTCCTTCTCGGTATTCAGCGGGTTGATGTATTGCAGCAATTCGATTCGCTTGACCAGCCGGTCCAGGTGGGTGTCTATTTCAAGTACCCTCGCAAATTTTTGCTGGAGGTCCGGGTGAATTTGTGGTTCTGTCATCGCAAATGAGGGTGTAATTGCTGGTTGGTCGGCCGGATTTGTCAGAGGGACTTTCGGAATTCGGCCAGTTGCAAAGGTATCAATTCTTTCAATTGCCTTCTAACGGCAGAAACCACTTCGGGGTAGAGGATGCCGCTCAGCTCGTCGCAATACACCTTGGCGATTTCGGTGGCCAGCACCAGGGTATTTTCAAAATTGCCTGTAATGTATTTCAGGAAGTATCCGTTTCCCTGAAAGGTATCGTTGATGCGGGAGGTTGCCGGTATGCCATGGGGCAGGGCCATATCGGCCAGGCGGGACCTCCAGGTTTCCGCCAGGGCCCCGAACCGGATGTTGTCGATGTTCCGGGTTCCCAGGTTCCAGGTAGGGACCTCCCGCTGCCAGCGCTTGTGGTTGTAGCTGTGCATGTCGATAACGAGAACAGCCCCGTGCAGGGCCTCCAGTTTGCCGATCAATGCGTGCACCACCCGGTAAAAGGCCTGATGCTTATCCAGGCTCCTGCGGTGCTCGGATTCCGGCAGGGGCGACTTCCACAGCTTTTTGCCCCAGGCATCCTCATAGATGGCTGTTTCAGGGGGGCGGTTCAGGTCGTATTCAAAGCGGCTGTCACAGCCTGCAAGGGTGATGGGGTGGTCTTTGACCATTTCGAGGGTACAGGGGTCTTCCTCGTACCAGCGCTCATACTCGGAGTGCGTACACCTTTCCCACAGGGATTTGCGGAATTGATGCCCGTCGTGGACCGCCCCGCAAACGAGGGGGGCGTATTCTTCGATCTTTATCCGGAAGGAGTAATCATCGGCAACGGCTTCAAATGGGGTTTCCTGCCCGATAAGGCGGACCATTTCCCCCACCGGCAACCTAAGCATCCTCCACCTCTTTTCTCAGGCGGGAGCGGCGGTCGAAGGCTTTGAGCTTATCCATCACCTGGCTTTCGATAAAGTCGATCACTTTGGTCTGCACCTTCGTCTTATAGGCCTTGTTGATATAGGTGATCCCGCCCGGGGACATGACATTGACTTCCACGAGCTTCCCGCCGATCACGTCAATCCCGACAAAATACAGGCCATCGCTGACCAGGCGGGGACCAATCTGCTTGCAAAGCGCCTTTTCCTGTTTGGTGAGCGTGTGCTTGGCCACGGAACCCCCGGCCGAAACATTGGACCGGTGGTCACCCGAACCGGGAATCCGCCGCATCGCCCCTATAGGCTCCCCGTTGAGGAGCAGGATGCGGATATCCCCCTGCTCGGCCCCCTCGATATATTCCTGCAGGATCACATAATTGGAAGACCCGTCGGAATTGCTGATGTAGAAATCCAGGAGGGAATTGATATTGGACATGGCCGATTTCTCGATCAGGATCACCCCGGAGCCCCCATAACCGTTGAGAGGTTTGAGGATCATCCGGTCCGATTTGGATTCCTGTATCTGCCGGATGAGGTAGTTCTTGTTTTTGGATACATGCGTGGTGGGGATGATGTTGCTGTGGGTATCCCCGAAAGCGGCGGTGTAGAGCTTGTTATTCGCTTCCCGGAGGCCCCGGAGGGAGTTTACGATAAACACGTCGTCCTTGACGGAATCCAGGAAGTTCAGCATCAGCGGGTCCAGGGGCGGGTTGGCCCGCATAAAGATCACGTCGAAACCTGCCAGGGGCAGCATTTCCTCCCGGGTCGTGGCTTTTTTATAGAATGCCTTCAGGTTCCCGGGCACCTTTTCCATTCGGTTGATAACCGTACAGAACGCATTGGTGACGCTGTTGCGGATGGTGAGGTTGGCCGGGCTGCAAACCGCCACACCGTGCCCCCTGCGGACACATTCGTGGAGCAGGGCCAGGCTCGTATCGTTTTCCGGGTCGATCTCGTCCCAGGGATACATCAGGAAACAGATATTCATGTCGTTCATTTAGGCGTTACTTCGTCCAGGTGGTCGTCCCAGTTCTTCACCTTTGGCTTTCCCAGTTTGCCGACGGATTTGGCAACCATCATGGCCACGGTGGCATCGCCGGTCACGTTCACGACCGTCCGCAGCATGTCCAGGGGCCGGTCGACCGCAAATATCAGGGCCAGCCCTATGGCCAGCTTATCTGCCGGGAAATTGATGGATTCCAGCACGATCACCAGCATCACCATGCCCGCCCCCGGAACGGCGGCCGAACCGATGGAGGCCAGCAGGGCGGTCAGGATAATGGTCAGCTGCCCCGCAAGGCTCAGTTCGAATCCAAGGGCCTGGGAAATGAATACGGCGGCCACGCCCTGGTACAGGCTGGTACCGTCCATGTTGATGGTGGCCCCCACAGGCAACACAAAACTGGACACTTCCTTATCCACGCCGATGTGTTCCTCCACCCGTTCCATCGTAACCGGAAGGGTGGCCGCGCTGGAGCTCGTTGAAAATGCCAGCAACTGGGCCGGGCTGATCTTCTTGAGGAAGGTCCAGGGGTTGTACCGGGTGAAAGTCGCCACCACCAGGCTGTAGAACACGATCATCAGCACCAGGCCAAGCACCACTACCCCGGCGTATTTGAGCAGGGCCAGCAACAGGTCCGGGTCCCCGGAGGTTACCACGACGTTCGCCAACAAGGCGAAGACCGCAACCGGGGCCGTCAGCATGATCAGGTCCACCATTTTCAGGACGACCTCATTCAGGGAGTCAAAAAATTTCTTGAGGGGTTTGGAATCCTTCTCCCCGATAAGCAGCATGCTGATGCCCAGGAAAATCGTAAAAAAGATCACCTGCAGCATGAGGGAGTTGTCGCCCAGGGCATTGAAGGCATTGTCGGGCACCATGTCTTCGAGGAATTGAAGCGGACCGCTTTCGCGCTGCCGGTTGGCTTCTTCAATCTTGGAGGTTACCCCGGCGTCGTTTGCATAGGTCTGTTCCAGTTGGGCGATGGTTTCCTGGGAGATACCTTTGCCCGGCTGCAGGATGTTGACCAGGATAAGCCCGATACTGATGGCAATGATCGTGGTGATGATATAGATGCCAATGGTGCGCAACCCGATATTCTTGAAACTGGAAATATCTTTTAGGTCCGAGATCCCCTTGACAAGCGAAGCCAGGATAAGGGGGATGGCGATCAGCTTCAGGAGTTTGACGAAAATGGTGCCGAAGGGGTTGATCCAGTCCTGGACGAATGCAGCCCCCCAATCCGGGATGGTCATTGCAAATCCGAAAACGATCCCCAGCAGCATCCCGATCAGGATTTGCCAGTGCAGCTCGAGCTTCCTCATAGATGTCGATTGGTTTGAGCCGGGAAGATACTATTTATGAGCGAAACGCCACAAACAGGCCGTCAGATTCGGGACAGGCGAGAGAGCAGGGACATATCGGCCAGTACCAGGGCTGCCATGGCCTCCACGATCGGGACTGCCCTGGGAACCACACAAGGGTCATGGCGCCCCTTGCCCTGGACCGTTACCGCTTCCCCTTCCTTGTCAATGGTTTCATAGGATTGCAACAGGGTGGCTACAGGCTTGAAGGCTACCCGGAAATAGATATCCATCCCGTTGCTGATGCCCCCCTGCACCCCCCCGCTGTGGTTGGTCCTGGTGCTGCCGTCCGGGTTGAAGGCGTCGTTGTGTTCACTGCCGCGCATCTTCACCCCTTCGAAACCACTGCCGTACTCAAAGCCCTTGACCGCATTGATGGACAGCATGGCGCTGCCCAGGCAGGCGTGCAGCTTGTCAAAGACGGGTTCCCCCCATCCGGCCGGTACGCCACGGATCACGCAGCTTATCACGCCGCCGATGGTATCCCCGGTCTTACGGACTTCCCGGATATGCGCCTCCATTTTCTGAGCCATGTCCGGGTCCGGGCACCGGACCGGGTTTTGCTCTGACTTTTCCAGGTCGAGCTCCTGGTAAGGGGTTTCCAGGACCAGGCTTCCCACCTGGGAGACATAGGCCTGGATGCTGACGTTTCCGAGCAGCTGTTTGGCAATTGCGCCTGCCACCACCCGGCAGACCGTTTCCCTTGCCGAACTGCGTCCCCCGCCCCGGTAATCCCGGGACCCGTATTTCTGGTCATAGGTGTAATCCGCATGGGAAGGACGGTAGGAGTCGGCGATATGGCTGTAATCCCCGGATTTCTGGTTGGCATTGGGGATGAGGAACCCGATGGGCGTCCCCGTGGTGAATCCTTCAAAGATCCCGGAATAAAAGGTCACCTGGTCGGATTCCTTCCGTTGGGTGACAATGGCGGATTGCCCGGGCTTCCGCCGGTCCAGGTCACGCTGGATAGCCTCCAGGTCCAGCTCCAGGCCGGCGGGGCAACCGTCGATGACTCCCCCGAGCCCTCTGCCGTGCGATTCCCCGAAGGTTGTCAGTCTGAATACCGTGCCAAAACTGTTTCCTGCCATCGTTTGTTGATTTGCACCAGAAATAAAAACCCAAAGTTACTTTTTAACTGCATGCCAACCAAGGTTGGTGGTATAATACTCGCTTAACATACCGGACAGCTCCCCTTACCGAATCTTAACATTAACGACTTGAAGAATTGACCTCGCCGGCGCCACTTTATATACCGGGCGTGATAATTTTGTCCTCAAATATTTCCTTTCCATTGAAAAAGCGTAAACCACGTGTTGTTGTCCTTTCGGATATCCACCTGGGTGCACGGGAATGCCAGGCAGACGCCCTGCTGGCCTACCTGAGCAGTATCCGGCCCGAGGTCCTTGTCCTGAACGGGGACCTTTTTGACTTCGACCGGTTTGACAAGGCGTACTTCCCCCCCTCCCATTTCAAGGTGCTTAAAAAGATCCTGGGCCTCGCCGCCGGGGGGACCCTGGTATATTACCTGACCGGCAACCGGGATCAGGGGTTTCGCAAATTCACGGGATCGGCACTGGGGAACCTGCAGGTCCTGGACCGGTTGTTGCTGACCCTGGACGGTCGCAAAACCTGGTTTTTCCACGGGGATGTCTGTGACCTGGCCGGGGGCAGTACCAAATGGATCGCACGCCTGGGAAGCCCGGGGTACCGCGGGTTGTTATTCGGCAACAAGGCAGTCAACCGGCTGCGTCGGCTGGCGGGTCGGGAACCCTATTCAGCGGCCCGCAAAACCATCAAGGGGAGGGCTGCCCGGGAGTACCTGGAAAAATTCGAACAAACCGTTGTGGAAATGGCGTTAAACAAGAGGTATGACACCGTGGTCTGCGGTCACATCCACCATCCCAAGAAGGCGTGGAAGGAGACGCCGCAGGGAAATTGCCTGTACCTGAATTCCGGGGACTGGACCGATAACCTGACCGCCCTGGAATACGCCTTCAAACGCTGGAAACTCTACAGGTACTCCGAGGATAAGCTGGCGCCTTTCTACGCCGACGAAGAGCTCAAGGGCATGGACATGAATCAACTGATAGCCAGTATTATTGGCATTTCTACACACCAAAAGGACGAAAAAGCCCCGGACGGGTCAGACTATTAGCGCTTCCCGCAGGATGGTGACCGGGTGCAGCGCCTTACGGCCCGTCCCGTCATAAATCTGGTGCCTGCAACTGGTCCCGTTGGCCGATATCACCGTCGATTCGGGGGCTTTCCGGATGGAAGGGAACAGACGCAATTCACCCACCTGCATGCTCACGAGGTAGTGCTCCTTTTCGTATCCGAAGGAACCCGCCATCCCGCAACAACCCGATGGGATGATCGAAACCCGGTAATTCGCCGGGAGGTTCAGGAGGTCAAAGGTGACCTTCTGGTCGGACAGGGCTTTCTGGTAACAGTGGTTGTGGATTTTAATCTCCCGGGGGGCATCGGAAAACTGGTCGGCCCGGATATTCCCTAGCCGGGCTTCGGCCGCCAGGAATTCCTCGATCAGGAAGGCATTTTTGGCAATTTTTCCGGCAGTTTCTGCCGGGAGCCCGAAGCGCTTGTATTCATCCCGGAAGGTCAGTACGGCAGACGGCTCCAGCCCCAGGACCGGAACCCCCCGCTCTGCAAGTACGCCCAGGGGCCCGCAATTGCGGCGCGCCAGGCTCCGGGCCTGCTCCAGGAAGCCTTTGGAAATAAATGTCCGACCGCTCTCCGCGTAAAACAGCTCCACGCGGTATCCCAGGCGCGTCAGCAATTCCAGGGCGTCCAACCCCTGCCCGGTATCCAGGTAGCGGGTAAATTCGTCTATGTAGAGAGCAACTTCCCGGCCTCCCGGCTGGTAGTTTTCATTAAGCTCCCGGAGGCGGGCATCGAAATTGACCCTGGAAACAACCGGCAGGCTCCGTTGGCGGGCAATACCCATCAGCCGTTTTAAAACCGCCCCGGCAGCGTTCCGCCCCGTAAGGGCATTGGCGAGCCAGGCTATCCGGCTGTTGAAAGCGTTAATACGCGTATTGAAGGCAAAGAGCCGGTTGCGCAGGGAAAACCCGTTGGCCTTTTGGTACTGATAACTGAACTCCGCCTTCAGCGTTGCTACATCCACATTGCTCGGGCATTCCCTGGCACAGGCCTTGCAACTCAGGCACAGGTCAAAGACTTCTTTCAGCTCCGGGTGGTTAAAGGGTTCACTGCCTTCGCCTTTCGTGAGCATTTCCCTCAGGGTATTTGCCCGGCCCCTGGTGGTGTCCTGTTCCCTGCGCGTTGCCTGATAGCTGGGGCACATGGCACCGGGCATCGTATGGGATTTACGGCAGTCCCCGCTGCCGTTGCATTTTTCGGCTGCCCGGAGGATCCCCATGCTGTCGGAGAAATCCAGGAGGGTATCTGGGCTGGGTTCCTTTCGGTCTGGCTCATAGCGCAACGCTTTGTCCATGGGGAAGGCATCGACAATCTTCCCGGGGTTGAATATGCCCTTCGGGTCAAAGGCCGCCTTGATCCTGCGCAGCAGCTCGTAATTGGCCTCCCCGATCATCATCGGGATAAATTCCGCCCTGACGATGCCGTCCCCGTGTTCCCCGCTGAAGGACCCCCGGTATTTTTTGGTCAGCCGGGCGACTTCGGTGGTGATTTGCCGGAACAAGGCCACGTCACCTGATTTTTTCAAATCCAGTATGGGGCGGAGGTGCAGTTCCCCGGCCCCGGCATGGGCGTAATAGACCGCCTGTTGTCCGAAATGGTCCATGATCCGGGTGAATTCACCTATGAAGTCCTTCAGGTCCGGCAGGGCCACGGCCGTATCTTCGATGCAGGCCACGGCCTTCTTGTCCCCTACCATATTGCCCAGGAGGCCCAACCCCGCTTTCCGGAGTTCGATGGCCTTCCGGGTATCGTCCCCGCGGAGGACGGGGGCTGCATAGGCCCGTCCCGAACCAGCCAGCGTGTCCTGCACCTCCCGGATGCTAAGTTCCAGGGATTCCGGATCTGCCGCCCGGACCTCCAGCATCAGCAGGGCCGCCGGGTCGCCCGAGACAAAAAAGCGGTTTTCACTTTGCTCCCGGTTGTTCCGGGTACAATCCAGGATGACCTTGTCCATCATCTCGCAGAGATACAGTTGGTGGGACATGGCGGGCACCACGTCCGACAGGCAGTCTTCCAGGTTTTTGTAGTGGGGCACGATCATCGCCGATTCCGCAGGGGGCAACGGATCCAGCCGGAGGGTGACCTCCGTGGTAAAAGCCAGGGTGCCCTCGCTGCCGCAAAGCAGGCGCGCCAGGTTGAAATCCCCTTCCTCATGGCCAAATATTGGGCCTTCCAGCAACGAATCCACCGCATACCCCGTATTGCGCCGGTGGATGTCCGGATGAGGAAATTCACGTCTTATTTCATCTTGTACTTCCTTGCTTGATAATTCATTATGTATTACCTTATAAATTGAAGCTTCAAGGTCATTTCCCCGGGTTTTCGCCATAAATCCCTCCTGGTCCAGGGAGGTAATCTGCATCTCGCTGCCATCGGACAAAATCACGTTCATGGATGCCACCTTATCGCGGGTTACGCCATATTGGATCGAAGTGGTGCCGCTGGAATTGTTGCCGACCATGCCCCCGATCATGCAGCGGTTTGAAGTTGAGGTGTTTGGCCCAAAGAACAGCCCATGGGGTTTGAGGAATTCGTTCAATTCGTCCCGCACCACCCCAGGTTGCACCTGTATCGTGCGCCTTTCCGTATCCAGGGTGCCTATTGCTGTCATGTGTCGGGACACATCCACGACAATTCCAGGTCCCACACACTGGCCGGCAAGGGAAGTCCCGGCTGTTCTGGGTATCAGCCCGATTCCATAGGCAGAGGCAAAATGGATAAGCCTGACGATATCGTCCTTGCCTTTCGGAAAGGCCACTGCCATTGGCCTGATCCGGTATACGGAGGCGTCGGTGGCATACAGGGCCTGATGCAGCCGGTCCCTGTGGAGGGTGCCTTCCAGGGTAGCTGCGAGTTGATCGAGTTCAGAATTATCCAATCGGGGCAATTTTTGGAGCCTAAATTAAGTTAATCTTAACGGAAGGCCATTTTTGTTGGCCTATTTTTGGAACCAAATTAAAACTGAATTTTATGAATGTCTTACGAATTCTAACAATTTTTTGCCTGCTGGCCACCGCGGGCCTGAGTGCCCAGAACATCTCCGATCACGCGCTCGGACTGCGCCTTGGGGATAGTGACGGTTTCGGAGCGGAAATCTCCTACCAGAAATCCATCGCCCGTTCCAACCGGGTGGAGGTTGACCTGGGCTGGCGGGATAACAGGAACTTTGATGCCTTCAAACTAACCGGTGTGTACCAGTGGGTGCGCATCCTCGACGGTAATTTCAATTGGTATTACGGAGTAGGTGGCGGCCTCGGGAGTGTCGACTTCGACCGCGATTTTGACGTGGACAATGATGGCGGCCTGTTCGTATTTGCTGCCGGCGACATCGGGATTGAATACAATTTTGATATCCCGTTGCTGTTGTCCCTGGATTTCCGGCCGGAGCTCGGGTTGGTAGGCTATGACGGTTTCTCGGACAATTTTGATTTTGATATTGCCCTGGGTATCCGCTATCAATTCTGACGCGAGCCACCCCGATATAATCAATGCCCTTGACATAAGCTTTTGTTAAGGGCTTTTTTAATTTTCCCTGTCTGCCTACCTTTGATCCTCAATTTTTTATGAAATGAAGAACGCCTTTTTGACCCTCATAGCCTGTCTGATCGCCATGGCTTGTAATTCCGGAGCTTCCGGTGGTTTCGAGATCTCAGGGTCCCTGGACGGGGACCTGGCCGACGGCACCAAGGTCATCCTGAGAAGGAGTGACGAAAATATGCAGCCTGTGGATGTGGATACGGCTTCCCTCGAGGCCGGCCGCTTCACCTTTACAGGGACGGCTGGACAACCCGAACTCTATTACCTCTTCGTGGAAGGGGCCCGCGGAGGCATTCCGCTCATCCTGGAGAACGGGGAAATTGAAATCAGCGCGCACAAGGACAGCCTCCAGGCTGCGGACCTGAGTGGGACACCCCAGAATGAGGCCTATGCGGAATATATTGAAGGGGCACGGGAGAAATCGGCCCAGCGGCTCTCCATGAACGAAGACATGCGTAAGGCCGTGATGGAGCAGGATTCTGCCATGATGGCCTCCCTCCGGGATGAATATTTTGAGCTGCTGGAGAGCATGACCGAATACGAAAAGACATTTGTCCGTGAAAACCCGGATGCCCTGATTTCGGCCCTGATAATCAACCGGATGCTGCAAAGCAACTCGGTTCCAGTGGCAGAGGTAGAGGAATTGTATGCTGCTCTGACGGATGGCATCAAGGCGACCACCCACGGATCGGGTATCGCGGACAGGCTGGAAGCCGCAAGGCGCACGGCCATAGGGGCCAAGGCGCCTGCCTTCAGTGCCCCTACCCCTGAAGGAGAAGAACTCGCACTGAGCAATGCCCTTGGCAAGGTAACCCTGGTGGATTTCTGGGCCGCATGGTGCCGTCCCTGCCGGGCCGAAAACCCGAACATCGTACAGGTTTACAAGAAGTATAAGGATAAGGGCTTCAAGGTGCTCGGGGTTTCCCTGGACCGCAACGCAGATGACTGGAAGCAGGCTATTGTCGCGGATGGTTTGGACTGGCAGCACGTTTCCAATGTGCGGTACTTTGACGAAATCGCGGAGCTCTACAATGTAAGCGCCATTCCCGCCAGTTTTATCCTAGACGAAAATGGCGTGATTGTCGCCAAGAACCTGCGTGGAGACGAGCTCGAAGAAAAAATCGCCGAACTCCTTCCCTGACCGGAATCAAACGGGGCAAATGGTTACCTGTCCCAAATCGGCGATGCCCGGGACCACGGTATTATAGCTTCCCCATTTTCTGCAGGATAAAGAGGAGTACAATCGGCAGGGCAAGCAAAATCACCATGGTGGGATGGCTCGCAATGATTTCGGGCTTAAAGATTAAGGTAATCAGGTAGCCCCCGACTGCACCCCCGAAGTGGGCAGTATGCCCGATATTTCCCAACCGGCTTTTCATGCCATAAATGGAATAAAGCAAATAGCCGATTCCCAGAATATAGGCGGGAAGGGGTATGGGGATGAACATCAGGGCCAGCCGCATTTCCGGCTCCAGGAGGATGGCCGCGTACAGGACCCCGGTAACCGCCCCGCTGGCTCCTACCGCACTGTAGAAGGGCTCGTTCCGGTGGAAATACATGGCCAGCAGGCTACCGGCCAGCAGACTGACCAGGTAGGTGATCAGGAAGCGGGAAGGGCCGAACCAGTCGATGACCACGTCTGCGAAAAAATACAGGGTGAACATGTTTACGAACAGGTGGCCCACATCCACGTGCAAAAAGCCCGAGGTGATGGTTCGTTCCCGTTGGCCAGCGCGGATGGCACTGATGTTGAACTTATACCGGTCGAAAAACTGGAGGTCGTTGAACCCTTTGATACTGATCAGGATATTTGCGGCGATCAGGATGATTGTTGCCGGGTGTAAATTCATGTAGGACGCCTTAATTTAGGGCCAAATATAGCTATATTTGCCCATATTTTGAGTCATGCAACGAGCCGTTTACCTGTTAGCCTACCCCTTTCTCTGGCTGGTGGCAAGGTTGCCCTTCCCGCTTTTATACCTGCTCTCCGACGGGGTATTTTTCATCCTCTTCCACGGCATCCGCTACCGGCGGAAGGTGGTGCGTGCAAACCTCGCCCTGGTGTTTCCCGATCGGTCCGAAACCGAACGCAATCTGATCGAACGCAGATTTTATGCACATATGTGCGATATGTTCCTGGAGATGATCAAAACGCTGGCTATTTCGGAAAAGGAAATGCAGCGGCGGTTCCAGATTGACCAACTCGAGGTGCTTCACCGGATTGAAGCGGCGGGAAAAAGCGTCGTACTGCTCATGCCGCATTATGCCAGCTGGGAATGGGCTCTATCCCTGGATTCCCACATCAATTCCAAGGGCTATGGGGTGTACCAGCCCCTGTCCAACCCGTATTTCGATAAACTGGTCCGCAGGATCCGCGCCAATTGGGGTACCACACTCATCGCCACCCGTGAGACCCGTGAGATCGTGGCCAAGGTAGTGGCCAGCGGCGAATTGGCCACCATTGGGTTTATCAGCGACCAATCCCCCATGCTGAAAAAGGCCGTTCACTGGGGGGAATTCATGGGAATTCCGGTCCCCATGCACACAGGGGCGGAACAAATCTGCAAAAAACACGGCTTACCGGCGGTCTACCTGAAGGTGCGGAAAACAGGGCGGGGTTTCTACCGGGCCGAAATCATCCTGCTGGCCGACGATCCGAAAGCCGTCCCCGATTACGGGATTACGGACGCCTTTTTCAGGGAAGTCGAAAAATCCATTTTGGAAGCCCCGGAGTACTATTTCTGGACCCATAAGCGGTGGAAGCACCGGGATAAAAAGCCTGCCGGGGTTTAAAGGCCTGCCAGTGCCCGAATCTCCCCCAGGACCTTCCCTGCCAGGTTATCGGCTGCCTCCTGGGTAGCTGCCTCGGTATAGATCCGGATGATCGGCTCGGTATTGGACTTTCTCAAATGCACCCAGCAATCCGAAAAATCTATCTTTACCCCGTCGATGGTATTGAGTTCTTCGGTTTCATATTTCCGGGCCATCCCCTCGAGAATTTGGTCCACATTCAGGTCCGGGGTCAGCTGGATCTTGTTTTTACTCATAAAATAAGCCGGGTAGCTGCTGCGCAATTCGCTGACGCGGGTCTGTCTCTCGGACAGCAGCATCAGGAACAGGGCCGTGCCGACCAATGCGTCCCGGCCGAAATGGCTGGCCGGATAGATGATGCCGCCATTGCCTTCGCCCCCGATGACTGCTTTGGTCTCCTTCATGGCGGCAACCACGTTGACCTCCCCCACTGCGGCTGCGGTGTATCGCCCCCCGTGGGAAAGCGTCACATCCCGGAGGGCCCGGGTCGAGGACAGGTTGGAAACGGTGTTCCCGGGGGATTTGCCCAGCACGTAATCCGCACAGGCCACCAGGGTGTATTCCTCCCCGAACATCCCGCCCTTCTCGTCTATAAAGGCAAGCCGGTCCACATCCGGGTCCACCACGATGCCCAGGTCGGCTTTTTCGGCCACCACCCGCTCGCAAATATCCCCCAGGTGTTCCTTGAGCGGCTCCGGGTTATGGGGGAAATGCCCCGTTGGCTCACAGTACAAACGCACCACTTCGACGCCCAGGGCATCTAGCAGCTTGGGGATGGCGATGCCGCCGGAGGAGTTCACCCCGTCGACCACCACCTTGAATTTTTGTTCCCGGATGACTGCTGCATCCACCCATTCCAGGCCGAGTACCTCGTCGACATGGATGTCCAGGTACGCGTCATTCACCGTCCGCTCCCCCAACTGGTCTACTTCGGCAAATTCGAAGGTTTCCGCTTCCGCCAGGCGCAAAATCTCGGCACCGGCCCCCGCATCGAGGAATTCCCCCTTTTCATTGAGCAGCTTGAGCGCATTCCATTCCTTGGGGTTGTGGCTGGCCGTCAGGATGATGCCGCCATCTGCCTTTTCAAGGGGTACTGCCAGCTCCACGGTGGGCGTGGTGGACAGGCCCAAATCGATAATGTCGATCCCGAGGCCCGTAAGCGTGGATACGACCAGGTCCTGGATCATCTGCCCGGAGAGGCGGGCATCCCTGCCCACCACCACTTTAAGGCGAGTCCCGGAACCGTTTTCCCGGAGCCAGGTACCGTAAGCCGCCGCAAAGCGGACGGCATCCAGGGGGGTGAGGTTTTCACCGGGCTTACCGCCGATGGTGCCCCGTATCCCCGAAATGGATTTAATCAAAGTCATAATTGCCGCTTTTCGGGCAAATATACAGGGAACCGGCCGTAATGCGAACGAATCCTTACTTTTGATGGCACCTAATGCTAGTATGTGAATTACCTGGCCCATATCTACCTGTCCTTTGGCGACGACCAACTGGCGATCGGAAATTTCATAGCAGACAGCATCCGCGGCAACAAATTCAGGAAATACCCGGACCGGGTGCAGGAAGGCATCCTGTTGCACCGCGCCATCGATACGTTTACGGATGCACACCCCACGCCCCGCCTGAGCAGCAAACGCCTTCATAAAAGGTACAGCCATTACAGCCGTGTAATCGTGGATATCTATTACGACCATTTCCTGGCAAGGGAGTGGGAACGATACTCGGATATCCCACTTGCCGATTTTGCCGCACATTTTTACGACCTGCTCGACGAAAATTTCGACTGGCTCCCCACCCATGTACAGCGGCTGTATCCTTACATGGTCAGCGATAACTGGCTGGTCAGCTACGCGAGTACCGAGGGCATCGGCCGGGTTTTGCAGGGGATGAACCGGCGGACCCGCAACAAATCCGGTATGGACCGTGCCATCGAGGACCTGGAATGGCATTACGAGGCGTTCCGGGATGAATTCCATTCGTTTTTTGAGGAATTGATTATCTTTTCGCGACAAAAAATCGACACCTTTTGACACCGACCCCCTCCTCCACCCTCCAGACCCTCTTTCGGGTCCTACTCCTGCTCTGTTTATTGACCATTACTACCCGTTGCCGGAAGGCACCCCCTGTACCCACTGGCTTGGTAACCGAAAAAGCCATGGTGGTATCCGCCCGGGAAGAAGCCTCCCGGATCGGTGCTGATATCCTCAGGCAGGGCGGGAATGCCTTTGACGCCATGGTGGCCACCGAGATGGCACTGGCGGTAGCGTACCCCTTTGCCGGAAACCTGGGCGGAGGTGGTTTTATGGTGTACCGGCAGGCCGACGGCTCCACCGGCAGCATCGACTACCGGGAAAAAGCGCCCCTTTCGGCAAGCGCGGAAATGTATCTGGATTCCCTGGGTAACCCGATACCGTCCATGAGCCGGATGGGCGCAACAGCCGTTGGCGTGCCCGGCACCGTTGCGGGTGTATTTGAAGTGCACCGGCGGTTTGGCAGCCTTCCCATGGATTCCCTCCTGGCCCCGGTGATTGCGCTGGCCCAGCGGGGGGTGGTGGTCACCGAAAACCAGGCCCGGCGCCTGGAACGGGTGCGGGAAGATATGATCGCCGTGAACGGGGACAGCATCCTTTTTGCGAACCACTGCAAGGCCGGGGACACCCTCCGGTACGCGGCCCTGGCACATACCCTGGAACGGATTGCCAGGAACGGGAGGGATGAATTTTACAAAGGGGAAACCGCCAAAACCCTGGCAGCCTTCATACAGGCAGCGGGCGGTTTTATTACCGAGGAGGATCTTGCCCGGTATGAGGCCAAATGGCGGGATCCGGTAATATTTACCTATAAGGACCTGAAAATCATTTCCATGGGCCCTCCCAGCAGTGGCGGGGTAACGATGAACCAGATCCTGAAGATGATGGAGCCCTACGACCTGTCGGAAATGGGCCAGCATTCGGCCAGGAGCATCCAGCTTTTCACCGAGGCTGCGCGCCGGGCCTATGCGGACCGGAACTTCTTCCTGGGGGACCCCGATTTTGTGGAGATCCCTTTGGAAACGCTGCTGAGTGACACTTACCTGCAGGAGCGCATGGCATCCTTCAGCTTTGACCGGGCCACGCCCTCCTCAGAAATCTCCGAAGGCGCCGTCACCGTCCATGAAAGCATGGAAACCACCCACTATTCCATTATCGACCAGTGGGGAAATGCGATTTCCGCAACCACGACCCTGAATGGGGCGTACGGATCCAAACTCTACTGCCCGGAACTGGGTTTTTTCCTGAACAACGAAATGGATGATTTCAGCGCAAAGCCCGGGACCCCGAACATGTTCGGGTTGATCGGTGCGGAAGCCAACAGTATAGCCCCAGAAAAACGGATGCTCAGCAGTATGACGCCTACCCTGGTTGAACGGGATGGCGAACTCTGGATGTCGGTGGGCACCCCTGGCGGGTCCACGATCATCACTGCAGTTGCGCAGACCATCCTGAATGTTTACGAATTTGGCCAGAGCATGCAGCAGGCAGTGGATGCGCCCCGCTTCCACCATCAATGGCTTCCGGATTTGCTGACCTTTGAACCGGAGGGTTTTTCCCAAGGCCTGAAGGACAGCCTGAAAGAGCGGGGTTACCTGATCAACGAGGAGTATACCCCCATCATCGGGAAAGTGGACGGGATCCTCGTGCTTCCCGATGGCCGGCTGGAAGGAGGCGCCGACCACCGGGGGGACGATACCGCGGTTGGTTTCTGACAGCGTTTCTGAAAACCTTTTTACTGCAAAACAAAGCCCGGCGATCAGGGCCGGGCACTTCCTTTTGATTCAGACGGCATACCGTATCATGCCCTGGCCAGTTTTTGCTTGAGTTCCTCCATGGATTCCTGCAATTGCCGCAAGAGCCCGGTTTCGGTGGTGGCATCCACCCCGAAGGTAATCTTGCTGCTCACCTCCCAGACCTCCTGCAATTGTGACTCGGATATATCGTAAGGGGCATAGGATTCGTTCAGGGAAATCAGCCTGAACCTTCCGGTGCCGGGTAATTTTTCGACCTTTTTTACCAGGACGGCATCTTCCAGAACTACTACGTAGATGCGGTTCGGGCCCACGTCATTCCAGTTTTCCACGGCCCGTGCAAGCACCCAGTCCCCGGGTTTCAGGTTTGGCTGCATGCTATCCCCCTCTACCTGGAACCCCCGGTAAGTTGCATTCCGGAACTGGGGGATCGGCAGGTCAAAGGCGGGTAGCTGCCGGTACCAGGAACTATCCTGTATGTTCTGGGGGTAGCCTGCGGCGGCCTTTGCATTGACCAGTACCATGTTTTCCCTCTCGGAAGAATCGATCGTAACGACCTTGGGCATCACGCTGACGGAGGAAGGTTCCAGGTATTTCCGGTTGCTTTCCCCATAAAGCCAAAGTGGGTTGATCTTGAATCGCCCCAGCAATTCCGCCACTACCTTCCCGGACAATTTGGTCCTGCCCCTTTCGATGTCCGCAGTTGTACTGGGGATCCCGAGAATCCCCGCAAATTCCGCCTGAGTATATCCCAACTCCCGCCGGACCTCCGTAAACCTTTTAATACTGGTATCCTGCTCCATGGGCTCGTTTTGTTTCGGACCGGATTAAAACGGTCAGTTTATTTTCAAATATACGTTTTACGGATTATTTCCAAAACTTTTTACGGATATTTTCCATATTACGGAATATTTACATATTTTTGGATATATTCCATATTACGAATTTCATAAGGATAGAATTAACAGATAAACATTGGCCAAATGGAAACAGGCACCTTTTTAATCTATGACGGGACATTTGAAGGATTTCTCACCTGTGCCGCGCAAATCCTGGAACACGACCTGCAGATATCGGGGCTGTCTGCCGATCCGGGTACCCAGAACGGGTTGTTTACCCCCACACGGAACATTCCTGCCGACCGGCGGATCGCAGAGCAACTCTGGGAATCACTGGGGCGGAAAAGCTCCGGGTTGCAGCGTATTATCTATTTCTCATTCATGGTGGAAAAGACACAAAAAGAGCGTGTTATAATTTCTTACCTGAAACAATTATTCAATAGTGAGGAAGGCGGCGACCCTGAAAAGCTCCGCGAACTCCGCAACCAGCTTGTTGCCTGGACGGCACGGGTAGAATGGGAAAAGCGGGCCGCAGAGTCCAACCTGCGTTTTTATCCAACGGCCTCAGATATACCCTGCGGCTTCATCGCCCCTGAGCACGACATCCTCCCCCTGCTCACCCGGCATTTCCGGCTGCGCTTCGGCGTCGCCCCCTGGATCCTTTTCGATTCCCGGCGTCAATACGGCCTGAGAAGTGTCGATGGACAGGTTTCCATTATCCGGGAAAAGCCCGTAGTGAAGGAATTCCATGTATTCGACTGCTCACAGGCAACACCGGAAAAACGTTTCCCGGAAACGCCTGCATACCGCACTGCAGTTTAGGCCTGCTATTTGCTCCGCTCCCCTATGAACTGATCCCCCTGGGATTTAAAGAGGATATTGAAGGTGGTGAGGCTGCCGTAGATGCGTGTGATGTACTGTTGCAGTTCCACCTTGTCCGAGTCGTCCAGTCCTTTGTGGGCATTGATCCGCTGCTCCATGACGCGCAGGCGGTCACGAACCATTACGATCTTATGGAAAAAGGTGTCAATCGGGATTTCCTTGGGGGCCAGCCCGGGGTCCCCGGGTTTCAGTATCAGGTTCCCGCCCTTCCATTTATCGGCAATGGGGACCAGGCTGGTTGCATCGCTCCAGCGTCTCAGGATGCCGATCAGGCTGGATTCCACGTCGGTGAAGCTGACGGTATCCACGTCGTCGTGAAGGGCTTCGATTACCTCGAAGTCCGAGCCGATATCGATGGTTTCCAGTCCGGATTCCATAAAGGAAACCCAATAGTGTTTGGAGCTCACGTTGACCACCACGCCCTTACCGTGATCCGAGTGGCTGATACGGGAGCCTATTCCTAGAATTTGCATAGGTAGATTTGCTTTTCGGCTAAATTAGGAGAGTCCCGGGAATATTCAAAGATGGGGTTGGGCGGACTTCTTATTTCGCCCGCAAAATCGTATTTTCGCAACCTTTTAAGCGCGATATGGCCGAATTGGAAGAAACGATTGATGTACAGGGTGCCCGGACGCATAATCTGAAGAATATCGATGTGCGCATCCCGAGGGAGCAACTGGTGGTGATCACCGGGCTCTCCGGCAGTGGCAAGTCTTCCCTGGCCTTCGACACCATCTACGCCGAAGGGCAACGCAGGTATATCGAAACATTTTCTGCCTATGCCCGGCAATTCCTGGGCGGTCTGGAACGCCCGGATGTCGACAAGATAGACGGCCTGTCCCCCGTAATAGCCATCGAACAGAAAACGACTTCCCGTTCCCCCCGATCCACAGTGGGGACCATCACAGAGGTATATGATTTCCTGAGGCTCCTGTTTGCAAGGGCTTCCGATGCCTATAGTTACAATACCGGCAAGAAGATGGTGAGTTACACGGACCGGCAAATCCGGGACCTGATCGTTTCGGATTTTGACGGGAAGCGCATCACCATCCTGGCGCCGGTCATCCGATCCCGGAAAGGTCATTACCGGGAGCTGTTCGAACAGATTGCGAAACAGGGGTTTGTGAAGGTCCGAGTAGACGGGGAAATCAGGGACCTGGAAAAGGGCATGAAGGTAGATCGTTACAAAACCCACGACATAGAAATCGTCATCGACAGGTTGCAGGCAGGTGAACATCCTGAAATTACGGGAAGGTTGGACGAAAGCATCCGGACAGCCCTCTACGCGGGTGACGATGTGATGATGGTACTGGAGGCGGACAGCGACCAGCCACGTTATTTCAGCAGAGATCTGATGTGCCCGGAAACTGGTATTTCCTACCCGGTACCCGAGCCGAATACCTTTTCCTTCAACTCCCCCAAGGGGATGTGCCCGGAATGCAACGGCCTCGGACATATTTACCAGGTGAACCGGGCCAAGATCATCCCGGACGACGGCCTGTCCATCAAGGCCGGTGGCCTCGCCCCCCTGGGCACCTACAAAAAATCATGGGCGTTCAAACAATTGGAAACCATCGCACTCCGCTACGACTTTGACCTCTCGGATCCCATCTCCAAAATCCCGGAAGAAGCGCTGCAGGTCATCCTGGATGGAGGCAACGACCGTTTTGAGGTAGATAGCAAGACACTCGGGGTGCGCCGGCAGTACAAGATTGAATACGAGGGTATTTCCAATTTTATCCGCAACCAGTACCGGGAAAGCGATTCCAGCAGTATCAAGCGCTGGGCGCGCGACTATATGGACAAGGTGGCCTGCCCGGAGTGCGAGGGGGCGCGCCTGCGCAAGGAATCTCTCTATTTCCGGGTGGATGACAAAAACATTGCGGAACTGGCCCGTATGGACATCGGGCAACTGGCGGCGTTCTTTTCGGACCTGGCCGGCCGGCTTGCCGGCGACCAGCAGCAGATTGCGGGGGAAATCATCAAGGAGATCAATACCAGGCTGAGGTTCCTGCTCGATGTGGGCCTGGATTACCTGTCCCTCAACCGCGGGTCCAAGTCGCTTTCGGGTGGGGAAGCCCAGCGCATCCGCCTGGCCACCCAGATCGGCTCCCAGTTGGTCGGGGTGCTCTATATCCTGGATGAACCCAGTATCGGGTTGCACCAGCGGGACAACAACCGGCTGATCAATTCCCTTAAGGCGCTGCGGGACCTGGGGAATTCTGTCATTGTGGTTGAGCACGACAAGGACATGATCGAAAAGGCCGACTATGTGATCGATATCGGGCCGCGGGCAGGAAAACACGGGGGTGAGATTATCTCCGAGGGGCCCCCGGCATCCCTGCGGGTACACGACACCCTCACGGCGGCCTACCTGAATGGCAGCCGGGAGATCCCGGTGCCGAAAAAGCGGCGCAAAGGCAATGGGAAGGAAATTGTGCTCAGCGGTTGTACGGGCCATAACCTCAAGGACGTAACCGCGGTCTTCCCGCTGGGTAAAATGATCGGGGTCACAGGTGTTTCGGGGAGCGGCAAGTCCACCCTCATCAACGAGACCCTCTACCCCATAATGAACGCCCACTATTTCAACGGGGTGAAGCGCCCCAAGCCTTATAAGGCTATCAGGGGCCTGGAACATGCGGATAAGGTAATCGACATCAACCAGGCGCCCATCGGCAGGACTCCCCGGTCCAACCCGGCCACCTACACCGGGGTTTTCAGCGAAATCCGTGCGCTCTTTGCCAAAACGACAGAGGCATCCATCCGGGGGTACAAACCGGGCCGCTTCAGTTTCAACGTAAAGGGCGGGCGGTGCGAGACCTGCCAGGGGGGCGGTTTGCGGGTCATTGAAATGAATTTCCTGCCGGATGTGTATGTGGAATGCGAAACCTGCTACGGCAAGCGTTTCAACCGGGAAACCCTGGAAATCCGGTACAAGGGCAAATCCATTGCGGACGTACTCGAGATGACCATGGATGAGGCAGTTGAATTTTTTGAACACATCCCGAAAATCCACCGGAAGCTGAAAACGATACAGGATGTGGGACTGGGTTATATTTCCCTTGGCCAGCAGTCCACCACCCTTTCCGGGGGCGAGGCCCAGCGCGTCAAACTGGCCACGGAACTTTCCAAACGGGATACCGGCAACACCTTCTATATCCTTGACGAACCGACCACGGGGCTTCATTTTGAGGATATCCGCGTGCTGATGGAGGTCCTCAACAAACTGGTGGACAAGGGCAATACCGTCCTGGTCATCGAACACAACCTGGATGTTATCAAAATGGTGGACCACGTAATCGACATCGGATATGAAGGCGGCCGCGGCGGCGGCTCCATCGTCGCCACCGGCACCCCTGAAGAAATCTCAGAAGACCCCGACAGCTATACGGCCCGGTATCTGAAAAAAGAACTTTATCCGGAGGGGGAACTGGTCACCGGGGATCGGGGCAAACAATAAGCCCGTACCTCCAAAGCGTTATAGAAGCATGAGTAAACAGAAGCACCACAAAGGCTGGAACGAGATCAAGACGAACGATTCCTGGGCCATTTTCAAGATCATGGGCGAGTTTGTCACCGGGTATGAAAAACTCAGTGTGATCGGCCCCTGCGTAAGCATTTTTGGTTCCGCGCGCACCAAACCGGATGCGCCCTACTACCAGCACGCCGTAACTACGGCCCGGAGACTGGCGGAGGCCGGATACGGCGTGATTACCGGAGGGGGTCCCGGGATCATGGAGGCGGGAAACCGGGGCGCCAGCGAAGCGGGTGGCACCTCCGTCGGGTTGAACATCGACCTGCCTTTTGAACAGCACAACAACCCCTTTATAGATTCGGATAAAAGCCTGGACTTCGATTACTTTTTTGTCCGGAAGGTGATGTTTGTGAAGTACTCCCAGGGTTTTGTCGTAATGCCCGGTGGCTTTGGTACCCTCGACGAGCTGTTCGAGGCCATGACGCTGATCCAGACCGAGAAGATCGGGCGCTTTCCCATCGTGCTCTACGGGTCGGAATATTGGTCCGGCCTTATCGACTGGATCCAGAACACCATGCTTTCCGCCGGGAATATCAGCCCTTCGGACCTGGACCTGTTCCGACTGGTTGATACCCCCGAAGAAGTGGTTACCATCATTGACAGTTTTTACAAGGGCCACCAGCTCAGTCCAAATTTCTGATCGCATGCAAACCGGGAACATCTTATTTTCCAGGGGGATCCTGCCCCTGTTGATGCTCCTGGCGGGTCTGTTTCCCCATACCTCTCACTCACAGCACAGGAACTATGTCCGCGCCAACCTGCGCGGGGAGAGCCACCTGATCGAAATCCAGCAGGAATTCACCTATGTCAACCAATCCCCGGATTCCCTGCCCAGCCTGTTCTTCAACGATTGGAACAATGCGTATTCCGACAAGAATACCGCCCTGGCCCGCCGGTTCGCGGAAGATTTCAAGAAATCCCTCCACCTCGCCAAGGAAGACGAACGGGGTCGCACAGAGATACTCTCGGTGGTGGACGAAGTGTACCGGGGACTGACCTGGAGCCGCATGCCGGGCAAGGACATTGTGGAGTTCGACCTGAGCCAGCCCCTGGCACCCGGAGACTCCACCCGCCTGTTTATAACCTATACCGTACAGTTGCCGCCAAACCGCTACACGCCATATGGTTACGGGCCGGATGGCAGCTACTACCTCAGGGACTGGTATCTGACCCCGGCCGTTTACGATGGGAAATGGAACCTCTACAACAACAAGGACCTCGAAGACCTCTACACGGATATCGCCGATACGCGCATCGACTTCACTTTCCCCGATTCGCTTTTCCTCGGTACGAATTTCGTCGATATCAACCTGAGCCGGTTCCCCGAGCGGCAGGTGGCAACCCTCCGGGGTGCACAACGCAAGAGTTGCGATATCATCCTGAACCTGGACAAACCATTCGAAAAGCACGTCACCCCATTCCTCTTTGTGGTAACCGATATCGAATCGGAGAAATACCCGGAGGTGCTTCAGGGGATCTCCATCGACCGCATCACCCGGTTCGTACACGAAAACCTGGGGGACTTTCCCTATGAGCAACTGCTGGTCAGCGAGGCGGATTTCAATAAAAACCCGCTCTACGGGCTGAACCAATTGCCCTCCTTTATCAGGCCCTATGAAGAGCAGTTCCAGTTCGAGATGAAATTCCTGAAGACTGCCCTGGGCAGTTACATACGGGAATCCCTTTTCCTGGACCCGAGAAAGGATAAATGGGTGAGCGACGCGATCATCAATTACCTGATGATCCGGTATGTGGATGCATTCTACCCGGACCAGAAGCTCCTGGGTAAAATCTCCGACTGGTGGCTCATCCGGAATTTTCACCTTGCCAACATGGAATTCAACGACCAGTATGCGTTCCTGTATATGTTGATGGCCAGGAGCAACCGGGACCAGGCACTGAGTACCCCGAACGATTCGCTGATCAAATTCAACCAGAAGATCGGCAACACCTACAAGGCGGGGCTGGGCCTGGCCTACCTGGCAGATTATATGGGGGAAGAACCGGTGGAAAAAGCCATCAAGGATTTCTGGACCCGGAATAAACTGCAGGAAGTCAGCCCCGAAGACTTCAAGGAATCGGTCCAGAAATATGCCACCAAGGACGTCGACTGGTTTTTTGAGACCTATGTCACCACCAGCCGGCAAATCGACTTTAAAATCGCCGATGTGGAAAAAACCGGCGATTCCCTGGACGTTACTCTCAAAAACAAAACGGGGACCGAAGTCCCCATATCGCTGTTCGGCGTGTCCGGGGATTCGATTGTTTCCAAATACTGGCTCGACCCTTTCAGTGGGACCCGGACCGTGCGTATCCCCCAAGTTGGCGAGGAGCGGTTGGTGCTCAACTACGACCAGAACATCCCGGAATTCAACCAGCGGGACAACTGGAAGACGCTTGGCGGGTTCTTTTCCGGCAACAAAAAACTCAAATTGCAATTCTTCCGGGATTCCGAAAACCCCTATTACAACCAGGTTTTCTATATGCCGGTGGCCAACTACAACTTTTACGACGGCCTCACCCCGGGGATCCGGTTGACCAACAAAACCCTGCTGCAAAGGCCCTTCGTCTTTGACTTTGCCCCTACCTATGCCGTCAAGGAGCAGGCCCTCGTGGGCTATGGCCGGTTCACCTACCGCGATTACCACGGCAAGAGCGGTTTTTACGTGACCAATTACAGCCTGAGCGGTTCCACCTCCCACTTCCAGACCAACTCGCGCTATTCCACCCTGACCCCATCCATCAGTTTGGGCTGGCGTCCGGCTGACCTCATATCCAATGTGCGGTCTAACCTGTTGCTGCGCCATGTCAACGTTTTCAGGAGTATCGACCCGGCCCTGGGCGATTTGGAGACCGACCCGGATTACAGTGTGCTTAACCTGCGGTTCAACCATATTGAAAACGGTATAATCAAGTACTTTTCCTGGTTTGCGGATGCCCAGTATTCGGCGGACTTCACAAAGCTTTCATTTGATATGGAGTACCGGCAGCTGCTGCAGAGCAACCGACAGATCAACCTGAGGCTCTTTGGCGGGGTCTTCCTCCGCAATGAAACGGATTCAGACTTCTTTAGTTTTGCCCTGGACCGACCAACGGATTACCTCTTTGACTACAACTACCTGGGTCGTTCCGAGGCTTCGGGAATCTTCAGCCAGCAGATCATCATCGCGGAAGGGGGCTTCAAATCGAAATTACAGGACCCCTTTGCAGACAGTTGGATGCTGACCGGGAATGCAAGTTTCAACCTCTGGCGCTGGATAGAGGTGTACGGGGACATGGGATTCCTTGGGAATACCGGGGAATCCGCCCGGTTTGTCTACGATGCGGGTATCCGCCTGAACCTGGTTACGGATTATTTTGAACTCTACTTTCCTTTCTATTCAAACAACGGATGGGAGATATCCCAGCCCGAATACGATACGCGAATCCGCTTTATCATCACCATCAGCCCCCGCACCCTGACGGGCCTCTTCACACGAAAGTGGTTCTGATTTTGTGGATTTCATAATAAATTACCATAATCTTGAATCTTTCGTAATAAATTGAATTGATCGCTCGTTTTTGTTGAAAAATATGTAATTAAAAAACTGGGTGGGCATTGCAAATCTGCCGTGGCTTTGGTACTTTTGCCCGAAACAGCCTCCTCATTTATGAAAGTTGAGCTAGACCCGGAAAAGGACATTTCCTACAAGGATTTCAAGGAACAGATACTTCAGGACTACCGCACGGCTGTACTCAGCCGGGAATGCAGCCTGCTGGGACGGAGGGAAGTACTTACGGGGAAGGCAAAATTCGGGATCTTCGGAGACGGCAAGGAACTGCCCCAGCTGGCCATGGCCCGTGCCTACAGAAACGGGGATTTCAGGAGCGGCTACTATCGGGACCAGACCTTTATGATGGCCCTAGGGCTACTGACTGCCAAAGACTTCTTCCACGGGCTCTATGCCACTACGGACATCCAGCTCGAACCCATGAGTGCCGGGCGGCAGATGGGCGGGCATTTCGGCACTTACAGCCTGGAAGCTGACGGGAGCTGGAAAGACCTGACCGCCCAACCAAACAGCAGCCCGGACATTTCGCCTACGGCAGCTCAGATGCCCCGACTGCTGGGGCTCGCCCAGGCTTCCAAAATTTACCGGAACCTGGAGTCCATCCCTTCCGAAGGGTTCTCGGTCAACGGCAATGAAGTGGCCTGGGGGACCATTGGCAATGCCTCCACCAGCGAAGGGCATTTTTTTGAAACCATCAATGCCGGCGGCGTGCTTCAGGTCCCGATGATCGTCAGCGTCTGGGACGACAACTACGGGATCTCCGTGCCTGCCAAATTCCAAACCACCAAGGAGGATATTTCCGAAATCCTGAAGGGCTTCCGGCGCACCGAGAACGAAGCCGGATATGAAATCTTCAGGGTGAAGGGCTGGGATTACACGGCGCTGATACACACCTATGAAAATGCCGCGGATATTGCCCGTGAAAACCATATACCCGTCCTGATCCACGTAACGGAGCTTACCCAGCCCCAGGGACACTCTACCTCGGGGTCCCACGAACGCTACAAATCGGACCAGCGGCTCCGTTGGGAAAAGAAACACGATTGCAATGCGCGTTTCCGGGAATGGATCCTGGCCAACCGGATAGTGGCCGAGGAGGAACTGGCAGAACTCGAAAAAGCGATTAAGAAAGAAGTACGCAGTGCCAAGAAAGACGCCTGGGCCGAATTCCTGGAACCCCACCGGGCCGAAAAAAAGACAGTGGTCCGGCTGCTGGACGAGGCCGCCGCCGTCAGTCCGAACCGACGCTTTATCGCCAAACTGAAGAACGACCTGATCGCGGTGGAAGAACCCCTGAAAAGGGACCTGATCTCCCGGGCGCGGAAAGCGATGCGTTACCTGATCGGGGAAACGCATGGGGCCAAAGAGGAACTCCGGGCATGGATCCGCAGGTTCATGGAAGAAACCCAGCCGCTTTACAGTTCCCACCTCTACTCGGAATTGCCCGGCAAAGCCACTGAAATAGCCGAAGTGAAGCCGGTATACCCCAAAGAACCCGAACAGGCCGACGGGCGGATCATCCTCCGGGACAATTTCGACGCCCTCTTTGAGCGCTATCCGCAGGCGCTGATCTTCGGGGAGGACAGCGGTGCCATCGGCGATGTAAACCAGGGGCTGGAGGGCCTGCAGAAGAAATACGGGCCCCTGCGGGTGGCCGATACAGGCATCCGGGAAACCACCATCATCGGACAGGGCATCGGCCTGGCCCTGCGCGGTCTTCGCCCGATAGCCGAAATCCAGTACCTGGATTACCTGCTCTATTGCATTCAAACGCTCAGTGACGACCTGGCTACCCTGCTTTACCGTACCGTGGGCAAACAAAAGGCGCCACTTATTGTAAGGACACGGGGCCACCGCCTGGAAGGTATCTGGCATTCGGGTTCCCCTATGGGGGGGATAATCCACCTGCTGCGGGGCATGTACGTGTTGGTCCCCCGCGATATGACGCGGGCGGCAGGCTTTTACAATACACTTATGAAAAGTGATGAACCTGCACTGATCATCGAAAGCCTGAACGGCTACCGCCTCAAAGAACCGGTCCCGACCAACCTGGGGGACATCTGCACCCCCATCGGCCGTGTGGAAACGCTGCGGGAAGGGTCGGATATCACCTTGTTGTCCTATGGGTCCACCCTGAGGATTGTGCAGCAGGCAGCCGATGAATTGATGGAAGTAGGCATTTCTGCAGAAATAATAGACGCCCAGTCCCTCCTCCCCTTTGACCTTGAAGGTGCGGTATGCGAAAGCCTTAAAAAAACGGCGCGACTCCTGGTTGTGGACGAGGACGTCCCCGGCGGTTGTGCCGCTTACCTGCTGCAGCAGGTGGTGGAAGAACAGGGGGGCTACCGGTACCTGGACGCCGCGCCCCAGACCCTGACCGCACAGGCACACCGGCCTGCCTACGCCAGTGACGGGGATTATTTTTCCAAACCCAGTTCCGATGACGTATTCGAAAAGGTCTACGACATCATGCACGAGGCCAGCCCGGGTGATTACCCGGCCCTGATGTAAAAGCACGCTTCCCCTATTCCTTTATTAACTTGAGCTTAGCGTACCATGCCTCTCCCCTTCACCGGGTTTAATGGGTTTACTATCCCCTTGTTGATACTGGTAGGAACAGGAGAGCAACTGCCGGCAAGGCCACACTTCTGAGTTAGAATGACAACTGAACCGGATTAGTTTTTTATCTCCACCTCGGTCTGTTTCAGTGCAGGCGTTTTCGGGTTGCCGTCCGCATCGATTTCAATGATCTGGTCAAAGCCCAACTGGTCCAGTTTATCCACGATCTTGGCGCGGTCCCCCACCATAAACCAGTTCACTTCCTGGGGCTTAACCACCGTTGAACTCACAGAGCGGACATCCTCCAGGTTCAGGTTGCGCACCATGGCGTCATAGGTCTGGTAGTAATCATCCGGTAAGCCGTACCGCACCAAATTGGCCACCGACCCGGCTACAGAAGCATTGGTTTCCCATTGGCCGGGCAGTTTCAGCACCTCATTGGTTTTTACCTTTTCGAGTTCCTCAGCTGTTGCCGGACGGGTACTCACAAATTCGGACAGCTCTTTCCTGATTTCACTCACGGATTCGGCTGTCTTGTCGGTTTGCACGGGGGCGTAAACAATGAACGGCCGTTCATTCCGGGCCCCGAACACAAAGCCCCCGGCCCCGTAGGACCAGTGCTTATCCTCCCTGAGGTTCATATTGATCCGGGAAGTGAAGTCACCGCCAAGGATGCTGACCATTTGCTCCAGTGCCACTTCCGGAACGTCCCCGTACTTCTCGGTGAGGTGGCCTGCAAGGATCACTGACTGCTGGGATTCAGGCCGGTCCATCAGGTAGAGGGTGTTTTTGGTGCCGGTTTTGGGCCTGGCAAAGGAAATGGTCGGGACATTGCCTTTTTTCCATTTCCCAAGGCTTTTTTCGAGCATCGGTTTGAGCTCCGCCATTGAGACATCGCCTGTAACCACCAGGGTGGCGTTGTTTGGCCTAACCCAGGTATCGTAGAACGTCTGGACATCTGCCCTGGAGAGCGCCTGGACGGTGGCCTCATAGCCAGTGCCCGTGTACGGGTTGCTGTACGGGTGCCCCTCGCCGTACAGGTATTTGTTCATTACGCGCAGTGCCATGGCGATCGGTTGGGATTTTTCGCTCTTAATGGCATTGACCTGTTCGGTCTGCAGCCGGTCGAACTCCTTCTGGGGAAAGGCCGGGTTGAGCAATACATCGGAGAACACCTCCAGGCTGGCCTGCAGGGTCGGTTTAAGCGTATTCATATACACGGTGGACATATCCTGATTGGATCCGGCCGAAAGGCTGGCACCAAGCAGTTGGAGCTTCTCGGATATCTCCAGGGAGGTCATGTTTTTTGTGCCTTCATCCATCAGGTTCATGGCAAGGGCAGCCGTCCCCGGGCTGGACAGAAAGTCCGTTTTATACCCCGCATCAATCATCATATTCATCACGATGGTGGGCACGCCGCTGCGTTGTGCCAGAACTACTTTCAGGCCATTGGACAACTCGGTCCGCTGGATTTCGGGGAACCGGGACGTCTTTGGGGTTCCCAGTTCCGGGAGCTTACTGCGGTCCACCCCGGATTCCGTAACAGTATACTCCGGGAATGGCTCACAAATGAGCAGGTGTTTGCCTTTGCTGAGCCATTTTTTGGCGGTGGCCTGTACATCTGCAACGGTGGCTTCTTCCACGAATTTTAGTACCTGTTTGTAATAATCCGCATCCCCGAAGTAAGTTTCGTTGGAAGCCAGGATATCCGAAACACCGCCAAATCCACCGATCCGCTCCATTCCCTTGATAAAACCGGCGAAATAATCTGCCTTAACCCGATTGAGTTCGGCCGTCGTGGGCCCTTCCTCCATCAGGCGGCTGATTTCTTCCTGCATCGCCCGCTGCACCTGCTCCCGATCACCCCCGGGTTTCACATCTGCATAGGCAATAAAGTTGCTGGCCAATTCCTTGGACCATTCGAATGAAGCCACAGAACTCGCTATCTGGTCTTCATAGACCAGGCGCTTGTACAGGCGCGAGTTCTTCCCGTTGCTTAAAATGGACGATATCAGGTCAAAATGGATATCCTCACGGTCCCCAAAAGGCGGGGTATTCCAGGCAAAAAGGATGCGCGTCTCCGGAACGCGGTCCTGATACACCTGGTAGGTGTCATAGGCGTGCATGGGAATGTTCACCTCCTGCCTTTCAATGGTCGGTCCGGAGGGGATGTCCCCAAAGTACCGCAGGACCTTTTGATACACCTCACCGGGCTCCACGTCACCGGCAACCGCCACAACGGCATTTGCAGGCCCGTAATAAGATTTGAACCACTCCTGTACATCTTCAAGGGAGGCAGCGTTCAGGTCCTCCATTTCCCCGATAACCGTCCAGGAGTAAGGATGCCCCTTGGGAAACATCGCCTTGGTAATGTAATCATACTGCTTGCCATAAGGCTGGTTTTCGCCTTGTCGCTTCTCATTCTGAACCACCCCCCGCTGTTCATCCAGACGCTCCTGGTCGATGGCGCCCAGCAGATGCCCCATCCGGTCGGATTCCAGGAAAAGAACCTGGTCCAGCGCACTAACAGGGACATTTTGGAAGTAATTGGTACGGTCGTTATTGGTGGTGCCGTTCAGGTCGGTTCCCCCGATGCTTTCCAGGGCCTGGAAATAGTCCTTATTGTAATTCTCACTCCCATTGAACATGAGGTGTTCAAAAAGGTGGGCAAAACCGCTCTTCCCCGGCTTCTCGTTCTTGGAACCCACGTGATACCAGACATTGACGGCCGCAATGGGCGCTTTGTGGTCTTCGTAGACCAACAGGGTTAGTCCGTTGGGCAGTACATAGCGCTCGTAAGGTATGTCGATGTCTGCTGCCCGGAACTGGAATTCCTGGGCGGGTGCTGTCTGCGGAAGGATCCCTAAAAGCAGAATAAATGCGATGAATTTTTTCATGATTTCCATTTTTTGATAATGAATATATGGTCAAATAAGGTTTTTAAAGATAAGTAAAATCACCCTATTAACCGGCTGGGAATGCACGGGACATACGCATGGCAAACACCCGATTTTTGGCTAAGTTTGAAAGAAGTAAAAACCTGATTCCAATGGAAGCGTTGTTCGCAGAGATTAAGCGACATTATGGCCTGGAACCAACGTCGGTCGAACCCCTGGAAGGCTATGAGGACCGGACCTTCCGGATGCAGGCGGCAGGCGGCAGGTGGGTGCTGAAGGAACACCGCCCGGGCCCGGGTCGCAAGGCGCGGATCGAACTGGAATCACGACTCATGGAGCATTTCAGGGTGGGCGCGCGCTTTGAATACCCTGCTCAACTACCTGTAAAAGCGGGTGGGTCGTATTTCGAATATGACGGGAAACTGTACCGGGTCCTCGAATATCTGGAGGGGGGATTTATGGCAGAAGCCACGCAGGACGAGCGGTTCCTGCAGAGCCTGGGACGGCTGCTGGGGGAACTGGCCGGCAAAGCAGCCGGTTTTGGCGCGGTCCCCGTATCCCCGGATCCCTTTGCCTGGGACTTGCAGCATCTTGGCATGAGCCAGCAGTATAACCGGGAAATAGCCGATCCGCGAATCCGTTCCCTTACCGCCTACATGTACCGGCAATTCCAGGCCGAGGTTTTGCCGATGGCCTATTCCCTGCGCAGGGGGTTCATCCACAACGACGCCAATGACTGGAACATCCTGGTCCGCGACGGGGAAGTAACCGGCCTGATCGATTTTGGCGATGCCTGTTATTCGTGGCTGGCCGCCGACCTGGCCGTGGGAATAACCTACGGGCTGATGAATAAGGAAGACCCCCTGCAGGCTGCCGCGACCATCCTGGGGGCTTACCACGCTGTTTTCCCGATAGCCCCCGATGAAGCCGACCTGCTTTACTACCTGATCGGCGGACGACTCTGCATGAGCCTCTGCCAAGCCGCACACACCAGCAAATCCCAACCGGATTCCCCCTATATCACCATCAGCCAGGCCGCGGTCGAAAAACTCATCGAACAATGGGTGCGGATCGGCCCGGTAGCAGCTCGCCGCACATTCCGTAAAGTCACCGGTTTACCGCAAGTCCCGGCCACCGGGGAGGAGACATTCCGCAAGCGGCGCAACCGGTTGCTCAGCCCTTCGCTGAGCCTGAGCTACCGCCACCCGATCATCATGGAACGGGCGGCATTCCAATACATGTTCGGAAATGACGGTACCTCCTACCTGGATGCCTACAACAACATCATGCAGGTGGGCCATTGCCACCCGGAAGTGGTGGCGCGGACGAGCGAAGCCCTGCGGACTCTCAACACGAACACGCGTTACCATTACGAAAGCATCCTATCCTATGCAGAGGCCCTGCTGAAACATTTTCCCCCTTCCCTTTCCCGGGTATTTTTCGTCAATTCCGGAAGTGCTGCCACCGACCTTGCCCTGCGGTTGGCCAGGTTTTACACGGGGCGGAACCAGGTAATGGCCCTGGAAAACGGGTATCACGGAAATACCTCGGCAGGCATTGCCATCAGCCACTACAAACACCGGCCCGGGCATGCGTACCCAAATACCCTCCTCTGCCCCATGCCAAAGGTTTTCGGGTCAGGATGGGCCGATGACGGCACTGCCGGGAGGCACCTGAGCGAATCCTGCCTCGGGCAGATCCTGGAGCACGGAGAAAGCCTTGCAGCCTTTATTGCGGAACCGATCATGGGTTGTGGCGGCCAGGTCCCCCTGCCCCATGGCTACCTGGAACGGGTTTACCAGGCAGTGCGGAAAATAGGGGGGCTATGCATCAGCGACGAGGTACAGGTGGGCTTCGGCCGGCTGGGGGAACATTTCTGGGGATATGAGCGCTACGGGGTGGTCCCCGACCTGGTGATCCTCGGGAAACCCATGGGGAACGGACACCCGCTGGGTGCCGTGGTTTGTACGGAGGAAATTGCCCGGGCCTTTGCCGAAGGCCCGGAATTTTTCAGCTCCTTCGGTGGGAACCCGGTTTCCTGTGCGGCCGGGAAGGCCGTACTCGATGTGCTGGAGGATGAAAACCTGCCGCGTCAGGCGGCCGAAACGGGGGAATACCTGATGCGCTGCCTCAGGGAGCTGGGGGAGGAATCCCCGCTGATTGCAGATGTCCGCGGGGACGGCTTGTTCATCGGGGTGGAACTCCTCCTTGCAGACGGAAAGCCGGCGACCCGGAAGGCAGCCCAAATCAAGGACCACCTGCGGGAAGAGCGGGTCCTGATCAGCACGGATGGCCCGTTTGACAACGTGTTGAAGATCAAGCCTCCTCTGCCCTTCAACCGGGGAAATGCCGACGAATTGCTCGAGAAATTGGGGGCATTTCTGCGGATTAATGATAATTCTTCGTAAATATTAATACATTAGTAACAAATCTTAACATACCTATGAAAAGTTCCCTGAAAAATGATCTTGGCCTCTTAATCCTCCGGATTGCCGGGGGCGGGATGATTATGACCCACGGCATCCCCAAACTCAGCCGGCTTTTCGGAGAAGGCGAAATTGAATTCGGCGACCCCATTGGCATCGGGCCCGGCCCTTCCCTGTTCCTGGTCGCTTTCGCAGAGGTCGTGTGCGCCCTGCTGGTCATTATCGGCCTGAAATCGCGATGGGCAGCCATTCCGCTGGTGATTGCCATGCTTGTGGCTGCGCTTATTGCCCACGGGGCAGACCCGTTCGGCCGCAAGGAATTGCCGTTGCTTTACGCAGCCGTCTTCCTGGCCATTTTCCTGTTGGGCCCGGGGAAATTCAGCATAGACCGCAAATAATCAGACTATTTTATAAAGCAGTTCCTGCAGCAGGTCCCGGTGGCTGAGGGAAGAGGATCCCACGCCTTTGCCCTTGAGGTCCATCTCCCGCAGTGACCCGATGATCCGGCTGACCGACTTCATCGGATAGTTGCGGGCCGCCGTTTGGTATTCCCCGACAAAATAAGGGTTGATGCGCAGGGCACTCGCAACATTTCTCGGGCTGTGATCCGAAAGGCCGTGGTATTGGAGCAACTGGGAGAAAAAAGTATGCAACAGGGCCACCGTCAGCACAAAGGGGTTCTCCTTGGGGTTCTGGGAAAAGTATTTGATAATTTGGGTTGCTTTCGGTATATCCCGGTCGGCAATAGCCTTCTTCAGTTCGAAATTGTTGAAATCCTTACTGATGCCGATATGGTCTTCGATGGTCTCCGGGGTAATCTCGGACCCGTCGGGAAGCACCAGCTTGAGCTTTTCCAGCTCGTTCGAAATACGGCTCAGGTCAGTGCCCAGGTATTCCACCAGGAGGGCCGATGCCTTGTGGGAAATCCGGTACCCTGATCCCAGTAGCACACGACGTATCCAGTCCGAAACCTGGTTCTCATAAAGTTTTTTGCTCTCAAAGACCACGGCGTCGCCCTTGCGCAGCGTCTTGATCAGTTTTTTCCGCTTGTCCAGGGTTTTGTATTTGAAGCAGATGACCAGGACGGTGGTCGGCTGGGGCTGGTCTGCATAGGATGCCAGTTGTTCGATGGTACGGCTCAGGTGCTGGGCTTCCCGGACGACCACAACCTGGTATTCGGCCATCATGGGGTACCGTTTGGCCTGGCCGATTATTTCATCCACCGTGGTATCCTTCCCGTAAAGCACGGTCTGGTTGAACCCCCGCTCCTCTTCGGTCAGTATGTTGTGGGTGATGAATTCCGAAATGCGGTCGATATAGTAGGGCTCCTCCCCCATCAGGAAATAGATCGGGGCCAGCTTGCCGCTGCGGATATCAGAGATGAGTGCCTTTACTTCCTCCATTTTGAAATTTTAGTGCAATTTTGCACCATGGTGGAACTGGAATTTCCCAAGTATCCCTTCCGATTCAAAAGTAGGGAAAATAAGCGCCTCGTCTTTGACTTTATCCGGAAAAAGTACGTGTTACTGCAGCCTGAGGAATGGGTCAGGCAACACTGCTTGCATTACCTGGTCAGGGACAGGGGGTACCCTGCCGGGCGTATCCTGGTGGAGCGGGAATTGCGGGTCGGCAGCCTCCGGAAACGGGTGGATATAGCTGTTTGCAACCCCAGGGGGGACATCGACCTGCTGGTGGAATGCAAGGCCCCTTCGGTTGCCCTCAACCAGGAGGTGTTCGACCAGATTGCCCGGTATAACCTGAAGGCCCGTTCGCGCTACCTGATGGTTACAAACGGGCTCCTCCATATCTTTTGCCGCATGGACTACGAGAGCGAACGGTTCGTATACCTGCGGGAGCTGCCCCCCTACCCGTTCCCGGATGAACCGGCGGTCTGAACCGGGAGAATGACCGGCGGTGGTACCAAAAAAAATTAGTTACTTTGTCAGCTTTGTAAAACAGCGGGAAACCGCATTCCCAACTCAGCCGATTCCGAATGCAATCTTTAGCCGTAGTCATCCTGAACTGGAATGGTCAGCACCTGCTGGAACGTTTCCTGCCCTCGGTCGTTTCCCACAGTGGGGACGCCGTCATCTATGTGGCAGACAATGCTTCGGATGACGATTCCATTGGCTTCCTCGAGCGGGAGTATCCAACGATCCGGGTACTTCGAAACCCGGTCAACGGCGGTTTTGCCTCCGGTTACAATATGGCCCTGCAAGGGGTGGAGGAATCGGTGTATTGCCTTTTGAACTCCGATGTAGAGGTAACCCCCGGTTGGCTGGACCCGGTACGGGAATTGCTTGAAAACCATCCGGAAATCGGGGTGGTACAACCCAAGATCAAGGACCTGCTTCGGCCCGGTTACTTTGAATATGCAGGAGCCGCAGGTGGTTTCCTGGACCTCTTCGGCTACCCGTTCTGCCGGGGCCGGATTTTCCAGAGCCTGGAACAGGACCGCGGGCAGTACGACGATACACGGGAGATTTTCTGGGCGACCGGGGCCTGCATGTTTATCCGGAAATCCGTTTTCCGGGACCTCCAGGGCTTCGATGCCGATTACTTTGCGCACCAGGAAGAGGTGGATCTTTGCTGGCGCGCCCAAAATAAGGGCTACAAGGTTTATTATTGCGGCAAGTCGGAAATCTACCACCTGGGCGGATCTACCCTGAGTAACATGAACCCCCGGAAAACCTACCTGAATTTCCGCAACTCCCTCTTCTCCATCACCAAAAACCTGCCCCGCAAAAAGGCATTCCCGATCATTCTGGCGCGCCTCCTGCTGGACGGAGTGGCGGCCCTGCGGTTCCTCTTGCAGTGGAAAGGCCGGCACACCTGGGCAATCCTAAGGGCACATGCCAGCTATTACAGGCAGTTCCCAAGGATGATCCGAAAGCGCGAAAAAGTCCATTTTGTGCAAAAATACCACGCTGCAACATCCATAGTATGGTCTTATTACGTAAATCAGGTAAAGGATTTTAACAATTTAGTAAAAGATTAACGGATCGGGTCAAGCAACGGATTCGCTTTTATATAATTTTGGACTGATTTTTAACCGTGCACCCCTTTAATCACATTAACTCTGAAATAATAATTATGAAAAAAATGATCATTGGCTGTCTTGGTCTGGCATTGGCACTTTCTTCCTGTGTTTCACAGAAAAAATATGCCGAACTGGAAGCCAAACAAAAAGAAACCCAGGATCTTCTAAACTCTGCAACCGTTAAGCTCAACACCTGCCTGGAGGAAAAGGCCACCAATACGGCCCGCCTCAAAACGCTGGAAGAGCAAAACGCCTTCCTCAAGGCCAACAACCAGGAGCTCATCAACAACATGGGCAACCTGACCACCCTTACCGCCAAAGGGGCCGAAAACCTTGAAAAATCCCTTGAGAGCCTGCAGGAGAAAGACCTGACGATCCGTAAGCTGCAGAATGCAATCACCCGCCGGGATTCCGTCAACCTCGCCCTGGTCCAGAGCCTGAAAGGCGTGCTGGGCAACCTGGATGATGAGGACATCGAAATCAGCGTGGAAAAAGGAGTGGTGTTCGTATCCATCTCCGACAAGCTCCTCTTCAGCAGCGGAAGCTACAATGTCACCAATGCAGCCAAGACGGTACTCGGCAAAGTTGCCCAGGTGGTAAACAACAAGCCCGATTTTGAATTCATGGTAGAGGGACACACGGATAACGTACCCTACCGCAGCGGCGTGTTACTGGATAACTGGGACCTGAGTGTGAAGCGTGCCACATCCATCGTACGCATCCTGCAAAATGACTTCAGCGTGGATCCTGCCCGCATGACTGCTGCCGGTCGCAGCTACTACGTACCCCTGGCAAGCAATGATACGCCTGCCAACCGTGCGGCCAACCGCCGTACCCGCATCGTGGTGCTGCCGAAACTGGATCAGTTTTACAGCATGATCGAAGAAGGAATGAAAGACCCGGCGATTAACAACTAATCCCGGATATAGTTTCAAAAGGAAAACCCGCAGCGTTTGCTGCGGGTTTTCTATTTTTTATTCCAATGCCCCGGAATTTCCATGGCTCCCGGATTGGCATTGCTGCTGGGTCAGTACAGGATGTCCAGGCTGCCCTTGCCTTCGCGGACCACAACCGGTTCGGGGCCTGAAAGGTCGATCACGGTAGAGGCCACATTGTCCCCATACCCCCCGTCCACGACCACATCCACCAGGTTTTCCCATTTCTCGAAGATGAGTTCCGGGTCAGTGGTGTATTCCAGTACGTCATCCTCGTCCCGGATGGAAGTCGACACAATGGGGTGCCCCAGGCCGGTAACCAGCGCATGCGCAATGGCATTGTCCGGTATGCGGATCCCGACGGTCTTCTTTTTTTTGAAGTCCTTGGGCAGGTTGTTGTTGCCCGGTAAAATAAAGGTGTAGGGACCGGGCAAAGCGCGTTTGAGGATTTTAAACGTCTGGGTGTCGATCTGCCGCACGTAGTCGGAGAGGTTGCTCAGGTCGGCACAGATAAACGACCAGTTGGCCTTTTGCAACTTGACCCCCTTGATCCGCGCCAACCGCTCCAGGGCCCTCGAATTGGTTATGTCGCAGCCCAGGCCGTAGACCGTATCTGTCGGATAGATGACAAGCCCCCCGTCCCGGAAGGCCTCCACAACCCGCTTCACTTCCCTGGGGTTGGGGTTTTCCTCATAGAGTTTAATGAATTCTGCCATCTTGCATAAGTGATAATAAGCTGAAAAACTAGGGTACCTGGTAAACCCGGACGTAATCCACTTCCATGGTGGCCGGGAAGATCGAATCGTCTACCCCCTGCTGACCGCCCCAGTCCCCCCCGACGGCAATATTCATAAGGAAATAAAAGGGTTGGCTGAACGGCCAGTTCTCGGCGGTTACCGGGATGGACCGCCTGAATATAAGTTCCACGTTGGTGGGGTCGTCGAGGTAAAATTTGATGTATTTGGATGTCCACAGGATGCCATAGGTGTGGAATTCCTCATCGATGGTTGGCAGGGGCACGGGCCCCGAGGTAATCTGCGTCCCCTTCCTGTGGTTGTTGGCTTCACTGTGAAGGGAAAAGTGCAGCTGGTCGGGTTCAAAACTCACATATTCCATGATGTCGATCTCACCGCACATAGGCCAGCCCACGGTACCGATATTGGAGCCCAGCATCCAAAGTGCCGGCCAGATACCATTGCCTTTGTGCTCGGGGATCCTGGCCCGTATTTCCAGTCGCCCGAAGGTGAAAGCCTGCCGGCTGTTGAGACGTGCGGATTCGTAATCCCCCACTTGCCTTCCCGGTCCGGTCTTGCGGGCAGTGATCTTCAGGGTGCCGTCGCTCACTTCGGTCACCCCGTCGGTCACGTAATTCTGCCACTCGTTGTTCCCCCAGCCATGGGCCCCGGTTTCAAAGCGCCATTTTTCAGTGTCCAGTTCAGCCCCGTCAAATTCATCGCTCCAGACCAGTTCCGCAGCCTCCCAATAATCCGGGGCATCCACATCGGGAAGGGTGCCCGAATTACCCTGGTTAGCAGGTATTTCCACGGCATCGGTTTCCTGGGCGCTTCCGTTGGACTGGCATCCCGGAAACAACCCTCCGGCCAGAAAAAGAATCAGATAAAACAAGCGTCTGTCGGACATAATCATAGACTTTTTTTAAGGAAGATGAGCGGAGACCAATTACGTGCCCACCACCCGGGAAGATACAATATTCATTGGGATGATTCGCTTCCCCCCCCCGGGGCTTAATCTAGCACGCGGAGTTTCGCAAACCGCAACAGCAACTTCTTTACATCCCCCCGCTCAAATTTTATCTCGGCTTTCTTGTCATTGCCAACACCCTCCACCTTTAGGACGGTTCCCTGGCCAAAGCGGGTATGGTCTACCCGGGTCCCCTCCTGCAGGTCCGCGATCGCCGTATCCGGTTCACTGGGGGCCGAAAGCCCGGGTTTAAGTTTCCGCAGACGCCGGAGCTCTTCCGGTTTGGGGCCTTTCCGTTCAGGGGGTGTCCCGGAAACCGGCTTGGTTTGCCGGAGCCGGCTCCTGTCCACATCCCCGAAAATATCCGAATCGATCAGGGGGCGGAACCGGTAGTTGTCGACGGGCGTCAGGTTTTCAATATACTCCTCGGCGATCTCCTCTATAAATCGGCTGGGCTCGGCGTCAATCAGCTTGCCCCAGCGATACCGGTTCTGCGTATAGGTCAGGTAGGCCTGCTTCTCCGCACGGGTTAAGGCCACATAGAACAGCCGTCGCTCCTCTTCCAGCTCGCTCCGGGTATTCATGCTCATGGCCGAGGGAAAGAGGTCTTCTTCCATCCCCACGATGTACACATAGGGAAATTCCAGCCCCTTCGCCAGATGGATGGTCATCAGCGCCACCCGGTCCTCATCACCCGTATCCTTGTCCAGGTCGGTGGCCAGGGCCACATCCTCCAGGAATTCGCTCAGGTCTCCCCGGGCATCTGCCAGTTCCTTCTGCCCTTCCACAAAGTCCTTGACCCCGTTGAGCAGTTCCTCGATGTTTTCCATCCGGGCGATACCCTCGGGGGTACCATCCTTCTTGAACTCCAGCAGCAAACCGGATTTCTTGGCGACGTGTTCCGCCAGGGTAAAGGCGTCGGCGGTTTGGTTCAGTACCTGGAAACTGCGGATCATCGTGGCAAAATCGGCAAGTTTGCGGCGCGTGCCCCCGTGGAGCCCGAGCGGTTCCCTTTCCAGGTTTTCGATCAGCTCAAAAATCGTTTTCCCGGACTGGTTGGCGGCCACGGTCAGTTTGTCCACCGTCGTCTGGCCAATGCCGCGCGCCGGGAAGTTGATAATGCGCTTCAGCGCCTCCTCGTCCCCGGGGTTGATTACCAGGCGCAGGTACGCCAGGATGTCTTTGATCTCCTTGCGCTGGTAAAAGGACAGGCCACCGTAGATCCGGTACGGGATATCCCGCTTCCTAAGGGCATCCTCAATGGCCCGGGACTGGGAATTGGTCCGGTACAGCACGGCAAAGGACCCGTTTGGCAATTGCTGCTGCATTTTCTCCTCAAAAATCGAAGAAGCCACAAACCGGCCCTCCTCCGCATCGGTCGGACTCCGGTGCAGCTTGATGGGAGCCCCCTGTTCGTTGGAGGTCCAGACCACCTTTTCCAGTTGGTTCTTGTTCCGGGCGATCACACTGTTGGCCGCCCCCACGATATTCTTGGAGGAACGGTAGTTCTGTTCGAGCCGGTAAACCGCCACATCGTCGTAATCCCGCTGAAAGTTGAGGATATTGCTGATGTTTGCGCCCCGGAAGGAATAGATACTCTGCGCATCGTCCCCCACCACGCATATGTTCTGGAAGCGGTCCGCCAGGGCCCGTACAATCAGGTACTGGGAGTGATTCGTATCCTGGTACTCGTCCACAAGGATATACCGGAAGCGCTCCTGGTATTTGTGGAGCACCTCGGGAAAGCGGTTGAGCAATTCATTGGTCCTCAGGAGCAGGTCGTCAAAATCCATGGCCCCTGCCTTGAAGCAACGGTCCACGTAATTCCGGTAGATTTCCCCCAGCCTGGGTCGTTTCGCCATGGCGTCCGCCTCCATCAGTTCCGGGTTCTGAAAATAAGCCTTGACCGTTATCAGGCTGTTTTTATAGGAAGAGATCCGCTGCTGTACCTGTTTATATTTGTAGACATCCTTGTCCAGGCCCATCTCCTTGATGATCGAGGCGATCAACCGCTGGGAATCCTGGGTGTCGTAGATGGTAAAGTTGCTGGGGTAGCCCAGTTTGTCCCCGTCGTACCGAAGCAGGCGGGCAAATACGGAATGGAAGGTCCCCATCCAGAGGTTCTTGGCCTCCCCGGTCCCGACGATATCCGCGATGCGCTTTTTCATTTCCCGTGCCGCCTTGTTGGTAAAGGTGAGCGCGAGGATATTAAAGGCATCCACACCCTGATTCATCAGGTGGGCAATCCGGTAGGTAAGCACCCTGGTTTTTCCCGAGCCTGCGCCGGCTATAACCATAAGCGGGCCATCCTTGTGCAGAACAGGGGCTTTCTGGGCATCGTTGAGGTCATCGAGGAACATGCGCGGCGGCAACTTTTGAGACGGTGAATTTAGCCATAATTCACCGCAACCTCAAAACGGTCCCGGGTGGATTTATAAACAATCCCCCGGGGGTTTTTACCAATTTGAATATCTTTAGCCCTCTTATGGCTCCACCAAAGAACGTTTTATGGATTGCCTGCCTGGTTTCGCTGATGTGTGGCCCTCATAATGCGCACGCCCAGGAAAAGGCTACGGGGCCTGTCATCCAGGGCTATGGCCCAGCCTGGGAGGTACCCGGGGCGACATTCCCTTTGGAACCGGGGCGCCCTTTGCGGATGGTGCTCGAAATAAGCAGTACCCCGGAAGACAAGGCCCTGATAAACCCCTGGCTGGAAACCGCGGCGAGGTTCCTGAACATGCACGCCCGTTCCGGCGTTTCCACCAGCGATCTGCAGGTGGCTCTGGTGGTCCATAATGCAGCCGCCCCGGACCTGCTGGCAAACCCTCATTACGCTGTCCGTTACGGGCTGGAGAACCCAAATGCCGAAATGTTGTCCGAGTTAATGGCAGCAGGTGTGGAAATCGTCCTCTGCGGCCAGTCCTCCGCATCCCGGGACGTCCCCATCGAAAATACGGTGCCGGGCGTACAACTGGCATTGTCGGCCATGACGGCCCTTATCCGGTATCAGGACCGGGAATACCGATTGATTAAATTTTAAACCAAACCATGAAAAAATTACTCTCTTATTTACTACTGGTTTCCGCAACCGCAGTTTTTGCGCAAAACGGGGACCTTCAGGCCGAATACCAGGCCATCGAGTCCAAGGTGATCGACTGGCGGCACGATATCCACCAACACCCCGAACTTTCCAACCGGGAATTCCAAACCGCAGAAAAAATTGCGGCGCACCTTAAATCGCTGGGTATCGAGGTGCAGACGGGTGTCGCCCACACGGGTGTCGTTGGCATTCTCAAGGGTGACGGCCAGGGAAAGGTAATAGCCCTGCGGGCAGACATCGATGCGCTGCCGGTACGCGAACGCAACGACCTGCCCTTTAAATCGGAGGTAACCGCCGAATTCCTCGGGGAAGAAGTAGGGGTTATGCATGCCTGCGGGCATGACACGCATACGGCCATCCTGATGGGCGTGGCGGAAATTCTTTCCAAACACACCGATAAAATAAACGGAACGGTGAAATTTATCTTCCAGCCCGCCGAGGAAGGACCTCCTCCCGGGGAAGAAGGCGGTGCCCTGCTGATGGTCAAGGAAGGTGTCTTGAAAAACCCGGATGTGGATGCTATTTTCGGGTTGCATATCAATTCACAGACTCCCGTTGGAACCATTCAGTACAAGTCCGGAGGGGCGATGGCCGCAGCCCAGGAATTTACCATACAGGTCAAAGGCAAGCAGTCGCATGGTTCTCAGCCCTGGTCCGGGGTAGATCCGATCCTGATCAGCGCCAAGATCATCGATGGACTGCAGACCATCATTTCCCGTGAGGCGGAACTTACGAACGAAGCGGCTGTGATCACCGTTGGGAAGATCAAGAGCGGCGTCCGCTTTAACATCATCCCGGAAAGCGCCGAGATGATCGGTACGATACGGACCCTGGACTACGGCATGAAAGACCTGATTAACCGAAGGATGCAGGAAATGGTTACTGGTATTGCCAGGGCCTACAACGGAGAAGCCACCCTGACCATCCGGGATGCGACGGACATCACTTATAACAACCCGGAACTGGTGGAGCAAATGCTACCAACCCTGCGGCGCGTGGCAGGTGAACAAAACGTTCAAAATTCCAAGGCGGTTACGGGGGCAGAAGATTTCTCCTATTACCAGCGGGAAGTTCCCGGGTTTTTCTTCCGCCTTGGGGGCATGACCCCTGGAAACACCGAATCCTTTCCGCACCACACGCCGGATTTTAAAATTGACGACGACGGGATGCTGCTCGGTGTAAAGGCGATGACCGAGCTGACCCTGGACTACCTTGGCAGTGGCCAATAAATTTCCCGGGGCTATTGCCCTGTCGATTATATTTGCTGAAAATTAGAAGTTCCACCTATGAAAAATAATTCCCGCTCCCTGTTGCTTTACACCACTATGGTACTGCTCGGGTTGCTGTTTGTGAACCCGCTGGTTGCCCAGCGCCGGAGCGAACTCATGGCACAGATCGACACCCTGGAAGCCCGCCTGCTTAAGACCAAGCGCGAACTGGCCGAATCCCAGGCCCGCGAGAAGGCCAGCCTGGCCAAGGCGGATTCATACGAAAGCCAGGTGTCGGAACTCAAGGATGCCAATGCCACGCTCCTGAAGAACCTGGGGAATTTTGCGGAAGTCTCCAACAAGAACACCTCGGCACTGAACCAGGCCCTCGGGTCGCTCCAGGCCAAGGAACAGGAGCTCCGTGCCATGACCAATACCATGAGCAGTAACGACTCTTCCATCATCGCCCTGCTGACCGACGCCAAGGCCACGCTTGGGCCGGATGCCAAATTAAAGGTGGCCGGGGGAAGCCTGGTGATTTCGGGTTCCCTCGAGCAATTGTTCGGGGGGGATACTTCGGCCGAACTGACCGAAGGGGCAGCAAGTTGGGTCGAGGGGATCGCCAAGCTTTTAAAATCCCACCCAAAGCTCGGGGTGACCGTCGAAGGGCTTTCAATGGTCGGCGACCTCGCACTGGCTTCCCGTCAGGGAACCGCAGTGATGAATGCCCTCAGGGACCAACAGGGTATTGCACCTGGCCGCATGGTGGCCCGGGGAAGGGACGGCAACTTCAGCGAAGGGGTGGATATCCTGATCCACCCGGATTACCGGAGTTTTTACCAGGGCGTCAAGGCGCAAACCAAGAATTAGGCGCCGCAGGAATAATTTTTGGCGGTTTGGGGCGTTTTCCTCAAGAAACCAAACCTAAAACGACTTTATCATGACCGGAGACGGAATTTTTCAGCTTTTCGCCTATTTACTCCCTGCCGTAGTCACCGGCGCCGTGGCATTTTATTTTTTCAGGTTGCATACCCGGAACGAGGAAGGGCGCAGGCGGTACCTGCTCCATAAGGAAAGTCAGAAAAATGCATTGCCAATCCGGCTGCAGGCCTATGAACGCATGGCCCTGTTCCTGGAACGGATTTCCATCCCGAGCCTTGTGGTGCGCGTCGCCCCGAAGTCCGCGGATAAGTCGGACTACGAGAACCTGCTCATCAAGAATATCGAAAACGAATTCGACCACAACCTCTCCCAACAGATCTACATGACGGACGAGTGCTGGAATGTGATCAAGGCAGCCAAGAATGCGACGATACAGGCTATCCGGAAAGCCGGGATGAGCACTTCCGAAACGGCCGAAAAATTGCGGGAGGACATCCTGAACGAAACCATGGACAAGGCTTCTCCTTCGGCCACGGCCCTTTCCTTTGTCAAAAGGGAGATAGGAGAACTCTGGTAGCCCCTATTCCGGTTCCAGCTGGCTGGCCTGCTCGCTTTTGGAGGCCGCGTATAAATAACCGCTTTCCCACCACTGGGACATCTGCTGTTTGTCGAAAATGAGCGAATTGGTCGTCAGGATAGTCGGGGTGTAGTAAAAATTGATGATTGCGCCGTTGTTGCTGGCCACGTGTTTACCGATCTTGATATTCTGCTGCTCGATACGGTCGAGCATAAAGGCAAAGATATTCGTCATCAGGGAAAAAGCATTCCGGGACGGCATCCGGTTGAGATGGGTGACCTCCGTGTGCAGGATGATCGCATCCACCTCGGTCGCACCCCTTCGGATCGCCTCCTCGATGGGGACCATGGAACCGAGGCCGCCATCTGCATACTCGCAGCCGTTTTTCCGTACCAGGCTCATAAAAGGGATGTAGTTACAGGAAATCCAGATCCATTCGCAGAACTCCTCGTATTCAAAATCGTTTATCGACTTGTATTCCACCTGGTTCAGCGACAGGTTGGAGACGGTTACGACCAACTCCTTGTGGCTTTCCTTCAAGGTATAAAACTCCTCGGGGGTGATGGTATCCTTTATCAGCTTCAGCAGGTTGTGGCTCTCCCCAAAGGTCTTGCTCCCCCTCATGAAGTTCCCCATTACGGCCCAGTGGTTGATCCCGATACTGTTTACCCCGTGTTTGTGATGGATGGTAAAGGGACGGTTGCTGAAAATACTGTTTTGGTTCACACTGGTGTACACCTCCCGGATCTTATCGATTTTCCCCAATGCCAGGTGGGTAATCAGCAGGCTACCCGTTGAGGTGCCCAACAACAAATCGTAATCGTGGCCCCGCTCCTCGATCAGGAACTGGGCAACGCCTCCTGCAAAAGCGCCTTTGCTCCCGCCCCCTGAAATGACCAATGCCCTCATAATTGTGCTATTTTATCATAAACATACGCATATTGCTGTTTTGGCAGGTCGCTTGCCAGGGATTCCCATAATCCCCGCTCCGGCCTGGCAGCCATCAGGTCGTCCAGCATGCGGCGGGCAAAGAGGCGGAACTGCCAGCTGTGGTGTTCCGTTGCCCTGAGCAGGTCCAGCAGGTTATCCCTGCCAAGTGCGTCCACCTGGTTGAGCAGTAAAAAGCCGTTTTCCCGGACTTCCGGGGCATATCCCGGGCCGGTGGTAGCACGTAGGGCCGACAGGTATTCCCGGGCCTGGACCGGGGTTGCATATCCTTCGGTGAGGAGGGCCAGGAGCAACCAAAGCTGCCTGAGGGCAGGTGCCTGGAGGAGTGTGGGCGCAGCCGTCCGGTCCAGGTAACGGGCCCGGTTCTCCGGAAATTCCGTCCAGAGCCTGTAAAGCGCGGCTTCCCGGATTTCATAGCTGGGTGCCTGCAGCAGCTCCTCCAGGTGTGGAAGCATCCATGGCTCTGTTGGACCCAGGCTGCTGAGCCAGGCCTTGCGTACCTCGATGCGGGTATCCTCAAAGGCACGTTCCCACTGTTCCCGGGAAAAGGAATTCGCGTAGCGCGTCAGGAGGGCCGCCCGGTAAGCCGGTGCCTCAAAGGCCTCCCAGGCCTGATCCAGGTCCCCGGAATCGGCAGTTTCTCCCGTTTCCCGGATAAAATCCAGGTAATAGGCAAGGGATTCATCGTATTTCCTCAACAGGGCTTCGGCCTGCTCCCAGGGGAAATGCTCCGATTCCAGCCAATCCTCCCGGAAACTATCCAGGGGCAGGCCCGATGTCCCCATGATATCCAGGAACCCGGAAACCGTGGCATTGTCAAACGCAAAGGTTTCCAGGTAGGTACGCATCCCTATTCGAAAGGCATCGTCCCCCAAGGCCTCCCTCAGTGCAAACAAGGCCCAGGCACCCTTTTCGTAAAAGGTCAGGCTCCCCGCCCCCGGGTTCAGCAGGGACTCCCCTTCCCCATCCGCGTCTAATTGGCGCAAGGCACTGGCGGTCCTGTAGAGCGTCCAGAACATATGGCGCTGCCCCAGGATCTCCCCTTCTGCCTGATAGGCGTAAAACGTGGCAAACCCTTCATGCAGCCAGTGCTGCCCCCCATCCGTTTCGGTAACCAGGTTGCCGAACCATTGATGTGCCAGCTCATGGGCGTTTACATTGAGATAGCTGCGGTCGTTGTTTCCAATAGAATCGACCAGGTAGGCATCCGAAAAAAACGTAGCCCCTGTATTCTCCATTCCTGCATAGAGGAAATCCCGGAGGGGTACTTGTTTGTAAGTCTGCCAGGGAAAGGGCAGGCCGATTTCCTGCTCCAGGAAATCAAATACCTCCCGTGTATGGCTGTAGGTGGTCCGGGCTTCTTCCCTCCTGCCCTTTGGAAAAAACAACCGGATGGGTACCCCTGAAGCTGAAGCGATACGGAAGTCCTCGAATTTCCCAATCGCGAAGGCAAGCAGGTAGCTGCTCATAGGCGCCTCCATATCGAAATCCCATCGGGTCAGTACCCCGGTGGTGTCCCTTGACCGGAGTCGTCCGTTTGCGATCACGGCATATTGGGGGGCCGCCAGTATTTCCAGATCAAATACCACCTTTTCCCGCATATCGTCAAAACTGGGTACCCAGTGGCTGCTGTATTTTCCCTGTCCCTGCGTCCAGATTTGTTCATTGTCCGGCATGCTGTCATCCCAGCCGATAAAATAGACCGTTTGGGTTGGTCGGGCTTTATAACCAACATGTATCCGATGGATCCCTTCCGCTTCCGGGGCAGGCAAACGGAGTTGCCCCTCATCCTGTTTAAACGGAACCTCCTCCCCGTTCAGGCGTACCCCTTCGATGGTCATGTCCCGGGCGTCCAGGCGGATGCTGTCCGGCCGGCCCACGGTTTGGAACGTATAGTCCACACTGCCTGTAACCGACCGGTCGGCCGGATCGGGCCGGATCGAAATCGCACCTGTGAGGAAATCCACCCGTGCCTGCTGGCCATATCCGGCAGTCAGCAGCCAAAAGGCCACCAGGGTAAAACATAGTAGGTGTCGCTGCACGTCACGGGTGTTTAGACCAAATTTAGGCATTTGCACGGTTGCAGGAATATTGGGGAACCCTTAATTTAGTCCGATGCAACCCGATCCCAGGCAAACCTCCCTCGCGTACCTGAAAGGAGTCGGGCCCGGCAGGGCCCGGCTGCTGGAATCCGAGCTGGGCCTGAAAACCTTCCAGGACCTCCTGTACTTTTTCCCGAACCGCTACATCGATAAATCCCGGTACTACACCATCAGCGAACTGGAACGGAGCAGTGCAGAGGTACAGCTGGTGGGAAAGATCGTGCACCTTAAAACGGTGGAACAAAAAAGGGGGAAGAGGCTGGTGGCTACTTTCCGGGACGACACCGGGGAGATGGAGCTTGTCTGGTTCCGCAGCCAGCAATGGTTCCGGGAGCGGCTCAAACTCGGGGAGCCCTACGTGATCTTCGGACGGGTCAACTGGTACAATGGGGCGTTTTCCATGCCACACCCGGATTTGGAACTGCTCTCCAAACACGAGCAGCAAAAGCGCCTGAGGATGCAGCCCGTCTACCCGTCTACCGAGAAACTGAGCCGGCAGGGCGTGAGCAACCGGCTGCTCACCCAGTGGGTGGCAACCGTATTGGGGCAGTTGCGGGATGGCCTGCCTGAAACGCTCCCTGAATCCATCCTTGGCTCCCTCCGCCTGCTGCCCAAATCCAGGGCCCTGGTACAAATCCATTTCCCGGATTCCAATGCGCTCCTGGCCCGTGCCCAGGCCCGCCTCAAGTTCGAGGAACTATTTTACATACAACTGGCCCTGCTTTCCAAGAAAAACGAACGCAAACAGCGCATCAAGGGGTTCCTCTTTGAACAGGTTGGCGAGCGGTTTACCACTTTTTATGAAAAATACCTGCCCTTTGACCTCACAGAGGCCCAGAAACGGGTGCTGCGGGAAATCCGCGCAGACCTTGGAAGCAATGCACAGATGAACCGGCTGCTCCAGGGGGATGTGGGCTCTGGCAAAACCATTGTCGCAGTACTTTCCATCCTGCTGGCCCTGGATAACGGGTACCAGGCCTGCCTGGTTGCCCCCACGGAGATCCTGGCCCAGCAACACTTCAACGCGGTACGGGAACTTCTGGACCCTATGGGTATTCCCGCCGGCCTGCTTACAGGGTCAGTCCGGGAAAAAGACCGGAAACCGATGCTCGCCGCCCTGGCCGATGGGTCCCTGCCCATCCTGATAGGTACGCACGCCGTCCTGGAAGCCCGGGTGGTTTTCAAAAACCTGGGCCTGGCAATCATCGACGAGCAACACCGCTTCGGGGTCGCACAACGCGCGCGGCTCTGGAAGAAAAATGAGCGGCCACCCCACATCCTGGTCATGACCGCGACGCCGATTCCCCGCACCCTGGCCATGAGCCTGTACGGGGACCTGGATATCAGCCTGATCGACGAATTGCCCCCGGGCAGGAAGCCGGTGCGGACCGTGCTAAGGAGCGATGCCGACCGGCTCCGCGTATTCCGTTTCCTGAAGGATGAAATCGCAAAAGGCCGGCAGGTATATATCGTTTATCCGCTGATCCAGGAATCGGAAGCCATGGATTACAAGGACCTGATGGACGGCTTTGAGAGCATCAGCCGGGAGTTTCCCCAGCCCGCTTACCAGGTTTCCATCGTGCACGGCCAGATGAAGCCGGAAGCCAAGGAATATGAAATGCAGCGCTTTGCCAGTGGGAAAACCCATATCATGGTTGCCACCACGGTGATCGAGGTGGGCGTAAACATCCCCAACGCCAGCGTCATGGTCATTGAGAGCGCCGAGCGGTTTGGCCTGTCCCAACTCCACCAGTTGCGGGGCCGGGTGGGACGCGGGGCCGACCAGAGCTATTGCATCCTGATGGGTGGCCCCAAGCTTTCGGAAGATGCCAGGACCCGCCTGCAAACCATGGTCCGGACCAGCGACGGTTTCGAAATTGCCGAAACCGACCTGAAACTCCGGGGGCCCGGCAACCTGATGGGTACACAGCAAAGCGGTATCCTGAGCCTCCGCATCGCCGACCTCGTACGTGACCGTGAACTGCTGCAGTCTGCGTGCCAATTTGCCCAGCAACTGCTGCGTGAAGACCCGGCCCTAACACATCCGGAAAACCAGGTGGTCCGCGCCAAGCTATCCCGGATGGAGGTATTTAAGAACCGCTGGGATTACATCAGTTAAGCCGGCAAACGGGCAAAGCCCATCCAGGACGTATCCCCTGCGGTTTCAGTTTATATCCTCCCCTGCCTCGATTTTGGCTATATTGGCAGCAATGGCGTTCTGGTTCAGTTCATCCGGAGCCCGTTCCTGGGCAATTTTAAGGTGTTTCAGTGCTTTCTCATAATCCCCGATGGCGCTGTACCCCCTGGCCAGACCTAAATCAACCGGCCAGGTATTCTTGTGGAGTTTGGCATTTTTCTGGAAGACCTTCAGGGCCTCCTGGGGGGCCCCGGCCGCAATCAATTGCCGGCCATACGTATGCACCTCGAAAACGGTCCCGAGCGGCAGTGCCTCGTCGATAATCGCTTCGGCTGCATCCGTTTTGTTCTGTGCCCTAAGAATTTGAGCTTTTACAACCAGGTTATTGAAGTTTTTCTGGCTGAAAAACTGATCTGCTATGGCTGCATTGATCCAGCCCAGGGCTTCGTCCAGGTCCCCCCCGTTGTTAAGGGCATAATTAGCTGCCTGCTCCCAGGACTGACGCGAAAAACCTTCCTCGTTTTCCAGGTCCTGCCGGATTTTAGCCAGGACAATTGCAGGGGTGTTGAAGGCGATTGTAAACGGGATTTCCTTTTCTTCCCAGCGCAACCTGGCGGTAGTGGAATTCACCGACAGGTCCGTAAAACTGTATTCCAGCCATTCGGTATGCGGGGATTCCTTCATCTGGACATCCACTCGTAAGGCATCCTGTGACGGGTCGTAGAAGAAACTTCCCCAGGCGGTGTTCTTTTTGGAAAAAATAATGGTCGCCCTGTTGTCCGGTTCAATAATCATGTGGAGGCCATAGGTGCCGGCAGCCAAATCCATGCCTTCCACCTGTGCATTATGGGTCAGGGTGATGGTCGTGTTTTCATCCGCCCCAGCGCGCCATGGCGATTCCTTGGCCGTACCAAACCCCAGGTTGTTCATCCCGTAAGGCACCAGGGCGCCCCAGATTTCGCGGTCGTTGACACGCGGGCGGGAATAATCGATGGTCACATCGCTGATACCCACGCGCTGGGTAACCGATGCCTTCTGGCTTCCTCTGGGGAGTTCCAGCTGCGCATGAAGCGACAAAGCTGTGAGCGAGAACACCGCAAGGGCCAGGCCCCGCATTGTGAAATAAAAGTGTTTCATACCGTTTGAATATTAGTTGATTTGCTGTTAGATTCCTTGAATTTAGTGCCCGGTCCATACAGCATAAGTTAGTGAATTGTTAAAGAAGAAGGCCTGCCTGTTAAAAAGTCGCTGTTTCCGGTAACCCCGGACGGGCCTTACCCTTACACTGCCTGTATGCGCTTCCATTCCTATTAGGAATTTCCTTGGGCATCGTAATTTGGTGCGAGCCGATTTTCGGAAAGGCCGGTATGTTCGTATCTTCGTGCACGCTTTTTGTTAAATTTCCGAGTAACCCGAATTATGAGCAAAACACTTTTCGATAAAGTCTGGGACTCCCATGTAGTCCGCAAAATAGACAACGGGCCCGATGTCCTGTTTATAGACCGCCACCTGGTCCACGAAGTAACCAGCCCGGTCGCCTTCCTCGGATTGAAAAACCGCGGGATACCTGTCCTGTACCCGGAACGGACCTTCGCAACCGCAGATCACAACACGCCTACTCGAAACCAGCACCTGCCGGTACAGGATCCGCTTTCCGCCAACCAATTGCGCGCCCTGGAAAACAATGCCAGCGAACACGGCATCCCGTACTGGGGGCTGGGCCACGAGAAGAATGGGATCGTTCACGTCATCGGCCCTGAGAACGGGATTACCGTTCCGGGTGCCACCATCGTATGCGGGGATTCGCATACCTCCACCCACGGGGCTTTCGGGGCCATTGCCTTCGGAATCGGCACTTCAGAGGTGGAGATGGTCCTTGCCACTCAGTGCATCATGCAGCCCAAACCCAAACGGATGCGCATCAACATCAATGGCAGCCTCAACGAAGCGGTAACCCCAAAAGATGTTGCCCTGTATATCATTTCCAGGCTCACGACCTCCGGGGCTACCGGTTACTTCGTCGAATACGCCGGCGAGGTATTCCGCAATATGAGCATGGAAGGCCGCATGACCGTCTGCAACCTGAGCATCGAGATGGGTGCCCGGGGCGGGATGATGTCGCCGGATGAAAAGACCTTCGAATACGTGCGGGGGCGCGAATTTGCCCCGAGCGGTGCCGATTGGGATTCCGCCATGGCGTACTGGAAAACCCTGTATTCAGACGCCGATGCCGTATTTGACAAGGAAATCAACTTCAACGGGGCGGACATCGAACCGATGATCACCTATGGGACCAACCCGGGGATGGGTGTCGGAATCTCGAGGAGCATCCCGAAAGCCGAATCGATGGAAGGCGGGGTGGCTACCTACCGGAAATCGCTTGAATACATGAACTTTGCCGAAGGGGAGGCGATGATTGGGAAGCAGGTGGATTTTGTTTTCCTTGGCAGCTGCACCAATGGCCGGATCGAAGACTTCCGGGCATTTGCCAAAATCGTGAAGGGACGGAAGAAGGCAGACAACGTGACTGCCTGGCTCGTACCCGGTTCCCACAAGGTAGAGGCCGCCATCCGGGAGGAAGGCATCCTGGATGTGCTCCGGGAAGCCGGGTTTGAATTGCGCGAGCCTGGCTGCTCGGCCTGCCTGGCGATGAATGACGACAAGATCCCCGCAGGGAAATACGCCGTCAGTACCTCCAACCGGAATTTCGAAGGGCGGCAGGGCCCCGGTGCGCGCACGCTGCTGGCAAGCCCCCTTGTGGCTGCTGCGGCCGCCGTCACAGGAAAGGTCACGGATCCCAGGGAACTCCTGGAACCCGAACTCGCCTGAGCCAACCACTAACTGCAAACCTAGAAACGCAACCCATGGCATACGACAAATTCACTGTTTTGAAAAGTACGGCAGTCCCCCTGCCAATAGAAAACGTCGACACGGACCAGATCATCCCTGCGCGCTTCCTGAAAGCTACCGAACGCAAAGGGTTTGGCGACAACCTGTTCCGGGACTGGCGCTACAACCCCGACAATTCCCCCAAGGAACACTTTGTCCTGAACAACCCGATCTACCAGGGGAAAATCCTGGTGGGGGGCAAGAACTTCGGGTCGGGTTCGTCCCGCGAGCATGCGGCTTGGGCGGTCTACGATTATGGCTTCCGCTGCGTGGTCTCGAGTTTTTTTGCGGATATTTTCCGGAATAATTGCCTGAACGTGGGTGTGTTGCCCGTGCAGGTCAGCGCAGCTTTCCTGCAGCGCATCTTCGAGGCCATTGAAAAGGACCCGGGTGCCGAACTGGAGGTAAACCTGCCGGAACAAACCATTACCCTCCTGCCTACCGGAGACAAGGAGTCTTTTGACATCAACGGGTACAAAAAGCAGAATATGCTGAACGGCTTTGACGATATCGACTACCTGCTCAATATGAAGGAGGAGATCAAATCATTCGCGGGGGATACCCCCCTTTAAGCGCCGGACCACCTGCCGGCTGACATCCCATGGAAAAACGACGGATCGAGATCATGGATACCACCCTCCGGGACGGGGAACAAACCTCGGGGGTATCCTTTACCGCTTCTGAAAAACTGACCCTTGCCAAACTCCTGCTGGAGGAATTGAAGGTTGACCGGATCGAAGTGGCTTCTGCGCGCGTGTCCGAGGGAGAATTTGACTCCGTCCGCCAGATCACTGCCTGGGCCCGGGAGAACGATCTCTTGCCCCGGGTTGAGGTCCTCACCTTCGTGGACGGCGGGGCCTCCCTCCAATGGATGGAACAGGCCGGTGCCATTGTGCAGAACCTGCTGACCAAGGGTTCGCTCAACCACTTGAAGTACCAGTTGAAGAAGACCCCAAAAGAACACTTCAGCGATATTGAAAAAGTTATTGAGAAGGCCCGGAAACAGGGGGTGCGTACGAATGTCTACCTGGAAGACTGGAGCAACGGCATGCGCAATTCCAGGGAATACGTTTTTGAATTCCTGGATTTCCTGGAAGGGCAGCCCGTGGACCGCATCCTGTTGCCCGATACCCTGGGGGTCCTGACCCCTGCCGAAACCGGAGAATTCCTGAAGGAAATCATCTCCCGCTATCCGAAAGGGCATTTCGACTTCCACGGGCACAACGACTACGACCTGAGTGTGGCAAATGTCATGGAGGCCGTTGGTGCCGGGGTGCACGGATTGCACCTTACTGTCAATGGAATGGGCGAGCGGGCCGGAAACGCGCCCCTGGCCAGTGTGGTGGCCGTGCTCAATGACTTCATGCCCGAGGTAGCCATTGGCGTGAACGAAACCTCCCTTTACAAAGTGAGCAAGCTGGTTTCGGCCTTTACCGGGATCGGCATCCCGGCCAACAAACCCATTGTCGGGGATAACGTATTTACCCAGACCGCTGGCATCCACGCCGACGGCGACAGCAAGAAAAACCTGTACTTCAACGACCTGATGCCGGAGCGTTTCGGCAGGGTACGGAAGTACGCCCTGGGAAAAACCTCCGGCAAGGCGAACATCCGGAAAAACCTGCAGGAGCTCGGCCTGACCCTCAACGAAGAGGAACTCCGCAAGGTAACGGCCCGGATCATCGAACTCGGGGATAAAAAGGAAAAAGTCACTCGGGAAGACCTGCCCTACATCATCTCCGATGTGCTGGGGAGCGGGTCCCTCCAACAGCGGGTGTTTATCCGCTCCTACGTGCTCACCCACGCCAAGGGCCTGCAACCGTCAACCTCGGTTGCCCTGGAGATCGAAGGGGAAAATTACGAGGCGCATGCACAGGGAGACGGGCAGTTTGACGCATTTATGAATGCGCTCCGCAAGGTATACCGGTCCCTGAAAAAGCCCCTGCCCAACCTTATCGACTATGCCGTGCGGATCCCCCCAGGCTCCAATTCGGATGCCCTCTGCGAAACGGTGATTACCTGGCGGCAGGACAACCGGGAGTTCACTACACGCGGGCTGGATTCCGACCAGACCGTTTCTGCCATCAAGGCTACCGAAAAAATGCTGAATATTGGGTAGTTTCCGCTGGTCAGTAGCGTTTTCTGCTCCGGGCATACAGGTAGATCCAAAGGGCGATCAGGGCCCCGAGAGCTGCGAGCAGTGCCCCTACCCTCCCTGCGTATACCACCCCGTAACCAAAAGCTATCGGCAGGCCGGCTACATAGGCGCCGATGGCGTTGGCGATATTGAAGGCGCTCTGGTTCATGGAAGAAGCCAGCATCTCGGACCCGAACGAAGCCTGGATGATCGCTATCTGGATGGGTGCGGCCAGCGTAAAAGTAACGAGCCCGACCACAAAGCACATGACCAGTACCCAGATCGGGTAAACCGCGAGGTAGGAATTGAGGAGCAGCATCAGGGACATGCCGGACATCCCCACGCAGATGGCACGGACCGCCCCCATTAGTTCCTCCATCCGGGCCCCGATAAAATTCCCGACTACCATCCCGATCCCGGCGAGGATCATCGCATAACTGACCGTGGTCTCCGAATGCCCGGAAACGTCAATCAGCAGGGGGGCGATATAACTGTACCACGCAAAAAATCCGCCGGTTCCGATAGCCGTAAGTGTCAGCAGTGCCCATAACTTCCTGTTTTTTAAGGGGGATACCCCGGTTTCCCCTTCCGTTGCCGCCCGCACCGCCGGCATCCAGAAAAACAGGGCGGCAAGGGTCAACGCCCCGACTGCCCCCACCAGGACAAAGGAAACACTCCAGTGCATGGTATTTCCGATATAAGTGCCAAAGGGCACGCCGACTACGTTGGCTATGGTAAACCCGGAAAACATCTTGGCAATGGCCTGGGCCCCTTTGCCCTCCGGGGCCAGGCGGGCCGCTATCACGGCGCCAATACCAAAAAATGCCCCATGGGGCAGGCCGGAGAGGAACCGTACCGCGAGCATGGTCCAATACCCGTCTGCAAACCCCGAGAGCGTATTGAAGATGGTAAACCAACCCATGAGTACCAGCAGGGAGCGACGGGAAGGCCAGCGGGAAATAAGCCCGGTCAGCAGGGGGGCGCCCACTACCACGCCCAGGGCATAAGCCGCGATGAAGTGGCCGGCCTGGGGAATGGTCACCTGAAGGGAACCGGCCACCTTGGGAAGGATCCCCATGATCACGAATTCGGTCAGCGCTATGCCAAAGGCGCCCATGGCCAGGGCAATGTAAGCCCGGGTGTGTGTTCCTTTTTCAGGCATTGGCGATGTGTTTTACCTGGGAGCCCTCCCTCACAGGATGTAATCCGTGCTGATGAAATTCGATGCTTTGGTATCGAGCAATTGCTCAACGGTTTCCACATTGATGGGGTTGTCCTTGAAGGCGACGAAGGTGCGGATCGAGAAGGACCGGAGCGCATCGTGAACGCTGAGGGTCGATTGGGCGGAATCCTTCCGTCCCGTAAACGGGTACACATCCGGGCCCCGCTGGCAGGAACTGTTCAGGTTCACGCGGCAAACCAGGTTGGCCAGCGTATCGATCAGGGGTGCAAGGGTGTAGACATCCTTGCCAAAGAGGCTCACCTGCTGTCCGTAATTGCTTTCGGCCATATCGTCCAGGGGTTCCTCGATTTCCCGGAACTCCAGCACGGGGATCACCGGCCCGAACTGTTCTTCCTGGTATACCCGCATGTCCTTCGTCACCGGGAAGAGGACGGCCGGCCAGATATAATTTTCGGTCTGCTGCCCCCCCTTCTTATTGAGGATCTTTGCGCCTTTGGACAGGGCGTCATCGATCAGTTCCCGGATGTATTCGGGTTTCCCGGGTTCCGGAAGCGGGGTAAGTTGTACCCCGGGGTCCCAAGGGTTCCCGAACGGCAGGGCATCCACTGCGGTCGTAAACCGGCCCAGGAATTCCTCCCGGACCTCTTCGTGCACATATACGACCTTGAGGGCCGTACACCGCTGGCCGTTAAAGGACAGGGTACCGGCCAGGCATTCCTGTATACTGAGTTCCATATCGGCATCCGGCAGGATGATGGCCGGGTTTTTCGCCTCCAGTCCCAGGACCAGCCGGAGCCGGTTGCTCTTCGGGTGCTGTTCCTGCAAGGCGTTGGCGGATTTGCTGTTCCCTATCAAGGCCAGTACATCCACCTTGCCGGTCTTCATAATGGGGGCTGCCACCGCCCTGCCCCGGCCGAAAAGCACATTGACCACGCCCTTGGGGAAGCTGTTTGCAAAGGCCTCCAGCAGGGGGGTGATGAGCAGGACCCCGTGCTTGGCCGGCTTAAAGATGGTGGTATTCCCCATGATGATGGCGGGGATCAGCAATGCAAAGGTTTCATTCAGCGGGTAGTTATAGGGGCCCAGGCACAGGACAACTCCAAGTGGCCCCCGCCGGATATGGGCGTAAACCCCCTGGTGCTTGTCGAACTTCGCGGAATTCCGGTCCAGTTCCCGGTATTCTTCGATCGTGTCGTATATGTATTCAACGGTACGGTCAAATTCCTTTTCGGAATCCGGCAGGGACTTGCCGATTTCCCACATGAGCAATTGCACGATGCGCTCCCGTTTGCCCTCCATCTGTTTCACAAACTTCTCCATGCATTCGATGCGGTCGCGGACCTTCATCGTCGGCCAGGCCCCCTGCCCTTTGGCATAGGCGCCCATAGCGGCATCCAGGGCCTGCATGGCCTCGGTTTCCCCCATATCAGGGATACTGCCCAACAAAGTGGGCTGGTAGGGACCCGGTTCCGAAATGGTGGAATAAACCTCAGATACATCCCCAGCCCACTGGCGCAATTCGCCGCCAACCAGGTAGGTCCTTTGGGCAATGGGTTCCGTTAGTTTATATTTTTCGGGGATTGGCTGGGTGGTCATAGGTCGCAATAGGTTAAACAATGGGTTTCATGGCGGTCATGGAAGCCCGCAGCCGGGCACCCACGATCTCTACCGGGTGGCTCCTCAGGGCTTTGTTAACGGCGATCAGGCGGGCATTGTCCACGCCGTTGTCCTTGCCCGAACCATAGGATTTGCCAATGACGTCCGTGCTTACTTTTGCCATGAAATCCTTCAGCAGTGGTTTGCAGGCATGGTCAAAGAGGTAGCAGCCATACTCCGCTGTGTCCGAGATCACACGGTTCATCTCAAAAAGCTTTTTGCGGGCGATGGTGTTGGCGATTAGCGGGGTTTCATGCAGAGACTCATAATAGGCAGATTCCCCGATAATACCGGATTCCGTCATGGATTCGTAGGCGAGCTCCACGCCGGCCCGCACCATGGCCACCATCAGGACACCGTTGTCGTAGTACTCCTGTTCGCTGATCTTGTCGCTGCCGGCCGGGGTTTTTTCAAAATTGGTCTCCCCGGTGGCCGCCCGCCAGGTAAGCAGGTTTTTATCGTCATTGGCCCAGTCTTCCATCATCGTTTTGGAGAAATGCCCGCTCATGATATCGTCCATATGTTTGCGGAACAGGGGACGCATGATGTCCTTGAGTTCTTCGGAAAGCTCAAATGCCCGGATCTTCGCCGGGTTGGACAGACGGTCCATCATATTGGTGATCCCGCCGTATTTGAGCCCCTCGGTAATGGTTTCCCACCCGTACTGGATGAGCTTGGAGGCATAACCAGGTTCGATCCCACCGGCTACCATCTTGTCGAAACAAAGGATGGAACCGGTTTGCAAAAGCCCGCAGAGAATGGTCTGCTCTCCCATCAGGTCCGATTTGACCTCTGCCACAAAGGAGGATTCCAGCACGCCGGCCTTATGTCCGCCAGTGGCCGCCGCGTAGGCTTTTGCCAGGGCAAGCCCTTTGCCTTCCGGGTCGTTTTCCGGGTGCACGGCAATCAGGGTCGGCACCCCAAAACCCCTTTTGTATTCTTCCCGCACCTCGGAACCCGGGCTTTTGGGGGCTACCATAATCACCGTCAGGTCCTTGCGGATCTGCATGCCTTCTTCAACGATATTGAACCCGTGGGAATACGAAAGCGTGGCCCCTTTCTTCATGTGGGGCATAACCGCACCGATCACATGGGTATGTTGCTTGTCGGGTGTCAGGTTGATCACCAGGTCGGCCGAAGGGATGAGTTCTTCGTAGGTCCCCGCCTTAAAACCGTTTTCAGTTGCATTCTGGTAGGATGCCCGTTTTTCCCTGATGGCTCCCTCGCGGAGGGCATAGGCAATATCCAGACCCGAATCGCGCATATTCAACCCCTGGTTGAGGCCCTGGGCGCCGCATCCCACAATTACGATTTTTTTGCCCTTGAGGGCCGATACTCCTTCCGAGAATTCGGAAGGGTCCATAAACCGGCATTTTCCTAGTTGTTGCAGTTGCTCCCTGAGGGAAAGCGTATTGAAGTAATTTGTCATGATTGGTTTGTGTTCTGGTATACTGAATTTTAAATAGTGGTGTTCGTTTATATCTGCCGGGGGGCTGGGAAAACGTACTCCTTACCTGCCTGAATATCCGATGGGGCCCCTGTTTGGCTCAGGCCTGCTGGAATTCGGCCAGGAGTGCCGTAATCGGCATTTCCGCCTTGGTCACTGCAATCCGCCCAGACCGGACAAACTGCATGATCCCGAAAGGTTCCAGCTGGTCGTGCATCTCATCGATTTCACTCCGCCGTCCGGTTTTGGCCAGCACAAAGAAGTCCCGGCTCACCGTAACGATCTGGGCATGGCTTTCCTTGATGATATTCTGGATCTGCCGCTCGTCAAAAAGCAGGTGGGACGCGATTTTAAACAAGGCAGATTCCTGGTAAATAGTTTCCTCATCGGTGTGGTAGAAGGCTTTGATAACCTCGATCTGCTTCTCGATCTGGGCTACGATGTGCCGGGTCCAGTTCTCGGTCGTATTTACAACAATCGTGAATTTTGAAATCCCCTCTATCTCTGATTTTGAAACATTTAAACTTTCTATATTGATGTGTCTCTTTAAAAATATCCCCGAGATCCTGTTCAACAGGCCTACGTGATTTTCAGAGTATACGGAAATGGTGAACCATTGATTTTCCATAGTGTGCATTGAATTATTTTAACCGGATATCCGATACAGATGCCCCGGAAGGGATCATCGGGAATACGTTGTCTTCTTTCTCCACTTTTACTTCCAGGAAATAGGCTTCCTCGCTGGCCATCATCTCGGCTACCGCCCCTGCCAGTTCAGCGCGGTTATCAACTCTCCGCGCCCGGATGTGGTACCCCTCTGCGATCTTTACAAAGTCCGGGTTGGTCATGATGGTGGATGCATAGCGCTTGTCGAAGAACAATTCCTGCCATTGCCGGACCATCCCCAGGAAGTCGTTGTTGAGGACGACAATTTTAACCGGGGCCTTTGTCTGGAAGATCGTGCCGAGCTCCTGAATGGTCATCTGGTAGCCGCCATCGCCTATGACGGCCACGACTTCCCGGTCCATTGCTCCCATCTTGGCCCCGATGGCTGCCGGGAGGGCAAACCCCATGGTCCCGAGCCCCCCTGAAGTTATGCTGCTCTTGCTCTGGCGGAATTTCGAATAGCGGCAAGCCACCATCTGGTGCTGGCCGACATCCGTGACGATCACCGCTTTATGCCCGGAGGCCTCATTGATCTGGGCGATGACCTCCCCCATCGTCAGGCCTTCCTTGGTCGGGTGCAGGTCATTTTTGATAACCGCCTCGTATTCCTCCCGGTCCTTGGCGCGGAATTCCGCCAGCCAGCTTTCATGGGAGTTTTCCTCGCACAGGGGCAGAAGGCGGGATAAGGTTTCCCGGGCGTCGCCCAGGAGGGCCACATCCACTTTTACGTTTTTGTCCACTTCGGCCGGGTCGATTTCCATATGGATGATTTTGGCCTGTTTAGCATAGGTATCCAGGTTCCCGGTCACCCGGTCGTCAAACCGCATGCCGATGGCCAGGAGCAGGTCGCATTCATTGGTCAGGACATTGGGCCCGTAGTTGCCGTGCATCCCAACCATCCCAACGTTCAGGGGGTGGTCGGAATCCATGGCCGAAAGGCCCAGTATCGTCCAGGCGGCCGGGATCCCTGTTTTCTCCACAAATGCCTTTAATTCCGCTTCGGCCTCGCCCAGGATAACCCCCTGCCCGAAGACGATATAGGGTTTTTTGGCCTGGTTGATCAGGTCCGCTGCCTGCTGCAGTGCCTTGGGGTCCGCCTTTGGCACGGGTATATAGCTTCGCACCCCCTTGCATGGGGTATAGGTAAAGTCAAGGCTGTCGAACTGGGCATTCTTGGTAATATCCACGAGTACCGGGCCGGGCCTGCCGCTTCTGGCGATATAAAAGGCTTTGGCAATAATTTCCGGTATCTCCGAGGCTTTGGTGACCTGGTAGTTCCACTTGGTAACAGGCGTGGAAATCCCGATGATATCCGTTTCCTGGAAGGCATCGGAACCCAGAAGGTGGCGAGGCACCTGGCCGGTAATACACACCAGGGGGGTAGAGTCAATCTGGGCATCTGCCAGGCCGGTCACCAGGTTGGTGGCTCCGGGTCCCGAAGTGGCCATGGCCACACCAACCTTCCCGCTGACGCGTGCATATCCCTGGGCCGCATGGATGGCGCCCTGCTCATGTCGGGTCAGTACGTGGTGGAGCTGGTCCTGGAATTTGTACAACTCGTCATATACCGGCATGATGGCCCCGCCAGGATATCCGTAGATCAGATTGGCTCCCTCCTCCAGGAGGCAGTGTATGATCGCTTCCGCACCGCTGATGCGAATGGCTTTTTTGCTTTCGCTTTTCTTTTGTAGTTCCTTCACTGGTTCCATACCTGCAAGGTGGTTAAATTCATCAAATTTCATCGGTAACGCAGCCCTCCGAGGCCGACGATACGGTTTTTGCATATTTATACAGGCTGCCGCGCTGTACTTTTAAATCCGGGGCCTTCCAGGCTTTGCGCCGCGATTCCAGTTCGTCATCGGTTAGGTCGACCGAGAGGGTATTGGCCTCTGCGTCGATGGTTATCACGTCCCCATCCCGAAGGAGCGCAATGGGCCCGCCCGTCTGGGCTTCCGGGGTCACATGCCCCACCACAAAACCGTGGGTCCCGCCGGAGAACCGTCCATCCGTTATCAGGGCTACGTCCTTGCCGAGCCCTGCTCCCATGATGGCACTCGTAGGCTTGAGCATTTCAGGCATCCCGGGGCCTCCCTGCGGGCCTTCGTAGCGGATGACCACCACGTCCCCCCTGGAGACCTTCCCTTCACCAATCCCCCTGTTGGCCGCAAATTCGTCTTCAAATACCTTGGCGGGGCCCTGGAATTGCAAACCTTCCTTCCCGGTGATCTTGGCGACCGAACCGGTTGGTGCGAGGTTTCCATAGAGGATCCGCAGGTGGCCTGTTTTTTTGATGGGGTCGGACATCGGACGGATCACATCCTGCCCCTCGGCCAGTGACGGCACGTCCCGGAGGTTTTCGGCAAGTGTTTTCCCTGTTACCGTGAGGCAGTCGCCGTGGAGCATGCCCGCGTCGAGCATGAACTTGAGCACGGCCGGTACGCCGCCCACGCGGTGCACATCTTCCATCAGGTATTTCCCGCTGGGCTTCAGGTCCGCCAGAAACGGGGTCTCATCGCTGATGCGCTGGAAATCGTCCAGCGTGAACGAAACGCGCGCTGCCTTGGCTATTGCCAGGAAATGGAGTACTGCGTTGGTGGACCCCCCCATGAGGACCACCAGCCGGATGGCATTTTCCAGGGATTTCTTACTGATGATGTCCAGGGGCTTGATATCTTTTTCCAGAAGGGTCCGCAGGGCCTTCCCAGCCTGCACGCAGTCCCCTTCCTTTTCCTCGCCAACTGCGGGGTTGGAAGAATTGTACGGCAGGGCCATCCCCAGGGCCTCGATGGCAGACGCCATGGTGTTGGCGGTATACATGCCGCCACATGCCCCGGCCCCCGGACAGGCGTGCTGGATTACCTGCTTGTATTCTTCCTCCTGCATGTTCCCGGCTACTTTCTGGCCCCAGGCCTCAAAGGCGGAAACGACATCGAGTTTGCGGTTGTTCAGGCACCCGGAGGCAATCGTCCCACCGTAGACCATGATGGATGGGCGGTTGAGCCGGATCATGGCCATCAGGGCCCCGGGCATATTCTTGTCGCAGCCCACGACGGTGACCAGGCCGTCGTAGTTCATGGCCTGTACCACGGTCTCCATGGAATCGGCAATGATATCCCTGGAAGGCAGCGAATACCGCATGCCGTAGGTCCCCATGGAAATCCCGTCGCTGACCCCAATGGTATTGAAGATCAGGCCCACCAGGTCCGAGCCGTTGATTCCGCGTTTGACATATTCGGCCAGGGTGTTCAGGTGCATGTTGCAGGGGTTGCCCTCATAGCCCGTACTGGCGATCCCGATCAGGGGTTTGCCCAGGTCCTCCTCCGTGAGGCCGATAGCGTAAAGCATTGCCTGCGCAGCGGGTTGGGTAGGGTCCTGGGTTACATTTTTACTGTACTTGTTCAGTTCCATAGAATTCTAAAATGGTTTCAGCAAATGGCCCGTTGCCGGATCTGCAGACTGCTTGCTACCAAATTCAAAGATATGGCTTTGCCAGAGCCTTGCGGGCCATGGCAGCTCCCAGCTACAGGCTCATTTCGGATGTAAATGTTTGAAGGCCCTGTATTTCAGTAAGTTAATTGGATAAAATTACCATATTCAAAACCGGGTTTCAGGCAGGCAAAGGATCAATTATCGCCCCGGATCCCCTCGTTTTCCGGGCTATGGGGGCTAAAAAGGCGTGCTGACAAAGCGTACGTGGTCGGCCGTATGCTTTTGGGCCAGGACGCTGACTGCCCGATCCGAAAGCTGCAGTACCCTCGGGTACCCACCGGTGGTTTGCCCGTCGCGCAGCAAGATGATAAGCCGCCCCGCAGGGGTGAGTTGCACGGTCCCCGGCAATGTGGCAGAAGTAATCATGCGGATCAGGTGTCCGGGCAGGTGTTCCTGCAACTGGCAGGCCATGCGGTCGTGTTCCTTGCCCAGGGTAAAGCGGGTGGCATAGAGCATTTCCCGCTGCTTCTGGTTCAGGAGGTCATATTCCGGACCTGGATAAGCTTCCAGTTTTTCTTCTTTCCAGAATTCGGATGGACTGAGCTTCAGCAATTTGGGCTCAAAATCGGTGGTTGGCTCATAGGGGAGCTCCATAAGCGGGATGAGTTTCCGCTGTTTGGTGACCGGGGGATAATAGGAACGGCTCCCCAAAACCTCTTCGGTGCGGAACCCTCCTTTGATGCCGAGATAGGTACGGAACCCATGCAGGGTCCGGCTGCACCGGAGCTCACTCCCGGCTGCAACCCGGTGTACCTGTTCCATAGCCAGGGCATCGCCGTTGAGGGTGACCTCCATATCGGCCCCACTCAGGGCGATATAGGTGGGTTCGGTAAAAACAAGGACTGGTCCCTGCATGGTCATTTCCAGCAAGGCGGCTCCCGGGTCATTTTCAAGGAGGGAGTTGACCCTGCCAGCGGCAATCCTGTCACATGCCCCTGCCACAGGTACGCCAAGGTGCCTGTACCCCTTGCGGCCGCTATCCTGCACCGTTGTGTAAAACCCCGGTTCCTTAACCTTTAGCATGCCCGTATTTCTTTTTAAAATCGTAAACCCCTACTTCGGCTTCTATCCGGTGCAGGTTAAATTCCGCTTCGCTCACAGCCTGGAAACGGACTTTGTCACCCAGGGAAATAAAGCAGGGCGGCTTCCGGACAGGGTCGAAAAGCGGGATCGGGCACTTCCCGATCACATTCCAGCCCCCGGGGGATTCCTGCGGGTAGATGCCTGTTTGCTGGGATGCCAGCCCTACCGACCCTTTGGCTACCTTGAGGCGCGGTGTTTCCTTCCTGGGTACTTCCAGGTTCTCAGGAACGCCACCCAGGTAGAGGAAACCGGGCAGAAACCCAATCCCATAGACCCGGTAGGAAGTCCCGCAATGCCTGCGGACCACCTCTTCGGCGGTTGTCCCGAGGCGTGCTGCAACCTCCCCAAGGTCCGGGGCAAATTCCCCTTCGTAACAAACCGGCAATTCCCATTCCTGAAAACTCAGGGTGGCGGGGCCTGGGTAGGAATCAAACCATTCCCTGAGCTGCCTTTCGAACGGTTCCATATCGATGGGCTTACCTTTATAGAGCATCAGGCTGTTGTAGATGGCGACGAGTTCCCAGGTGGTCCCTTCCAGGCAATCTCCGATCAGGTAGTCCCTGAAACCAAGGATTTCGGTGAGGATATCTTCCCGCACGGCCGCGGGCCACTCCAGCAAGACTGCCTCCGGGCCAAAGGCTTTAACTTGAAATGGAGGAACTTTCACGATAGCAGTTGGATTGATTCTTTCGGTAATTCAAGGGAAAGATACGTTAATATTTCCAATGCGCCGGGGGTATCTCCATGCACACAAATGGTCTGGGGAGAAAGGGGAATAACGGTTCCCTCCAGCGTCCGGACCGTGCCGTTTTTCACCATCCCGCGTACCTGTTCGCACACTTTTTCGGGGTCGGTCAGCAAGGCGCCAACCACCGACCTGGACACCAGGCTGCCGTCCGGGTTATAGGCCCGGTCTGCAAAGCCCTCTTCCCATACCTTAAAACCTTCTTCCACCGCCATTCGGGCTATTAGCGACCCGGCAGGGACATATATAAGCCGGTTGTGCTTGTAGGGCCGGATAATTTCCAGGAAGGCGCCCGCCAGTTCGCGGTCCCCGGCAATGTCGTTGTACAGCGCGCCGTGGGCCTTGATATGCCGCAAGGCCACACCGGCATCCCGGGCTGCCTCATCCATAAGGGTCAACTGTTCCCTAATGGTTTCGGCGAGCGCAGCCCGGGAAAGCGTCAGGCTCTTCCGGCCAAAATGCGCCCGGTCCGGATAGGATGGGTGTGCTCCTGCCCTGATGCCGAACTGCCCGGCAAGGGCAGCAATTTCCCTCATGGTGTCCGGGTCGCCGGCATGCCCGCCACAGGCAATATTGCAGGAACTGATAAGTGGAAACAGGGAGGATTCGTTGCCAACCCCTTCGCCCACGTCGCAATTCAAATCAATGTTATAGGTCTTCATCACAGGGACTGGATTATACTGAAAAGGGTTTTACCGGCGAGCAAGGTGACAATCCCGATTACGATGAAGGCCAGCAGGTCCCGGGCGGCTGAATTCCTTTCCTCCCCCATCAGCTTCCTGCTCCGGATCATCCACCACAGAAATACGGCTACTACAGGAAGGACGATGGCATTGGCAATCTGTGCCACATAGATCACCTCAAGCGGCCGGAAATCCAGTGAAAGGGAAAGCACTCCGCACAGGAGGACCAGGATCCAGGTGCCCCGGAACCTCCAATCACCCCTGTCGGGTGGCCAGTCAAATGTCTGTCGGGCTACATAGGCTGCGGCCAGGGGGGCTGTGATCGCCGAGCTCAGCCCGGCGGCAAACAGGCCGATGCCCATGCAATAACGGGCAGCCTTCCCGTAGACCGGTTCGAGGGCCTCGGTCAGGTCGAGAACCCCAGACAGGGAGGTCATCCCGGACCCGGCTGCCGTGACCAGGATGGCCATGGATACTATTCCTCCAATGGCCACCGACCAGAAAATATCCCGCCGCATGCCCCCAAGTGCGTCGGAATCTTTCCATTTTTCCGTAACCAGGGCCGTATACAGGAACAGGTTGTAGGGCACTACGGTGGTGCCGATAAGTGCCAAAACCGTAAAAAGGGAATCCCCTGCTATCTCCGGCGTGAAAAGCCCGCGCAACAGAGCCCCGGGATCGGGGCGCACCACCACAGCCGTGATCAGGAAGGACAGGCTCATCAGCAATACCAGCACAGTAAATACTTTTTCCAGGGCCCGGTAGGAACCCATCCAAAGCAACAGGAAGGCCAGTGCCCCGCAAATCCACGGGTAAAATCCGCCCAGGGAATTACCAGCCAGTGCCTCCAGCCCCAGGACCCCGCCGGCGATGTTACCGGCCTCATAGGCTGCATTGCCGGCTACAATTGCGATGAGGATCATCCCGACCATGGAAACCCGGAGCCAGGGGATGGGGATTCTCTGGCGGATCAGGGTTGGCAGGCCCCGGCGGGTAACGAGGCCCAGGCGCCCGGCCATCTCCTGCAGGACGATGGTTGCCACAACGGATAATAGCAGTGCCCAAAGGAGCGCATACCCCATTTCCACCCCGGCCCGCAGGCAGGTGGTCACTGTGCCCGGCCCAATGAAGGCAGCAGCAATCAGCATCCCGGGGCCGGTTTTCCTGAACATACTCTGGGTTTAGCAGAAGGTAAATATAAGGGATTCAGAAGAAGTCCCGGGTTGTAAATCCGGGACATTCCCGGGCGCGAAGTCGTGCATTTCATCGGAAAACCTGCCGTTCGTCTAAAAGTGGGGTGTCATACGTCGAATCGATATACTAAATGGATAGGCAGCCGGTTATAATAATCCCGAATCTAATAAATCTGACCTGCGCATGACCTGCCTGGATTGCCAAAAAGAACTCAGCTACCTGGATCACCGTGAATCCCTGGAAAGACTCAACCTGGAATTGTGCCCGGCACACCGTGCACGGATGGAAAAACTGATGCGGACCCACAAGACCCCCATCGAAGCCATCCAGCTCTATTACGGCCTTAAAAAGTCCGGCACCCGTGCCATGCTGGCGTGGTGGGACGGCAAAAAGACCGTGGACCTGGCCGTTTCGAGGGTGAAACTGAACATTGAGATCGACAGGGGCCATGGGGCCATGACCCATGACCAGGCGATGAACGACCTGGAAGAAACCATGCATTCCTTCAAAAACGGATTTACACATATCCGCATCCCGGATTTTCTGGTACAGAAATATTATCGGGAAACCCTGTCGAATATCGAGGGCATAATCGAAGGACTGAAAAACAACATCAAAGTTGTGTAACCAAAAAACGCTGCCTATGGATGCCGAAATCAAATTTACCGAACGCTCGTACCGCATGAGCAAGCTGATCCTGATCCTGCTCACCTTTGCGGCAGTTGCCATCATGATCAACAGCCATCCCGCCGTATCCCGCTACCTGTTCGGACTGCCCATTGTGCTGTCCGGAATTCTCGGGGTAATGGGGACCTTCTATATCGTCAAAGGGATGCATGAACCATTGACCGAAAAAAAAGTGATAGCCATTACGGTCAACCTGGCCATGGTGGTCCTGATGGCAGCCATCCTTTTCAGCAATACGATTTTCCGGCTATGATCCCATGCTGCATCCTGGTATTGGGTGTTTAAGTACCAAGCCTTTGCAATACCCTTCAACTCCCGGCCCGTATCCAGAATCCGATACGGGCCGGGATTTTTTTTTCTCCCCGGGTCCCAATAATTTGTATCTTAAACACACACCAAACAACGTATTATGAACACTACCGACAGAAGAAACTGGCTTAAGACCGTAGCCCTTGGCGGGGGCTTCGCATTACTTGGAGGTACGCCGGAACTGGCAAAGGCAGCCTACCGGGCGCCGAAACCCATGGCGGGCCCCATACGGCTGAGCTCGAACGAGAATCCATTTGGCCCTTCCCAGGCGGTACGGGATGCCCTGAATGATCGGATGGACCTCGGGTGCCGGTATCCGTTTCAGTATATGCCTTCACTCGTAAAGGCGATCGCCGCGAAGGAAGAAGTCCCCGAATCCTGTATCGTCATGACAGGCGGGTCTACCGAAGGGCTTCACGCTACCGGCCTGGTCTACGGCCTGAACAATGGCGAAATCATTGCGGCAGACCCGACCTTCCAGGCGCTGCTCCGCTATGCCGAGCAATTCGGTGCCTATGTACACCGAGTGCCCCTGGATGAAAACCTGGTCCACGACCTGGAGGCCATGGAAAGGCGGATCACTTCGAAAACCCGGCTGATCTTCCTCTGCAATCCGAACAACCCTTCCGGTACCATTCTGGACGCAGATTCCCTAAGGGATTTTTGTATGTCGGTAGATGGGAAAGCGGTCGTCTTCAGCGATGAGGCCTACTTTGACTATATCACCGAACCGGATTATCCCTCCATGGTTGGCCTGGTGCGGGAAGGCAGGAACCTGATTGTCTCCCGGACCTTCTCCAAGGTCTACGGCCTCGCCGGGTTCCGCATTGGTTACCTGGTTGCCCGCCCCGATATTGCCTCGAGGCTCCGGGAGGCGCTGATGGCAAATACGGGAACACCGGCCATCATCGCTGCCGAAGCTGCCCTTGCAGACAGCGATTTCTACAAGAAAAGCCTTCAACAAAACGAATTGGCCAAGGATCGTATCTACGCCACACTTACGGACCTGGGGCTTCCCTTTATCCGGTCCCACACAAATTTCGTGTTTTTCAAAAGCGGCATGGACATCCGCACGCTCCAGTCCCGCATGGAATCCGAGGGGGTACAGATTGGCCGACCCTTCCCCCCACTCTACCAATGGGCAAGGATCAGTACGGGTCGCATGGAGGAAGTTGCTGCTTTCAACCAGGCCCTCAAAAAAGTAATAGTCTGATTAACAAATAATAAGGATATTTACCCTCATATTCCGGTTACCGTTTGTCGAAAAATGTAGGAATTTTCTGCTTTTTAAATTATTTTGGTTTCATGGAATACCTGTGAGAAACACATAGGTGGTTTTCCCCGAAACAACCCGTTCCCGATTAGCAACAGCCATCAGTAACCGGTCCCCGGGCCATTGCGGACCTTCGTATCCAAAGGCCGGGCATCTGTGCCGATGGCTGATTGTTTTCTACCCGTTCTTTTTCTTTTACTGCCTGTTCCCTTTAATACGGAATGCGGGCACCGGTGCCACACCCCCGGGATTTGGTTACCATCTACGGGCACCTTATAGAATTCGACAAATAATTGCCGGGGGTAGTTACTAATCTGTTTGTAAGCCTAATCGCTCAAAATTTGTTCGATCAAATATCCTATATTTAGGCATCCCCCCTTAGCTGGCTACTGCTTTAACGGTATTCGGATAAAACAGTTGATTCAATATTGCCCAACCAGCGGGTCCTTTTATTGCCTATGAATACACTCCCATTGCACACGCAATTCCTGGAAGCTCATTTCGGGCCGGTTACCCTGGACATCCTCCGTCAGGAACTCCCCTACCGCATGGTTTTACTCAAAGACCGCTCCGGTACAACCCGTACCCTGGCCGTGTCCCGGTTTTCCGGAAAGGTGCCTGCAGGTCTGAAAACCGTCCACCAGAAGATTCTCTCCGGGGCCCCACTCGGCAAAACCCTGCTGGAAAGCGGAGTCAACTTTGAAAAAAGACTGCTGGGAAGCTACGATATACGTCCGACCGAAATTCTCCAGTTGGAATCCGACAACAAGCCGCCAGCAGCCAAGGCCGTCTATTCGGGAATCTACATCGGGGATGGGCCTTCCGGCGAAAAGAAGCTCTATGTAAAAATACTGGAGGTGGTATCGGAGGACGTCCGCCGCCTGATGGACCCGCTTCCCGACACCTCCGGCAAGACCGACCCCGACCTGATCGAGACCCTGGAAGCTGCTTCACTCGAATTAGCGGATGGGAATAGCGGGATGCACCAGTGCCTGGTTATCGGGGCAGGGCCCGGGGGAATCGTTGCAACCAAGGAACTGCTGGAAAAAGGATTTGAAGACACGGTATGCCTGGAGCAGGCCAGCGGTCTGGGCGGCGTTTTCTCCAGGTCCTACGAAAACCTTACCCTGACCTCCTCGGTAACCTTCAGCATGTTCTCGGATTACTGGGTTGGGGAAGGCAAAAACCACCACTTCTGGACAAAACAGGAAGCCGTACAGTACTGGACCGACTACGCAAACCACTACGGCGTAACAGGGAGGATCCAATTCAATTCCCGGGTTGCCGCCGTGACACAGGACGCCGATGAAAACTGGTCCATTGCATTGGAAAATGGCAGCACCTATCGTTGCAAGCACCTGGTAATGGCCATCGGCAACAACAACGTCCCGAGGTTCCCGGAATGGAAAAACCAGCTCTCCCAGATACCGTATTCGCATTCGAAGGATTACATCAATGCCGAGCCCTTCAGGGGAAAAAATGTGCTCTTGGTCGGGGGGGGCGAATCCGGATCGGATGTGGCCTACGAAATATCCCAGGTCGCAAACAAGAGCTGGGTGAGCCTGCGGGAGACCACCGGGTGGATCGTCCCGAGAAAAAGGGGCGGGCACGCTGCAGATGTCTCCACCCATAGGGGGATCTGGGACCTTCCCAGGGAATACGGACGCAAACTGAGCCCATTTGTCCTCAAGCTGGAACGGGCCCGGCAGGACCCCGTATTTGATGCCCTCGCCGATTTGAATGAAAAGGTGAAATCCCGGAATGGCATATGGGGGATTTTCGGGACCAAAACCCTGGCCCTTCCCAAGGCGATTGCACACCATGGATGCCGGGTTGTGGGCGAAATCACCGAGGTTGCGGATGGCGGTCGCAGCCTTGGCACTGCCTGTGGGGAAAAACTGGAAGATGTGGAGGCCGTGGTTTTCAGCACCGGCTATTTAAACCGGGCCGAATTCATGCCTGAAGGCCTTCAGGCATGCGATCCGCGCAAAATGTACAAACATGTTTTCCACCCGGACCTGGGGGCCAAGCTCGCCTGGATTGGCTGGGCCCGTCCCGGCTTTGGCAGCCAGTTCCCCATCATGGAGATGCAGGCCCGGTTTTGCGCCCTGGTTTTTGCAGGCGAAAAGGACCTGCCCCGACGGGAAGCGATGATCGAAGCAGCCCTGCAGGACGAGAAGATCTATATGGAGCAATTCGAGGAAAACGCCAGCCGGATCCGGAGCCTGGTCGATTACCACCGGTATATGAATGACATGGCACGGATTATCGGATGCTATCCGCCCATTGCCAAATATTTCTTCCTGCGTCCCAGGATTTGGCTGCACCTGATGTACGGCCCCACCCAGGCCACGCAATTCCGGCTCAGGGGCCCGGGGAAAAAGGCCGGGCTGGCACGTGATATCATGAAAAAACTACCGATCAGCACATACAACCACATCGTGAAAGCAGGACTGCGGGGCCGCGTGTATTATGGCCTCAGGGCGCTGATGCCCCGATTTGCCCGGGCCAGTGCCTGACCGGATTATATTAAATCCCGTTTCCTATGAAGACCGGCCGTCAAATCTGGATAAAGTTGAAGAAAGATGCCGGTATTCCCTTGCCCTCAGGTTATTGGGGTTGGCAAATGCTTCCGGTGCTTTTCAGCTTTGCGGTGTCCTGCCAGAACGCTCCCGAAAGACAGGTTCCGGATACCCGACCCAATATCCTCCTGCTGGTTGCCGACGACCTGGGATATTCCGATTTAGGCAGTTTTGGCGGGGAGATTCCCACTCCGAACCTGGACCGCCTGGCAGCCTCCGGTGTCCGCTTCAGCCGGTTCCATACCGCCCCGATGTGTGCCCCGACCCGCGCCATGCTCCTTAGTGGGAACGACAACCACATTGCGGGGGTCGGGCGGCAGGCAGCACAATTCGATGTTTTCGGCTATGAGGGATATCTAACCGACAGGGTGGCGACGGTCCCGGAACTCCTCCGGGAAAGTGGGTATGCCACGATGATGGCCGGGAAATGGCACCTTGGCGGGTTCCCGGAAGCCAACCCCCGGGCCAAGGGTTTTGATCGGTCCTTTGTCCTGCTAGAAGGGGTCGGGAACCATTTCAACAACGCGGGAATATTCGGGGATGGGTCGGAATCCCACTATACCGAAAATGGCCGTACCGCCCAGTGGCCGGCCGGGCAGTACTCCACGGATTTCTACACCGAGAAGCTACTGGGGTACCTGGAGGAAAATCATGGAACGGGTAAGCCGTTCTTTGCCTATGCAGCTTTTACCGCCCCCCACTGGCCCTTGCAGGTGGCCTCGGCACATTGGAAAAAATTTGAGCCTGACTACCGGGACGGGTATGAGGCCCTGAGAAAAAGAAGGCTCGCGGGCCTTAAAAGGGAAGGACTGATTGCCGCCGATAGTTCCCTTCCGTTGTTTCACCCGGATATTCCCGCATGGGATTCCCTCACAGCCGAAGAGAAAGAACGGGAAACCCGGAAAATGGCCATTTACGCCGGGATGGTGGAAAACCTGGACCTGAATATCGGGCGTATCCTGGAATACCTGGAATCCACAGGTGAATTTGAAAATACGCTGATCCTGTTCCTGTCCGATAACGGGGCAGCGGGAGAAGATTATTTCAGTAACCCGGAAATCAGACCCTACATCAATTCCTACTATTCCGACGATACGGACCGCATGGGGGAGCCCGACTCATTTATCTCCTATGGCCCGCCCTGGGCTGAGGCGGCAACAGGGCCCTTCAGATATTTCAAGGGGTATACCACCCGCGGAGGGATATTGGCCCCCCTGATTGTTTCGGGGCCCGGAGTCACCTCCCTGAATGCCATTGCGCCTGCTATCACCACGGTGATGGACATTGCCCCAACCCTCTTTTCAGCGGGCGGAATATCCTACCCGAAAAAGTGGAAGGGCAGCGAGGTATATCCGCTCCGCGGTGCCTCCCTGTGGCCGGTATTAACGGATGCTGCAGAAAGCCCGCATCCGGATGACTATGTCTTTGCCATGGAACATGCCCAATACGGCATGGTACAGAAAGGCAGGTGGAAAATTGCCAATACCCAGCGTCCATTGAACCGCTCCCGTTTTGAGCTCTATGACCTGGGTACGGACCCTGGGGAACAACACGATCTGAAAGATGAAGCCCCGGAGATATTTTCTGAAATGATGGATGCCTGGGAGGACTATGCCCGGGAAGTCAGGCTGCAACTGCCTGAATAAACCGATTGGAATGACTTTCCGGGCTTCCCCCCGAACCGGGAACCGGATATAACCTTTTAACCGCTTGCCATGTCAGGAACTAATAGTGAACCGATGATTCTCTGGGCGATACTTGTTCTGGGCGTTTTCACCCAGGCTGCGGGCCAGACGCCCGAAAATGAGAGGCACGTATTTTACCTCCACGGGATGATCGTCGAACTACAGGGGAAGAACGCTGTCAGTGAAACATTCGGAGCCTATAAATACGAAGATATCGTGGATTCCCTGGAAGCCTACGGGTATGTCGTCCACAGTGAGGTGCGACCCCGGAATACGGATTACCAGGAGTACGCCCGGCGCATATCGGCAGAAATTGACCAACTTATCTCCCGTAAGGTAGCCCCTTCGGATATCACCGTTATCGGGGCATCCGCAGGTGCACATATTGCGATGGCCGTATCCAGCCTGAATGGCCACCCGGTAAATTATGTACTTCTGGGCGCCAACAGCGATCGCCTGGAAGCCGAAAGGGACTGGAAACTGCACGGACGTATCCTCGGTATCTATGAAGCGTCGGACCGCATTGCCGGGAAGGATTATACCTACTGGATGGAGCAATCCCCGGACGCGCTGGTCTTTGACCAGTTAAAAATCAACACCGGGCTGGGGCATGGCTTTTTGTACCGCCCCATCCCGGACTGGCTGGCGCCGGCCAGGCGCTGGATTTCCGGGAATGTCCCGGACGACTGAGCTATTTGTGCAATTTGGCCGCTACCTTTTGACCGGGATTCCGGCTTACTGCTTTCTATAACAGGTCCATCTTTCTATTGTAACACCATCCAATTCATTCATAACCACCAACCTCAATACGCAAACACATGAAAAAATCAATTTATTTTTTACTGGCAGCCATCCTGACCGGAATGCTGTCCCAATGCAGCGCTGAGCCGGAGGCAGCCAAGGAACCGGAGGACCGCAACCAGTTCGGGCACTTCATCCCCCGCGGGTTAACCAAGACATCGGAAGGATTAACCCCGGGCTATGCGATGTTCTCCGTTCCGGCATCCGGCTCCACCTACCTGGTCGATCGGGAGGGACAGGTTGTCCACGAATGGAAAGGCACCTATTCTGCCTTCAACCCCTACCTGATGGAAGACGGGTCTATAGTGGTCGGTGAAAACGACCCGGATTACCCGGTTTTTGGTTTTGGAGGGCCCTACGGCAGGATCGAGAAGATCAGCTGGGACGGCAAGGTCCTCTGGAGTTATGAGCTCGCCAATGAAAACCAGATCCTCCACCACGATTTTGCCGTCAAGCCGAATGGAAACATCCTGGCGATCGTGTATGATGCTATCTCGTATGAGAAAGCCATGGAACTTGGCCGGGCCCCGTACCTGACCCCGCTTTCAGGGCCCTGGCTGGAGCGGATCGTGGAACTGGAACCCGAAGGGGAACGCGGTGCCAAGGTAGTTTGGGAGTGGAAGCTCGAGGATCACCTGATTCAGGACCGGGACGAAAGCCTGGCCAATTACGGGGATCCCGCCCTGCACCCGGAACGCATAGACTTCAACCTGGGGGATTCCATCCCGGAAGCCCTGAGCCAGGATAGCCTGGATATTCTCCGGGCCGCAGGTCAGGGTGGCAGAAACCTGACGCGATTCAACCGGGGCTCTGATTTGTTCCATTTCAATGCGATCAATTACAATCCGGCACTCGAACAAATTGCCATCAGCTCCCCGGAACTCTCTGAAATCATCATCCTGGACCAGAGTACCACCACCGACGAAGCAGCAACCCGGGAAGGCGGTAAAAGCGGCCGTGGGGGCGATATCCTGTATCGCTGGGGGAACCGGGAAAATTACCGCAAAGGCGACAGTACGGACCGCAAGCTTTATTACCAGCACGACGTCCGATGGATCGAACCGGGGAAGCCGGGTGCAGGCCACCTGACCATATTCAACAACAATATCCCAAACGGCCCGGACAGCATGGCCTATACCGCCGTTTATGAGATTGCCCCTCCCATCCTGCCCGACGGGACTTATCAGATGGAGGAAGCCGGTTATTTCGGCCCCGAAGAGCCATCCTGGCAATATATCGCCCCTGACACCGTGTCCTTTTATGCCAGCTTTATTTCCGGGGCCCACCGGATGGAAAACGGAAATACATTTATCAATGCGGGCCCAGCGGGGAGGTATTTCGAAGTGACCCCGGAGGGTGACATTGTCTGGGAATACTGGAACCCGTATCGGGGGGAAATCCGGGAACCCAACGGCGACCCGATGGACCCCATGCCCATGGTCTACTCCACCTTCCGTTCGACTTTTGTCCCGGCAGACCACCCGGCATTTTCGGGTAAAGAACTCGTCCCCCTGGATCCTCAGCCGGAGCCTTACATCATGCAGCCACCCCCTGAAAAGGAGGCGGAAACGGATAGCGTGAACTGATCCTAAGGATGACCCGTCCTGACAATCCCCGCTCCCATGCGGGGAGTCAGGACGCGCATTCCATTAGCCCCGTTGTTTTATCGGCGGAACCGAATCCATCAATAATTCAGGGCCAGGTTTGTCTCGGTTTTGCGCAATACGGCCTGGACAATTTCATACAGGTCGGGGATCACCGTCCGGGAGAGCCTGGAGTTGTTGTTGAGAAGGACGCATATCCCGATATCCGCATCGGGGAAAAGGGCAATTTCATTGCGGTAGCTGTTGACGCTTCCGCCGTGGTGCCAGATTTTTTGCTCACGATCCGTGTCCGTGGCTTTGAAGGTATGGATCCGCCATCCGAACCCGTAGTGGGAAGCGATATGCCCCGGCCAGCGCTGGTAGTATTTGCTGCGCCCCGGTATTTCGACGACCGGTTCGAATACCTGCCGGATGGCAGCCTGGTCCATGACTTCCGGACGATGGCCCAGTACCATCCGCATCCAGCTGGCCATGTCCAGGGCGCTGGCATTGATGCCCCCGGCGGCGATGGCGTTGTAGTATTTATCGGAAAGTTTTCCCGGCCTCCAGCCATTGCGCCTTTTGTAATGGGGGTAGGCCACATTCACGGCCCGTTGCACCGACTCGTGGTCCATGGAAGTGGCACACATGCCCAGGGGCTTGAAAAACCGCTCGGCAAGCAATTCATCGATGCCTTTCCCGGTGGCACTGAACATCATTTCCCCTGACAGTGCAAAAAGGGCATTCTGGTAGCTGTAGACCTCCCCAGGAGCGCTGATAGGGGAAACTTCTCCAAAGCGCCCGGCAATGTCCCTGAGGGACAACCCCGCTTCGACCAGGTTGGTATAGCTGTGGTAAGGGGCTCCCGCTGTATGCGACAACAGGTGGGAAAGCTTGATCTGGCGGGTATGCTTTGGATCGCCGAACCGGAATTCGGGGACATATTCACTGACCCCGTCTTCCCAGGATAGCGCGCCTTCACTGACCAGGTCAGCGGCCAGGATGCCTGCAAATCCCTTTGAAAGGGACCCCAGCCTGAACAGCGTACGCCCGTCCACATCCCCGTGCTCACCGCTTTTCCTTTTGCCATACCCTTCTGAAAGGAGGATAGAATCACCCTTGACGATGCTTACCCCGGCACCCACGATATCGCCGGAAGCGAGGGCCTTGTCAAAATAGGCATTCAGGGCAACCTGCAATTGTCTTTGCTGCTCCCGATACAGCGCCAGCTCCCCGGGATTATCAGGGGCTATGGGGGGCCTGCCACCCTTCTGCGCGTCCTGGGAATCCGAAGCGTCTGCAGGTTCTCCGGAACTTGAGGCAACCCCTATTAAGGCCGCTAAAACTAAGACAGGGACTGCGATTTTTTGTATGTGGGTCATGGAAAACCGGAAGATTTGGTCTGGTATTTGGCCTGAATATACTAATTGGTTGTATAAATAACCCGGGGAAGTGCCATTTATTATATTTTGAACGCATGGATTTTATAAGGAATACAGGGATAGCAACCTTCCAGTGGAATTAAAAAATCAGTACATAAGGCTGCGCAATCAACTTTATTATTCCATCCACCCTTCCCGGTCCAGGCTCCGGTACTGTATGGCTTCAGCGATATGGGCCGAACGGATATGCTCGTTGCCCGAAAGGTCCGCGATCGTCCGGGCCACTTTCAGGATGCGGTCATAGGCCCGTGCCGATAATTTCATCCTGTCTACGGCTTGTTTGAGCAGGGTCAACGCCGTTTTATCAACCGGGCAGTATGCCCGGATTTCCTTTGTGCCCATTTGGGCATTATAATGCAGTTTTCCTGCGCTTCTGAATCTGCGGTCCTGTTTTTCCCTGGCTGCCATCACCCGTTTCCGTATTGCCTGACTCCCCTCCCCTTTTCGCCTGTCGGATAATTTATCAAATGGCACGGGACGTACTTCCAGGTGCATATCGATGCGATCCAGCAGCGGGCCTGAAATACGGCCCATATACCGGTGGACCTCGGCCAGGGTACTTCCTCCGGCGCCTGGTTCGCCCGTAAAGAACCCGGACGGACTCGGGTTCATGCTGGCCACCAACATAAAACTGCAGGGATAGGTGAAGGTGAACCGGGACCTTGTCAGGGTAATTTCCCGGTCTTCCAGGGGTTGCCTTAAAACCTCCAGCACATGGCGTTTGAATTCGGGCAGTTCATCCAGGAAAAGAACCCCGTTGTGGGCCAGTGAAATTTCACCCGGCTGGGGGTAGGCACCTCCGCCGACAAGTGCCGCATTTGAGATGGTATGATGGGGGCTCCGGAAAGGTCGGATACCCATCAGGCCCCGGCCCGCAGCCATACCGGCTACGCTGTAGATCCGGGTGGTTTCCAATGCCTCCTCCCGGGCCATGGGCGGCAGGATCCCTGCCAGCCTTTTGGCCAACATGGTTTTCCCCGAGCCCGGTGGCCCGATCAGCAGCACATTGTGCCCCCCGGCAGCGGCAATCTCCAGACAGCGCTTCGCGGTTTCCTGACCACGAACTTCTTCGAAATCAGCTACATCACCAACAGCATATCCATTTGTCCAATCCCCGGGTTCCGAAAATAGCCGCAGCGGTTCGCTGCCATTTAAATGCCCAATTACCTCAGACAGGGTGGAGGCACCAAACACCCTGACCCCAGTCACCACGGCTGCTTCAGGGGCATTTATTGCGGGCAGTATGAACCCGTCAAAACCCGCATCCCGGGCCTGCAGCGCCATGGACAGGGCGCCTTTCAGGGGTTGCAGCGCGCCATCCAGGGAGAGTTCCCCCATCAGGAGGTACCGGTCCGGATCCCGTTTTTCCATCTGCCCGGAAGCTGAAAGAATACCGATTGCCAGTGGCAGGTCATATGCGGCCCCTTCCTTGCGCAGGCCGGCCGGGGACATGTTGATGGTGATTTTTTTACCAGGGATCCTGTATCCGATATGCCGCAGGGCAGCGGCTATCCGGTAGTTGCTTTCCCGTATTGCGCTGTCGGGCAGTCCCACAAGGTGGTACCCCACCCCGGCATCCACATGCACCTCGATGGTGACGGTAATTGCCTCAATCCCCAGCACGGCACATGCGTAAACCTTTGTCAAAACTGGTTTTGGGCCGAAGATAGGTGCCGCAGCCGCAATCCCCTTGCAGGGTTAGTCGGCTTCGATAACTTCGATGTAAGTGTTCAGGGTGACCGGCTTACCATAACTGGTATATCCTTCGAGGCGGATGCGGTACGTCCCCGGGACATCCGAGGTGCGGAAACGGAATTCCCGGAGGGACCCGTCCATCTCGATCCGGGGTTCCCATAACAGCTGATACCTGAAATCCGGGATGTTGGGCATCCCCTCCCCCTGCCGGAAATAGGCTTTCGGGGCCTCAGGGGGCTCATACCTGAAAATACGCCCTGACGGGGAGGACCAGGTATCGGGGTAGTCGCCCCCAATGGTTTCAATGACCACGACGCCCTGGTAGTCCCGGGGCCCAAAGTTCCTTTTTTCACGATACACCTTGATGGTCCGGATTTGCCTCGCATCGAGGCCCAGGAGGTTATTGTGGTCCGGGACCAGCAGCCCGTCAACCGTCACCAGCGGCGGGTCGGTGGTATACTCGGTGTCGTCGGGGTCATCCGGGGCACGCACCCAGAAGGTATACCCTCCATCCGATTCGCGCCTTATCCATACATGCCGGACGATTTCCAGCAAAGTCTCCTGCAGCGTGGCGAAACGGGTAAATTCATCCAGTTGATAGATGTCCGGTATTTCCGGGAAAAACGGATCTTCCGCGGGTTGGGCCACCACGGTATCCGGCTTGATTTCATAGTAGCTGTTCTCCACCTGGTTGTGGATGCTCCGCTTCAGGATTGCCTCCCGCATGCTTGTGTCGATCCGGATATGGAAATAGTCCCCGGGGGATTGCGGGTCTTCCAAAGGGGAAAAACTACTGAATTTATAGGCGTCCGAGCCTGGTTCCAGCACCCGGGCAATCCACCGGCGCCCGTTGTAGGGAGTGTTGAGGTAGGTGAAATACCAGCCCGTGCTATCTGTAAGGGCCGCTTTTAACTGGAAGGATTCCCCGGGGAACGAAATCCCGAGCCAGGCGTTGGGAACCGGACCTGCACTGTCCAGCAGCTGACCGCCAATGAGTTCGCCCCGTTGCTCGGGTATCGCGACCCTATCGCCAATTCCCTGGGGCAGTTCGCGGAGCATGGCCGTATAGTTCCCGGCATAATCCTCGGCGGATGACTGAGGCGGCACCGGCAAATCCGGCATACGGGTCACGCTGAGGGAGTAATGGCCATGTCCACGGGCACCCCTGAAATTGCGGAGGTTGAGGGTGACCCAGCTGCGCTGTGCATACCGGGTGCTGTCTGTTTCCAGCATCAGGCCATCCTCTCCCACCTGGATGTCCGGCTCTGGAGCGGGATCGGGGGAAAATGGATCAGACGTCCCCTCACCAAGGAGGGCTTCCTGGTTGCGTTGGTAGGGGTTCAAAACGGTAATATCTGCGGCGTAGACCTGTCCGGGACCCGCGTTGCGCATCCAGTTGGTATAGGCGACGAGTTTATATGCCCCGGATGGGAAGTCCGTCCCGATAAAGAGGTCCCCCTGGCCCCGGCCGCCCCGCATCCGGACTTTTGATCGGGCATAGATGGTGCCGTCTTCACCGACGAGCTGCAAATAGGCCATGGAACTCACCGAACTGAGCCGGTAGGTCTGCAGGTTAATTGCGTACAGGCTGAAATACAGGTACTCCCCGGGAAAGACCAGGGATGCAGTGGTATGCGCATACAGCGTTTCCATAGGGGTTGCACGAAGAACGTCATATTCCGACTGGTTGCGGATGGTCACCTGTGCACGTGCCCCCGCCCCGCCCAACAGGGCGAAAATCAGTATGCCGATATATCCACGTAGCTTCATAAACTTTTCATTCAATCCAGAAATCAGGGACCTGGTTGGTCCCCAGGACCGTACAATCCCCGCAAACCCTGGGGGCATAGGAATAGGGCCCCGGACAAATCGCATAGCCCGGATCCCCGGGTTGCAGGGATTCATCATAGGTTGCGTAATAGGTGATCAACCCGCCCAGGTCAAGCAATTCGATCACGGACAACGGACAGCCACTCCCCGATTCCATTACCGGCACCAATGGGCAACGCGTAAGGTGTGTAACTGGTGAGGAGCGCAGTACACAGGGCACCACAAAGGGCGGGGCGGCCTCCCCGGGGAAAAAATCTTCAAAATCCAGGAAAATCCGACGCTCGCTCACCGATGTTACCGAAAAATAACCGATCACCAGCAACGGGGCATCTGCCTGGGGCTGCAGGTTGCCCTGCAGGAAACCCGGCTGGATCTGCGAAAAGACATTCCCCTCCTGGGAAAAATTCCGAAGGCGGTCGTAGTACAGATAGGCATCGAGGTCCTCCACGTGCTGGCGGACCAGGATGCTGTAGCGTTCCGCAATTTTATATTGCTGCCTGTCGATAAAATGTACCGGGAAATTCCTAAGTTCCCCTGAAGACAGGCCCACGGTGGTCCCCTGAATGATCGATTCGGATTCCTCGGTCCGGTAACAAACCTGGTTGGGTGTGGTACGGGTGACGATTTCCAGGTCGTATTCCACCGGGTCGGCACAGGGGTCGTAATTGCTCAGTACAAAATCTTCCGGGCTCCACAAAGGTGCAACCACCTTGAAGGTTTCCTCAAAAGTATACCGGAAATAGGCCTCGGTGCCTGCTGTGGCCAAACCGTCCACGGCAAATTGTATTCCCGGGCCGCGCAACGGGTCCGTTGCCCGCTCGGCGCGAAGGTCCTCGAGGCTGGCTGTACCGGGAACGGATTCAAATTCCGAGGTGATCCGGTTCCCGGAGCGCAGGGTAATCAGCAGGCGGTAGCCCCTCCCCGCCTCGGCGGCAAACGGATTGACCGAAAAATACCTGCCGGGCTCCCCTTCCACGAAGTCAAATTGAACGCCCCGGTCATCTTCCACTGTAACGGATGCCCCTGTTTCGTACAGGATGGGGCGGTTTTCCGGATCCAGGTCGGGCACCAGGTAGGTGTCCGGGTCTTCCTCGTCAAAGCCCACGATGCTGTCATTTTCAAAATCCGCTGCCCGGGAAAGCACCACTTCCTGAGTCCGGTCTTCATCCGTAAGGGTCGCCTCCACCACCAGGGCATTGCGGGCCTGGTCAATACTTTCCCGGTCGGTTTCGATTTCAATCTCTTCCACGCACCCGAGGGCGGTCAACAGGCAGGCAACCAGCAGGAACCGGACGGACAGAGGGCGGCTGTTGAATAGTGAGCGCATCAGAATTTAAAATTATAGGTTATCGATGGTATCGGGATGGCGAAAATGGAACTCTGCAGCGCCCGGACCTCCCCGCCTTCCGAAACGAAATAAACCGAATACGGGTTGCTCCGGCCCAGGACATTATACACGGAGATGGTCCAGAAACTGTGGGTGAGCTTCTCCTTGCGGTGGTTCCCCTCGATGTTGATCCCCAGGTCCAGGCGGATGTAATCCGGTATGCGGTTCTTGTTCCTGTCGCTGTAGAGGACGTATTCGGAGTTGTTGAAAAAGTATTGCCCTATGGGATAGGTTACCGGGCGCCCGGTCTGGTAGGCAAAATTCATCGAGAGGCTATAGCGCCGGGTAAACCGGTAATTAGCCACCAGGCTGATATCGTGGGGGCGGTCGTAATTGGCCGGGAAAAATTCCCCGTTGTTGATTTGCTCAGACGGGTACGGGCTGTCGAAGCGCACCTCGGTCCTGGAATAGGTATATCCCAGCCAGCCATTGAGCCGGCCCCGGTTTTTTCGGATTAGGAATTCGATCCCGTAGGCCCTGCCATCCCCCTGCACCACTTCGGTTTCCACCGCCTCGTTGAGCAGGAGTCGCGCCCCGGTCTTAAAATCGAGCACATCCTCCGACCATTTGTAATAGCCCTCCGCGCTCACCTCGATGGCCGCATCGTCAAAATTCCGGAAGATTCCCAGGCTGACCTGCCGGGATTTCTGGGGGCGTATATTGTAGTCACTGAGTTTCCAGGTGTCGATGGGCGACACGGTGGTGGTATTGGTCAGCGTGTGAATGTACTGGTACATATTGCTGTAGCCGGCCCGGAGGGAGAGTTCCGGCCCCAGCAGATACCTGGCCGAAGCACGTATTTCAGGCCCCCCATAGGTTTTAATAAACTCACCGCCCCCAAAGGAAAGCGTGTCCGTGGCTGTACCCGGGTTCCGGGGCTGGCCTTCGGGGTACTCCCGCTGGTCGGACGGGCCCAGGGCCCCAAAAAAGGACCACCGGATGCCGGCCTCCAGCTCCAGCCGGTCGGAAACGGCAAAGCGGTCTGCGAGGAAGATACCGGCTTCCAGCGCCTGTTCCCCCGGGATCTCGGTGCGCTGCACATCCGAATCGGCCCCCGATGGGGATCGCGTTCCCGGGTTGACGCTGTAGTATTTGGCTGCCAGGCCATAGGTGAATTGATGCCGATCGTTGTAGCGGAAGCGGTTCCATGCCCGGAGTTCCGTTTCCTCCACCGAATATCCCAGGTCAAAATCCGTATTGGCTTCCCCGTCATACCCGATATTGAAAGCATAGCGGCTATTGGCCAGGGTAAACGTCGCCAGGTTGCGCTGGTCAAAGGTATGGTTCCAGACCACCGAAGCGGCCCGGTTGCTATACCCAACCAGGGAATCCCGTGTAATGCTGAAGCGGTCTTTGCTGTAATACCCTGTGGCCTTGACCTGGTTGTTTTCGTTTATACGGTCCGTATAGGTGGCAATAAAGTCGTAAAAGGAAGCCTCCGTCCCGCTGAGCCGGTCCTCGCCTACAGACCGGAGGATCCAGTCCGAATAGGCCCCGCGTCCACCCAGGACGAGAGAGGAACGGCCTTTGACAACGGGCACCTCAAAGGCGAGGTTGGCCGTCACGGGACCCACCGAACCTTCTCCCTTTAACTCTGTGGTATCACCGTCTACCGTATGAATGTCAAATACGGCCGAAAGTCTCCCCCCGAATTCCACCGGGATGGCCCCCTTGTAAATATCCACGCTTTCGGTGACAAAAGGGTTCAGGGCCTGGAAAATTCCGAAAAAATGCGTGGGGTTATATACCAGTGCGCTGTTGAGCAGGAACTGGTTTTGGTCTGTTCGCCCACCGCGGACATTCAAACCGGTTGCCCCTTCCCCCGCCTTGGAAATCCCCGGCAGGGAGGCAGCCACCTCCAGGATGTTCCGCTCCCCGAGTACCAGGGGGATGTCTTTGCTTTCCTCCGCATCGATGCGGTCCGTGCCTGCGGTGACTTCCTCCACATTTCGGTCGGCATCGGCTTCCACGACCACCTCCTCCAGCTGCTCCACCGCCTCATCCACCAGCAGGTCCAGCTGGCCATCGTTGTACAGGATTACCTGTTTCCTTACAGGTTCCATGCCGATGAAGCGTGTACGCAGCTCCTGCAGCCCGGGGGGTAATTCCAGACGGTAATAACCGTTGACATCTGTAGCCGTCCCCCTCCCGCGGTTGGTAACCAGCACCGCCACATCCGGTACCGGATTCCCCGAAGTGCGCTCCCTGATATAACCCTCGAGGATGAACAACTGCCCGGGGGTGCTTGCCGTTTGACGGCCAATACGTACGGTTTCCACGGTTGTCTCCTCAGGGATTTCTTCCTGGGCAATGAAGATGGGCATGGGTGCCGGGGCCCGGGCGGTCGCACCCGCGGAGGTGGCGCTATCCCGTTCAAAGTCGCTCCCAAAAAACTGCTCCGGCAGTTCATCGTAAATACGCGTGTTTCGGGTCAGGATAAAGGTGTGGGCATCATATCGGTAAAAATTGAGCTCGGTCCCGGACAGGAGGTCCGTCATTATGGATTCCAGGGTACGGCCTCTAAAGGACCTGCTGATGGACGCTTCCGGAAACCATTCCGGGGCATAGTAGATGCGCAATTGTTGCTGGCGCCCCAATTCAGAGAGGGCCCCGGTACGGGTAAGCCCGGTAAATGCAAAATCGATCCTCGTGCTGTCGGCGGCCTCCTGCCCTCTGACCAGCCCCATAAAAAACAGCAGGCAAATCAGTGAAATGTGTGTTAACCATGTGCTGGTTCTTTGCTGTCGGAAGGAAGTTTTTTGATGTAGCAAGCGGTGAGTTTCCGACATGAAACAGAGAATAGTGTTATCGACATAAATATAATTGAATTATCCATTTTGGATGGTAAATTTGACCGGATTACAGCAAATGCTTATCTTAGAGAGGGTTACATTCAGACCGTCCTTGGAATAGCCTGTTTGCACACGAGGGAGAAAAGGCTGAACCCGCCTGGAAAACAAAACTTTTCCCTATGGACTTTAAAAAACTGATCTCGGAACTGTCGCGCCGGAACGTGTTCAGGGCAGTTGTGGCCTACATGGCTGTGGCATGGGTCATTGTCCAGATAGCCGATACCGTATTTCCCGCATTCGGTGCCCCCCCTGTACTGATGAAGGGGCTGATCTACCTGCTGGGATTCGGGCTTATATTCTGGGTGATCTTCTCCTGGTTGTACGACCTGACTCCCAAGGGGTTCCGGCGAACCGAAGCTATTGAATCGGATCCTGAGATCCGGGAAGAAAACAGCCGGAAACTGAACCAGGTGATCGCCCTGGCAGTGGTATGTGCCGTGCTGGTCCTTGCCGGGGCCAGTTTCTGGGCCGGCTCCCGGTGGGCAGACCCGGGAATTGATCTGCAGGCTCGGGTGGCCGTGCTCCCGCTGGATACGCCTTCGGACACCGATGAAGCCTATTTCAGCGAGGGGATGACCGATGCACTGATCAAAGAACTTTCACAGGCGGGGGATTTACTGGTCCTTAGTATGGCTTCGACGCGTTACCTCGAAGCCGGTATACAGCCCAGGCTTGAATTATTCCGGGAAGAATTGGATGACGTGGACTATTTTGTCTACGGCACCGCCAACCAGGAGGATAATCGCATAGAAATTGCCGTGGCTGTCAGTCGGGACCTGGAAAAAGACCCGATCTGGGAGCATGACTACACCAGGGATCTTGCCGAGGTTCGTGCACTTTGGGCAGAAGTGGCAGCCGACATCCGGGAACAGATAGGCCCCGGGGAGGTGGTCAAAAACCGGGCTAAATGGAAGGATTTGAGGCCGGTGCTCCCGGAAACCTATGAGCTTTACCTGAAAGGCAAATATTACCTGAATAAATCCACCGAAGAAGACTGGAAGCGGGGCCTGCTCTACCTGCAGGAAGCCATTGACAGGAATCCATCCGACCCCCATGCCTTTGCAGGCATGGCGGAAGGATATATCACCTGGGGCCACAGCGTAAATCCACCGCCCGATGTATTACCAAAAGCCGAAGCAGCTGCCAAGCGGGCCATTCAGCTTGACTCCACGATTGCCGAAGGATGGGCCGCCCTGTCCCAGTACCATACGTACCATGGCTGGGACTGGGATTTGGCTGACTATGCCTTCCGCAAGGCAAACGAACTAAACCCAAACCTGGCTATGAACCACTATCACAGGGCCTGGTACCAGGCCCTCTTCGGCCGGATGGACCAGGCGATATCGGAGCATCTGCTGGCTCAGCGCATTGACCCGTTTTCCTCCCTCCACACGGCCTGGCTGGGCGCGCTCTACAATTCCGTGGGCGAATACGACAAAGCCCTGGAACAGGTAAGGATGTCGTCCGAAATGTATGACGATAATGCGTTGAGCATCATGATTTCGGGACATACCTATATAAAGATGGGCCAGGTGGAACGCGGGCTGGATTCCTTACGGAAGGCGGCGCGGATCAATGGAGGGTGGAAAGGCTTAGGCCTGGGGCCTGCGCTTATTCAAGCCGGCCACATGGACGAAGGGATGGAAATCGCGAGGGAACTGGAAAGCAGGGAGCAGACGCCTTTCTTTTCACTCTGCCTGGCTCGTATCTATCACGCGGCCGGGGACTTTGAAAGGACCTTCCAATGGCTGGAATCGGCAAAGGGGCATGCTTTTTACCCATGGACGGTCCGCCTCCACTTGAACCACCCGGAATTCCGGGCCGACCCCCGTTTCGATGAATTGATACGGGAACTGCATTTGCCGCCCCCTGCCCCATTAGTCTATAAGGGCGAGCCGGTCAAGGACCAGAATCTTGTATTTTAATCCCAAAAATCTCTGTATCCCGCTGGTTCCCGGGTCCTTGGAGAAGCAGCTACTTAGGCAGTAAAATCAGGGTGTTTTTGGCATCCCCGGCAATGGCTTCCGGATCGAGCAGCATGGGCCGGAATTCGCCCCTGGTATAAAGTTCCGCCTGGTCGTCATAGTGCGGGCTGAACGGGTTCCCCGACTGGCCGGTAGGCAGGATGCTCATACTGTTGCCGATATCCGAAAAATCGATCACCCTCCGTGTAGAGGGTCCCGAGGTGACCGGATACCGCCCCGAGGAATCGTAGTTGAATGCCAGGTTGTTGATGACTTCCCGGGTACCGGGTACTTCGAAGGGCCCCACATTCAGGAACCAGCCCAGGGAGGGGACGCTTCCAAGCGCATGCCCGAATTCAAGCTGGTGTACGGGCCCCCAGCGCCAATTGTCGGAATCCGTGCCAAAATCCTCCCGTACGGAGGCCATGGCTTCCTTAAAGGCCTTGCTCACGATTTCGGATTTGGTTTCCACGGTATCGGGAGTACTGATATCGTCCCACCAGACCGAATGCTCTAGGGATGCCATTTTTGCGACCAGTTTCTTCACCAGGTGCGTTCCCAACAGCGAATTGAATCCTTCCTCTCCCAATTCGTCCGAAAACGTCCGCCTCAGCAGATGGTAAACCCATCGGTGATACAGGAGGGCTTCCTGGCTCTCAACGGAAAAATCGGCCGACCAGCGGTTCAGTGCGTCCACACACTCCGTTTGGTCGTCGTCCAGGCTCCGGATATCCAACAGGCGGGAGAGATCGGCAATGACCGTTGCCACCACAGGCGATTGCACATCCTGGATCATGTCGCGGACACCGGCGGCATCCCAGTCGTCCCGGGATTCGAGCAGCGACTCGATTCGCATGGCGCGGTTTTCAGGCAGGTAATATCCGGGTATCAGGCCTATGGACGTACTGTCCGGTTGGTTATTCGCAGAATACACATACCCCCAAGGCGGATTGATCGATTTAGGGTTTGCATCGAAGCCGGCCTCCCTGGAAAAGCCGGGAACCGCCTCCCTCCCGTCGATCAGCGTACTGGTGTTTACCGAGTCGGGCAATTGATAGAGGCGGGCAGCTGCCCACCAGCCAATATTGCCCTGTGCATCCCCGTACATGACGTTAAGCCCGGGGGCATGGATGAGTTTGACCGCTTCTTCAAAAGATTCGGGGTCTGAGGCATGACTGATCCCGTACAGCGCCTCCAGGACGCGGTTTGGCCCCTTGGTGTATGTCCAGTTCATGGAAACGGGCGGGCGGTTGGACAGGGCAGGTATGACTTCATTAACCACGGGGCCCAGGTCTGAACGGAGGAAAGAAAAATGAACCGGCTTTCCCCCTTTTACCCGTATCTCCTTTTCGACTTTCTCGAAACGCACCCACTCTTCACCCCGCTGGTAGCGGGTACTGTCGGACAGGTCCGTGGTTTCCTGGTAAAAATCGATATCGTCATTTTCAAACATGGTCAGCCCATAGGCCACCTGCCGGTTATGGCCGAGCAGCGGGAAGGGGATCCCTGCCATATGGTATCCGTATTTCTCATAATCCGCGAGGGATATGTGGGCTTCATACCAAACTGATGGCTGGGCAAAGCCGATATGTGGGTCGTTTGCAAAAAGCACCTTGCCGCTCCGTGTTTTGGCGCCGCCGATAACCCAGGAATTGCTGCCTTCCAGCATGGGCAGGGGCAGGGGTTCGAGAATCCGGCGGATATCGGCACCCGCCGAAAAGGCCAGTGACTCGCTGGTATCCCGCACATCATATACGGGTATCCGGGTTGTCGGACTTTCCGGTTCCGCAAGCAGGTCCCGAAGGTAATCAGGCCCCAGTTTTTCCGCGACCCCTGTTAGGAAAGGGTCCGTTTTGTGGGCCATGGCAAAACTGAATGCCATATACCCGATGGTATTGTAGACGTCGACCAGCGTAAAGGGGGATTTGTCGAGCCCTACCAGGTAATATTCCGGGGGCGTGGGTCCCTGTTCGATGAAGTCGTTTACGCCCTCCAGGTAGGCTTCTGCCAGTTGGCGTGCCGGCAGGCTTTTGTCGAGGCCCGCAACGATTTCCCGGCTGGAATCGTCAATTCCGAGGGTGAGGAAGAACCGGTCTGTTTCAAGGGTTCGGGATCCGAACACCTCCGACAATCCACCGCGACCTACCCTTCGGATCAGCTCCATTTGCCACAATCTGTCCTGGGCATGCACGTAGCCCAGCGCCCGCATGGCATCAGGTTCTGATCCGGCAAAAATATGGGGGATGCCGTAGGCGTCGAAGTCCACCCGTACGGAATCGGTAATCCCTGCCAGGGTCCGCGTACCGGAATACTCCGGCTTGAGGTGTTGGACAAAAAGGTAGCCTGCCGCAAACAACAAAAGGAGCAGGATCAGGAAATACTTCAGAATCGGACGAAGGAGCTTCAAGGTAAAGATGTCAGTTGCCAGATTAAAGATAAACGCTTTCCAACTAATCGCGAAAAAGATTCGGTATATCACAAAATACCCTGGAATTCATGAATTTTTAGCTGCTGCGAAGGGAGGTTTTAAGCCGATCCGAAGGGGCCCAACAAATTTTCCCGCGGCGGTGGTCGATGATTGCACGGATCAGGGGCTTCCTGCCGTGGCCCGCAGGGATTCCAGGCCGGAGACCAACCAGTTTTTGTAGGTGCTGGCGTCGGTATTCTGGATGGCCGGGTTCAGAACCCTGAGCTCCGGCGAAAGCTGCACATAATAGGGCTGGGAAACCGCCCCGAAATTCGCGGCCTGAAAGGTGCTCCAGCGGTCCCCGATGGTCCGGATGCGCTTGGTCCGGCCACTGTCGAATTGAAAGAGGAACTGTTCGCCTTCCGGAAGGGGTTGCCGGTCGTCCACATAGAGGGAAACCAGGATATACTCTTCGTCGATAATCCGATAAATATCTGGGTTGCTCCATACCTGTTCCTCCATTTTGCGGCAATTGACACAGGCCCATCCCGTGAAATCAAGTAACATGGGTTTTCCGGTCTCCCGGGACCTGGCGAGGCCCTGGTCAAATTCCTTGAAGCATTCGAGGCCAAGGGGGCAATCCGTTTGGGTCTCCTGCACGCTGTAAAAGTCCGGGGGCGGGAACCCGCTGAGCATTTTCAGGGGAGCACCGCTCAATAACCCGTATCCCAGATAGGCCGCAAAGGCAATGCCCATGGCTGCACCCAGCAAACGCCATGCCCCCGGGCGGGTTTTCGGGCTGCTTTTTCCGAAGCGGATCCACCCGAATAAATAGGCCGCGAGCCCTAGGGAAAGGACGATCCAGATACCCAGGAAGACCTCCCGCTTTAGCAGCCCCCAGTGCCCGACCAGGTCTGCATTGGAAAGGAATTTCAGCGCGAGGCCCAGTTCGAGGAAGCCCAAGACCACCTTTACCGTATCCATCCACCCGCCGGAACGGGGCAAGCGGTTGAGCCATGCCGGGAACAGGGCAAAAAGCATAAAAGGGAGCGCCAGGGCCAGTCCGAAGCCCACCATGCCCAGGGTCAGGTTGGTCGCTACATCCCCCTCCGCCAGGGCCGTACTCCCCAGCAAGCCCCCCAAAATTGGCCCGGTACAGGAAAAAGACACGATGGCCAGGGTGAGCGCCATCAGGAAAATTCCGATCCCGCCGCCGATCTTACCCGAGGCAGCATCCGCCCGGTTCGCCCAGGAGGATGGCAAAGTCAGTTCGTAGTAGCCGAAAAAGGAAAAGGCAAAAACCACAAAAACCAGGAAGAAAAATACATTCAGCCAGATGTTCGTGGCTATGGAATTCAGGATTTGCGAATCCACCGAATCGAAAAGGTGGAAGGGCAGGCTGAGCAGGAAATAAATCAGTACGATGCAGAAACCGTAAAAAATGGCATTTGCCAGGCCCCGTGAACGCCTGGCGGACTGTTTGGTAAAAAAAGATACGGTCAGCGGGATCATCGGGAAGACACAGGGGGTCAGCAGGGCGATCAGCCCCCCCAGGAAGCCCAGGCCAAAAATCATCCAGAGCGGATCCGCCCCGGCTACTGCCCCGCCGGAACTGCCGGCACGGAGCATCTCTGTATTCTGCAGGTCCAGCTTGAGGGAACCGGATAACTCCCGGGAAGCGCCGTCAGCAGCCATTGCATCCACTGGCGCATCGGAACCATCCAGGGTAAAGGTAAAACTGTGCTCGCCGGGTATACACACCTCCTCACAGACCTGGTAGTAAACCTCCACGCGGATCACCGGCAGGGTGTCCCCGCGGACGGTGATCTCCTGGCTGAAGCGGGCCTCTTCTTTGAAAAAGGTCTCAACCACCTCGAAAATATCATTGTAGGCAGTATGCGTCTCGCTTTCGGTCACGGGGCCCGTGCGGCTGTAATCTGTGCCTTCTCCCAGGAAATCAAATTCGATGGGCAAAGCCCCGCCCTCGGCAGTATATTGGGAATACAGGTGCCAGCCTTCGTCAATGGCGGCCCTGAAATGGAGTACATAGGTGCTGTCCGATACCTTTTCTACGGACTGGGACCAGGACACCGGGTCCTCAAAGGCCCCCTGCCCGGGCAACTGGGCCATCCCCGGCCATGCGGTCAGGCAAAAAACAATCCATACAATCAGTCTTCCAGCCATTTGATCTTCAAAATTTTGCGGGTGGTGTCCCTTACCCGGAAACGGTTGTCTGCCCGGTGTCCGACCACCCAAACCACATCCTCTCCGCTGCAAAGCAGCCAGGCATCCTCCTTCTGGAATTGGCTCCAGCCCTCGTCCCTGAAGAACTTGGAGACCTTTTTGCGTCCGCCGAGTCCCATGGGATAAAAATAATCCCCCTTCCGCCATTTCCGCAGCAGGAGCTGCTTGTTTAACGTTTCTTTATCAGCGTATAGTATCCGCCGGGAGTCCTCTTCCAGCGCTTCCACTTCCTGTACAAGCAGCCGGAGGGGGAGGTTTTCCTGCAGATTGTCGGGGTCGATGGTATATTCAGCCGATTCTTCTCCCCCAATAGGCTTGAGTAGCAGCTCTTCCCGGTTCCTTAGCAGACGGTGCGTATGGCTGCGCACCTCCCTGCCGGTTTCCGAATGCATGAGCCGGCCTATGGCCTTCCAATCCGTAAAACCGAAGTCCCTGAACAATTCGTACAGGTGCGCATCTAACGGGTGCAGGCGGCGGAGGGCAGGCAAGGAATAAATCAGGACGCCATCCCGTTCCCGGCAAACCTTATGGAATATCCCCTCCATATAACGGCCAACCAGTGCACGGCTGCCCCTGAGGTGCTGCAGGGAATGACCAAATTGATCCAGGAACCCGGATGAGGTGGATTTCAGGGCAGGCACCACCTCCTTGCGCACCAGGTTCCTCAGGTACCGGGTATCGGCATTGGAGGCATCCTCCCGCCATGGGATGTCCCGGTCTTTGGCATAGGCCTCCAGTTCCGCCCTGCCAAAGATCAGCAAGGGGCGCCGGATAATCCCGTGCCGCCGGGGGATGCCGCAAAGGCCTTCCAACCCACTGCCCCTTCCGAGGTTGATAAGGAAGGTTTCCAGGGCATCGTCTGCGTGATGAGCCGTCACGATAAAATCCAAAGGGGATTCCCGGGCCAGCAGGTGAAACCAATCGTATCGAAGGGTGCGGGCAGCCATCTGCATCGATACTTTATGTTGGTTTACATAACCTATTGTATCAAAGTTCTTTAAATGTAATTTTTTTCTCAGAGAACTTGCCGTTTCCTCTACCAGTTGCTGATCTGCATCGCTTTCGACCCCCCGAAGGTTGAAATTGCAATGTGCCAGATCGAAACGCAGGCCGGCTTCAGCGCACAGGTGGGTCAGGACCATGCTGTCCAGGCCGCCACTGCACGCAAGAAGGAAGGGATGTTCCGCCAGTTCCGGGAACTGTTCGGCCAGATGTGTGCGAAAGGCTTCCAGCATGCTGTAAAGGTAATGGTTATTCCCGGGTTCCCTGCTTTTCGGCCAACGCAGCCAGCCAGTCCGTCAGGGTACGGAATAGTTCCTCCCGCCCCCGGTCGTGGTGGAGTTCGTGAAAATTGCCCGGCAGCATCAGCAACCGGCTGTCCGGAACGCGCTGGTGCATCAGTTGACTGCCCTCAGGGTCGATGATCGGATCGTCGCTGCCATGGGCAATCAGGAGGGGGACCTCCAGGGCGTTGGCATGTTCCAGCGCCCAGGCCCCCGCCTCAATGACGGGGAAGGAGTAATTCGGGCTTACCCGGTCGTGGACCAGGGGGTCCTCCTGATAGGCCCGCACTTCTTCCGCCAGGGAAGAAATACCCGAAGGGTCCAGACCCGATGGCAGGGTGATCCCAGGGGCGACCTTCAGGAAGAATTTACCCAGCTGCCATTTCCAGGCTGGGGGCTTGAAGGCGAGACGCAGGTAGGGACTGCTCGCCACGATACCTGCAGGGGATTCCATCCCCCGCAACACCAGGTTCAGTACCAGGTTGCCCCCCATACTGTGCCCGTAGACCACGAGGGCCTTCCCTGGAAAAGTTTCCCGGGCGCGCCGGCAGGCAGCCTGTACCTGTTCCAGCAGCTGCAGGTATCCGGCACAGTGGCCGCGCCTGCCTCCGGACCGTCCGTGGCCCACCAGGTCAAATGCCAGTACTGCCCAGCCGGCCTGGAGAATCTGCGGCACTACCGAGGATTCGTAGCGCCCACTGTGCTCCCCGAAACCATGCACCAGCACGATGCATCCCCCTGGGCTGTCCGGCGCCGCGTGAAAACCGTACACCTGGACACCTGCCCACTCCGCCTTAAATTCTTTTTTTACATATTCCATATTATCCCTGTTCTTCCAGTACCTGCCGCATGGCCCTCGCCTTTAACAGGCATTCTTCGTATTCCCTGTCCGGGTCTGCAGCAGCTGTAAGGGCTCCCCCTACCGGGAAACTGGCCACCCTTTTTTCCGAATCGTACAACAGGCTCCGGATTACAACGCTGAAATCGAAATCACCGTTCGGGCCAAAATACCCCAGTGCCCCACTGTAGGGGCCGCGTTTAAAGGATTCCAGCCTTTCAATATACGCCATTGCGGAGATTTTCGGGGCACCCGTCATGCTTCCCATGGGAAAGCTGTCCCGGAGCAGTTGTACCGGGTCCAGGGACCCGGGGACCTGTGCCCGGATGGTGGAAACCAGCTGGTGCACCTGCGCAAAGGTTTTCAGTTCGCAAAGTGCCTCCACCTGTACACTGCCCCTGAGGGCACTGCGTGACAGGTCGTTGCGCACCAGGTCGGCGATCATGATGTTTTCCGCCCGTTCCTTGGGATCGGACTGCAACGTCTGTGCCAGTAGCCCGTCCATTTTTGTGTCTGCATGCCTGGGAGCCGTACCTTTCATGGGCTGGGACCAGACCTGCTGCCCTCTTTTGGTCAGGTAGCGCTCGGGGGAGGCACTGAATATGTGGCGCGTTCCAAAGCGCAACCAGGCTGCAAATGGCGGTCGGGATATCGAGTTGAGTTGCCTGAAGACCGCAGGGGTATCGAGCCGGGCGCCCTCAACGAAAAATTCCTGGCAAAAATTTGCCTCATAGATGTCCCCCCGGTGAATGGCGCTCAGTATTTCCCGGGCACTCCGGTGGTAGGCTTCCTTGAAAATACCCATGCGGGTCCGCAGGGGCTCCCCGGATTTTATCGGCAGACTTTCCGGGGTGCGGCCTATGGCTTCCCAGTCCCCTTGGATTTCCCCCGCCACTTCCGGAAGGTAGCGGAAAATAGCCGTGTTGTGGACGATTTCCACAAGTTTCAACGGCTGGAAAAAAAAGAGGTCCGGAAAACCGAGCCGGTCCGGGTTGGTCGATTCCAGTGCCTCCAGGTCGTTTTTCAGGTCATAGGCCAGATACCCCAGCAACCAGTCCCCTGTATTTTCCCGGAAATCGGACAGCTGTTGAAAGGCCCCCCTGGCACCGGAAAGCAGCTCCCCTGCCTTCCCTATTCCCAGGAGGCCATCGAAACGTCCCAGGGGATCGGTATGGCCATTGCTGTCCAGCCAGCAAAAGCATTCTGAACCTCCTGCCCAGTTGAGCAGGCGGGCCTTGAAGCCCTTGGGGTTTGACAGCGGATAGCGCCTCTCGGATCGCATGGATTCACAAGGCCCTTAAAAATACCTCCAGCGCCTTTTGGTGGGCCTCCCGCAAACCCGGGTCCAATATGCCGCTTTCTGCATCAAACGTTTCGTAAAAAGAGGGCAGGGAGAACTCCGCCGCCAGGTCTGCGCCGAAACGCGGCAGCATCCCCGCGATTACCTCCCGCGAAGACTGTCCTCCGCGCTTCCCCCCAGAGGTGGACAGCAGCAATACGGGAAGCCCTTTCAAAAAGGCCCGGTCGATGCGGGACAGCCAATCGAGCATGTTTTTGGTAAATGCAGATGGGTTGCTGTTGTGTTCATTGACGGACAGTATCAGCCCGTCGGCCCTTCCCAGCCTTTTGTGCAGTGCCTCAATACCCGCCGGGAAACCGGATGTCCGTTCGAGGTCCTCGCTGTACATCGGGAACGCCTCCCGGGCAAGGTCCTTAACCTCCACGGGATGGCCCGTTATCAGGGAAGCGGTATACCGTACCAGTTGCAGGTTGATGGAAGTGCTGGAATTACTGCCCGCGGTTGCCAGGATATCTGCCATGACGGTAAATTTTTGATTGCGAAAATACCGCAATTAGCGCTTAAGTGTGAGTATTTTAGCTAATTTTGGTGCCGAAAACATCCAAACGGGTGCTTTCCACAGTATATTAGGTAGACGATGATCAAGGTATAAGCTGCAAGTGGAAAAAACGAGCCGCCTTTATTTTATAGACGCCATGCGGGCCTGGGCCATCCTGATGATGCTCCAGGGACACTTTATCGACGGACTGCTGGACCCCGTATTCAGGGACCCGGCCAACCCGGTCTATTCCACGTGGTTGTATTTCCGGGGGATTACCGCCCCGGTGTTCTTTACGGTATCCGGATTCATATTTACCTACCTCCTGCTCCGGCATCCCGGGCAGGGTACTGAAAACCCAAGGGTCCGCAAAGGCGTCCGCCGCGGCCTCCAACTCATTCTGATCGGTTATTTGCTGCGCTCGAACCTGCTGGGGCTGCTCGACGGGGTGATTTATCCCTCCTTTTACCTGGTGGATGTACTGCATTGCATCGGGATGGCGTTGTTGCTGATTATCGGGGTCTACCAGCTGACGCGAAAATCCAGCGCCTGGTTGTTTCCCGCCTTGCTCCTGTTGATAACCGCCGGGCTCTTCCTCTTTGAACCCGCCTATAAGATGTGGTCTTTTGAAGGATGGCCGGCTGCCTTTGCAAACTATTTCACCAAGGCAAACGGATCTGTCTTTACCATAATTCCGTGGGTGGGATATACCGCCTTCGGCGCCTTCCTGGCGACGGCCTTCCGCCGCTACGGCGGTACCGCAAACCTGTATCCGAAAAGTATTGCGTTATCCCTTCTCACAGGTGGGGCGCTGGCCTGGTATTCTTCAGATTTTTTCATCTGGATGGCAGGGGTGACCGGATGGGAGCACCTGAACCGGGTGGTGGAAAACAATTACCTCTTTATCCGCCTGGGGGATGTACTCCTGGTCTTTGCTGTATTTATGCTCTTGCGGGGACTGATGAAAAAGCCGCTCTTCCTGCGTATCGGCCAAAATACGCTGAGCATCTATGTCATCCACTTTGTTATCCTCTACGGGAGCCTGACCGGTCTGGGCATTTACCGCTTCCTGCACCACAGCCTGACCCCGGGCTGGGTTATCCCGGGCGCACTGACGTTTATGGTTGCCTGCACCTGGCTTTCCCTGGTTTACGACGCGAATGCCGCCCGCATCCGGGAAGGACTCACAGGTATCCTGTATGCTATGAGGGCCATCCTGGAAAGAGGGGCTGCGATGCTATACCGGGGGGCGCGGACCAGCGCAGACCGGCTCGTCCGACTGATCAGCAGGGCCGAAAGCCGCTCCTGATTTAAACCACCCGTTACCGGTTATTGATTGATCCCCTTGCCTGCTAACTGTGCAGGGCGCGGTTGTCCGTCGCAGCCAGCGCCGCTTCCTTGACCGCTTCCGCATAGGTCGGGTGGGCATGGCTCATCCGGGCGATATCTTCCGCAGACGCCCGGTATTCCATCGCCGTTACGGCTTCTGCAATAAGGTCTGCCACACGCGCCCCTATCATGTGGACGCCGAGGACCTCATCGGTTTCCTTATCCGCCAGGATCTTGACAAAACCGTCCGTGTCCATACTGGCCCGGGAACGTCCCAGTGCCCGCATGGGGAACTGGCCGCTCTTGTAGGCAACCCCGGATTCTTTGAGTTCTTCCTCGGTTTTTCCGACGGAGGCGACTTCCGGCCAGGTATAGACCACCCCGGGGATCAGGTTGTAATCGATATGGGGTTTTTGCCCGGCAAGGATTTCCGCAACCAGCACCCCTTCTTCTTCCGCCTTGTGAGCCAGCATGGCTCCGCGCACCACGTCGCCAATCGCGTAGATATTCTTCGCGCTGGTCCTCAGGTGTTCGTCTACCTCCACCTGGCCGCGGTCGTTCAGTTTCACCCCGGCAGCCTCGGCATTGAGGCCAGAAGTGTAGGGCTTCCGGCCTACGGATACCAGGCAGTAGTCCCCTTCCAGGGTAACTTCCTCCCCTTTCTTATCCTCGGCTTTGACAGTTACTTTCTTGCCTTTCCTGCTCACCCCGGTCACTTTGTGGGAGAGGTAGAATTTCATCTTTTGTTTTTTGAACACCTTGGTGAGTTCCTTGGATAAGGCTCCGTCCATCCCAGGGATGATCCGGTCCATGAATTCCACCACGCTTACTTCTGCCCCGAGGCGTTTATAGACCTGTCCGAGTTCGAGGCCAATCACGCCCCCGCCGATAATGATCAGGTGTTTGGGGATTTCGGTGAGTTTAAGGGCTTCGGTTGAGGTGATGATCCGCTCCTTGTCCAGCTCGATAAACGGCAGGCTGGCCGGTTTGGAACCGGTCGCAATGATGCTGTTTTTTGCTTCAATCTCGGTTTTTTCCTTCCCTTCAATCCGGATGTGCGTGGCGTCCTTGAAACTCCCAATCCCATGGTAGACGTCCACCTTGTTCTTGTCCATCAGGAATTCGATGCCTTTGGTGGTCTGGTCCACTACCGACTGCTTCCGGGCGATCATCTGTTTCAGGTTGACCTTGACTTCGCCGGGAATCTCAATGCCGTGTTCCTCAAAATGAGCGAAGGCATCGTGGTAATGGTGGCTGGAATCGAGCAGTGCCTTGGACGGGATACAGCCCACGTTCAGGCAGGTGCCTCCCAGGGTGTCGTATTTCTCGATCAGCGCGGTTTTCATTCCCAGTTGTGCACAGCGGATGGCGGCCACATACCCGCCGGGTCCCGAGCCGATCACGGCTACGTCGTATGATTTCATATTTTAATTTTTCTCCGGATTGTCCGAGTTGGGCAACTTTGTCCGAAATGGATAAAACAGTCACAAAAATACAAATGTTTTGGCAGTCACAGTGGCAATTCGGTGGTGTGTTTCACCTCCCGGATCACGAAGGAGCTCTGGGTACTCCCGATATGGTTGATGGCGGTGAGTTTCCCGACCATGAATTCCCGGTACGCCTCCATATCCTCGACATAGATCTCCAGGATGTAGTCGTACTCCCCCCCTATGTGATAACAACTCACCACCTCCCGCAAAGCCAGGACTTCTTTTTCGAATTGCAGTACGCGGGGCTTGATATGCTGGCTGAGCTTGATGTGGCAGAAAACCTTGAGTTTTTTGCCCGCCCTGGCCGGATCCAATAAGGCGACATACCGGTCGATAACCCCTTTTTTTTCCAACCGCCTGACCCGTTCATATACAGCTGTCTGGGACAACCCAAGGCGAAGGGCAAGGGCTTTGTTGGTCTGTTTGCTGTTCTCCTGCAGCAGGTGTAGCAACTTCTGGTCGGTCGGGTCGAGTTCCATCTTAAAAAAATTCTGGTTCGGGGAATATTTGGGTGTAATTTAAGGTAATATTTCTACATAATTAATATTAAATGGATAATTTATCTAAATATGTATTATTTCATTGACTTATAATTGTCTTTTAAGTACTTTCAATGAAAAATATACCATCATGGAACCATACAATGCGGCGGATGCCATTCAGGACCTGCAATACTTCGGGGAATACGGCGGGGTCAACCCATCGATCTCGGATTCCTCCACCTACACCTTCCTGTCTGCAAAAACCATGTTCGACACCTTTGAGGGGAATACGGAAGGGTGCTACCTGTACAGCCGGCACAGTTCGCCCTCCAACCTGTACCTGGGGGAAGCCCTGGCGGCGCTGGAAGGCACCGAAAGCGCTAATGTGACGGGGAGCGGCATGGGTGCCATCACCGCCGTCATCCTGCAACTTTGCAGCAGCGGGGACCACCTGGTCAGCAGCCGGACCATTTACGGGGGCACCTATGCCTTCCTGAAAAATTTCCTGAGCCGGTTCAATATTTCAGTGAGTTTTGTGGATATCACCGACACCAGGGCGGTGGCAAGGGCCGTAACAAAAAAAACACGGATGATCTACTGCGAATCTGTAAGCAACCCACTGCTGGAGGTGGCGGACATTCCGACCCTGGCAGGCATCGCGAATGAACACCGTATCCCGCTGGTGGTCGACAACACCTTCGCCCCCCTCTCCCTCTCCCCGGCCCGACTGGGAGCACATATTGTCGTACACAGCCTTACCAAATTCATCAACGGCAGCAGCGACGCGGTGGCGGGAGCCGTGTGTGCCAGCAGCGAATTCTGCCTGGCACTCAAGGACGTGAATGACGGGGCCGGGATGTTACTGGGCAGCACCCTGGACAGCATCCGGGCCGCTTCCATCCTGAAAAACCTCAGGACACTGCACCTTCGCATCAAAAAACACAGCGAGAATGCCGGCTACCTGGCCTCGCGGTTCCGGGAAGCGGGCCTGCGCGTGGTTTACCCTGGCCTGGACTCCCACCCGGGGCATGCGCTCATGCAATCCCAGATGAACACGGAATTCGGGTATGGCGGCATCCTGACACTGGATGCAGGTTCTGCGGAAAAAGCGGACGAGCTCATGGAGCTGATGCAACGGGAAAACCTGGGGTACCTGGCGGTGAGCCTCGGGTTTTACAAAACCCTTTTCAGCGCCCCGGGATCCTCTACTTCCTCTGAAATACCGGAATCGGAACAACGGGAAATGGGACTGGGTTCCGGGCTGATCCGTTTTTCCATCGGGCTGGACCACGACATCGAAAGGACTTTTGAGCGCATGTTCGACTGCATCCAGTGGCTGGACATCACATCCCAGGTACCGACGGCTGGCTGAAACCTTTCCGGGTCATGCGGATCCCTGCCTCTCCTTGCAGAACCAAGTGCAATGTCGTATTATTACCGTCTAGCTAACCCAATTTATGGCCAAACCAAAATCCGGTAAGTACCGACAGGACGAACACATAGTAGACAACCGGGAACTCGGAATATGGGAGGCACTCATCCCGGTATTTGCCCTGATCGGCATGCTAGCCTACAACGTTTACGTATTCGGTGATAACGCCATTGGCGGTTCCAACCAGTTCATCCTGCTCATGGGTGGGGCCGTTGCAGCAGTTGTCGGCTTTTTCAACAAGGTTTCCTTCACCACCATGATCGCCGAAGTGGCGGAAAACATCAAATCCACCACCGGGGCCCTGCTGATCCTCCTCATGGTGGGCGCTCTGGCAGGTACCTGGCTGATCAGCGGCATTATCCCCGCCATGATCTATTACGGCCTGCAAATCCTGAACCCTACAATTTTCCTGGCGGCATGTGTCATTATCAGTGCCATAATCTCGGTGGCAACCGGCAGCAGCTGGACGACCTCGGCCACCGTCGGGATTGCGCTGATCGGTATCGGGGATGCCCTGGGAATATCCCTTGGGATGACGGCGGGCGCCGTGCTTTCAGGAGCATATTTTGGTGACAAGATGTCGCCCCTGAGCGATACCACAAACCTGGCCCCGGCAATGGCCGGGGGTACCCTGTTTTCGCATATCCGCTATATGTCGCTGACGACCACCCCTACCATCCTGATCACGCTGATCGCCTTCATCATCATGGGCTTTACCATCGATTCCACCGGGGAAGCCGATACAGGGGGCATCCTCCGTTCCATCGAGGCTACTTTCAATATCAGCGGCTGGCTGTTCCTGGTGCCCCTGGTGGTGATCTTCATGATCGTGCGGAAGACCCCGCCCCTGGTGGCATTGCTGATCGGCACCCTCCTGGGCGGGTTGTTTGCGCTCCTTTTCCAGCCGGATATCGTGGCGGGCATCACCGGCGCCACCCAACTGAATTTTGAATCGGGTTACAAGGGCATCCTGAATGCCATAACGGTGAGCACCTCCATCGAAACGGATAACCCCGCCCTGACCGAATTGTTTGCTGCAAGAGGAATGGAGGGGATGCTCCCGACCATCTGGCTGATCGTCTGCGCCATGGTCTTCGGCGGGATCATGGAAGCCATCGGTGCGCTTTCCCGTATTACGGGAGCGCTGCTGTCCATGGCCAAATCCACCTTCAGCCTGTTTGCGAGTACCGTGGGCAGCTGCCTGGCCCTGAACATCACTGCCTCCGACCAGTACCTGGCCATAGTGGTTCCCGGTAAAATGTTTGCCAAAGCCTATGAAGACCGGGGGCTTGCACCGGAAAACCTGAGCCGTACCCTGGAGGATTCCGGGACGGTAACCTCCGTGCTGATCCCCTGGAATACATGTGGCGCTTATCATAGCGGCGTCCTGGGGGTTTCCGTGGCAGACTATTTCGTGTTCTGCATTTTTAACTGGCTCAGCCCTTTTACCACCCTGTTTTTTGCGGGATTCGGCATCAAGATTGCCATGCTGAAGGATAAACTGAAGGATTCCCGCTCCGGGGCCTGACCCCGGACCGGCACCTTAAAGAATCTGCCTGCCGAGCTTCCCGGGAAACGGGTATTTGCCTATTTTAGGGCCAAAATATTACATGGCAACCGTAACACTACGAGGATCTCTTTCCCATACCACAGGGGACCTGCCCGAAAACGGCACGCTGGTACCCGATGCCCGGCTGACCCGCCGGGACCTGACGGGCGTGCGGTTATCGGATTACCGCGGCCGGAAAGTCCTTCTCAATGTATTCCCGAGCATCGATACCAGTACCTGTGCCCGGTCTGTGAGGGAATTCAACGAAAAGGCGGCAGGCATAGAAGGGGCCGTGGTTCTCTGTATTTCCAGGGACCTGCCCTTTGCACAATCCCGGTTCTGCGGGGCAGAGGGGATCGATAAGGTAGAAATGCTGTCCGACTTCAAGGATGGGAATTTTGGGAAGGCGCTCGGCCTGGAATTTGCCGACGGCCCCTTTGAGGCCCTGCACAGCCGGGCTGTGGTCGTACTGGATACCCACGGGCGGGTGGTTTATTCCGAGCAGGTTCCCGACATTTCGAACGAGCCCGATTACCAAAACGCCCTTAAAGCCCTGGAGCATGCCTGAAGAATCCTTCCTGAAGAACCGAATTAAGAGTGTCGGGATTGCCCTGAAGGGCGCCTGGCTCCTGGTTTGTACGGAGGGCAGTATACAAATTCAGGCAGTCATTGCACTGGTGGTGACCGGTGCGGGCTTCTACTTTGGGATCTCGCCCGTGGAATGGATGATACAGCTACTGGCGATTGGCCTGGTCATGGGGGTGGAAGGCGTGAATACCGCCATCGAAAAATTGTCGGATTACGTGCAGCCCGAACACGATCCGCGGATCGGCCGGCTCAAGGACATCTCTGCAGGGGCCGTGATGATCACCTCCGTCCTGGCATCCATCGTGGGGCTCATCATCTATTTGCCGAAACTCTTTTAAGCCGAGATTCCCCCCCTGCTTCACGCGTAAATTTGTATTTTAGCCGCTGAAATCCCTACGGGTTGCATGGCAAAGAAGAAACGAAAAACCAAGTCGGCTAACAAACGGGGCACCCCCCGCCTCTCCAAACAAAACAAGGTAATCCTGGGCAGCCTCCTGGTGTTGCTCAGCATTGCACTTTTTTTCAGTTTTATCTCCTTCTACTTCAACTGGCAGGACGACCAAAGCCTGCTTGCCCAATTTGCGGACCGCAACAAGGAAGCCCGGAACCTCCTGAACAAATTCGGGGCGGCAGTCAGCCATTTCTTTATGTTCAAAGGCTTTGGCCTGGCCTCCTTCGCCTTCCCGGTATTGCTCTGCCTCACCGGGTTGTACCTCTTCCTGGGCATTGACCTTCGGGGGCTGCTCACCAAATGGATCTGGGGGTTGGTCCTGCTCATCTGGCTTTCGGTAAGCCTTGGGTTCCTGGCGGCAGAACAACCCTTGCTTGGCGGGCAGGTCGGATACGAAATGAACGATTTCCTGCAGGACTACACCGGCAAGATCGGGGTCATGCTCCTCTTGTTGTTCGGGCTCGTGGTCATCCTGGTGCGCCTGTTCGGTTTTGACCCACAGGCCTTTGGCAGGGCCCTGGCCGGGTGGAAACTCCCGGTAAAAATGCCCGCCCGCAGCAATTCCCCGGGGGAAGCGCCTGACGATGGCGATCCGTCCGAAACTCTGGAAGTGACGACCAACCCGGAGCCGGAGACCGTAAAGCCCGACCCGTATACCCATAAAAAGGACATCCCGTCCCTATCCGGTGACCCCGGGGAAGAAGGGGATGAAAGCGCGGTTGCCGGGACCGGGGCGGCGGAATCCGACCAGGAACTGGAAATCGAGGTGGCCCGGCAGGAAGAGGAAACCGATGAAACGGACCTCCGTTCCAGCCAGCTGGTTTCGGATTTCGGGGAATTCGACCCCACCCTTGAGCTTTCCAAATACAAATTTCCCCACCTGGACCTGCTGGATACCCACGGGGCCTCCGGCGGGATTACCATCAACCAGGAAGAGCTGGAGGAAAACAAGAACAAAATCGTCGATACGCTCCGCAACTACAAAATCGGCATCGCGCAGATCAAAGCCACCATCGGACCCACGGTCACCCTTTACGAAATCGTTCCCGAAGCCGGCATCCGGATTTCGCGGATCAAAAACCTGGAAGACGACATCGCCCTGTCCCTGGCTGCCCTGGGCATCCGGATCATAGCGCCCATTCCCGGGAAAGGGACCATCGGGATCGAGGTTCCCAACAAAAAGCCCACCACCGTATCCATGCGCTCGGTCATCGCCTCGAAGAAATTCCAGAATGCCGAGATGCAGTTGCCCATTGCCCTTGGCAAGACCATCAGCAACGAAACCTTTGTCGTGGACCTGGCCAAAATGCCCCACCTTCTCATGGCCGGGGCTACCGGACAGGGGAAATCCGTCGGGCTCAATGCCATCCTGACCTCCCTGCTTTACAAAAGGCACCCGGCAGAAGTGAAATTTGTACTGGTCGACCCCAAGAAGGTTGAACTCACCCTTTACAACAAGATCGAAAGGCACTTCCTGGCCAAGTTGCCGGATACCGAGGAAGCGATTATTACCGACAATACCAAGGTGATCCATACCCTGAACTCCCTTTGCATCGAGATGGACAACCGGTACGAATTGCTCAAGGCGGCCCTGGTCCGGAACATCAAGGAATACAACGTAAAATTCAAGGCCCGCAAACTGAACCCGAATGACGGCCACCGGTATTTGCCTTATATCGTGCTGGTGATCGATGAGTTCGCGGACCTGATCATGTCGGCAGGCAAGGAGGTGGAAACCCCCATTGCGCGCCTGGCCCAGCTGGCAAGGGCTATCGGAATCCACCTGATCATCGCCACGCAACGGCCGTCGGTAAATGTTATTACGGGGCTGATCAAGGCCAATTTCCCGGCGCGGATCGCCTTCCGGGTTACCTCCAAGATCGACTCCCGCACCATCCTCGATACCCAGGGCGCCGACCAGCTGATTGGCCGGGGCGACATGCTCTTTACCCAGGGCAATGACACCATCCGCCTGCAGTGCGCCTTTGTGGACACTCCGGAGGTGGCGAAAATTACCGAATACATCGGCTCCCAGCGGGGCTATCCGGATGCCCACCTGCTTCCCGAGTACGTAGGGGAGGATTCTGGCACAGGAGTTGATTACAGTATCGAGGAGCGGGACGACATGTTCCGGGATGCCGCAGAGGTCATCGTGACCGCCCAGCAGGGGTCGGCATCCCTGATCCAGCGCAAACTGAAGCTGGGCTACAACCGCGCCGGACGGATCATCGACCAGCTGGAGGCGGCGGGGATCGTGGGGCCCTTTGAAGGGAGCAAGGCCCGCCAGGTATTGGTGCCGGATATGGCGGCCCTTGACCAGTTACTGAACAACGAAACAAATTGAGACACATGAAACCGAAAATGCTATTTCTTGCCCTGATCCTGTTTACAGCCCTTCCGGCAAAAGCCCAGGATGCGGCAAGGGCGAAAAGCCTGCTGGACGAAGTCTACAACAAGGTGACGGGATACGACAATATCTACGTCGACTTCAAATTCGAACTCAACAATACCGAGGCCAGTGTGAAGCAGGAAACCCGGGGCGACCTGACCCTTCAGGGCGAAAAGTACGTGCTGAACTACATGGGGGCCCGGCAGCTTTACGACGGCAAAAAAGTATACACCATCGTTCCCGAGAACGAGGAGGTGACCATAGAGGACAAAAGCGACGATCCGGGAACCGTAAGTCCTTCCCGCATGCTCACCTTTTACCGGGATGGTCACAATTACGCATGGGACGTACTGCAGAATGTGCAGGGCCGCAAAATCCAGTACGTGAAGCTGACGCCCATCGATTCGGACTCCGACATCCGGAGCATCTTGCTGGGCATCGACGTGGAGACCAAACACATCTACAAACTCATCGAAACGGGCAACAACGGCACCCGGACCACGATTACTGTTAATTCTTTTAAAACGGACCAACCCCTGTCGAAATCCTTATTTACCTTTGATGAGCAGAAGTACAAGGACGACGGGTACTATATCATAAGAAACTAGCAGTTTGCGCATCCTCGATCAATATATCCTGAAAAGGTTCCTCACGAATTTTTTCAGTTCGTTTGTGATCCTGATGTTTATTTTCATTTTCCAGACGATCTGGCTTTTTATTGACGATCTGGCGGGCAAGGGCCTGGATATTGTCATTATTGGTAAATTCCTTTTTTACCTGATGCCCAACCTGACCGAAAAGGTGCTTCCCCTTACCGTCCTACTTTCTTCCATCCTGACCTTCGGGACCTTTGCTGAGAACTATGAGTTCGCCGCCATGAAAGCCTCGGGCATCTCCCTGCAGCGCTCCATGCTGCCGCTTATCGTGTGCGTGTCCTTCCTGGGTTTGGTGACCTTTTACTTTGCCAATACCGTGATCCCCATATCGGAACAAAAAATCTACAACCTACGCCGCAACATCGCCACCCTGAAACCCGCTGCCGTGATCACCGAGGGCGTATTCAGCGATTTTGAGGGACGGAACATCAAGGTGGAGCGGAAATACGGGGAAAACGACCGATTCCTCGAAAACGTCATCATCCACGAAAAATCCAATTTGCAGAAGAATACCACCGTCATCAAAGCCGCCACGGGGGAACTGATCAGCGGGGAAGGGTCCGATATTATTCAGCTGGTGCTGCGCGACGGGCATTATTACCACGAAATGACGCAGCCTTCGGGAGGCAGCGATAAAAACTATCCGTTTGCCAAGGCGGACTTCGGCACGTACATTATGAATATTGCCCTGCCCGACAATATGGAAGACCTGGAAGCGGACCGGAATGTGGAAACGGACCGGATGAAAAATGTATCCCGCCTCATTACGGATATCGATTCGATCAAGGAACACAATTTCCGTGTGGCAACGGCCTTTTCGCGAAGCACCCGTTCCCGCATGGGCGCCCTGACCCTGAGCCCTGCGGACTCCGTCGACGCTGAACAGGAGGCGTCCTCCATGGTCCGGGCCATAGAGGAAGCGACGGATTCTGTTGCGGATTCCACGTCGGATTCCACAGGCCTGGCCGATCCTTCCGATTCCCTGTCTTTCCGCGACACAGATACAGTTGCTTCGGGTTCAACAGGTGCCCCTAATTCCGGTTCGGACAATTCCCCTGCTTCCGGCCTGGCCGATTCCGTTGCGCTAAAGCGCAGGGAGCTCGCAACCTCTGGGCGTGAGGTAGACACAAGCCTGCAGGAAAATGCAGACAGCCTCTCCTCGGCTATCCGCAAAAATGTTCAGGCGGCCATCCCGCAATCCAAAGAACTCTTGCCGGAAGATGTCAGGGAAATCGCATGGGACAACCCGCTGGCAGCCTTCAAGACCTTCGAAATAAGCCGGATCCTCGATGCGAGCAGGAATTCCGTACGGAATATCCTGAATTCGGTCAAAGGGAAAAGGGAGGAACTGGAACTGAGCTACAAACGGTACAACCGGCATATCCTGAGCCTGCACAACAAATTTGCCCTGGCCCTGTCCTGTATCATCCTGTTCTTTGTGGGGGCCCCCCTTGGGGCCATCATCCGCAAAGGGGGGCTGGGCCTGCCCATGGTGGTGGCCATTGTCCTGTTCCTCGCGTATTATTTTTTCGGCGTATTTTCGAACAATTATGCCAAAGAGGGGAATATCCCGCCGGTTTTAGGCGCCTGGCTGCCCACCCTGATCATGCTGCCCCTGGGGGTATGGCTCACGCGCCGGGCAACTGCAGACCGGGGCCTGATGAGTTTCGGGCATTTTATTGATTTTATCCGGGAACGGTTTTCCCGGTCCAAAAAACGGGGAAAGCCCGGTGAGAAGTAATGGGAAATAAGATTAAGCTGGATTCCATAGAATCTGCCATAGAAGACATCCGACAGGGCAAGGTCATCATCGTGGTGGACGATGAAAACCGGGAGAACGAGGGAGATTTCATCGCCGCAGCCGAAAAGGTGACGCCGGAGATGATCAACTTCATGGCGACCCATGGAAGGGGCCTGATCTGCGCACCCCTGACCGAGGAGCGCTGCGACGAACTGGACCTGAAGATGATGGTGGAAAACAATACCGTCCTGCACCATACGCAGTTTACCGTTTCGGTGGACCTGATTGGCTATGGCTGTACCACCGGCATTTCGGTTCACGACCGTGCCAGGACCATACAGGCGCTGGTAGACCCAAATATCCGCCCCAATGAACTGGGGCGCCCGGGCCACATCTTCCCGCTGCGCGCCAAGAACGGGGGCGTGCTCCGGCGCGTGGGGCATACGGAGGCTGCAGTGGATTTTGCCCGCCTGGCCGGGTACAAGCCGGCCGGTATCCTGGTGGAGGTACTCAATGAGGACGGCACCATGGCCCGGTTACCGGAACTGGCCAAAGTGGCGCGGAAATTCGGTTTAAAACTGGTATCCATCGAAGACCTGGTGGCCTATCGCATGCAGCACGACAGCCTGATCCGCAAAGAGGCTTCCTTCGATGTCAGGACGCGATTCGGGGATTTCCACCTGCACGCGTACCTGCAGACGACCAATGATCAGGTCCACCTGGCCCTGACAAAGGGAAGCTGGAAGGATGGCGATCCCGTTTTGACGCGGATCAACAGTACCCTGGTGAACAACGATATCCTCGGGACGCTGACCAATGACGCGGATAAAAAGCTGGATGATATGTTTCGTGCCCTGAACGAGGAAGGCGCCGGGGCCATCGTATTTATCAATAAACAGAGCGAATCCCTGAACCTGCTGGCGAGGCTACACGGCCTTAAGGAAAACCAGGAAAAAGGGATACTCAAAGCCCCGGACATTGACATGGATGCCAAGGATTTCGGGATCGGCGCGCAAATCCTGCACGACCTGAGGATACAGAAAATAAGGCTGATGACCAACCACGCTCAGTCCAAGCGGGTCGGGATTGTGGGCTATGGCCTCGAAATTGTGGAGTACGTCCCCTACTGAGCCAGTTCCCCGAGTACGTTCTTCAGGATTTCCGCGCGCCGGCGGGTTTCTTCCGGCGACCACCCCAATTTGACCAGCACGGAAAGGCAACGCCCCATCCAGGCATCGGACAACGGAAACTCCCGCTCGTTCGCTTCCCGGGTACGTCGCGCCGTTTCGGGTGGCAGGGGGCCCAGCGAACGGAGCTCTTTCAGGTGTTCCCAGCGGCGGTGATAATGCCAGTTGTTGTCATACCAGTAAAAAACCCCGTCCATACCTGCTTCACTTAACGCCTTTTGTGCTTCCCGCGCCTTTTCAGGCCCGGTAAGGAAGAAATTCAGGAATGAGTAATTCTGCCTGCCTCCTTCGGGAACCCTTCGCCCAGTAATCCCCGGCAGGGATTCGATCCCCTGCCAAAGGGTCCGGTAATGCCGCTCCTGTATCCCGATGAACGCATCGAGGCGGGCCAATTGGGCCAGGCCCACGGCGGCATGCAATTCCGATATGCGGTAGTTGTACCCGAGATGTGGATGGCTTTCCGCCCCCCGGTCTTCCCCGATATGGTCATGTCCGTGGTCGCTGTAGGCCTGGGCTTTGGCATAGATTTCCCCGGAATGGGTAATGATACCGCCACCTTCCCCGCAGGTGACGGTCTTGACAAAATCAAAGGAAAAACACCCGGCATCGCCAAGGCTGCCAAGGGGCTTGTCCCGGTAGCTGCCGCCAATCGCCTGGCAGGCGTCCTCGATCAGCAACAGGTCATGCCGGCGACAGATAGCGCCCAGGGCATCCAGATCGGCCATGGACCCGCACATATGAACCACCATCAGGGCACGCGTCCGGGGCGTGATTGCCTCCTCCACAGCCTCCGGGGAGAGGGTGAGGGTGTCGTCTATGTCGCAAAGGACGGGTACTGCCCCCACAGCCAGTACCGCTTCGAAGCTCGCCACAAAGGTGAACACGGGAAGGATGACCTCATCCCCCGCACCCACCCCGGCGCTTGCCAGGGCTACCGACAGGGCGGCCGTGCCACTGCTGACCACGTGGGCATGGGGGGTCTGCATCCGTCGGGCCAGGGCTACTTCAAATTCCCTTGCCTTCCAGTGCCCGTTCCGCATGGGGCCAAACCCATAGCGCATCAGGACGCCGCTGTCCAGGACATCCTGGACGGATTGCTTTTCATTTTCGCCAAATAATTCAAATCCAGGCATAGTGCTAGTTGTCTTCAATGGTCCATACCGTGCGCTCCAGTTCGCGCCTGACCTTTTTAAATCCGGAGAATACATCATCCGCAGCCCGGTATCCCACAGGCATGACCAGGACAGCGGTCAGGCCCCGGTCCCCAAGGCCAAGGATGCGGTTATATGCCGCCGGGTCAAACCCCTCCATGGGGCAGGAATCGATGCGCTCATAGGCACAGAATGTCAGCAGGTTGCCCATGGCCAGGTAGGCCTGGTGGGTGGCCCAGGTCCTGACTTCTTCCGCGGGTTTTCCCCGGAAACGCTCCTGTAGTTCCCTTCGGAAAGGGTCCAGGATGGTATCGGATGTACCCCGTACCTCCCGTACCCGGTTGAAATACGCCTCAATATAAGCGCTGTCAATGGCTTTTTCAATACAGAAAACGAGCACGTGGGATGCGTCCGCCACCTGTCGCTGCCCGTAAGAGTGGGCCACAAGCTGCTCCTGCAGGGCCTTGTGCCGGATAACCACCATCTGGATGGGCTGCAGGCCGTAGGAGGTGGCGGTGAGGTTGAAAGCCCTTTTCAGGCCTTCCAGTTTGTCCGCTTCCAGCGTGCGCTGCGGGTCGAATTTTTTAACTGCATAGCGCCAGTTGAGCGCTTCGGGTTGCCGTTCCATGACTTTTACGTAAAAAACCAGAGTTTGACTGCCATGACCAGGACCATGGCAATGAGAAATCCTTTGATATATCCGTCCCCCTGCCTTACGGAAAACCGGCTGGACACCCAGGCCCCTAGCATATTGCCAAGGGCGAGCACCAGGCCCACTTTCCATACCACCTTGTCGTTGAGGATAAAAACCACCAGAGCCGCCACGGTGTAGATACAGACCACCGCAACTTTGGTGGCGTTGACCCGGACCAGGTTCATCCTGTGGAAATAATGCAGGAACAGGATAATGATAAAGCCGACCCCCGCATTGATAAACCCGCCGTAAATACCGATAAAGAAGAATGCCAGGCAGCCGGCCCAAAGGTATTTGCCGGTAAGCCGCTCCTCCAGGTCACCGGCCCTGATACCCGGTTTGAAGGCAATCACCAGGACAACGGCCACCATGATGATGGCCAGGATCCGGTTGAACAATTCCCCGGAAATATCCACGGCGATGTAGGCGCCGATCAGGGATCCGGCGACAGCCGAAATCCCCAGGTAGATATTGAAGGGGAATGTACTGACCCCCTTACTCCGGAACCCGGCTGTCGCCATGGCGGTCTGCAGGACGATGGCCACCCGGTTGGTGCCATTGGCCACCGCCGGAGGCAGTCCCAGCCAGATCAATACGGGGAGCGAAATCAGGGAGGCTCCCCCGGCTACCGTATTGATAAATCCGACGGTAAACCCCACGACAACCAATAAAAGGTAATGATACCAGGCCTCCATGGGCGCAAAAGTACGGGTTATTTTATATCTATTGTATTCCGCAAAAGCTTATCCCCAATGAATACCCTGTTGCCTTTTTGGCAGGAAAGTAGTACCTTATAATGGTAATTTGGCGCAAACAGCGAGCAATGGAGCCCCGGCTCCCTGAACGGCAGCATTGCCGGATATCCTGGATCATAGAATAAAGACCCATATATGATTTTCGATTCATACGCCCATTTCCGCGACAATCCCCAGTACAACAAATTCGTTGACAAAGACTACCTGATAGTGGAATTCAAATGCCCTATTGAGGCGGAAAATTTCAAATCCTGGTCCCAGTGCCATTATATAACCTATGTGCTCAGCGGGCGTAAAAAATGGCTCACCCCGGAACGCGAGTGGAACCTGACTGCCGGGGAATCCATATTCGTACATAAAGGTGCCTACCTGAACCGGCAGTATTTCGAAGAGGACTTCTGCGTCCTAATGTTTTTCATGACAGACCGGTTTATCAAGAATTTTGTCCTGTCCGACCTCGAACAGGGAATCCATCTGGATCCGGCCGGGCCGGACGATTGCGACCTGATCGAAACCATCGAGGTTTCCGAAACGCTGGAGAACCTCTATCATTCGTTTTTCGGCTACCTCAGGCAAAAGGATCGGATCCCCAAAAAGATCATCGAATTGAAGTTCCGTGAAATGGTCCTCAACATCATGTCCAATCCCTCAAACGGCCGGGTAACATCCGCAATACTGAACATTGCCCGGAACGACGGGTTGTCCCTCGAGAAAGTCATGGAAGAAAACTTCCTCTACAATCTCAGCCTGGAGGAGTTTGCGCGACTCGCGGGTAAAAGCCTGTCTTCTTTCAAAAGGGATTTCCAATCGGCTTTCAACAGCACACCCGGTCGCTGGCTAACCGGGCGGCGGCTGGAGCATGCACGGCAATTATTATTAGGGACAGGCTTGACCGTAAAAGAGATCTGTTTCGATACGGGCTTTGAAAATCCATCCCACTTTACGAACGCCTTCCGAAAACGCTTCGGGCAAACGCCCAATCAGTACCGTAAAATGGAAAAAGCCACTGCCTGAAATTGCAGTGGCTTTTTTGATCAGGTAATTACCTTTAGAAGGTAAGCGCAGCGGCTCCTTCGATGAATTGTTTGTGGATGGCCCCGGAACCGGTGATGATCACGCCATCCAGCAGGTCTTCCTGGGAATATCCCCTTACAGCCGCACAGGGCGGGCATACGTAAATGGGGCAACCATTGTCCCTGACGAATTGGATCATTTCGATCATGGGTGGGTCTTTGGGGTTCAGGTGAACGTGGTCGGCTGCTCCCTTGCGCACCCAGTCAATGGCCGAACTCGTCAGAAACACATGTACTTCCAGGCCGCTTTTGATCCCGCCGTTAGCAATGCTCCAGGCAACCGAAGCGCGTTCGTTGTCCAATCCCTCGGTGATGACGATAACCAGTTTTCTCTTTGCTGACATGATAAGGTTGTTTTTAGATTACAGGTGCAAGGTATGCAGCCCTTTTTGGGATGACTTTTCTGAAAAGTTCAAAACCTGTAGCGAGAAGTTCAGGTGATATTTTCGCATCACTGAATTGAATATTAAAGAGTTAGACTGAAAATCTGAATTTAAGATTAAGCGCACCGGACCTTATGTAGGTTTTTTACTACATATTTTAAGGGCTGGACGAGTTTCTGCAATGAAATCTTAAAATACACTTGTGTTTTCGGAGGAATTTCCCGGTTTTTTTATACCTTTTTGAAGTATAGGTGTTTTTCAGAACACAAGAGGTCCTGCCACTTCCCCCGGTTTTTCAACAACCTGCAGGCCCTCGTATCACATCCCGGAACAATCCGGGATGGTTGCGCTTTACGCCTTGTCCCGGGCGGGGATACCTACGCAATTAATAAACAACTCCGGAGAATAGGACCTCCGGTTCAAACCAAAAACATTCAATAATGAAAAAATTACTCTTCTTAATGCTTATTAGCCCCCTTTGGATGCATTCACAACAAGAACAATTATTAGGACGTCCGGACCCGACGCCGAATAATCAAACAACAACTATAGATGTGAGACTAAGCGATGCTGCTTCAATATTCAACGGAGGGGAGGTTCCAAACCCCAACTTAATATTTCTAAACGATCATCAACATGGGCCCAATGCCCAAGAAGCTTCAGGACAAACAATTAATCAATATACATCAAATGTATATGCGGGTAATCAAGTGATCTGGAAGATAAATATTGATGCGGAATCCGTAGCGGCTGGATATTCTGCAGAGCTAACACAAATAGAGATTAAGAATGGACAATCGTGCATTTTTGGTAATAGCCGAATACCTGGGAAAGGCATAATTCTTATTGGTAATGTGCTTGAGGCAGACGATGGCGGATGCAAAAGTGAGGGTGCTTATCCTTACAAAGTTAGATTTCTTTTGAGAGATGCAGATGGTACGGTAAGGCTTTTTGAATTTGACCCCATTATGTTCGTAAATAACTAAACTACCGGATTTAAATGCCGTACCCGTTTAAGTATATACTATCCCTATTAGCCTGCATTGCTTTCGGGACAACCTGGGCTCAGCAACAGCGTACGGCCGATAGTTTGAGGGTTATCTATGAATTGGATACGGCCCGCGGCGAGTACAAAATGGAGTTGCTGCGAGATCTGGCATTCAATGAAATCAATAATTCCGACCTGGCCATGCAGTACGCCGATGAATTAATATCACTGGCCCGGAAACTCGGAAGCAACCGGTATTTGTACCGGGGGTATCTGCACAAAGGGAATTCCCAGATCAACCAGGGAAACCTCGCAGTTGCCCTGGATGCGTATCAGAATGCCCTGAATGCAGCGAAAGCAGACGGATATACCTTGGGAGAGGCTTCGGCTTTGATGTACTTCGCCATTGCGTATGTAATAGCTGGGGAGCCTGACCGGGCGGGCGAATTCTTTGAAAAAAGCATTGAGATCTTCAAAGATCCAAAGTCGTTGGCAGAACCCAGTGGGAAGGTAAGCCTCGGTACGATTCTTTACAATGCGGGCGAATTCTATATGGATCTTGGGGAACTTGAAAAAGCACAAGGACTTCTGGAAGAGGCTGGAGAAATATTCGAGGAAATCGGTGACCGTCTGCGTCAAAGCTTTGTTCTTGGTACACAAGGAATCATCTATGCCAAATCAGGTGATTTCAGAAAGGCCGAAGCAAATGTGATACAAGCGATCGAAGAACTGGAAGTAACTCAGAACTATGCCGCCATCGCCGATTTTCAGACCTCTCTGGCGCAGGTATATCGGGACATGGAGGAATATGACCGCGCCCATGCCTGGGCGACCCGGGCTGTAGAACACGCCCTGCGGCTCGGACTTAAAGAACAGATCAGTCAATCCAGCCTGGTACTCGCCGAACTGGATTCCGTCCAGGGCAATTTCAGGGAGGCCTATGCCCACCTGAACGTCCATATGCAATACAAGGATTCCATGGACGTAGCCAGTATTGACATGACCCGGCTGGAGCGGGAAAAGGCGGAGCTCGAGACCTTGCGCGCCAACAATGAACTTGAGCTCAGGTCGCTGCAGCAAAAGCGTGAACGGGCCGCCCTCTGGGCAATTGGTGTTACAGCCCTTTTGCTTTTTGTGTTGTTTTTTGGCAGTTATCGCCGGTATAAATACACAAAAAGAACCAACCAGATCATCTCTGAAGAGCGCGATCGTTCAGAAAGCCTGCTGTTGAATATCCTGCCCAAACAAACAGCCCAGGAGTTGAAAAAAATGGGGAAGGTCAAGGCACAGCGTTTTGAATCGGTGACGGTTCTTTTCACGGATTTCAGGAACTTCACCACCTATGCCGAAGTCATGGATCCCGAACACCTGGTGCAAAGCATTGACTATTACTTCTCCTATTTCGACTCCCTCATGGATAAGTACGGGCTGGAAAAAATCAAGACGGTCGGGGACGCCTATATGTGTGCGGGCGGATTGCCATACCCCACAGAGGACCATGCACTCCGGGTAGTGGCCGCAGCCCGTGAAATCCTGGAATTTGTCGAAGCAAACAAAGGCAGGGAGGACCAAGGGCAGGTCCGGTTCGATATCCGTATCGGCATTAACTCCGGTCCCGTGGTGGCGGGGGTGGTGGGCACCAAGAAATTCGCCTACGACATCTGGGGGGATACGGTGAATATCGCGTCGAGGATGGAGTCAGCTTCCGAGGTTGGGCGGATCAACGTGGCAGAAGGCACCTACCGGCTGATCAAGGACACCTATGAGTGTGAATACCGGGGCAGCATTGCAGTCAAAAACCGCGGAGAACTCGATATGTACTACGTTAACGGGGTCAAACCCGGCAGGCAGCCGGTAATGCATCCCGATCAGGTGACCCAGGAGTCCGGATCCGGGGAATGAGCAGTGGTAATTTGATATCTTCGGCCAGGAGAATCCGCTAACTGCCTTAAATAAAAAAGGCACCCCCACAGGGTGCCTTTCCTTAAAATCCCATCAGCCTCGGTCCGCTATGGCTACGGCCCGCAAACTGATGGACTAGCAGCTAATCCCACAAAGCAACTATCGTTTCAGGCACTTTCCAGCTGCCTGATTTTTTGTAAAGCTTCCGATTTGGAATTCACGTCCAGCTTCAAATAGATATTCTGGATGTGGAAATTGATCGTACTGGTCGTGACAAAGAGCTTCTCGGCAATCGATTTATAGGTCATCCCCTGCCCCAGGCATTCGATGATCTCATTTTCGCGTTCCGAGAAATTCGTGTACTGCTTGCGCCGGAACATGGAGATCACCTGCTTGGCGATGTCGTGGCTCAGTGCGGCACCTTCATATTTGATGGAATCCAGTGCCTGTTCCAGGCGCTTTTTACTCACCGGTTTGGTCAGGTAGCCCACCGCTCCGTATTTGAACGCTTTTTTGATCGTTTCAAAATCCGTCTCGTCGCTCACCATGATCACACGGGCATCGGAATCCCGCTTGCGGAATTCGGCAATCCCGGCCACGCCGCAACCTTCCGGAAGATGTACTTCGGAAAGCACGATATCCGGTTGCACCAAGGGGTAATCCTCCAAGGCTTCGGCCACCGTGGTGTAGATCCCGGCGAGGTCATAATCGCGGTAGGTGTTGAAATAATAGGGATAGGCTTCCAGGAAGCGACTATCGCTGTCGATAACCATCACTTTTAAAGTAGTTGTTTTCATAAGGGTATTATTTGGGTTGTATTGGGTTTGGGGTTTTTGGGTCCGGTTTGGGATGGCGGTTCCCTGGCATGCCCTTTGGGGACATGCATTTTGCAAGAGCCTTTTTTACTGGTTTTGGCATGAATCGGGGGCAGAGAGTCCCCTGAACCTCCCTTGATAGGAAGTCCTGGGTATTCCGTCCCATCCAAATTTCACAGGGATCAGGCTTTTCGGGTAACCGTCAACTCGGGTCCGCGATCAGCCGCCCTGGAGGGAGGTTAGCGGGATACCATTTTCCGGGATTAAATTGCTGAATAGCTGCCCCTGCCGTGGGGTCGGCCTGGGTTTGGCTTTTTGGATCGAATCCGGGTCGCCATGCTTTCGGGGGTAAAAGTAGGTCATGATTCTTGGGGATTTGGGTTGAAACAGGTTGTATTGTTTACACTGAAAAAGTACGAATTATCCCCTTTTTCACCGAGCAGTTGCAGGAATTTTCGATCAAGTGCACCCCAGGGCTGCAGTTCGTCGGAAAAACGTCAAAAAACAAACCAGGCAGTCTGCTTACCTGCAACCCAAAAAGAAAAGAGCCACCTGCCCGTTTCGGGCAAATGGCTCTCAGGATTGGCAGTTTGGCGGACCGGGCTGCGACTGTCCCGCTGGTGTTCCCGGGGAGGGCTATTTGTTCTGGGGCGCAAACCCTGCTCCCGGAAATGGTTCAGTCGCTTTTCCGATCCTGACTTTAAAGGGTTACTCCTCCTGGTAACTCACCTGGGCGGTGGCTACCGGATTATAAACCTGCATAATCCACTTCTCGTCCTGGTACTTGCCGCTCAGGTCGGTATGGTGGGCCATGTCGGCTTCCCCTTTGGATGAAAAATCGGCCAGATATACATAATACAACCCGTTCTCTGTGTTATAGAATTGCCGGGCATCCAAACCTTTCTCTTTCAGTGATTTTACGAAAGCGTTCAAATACTTCTTGTTTTTGTAAACATTGGCAATCAGGTAATAACCAGAAGATACCCCAACGATATCCGACCGATTTTTAGCTCGTATTGGTAATTCTTTGAAATCCCGTTTTGCAACGGGCTTGTAGGTTTCCGGGGTGACAGGCTTACGGGTCTCGGCCGAAGCCACCGCGGTGGTGATGTTCCGGGTCCCTGCGGGCGGTACGGCACGTTCGGGCACCTCGTTCTGGTTCTGGCTGCGGATCTCGTTGCGGATGGTCCGCACCAGGCTCTCGAATTTCTGCTCAAAGAGGGCGGTCCGCGCCTCTTCTATGGAATCCTGCCGCAACATGAGTTCATCCAGGATCAACCGGTTTTCAAAAGCGAGCGACTGCTCGCTGACCACCGCATCGGCGTCCCTGGAGGCGCGCATTTCCAGCAGCTGCTCCTCGTAATTGCGGACAATGGCGTCAATTTGTTTGTCCTTGCTGGCATCCACGAATATCTCCCCGTTGTCCTCCTCGTCCTTGAAGGTGTAGGCCAGTGAGAGTTCGTGGTTCCACCCCAGGTTGGATCCGGTCTGCGAAAGGTCCTTTTCCATCAGGTACCCCAGGGAAAGTTTCTGGTTCAGGTTGAATCCCAATCCCATGGACAGGCCATACGTGTCGTCGTAGGTGGTTTGCAACCAGCCGTAATTGGGAAGGTCCAGCAAAAGCGACCCGATATAGGCAATCCGGTCCTGTTCATTCTTCCCTACCTGGAACAGCGGCATCAACCGGCCATTCTCAAACAGGCCGGAGGCCCCGTTCAAAGGCTGGGAATATTGGATGGCACCATGCAGATTCCGTGCCTCAAAGCCTGTAAGCAGCTCATTGGTGGTCTGGTTGTAGCGGATGAGGTCCTTGCCATAGAGGGCAAAATCAAACCTTCCGACGGATAGGGCCACCCCGGGCTGCACGGCAATCTTGCTCTCCCGGGTACTGTCTTCCAGGGCCGGGTCGGATTCCGGGGTCACGATCCGGTTCTTGGCCAGTCCCTGGCTGATGTAGGTGATATTTGTGCCGAATGTGAGCTTGCTGTTATCGCCCAGCCGGACGGCGGTCGCATAGTTGGCATTGAAGCCGAACTCCTGGACCACACCTTCCCACTGGCCGTAGACACCGATCCCCAGGGCCGTCCGCTCGCTCAGTTTGTTGCTGAAGCCGAGGTAGTAATTCTGGATGTTGTCCTCATAAGTGGCATATTGGTTCCGGTGCAGGATATTCAGGTAGGATTTGTTCTCCCTGACCAGCGAAAAAGTCGGGTTGATCAGGAACCGGTTAAAGAATAACTGGTTGTGGAACGGGCTTTTCACCTGGAATTCGCCCTGGGGTTCTTCAGTCTGCTGGCTTCGGACGGACTGCCCGAAGCAGAGCAGGGCAAACAGCAGCATCGCAGCTGTTTTGGGGTCGAAATGTTGACAGACTTTCATCGGGTTGTATTTTATGGGTTCCGCCAGGGGTTTGGGGTACTGGCTTGCGGGTTACCCGGGGGTTTTATATTTGGGGTGACCTGCCACCGGGCCTCCCCGGCGGCAGTTTACAAATCATGCATTTGCTGATTAATCTTCGAACATCGTATTCACGTAGGACTGGGAAGGCTCGTTAGCCAGGATCTCCTTAAAGGTGTACCGGTTATCCGCCAGGCTGCGTTGTTCCGTGTCGTAATAGGAGAATACCAGTTGGTGGATGTCATCCCTGGCCGCACCCCGGTTGGACATGACATAGGCCATACCCTCGTCGGTCTGCAGGTTCAGGGCAAATTCGTCCTCCCCGCTGTTGAACGGGCTGCCGATATTGATGGCCAGCCCGACACTGCGGCGGGCAATCCGTGCCGCATACAGGTCCAGGCCTCCGAATCCCGCGTGCCCGTCAGAGGCAAAGAAGAGGATGTCCCCCCCTACCAGGCTCGGGTACAGGTCATTTTTGCGGGTGTTGATCTTTTCTCCCAGGTTTCGGGCTGCCCCTGGGCTGCCATCCCTGCGGATATCCGCTACATAGATGTCGTATTTCCCATAGGTGCCCGGCATGTCAGAGGCAAAGTACAGGCGGGTACCATCGCTGGAAACAGCCGGGTGCATGGCCGAGGCGTATTTGGGTGCCACGGCTACCTCCTGGATATTGGCCCATTGACCGTTCACATTTTCGGCCCGGAAAATCTTGTGGACCAGTTGCTTTTTGGAGAATATCCCATAAAGCGGCTTCTCAAAAACCGCTTTGCTGAAATAGGCGGTACGCCCGTCGGCCGTTACAGACACCGGTGGCATGTAGGCATTTTGTACAGCCATCCGTTCCGATTGCATCTGAACAAGATCCGCTTCCGACATGGCCCGTAGGGCTTCAAGGCCTTCGGTGTTTGGATAGGTGTCAGCGCGGCCGAAATCGGGCATTTTATAATTCTCCGCCAGAGACCGGGTGAGCTGCGCGGCATGCGTGCTCCGCTCGATCTGATAATCTTCTTTGATCCGGGATACCCAGTCTCGCTGGGCCACTACTTCCGAATATTGGATAATCCCTGCCTTGTGCATGGCATACTTGTAACGCTCCTGGTAACTTTCAGGAAGGGCGCGGATGCCTGCAAGGTCCACGAGCTTCTGGTACCAGAAAGCGGCGGACTCATAGTTTTCGGTCAGGAAATTGACATTTCCGAGGTCCTCGTAAATCTCGCGCTCGGAATATCCGAGCTTTGCGAGCTTCAGGTAATCGTCTACCCGTTTGTCGGCCTCAGCACTTGCAGAGAGCTGGGCATCTGCCATGCTCCCGCTTTGGGCAGTCAGGCCGAATGCACATAAAAGGCTCAGGAAACCAAGCAGGTTTTTAAGGGCGATTATTCTTTTCATAACACACAGATTTTGGGTTTTGTGAGTCAAATGTCAAAAGTGAGGGCAGGAAATCCTTATGAATTTTTCACAGGTTTTTGGGAAAAACACTGAGATTTTTGTTAAAAAATGGAATAATCCCTGTCAATAATTCACAGTTTCGGGAAAACACACGGTTCTCACGACCAAAGACCTGGTTTTAAAATGACAGGGAAAGGGAAGCGGGTTCCAGGGGTATTTTGATCGAAATATTTGACCGTTTATCGATAAATATCCTGGCAAACTGAACCCTGGAAAACAGGTTTCGTATAAATCCCCGGGCTTTTTTGCGCCGAGGGGAAATCAATCGCGGACCCGGTATGGATCGTCCTGCTCTTGCTGCAGGAGGTCTGTAGCATAGTACAAACTGGCGAAGGCCGATTTTATCCACATAACGGATACCAGGGCGCCCACCCCCAGGCAAAGTAGCCCCAGGATAAAGACCGGGATGGCCAGAAGGCCCATCCCGAAAATCCGCAGGCCCTGCCCTCTCGTCATTTCCCAACTCTTCTCAATGGCTGCTATGGGTTCCAGTCTTTTATCCATGACCAGGTAGGACACAAAGACCAACCTGCAGGCCAGGATAATACCCGGGACAATCAGGAATACGAAACCCAGTACGATCAGGGCAGTGGCCAGCAGGTGCGCCAGCACGATATGGACGTAGTTCTCCCTGAACCCCTGTATGACAGCCTCGACCTCCAGGGGCTCCTCCCGGACCGCACGCACAAATAGGAGATCGCCCCCATAGTTGAATACCGGCAATACCAGCATGGCATATGCAACTGCTACCATATGGAGCAAAGGGGACAAAAGCGATTCTCCCCAGTCCTCATCACGAAAAACGGATGTAGGCGCATCGGCAAAGGCAAGGAAAACAACCAGCAGGAGAAGCGGCAGGAAGGATTTGAGCATTTGTTGCCAGCCGTAACTGTAACTTTCGGAAAGGCCGGGACGGGGAAATGATTGCATGGTATCCACAATTACAGGTTTTAGTGCTAAAGTAAGCTGTTGGCCTCCCCTACGCATCCAACTTTGGTAGTGAATTGAAAAACACTACGGAAGTAGGGACTAGAAGGCGGGGCATTTTGGCTACTTTTAAACCGTTAAACAACCACATTGACCAACTTGTTCTTTATTGCGGCTTTTATCCTCTGTTCGGCTTTGGCCCTGGGGAGTATCTGGATGAGCCGGCAAACGGTTGCAACCTATAATTCCCTCTTTCACAAAAGGTACTTTTATTACCTCGTCAGTTTCTATGCCTTTGCCTTCTATGCACTTTGGGGACCCCTGGGCCTTCGGGAACTCATGTTTCTGGGTGGAGCCGGGCCGGAAGCTACCGCCGGGGCGACCCGGTGGCTCCCATTGCTGGCCATGCCTTTTGCTGCCATCGGCTGGTTGGTGTTCGGGACCATCCCGCATGCCCTGGGGGGTTCGGGGCGCGTGCCGGCTGCCTATTCCTGGTATGCCGGGATCCTGGGGCTGGCCCTCCCGCTTGCCGCTTTCCTGTTCTTCCCGGCCTGGCCCACCCCCGCCGGGCCCTTACGGGTAGTCGCCGACCTGCTTACGGGTGTAATGATCTGGCCGGATGCACTATTTACCTTCTGGGCGTGCACATGCATCTGGGGGTTCTCGAGAAAAGCGGGGCGGCCGCAAGAATCCATCCTCAAGGTTTTTGGGGGGCTTACCCTGCTGGCCCTGCCGATCCGGGGGGGTGCGCTGCTTCTTTACCATATGCAGGCGTCTCTTGCTGCGGCCGGGCTGGTCTTGTATTTCTTGTCTGCCGCACTCCCTTTTTTGTATGTCTACAGGTTTTCGGACAGGCTTTTCCAGCCGGTGTTTGCAGAGGCCACAAATGTCGAAAATTTAAGGCTGCTGGTAGACCGGTACGGCATATCTCCCCGGGAGGAGGAGGTTATTGGCAAAATTTGCGAGGGAAAGACCAACCAGCAAATAGCCGACGAATTGTTTATCAGCCTGCAGACGGTTAAGGACCACACCCACCGCATCTACACCAAAATCGGCATCAACAGCCGCCTGAAACTCGTGCAGCTGCTCAATGGGTAACAAAGCGCTGCCCGGATCCCGCTGGCTGGGTTGGATTGCGTTAGGTAGGGTTGAGTAAAATTCATGAAATAGGACCGGCTTCCACAAAGGGCCAAAACACCCTATGCGCCTGTAAACTGCATCCAGTCCGAATTCTCCCGGTATTCCATTACGGGCCCTGCATCATTAAATTCGCGGAGGTTGGACACCAGTTGTTTCACATCCATCACCATATGCTTGCGGCAATTCTCGAAAAGGTCCTTCCGGAAGCCCCGGTCTGCCATCACGGAGACATACTGCAGGGATGCCACCCGGGCTACGATGCGGCCCAGAGTAACCAATTGGCGCTGGGCAACTTCCGCGGGCAGTTGAAAATCGAGCATCTTGCTGAAATGCCCGGCGGTCTGCTCGGTGAGCACATCCGATTGTAAATACCGCAACAGTTGTGTATCCTTGCTTCTTTTCATAGCCTTGAGCACCCCTTCGGCTATCTGGGTATAAAGCATTTCGTTGGAGCCTTCAAAAATCTGGAAAGGGCGGCTGTCGATGATGCCCCTGCCCGCCACGTGGTCCAGTTTGTATCCGGCGGATCCGTTGAGTTGCACACAGATCTGTGCGGATTCCTGCATCAGGTCCGTCACAAAGGCCTTCATGATATTGGCCTCCATCCCCTGGGTTGCGAGCTCGTGTTCAATGCCGCTCATCCCGGCGCTGCGGGCGCACATCCCGGAGCACAAGCTGTAAGCGGCCTGTATCCTGGAAAGCTGGTAGCGCACCGAGTCCAGTTCCGATAATTTTTTTCCAGCTATCAGTCGCTGGTCGCATTGGGTAAGGGCTTCGTCGAGCATCCGGTGGATAAAGCCCATGGCCATCCCCGGGAATTGCAACCGGCTACGGTGCAGGATATCCAGCATCATTTTGATGCCTGTGCTGGGCTGCTGAAGCTTTTGGTTTTCAGGCACTTCCAGATTCAGGTTGTTCAACCCGTAAGGGATCATGTAAAGGCCCAGGTTGTTAAAATATTTTTCGACCTGGATTTGCTGGTCGGGCCGGCTTTCGTCCGTGACAAAAAAGTCGATGTCCCGGGCAAGGTCTCCGGCTTCTGTTTTTTTGCGGGCCGCGACAATCCAGTAATCGGCCATCCCCGTCAGGCCCTGCCAGTGCTTTTTGCCCTTGAGGCGGTACCCGGTATCCGTTTGGGTATAGTGGGTCTGCATGTTGAGCGCATCGCTGCCGTAATCGGGCTCGGTAATCATCAGCCCGCCCATGGCCTTTTCCTCCAAAAAGCGCCTGAAGATCCCTGCCTGTATCTCCGGATGCCCATATTTGGCCAGGGGTTCCAGGAACAGGGCAATGTTGATCCCGAAGGTCAGGGACAAGGGCAGGGACTCGTAGGAGGCGGCCGAGAGGATTCCCAGGCATTCCTTTACATGCAGCCCGCGGCCTCCGAATTCGGTGGGAATGGCGACAGAAAGCGGCTTCATGCCCATGATATCGTCCCACACGGGATCGGGCAGGCCTCGTTTGAGGCTCAGCGCATCGATATTATGCTCGCTGTGGAAAACATTCCGCAATCCGGTGCTGAACCGGCTGATAAAAACATCGAAATCTTCCTGCATGTTCATTGTCTTCTTATTAATCCCGGGCATTTCTCCTACCTCGGCAGCATCGCCTGAAGCAATTTGCCCCCGTTCGATTTCCTTTTGCATCTTTTTTTTCAAATATCCCCATTTTTCCGGGGATTTCTGCATATTTAACGAGGTTTTATAGGTGGCAAACCCCTGAAAACAAACAGGGCTCCCGAAGGAGCCCTGTGATCATTTCGATATGCGGTATCGGTGTGTGCTTAGTCAGCGATACGCACATTCACCGCGCTGGGGCCTTTTTTGCCCTGCTCAACCTCGAAGTATACTTCGTCGTTTTCACGGATCTCTTCTTCAAGCCCGGAAGCGTGTACGAATACGTCCTTGCCTTCAACACCGGTGATAAAACCGTATCCTTTGGCCTCATTGAAAAATTTAACTGTTCCTTTTTGCATTGTAATAAATATTAATTGTTGTTTATGAAGTGGGCCGCCGGTTATCTGTTTGTTGGCAACCCGGTATTTTACTTGGGGCAAAACCTGCTTATGGCCTGCCCGTTCCTGTTTCAGGTCAGGGCACCTTCTTTTTCGACCGGGATTTTAAAACCGATCAGTTGTTGTATGTTTTTCAGGTCCACCCGTTCGGAGTTGTCACAGAACGAGATGGCATGTCCGGTTAACCCGGCCCTTCCCGTACGCCCGATCCGGTGTACATAAGTCTCCGGCACATTGGGCAGTTCGTAATTCACGATAAAGGGCAATTGCTCGATATCGATACCCCTTGCAGCGATGTCGGTGGCAATGAGCACCCGGACATCACTGTTCTTAAAGTCGTTGAGAGCGCGTTGGCGCGCATTCTGGGATTTGTTCCCGTGGATGGCTGCCGCATGGATGCCGGAACGGCCCAATTGCTTCACCAGACGGTCTGCCCCATGTTTGGTACGGGTAAAAACCAGGGACCGGTCCTCAATGGATCGTCCGAGTAATTTGATCAGCAAGTCCTTTTTGTCGTGCTTTTCCACATAGTAGACCGACTGGCGGATGGTATCTGCCGTGGAGGATACGGGCGCCACGATTACCTCGGCCGGTTGGTTGAGGATGGACATCGCAAATTTGCGGATGGCCGGCGGCATGGTTGCCGAGAAAAATAGGATTTGCTTTTGGGCCGGGAGTTTGGACATGATGCGCTTGACATCATGTACAAAGCCCATATCCAGCATCCGGTCGGCTTCGTCGAGGACCAGTATCTCAATGCGCGAAAGGTCTATATGGCCTTGTTGCATCAGATCCAGCAGTCGGCCGGGGGTTGCGATCAGTATCTGGGCGCCCCGTTCGAGGGCCCGTGTTTGTTTGCCCTGGGGGACGCCTCCGAAAATCGGCGTGGATTTCAGGGGCAGGTAGCGGCCGTATAATTTGAAGTTTTCCTCCACCTGAATGGCGAGTTCCCGTGTCGGGGTAAGTACCAGGGCACGGATATCCTTCCGGTTCCCGTGGTTGCCACTGAGTTGCTGGAGTACCGGGATCGCAAAGGCCCCGGTTTTACCGGTGCCGGTCTGCGCACAGCCGATAACGTCCCGTCCCTCCAGGATATGGGGGATGGCGCGCGACTGGATTTCAGTGGCTTTGGAGTGCCCGGCCTCTGTGATGGCACGGACGATGGGATGTATAAGTTTCAGGTTTTTATCTTTCATATATAAGGGTTGCAGGCAGCGTTCGTTTTAACGGAAAGGCGGGATGCAGTTTTTATTTGCCAGGGGTCTTTAAAGCTCCCCTGGGAAGCGATGCATTCCGGTTTGCCTGAGGCTTATGGCCTCTGGCGCGATCGTATTCCCAGATGTTGAAATGGGTGTGGGTCGTTTCCCGGGCTACCGGCTAGGGTGTTGTTGAATACTAATTAAATTGTGGCAGCTGAGAAACGAAAACTGAGAGAGCGGATATTAAATCTAATCTTGGTCAGAAATGGCGAAGGCAGGTGCCTGTTATTTTACGAGGCAAAGTTACGACAAATATCCCTCGGTTTTACATCCACCTGGAAATATCGGCCGCAAGGGTATCAATTATTTGAGTATCTTTTTTAACTAAACACAGGAAATAGCCGTCCACAGTGAAGAAACCGCGGAAAACACTTCTAGACGAACTTACCCTCAGCTTCGGGCTCGCCGATAAATTTATCGGGCCCACAAACCAACAGCTGTTTATCCTGGAGGTCCGGCCTGAAAACCGGTATACATGCGTCGCCGCGAGCAAACGTTTTTTGGAGGAGCTAAGCGTTACCGAATCCGAGGTGATCGATCGGGATGTGCGGAATTTTATTGAGGAACCCGCACTGAGCCATGCCCTTGAAAAATGTGCCGAGGCGAGCAGCCATATAAAAACGGTATGGTGGGAAATAGGCGGCTCTGGTGAATCCGGCGAAAAACGCACCCTGGCAACCCTTATACCCCTTTGCGGGTCCGATGGGCTTTGTACGCATCTTGCAGGGATGCTCAACGACCTGCCTACCGAAAAGAGGGCCGGGGAACTTTTGATCCAGAATGAAAAATACCTGGAGAATATTCTGAACCATATCGGGGACCCCATTTTCGTAAAAGACGAAAACAGCCGCCTCCTGTTGGTTAATGACGCCTTTTGCAGCCTTTTCGGATTGGCGCGCTCCCGTGTCCTGGGTAAAACCCTGGCCGAAGACGTCTCCCCGGAGGAAAGGGAAAGCTTTTTAAAAATAGACCGGGCCGTCATTTCTTCGGGTGTTGAAAATGTGAATGAGGAAACCCTTACGGTCCGGGGCAGTGAAACCAAGATAATTTCCACTAAAAAGACGAGGTTCGTCGATGACAGGGGCAACAAATTCCTTATAGGGATCATACGCGACATCACCCAGCGCAAAAAGGCGGAGCTGGACCTGAAGCTGGCCAAGGAATTTACCGACAAGCTTGTCATGTCCATGCAGGAAGGGCTGATCATCCTGAACCTCGAAGGCCGTATCACCATGGTAAACCAATCGGCCTGCGAGATGCTGGGCTACACCCGGGAAGAAATCCTGGAGATGGATATGCCGTATCCCATGGCCAAACCAGAAGACTTCGAAAAGATCCTGACAACGAAAGAGGATGTTGCAGGCGGAAAAGCGCAGCCCCATACGATGGAGTTTACCCGGAAAAATGGGAATAAATTCCAGGCGACCTTCCTGGCCGGGAATATTAAGGACAACAACGGGGCTGTGATCGCCGTCTTTGGCACCCTGAAAGACATTTCCGAAGAAGTCCGCACGCAGGAAATGCTGGAGGAAATTGCCGTCAGGTCGACCAAAAAGAAGGACGTAATCCTAAAACTGGCAAGCCTGGTCGGCAATGAGCTGAAAGCCTCCCTGAAACAAATTACCCAACTCGCAGCGGAGACCCTGGACGTCGGGCGGGTGGGCGTTTGGCGACTGAACATGGATAAAACGGAAATCCATTGTGAGGACCTGTATATTCTGGAAAGCGGAACCCACCAGGAGGGAGCCTCACTGAGCAGGTCTGAATACCCCAATTATTTTGATGCCCTGGAAAAAAGTCAGACTGTCCTAGTTGAAGACGCCAGGAACAACCCGGTTACCGAACAATTTGCGGAGGCCTACCTGATCCCCCATAACATCAGGTCCCTGATGGATGTTTTTGTGCACAGTACCACGGGATATTACGGGATCATTTGTTTTGAACATGTAGGCAGCCAAACCCGGCGCTGGTCGGCAGATGACCTGGAATTTGCCACCTCCATTGCCAATGTGGTCTCCCTCATTATCGAAAGCCAGGAGCGCCAGAAGGCAGAGCAATTGATCATTGAGTCGAACAGGGAGCTGTCCTTAGCCAACGCGGAACTAATTACCCTGCGCAATAAACTGGAACAGGAGAACATCTACCTGAGGAACGAGCTGGATCTCGTTTTCAATTTTGAGGAAATGGTCTACGGAAGCGCCGCATTCAGCAATGTGCTTTCGGAGGTGGAAAAAGTGGCTGCAACACATGCCACCGTCTTACTGCAGGGCGAGACCGGTACCGGAAAGGAGCTGCTGGCGCGTGCCATCCACAACCTGAGCATCAGGAACAACAAGCCGCTGATCAAGGTCAATTGCTCGGCTATCCCCCGGGAATTGCTGGAAAGCGAATTATTCGGTCACAGGAAGGGATCCTTCACCGGGGCGATCAGCAATAAGGTTGGCAAATTCGAGCTGGCTGATGGCGGAACGCTTTTCCTGGACGAAATCGGGGAACTGCCCGTGGAAATGCAACCCAAGATCCTGAGGTTCCTGCAGGAGGGCGAAATAGAAATGGTCGGCGCCGGGCAGCCTAAAAAGCTGGACGTACGCGTTATCGCCGCAACAAACCGGAACCTAAAGGCTGAGATTGAAAGGAAAAATTTCCGGGAAGACCTGTATTTCCGGCTCAATGTTTTCCCGATTGAAGTCCCCCCATTACGGGAACGCAGGGAGGATATTCCCATCCTCGTCGAACATTTTGTGGACAAGTTCAACAAGGAATACAACAAGAACATCCAATTCGTTTCCGACCATGCCATGGAAAAACTGAAAGGTTACAGCTGGCCGGGAAACATCCGCGAACTGGAGAACCTGATCGAACGGGCCTCCATTTTGTCAAACGGGGAAACCCTTACCATCCCGGGCTTTGAATCGGAGGGTCCGAATTCAAGGGTTTCGATCCGTTCCAATAATTTATCCCTGGAATCCATACAGCGCAATCACATCATTCAGGTGCTGGAGAAATGCGACTGGAAGATTTCCGGGCACAACAGCGCCTCCGAATTGCTGGACCTGAAACCCAGTACGCTTCGCGATAAGATGAAGAAACTGGGTATCAGGAAATAACATAAAACCCACGGTATTCCGTGGAAAAATGATCTCACTTTATTTTTGTGACGGTATTCCGTTGATGCAAGTCGAAGTGCAATCTCCCCCCAAACCTCCTAATGCATTGATTACCTGTTTTTTACAAATACTCTTCTGATCTAAACAGGAGTTTGGCATATCCCTTGGTTAAACATTTTGGAATGAATGCTTACTAATAAGGCCTCCAGAAAGCCTGGCGGGCATAAGGTTTCACCCGGACTGACCATTATAAACAGATCCATGCAGGATCAAACCACCTTTTCAATTCGGGATAACAGCATCCTGTACTGCACTTTCAACCAGGGGCCCGGCACCTGTTTCTTAAATGTCAGGACGGCCCGGCGATACCTGGATAAAGTGATTTCACTGTCCAATGGTTCCCCCATGCCCTTGCTAATCGACCTGAGGAGCGCAAGGGGCACCTTTTCGACAGAGGCTGCCAAACTGCTGGCCAGCAAGAGCAGTCAGGGCCACATCGCGATCTGTGAGGCCTATGTGGTAAATACCCTCGCCATCGAACTTTTGGTGCGGGCGTTCAAAAGAATCTATCCGAACGACATCCCCTTTGCCATCTTCAAAGACGTGCCGTCGGCAGAAAAATTCATCCGATCCCATACCCTGGCCATATGAAGATGAATCAAATTTTATCAGATTATTGAATGAGCGCAAATTTTGTATTGATCGATGACAGTGAAATGGATTTGTATATCCACCAAAAATGCATCGAACGGGAATTACCGGATTCCGAAATCCTCACTTTTATAAGGGCTGGTATGGCGCTCGCCTTTTTGGACTCCTCGAAACCTGCCTCCTCCCACTCATCTCACTGGTTTGTACCAAATTTTATCCTGGTAGACAGTGATATGCCCGAAATGAACGGGATTGAATTTCTGGATGCCTTCGCGGCCTGGAAGGACAGTGCGACCATTGGCACCAAGGTATTTATGCTTTCCTACGCCACAGACCCCAACCTTATGGCGAGTGCGGAGAACCACCCGGCCTGCGACGGGTTTATCAGCAAACCCTTTACGCCGGAAAAGCTGCGTAAAATCGTTTTGGAGGCCGTACCGGAACTAAAATAAAGCGGGTCGCTCCGGGCACCCGTTACAATAAAAAATATCGTTCCCCCGAAGTTGAAACCTAAAAATGAACAGGTTAATTATCAAAAAATGAAGTGTGTTGAATTGAACCGGGAAGGTGATTTTGAAAGATGGGAGCAAACGCGATTGGACGATCTTTCCGGTTTGGACGCTGATGCAGACCCTCTGGATCCTGTGATCTATGAGGCGGAAGGGGTTAAACTAAGTGTTTTTGGCCTGGAACCCTACGAACGGAAACCCTTCAGGATCATCAAAAAAAGCTTTAAATTATTCTGCCTCTCCGGCGGTTTGGCGCTTACCCGGTCTTCCAACGGGTCGATTTCGCTCCTGGTTTTTGACAGAGGGGACTCAGTGGATCAGCAACTCCAGGAATATACTGAAGTGATCCGCGATTTCCAGAATATTGGAGCCGACCCCATGATCATGGGCTTCCTGGAATATTCAGACCCAGTTCAGGCTGAAAGCCAGGTGGAGGATTTTATGAGTCTGGCGCTCTCATCGATCTTATGAGATGCCCCTGGGCAGAGGCTGCCCGTAGCCCTGAAAAAACACATCCCTGCCATTGGTTCCCAAGCGGCACCCTGGTTGATCTGGCGGGTTGCAGGGCTCGCCGTTGTGACCGTGAGAGTAAATGCAGCTAGCGGGCCCGAAACTCCCTCTTAATCCAGTGGAAACTTGTGGATCAGATGGCCTGCCATGTCAGCGACATATACGGTTCCGTACTTATCCAGGGCCACATCGGAAGGTCCGGAGAACATTGTGCCTTCCCACTGTCCATCTGCAGAACCTGTTGAACTTAATATCAGTGTACTTACCGTACCCTCTGGGGTTATCTTTCGGATATTTTGGTTGCCGAAATCAGCAATGTACAGGTTTTCCGCCATATCCAAAGCCACTCCGTAAGGACCATCGAACCGGGCATCAGCCCCCTGTCCATCTGTAAATCCTCTTGAATTTCCTGCCAGGGTGCTAACGACACCATCCGGGGTTATCCTTCGGATCCTGTTGTTTATGAAGTCAGCTACATACGCGTTTCCCAATGCATCCAGTGCAATCCCATAGGGTCCATTGAACCGGGCATCTTCCCCCTGTCCATCTGCAAAACCTGGTGAACTTCCTGCCAGGGTGCTTACTAAACCATTCGGGGTTATTTTTCGGATTCTATTGTTTCCGGCATCAGCGACATATACGGTTCCATCTACATCCAACGCCACTGCATAGGGTTCATTGAACTGGGCATCTTCCCCCTGTCCATCAGCATACCCTTCTGTACTTCCCGCCAATGTGCTCACTTCGCCACCCGGGGTTATCTTCCGAATACTATGGTTGTAACGATCCGCAACATACACGTTTCCGTCCACATCCAATGCGAGTCCGTTGGGTGCGTTGAACTGCGCAACCACTCCTTGTCCGTCAGCGAACCCGAACGCACTTCCAGCCAGGGTGCTCACCAGTCCATTCGACGTTATTTTTCGGATCCTGTGGTTTCCGGCGTCGGCAACATATACATTGCCGTTTTTATCAATGGCTACTCCAGCAGGTAAATTAAACTGCGCAAAGCTTCCTTGTCCATCTTGAGACCCTCGTGTACTTCCTGCAAGGATATTACCCGGGTATTCATCTGTGACGATATACGTAAATTCCGGTCCATCTATAATCTGGCCATTTATGGAAACGGTAACCCTTCCAGTAAATGCACCTGTGGGCACGATGGCTACAATCACATCATCTTCCACCGATTCAACCTCGCCTTGTGAACCGTTAAAAAAAACTTTGATCACGTTTGGATCTGAGCCGAAGTTTTTTCCGCTAATCGTAACAACAGTATTTCTGGGCCCGCTTTCAGGGCTTATCGTATCAATTGAAATTGTTGAGTTTCCGGGGCCGCCGTCTAATTCAGGGCCGTCATTTGAACAGGAGACCAGTAAAGCGAAACAAAGGATCAACCGATAGCTCAATGCGTTACACATGATCTTTTTTTTAGGTAGAATAGCGGGGGATTGCTATTGGCATGAGAGCCAATTAGGGATCGAGAGAAAGGAGGCATTTTAAAATAAGCTATTTTTTCCGCATATGGAATCGTTACTCTTCAAAAATATACCTGATTCCATCCGCAAATACTTTGGGATAAGCATTTTCATAATCAAAATTTAGATATTCTACAATTTCAAATTCCAACCAGGGATATGCTTTTTCATTTAGTGCAGCAATGAAGTCACTATTCAAATCATATTCACTATCGCTGGTAAGTGAATAGTGCAATTTTTTATTGTCCTTTATTTGGGGGAAATTTTCATTTTCAAGCAATTCTGTGAAATAAACAATAGATGGTGAATCCGTGGCAATGAAATTTTGGAAGATTGAAGATTCTTGTTCCTCAATAAAAAGGGCCATCAAAACCATACTGCTCTCACTTCCTCTGCCAATAAATGTTCTTGAGGTGTTAGTGGTGTAATGTGCATCCACGTATGCGGCGATATTTTGAAAGACTTTATTGAATTCCTGATAGTCTTTCGGTATGACAAAATCTACATCCAGATGTTCCGCCAATGTAATGACCAGGGCATTGAATCCGCTTACTGCTTTAACCCCTTCGATAACCTTATCAAATTCATCCGTAGCGATAACATGATGTTGTTCTTTAAAGTCTATCAGGTAGATCGCAGGCAGGTTTTTGTTAGTTTCGTATTCACTGGGTATCCAAATTTTAGCCTCCCAACTGACACCATCGGATGTAATAGTAAACGTTTCCTTCTTGTCCACTGCGATGACGGGTTTTGTGGGACCCGTAATGGTATCATCCGTCGGGTCATCGCCATTGCTTGAGCACGCCATGAGTGTGACGCATAGTAAGGAACCGGGAATGAGCAATTTCAAGTTTAGTTTCATAGCTGTCGATATTCGAGTGAACCGCGTGATAATCGGATCCCTTTGTTCTTCAACCTTAAAGTTCAGTGATATATAATTGATTTCCTTACACCATTTGGTCAAATGATGTTGGTATTCTGTCATCGATAAAGAAAGGTGGAAATTATCCGTTAAACGGGTTGCAAAATCTCCGGATAGCAGGCGATGGAGGATTTATTTGCGGATGGCAGAGGGGGAAGAACCCAGTTCCTGCTTGAAAATGCGGCTAAACCAGGACAGGTTTTTAAAGCCGACCTCATAGGCGATTTCAGAAACGGTTAAATCTGTGGATTCTATAAGGTTTTTTGCTTCCTGCAGGCGCACGTGCCGAATGAATACTGCAGTGGATTTACCGCTGAGTGCTTTTAGTTTTCGATAGAGTTGCGATTCACTGATGAGCAATCCGGAAGCGAGTTCCGAAGGGCCGAAGGAATCATCCGAAATATTCTCATAGATGAGCGCAACAGCTTTTTGGATAAAGGTGGACTCAGTATCCTTTTTACGGCTTTCAACCAGCTTGGCAAATCCCGTGAACTGAAATTTACGGATCAATTTCCGGCGCACCCGGATCAATTGTTCGATACGGGTCAGCAGTTCAGCTTTATTGAAGGGCTTTGACAAATAGGCATCAGCACCATATGAAAGTCCGAAAATCCGGTCTTTCTGGGTTGCCTTTGCAGTGAGCATGATAATAGGGATATGATCGGTCAGTTCGTCCTTTTTTAGCGCCTTGCAGACCTCAAACCCGTCCTTGCCGGGCATCATCACGTCCGTAATGACGATATCCGGTATGTGTTCAAAGGCTAATTCCAGGCCGGTTGCCCCATTCCTGGCATACAGTGTCCGATATGCATTGGACAGGCATTGGATAGTATAGTGCGCCACATCCTGGTTGTCTTCGATGATCAGGATTAAGGGTTGTTCCGGATGCCCGGCAGATACTACTTTTCCTGCTTCCTGTAGATCATCGGGGCCTGTGGGGTCCGCCAAAACCATGTTCAGGGCATCCGGGCATGCGGTTGGGGCATTCCGGGTAATGGGTAGCCGAACCGTAAACACACTGCCCTTGCCCGGGTTGCTGGTCGCAGTAATATTGCCTCCGAGCCCGGTCACTAATTCTTTGGTTAATGCCAGTCCGATACCCGTACCCTCAAGTTTTTTAGTAGTCGCAGAACCTGCCTGGTAAAACCGGTCGAATATATGGGGTATATCCTCCTCGGCTATACCTGATCCGGTATCGTGAACCTTTATTTCCAAAAACCTTCCCTTTTCACTTTGAAGCTGCAATTCGATAGCTCCGTGCGGGGGCGTAAATTTTATGGCATTGGAGAGGAGGTTTGAGAGGATGGCGGACAATTTCTGGGTGTCCACATCCATGGATAAGTCGTCAATTTCAGCATTTATCCTGAGCTGGATGCTCTTTTTGCGGGCGTAGGAAGCAAAACTCTCACTCAAATACCTGATAAAGGGAATTACCTTGATTTGCACATAGTTTGCCCTTAAATGGCCGCTTTCCAGTTTCGTCAGCTCAAGTACTTCATTAACGAGCGTCAGCAGACGCTGGCCGTTTCTCCGGATTAAACGGACTGCATCCTCCGCGGGTTGTGATTTATTATTCCCGAGTTCATTCTCCAGTGAATCCGTCATCCCTAAAATGACGGTCAGGGGCGTCCTGAATTCATGTGAAATGTTGGTATACAGGTTGCTTTTAAATCGATTGATTTGTTTTTGCCTATTGCTTTCCGCCAAAGCCAGTTTTTTGGAGAGTTGGAACCTGTAAATGCTATATACGAGCAAACAAAGTAACGTCCCATACAGGAGATAAGCCCACCACCGGGCCCACCACGCCTTCCGGATTACAAAGCCCACAGAAGCCCCTTCTTCATTCCAGACCCCGTTATCATTCGATGCGATTACCCGAAATGTATAGGTTCCCGGTTCGATATTCGTGTACTGCGCCACCCGTTGCGTCCCGGCTTCAATCCACTCCGGGTCAAATGGTTCTAACCGATACCGGTATTGATTCCTGGCAGGATTGCTGAAATGCAGGCCGACGTATTCAAACGTTATATCATTCTGCGAATGGGCCAGGATGATGCTCTCAGAATCGCCGTGGTTTCCATTATCCAATACATAGGGTTCGCCGGAAACCCTTATAACGCCAATTTGAAGTTCCGGAGGAACCTGGTTACCATTTGCCTTCTCGGGATCGATAGCAAACAGGACACTACTGCCCCCGAAATAGAGCTGGCCATTGCTGGCTGAAAGGGTGGCCTTATCAAACCGGTGACTGGGTAATCCTTTAGAGGTAAACCTGGCAGACTCCGCATCAAACCGGGAGAGTCCCTGAGCGGTGGACAGCCAGTACGTGCCTGGCGGGCCTTCGAGTATCCCGGTTACCCTATTGCTTGGCAACCCATCAACCATTGTGTATTGATGAAAACTGCTTTTGTCAGGGTTAAAGCGAAGTACGCCCTTGTCTTCCGTGCCTACCCAATACCAACCTGAGCTATCCTCGTAAAAACTTATGGCCTGGTATCCTTCCAGGAAGGTTTCAAAACTATCATGCTCCTTATTGTATCGAAATAACGTTCCTTCTCCCGTCTGATCCCCAACCCAGAGTGTCCCGTGTGAATCCGTTTCGATCAAATAGACTTCGGCGCTCGTCTGCCCGTTAACGGCCGGTAAGGTATGCCGTTTACTAACCCCGGTAGCTTTGTCAAAACCGAAAAGTCCGTACTTGCCCGCCCCAAGCCATAAATAGCCATACCGATCCTCACAAATGCGGTAAACCGATGTGCCGGCTGTGCCAGGAGTACCATCCGTTGGAAACGAATGTCGAACCAGTTTACCTGTTTTCGGATCCAGGCTGGCCAATCCTCCGGGCCCCCGGTTTTTTGAAGACGTACCGGAATCCTCAGGGTGCTCCGAAATAAACCCTAACCACAACAGCCCTTTCGAGTCTTCATAGATATCAAATACCGGACTTTCTCTTAATCCACTATGTGTTAGTTCATTTTCGTAAACAGGCAGTATTTCACCGGTTTGCGTATCCAATTGCCGTAGCCCGTGATAAATCGTTCCCAAAAGAAGTTTTCCAGGCAGTGCGCCACATTCCTGTATGCCTGAAATATGCATATTATTGGTTTCGGCATACCGGGTGATTTTCGATTCTAACGGATCCATTTTGTGCAGGCCGCCCTGGGCCAGGGTGCCCAGCCAGTACTGGCCGGATTTATCTTCAAAAAATGACCAGAGTTTATCATTGGATATGCCGTTCGCTTCTGCAGGGTTGTGGGCGAAATAGCGCACCTTATCCGTGCCGGGGTCAAAATAGTTAATGCCACCACCACAAGTGCCGATCCAAAAACCACCTTTTTGATCCTCATAAAGAAAGGATATAAAAGGAGGGAGTTCCCAGGCCTTTAGCCCCGGAGGCGGATAATATCGACCGGGTTTGCCGCCATCGCTCTTCATCCGGATGAATTCCTGCCGTGCAGGGTCGTAAAGGTGCAATCCATTTTGATATGTCCCGACCCAAATGCGACCCTGCCGATCCTCCATAAGTGCACTCACCCGGTTGTCGATGAGACTGTTTGGATTATCCGGTTGGTGGATAAACCGGGATATGGATCCGGTTATGGGGTCGAATCGAAAAAGGCCAGCACCGTTTTCGGAGGGACCATAACCTGTCCCTATCCAGATTTTGTTTTGGCTATCCGCCAATACAACCCGCACAATCTCTCCGATAAGCGAATTCGAATGGGCAGGATCATCCAGAAATCGGGTGAAGCGATCGCTTGCACGTTCGTACCGGTACAGTCCGCCCTCCTGCATACCAACCCACAGGTTTTGGGATGCATCTTCGGACATTGATGTAATAAACCCGGAGGGAGTGGGATTATCCTCTCGCGATGGGTACTGGTAAAAACAATCACATCCCGGGTTGTAGCGACTGAGACCAGTCGCGGTCCCGATCCAAATATCCCCGATATGGTCCACAAAGAGCGATTCGGTCCTGTTGTCATTCAACGAGGTTGTATCCCCCGGGATATTCCGGAATCTTTCAAACCCATACCCATCGTATTTAAGTAGGCCATTCCCAGTTGTCATCCACAAATATCCCCGGTGGTCCTGTGCGATGGATATGATATTGTAGTCATAGGATACCTGATCTATTTCGACCGAAACTTTTTTAAAGCTGCTATTCTGGTTTTGGGAGAAGGAGAAAAAAGGGATTATAAAAAGCAAGACCTTCAGCAGGAATGAAAGGCGGGTTCCATCATACCAGGAGGCTATTCGGGGCAACCTAGGCTCCCATTTTAACGGGCAATATGTCGGTGTTGGATTTGGCAGAGCAATCAATGCGTTTTATGCGGTTCATTCCTTAATCAAAATACAAAAAAGTGCTCAAAGGGCTGCTTGTATTCTATATTGCCAAGAGTTATTTCAATTTGAAGTGTCCGGTAGTAGCCAGAATTGAAATGGATGGTAGGCAAATCATTTGAAATAAGAATAAGTTCGTATAGGGTAGAATGGAAATCTACTACAATGCCGTACTAAAATCGCACATAATTATCCCAACTAATTATATATCAATTAGTTGATGATGATGTTACGGAGGAAGAGGGATTACGCCGCCTGAGCGGCGTGATCCCGGGAGGGGGTCCTGCATTAAAAACGCCCCATGGCTCACGCCCTGTGCATTTTTATTTCCTCCAATCCTTGCCAAGCAAGCTCGCAGGATTTCCGGAAATAAAAAATGCCTCACCGGATTGGTGAGGCGTTTTGTTGCGGAGGAAGAGGGATTCGAACCCCCGGAGGTTTGACCCTCAACGGTTTTCAAGACCGCCGCATTCGACCACTCTGCCATTCCTCCTGGTCTGCGTGTCTTAGCGGGTGCAAATATAAAAAAGCTTTTTGTAAAGATGGCCCCAAGGGACAAGATTTTGTTTGCCCGGTTTCCGGAGTTTGCACGGTCCGTTACGGGAATTGACGGGAATTTCATATCTTCCTTTTTCAGCTAAACCAAGGCAGATGCAACAACACAAAGTAGCCGTACTGGGGCCGATTCCCAGGGACCATATCACCACGCACAAGGGGGAAGTCATCGAAAAATACGGATGTGCCACGCATACGGCCATCGGCCTCTCCCGCCTCCTGGGGGATCAGGGTACCGTATATCCGGTATCCCATGTCCGGAAAAAGGACCGGCCCGGCGTCCTGGAAGTGCTGGCCCCCTACTCCAACATTTCCACGGATTATATTACCGATGATGCCGACCAGGGGGATATTATCCAGTTGAAGTTTGTGGACCAGAACAACCGCCTGGAGAAACAAACGGGCTTTATGAACCCTATTATCGGGGAGGACCTTGAGGGTCTGCTGGATGCGGATGTGTTTGTCTGCGTCCCCATCACGGACTACGAGGTGCCCCTGGAAACCCTGAAATACATCAAGGCCAACAGCCAGGGCCTGATCATCTTTGACGCCCACGGCCCCACCAATACCACCACCATCCTGGGTGACCGGCTGATCCGCTACTGGGTGGACCGCGACATGTGGCTGCCCTATATTGACGTCCTGAAAATGAACCTGGAGGAATCCCGCTGCTGCTGGTTCGAAAAGGAATATAACCTGGAAGACCTGCAGCCCTTCCACGACATAACCACCGACCATCTGGATACCCTGGCCGCCCACGTGCTGGAACGGGGGGTAAAATCCCTGATCGTGACCCTGGACGCCGGTGGCAGTGCCGTGTATTTTAAGGAATCCGGTAAAATCCGGAAGGAGATTGTGCAATCGGTCCCCGTCACCGATGTGGTCGACACCACCGGTTGCGGCGATTCCTTTGCAGGGGGGCTGGGCTTTGGCCTGCTGGAATCCCCAACCGACTACGTGAAAGCTGCGCGGTATGCCAATGCCCTGGGGGCCCAGCGAACCCAGGGAAGGACCTTTGACGTCTTCAAGTCCCTGGAGGAGACCCGGGCCATGATCCGCTCCGCCTATGGGGAGGGCTAAGTGTTACCCGAATGAACAGGCCGTCCCTGGATGCACAATCCAGGCCTGCCGGGGTTCGCAGGGAAGGCTGAAACCCTGATCAAAATCCGTCCATTTTCCGTATTTTTGGAAAATCATTGCTTTAACCAAACTCAACATGCAAAAATTCGTTTTGCTGTGCGCGGCACTGGCCATGTCCTGCAATACTTCCCAGAAATCCATTGCGGAACACAATGCACTGGCTCCCGTTGCACCCGATGAAAGCACATATGCTTCCACGATCACCGAAGATGATCTGAAAACACATTTGTACATCTACGCCTCGGATGAATTCGAAGGCCGGGAAACCGGAACCGCAGGACAGAAGAAGGCGGTCGACTACCTGGTCGATGCCTACCGGGAAATGGATATCCCACCAGCCCTTGGAGACGCAGGATACCTGCAGAAGGTCCCCCTCGAACTGGCCCGCTTGCCCAAGGGGAGTTTTTCCATGGGGGGTAACACCTACCGGAATGGGGAGGATTTCCTGACTTTCCTTCCCGGTAACGGCCACCTCGATGAGGTTGTTTACGTAGGTTATGGTATTGATGCCGCCGGGTATTCCGATTACCGGGACCTCGATGTCAAAGGAAAATACCTGCTCATGAAATCCGGGGAGCCCCGTAATCCGGATGGCACCTATGTCCTGAGCGGCTCCGACCGGGAATCCGGCTGGAGCAATCTTTCCGAAGGCCTGGACAAGCGGCAGGAAGTGGCCCGCAATAAGGGGGCCAGGGGGTTTTTCTATGTGGATGAAGCCAATTTTTCGCGTTACCAGCGGTATTATGACCGGATGCTCCGTAATGACAGCGGCCGGATGAGCCTGGTTTCGCCCGAAGCGACCCCTCAAATGGTCCTTATCCCGGCGGAGCTTGCCAAAAAAATATACCCGGGTTTTGAAACCAACACGGTTTCAGAGGTCTATCCAGCCGATATTGACCTGGAAATCGCCAGTGAGAGCGAGCCTGTGGACTCTGAAAATGTAGTAGCCTATATCAAGGGGTCCGTGTATCCCGATGAGTACCTGGTCATTTCCTCCCACCTGGACCATATCGGGGTCTCCTCCGACGGGGAGATCAACAACGGAGCCGACGACGACGGTTCCGGGACGGTGGCGCTGCTCGAGATTGCCGAAGCTTTCAAAAAGGCAGCAGAGGAAGGCTACGGCCCCAAGCGGTCTGTGGTATTCCTGCATGTAACCGGCGAGGAAAAGGGCCTGCTGGGATCCCAGTATTATACCGATTACAGCCCGGTATTTCCCATGAACCAAACCGTGGCCAACCTGAATATCGATATGATTGGGAGGATTGACCCGAAGCGGGACGGGGACCGCAATTACATCTACCTGATCGGTTCCGACAAGCTCAGCACCGAATTGCATCAGTTGTCAGAGGCAATCAATGAAAAACACACAGGTATCGAACTCGACTACAAATACAACGACGAAAACGACCCGAACCGTTTTTACTACCGCAGTGACCATTACAACTTTGCCAAGAACAATATCCCCATCATCTTCTATTTCAACGGAACCCACGTGGATTACCACCGGCCGGGGGATACACCGGATAAGATCAATTACGACCTGCTGGAAAACCGTACCCGGCTTATTTTCTATACCGCCTGGGAAATAGCCAACCGGAATGCCCGGTTGACCGTGGACAAAGTGGCTCGCTGATCCGGACCTTAAACCACATCCCGCTTCCCTGAAGAAGCAGGTTTTTTCTTTGGGACAATTCACAAAAAGAAGTACCTTTGCCTCCGCCTGAGACGGTATGCGATCCAAGTATCCCGCAAAAGGCCTGACGGTGGTTGTAGCTCAGCTGGTTAGAGCGCTGGATTGTGGTTCCAGAGGTCGCCGGTTCGAACCCGGTCTTCCACCCAAAACAAGCCCTCGGAATCCCTTTCCGGGGGTTTTTTTATTGGGCGAAATCCCATGGTTTATCGACGAACTACACCTTAAGCCCGATAAAACACACAAATTTCGGCGTTTCACAACATTCTTTCGGCCTGGCCCGGGCATGCTTCTACATTTAGAGTCGTTTAATGGGCCCGATGAAAATAATGCAACATGTAACGTTGTTACCTACCACCTTCCTGCTGCTGTTTTGCTGCCTCCTGCCTATTGCGGATGCTGCGGGTGCAGAAGAGAACCCCAGGAAGGAACTTCGCAGTGAAATCAGCGCCATGGAGCGCAGTGCGGGTTTTACGGCCAAAGACACCGCATACATCAGTAAAATCTTAACCCTGGCGGGTGAAATGCGTTTCTACGATGCAGACAGCCTGCTCAAATTATCGGAACGCTCCCTCACCCTGAGCGAGGCGGCAGGCTTTTTGAAAGGAAAGGCGAAATCCTACCTGAGACTGGCCGATTACCACTCCGACAAGGGGGATAGCGAAAAGGCCATTGAATTGTACGAAAAAGGGCTGGCCCTGTCGGAGGCCGGCAACTTCGGGGACTTGCGCCTGAGTGCCCTCAACGGGCTGTCGGGGGAGTATGTATATAAAGGGGATATTGCCGGGGCCCTGACCAAATACCTGGAAGCCCTGGAGCTTGCGGAGCAGACAGGGGAACTCGAGATGCAATCCATCTTAAACGAAAACATCGCCAACCTCTATGCCGAACAGAAGGACTACGACCACTGCCTCGAATACTTCCAGAGGGTAAAGCGGATCAACGACAAGCTGGGCAATGACATCATCAAAGCGGAGACCATGAGCAACCTGGCCTCCGTTTATGCCGATATGGGCAACCTGGAATACGCCATGTTTAATATCAACCAGAGCATCGATATCTTCGAGGAGAACCGGATATTCGACTGGCTCGCCTATGCCTACGAAACCAAGGGGAAGGTCTATCTTAAAAAATTCAATTACAAATGGGCCCTGTACTGGTATAGCCAGGCAGAAATGCTGCACATGAACCTGGAGGACGATCGCTCCCGCATCGACCTGCTCAACGGAATGGCCGAAGCTCATTTCGGGCAGGGTAATGACAGCCTGGCCAGTGACTATGCCACACAGGCCTTCCGGATCAGCGAAAAAATACGCTTTACGGAAGGAAAAAGGGACTGTGCACAAACTCTTTACAGGATCCACCGCAAGCAGGAAGACTACGCCACGGCCCTGGTATACCACGAGGTATTCCAGAAGTTGTCGGATTCCATCTCCAAAAGGGAAAACCAGCAAGGCCTCAGCCTGCTGAAAACCCGCAACGAATTCGAAAAACAGAAGGAAGAACTCATCGAGGAAAATGAAAAAGCACTCGCGGAACAAAAGCGCTTTGTTTGGATCGGCTGGGTGGCCCTCTTCATCGCCCTGATCATCATTTACCTGGTTTACCGTTCCAAAAGGCTGCAGAAGCAACTGGCCGAAGAACTCACCACCAAGAAAGACATCCTCGAAGTGCGCAAGGCCGAGCTGCAAGCAAACAACCAGACCAAAACCAAGCTGTTTTCCATAATCGGGCACGATTTGCGGGGACCCATCGGCGCCCTGCAAAGCCTGCTGACCATGTATTCGGAGGGAGACATGAAAAAAGAGGAATTCCTCTCGTTCATCCCCAAACTGAAATCTGATGTGGACCACATCTTCTTTACACTCAACAACCTGCTCTCCTGGGGGTATACCCAAATGGAAGGGGCAAAAACAAAACCTTCGAATACCATCCTCGAAAACATTGTCCAAGAAAATATCAACCTGCTGGCAGAAATCGCAGATCAGAAGTCCATCCGGGTGGTCAGCGAGTTGCAGGGGAACACAGAGGTCTGGTCGGACCCCAACCAGATCGATATCGTGATCCGCAACCTGATCAGCAATGCGCTCAAATTCACCCCGGAGAACGGCATTGTGAGCATCCGGGCAGAGGACAAGGATACGCATTGGGTGATTGCCGTCCGGGACACGGGCGTGGGGATTGACCGGGTCACCATGTCCCGACTCTTCCAGGATTCCAGCAACACCTCTACCTACGGCACCAACAATGAAAAAGGTACGGGCCTCGGGCTGTCCTTATGTAAAGAAATGGTTGAGAAGAACAATGGTAAAATTTGGGTAGACAGCACATTGCGTATTGGAAGTACCTTCTACTTTACCCTGCCCAAGGCAGCCCAGAAATACAGCGAAGCCGTTTAGATCAGATCGTCCAGGGAAGCGACCGCCACCTGCCGTTCCGCTGTAAATCCCTCTGCAAATTCCACCCCTACCAACCTGCCCAGATCCCGGGCGCGGTAGGAGACGCTATCCGTAAAATTCTTGCTGCTGATCGGTGTTTCCGGTTCATCGCTATCCGGATCGTAAAACTGGGAGGAATAGGCATGTATGGCCTCGAGTTTCTTATCCATGAACCCGGACACGTCAACCACCACATCCGGCTTCAGGTTCTTCCATTGAATATAGTGGTACACCTGCCCGGGCCGCCAGGGTTCCTGCCATTCGTCGTAGCCCTCCAGGCGGGTATCGATTTTGACCAGGCCGCTCAGGAAGCAGGCATCGCTGACCAGGGAACTCCCCCGCGCATGGTCGATGTGCCGGTCTTCCACGGCGTTGCACAAAACCATCTCCGGCCGGAAACGCCTGATCTGACGGATCACCGCCAGCTGGTGTTCGGGGTCATTCTGGAAAAAGCCATCGGCAAAGCCCATATTCTCCCGGATACTGATGCCGAGGATTTCAGCGGCCCGACCGGCTTCCACATCACGGATTTCCGCCGATCCCCGGGTCCCGAGTTCCCCACGGGTGAGGTCTATTATTCCCACTTTCTTCCCTGCAGCCACCGCTTTGGCAATAGTGGCCCCTGCCCCGAGTTCCGCATCGTCCGGATGCGCTCCAAATACCAGTAAATCTAATTTCATTACATGTCAGTTTTCAGTGGGTACGCCAGAATGCCTTTTGGCTTTTTCAATGGCCTGGTCCAGGTCGGCGCGCAGGTCCTCGAATTCCTCAATACCGGTAGAGAAACGGATCAGGTTTGGACGGATGCCCGCTCGCTCCCGGTCTGCCTCTGAAAGCAGAGCGTGAGAGGTGAGGGTCGGGATGGTGAGGGTGCTTTCCACACCGGCAAGGCTCATGGAGGGTTTTACCCATTCCAGGGAATTTACAAAATGGTCCAGGGCAATGCCATCGGCCAGTTCAAAGGACATCATGCCCCCAAACCCGTGCATTTGGGCCCTGGCAATTGCATGTCCCGGGTGGTCTTCCAGGCCGGGATACCACACAGCGGCCATATCGGGGTGTTCCCTGAGGTGCCTTGCGAGCTGCAGCGCATTTTCGTTCTGGGCCCGCACCCGCAAGCCCAGCGTCTTCAGGCTGCGTTCCAGCATCCAGACAGTCTGGTCGCTCAGGCTGCCCCCGAGGTTTTTGGCCAGCTGGAAAATCCGGTTGATATGTTCCGCTGACGCCGCAACGGCCCCCGCGCAGATATCGGAATGCCCGCCCATGTATTTGGTGGCCGAATGGATGATCACATCGATACCGAAATCGGCCGGGTTCTGGTTTACCGGGCTGGCAAAGGTATTGTCGATAAGGGTTACAAGCCCACGGGACTTTGCCAGTTTGGCGACTGCTTCCAGGTCGGTGACCAGGAGCAGCGGGTTCGAAGGGGTCTCCAGGTGCAGCACCTTGGTCTCCGGCCGGATTGCCGCCTCGAAGTCATCCACCCCCGTACCCTCTACAAAGGTATAGTCGATGCCGTATTTGCCAAATTCCTCCTTGATCAGGCTGTGCGTACCCCCGTAGGATTGCTGTGACAGGACCACATGGTCGCCCTGGTTTAAAAATGCGAGCAGGGAGGTGCTCACGGCCGCCATCCCGCTGCCGAAGATCAACCCGGCCTCGGTGTGCTCCAGGGCGGCAATCTTCCGGCAGAGCGCTTCCTGGTTGGGCGTGTTGAAATAGCGCGGATATCTCTTGATATCCACATTTTCATAGGCGTAGGAGGTACTCATGTACAGGGGGGAAACCGCCCCCCGGAACTGGGTATCGCGGACCTCCCCGACATGGGTACAAATGGTGTTGAGTCCGGCTTTGCGTTTTGTCATGGGCGTTGCATTAAATTCAGGCGCTGCATTAAATTCAAAAATAACATTTATCTCAGACCTGGAAGCTTTTCCACCTCCCTTTCCTGAAGGCGATAACCGCCAGGACGGAAAGGAGCACCTCCGCCAGGGTGATGGCGAGGAAAACCCCCATCGGACCCATATGCAGCGTTCTGGAAGCCAGGTAGGCAAAAGGCAACTGGAACACCCAGAAGGCCACCAGGTTGATCCGGGTGGGGGTTCGCGTATCGCCCGAACCGTTGAAGGCCTGGGTCACTACCATGCCGTAGGCATAAAAGAGGTAACCCGCCGTGATGATCCGAAGGCAGAGCGCCCCGCTTTCCACCACCGGGCCGGTCTGATTGAACAACCCGATGATCTCCGGGGCAAATGCCAGGTAGATAACAGAAACTGCGAGCATGAACACCGCATTGTACTTGCCGGTTATCCAAACAGAGGACTCCGCCCGATCCGGTTTGCCCGCCCCGAGGTTCTGGCCCACCAGGGTAGCCGCCGCATTGCTCATGCCCCATGCGGGCATCAGGGTAAACATAAGCACCCGGATGGCAATGGTGTACCCTGCGAGGATCTCGCTGCCGAATTCACTCATCAGGCGCATCAGGAACACCCAACTGGAGGTGCCAATCAGGAATTGTGCAATCCCGCCCAGGGAAACCCGGATGAGGTTCCACATTACCTGCAGGTTGACCACCCAGCTCCGGAGGGTAATCCGGATCCGGCTCCAGCCGAAAATCAGTACCAGGAACTGAAAGATCACAGCCGATCCCCTGCCGATATTTGTGGCGATGGCCGCCCCCATGACCCCGAATTCGGGTACAGGGCCGAGGCCAAAGATAAACACCGGGTCCAGCAGGATGTTCAACCCGTTGGACAGGACCAGGGTCCACATGGCCATAGAGGCATCCCCGGCGCCCCGGAAGATGGCGTTGATCATAAACAGCAGCATGATGGTGATGTTCCCGCCGAGGAGCCAGCGGGTATATCCGGAACCTTCGGCGATCAGGTCTGCCTCCGCCCCCATCAGGGCCAGGATGTCCTCTGCAAAGTAGTATCCGGAAATTCCAACCAGCAGGGACACGGCAATCCCCAGAAGGATGGCCTGAACCGCTGCTTCGCGGGCCCCCTTCAGGTCTTTTTCGCCCACCCGGCGGGCAACCACAGCCGTGGCAGCCATGCTTAGACCTATGGCAACTGCATAAACCAGGGTGATCACCGATTCGGTAAGGCCAATGGTGGCAACGGCGTTGACGCTTACCCGGGACACATAAGCGATGTCCACTACGGCAAACACGGACTCCATCATCATTTCCATGATCATGGGGACGGATAGCATGAAAATAGCCTTCCGGATGCTTCCGGAAGTAAAGTCGGATTGATTCCCGCGAACTGCCTGCAGGAAATATCGGAATAGCTTGGTCAGGGTATATTGAGAAGACGGCATGAATGAGAAATTATGTGATTAGAGGAAATCTGGAGAACCGGCAGAGGCAGGCTCCGGATGCTTATCGCAACCGGGCCAGAGGCCGGATATCCGTGAAAGGGCACATAATTCCTAGAGCTTCATGATACCGCAAAGAAAAGAAAAATATGAAAAGGCAGGTTCAAATCCCTGAAAAAAAACAGGAACCCATCGGGATCAATGGTTGGTATCGGTCTTGTTCACATACATGGCCTGATACCGCCAGCGGCTCAAAATCCCCAGTATGAGGACGCCCGCAACGGTATACCAGACAAAGGTCGGGGTGATCACCTGCGACCCGCTGGCGTAACTGTGCAGGCCCACCAGGTAAAAGTTGACGCCGAAATACGTCATCATGATACTGCCGAAAGCCAGGATGCTCAGGAAGTTAAACGTCCAGCGGCTTTTCAGGCCGGGGACCAGGCGCGCGTGGATCACAAAGGCATAGACCAGGATGGAGATAAGCGCCCAGGTTTCCTTGGGGTCCCAGCCCCAGTAACGGCCCCAGCTTTCATTGGCCCACTGCCCCCCCAGGAAGTTCCCGATGGTCAGCATGACCAGGCCCACGGTGAGGGCCAGTTCGTTGATTATGGTGAGTTCCCGCAAATTCAGACGCATGCGGCGTTTGTTCTTTTCCGTAGTCAGCAGGATAAGCAGCAGGCAGACCACCCCGAGGATCATGCCCACGGTAAGGGGGCCATAACTACCCACGATTACCGCCACGTGGATCATCAGCCAGTAACTGTCCAGTACGGGTACCAGGTTGCCGATGGCCGGGTCTACCCAGCTTTGGTGGGCAATCCAGAGCAGCATAGAGGTCACAAAGGCCGAGGCTGCAATGGTCATATTGCTTTTACGGCCGAGCAGGAGCCCCATACCCATGCAGGCCCAGGAAACATAGAGGATGCTTTCATAGGCATCCGACCAGGGGGCGTGTCCCGAGATATACCACCGCAGGATCAGGCCGGCGGTATGCCAGGTAAAGAGGATGTAAATAACCCCTTTGAAAAAATAGGTGGATATATCCCAGATCCTGCGGTCCCGGAATATGGCGAATATCAGGACAAAAAACAGCAGGATCCCGCAGAGCGCATAATACTTGTAGAGCCGGTTGAAAATGTCCAGGCGGTTGTAAATAACTTCGGTATCCACCTTCCGTTCCGCCGGCAGGACTTCGCTCCCGTGGTTCTCCTGGTTCTGGCGAAAAGCTGCCAGGAGTTTATCCGCTTCGGAATAATCACCGGTGCGCGAGCCCTTTTCGAGCGAACTCAGGTAAAAGGGAACCGAGTTCCTGATAAAATTGGCATAGAGGGAATCCTGAACCGCAAATTGCCCACTGCGGAACTCCAGGGCTGAAATCCATTTGTTGTTGGGGTCGTCAACCAAGGGGAATATCTTCAGGATCTCCCCACTCAGCGCCCGGTTCAGCAAGTTTAGCCGGAAATAGGCATCCTTGAAGTCCTGCTGGAATTTATTCGGGTTGGTGGTGGAAAACGCCTCCTGCAGCACCGGCTCCAGTTTGTTTTTTCCCGCCTCGTCAAAAAAATCGATGAGCCGGACATAGCGCTGGTCCTCGGGGACGCCGATTAGGTGGCGGATGCTGTCGTTCTCCGTTTTCTTGTCCAGGGCCATGAATTCTGCAACCGTCCAGAGGTTCGGCCGCATCATCATGGACAGGAGCACCTGGTCCGGGGTAAGGCCCTGGTAATTGTTGCGAAGGCTGAGTTTTCGCAACAGTTCGGAAGCAAAGGTGTTCACCGGCTTCATCCTGCCCCCTTCGTCCTGGATTACCAGGTGTCCGAAACGGGACGCCTGTGCCTCCGGGACGGCTGTCGCGCGGATAATGGAATCCACCTGCTCCGGGGAGGGCATGCCCCCGTGTTGATGACCCGGCTCCGGCTGGTCCTGGGCTGAAATTGGTCCGGCCGCAAGCAGTGCAAGCACGGCCAGGGCAGCCTTTTTCTTTTTCAGTTCGTCCAGGCGACGGGCCAGTTCCCGGAAGCGGGTCTTCCCGAAAAACATGATCCCCATAAGCCCAATGTACAACAGGAAATACCCGATATAGGTGATCCAGGTCCCCCAGAAATCATGGTTTACGGACAGGACGGTTCCCTTTTCGTCCGGGCTGAAACTCGCCTGGAAAAACCGGTAGCCTTTATGATCGAGCACATGGTTCATGTAGATATCGTAATCAAAGGGGCGCTCCCCATTTGTGCTGTCCCGGACGGTGATCTTGCTCATAAAGGATGCGTAACCCTGTTCCGTTCCCGGGTATTTTTCTGCTATAAAATCGTTCAGGGTAATGCTGAAGGGCAATTCCCTCACCTTGGACCCGTAGGCTGCCCTGAAGGTCAGGCCGCCGATCGTTACCGGGTCGCTGTACTCAAAGCGCCCCTTCCCCCCCATCACGGTAACCTCCCGGGAAGTTTCCCCGGCAGTCAGGCGGACCGTCAGTGCATCCGGATCGTTGTCCGTTTGCTCGTCCTCAGGGATGGGCATTACCCGGTACTCCCCTTCCACCGGGGGCTCCGGGATCACGAATTGCATACTCCCCAGGGTGTACAGGGACCGGAGCATCAGCGGCTGCACACTGTCTGCCGCAACCGTGCCGCTCAGCTGGTCCGCCATACGCATAAAACTGCCCGCAAATGGGGAATTGATGGTCAGGGAACTGTCGGTACGCGTGAAATTGACCGCCCCGGGCACCTCCCGGTTCAGGGAAAAAAGCACATTGTGGATACTGGCCACCTCCCCGGCTTCCAGGAAGTGGTCATGGCGCGTCCCGCCCCCGGCCTCCACCAGTTTGAGGAACAAGTTTCCCCCGGGCTCGGGCACGACACCCATCCGGGCACCTTTCGTAAAACCGACATATTCCACCGCAACCGGTATCCCGTTAAAGTCCGCAGACCAGGGCAGGCTGGATTGCAGCGCCTCTTCGGTGACGATCAGGTCGTCTTCCAGGGATTTGCGTTGCGGACTGCCGGTAACGTCCCCGTCGATCAGTACGCTGAGATAGGTTTTATCCGAATAGAAAACGTTCTCGGTAGCCCCCTCCCGAATGGGCATCATCCCTTCGTAACTGATATATCGGGTGATAAAAGCACCCAGGATGATCAGGATAAAGGATAGGTGAAGCATCAGGATGGGCCATTTGCTGAGCTGGAGCAGGTCGTAGCGCCGGATGTTGCCGATAAAATTGATGACGAAAAAGACCATGATGGCCTCGAACCACCAGGCGTTATAGATCCAGACCCGGGCGGTTTCCGTGCTGTACCAGCTCTCTATAAAGGTGCCGAATGCCATGGCAATAGCCATCACCAGAAACAAAGCGGCCATCAGGCGGGGAGAAAATAAAATCCGGTTAACGGTTTTAAACATGCAATGCGGTGTTGCTAGCGCTGTGCAAAAATAGGGGTTTTAGCTTGTAAAATCCCATGATTTCGCACATTAACATTTGGTTTTTAAAATTCCGGAGGGGCGCAAGGTTCATCCATGTCTTCCGGTTGAAACCCTGTCGGGCACGTCCCGAATATATATGTATTTTAGCACCGTGATCCGGGTTGTACTTATCGGAAGCGGGAACCTCGCCTACCACCTGAGCCGGGCCCTGGCCGGGGCCCAGGGAGTTGCATTGCAGCAAATATGCGCCCGGCACCCGGAAAGGCTGGATGGTTTCCCGTCCTCAATTCCCAGGGTCGGTTTGGACGCGCCGGCAATGGAGGCGGATATCATCCTGCTGGCAGTTTCGGATCGTGCAATCGGGGAGGTGGCAGCCGGGGTCAAAAACCGCGATGCGCTGATCGTCCACTGCTCCGGGGCCCAGCCATTGGAAACCCTGGGCAACTCCGCGCGACAAGGGGTCTTTTATCCGCTGCAGACCTTTACCCGGGGCCGGGCCCTGGATTTTAATGAAATACCGGTTCTGATCGAAGCAGGCAGCGACAGGGATTTAAAATTGCTGGCAGACCTCGCCGGCTGCCTGGGCATGCCGTCCCGGGAAGCGGATTCCCAGGCGCGCCTGAAACTCCACCTGGCCGCCGTATTTGTCAATAATTTTACCAACCACATGGTGTACCTCGGAGAACAAACCTGTAAAGAGGCGGGGCTGGACCCGGCGGTATTGCAGCCTTTGCTCCTTGAAACGATCTCCAAACTGGGGGAACTTCCGGCCCGGGATGCGCAGACAGGTCCTGCCCGACGGGGAGACCAGGCCACCCTGGACAAACACCGGAAACTGCTGAAAGGCCATGCGGGTTCCGAGATCTATGAGGTTATCACTCAATCCATCCAATCGACCTATGAAACTGAATTATAAAGAAATGCTCAAGGATGTCCGGACATTCATTTTTGATGTTGACGGGGTATTCACCGACAGCTCCCTGCTGATCACCACTTCCGGGGAACTGTTGCGCAAAATGAGCGTGCGGGACGGCTTTGCCGTGAAGACGGCGCTTTCCAGGGGGTACCGCATCTGTGTCATCAGCGGGGGTGCCAACGAAGGGGTACGATCGAGGCTGCGCGCCCTGGGGGTAACCGACATCTACCTCGGCGTGGGGCACAAGGCCTCCGTGCTCAGGGAGTACATGGAAGACTACGGCATCCCGGCCTCCGAAATCCTGTATATGGGCGATGATATCCCCGACCTGCCCGCAATGGAAATGGCGGGCATGGCAGCCTGTCCGCAAAATGCGGTTCCGGAAATAAAAGCCATTTGCCACTATATCTCCCACCTCAACGGGGGGGACGGCTGCGTCCGGGACATCATCCAACAGGTGATGAAAGTGCGGGGCGACTGGGAGCACACCTTCAATGCAAAGCACGATTGATGGGGCGACCCGATTTCCAGCCGCAACAACTGATCCTGGGCTCTGCCTCCCCCAGGCGGCGTTCCCTGCTGGCATCCATGGGCCTCGAATTTGAAGTCCGGACCCAGGATGCGGACGAGACATATTCTGATAAACTAAAAACTTATCAAATAACAGATTACCTTTCCCGACTTAAAGCAAAAGTTCTTTTACCAGCGCTCCCGGAAAAAGCCGTGCTCCTTACGGCCGACACCATCGTTTGCCTGGGCGACGAGGTCCTGGAAAAACCAGGCGACCGGGAGGAGGCAGCGGAAATGCTCGGCAGGCTGTCCGGCCGCTGGCATGAGGTGTATACCTCCGTCTGCCTGAGTACGCATACTTTCCAGGATGTTTTCCACGCCGCTACCGGGGTCCGCTTTGCGCGCCTGGACCCAGCGATGATCCGGGAGTACCTGGACCGTGGAAACCCGATGGACAAAGCAGGGGCTTATGGGATACAGGAATGGATCGGCCTGGCGGGCGTCGCCGAATTGCGGGGTTCCTACACCAATGTGGTTGGCCTGCCCACGAATTTGGTCTTTGAGAAGTTACGCGATATGGTAAGGCGTGGTTTTTAGCGTATTTTTGCATTAAAATCAGCACCATGCCTCTTTACCCATCCCGTCAAAGTCCTGTCGCCGTACTGCTCTTCCTGCTCCTGGTCGCAGGCTGCAAGGAAAATCAAACCGGTGCGGAGCCGCCCCGGGAATCCCAACCGGCCACCCCGGTTGCCGACCCAAGACCGCTGAGCGAAGACTTTAAGGCATACTGGTATGCCGGTACGGCAGAAGTCAGTTCCTACAGCCTCAGCCAGGCGCGGTACGGGGAACTCCGGGACGGGGATGCCGTCCTGGTGTATGTCACGGAGCCGTTCGACCCAATAAAGCAGGTAAAGGCAGACCGGCCCGATTCCAGCTCGGTTTCCGTACTGAAACTCAACCGCACGCGGAAGTTCCTGACCGGTATCTACCCCTATTCCATCATGTCCAGTATTTTCTACCCGGTTGCCGACAACCGGCACGCCCTGAAAATCAGCACCTCCGTCCAGGAGTGGTGCGGCCATATATTTGCCCAGTTAAACAACCGGGGGGATTTTGAAATAACGGCCCACAGCTACTTCGAAAGCGAGGGGGAACAGCAGCTCAACCTGCCCAAGACCTATCTGGAAGATGAACTCTGGACCCGGTTGCGTATTGCGCCGGAAGCCCTTCCACTGGGTACACAGGAATTGATCCCCTCCACGGAATTCCTCCGGTTGCGGCATCAGCCATTCCGTGCCTATTCCGCCACGCTTACCCTGAGCGAGCCCGGCGAGGTGCGCACCTATACCATTACCTACCCGGAGCTCAACCGGACCCTGCAAATCCATTTCCAGGGAAGTTTTCCGTATACGATCCAGGGGTGGACCGATTCCTACCCGAGTGGATTCGGGGATGCCGCGCAGGTACTGACCACTACGGCCCGGTTGAAGAAGACCCTGAAAACCCCGTACTGGCAACAGAATTCGAATAGCGATTTGCACCTTAGGGACAGCCTTGGACTCTGATATATGGAAGAACTACTCCTGAGTTACCGGACCGAGATTTTATGGACGGCAATCTGTCTGCTGGCCCTGTCCATCAGCCGTTTCCTCTCCATCAAGGCCATCCGGAAAGTAGGGCGCATCAGTGAGATGGACCGGGCGCGTACGCGGCTGATCATCAAATACGTCATCATTGGCCATTCCCTGCTGTTTATTTTTGCGATGGTCTTTATCTGGGGGGTAAACTTCCGGGAACTCGGCCTGATCTTCTCCTCCGTTTTTGCAGTTATTGGGGTGGCCCTGTTTGCGAGCTGGTCCATCCTGAGCAACATAACGGCGGGGGTCATCCTCTTTTTCACATTTCCCTACAAGATTGGCGACCGCATCCGGATCCACGACAAGGAACTGGATGAAATCCGGGAGGTCGTCATCGAGGATATCCGGGCCTTCCACGTGCACCTCCGACTCGGCACCGGGGAACTGCTCACCTACCCCAACAACCTGTTCCTGCAGAAGGCTGTTTCCCTGATGCCCGATGACCCCGGCGACGGGGATGGCAGCGAGGCCCTGTAACCATCGGAAGTAAGGCAGTAAACGGCAGTTGTTAAAGAAGTTCTAAATTAGGGGAGATCGGAGCTTATCTTCCTATATTTGAGATCTGACAAACTTTCCAAAGCATGCTTAACATTCTGAGGCGGTCCTTTGTGGCGATTTGCCTGCTGCCCTTGCTGGCATGGGCCCAGGCCCCCCAGCCCCCGAGTTCCGTTAGACTTTACAACGACCTGCAAGACCTGAACTTCCTTGGGACAGCACTCTATATTGCCGCACACCCGGACGATGAAAACACCCGGCTGATCTCCTACCTCTCCAACGAAGTCCACGCGCGTACGGCATACCTGTCCATGACCCGCGGCGACGGCGGCCAGAACCTCATCGGCCCCGAATTGCGGGAACTCCTCGGGGTGCTCAGGACCCAGGAACTGCTCAACGCCAGGGGGATTGACGGCGGGCGCCAATTTTTTACGCGCGCAGTGGATTTCGGCTTTTCCAAACATCCTGATGAAACCCTGGAAATCTGGGACAAGGACCTCATCCTTTCAGACGTGGTGCGCATCATCCGTCAATTCAGGCCGGATGTCATCGTCAACCGATTCGACCACCGGACACCGGGAAGTACCCACGGTCACCATACTTCTTCCGCCATCCTGAGTACAGAAGCCTTTGAACTGGCCGGGGACCCCAACGCCTACCCCGAACAGCTGAACGGGTTGGACCCCTGGCAACCCGCCCGCCTATTTCACAATACTTCCTGGTGGTTCTACGGCAGCCGGGAACGTTTCCTGCAGGAAATGGAACACGAAAAACTCACTTCCCTAGATGTGGGCGTCTATTATCCCGAGCGGGGGCTGTCCAATAACGAGATCGCCTCTTTGGCCAGCAGCCAGCACCTTTGCCAGGGATTCGGGAGGCCTTCCAGCCGCGGCAGCGAGGAAGAATTCCTGGAATTGATCAACGGGCGCGAAATAACGGGCACTAACCTCTTTGAGGGGATTGACACCAGCTGGAAACGCATGCCGGGCGGCGGACCCATCGGGGAAATACTGGAGGGGGTAGAGGCCCGGTTCAACTTTGCCGACCCGTCCGTCCACCTGCCCGATTTGCTGAAAGCCTATCAATTGCTCCAGAATGCAGAGGATTCGTACTGGAAGGAGGTCAAAGCCGAAGCCCTGAAGGAGCTGATCGCCGGGGTTGCAGGCCTGTATCTCGAAGCTTCTTCCCGGGATGCGTTTGCCGTGCCGGGCAGTTCGGAGATTGTTGACCTGGAATTGCTCAACCGGTCCGGCGTACCGGTAACCGTCCGCTCTGTCAAACTGGCCCAGGGGTCTTCAAGGGACAGCGCGTTTGCCTTGGAAGCCAACCAGAAAGTCGTTCTAGGCCTGGAATTACAGATCCCGGAGGACCATCCCGGAACCTCCCCCTACTGGTTGCGGGAAGAAGGAACGCTGGGGGCTTATAGCATACCGGACCCCAAATTTATTGGCATGCCCCGCACGCCGCCGGCATTTACGGTTGACTTGGCGCTGGAAATCGCCGGGACGCCCCTAAGCCTGGAACGCCCTGTCATCCATCGGTATGCAGAGCCTGATAAAGGCGAGCGCTACCGCAGTTTTGATATCGTGCCTCCCGTGACGGCATCCTTTAGCGAAACGGTCCGCCTCTTCCCCGATTTGAAAGGGCAAACCGTACAGGTCCGCGTAAAGTCCCATACGGATTCGGCTTCCGGTTCGGTGCGGCTAAGTGTTCCGGAGGGCTGGGTGACCCAACCCGCCTCACAGCCCTATGAACTGAGCGGTGCAGGAGATGAGGGACTCTTCGAATTCACCGTCATCCCCCCAGCCGGGGCCAGCGAGGGATATGTGCACCCCGTGGTAACCACCGGTGGAAAATCCTATGACAGGGAAATGATTACCATTGCCTACGACCACATCCCCACCCAAACCGTACTGATGCAGGCCCGCCTGAGGGTGGTCCGGTTGCAGGTCGAAAAGGCGGGGCAGCACATCGGCTACCTCATGGGAGCAGGGGACGCCGTGCCCGAGAACCTGGAGGCCATCGGATATACCGTGCACCAGATCGACCTGGATGACCTTACGGAGGGCGGCCTGTCCGGCTATGATGCCGTGGTGGTTGGGATCCGCGCCTACAACGTCCTGGATGAACTCCCCATAAAAAACGATGCGCTGTTAAAGTACACCAAAGCCGGGGGCACCCTGATCGTACAATACAATACATCCGGCCGCGGCAACCAGGATTTCACCCCCTGGGCGCCTTATCCCCTGCAACTCTCCAGGGATCGGGTTTCCGACGAACATGCCGAGGTAGAATTCCTGGCGCCAGACCACCCATTGCTCAACTACCCGAACCCGATCGGGCAGGCAGATTTTGAGGGGTGGGTACAGGAAAGGGGCCTGTATTTCCCGGACTCCTGGGATTCCGCCTTTACCCCCCTCCTATCCATGAACGACCCAGGGGAGCCGGCCCGGGAAGGAAGTCTGCTGGTGGCACCATACGGGGAGGGCTACTATATCTATACCGGCCTCAGTTTCTTCCGGGAATTACCTGCTGGTGTCCCCGGGGCTTTCAAATTATTTGCAAACATGCTTTCCATCGGGAAAGCCCAAATAAAGACCGACAGTGCAGTTAAAGGATGAAATGAAGGAAAAAATGGTATGGAAGCGGGCCTATACCGTGGTGATCCTGCTCAATATCATTTACGTACTGGTTTTCTATTATATCATGATCTCAAACGCCTGATATGGGGATGGGAACCTTAGACTGGATCATCCTGTCGGGAACATTGTTGTTTATCGTGGCCTTTGGTGTGTGGCGCACCCGGGGAAGCAAGGATGTGGACGATTACGTCCGGGGAGGCAAAAAAGCCAAATGGCTGACAGTGGGCCTGTCGGTCATGGCCACACAGGCCAGCGCCATCACCTTCCTCTCCACCCCCGGCCAGGCCTTCCACGACGGCATGGGTTTTGTCCAGTTCTATTTCGGACTGCCCCTGGCCATGATCATCATCTGCCTGGTATTCGTGCCCATCTACCACCACCTCAAGGTATATACTGCCTACGAATTCCTGGAAAAGCGCTTCGACCTGAAAACCCGTACGCTCGCGGCCATGCTCTTCCTGCTGCAGCGGGGCCTGGCCGCAGGGATCACGATCTTTGCCCCTTCCATTATCCTGTCTGCCGTATTGGGGTGGAACCTCAATACCCTGAATATCATTATCGGGATCCTGGTTATCATCTATACGGTTTCCGGGGGCACCAAGGCAGTCAACGTCACCCAGAAACAACAGATGTTCGTCATCATGCTCGGGATGTTCATGGCATTTTTCTTTATCCTCGGGTACCTGCCAACGGACATAAGTTTCGGGAAGGCGCTGAAGGTGGCCGGTGCCAGTGACAAATTGAATATCCTGAATTTTGATTTCGATACGGACAGCCGCTACACCTTCTGGAGCGGGATTACCGGGGGGCTTTTCCTCATGCTCGCCTATTTCGGGACAGACCAAAGCCAGGTGCAGCGTTACCTTTCGGGAAAAACCGTGAGGGAGAGCCAGCTGGGGCTGATCTTTAACGGCATCCTCAAGATCCCGATGCAGTTCTTTATCCTGCTCGTGGGGGTGATGGTCTTTGTGTTCTACCAGTACAACCCCTCCCCCCTGAATTTTAACCCGGCAGCCACCGAAGCGGTGCTCGAATCCCCCTATGCCCAGGATTACAGGTTGTTGCAGGGGGCCCACCAGGACCTGGAAGTCGAGAAGAAAATGGCTCAGGATGCGTTTTCCGCAGCCCTGGATATCAAGGAATATTCGGCCACCATCGACGCCAAACAACAGATCCTGGATATCAACCGGAAAGAGCGGAACAACCGGGAAGCGGCACGCGAACTCATTGCCCAGGCCAATCCTTCGGTGGAGACCAACGACAAAGACTACGTCTTTATCCACTTTATCCTGAATTACCTGCCCCGGGGGCTTATAGGCTTGTTGCTTGCCGTGATCCTGTCGGCAGCCATGTCATCGACGGCATCCGAACTGAACGCCCTGGGCACCATTACGGCACTGGACCTGTACAAGCGCAACCGGCCCGACCATAGCGACCCGAAACACTATGTGAAGGTTTCCCGCCTGTTTACGCTACTCTGGGGGGTTATGGCCATCCTGATCGCTTGTTTTGCAGACCTCTTCGACAACCTCATCCAGTTGGTGAATATCATCGGTTCCATTTTCTACGGGAACGTCCTGGGGATATTCCTGCTCGCTTTCTTTATCCGGTTTGTCCGGGGCAATGCGGTTTTCATCGCGGCGATCATCACCCAGGTCATTGTGATCATCGGCTTCAAGTTCGACTGGATGTCTTATCTGTGGCTCAATGCCTTTGGCTGTGCCCTGGTGATCTTCCTGGCCATCCTGCTGGAAGGTTTCGACCGGCTCTTGGGCAAGCCGCCGGTAAGGATCTGATGAGCTGGCAGCTGGTTGTGATGGCGATTGCGACTGCGCACTTTTAGACCCAATAAAAAAACCGGGCCCTTTCAGGTCCGGTTTTTTGACGGGTTGCGGCAGTATTTACATCGCCCCCCATTCCTTCAGCGAGGCCTGGTTCATCCGCACATAATCCTGGTTCCCCGCCTTCTGGGCAACCTCCAGGGATTTTTTGGCGGCAGCGATTGCCCCTTTCGTGTCGCCCATCTTGGCGTAGATCAGGGACTTGGTCCGCCACATCCAATACGCGTCCGGTGACATCTCGGTGGCCTTGTCAACCCACATTTTCGCTTTGGAAAGGTCCTGGCCTTCCTCCAGGTAATAGGCCGCTGCGCTGTGGTACTGATTGGCGCCCGGACCGCCCATTACCGCCTCGATACTCCTCATGGCCTTTTCGGTAGTCGGTACTTCGAAGGGAATCCCGACATAGGTGTTTTCCCAGATCAGGCCCAGGCTGGCCCCGTTATTGGTCAGGTCATCCACCGTAATGGTGAAGGTCTCCACCGGCATCTCCATCTTCATGGCAGGGACGGTAACGATAGCCGCCACCTTGGATTCGTCCCACTGCTGCGGCAGGCCGCCGTTGTTGGTGTCCGTATAAAAGTAGACTTCCCACTGCTGTGGGCCTGGCTTGGTATAGAGGGCGTAGGCTCCGGCCTCCAGGGTATTTCCTCCCACTTTTACGTCGTCCGAAAAGGAAACGGTGGTATTCATGTTCGCACCGGTCCGCCAGATGGCATCGAAGGGAACCAGGCCGCCGAATATCGCGCGTCCCTTCATGGAGGGGCGGGAATAATTCACGACCACTTCGGTCAGGCCAACGGTTTGGTGCAATTCAGATCCCGGGCTGGGGGCGGGAGTCTGGATCTGCGAAAAGCCCAAGGCACCTATGCCCAGCGCAACAAATAAAAGGATGGATTTCTTCATATTGATTTTTGCTTTAACGGTTTGGTCAAAACTAGGGATTCGCGAAGCCTGTAAATGTTAAAAAAAACTAAAATCGAAGAGGGTGCCCCCGTATCCTGCATGGAGCAGTCACACTGCTGGGTTTACGAGGTCAGTAGCGGATAAAGGGTTCGCTGACCACCGTACCCCGGAAGTATAAAGTCAGATAGTAGACAGAAGTCTTCAGGCTGCCGATTTCCAGGCGACCCGGCTCAATTTCCGGTGCATTCTGGAAGAGGACCCGCCTCCCGGCCGTATCGTAGACTGCACGGGCGAGTACAGGTCCCGGATTGTCGAATTCATAATACAGGGACGTGGAGCCTTCTGGGCGGTAGATCACAAGGCCTCCGGGCCTTCCGGGGGGCTCGGGTTCCGGGTCACCCCCGCCTTCCCCGGGCGGCTCGCCGGGCGTTTCGGGTTCTGCGGGGTCCATGCGGAAGGTGTAAACTGCGGCGGGCAGGCTGGCAAGCGCATTGGCAAAGGCCTCCGTGCTGATAAAGAACCGGCCGGTCCCATCCGCTGTAATTCCCTCCGCCTGGCCAAACCCGATATTGAGCAATTGCCGCTGGGTAGCTGCAGGGAATTCAAAGGAGCCCGTAGCCTGTGGCACTGTTACCAGGAACGGCTGCAGCACAGCCGTATACCCGAGCAGGAAAATCCCGCCGTCCGGGCCACTTGTGGCACCCGTTACCAGGCCCCCGGCATCGAAAGCTGCCACCCGAAGCGCACTGTGCGTACCGGGGGTGGTGGGTATCCGGTACGCGACCGTGCCGTTGGACTGCCATTGTTTGGTGAAAATGAAAAGGGAATCCCCCCGGACCACCATCGCCTCAGCATCCCAGTCGCTGTTCGTTGTCCCGCTGAAGTCTGCCTGGTCCTCATAGGAAAAGAAGATAGGTTCCGCCGTCACCACATCACCGGCAGCCAGGTCCCCCCTGGCAATCCGATAGATCACAAGGTCCGTCCGGTTGCCGCGGGTATTGCCAAAATCCCCGATATACACGAAGTCGGCATCTGCCGCCAGGTCCTCCCAGTCCTTGTTCACAGCCCCTTCGACCCGGACTTCCCGCTGGATTTCCAGGTTGACCGTATCCAGGTAATACAGCACCGGGTCGTTCCCGGAATCGTTGTGGGTAACCAGGTATGGGCCATCAACCAGCAATCCCGAGGTTTCCCTGACGGCATCCGGAAGATTGCCCAATAGTGCCAGGTCGCTCTGCGCCTGCAGGGAGGCCGCCCAAACGAAGAGCAGTACAGAAACCGGGAAACCAAATCGCGTTTTCATCCATGAAAAGGTACAAAATCCGGGGAAGTGGCCGCAAAAATACAGACAGGCTTAACAGGAAATCGATCAATACCCCATTTCTAATAAATTTTAGATTATGTTTAACTATCAAATATTTTGTTTAAACAATATGGTCGTATCTTTGGATAAACGTGCTTATGAAGAGCTATCAACTGCAGGCGGAGCAGTTCCTGGCACTCCCAGTGGGGGAGGCCTGGGACTTCCTGTCCAACCCTGCCAATTTGGAACGGATCACCCCGCAGCATATGGGTTTCCGCATACTGGCCGGGGCCGACCGGTCCATGTTCCCGGGACAGATTATCCACTACAGTGTCTCCCCCTTTCGCGGCTTCCGCACCCGGTGGGTCACAGAAATCACCCATGTTGCCCAGGGGCAGTATTTTGTGGATGAGCAGCGCTTCGGACCCTATGCCTTCTGGCACCACAAACACTTTATTGAACCTGCGGACGGAGGTGTCCGGATGGTGGATGTAATCGACTACAAGCTTCCCCTGGGCTGGCTGGGCCACCTGGCACACGGCTTGTTGGTTAAAAAGCAGTTAAGTAACATCTTCCGCTACCGGGTTGCCGAGCTGGAGCGTCGCTTTGGCCAATTACCCGGAAAACCTGCCGTCCTCTCCTTTAAAACCCTATAGTTATGAAAAAGAATATATTGATCATTGGCGGTTCTTCCGGGATCGGGCTCGAACTGGTCCGGTTGCTGAAGGATACCCACAACCTGTATACGGCATCCCGGCAGCCAGGGCCGCTGGAAGACCTCGGAGTTTCCCATATTGAACTGGATGTCACCGGGGATTTCGAGAAACTGGACGGGCTCCCCGAATCCCTTGACGGCCTGGTCTATTGCCCGGGAAGCATCAACCTAAAACCCTTTAAAATGCTGAGCGTTAATGCGTTTGAAGAAGACCTAAACCTCAATTTTACGGGCCTTGTACGGGTACTCAAAGTGGTCATGCCCCGTTTTACCGAAACTGCCAGCCTGGTATTTTTCAGTACTGTGGCCGTTGGCAGCGGCATGCCCTTCCACAGCAGCGTGGCCGCGTCCAAAGGCGCCATTGAAGGCTTCGCCCGTGCGCTGGCCGCCGAGTATGCCCCCCAGCTCCGCGTCAACGTAATTGCACCTTCCCTGGTAGACACGCCCATGGCTTCCCGCCTGCTGAACAATGAGAAGAAGCAGGAGAAAATGGCGGAGCGACACCCATTGAAGCGGGTCGGAAAACCGGGGGATATTGCCCGGATGGCCGCGTTCCTCCTTTCGGATGACAGCAGTTGGATGACCGGACAGGTCCTGGGTGTTGATGGCGGGCTTTCCACCCTGAACCTGAGTTGATATGAGTAAAGCCGTCCATGTATTCTGGTTCCGGCGCGATCTACGGCTGGAGGACAACAGGGGCCTGTTCGAGGCCTTGTCCGGGGACCTGCCGGTGCTGCCTGTATTTATATTTGATACAGAAATACTGGAGGACCTGCCCCGGGATGACGCCCGGGTAACCTTCCTCCACGACCGGCTGCAGGAAATGCGCTCCCGAATGCAGGAGCAGTACGGCAGTTCGCTTGCAATTTACCAAGGAAAGCCGGTTGAGGTCTTCAGGAATCTCCTTGCGTCCTGGGAGGTCCGCGCGGTCTATACCAACCATGACTACGAACCCTACGCCCGGAAACGCGATGAGCAAATCCGGGAGCTGCTCAAAGAAGCAGGCGTCGCCTTCCATACCTTCAAGGACCAGGTTATTTTTGAAAAAGACGAGGTGGTGAAGGATGATGGCGACCCGTATGTGGTATATACCCCGTACATGCGGAAGTGGAAAGAAGCCTTCAAGGAGGTAGGGCTGACGGTTTTCGACTCCGGTTCCCGGCTCTCCCGGCTCATTGAACACTCCCGCCTACCCAATCTGGATTTAGGCGACCTTGGGTTTGAGAGGTCCTCCATCGAGGTCCCCGGCTACGAATTGGGTGAAAAACTAATAGACGCCTACGAGGATACCCGCAACTTCCCGGCCCGTGAAGGCACCTCCCGCCTCGGGCCCCACCTGCGCTTCGGGACGGTATCAATCCGGACGGCTTTGAGCAGAGCCCTGAACTCCGAAAATGAAACCTTCTGGAACGAACTCATCTGGAGGGAATTCTTTATGCAGATCCTCTGGCATTTTCCGCATACGGTAGACCAGGCCTTCCGGAAGGAATACGACCGGATCGAGTGGCGCAATGACGAGGCGGAATTCGAAAAATGGAAAAAAGGGGAGACCGGCTATGCCCTGGTGGATGCGGGGATGCGCCAGCTCAACAGCAGCGGCTATATGCACAACAGGGTCCGTATGCTGGTGGCCAGTTTCCTGTGCAAGCACCTGCTGATCGACTGGCGGTGGGGCGAAGCCTATTTCGCAGAAAAGTTGCTGGATTATGAGCTGGCAAGCAATGTGGGCAACTGGCAATGGGCTGCGGGAAGCGGGGTGGATGCAGCGCCCTATTTCAGGATTTTCAATCCCATGACCCAGGTGGACAAATTCGACAGGGAAAAGGCCTATATCCGGAAGTGGATACCAGAATACGGAACGGAGGAGTACCCCGATAAAATGGTAGACCACAAAGCGGCGCGGGAACGCTGCCTGCAGACCTACAAGGCCGCCTTGAACTAAGTTTTATCCGGCCGGCCTATTTCTGCCAATGGGCATCTGCCATCAATTGCTCCTGGGCCGCCCTGCGCCTTTCCAGTGTCCGCAGGTAATCCAATGCATGCCGTGTGCCGAAATCCGCATAGGACTTGCGGGCCCAATCGATGGCCGCGTCCAGATCCCCGTTGATTTCATTGATGATGGCCATGTTGTAAAACGCCCGGCCGGCTACCTTGTCCTTGGGGTGGTTGATCTCCTGTTCCCAAAGGGAGGCTGCGCCATCCCAATCGCCCGTCTGGGCCAGTCTCCGGCCGCGTGCGAACAGATCGCTGCCACGGACAAAATAGTCCCTGCCCACACGGATCCGCCGGGGCTCCAGGCGCCCACCGTGTGAATGTCCTGTCTGCCGGGACAATTCGAGTACCCGATCCTTGCGGAAGGCAATGGATTCAAGGGCTGCCACCGGACTGACCCCTTTTCCGCTCACCCGGAAATGGTCCCGGTATACCCATTCATCCACGGGAAGCGGCAACTCAGGCAGGTAGATGCGCCAGCCGTTGCGCACTTCAGTGTCCAGGTCCAGTTTGTGGGCAGGCACCGAAATGGGTATTCCGAGTTCATTGGGAAGTTCCATCATGCCGAGTTGCAGGTACACCTGCGTATCCGTATCGTAAAAGGACAGGGAAAAGATGGCATCCAGGCCATTTGCCTGGCAGAGTTCCTGTATCTGTTCCCGGTTCAGGGAAGCAGGCATCCCCCGCAATCCGCGGGCTACACCAGATGCATTGTGCAGGATAACCACCGCCTCGTACCGGTTGGAAAGCCGCAGCCGGTCGGCCAGGCCCGCCACCGCCTCTTCGGCGCCCAGGGAATCCAGGCGTACCCCTTCGGCTGAAAGGATGGCGTCTATTTTCGCCAGGCCCCTGTTGCCTTCCGAGGGCACGGAGCGATTGATGATCCCCACGCGCTTGACGCTGCCGGGCAGGGCAACTTCAGCGGGTTCGGTCACGGTCATGCTAAGCCGGTTGGTTGCGCTGCAGGATACCCCGAGCAGGGCAATGGCCAGGAGAAAAAGAAAATGTATTGCAGGTTTCATAGTTCAGTTTTTGGGACACTTCATACAGCGGAACTATTCAATTAACAGGCCAAAGGCGGAAAAATTGCATCTTTTCGATATAATGCATAGGGGTTTAAAAGGGGAATTCCCTAGCTACGCCCCCTTTTTTTGATATATTTAGGAGCCGGTTTCCGGCCCCGATCACTACATCCATTAATTCAAATACCATTATGAAAAGACTACTTCCCCTACTCCTGTTTCCCCTGCTGGGATTTTTTGCCCACGGCCAGAAAATGAGCGCCGAAAAAAAGGCGATTGCCCAATCCGTGGAATCCCACAGGCAGGAACTCATCGCCCTGAGCGATTCCATTTGGGCCGCTGCAGAAACGGCCTTCCAGGAAACCACTTCTTCCCAAATGCTCGCGGATTACGCCGAGAAAAACGGCTTTAAGGTGGAACGGGGGGTGGCCGGTATGCCCACGGCTTTTGTGGCCACCTACGGCAGCGGCAGGCCGGTGATATCCGTTTTGGGCGAATTCGATGCCCTTCCCGGGATCTCCCAGAAGGCACAACCGACCAAAGAACCCCTGGAAGAAGGGGGCGCGGGCCATGGATGCGGGCACAACATGTTCGGCACGGCGAGCCTGGCATCGGCCATTGCGGTTAAGGAACTGATTGCCGACGGAAAAATCAAGGGGACCGTCAAATTCCTTGGGACCCCCGCAGAAGAAAAGTTTTTCGGTAAGATCTGGATGGTGCGGGAAGGCCTGTGGGACGATGTGGATGTCAACCTCAGCTGGCACCCCGGTGCCCAGATCGAGGCCGATGTACAAAGCACGCTGGCCCTGGTGGATTTCAAGGTGGAATTTTTCGGACAGGCGGCCCACGCATCGGCCGACCCCTGGAACGGGCGCAGTGCCTCGGACGCCCTGGAACTCTACACCACTGGGATCAACTATTACCGGGAACATATCAAACCGACCGTCCGGATCCACTACCATATACAGGATGGCGGGCAGGTAGTCAACGTGGTCCCGGATTACTCCCGGATCTGGGTGCGGGTACGCGACACCAAAAGGGAGGGGATGATGCCCGTATACGAGCAGGTGAAGAAAATGGCCGAAGGGGCAGCCATCATGGCGAATGTGGATTATAAAATCTCCCTGATCTCCGGTATTTACGAAACCCTGGTCAACCGGACCGGCGGGGAGGCCATGCAAAAGAACCTGGAACTGCTGGGGCCCATCGAATACACGGAAGACGAGCAGGAGTTCGGCAAGAAAATACAGATGGCCACCGGCAAGCCGCAGGCGGGCATGGACAGCAAGGTCCGCCCCCTGGAAGCCACCCGGGAAAACCCGGGCGGAGGTTCCACGGATGTTGGCGATGTCAGCTGGAATGTACCCAACATCAACCTGGGTGTGACCGTGGCCCCCAAAGATACCCCCTGGCATTCCTGGGCCGTAGTGGCCTGCGGGGGGATGAGCATCGGCCATAAGGGCATGCTCTATGCCGCAAAGGCGCTCGGAATGACCATGGTCGACCTGTTTGAAGATCCCAAACTGGTGGAGCAGGTCAAGGCAGAATACCGGGAGCGCAAAGGGGAAACGGTCTATGAACCGATTATCCCGGAAGGCCCGCCACCGATTAATATGGGAAACTGAGATGTCCGGCTATCAACTCATCGACAACCCGGAAGAGAAGCGGTATGAATTCCGGATCGGGGAGCACGTCCCCCGAATCGAATACATCCGGACCAGGGACAAAATTTACCTGACCCATACAGAGGTGCCCGGGGAACTGGAAGGAAAGGGTATCGGCATGGCTTTGGTCAGGGCGGCCCTGGAAGACATCAGGGACAAAGGACTCACCCTGGTGCCCCTGTGCCCGTTTGTGGCCCTTTTCCTCAAACGGAACCCGGAGTGGAAGGAACTGGTACTGAAAGGAATTAATATCGCATGATATGAGTGAGAGAGAAATTGTAAAGGAATATTCGAAAGGCGACTTTCACGTCATCTGGAAACCGCGAAAGTGCATCCACTCCAAGGTATGTGTGCAGGCCTTGCCGGACGTCTACCGACCGGAAGAAAAGCCCTGGATACGGCCGGAACACGCCTCGGTAAAGGCCCTAAGGGACCAGATTGACCGCTGTCCCTCGGGGGCCCTGAGTTACCGGGACAACAGCGCCGCGGAGGAAGGTTCCGACAGCCCGGGCGTCAGGGCACAGGTTGTCAAAGGCGGCCCCCTGCTGGTCCGCGGGATCGTTGAACTGGAGACGGAAGGTGAAGGCCGCAGGCTGGAGGGGAGTACGGCGTTCTGCCGCTGCGGGGCCTCGGGCAACAAGCCCTTCTGCGACGGCAGCCACAAAAAGGTGGATTTTGAACATTGAAACGGCAAGCAACTTAATCAGATACCATGAAGAAACTACTGCTGATATTGGGCCTGATGGCCTGCGGTTCCCTGTGGAGCCAGCAATTTGATTTTACCTACGACCACTATTCGTTTATTGTAAAGGACCTGAAAAAGACCGGGGATTTTTACGCCGGGGTACTGGGGCTTGAAGAAATCCCCCACCCTACAGATACCGTAAACTTTCGCTGGTTCCGGGTCCGGGGAAATACGCAGGTGCACCTTATCCGTAAAGACGAGGTGGAAAAATCCGAAAGCAAGAGTGTCCACCTCTGCCTCGCCATCAGGGATCTGGACGGTTTTATCGCCTTCCTGGAATCCAGGGACATCCCCTACTGGGACTGGCCGGGAAAGAAAAACGCGGTTACCGACCGGGCCGACGGCGTCCGGCAGATCTACCTGAGGGACCCTGAGAACAACTGGGTCGAAATCAATACAGCCGAACACAATTTTAACTGAAATGCCCGAAACCATCCCTGTTTTTCCGCTGGGGTTCCCATGGGATACCCCGGACCCGTTTTTGTTTTGCGTACACCACCTGGACAGGTACCCGCAGGGGAATGAGGACCTGGGGCCGGATGCTTCCCTCGCCGGGCGTCCCCTGGGCAATGATTTCACCATCAGGGACGGCTGGAGGATGTATCACGGCCGGACGGTACCCGGGTTTCCCGCCCACCCGCATTGCGGTTTCGAAACGGTGACCATTGTCACGCGCGGGTACTGCGACCACGCCGATTCCCTGGGTGCAGCCGCCCGCTTCGGGGAAGGGGATGTACAGTGGATCACTACCGGGAAAGGCCTGCAGCATTCCGAAATGTTCCCCCTGCTCAACCCGCAGGGCCCCAATACCCTGGAGCTTTTCCAGATCTGGCTAAACCTACCGGCGCGGAGCAAACGCGTAGAGCCCCATTTCAAGATGCTCTGGAAGGAAGATATCCCGATTATCCGTAAAAACGGTGCCAGCGTACGTCTGGTGGCAGGGACCTATGGGGATACCACCCCTCCTGCACCCCCTCCGGATTCCTGGGCTGCCGATCCATCGAGCGAGTTGGTAATAGCCATCGTGGACCTGGAGCCGGGGGCTTCCTTCGGCCTTCCGGAAGTGGATCATGGAACCAACCGCCGGCTCTACCTCTTCGAGGGGGCCGAAATAGACCTCGGGGGTACCCGGCTGAAAAATGGATACGGGGCAAGCCTGGACGCCCTGGAAAGAAAAATGATCAACGGGGAAGAACCCGCGCGCCTGCTTTGGTTACAGGGCCGGCCCATCGGGGAGCCCGTTGCCAAATACGGGCCCTTCGTGATGAACACGGAAGCCGAGATCGAGCAGGTCATGCAGGATTTCCGGCTCACGCAGTTCGGAGGCTGGCCCTGGCGGCACCCGGATCCGGTACATGACAGGGATGCTGGCCGGTTTGCCCGGTTCCCCGACGGTTCAGAAATCAATAAGTAAAGAAAGGTATAGCTGGCGCCATCCGGCGTGGAGGGACCATTTCCGGTTATAGGCAGGCAGGAGGAGGATTTGGCGGCGGGCTTCAGATGCGGGTGATCCGTGCCCCTATCGCCTGCAGGCGGGTATCAATCGCCTCGTATCCCCGGTCGATTTGTTCGATATTCTGGATGGTGGATACCCCTTTTGCAGATAGCGCGGCTATCAGGAGGGAAACCCCCGCCCGGATGTCCGGGGAAACCATCGTGGTTGCCTTGAGGGTCGATTTGAAGTTATGCCCGATGACCGTAGCCCGGTGCGGGTCGCACAAGATGACCTTGGCCCCCATGTCCAGGAGTTTATCCACAAAGAAGAGGCGGCTCTCGAACATTTTCTGGTGGATCAGTACCTCCCCTTTTGCCTGGGTGGCCACCACCAGCAGGATGCTCAGCAGGTCCGGGGTCAGCCCCGGCCAGGGTGCATCGGCAATGGTGAGGATGGATCCGTCGATAAAATTCTGTATTTCATACCCTTCCGTGTGGGCAGGGATATAGATGTCGTCGTCCCGCCGCTCCAGGGTGATCCCCAGTTTGCGGAAGGTTGTGGGGATCAACCCCAGGTCGTCCCAGCTCACGTTTTTGATGGTCAGTTCGCTTTGGGTCATCGCAGCCAAACCGATCCAGCTCCCGATCTCGATCATGTCGGGGAGCATACGGTGCTCCGTGCCTCCGAGGGTATCCACGCCTTCAATGGTCAGCAGGTTGGAGCCCACGCCCGTAATCCGGGCCCCCATGCGGTTGAGCATCTTACACAATTGCTGCAGGTAGGGTTCACAGGCGGCATTGTAAATGGTGGTGGTACCCTCTGCGAGAACGGCTGCCATGACAATGTTAGCCGTCCCGGTAACCGATGCCTCATCCAGGAGCATAAAGGTGCCTTTCAGCCTTTTGGCCTCTACCCCGTAAAAATGCTCCTCCCGGTTATAGCGGAATTTGGCGCCAAGTTTTATGAATCCTTCGAAGTGGGTGTCCAGGCGGCGGCGGCCGATTTTATCACCCCCTGGTTTAGGGATGTAGCCCTGGCCAAATCGGGCCAGCAGCGGGCCAACCAGCATGATGGAACCCCGAAGGCTCCGTCCGTCGGTCTTAAAGGCATCGCTCTGGAGGTAGTCCAGGTTGATGTCGTCGGCACGGAAGGTAAAGGAACCCTTGCCTTTTTTCTGGATTTTGACGCCCAGGTCTTCCAGGATGGCAATGAGTTTGTTGACATCGACGATGTCCGGGATATTGTGGATGGTAACGGGTTCAGCAGTCAGCAATACGGCGCAGAGTATCTGCAGGGCCTCGTTTTTGGCCCCCTGGGGGGTTATTTCGCCCTGCAGGCGGTGCCCTCCTTCAATTCTGAATGTTCCCATAGGATTTAGTAGCGCTTTTTGCCGCGGTTGCCGCGTGAACCCTTCTTGCCGGAATTGCTTCGCCCTCCCGATTTGGTGGTGCGAGGCTGCTGCTGCTTCAGGAACTGGCCGCTCTCGGTGAGGTTCTCCCCATCTGAGGCAAGGTCGATCTGCCCGTCACTCAGTTCAAAAAGGTGGTTGAATATCACCTTGTCGTCAACGGTGTCCTTGTTCCAGTTCAGGTAGCACTTTTTCATGTGGTTGGCAATGGCATACTCCAGGCCGTCACGCTTGTCGCCTTTTTCCCATTGTACCGCCTGGTCGATCATCCTTTTGATATTGTTTCCGTAGAACCGGTATTTCGGGTGGTTCTGCGGATAATCCAGGGGTTCGGGGCGCTGCTGGAGCGTTTCCTTGGGCGTGATCGGGAAGGGGGAGTCCACATCCAGTTTAAAATCGGACATGATAAAGAGCTGGTCCCATAGTTTATGCTGGAAATCCGGGACATCCCTCAGGTGGGGCTGCATGTTGCCCATCACGCTGATAATGGCCTGGGCGATCCGGTTCCGTTCGTCCCGGTCTTCGATGCTGACGCAATAGTCAACCATCTTCTGGAAATGTCGCCCGTATTCCGGGATATGAAGTTGCGGGCGTTCTGTATTGTATTCGAGTTGATCTACTTGATTCAAGGGGATAGAGGCTAATTAAATGAATAGGACGTTTCCCGGGAAGTTCCGGAGGGTGCAAATTACTGAAATATTATGAGAATACCATATTCAGAGTGAAATGACCCCAGGGATCTCCCCTACCCGGCGATAAAAAGAAATGACTGCATCCGGATCCCTGAGGTTCACGGTGACTGAAAGGCTCGTGTACTTGCCCTTGCGGGACTGCCTGGATTCGATCACAGCTCCGGTGTTGTCGAACACGGCCTGGATGCGATTGATCTTTTCGGGGTCGGACGGGACGATGAACTTGTACAGGTAATCGGAGGGCCAGGTGGTGGATTTTAGCAATTCCTCCCTGAGGCGGTCGTAAAATGCTGCGCTATCGTTCTTGTCCATGCCGCTTTTTTTGCAAATATAAGGCTCCTGGGGCATTTCCCGCTCCCGGTGGGAATACGTACTTTTGTTTGAGGCTGTAGTTGCCCTTTATGAAAAAGAGAATCGTAATAACAGGCGGCCCCGGCACGGGGAAGACTGCTTTGGTCCGGAGGCTCGAAGAACTCGGGCATACGTGTTTCCACGAGGTCATCCGGGAAATGACCCTGAAGGCCCGGCAGGAAGAACCGGATGCCGGACACCGGACCAACCCGCTGGCTTTTGTGCAGGACCCCCTGGCATTCAACCAGAAAATCCTGGAAGGCCGTATGGAACAATTCCGGGCTGCATCGGACTTACAGGCCTCCCTGGTATTTTACGACCGGGGGCTCCCTGACATCATCGCCTACATGGATTATTTCGACCAGCCCTATGATGGCCAGTTCACGGATCCCTGTGACGAACTGCGCTACGATATGGCGGTTGTGCTGCCACCCTGGAAGGAAATTTACCGACAGGACCACGAACGCCTGGAAAGTTTTGAGGAAGCATGTGAAATCCACCGGCATTTGGAACGGAGCTACCAGGAATGCGGGTACAGGATCAAGGCGCTGCCGCCGGGTCCGGTGGATACGCGGATCAGGGATTTACTGGATATGATCGAAAAGGGGACATGACGGAATTATCGGGCATCCTGGAGAAGTACTGGGGCTTTTCGGAATTCCGGGGGTCTCAAAAGGAGATCATCCAGGCCGTGCTGGAAGGCCGGGACGTGGTGGGCCTGATGCCGACCGGTGGGGGCAAATCGCTTTGCTACCAGGTCCCCTCCCTGATCAGGGAGGGGGTATGCATCGTCGTCTCCCCCCTTATCGCCCTGATGGAAGACCAGCTGGCCTCGCTGAAGGCGCGTGGCATCAAAGCCATGGGGCTCTATGGAAGGCTTTCGGAGGAAGACCTGCTAAGGAGGCTGGACAATGCCGCCTTCGGAAGTTATCAATTCCTATACCTGTCCCCGGAACGCCTGCAACAGGAGCTGGTACGACAACACCTGGAACGCCTTCCGGTTTCCCTCATCGCCATAGACGAAGCGCACTGCATTTCCCAGTGGGGTTTCGATTTCCGGCCTGCCTACCTGGATTGCATCCGGCTGCGGGAAATGCACCCGGGGGTACCGTTGATTGCGCTGACCGCCACGGCCACCCCGGAGGTCCTGGACGACATCACCACCCACCTCGGGCTTGAAAACGCGAGGGTTTTCCGGGATTCCATCCGGCGGGGAAACATCGCCTATTCCGTCAGGCAGACCGAGGACAAGGCCTACCGGCTGCGGGCGCATCTCGAAGCGGTTCCCGGAAGCGCCATTGTCTACGTGCGCACCCGGCGGGCCACTGCCGCCCTTGCCGCTTACCTGAACAAACATGGCATCCAGGCGGGCGCCTTCCACGGCGGTATGCCGCAGGAAGCCAAATCCAAAGCCCTTGGTTCCTGGCAGGCAGGCAGTTTACGGGTGATGGTAGCCACCAATGCGTTCGGCATGGGCATCGACAAGGCGGATGTGCGCACGGTCATCCATTACGAAATACCGGAAACCCTTGAACAGTATTACCAGGAGGCCGGGAGGGCCGGGAGGGATGGAAAACCGGCGTCCGCCCTCCTGCTGGTCAGCCCCGGCGACCAGAAAAAAACGACCGATTATTTCCTGGGCAACCAGCCGGCCATCGAAGACCTGATCCGGGTGTATCGAAAACTCAATGCCTATTTCGGCATCCCGTTCGGGGAACTGCCGGAAGCCCCGCTTCCCTTCAGTTTTGAGCTTTTTTGCGAAACCTACAAGCTGCCGGCAGCAAAAACGTACAACGCCCTGGAGGTACTGGACCGGCAAGGGGTCATTTCCCTGCTCAAAGTATTCAAGACCACCCTTAAAATGCGCCTTACCTGCACCAAGGCAGCCTTGTGGCAATACCTGGGGACCTACCCGGAATTGCAAGCTACAATCCAGCTGCTGCTGCGCACCTATGGGGGGCTTTTTGACTACGAAACCCCGGTGGGCATGCGGCTCCTTTCCCTGAAGATAGGGGTTTCCGAATCCGAATTGCTCAAACGGTTGCAGCGGTTGGAAAAGGACGGCCTGGCGGAGTTGCAGGTGCGGCAGGGAGATATGGAGGTACATTTCCTGGTGCCCAGGGAGGATGCGCGCACCATCCATGCATTTGCCAAGGCATTTGACCGGCGTATGGAAGTCCGCAGCCGGAAACTGGGGCAAATGCTGGATTATGTGCGGAATGAGGAGGAATGCCGGCAGGCAACCCTGATGCGTTATTTCGGGGAGAAACCCCAGGCGCCATGCGGTCAGTGCGATGTATGCCTCTCCACAGCGGCCTCCCCGGTTGCCGGGATCCGCGAAAAGGTCCTGGCCGAGCTGCAGATGGGCCCCAGGACATCCAGGGAATTAACCATGGCCGGTTGCCGGCCGGAAGCACAACTTTTGCGTTGCCTGCAATACCTGCTCGAAGAAGGTCGGCTGCGCCTGGACAATAAAAACCAATACCAGTTGACATGAAAGACTTGCGCATCGCCTTTATGGGTACCCCGGACTTTGCAGTAGCCTCCCTGCAGGCCCTGATACAGGAAGGGTTTGCAGTGGTAGCTGCGGTAACAGCCCCCGACCGGCCTGCCGGCAGGGGGCAGAAACTAAAAGCCCCGGCAGTGAAAACCTTTGCCGAGGCCAACGGCATCCCCGTGTTGCAGCCGGCCAACCTGAAGGATCCGGAGTTTGCACAGCAACTGCGTTCCCTGGGCGTAAACCTGCAGGTGGTCGTGGCATTCCGCATGCTGCCCCGGCAGGTGTGGGCCCTGCCCGAATACGGCACCTTCAACCTCCATGCCTCCCTCCTGCCCGATTACCGGGGCGCCGCCCCCATAAACTGGGCCCTGATCAGGGGGGAGACCCAAACCGGGGTTACGACTTTCTTCATAGACGAACACATTGATACGGGAAATATCATCCTGCAGGAAAGCCTGGAAATCGGGCCGGAGGAAAATGCCGGTCAGCTCCACGACCGGCTGATGGCCCTTGGGGCAAAACTGGTGGTGGAAACCGTGAATCGGATAGCCAAGGGTTCCGTCGAAACAACGGCCCAGCCGGAGCCGGATCCGGACAAACAGGCCCCCAAGCTCTTCCGTGAAGATTGCCGGATCGAGTGGAATACCAAAGCCTCCCGGGTCTTCAACCTGATCCGCGGGCTCAGTCCCTACCCTGCGGCATGGACCATACTGCATTCAGGCGCCGGGGAATCCACCTGTAAGATCTACGCTTCCCGGCTTACTGACAGGCCATCTGACGGCCAGCCCGGCCACCTTAAGGTCCAGGACCGGGAACTCTTTGTGAGCACGACGGATTTACAGCTGCAGATCACCGAAATCCAACCTGAGGGGAAACGCCGGATGAGTGTTTCGGACTGGTTGAACGGCACAGTGCTTGAACAAAATGATCAGTTTCGCTGAAGCCCCGTAAACGCGGGGCTCCCGAAATGGGCAATGAATTTTCTCACTTTATTAACAAAGCTCCGAAGTTATCAACAAAAACGCGGATTTCCCCCGAATTTACTTGCGTCGACGGCAAATCCGTATAATTTTGTTTGCGCTTTGCAATATGTATAACATCATTTAACGTACTAACATTATGAACAAAACAGAATTAATCGATGCCATGGCAGCTGATGCCGGAATCACTAAAGCTGCTGCCAAGAAGGCGCTGGAATCCTTTCTTGGAAATGTAGAGAAATCTCTTAAAAAAGGAAATCGCGTTTCTTTGGTTGGATTCGGCTCTTGGTCTGTCTCCAGAAGGAATGCCCGCGAAGGCCGCAACCCATCTACCGGGAAAACCATCCACATCCCGGCTAAAAACGTCGTTAAGTTTAAAGCAGGTTCCGAACTGGGAGATGCGGTAAACTAAGCCGGACGAACGTTCCGAACTATAAATTATTCAGCCCCGGCCATCGTGCCGGGGCTGGTTTTTTTCAGGCCTTTTGATAATTGGGGGAATTGTCCTATTTTTAAAATTAAGGTAACCTTCCGCTTATGTTAGGTCTCAAACCAAAGAAAGGTAAACTGCTCATCGCAGAGCCTGCGCTTACCGGCGATGTTTCTTTTAACCGGTCCGTGGTACTGCTGGCAGAGCACAACCAGGAAGGTTCCGTGGGCTTTATCCTTAACAAGCCCCTTAACTACAGCATGAGCGACCTGGTAGAAGAAATCCAGGTGCCGTTCCCCGTTTACAATGGCGGCCCGGTAGAACAGGATAACCTCTACTTCATCCACAAGGTCCCTGAGCTGATCTCCAATTCGGTGGAAATATCCGATGGCATTTTCTGGGGTGGCGATTTTGACGCAACCGTAGCCCTGATCAACGACCGGAAGATCAACCAAAGTGATATCCGCTTTTTCCTGGGTTATTCCGGATGGGCCTCCCTGCAGCTGGACCAGGAACTCCTTTCAAAATCCTGGATTGTGGTCACCAATAAATACGAGAGCGACATCATCCGGAAATCCACTCAGGCCTTTTGGCGAGAAAAAATGATGGAACTGGGCGGGGATTACCTGCTCTGGTCTAATGCGCCTGAAAACCCCAGCCTGAACTGATTCTGGTCCAATGCCACTGACCACCCCGGCCTGAATTGATACTATTCCAAAGCCCCCGATAACCCCAGCCTGAAGGGATTACGCAGCGTCCCTGGTGCCCCAGCGCATTACTTAAGTGCCCCTACGGCCGCCAGGTTCAGTTTCCCGGTCAAATATTTTGCCGCCTCCGTTTTGAACGACGCCTTCCTGTAAGCTGTGATCGGCCGGATGCCCACAATTGCATTGGTATAAAACATTTCGTCGGCCTGCTGGAGTTCAAAGGGGGAAATCGAATCGGTTTCCACCTGGTAGCGATCCGGGCTTTTGCCCAGCCTGAGGAGTTGTTTACGCAGGATGCCATCCAGGCAACCGCTTTCGATCGGAGGGGTCCGTATCCGGTCGCCTTTGCGGATGAACAGGTTGCCGCTAAGGGCCCCGGTGACCTCTTTTTTGTCATTCAGCAAGATACAGGTCTGCAGGTCGTTTTCTGCCGCGTAGATGCTCCCCAAAACCTGGATGAGCCGGTTGGAATGCTTGATTCCCGAAAGGCGATCAGCCTGAACAAAATAGTCCCTGAACAGGTCGGCCCGGCAGGCGTCGACAGGCACCGAAAATCCCGGAGATTCCAACGGCTCGCTCTCGATGATGTAGCCGATTTCCAGGCTGTCGGGCCCATACCTCCCGCCGGCATCCCGGAATACGGTAATCCGGATGCGGGAAGGCCTTTCCGCCTGCCCGCCGGCAACCAGCGTTTTGCGAATTTCTTCCTCCAGGAATTCCATGTTGAACGCCATGGGAATTTCCATACGAAGCTGCCGCATGGAGGCCATCAGCCGGAAATAGTGGTCCTCCCAGAAGAACAATTGCTTCCCGTTGTACCGGAGGGTTTCAAAGAGTGCGTCCCCGTAGCGAAGGCCGCGGTTGGTATGGTTTAAAAAATGCGCCGATTCGGGAAGGAGATCCCCGTTGAAGTTAATCATTTGACTTGCCTTGAAATTCGGGGCAAAGATACGATTTCCCCTCCTGGCTTCAGGTAGACCCCAGGACCTGCTTCAAATCGGCAACCTGATTGTGCCACAGCATTTTAGCTTCCTCCAGCTCATCTTCTTCCGCAAAGTCGGAGATGAAAAGGGAAACGTCCTTGGTTATCTCGTCAACGATGATGCGCATCTCAAAATAGGTGTCATCCTCATTGTATTCCCAGGCAAAGCGAACGAATTCGTCCGTTTTCCGCTTGAGCAAACGCGCCACTTCCTCGGCGCCGTCCCAGATAAACGTAAATCGTTCGCCCCGGGAATTCACATTGTCTGCAAACCATTCGGACAACCCGGAAGGCGTTGCGAGGTACTGGAACAGCAGCTGAGGGGAAGATTGTATGACAAATTCAATCTCAAACTTTGTTTTCTCGTCCATTCCGGGGTGGTATTTACTTATTTTCCCAACCAATTATATGCATTGGGGCCGCGGGCAATATATCGAAATATAGATGATAAAAAAATAATTCCAAAAAACTTTTTGGCCCGTCGATATTGACTGTACGGGAATTAAAAACTATATTTGCAGCCGTTTTAAAATGAGTCGGCGAGGTAGCTCAGGTGGTTAGAGCGCAGGATTCATAACCCTGAGGTCGGGAGTTCAAGTCTCCCTCTCGCTACGCGGCCGAAAGGCCTTTTCCACAACGGTTTGTGCATGCACAAACCGTTTTTTTATTCCTGCTTCGCGGCCCCTTCATCGGTCCCTGTTTGGGACCCGGTGCGGTTACCTGCCACTATCTTTTTTTTGTACTTTGTCTGACCAATGCAACGCGGGATGATACGCAAGCTACTATTTTACCTTTGTCCGTTCTGTATCTGCTGCCTGTCCGGCTGTGGCGAAAAAAAGGAATCCGAAGCCGCCGTGGCAGACCTGCAACTGGCAGCATACCATACCGACGAATTTTCAATCCAAAGCGGGATGGCCCTTTTCAACACCCATTGCGCCGGTTGCCATAATTTCCAGCAGCAGGAGATTGGCCCCAACCTCTCGGGCATTACCCTGGAGGCGGATAAGGAGTGGCTCAGTGCCTTCATTCGCAATCCCGCGGGAATGATAGAGAGCGGGGACGGGCGCGCAACGGAAAGTTTCGAAAAATACGGGATCTACATGCCTGCTTTCAGCTTCCTGGAGGACGAGGAGATGGAGCAACTCCTCGGGTTTATCCACGTCTTTTCCAAGGCAGAAAAACGGAACACCAGCAACCGGACAGGGGGATTACTGAACCCGGTTCCCGAAAAAATCCCGGAATCCGGGCTGACCCTGGTCATCGAGGACGCCTATCTCATACCTGCGACTGCGGACAACCCGCCCCTAACCCGGATCAATAAAATGGAACCCCAGGCTTCCCGGGGCTCCCAGCGGGTATTCGTATCAGACCTCCGAGGCATGCTGTATCGCCTGGAACGGGATTCCGTATTTCCTTATCTGGATGTAGGCGGCCGGTTCCCTGATTTTATAGACCGGCCCGGGTTGGGTACCGGGTTCGGAAGTTTTGCCTTTCACCCCGCTTTTGAAGAAAACGGCCTCCTGTACACCACCCATACCGAATCCGCAGGATCGGCCCTGGCGGATTTCAGGATGCCGGACAGTGTGGGAACAGCGCTGCAATGGGTCCTTAGCGAATGGCAAACCAAAAACCCCCACTCGGACACTTTTCAGGGAACCCAGCGGGAGGTCTTGCGGATCGATATGCACTCAGCAGTCCACGGGGTACAGGAAATCAAGTTCAACCCAAACGCAAAACCGGGGCAACCAGACTATGGCTTGCTCTATATCGGCGTGGGTGACGGGGGTACCGGCCAAACCGACAAGAACTATCTCGCCTCCAGCCATGAATGGGTTTGGGGATCCGTCCTCAGGATCGACCCGCTGGGAACCAGCAGCCGGAACGGAAAATATGGGATCCCCCCGGATAATCCACTGGTGGAAACACCGGGGGCGCTTCCGGAGGTCTGGTGCCGGGGCTTCCGCAACCCCCACCGTTTTAGCTGGGATACCTCGGGGTCCGGGAAAATGTTTATCTCCAATATTGGTCAGCACAGCGTGGAAGAGATCAACCTGGGCAAAGCGGGTGCCGATTATGGGTGGCCCCGGCGGGAAGGCACGTTGCTTTTCGACCCGGCGGCCAACACGGAGCTGGTGTACCCCCTGCCCGCCGATGACCAGGGGTTCACCTACCCGGTGGCCCAATACGACCACGACGAAGGCAATGCCGTTTGCGGGGGATATGTCTACACCCGGGATGATATCCCCCTCCTGAAGGGAAAATATATCTTCGGGGATATCCCGAGGGGTTCCCTGTTTTTCGCCAACCTGGCCGAAATGCAGGAAGGCTCCCAGGCCCCGGTGTTCAGGTTCGGCCTGGAATACCAGGGACGGCCCGTGAAACTGGTTGACCTGGTGCCCGGGCAACGGGTGGACCTCAGGCTCGGACTGGGCCCCGGAAGGGCACTTTACCTCTTTACCAAGGCGGATGGCAGGATCTATCGGGTCAACGGATGCAAAAAAATGCAAGAGGCCGTAACTGCCCCTTAAGTCGTACATTTATTGGAAAAACCTGTGCATGAGCAACCGTATTTCAGAGCGGGTCGCTGATTTCCTGAGGCAGTATCCGCCTTTCGATGAATTGACGGACAAGGACCTGCAGTCCCTGTCCCTGGAAGTAGATATCCTCTACCGGGAAAAGGGCAGTGTCATTTTCCGGGAAGGCGAGGAAACCCACCCGGTATTCTATGTGGTCCACAAGGGGGCGGTTGACCTGCGGGAAGCCACCGGGGGCGAATTGATCGATATCTGTGACGAGGGTGACATCTTCGGACTCCGGCCGCTCATGGCGGGGGAAGCCTACAAGCTGGAGGCCAAGACCCGGGAGGAATCCCTCCTGTATGCCATCCCCATTTCCGTATTCCGGCCATTTGTGGAATCGTACAGCGAAGTCGGGAATTTCCTGTTGGAAAGTTTTGCCTCCAATACCCGCAACCCTTACACCAAGGGACAGGAAGGGAAACTGGTCTCCGCCCCCAGGTCCGAGGCATCCCAGACGGGCCGCGGGTTGCGGTACAACGAAGTTATCCCGGTAAGCCCCGGGAAGCGGGTGGTCAGTTGTTCCCGGGATACGCCGGCCAGGGACATCGCCCGGCTGATGACCGAAAAGCGGGTGGGTTCCGTACTGGTACTCCATGAGGAATTGCCCGTGGGGATCATCACCGACAAGGACCTGCGCAACAAGGTCGCGACCGGTCAATTCCCGATTACTGCGCCTGCATCTGAGATCATGTCGTCCCCGGTAATCACCTATCCGCCCAGGCTGAGCCTCACCCAGGCACAACTCGCCATGATGAAAAACGATATCAGCCACCTCTGCCTGACGGAAGACGGGACTTCGGATACCCCTGTGGTAGGTGTGCTCTCCAAATACGACCTGGTACTGGCCATGGGCAACAACCCTGAGGTATTGATGCGTGCCATTAAGCGCACCCGCAAGACCACGCGCCTGAAGGCAATCAGGGCCCGGGTGATGGAACTGTTGCGGAGTTACCTGGATGCCAATATCCCCATGTCCATTACCATGAGGCTCATTGCCGAACTGAACGACGCCTGTGCCAAACGGGTCATCGAACTGGCCGTGAAAAAGGCCGGGGAACCCCCGGTTTCCTTTGCCTGGCTGGCCATGGGCAGCCAGGGCCGGGGCGAACAGCTCCTGCAAACCGACCAGGACAATGCCCTGGTCTTCGCAGACGTGCCCGAAGAACGACTCCCCGAAACGTTCGGGTATTTCCGGGAACTTGCGGAGCGGGTGAACCGCAACCTGAAACGCATCGGTTACGAGTATTGTCCTGCAGAGATGATGGCCTCCAACCCGGATTGGTGCCTGAGTCTGAGCGAATGGAAACACCGGGTCTCCCAGTGGATTATCAACCCGGGAAAGAACGAGGTGCTGCTCTCCTCCATATTCTTTGATTACAACCGGACATTTGGCAGCGCGGAACTCGCAAACAAGCTCTCAGAACATATTTTTGAAAATGTGCGGAAATACCCTATGTTTTTCTACCACCTTGCCGCGGGGGCCCTCCAGAACCCCTCACCTACCGGCTTTTTCAGGCAATTCCTGGTAGAACAGGACGGCAAGCACAAGGATTTTTTTGACCTGAAGCTTCGCGCCCTGATGCCCCTGACCGATGCGGCCCGGGTGTTGATACTTTCCCACGAAATCAAATCCATCAACAATACGGCCGAACGCTTTGCCAAGCTCGCCGAACTGGAACCCAACAACCGGGAGCTATTCCTCTCCTGCGGGTATGCCACCAAGGCGCTATTGAAGTTCCGTGCCAAACAGGGGCTGCTCCATGGAGACAGCGGTCGGTACATCGCTTTGGACAGCCTCACCAAGGAAGAAAAGATCAAATTGAAACGCACCTTCAAGACCATCAAGGAGGTGCAGGAACTGATCGCTGTCCGGTTCAAGGTATCGAACCTGCTGGTATGAGCGGCCTGACAAACATAGGTGACAGGATTCTGGAATGGCTCAGCCCGGAAAGGCGGTTTGCCATGAAGCTGCCCGAGGATTTGGAAGAGGTGCCCTTTGTGGTGCTGGATACGGAAACGACGGGCCTGAACCCCATCCGTGACCGGATACTCAGTATTGGCGCCCTGCGTTTGCTGGGCGGGCGGATCCGCGTGAATGAAAGCGTGGAGTATTTCCTGGCTCAGGACCATTTTGACCGGCTTTCCGTCCCGATACACGGGATACTCAAAACCGGGAGCAGTCCCAGGATGGACGAGAAGGAGGGACTGAAGTCCATACTGGAATATATCGGGGATTCCCCCGTAGTCGGGCACCATATCTCCTTTGACCGCACCATGATTCAAAATGCCTGTGACCGCCACGGCCTTGGGAAGTTTCGAAACCCGCTCCTGGACACCGGAACGCTGTACCGGAAAAGCCTCATCAAAAGCCCGCTGCTCCGCAAAAAAGACCAGTATTCCCTGGACGACCTGGCCCGCAAATACGACCTGTCCTGCAAGGACCGGCATACAGCCCTGGGGGATGCCTATATCACCGCGATGGCCTTCCTGCACATACTGGAACAACTCACAAGCAAGGGACCCCTGACCACCCGGCAACTGCTCAAATTGGGAAAACCCGGGGCAGGAAATTGAATTCGATGTATTTCATCGAAAATAACATGCCTTTTGTCGGTATTCCAACCAGCCTGTGTATTTTAGGTATCCCCAATCTTACGTTGCTTGCAGTACCTGGTTGGTTGCTGCAAATAAGGCAGCCGCCCCGATCGTCGATCGCTGGCGGCTGTTTTTTGTAGTTGCAGGCCCAAGGATTCCGCCATGCCGGTTCATGGGTGCCTTCCAGGTTAAAGGCCCTTTAAGTAGGCAAGTACGTTTTGCCGGATCCGGCCGGGAATATCCGAGGTGTCGGCTTTCTCAAAGGTAGCGCCGGTAATGTTCTCGTATAGCTCAATATACCGGTTGGAAACCGATTCGATGTACGCGTCGGTCATATGGGGTACCTGTTGTCCGGGTTTCCCCTGGAACCCCTCGGAGATCAACCACTGGCGGACGAATTCCTTGGAGAGTTGTTTCTGGGGTTGCCCTTGCTCCTGGCGGGCCTTATAGCCGTCGGCATAAAAATAGCGGGAAGAATCCGGGGTGTGGATCTCGTCGATCAATACGATCCTGCCGTCCGGCGTTTTGCCGAATTCGTATTTGGTATCCACCAGAAGCAACCCCCGCCCGGAAGCGAGTTCGGATCCCCTTTTGAACAATTTTCGCGTGTAATCTTCGAGTATCGCATAATCTTCCGGACTTACCAGCCCGCGCTGAAGGATCCCCGCTTTGGAAATATCTTCATCGTGGTCACCCTTTTCGGCTTTGGTGGCCGGGGTGATGATCGGTTCGGGGAAGGGATCATTTTCCCGCATGCCCTCCGGAAGGGAGACCCCGCACAGTTCCCGTTTCCCGGCCTTGTATTCGCGTGCCGCATGGCCGGCCAGGTAGCCCCGGATCACCATTTCCACCTTAAACGGCTCGCACCGCACGCCTACGGCCACGTTCGGGTCCGGCGTGGCCACCAGCCAGTTGGGGACCAGGTCCCGGGTGGCCTCCATCATACGGGTGGCAATCTGGTTCAGGATCTGCCCCTTGTAGGGGATGCCCCTGGGCATCACCACATCAAAGGCCGACAAGCGGTCGGTGGCGATCATCACCAGCAGGTCGTTCTCCAGGTAATACACCTCCCGGACCTTTCCCTTATATACGCGTTGTTGCCCGGGGAAACTGAAATCGGTATCTGTAAGGGTGCGTACCATCCTAGTTCTGGTGTTCAATGGTTTTGTAGGCATCGATGACTTTCTTCACCAACTGGTGGCGGATCACGTCCTTGTCGTCCAGGTAGATGATCTGGATCCCCTTGACGTTCTTGAGGATCAGCAGGGCTTCCTTCAACCCGGATATGACCCTGCGCGGCAGGTCGATCTGCCCGGGGTCGCCGGTGAGCAGGAACTTGGCATTCTTGCCCATACGGGTAAGGAACATTTTCATCTGGGCATGGGTGGTATTCTGCGCCTCGTCCAGGATGACGAACGCATTGTCCAGGGTGCGTCCCCGCATAAAGGCCATGGGGGCTATCTGTATGGTGCCGTCTTCCAGGAATTTGGCAAGTCGTTCCGCGGGGATCATATCCCGCAGCGCATCGTAAAGCGGCTGCATATACGGGTCGAGCTTTTCCTTCAGGTCGCCCGGGAGGAACCCCAGGTTTTCCCCTGCCTCCACCGCAGGTCGGGTCAGGATGATCCTGCGGACCTGTTTCTCCTTCAGGGCCTTGACGGCCAGGGCTACGCCTGTGTAGGTCTTTCCGGTTCCCGCAGGGCCGATGGCAAAGACCATGTCGTGACGGGCCATGGCATCCACCAGGCGGCGCTGGTTTACCGTTTGTGCCTTTACCAGGCGGCCATTGACCCCGTGAACAAGCACATCCCCGCTGTTTTCCGGTGATGCGTAGTCCTTGGAATCATTGCTGTCGAGGATCCTCTCGATGACGTTTTCGTCCAGTTTGTTGAATTTGGTGTAGTGCTCGGTGAGCATGCCGAAGCGCCTCTCGAATTCCTCGAGCTGGGTGGGCTCCCCATATACCTTGATGCGGCTGCCGCGTGCGACGATCTTAAGTTTCGGAAAGGATTTTTTAAGCAGTTCAATATTGGAATTCCGTTCCCCGAAAAAATCCCTGGGGCTTATATCCGTTAGTTCCAGGCTGAGTTCGTTCAAAAAGCAGGTGTTTGAAAATGAGGTTGCAAAGACGGATTGCCTCCGCTGTTTTTTTGCTTAATTTTGTCTGACAAACTTACGTAAAATTCAGTTTGGACTGCTAAAAAAAATATCAACAGCACCGGATGCCAATCATAACCCTGACTACAGATTTTGGCCTGAAAGACCATTTTGTAGGGACTATCAAAGGAACCATCTATAAGGAGCTCAGGGAGGCTGTTATCGTGGATATATCCCACCAGGTCAATCCCTTTCACATACAGGAGTGCGCCTACCTCCTCAAGAACGCCTACAAGGCGTTCCCGGAAGGCACCATCCACATCGTGGGCGTGGATTCAGAACGAACACCTGAAAACACCCACCTGGCAGTCAAGGTGGACGGGCACTATTTTATAACTGCCGACAACGGGGTGGTCAGCCTGATCGTAGAGGAGGTGAAGCCAGAAAAGGTAGTGGAAATCAGTCTGCCCGGGTCCGTGCAGGATGCCTTCCCGGTACTGAGTGTTTTTGTGCCGGCCGCATGCCACCTGGCGCGTGGCGGGACCCTCGAGGTGATCGGGAAACCCTTCGCCCGGCTGCGCCATTACAAGGAATTCGCACCCCGGGTGGCCAATGACGGAGACACGATCATCGGGAGCGTCATTTACCTCGACAATTACGGCAATGTGGTGACCAATATTGAGCGGGGGCTTTTTGATGCCTACCGGAAGGGCCGTAAGTTTACGCTGGAAGCGCGCAACCAAAAGGTCAGCGCCATCTATGACCGCTACAGCGGCTTTATCAATTTTGACCTGGAAAGGTCCCAAAGGCGTGGCCCGGGTGACCTGGTCGCCCTGTTCAATTCGTCGGGCTACCTGGAACTGGCCATTTACAAAAGCAACCTGAACACGGTTGGGGGTGCTGCAACCCTCCTGGGCCTCGACTACCGGGATACCGTTTTAATCAATTTTCACTGAATGCTGACGCGAATCGTGCAAATGACCTTCAAAACCGAAAATATTGCTAGTTTTGAGCGTATTTTCAAAGCATCCTCCGAAAGGATCCGCGCAACCAAGGGTTGCAGGCACCTGGAACTATACCGAGATATGAACCACCCCAATGTGTTTTTCACATACAGCATCTGGGAAACCGGAGAGGATCTGGAAAATTACCGGGCCTCGGATTTCTTCCATCAGGTATGGAGTGAAACACGAAAACTATTTGCAGACAAGCCCAGGGCATGGAGTTTGCAGAAACACGCTGTCCTTTAAACCCCCGGCGAATGTTCGCGATCTTCAGAAAAGAGTTTTCTTCCTTTTTTTCCTCCCCGGTTGGCTACCTGGTGGCGGGGATTTTCCTCGTGCTCACTGGCCTCTTCCTCTGGGTATTCCGAGGGCCCTACAACATCATCGATTACGGCTTTGCCGACCTGAGCCTGTTTTTTTTGCTGGTCCCCTGGGTGTTCTTGTTGCTGATCCCGGCGGTTTGCATGAAAACCTTTGCCGAAGAGCGGAAACTGGGCACCCTGGAATTGCTCCTGAGCAAACCCATTCCGTTGAACCAACTGGTCCTGGGAAAATTCTTGGGGGTCTGCGCCCTTATCGGGGCCACCCTCCTCCCCACCCTCCTGTACGTATGGGCCATCCATGACCTCGGAGCCACAGCGGGCAACCTGGACTCCGGGCTTGTTTGGGGTTCCTATATTGGCCTGGCCCTGTTGATGTGCGTTTACGCAGCCGTCAGCTTGTTTGCCTCCAGCCTGACGGACAACCAGATTGTAGCTTTTATGCTGTCGGTGGTGGCCTGTTTCCTGCTATACCAGGGGCCCGAAAGCCTGGCTACGCTCATCCTTGATGGGGATATGGCACTTTTTGTTAGGGAACTGGGGGCCCGGGCCCATTATGAAACAATCGGCCAGGGCATCCTGGACAGCCGGGACCTCATCTATTTTATCGGGCTTACTGCATTCTTCCTCTTCCTGGCGGCCAGCCGGTTAAAGCTATACCGCCAATGAAGAAGCCAAACCTGCTACGCAGTGCCCTGATCGGCCTTGCTCTGCTGATCCTGCTCAACCTGGCGGCCAGCCTGGCCTTTACCCGGTGGGACCTGACCGAAGACGGCAGGTTTACCCTGGCCCCGGAAAGCGTGGCGGCTGTAAGCGGCCTGGAAGGAACCGTCGTCATCGATATCCTGCTCGATGGGGATCTGCCGCCTGAATTCGTGCGCCTCAGGCGGGAAACCGGATTGCTCCTGGAACAATTTGCCTCCAAAAACCCGGGGCTGCGCTTTGATTTTGTCGATCCCCTTGAGGGGGGCGATGCCGGTCCGGAAATATTGGACCAACTCCAACAGTTCGGCCTCAAACCGGCGAGCGTGACCACGGAGGAAAACGGCCGGGTTTCCCAGGAAGTCGTCTTCCCTTGGGCCGTTGTCAACTTCGGGGAGCGGTCCGAGAAGGTTGCCCTCCTCCGAAATCAATTGGGAGCAAGTACCCAGGACCGCGTCAACCGGTCCATTCAGAACCTGGAATACGCCTTTGCCGATGCCTTTGCCAAACTGGGCACCACCCAGCCCAGGCAACTGGCTGTCCTCAAAGGGAACGGGGAATTGCCGGACAACCGCCTGGCGGACCTGCTGGGGGCCCTGGGCAGCTACTACCGCATCGCCCCCTTTACGCTGGATTCGGTTGCCTCCGACCCTTCCGGGACGCTCAGCGACCTGCAAAAATTCCAGGCAGCCCTCATTGTAAAGCCCACGGAGCCCTTTACCGAAGCGGAAAAACTGGTGCTGGACCAGTACATGGTGGGCGGCGGCCGTACCCTTTGGCTGATAGACCCCGTGGCAATGCAATTGGACAGCCTGCAGAATGAGGACGGACAGGGAGTCGCCATCGCGCGCGACCTGAACCTGGATGACCTGCTCTTCCGCTATGGGATCCGGGTCAACGCAGACCTGGTTGCCGACATGTATTGCACCCAGATCGTACTTGCGACCGGCAGCGGTTCCGGTTCCGAATACAACCCGGTACCCTGGATTTACCACCCCATGGTGTTCTCGCGGGATGACCACCCTATCAACATGAATCTGGAAGCCCTGCGGATGCAGTTTGCCAGTTCCATCGATACCCTGGAAAACGCCTATCGCAAAACCGTCCTGTACCAGTCATCCCCCCGTTCCCGGGCAGAGGGCACCCCGAAGCTCATCAGCCTGGATATCGTGCGGGAGGCGCCCAACCCCGAGCGCTTTGCCCCGGGGAATTTCCCGCTCGCCGTACTGGTGGAAGGCGACTTTACCTCGGCCTACCGGAACCGTATCCGCCCTGTGGAATTAACGGGATACCGGGAGCAGGGACCCGAAAACCGGATGATCGTTGTCGCAGACGGCGACCTGGCCACCAACCAATTGCAAAACGGACGCCCGCTGGAACTGGGGTACGACCAATGGACGAACAATTTTTACGGGAACAAGGAATTCCTGGTCAATGCGGTGAATTACCTCCTGGAAGACGACGGACTTATAAACATCCGCAACAAGCAGGTGGCCATCCCCCTGCTGGACCCCCAAAAAGCCGCTGAAAGCAAAACCCGATGGCAACTCCTGAATATCGGGCTTCCGGTACTGCTATTACTGGTGGCAGGCGGCTTGTTCGGCCTGGTGCGGAGGCGCAGATTCCGCTGATTCCTGTTAATAAGTTTGTTTTCCTTCGACCTACATTTGGGATATATTTGTCAGAACACCCAGAATAGCCAAACCTCCCGGGATTCCCGGCGTTTTAAAGCATTTGATTCATGAAATTTATAGTTTCAAGCACGTATTTACTGAAGCAGCTCCAGGTTCTCGGGGGCGTAATCAGCAACAGCAATACGCTGCCCATACTCGATAATTTCCTTTTTGACCTGGACAAGGGCAAACTCACTGTTTCCGCTTCTGACCTGGAGACCACCATGAGCTCCGAACTCGAAGTGGATTCGGAGGATAAGGGGGCCATTGCCGTTCCCGCCCGTTTGCTGCTGGATACCCTCAAAACCTTCCCGGAACAGCCGCTGACCTTCGTGGTGGAAGACAACAATACGGTGGAAATCAGTTCGAGCCACGGCAAATACGCCCTGGCGTACGCAGACGGGGCCGAATTTCCAAAGGCTGTTGAGCTACCCGACCCGAGCAAGACCGAGATCATGGGGGATATCCTGGCCACGGCCATCGACAAGACCCTTTTTGCCGCCGGGAATGACGATTTGCGGCCCGTGATGAGCGGGGTATTCTTCCAGTTTTCGCCCGAGGGCCTCACCTTTGTTGCCACGGATGCCCATAAACTGGTTAAATACCAAAGGACGGACGTCCAGGCCTCTGAGGTTGCGGAATTCATCATGCCCAAAAAGCCACTGAACCTGCTGAAGGGGATCCTGGCAGGCAGCGAGGAATCCGTGACCGTTGCCTACAATGACAGCAATGCGAAATTCCTGTTCGCCAAGACCGTACTGGTATGCCGCCTGATCGACGGGAAATACCCGAACTACGAAGCGGTGATCCCCAAGGAAAACCCCAACAAACTGGTCATTCAGCGGGGGCAGCTCCTGAGCTCCGTCCGCCGCGTCTCCATTTTCTCGAACAAAACAACCCACCAGATCCGACTGAAGATCGCCGGGGCCGAGCTGAATATTTCTGCAGAGGATGTGGATTACAGCAACAAGGCGGAAGAACGGCTTACCTGTTCCTACCAGGGGGACGACATGCAGATCGGCTTTAATTCCCGCTTCCTCGTGGAAATGCTGGGCAACCTCGATTCGGACGATATCTCCCTTGAATTGAGCCTGCCAAACCGCGCCGGTATCCTGACCCCGGCCGACGGCCTGGACGACGGGGAATCCATTACCATGCTCGTGATGCCGGTGATGCTTAATTCCTGATATTCAAATAATTAATTTCGAATACCAGGGGTTGGACAACTCTTTTAGCCGTATGTCGGTCAATGCATAAAGTTGATCGACATTATTAAAATTTAATGGATTAATTGGGTAATTTTAACTGTTAATCAAAACACAACCCCAATTATGAAAAAATTAATTCTCGGAGCGGCGGCCTTCACGCTCCTTTTCTCGTTAGCCTCCTGTGAAACAGAACCCATTTCAGAGGAGAACCTCTTTGCCGTTGATGGTAAGACCAGAGTAAATTCAGATAAAGAAGAAGATGACAACGGATGCGAAACCGCTTATGGCCGGATCTGTGATTGTGCGGAATTCAATTCATGCTTTACCGACTTCGGGAATTTCGGCAGCAACAACTGGGGATGGTCCGTTCGACTTCCAGAACCCGGTTCAGGACCCTTCAACCTCTTTGCAGGGGCTGGCCAATGCCAGATGGAAAAGGGTACCTATGTGGGCTATGTGAATGTAACCTATCATGATGATGGAAGTTTGACGTATGGAGATGTTATGCTGATAGATGGTTACGAGTTGGAGGATTTCCATTTCTATTCCGGCGATTTGCCTATGCCGATGAAAAAGAATGGAACGTATTCAGCGGCTCCAGGGCAGTACACGAATGAAGGCAGCACCGATGGCAATCCTGAGGTTTATGTCATTGTACATGCATCAGTCTGTAAAATAGATAGTTAGTTTGTCCAATACAAATTCAGCCAAAAGGGGGTGGTCTAAAAAGATCACCCCCTTTTGATTGAAAACATGATCATGATTTATGTAAAAAACCGGATGGTCAGGAACTGGCTTGGGGCTTCCCCGTTGCTGGCCCGGACCGCATTGACTATCGGCATCACAAAGCCCAGCACCGCCGTGGCCACCAGGATGAGGATCCCAAGCCCCAGCAAAAGGATGGCAGGGATTCCGACAATGATATAGACGATCAGGCTCAACTGCAGGTTCATGATCGCCTTCCCGTGGGCATCCATGTCCAGGACGGTATTGCGGGAGGTCAACCAGATGATCAGCGGCACAATGAGGCTGCCAAAGCCGACCAGGTACCCCAGCAACTGAGTCAGATGGGTGATGGTGAGGAGCTGCCGGTCCTCCCGTAGCGAATGTTGCGAAACGATTTCCATTTTTTGCTTTGATTGAGGATTCATTAAATAGGTCGTGAAATCCTTCAGTTTGTTACACAGCCAGCTGACCGCCGGGGAACACCCGGAAAGGACGGAGCAACCCGTATGTAAAGGAAACCCCGAAATGCATCATTAATCGTATTTTTGTCGGGGCTGGCGGAAAAGTATTCCGCAGCTCCCGAGTATATGATGGAAAAGGACACCATAATTGCACTGGCAACCCCGGCGGGCTCAGGGGCTATTGCCGTCCTGCGGCTTTCAGGCGCGGAGGCGATTGCTATCGCGGCAGAAAAGTTTCAGGCCGCCAGCGGCAATTTGCTGTCCGAATGCCCGGGGCATACCGTGCACCTCGGAACCATCAACAAAGGCGGTCGCATCCTGGACCAGGTGCTTGCTACGGTGTTCCGTTCACCCCGTTCCTACACGGGGGAAGACGTGGTGGAGATTTCCTGCCACGGATCCATATACATCCAACGGGAAATCCTCAATCTCTTTTTGGATTCCGGTTGCAGGATGGCGAAACCCGGGGAATTTACCTTGCGGGCTTTCATTAATGGGAAAATGGACCTCAGCCAGGCGGAGGCAGTTGCCGACCTGATCGCTTCCGAAAACAAAGCCAGCCACCAGATAGCACTCCAGCAGATGCGGGGCGGGTACAGTACTGAAATTGCCAGGCTGCGGGAGGAACTACTGAATTTCGCCTCCCTGATTACCCTGGAACTCGACTTCTCGGGAGAAGATGTGGAGTTTGCGGATCGCGGGGCCTTTTATGAGCTGCTGGACCGGCTGGGGGAACTGCTGAAGGACCTGATCGACAGTTTTGCCCTGGGGAATGTCCTGAAGAAGGGGATCCCCGTAGCTATTGCCGGGGCCCCCAACGTGGGGAAATCCACCCTGCTCAATGCCTTGCTAAAGGAAGAACGCGCCATTGTCAGTGAAATCGCCGGGACCACCCGGGACGCGATCGAAGACGAGATCGTGCTGGAGGGCATCGGTTTTCGTTTTATCGATACGGCAGGCATACGGGAAACCTCCGATCAGGTGGAACACATTGGCATCCAAAAGACCTTTGAAAAGATGGAAACCGCCCGGGTGATCATCTATATGGTGGACGGAAGCCGGACCGACCCTGCCCATTTCGCTTCTTGGAAAGCAGAGACAGATACGCTACGGGAACGCCACCCGGACAAACCCATCATCCATTTGATCAATAAAACGGACCAGCTGGGTGACCAGGCGCGGAAGCAACTGGCGGAGGCCTTCCCCAATGCCCTGGGTATATCGGCCCGAACCGGCGAAGGCCTGGAACAGCTGCAGGCAGCCCTACTCGGTTTGGTCAACCGGGGACTGCTGGAAAACAACGACCCGGTTGTGAGCAATTCCCGCCACTACCAGGCGCTGGTAAAAGCCCAGGAGGCCATCGGTAACGTGCGGGAAGGCATGGAATCCGACGTTCCGTCCGACCTGGTTTCCGTGGATATCAATGAGGCGCTGCACCACCTGGGGGAGATCACCGGTCAGATCAGCACGGATGACCTGCTCGGGAACATCTTTTCGAATTTCTGCATCGGGAAATAATTTCGCTGTTTCCGGATCTCATTCCCTCCCATTCAATTCTTCATCGATCAGTCCGATGACGCGGTCAATTTCTGAAAGCGCCTGGCTGTAAACAGAATCTTTCCAGGAGGAAAGGCCGATAATCTCAAAGAAGATGTTCTGTAATTCCACGCCGTAGAGCCTCTCAGGTTTAATCACCTCGAAGTCTGTGTAGTTGATGACCCCTTTCAATTCCGGGGAGACCTCGTCGGTGATCAGCTCCCAATGCATCGTTTCCAGTTGGTTGGCAAAATTATAAGTGGTTTCTAATTGCTGAATGGCGCTGGTAATTTCCGTGTTTTTTAAAATTTTCAGTTCCCCACTACTGGCGAGGGTTACGTAAATAGTGCCGCTGCGGTGAAAGTCTGAAAATTGCGATAGCATCATAGCGAAATAGGCCAGTGAATCCGTTTTGACCCGGTCACCGGAGGAGATGATTTTACTCGCGTATTTGTAAACCTCTGAATAATAAGAGTTGAAGTCCTTTACCTTAACCAGTTCTTTTCGGTCGTCCAGAAGCTGCTGGCGAATATTCCCGTAGGAAATCTGCTCCTCTTTTCGTTCCTTTCGTTCGTCGTTCCAATTGTTGATCTGCAGGGCGATCAGGATCCCCACAACAACAAGGAAAATCTCACCAACGGCATATACCAGGTACCTGCCCATGTTGTTTTCGGCTAACAGGCGCCTTCTCAAACGCCTGAGCAGGGTCAGGCCGAAGGCCCTCTTATTTTCTTCTGTTCCCGATGTCATTGGCACACCGCATCAAATTAGCGCCTTCAAGTTAGCCAAGCTACCCAACGGAGGAAATGACGGTTATCATGATTGATCGATTCCTACCCTTGAATGCCCCTCGGTGACGTGGATCATGTTTTTCGATTCTGATTCTCATTACCTTTTGGGTCAAAACATGGTCGGTCACCAACCATAACCGGGCTGCAATCAAACCCGGACTGCAACCAGAAATTAGCGGAGTCTCCTGAATGGAACTGCTTCGCCCAACTGGCAAAGGTCTGAATGTTATAATTTTACCCATGAAAATCATCCTATTTGTTTTTGCAATCTCTCTGTTACTGGGGATAACAGCCTGTACCCCCTGCAATTCCAGCTTCCGCTATTCCCAACCGGAGAATATCGGGGATGGCTTCAATACCGGGAATCTCGAGGAGGTCGGGATCGACACAGCCCTGATTTCAGAGGCAATCCGGGAAATCCATTGCGGCCGCTTCAATGAAATTCACTCCATGCTGATTTACAGGGACAGCCTCCTGGTTCTTGAGCAGTATTTCGAAGGGTATAAGTACCAGTGGGATGCACCCGGTTACAGGGGCGAACAGGTCCAGTGGGAAAAGGACATGCTACACCCCACCATGTCCTGCACCAAGAGCTTTGTTTCGGCGTGTATCGGTATGGCAATTAACCAGGGGTATATAAAAGATATTAAAGAACCCATCTTTAACTACCTGCCGGACCATCAACAGTACAAAACCGGCGGGAAGGAACATATTACCATCGCGCATCTTTTGACGATGACCTCGGGTTTGGCGTGGGATGAATGGGGGGCGGCCCATGGAACGTCCGCCAATGATATCGACCGCCTTTATTTTGATTGTTCCAATGACCCGATAACCTGTGTATTGGAAAGAGACCTGGTTCACAAACCTGGTGCCGTATTCAACTACAACGGGGGTGGCGTGGTCTTGCTGGGGGAAATCCTGAAAAACGCTACTCAAAGAGATTTCGCAGCCTTCTCCAAAGCGGAATTATTCGAGCCCCTGGAAATTGATTCGGTGGCCTGGTATCAATTCAACAATGGGGTCTACGCAACTGATGGGTCCATGTACCTGACACCCAGAAGCATGCTTAAATTTGGCGTACTCTATCAGAATGGAGGAAAGTGGCGTGGCAAGAATATCATCCCGGAAACCTGGATAGAAAAAAGCACAGCCGTATTCGGGAACAACAGGGATATCCGGATACCCATTGAGGACTCGGGAAAAAATGACTACGGGTACCTTTGGTGGATAAGCCATTTGGCTCACAAGGGAAAGCAGGTAAATATGTACCGCGCGAACGGCTGGGGCGGTCAAACCATCATGGTGTTTCCGGAACTCAATATGACCGTCGAATTCACCAGCGGCAACTATGCCACCGGTTCCAGGCTTTTCCGGTTGGTGGAAAACTATGTGCTGCCTGCCGTGGAATAACGTTCCCGGGGGACTTCGGACCGACCTTTGGCGGCCGCATATTAAATAAAGCTTATTGCTGCCTCAGCCTCAGGTTGAGTTGTACTTCGATCTGATCATCTACCTTAATCATCCCCAACACCTTGCTTGGGGGCTCCAGGTCAAAATCACTGAGCTGCATGGGAAAGTTTCCATAGATGCACAGGTCCGGGTCGAAATTGCAGATCACATCGGTTTCAAAGTCGCGCGTCACGCCGGCGAGCGTTATCCGAATGCCTGCCCGAACGGCTTCTGAAAGGTCTTCCGGCACCTGAGCATATAGCAATTCAAGATGCACCTGTGGATAAGCCTCAGATCGGAGGAGCTCCCTGAAATCCCGGTTGATCCCCCTGCCCCCGCAGTCAAAACAGGAATTTTGCAGCAGGAGCTGCGCCCTGCTGAAGATGTATTTAGCCCCCGTTTTTTCATAGACCACATGTACCGGGGATGTTTTTTCCTCGAGGTTGTATCGGCAGTTGAAGGAATTCAGGTTGGTCGTTCCCGAAATAATTACCTCACTGTCCGGGTGGATGCGCACCAAGGTTTCCCGCACCGGCACATCCCCCTTCCAGGTCATCCCGAACAGGGCGACAAAGGAAAAGGCTTTCGTGAGATTGGTGATTGATAGAAACATGATTTTAATTTAATAAACCCCGGGGCAAGCTCCAAATTTTAAGCAGGCCCCGGGGTTTCAGGTTACTTTTCCTTTTAGAAGCTGATCACAGCTTCCATCATGACTCCTTTGAAAGCACCTTCGTTGAAGATACTCGTCGTGTCATATCCGTCGTACTGCTGGTTCACATACTCCAATTTAAGCAGGATGTTTTTGGTCATGAAGGCACCTGCACCCAACTGGAACCGGTCGATGGTGATATCCGATCCGGAGGGATCTTCGCTATCCACTGTATTGTAGCGGGTTCCGACATAGAAATTCTCGTTAGAACCAAACCGGTAGATGATTTCCCCGGCCAACTGGGTAGCTACCCGGCTGTCCGCCTCTGTATCTGCCTTGCCCCTGGCACTTTCAATGGTGCCGAAGAATTCCAGCCCCTTATATTTCAGGAAAGGGTTGAACATGAAGGCCGTGATTTCATTCCGCATGCCGGGGTCGTATCGGCCGGACCGGAAATTGCCTGAGGTTGTAGCCTCGGTATCTTCCATGACCAGATAATACCTGGACCCGGTACGGTCTGCGCTGTAGAGGTAGACCCTTCCGGATTTTCCCGTGGTATACAGGGATCCTGTCAGGCGCAGGCGAAAGTCCTCGTTGAGTTGCTTGTCATACCCGACTTTGGCCAGTACGGAAGCGCCTGTTGTGCCGGGGTTGGTCACCGCCTGGTTGAGCTTGCCATTGGAAAGCCCGAACATCCCCATGAACCCGTTGCTCCGATAATATACCTCACCCCCCACTTCCGTGGTAAAGGCATCCATGATCAGGTTGCCGACAAACGGGTTGTAGATGGTCTGGGCATTATCGCTGCGTCGGAAGTGCGCGTCCCCGTAATTGTTCTCCATGTGGCCGAGCTTCACGGTAAGGTGTTTCATGGCCTCTTCGAGTAAGCCGGGACTGATGAAGTCCAGGTTGTCGATTTGCAGGTAACCCCCTTTTACATAGGGTTCCGGGTGGTGCCTGGAGGAGAGGTAGGTCCTGAGGTGCATCCGAACTCCCTTGGCCAGGGCCACGTCCAGGTCGAGGTTGGCCGTTGCCAGGTTGAAATTATCGCCAATCTCGATCAGCTCCACAGCACCGGAATTCTCGTGATTTACAGCTTGGAACTGTAGTGTGGATGCTCCCCCCACCCGTACCTTGATACCGTCAAAGGTATAGATAGTATCCTTTGGGCTTTCAAATTGGTTGATCCCATTCTTGTCAGGAGGCCTGAAATTATCAAGGTTCCTGTTCTGTGCGTATGCTGACAGGCTCGTCAGGGCTATCATTGCGAATACCAGGATGTTTGCAATCGTTCTCATCAGTATAAAATTTAGATTAATTATTAAGTATTAGCGTTTCCAGTGGGTGTTGAAATGGATCTCCACGTCGTCACCGGTTTTAATGGTCCCCAGAAGGGCTTTTGGCGGGTCAATGCCATATTCGGTCATTTTAAGGGGTTCTTTTCCTTTCAGGCTTGCCCTTCCCTCCCCCAGCGTGAGTACGCACTCCAGGTCGATCCGTTTGGTCTTCCCTGCTATGGTCAGGTCACCTTCCAGCAGCGCCTTGTAGCGTTTCTCAGAGGAAACCACGGGTTTGATTTCCTTCACCTTTACCATCCTGAAAACAATTTGTTCGTATTTATCGGTTTCCAGGGCTTTATAGGTGTTTTTATCCATGCTTTCCTTGCCGCTTTTCAGACTTTCCGACACCACGCTGAAATGGAGGTTCTTCAAGTTTGGGAGTTCCCCGGTGGCATCGACCTGCAGGCTTCCTGCCGGATCTTCAGCTACGATTTCCCAGTCGTGCAGCGTGGATGTGCCGGTGATCAGCAATTCACTGCCTTCCTTGGTCAGGCGGTACTCCTGTGCAATTGCTTCCCAGGTACAACCGGGCAAGATCAACAGAAAAACGAGTATCCGAATCCAGCGTCGAAATGGAAATGGTTTTGATTTCATGGCTTCTTGATTTTGTACAGCAAAGTTCCATCGAACAGACAAACAAAAAAGATGATAAATATCAGATTATTTTATAACTATTTGATTACCTGTTATTTAAATATAAAAAAATACAAAAATAAAACTCGGGGCCATGTCAGGACCCGGGTTCGAGGCCACCCCGTTTGCAAAGCATGACTAATATCATATTCCCTGCAATGGGAAGCCGGTAACTTAGCGCTGTAAACTGACCGAATAGCCCCTGTTGTATATAGGTCAGGGTAAATGATTCCATTATGAAAACAATCACAGAAAAAAAACAAGGCGTTTACACCTTTGGTGCCAAAACGGCCGACGGTAACCGAAACATGAAAAACCTGCTGGGGGGCAAAGGTGCCAACCTTGCCGAAATGAGCCGGATCGGTATCCCGGTACCCCCGGGTTTCACGATTACCACGGAAGTCTGCACACAGTACAACCAGGAGGGGAAAAAAGCAACTATCGCACGGATTGAGGAGGAAGTGCGTGCGGCCATTGCCGGGATTGAGGCCACAATGGGTACCACCTTCGGGGATAACCAGAACCCCCTGCTGTTATCGGTGCGGTCCGGGGCCCGGGTTTCCATGCCCGGGATGATGGACACGGTGCTCAACCTGGGGCTGAACGACGATTCCCTTCAGGGCATTATCCAGATGACCGGCAATGAGCGCTTTGCCTGGGATTCATACCGTCGCTTCATTCAGATGTACAGCGGGGTAGTCCTCGGTTTGAAGCCCGAGACCAAACAGGATTTGGACCCCTTTGAGGAAATCATCGACCACCTCAAAGACAAGCGCGGCATCCTCCATGATACGCAGTTCAGCGTACAGGACCTGAAGGACCTGGTGTACGACTTTAAGGATATCGTGCGAAAACGGTCGGGTCAGGAGTTCCCGACCGATCCATGGGATCAACTATGGCGGGCCATCCTGGCGGTTTTTGACAGCTGGAACGGGGAACGGGCGGTGTACTACCGCAAAATGAACGGATACCCGGAGGACTGGGGGACTGCCGTCAACGTACAGGCCATGGTTTTCGGGAATATGGGGGAAGACTCCGGTACCGGGGTTTGCTTTACCCGGGATGCCGGAAGCGGTGAAAACAAATTCAACGGCGAATACCTGATCAATGCCCAGGGAGAAGACGTGGTGGCCGGGGTCCGGACCCCCCAGCAAATTACACTGCTGGGTTCCAAGCGCTGGGCGCAGCTTGCCCAGGTGACCGAAGAGGAGCGGAAGGAAAAGTACCCGTCCCTCGAAGAGCTTATGCCGGTGAGCTACAGGGAACTCTTCGAATACCAGCGCATCCTGGAAAACCATTACCAGGATATGCAGGATATGGAATTTACCATCCAAAAGGGTAAGCTCTGGATCCTGCAGACCCGCAATGGGAAACGCACGGGTTTCGCCATGGTAAAAATCGCCATGGACCTGCTCAAGGAAGGCCTTATCGACAAGGAAACAGCCCTGTTGCGCATCGACCCCCCGAAGCTCGACGAACTCCTGCACCCGGTATTTGACCCCGAAGCCCTGAAGGAAGCCGAGGTGGTAGCCCAGGGGCTGCCGGCCTCCCCGGGAGCGGCTACCGGGCAGATCGTCTTTTTCGCGGACGAGGCCGCAAAGTACAAATACAGCATCCTGGTCCGGGTAGAAACCTCCCCGGAAGATGTGGAGGGGATGCACCTCGCAAAGGGCATCGTCACGGCACGGGGCGGGATGACCTCACATGCCGCGGTAGTGGCACGTGGCATGGGGAAATGCTGCGTGTCCGGGGCCGGCGCGCTGAAAATCGATTACAAGAACCGGACCCTCTACGCCGGAGGCCATGAGTACCACGAAGGAGACTGGATTTCCATCAACGGATCCACCGGGAATATCCTCGACGGCAAAGTGGCTACCCGGGAACCGGAGCTGAGTGGTGAGTTCGCTGAAGTCATGGAGCTGGCAGATTCCTTTGCCCGGATGGAGGTACGAACCAATGCGGACAACCCCAGGGATGCGGCCGTGGCAAGGAGTTTTGGCGCCCGGGGTATCGGCCTTACCCGGACCGAACACATGTTCTTTGAGGTGGACCGGATCAAGGCCATGCGGGAAATGATCCTGGCGGATACCGTCAAGGGACGCAAACAAGCGCTCAGGGAACTGCTTCCCATGCAGCGGTCCGATTTCGAGGGCATCTTCCGCGCCATGGAAGGCCTCCCGGTCACCATCCGTTTGCTGGACCCACCCCTCCATGAATTCGTACCCCACCAGCTGGCCACGCAGAAGGAGCTTGCCGAGGATTTGCACATATCCCTCGCCTCGGTGAAAAGCAAGGTGGCCGAACTCGAGGAATTCAATCCCATGCTCGGGCACCGGGGTTGCCGGCTCGGGAACACGTACCCGGAAATTACGGAAATGCAGACACGGGCGATCCTGGAAGCTGCGCTCAACCTGAAAAAAGAAGGGATTACCACACGGCCTGAGATCATGATCCCCCTGGTGGGCACGGTGGAAGAATTCACCCAGCAGAAAGCGATTATCGACCAGACGGCCAGCGATGTGTTCAAGCGTCGGAAAGACACGGTGGAATACCTGGTGGGTACCATGGTGGAAGTGCCCAGGGCAGCGCTCCTGGCAGACCGTATTGCCGAACACGCCGAATTCTTTTCCTTTGGCACCAACGACCTGACCCAGATGACATTCGGGTATTCCCGGGATGATTCCGGTAAATTCCTGCCTGTCTACCTGGCCAAAGGCATCCTTAAGGAAGATCCCTTCGAGGTCCTCGACCAGGAGGGCGTCGGCCAGCTCGTTAAAATGGGCACGGAGCGCGGACGCCAAACCCGGTCCCACCTCAAGGTGGGTATCTGCGGGGAACACGGGGGAGAACCATCTTCTGTGGAATTCTGCCACCGTATCGGGCTGGATTATGTAAGTTGTTCGCCCTACCGGGTACCGATTGCGCGGGTCGCTGCCGCCCAGGCGGTTATCCGGGGTTAGGGCGGATCGTCCGGGGCTTTTGGACCCCGTTTCAAACAGACAAACCCCGGCCAGAAATGGCCGGGGTTTTCATTTTTACGGGAAGGTAACGCGGTATCTTCCGCAACCTCCCGTAGCACTTAATCAGCCGTTTTATACGCGGACGTGTCCGTCCCCGTAAACAAAGTATTTGTTGGTCACCAGTTCATTGAGGCCCAGGGGCCCGCGGTGGTGCAGTTTGTCCGTGCTGATGGCCAGTTCGGCCCCAACCCCCATCTGCCCGCCATCCGTAAAACGGGTGGAGGCGTTGCGGTACACGGCCGCACTGTCGACCTGCTGCATGAACTGTTCGGCTCGCCCGTCGTCCCGGGTCATAATGGTCGCCGAATGCCCGCCGGAATAGGTGTTGATGGCACCGATGGCATCATCCATGGAGTCTACCAAACCGATGCAACATTTCATGGCCAGGAACTCCTGGTACCAGACCGAATCATCTTCAATGACTTCTTCTTCCGGCAGGATGGTCCCCACCCGTTCAGAAACCAGGATGCTGACCTCATGGGATTTGAGCACCTTCTGCAACTGCTTGAGTTTGTCCTCATAATCGGGGATCCCGGAGCTGATCAAGATCTTATCCAATGCATTGCATGCCGAAATTTTATCCGTTTTGGCATTGAGGATCACTTTCAGGCTCTGGTCCCAGTCGGCGTCATCCGCTACATACAGGAAATTGTTCCCCCGTCCGCTGACAAGTACGGCACAGGTTGCGTGCTCCTTGACAAAGGCAATCAAACGTTCGCCCCCGCGCGGGACGATCAGGTCAATGGGCTCCGGCGGGTTCATGAGGAACTCCCGGGTGGCCATGCGGTCGAGCTTCAGCAAGCGGATCCAGTCCGGGGAAAGATCGTTTTCCTTAAGCGCCTTGTGCCAGCAGGCTACCAGGGCCACATTGCTGTGGTAGGCTTCCTTCCCGCCCTTGAGCAGGATTTTGTTGTTGGATTTGAAGGCCAGCACGGCCGCCTCCACGGTTACGTCGGGCCGGGATTCGTAAATGATCAGGATGGTGCCGAAAGGCGCCGTCCGGTTGATCACTTCAAGGCCTTCGGAAACGGTCCGCCGGCTGATTTCCCGGTTGACCGGGTCCTGCTGCTCCAGCACCTCCCCCACCGACCGGATCATCCCGTCTATTTTGGCGGAATCCATGACCAGCCGGTCATACAGCGCCTGGTCGTCCTTATCAAAGGCCTCCAGGTCCTTTTTATTGGCCTCCAGCAATGCCTCCCGGTCTTCTTCCAGGATGCGCATCATGGATTTTAATACATTGTTTTTAAGCTTGGTATCTAGTAATTGCATTTTTTAGTTGAGTGTGATTTTGGTTCCTACGTTCTTTCCTTCGATAATGTCGAGTATGACATTCGGCTTCTTGCCGTTGGCGATGAATGTCGGGATGTTCTTGGCCGCCGTCTTCTGGGCAAAGTCCAGCTTGGAGCCCATTCCCCCGCGGCCTTCAGCCTCTCCCTTGCCGTTTTCCTTGATAAACTTATCCACGTCGTCATTGGACGTAACATGCTTGATAAGTTCGGTGCCCGCATCGTCCGGGTGTCCGGTATACAGCCCATCCGTATCGGTGAGCAGGATGAGCTTGTCCACGTTGAGCAGCTCGGCCACGAGCCCGGCGAGCTCGTCGTTGTCCGAGAACATCGACATGGTGACGGAGACGGCATCGTCCTCGTTGGCGATCGGGATCACCCCCTCGGAAAGCAGCCCCTCATAGCAATTGATCATGTTCTCCCGGTGGATACCCGGGTTGAAATCGCGTTTGGTAGGCAGTACCTGTGCGCATTTCATCCCGAAGTCGTGGAAGATGTTGTAATACAACCGCATCATCCGGGGCTGGCCAATGGCCGAATATACCTGCCGCCTCTGGGTTTTATCCTTGATCTGGGACTTGCCCAGCACTTCCCGGCCGGCAATTACCGACCCGGAGGAAACCAGGGTGGTAATGATATCCCGTTCGTACAATTCCGCTACCTGGGAAACCAGGTTCCTCAGGACGGGGCGGACGATCCGGTTGTCCCGGTTGGTCATCACATTGGTGCCGACTTTAACGACTATTCGCTGTTTGTATTTCATACGTGTGCTTCTCCCAGTTCCACGGCCCGGTTAAACGCCGAGAAGGCCGCCTCCTTGATTAGTTCGTTTACCTTGTTGTCCTCCATGGAATCCAGGGCTGCCTGGGTGGTCCCCCCTTTGGAGGCCACCTTTTTCATCCAGCCGTCCGGCGAAAGGTCGGACTGGTTGAACAGTTCGATGGCTCCTTCGAAGGTCTGGCTGACCAGTACCTTGGAGTCATTGGCGGAGAAACCCATTTGAAGGGCTGCCTCCATCATGCTCTGCATGAAATAGAAGACGTAGGCAGGGCCGCTTCCGGATATCCCGGTGGAGGCATCGATGTATTTTTCCTTGCTGACCAGGATGGATTTCCCGGTGGTGTTCAGCAGTTCCTCGATGGTCAGGCCCTCGATACGGGAAACCTCCTCCGAGGCGATATAGGAGGTAAGGCCCTTCCCTACCTGGGCGGGCAGGTTGGGCATGGCCCGGACGATTTTTGTGAGCCCGGTGGCCTTGCGGATAAAATCGATGGATACCCCTGCCATGATGGAGATGATGATCTGGCCCTTTTTGGTCAGGCCTGCCATATCCTCGAACAACCCCTTGCTGTGATGGGGTTTGACCGCCACAAAGATCATGTCTGCCTGGGGCACACAATCCTCGAGTTTGTCAAACGCGTCGAAGTGCGCCATTTTATTGAGCTGTTCCACTTTTTCCTCGGCGCTGTCGAGGATCATGATGTTGCGCTTTTTCAGAATTCTGGATTTGGACATGGCCTGCGCGTACGTCAGTCCCATGTTTCCGGCTCCAATAACCAGTATTTTCATACTTTAAGTTTCAGGTTTATGTTTACTACAATGTTGTATTATAACATTCTGCCTGTCTTAAACAAATCCTGTGGGAGAAATAGCCCTTTGATAACATTTTATAACATTTGGGGCTGGGTATCGGGGTTTCTTTAGGGGTTTGTTAACAGTTCGGGGGTCTGAGAAAAAGGGAAGGCCCCCAAAGTGAAAACGGTCAGAAGTCTGCTGCCTCCGACATGTGTACCCCCATGGTCGGGTGAACCCATACGGAAACCAGATTCGACCGATCAACGGAGTTTTCCAAATTGAGAAACGCTATTTTTGTAGGAACTTTGCAGTATGTTCAGTTTTTTTGAAAAAAAGCGATACCTGGTAGACCACCTGGAAGATTTTGTGGATATCCACAACCATATCCTTCCGGGCATCGACGACGGTGCTGCCGATCTGGAAGCGTCCCTTGGGCTCGTCCGGGAGTTCGGGGAACTGGGTATCCACCGCTTTATAGCTACCCCCCATATCCTGCAACCACTTCATCCCAACAACAGGGAAACCATCGAGGCTGCCCACGATCAACTGATGGATGCGCTCATGGACCATAAAATGAACGACGTGGCTGTTGAACCCGCCGCGGAACACATGATTGACGATACATTTGAACTCCTGCTGAAGGAAGATGGGGTCATGCCCCTGCGCAACCGCTACCTGCTCGTGGAGATGTCGTACCTGCAGCCTTCCTTGAATTTCGATGAATGCATCGTAGAAATTTCACGCAAGGGCTTTACGCCCATCCTCGCTCACCCGGAGCGGTATATGTACCTCCACAAACAGAAGGGCCATTATCGCAAGTATGCCCAAAAGGGCACCCTGTTTCAACTGAACTTCCTCAGCCTGGGCGATTACTACGGGAGTGAGGTGCAGAAAATGGCGTTTGAGCTACTGGACGAGGAACTTGTTGACTTTGTCGCCTCCGATGCCCACGGCATCAAACACCTTCATGCACTCAAGGAAATCCGGCTGTCCCGAAAACGGATGCAGCAGGTTGAAATCGTAATTCAACATACTATCGAAGCTTTTTACTAAACGTCAATTGTACTTCAGGCCGTGGGCCAAGATATTTTGTGATTGTCAAAAAACGTGACCGACAAAAAAAAAAGACCCGCCTCAGCGGGTCTTTTTGTTATTGGCAATCGCTATTTAATTGGTAATAAGAACCTTTAACAATATAACCTCTCCGGTATTAAATTCGAGGGTTACATAGTAAAGGCCTACACCAACCGCGGCCACATCCAAGTTATAAACCTGGTCAGTTAACCCATTTGTTTCAGGATTGAACTCCCGGACCAGTTTGCCCGTGTAATCGTGCAGGAATATATCTGTGATATTTTTATCGGCTGGCATATTCCTGACCTCGATTTCAACCAAACCATTGCGGGAAGGGTTTATGACGATTGCGCTCATGGAGTCTTCTCCTCCGGGGATGCCTTCTGTGACTACAATGGTCAGCGTAGCGGTATCGGTGAGCCCATCCGCGTCGGTAACCGTGAGGACCACCGTGTATTCTCCCGGTTCTTCAAAAATATGCTCCGGATCCACCTCCGTGGATGTATTGCCGTCGTCAAAGTTCCACAGGAAACTGGTAATTCCGAAATCGTCTGTCGAGTTGCGCCCGGTGAATTGGACTATCAGTGGCGCATCCCCGCTTGCAGGGGTGGCACTGGCAACAGCATTCGGTGCCACGTTTCCGGGTGTTCCCTCCTGAACGGTAACCGAAACCTCGTCAAACCCGGTTTGGCCGTCATCGTCTGTGACAGTCAGTCGGAATATATAGGTCCCGAGAACCAGGTCCGCCGCAGTCAGGTCCGCACTGCCGCTGCCGCTTAAGGTAGCCGCTGCGGGCCCACTTTCCTGCGTCCAGAGGTAGGTCACTATAGCTCCACCATCGGGGTCTGTGGCCGTACTGGAAAGGAGTACGGAGTTCACCGGCAACACGATATTCTGGTCCGGTCCTGCGTCCACAACCGGGGCCTGCAGCTGCGGCAGGACGGTCACAGTGACTTCGTCAAAGCCGGTAGCATCTTCGTCATCCGTAGCTGTCAGCCTGAAAACATAGGAACCTTCCACAAGTCCACCGGCAGTCAGTTCCGGGGTATCCGCCCCACTCAGGGTAGCTGTTGAAGGCCCGCTCTCCTGTGTCCAGAGGTAGGTCACTATGGCTCCCCCATCCGGGTCGGAGGCCGAACCTGGAAGTATTACGCTGTTGGTCGGGAGGGTGATTTCCTGGTCGGCACCGGCATTAACCACCGGGGGAAGCAAGGTGTTCTCCGGCAACACGTTGACGGTAACCTCATCAAAGCCGGTGTCCCCTTCATCGTCCGTAGCGGTCAGGCGAAATACATAGGTGCCTTCGACCAAAGCGCTGGCTGTCAGTTCGGGTGTATCAACCCCATTAAGGGGGGCAGTTGCCGGGCCACTCTCCTGTGTCCAGAGGTAGGTAACAATAGTCCCGCCATCCGGATCTGTGGCCGAACCTGGCAACACGGCCGTATTGACTGGCAGCACAATATCCTGGTCGGCTCCCGCAGCGACAACCGGAGGAAACAGCTGTGGCAATACCGTGACGGTGACCTCATCAAAACCGGTCTCCGCTTCATCATCCGTGGCCGTCAGGCGGAATACATAAGTACCTACTACCAAGTCGCTGGCAGTCAGTTCCGGCGTATTTGCCCCACTGAGGGTGGCAGTGCCCGGACCGCTTTCCTGTGTCCACAGGTAAGAGGCAATCGCGCCTCCGTCGGGATCCGTGGCCGAACCTGGCAACACCACATTATTGACAGGGATGGTGATTTCCTGGTCAGGTCCCGCATCCACAAGGGGCGGCTGGGAGTCAAAGAGGACCGTTACCGTGACCTCATCAAAGCCGGTCTCCGCTTCATCATCCGTAACCGTCAGGCGGAACACATAATTTCCTTCTATCAGGTCACCGGCAGTGAGCACCGCCGAATCCGCACCACTGAGAGTAGCGGTTGAAGGTCCACTCTGTTGTGTCCATAAAAAGTCGGTGATGACTCCCCCGTCCGGATCGGTCGCGGATCCGGAAAGGACCACGCTATTGGTGGGCAGGGTGATCTCCTGGTCAACACCGGCATCAGCAACAGGGGGTTGGCTCGGACCTGCAACAACCTCTATGGTAATACTGTTCGTATCTGAATTGCTGTCCCCGTCCGTGACGGTCAGATCCACCACATAGGTGCCCGGGGTATTGAAGGTATATTGCGGGTCTGCCTCATTGGAAGTCCCCCCATCTTTGAAGTCCCAGGCATAGGATACCACGCCCACGTCATCCAGGGAGTTGCTGCCTGTGAACTGCACGGTCAACGGAGCTTCACCGCTTACCGGATCCGCCTCCGGAACTGCAATCAAGTCGCCATTGGCGCCGATGATCCACTGGAAATCCACCGTAGTTTCCTCCGCGGTTACATCGTCTGTCACCGTTACCTGTACGTCGTATGGACTGTTGGCCGAAGCACCCGGGCCGCTTCCAGTCGGGGATTCCGGAAGGGCATCCAACTGGGCCCCGCTAAAATTGTAGTCATCTTTTTTGTATAACACAATTTTATCTATAGCATGTCCCAGGGAACGCTCCGAAATCTCCATGGTATACGTGCCAGGGTTCACGAACCACACGTAGATGTTGTGGTTGTCATTGTCGCTGGTCCAGGCTTCCCATTCGTAAACTTCCGGGGAACCACCCGATTTATAAATCTTGAAGAACCCGTTGCTGGTGCTCCCATTGGGCGTGGTTGCAGCACTTTCACGGATGCTTCCAACCGGAAAGAGCACTTCATTCTGGGCGCCCTGCAGGTTGGCAATCATCTGGGCTTCCGTACCCGGGTCCCCGGCCGAATTGTCTGTCGCAAAGAACCAGGTATTACTGTCATTCGCAAAGCGCAGCCAGGCATCATTCTCTTCGGTCGGGTCAGCCCCACTGTAAAAGCTGTTCCAGATCACCCGATAAACGCCCGGGGTGGTGATATTTATCTGATACGGGATCGTACCGCCATTCTGGTTGTTGAAGCTATTGGTGCCGGCAATGATCCCCGTTTCTCCGTCCGCATTGGTCGTGGACCAGTTGGGGACTAGCGTACCGGATTCGGCCTCAATGGCGACCACCCCGTTCTGTTCGGTGAAACCACTTCCGCCTCCGCTGCCGTTGGAAATGGTCCCGGAAATCACGCCGGTATCCGGATCGATGGAGAGGTTGGGCGGTAAACCGGTTGCCGCATAGGTCAGACTATTCGGGCCACTGGCTATAACCGGGAGGCTGATCACATCCCCTTCATAGTTAAACTGGTTTCCGGGGTTGGTCACGTCCACGGTCAGGGCTGCGTTGTTGGTGAGCGCAATGCTGACGGATGACGCTGCACCGTATTCGATCAGGAGCGCGGCTACACGATCCGCACCGGTACCCGATAGGGATACCGAAACGGTCTGCGATTCCCCTGCTCCCAGCAACGCATTGGCTAATTCGCCCGAGTCGATGCTAAAGTCTGCTGCGTCCGGCCCGGTCAGGGTCATGGAACGGATAAAGATGCCCTGATTCCCGTCTGTAAGATCCAATTGGATATCCTCGGAAGTACCATCGGCAATCACCACCGATGCAGGGGCTGCTAACGTACTGGCGACACTCGGGGTGCCCTGAGGGGCATCCTGTCCGAGCACTTCCATGTTCAGCTGATTTCCGCCTCCCAGGTTCGGGGAGCCGGCCGTAACATAGAGCCCGCTTCCGGAGACAATGGCCTGTGTCCCGTGCCTTTGGAAATTCAGGTCGTCCAAACGCGTCCAGGTGCCGGATGCAGGGTCATATTCCTCTGTAACCTGCAGGGCGCCTGAGGTATTTACGCCATACACCAATTCGTTGGATACTTCACCACCCGCCACGATCAGCTTTCCATTGAAATTGGCAACAGCAGGCGCGCCCCTGGGAGTTGGCAGGTTCTGGCCCGCCGGCAAGGAACTCCAGGTCCCGGAAGTAAAGTTGTACACGTCTACCTCAGGGATTACCGGTTTGTAGACACCCTGGGTACCCCCGGACAGGCGGCCCCCGACAGCGTAGAGGTTATCCCCAATTACAGCCGCATGGAAGTGGTCCCGGGCCCTCGGCGCATCGGCAAGTGGTGTCCAGGTACCTGTGGCCGGGTCGTATTCGTCAAACCAGGCGACGTAGCCCCCATCGTGCCCGTCGGTATTCCCGGCCAGCACATAGAATTTATCATTGTAAACTACCAGGCCTGCGGACCCGCGCTTACGGGCCTGTGGGATTTCAGGACCCTGTATCCATTCCTCATTGGCCGGATCGAACATCCAGATAAAGTCGGCCGGGGACTCGTTGGGAAACAAGTTATCCTTGAAGGCGCCGATCACCCAGATAAGACCTTGATATTCGATTGCCTGGTAGTGGTTGAATTCAACCGGTGCCGAATCCGTCAGGGAAGACCAGGTATTGGTTGCATAGTCGTATACATCCAGGGTCTGCGCATTCTCCCGGCCGCCCATCAGGTAGAATTTATCGCCGGCCTGAACAAAAGAACACTCATGCCTTGCGGTATAGTTCTCATCTTCATTTTTATCCGTCCAAAGCAATGTCTGGGATACCGTCCACGTAAATACCTGGGTTGCGGGTGCTGATCCCGGGCGCATGACCGTAACCCGGGTAGTATGTACCCCGTCAGCATTGGGGCCGCCGAAACCGGCTTCAAAAGCCACTGTACCTGAAATCTGCCCGGTGTTGGGGTCAATACCAATACCCTGAGGCTGTCCGGAGATATAAAATGTACTCGAAGCACCGGGATCTCCGCCGCTGGCGTTTGCCGAGAAACTGACGCTTTCCCCCCCGCCATTGTTCCGGTCACTGATTGGGTTCAAGGTCAGGTCAGAGAAATCATTGACAAAAACCTCAATTGCGCGTATAGCCGGGTTTTCTACCACATGGCCAAAGCGGATATTCAGCACATCGTCCGAAACGGTTACAGGGAAACTCAGAACCCCGCCGACCAGGTGTCCGAAAGTGGTAATCATATCAAAGTCGTCCGCCACCAACACATCTTCAAGGAAGATATCAAACAGGCGTTGTCCGGGTTGGCTTGCCTCGGCAAAGTCGTTGCCTACATATAGGTTTACTACATAGTCCCCATTTCCTATCGGTAGGGTGTACTCCATTTCAGGGGCCACCGGGCCATCATAGCGTTCTTCCGCATACAAGGCATTGAAAGTAGCCGCGTCGATATAGGCAGGAACCGAAACATCGCGTTGATCATAGGATAGTCCCCCAATTAATGACCTGAGGCCGGTATTTACGGAATAATTGCCCCCGCTCTGGGATCCGGAGGAACTGTTGTCTTCCCAATCCAGATAAATATCTGTGCTTGCCACAGAGGTGCCCGCCGCATTGATCCTATAACCTGCAGCTTCAATTACGGTCCACTCAAAGTTGATGGTTACCGCATCACTGGTCAGGCCGTCGTTGTCGTCCACTGTGATAGAGACATTGTAAGGGCTTCCGGCCGTGGCAGAGGGGTCGATGGTTCCCCCAATCTGCCCGTTGGTCGGTTCTATAGTCAGGCCGGTGGGCAGACCCGTGGCGGTGTAATTCAGGTTCCCATCCCCACCGATGGCGTTTACACCGAGGCTACCGCCCAGTTGCTGCCCGGTATTCCCGATCTGATCGGCTATCGGGTTAACATAGATCGGGGTTTCGTTATCCGGGGCATCCAGGATTTCGATTGCATTGATCAATGGGTTCTCGATGGCGCCGTGGATGAAGGAAATATCAATAGCCCCGTCCGTTACATTCAGGATATGGGTAATCACTGTGCCTACCTGGTGCCCATACGTGCCCGAAAGGTCGATATCGTTGAGCAACGGGAGCGTGGCGCCTTCAATGGTAACGTCAAATATACGTTCCCCGGGCTGGGAGGTCTCTGCAAAACTATTGCCCATATAAAGGCGTACTTCGTAATTGCCCTCCAGGGCTACCGGGAAGGAATAGGTCATATTCGGAGGTCCTGGATTCAGGTCGTAGCGTTCCGTGGCATAAATCTCCAAAGGAGTGGTCGTCTGGTTGACGGAGCCATCTACCGGCATGGTTGAGGAATTGAAAACCCTGTTGGTTGCCGGCTCTACAAGGTACTGGGAGTTCTGGGAATTCAGGTCCACCTCCCAGTCTAAGCCGCCGTCAATGGCGGTAAGTGCCGGCCCCCCGGTATTGACGCGGTACAGGACAATGGGAGCATCCGTAATGGTGACCGTAAAGGTCTGCTCTACAAAAAAGCCATCGAGGTCCGTAGCGCGGACGGTAATATCGGCTATTTCGGGAGTAGCCGGGTAACTCAAGGTTAAAATATTTCCGCTTATCACCGCCCCAATTGCCGGGTTGCTATTGGATTCCACGGTATATGTCAGGTTGGCATCGCCTCCATCGTCTTCGAAAAAGGCATCAAGGTCATTATCTTCGTCCGCTGTGCTGATCACCCGCGTTATATCCGGGATTTGCTGCTCGATGGTCGGCACCTCCCCGATGACATTCAAAAAGTCCCAGGTGCCTTCCAGTTCAACGCCGGGCGTCCCTGAAGTACCTGTAAATCCAACCGCCAGGTCCGTATTGGCATCCTGAATCGCCGTTAGGATACTACCCTGGGCGGTAATCGTCCCTATAGAAGTTCGCGCCCCGCCGTCAATGGCGTATTCAAGGTCCACTTCTCCTGTGGCCGGATCGATCACAAAATAAAACTGGATATCACTTGAAGGCCTTGCACCCACTGCAATCGGGATATTGATCGGAGTTTGGGGTACATCGTTAATTTCCTGCAAGGCGGTAATACCGTCTACTGTCAGGACTACCTTGATGTAATTGCTCTGGGTACCGTCCCCGATGAAATGTCCCAGCTCGCCGCCAACGGCGGCCGAGTTCCCATAAAGGCGCAAGGGGCCGGTCAGTCCCACCAGGTTCCCAATCACGGTGGTAATCCCGGTATTCTGATCGATCTGTATGCCATACTGGTACCCTTTCTCCTGGGTATTGGTGGCTCCGAAACATGTACCTGAGGTCATATGCGAAGTCATCAGCCCGGGAGCCCCGCCCAATACGTCGTTTGGATTCGGATCGTTCGGGTCGTCCCTGCGGTCCAGCCAGTCGAGCCAGTTGGCACCCGTATCCCCGTTGTTCATCAGGCCGGTCATCCCCAGGCCAAAGATCCCGCCCAATCCCTGTTGGTCATTGAACAGGTCGTTCTGAACCGGGAGTTCAAAGGCGTCGCTTCCCCCCGTGGCCGGGTCACCCAGCTGGAAGGGGTCCAAAGCGTCTGCAATCCCATCAGCGTCATCGTCTGCATCATTTAAATCGGAAACCAATGGATCGCCGGCCACCTTGTCCCAGTCACCGGGCTGAGAACCGCCGTTACAGGGGTCGGTCCCGTTGTCCTCTTCGTCCTGGTTGGTATAACCATCGGAATCGTTGTCCGCATTCGGGTCATATCCGGGTTCACCGGGGCCAATACACTCGACAAAGTCCTGGGGTTCAAATATCTGAATCACGCCATTGAGCGTACCTACCCAAATGGTTCCCGGGAAAATCTGGGCGTCCGAATTACAGGTGAGCCCCAGCGGGTTCCCTGCCAAACCTGGCAGGAAACTGGAAGTAAGATTCTGAAGTGAACCATTAGGATTAAGCTCTACCCTTCGAAGAACATGAGGATTTCCACTTGCCCCGGCAATTAGATTCCCCTGCATTATGCCGCCAAAATTGGAAGCGGTATACTCAGCAATAGCATTGGTATTTGTACCCCAGTTGGTTACCGGGTTGTCATCCGGGCCATCCGGGTTGAAAATCCCCGGACCGCGCCAGTCCCCTTCCACGCCGTTAGCGTTTTGCACAGGCGGCCAGTTGGCTGGGAGGGCAATGCTGGGGTCTGTGGTATAGCCAGCCCCGCGGGAACCGTCCGGATCGTAGATCAGCGTACGGAAAACAGCCCCGGACAAGCCGCTTGCCGCAGGGGCCGTAAACAAACCTGCACCATTCGGGTTGGCCCGGGTCGGGTTGGGGTGCCCCCCGTAATACGTCCCGGCGCTGTAATTCTGAATGTCCGTCGTCACCAGTTGCAGATGGTCTTTGTTATTAATCTGCTCGCCACCGGAAGCAGACTGGCTGCCGGGTTCCAACGGGTCGTAATTATTGGTAACGCTGGCGGTTCCTTCATTTTCGGGGAATCCTCCCCACCCTTGGTTCGCGCCGTTGTCGGTTACGTACAGGGCACCGCTTTCGGTAACTACGAGGTCATAAGCATTCCGGTAACCCGGGGAATAGATTTGTACCGGCCCGCCGGGAACGACGATGGCCTGGTTAAGGCCGTCATTGCCCCCGAAGGGATCGTTTACATCCACCCCGTTGTATCCGGGCGAATCCGGATCCGTGATACCATTCGCATTGGCCCGGGTCGGGTCGTCCAGGGTAGGCAGGTCATAGATATAATTACGCCCATTGCCGTCTGTGTTGATCGGCATGGATTCCAGCATGTCCAGGTTGATGGAAAGCACGGCGCCTGACAACGCATATTCGCACGTATAAACAAAATTTGTCGAAGGGGCGCCCCCATTGGTGATCCCTCCGGAAGCGACAATCAGGAAGTCTGTCCCATTGATATTCACCAGTTCCAGGCCATTCGTGGCGTGGTTCTCCTCGGACCGGGGCAGTCCCCGAACCATATCCACCACATCCCAGGAACTCCCGTTCCAGGAGAACCGGGTAATGATGCCCGAATTCGTATCCAGGTCCACATCCCCATTTCCCCCGCCGGCACCTGCACCGATCCGGAAATCACTTGAACTAACGTAGATCACTGGGTTCTGGACCGTACCGCCCACGGTAAGGCCGGTGGTTTCCCGGCTACTACAATCCCCGCTGGCACCGCTGCAGGGCGTACCATCATCGTCATGGTTTACGATATCCTTCACCCCTGTCAGGGTTTCCATCGCTATGACCGAATAGCTCGTAGGTCCAGATCGTTCAATAGTAGCCACCTTTATGGTTCCTGGATATTCTGCGATATATAAGCGGCCGTCCGGGCCAAATTCCAGAGCAGTAACCCCGGAAGACACATTTGCGAAACTGCCAAAGGAGAGTTGGCTCTCTGCAAAATTGATCTGAGAATATCCTTCCTGGGCAACCAGGAAGAGGACAGGAAGAAGGAAAAGTGATTTTAAACCGTTAAAGAGGCTCGGGTAATTTTTTTTCATTTCAACAACTGTTAGTGCGCAATTTTTTTTCGGTAAACCCCCAATGTCCAAAGATAAACCATGACCCGGGCCCTATGAAAAAGGCCCGGCTAAAATCGATTAAGCGGGAGGGTTCTTCGGTAAACGACACGGCCAGATGCTAGCCGCTGATTTCCAACAAATAAATGGGGTTTTTAAACTTTCATTAAAGGCCCGCTACTTAAAAAAGAGCATCCTCAAAATCTGGAATCGGGCTCAGATTTTCAACAAAGGACCTCAGCCCAGTTTCCACCATTTTTTCATGGTCTTTCCATACCCATAGCCGTATTTGCCCCCATACCCCAGGTTGGATTCCTTGACATTGTTCACGATAAAGGCAAGGCTTGGGAGCTTGCCCTCCTTTCTGAGCTTCATCGGAAAGTCCAGCACTTTCAACTGGGTCATCCCCGCACGCATCACATAGAGGACAATATCCGCGTACTGGCTGATTAACAGCGTGTCGGAGACCACCATGAGCGGGGCTGTATCCACTATTACGTAATCGTATTTTTCCGACGCTTCTTCCAACAGGTGGTGCATCCGCTCGCTCATCAGCAATTCTGCCGGGTTCGGTGGGATCCGCCCGGAGTAGATCACATCGATTTCCTGTTCATTGGCCAGCAGCGTGTTGATTATCTGCCTGGAGGTCAGCGAGCGGTCGATAAGGAATTCAGTAAGTCCCTGTATATCAGTTGATCGTCTGGGTCGGTTCAGTTGGTCCACATTCTTGCCCGAGTAGAACTGATAGATCTTTGGGTTCCGGATATCCGCCCCGATCAGCAGGACCTTCTTGCCCGTGTTCGCATAGATCATGGCCAGGTTCGAAGAAATCAGCGTTTTCCCTTCACCCGGTACGCTGGAGGTCACGTAGATCAGGTTGTGTTTCCGGGAGCCGGCGCCGCGTTTGGCGCGAATAAGGTAGTCCAGGTTGGTCCGGAGGATCCGCAGGGATTCGGCCAGCACGGTCCGTTCGCCCGTTTTTACGAGGGTACTCTCCTTTTTCCCAAGTTTTGGGAGCTCCGCGAGTACCGGGATAGACCCCGTGATCTTTTCGATCTGCACCTTGTTGTGTACCTTGTCGTCTAGTAATTGCCCTATATAAATTAAACCAAAAGGAATAAGCATCCCAAAAATGAAGGCTGCCAAATAGATAATGGGCTTTTTGGGGGATACCGGGAATTCGCTTACCCCATAGGCCCTGTCCACGATTTTGGATTTTGGTGCCGCAGAAGCAAAAGCAATCTGGGATTCCTCCCGCTTCTGCAAGAGATAGAGATACAGAGATTCCGTGGTTTGCTGCTGACGGGCAATGTCCCTAAGGGCGCGCTCGTTACCGGGGGCGGAATATATGCGGGAATTGATCCGGGACAACTGACCGCTCAGGTTATTTACCTGTAGAGTCAGGTTGTTGGTCATGCTGTTCAGGCTGGATTGCAGGTTGCGTTTCAGGCCTTCAATCTGTTGATCCAGGTTTACGATTATAGGGTTCCGCTCATTGGAACTCTTCAGCAGCCGCTGACGCTCCAAAACCAATTCATTATAGCGCGCCGTAGTCGTTGCAATCGTTGGGTCGTCAATACCGATATTCGAAGGCAGCAATTCGTAACCCTCCTGGTCATCGACGATATCCTGCATAGAAACAGCCATATTCAGCTGCATACTGGCATTGTCCAATTGTTGTCTACTTGTGGCACCCATATTCAGGTTGATACTTGATTGGGATGCCAAATCCGCTATACCCCTATCGGACTTATATTCTTCGGCTGTCTGATCCACGGTGGATAGGTCCCCGTAAATATCGCTAATCCGCTCGTTGATAAACTGGGAAGTGCGGTCTGCAATGGCCTTCTTGTCTGAAATAGCATTTTGATTATACGTATTGATAAGCGCATTCAGGATATCGATCCCTTTTTGCTCCACCGGGTCGTTCAACATTATGGAAACGATGTTCGAGTATTCGTCTGTAAGGGAAATCTGAATGTTTGCTTTTAGGGCCTGTGCCACGTCCCCGATCGGGTTGATATTAACAATGTACTCCCGCCCCATGAACTTGTTCATATCCATATCGTTGGGCAACAGGACGATGTCGCCCACCGGGGATTCAATGGTATTCCCGAAACTGTAGCGTTTAGCCGGTGAATCCTCGTCGGCCGTCAGATCAAATTCGGTTTCCGATACAATATCCACGACAAAACTGTCCTTGGCGAGGAAGATCAGAGAATCCGGTATCAGGTAATTGACCCGGAAAGGCGGATCTTTATAAATCAGGGTGTTGTGAATATTCCCTTTGGTGAAAATTTTGATGTTCAGTCCGAGCTGTTTTACCACCTCGATCAGATTGCTCCTGGAACTTAAAATTTCAACCTCGTCCTGTACCTGGGTATTCCCCCCCATAAAAAGGTCCAGGTCCCGGAAGGCCGTCATCTCAGTGGTGCCATTCTGGTCCTGGATAATCTGGATCTTGGCGTTTACGGCATACTGGGGTGTTGAATAGCGGATCAACAGGTATCCCAGGGCAAGGGCTACCACAACGCAGAAAGCGAACCACTTCCATCGCCTCATATAAGGGTTGAGGAGTTCCTTGTAATTTAGTGATTTGCCATTGCCGGCAGTAGGTACGTCCATAGACAGGGTGGGAAAATGAAATTTATATCAATTCGTACGTGTAATAATCAGTACTGTGGAGGTTATCAAAAGCGAAAACAATGACACATAGATACCGGCCCTTTGGTCAAGGTTCGTGGATTTGATACCCGAATTGTTGGGCTCCACATAAACCACATCGTTCTGGGTAAGATAATAGACCGGTGACTTCGTCATATCCTTGGATGTCATGTCGATGCGGTTATAGACTTTTGTGCCGTTGAAATCCCGGATTACCAGCACATTGGTCCGCACTGCGCGAAGCGATAGGTCGCCAGCCAGGCCAAGTGCTTCCAAAATGGTGATCTGTTCCCCGTTGACCGGATAGGTCCCCGGCCGGTTTACTTCCCCAAGCACGGTCACCGTAAAATTCCGCAGCCGGATGTTGATGATTGGGTCCTTCAGGTATTCGGACAGGCGTTCCCGGAGCAGGCTTCTCAACTCATCCGGGGACAATCCCTCGATTTTGACTTTCCCGATAACCGGGAAATCAATCATACCATCCTGGTCTACAAGATAGTCCACCTGTTCCGCACGAAAACCGCCCTCACTCTGCCCCCTATACAAGTTGAACGGGGCACTCGCCTCCGGATCCAAAGAAGACACATGAATGGAAACCAGGTCATCCACCTTGAATTTCGTACTAGTTTTTTGGTTATCTACAATGGTTTCAAAGCTTCCGGTATCCTGGAAATAAACCACATCCTTGCGGGAGGCACAGGAGCTGACGAATAGGGCCAGGAGGCCCAGGCATAGATAATTACTCAGATTGCATGTTCTCATGGTTGGATATTTGTTGGCGAATATAAGGGATAACTGCTCATATACTGAGATGACGGGGGGAGGACGGTTCTTTTTCGTTTTCGGGCTTCTCTTTTTCCCCGGGCTCGTCCAGCTTGCAGAATTCGGAATTCTTGGAAACGTATTCCGGGACGATCTTCTTCATGAGCCTCACCGTATCCCCACTGAAGAACATATTAGAGATACACAATTCGTCTATCATGGATCGCACATCGGTGTAATCCAGCTCCCGGACCTTGCTGATCATAATCTTTTTATGGTAGGTAGGCAGCGTATTTTCCCCGGATGCCAGCAATTCTTCATAGAGTTTTTCCCCCGGCCGCAGGCCCGTAATCTTGATATCGATATCCTCCGGATACCGCAGGCCGGAAAGCTTGATCATATTTTTGGCCAAATCAAAGATCTTTACGGACTCGCCCATGTCAAAGATGAAGATCTCACCGCCCTCGCCCATTGAAGCGGCCTCCAGTACCAACTGGGAAGCCTCGGGGATGGTCATGAAATAGCGCGTGATATCCTTGTGGGTAACTGTAAGCGGCCCCCCTTTTTCAATCTGCTTCCTAAACAATGGGATTACCGATCCGTTGGACCCGAGTACATTGCCGAAACGGGTGGTGATGAATTTGGTTTTTTGTTCCTGGTGCATACAGCTGATGTACATCTCCGCTATGCGTTTTGTCGCCCCCATGACATTGGTCGGGTTCACCGCCTTGTCGGTGGATACGAACACAAACTTTTCCACGCCATGGCTCAGGGACAGGTCTACCAAAGATTTGGTTCCTGCCACGTTGATTTTTATCGCCTCATAGGCATTGTATTCCATCAGGGGAACATGCTTGTAGGCCGCGGCATGGAATACGATATCCGGCTTGTGTTCCTGGAAATACACATTCATCCGGTTCTTGTCGCGGATATCCGCCACAACCGGGATGAAATTGTGGAAATTATTCTGTTTGAGCTCCATCTGAAGGTCATACAGGGCCGATTCTGCCTGGTCCAGTATAACCAGGGATTTATATTTGTAGTGGATGATTTGCCGGACAATTTCGCTGCCGATGGATCCGGCACCCCCGGTAACCAGAATGCTCTTGCCGTTCAGCTCATTCATGATCTTTGGGCTGCGGATGTCAATGGGCACACGGTTGAGGAGGTCCTCGATCTGCACCTGTTTGATCTGAGAAACTTTCAGTTCGCCGTTGATCCAGTTTTCCACAGGGGGGACGATCTTCACCTGTATCGGGAATTCCACCAGTTCTTCCACCAGTTCTTTCAGGAACCGGCTGTCTTCCCCGTGGATACTGACAATGATCTCGGCAATATTCTTTTTGTCGATGAAAAAAGCATTCAGTTCCTCCCTGCCATAAACGCGCACCCCGTTAATGATTTTCCCAACTTTCATCGGGTCGTCATCGATATAACCGATTACCTTGGAAGTGCTACCCGAATGCCCGGTAAGGGCATTATAGGTGACGATCCCGGCTTCCCCTGCCCCATAGATGAGCACATTTTTGGTAGGCTTAAACTGCTTGATCAGGTTAAAGAACATCGCCTTAAAAACATAGCGAGAGGCGGTGAGCGCAATAAAACTGATCAGGCTGTGGATGATGATGATGGATAGCGGGATGGTAAAACCTTCCAGGACGCCCATCTTCCTGTTGAAAATGACCATTGTAATGGCGAGGATGCTCGAGAGGCAGATGGCATTGAAAATGTTATAGACGTCCCGAACCCCTGTATGACGAACCACACCCTTATAGGATCCGGTGAGCAGGAACGCAATCAGGGCCACTCCACAGATTACCGGCAATTGCAGCAACAGGTTTTCCGTGGCAAAGTTCAGGGTGAGATTAAAACGGATCAGGTACGACAGGATGAATGAGACAAATACCAGACCGATGTCGATAGCCAGAACCAGCCATTTGGAGGCATAGCGGTGTGCGTTGTTGACAAGGTAGTTCTTAATCATTCTGTAGTGTTTTCGTTATAGTACCGACCACGCGATCCAGGTCTTCCCCAGAAAGGTTCGAACCGCTAGGCAGGCAAAGCCCCCGGTCAAACAAGTCCTCGCTAACCCCATTTAGATAATTCGGTGAATTTTCAAACACCGGCTGCAGGTGGAGGGGTTTCCAAAGTGGCCTGGATTCAATGTTTTCTTCCAATAGCGCCTTCCTGATTTTTTCACGGACCTCATATGAGGGTGTGAGCATACAGGTGAGCCAGCGGTTTGAATAATAGCCCTGTGGTTCTGCAAGGAACTCGATCCCGGGAATGCCCCCAAGGAAATTCCTGTAAAAGTCAAAATTCCTCCGGCGGGCTGTGACCCGATCATCCAGGACTTCCATCTGCCCACGGCCGATACCGGCCAGTACGTTGCTCATGCGGTAGTTATACCCCACGGTGGAATGCTGGTAGTGCGGGGCGTCATCGCGGGCCTGGGTGGCCAGGTAGACCGCACGTTCCTTCCATTCCTTCCTCGAGGTCACAAGCGCCCCGCCCCCCGAGGTGGTTATTATCTTATTCCCATTAAAGGATAAAATGGCGATATCCCCAAGGGTCCCGCAAGCTACCCCATTGTAGGTGCTTCCAAGGGACTCCGCACTGTCCTCCAGTACAGGAATACCATATTCCTGAGCCACCAAACCTATTGCTTCGGCGTTGTAGGGCATGCCATAAAGGTGTACGGCTACAATAGCCTTAGGTTTTTTGCCGGCGCGCATCCGGTCTTCTATTGCGTTTGCCAATAGGTTGGCATCCAGGTTCCAGGTATCCCGTTCACTGTCCACAAAAACGGGTCGGGCCCCCAAATAGCAAATGGGGTTGGCAGATGCAGAAAAAGTAAAACTCTGGCAAATTACCTCATCTCCCGGCTTGACCCCCAAAATTTCCAGACCCAGGTGCAGCGCCCCGGTACCGGAACTCAAGGCTGCTACCTCGACGGTTCCACCCAGTTGCAAGGCAATTGCCTCTTCAAAGCGGTCCACATTGGGTCCCAAAGGTGCAATCCAATTCGAGTCAAAAGCTTCATTCACGAAAGATTGCTCGCGTCCACCCATGTGGGGCGATGAAAGCCAGATTCTAGTTTTTGTAATGGTTTCCAATCAGATAGGTTCAGATTATTCGTTGCTCCCCGCAGGGAACAAGCACAAAAGGCAGCATAAAAGTAGCATCAAATTTGAGTTCGAACCCAAGATTTGGCAACTATTCGCCCAAATCTTTTAAACTCTCGATTAACTGTTTCCACGATGGTTTTTAAACTGCTGTTACCGGGGGATCGGACCTTATTCCCTCATCATTGGTTTTTTTGATAATTGATTATTTAGGAATAACTTGAAACATCTGCCCCGCAGGCACAGCCATTTTAGAAACACGCGTAAAATTCGCTAATTAAGATACGAAATTAGGCCCCGGGAAGGGGTGATTTATTCACTTTATCGAGAGTTTTTCCACAATTGAATAAAATAAAAGGCCATTCCGGATTATTTAACGGAATTTCGCTGCTGATTTGAATACATATAAACCACGTCCATGAAGATTTTGGTTACCGGTGCTGCCGGATTTATCGGATTTTATGTAAGTAAGGCCTTGCTGGAACGAGGACACCAGGTGGTCGGGCTGGATAATATCAACGACTATTACGATCCCGATCTGAAGTTTGCCCGCCTTGACGAACTGGGCATCGACAGGGACGATGCCGAAAATTTCGGAATGCATTGTAGCAGCGCAACTTTTGAGGCATTCAATTTTATTCGCTTGAACCTGGAAGACCGGGAGAATTTGCGCCAGCTCTTTAAGGATACACAGTTCGACGTGGTCTGCCACCTCGCAGCCCAGGCAGGTGTCCGATACAGCCTGGAAAATCCGGAAGCCTACATTGACAGTAATATCGTGGGCTTTTTAAATATCCTGGAGAATTGCCGGCACTTTGGAATCAAACACCTGGTCTATGCGAGTAGTTCGAGCGTTTACGGGACCAATTCCAAGGTGCCCTTTGAAACGACGGATCGTGTCGACCACCCTATCAGCCTGTATGCCGCCTCCAAGAAGAGCAACGAACTAATGGCATTCACCTATAGCCACCTTTATGGGTTCCCGACTACCGGCCTGCGGTTTTTCACGGTTTATGGACCCTGGGGACGACCCGACATGGCGCTTTTCCTGTTTACCGACGCCATTGTCAATGACCGCCCGATCAAAGTCTTCAACCACGGAAAGATGGAACGGGACTTCACCTATATTGACGATATAACCGAAGGAGTGGTCCGCGTGGTGGAGACGCCCTTTGGGAAACGACAGGAAAAAGCCGACCGCTACCGGGTTTACAATATCGGCAACAACCGGAGCGAAAAGCTGCTGGATTTCATCCAGGCGATCGAAAACAGCCTCGGGAAAAAGGCTTCCCGGCAGATGCTGCCCATGCAGCCAGGGGATGTGGAACGGACCTGGGCGGATGTCAATGATTTGATCCGGGATTACGATTACCGGCCCAATACTCCCATTAAAGAGGGTGTTGAACGGTTTGTTTCGTGGTATCGGTCATACTACAAATAGCTTCACGGATTTGCTCTTCCAATTACTAGCCACCTCACCAGATTTCCTACCTTTGTAATACTCTTTTCTACACATTTTTGAACATCAATAGACGTTTTGATGGATTTTACATACCTGAGACTCAACAGTGATCTCAAAATTCTCGTTTCCGGAGGTGCTGGTTTTATAGGAAGCAACTTGTGCCAGGCCTTGCTGGCAAATGGTAACCATGTTCGCTGCCTGGATAATTTTGCAACCGGTAAAAAAGCGAATATAGAACCCTTTCTGGGGCTCGAATCTTTTGAGTTCATGGAGGGAGATATCCGGGAACTGGAGGTTTGCCAACAGGCTTGCTCAGGCATGGACTTCGTTTTGCACCAGGCAGCCCTTGGTTCTGTGCCGCGATCAATCAAAGACCCGATTACCAGCAATGAAGTGAACGTAAACGGCTTTCTCAATATGCTGGTGGCCTCAAGAGATCAGCAGATTCGGCGCTTCATTTATGCCGCAAGTTCTTCCACTTATGGGGATTCCAAGGAATTGCCCAAAGTTGAAGAGCACATCGGTAAACCGCTCTCACCCTATGCGATCACCAAGTATGTCAATTAATTATACGCGGATATCTTTTCCAAAACCTATGGACTGGAGACTATCGGACTACGCTATTTTAACGTGTTCGGCCGCAGACAAGATCCGAATGGCGCGTATGCGGCCGTAATACCCAAGTTCGTGATGCAACTCATGAACCACGAATCACCCACCATCAATGGTAAAGGGGACTATTCCAGGGATTTTACCTACATCGACAATGTGGTGGAAATGAATTTGAGAAGTATCATTGTGAGTACCCAGGAGGCACTAAATTCCGTTTACAATGTAGCTTACGGTGATCGAACCAGTCTGGCTGAGTTGTATTTTCTGTTGCGGGAATTCCTTTCTGAGTACGACCCGGCAATTGGTGCCATAGAACCTGTATACGGGCCTGAGCGGCTTGGGGACATCCCGCATTCGCTGGCATCGATTGACAAAGCAAGGAACCTACTGGGTTATGACCCTCAATTCGATATTCGATCCGGCCTCCTGGAAGCCGTCAAATGGTACTGGGAAAATTTGGAGCGGCAACCAAGCGCTTAAGTAAAATGTTAAAAATAAATCACTTATGAAAATTGGCATCATCGGATTGGGATCTGTTGGACTACCCCTCGCCAGATTGCTGGCAACCAAATATCACGTTGTCGGATTTGATATTAACAGCGAGCGAATAACTGAATTACAAAAAGGGCATGATAGCACCCTTGAGGTAGAAGAAGCTCTCCTGAAGGCAGTACTGAAGGATAACCGGGAATTCGAAACGGGCCTCTATTGTACGGACAATCTCGATGCTCTCGAGGATTGCACATTTTATATCGTAACAGTCCCAACACCAGTGGACAGTACCAATCGACCGATCCTTATCCCCCTGTTCAAGGCAAGCGAAACCGTTGGCCGTGTTTTAAAGGAAGGTGATATTGTAGTTTATGAAAGTACCGTATATCCGGGACTGACTGAAGAAGAATGTGTCCCCATTTTGGAAAGAACGAGCGGCTTGACATTTAACCGTGACTTCTATGTGGGTTATTCACCCGAACGAATCAACCCGGGTGATAAAAAACATACGGTGGAAAAAATATTAAAGGTAACGTCCGGTTCCACCCCGGAAGCTGCGAGAAAAATAGACGAAGTCTATGCTTCCGTAATTGAGGCAGGCACCTATCTCGCCCCAAGTATCAAAGTGGCCGAAGCAGCCAAGGTAATTGAGAACTCTCAGAGGGACATCAACATTGCTTTTGTCAATGAATTGGCTAAAATCTTCAATCTCATGGATATTGACACCAATGAAGTATTAAAAGCTGCTGGAACAAAATGGAATTTTCTTCCCTTCAAACCTGGCCTTGTGGCGGTCATTGTATTGGGGTGGATCCTTATTATCTGGCGCAAAAGGCCCAGCAGTACGGATACCACCCGGAGATTATCCTGGCCGGCCGCCGGATGAATGATACCATGGGTGGATACGTGGCTTCCGAGGTTGTAAAACTCATGGTTCAGAAGGATATCAAAATTAAGGGAAGTAAAATCCTTGTGCTGGGGATTACCTTCAAGGAAAATTGCCCGGATGTGAGGAACACAAAGGCCATAAACGTTGTTCGAAACCTCGAAAGCTATGGCGCCAATGTCACCGTATACGATCCCTGGGCCTCCGAGCAAGAGGTAAAACATGAATATGGATTGGAACTCGAATCTCAACCACCGCAAGGGAGGTTTGATGCGGTTGTGCTAACAGTTGCACACGAAAGCTTTCTTTCGATGGATCTGGTCAAGCTTCAGAAGGAGCCTAATGGCGTTCTGTACGATGTAAAAAGCGTTCTGTCCATCTAAACCGATGGTAGACTTTAAATTCCCACAGCAGTCGAAGATTTAAATCACCGATTTCTAAGCCCATTTAAAATGCCGGACTTATTCCGGCATTTTGCTTTACAAAAACGATCCGATTATTAATGGAGGTTTCATTAAAAGGCATTCGGGTACTTGCGGGTAGATCAAAATAATCCAGCTCAAAATAGCATCAAATCTTAATAAGCTGTTAAAAAAAAATGCCGTTTATCGAATAACTTCATTTCTAAAATCCAAACTTCCCCTAGTCACGTAAGCAGTTAAGTTTGTGTCAAATAGTGCACTTCATCGAATAAATTCTTGTTTTTATCGATGATTCCAACAATTTAAATATTTTTACTAAACCCAAATTGGTTTACCTAAGAAACTTAACCCTAAATTGCGCATGAAATACCGAATCCCCACTTCACCCCGCATGATTGTGCTATGTTTTTTCATAACCCTCCTGATCGGCTGTAGTAAAGATTCCGATCTGCTTTACGACTATGTTGTTGATAATGGATCCTCTTCTGTAGATAAAAAGAAGAATGATGATTCTGTTGAGAATGAGACACAGAATTCGGAAACGACTTCTTCGGAACCCGTTCCAGATTCAAATCCCGAATCTTTCAAACAGTCAAACGGACCCTTAAAAGCATTTCCTTCAGCATTTGGCGGTGGTTCTATTGCGTCAGGTGGCCGTGGTAAGGCCTTGGCGATTATAACTTCACTTAATAAAAATGAGCCTTTGGAATATCATCCGTCTTCTGGTGCTAACGATGAATATTATACCGGAGGGTTTTATGAAGCGCTTCGAAATGATCAGGTCGGTTATATTGTTTTCAATGTCTCTGGAAATATTGACCTTGGCAAAGGTGGAGTAACTTCCGAATTTGGCTTTGATGGAATTACTGAAATTAACAACAAGACCGTTTTTGGTCAGTCAGCCCCAAGAGGTGGTATCACCCTGACCGGTGGAACATTTCGTTTAAATGGAAGGTATGGTGACAACCAAAATCTAATAATAAGGTATCTCAGAAGTCGGCCTATTTATAACAGAGATGGGGTTTTGGATACCTCTGACGATGCTTTTACTTGGGCCTTTCTTTTTTACGGAGGTAAGAATCTGATTATGGACCATTGCTCAGCTTCGTTTGCCCAAGACAAGGCAATGGGTGCTTTTATTCGGTCTCAACATGTTCCCGCGTATCCCATGACTAATTTCACATTCAGCAACAATCTCATAGCGGATTCAGGTACAGGATCTTATACCGAAATAAACCCTAACCAAGATGGCTCCCCAGAAAAATATGTTGATTTAATTTCTTGGATTAACAATGTTTCTGTTTCGGTTAATCGAACCCCGAATATGGCATTTGATGGTAGAGGGGAAAAAATCAATAACATAATTCATGATACCCCAAGCAAACAGACTTCAGTCTATCATGACATATTGGTTAATGAGATTGGGAATTATTACAGCGGGTCCTCATCTAGGAATAAGGTGAGAGAAGATATTGATAGTAATCCACGTATATATACTTCAAATAACTATTTCGAGGGTCTTTATAGCGGTTCTGAAGGAAATAACGCTGGAATCTGGACTCTTCGAGATGAGATTACTATGGCCCCTTCTTCTTATTTTATGAGTTCTCCAACAAATGGATTCCCTAATCCTGCTGCGCCCAAAAGTCCTCAGAATGCATTTCAGGACTTGGTGATACTAGGAGATGTAGGAGCATATAAATATTTGGATGATTTTGGTAAAGTTCAGATTTATAGAGATGAGTTTGACAGCAACCAACTTAGCATTGTTCGGAATAATCAAAATTATGATCAAGGAAATGCCTCAAAATGGATTCTTCCTGAAATTCCACATAATAGCAGACCAGCTGATTTTGACACTGATAACGATGGAATGTCAGATGCATGGGAGATAATTCATTTTGGCTCATTGAATGAAAGTTATCGGGGAGATTTTGACGGTGATGGTTATGAAAATATTGAAGAATACATGAACCAAGTGGATTTCGAATAGGGTAAGGGTTATACAACTCTTAATGTGTTTAAAATTCCTTTGTGATTATATTATCCAGTAAGAAACATTCGTTATCTCCTCTTGCCGCCACCCATATCATTCCTTAGACAAAGAGTCGGTTGACTCGGCCGGTACATATTCTAACTGACTTTGCAGCTTTCTTATCTTTCTTTCCGTCCCTAAGATTTCTTAGGACAATCCCCTTATATGTTGCTTCATACCTTAGGGCTTAATTAGTCTTAAGATGCCAACCCATTTTTTAAATCGATCATAATTCAAAAATGGTTTCCAGTAACTGGTCTAATTTTGAAGCAGTATATCAAATTAAATACCGTTTGCTTAAATAGCGATTGATATTTGTGTTAAGTAAAAACCGAATTTCACCTGTTATAGGTATTCAATTGCTTTTTATACTTTCAATTAACTACACTTTTCAAAAATGAGTGAGAACAAATCAAAAAAGCCTCTTAAATTCTTGGTTTTAACGACTCAACGTACCGGATCCACATGGCTGATCGACCGATTAAATCACCAAAGTGAAGTAGAAGGGCATGAAGAATTATTTTATGCAAAAAAAAGGATTTCTCCGGCCATGGCAGGTTGCGATGAATATCCAAGATTTGTAGATAAGTATGAACGTATCGGAATTACCAGGCCAATTAAGGTGTTCTCATATTTGAACGGTCTTTATAAACGAAGTGGGACAGTTGGCTTTAAATTAATGTATTCTCAACTTAAGGCATTTCCTGAAATCCTCGCTTATATAAATATCCGTCCTTTACGGATTATTCATTTAGTGAGAAAAAATCATTTGGACGTAATCATTTCTTCTGAAGCAGCCAAAAGCACAGGACTTTTCCATGTTTCTGCTCATGAAGGTAAAACAGAAAAAGTTCAACTTAACCTTAATACTGATACATTGATAAGCAGTATCCGTAGACTTGAAAAGAATGTTAAGAAAGCCAAAATCATATTGAGGTTAAACCCCTGTCCGGTTCTGGAAGTCGCATATGAAGATCTTCGAAGGAATGACGAGGAATTTAATAAAGTATGCCGATTCCTGGGAGTTTGCACCAATGACCTAAATCTGGAATCAAATTTGAAAAAACGTATTAGTAAAAAGCAATCAGAAGTAGTTTCAAATTACACTGAAGTAGCAGAAATACTCTTAAATGCCGGATATGAAAGTCTGCTTACCGGTTAAATAAAAACAATGTTTTTAAGACTGCATTTCAAAACAATACATTTGAATGCCTAATAGCAAACGGAAACTGCAATGTCAAATGAAAAAATCGCCTTTCTCTTACCTTCTCTTGGCTCAGGTGGAGCAGAAAGAGTTGTAACGATATTGGCGAATGAATTGGTGAAAGAACGTCCAGTTACTATTATAACATATTCAACAGGCAATCCATATTATCAATTAAGTCCGGAAATAAAACTTTTTCACTGCACGGACAGCATTAATCCTAGTAGCTCCCTTTTAGAAGCAATAAAAACAAACATTAAGATTCTAAAAGCATTGGTAAACATACTCAAAGAACAAAAAATAAATCTGATTATCGGGTTTTTGACTAGCGCGAATGTTTTATCGATAATCGCAGCAAAAATCTGTTCGATAAAAGCAATTATATCTATTAGAAATAATCCTGACAAAGACCGACCCACTAAGTTTTGGTCAATTTTAACCCGACTTACTTATCCGTTCGCTAATCACGTCACTGTCCAGACATCACCAATAAAAAAAATTCTATCCAACTACGTAAGCAACAACAAAATTTCGATTTTACCCAATCCACTAAATCCTGATTTTGCAAATAAGAGAAATAAAGATACCCCGAAACAGAAAATCATTCTTTCGGTAGGTCGTTTTACTGATCAAAAAAATCATGAAATGTTAATACGGTCATTCGGCAAAATCCCAATTGGGGATTGGAGGTTAATTATTGTAGGTGATGGAGAAAAACGTATTGAATATGAGCAACTTATAAAAGAACTTAAACTGCAGAATAGTGTAGATTTACCTGGAAGAAAGAAGGATATTTACGAATATTATAATTCTGCATCCATCTTCGCCTTCAGCTCAATATTTGAAGGCTTTCCTAATGCACTTTTGGAGGCCATGTATTTCGGTTTACCATGTATTTCCACGAATTGCCCTACCGGGCCTTCTGAGCTCATTTCGAATGAAGTAAATGGCTTCCTTGTCGATGTTAATGACACTGAAGCTTTTTCTGTCGGACTTCAGAAATTGATAGATAGTCCTGATTTGAGAAGTGAGTTTGGAAATAACGCCTCTAAATCTGTTGAAAAGTATGAGCTGCGAAAAATTATTCAAAACTGGAATAGCCTCATTAATGATTGCCTTGTTAAAAATTACATTTAAAAAATCTTAAGTGTTTTATTCTTGAAAAAATTCATTACAGACCTTTATGCCTCATTTTCCAAAAACGCGGTTATTGGGAATGTTTTGGTGGTTGGAAGCATCACCATATTAGTGAAAGCTATTGGATTTTATAAAGAAACACTTGTTGCTTCAAATTTTGGACTATCAATAATACTAGATACATATTTCATTGCTTTTTTGATCCCCGGTTTAATTCAAAGCATTTTTATACAATCCTTCAATAGCGTCTTTATACCAAACTATATAGCAGAAATTAGAACCGGGAATAACATAGGTCCTTTTCAGACAACAGGCTTTTTGATTACGGGACTAATTTCAATTTTCTTCATGATAATTGCGGTAATCTTTTCGGACATTTATGTTGAATTCTTCTTTCCGGGTCATGATGCTTCCTATTATCAGTTGATTAAACGACAGTTTTATTGGCTAGCTCCTTGTGTGCTCTTTTGGGGGTTTTCAGCACTACTCGCAGGACTGTTGAATATCAAATCAGAATTCAAGCTTTCTACATTCCAAGGTATATTTATGCCTATTTCAATTATTATATGCATACTTTTTTTTAGAAATATCCTGGGTGAATTAACATTGGCGATAAGCAGCCTTATCGGATCCTTTCTCGCGTTTATTTATTTGGTTATCGTCTGTAAACGACTTGGTGTTTTCCAACTTACACCGCAAATATCTCGTAATGCAAATGCCGTGATTATGCTGAAGCAAGTTCCGATTAAAATGACTTCGAGCATCTTTGCAGGTCTTCACAGAATTGTAGATCAATATTTTGCCGCACAATTATTTATTGGATCAATAGCTGCGATTAATTATGCCGAAAAAATCCCCGCATTTGTTCTTGGTATTGTGGCAATTGCCTTGGGAAACGTTTTTCTGCCACGTTTTTCAAAAATGGTTCTACACAATAGAACAAAGGCATTCAGTGAACTGTTCAGACTTTTAAAAATAGGATTTGTTGGAGGTGCCATTATTGCCATTATTGGAATAATTTCGTCTAATTTCGTTATACGTCTTTTATTCGAGCGTGGAGAATTCACTGGACAAGACACATTGGTCGTATCTAAAATTCAACAAATTTTTCTCATATACATTCCATTTAGAATAATAGGAGTCTTTCTAGTGAATTTTCTTACTAGTATCAACAAAAACAGTTACATGGCGATTGTGAGCTTTCTAAGTATTGTCATAAACCTTATTTTGAATTTCATGTTAATTGACTCATATGGTGTGATTGGTATCGCCATATCTTCGACAGTAGCCGTGATCTTTCGAAATGTAATTCTATTCTTTTTTACTTTAAAACAGTATAGAGCCCCACTACCTTCTTAGACCTTCGAAGAATGTTTCAAATTTTAAAATATGCTATTCTATTTTTATTGCTCTGCAATATTCCATCTTATTCTTTGGCATATTTCGGAAGCGGTCTTGGCTCATTAACCAGCTATTTATCTACTCTCCTCTTATTAGCCTACTTCATATTAGCAAAAGAAAAGCACCGCCCACTATTGCCTTTTATTTTGCTGGGGTTAACCTATTTCATTTTGAGTGGCTTGAACTTTCAACTAGTGGATCCTAAAAACTATTTTTTGAAAGAGTTTCTCCGATTTATGGTCCTTGTGATTTGCGGAACTGAGGTTTTTTACCGTTCAGGCACACGGGATATTTATTTGATTTTACTTTTAGGTGCTCTTAGTATCGTTCTTAATGCGATTTTCTTCCCTTATGCGAATGCAAATTTCAATGCTTCATATGGAAGGTTTTCTGGATTTTACCTGAATCCAAATACTGCTGGAGTTATTTGTCTAATCGGTTACGCTCTCTCCTACAGATTTGCCGGGTACTGGAAATATTTAGGTATACTAATATTTACATTGGCTGGGATTCTCACATTTTCAAGGACATTCATCGTAATATGGCTTTTAATTACCGCTTTTTCCATTATTAAGAATAAAAGAAACGTTATTCTTCCTGGTATTGGCGTTCTTTTGATTCTATTGGTTATCAGCTTTTCAGATAAGCTAGTTTTGAATACAGAACGGTTTAATGCCTTAGAAGGAATATTCACCCAATCAAATGTCAGTGCTGATGTTATACGCGAAGATTCCAGAACGGATACTTGGTCGATCTATTATGATCAAATTTTTGAAAAGCCGTTTTTAGGTCACGGGTTCCTTAGTTTCCAGTTGAAAGGCCCTGGTTTACCGGGGGTACATAATTCCTATTTGATGATTATTGGAGAGTCAGGAATTATTCCCTTTCTTATAATGGTTGGAATATATGCTTTTCTAATAATCAGAAGTGTGAAGATCTTTAATTTGAGGCAAGAGTATTTCTTTTTATCAATGGTTCTTATCCTCGCATTGATGGCAAGTCACACATATTTTAGCAATTTTTATATCGTATCCATTTCAATGTTCGTTTACATTAAGGTGAATGAAATTTATGCTAAAGCAAACCAAATCGACATGCATGAAAAATCTAAAAATTTCCTTTAGGGGATATTATACAAACACATTATTGGGCAGGAAATTGGATGCCTTATATAAGTTTTATAGATGGAGGCTTTTACCAGAGGTTTATTATGTCCGCCAAAAGTATAAACGGATTTTTGGGGTATACCCAGACTTAAAATGTCCTAAGTCATTAAATGAAAAAATCTTATGGTTAAAACTAAACGATAGAACACCCTTACATACCCTTTGCGCAGATAAATTTGCTGTAAGAGAATATGTTAGAGATACTATTGGGGAAAAATATCTAATCCCTCTACTCTATACCACACATGATCCCAGGGATATAGTACCCGAAAATATTCCAAATGAACCTTCGGTTATAAAAACAAATCACGATAGTAGCGGTGTGATTTTTGTTCGGGACAAAAAGGAAGTAGACTGGAAAGAAATTCAAAAAAAATTAAATCGACGCATTAAGTCGAATTATTATTGGCGTTCAAAGGAATGGCAATACAAAAATATCATTCCCCGAATATTAGTAGAAAAATTACTGGAGGATGAAAATAAAAATAACCCGTTTGATTACAAATTCCATTGTTTCAATGGAACTTTGAGAATGATTCAAGTTGATATGAACCGAGGAACAAGTTCGCACAGAAGAAATTGGTATTCTCCAAAATGGAAGCGGGAACCTTATAAATGGACCTCTCCGCTTGGAAACAACAATTTTACAGATCCTTCCAAGGAGGATATCGAACCACCAAAGAATTTTGATCAAATGGTAGCGTTATCCCAAAATCTGGCTAAGCCATTTAAATATGTCCGGGTTGACTGGTATAATTTAAATGGTCGTCTTTATTTTGGAGAGTTAACTTTTCATCATGATGGCGGTTATCGACCAATCGAACCATATGAATGGGATTTAAAATTAGGCGCTGAATTAAATCTCGGCCTATAGTTTTAGTTAAACCTTAAATATGAGTAAACCCCTTAAAATCGATTTTTTAGTTGGACGAATGAACTCAGGAGGGGCCCAGCGGGTGATCGCCAACCTTTCAAATTACCTGGTCGAAACAGGCTATGAGGTCCGAATTATCACGTTTATGGGTGAAGATGCCTATAATTTAGATGAGCGTGTACAAAGACTGCGTTTTCATTCCAGAAAATATTATCGAACTGTTATTCTAACTTGTTTTGCGACGCTACTTAGATTTTATTCGAAGAAAAAAAACAGACCGGATATAATAAGCGCCCATATAGGTGATATGGGGTTACCTAGTATACCCATTGCAAAACTATATGGCATTAAGATTATTGTTTCAGAACATTCCAATCACTTATTCCAAAAGAGTTTTCTCATAAGAAAGGTGTTATGGAACCATTTGTATAAGAAAGCAGATGCTATAACCGTACTGACAAATTATGATCTTCCCTACTTCTCAAAAAGGAGCAATAGAGTTGTGGTAATGGAAAACCCTTTGTCTTTCTCGATTTCAGAACGACCTAATATTCAGCGTGATCCAGTTATTTTGGCAGTTGGCAGTTTGAACAGGTATATAGATAAAGGGTTTGATAGTCTTTTACGAATAGCTTCTGAAGTATTACCCAAATTTCCAACTTGGAAGTTAAAGTTTATAGGTGAAGGTAAATATGGGGAAGAAAAACTCCAGGCCCTTGCTAAAGAATTGGGTATCGATCAACAAGTTGAATTTTTGGGATTCCGTTCAGATGTACAAGTTTTAATGAGAAGTTCTGAAATATTTATACTTACATCAAAATATGAAGGCCTTCCCATGGTTCTTTTGGAAGCTCTATCCCAAAGAATGGCATGTATTTCATATGACTGTATAACAGGACCCTCAGAGATCATTGATAATAACACTAATGGATTTCTAATTGAGGACCAGAATATGGACGAAATGGCTAATAAGCTAAAAAAGCTAATTGAAAACGAATCCCTTAGATCAAAATTTCAAAAAAATGCCCCTGAAGTGCTGGAAAAATATAAGCTTGCTTCTGTTGGAAATAAGTGGATTCAATTGATAAACGACGTTGTGTGATAACCAACTGAATTTGTTATTTCTCAACTTTCTAAGTTCTCACGTTGAATAATTTTGGTTGACACCTCCTTTTTGAAATAAAAATATTTAATGCCCAAAGTCCTACAAGTCATAAATACGCTAACTGCCGGAGGCGCAGAAAAGTTGTTGGTAGATATGGTAATGGAAATGCACCAACAGGGGTTATCCGTAGACATAGTCATTTTGCACAGTGCTAAATCTCCTTTCCTAGATAAAATTGAGAAAATACCGGAAATCAATATCATTGAGCCAAAGAAAAAATGGAGTCTGTACAACCCCAGGCATATCCTCAGTCTATCCAAATTATTCAGGAACTACAATGTGATACACGTCCATCTCTTTCCAAGCCTTTACTTTGCATCGATCGCCAAACAATTTGGAGGTAAAACAAAAAAATTCATATTCACTGAGCACAACGTCAGCAATCGTCGACGGAATAACCTGATTTTCAAATTTCTTGACCGATTAATTTACAAATCCTACGATCGGATTATAACTATCTCAGAATCATCACATGCGGCACTAGTTGAACATCTTGGAAACGGGTTCGAGAACATAGAAACCATTCTAAACGGAATCCGCCTAAGGGATATTCATGAGGCTTTGCCCGCAGACCGATCTAAACTTGGTGTATCGGATAGTTCCTTTCTATTAATTCAAGTAGCTAGCTTTACAACTCAAAAAGACCAGGCGACTTTAATTCGAGCCATGGCTGAGCTGGATAAATCTTTTGAGGTGGTTTTTGTGGGTGATGGCCCAACTAGGAAAGAACAAGAAAATCTTGCAACTAAATTGGGGCTGGCAGATCGAATTCATTTTCTCGGTATTCGAAAAGATGTACCCGGACTTCTAAAGGCTGCAGATGCGGTGGTCCTTTCTTCACATTATGAAGGACTCTCATTATCTAGTGTCGAAGGTCTGGCATCAGGCAAGCCTTTTCTGGCTTCGGACGTTCCAGGACTCACCGAAGTTGTGAAAGGATATGGAATCCTTTTTCAAGATGGCAATTTTAACGAATTGGCTTCAGAACTCAGAAAACTTAGATCTGACACCATTTATTACAACGAAGTTGCTGCAGAATGCCTGAAACGGGCTGAAAATTACAATGTCTCGGATATGGCTAGAAATTATATAAAACTTTACAGGAACAATGCCTAAAATCCTCATCCTAGCCTCTGCAGCCCGCTCCCTGCTCAACTTCAGGGGCGATTTTATCCGGAGCCTGATCGATAACGGTTACCAGGTCTTTGCGGCTGCCCCGGAAATGGTCCCGGAGACTGCCGAACTCCTTCAGAAATTAGGGGCGACTCCTCTACCCCTGAAACTTGCACGAACCGGGATAAACCCCTTCAGGGACCTGGGCACCATCTGGCATATCCGGCGGATTATCCGCAAATACGAGATCGACATGCTGTTCCCTTATACCATCAAACCCGTGATCTACGGCTCCATGGCCGCCCGGACACTTAATATCCCGGTGGTTTCCATGATTACCGGCCTGGGCTTTACCTTTGGCGAGAGCAATTCCAGGGCCCGGATGCTGCAACAGGTCACCCAGGTGCTCTATAAATGGGGGTTGAGTCGGAACCGCGTAGTGATTTTCCAAAACCGGGACGACCGCGACCTTTTCCTTCAAAAGGGTCTTATAGGCCCGGGACGGAAAACCGCGCTGGTCAATGGTTCCGGTGTGAACCTCGATGGATATCCCTTCCGGAAGCGGGAATCGGACGGAAGCCGCGTTGTCTTTGTTTTAGTGGCAAGGCTGATCCGCGAGAAAGGCGTGGATATCTTTATGGAGGCTGCCGAATCCTTAAAACAGAATTACCCCGGGGCCGAATTCCACATCATCGGGCAACCTGATGGATCAATGTCTTCCATTAGCGCAACTGTTTTACAGGACTACCACGACCGGGGGATCATCGTCTATCATGGCTTCCAGCGCAACGTGCCGGAATTGCTCTATGATTCCGACGTATTTGTGCTTCCCACCTTTTACCGGGAAGGCGTCCCGCGCTCAATCCTGGAGGCCCTTTCCATCGGCATGCCCATCATAACAACGGATACCCCTGGGTGTCGGGAAACTATTGTCCCAAACAAGAATGGCATATTGATTCCACCCAAAGACCAGGAGGCGCTTTATGAGGCCATGAAATCCATTCTGGACCATCCGGAAAGGATCGGGCCAATGGGGCTGGCCAGCCGGAAACTTGCCGAGGAAAAGTTCGACGTCCGCCTGATCAATAAGGAACTCATCCGGCTTATTGGTGAGGCTTGAATTCCGGGGTTTAACCGGAATTTATGGGGATGCCGCCCCGTTATCCGGTATCGCAAACGAATTTTTACCTCGTTCATCTAATATTGTACCGAATCATCCAGGAACCGGTTACTTTTGAAAGGGTTTTCCAGGAAACTCTAAACCAAAGCCATGTATCGATTGTTTGTCAAACGTTTATTGGATTTTATCGCCGCCCTGCTGGGATTTGTGGTCCTGTTGCCCCTCATACTGGCCCTTGTCATCATCCTATATTTTGCGAATGACGGGAAGCCGTTTTTCTATCAGACCCGACCCGGGAAGGACGAAAAGCTCTTTAAGATCATTAAGTTCAAGACGATGAACGACCGGAGGGATGCGGAAGGCAACCTCCTGCCAGATATGCAGCGCATCACGAACGTCGGCCGGTTTGTTCGCAAAGCCTCCCTGGATGAGCTGCTGCAATTGATCAACGTTATCAAAGGGGATATGTCGGTAGTAGGCCCGCGCCCCCTGCTGGTAGAGTACCTGCCACTATACAACGCGGAACAGGCCAGGCGGCATCAGGTGAAGCCGGGCATTACGGGATGGGCACAGGTCAATGGTCGGAATGCCATCAGTTGGGAGGAGAAATTTGCCCTGGACGTTTGGTATGTGGACAATTTAAGTTTTGCAACCGACCTGAAGATTCTGGGACTAACTATTAAAAAGGTCTTCCGGCAGGAAGGCATCTCCGCCAGCGAGAAAGATACGATGCAGCGGTTTACGGGAAGCCCCAGGGCTTGATTACCTTTTCAACCCACCATCCAGCATACCAGCAAGGCCTATCAGGCATGCCCGGAGCTCCTTTGATCGATTTTAGTTTCATTATATAGCGAAAAATATTACCTCCTGAATTAAATATGTAGCTTTGAAGGGTCCGGTATTTCGGACCAGTCATCTTGGGTAACCATGAAAACAGTAATGATATTAGGCGGAGCCAGGGGTGTCGGAAAAGCGATACTCCATTCCTGTATTCAAAAAGGGTACAATGTCTCCTTTTGTGGCAGGAGTCCCGACGTGGGGAACGAAATTATCCGATCCTACGGATTGAAGGATACCCTCTATTATCATCCGATCGACCTGAACAATACCGGGGAGGTCCGGAATTTTTACGCGGAAACGATCAAGCGTTTTCAAAAGGTCGACGCCCTGGTGCTCTATGCAGGGATCACACCGGTTGCCTCCATCCTGGATACAGATGAGGAGACGTATGACCAGGTGTTCAATATCAACCTCAAGGCACCGTTTTTCCTGTTGAAACACGTTTTGAAATCCATGATGGAGGCCCGGTCCGGGTCCATCGTGTTTTTCGGATCGGCCCACATGGATTACGGCGAGGTAAACAGGGCACCTTATGCGCTGACCAAAAGCACCCTTTATACCCTTTCCAACCATATTGCACATCACTATGCCAAATACGGTATCAGATCCAATTATGTGGTAATGGGCTGGACAAATACGGAGGGAGAACTCGCGCTGAGGGCCGGCGAAGGAATGAGCGAGGAGGAATTGGCTGAGAAGGCCGGAGCCATCATCCCCATGGGTCGGATGCTGAATAGCCAGGACCCTGTCCCGGCGGTAATGTACTTAATTGCTGACGAGTCCCGGATGACGACCGGATCGCTGATCAGAATAACCGGCGGGGAATATATTTGAAGCTGTTTCCCTTCCCACCATCCTGATTTGCCGGCTATTAGTGGATAAACAAAATATTATTAAAACTGAATCTGTTGAGTACTGTCAAAATAAGTGTGATCGTCCCCATTTATCAGATTGAAAAGTATTTGCCAAAATGCATCGATAGCCTTTTGAGCCAGTCCTTTAAAGACTTTGAGTTACTACTTGTCAATGACGGCAGCCGGGATAGCTGCCCCCGGATTTGCGATGATTACGCAAAAAGGGACGCTCGGGTCCGCGTTGTCCACAAAGAGAATGGCGGACTGGTGAGTGCCCGGAAAGAAGGCCTGAGGCAGGCAAGCGGCAAGTATATTTCATTCGTCGACGGCGATGATTGGGTGGATAACTATTACCTCGATATTTTATATAAACTCGCGGAGTCCAATGCCGCCGACCTGGTGGTAACCGGGCATTTCCGGGAATTCAACGGCAAAATTGAAACAATCAAACCGAAAGCCGCGGGAGTTTATGAGAAGGGGGACATCGAGGCTTCAATCCTTCCCAAAGCTATATACGACGGGCGGTTTTGCGAGCATGGGATCTCTACCTACGTATGGAATAAGCTTTTTAAGCGGGAATTGCTCATTAGAACGCTATTTGATGTTCCCAATGACATTGTCATGGGAGAAGATGCGGCGATTACCTATTCGTACCTGGCCCTTACCAAAAAACTCGTGGTAAGCCGCATACCCCTCTATTATTACAGGCAAAGACACGATTCAATTGTTAAATCGATCGAGAACCCCCAAACCGAATACTACCGGTTGGGCCTGTTGATGCATTTTTTGAAATCAAAGCTCCAAGGGGCGCTCAATGAGGATAACCTGAACGAGCAAATCAGGTATTACCTCTACTCCCAGATTTTGGTGCGTTCGGGTGGGTTAATTTACGATAATGAGGATAACCTGGTTTTCAACCCCTTTTTAAATACAGGGGCCCATTCCAAGGTAATCGTATATAGTTCGGGGTCCTTCGGACAGCACATATTATCTACCAACAATAAGAATCACTTTTTTGAGATTATCAAATGGATAGATCTTGATTTCCACCATTTGAATGTAGGTGGGATTTACGTCCAACCCATCAGTTCTGTGAGGAATGACCAATTTGATCAATTGATAATTGCTACCATCAACCCTTCTAATTACGAGGCGATCCGGACGGAATTAAGCATGATGGGAATCGACCGGGAAAAGATTGTGAAAATTACCACAGACGAAAAGGAAATTACCGGACTGCTTCATAGGTTGGGCTTTGATGAAGAATTTAAATTCAGGGCTGATTAACCCGAAAGAATAACACAGCCAAAGGTTTTGGAAATTATACCTGCGACAGGTCCATTACCTTAAACTAAAAAAACCTACATGAAAAAAATTATGATCCTTGGCGGAAATCCGGAAACAGCGGTCCTTGTGAATACTTCGTTGTCCATGGGTTTACATACGATCGTTGTGGATATGGGCCATGGCTCGCCGGCAAAGAAACACGCATCGGAAAGCTATGACATCAATGTCTTCAATGTCGATGAAATTGTGGCTTTGGCGAAAAAGCTTCGCGTGGATGCGGTGCTGGTCGGGGTTGCCGACATACTGGTCAAGCCCTACCGCGAAATCTGCCAACGCCTGGACCTGCCCTGCTATGTTACCGAAAAGGCCGTTGAGGCCTTCTGCAGCAAGGATGGGTTTAAAAAATACTGCAGTGAATACGACATACAGGATATCCCGGGAATCTACCTCGGAAGGGATTCGGAAATTATCAAACCTTCCGATGTTGATTATCCCCTTATGATCAAACCGGTGGACAGCGGAGGCGGTGTGGGAATGAAAATTTGCTGGGACGACCAGGACTACCGGGAATCCGTGAAAACGGCCCTGAAGTTTTCCAAAAAAGGAGTGGTCCTCGTTGAAAAATACATGGATTGCGATGACATGGCCGCCTATTATACGTTCAGGAAGGGGGTTCCCTATATTTCCGCCCTTTCGGACAGGTTCACCACTAAAAAGCAGGGGGACTCCAGCCCGGTATGCATCGGGGCCGTTTATCCCTCCAAATACACGGATTTGTTTGTCCGGACCGTACATCCGAAATTATGCGAACTCTTTAAGGGTCTGAATATCCGTGACGGCGTCCTGAATATTCAGTTTTTTGTAGAAGACGACGTTATCTATGCCTACGACCCGGGATTCAGGTTGCAGGGGGAAGCGCCGGATTTCCATATGGCCCGCATCAATGGGTTTGACCATCGTAAAATGCTGCTGGACTATGCCTTTACTGGCGAATTGGGAGACGAGGATTTTGCTGAAAAAAACGATTACCTCTTCGAGGGTAAAAAGGCTTGTACGATCTGGGTCCTGCTCAAAAGCGGGGAGATTGGCTCTATCCGGGGCCTGGATGCCATTGAGGGGCACGAAAACGTCCATTTTGTACTGCAGCGGTTCGAAGTTGGCGATAGCGTCGAGGAGGATTGGCTGGGGACAGAAAAACAAGTATTCGCAAGGATCTACCTGGTAGCCGACTCCATTGGGGAAGTAAACCAACTTATCGGTTCTTTCGGAAACCTGCTTAAAATTGAGGATAATGAAGGGGAAGACATGATACTTGAATGGCTCCAACCCCTCGATGAAAGAGATTACAAATAATAACCTGACATGAAATTAAGTATTGTAATTCCCTTATATAACAAGGAAAAATATATTGGGCGTTGCCTGAAAAGCCTTATGGCCCAGGACCTGCCAGCCAACGAGTACGAAGTGGTTGTCGTGGATGACGGATCGAAGGATGCCGGTGCTTCCATCGCCAGGGAATTTGCAGAAACACACCAGAATATAAGGTTCTTCACCCAGAAAAATGCAGGCCCCAGTGCGGCCCGGAACAAAGGCCTGGATGCTGCGACAGGCGACTATGTCTATTTCCTGGACGCCGATGATTTTCTCGCCCCGGATGTTTTAAAGGGCCTGCTTCAGGTAGCAGAACAAAACAAACTGGAAATCCTCGAATTCAATACCTGCGAAATAAGGGAGGGCGAACAGGCCGATTCCTTGAAATCCACAAAGCAGGATCCCCACGTACAGGTTGTGGACGGGATCTCCTACATTGCAGAATACGGTTTCCGGAATGAAGCCTGGCGATACATTATACACCATGGATTCCTGAAAGAAAACGGGATCCGTTTCATCGAAGGCACCTTATATGAAGATGTTATATTCACCGCCAGCCTATTCCTGAAGGCCAGAAGGATTGCCAAAGCAGAAATGGATATCCACAGGTATGTCACCGTGGCCGATTCCATTGTGACCAGCAGGGATGCAGCCCATAACCTGAGATTCATCCACGGGATGGTCTATGCCATTGAAAGGATCCATGAACTGATCAAAAACATGGACCCCTCGCATGGCAAGTATCAAAAAGCAGTGGAAAAACTCAAAGCAAGGCAGCAGGCCTTTGTTTTTGCCCTATTAATTAGGACCCTTAAGTATCGCCTCCTCAACAGGGAAGAACTGAAATCCATATTGGGCAAAATGAATGAATTGAAATCCTATCCCATAGATCCCGAGATAGGAATCGGACACGGCAGTGCCATCCACAACAAACTATTTGTGCCCATGTTCAACAACAAGACTGTCCTGTATACGGGCTTAAGTCTGAGAAGGTTATTACCCTCATAGTACGATGAAGAAAAACTGGAATCGATTGAATGATTGAAATCATCGAGCATAGAGAAAAATGGAACAAGCTCATTGAAGCCTGTAGCTGTGCTGATTTTTATCACACCTATGACTACCATGAATTGGATATAAAAGAGGGCGAAAAGGCCGTTCTACTGCACTTCCGGGAGGGGGAGCTATCGGTACTTCTTCCCCTAATCCTCCGGAAAATTTCAGGGACCCCCTACTCTGACGCCACCTCGGTATACGGATATCCGGGTCCGCTGACAATCAATTGCAAAGAGGGTTCCAATCTGAATTCCTTTCAAGAGGCACTCAATACATATTTCAACGATCAGAAATTGGTCAGTGTCTTTTCAAGGTTGAACCCGTTTATTCCTTACCAGGAATTGTTGCTTCAGGGGTTTGGAGAAATAATATCACCGGGAGCAGTGGTAAATATCGATTTAACGAGGACAGAGGAAAAGCAGGTCAAGGCCTATCACCGGCGGCTCAGGACCTACATCAATTCACTCCGAAAGGCCTACACCATCAACAAGACACCCCGACCTAAGAGAATTGACCATTTCATTGATATTTACTACGAAAACATGCGTCGCGTAGGGGCCATGGACAGATATTTTTTCGAGCGGGATTACTTTTACAGGCTCATGGAAAGCCCATCCTTCGATTCCACCCTGCTTTCGGCCGAGGACCCGGAAACCGGAGAAATGGTGGCAGGTGCCCTTTTTATACAGAAAAATGAAATCGTCCAGTACCATTTATCAGGGGTCCAGGAAGGCCACCTGAAATTGAATCCCGTAAAATTGCTGATCGATGAGATGCGGATAAAAGCCCACGCCGAAGGATACCGCTATTTTAACCTGGGAGGGGGCGTAGCCAACAGGAAGGATTCGCTTTTGGAATTTAAAAAGGGATACTCGGATGACATCCGTCCTTTCAAAGTGTGGAGGCATATAGTCGATAAGGAGGTCTATGCCAAACTAGTGCAGGAAAAACACGGGGGTTCCTGCATTCACCTGCCCGGGAGCTGCCAGAATTTCTTTCCGTGTTACCGCTGCGAGACCTCAAAGCTTGGACGCTAGTTCAGATGCTCATGGAGGAAAATCCTTTTACATCCGGCTGTTTTACCGAAACCTGGCTAAGGCATTTTGCACCTGCCAGACCAGTACGCTCCCCCCAGTGGATCAGCCCGCTGCATTTCACCCGGCATCGTTTCCTGCCTGTATTCGAAAATCTGGGGAGGACCCTTACCAAGGGACTGGTTTACAGCACACACCCACGGGAAAAAGAAGACAGCGACGTCTATATTGTCTACGATGTTCTCCCAAACAGGGAGATCCCGAAGGATTTCCTGTCGGAAGGCCTGCATCGGTTTCGCGTTCCCCAGTACCCCGGCTACCTCATCAACCTGGAGGGATTCATCTCCCTGGAGGATTTCCTGCAAAAGCAATTCAGCAAAAGCAGCCGCTACAAGCTGAAGAAGTACCGCAAACGACTGGAATCGAGCTTCCAAATCAGATACAAGATGTTTCGGGGGCGTACCGAACGGGCCACCTACGATGAAATCTTCCGGCATTTTTACCGCCTGCTGGAAAGGCGGTTTGAAGACAAGCGAATCAGCAACAACAACCTGCAGGCCCGGGAATGGACCTTTTACCAGGATGTTGCCTTCCCGATGCTGCAGGATGGATCAGCCGGTTTATTCGTGGTCTATGCCCACGATGAACCCATCGCCATAACCCTTAATTATTTCGGGGATTCCGTGGTGTTCGACGCCATCACTGTTTTTGATATTGACTATGCCAAATTCCACCCCGGGTCCGTTTCCATCATGGGGTTGATTGATTGGTGCCTGGCAAACGGGATGGAGACCCTGGATTTTTCGAAGGGTGAATTTGAGTACAAAAAACACTGGGCTACTCAGGAATACCGGTTTTATTACGACATATTTTACAACCCGCGCTCCCTATGGAGCAGGATCCGGGCCCAGGTGGCCAGAGACTATTTTGATATGAAACAGCGCCTGAGGGATAAGCGCCTGAATGAAACGCTCCACCGGTGGACCTATAGGCTGAAGGCCCGCAAAACGAGTGACCAAAAACCCGCGGGTTTTGATTTGCTTCTGGTTGCCGAGCATGTCATTCCTGATAAAGAGAGACGGGTTGAACCCGGCTCCGCATTGTATTCGCAGTTGCGGACGGGCGTCTTCGAGTTCCTGTACCTGAACAATGAGGCGCTGGCGGATGTGGACATTCACATATTGGATGGAGCAGCAGGCGAATACCTACTATCCGGAAAGCAAAGCCAGGCCCGGCTGATCATAACACCTTCCTGATGATACCCAAGGTCCGGACATACCCATTTGTATTCAATTTTATCCAAACCCGGAAAATTTACCCATTCTACGATCGCGTTGTGAACCCTTCATCCGGGGAGTCTTTTGGTCGCGAATCCATGGAAGCTGAACCCAAAATGGAAAATGCCATCCACCTTGTGCGTTACATCCCCCCCTTTCTGAAGCCGGAATGTACGCCGGAATCAGGCAGGTGTTTGAACCATGTTTCCTTCAGGCAATTCCGTGGTTACCTCGCAAATCTCGGGGCATACGCATCCCTGGATGCATATCTGAAGGCGCAGCTGTCCTCCAAAAGGAGGAATAATATCCGGCGGTACATACGCAGGCTTGAGGGGTGTTTCCAGGTTACCTACGTCACCTACCGGGGTCAGATGGACCGGGAACTTTACGACCGGTTGATAAACAGGATGAAAGAATTCCTGTACAGAAGGTTTCGCCAGCGCGGGGACGACAACGAGATGCTCAGGAACTGGGAATTCATAGAGCGCACCTCTTACGACCTGATAAAAAGGGATCAGGCCAGCCTGTTTGTCGTGTACCGGGATCAGGAACCCATCGGAATATCGCTGAACTACCTCGTCGGAAGGATATTTCTCAATGCAATCGGATCCTTTGACATCGATTTTAATATCTTCCGGCTTGGACAAGTACAAATATACAAGCAGATTGAATGGTGTTTTGAAGAAGGTATGCAGATGTTCGATTTAGGCGTAGGCGACCTCGATTACAAACTGCAATGGTGCGATGTAACCTACCCTTTTGAACACCGGGTGCATTATCGGGGAAACAACTTCTTACAGGTCCTAATGGCACGCGTCCTCGTCGGATTTCTTCGATTCAAGGAATACCTAAAGCGTAAAAACCTGCACCGGCTTTACCACTTACTTCGTAAAGGCAGGCCAGGTGCAACACCGGATGCTGGAAGTACTGCGGAGACCCTGTACGAAACCCTGGCCCTACCTAAGTCCGGTAATGTTACAGGCAGCCCACTTAAATTAGGTGAAGAAACGAATCGATTCCTGCGAAAACCGGTTTACGACTTCCTGTATTTGAACCAGGTGCCGGCGGGATCCGTTTCTGTTTTCAGGATGCATGGTCCTGAGGAATACCTGATCCGCGGAAAAGCCAAGGCTCAGGCTATTCGGATCACCCAAAAATCAAATACCTCCCGATGAAACCCGTACTCATGCGAACCCGTAACCTGATAACGGACCTGTATAGACAGAGGCGGATACCATCCGGTGTAGGGAAAATCAGTTTACGGGGCCAGAACAGCCGGCAGTTGGAACCGCTTTGGTCGAGTGGAAGTATCGATGACGAAAAAACAAAAGGTGTATTTTCTATTTGCCTCATCCCTGCCTACCTGGACCTGCAGCCCCACCAGGACATGGGCCTGTCCATCCGGACTGGAAAACAAACCAACTTCGGTTATGCTATTGAACTGGGGGACAAATTTAATCCCGAAACCTACCTCAGGGAACAATTGAGGGGAAACTACCGGAATCTCCGGAAAAGGATTTCGCGACTGGAAAGTTGTTTTGATATCCGGTATGAATTGTTTTACGGGGACATCGGGCAGCAGGAATACGATCAACTCATGGAGCAATTATATAAAATGATTTCCATTCGCTTCGGAGAACGCAGACAAAGGCATGATATGATCGCCGATTGGGAGCAGATTCTTTCTGAATCCCTGGAGAAGATCCGGAAGGGCCATGCATCGCTCTTTGTGATCCGGGCCGGCGGCAAACCCATCGACATATCGCTCAATTACCACTTTGGTCGCATCCTCTACGGTGGGCTCTCTTCCTATGACACAAACTTTTCCAAATTTGGCCTGGGGGCCATTGAAAAAACAAAGCTGCTGGAGTGGTGTGCGGATAACGGGTACCGGTTCATGGATTTCGGGTACGGCGACCTCCCCTATAAAAAGGAATGGGGCAATTTGGTGTACCGTTTCAAGTATCTGGTGGGTTTTGATGCGGGGAACCCATTTGTATCCCTTGTTGGACATGCAGAATACAGCCGGCTTCGTTTTCGGGAATTTCTCAAATCACTCGGGGTCAACCGGGTCCTGCGCAACCTGAAAAACCGGGTGCGCCCGGGGCTTCCGGTTGACTCATCCTACAGCGAAATGGCCGCCTATTCGCGGGAGTCGGTTGAGGTACCGGTAGTGCTTTCCGGCCTTCGGGAGATCAATCCCGAGGATTATCCCGGGTTTCCCCTGGAACGTGCGGTTAATGACTTTGTTTATACCACTACGGAACACCGCTCGGGTATCCGGTTATTTGAATTTTCGGGGGAACCGAATACCTTTTTAACTTTAGGGCAACGGCATGCCGAAAAGGTGCGCTTTGACCCCTAATTTTCTACCTTGTGGTAACTAAAGCTCCGATGAGCCCATGCACCAGACCAATTTTTATTATAACTTGTTCGTGCGCAGGACCCTACCCCGCGTATGCAGCTCTTTGGAGCTTCCGCGGTGCAGCAGGGAAATCCCGGACTTCTGTACCCTTCCCCAAACCGATCCAATGCATTCCCTCGCCTTGCAATATGTACCTGACTATTTCCGGGTGGAAATAACGGATGACCCCGACTATCTCCGGGATCAGGTATTCCGCACCAAAGGATACTGCCTGGAACTCGGCGATCTGGGATCGGCAGAAAACTACCTTAAAGAGAATTTCAAACCCAATTTCAGGACCTCTCTCAGGCGCAGAATAAAGGGGCTGGAGGCCTGTTTCAATGTAACATACCAGATGTATTGCGGCCCAATGGACCCAGGGGTATACAATTCCCTGATGGATTCCCTGCACCAGATGATCGTGCGGAGGTTCAACCAGCGGAACGACCGCCACATGGCCCTTCAGAACTGGGAGGCATACCGGGATTCCGCCTATGACTTGATTTGTGAGCAGAATGCCTCCCTTTTTGTCATATACGACGACCAAACACCTATACAGATTGCCCTGAATTTTCATGTCGGACCGGTTTTGTTCCTGTCGATACCTTCCTACGATATCGATTATGCCCGCTTCGGCCTCGGGAACATTGCCATCTATAAAATCCTCGAGTGGTGTTACGAACACGAATTTTGCCTGCTGGATATGGGTTTCGGGGCTTTCGATTATAAGTTGAAATGGTGCAACGGCAGCTATAGCTTCCATCACAGCTACTTTTACCGAAAATCCTCCCCACGCGCCTGGCTCGGTGTTCAATTCGCAAAAACCAGGACCAGGTTAATCAATTACCTGCTGCGCCGGCGGTTGAATATCGCCTACCACCGGGTCCGGGATTGGCTATTCGGAAGTTCGGAATCCGACTTGCGGGAATTCCTTGAAATTCCGGGGTCCCTCTCACCCGAAAAAATGGTTGGCAGCCCTTTGGTAGATCCCTGGGGGGACCCGGCAGTCGCCTTCCTGAAGAAACCGGCAATCGATTTCCTTTACACACAACGGGAACACAAGTCCAATTTGATGATATATGAAGTGGCGGCAGGTAAGCGCTATGGGTTAAGAGGCTCGGGTTCCGAGGCCTTGATTGAACTTCAGGATTGAGGGATTCGGGATTATTCCGCCTGGGGTGCGCAGCAAAAACAATTCCCGGGGTTTCTCCCCTACATGTTCCATGGACCTGGTTTTCCGTTTATTCCTTGAAAGTAAATTTCCGATAGCAGTTACCATCCAGGATAAAGTTATCCGAAAGCTGGAGGGTTTTGTGGTCTCCGTCCAGACTATTGCGCCGCTGATCGAAATACTATCTTCGACGATATTAATGGCACCCCTCTTTAAAGCAATAATTAAGAGTACTTATTACTCTTTTCGAAAACAACCGCCTTTCCCATTTCTAGATGCAGCGCAAAAATTGGCAGTCCAACGCCACTATGCATCACAAATTCTGGATTTTTCCCTGCCTGTATGGGATACTGAGGCTAGTCCTGAATGACGCTGAAGTGTTCCCGTCGGTTCTCCCGGTGCTGTGCCTCCGAGCAACGCACCCCGTCCGTGCAGCCATTCACTATAAGGGTTTCCCCGTGGCCGATGGCCCGGATTCGGTCAGGGCTGAGCCCCTGCTCGATCAGGAACTGCCTGGCGCTTTCCGCACGGCGTTCTGAAAGCCCCTGGTTATAGGATTCCGGACCCCTTGCATCCGTATGGGCTTCGATCCGTACCCGTATATCCCCGTGCTCCTTCATTATGCCGGACAATTGCTGTAGGGTAGCCTTGGAAGCATCGTTCAGGAAATACGAATCAAAAGCGAAATAGATGTTCCCCAGGGATTCCACGCTTCGGGCAACCGCCTCCTGCTGCCGGGCCGCTTCTTCCTGCCGCGCCATTTCGGCTGCTGCCAAAAGCGCGGCTTCTTTTTCCCGTTCAAGGCGTTCCGCTATTTCACGGGCTTCCTCTTCCGCTCGCCTTGCAGCTTCCAGGGAATCTGCTACCCGTTGCTGTTCGGCGAGAAGCGCTAGCTTTTCCTCGCCCCTTTTATTGAGTTCTTTCTCCACGCCAAACCGGAAGGCAACACCCGCCCCGTGTTGGATATGGTTGGAGGCTTCATTGCCAAAGGACCATTTCCCGCTGGAACTCAGGTCAACCCCCCAGTGTTCTGAAAACCAGATGCGGAAACCGATCACGGCGTTATATGTACCCCGTGGCAGGTTATTCGAGTCTGTGTAGCCGATTCCTACCCCCACATATGGGTCAAAAAACCCGGTTTCGCCTACCAGTTTGTTCAGGTCATAACTCAATCGTGAATCCACCGCCCAATAAGGGATGTCATCCGCAATGGTTATCCCATCGATCATATTGCCTGCTTTGTAGCGGTTATAAGTACCGATAAGTTCCAGGCCCAGACCACTCCGGAAATAGCGCCCGAAATTGATCCGTGACGGGAAGGGCACCATATTCCACTGGTCCCTCATGGTCGTAAAATCATTGAAGGCATCGCCGGAGTCATCGACGATGTTGATGCCGATACCGGCCAGCCAGTAACTGGTCACCATGCTGTCGCGGGCGGTTAATTCGGGGATGCTGTCCTGTGAAAAGGCAGCGGTTGGAAGTGTGAGGGCCAACAGGCCCAGCAGGCAGGTACAATATTTCATAATTCTCGATTCAGGATACCTCAAAATTAGAGGGGATTTCTGACAAAGAACCAGGCAGTCTTTGAAATACACCGATTATCGTTCATTGTCTCTTGATACGTGAAGCAGGTCGAAAAGTGCCGATTTAAAAAATCCGCCGGCATCGATTTTCCGTAAATTTTATCGGTGAGTGAACTTACGGCATGGGTTTACTCTGTTTAAGGCACTAATTGCTTAATTTGCGGAGTCAGAGCTCGTACTCCGACCATTACCCATTAAATTACCTGACCATGCAAAATAAACCCTCCTACCAAACTGCCATTGAGGCTGCCATCGAGGCGGGCAAGGCCATCCTGGAGATCTATAATGCCTCAGAGACCATTGAGGTGACCACGAAGTCGGACGATTCCCCTCTAACGGCTGCCGACCAGGCCTCCAATGCGGTGATCAATTCCTATCTGAAGGATACCGGTATCCCCATAATCAGCGAGGAAAACAAGCAAACGGATTATGCTGTGCGCAAGGAGTGGGGAAAATGCTGGATCGTGGACCCGCTGGACGGAACCAAGGAGTTCATCAAAAAAAATGGGGAGTTCACCGTGAATATCGCCCTTTGCGAAGAAGGAAGTCCTATTTTCGGCGTCATTTACGTTCCGGTGTCCCGGGAATTGTTTTACGGGGATACCGCAATGGGAATGGCTTTTAAATCCGTGCTCGACAAGGCACACCATTTGCCAAAATCCCTGTTTGACGCTTCGGACCGGATTACCCCATCAGGAAAGGACCTTGAAACCCTCCGGGTGGTAGGAAGCCGCTCCCATATGAACGCGGAAACCGAAGCCTATATCAACTCGATGAAGAAACAATTCAACCATATCGAAATTGTCTCTAAAGGTAGTTCACTGAAATTTTGCCTGGTGGCGGAGGGCCTGGCAGACGTCTATCCGCGGTATGCGCCGACGATGGAATGGGATACAGCCGCGGGAAGCGCCATTGCCGAAGCTGCCGGGCTGCAGGTAATTGCCCAGGACACCAGTCAGCCGCTGAAATACAATAAGGAAAACCTGTTGAACCCGCATTTTCTCGTTTGCAAGTAATGGCAGATACCAGCCGGAAAAGACACATTGCCAAAACGATCACCTGGCGCCTGGTCGGGACCGTGGATACCATCCTGATTTCCTGGGTCATCACGGGAAACCCGATGACCGGCCTCAAGATTGGGGTGGTTGAAGTGGTGACAAAAATGGTGCTCTACTATTTTCACGAGCGCCTCTGGTTCCGGGTTTCCATGCCGGAAAGCCGGAAGCGGCACCTTTTAAAGACGGTATCCTGGCGGATGATCGGTACGCTGGATACCATGATCCTCGCCTGGATCATTTCGGGCAACCCGCTCACAGGCGTCAAGATCGGCCTGGTGGAGATCGTCACAAAAATGGCCTTGTACTACCTGCACGAGCGGGCCTGGTATCGCACCAATTACGGCCTTCGGGACCGAAGAAACCAAAAGGAACTCGGATGAGCGAAAATATCACACCCCATACGTTCAAAATCACCCGGAAGGAACGGCGGGAGGCCAACGGGCACAATTCCCTGCTGATTTTCTTTACGGGGCTTTCAGGTTCCGGGAAGTCCACACTGGCCAATGGCCTGGAACAGCGGCTTTTTGAAGATGGGTACAAAACCTATGTGCTGGACGGTGACAATGTCCGGACCGGTTTAAACAAGAACCTCGGTTTCAGCCCGGAAGACCGCTCGGAAAACATCCGCCGGATCGGGGAGCTGGCCAAGCTGTTTATCGACTCGGGAACCGTGGTCCTGGCCGCTTTTGTAGCCCCCTATGCATCCGACCGCCAGGCGATCCGTGAATTGGTAGGTAGCGAAAATTACATTGAGGTATTTGTAAACACCAGCCTGGCCGTTTGCGAAGAACGCGATGTCAAAGGACTCTACGCCATGGCGCGCAAAGGGGAAATCAAAAACATGACCGGGGTCTCCGCCCCTTATGAAGCCCCGGAAAACCCCGATGTGGAAGTCAGCCATAAAATGGGGATAGAAGATTCGGTGACTTATATTTACACCCGCATTAAAAACCAATTAAGACTCAAGCAATGAGTAAATATTACCTGAATTACCTGGATGAATTGGAATCCGAAGCCATTTTCGTGCTTCGGGAGGTCTGGGCCCAGTTCCAGAACCCGGTGATCCTGTTTTCCGGAGGCAAGGATTCGATCGTGATCACCCACCTCGCCAAAAAGGCCTTCTACCCGGCCAAAATCCCCTTTGCACTGATGCACGTGGATACGGGCCATAATTTTCCGGAGACGATCCAGTTCCGGGACGATTTGATAGAAGCGTTGGGGGTCCGCCTGATTGTCGGTTCCGTGCAGGAATCCATCGACGAGGGACGCGTGGCCGAGGAAAAAGGCAAGAACGCCACCCGGAATGCCCTGCAGATCACGACCCTGCTGGACGCCATCGAGTCCAACAAGGTGGATTGCGCCATCGGCGGCGGTCGTCGCGACGAGGAGAAGGCCCGGGCCAAGGAGCGCTTTTTCTCCCACCGGGACGATTTCGGGCAATGGGACCCGAAAAACCAGCGCCCGGAACTCTGGAACCTTTTCAATGGAAAGCATTTTGAAGGGGAGCACTTCCGCGTATTCCCCATCAGCAACTGGACTGAAATGGATGTCTGGAACTATATCCTCAGGGAAAACATCCAGATTCCCTCCCTCTACTTTGCCCATGAACGGGAGGTAATCCTGCGCAACAATTCCTGGATCCCCAACAGCGAATTCTTGAAGCTGGACGAGCGGGAAGAGATCGTCACCAAAAAAATCCGTTTCCGGACCCTGGGAGATATCACCATTACCGGGGGAATCGAATCGGACGCGGACACCCTGGAGAAAATTGTGCAGGAAGTATCCGCCATGCGGCAGACTGAACGGGGCAACCGGGCCGACGACAAGCGGTCGGAAACCGCCATGGAAGACCGGAAAAAGCAGGGGTATTTTTAAAAATTAGAATTAGAAGGCATGCAAATAGACAATAATCAACTCCTGCGATTTACCACGGCAGGCAGTGTGGACGACGGGAAAAGCACGCTCATAGGGCGGCTGTTATACGATTCAAAGTCCATCTTTGAGGACCAGCTCGAGGCGGTGGAATCCACCAGCAAGCAGAAAGGGCATGTGGGCGTGGACCTGGCTCTCTTTACCGATGGCCTCAGGGACGAACGGGAACAGGGTATTACCATCGATGTCGCCTACCGGTACTTTACCACGCCGAAGCGGAAATTCATCATCGCGGATACGCCCGGGCATATTCAGTATACGCGCAACATGGTCACCGGGGCCTCCACGGCGAACGCGGCCATCATCCTGGTGGATGCCCGCCATGGGGTAATCGAACAGACCAAGCGCCACGCGTTTATCGCCTCCCTGCTGCACATACCCCACGTAATCGTGTGTATCAACAAGATGGACCTTGTGGACTATTCGGAGGAGGTGTATCAAAACATCACCGGGCAGTTTGAGGATTTTTCCTCCAAAATGCTCATCCCGGATATCCGATTTATCCCGATCAGCGCCCTGCTGGGGGACAATGTGGTGAACCGGTCCGAAAACATGGACTGGTACCAGGGGGCGCCCCTGCTCCACACCCTGGAGACCATGCACATCAGCAGCGATATCAACAAGGTGGATTCCCGGTTCCCGGTGCAAACCGTGCTGCGTCCGCAGAGCAAGGAATTCGTGGATTACCGCGGGTATGCGGGAAGGATCTCCAGCGGTGTTTTCCGGGTCGGGGATGAGATTGCCGTTTTGCCCTCAGGTTTTACTTCCCGCATCAAGGGCATTGACGGGCCGGCCGGGGCCGTGGAGGAAGCATTTGCCCCCATGTCCGTGTCCATTACCCTGGAAGACGACATCGATATCAGCCGGGGGGATATGATCGTGCGGGCGAACAACCAACCGGAAGCCGCCCAGGATATCGAGGTGATGCTGTGCTGGCTGAACGACAAACCCGCCAGGCCTCGGGCAAAATACACCATCATGCATACCTCCAACGAGCAGAAGGCCATGATCCGGGAGGTAATCTACAAGATCGATATCGAAACCCTTAACCGGAAAACCGAGGATACGCAGATGTGCATGAATGATATCTGCAAGGTGAAGATCCGCACCACCAAACCGCTGATGCAGGACCCTTACCGGGAAAACCGGTATACCGGAAGCATCATCCTGATCGACGACAACACGAATGAAACCGTCGCCGCGGGGATGATTGTCTGATTCAGGCCTTCTTCAGCCGGCTTTTATAGGCCATCTCGTAGACCTCCTCGTACATGGGGAGGATGTTGTGGATGTCGAAATTACAGGCGAGGTCGTAGGCGCGGTTTTTGAAGGCTTGCAGGGTCTGGTCGTCCTTCAGGATTTTCAGCGTGTTCCGCACCATGTCATCCACGTCCCCCACATCGCTCAGGTAACCGGATACCCCGTCCTTGTTGAGTTCCGGGATCCCGCCGGCATTGGTGGATATCACCGCGGTCCGCGTGATCATCGCCTCCAGGGCGGCAAGCCCGAAGCTCTCCTTTTCCGAGGGGAGCAGGAAGATATCCGAGAAACAAAGGATGTGTTCCACCTCATTGCTGTTCCCAAGGAATAGCACCTTGTCTTCCAGGCCCAGTTTTTCGGCGAGGATTTCCGCCCCTTCCTTCTCGGGGCCCTCCCCTACCATGATAAGTTTGGCGGGTACCTGTTTCTGTACCTCGCTAAAGACTTTTACCACATCCTGCACCCGTTTGACCTTACGGAAGTTGCTGACGTGGGTCAGGATCCGTTCCTCCGGGCTTGCCATGAGGCTCCGGTGGCAGTTCTCCGGGGTCCGGTTATACTTGGTTTTATCGATGAAGTTCGGGATCACATGGATGTCCTTCTTGATGTCAAAAATCTCCAGGGTGTCCTGTTTCAGGCTTTCGGATACGGAGGTCACGACATCCGACTGGTTGATGCTGAACTGCACGGCGGGCTTGTAGAACGGGTGGTTCCCGAGGAGCGTGATATCCGTTCCGTGGAGCGTGGTCACCATCGGGACATAAATCCCCTCCTCCTCCAGCATTTTCTTGGTCATATAGCCTGCATAGGCGTGTGGGATCGCGTAGTGCACGTGAAGCAGTTCAATGCCGTAGGACTTGATGGTTTCCACCAGTTTGCTGGACAGGGCCAGCTCATAAGGCTGGTAATGGAATAAGGGGTATTCCGGCACATGTACCTCGTGAAAGTGGATGTTGGGGTTCAGTAACTCAAGGCGCACCGGCTGGCTGTAGGTGACAAAATGGATCTCGTGACCCCTCCGGGCAAGCGCAATCCCCAGTTCGGTGGCTACGACGCCGCTTCCCCCGAAGGTGGGATAACAAACAATGGCTATCTTCATAGTAACAAAACTACACCTAAAATCCCATCCTAATTTATAACGGAATCATAAATAGCCTGCTGTATACGGGTCCGCAGGCCGGAGCGTATCAGCAAGGTGTTTGAGGAGGCGGGATATGTGCGGTTCGAGAGGAAGACATAGAGGATGCCGCTTTCCGGATCTGCCCAGGTATAGGTGCCCGTAAAGCCGCTGTGGCCAAAACTGCGGCGGGATACACAGCCGCAGGTCGGCCCTTTTTCTTCGAGCTGGGGCTTGTCAAAACCGACTCCCCTGCGGACATCGTTGTTGCAGAAATAGCATTTGTTGAATTTTTCGACCGTGCGATCCTCCAGGAACCGTGTGCCCCCGTAATAGCCCCCCTGCAGGTACATCTGCATTACCTTGGCCACATCGTTGGCATTGCTGAACAGGCCCGCATGGCCCCCCACTCCGTTCTGCATGGCCGCCCCCATATCGTGCACGTAACCCTGTATGGTCTGGTACCGGTAGTAATTGTCCTCTTCGGTGGGCACGATATCGGAACGGTCAAATCGCTCGAGCGGGTTGAACAGCATATGGCCGGCACCCAGGGGCGCGTACAGGAACTCATTGGCAATGGCATCCAGCCGCCGCCCGTACTGGCGTTCAATGTATTTCTTAAAAACATAATAAGCCACATCGCTGTACCGGTACCGGTTGGATTTGAGCTCCTGCCGGCCGATCCGGTTGTAAATGGAATCCGAATACGCATTGGTCAGGTAGAGGCTTTCGGCCACCTTGATGCTAAATCCTTCCTGGGGGGAATTCCGGTAGAAATTCCTCGAGGGCCTCCTGTCCTTGTCCAGGGTATCCAGGTAAAATGCAATCCAGGAGGGCAGCCGCCCGTAATGGCTTAGCGCCTTGAGCACTGTCACATCCTTCAGTTCCGTGTCTGCGTACTCCGGCAACAGTTCCGCAAAGGTCGTATTGAGCCGGATTCCTCCGGATTCCTCCATTTCCATCAATACAGGCAGGGTGGACAGGATTTTGGTGAGGGAGGCCAGATCGTAGAGGTCGGTCAGCCGCACCTCCCGGTCCCCTTCGTAGGTGTGCTTGCCATAGGCCTTGTGAAAGACCACCTGGCCATTGCGGGCAATAAGGACCTGGGCACCCGGGAACATCAGGGAGTCGAGACCATCCCGCACCAGCGTATCCACCTGTGCAAGCCTTGCCCGGTCCAGCCCTACCCGCTCGGGCACGCTGTACCCGAGACGCCCCAGGGCCGTGAGGTCCAGGCCGCTACCCGCTGGAAATTCCGGGTGGGCAGTCACCGGCAGGCGGCCCCTGGCGGGAAAGGCGCCAAATAGCAGTTCCGCCGCCGTCTGCTGGGCAATCTCACTGTTCTGGTAGGCCATTACCAGGCCATCCAGGCCCTCGTAACTGGGGACATCCCCAAGGAGGTAGGGCCTTGCAAAAACAACAGCCACCGAATTCGACGTCCGCAGGTCCCCGATTTCCTGCAGCCATTTTACTTCCGCCGGACTCAGCTCGTGTTTCTTCCAGGGGGAGTCGTTCGATTTATGTATGCCCAGGATGACCAGGTTGTAATCGGCAAGCCGGGATTTAAGCTCCTCGAGGTCGGTACCCCCCACTTCGTCCACTTCCGCATACAGCCTGAGCCGGTCCAGAAAGACGTGGTGCGGGGCATCCCCGAGTTTTACATAGGCGATTTTCTTGTTTTCCAGGTTGCGGATCCCGAGGATGGAAACCTTGTTCTTAAGCACGGTGATCGCTGCCTCCATGGCTTTTTCATAGGCCAGGTCATCCTCCGGGGTATTCAGGTCTTCAGCCAGGTTGGTTTCATCCACCGGTTGCAGCTGGTGTAGTCCCGCCTTGTATTTGGCCATGAGGATCCTGCGGACGGACCGCTCGAGGCGGTCCGGGGTGATAACCCCCGTGTGGTATGCCTCCAGGAAGGCCACAATATCCGCCTCCAGGTTCTCGGGAAGGAGCAGCATATCATTGCCTGCAAGGAAAGCGGCCAGGGAGGTGTTTACAACCCCTGCATAACCGGAGACGCCTTTCATATTCAGGGCATCTGTAAAGACCAGCCCCTCAAAGCCCATTTCCCCCCTGAGGATATCTTCGATCACCCGCGGAGAAAGGGAGGTGGGCAACTCTGCCGATCCGGTCAGGGCCGGGACATTCAGGTGGGCAACCATCACCGAAGGCAACCCGGCGTCGATCAGGGAGGCATACGGGGCCATTTCCACGCTGTCCAGGCGGGGCCGGTCGTAGGGAAGCTGCGGCAGCGCCTTGTGGGAGTCGACCGCCGTATCCCCGTGGCCCGGAAAATGCTTCCCGCTGGTAAGGATCCCGGCCCGGTGCATGCCATGCATCAGGTACCGCGCCTGACGGGCGACCCGGCCCGGGTCCTCCCCGAAGGACCGGTTGCCGATGATGGGGTTTTGCGGGTTGGTGTTGATATCCGCGACCGGGGCAAAATTGATGTGAACGCCCAGGCGGGCGGCATGGGTTCCGATCCGGTATCCCACGGCCTCGATCAGGGCAGAATCCCGTATGGCCCCCAGGGTGGCGTTCCAGGGAAATGCGTAGGTGGAATCCAGGCGCATGGCCAATCCCCATTCCGCATCCATGGCAACCAGCAGGGGCGTCCTGGAAGCCGCCTGGAAATCATTGGTCATCCGCGCCTGCCTGACGGGGCCTCCCAGGCTGAAAATTACCCCTCCTATATGGTGGTCTTTGATCTGTTCAAGAACCTGGTCCCGGACAACCGGGCCCTGGGAAGAGGCTACCATCACCATAAACAGCTGGCCGATACGCTCTTCCAGGCTCATTCCGTTATATTGGGCTTCTACCCATTGCGCCTGGGCAGCGCTGTCTGCCGCCACAAGCGGGTGGGTCTGGGCGTGAATTTTGGTGAGAATAAGGCTAAACAGGAGTAAAACAGCTGTCAATCGCATATTCGAGGTCCTCAATTATTAGGGCCGGGTCCGGGTCGGGCCGGTACCCGTGTTTTCGCTTCGGTGGGTTCCGGTCATTCCTGTGTGCTTTCAGAAAAACCGGCTGTGCCAGCTTTCCGAGGCCGGGACTTCCCAGTCATTTTCAAATTCTTGCTTATTGGTTACCAAATTGTTGAAAACAATCGTCTTGGCCGAAACGGCCTTGTTTTTAGCCATTTTACGGAAATCCGCCAGGGGTTTGTACGCGATGAATTCCCCCTGCCGGTAGGTGACGTTCATCCGGTCCAGCAATTCCACCCCAAAGGTTTTTTCCAGGTGCTGGATAAAATGGACCGAGGCGTCAATGGAACAGCCTGAGGCAGCACCTGAGTCCTGGTCCAGGCCGATGGCGATAAAGCGGTTGTAGGGCATCCGGTATCCGGCCTTCAAATCCGCGCCGTGGGCGGTCCATGCGGTCAGGAACCGTTCGAGTTCCTGCTCCACATTTCTGGTTTCCTCTTCGGTAAAGGGACGGCTGGATTGATATACCCACATGCGGGCGTGGTCCGGCAATTCGTCAAAGGGTACTAACATGGCTCTCTATCATTTCGTTCACTTTAATAGCTTTCTCTTTCACCGGGATTGCCAGCGCCTTGATGGCATTTGTCCCGGGGCTGTGTGCTGGCAACTTCCTTCTTCCGACTTCCTGCATTCCGGCTTATGGATGCTGCTTGCATTCCGGCTTATGGAAGCTGCCTGCCTAAAGATCCGCAGCCTGTGCCAGCAGTTCGGCAAGGTCCAGCACCCGGGTCTGTTGTTCTTTTTCCTTCCCCTTAACGCCGTCGCTAAGCATGGTATTGCAGAACGGGCAGGCCGCAGCGATGACTTCAGGCTCTGTGTCAAGCGCCTGTTCGGTGCGCTCGATATTGATGTCCTTATCACCCTTTTCCGGCTCCTTGAACATCTGGGCTCCCCCGGCACCGCAGCACAATCCCTTTTGCCTGCAACTCTTCATTTCGACCAGTTCGGCATCCAACTTCCGGATGAGTTCCCTGGGGGCCTCATAGATGCCGTTGGCACGCCCCAGGTAGCAGGGGTCGTGGTAGGTAATGCGCTTCCCCCGGAAGGTCCCGCCCTCGAGTTTGATCCGGCCCGCCTTGAGCAGTTCTTGCAGGAATTTAGTGTGGTGTACCACCTTGTACGTTCCGCCAAGGCCCGGATATTCGTTCTTGAGGGTGTTAAAGCAATGCGGGCAGGTAGTGACGATGGTCTCCACCCCGTACCCGTTGAGTACCTGGATATTGGTCGCAGCCTGCATCTGGAACAGGAATTCGTTGCCTGCCCGTTTGGCGGGGTCCCCGGTACAACTCTCTTCCGTGCCCAGGACCGCAAAGGCCACCCCGGCCTGCTGCAGCAGCTTTACGAAGGCCTTGGTGATTTTCTTGGCCCGGTCGTCAAAACTGCCTGCACAGCCCACCCAGAAAAGCACCTCGGGTTTTTCCCCCCGGGCTGTCATCTCGGCCAGCGTGGGTATATCTGCCTTATTCTCCATCTCGCTTCCCATTTATGATTCGTCTTTCCAATTGAGCCGGTCCATTTGATTAAAGGGCCAGGGAGCCCCGTTATTCTCGATATTCCCCATCATCACGTTCAACTCCTGGGAAGCGGCCGACTGTTCCATTACCAGGTACCGCCGCATGTCCATGATGATCGACAGGGGGTCGATGCTGACCGGACAGGCTTCCACACAGGCATTGCAGGTGGTGCAGGCCCAGAGTTCCTCCCGGGTGATGTAATCGTCCAGCAGCTGCCTGCCATCGGGTTCCCATTGACCGTTATTGGCCTCGATCGCCCTGCCCACCGACTCCAGGCGGTCTCGGGTATCCATCATGATCTTGCGGGGCGATAATTTCTTCCCTGTCTGGTTTGCCGGGCATTCGCTGGTGCACCGGCCGCATTCCGTACAGGTGTAAGCATTGAGCAGCTGAATCCTGCTGAGGTCCATGACGTCCGAAGCTCCGAATTTGGCCGGTGGCTCCGCATCCTCCGGGGGGGCGGCATAGGGGTCCGCATCCGGGTCCATCATCAGGGCTACCTCCTTCCGGACAGATTCCAGGTTTTCAAAGGCCCCCTTTGGTCCAATCTTGCCCCAGTAGGTATTCGGGAAGGCCAGCAGGATATGGAGGTGTTTGGAATAGTACAGGTAATTCAGAAAGAACAGGATCCCAAGGATATGCAGCCACCAGGCGGACCGTTCCACCAGCACGAGTGTCCCTTCCCCCCAACCGGACATCAGTCCGGCCAGGACCGAGCTGACCGGGTAGGCCCCGGCCTGCACATAATGGTCTGCCCCTGTCTGCTGCAAACTGAAGTCCGCCGCATTCATCGTCAGGAACAGCAGCATCAGGATGGCCTCAATATACAGGATCCAGTCCGCGTCTTTTTTGGGCCAGCCCTTCATTTCCGGTTTCCAGAAGCGGCGGATCCGCAGCGCATTGCGTCGCAGCCAGAAAACCACCACAGCCACCAGGACCAGGAGGGCCAGGATTTCGAATGTCGCAATCAGCACGTCATAGGCCGGGCCCAGGAAAGCAAAGATCCGGTGGGTACCGAAAATACCGTCGATGATAATTTCCAGCACCTCGATATTGATGATGATAAAGCCGAGGTAAACGATGATGTGCAACAAACCGGCGATGGGCCGTACCACCATCTTTTGCTGCCCGATGGCAATCCGGGCCATCTGACGAAAGCGCTCGGATCGCGATCCTTCCGGTGCCACTTCCCGGCCCAGCCGGATATTCCGCAACAGCCGGCGGATATTCCGGGTAAAAAATCCGATGCCGGCCACCAGTGCCAGCAGAAAAAGGATGTTGGGAAGGTATTGCATTATTCGGGCTGCTTGTTCTCTGCCGGGTCATCGTCCGGGAGGGTGTATTCCTTTTGCTTTTTGCCGAAAACCGAGACATTCACATACCGTTTCGGATTTAGCCTGAAATCCTGCAGCAACAGGTCCAGTTCCCGGGAAGCCTCGGACAGGTTTTCGTACAGGGATTCGTCCTGCATCAGCCGCCCCATGGTTCCTTCACCGCTTTCGATACGGGCCACGACGCTGTTCAGGTTGGACAGGGTTGCCTCCAACTGGGCGATGGTCTCCCCGAGACCTGCGCTGGCCAGGGTATCCGATACAGTGGCCAGGTTCGCACTCATCCTTTCAAAGTTCCCGATGGTGGTATCCAGCTTGCTTTGGTTCTCATCGAGGAAGGTGTTGAGCCCGTCGGCCGTTTGACGGAAACTCTTCATGAGGGCATTGAGGCCTTCGATGCTTTCCCGGAGGTTCGCCTTGGTGGAATTATCCAGTATCTGGTTGAAATTGATCAGCAGGGAATCTGCGTTCGAGACCGCGCCCTCCACCTTCATCTGCAGGGGGGTCAGTTTTTGTTGTACCAGCTCCGTGAGGCCCGGGCGGATACTGGACGGCAGCGTATCCCCGCTTTTGGCTATCGGGCCGTCGTCAAATTCGGGTTGGATCTGGATACCTTTCCCGCCAATGATACCGGTGTCGAACAATTCGGCCTTGCTGTTCCTGGAAAAATCAAAACTCTTATTGACCGTAAAGGTCACCAGCAGTTTTCCGGAACTGTCCTTGAACCGGATATCGTTGACCGTCCCGACAGTGTAGCCGTTGATGCTCACCGAGGTACCGGTCTGCAGGCCGCCTACATGGTCGTATACCGCATAGAAGGTTTTGCTGTCGTCAAAAAGCGGGGTGGATTTAAGGTAGGAGAAGCCTAATATGAATAACAGGATACCACCGATTACAATGATCCCCGTTTTTATTTCCCTGGAAAGTTTCAATAGCGCTGTATTGGGTTCCTAACAAAATTAGAAATAATTTTTGGATGGGAGTGCTCAATTGTCCAGCATCTCAAGCGCCTTTGGAACGGGAATGCGATTTCCCTCGTGGTAGGCGACGATATAGGCCGCAGGATAGCCCCGCTGGGCAGCGAAAGTCTGTAGTTTCTGGGCATCCGCATAAGACCGTGTATCGCCGTAGAGGACGCGGTACATGTTCTGGTAGTGTTCCTTGGACAAATTGGGCAACCGGCCGAAGGCGGCGGAATTCAGGTCCGGATCCCGGCTGACGGCAATGAGCTGGACCTTGAAGCTGATCCCCAGGGTTTTGGCCCTTGCCGCATCCTGCGAAGTAGCTGGCCCCGTCGTTTGCGGCTTGTCCGCGGACAAAGCCCCTGCATCCGGTTTGCCTGCTGCCGGGGGCTGCTGCGACCCCCCGGTTGCCGGCGGTTGCGCCTCCTCCGGAGAACTGGTTACCGGGGGTATGGGCTCCTCGTTTGCGGGCAGGCCGGTATCGGCTGGTGCGGTCTGCACCCCCCCGGAATTGGAGGTAGTTGCCGTTTCGTTTATCGGCGGCTGTCCCTGGGCCACAAGCCCGAGGTCCGCTTCCGAACCCAGGCTCTCCCGGTAGGCCTTGATTGCACCGGCAATGGCCTTGCCCATCTTTTCCTGCCCGCTTTCGGAATTCAGAAAACGACCTTCTTCCTTGTTGGTCAGGAACCCGGTTTCCACCAGGACGCTCGGCATAAACGTCTGGTGCAGGACAATGAACCCTGCCTGCTTCACCTTGCGGTCGTTCCGGTTCAGCTCGCCTGTAAAACGATCCTGCATCAGTTTCCCGAGCAGGATGCTCTGGTCCAGGAACTCCTCCTGCATGATGGTCAGGCCAATGACGGACTCGGGGGAATTGATATCGTACTCCGCATACCGCGTCTCGTAATTGTCCTCCAGGTAGATCACCGAGTTCTCCTTTTTGGCTATCTCGAAATTCTGTTCGTTGGCATGCAGCCCCAGCACAAAGGTCCCGGCCCCGTGGGCGTTGGACGTATGGGAATCGCAGTGTACGGAAACAAAGAGGTCTGCCTTGGCCTTGTTGGCTATTTCCCCGCGGACATAGAGGTCCACAAAGCTGTCATCCTTCCGGGTGTAAATCACCTTCGTGTTAGGTAGCTTTTCCAGTTCCTTCCCAACTTCAAGCACGATGTTCAGTGCAATATTCTTTTCCAGATAGCCATTGCCCAGGTTGCCAGGGTCATGCCCCCCGTGACCTGCATCGAGCACCACCGTAAAGGGTTCCGGCACCCCGGCATTCCCGGGGGTGGCCTGGCCCATGATCCCTGTGGAAAACACAGAAAGGACCCCTAGTATCATTATCGTTCTCATCGCCCTGTTTCTCGAGTTTCTATCCAATTTCACGCGGGTTAAATTTGTTCTAATGTGCAGGTTTCAGTGGGAAAAATATGTAAGTTTGACCACTGATTCCGTCGCCGACCCGTACAAAAATAGGATTTATCAACTTGCAATCAAATATACATCTGCTTCTTTTAATGGGTCTTATGCTGCTGACCCCGGGGCTAATGAGCGCACAGGAAGACATCGCCCGGCCGCTCCCGGTTAAGCCGCTCGGGGACACCCTGGTAGCGCCCCAGTTGCCGGCAGACCTGCCCGGGGCGACGGTCGCAGCAGATACGACCAGGCAGTCGGTCCCGGGCTCCCAGGGAACCATCCTGGACCAGATTAAGTACAATGCCAAGGATTATGTGCGGATCAGCCAGCGCGAACAGAAGATCTACCTGTACAACGAGGCCGAAATTTACTACCAGGATACCGAGCTCAAAGCGGGCATCATTGTGCTGGATTACGTCCGGAATGAGGTCTACGCCGGGCGCATGAAGGATTCCCTGGGCAACTATTCCCAGCTTCCCTATTTCAAGCAGGGGGAAAACGAGGTCATCCCCGATTCCATCCGCTTTAATTTCGACACGGAAAAAGCCATTATCTGGAATTCGCGCTCCGAACAACAGGCAGGCCTTGGCCAGTTGGGCAGCGATGCCATGAAGGTCTATGCCCAGCGCACCAAAAAGGAAAACGATTCCGTTTATTTCCTGAGCGAGGGCAAGCTCACGACCTCCAAGGATACCATCGACCCGGATTATTACATCCGGGTGCGCAAGGCGAAATTCGTGCCCAAGAAAAAGGTGATCGCCGGCTACAGCAACCTGTACATCGTGGATGTCCCCACTCCCATCGCCCTGCCTTTTGCCTATTTCCCGCTCACAACGGGCCGGACGGCAGGCATCATGATGCCAACCTTCGGGAATGACCCCAACCGTGGCTATTTCCTGCAGAATGGCGGGTATTACCTGCCCATCAGCGACTATGTGGACCTGACCCTTACCGGTGACCTGTACACCAACGGGAGTTACGGCTTCCGGACCCAGTCGGTGTACTCCAAACGCTACCGCTTCCGGGGGAACGTCAATTTCCGGTACGAAAACCTGGTGCGCAGCCAGAAGGGCTTCGACGATTATTCCAGGACGACCATCTACAATATCCAGGTCAGCCACACCCAGGACCCCAAGGCCAACCCGAATTCCCGGTTTTCGGCTTCCGTGAACCTGGGGAGCAGCCAGTATTACAGGAATTCCCTGCTGCAGCAGAACCTGCCCAACACCCAGGTCAATGACCTGTCGTCGTCGGTTTCCTATTCCAAGACGTTTCCCGCCTACCCGTCGGTGAACGTCAGCCTGACAGCAACCCATAACCAGAATACGAATACGGATGCGGTGAGCGTAACCCTGCCCACCCTCCAGGCGAGCATGGAGCGGATATTTCCCCTTGCCCCGAGGGAAGGGGTAAAAAAAGGGGTATTCCAGAACATCAACTTCCAGTACGACCTGAACGCCCGCAACAGCATACAGACCACCACGGAGGACTTCCTGACCGGCCGGATGTTCGACGAGGCCCAGATGGGCGCGCGCCACCGCATCCCGCTGGCCACCAACTTCAAGGTGGCCAAATTCTTCAGCGTCAGCCTCGGGGGCACCTACGAAGATGTCTGGACCTGGCAGACGCAGGACCAGGTGTACGACCCGGAAACCGAGACCATTGTGCGGGATACCATCCAGGGATTCGACCGATTTAACCAGTACAGCCTCAACGCCAGCCTGGGCACCACCCTCTACGGCCAGTTCAACTTTGGGGAGGATCGCAAGATACAGGCGATCCGCCACGTGGTGCGGCCCACGGTCAGTTACGGCTGGGCGCCCTCCTTTGACCAGTACTACGAAGAGGAGGTCAATCAGGCTACGGGGGAATCGCTGTTTTTTACGCGTTTCCAGGGCTCCCTCTACGGTTCCCCCAGGCAGGGACAGTCCAACTCCATGTCATTCTCCCTGGCCAATACCCTGGAGGCCAAGGTACGCGACCGGGACTCCACTGCCACAGAGCCCAAAAAGATCTTCCTGCTCAACAGCCTGAATTTCAGCACCAGTTACAATTTTGAGGCCGATTCCCTGAAACTGAGCCCGATTAGCATGACCGGGGGGACCAACCTGTTCGACAACAAGGTATCGGTGAATTTCGGGGCCAACCTGGACCCCTATGCCATCGACAATACGGGAAGGCGCATCAATACGCTCAACGTCAACAACGGCGGGGGCCTCCTCCGGATCACCAATGCCCGCCTGAACGTGACCTACAGGCTGAGCAGCAAGGATTTTGAAGACAGGGATACGGAGATCGACGAGGACAACCCTTATGACGGGGACACCTATGTAGCGGCGAGTGGTGGGCGGACGGACGACCTTTTCGGCCGGGCCAACGACCTGAACGCGACTGCCTTTGACAACCGCGACCCGGACGATATCGAAAACCCGGCCTGGGGTTCAAAGATCCCGTGGAACCTCAACCTTTCCTATGCCATGAACTATTCGAACACCAACCGGAACGGCCAGCTGACCAACCATGTGCTGATGTTCAACGGGAATGTGACCCTTGCGCCCCGCTGGGATGTCTCGGTGAGTTCGTCCTACGATTTCGTCCGCAGCGGTTTCGGACTCACCCGTCTGGGGTTTGCCCGCGATTTAAAGAGTTTTAAGCTCACGTTCGACTGGACGCCTTTCGGCAACCTGGAGCGGTGGTATTTCTTTATCGGTATCAAGGCGAGTATCCTCAGCGACCTCAAATGGGAGAACCGCAGCCAGCGGTCCAATTTCAACTAAAAAACGGCAGACCATGAAAAAGATCATCAAAACGGACCAGGCCCCTGCGCCTATAGGGCCTTATAACCAGGCGGTGCAGGCCGGCAATACGCTTTACGTATCCGGGCAGATCGCCCTGGACCCGGCCACCGGGGAGCTTGTACAAGGCAGCATAGAAGCGGAAACGGAGCAGGTAATGCAAAACCTGTCGGTCGTGCTGAAGGCAGCAGGTTACAGTTTCGGGGATGTGGTAAAAGCATCGATTTTTGTCGCCGACATGCGGCAATTTGCCCAAATCAACGCGGTTTACGGCAAGTATTTCGAAACAGCTACGGCACCTGCCCGGGAAACCGTGGAGGTTGCCAACCTGCCGAAATTCGTGAATGTGGAAATATCCGTGATTGCGGTCACGGGGTAACTACCCGGTTTCAGACACTCTTTCCGGGCGCCCCCTTCCCCTGATCCGGGAAGAACCTCAAATCGTCTCCTTGTGGAATTCCACCAGCCCCTCGATGGGCCGCTGGCGGATCTGGCCCAGCACCAGGTCGTTGCGCTCCACGACGGCCTTGAGTTCCTCCTGCAAGTAAAAGGCAATGCTGCCCACAAAATGGACGGGAACTTTGGTGGCCAGTTCAAATTGCATAACGTGGTTGTTGATAAACTGCTGGAAGCCTTTGTCGATGACCCCTTTGCAATAGGGATGTTCCTTATGCTCCACGATAAAGCGCGCAAACGTGGCCAGGTACGTGTTCGGGTTGGGCTTTTTGTAGAGGTTTTCCTTGATCACGTCGGCGTCCAGGTTGTATTCCTTTTCGAAAAGGTGTGCCAGGTCCTGGGGCATCTTGTGATAGTAGAAATCCCGGACCAGCTTCCTCCCGAAAAAATTCCCGCTCCCGTCGTCCATGAGGATGTACCCAAGGGAGGTTACTTTCTGCAACAGCTGGTGCCCGTCGTAATAACTGCAATTGGAACCGGTACCCAGGATGCAGACAATGCCCTGGTGTCCGATCTTGGTGGTTGAATAGATCGCCGCATACGTATCTTCTTTGACCACCACCTTGGCGTTCGGGAAGAATTCCCCGAAAATTTCACCGAGGAACCGACGCATCCGGTCCGTGCCGCATCCCGCCCCGTAAAAATACAGGCGGGTTACTTTTTTAGCATTCCGTGCCAGTTCCCAGTTGTTGGCGAGCCTTTCCTCGATTACCTCTTTGGAAAGAACCTCCGGGCTCAATCCGAGCGTTTGGGTCATAAAAAGCTGGTCGCCCTTGCTGTCCATGGCAATCCAGTCGGCCTTGGTGGCCCCGCTGTCGGTGATCAGTACCATAAATTTCGCGTAAATTCAGCAGAAGCCTCCCGGGACCGCTGACGGGGTCCCGGGAAGCCCCGGCTGTTGTTGATTGAATATTACAGGTTGTGGACGTGGAGTGCCAGGTCTACCAATTTGTTGGAATACCCTGCTTCGTTGTCGTACCAGGATACCACCTTAAAGAATTTGCTGTTCAGTTCGATACCGGCATCCGCATCAAAAATGCTGGTCCGCGTATCCCCCACGAAGTCCTGGGAAACCACCAGCTCGTCCGTATAGCCGAGGATGCCCTTCAGGGGGCCTTCCGAGGCGCTTTTCATGGCTTTTTTGATTTCCTCGTAGGACGTCTCCTTCTCGAGGCGTACGGTCAGGTCCACGACCGAAACATCCGCGGTCGGAACCCGGAAGGCCATCCCGGTAAGCTTGCCTTCCAGGGCCGGGATTACCTTGGTGACGGCTTTGGCCGCACCTGTGGCAGCCGGAATGATGTTCAGCAGGGCGCTGCGGCCCCCGCGGAAATCCTTCTTCGAAGGACCGTCGACCGTTAACTGGGTCGCCGTGGTGGCGTGGACGGTAGTCATCAATCCTTCCGCAATGCCGAAGGTATCGTCCAGCACCTTGGCGATCGGCGCCAGGCAGTTGGTGGTGCAACTCGCGTTGGAAACGATTTTGTCCGAGGCTTTGGCCTCTTTGTGGTTGACGCCCATTACGAACATGGGTGCGTCTTTGGAAGGGGCGGAAATCACCACCTTCTTGGCGCCGCCGTCGATATGCTTCTGGGCCGTGTCCAGGGTGGTGAAGATCCCGGTGCACTCTGCAACGATGTCGGCACCAACTGCATCCCACTTAAGGTTTGCGGGGTCGCGTTCCGCAGTTACGCGGATGGTCTTTCCGTTTACCACCAGGTTACCGTCCTGTACGGCAATCGTGCCGTTGAACCTACCGTGGACCGAATCGTATTCCAGCAGGTAGGCCAGGTGCTCCACATCCAGGAGGTCGTTGATGGCTACCACGTCGACGTTGTCGCGTTCTGCCGTGGCCCTGAAGACCAGGCGGCCAATTCTTCCAAATCCGTTAATTCCTATTCGCAATGATGCCATGTTGAAGTGTTTTTGATGTTTATATGCTCATTATGTCGGAAACCCGTACGAGTTCCCGGTCTATCTTTGTATGCCCCTTGATCGCCTCGGCAATCGGGGTCAAAACGATTTCGTTGTCGATGATGCCCACCATCAGGTTGGTTTTCCCGCCAATCAGTGCCTCCACGGCCTTGACACCCATACGGCTTGCCAAAACCCGGTCGAAGGCCGTGGGCGCCCCGCCCCGCTGCATGTGCCCGAGTACGGAAACCCGCACGTCGTAGATGGGCAGGTGCTCCTCCACGTATTCCTTCAGTTCAAAGACGTTTTTACCGGTTTTATCCCCTTCGGCAACCACGACGATACTGGAGGATTTCCCGGTTTTCTTGCTGCGCCTCAGGGATTCCAGCAACCGGTCCAGGCCCAGGTTTTCCTCAGGGATGAGGATTTCCTCGGCACCCGCCGCAACCCCGGCATTCAGGGCAATATGCCCTACATCCCTGCCCATTACCTCCACAAAGAAGAGGCGGTTGTGGGAGCTGGCTGTATCGCGGATCTTGTCGATGGCTTCCACCACCGTATTGAGGGCCGTGTCGAAACCCAGCGTATACCGGGTTCCGAAAATGTCGTTGTCGATCGTCCCGGGGATCCCGATCACCGGAAAGTTGAATTCTTTGTTGAAAATGGTAGCGCCGGTAAAACTGCCGTCCCCGCCGATTACCACAAAGCCGCTGATTCCTGCATTTACCAGTTGATCATGGGCTTTTTTACGGCCTTCCGGTTTTTTGAAATCCTCACATCGGGCCGATTTAAGGATGGTACCCCCCTTGTTGATGATGTTGTTCACGCTCCGGGCGTTCATAGCCACAAAATCCCCTTCAATCATCCCCTGGTAGCCCCGGTAGATCGCCATACACTCCACATTCATGTAAGCGCAGGTCCGAACCACGGAGCGGATAGCGGCATTCATACCGGGGGAATCCCCTCCGGAAGTCAGCACCGCAATCTTGTGCATTGGTTTGTCCATGAAAAAAATTCGAATTGCAAAATTAACAAATTTCTGCCCAAAAAAGAACGGGAACGGCCCAGATTTAGGAATCCTTCATTGCGAAATCGTTTTCGTAACGAATTTGGCAAATTCATATGTTTTTAAAAAACCCACACCTGACCGTCATTGCCGCGGGCGGTTTTTGGAATAGAACCGGATCAGGCTGTCGTTGCCCATAGTGGCTTCCGGCGGGGGTTTCACCCCGGTTGTATCCATTTGCCGGCGGGGGGGTGCAGGTGCTGCCTGCTTGCGGAACACACGGCGCAGCAGGTCCCGGAAACTGTTGAAATCCACCTCGTAGGACAGGCCGACTCCCTGGGTATACCCCTGGCGGTCTGCAAGGAACTGCCGGATCTCGTTCTGGCGGTTGAAGATACGCATACTAAGGGTCCCCTGTTCGTTCAGGATCAGCTGTACCTCCGCATCGCCGGCAACCGCCGATTCGCTGTATCCGCCCACGGGCACGCCAAAACGTCCGTTGAACAGGATCCGGTCGCTGATCTGGGTGGAGACCGTCACCCCGATTCGGTCGCTGTTCGCCTCATTCACCCCGGCGGCATCAGGTCCCCGGTAGCCCGCCTCGTAGGATAACCCGAGGTTCAACTTGTCACTGCTGTTGCCGAGTACCTGGTTGAACAGGCTGGAGGTGGCCGTCTGGAGGAAGCTCCCGGCCACCGCCGATTGGTTGAGTCCGCTGGATTCATTCACAAAGGTTCCCTGGGCCAGCAGGAACAGCGCATTGCGCTCCTCCACCGTCGGGTCCTGAAGGCGGTATTCCAATTCGGATTTAACGATGGAACTCGTCCCGGGAAAACCTATTTCAAAATCCACGCTGGGCTGTTCCAGTTCCCCGGTCAGCCGCACGATGACCTCGGTGGGGATGCTTGGGGTGTAGCCGGCACTCTCCAGCAGGGGCGCCGGGTTTGCGTTCAGGGAATATACGGCTTCCATGTTGAGGATGGCATCGAGCGGGTCCCCATCCCAGTTGATGGTGCCCCCTGGCTCCACCCGGAAGGTTTTGTCGATCACCCCGCCGTACTTCAGGTTGTACGAGCCGGTCACCACCACGAAATCCCCCCACATATTGAATTTGCCGTTGGTATTGATCTCCATGAATAACAGCCCGGCCCCGGTGCCTTTGAGGGAACTCCCGGTCTGTTGGTCCACTACGATCTCCACCTCGGCCTCAGGAGTGACATCCAGGTCAAATTCCAGTTCCAGGCCTTCGTAATCCCGAAGGGTCCGCTCCGCTTCAATGGTCCGGCGCTGGTCTTTTTCCACAAAGTTGATAAAGCTGTAGTCCCCCAGGCTGGCAACATCGCTGATAGGGATTTTGAGGGAAGTGCCCCGTGCCGTGGAGCCCTCAAACTTGATATTCAGCGCATTGGTCGGGCCGTAGATTCTCCCGGTCCCGCTGGCAAAAGCCGTCCCATAATAGAGTTCCTCCTCATCGTATTCCGTGTTGAGCAGCAAAAACCGCTGCCCGCGTGTATCCACATCCAGATTCAGGCGCCAGTCCCCGAAGAACTGATGGCTGATCGTACCATCCAGGAAAGCTGTGGTGCCTTCGGCCGTATCCGTGAGCAGGACATTCTGGAAATCGAAGGTCTGGTTGAACAGGCGTACTGCCGAATTGGGCCCGAAGTCATAATTGACGTTGAGGTACGGGATTCCCAGGCCGGCATCGTTGAGGGTCAGCAGGCCTGAAAATTCCGGGTTTCGCAGGTCGCCGATGATCCGGGTACTGCCATTGACAGTCCCCCTTATCCGATCGATCACGCCATCCCCAAGGGGGCTGAAAGGCTCCAGTTCAAAGCCGTTGAAGCTCGCATTGAGGTTCGCCGTGGGCGCCTCCCCCTGGTTGAGCACCGTGCCGATCACGGAGAATTTTTCGCGCCCGTTTTCCGTGATCTGCGTATTGACAGAAAATTCGGTGAGGTCTTTGTTGCCGACCATGCCGATATCCAGTTCCCCCAGTTTTATCCCGTTCACCCCGAAGTCCGAAATATTGAGGTTGCCAATGGGCAGGTAGATGTCGTCCTCCTGCCGGACATTGAGAACGCCGTTGATTTCCCCGCTGAGCTTCAGGCTGTCGATGCTCGGGGTAATCTTGCCCAGGGAAACGATCTTGAAGCGCAGCTCCAGATCCTTGTAGGTGGAATCGGCCATTTCCCCCCTGAGGATGATTTCCTCCCGTTCCTGGTTGTTCATCACCACCTCCTCGATCCGGATACTGTCCAGGGTCCGGTTGATGATGACCTTGTTCCGGTCGTTGCCCTCCCGGTTGAGCACCCAGGTATTCCCCTTGAAGCTGACCTCCGAGCGTTTGAGGCCGATGACGGATTTGTTGTTTTTATCGAAGGTGTGGTAAAAGTTCAGGTTGTAGGTGTCGTTGTACTCGCTCCCGCCCTTGAACTCTGTCCGGAAAAAGAGCGTATCGGTCAGGGTGGTGTTGATGAGTTCAAAATCCTTCAGGTTGTAATAGACCGTAGAAACATCCGCCACGGATACATAGGTGTTGAACAGCGGGTTTTTGTTGTCGATGCGGATATCGAGCGAGTCCAGGCGGTTTTCAAAGGCAGAGATATAAGGGGATCGGAAATTCAGCTTGAAGTCCCCTTCGTCGGCCAGGATGTTGCCGCGGATAAACGTGTTGGGGCCAAAGGAAACCTCCGGGAAAAACACGTCGACAATCTTGTTGTAGATCCGGAAATTAAAGGCCAGTTCCTGTCCCTCGGATATTTCGTAGGGCTTGTAATTCGTGTAGATGCTGCCGATGGAGTTCTGCACCAGTTTCCCGAGCTCCCGCACCTTGAAGCGCCCCCGCATATAGCCGGTGATGATGTCCGGGGAATTGATCTCCACGGTGCGCACCGTATCCGCGTCAAAGCTCGAAACGATCTGGAAATCGTCAAAGAAATAGGTATTGTTGGGGTTCTGGTACTGGGTCTTGCTGAAGCGGATGTCCCCGCGGATGTTGTCCAGGTCGCTGCCGGTTATGTCCATGTCGATATCCCCCTGGAAAATCGACAGGGTATCCCGGATAAAATTGAGGCGGTACAGGTCCGCGTAATCGACCGAGGCCACAAAGTTGAAGCTGTTTGGCTCGCTCCCGAAATCGGCCAGCCCCTTGAAGGTAAAGACGAAATTGGGATCCTTACTGTTCAGGGAACCGTCAAACAGCTGGTCCTTCAGGATGCCGGAAACGGAGATGTCCGAATAGGCGTACTGGTTGAAGGAGAGGGAGTACACCTCCCCGATCACCTCGGTGTTGAGGCCCGTACTGGTAAATCCCTCCCCCTCCACGTTGACGTCCAGGGAAGCCTTCCCCAGGGAGGAGTTCCCGGTAAACGCCCCGAGGTCAAAATCGATGAGGGAAACAAACCCCTTGTAGGAAGCCCGGTCGATGTCGTTGACGTCGGTCAGCTGAAGGTCGGCGTAGCTGCTGCCGATCCGGCTGGTGATATTCACCTGTGCATCCACACTGGTCTCGGTTACCACCGCTTCGCCCCGGAGGGTAAACTGCCCGAGGCGCTGGATGGTGCTGGGGATCGAATTCCCGAGTAATTCGGGCATCAGCCCCCGCAGTTGGTAGTAGGTAGTGGTGATGTCACGTATGGACGCCTGCATCCGGAAGGGCTCTCCCCCGCTGTCAAAAAGGCTCCGGAATGCAAAATCCCCCCGGATGCCCGTGTTGTCGGTTACCAGGAGTAGGTTCTCCAGGTAGAGGTCATTCAGCGTCCCGCGGATATCCGTGCTGAATTCGGCTGTTTTCCCCGTACCGAAGGCGTCGTAGAGCCGGTTCACCTCGTCCAGGGCGACCACCGATTGTTCAAAATGGGCCGTCACCTGCACCTTGTTTACAAAATCCGCAAAGTCTTCCCGGTTGTAGTCAAAGACCAGTTCCCCCTGCAGGGCCGATTCCGGGGTGCGGATCCTCAGGGAATCAAACCGCATCTGCTCCCGGGTATACGTGAAGAAAGTGGAAAGGTTTTCAAGGGAAAGATCCCGGGCGCTTTTGAGGGAAAGGGCCCGGATATCGGTCCGGACCTCGGGCCCCTCGATGGTGAAATCGCCGGCCTCGATCTCCAGCCGCTTAAAATCCAGGATTTCCTGGCTTTCCAGGTTTTCATCCCTCAGCAGGAAACGGCTGCGATCAATTTCCACGCCCGAGGCGTAGAAGTAAAACGGGGGGGTGCCTGGGGCGCGGGGTTGCCCGTCATCCAACTGGTCGATAAATATCCCCAGGTTGGTATCCGGGGCGTCCCTGTATGTTTTCATGTTGAGGTACAGGCTGTCGATCTCGATATCCCCGAATTCCAGCGTACCCCCGATGACATCCCGGATACTCAGTATGGAAGTGCTGAGCCGGTCGATATAGATGAGGGTATCCTGCCTGTAATCTTCCACATAGATCCCGTCCAGGGCCGTGTCCCAGCTAATCAGCGATATCCGTACGCGTGCTATCTGGATATTGGTCCCGAATTCCTCGTTGAGCCGGTCCGTAGCCATGCGGGCCAGGCGCGTCTGAACGGCGGGGATCGAAAGAAGTACCGTCCCCAGTACGCAGAACACCAGGAGCGCCAGCAGGATGCGGACGACTATTTTACGGAGTTTTCTGATAGGGCGTATTCATTTACCTTTGTACAACCAATTTCTGTTCCAAAACCGCGATGCCTGAAAAAGACATATACCTGCTGGCCATTGAATCGTCCTGCGACGACACGTCCGCGGCCGTTTTGCACGGGCGAAAAATGCTGAGTAATGTAGTGGCTACCCAACAAATTCACCGGGAATATGGTGGTGTGGTGCCCGAATTGGCCTCAAGGGCCCATCAGCAACATATCGTCCCCCTGGTACACCAGGCGCTGGCCAAGGCAAATATCGACAAAAAACTCCTATCAGCCATAGCTTTTACGAGGGGTCCGGGGCTCATGGGTTCCCTGCTGGTAGGCACTTCGTTTGCCAAATCCCTTTCCCTGGGCCTGGGGATCCCATTAATCGAGGTGAACCATATGGAAGCACATATCCTGGCCCACTTTATAGAGACCCCCGGAAAGGAACCTCCCCCCTTCCCCTTCCTGGCCATGACCATCAGCGGCGGGCATACTCAAATCGTCCTGGTCAGGGGCTATTCCGATATGGAGGTCCTGGGGGAAACCCTGGACGATGCCGTGGGGGAAGCCTTCGACAAAACAGCCAAACTGCTCGGGCTGCCCTATCCCGGTGGCCCGCTGATCGATAAATACGCTGCAAGCGGGGACCCGGAGGCCTTCGATTTCCCGATCCCCAAGGTCCCCGGTTTGGATTTCAGTTTCAGCGGGCTGAAGACCAGCGTGCTGTATTTTATGCAAAAACATACGGAGGCAGACCCGGGCTTTATCGAACGGGAACGCGATAACATCTGTGCGTCCCTGCAGCGCACCATCGTGACCATCCTGATGCAGAAACTCCGCCGCGCAGCCAAACAAACCGGGATCCGGCACGTGGCCATTGGCGGGGGTGTTGCCGCCAATTCCGGCATACGCAAAGCCCTGGCCGAAGCCGAGTCAAAACTGGGCTGGACTACCTATATTCCTCCTTTCCAGTACTGCACGGACAACGCCGGCATGATAGGAATTGTAGGATATTTAAAGTATCTTGATGGCAGGTTTTCGGACCTGAGCGTCTCGGCACAGGCCAGATATAAAATCGGAGGATAATCGGATGAGCAGGACACCCTGATGGCTTACAGCAAAGACTTGGAAAATCGCCTGAACCGGTTGCTCATGCAACGGGGCGAGGCCGTACAGGAAGAACTGACCGTCAAATACATGTTCGGGGGCCTTGCCTATATGTACCGCGGCAAGATGAGTGTGGGTATCGTGGGGGAATCCCTGATGGCCCGCGTGCCGGCCACCCACATGACCGAGGCCCTGCTTCGGGAGGGCGCCCGGCCGATGGATTTTACCGGACGCACCATGAAGGAATTCGTGTTTGTGGACCCCGAGGGTTTCCGGGAGGATACCGACATGAATCAATGGATCGACTGGGGCCTGGAACACGCACGGAGCAAAAGCGCTTCGGCCAAACCCCTTTCCGAGAGATGAATTATTTCTACCACCCGCTCCTGGACACCAGCGTCCACCAATTTTCATTTTCCCCCGAAGAGAGCCGGCACATCGTGAAGGTGCTACGCAAAAGGGCAGGCGACCAGCTGCATATTACCAATGGGAAGGGCTACCTGTTCACTGCTGAAATCATGGAGGCCGATCCCGACCGCTGCATGGGTCGGATCCTTGATACGCGGAAGATGCACCAGAAAATGTACCACCTGCACCTGGCCGTTGCGCCTACCAAAAAGATGGACCGCTTCGAATGGTTCCTTGAAAAGGCTACGGAAATCGGGGTCAACCGGATCACCCCCATCATCTGTGAGCGCTCCGAGCGCACCAAACTCCCGATGGAACGGTTGCAGCGGGTCATACAGGAAGCGATGAAACAGAGCCTGCGCACCTATCTGCCGGAACTCGACGAACCGGTCTCCCTCCCGGATTTCCTCAAAAACGGCCAACCCGTGCTGAAGTTTATTGCACATTGCGAGGATGACGAAAAAATGGACCTTAAGCGCCGGGTGGCCGCAGACAAGGACGTGGTTATCCTCATAGGACCTGAGGGCGATTTCAGCCGGGACGAAATCGAAATGGCGGTCGACAGGGGGTTTATACCGGTATCCCTTGGGGAAAGCAGGCTGCGGACCGAAACGGCTGCCCTTGTGGCCTGCACCACGGTCAACCTGATCAACAACGGCTGACAAAATACAAGACATGAAAAAACTGGCCATCTTGCTGATAATGGGAGTCGCCTGCAACGGTTTTGCACAGGAAATCGCCGTCCTCAAATACCGGGGCGGGGGCGACTGGTATGCGAATCCTACCGCCCTGCCCAACCTCATCCGTTTCTGCAATTCGCAGATCGGAACGGACCTGGAAACCTCACCGGGCACGGTAGCCGCAGACAGCCCGGCCCTGTTTCAGTATCCCTTCCTGCACATGACGGGGCACGGCAATGTCCTTTTTTCCGGGGAAGAGGCCGAAAATATCCGCACCTACCTCCTCAGCGGGGGCTTCCTGCATATCGACGACAATTACGGCATGGCGGAATACCTCCAGAAGGAACTCCCCAAGATTTTCCCGGACAAGGAATTGCAGGAACTGGGGGCCGACCACCCGATTTTCCGGCAACCTTTCAGTTTTCCGGAGGGCCTGCCGAAAATCCATGAACACGACGGGAAACGGCCGCAGGCATTCGGTTATTTCCACGAGGGGCGACTGGTGCTCCTGTTTACTGTAGAGTCGGACCTCGGGGATGGATGGGAGGAGCCCGAAGTCCACAACGATCCGGAGGAAGTCCGGCGCAAAGCCTTGCAAATGGGCGCAAACATCGTGAATTACGCATTTAAAAACTGATCGGCATGGATGCTAAAACCCTGGCCAATGGAATTTTAAGGGCCGTCTTTATTCTGGCGGGCATCGTGCTTACCCTTTACTTCCTATACCTGATCCGCTCGGTAATCGCCTATGTACTGATCGCCGCGGTCATTGCGCTTATGGGCAGGCCGGTGGTGCTCTTCCTCAGGCAAAGGCTGAAGTTTCCCAATACCCTGGCCGTTGTGACCGTGGTCCTGCTGATGCTGGGCCTGCTGGCGGGGATCGGTTCCCTGTTTATCCCCCTGATCACTGAGCAGGGCCGGAACCTGTCCCTGTTGGACATGGATGCGCTGCAACAGGACCTGAACAACCTGTATGACGAAATCACGACCTATCTTGGGGCCTCCCCTGGGTCCATAGACGCTATGATTCAGAGGTCGGATATTGAGAAAAATGTGCTGGAAGGCCTGGATGTCGGCTTTATCCCCGACATGCTCAATTCCATCGTCGGGGTGCTGAGCAATCTGAGCATCGGGCTTTTTTCGGTCCTGTTTATCGCCTTCTTCTTCCTCAAGGACAGCCGCCTGTTCCAGAACAGCCTGATGATAGTGGTCCCTGACAACAAGGAGGGAAAAATGCTTCATTCCCTGGAAAAAATCAAGGGCTTGCTATCGCGATACTTTGTCGGGCTCCTCGGCCAGATCTTCGTCCTGTTCGTCATCTACACCATCCTGCTGCTGCTGGTGGGCATCGAAGACGCGGTGGTCATCGCCTTCCTTTGTGCCCTGTTCAATATCATCCCTTACATCGGCCCGATCATCGGGGGGGTGGTCATGATCGTGCTGACCATGACCAGCAGCCTGGGTGCCGACTTCAGTTCGGTTATCCTCCCGAATGTGGGCTGGGTACTGCTCGGGCTGGGCATCGGTCAGCTGGTGGATAACTTCTTTTCCCAACCGGTTATTTTCTCCAACAGCGTGCGCTCCCACCCGCTGGAAATTTTCCTGATCATCATCATTGTCGGCTTGCTTTTCGGGGTCCTGGGGATGATCGTTGCCGTACCCGGATACACTGCTTTAAAGGTGATTTTAAAGGAATTCCTGGCCGAAAACAAGATCGTCCAGCGACTGACCAAAAATTTATAGGTATACTTTGAATAAGTATATTTTAAATACTGGTGTACAGGATTTTATTCTAAAAAATAAGGCTACTGACATTTTGTCAATTGCCCTCAAACCCAGCCCGTTTGACTGGGTTTCTCCCCAGGAACTCGCCCAGCAGCTTTCAGGCCGGAAAAAGGCCCGCGAAAAACTTCCCTCCTGGCATGAAACACCGGGCATCTATTACCCCCCAGGGCTCAATCTGGAGCAGGCCTCTTCAGAGCAAACCGCCGCCTATAAAGCCGGCCTGGTTTCCGGGGAGTGGCTGGTGGACCTCACCGGGGGATTCGGGGTGGACAGCACTTTTTTTGCCCGCCGGGTAAACCGGGTAGAATACTGTGAGATCGACCCGGAACTGGCCCTGATAGCCGCACATAATTTCCAGGTACTCGGGGCCACAAACGTCAGGGTGCATGCCGTCGACGGCCTGGAATACATCCGCATGATGGAAGGGCATGCCAACCGGCCGTCCTGGATCTATGCGGACCCCTCCCGACGGCATCAGACAAAGGGGAAGGTAATCCGCCTGGAGGACTATACGCCGGAAATTCCCCAAAACCTGGACCTGCTGTTGCAGGCCACCGACAACCTGCTGCTGAAAACCGCCCCCATGCTCGATATCCGGGCCGGCCTTGCCTCCCTGGAATTTGTGCGGGAAGTGCATGTGGTGGCCTGGAACAACGAAGTGCGGGAATTGCTGTGGATCCTGCAAAAAGGGTTTTCCGGGGAGCCCCGGATCAAAGCCCTTGACCTGGCTGACGGCATGCCTCCCTTCACCTTTACCCTGGCCGAGGAGGCTGCGTCGGTTTCGCGAACCACCCCCCTGGCGAAGTACCTCTACGAACCGGGGGCAGCCCTGCTCAAAGCCGGTGCCTTCAAACTGGTGGGCGACCATTATGAGTTGGGTAAATTGCACCGGCACACCCACTTATACACCTCCGATGCGCTCATCCCCTTTCCGGGAAGGCGCTTCAGGGTCCTGCGCTCCCTTCCCTATAAACCGGGTCGCCTCCCCTTTCGCAAAGGCCATGTAAACAGCCGGAATTTCCCGGAAGACGTGGCGAAGATCCGCAAGCGCAACCGGATCCGAAGCGGGGGGGATACCTACCTGTTTTTTATCCGCCTGCACGACGAATCCCTGCAGGTGGTTGAGGCGAAGGCCGTATAAGGAGTATTTCATATATTTAGAAACCAGCCAGGATAAGCTTTTAACCATCTGACCAATTAACCAATTGACCAACCCGCAACCTATGGAACCACATTTCAACATCAACAGGAGGAATTTCGTCAAAAGCGCATCGGCCGTTGCCCTGCTATCCAGCATGGGCGCCTACGGCATGGACCTTATTTACCGTGACAAGCCCTGGAAAGTAGGCCTGATCGGCACCGGGTGGTACGGCAAGATGGACCTCTGGCGGCTCATGCAGGTGGCCCCCGTGGAAGTGGTAGCCCTTTGCGATGTGGACCGGCATATGCTGGAGGAAGCTGCCCGCCTCACCTCCCAGCGACCCGAATTCAAGGGCAAACCCCGCCTATTCAGCGATTACCGCAAGATGCTGGCGGAAACGGAAATGGATATCGTCCTGATCGGCACCCCCGACCACTGGCATGCGCTTACGGCCATAGAGGCGATGAAGCAGGGCGCCCATGTCTACCTGCAGAAACCCATCAGCGTGGATGTGCTCGAAGGGGAGGCAATCCTGGCTGCCGCCCGGCAATACGGCCGCACCGTGCAGGTGGGCACCCAGCGCCGCAGCACGCCCCACCTGCAGGAGGCGAAGAAAAAGTTTATCGACACCGGGATGCTGGGAAAAATCGGGCATGTGGAAATCTGCTGCTACTACCATATGCGGGCAGACGGGAACCCACCCCTTCAGGAAGTTCCGGATTTCTTTGATTACGAACTCTGGACGGGGCCCGCACCCAAACGGCCCTATGACGGGTTGCCGCACCGGCGCTGGTGGCGGACCTTCATGGAATACGGCAATGGGATCATGGGCGATATGTGCGTACACATGCTCGACACCGTCCGGTGGATGCTGGACCTGCGCTGGCCCAACCGGATAACTTCCCACGGCGGGATCTATGTGCAGACCGGCGGGAAATCCAACATTACCGACACCCAGTCCGCAGTATTCGAATACGACGATTTTGAGGTCCACTGGCAGCATCGCAGCTGGGGCACCCCGCCCGACCCGGAATACCCGTGGGCCTTTAAGATCTACGGGGAAAAAGGGACCCTTGCCGGCAGTGTGATGCAGTACGATTTTATCCCAGCAGGCGACGCCCCGACCATCCACGGGGATGTGCTGTACGAACGGGAAAAATACCCCGGCGATGCCCAGGAGCCCGACATCGAGCTACACGCGGTTCCGGCGACACGCCGGCATATGCTGGATTTCCTTGCTTCCATCGAAAACAACACCCGCCCCTTTTCGGATATTGAGGAAGGCCACATCTCCTCGGCCAGTTGTATCCTGGCCAACCTGTCCCAAAAACTGGGTCGCTCCCTGCAATACGACCCGGTACAAAAAGTGATCCCCGGGGATGCTGCTGCCACCGCCTTGCTGAAACGCGCCTACCGGGAAGGTTGGGAGCACCCGTTTAAACAGGCCTAGGCAAGCAGTTAATCAAGCTGTTCCAGCCAGGATAGAAGTTGCCCGGTCCATCCGGCGAGGTACGGCCTGTCGGCCGCAAGCGAAAACCCGTGCCCACCTTCGGGATAAAGGTGCATGCTTGCAGGGATTTTATGGTCGAGCAGCGCCTGGTAGTACCTCAGGCTGTTGGCGACGGGAACCGCCTGGTCATCTGCCGCATGCAACAGGAAGGCCGGGGGCGTCCCGGGCCCTACCTGTTCGTCTGCCGAGTATTTGGAAATCAGGGCCTCCGATGGGTTTTCGCCCAGCAGGGCACGCCGGGAGCCGCTATGTCCAACTTCTTCCCGGAAGGAGATCACCGGGTAGACCAGGATGGAAAAATCGGGCCGGGCACTCAGGCTGTCCAGCTGATCCACCGGGTTATAGACCCGTTCGCCGTAACGGGTACTGAGACTGGCTGCCAGGTGCCCCCCTGCCGAAAAGCCCATCACCCCGATCCGGTCGGGATCCACGCCCCAGTCCAATGCATTTGACCGTATGAGCCGCAAAGCCCGCTGGGCGTCGCTCAGGGGAACCTGTCCGGGCTGGCTCTGCGATGAGGCCGAAGGGAGCCGGTATTTCAGGACAACGGCCACAAGGCCCTGCCCGCTCAGCAACCTGCCATAGGCGGATCCCTCCCAGTCGTAGGCCAGTATCTGGTAGCCCCCGCCGGGCAGGATCAGTACGGCCTGACGCCCCTTCGCATCGCCCTCCGGCAAATACACTTCCATATCCGGGACCTGCACCTTGCTGATCCGCAGGATGTCCCCCTGTTCCCTCACTTCGGTTTCCCCTGAGGGGATGCGGTGTGCCACCTCCCCCACCGGCCAGATATCCAGCCGCAGGTCCTGGGCAGCGCAACCTGCGGCCGCCATCAGGGAAATCCCCAATATCACTGTTCTTTTTACCATACTACCGTTCTTTTAACCATGGCTAACTCTTTTCGTTTCTGTCACAGGGCCACCTGAAATCCGCAACCGGGTCGTTGGTGGCCGTGCGGAGGTTGTAATGCCACCACTCCGTCCGTATGGACCAGAATCCATGGGATTCCATAGTCTCTTTCAGCACCCTCCGGTGCTCCAGTACCGCTTCGGGGAGATCGGTGTGGTCGTGATGGGCCCTCGGGCCAAAATAATCAAAGTCCGTCCCCATGTCCAGAGGTGCGCCATCCAGGGTTTCCAGGGTGATGTCCACGGCCCCGCCTTTGTTGTGGATGGAACCCTTTACCGGGTTGGCCACATACTGGGGGTTTGGCACCAGCTCCCACATTTTGTACTGCACCGAATTGGGCCGGTAACAATCAAAGAACCGGATGCGATACCCGAGGCTGCGGAATTCCCGGTTGGCATCCAGCAGGGCACGAGCTGTCTTAACCCGCGTATAACACTCCCCGCAAGGGTAGACCGCTTCTTCCAGGAAGTTGTTATTGGTGGCGTAGCGCAAATCGTAGGAGAAACCGTCGCTGTAATCCGCCAGTCGGATGAAGGCCGTGTCCGGAAGGCTTTCCAATGAAGGGGGTTTCGGGATGCCCGCCCGCCCGGTCCGATCCCCGGCGGACCCCCCGGGGTCCTCTCCGGTGCCCGAGGATCCTGCTGCATACCCGTCTTTCCCTGCCTCCGGAGAACCGGTGCGGTTTGTGGAATCTGCCAGGTCCGATGCCACGGCCTCCGTGCGTCCCGGGGGCAATGCCCCGGATTCTGATTGCCGCCCATCCTTTCCGCCCCCGCGGCAGGCACACAAAACTATCAGGAAAATCGATATCGAGCAGATCGCAGGCAAGCCCGCATTTGGTTTGTCCATGGACATTGGGTTTGGGATAAATATACTGAAATCCATTCCGGTGGATTTCCCGCCACCTTCCGATTTTATTGGTCGTATATTTAGCCGTAAATCGATTTCGGCATGAAGCAACTCATTAGAAGACGCCTCTTTGCGCTCCCCCTGGCCTTACTGCTGGGGCTCCCCTGTTTGCTCACCGCACAGGACCCCTGGCTGCTAGGGTTTGTGAAGCCCCCGGAGAACCCGATCCTCCAACCCGATTCCACGGCGGTCTTTTTCTGCCCGATGGCCGGGCGGGAAGTCCGCTGGCAGCAGGCCGATGTATTCAACCCCGGGGCCGTGGTACGGAATGATACGGTTTTCCTGCTTTTCAGGGCCGAAGACAACCCGGATGCCCGTCTGGGGGAGCGCACTTCGCGGATCGGCCTGGCATGGAGTACGGATGGCATCCGGTTTACCCGCTACAAGGACCCCGTGCTTTACCCGGAACCCGGGGTCCAAAGCCGTTGGGATTTCCCGGGCGGCGTGGAAGACCCCAGGGTGGTGGAACTCGAAGACGGCAACTACCTGATGCTCTACACCAGCTGGAACCGGGAGACGGCGCGCCTTTCAAGTGCCACCTCCCCGGACCTGATAAACTGGGTAAAGCACGGGCCGGTTTTTGAGGATGCCCACAATGGCGCTTTCCTGGACCACTGGAGCAAATCCGGCTCCGTGGTTACCGAATTGCGGGACGGGCGGCTGATTGCCAAAAAAATTGACGGCAAATACTATATGTACTGGGGGGAACTCTTTGTAAATGTGGCCACCTCCACCGACGGCAGGGACTGGATGCCCCTGACCGATGACAACGGGGACCTGCTGAAACCGTTCCTGCCGACCACGGGCAGCTTTGACAGCCACCTGACAGAACCCGGGCCGCCGGCGCTTTACACCGATGCGGGGATCCTCCTCCTCTACAATGGGAAAAACCTCAGTGGGGAAGGTGCCGGGGCCGAAACCCCGGAAGGCAGCTACTGTGGCGGACAGGTCCTGTTCAGCCGGGAGGACCCCGCCGTATTCCTGGAACGGCTGGATACGCCTTTTATCTGTCCGAGCCTGCCGCATGAAATCAGCGGACAGTACCAGGCAGGCACCACCTTTATCGAAGGGCTGGTCTATTTCAGGGATCGCTGGTACCTGTATTACGGCACGGCAGACTCCATGGTTGGGGTGGCCATCCGGGAAACCGGGAACTAAACTTCCGTAAGATGTTACGCAAACCCTTATTCCTGTTCTGCATCCCCTTCCTGGCCCTGCTTTTGCCGGGATGTGAAAACCATCCTTCACCTGCCACCCAAACTCCCCCGAACATCCTGATTGTACTTACCGATGACCAGGGATGGGGCGATCTCGGCATCCACGGGAATACCAATATCCGTACCCCGTTCCTGGATTCCCTTGCGCGATCGGGTACACGCTTTGCGAATTTTTATGTCCAGCCCGTGTGCTCCCCTACCCGCGCGGAATTGCTGACAGGGCGCTATGCCTCAAGCCTTGGAGTCTACAGCACTTCGGCTGGTGGCGAAAGGATGGATCCGGATGTCCCTACCCTGGGAAGCATTTTCCAGAATGCCGGCTACCGTACCGGGCTTTTCGGCAAATGGCATAACGGCTCCCAGCCCCCCTACCATCCCAATTTTCGCGGTTTCGGTGAATTCTACGGTTTTGCTTCCGGTCACTGGGCGCACTATTTCAGCCCGGAACTTGAACGCAACGGGGAATTCGTCCGGGGCCATGGCTACCTGGCAGACGACCTGACCGACCAGGTCATCGCATTCACTACGCAGCCGGACCCGCGGCCCTTCCTGGCTGTCCTGAGCCTGAATACCCCGCACAGTCCCATGCAGGTCCCTGAACCCTATTGGGCAAGACTAAAACAGCGGCCAATCAGCCTGAGGCACCGGGATCCCGAGGCGGAGGATACGCTGTTTACAAGGGCTGCCCTGGCTATGGTGGAAAACATCGATACGAACGTGGGGAGGGTGCTGTCAGCGCTTCGGGAACAAAACCTTCAAAACAATACGCTCGTCGTCTTCCTGTCGGACAACGGCCCGAACAGCTATCGCTGGAATGGCGGGATGAAAGGCCGCAAGGGCAGCACGGACGAAGGTGGGGTCAGATCTCCCCTGATTGTAAGCTGGCCCGGGCATATCCCGGAGGGGCAACTGCTGCGGAGCGTCGGGGCCGGGGTGGATCTGTTGCCCACACTTGCAGCCCTGGCCGGCGTATCCTTGCCAACCGGGGTCCGGTTGGACGGGTTTGACCTGAGTGCAGGAATCACCGGCACCGGGGCTGAAAACCGCCCCGGGTTGATCTTCAACCATTGGAACGGCAAAACAAGCGTTCGCTCCCAGCGGTTCCGCCTGGATGCGGAAAACCAATTGTACGATATCGAAAATGACCCGGGCCAACAGGAGGATGTCAGCACACGGTTTCCAAAAATGCACGACTCGCTTTTGCGCGCCAGGAATCGTTGGTTGCTTGAAAACGTATCGGAAACAAACACGCAACGCCCCTTTACGCTGGGCTACCCGGGATCTGGACAAACCGTTTTACCCGCAAGGGATGCAACCGCAGGCAGTCCGGTCAGGCGCAGCAACCGGTTTCCCAACGCATCCTACATGACCGGGTGGGACCGGGAAGCGGGCGGGATCAGCTGGCCTGTGGAGCTGCTTTCCGAAGGCACTTTTGAAGTAACCGCCTATTATGCCTGTACCGAAGCGACCGCAGGCACCCGGCTGTGGATGACCACCCGAACGGATTCCGTGGGACGCACCATCGAAACGGCATTTGAAAGTGAAGCATACGGCATGGAACAGGACCGGGTGCCGCGTATCGAATCCTACGCAAAGGATTTCAGGCCACTCCCCCTGGGGCAAATCGGGCTGTCGCCGGGAAGGGATACCATCCGGCTGCATGCGGGGCCTTTTGCCCCCGGGGCGAATCTGGAGATCCAGCGTTTGGTTTTCCGCCGGATGGACTAATCCTTCAGCCCCCTCAGGAATTCCAGGCTCAGGGGGACCTGCTCCAGGACCCGGGAGGATTCATCTTCTATGAACATATACCGGATACCGAGTTCGGCACCGCGCCTTACCACGGCAGCCACATCGATCTGCCCGGTCCCGAGCACCACGTTGGTCTCCACATCCTCATGCCCGGTCAGGTTGCCGGAAACTCCTTGTTCCATGTCCTTGAGGTGCATCAGGACAAACTTGTCCGGGTAGCGGTTCAGCAGCTCCAGGGGGTCTGCCCCCCCGTGGTACACCCAGTAGATGTCCATTTCAAAATCATAGTAGTCGGCCCGGGCCGCCATCAGGTCAAAGAGCGTGCCCTCCCCGTGGGGCCGGAACTCGTATCCGTGCGCATGATACGCCAGTTGCAGGCCAGCTTCCTCCAGGATCCGGCCGGCACGGTTGAAAACCCCTATCGCCCTTTCGGCATCCTCCAAATGGAATTCGTCCCCCTTGTGGGGCACCCAGGCGCACATCACATAGGAGGCGCCAAAGGCCCTGGCCTTTTCAATGAGGGCTGCGGGGTCCTTTTCGAGTTCCTCAAAGGAGGCGCCCACACTACTGGTCTTCAGTCCGTATTTTTCAAGGAGCTCGAGGAATTCTTCCCGGGGCATGCCGTATGTGCCGCCACCCTCTATATAGGTAATCCCCCAATCCCGGATCTGGGCAAGGGACCCTTCGACGTCCTCGCTGAATTGATTCCTCAGACTGTACAATTGCAGACCAAATTCCTGGGACCAGGCCCGGGTACTCCCCGCAAGGAGAAAGCAGCCGGCCACAATCAGGAGTAAACAGATTCTTTTTAACATTTTCTTGGCAGTTTTGTTTAACGATTGGTTTTAGTCGGATTGGTCACGGCCTGCAAATTATGAGCGGCTTCCAACCCGGAAAGGTGAAAATACGGAATTTCGATATCCCCAATATAGCCTTCCTGATTTTAACATATTAGAAGTTTTTTGATAAAAAAACCGGGTACCCCTCGGATTGTTCGCCCGTTTTTTAGTAATATTAACACTGTTTTTGGGTTTTTTTAACGTTCAAGCGAAAACGTTTTCGGCTCAAGCTCGAATTAATCAAGTGTAAATCAAACATTTAACTAACTTAACAACTTAAACATTATGATTCGAAGCGCTGATTGGAATTCGAAGAAAATCAACACATCTGTGGGTGTTTTCTTAGGATTCATTTTGATGTTCTCATGTTTAGGAATTCAGTCGTTGCGCGCAAATTCCAAAACATCGACTAAAGCAGAGGTACCTATTCAGAATGTAGTTACGGGTACTATTGTCGATTCCTTTGGAGTTCCGCTGCCAGGTGCCAACGTTGTGGTGCAGGGTACAACCCGGGGAACCCAGACGGATTTCGACGGGAACTTTTCCATCGAGGCAGACGGCAATGCCGTCCTCGTGGTAAGTTACCTCGGGTATGTGACGCAGAATGTCCCGGTGAACGGACGTTCTTCGATCAACATTACCATGGCCGAGGATTCACAAGCCCTTGACGAGGTGATCGTCACCGGGTATACCACGGAAACCAAACGGGAAACCACTGCGGCCGTTTCTATCGTAAAAGCCGAGGAACTGGCAGCCATCCCTTCTGGTAACGTGGAGCAGCAGCTCGCCGGACGGGTTGCGGGTGTAACCGTTGTAACCAACGGACAGCCCGGTACCGCCAGCCAGATCCGTGTACGCGGATTCGGGGCCTTCGGGGGTAACGAACCGCTTTACGTGGTAGACGGGGTGCCGATCAACGACATCTCCTTCCTGAACCCGGACGACATCGAGACCACCACGGTTCTTAAGGATGCCGCTGCAGCCTCCATCTATGGGGCGCGTGCCGCCAACGGGGTGATCGTATACACCACCAAGCCCGGCAGAAGGGACAGGAAAACCGAAATCAACATTAATATACAGACTGGGGTCACCGACCCGAACGTAGCCGGCTCCCCTGCCATGCTGAACCCTCAGCAAATGGCAGAGTATACCCACATCGGGTATCGGAACAACGCCGCTGCAACAGGGACCACCCCCCAGTACACCCACCCGCAATACGGGAACCAGGCCACGCCTACCTTCCCGGATTACCTGCACGCGGATGGCCAGAACGGTGTTTCTGCCAGTGATATTGACCTGGCACAGATCCGCGCCAATTACGAGGCCGATCCGGAAAACGTGTTCCTGATCCGCCCGAACCTGCGGGGTACCAACTGGTACAAGGAAATCACCCGCCTGGCTCCGGCCACGCGGATCAGTCTTGGCTTTAACGGCGGAACCGAAAACGGCCGCTTTTATGTGGGCCTTGGTCTGCAGTCACTGGATGGGGTACTGCTCGAGAACGAGCAGGACCGGGTTACCGCCCGTTTCAACTCCGAATTTGACCTGACACCCTGGTTGGTGATCGGTGAGAATTTCCAGGCTACCTATAACTCCGTCCGCGGACAGACAGGTGGCAACGGCGGTCTGGGTATCGCCAACGACGAGTCCGAAATCCTCTCCGCCTACCGGATGCCTACCATCCTGCCGGTGTTTGATGAATTCGGAAGCTATGCCTCCACCCGTGCCGCCGGTTTCAACAACCCGCGGAACCCGGTTCGCCGTCTGGTACAGGACCGCGGCAACGACCAGGCATTCAGCGTGAGCGCGTTTGGTAACATCTACGCCGCCCTGACCCCGATCGAAGGCCTGACCATCCGGACCAGCCTCGGGGGTAGCTATTACAACTTTACCAACAGGGATTACAACTACCGCTACCTGGGGGATTCCGAGCCGCAAGCGAGTTTCAGCTTTAACGAGGGCTCCGAATACGGCTTCCAGTGGATCTGGACCAATACCGTTAATTATAACCAGACCTTCGGCAAGCACGGGATCAAGGTTATCGCTGGTATCGAAGCCATCGAGGGGGCAGCAACGCCTACCACCGCAGCCCGCGGCCGCCGGATCCAGGGATCGGGTATCAACCCCTTCTCCACGGATTTGGACTACGTAAACCTGCAGACGGTTACCAGCCCTGTGGTACAGAGCTTTATCCGCAAAGGGGTGAACTTCAGCTCCCTCTTCGGGAAACTGGACTACAACTTCGACGAGAAGTATTATGTGACCGGGGTAATCCGGCGTGATGGTTCCTCCGTATTCGGGGAGAACAACCGCTACGGTACCTTCCCCGCGGTTTCCGGTGCATGGCGGATAATTGCCGAGCCCTTTATGGAAAACCAGAACATCTTCCAGGACCTGAAGGTCCGCGGGGGATGGGGACAGATGGGTAACTCCAACAACGTGAACCCGGCCAACCAGTTCTCTCTGGCTGCCCTGGATATCGGAAACACCATCTACCCCATCGATGGCCAGAACAGCGGTGCCAACGAAGGATTTGCCACTTCCCGTATCGGTAACCCCGATGCAAAGTGGGAGACTTCCACCACGCTGAACATCGGTTTTGATGCGACCATCCTGAACAACCACGTGGACATCATCCTCGACTGGTGGAAGAAGGATACTGAAGACCTCCTGTTCCAGGTCCCCCTGCCGGGTGTGACCGGAGCCTATGCAGCTGCTCCCTCCCGTAACGTTGGGGCCATGCTGAACCAGGGGGTTGATTTCCAGATCATCGGCCGGGGCAACCTGTCCGAAGACCTGTACTTCACCGTTACCCTGAACAACTCCTTCCTCAAGAACGAGGTCGTGCGGTTTGCCGAAGGCATTGAATTCCTGGACGGCCCGGGTTACCGGGGGATTTTCCCGACCCGGAACCAGGTGGGACGTCCCCTGTCTTCTTTCTTTGGCTACCAGGTGACCGGCTACTTTAACAGCCAGGCAGAGGTAGATGCCGCGCCAACCCAGGACGGGGCAGGCGTCGGACGCTTCCGCTATGCGGATATCAACGGCGACGGGGCCATTACCCCGGACGACCGTACCTACCTGGGAGACCCGGTACCGGAATACAGCGGTGGTGCGGTGATCAACCTGCAGTACAAGCAACTGACATTCGAAACGTACTGGAACTGGGTTGCCGGAGTTGAAATCTTCAACCAGGGCAAATGGTTCCGGGATTTCTTCGGCACCTTTGAAGGATCTGCAAAAGGCGTGAATGCCCTGCGTTCCTGGACCCCGGAACTGGGTAACAATGCGGCTGCGCCGATCTGGGAAAGCGCCTCCAACCTGTCTACCAGCGGGGCATCCAACAGCTGGTACGTAGAGAGCGGGGATTATATCCGCCTCCAGCGTATTGCCCTGCTTTGGAACTTTGGAGATGACGTACTGAATTCCCTCGGATTGAAGAAATTCGAATTCGGTTTGTCTGCAAACAACGTCTGGACCATCACCAAATACAGCGGACTGGATCCGGTGGTTGGTGGGGATGCCGATACCACCTTTGGTGTGGACGTCGGTAACTACCCGGTTACGCCCTCATACCTGTTTAATATAAACATTGGACTATAATTCAATAAGAATGAGGAAGATGAAAAGAAATATTTTGAATATATTTGGAAAAAAAGTTATGAAAACAAACAAGATCATTGCATCGCTGCTAGCTGCCGGGCTCTTAACGCTCGGGGCGTGTAGCGACGAATTCCTGGAAGTCCCGCCGGCGAACTCGCTGGGGGATGCCCAGTTACAAACCAAGGACGGGGTTGAAGGCCTGCTGATTGGCACCTATGCGGCGCTGAACGGGGTTTTCGGCAACCGTTTTGAAGGGCCCAACCACTGGGTGACCGGATCCATCCTGGGCGGGGACGCCAACAAGGGTACCGATGCGGGGGATTACTCCACCATCAACCCGGTACAGCGTTTTGACCACGATGCCACCCAGGGCGACCTGAACTCCCTCTGGAACGGCCGTTACGAAGGTGTGAGCCGGGCCAACAATGTGGTTAAGACGGCCACCGCCATTCAGGAAAACCTGTCTGCAGCGGATTTCGCCCGGATCACCGGAGAGGCCCGGATGCTGCGCGCACATTTCTACTTTGACCTGAAGAAGCACTTCAACAACATCCCGGTCTTTGACGAAACCGTACCGGCTACAGAAGTGCCGCTGGTTCCCAACAACGGGGATGCCTGGGCATTTATCGAAGCGGACTTGCAGTACGCCTATGACAACATGCCGGGCACCAACTCCGCCGGTCGCGTCAACAAGTGGGCTGCCGCCGCCCTGATGGGCAAGGCACTCCTCTATCAGGGGAAATTTGCAGCCGCGAAAAGCTGGTTTGACGACGTAATCGCCAACGGGACTACCCCGACTGGGGAAAAATATGCGCTCCTGGACGATTACCAGCAAATTTTCAATGCGGAATTCGACAACCATGCGGAAGCCGTATTTGATGTGGAAGCTGCGAACAATACCGGTAGCACCCAGAACGCCAATTATTTCGACGACCTGAACTACCCGTACAACACCGGCCCCGACGGACCGGGTAACTGCTGCGGGTTCTTCCAGCCGAGTATCGACCTGGCGAACCACTTCCGGACTACCAATGCCGGCCTGCCGCTGTTGGATTACTCCTTCAGCAACCCGGCCAACGAGGTAGCCAACATTTACCGCCACGTCTTCCAGGACGGGCAGGATGAAGGCACCTTCGTGGAAGATGCCGGACCCCTGGATCCCCGGATCGACTGGTCTATCGGACGTAAGGGTATCCCTTACCTGGATTGGATCGAGCACCCGGGTTCTGCATGGATCCGTAGCTTCCCGTATGCCGGGCCCTATTCTCCCAAGAAGTACGTGTATTACCGTACGCAGGAGAACAGCCTGACCGACGGTAGCTCCTGGACCCGTGGATACGCGCTTATGAACTATACCATCATCCGTTACGCCGACGTACTGCTGATGGCCGCCGAGGCCGAAGTGGAACTGGGCAACCTTGGAGCCGCACTCGACCTGGTCAACCAGGTGCGTGCCCGCGCTGCCAATTCCCAGTACTGGGTGAAGGAATACGACGATCCGAATGCGAATGCGGCCAACTATGTGATCAGCGAGTATACCGCTGCTGATTTCGGAGATCAGGCAACCGCCCGGAACATCGTTCGCTTTGAGCGGAAACTGGAGCTCTCCGGAGAAGGACACCGCTTCTTTGACCTGGTGCGCTGGGGCGTTGCTGCCGACGAGTTGAATCGCTATTTCAACTATGAAGGCCAGTACCTGGTTACCAAGTTTGGTGGTGCAACCTTCCAGGCTGGCAAGCACGAGTACCAGCCTATCCCGCAGGCGCAGATCGACCTGCAGGGTGGAGATGTTCTCTCTCAGAACCCCGGATGGTAATGACTTACTAACAAGCATTAACGAAAGATTAAAGGCCGCTTTTTAAGCGGCCTTTTTCTTGTGCCTTACCGCGATTTCCCGCATTTTTGTTCCTACTTCAAACAACCCGAAATGAGAACCTTCCCCGTCCTGAGCCTGCTGCTCCTGACCCTCTGCTTTGTCTCCTGTACCGGAGAAAAGCAACCCCCTGCCCTCTTCGAAAGAGTACCTGCTGATGCCTCCGGCATTGCGTTCGAAAACCGGCTCCATGAAAATGACAGTATCAATATCCTCGACAACGAATTTGTATACAACGGCAGCGGCGTGGCCCTGGGGGACCTGAACGGGGATGGGCTGGACGACATCTTCCTGGCCGGCAACCAGGTAAACAACGCCCTCTACCTGAACCAGGGCAAGATGAAATTCAAGGATGTGTCCGATGTTTCAGGTATCGGCAAGCCCGATTCCCTCCTCTGGTCCTCGGGGGTCAGCCTGGTCGACCTGAACCTGGACGGGCAGCTGGACATCTACATCTGCAATACCTTTTACCGGGATTCCACCCAAAGGCGCAACCTGCTTTACGTCCACCAGGGCACGGATGCAGACGGCATCCCGAAATTCCGGGAAGCGGCAGCCGAATACGGCATTGCCGACGACACCTATTCCTCCCACGCCCAGTTCTTCGACTACGACAACGACGGGGACCTGGACTTATTTATCGGGGTCAACCGCATCGAGGGGATCAACCCCTCCGAGTTCCGGCCTAACCAGGACGACGGCACCTCCCTAAGCCGGGACCGGCTCTACGAAAACCGCTGGGATGAGGCCTCGGGGCACCCGCTTTTTGTGGATGTCTCGGATGCAGCGGGGATCCGGTTCCACGGGTACAGCCATAGTACGCTGATTCACGATTTCAACAAGGACGGCTGGATGGATATCTATGTGGCCAATGATTTTTTCAGCAACGACCTGGTCTATATCAATAACCAGGACGGCACCTTTACCAACCGGGCCGGGGATATTTTCAAGCATTTCAGCCTCTCGTCCATGGGAAGCGATTTGGCGGATATCAACAACGACGGGGAGCTGGACCTGTTTACCACGGAGATGCAGCCTTACTACAACAAGCGCAAGAAGCTGTTCCAGGGGCCCAGCAGCTACAACAAGGAAATATTCACCCGCAGGTACGATTACGAATACCAATACGCCCGGAATACGCTGCAGATAGCCAATGGCACCGACCCGGCCACCGGTTTGCCGGTCTATTCGGAAACGGGGATGTTCGCGGGCATACAGGAAACCGATTGGAGCTGGGCGCCGCTCTTCGCGGATTACGACAACGACGGGTGGCAGGACCTGCTGATCACCAACGGGTTCCCGAAAGATGTTACCGACCGGGATTTCGGGGATTTTAGGGTGACAGCCAGCCGCCTGGTCAGCAAGGAGAAGCTCATCGAGGCCATCCCGGAGATCAAGATCCCCAATTTCGCCTTCCGGAACATGTCCAACCTGACCTTCAAGGACGTCACCGAGGAATGGGGGCTGAATTTCGGCACGTTCTCCAACGGGGCCGCCTACGGGGACCTGGACCAGGACGGGGATTTGGACCTGGTGATCAACAACCTGAACGAAAAGGCGCTGCTGCTGGAAAACCACGGCACGGAACTGCATCCCGAACTGGGCTACCTCCGGATCCGGCTCAACGGTACCCGGGAGAATGCCGCCGGCTATGGCAGCATGGTCTCGGTGTATAGCGAAGGGCACGTACAAAAGCTGCAGCTGCTCTCCGGCCGGGGCTACCTTTCCAAACCGGAATCCGTATTGCATTTTGGCCTGGGAACAGCCAAAGCGGCCGATTCGGTGATTGTGCAATGGCCGGACGGGCGCATACAACGGCTCATGGAAGTGCCTGCCGGACAGACCCTCGCGGTGAACTATTCGGAGGCCGGCAACCCGGACCGTCCCACGGACGGATCCAGCCGGAAAGGCTATTTGGTGGAAGCCTCGGACCGGCTGGGCCTGAACAGCCTGATCAGGGACATCGACTTTATCGATTTCAACTTCCAGCGGACCATCCCCCATAAATTTTCCCAGTACGGGCCCTCCCTGGCGACAGGTGACGTCAATGGGGACGGGCTCGCAGACCTGTTTGTAGGGGGAAGCCGCAATTTCCCTGAAAAATGGTTTTTCCAGCAGCCCGACGGCACCTTCCAGGAAAAGGAAGCAAATTACAAGGTACATCCGGAACTGGAAGAGGAGGATACGGCTTCCCTCCTCTTCGATGCAGACGGGGACGGGGACCTGGACCTGTACCTGGCGCGGGGATCCGGCCAGTATGAGGTGGGTGATATAAGGTACCAGGATGTCCTGATGGTGAATGACGGCAAGGGCAACTTTACGCCCAGTACCGGTGGGTTGCCCGAAATGCGGGCCAATTCCTCAGTGGCCAAAGCGGCAGATTTTGACCACGACGGTGACCTGGACCTATTTATCGGCAGCAGGGTGAAGCCCTTTGCCTACCCGACGGCCGACCGCTCCTACATCCTCAGGAACGACAGCGGCCCGCAGGGGATCCGGTTTACGGATGTTACCGGGGAGGTAGCAGAGGGCCTGGAATACGCCGGCCTGATCAGCGATGCCCTCTGGACCGATTTCAACGGGGATTTCTGGCCGGACCTGATCCTGGCCGCCGAATGGAGCCCGCTCCGCTTTTTTGAAAACCGGGACGGCAAGTTGCGGGAAATTACCGGAGCTACCGGCCTGGCCGACGATAAAGGCTGGTGGAACAGCCTGACCCCCGCGGACCTGGATAACGACGGGGACATCGATTATATCGCGGGGAATTCAGGGACCAACATCTACTTCAAGGGTTCCCGGGAGGAGCCCGTACGCATCTATGCGAAGGACCTGGACGACAACGGGATGATTGACCCGCTGATCTCCTATTACCTCCGCGACAGCGCGGGGGTGCGGCGTGAATACCTCTACCACCCCTGGCAGGACGTGGTCAAGCAGTTTTCGGCCATCCGGAAGCGCTTCAACTCCTTCGGGGAATTCGGGGCTTCCACCCTGCCCGAAATGTTTCCCGACGGGCTGCTCAACGATGCCCTGGTCTATGAATTCAATACCATGGACAATTCCTGGATCGAGAACCTTGGCGGCAACCGGTTTGCCCGCCACCCGCTGCCGGTTGCGGTACAGATCGCCCCGGTCTTTGCCACAGCGGCCTCCGATTTCGACCAGGACGGGCGCCTGGATGTGCTCATGGTGGGCAATGACTACGGGATGGAGGTGCAGCAGGGCCGTGCCGACGCCTTTATGGGGATGATGCTGCGAAACACCGACAAGGGTTTCAGCGCACTCCGCACGGACCAGAGCGGCTTTTATGTGCCCGGTGATGGCAAGGCGCTGGTCCGGGTAGCCGGGGCCAATGGCTCCGTTATCTGGGTGGCCTCCCAAAACAATGACCGGCTGAAGGCATTTGAAGACCAGACCCCGGGCCGCATGCTCCCTGTTTCCGATTCAGCAGTCCGCGCGATCGTGAATTTCAGGGACGGCAGCAAACAGGTCCACGAATTTTACTGGGGAAGCGGCTTCCATTCCCAGTCGGGGAGGTTCCTGCAGGTAGTGCCGGGTGTTGAATCCGTGGAGTTTTACGATGGAAGCGGGAAACTGCTGCGGACAGAGACCCTGGAAGGAGGCACCTGATACGCTGGTGCCGGCGGCCGGCATTATTGGTTAATTGGTTATTTGGTTTGAAGGGAATATAGTCCGGACCGGGCAGGCTGCCGGGTCCGCATGCATCAGCCGGATCAGCGATCCGATCGCGACTGGGCTGCAATCCATTCAAAAAGCCCCTCCGTCCGGTAGGCCCGGTCCCAGGAATTGTGGCCAACCCCTTCATAAGCCGTCAATTCAACATCATAACCGATCTGCTGCAGGCGGGCCACCATGCGCTCTGATTCGGAAAATGGGATCACCTCGTCCTCCGTACCGTGGAATACCCGGATGGGCAGGTCCGGGTCAATCCAGGAGGCATAAGGCAAAGGCGCCATGCCACAGACCACCACCAGGGCCGCAAAGGTATCGGGATACTGAACGGCCATTTCCCAGGAGGCCGAGCCGCCCCGGCTCAGGCCGGTCAGGTAGATCCGGTTACGGTCTACCCGGTTGTCCGCCACTACCGAATCCAGCAGCTGTCTGACCGCCCGCACATTCCACCATTGCTTTTTATGGGAGTTATAGGGGGCCAGGATCAAAAATGGGAAGTCATTGCCTTCCAGCAGCATTTTCGGGGGGCCGTTTTCGCGCATCGCCTCCAGGGACTGCCCGGCCTCCCCGCCCCCGTGGAGGAATAACAGGATGCCGAATTCCTCCTCACTTTCATCATAACCCGGCGGGTAATACAGGTAGTACTGCAGGGTCTCCCGGACGGCAGTCTCCTGGGATCCGGCTACCAACCGGCTCTGTGCGGTGCACCCCTGTATCAACAGGAGTACCGGCAGGAATGCAGTCAAAAATCTGGGAAGTGGAACGGGCATTGGAGCTTGGTTTTAAGTTTCGGTTTGGATTGTGTATGGATTGGGCTTCGGGTTTGGGTTTGGGTTTGGGTTTGGGTTCCGTTTAAAATTACCCAATTTCTACTTATCGCGTTCCTGCCCTCCCCAGGGAATCCCAAAGCCCATAGGTTTCCAGGTCAGGAAGGGGCACCTGCCTGATTGCGGTATCGAGCAACTGTACCTGCGGTGCGCCTTCTGTAAAAGGCTCCCAAGGGACCAGGCCGGGGCCATTGGGATCGCCGGTTTTGGCAAAGTTCACCCAGTACGCCGACATGGCTGAGGCCAGTTGCCGGTCTGCAATTTCCCAAGGACGGTCCAGCGTATGGAGGTTGTCATAGGCATAAACGATCTCTCCCGAATGGAATGCACCAAACTGCGTAGCCTTGTCGTATGCAGGCAGGTCCCGGTTAAAATTATAGAGGTACACAGGCTCTCCGGAGGTCCGGGAGTGGTTCTTTGCCCAGGTGAAAACCGGGTATCCAAATGTCTGGTCCCTGCTAAGGCGGCGCTGAGACTCCCTTGCCTGTAGGCTATCTCCTGCCGGGTAGGCCGCTTTAAAATCCGCCTCCATTGGCCCGAAGCGCTCAGGAAAGCCGGAGTGGAATTCGTCCGGGCTCATGGAAGGAAGCCAAACTAGGTCGTCTTTGTTCCAACCGAGCAACAAGGGGACCCTGGCCTGTTCGCCATTCTCATAGGTTACCGTTACCGGATTGGGTACCACCTCCCCATCGATAATGGGTCCCTGGGATCCATTCCGCGCATTCAGGAGTTTTTCTGCAGGCAGGTCCCGGAGTCCTTCGATACCTGTTACGCCCATTTCCGCCTCCAGCTCCCGACCCTGGCTTTCGGCGGTGGCCAGATCAATCCCCGATCCCAGGCCTGTGCTTTGGAAACTGCTTCCGCTTTGGGCAATGGCCCGATGGAAAAGGCCGCGTGCCTCGGGCATTACAGTGAGGTAATTGACGGCAAAGGCGCCGGCCGACTGGCCAGCAATGGTTACTTGTCCAGGGTCACCCCCGAATGCCCGGATATTGTCCCTGACCCATTCCAGCCCAGCCACCATATCGAGCAGCGCATAATTCCCGGAACTTGCCCGCTTACTTTCGGCCGTGAGTTCCGGATGCGCCAGGAAACCAAAGACTCCCACGCGATAATTGATGCTGACAAAGACGACATCCTTACCGGCTACTGCGGATCCGTCGTAGATCGGACAGGCGCTTCCCCCGCTGCGAAATCCACCTCCATAGATATATACCAACACAGGTTTCGGAACCTCCGGCTCCATTTCGGGGGTCCAGACATTGAGATACAGGCAGTCTTCGGAGATCGGTGTTTCAGGAATCAGGAATTCCTCGGACCAGTACATGAACGGCCTCGGGGGACCCTGTACCGGGCTGGGGCCAAATTCGGCGCATTTGCGGATGCCTTCCCATGATGGAGCCGGCTGCGGGGGTTTCCATCGTAAATCCCCTACAGGAGGGGCCGCAAAGGGGATTCCCCTGAAAACCTGCAATCCCTCCCCGGTTTTCACGCCACTAACCATGCCGCTCGAGGTTTGTGCCAGTGGTATGTCGGGATTGCCCTTCTGGCACCGGTTGTGGACCAGAACCATTCCCACCAGTAACAAACTCCCCAGCGCCCGCTGCAGGAGATGGAAACCGGTTTTACTTGTTATAAACCGCATCGTGGATCCTGTAGCGATCGTCATGGGCCGCAGGGACGGACTTGCTCTGGGTGTCGATCACCATGACCGGGGGGTTAGGGTCATCGGCGCCGGCAGCCGGCCAACTGGGCAGGTCGGGGCTATTGGGGTCCCCGTTCATTATAAAATTGGCGAAAAGTGCCTGCATGGTTTCCGAGACCTTATAGTCTTCGGCCGTCCAGGCGTAATCATCCACCAGGTGCAGGTTGCCCATGCAGTACTCGATCTCACAGGCATGGGGGGCGCCAATGGGCTCCGGCATGGCAGGGGCTTCGCTCCCCGCTTCTACGGTGCCTCCGGCCAGTCCGGGCCTCAGGTTGGCGTCCCGGAGCGGGGGGCGGATCTTGCTGTAGAGGTAGCGGTACACCGGCTGGTCGCTGTGTTTGCGGTGCAGGTCAAACCACTTCCAGGTACTGTACGCGATAAACCGGTCCGAAGCCAGTGCCGTGGCCGCGTATTCCACCTCCTTGGGCGTATTGTGCGCATAGGCCTGCAGGACCGCTGCATGGCGCTCCGGATAGACTTCCCGGACTTTTTTCTCAAAATTCTCCGGGGTATAGGGCATCCCCTGCATAAATGCCATGCCGGGGATCTCTGCCGAATTCCACCCAACCAGCAGGGGTACCTGTGCCTGCCCGCCACTTTCAAAGATCTCCGGCAGGCTGGCCGGCAGGAAATAGTTGTCGATGGTCATCGGGAACCCGAAGCGGCCGGATTCGTTGTAGAGTTCGTAGATATCCCGTGTGGGCAGTTTCCGCAATTCGGCAATCGAGGTAATCCCGGCTTGTTTTAAAAAGCCGGCTCCCTGCTCCTCCCCTTCCGAAAGGGGTACCGGGGCCATGGTGGGGTTGATGGATGCCCCGCTTTCGCCAATGGCCCCGGCAATGAGGCCTTTGGACAAGGGTGAGGCCATGAGCGTGCTGACGCCGATGGAACCGGCAGACTCTCCGGCTATGGTCACTTTCGCCGGATCGCCCCCGAAGGCTGCAATATTGTCCCGGACCCATTGCAGGGCCGCCTGCTGATCCAGGGAGCCGTAATTGCCTGATCCCCCGTAAGGGGATTCCGCGCTAAGCTCGGGATGTGCCAGAAAGCCAAAAATGTTCAGGCGATAATTGGTGGTAACGACCACCATGCCCTTTTTAGCCATGCTTTCCCCGTCATACCTGGGTTCCGAAGCATCACCGGCCACATTCCCGCCCCCGTAGAAATACACCAGGACAGGCAACCCGGAGGTATCCCGTTTTGCAGGGGTCCAGATATTCAGGTAGAGGCAATCCTCGCTCACCCCGTCCGACCGGGACTTCATGTCCCCGAATACCCGGGTTTGCATGGGCCGGGGGCCAAATTTCTTTGTAAGTTTCACCCCGTCCCAGGCTTCCATGGGCCGGGGTGCCTTCCACCGGAGCTCCCCTACCGGGGGCTGTGCAAATGGCACCCCGAAATAGGTCTGTATACCTGTATGGGTGTTGTAATTCCCTTCGATAATGCCCTTATCGGTTCGGGCCTGTACCGGGAATGCATTGGTATTCTGGGCATGCAGGCCCATGCCGGCGAGTAATGTCATCAGCAAAAAGATTCCTTGGATTCGCGTGGAGTTTATCATGGTCATCAATTGTGTTAGGAATACACAATATAGGCCGTTTTGCTGAAAAAGGGGCTAAAAACCTGTTACGGATACGCCTCTGGAACCTGGATCGTTGACACCCGGGAGACGCGGGCGGCCCCATGGCGCAAACGGGGAACAATCAGAAGATAATTGGTATCTTTCGATTAAAATTCTGAATTCACTTTGAGAACCTACGCCAAAACCATTTTCCGCTGGCTTCCCCTGTTCCTTTGCCTGCTGGCAGCCCTTCCGATGCCGGGGCAGGTTGCAACCGGGACCAAGACCATCCGCCTTTTCTGGGATGCTTCCGCTTCCATGTCCGACAACGAGCCGGTTTATGCCTTCCGCTACCTGGAACCGGTATTCGCCGCCTGCGGGGACTGCCGGGTGGAACTGCTCACCTTCCATACGGATGTGCAGAAATCGGAACACCGCGTACTGGGCGGTGACTGGTCGGCACTAAAGAAAGCCCTGGAGGAGATCGCGTACGACGGCGCTGTGAGTTACAACCGCATGAGCACGTATCTGGTAAAAGGCGAAACCTTTATCTACACAGACGGTCGCCAACTACACCCCGAAGACCGCCTGCTCCTCCAACCGGGAAATACGATCCTGAGCCGTGCAACGGGGGATGCGCAGAAATTCCTGGAACGCTCCGCCCTGCTCTACCGGGGGGACTACGTCCAGCTCAAACCCATGGAAACAAGGCCTTCCGGGCCGGGCACCGCTTCGCAGGCCCAGGTTACCGGCACCATTTATGTAGACGACCTGCCGGCACCCGGCCTGGAAGTCCGCTATGCAGGCAGCGAAAAAACAGCCCGTACCGATTCCGAAGGGCGTTTTGTACTGGATGGGGTAGCCGGTGATTCCCTGGTTATCTCCGGGGGTGGGATCAAATCCCGGACCTTCGGTGCGAGACAGGCTTCGGAAATGGCCTTTTACCTCAACAGCGATGTCATCGCGCTCGACGAGGTACAGGTGAGCGAAGCGAAGGCTGAAGCCATTGAAAAGACCCGTACGGCAACCGGGATGCGCGACAGCCGGCGCGTGGGGGTCGCCGTCCAGTCCATCGGGGATGACGAGGTTTCCGATGTGCAGACCGACTTGTCCCAGACCTTGCAGGGAGGGCGGCTTACCGGGGTCAACCTGGGTCAGGGACAGGACGCCACCCAGTTCACCACCCGGACCAACATGACCATGCTCGGCAACAACTACGGGTTGATCATCATTGACGGAACCCCGATGGCTCAGTCCTCTTCCGCAGGAGGCCCCAATTCGCTGCAAAGTGCCAGTTTTATCGACCCCAATAATATCGCCGATATCACCGTCCTCAAGGGCCTTGCAGCTACGAACAAGTATGGGGAAGCCGGAAGGAACGGGGTCTTGCTGATTACCACCAAGGCTGCGGTCTACGGAACCGGGGAATCCAGCGCCGTTTCCGATGCAGCACGGGTCAAAAACAATATTTACGATGCCGGGGATGCCTCGGAAAACAGCCAGTCAGGTGTTACCCGGGCTTTATCCGGTATCCCCGTTGCCCCGGCATATGACAGATACCTGGCCTTACAACCGATACGGACCGGGCAACCCCGTTTTTTCCTGGAGGCCTATGACGCTTTCAGGGATAGGGAACCAGAACTTGGGGCTCGTATCATCAGCAACCTGGCCGAAAGCTTCCCGGCCCGTACAGATGCCCTGAAGGCATCCCTTTACGGGCTGCTGGAAACAGGCGAACACCAGCTGGCGCTGACCCTGGCAGAAGCCCTCAACCAACCTGGAACAGCTCCCGGCCTTTCCCTGGTGACCGAAGCGCTGTTACGGGAGAACCGGCAGGAAAAGGCTGCCGTGGTGCGCGAACTAATCGCTGCGCACCGCCAGGTGGTTGGCACCGGAGAAGCGGCCTCGGAGTACCGTACCTACCTGCAACGGGAAATACAGAATCTCTTCCGGGCTAACCCCGGCTTTTCCGGGATGATCCCGGGGGCATACGACTACGATAATTGTCCATCCTATAAGGCCCGGCTCGTTTTTGAATGGAACCTGCCGGGGGTGGAATTCGCGATTCAATCGGTCAACCCCCAAAAGCGCTTTTACAATTGGGAGCATACGGCTGCGGCCAGCCCTGCCCTCCTTCGGGAAGAGCGCGAAAACGGTATGACCCTGAAAACCTTTGACCTCTTTGGCCCGGACAGTGTCGGGGAATGGCTCTTCAACGTGGAACTGGTCAGTGACCTTCCCGGGCAGGAGCGCATGCCCCTTGTGGTAGGATGCCGGATCTACCAGAATTTTGGGAGCCCGTCCGAGACGGTTACCTACAGGACCGTCCACCTTTCCAGGTCAGGGGACAAAAAGCAGCTGATTTCCCTGCAGGTGCGGTAAGGCGGTATTTCAAAAGACATAACTATACGCGGCCAGGTTGGCCGGACAGGGATTTTGGCTTAAATTGAGGCGCCATGGATTCAAACAATCCATCGGGTTCCTGATAAAAGCGCTTGCAACCCGTTCAATCGAATTCAAATCTAACCGATACAACCAATGAAAAAGCACACTCCCGGATTTCCAGCATTTAAAATTCCAATGTTCCTCTGCCTGTGGCTCGCCGCCGGCCTCGTTGCGCAGGAATCCAAAAAACGCCCGCCCATCATCGATGTACATGTGCACGCCATGAAGGTCAACCCGAATTTTTCCTCACCCATGTGCCCGTGGTTCCTCAGCAGCATGCCCGGGAGCGGACCCAATCAGCCGGCCCCCTCCTTTGTGAACCTGGACTGCGTGGATCCGCTCCAGCCTGCCCTTTCGGATGCGGATATGCAGGAAAAACTCCTGGCTACTGCAGAAAGGCTCAATATGGTCCTGGTGGCCAGCGGCGACCCGGAGGTATTGCATAAATGGCATGCCCAGGCCCCGGACCGGATCATCCCCTCCCTCGGGATCAGCAATGCAGAGCAGATGAGCGTGGAAGCCTTTCGCGATTCCCTGAATTCGGGCTTTTACAAAGTGATGGGAGAAGTGGCCCCGCAGTATCAGGGGATGTCGCCCAGCGATATGTCGCTGGATGCGTATTTTGGCGTGGCCGAAGAACTCGGGATCCCCGTGGGCATCCATATGGGGACCGGGGGCAACGGGATGATCAATATCAACAACCCAAAATACCGCGCCTCTCTCGGGCAACCCTTCTTGCTCGAAGACGTGCTGGCCCGCCACCCGAAACTGAAAATCTGGGTAATGCATGCCGGTTACCCCATGATCGACCAGATGATTGCGCTGATGGGGGCTAATGCGTATGTCTACGTGGACCTGGCCGGATTTATCTGGAGCTACCCACTGGAAGAGATACACGCCTACCTCAAACGCCTGGTCCAGGCCGGTTTTGGCAAGCGGATCCTCTATGGCACGGACTTTATGGTCTGGCCCAAGCTGCTGGAAACCTCCATAGGGGTGATCGAGAATGCAAATTACCTGTCGGAAGACCAGAAACGGGATATCTTTTTCAACAACGCGGTCCGTTTTTTCAACCTGGACCCAAGCCAGTTCGAATAACCGTAATCCTGCACCGATGAAACGCCTGATCTACCCGATTTGCCTGGTGTCGGCAATTTTGCTTATCCATTGCCGGGAGGCAGAAACTGAAACGGCAGATGTGCCGCCAGCAGATGCATCCAAACCGCGGACCATTGTCACCACGGACGGGGAAATCGACGACGTGGATTCCTTTATCCGCCTCTTGCTCTATGCCAATGAATTCCGGATCGAAGGCCTGGTTTACAGCAGTTCCATGTGGCATTACAAGGGGGACGGCCGGGGTACGCCCTTTGTTTCGGAAATGGAGATGACCCGGCAGATTTACGGGGAGAAAACCGACCTGCGCTGGCCGGGTACCTCCTGGATGCAGGACCTGATCGGCGAATACGCCAAAGTATACCCCAACCTGCAAAAGCACGCCGATGGGTACCCGGACCCACAAACCCTGCGTTCGCTGATCCGGGTGGGAAACATCGAATTTGAGGGGGAGATGGAAAAGGATACGGAAGGTTCCCGCCTGATTGCCGAAAAATTGATGGACAACGACACTACCCCCCTGTACCTGCAGGTCTGGGGCGGGACCAACACCATTGCCCGGGCCCTGAAATCCATTGAGGAGGAGTTCGGGGATTCCGGTTCGTGGGAAACCATCTACCGGGAGATCTGCAGCAAGGCCGTCATCTACGCGATCATGGACCAGGATGCCACATACCGAAAATACATCGCCCCCAACTGGCCGGACCTGAAGGTGTATTACAACTCCAACCAGTTCTGGTGTTTTGCCTATCCCTGGAAACAGCAGGTCCCGGAACCCTGGCATGCTTACCTGGAAGGGCCTTTTATGAAAGAACACCTGATCAAGGGGCACGGACCGCTGCTGGAACGGTATTACAGCTACGGGGATGGGCAGAAACAACAGGGGGACCCGGAACATATCCACGGGGTTGCCCTGGATTCCTTCAACCAGGGGAGCCTTGGCCAGAACTGGGGGCCCTTTAAGCCCTATGACTTTATTTCGGAGGGGGACTCCCCCGCTTACCTCCACCTGGTGGATGTGGGGCTGGACAATATCGACAACCCCTCCATTGGCGGTTGGGGCGGGCGGCTCCTCCGGTCCGAATCGCAGCCCAACCGCTGGGAGGACGGGGGCGGCGTGAGCGATTTCAACCCGTTTACCGATACCCTGGATGTGACCTATCCGCAGACCCGCTGGATTCCCGCAATCCAGGAGGACTTTGCGGCGCGTGCAGACTGGTGCGTTACCAGCTATGCGGCTGCCAATCACCCCCCCGAAGTCCAAATCGCGGAAGGCAACCGCATTACGGCCAAACCCGGAGAGGAAATCACGCTCACCGGCATGGGGGCCGACCCGGACGGGGACTCCCTGCAGTACCTCTGGTGGCGGTATGCCGAAGTGGATGGTTACAGTGGGGAATTGCTGCCCGGTTCGGTCAGCGGGAATACCCTGAAAATCAAACTGCCTGAAGATATGGCGCCCGGGGAGGATGTGCACCTTATCCTGGAGGTGAGCGATGTGGCGGAGCACCCCATGACGCGCTATCAGCGGGTGATTATCACGGCCCGTTGACCGGTTGGTCGCCTGTCAGTTGTCATCCACATTCAATCCCCTGGAGAAGAGGTTGTCGAACGGTTGCTTGACCTCCACTGCATTCGGGATCTGCACTTGGACATCCCTGTCGTAGGAAAACGAATAGGTCCCCTCGTCCTGCGCCATTTGGTTATCTACCCGTGCATGGATTTCCGAGAGGCGGCCCTCTGAATCGAAAACCACATAGGATCCCTGGTATTCGGGGTCCTCATAGGAAAATTTGGGACAGTCCCCCCCGCCGTCCGGGCAGGGCACCAGGGTCCTTGTGAAATCACTGCCGCCAAAATCCTCCGGGCTATAGATAAAGGCCCACTCCACCAACAAGAAGGTATTCATGTTCACCCCCTGTTCGTGGAAACGCTGCGTCGCTTCCATCATGGGGCCTTCGGGAAGCTTCAGGATGCCCATGGACATGGCAGGGAGCATGAAGGACATGGCCTCGCTCCGCATGAGCCCGGTCTTTTCCCATCGTTCTTCCCGGTCATTGTAGGCATACTGGAACCCTTCGCTGTCGGTGAACATGGAAGCGTCATTCCGGGAGGCCTCCATCCGCATGGCCAGCTCCTCCGCATCGAAATAGGAATCAGTGGTTTCCCCCTTGCTGTTGACGGTGTGGACCACCACATCCATGGTGTAAAAGCTGCGCTTCGCATCCGTATTGATAAGCTTGGCGGTATTGTAATCCACCCCCGTGCCGCCCTGCGGTGTCCCCTTGGCCGCCCCGGCGTTTCCACCATCCTCCGGGGTCCCCAGCAGGCTGTCCAGTGCCGAATCGGTCGCCTTCCCGGATTCCTCTCCGGCCCGGTTGAGGACGGTCCGTTCTGCTGCCTTCTCGGCTTTCTTGGCCAGGCGTTTGAGAAACTGGCCCTGTACCTGGCTCCCCGATGCCAAAAATACCAGGAGTGCGAGAATTGTCTGGAGTTTCATTATGGGATCTTTTTAGGGTTTGCGCCTTGATTGCATCGGGTCAGCGGTTGCAGGAGGCCTGCTACCGTTAAACCTGTGAATGCCTAAATAATTTACGATATTTTACTGGCAGACAGTGGATTAATGTATGGATGGTCCCTTTATCTGCGTGAATGGCAAACCCAAACCCAGGGCGGGGTTCAGGAGTCGGATGATATATCGGCCTCCACCTCGTCCCTAAGGTCCAGGCGGCGGAATCTGGGGGAAAACCAGGCCATGGCCCCTACGGTGAGCAAGGTCATACAACCGCCGAATACAACTGCCGGCACGGTCCCCATCAACCGTGCCGTCAGCCCGCTTTCAAAAGCCCCCAATTCGTTCGAGGACCCCACAAAGATGGAATTGACGGATGCCACCCGCCCCCGCATGTTGTCCGGGGTTTTCAATTGCAGGATCGTCTGCCGGATGATCATCGACACCCCGTCGACCGCCCCACTGAGGAAGAGGGCGCCCACGGATACCCAGAAAATGGTTGACAACCCGAAAACGATGATACACGCCCCGAAAGCGAAGACTGCCCAAAGCAGTTTCTTGCCGGCATGGCGGTGGAGCGGGAAGCGCGTGGAACCCAGCATGGTGATAGCAGCTCCTACCGCAGGCGCCGCCCGCAGGATGCCGAAACCCTCGGACCCCACCTGGAGGATATCCTGGGCATAAATCGGGAGCAGGGCCACCGCCCCCCCGAAAAGCACGGCAATCATGTCCAGGGTCAGGGCGCCCAAAATGGCCTTGTTCCGGAAAACAAACTGCAACCCGTCCCTGAGACTCTGAAAGACCGGTTCGCCGATATTTGGGTTCAGGATGGGTTTGCGGGGGATGCGCATCAAAAATGCGAGCGCTATCAGGGAGAAACCAAAAATCAGGCAAAGGGACCAGTGTACGCCAATCCAGCTGATGGAAAAGCCGGCCAGTGCCGGGCCCAGCACCGAGGCCAGCTGCCAGGTACTGCTGCTCCAGGTAGCGGCATTCGGATAGATGCGTTTGGGGACGATCAGGGCGATGAGCGAAAAAATCGTTGGCCCGAGGAAGGACCGCACGATCCCGCCCAGGAAGACCAGCGAATAAATGGCGGCCAACTGGTAGCCCTGTTCCATGGAAGCCTCCACCGAGGGGAGGCTGAAGATAAAAAGGCCAAGGCTGATGGCAGAGAATCCGAGGATACACCCCACCAAAAGGTTGCGCTTTTCACGCTGGTCGACGATGTGGCCCGCAAAGAGAGCCATCCCGACGGATGGGATCACCTCCATCAGCCCGATGATCCCCAGCGACAACGGGTCCTTGGTCAGGGTATAGACCAGCCATTCGATCAGGATAAACTGCATGGTCCAGGCGAGAACCATGGCAAAGCGGACAATGAGGAAGATGTTGAATTCCCGGAATCTCAGGGCGGCATACGGATCATTCGGCTGGCTCATGGGCAAAGCAGGTCAGGGCTGAAATTGGGCTACTGCAACATTCATATCCGGCTGTTTCTACTATTCGTTATATATGACTGGATTCTCAACGTTCTCCCAGTGCATAGAGGGCGAAAGTTCCTAACCAGTGGCCGCCTTCATACCCGTCGCCCAGCAGGTTGGGAAAAGAATAGGCCATATGGGCATTCGCCAGAGGGAGCAAATGCCCGAATGCTGCAGGGTATTGTTTGGCCAGTCCGTAAAAAACCCAGGCACGGCTGAAGTTCAGGCCGTCGAGGTGTACCAGCTGTCCGTCGGAGCGATCGCCCACCCGGGCCGGTTCAAGGGCAAAGTCCTTTTGGCGCAGCTCAGGGAGGAACTGGTCCGTCCAGGCCAGGAAGGCTTCCCGCGTTTTGATACGGCGCATCAGGTCCATTTCCTCGAGACAGGGGGACAGGAAATCAGCACCACTGGGTTCCCATGTAATCGGGCACCCCCGGTCGGAGTCATAAAACGCCAGAGCACGTTCCCGGATTGCCCCGATCAATGCGCTATCCTGTACGGCCTGCGCGTAATCCCAGGCAAAAGCCAGGCCGAACGCCGTATTGGTATGGGTTCCCACGCGAACGGGATACTGCAATTTGGGCAGGTACTCCACGAATTTGTCCGAGATAAGCCCGGTCAGCGGCCTGAGGTTCTTTTCGAGTTCCCGGGCCATCGGGTCGTCCCAGGAATGGAGTTCGCTTGCCAATTTCAGGAGCCATCCCCAGCCATAAGTGCGCTCATAGCCCTTTTCGTGTTCCTTTTTGAAATATTCGAGTTCTGCCAGGATATTTCCGGCTGAGATATTCCTCCGGAGCACCTGTCGGACGGAATCGGCTCCTGCCAGGTCGGGGAATTCCTTGAGCAGCTTTACCATGGACCAATGCCCGTGGACGGCCGAGTGCCAGTCAAAACATCCGTAAAAAGCCGGGTGCAGCGCCCGTGGTTCTGCAAGTTCCTCAGGCCCTGTCAGGGTTTGTCCCAGCTTGTTGGGATATTCCTGCCCCACACAGGCCATTGGAAGGGTGATCAGAATTTCGGCCTGTTCCCGGGTGAATTCAATAGAAGAAGCAGCCACAGTTGCATCAGCCCCAGTTGCATCAGCCCCAGTAGCTCCCGATTCTGGATCGGTGGCCTGCTCCTTTTTGGGGGTACAATCCACAAAGAGGATCAGGATAAAGGAAATAAGAAAAAATGCACTTATTCGCATCGCAAGGTTTTATGGATTTTAAATGTAGGGAATTTGGCGTTTATCCCTGCCGCACGTCCGTACGATCCTGCCTCTCAATAAGCAGTTCTTGAATACCCGGCGTGCAATTTGGAAATATCCAGCGCCCTGCTGTTTCCCTTATGCACCAACAGGCGGTAGCTCAGGATCAGCGGCTGGGTTGTGGAGAGCGGGACAGCGGTTGCGCCCGGATGCGGATATACCGCATTCTGCATGCTCCCCGAAGCACGCAAAATCCAGGGGTTGGGATACCCGGGATTTCCCGGATGGCTGAGGATCGTCAGGCCGGAATCGGCCCCTCCCCGGCCAATGGGCCCGGAAATATCCAGCCATCCCACAGCCTGCACCGGCAAATTCTCGGGTACCACCTTGCCATTCGGGCCGGTGAACGCCATGCCATCGGCCAGGCGGATCCGGGCTGAAAATCCCCCGTAGCCCTTTTCATCCTCCGAGCCGCCGATCCGCATGCCTTCCTCGAGGGCTATCAGGGATATCACAACATCGATCTGGCGATAAGCGTCCTTGGCAGGATAGGCGGTGATCCTGGTTATTTCCCGGACCAGGGGCAACTCCCGGCCCCTGGGATCTGTCCACAGAGGTGACTTCCATAGTACTTCCGCCTGTATGGCCCGGGCTCCGCCTGGAAGTGCCCCGGTATTGCGCTGATTTCCGATTTCCTGTACCGACTTCACTTCCCAGGAAAAATCCCGGATCTCCCATCCATCGCCTATGCGTTTCCCGTCGATATAGAGCTGGTGCCAGGCCCAGAAAATGCCCCGGTGGTGCAGGTGGTCCGCAGGGAAATCCTCCGAAAGCACCTGGCCATCCAGCCCGAAGAGCGGATGGATGTAGTTGGCCCGACCGTAAGCGCCGTCCAGGGACTTTTCGGCGATCTGGTAGGTCAGGATGCTGTCGGCCCCTTCGGTAAAATAGGCCGCCCCGGGTCGGATATCTACCGATACCTGCTGGCTGCATGCAGGAACTGCAATCCCGAAAATCAAAAGGAAACCGTAAATTCTAAACATGGCCTTTCTTCAATTACAACTACTTTTTGGCCAACTCAACCGCAATCTCCTTAAGCAATTCATTCACCTTTTTCTGAATTCTGCCCAGAAGCTGATTGCTGGCGGTTGACAACATGTATACATTGCTACATTGAAATCGCAACTCCTCGTAATTCGCAATCAATTCTTCCATGTCGATGGCTTTCAGTTTAATGGGACCACCCACAAAGCCCAGATAACGAATAAAAAAAGGGTTCAACTCATCAAAATACTTTCGGTCAAGTTGGGCGTCGATTGTTTGGTATCGCTGGTAATGATAGTCGTATAGTTCAATTAATGAAGATTTGATCGAATCGGACCGGATCAATTCTATTTTGCCCTGGGAAATCATCATGTTGTAAATCCCGTATTTGGGGAAAAAACTGATGACGCCATTCATTATATCCGGCAGGAAATCTATGATCGCCTCATCCGGGAGTGAGTCGCGCAATGCATCCAAATCTTTGATGATTACTGCCTGAAGCCCGGCAATAGTCTTTTTCTGTATGGAAATAATCCTTTGCAGTTCGGTAGAATCCTGCCTTAAACTGGCAGTCAGGCTCTGATAGGTAGCTTTTTCAATGTTTCGGTTTACCCGCTCTTCATTCCAGTTATCCAGTGCAAAAGCACCCAGGATACCTAAAATGATGACCAGGATTTCGAGGAGGTATTCCACCCATTTCTCCCGTAAGAGTCTAAAGACTTTTTTCATCTTAAGCCCTAAGATAGCGAAACGGACATAACGGATTGATAATCAATCGGCATTTAAAGGCAAAGGGTAAGGGCGCAGATGTTGGCCTCCAGGCAGGTCCTATTCCTCCAATTCAAAATCGAGGGTTGAATCCCATGTACCCCGGGCATTTTGTTCGACGCTGGCATCTTCACAGGCCACCGAATTGATCCGAATGTCGAACTGGTTAAACCAAACCCCATATAAACGGGCCTCGAGATGATTTTCCGAAAATTCCGAAAAATAGACATAACAGAAAACCGCGCGATACGCATATGATTTCTCCAGCACCTCCGACAGGAAATCAATCAGCAGGCGGCGCCTGTCCCTTGCGTAAACTTCAATCTTACTGGAACAATCATAATGCGTCTGGGCTCCGCAAAGTCCCTCCTTGAGTATCTCGTTCATGCCCCTCAGCGCATTCAGAAATAATTCCGGCATCGTATCCCCTGCCGCATGTATGGCAATATCCGTGGCGTGTATATTCGATAGCAGGTGCATGGCATTAATAGTTAAAATATTTCGGCATCCGGGTGTTACATCTCAAAACTTACCATCCGCCGGGTCATTGATTCCTTACCCGGCCGGTGCGTTGGGTGTCATGGTACCGGCGGATATCCTCATCCTGGTAGTTTCGGATACGCTCGAACCGCTTGGTACGCAGATCAATATTCCGGTACCGGGGTGGCAATTGGGGCCTGCGGACCCAGTTACCTCCATCCCGGTAAATATACACCCGGGTGGTCAGGTCATAGTAAATGGTCAACTCTGGAAAATACACGTACCGGACCACTTCCAACCGGTTGGGGTAGAACCACGGAGGCGGGGGGTTTCCCACTCGCGAGGTTATGACCACAGGTCCGCAACCAACCATAAAAACCAGGCCGACAATTCCCAGAAGGGTATATTTCAGTTTTGACATCGCTATTTATTTACCCTCCAAGAAAACCATCCCGGGAAAACTTTCAAATGACCTGAATCATTCTGAGTCAGTAATTCTGATTCAATATTTGGGTAACCAAAGGAAAAGAAGGGGTAAAGTATAGGCTTCGGGTAACTTACTGTACAAGCCTCTTAATCCGCAAAAAGCAACTGCAGCTTGCCCAGCAGGATGAGTTCCGATTTATTATGTAAGGCGAACGCATTGGCCACGGCACTGGCGGTATCTAAAATCAGCAGTTTGATCTGGTCCGGGAAAAGCCCGGGGTGTTCATGGTAAAAATCCGCGAAATCATCAAACCCCTGTGCGCTGGTCATATCGTGTTCCAGGGCCCAGTCAAAGACGGTTTCTATCTGGTAGGCCGCATCCGAGTGGTACGGGTCTTCAATGTCGTCCACCGGGAGCCATCTTTCCCGGACAATCTTACGCAGTTTTGTGACTTCAGCGGGGTCTACCCTGCCGTCCGCCATGGCCACTGCGAAAAAAAGTTTCCCGAGATTCTCATAGCGTTCAGTACCGAGCTTTTGGGTGTGTTTCATGGCGACAAATCCTGGAATTGCTTAACCTGAAGATAATAGGTTAGCGTCCGCTACCCCATGATATAAATCAGTTGGCTTTCCAGATCATGGCATATGCCGCTTTTTGATCGAATGGATTACTCGCCGGCGCTCGTGATCCCGAGGGAAGCCCCGACTGTCAAGGATTACGCCTTTGGCGTGATCCTGAAGGCAATCCCGCCTGAAAATGCAAACCCCATTTATTAGTGATAACTTTTATGGCTTATGGGCAAATAAAGCACCGTTAAAGGGGGCGTTGTGGAACGTTCCCTTTTTTTTTCGTATTTCCAATATCCCTTCACCTGCCAAGTTGAAACAAAAAAAGAGACCATATCACTATGGTCTCTGATTTCCTAAAGGTAGAATACCAATTACCTACGATTATTTTACATCAAGAAATTTGCCTTCTTTATTAACATAGAGGCTTTCTGACGTGCCGTCTTGCTTGGTAATATCAAGTTTGAATTTCAAATCTTCTGAATTCCAGTACGCTTTGTCGATGTTTGCTTCTGGATATTTTTTTTCAAGACCCATTACAACTTCGCCAGGTAATTCATCCAGTGTCACCTCCATATATCCCTGTTGGGATTTGGCAACCTGCGTTGTTTTCTCACCGTCCATATCATTTTTGTCCTGGGCAAACGCAGTAACTCCGACTAAGCTGAATGCTGCAATAAATAGTAACTTTTTCATTTGTATTTGTTTTTAAATTAATGATTCGTGTTAAGATTAAATAACGAGCTAACAATTTTATAAGTAAATTGGTGTTGTTTATTAATCTTTTCCAAATCCTACACAAATCTAGTTACAATTTCCTTTGATGGAGGACTCAAACAAATCCCTTATTGAACCAAAGGGGATTTTGTGGTGTCACTTCTTACAGTTAATGATCAGCAAGTTGAACCATATGATATTTTACAGGTTGTAACATTATTCCCTTTGGTGCCAGAATTGCATGTTGTCAGAATCATTGCGCGGTAACATGTATATCTTTAACGAATAGCTGCCCGGGTTTATCTTGTGCAATTAGCTCCCCATGTTTCCTCACCTTTGCTATAGGCTATAACCAAATTACCTTCATCAATGCTTATCGCCTTTGGCGTGATCCTGAAGGCAATCCCGCCTGAAAATGCAAACCCGCACGGCCTGTGGCCTTACGGTATTTTACTTCTCAACCCCTTTCAAAAGCAAGCTTTTCATCCGATGAAGTACTCGCTAGCGCTCGTGATCTTGAGGGCGGTCCCGCCTGTCAAGGATTACGCCTTTGGCGTGATCCTGAAGGCAATCCCGCCTGAAAATGCAAACCCGCACGACCTGTGGCCTTACGGTATTTTACTTCTCAACCCCTTTCAAAAGCAAGCTTTTGAGGGGTTTCGAAATAAAATACCCCGCAACTAGCGTTGCGGGGTTTGCGCTTTAAGTGATCGCGCCAGGATTCGAACCTGGGACCGTCTGCTTAGAAGGCAGATGCTCTATCCAGCTGAGCTACGCGACCTGGGAGTCCGGCGGGCGGAAATAATTTTTGCAAAACTAAACAATCTCGGGACAAAAGGCGGGATACCCGGCAAAAAACAGCATGTGAGGATGTGGGTTGAGAAACTAACTGGCAAGTCGCCGGCGCTCCCCGTAGTATTCCAGCTTTTCGGTAAGCACGGCCAGGTCCACGGGTTTGGAGATGTAGTCCTGCATACCCACCTCGATGACCCTTTGGCGGGCGCCCTCGGTGGTATCGGCGGTTACGGCAATGATGGGGAGGGTGCCGATTTCCATGCCCAGGGTCCCGCTGCGGATGGCGCGCGTAGCTTCATAGCCGTCCATTACGGGCATCTGCAGGTCCATCAGGACCAGGTCAAAGGGATCGCTCCGCAGGGCAGTCAGGCATTCCTTGCCATTGCCCGCAAACGACGCGGTAACGCCGGGAATTTTCCCGAGGAGTTTTTTGATCACCAGCTGGTTCATCTTGTTGTCCTCGACCACCAGGACCCGCATCCCGGCCAATGGGACCGGAGCGGTGTCTTTCGAACTGCTGCCAGGTTCTCCGACCGCCAGGGCCTTTACGGGGATGGCGATCACCACTTCCGTGCCCTGTCCCTCCTCGCTTTGCATCTCCAGGCTACCCCCGAAGGCATCGGTCAGGTGGCGGGCGATACAAAGGCCCATGCCCACACCGCCGAAATTCCGTTTGTCATTCAGGCGCATTTGGTTAAAACTGTCGAAGATATGAGGCATTTTCCCGGCAGGGATACCGATACCCGTATCGCGGACCGTTATTACAATCCGTTGCTTCCCTTCCTCCTTCCGTTGGCTTGAAACGACCACCTCAATCCGACCCTTCATGGTGAATTTGACCGCATTGCTCAACACATTGTTGACCACCTGCAGCAGCCGTTCCTTGTCGGCAACCACGCTCCCGGGGAGGCCCGGGAGGACCTCAAAATGGTACCGCAGGCCTTTTTCCAGCGCCTGTTCCTGCCAGTGGGAACTGAGTTTGTACAACTCTTCTGCCGGGGCAAAACGATCTTCCCGGAGGGTCAGCGTACCCGACTCCAACTTTTCGAAATCCAGGATGTCGTTGATATTGCTCAGCAGGCTGATGGATGCGTCCCGGATCATGGAGAGTTCCCGTCGGTACGCCTCATCCTTATCCGCATTCATGCCCTCCTGCACAATCCCCATGATCAGGTTGAGCGGCGTCCGCAGTTCATGGCTCATATTGGACATGAACGAGCTCTTCATCTGGCTGATTTCAACGGATTTCTGGAGGGCGAGCTCCTGGGCGCGTTCGTTTTTCAGGCGCAGTTCGCGGATCAGGTTGGTCATCGACAGGGACAGGAAGATCACCTCCAGGCCCGAACCGAATTTAGCCGCATTCAGGGTCAGGAAATTATTGGGCAGCACACTGAGGTTATTCAGCACAAACCCGAGCAGGCCGATCACCAGGAAGCAGATACCGATGGTGAAATACGGATCTACCACCACGCGGTTCCTGAATTTCAGGGACAAGAGCGAATAGAGGATCAGCAGCAGGCTCAGCAGGCCGTTCAGGTTGCTTACGGGATAGACCCATGCCGGCAACTCCGGCCCGAACATGGTGGCTGCCACCAGTACGCCAATGACCAGGTAAAGGAACAGGTAGGCCCTGCCGAGGGGTGGGTTGCGCTCTGCGATCCGCAGGAAATGCTCGCAATACTTCAGCAGGTAAAAATTACAGATCAGGGCGCTGATCAGCACAAAACGGTTGTTCAGGTAGCCGCCCTCCGGGAAGGCATATTGGAATACCAGGCCATCAAGGGTAGCCTGCATCAGGAAGATGGACAGGACGTAGATACCATAATAGAGGAAGGATTTCTCCATCAGGCTGCGATAGAAAAACAGGTAGATGATCCCGGCCAGCAGTAAAATGCCGTAGAAAAACCCGAGAAAAAGCTGGTTTCCGTAATTGTATTCCCAGAAGCCAGTCTCCGTGTAAAGGTCCAGTGGGAGGTTCAGGGTTTCCCCGTCACTCTTGAACTCCAGGTAATAGCTGACCTGGGATTCCGGAGGAAGGTCAAGCCTGAAAACCGTGGCGCGATGGGGTACCTGCCGGTCCGCAAAGGGGATCCGGTCGCCGCTTTGGAAACGCGCGGCTTCGGTGCCGGTGATCCGGTACAGGGTGGCCTGGTCGGTAACGGGCCGGGCCGTCTGCAGGTAATAGGTCGCGGGCTGCGGCCCCGGGTTGACCAGCTTGAAGCGGAGCCAGTGGTAATCTGAGGTAAAGCCGAGGGCCTGGTTGCCCGAATCCATGGGCCGGAAGTCCAGCGCTCCCTCCTGCTGCACGCTCGATAGCGGCAGCGACTGCTTTCCGGCAGGTGCCCATTCGGCATAACGGTATAAGGGTTCATCGGACCCGGCGGGGTCGTAGGGTGTTTGGGAAAAAAGCAGGCCAGTGGCAAAAAACAGGAAGATCGTAAGGGCCTTGGACATGGTTTCGGGGGTTGATCCAATATCCAACGATAAGGTATTCCCGGTATTTTACAAATGGTCCCTTTTTCGATCAGATGAAGGAAAGCATGGACAAAACGCCTGTTTTTTAGGGCTGTACTTGCTCAAAATCCCGCCAAAGGCAGGTGCTCAACCCACCTGCTGGATGATCTCGTCGACCACCTCGGGGTTCAGGAGCGTGCTGATGTCCCCCAGGTCCTTGGTATCCCCTGCCGCTATCTTCCTGAGGATGCGCCTCATGATCTTGCCGCTCCGGGTCTTGGGCAGCCCGGACACAAACTGGATCTTGTCGAGTTTGGCAATGGGCCCGATCTGTTCGGTGATCTGCTGGTTGATTTCCCTGTGCAGGTTTTCCCGGTTCCGGCTCTCCCCGGTCTCCTTCAGGATCACGAAACCGTAAAGCGCGTTCCCCTTTACATCGTGCGGAAAGCCGACGATGGCCGATTCCGCCACGGCAGGGTGTTCGTTGATGCTGTCCTCAATGGGCGCCGTTCCCAGGTTGTGGCCGCTGACAATGATCACGTCATCTACCCGTCCGGTGATCCGGTAATAGCCCACGGCATCCCGGGAAGCGCCGTCGCCTGTGAAGTATTTGTTCTCATAGGCCGAAAAATAAGTGTCCCGGTAGCGTTTGTGGTCGCCCCAGATGGTCCTTGCCATGGAAGGCCAGGGGAATTTGATGCAAAGGCGGCCATTTACCTGGTTCCCCTTGATTTCATTCCCGTCTTCGTCCATGAGGGCCGGCTGCACCCCGATAAAGGGCAGGGTGGCAAAGGTTGGCGTGGTGGGCGTCACATAGGGGATCGGGCTGATCATGATGCCACCTGTCTCGGTCTGCCACCAGGTATCCACGATGGGGCACTTGTTGCGGCCGATGTTGTTGTTGTACCAGTGCCAGGCTTCCTCGTTGATCGGCTCCCCGACCGATCCGAGTACCTTGAGGGAAGAGAGGTCGTGCTTCTCCACATAATCCAGGCTTTCCTTTGCCAGGGCCCGGATGGCAGTCGGGGCCGTGTAGAACTGGTTCACCCTGTGTTTTTCGATCACCTCCCAGAACCGGCCAAAATCCGGGTAGGACGGCACCCCTTCGAAGAGCACCGTGGTTGCACCGTTCGCCAGGGGCCCGTAAACGATATAGGAATGCCCGGTGATCCAGCCGATGTCGGCGGAACACCAGTACACGTCTTCTTCCTGGTAGCGGAAGATATTCTTGAAGGTATAGGCCGTGTATACCATATACCCGCCGCAGGTGTGGACCATCCCCTTGGGCCGGCCGGTAGAGCCTGAGGTGTAGAGGATGAACAGCGGGTCCTCGGCATCCATGATCTCCGCATCGCAATCCGCATAAGCCTCATCCACCAGGGGCTGCAACCAGAGGTCCCTCCCTTTTTTCATCGTGATCTTCGCCCCGGTTCGCCTGGCCACCAGTACCTTGTTGACCCCCGGGCACTCCTCCAGGGCCGAATCGACGATCCCTTTCAGGTCGATGGTCTTGCCACCCCGGAAAGAGCCGTCAGAAGTAATCACCAGCCGGCAATCCGAGTCGTTGATACGGGTTGCCAGGGCGGTGGAGGAGAAACCGGCAAAGACCACGGAATGCACTGCCCCGATCCGGGCACAGGCCAGGACGGAGATGGCCAGTTCCGGGATCATCGGCAGGTAGATACAAACGCGGTCGCCCTTGCCGATACCCATGTCCTTGAGCACATTGGCCATCCGGCAGACCCGCTCGTGCAGTTGCCGGTAGGTGATGTGCTCCGCTTCTTCCGACGGGTCGTTCGGCTCGAACAACAGGGCTGTTTTCTTGCCCCGTGTGGGAAGGTGCCGGTCCAGGCAGTTCTCGGTGATGTTCAGCCGGGCCCCTTCGAACCAGGCCACCTCGGGCTTTTTGAAATCCCAGCGCAGCACGCGGTCCCATTTACGGCGCCAGACAAAGTGTTCTTCGGCGATCTCTTCCCAGAAGGCTTCCGGGTCCCTTACGGATTTGCGGTATACCTGGAAATACTCCTCCAGGTGTTTGATATGGTAATTGCTCATGGTGTTTGTTTCGTTCGGCCCCGCGAAGGAATCCAGCGGGGTTTAAAGGTAGCAAAAGATTGGAAAATATACCGGCCCGGGGGATCAATGCGATCCGGCAGGGGGTGCGCCTTCCGGCGTCCGGATATCCTCCACCAGGTTCTGGATATGCTCCGGCGGGGGCGGCGTCAGGGCGTTGACCAAAAGGGCCGTGGCAAAATTGGCAACCATGGCCAGGGTGCCGAAGCCTTCCGGGGAGATCCCCCACCACCAGTCAGCTTCCAAAGCATCCACGGCTTCCTTGCCCCCGTCGAAAAGACCGAATTTGAATTTCAGCATGTAGAACAGCATCAGGGATATCCCCACCACCATGCCCGAGACAGCCCCCTTGCTGTTCATCCGCTTGTAGAAGATCCCCAGCAGGATGGCCGGGAAAAACGAGGCAGCCGCCAAACCGAATGCCAGGGCGACCACCGCAGCCACAAAGTCCGGGGGATTGATCCCGAAATACCCGGCCACCACCACGGCTATGGTGGCAGCGCCCCGCGCCAGCCAGAGTTCCTGCTTCTCTGTGATTTCCGGCTTCAGGACGTTCTTGATCAGGTCGTGGGAGATGGCGGAACTAATCACCAGGAGCAGGCCGGCAGCCGTGGACAGGGCCGCAGCCAGCCCCCCGGCGGCAACCAGGGCAATCACCCAGGCGGGCAGGGCGGCGATCTCCGGGTTGGCCAGGACCATGATATCCCTGTCCACGATCAACTCGTTGTCCGGGCCGGAAACATATTGGATGAGGCCATCCCCGTTCTTATCCTCGAAAACCAGCAAACCGGTTTTCTCCCAGTTCTTGAACCAGGCGGGCATTTCCGCATAGGGTTGCCCGCTGACGGTCTTCAGCAGGTTGGTCTTGGCAAATACCGAAACGGCCGGGGCCGTGGTATAGAGGATGGCGATAAACAACAGGGCCAGCCCAGCCGACTTCCGGGCATCCCGGACGCGCCGGACGGTAAAGAACCGGACAATGACATGGGGCAGGCCGGCCGTCCCGACCATGAGGGCCAGGGTAATGCAGAAAACGTCCATCATGTTCTTGGTACCATCCGTATAGGCGGCAAACCCGAGTTCGGTGGAGAGGCCGTCCAGCTTGTCGAGCAGGTAGGTGCCCGACCCGTCTGCCAGGGTAGCCCCCATCCCTACCTGGGGGACCGGGTTGCCGGTCATCTGTATGGAGATAAAGATCGCGGGGACCATAAAGGCAAAGATCAGCACGCAGTACTGGGCCACCTGCGTATAGGTAATCCCCTTCATCCCCCCCAGTACCGCATAGAACAGGACAATCACCATCCCGATGACCACCCCGGTGTTGATATCCACTTCCAGGAAACGGGAGAACACTACCCCTACCCCGCGCATCTGACCGGCTACGTAGGTAAACGAAACCAGGAGCGCACAACAGACTGCCACGATGCGCGCGGTCTTGCTGTAGTAGCGTTCGCCTATAAAGTCCGGGACGGTAAACCGTCCGAATTTCCGGAGGTAGGGCGCCAGCAACAGGGCCAGCAGCACATAGCCCCCGGTCCATCCCATCAGGTAAACCGAGCCGTCATACCCCGCAAAGGCAATGATCCCCGCCATGGAGATAAAAGAGGCTGCGGACATCCAGTCGGCAGCAGTGGCCATGCCGTTGGCCAGGGGGGAAACCCCTCCTCCGGCGACATAAAAATCCTTGGTGGATGAGGCACGCGACCAGATGGCGATACCGATGTACAGGGCGAAAGTGACAATGACCAGCAGGTAGGTCCAGGTTTGAACGTCCAAGGCTTTAAGGGGTTTGGTTGGGTTGCACGGCTATCGGTCGAACCTGAATTTAGCGTCCAGGCGGTTCATCAGATAAACATAAACAAAAATGAGCAGTACGAACACGTAGATGGAACCCTGCTGTGCGAACCAGAAACCCAGGCCAAAGCCGCCGATGCGGAATTGATCGAGCCATTCCCGCAGCAGGATCCCGGCCCCGAAGGACACTGCGAACCAGATCGCCAGCAGGACGGCCATGATTCTGAGGTTGGCGTTCCAGTAGCGCGTTGCGTGTTCTTGGCGGGTCGGTTGGTCCATGTTGTCCGGGTTGGTGTGTCCACTAAAAGTAAACATTCTGGCCGGACCGGACAACCGGCAAAATTCCGTGGGCAGTTGCATGGTGCGGGCACCCTCTGTTTATCGACCTCCGAGGCCTTCTTCCAGTTTTTCCCAGGCCAGCGCCGCAGGGCCCAGTACCGCCTGTTCGCTCGTGTAGGATGACATCAGTACCCGTACCCGCCCCCTGTATACAGGAAACAGTCTTTCTTCCAGGGCACGCTTTAGTGGTTCAAGCAGAATGGCCCCTGCCTGGCTGAGCCCTCCCGAAATCACAAAGGCCTCAGGATCCAGATGGGCGACGGTATCGGCCATCTTTGTGCCCAGGATACCTGCCGTGTAATCAAAAGCCTCAAGGGCAAGCGCATCACCCTCATTGGCTGCCTCGGAAATGATACGGCCGGTGAGTTCTTCAAAGGCGTAATGCTCCAGAACGGAAGGCTCCCGCCTGTTGGCAATGAGTTCAAATACCGTACGCCTGATCCCGGTCACGGAGGCATAGGTTTCAAGACAACCCTTCAAACCACAATTGCACTGGCGTCCCTCAGGGAAAACATTGATATGTCCGAGCTCACCGGCCAGGCCATTAGCGCCTGTTAACAAGCGTCCGCCTGAGACTATCCCACTTCCCAGGCCGGTCCCCAGGGTGAGGGTTACAAAATCGGTCAGGCCGCGGGCAGCTCCGAAACGGCCTTCTCCCAGGGCAGCTGCATTTGCATCGTTGGTAAGGAATACTGGCAACTCCCATAATTTTGAACAGGTATTGGCAATTGGGATGCGGTCGCCCCATTGAAAATTCGGCGGAGTCTCCATCATCCCGCTCTGGCTGCTGGCATTCGGGGCGCCAACGCCCATGGCCAGGGGATCTGCCTTTTCCGAAGCTTTTCGCAACCGATCGAAAAGCTCTGCCAGCCGTGGGACGTATTGCTCAAATGGATCCCCGGACGCGGTATCCATAACCGCGACATGCCGGATCTCCCCCGAACGGGAAACCAGGCCCGCCTTGGTATAGGTACCTCCGATGTCCAGGGCCAATACAGTTGCTTCAGGGTCCTCAAGGGTCCGAATACTATCCATCTATCTATTCGAATTAAGTGGGATGCGCCCGGGTTACCGGATTAACAATAAACGTCGCTTTTTAGCCCGCACTACGACCTGCGGCTCTTCCCGGTCCACTCCAGGATTCGGATGCGATATACCAGGGGAATATGCCCGTCGTAGGCCTTACTGGAAAAGTCACTTATGATGGCGTGGTCCTTTATGCCCTTATCCTGCAGCCTTTCCCTGACCCCCTCAGCAAATTGCCTCAGACAGGCCTTGGCATCGATCTGGTGCAGCTCTTCAAACGTGCCGTGGACCATTACGGAACGCCAGTGGTCCGGGGTGTCCATCTCATAGACCCCTAGGGCTACCGAAGGGTTTTCCCGCATGGCCTTGATTTTATGGCCCTCGGTGCTGTAGCTGATCAGGAAGCTCCCATCTTCGTCATAGAAATAGGTGACCGGAAGGACATAGGGAACCCCGTGGGCCACGTAGGCGAGGCTTCCTATAAAATTTTCCTGAAGGACTTCCCGGATCTCCCGGTCTTTCAGGTTATGTATCATTTCGGCCGGTGAAGTTTTCATGGACTGTGGCATTTAAGTGGAACCTAACTATAAATTTAAGGACAATCGGGTAAATCATGAATGACAAAGGTCATACTTTCGAGGCACTGCCGGCAATATCTTTAAACAGCCCGAAACGGGCCGGGGCCATCAGCAACGAGAATATCAGCGAGTTTATCATGCTTAAAACCACCATACGCAAGGCGTGAGATTGATCCATTCTCCCACGGGGAACCTCAACCTGTAGATTGAAGTTCCTCAATGCCACTTTGCAGTATTAATCACGAATTTTTCCCAAACTGACGCAGATCAGTTTGAGAAACCCAAAGGATCCCTATCTTGGACACAGTCCTTTTAAATGAAGGTCCATCTAAAGAATTAAACGATTGGATAGCTGCTTTGAAATGGTAGCATCCAGGGTAGGTACAGAAAATGTACGATATACCTTTTGAATTCTTTCCAATTTCCGGCAACGGAATGACGTAAGGGTCAGTGTAAGTGGTCATCCTGCAAATTCAATACCTGCTTACGGAGGCCGGTACGCGCTGTTGTACCGGCCTCTTTTTTTGTTGCAACCCCGAAATTGCCCCCTGGAAGTCTCCCAGCAGTTAGTCTTCGCTCAGTACCTGAAGAGGGCGGCCATGCCACTGGTTTCTCCTGCCATACCCGCATTGGGCATGGGATAGACAGCCCCGCCGTGCAGTAGCGTTTCATGAATGGCCAAATCGGTCAGCGACCCGGTAAATGGGGATGAATCCTTTGCTATCTTACTGGTGCGTTTTTCCAAATCAAAACTTCCCCTGAGTTCTGTCCCCTGCTTCACAAATAGGCTGTCAACCCTTTCCTGAAGTGCTCCGGCAAGAATTATATCTGTTTGCGCTGAAGCTTTTCCCGTTCCGTTAAACTGAAGGAATTTCTCCCATTTGTCCCTCGCAGGTTTTTCAAAGGCAGGGGAAATGGCATTCCAGGACAGTTGGTGCAACTCGGTTTCATCGATTTGTGAAAGATTACAAATCAAAGGCTTTTCCTCAATGAGGCCATAGGAACTGGCTTCTTTGTAAAGCGCCGCCAGGTAGTCCTGAGAAGCGATAAGCAACGGTAAGGGCTTCCGGTTCAATTCAGTGCGTATTCCCTGGTCCACCCCTTTGAAAAAACGGGATATTTCTTCCTTCCGGCCGCGGTCTGCCTCATCGTGCCCATGGTAGGTAGCACCACCCTGTTTTGGTTGCTGACTTTTGAATTGCAGGTTTCTTTGATCATAATCGGTCCCCACGCGATCCTCCAGGCGGTCTGGTATCAGGTCGTCTACGGGAATTTCCACCAGCTCGTTCCGGTTTCCTTCAAAAAGGCGTATCCGCTGCAATTCCAGGGAGAGCAGATAATAGCTGCCCCCTCCTGAGAAGAGCGGAAGCATCGGTAAGAGAAAGAAGGTGTCGGTCAGTCGGAATTCGGGTTCAAAATCCCGTGAAAGCCGGTAAATATGCAAGGTGGTTTTTGAAGCGAAAATGGCAAGGCCTTCTGCCTGCCTCCTCCAGAACCCGGAGTCGGCCACCAGATCTTCCAGTGGGGTGAGACGTTCCGATAGCTCCTGCCTGTCCAAACCCCGACGGGAAAACGCTTCCCGTACAGACCGGATCTTGCTTTTCAGCGCAAGCGCATCATGCGATTGCAGGACCTCATCGCCTGTTCGATGGGTCGGCAGGTAAATGGAAATAGAATTCGGGGATCTGTGGGAGGCCAGTGCCAATATCTCCTGGCTATTGATTCCATTCTTGTGGTAGGGTGCTGTAGTGATCATGGCATTACATTTTGTTCGATTCAATATAGTCATGATCAATGCGGGCCCAAATGATCTGAATCATTGGCAGGAATAAAATGGATAAGATCCGGGAGGGGCTACTTCCCCTATCCGATACTCCAAAATCCAAAATCTTAGTACCTTGGGCAAAAAGGAAATCACATGTCCAAGTCGCGTTCCGGAGACCCCCCTTCCCCGAATCTAAACGACCGGCTCAGTTCGGAACGATCCTTTCTCCAGGGCCCCGGCAACCGTATTAAGGAATTCTGGTTCACCCTAAAGGTGGCCTATCATTTTATCCGATCCTTTCGGAAACTCCACTTTATCGGTCCCTGTGTAACGGTATTCGGTTCGGCCCGCTTTACGCCGGACAACCCGTATTACAAACAGGCCGAGGAGGTGGGTAAAGCACTCGCAGAGCTCGGGTTTACTACCATGACCGGCGGCGGGCCGGGTATTATGGAGGCGGCCAATAAGGGGGCTTACGAGAACCACGGGTATTCCGTTGGTTGCAATATTGTGCTCCCCAGGGAACAGCATCCCAACCCCTACCTCCACAAGTGGATCGACATCCCCTATTTCTTTGTGCGCAAGTTTATGCTGATGAAGTATTCCTATGCATTTGTGGTGATGCCCGGCGGGATGGGTACCCTGGACGAGCTATTCGAAGCCGTAACGTTGATCCAGACCGGGATGATCGAGGATTTTCCCGTGATCCTGTTCGGCCGGAAATATCATAGGGAGCTCTACGACCATATCCAGATGATGGCGAAAAATGAAAGTATTTCCCCCACAGATCCGGAACTCATATTCCTGACGGATTCGGTGGCAGAAATGACCGAACACCTGCGCATCCATGCGGTCAGGCGATTCGGTTTGGTCCGCACACCGCCGCGGTACCGCTGGTGGCTCGGGGAATCCCGCTAAACCTAATCCACCAGGACCAGGCCAATGGGACAGTGATCCGAGCCCTCGTAGGTACTGTATATAGGTGCCTCCGCAACCCGGTCTTCCAGTTCCGGACTGATCAGGAAATAATCCAGGCGCCAGCCCACGTTGCGTTTGCGGGCACTGAAGCGATAACTCCAATAGGTATAGGCTACCTCATCCGGGTGCCGTTTCCGGTAAATGTCGACCAGGCCGCTTTGTTGCAACCGGTCCATACCATCGATTTCGCGCTGGGTATAACCCGCTGTTTTGTTGTAGTTGGCCTTGTCGTTCTTCAGGTCGATCGGGCGATGTGCCACATTCAGGTCCCCGCAAAGGACCAGCGGCTTGTGGGCCCTCAGCCCATTGAGGTAATCCAGGAAGGCGGCATCCCATTCCTCCCGGTAGTCCAGTCGCTTCAACCCCTGGCCCGAGTTTGGCACATAGGTGTTCACCAGGTAAAAATCACCCAGGTCGGCGCGTTGGATGCGTCCCTCCCCCTGCAGCAATTCGGTGTCCGGACCCCGGTCCACGGATACCCCCGTTTCCCGGACCAGAATAGCCGTACCGGAATAGCCCTTTTTCTCAGCAGGGTGGACATGGGCTGTATACCCGGGAAGTTCATCCGCGATTTCATGGACGATGTCCTCATCGGCCTTGATCTCCTGCAGGCAGAGGACATCCGGGTCCAGTTCGCTGATATTCCCGGCGAACCCTTTGGCGGAAATCGCACGGATACCGTTCACATTCCAGGAAACGATTTTCATGTTGCTGGTTTTTGGCCAAAAATACAATTCCATCAACCAATACAGAAGGGGGGCACGCCTTACATCAGCCGAAACCGGCAAATTCGCCTTATTTTTGTCTTACAAATGGCTTCCGGCATGAAAATTACCCGAAAAAAAGGCATCCTGCTCCTGTTCCTGCTGCTGGCCCTTGCAGGAATGATCGCCACCGGCCTCCACAAGCGCATCTACAGGAAAGCCAATTTTATTTTACTCGAGAGGGGCATCCGGACCCCGCGGGAGGTCTCCGTTGAGGTTTTTGAGCCCCTTCCCTTTTCCGAAACAACTGCCGCGGGACTCCTGCTGGTCGATGAGGAGGGCATGACCCGGTCCCTGCCGAAGGTTGCCGGGGAGCAAACGGCTTTTATCAACAAATGGGCTACCTGGTGCGCCCCCTGCCTTGCAGAGATGCCCAGTATCGACAAACTGTACGAAGCCGCAGGGGACTCCGTTGCCTTTGTGATGATATCCATGGATGCCGACTTTGAAAAGGCCAGGGCCTTTAAGGCACGTAAAGGATTTGCATTTCCGATTTATCACCTGGCGGGGGAGGAACCGGAATTTTTGAAAACCCGGAGCATCCCGGCTACCTTCCTCGTGCCCCCGGACCGGGATACCCTCTACCGTTTTGAAGGCATGCGCGAATATGATACGCCTGCCTTTTTGGAGTTCCTGCGGGAAATGAACAATCGCTGAACGGGCTTCCGAAAGGCCCGGGAGGAACTGAACAATCCCTGAGCCGGCTTCCGTAAGGCCCCGGAGGATCCGAAAGAATCCCGTATCTTTATCGATACCGGCTGTGCGATGGCCGGGAGAACAACATTTCCAATCTGAACAAACGATCACCATGCGTAAAAAACACATCTTCCCCGTATTACTAACCCTCTCTATCCTGTTTGGAATGTCCCTTGCAGGCTGCGGCGGGTCGGACATGCCCGCCCCGGGCGCAACCCTCTACACCGTCCGCGACCTGATGGAACAGGATCCCAAAGGCGTCCTGCAGCAAGTGGCCGACATCGGTTATGTCAATATCGAGGCTACCAATTACGAGGACGGGAAGTTCTACGGCATGGCCCCCCAGGAATTCAAAAGCTACCTTGGGGAAATCGGCCTGCAACCACTGAGCGTGCATCAGGGAGGGGTTACCATGGAAAATGCCGACCAGATGATAGCCGATACCAAGGCAGCCGGCTTCCGCTACTTTGTCATCCCGGTACCCCCTATGGGGCGCTTTACCTTTGACCCGGAAACCCGGACACTGGGGATGACCGGCACCGTCCAGGAACTGACGGATATCGTCAATACCCTTGCCCAAAAATGCAAGGCTGCAGGCCTGGAACTGCTTTACCACAACCACGACTTTGAATTCAAGCCGAACGAGCAGGGCATCATTCCAATCGACTACATGCTGGAAAATACCGACCCGGACCTGGTCAACTTCCAGATGGACCTGTATTGGGTAACCCGCGCCGGCGCAGATCCGCTGGATTATTTTGAGAAATACCCGGACCGATTCAAGATCTGGCACGTAAAGGACATGGACAGCCAGGGAAGGTTTGCGCCCGTTGGTACCGGTACCATCGACTTCAAACGGATTGTAGCCAAAAAAGAGCAATCTGGCATGGAATATTATATTGTGGAACAGGACATGACCTTTGACGGCATGCAACCCCTCGAGGCGATCCGCACCAGCTATGAAAACCTGGATGAAATCGGGTTGCGCTAACAACGTTTAAAATTCCGGAGGCGGACGTCCGGTTACAAACATACAAACAAGCCCGTGACCACAGGATCGCGGGCTTGATTTTTTCAGAAAAGTACAGAATCAGACAGCGAGGCGTGCCGGGCTGCTGGCGCGTTGGAGATAGGCTTCCAGGTCTTGTATTTTAAGCGGTTTGTTAATGTACCCCTTCACATACTCCGGGAATTCCCCGGCCATTTGGATATCATAGGGATCTCGGGAAGAGGTAACGAGCAGGACTTCGTTTGACCTGCTGAAGTTCTCCAATTTCATGAACTCCAGGAATTCAAAACCGGTCATTTCCGGCATATTGATGTCCAGGAGGATCAGGGTGCGTTGCGTCTGGTCTTCCCGGAACCTCAGGTCGTCCAGAGCCAGTTCGGGGTTTGTAAAGCTTTTCACTTTATCATCAAGGCCCAACCTTCCGAAGTGGATGGTATTGATGGTGTTCACCAGGTCCTCGTCATCTACCAGATAGAATTGCTTGTACATATGGGAAACGTTTAAAGTTAGTTCCCCGAATGAACCCGGTTTGCCGGAATCGCCCAAAAAATTGTTGTGAATCTATGTTAAGCTATTGTAAAGTGTAAGATTTAAGTAGGTTGATTTGTAAGACATTATGTAAAAATTTATTTTCAGGAAGGGCATTATTTTCGGCCGGATGCCCCTGGTTTTTTCGATCAGATTGCTATGTGGGTTTTAGCAGGGAGGTCCCCGGGCCCGGCAGGGCAACCATGGGGGAGAGTTCCAGGCCAAATTGACTGCGGTAGGCGCTGCTAATTTCCCAAATGAAAGCTTCCAGGTATTCGGAATGCACAATATTCAATGTGCATCCCCCGAAGCCTCCGCCCATCAGGCGGGAACCCAGGACCTTGTCCAGGGGCTCCGTAAAGTCGACCAGAAAATCCAATTCCGGGCAGCTGACTTCAAAAAGATCGCGCAGGCCGTAATGGGTTTCATACAACAGGTGGCCAAGGGCTTCCATGTCATTGTTTCCGAGGGCCGCAACAGCCCGGCGCACCCGGTTGTTCTCGGCGATGACATACGCACATCTGTTGTACACTTCCGGAACCATCGCGCTGCTGAATTCCTTGAGGCGCTCCAGGGGCAATTCTCTTAAGGGGGCTTCAAGGCCCGTTTGCAACCGGAGGATGCCCGTCCCGGTTTCGCACTCCTCCCTTCGGGTGTTATAAGCGCTTTCGGCCAGGTCGTGCGACACATTGGAATTGAGCAGGAGCAATTTATAGGGGCCCGTTTCCAGCGGTACATAATCAAATGCCAGGGACCTGCAATCCAGCAACATGGCGTGCCCGGGCCGGCCCATCAGGGAGGCAAACTGGTCCATGATACCGCAGCGGGTTCCTACAAAACGATGTTCTGCACGTACACAGAGCTCCACCAGGTCCCAACGGGACAACCCGAGGCCGAAAAGCTCGTTAAGCCCGAATGCCAGTCCGCACTCCAGGGCGGCCGAAGAACTTATGCCGGACCCCGCCGGCAGCCGGCTTTCAATATGGCAGTCGAAACCCCGGAGCCCGTCGGTGAGTTCCCGGAGCTCCGACAGCACCCCCAGCAGGTAATTTTCCCAACTCCGTTCACCTTGCCGAATGTCCGAAAGATCTGCCACGAGGGGATCTCCATAGCCCCTGGAATGCAGTGTGCACCGGGAAGGGTTTCCATTTCGGGAAAGGGTGAAAACGATGGTGCGGTCTATAGCCGCCGGCAGGACCAGGCCCTGGTTGTAATCCGTGTGCTCCCCGAGCAGGTTTATCCTCCCGGGGGAGGCCACCTTTATAAGCTTCATCGCTATTCAGTTGAATGAATCCGGGATACAGGGAATTTTCCCTCCCGGTTTCCCTTAAGAACCCAAAAGTAACGGCATTTTTCCTTAATATTCGGGCATGAATGTGCAAAAGCAACAAATTACACTTACCGTAAATGGGGCGGACCACCAAATAGCCCTTGAGGATACCAACACGCCGCTGCTCTGGGTACTCCGAGATTACCTCGGTATTATGGGCACCAAATTCGGCTGTGGCAAAGCCGCCTGCGGGGCCTGTACCCTCCATGTGGACAAGGAGGCCGTCAGGTCCTGCACCTACCCGGCCAGACTGGCCGAAGGCAAACAAATCACGACCATCGAAGGGTTGGGTTCCCGGGAGGAACCCCATCCGGTCCAACGGGCCTGGATGGCCGAAGTGGTCCCCCAGTGCGGGTACTGCCAGCCGGGCTTCATGATGGCAGCGGCCGCCCTGCTGGAAAAGGTGCCCGAGCCCACGGATGCCGACATTGACCAGAACATCACCAATATCTGCCGGTGTGGAACGTACTACCGTATGCGTAAGGCCATTCACCGGGCAGCAGCAATCGGGGGGACCCGGGAGGAACCCCTTGCGGAAACACCTTAAGGGATGGCAGAAAAAACAAAAGGGATTACCCGTCGTAAATTTGTGGTTCGCACCCTGCTCGGGGGTACAGGATTGATCATTGGGACCACCTACCTGTTGCGCAATCCGCTGAGGCGTAAATTCAACGCGTTTATAGATACCGGGGACGTTCCCTATATAGGGGAAACGGACGAACCGGCCCTCTGGTTTGAAGTCACGCCCGAGAATGGGATTATCCTCAGCTCCCCCAAGGTGGAGATGGGACAGGGAATCTTCACCGGCCTCGCACAAATCGCCGCCGGGGAACTCGACGTGGACGTGCAGCAAATCCGGGTCATCCACGCCCCGACCGCCTCTGGCAATGTCGATGATTTCGGTACGGGGGGGAGCACCACCATCCGCAGCCTGTGGCCGGTGCTTCGGAGCCTGAGTGCCACCCTGCGGGAAATGCTCAAGGCGGAAGCCGCCCGGAAACTCGGGTTACCTGTCAGTGAGCTCACCACGGAGGCCGGGCGGGTTTGGGCCGGGGACCGCTCCCTGAGCTATGGCGAAATTGTTGAGGGCGTACAGGACTGGGCATCTCCGGACACCCCCCCTTTGCGGGAAGTGGGCTCCTACCCCTTTATCGGGCGTCCCGTGCCGAGAAATGACCTGGCAGACAAAGTCTTCGGGGCAGCTATCTTCGGGATGGATGCCACCCTGCCCGATATGTTGTACGGGGCCGTTGCCCGGCCATCGCATATCGGTGCGCGCCTGAAATCGGCTGATACCAGCCGGGCAGCATCCATGGCCGGGGTGGTCAGGATCTGCAGGGAAGCGGATTTCGTCGGGGTAGTTGCCACTTCCCGGATGGCTGCGGAAAACGCCAAAAACGCCATCGAAGTGGACTGGGACGCCGATACCGGCTGGCAGACCCGGGATATAGAGGAGATGATCCGCGTTGGAAATGGCACGCCCTATGTCATCCAGAAACAGGGGAACGCGGAACGCGCTTTCGAAACCGCCCCGGGGGAAATTATCCGGGCCGAATTCAAAACCCCCATCGGGGCACATGCCCAACTGGAACCCAACGGGGCACTTGCCTGGGTGGAGGAAGACCAGGCTACCGTCATCCTCTCTACCCAGGTCCCGGGATATACCCAGGAACAGGTTGCACGGCGACTGGATTTGAAAAAGGAACAGGTCAACCTGATACCTACCTTCCTGGGCGGGGGGTTCGGCAGGAGGCTGAACACCTCCCATGCCGTGGAGGCAGCCGTGATGTCTCGGGCCGTTGGGAAACCTGTAAAATGCTATTTCAACCGGCAGGAAGAATTCCAAAACGACGAATTCCGACCGCCCTCCCATATGGTGGTACACGCCAAACTCAGCGACAAAGGCGGGATCAGCGCCTTTGAATTCAACACATCAAGCGGGGCCGTCATGCACTCCTTTGGCCCGCTCCCCGGCATGATGCGAAACCTGGTCGGTTCGGATTTCGGGGCATGGAGGGGCGGGCTGATCCAGTATGGCCTGATCCCCGATTTCAAATCGGTATCCTGGTTTGTGGAACTCCCGTTTGCCACTGCTACCTGGCGGGGACTGGGCCTGCTGACCAATACGTTTGCCATCGAATCCTTCCTGGATGAACTGGCCCGGAAAGCCGGCAGGGACCCCGTGGGATTCCGGCTGATGCACATCCGGGACGACGCGGCCGGGGAGCGGCTCAAAAACGTCATCCGGGCTGCGGCCGAGAAAGCCGGGTACCGGGACGAGGTGGTGGGCGGTACTGCCATGGGGCTGGCTGCCTCCACAGATGCAGGGTCACCTGCAGCCCATGTGGCGGAGGTATCCATCCGGGACGGTGAGATCCGGGTGGAAAAGGTAACCTGTGCCTTCGACCCGGGCCTGGTCATCAACCCGGACCTGGTAAGGGCCCAGTGCGAGGGCAACATCATCATGGGCATGAGTGCAGCGCTTTACGAAGAGATGCATGTAGAGGACGGGGAACTCCTCCCCGTGATTTACGGGCCTTACCGGATGGCCCAAATGAAGGATGGCCCCCGGGAGATCGAGGTGGTGCTGCTGCAGGGGGATGATGCCCCCGGGGCGGTTGGGGAACCCCCCATGGGGCCCATTGCAGCGGCCATTGCCAATGCGGTTACCCGGCTCACCGGGAAGCGGCCAAGGCAGCTTCCCATCCGGTTGAGTTAAGCGGTTTGATATTGTCAGGAAATAGCCGGAACTTCCGGACGCCCGCTTTTCCGGCAATATGATACCGGCTTACTGGCAAGCAGCCACCCCGTTAAGCCGTTAGGCAACAAAAAACCAAAGAGTAAGGCCCATGGCATCACACGATCCGTTTGCAATACAAACCCTGGGGAAGGCAGAAATCCCCTCCCCCCTGCTCCTTAGCAAAAAAAGCGGGGATGAGATCTTCAATTTCGTGGACGAGGATAACCGGGTACTGGTAGATGTATCCCTGGCCGGGTTCCTGGATTGCCTCAACCGGCAGGAAAAACCAGAGTGCCTTGAAAAAGCCGGCCCGCGGGAAAAGATATTCTTCGACCCGGCCGGAACCACCGCGGCCATCGTCACCTGCGGGGGGCTTTGCCCGGGGATCAACAACGTCATCCGGAGCCTCGTAATGGCCCTCCATTATTTTTATGGGGTCCGTCGCATCCTCGGAATCCGTTACGGATATGAAGGGCTTTCCAAAGACTGCCCCCACGAATTCCTGGAGCTCACCCCTGACCGGGTCAAGGATATCCACGAATTCGGGGGTACGATCCTCGGCTCCTCCCGGGGAGCCCACCCCATACCCGAAATGGTAGACACACTGGTCCAAAACAAGATTGACCTGTTGTTTACCATTGGTGGGGACGGTACGCTGAAGGGTGCACGGGCCATCGGTGAGGAAATCGAAAAACGCAACCTGAAGATCGCCGTGGCCGGTATCCCCAAGACCATTGACAACGACATCAACCTCATCGATAAATCCTTCGGGTTTGAAACGGCCTTTGACGTGGCCAGCCCGATTGTCCGGGATGCACACAACGAGGCCATCGGGGCGTACAACGGCATTGCCATCGTCAAATTGATGGGGCGGGACAGCGGCTTCATTGCCGCCTCCACCGCCTTTTCCATGCCGGTGGTCAATTTTGTGCTGATACCGGAAATGGCCTTTGACCTGGACGGGCCCAATGGTTTTCTAAAGGCACTGGAAAACCGCCTCGATCTCAAACACCACGCGGTAATCGTGGTAGCCGAAGGGGCGGGACAGCATCTGTTCGAAAAAGCTGAACAGGTAACCGATGCTTCCGGAAATGTTCAGCACAGGGACATAGGGAAGCTGCTCAAGGACCGGATACAGGCCTATTTCAATGCCTCCGGAAAAGAGGTCACGATCAAGTATATCGACCCCAGCTACATCATCCGCAGTGCCCCCGCCAACGCCAAGGACAGCCAGTTCTGCAATTGGCTGGCCTACCAGGCGGTACACGGGGCCATGTGCGGAAAAACGAAATTCGTGGTCGGGCGGGTGAACAACCGCTTTGTATACCTGCCCATTTCGCGGGTGGTGGACCAGCGGAAAAAAATCGATACGGAAGGGGAATTCTGGTTCGGCGTCCTGCAAAGCACCGGGCAGCCCTTTAGAATGGTTTGATCCCTTCGCGCCTTAAAGGCCTAGTTGCAGAGACCTCCATCCACGTCCGCCCGGGCTTCCGCGATCGCGTCCTGAAGGGCATCCCGGTCTGTGCCCGATACACAACCCAGGGCATCCTCAAGGGCATCCAGATAATCGATGGCTGCTGCCTCATAGGTGGCACAGTTGGCCGCAGTCGGATCCTGGCCATAGGCAGCCCCGGCATTGGTAAGGGCCGAAACCTCATCCGAAACTTCGTTGAACCAGCTGAAATTGTCAACGCAATTGCCGTCGATCCCGTTGCCGGAATCGTCATTGCTGCAGCCTGTAGCAATGGCCAGCAGGCATACCCCTGCGATCAACGTTTGCAATCCTTTAAAAATTCGGTCCTTTTTGTGGTGAGTCATAATAAAGCGTTTAAATGGTGAAAAATCAATCAGCGTGAAAAGCAAGTCCGGGACACGCTGTCCAGCCCGGTATTACAATCAATCTAACGGTAGGGGCCCAGAACGGATGTCAGAAATGTATCGGGAAGTGCCAGAAATGTAACGACTGTATAACCCGTTACAAATGATGTATGCACGGGGAATAATCGGGTACGATTACCCTTTGTTTCGGGGGGGCTACCCGGCCAGGGTACTGACCAGTACGGTGATGGCCAGTATCAACATGGCCAGGAGTGTAATGACAAATCCGTCTGCCCTGAAGGGCGCTTTCTTTTCCTGTGGTTTCATTTCTCCGGACGGTTTTTGGGGTTTTTCGATAAGTCCAAGATAGAGAACCGGCCAGCAGAAGCATACCACAAATGTCCCCGATTGTTGCACGTATGTAACATCCGGGCCCCGGTATTCCCGTAGCCTGCCTAGACGTACTCGGCAGGGGTTGTCCCATAGGTTTCCCGGAAGCATTTGATGAAATAGGAAGGGGTGTTGAAACCAACCATATAGGCGACCTCACTCACCCCCAAATCGGAAGTTTTAAGGAGTTCCGCTGCCTGTTTGAGGCGCTGTGACCGGAGGAATGCCGTAGTGCTCAGGCCCGTATAGGCCTGCAATTTCCGGTGGAGCTGCATGCGGCTCATTCCAACCTCCCGCACAAAGGCCTCGGCATTGAAGGTGGCATCGTTCAGGTGGTTGTCCAGGATGTCCTGTACTTTCCGGAGGAATGCCTCGTCCGTCGGGGTGACAGCAATATCCCTGGCCTTGAAAATATTCTGTTCCGAGTAGCGCTCCTTCAGGGCGCTCCGGATACGGATCAGGTTATCGATACGCTTTTCCAGTACGGCCAGCTTGAAAGGTTTGGTCACAAAATCGTCTGCTCCGGATTGCAGGCCGCGGAGTTCCTGTTCCACTCCGGAACCTGAGGTAAACAAAATGATTGGAATGTGGCTCGTGCGCTCGTCAGTCTTGAGCCGGTTGCAGAGTTCAATGCCTCCCAGGACCGGCATCCGGATATCGGAGAGTACCAGGTCGGGCACCTGTTCGATGGCCTGCTCAAGTCCCCGTTCCCCGTCGGGGGCTGTTTGCACCTGGTATCTGCCTTCCCATGCCCTGCGGAGGTATTCCCGCACCTCAGCATCGTCCTCCACCACCAGCACAATGGGTTTATCCGAAGGCTCTTTGGAACTGCCATTGGCTGCAGCCCTGGTCGCAGGGTTGCTTTGGGCCTCCGGCGGGGCAGGCAACTCATCTTTATTTACTGCGGATTCCAGGGGCAACACGACACGGAAATGAATCTCGAAATCCCGCAGGGCCACCTCTATCGTTCCTTCATGGAGGGATACCAGTTCCCTGACCAGGGCCAGTCCGACGCCAGATCCCTCGGAAGTATCGTCCCCCTGGTAGAACCTGGAAAAAAGCTGTTCCGGATCGATGGTTTCGGGATCCCGGACCGTGTTGCTGATGCGGATTTCCAATTGGTCGTCCGGATAGTCCGCCCCAAAATGACAGGCACCCCCGGCCGGGGTGTATTTAATGGCATTCGAAAGCAGGTTGGATACGATCTTTTCCAGGATGTCTGCATCAAAACCAGCCATCCCGGAATCGCCGATATCCCAGGTCAGTGCCACGCTGGCCTGATCGGCCCGGTATTCGAAAGCTTTTACAAGTACCCGCAGGAAAAGCCCGGGGTCGCCCTTTTCGCGTTTCAGGGTGAGTTTGCCCTTTTCCAGTCGTGCCAGGTGCAGCATCTGGTCTACCAGGGCAATGATCCGGTTCGTATTCCGGTTGATCAGTGAATACCGGGAATAGTCCGCATCACTGAGGCCACCCTCTTTGAGCTTTGCTTCCACCGGGGCCGCAATGAGCGAAAGGGGTGTTCGGATCTCATGTGAAATATCGGTGTACAGTTTGGATTTGAATTCATTGAGGCGCTGCAAACGCTGCGTCTCAGCCTCCTTCAGGCTGAGGTTTAATTTCATCCGCCAGCGCGAACGGAAATACGCATACGTCCCCCAGGCCAGCAACCCAAACAAAAGGACATAACCTATTTTGGCCCAGAGGGTGGCATACCAGGGCGGGGCGATGCTGAAAGTAAATACCGCAGGGGTCGGGTTCCAGACACCGTCGTAGTTACTGGACTTGACCTGGAACTCATAGGAACCAGGGGGAAGGAAGGAATACCGCGCAAAATTGATAGGTCCCGCGTCCACCCAGTCCTGGTCGTAGTTGAGCAATTGGTATTTGTATTCGTTCTTGTCCGGCAACGCAAACTGCAGGCTGGAAAAAATAAAGGTCAGGCTGTGCTCCCGATTGCTCAACTGCATATTCCCGCTCATCCGCATAGGTTCGTTGGCTACCTGTATGCCCGTGATGACCGTCTTGGGCAGGTGCGGGTTTTTCCGGATCTGGTCCGGGACAAACCAGTAAAAGCCTTCAAGGCCACCAAAATATAGGGTGCCATCCAGGTATTTATAGGCCGCTCCGGTATTGAATTCGGTGGCGAGCCCCTCGTAATTCGTATAGTTTTCAATCTCCGGCGATTCCTCCCAGCGACCAGGAGGACCAAACCGGGTGATCCCCCGGTTGGAACTCAGCCACAGGTCTCCGTCCCGGTCCGGCAGGATTGCATAAATAACGTCGTTCGCCAACCCGTCGGCAACTGAGTAGGTATGGAACTGCATCGTTTCCAGATCCAGGGCACTGATCCCACTACCATTGGTCCCAATCCACAACCGGGAAGCGTCCTGGTCCATATACAGGGATTTAACCTTGTCGTCAGGCAGTTCCCCCGGGGACGTCCCGGCCCTGAAAGTCCGGAATTCGCCATTATCGGGATTGAAACGGATTAGTCCTTCTTCCTCCCCACCAATCCAAAGATTGCCATCCGCTCCTTCGATGACCACACGGATATTATCAAATACAGGCGTTTCCGGGGTGCTGTTCCGGTTGAAATAGCGGACAGCCCCCTGAACAGGGTCGAACTGTACCAGGCCGTATTCCCGGGTTGCCAGCCACAGGCGGGAGCGGCTGTCGCGGAATATGTCCCAGATGGTAATTGCATCAAGGCTATTGGTCCCTTCCGGAGTGTATGGCACGATCTTGCCCTCCGCATCCAGTCGTGCCAGGCCCCCTCCCTGTGTGCCAATCCAGAGATAGTTGCCATCGTGAAAGAGGCTCATGACCCGGTCGGAGGGCAGGTCACTGTTCGCTGCGGAGAATTTTTCCCAGGTATCCTCCGGGGGGTTGTAGCGCATCAGCCCTTTGCCAGAGGTGCCTATCCAGACCATGCCGCTGGAATCGCGCTCAATGGCCCGGACCACATCCACATTGATGTCGTTGGGTACCTGGGCATTGGTAATGGAATTGAATTTTTCCAGGTAGGGGTCGTAATAACTCAGACCCGCCCCGTCCGTCCCAAACCAGAGGGTACCGGTGTAATCCTCATAGATACTGAGGATATCGTTGTAATGGATGGCCCGGTGGTTTCGCTTGTCCGGGGAAAAATGCTGGATTTCGCGGGATTCCGGGTTCAGGACATATAAACCATCCCCATAGGTCCCTATCCAAATACGGCCCGCGGAATCCTGGAAGAGGGACAGGATGTTCAGGTCGGGGGGCAATTCACCGTCCGGGAAGCGAGCCGACGCGGGTTCCAGGCGGTCACTGCCCTTATCCCGGTAATATAGTCCCGCACCATAAGTGCCGTACCACTGCCTGCCTGCGTCGGATACCAGAATGGAACTGATTCCCCGCCGGATACGCTCCCCGTTGGTTTGCAACACCAGCGTATCCTTGATGGTCCCCGTCCGCTTATAGATTTCCACCACACCCTCCCCGGTAGCCGCCAGCAACAACCCCCCGGACTCCTCCAGTGCATATACCGGGCTTTCAATGGGGATACGCCCCCCCATCCTGAGTTCCCCCTCCATGAGGAAAAACCAGCGGAGCCCGCGGTTATAGGTGCCCATCCAGTATTTCTGGTCCGAATCCTGCCACAACACGCTCGCATCTGACAATTCAGGATAGGCCTCAAAGGAATCCGTATCCGAAAGGTACCGGTGAAGCACGCCGGTGTCCGGGATGCTCCAGACATGGCCAAGACGGTCCACATAAACTTTCCCCAACTGGCTGAAACTGGGTCGGGTTATATCCGAAAAAATAAAGGGGTATTTGACGAATTCATTCCCGTCGTACCGGTTCAGCCCGTCCTGGGTGGCAATCCACAGAAAACCCGTGCTGTCCTGAGCTACAGAGATGCCGCAATTCTGGGAGAGCCCGTCCTTGATGGATAATTGTTTAAAGCTGATTTGTTCCTGGGCCCGAATCTCCGGAAAAACCCCAGCTAACAGGAGCAGGAACAGCAGGCTGAATCGATTTAAGGGCATTGGTTGGTGCTTCTAATGAAAAGATATTAAAAAATAGGCCGTCCGGGTAATGTTGCAGGGTAATCTTCACCGCTGCATTGCGGTGTGATTCAATTTCAGATGTAAAAGAACGGTCCACCCGGTTACGCGGATTACACCTGTTTGTCCGGGACTACTTACCAGTAATTCCGGATTACGCCTGCGGGCCATGATTACCTCCCTTCGGTGGGTGATCCTGTAAGGTAATGCATTTTACAACAGATCGTTAAGAGGGCTTTCTGATGAATTTTTTGGGGGAAATAAATGATTCGTGTAAAAAATACACTACATTAAGGGTTCAAATTATCGTGTCATGTCCTATCGTCTCAGAAACCTCCCCAGATCGCTCTCCTTTGTATTACTATTCCTTTTTGCGCTGCCCGTACTCGCACAGGATGGAACCATCTACCCGCTTGAGGCCCCGCCTGAACCGAAGGCCATCCCGCTCGGTACGGGAGGGGTCGATGACCAACCCGCCGGGGAGACCTGGTTTCGCCAATGGGGTGATCCCATGGCCCGCAACATTACCAGGGCAACCCTCACCCCCTTCCTGCCGGAACCCGGCAAGGCCAATGGTGCAGCTGTAATCGTCGCCCCCGGGGGAGGCTTCAGGTGGCTTTCCATGGGCAACGAAGGCTGGGAAGTTGCGGAGGCACTGGCAAAACAGGGAATCGCCGCGTTTGTGCTCAAGTACCGGCTCCATCCCACCCCCGAATCACTCGACGATTTCAGCGCCTGGATGAATCGCCCGCGCACGCCTCCAGCACCTGCTTCCGATGCGGATCAGGATACCCCGCCCCCGGGCCCGCCGCGAACGGATCTTTCCAACCAGCTGGAGGATGCCGAAGCGGCCTACGCGATGATCGTACAACGAGCCGGGGAATGGGGGGTTGATACGGACAGGATAGGCATGATCGGCTTTTCAGCCGGTGCCGGCCTCACCATGCATGCCACGCTGAATTCCGAAACCATGCGCCTGGCCTTTATCGGGCCGATCTATGGGGGTATGGGTCCCGTGGAAGTGCCTGAGGATGCCCCGCCCATGTTCAACGTAATAGCTACCGATGATTTTCTTTTCAGGGGGCAGTTTGGCGTCATCGATTCCTGGTTTAAAGCGGGCAAACCGGTAGAATTCCACCTGTACCAGAACGGGGGTCATGGCTTTGGGCTGGGAAACCCGAATCGGACCAGCAATCGCTGGTTTGATGCCTTTATCCACTGGTTGGGTGTCAATGGGTTTCTGACGGCTGCCCCGGGTGGTTGAAAGTCGATTTGTACCTGCCCGGATTTCCCCTTTTTCGGGTGAATCAGTGTAGGTGTAGGTCTCCTGGGAATCCGAATAGCGCCCGTGGTCCAGGATTACCACCCTGCGGTCGGTGATCCTGATGGGGGAGTGAATCAGGAAAATCCAATCCGGGCCAAGCTGGCCCGGATGTCTTGTTCATTTGTACCAGTAAGAAAGTAAGCCGGAGGAGGCCCGTGACACAGGATTACCTCCCTGCGGTCGGTGATCCTGATGGGGGGTGATTCAGGAAAATCCAATCCGGGCCAAGCAGGCCCGGATGTCTTCTTAATTTGCACCAGCCTGCAAGTAAACTTGCGGCTTTTTGCAAATGAAAAATCCAACCACTTTTGTGATTGGATTTTCCTGGTCGGGGTGGCAGGATTCGAACCTGCGGCCTCCTGCTCCCAAAGCAGGCGCGATAACCGGGCTACGCTACACCCCGAAAAACAAATTCCAAATCCCGAATTCCAATTCGAAACCAGGGGTTTGGAATTTAAATGGCCCCTGAAGGGACCTTGCGGAGAGACTGGGATTCGAACCCAGGCGACGGTTACCCGCCGACAGATTAGCAATCTGCTCCGTTACCACTCCGGCACCTCTCCTCACACAGAACCGCTTGGTTCAAATGCGGATGCAAATGTAGTTTTTCATGGAGAGTGACGCAACTTTTCGACCTGTTTTTTGATGGGGTATGATACACTGTCAGGGTTGCGGCCGGTTTCCGCATCAGACAGCGGGGTTTTAGCGTTTAGTATTTCCAATCCTCCGCCGCCGATACTAGAAGGCCTGCCTTATAGCGCCCGAGGCACCTTCCGGGGTTACGCCCATGGCCGTAACCCACACCCGCGTATAATTTGCCGGGCTCGTAAAGCGCACAACGGCTTCCCCATTGGCATCGGTTTTAACGCTGGGATTCCAGTACAGGGCCTTGGGGGTGCCGGACTGCCTGCGGCCCTTTACGATCGCAGTCATGCCCGGTTCAAACTCAATGGGGGGCTCGAAGCCCCTGAACTGGATGGAAGCTTCCTTCCTCCGGATGTAATCCATCCCGGAACCATTGCGGGTGTACAGGAGGAAAGCACCTCCTGCCCCGCGGGCCCCGAATATGGCCGCATCCGGCCCGGAGACCAATTCGATTCGCTCAATTTCCGAGTAAGGAATCATCCCGAAAGGATGGTTCTCCATCCCCTGCCCCTGCAATACCAGTCCGTCAACGACCCAGAGAACTGGAGCCATAGTGCCCGTGATTCGCATGGGCAGGGTGATCCTGGGATTCATATTGAAATCGCCGGTTACGGTAACCCCCGGGATCCGGGACATCAATATTTCGGTAGGCACCGGGCGCTCCGGGTCCTGGTAGGCGGTGGCATCCGGGGTTATATTATACAGGGAAGGGCTCCCTTTGGATTCCGATTTTTTGCCCTGAACCACCGCCTGGTTCAACCGGATCAGCCCAGCCGTATCAATCTCGGTCCAGGGTGTGGTTTCCACCTGCTGGTCCCGCTTGCGCCTGGATGATTCCAAGCCGGCAGCCATGCTTGTTGAGCGGATTTCATCATGGATAGGTTCAATCTGTACCAGGTTACTGCGCGTATCTTCTCCCCGGGTCCTGAATATCAAAGGGGTTTTTCCGAAAAAATGCAAATCCTTCAAAGTCAGTATGCCGGATGCGTCTGTGCGGACCTCCTGCATGAGCAAGGTGGAATCGTTGGAGGCTAATACCTGAATCGGAGTGTTCAGCAGGAGTTTATTGTTCAGGTCATAGGCATAACCGATCAGTTCCAGGCCTTTCTGAACCGGATATCGGATGGCTTCCGGGTATTCCTTCGGGACCGGCTGGGCCAGGGTTTGCAGGTCCCGAAGGAAGCGGTCCTTCCTGGAGGGCATCGGACTGGCCGGGAGCCTGCTCCCAAAAGGCCCGCATTCCTCCGGGCCGGACAGGGTTCCGTCAGTCACGGAAAATGATATTTTGGTTTGGACCGGGTTACCGGCGGCATCGGTAACCCGAAGCCGGAAGGCAGCCTCCTCCCCTTCTTGCAAGTAGGTTGCCAGGGGCACTATCGAGATATCCAGGGCACGGTTTTCATCAAGCAGCACCGGGCGGCTGGCCCAAACTTCCCCGTCAAGGTCCAGGAGCTCCAGTTCCAGGACCCCGGAAGGCATTGCCTCCGTGGCGATCTCCAGGTTTGCTTCCAGTTCCTTCCCGATTTCGAGCTCCCGTACCATGATGGTCTGGTTGCCGACGGATGCGCGCAACCGCATGGTTTTGTTCACACGATCTGCGGTAGCCCTGAGGCGTACGCGGATCAGGTGGCGTTCCAGGTTGTTTATTTGGAGGGCGTACCCACTGGTATTCGCTTCCGGGATGGCAAATCTACGTCGGTCTTCCAGCTCCAGATAATACGGGCCTTCATTTCCCGGGTTAAAAAGGGCCATCCCCAATCCTTCTCCATAGGCCTGCACTGGCACGGAAATCGTGCCTGTAGCATTCGTGATCCGTCCATTGGGCGCCACAGGGCAACCGGTAACATCTTCCATTTTAATGACCATCTTGTTGTTGATGCCCCGGAGCAATTGTCCGCCTTCCGGGTAGAAAACTGGATTACCGGACAATGCCTGATCCTGTAAGGTTTCCGTTCCGGATGTGATGCGGAGGGGTTGCAGGTAAAAGCTGGTTGGGCCGTAGTTTTGCATCCACCGGGTATAAGCCCGGATCGTATAGGAGGCTGCACTTAATTTTTCGGGTATTTCCAGGGCGCCTTCGCTAACCCCCGACTCGACCGGATACATCTGGGTGCTCACCAGGGCGCCGGTTGGGTCCAGCAGTTCCACGCGGAGGACTTTGCTGGCACTCACCCGTTGCCGGTAGGGGCCCGTGGTCAGGTAGGCCTTGAAAAACAAGTGCTCACCGGGGGCGGCCACACTTCGGTCCGTGTGCAGGGTCACCCGTTCCTGCCGCTGCACCAGGGAATCCAGGACACCGCTGCCCTTGATGCCGGGAACCGGCGGGTCCCCCCAGTTGGCCGCCAGGGAGTCACGCTGGGCCGCGAGATTGGGCATGAAGAAGATGAGAAGGATCAGGACTTGAAATAGAAACGATCGCATATCTTGAGTATTTCCATGAAACACCTCAAAAATTAGCCCAGAAATCCCAATTATACTGAAAAATTAAAGTTTTTATGCTTTTTCCTGTTAAAAGTGCCATCCGGACTTTCAAGAAAGCATAGTTTCCCGCCTTTTGCAATGCTTCCCAATTTGTAGAACAAGTCAGGGATCTCTGCAGACCAGGACGCCCTTGGGGACTTATTCCGGATACTCCACGCGGAGGTGGTAGATGTTGGTGAGGCGTTGTTTGAGTACCTTCTTGACCGTTTCGATCTCCTTGAAGGTGATGTCCGCGTTGAGGAACTGGCCGGCCTGCATCTGCCCCCCGATAATCTTGTCGACGAACTCGTCGATGATCAGGTAGGTCGGGTTGACCAGGCTCTTGGAGGCTGCCTCCACGGAATCGGACATCATCAGGATAGCGGTTTCCTTTGAGAAGGGGATGGGGCCCGGGTAGCGGAAATCCTTTTCATCTACTTCATCCCCGTCGCGCTCGCGGGCTTTCTTGTAAAAGTAATAAACCATGGTGGTGCCGTGGTGGGTACGGATAAAATCGATGATGCGGTCCGGGATATTCTGCTTGCGGGCGAGTTCGATCCCCTCGATCACGTGTTTGATGATGATGCGGGCGCTCTTTTCGGGCGGCAGCTCGTCGTGAGGGTTGATGTTGGTGATCTGGTTCTCGGTAAAGTACGTGGGGTTGTTCATCTTGCCGATGTCGTGGTAAAGGGCCCCGACCCTTACCAGCATGGCATTGGCACCGATCTCGTTCGCGGCTGCCTCGGCCAGGTTGGCCACCTGCAGGGAGTGGTTGAAGGTGCCGGGGGCCTTGTTGGAAAGTTCCTTCAGCAACCGGGAATTCGTGTCGGACAATTCCAGTAGGGAAACATCCGAAACCATGCCGAACATCTTCTCGTAGATATAGATCAGCGGCTGTACAAAGAGCGTGATCATGCCGTTGAGGAGGAAAAACCCGAAATTCACCCAGATGACGTTTTCCAGGTTGCCCTCGTGGATGATGTGGAAGGCAAAGTACCCCAGGATATAGATCAGCGTGATCTGACCGACGGAGATAAAGAGGTTGGCCCGCTTGTAGAGCTCGGATACCGTGAGGATGGTGACGATTCCCGCAATGATCTGTAAAAAGATATACTCGAAGCTGTTGGGCACCACAAAACCGAGGATGAGCACCGTAAGCACATGCACGAACAACCCGAGGCGGGCGTCGAAGAATGTTTTTAGGATCAGCGGCAGGATGCAGAGGGGTACCACAAATACAAGGGCTTCGTTGTACTTGACGACAAAAGTGGTCAGGAAGACCATCACCAGGATGTTGAAAAAGATAAAGGTCACCTTTACGTTGTTCCGGAATACCTCGGGCCGGTACCGCTTTAAAAACAGGAGGAGCATGATCAGCACCAGGGCCACCAGGATCGTATAGCCGGAAAGGATAAAGTAATAGTTGTTGGCGTTCCAGAGTTCTGACTCGTACTCCGTCCGGAGGGACTCCAGTTTTTTCAGGTTCTCCCCTTCCACCACTTCGCCTTTGGCAACGATCAGGGCCCCTTCGTCCACATTCCCGCGGGTCAGTGAAATACCCGACAGCTGGTTGCGAAGTTCCTGCCCCGTCAGGTCCTGGTCCAGGGTAACGTTGGGTTCGGCAACCCGGAAAAGGAGTTCCTGGAATTCGGAGCGGTTGGCCGATATCCCCGAGGATTCCAGCAGGTTGCGCACGGTGTTGCGCAAATCGCCCGACTTGTAGATGCTGTCAAATTGGACGCGCCGGGCCTGGTTGTCGCGCACCAGGTAAACCTCTCCCCTGAGCGGCGGGTTGGTGCCATCCCAGATGCCCCGGGTATACAGGCTGTCCAGTACGCCCCGTCCCCGCTGGCGCAAAACCTCCAGCTGACGGGTGGAATACCCGGAACCCGGAAAGTACTCCGGGAACAGGTTCTCATAGGCCCGGTAGACCCCCCGGGCGGTTTCCGTGTCGAAGCGGTAATACGGAATCTGGTCGCGCTGGAACTGCTGGCGTTCGGCCTGTAGCTCGGCATCCGTCTTCCGGATGGAAAAGTCAAAGGGCGCGTAGAGGTTTTCGTATTGCCAGGGCTTGCCCTTCTGGAATTCGTATTTGAACTGCCCTCCCTTGGGGAAGAAAAAAACGATGGCGCCGATCGTAAAAAAGTAGAGGACGTACTTATAGATCAGGGACTGCGATCGGTAGAAGGTATCCAGCGTTTTTGGCATGAAGCGCGGTTGTATCGACCAAAAATAGAAAAAACCCTTGGCATCTCGGGGCTTTTGGCCCGGAAGTAATCGGGTCCGGTATTAAATTCGTATTTTCGTGCGTACCAAAACGGAACAAATGAAAGAGGTAGTTGTGGTTGCGGCAGTACGCACGCCTATCGGAAGTTTTATGGGGGGCCTCTCGTCGGTGCCTGCCCCCAGGCTGGGCGCTACGGCCATTAAGGGAGCCCTGGATTCCATCGGGCTGGAGCCCTCCCGGGTAGAGGAAGTACTCATGGGCCATGTGGTGCAGGCGGGCGCAGGACAGGCGCCCGCAAGGCAGGCCGCCATCTATGCGGGAATACCCGATACGGTCCCCTGCACCACGGTGAACAAGGTATGTGCATCCGGGATGAAGGCTGTAATGCAGGCAGCCCAGAGCATCGCCCTCGGAGACCGTTCCATCGTTGTGGCGGGCGGTATGGAAAACATGAGCCTGATCCCGCACTACGTCCACATGCGAAATGGCCATAAATTCGGGCCGGCCACCCTGGAAGACGGCATGCAGCGGGACGGGTTGGTCGATGCCTATGACCAGCAGGCCATGGGGGTCTGCGCAGACGCCTGTGCAGCCGAATACAAATTCAGCCGCGAGGAGCAGGATGCTTTTGCGGTCCAATCCTACCAGCGTTCAAAAACTGCATGGGAAGCGGGTAAATTTAAGGACGAGGTGGTTCCCGTGGAAGTGCCTCAACGACGGGGGGAACCTGTCATTGTGAGCGAAGACGAAGAATTCCGGAATGTGAAAATGGAGAAAATCCCCCAGTTGCGTCCGGCTTTCAGCAAGGACGGTACGGTCACTGCAGCCAATGCCTCCACCATCAACGACGGGGCGGCCGCCCTGGTGCTGATGAGCGCAGAAAAGGCCCGCGAATTGAGCTTGGAACCCCTGGTGCGGATCCGCAGCTACGCCGACGCCGCCCATGAACCGAAGTGGTTTACCACGGCCCCCGCCAAGGCATTGCCCCTGGCGCTGGAGAAGGCCGGACTGAGCCTTTCGGATATCGACTACTTTGAATTCAATGAAGCCTTCAGCGTGGTAGGGCTGGCCAATATCAAGCTCCTGGGGCTGAGCGATAAAAACGTGAACATCCACGGGGGAGCCGTTTCCCTGGGTCATCCGCTGGGTTGCTCCGGGGCACGGATTACCGTAACCCTTATCCACATCCTGCGTCAGCAGCAGGCAAAACTGGGGGCCGCCGCCATCTGCAACGGAGGCGGTGGCGCTTCGGCAATCGTTTTAGAAAGGCCCTGACCCCGGCCCCGCTCCAGTACCATGCGCTACGGAATCTGCCCATTAAGCCTAGTACCCGTTTACGAATCGCCCGAAGGAACGGCTTCTTTGCGGAGCCAGTTGCTGTTTGGCGAATGTTTTAAAATTCTGGAATCCCGCAAGGTTTGGAGCCGGATCCGTGTCCGGCTGGACCAAACGGAAGGCTGGGTCCGCAACGACCAGCTGCTGGAACTTACCGAGGAACAATATACCTCCTCCCCCAGCGGCACCTCCGCGGGATGCGCCGCAGACCTGATCGGGCACAGCTGTACCCGCGAGGGCTTGCTGCTGCCGGTCCTCCTGGGTTCTGATGCTCACAATGCCCCCCTGCTCGGGCAACATTTCGAAGGTACGAGCTTTAACCCCTCGGAAGGACGGGACCAATTGATCCGCACTGCATTGATGTACCTCAACAGCCCGGAAATGGCCGGGGGGCGCTCCCCGTTTGGAATTGACGCCGGGGGCCTGGCCCAAATGGTCTACAAATGCTGTGGCGTAGCGCTCCGGCGCACGCCTTCGGAACAGGCCGCAGAGGGAACTGCCCTGAGTTTCATAGAAGAAAGCCTGCCCGGGGACCTCGCCTTTTTCGACGGGCCGGACGGGCAGATCAACCATGTGGGTCTCATCATGAAGGACAATTATATCATCCACGCCTTCGGCCGGGTCCGCATCGACCGAATTGACCACAGCGGTATATTCAACAGCGAATTGCGCAACTACACCCACCCGCTGCGGGTCATCAAAAAAATCCTTTAATAAAAAACCCCGGCCAGAAGCCGGGGTTTTTTGCGAGGGTTTGCTGGACCTTATTCTCCCAACAGCTTTTTGATCCGCATAAAGTTCTCATTGTCGCCCATGGCGCCATAGATGTTTTTAAGCTGGGTCAGGACGCTCTGGTTGTCCGGGTTTACCTTCAGGGCAGCTTCCAGGACTTCGGCACCCTTCATAAAGAGGCTGTCCTTCTGTTCCTTCAGTTCGTCGTATTTCTTTATATCCGCCTGGGACGTCCCGAGGGCATTCATGTCATCGATCAGGGCGTTGCCTTCGTTCACATAGGTGGTTGACAGGTTCAACTGGGCGTTCACATAGCCGGGGTTGATCTCAATTGCGCGCTCATAGGCGTCACGGGCTTCCTCGGTGTTCCCCATTTCCATGTTGATCACCCCGATGTTGTAATAGAGGTCCGGGTTGTCCGGCGCCATGGAGGCAGCCTCTGCCATCAGGTCGCGGAAAGTCTCCTTGTCGCCCATTTGGTAGTACAGGTTGGCCTCGTTGAGCACGAGGTTCACATCGTCCGGGTTGTCGGCACGCGCGTCCTTGTAGGCTTCCAGGGCCTCTTCATTCCTGCCGAGTTGGGTATAGATCAGCGCCATGTTCTTTACGATCTCGGCTTTTTTGGAAGGTTCCTTCTCATCCACCGGGTTTGCGTACGTCCCCGACTTGACCATCAGGTCCCGCTGGGCCTTGTTCATTTCCTCCACTTCACCGGTTTCGACGTTAGTCGCCTTGTAAACCATGCCGCTTCCGTCGTAGCCGACTTCCTTGAGTTCCTTGTAGAAATCCAGGGCCCGCTCGTAATTCCCGCCATTGACGGCGCTACTCGCGGCGTAGTACAGGTAGATGGTATCCTGGGGGCTAATCTGGTAGCTCAGGTAGAGCTTCTCAGCCGCAGCGTCGAAATTTTTAGCGTTGTTGTCATCCACCGCGGAGTTCACCAGGTCGGCGGAAATCGCCTTCAGGCGTTGCTTGGCTTCATCCGAGTAGCGCTGCTTGCCGCTCTGCTCCTCGATCGCAACGGTTTTCTTGAAGGAAGCAATTGCCTCGTCAAAGGCTTCGTTGTTCCCTTTTGCCGCCAGGTCTGCATATACCCGGCCCTTGAGCAGGTAGTACTCGGCCTGTAGCCGTTCGTCTTCGCCGGCAATAACGCCCTGGACCGCATCCAGGCTGGCCTTGGCACCAGCCGTATTTCCATCCTTGAGTGCCTTCTCGGCATCCCGGATCTCAGATTTCTGTGCAAATCCGACAGTCCCTAAAATCAGGGCTGCCAATACAATCATTCTAGTTTTCATCAAAAAAAGTATTTGTGCAAATTTAGTGTTTATCATTTATTCTTCGGATTCCGCACCATCAGTATCAAGAGCCGTGCCATCTTCGGCATCCACCTCGATATTCAGGATATCCGCGTCATCCAGGTCATCCTCGTCTTTCATGACCTTGGCAACCGCGGCAATGGAGTCGTTATCCCGCAGGTTGATCAGTTTTACGCCCTGGGTGGCGCGACCCATGGTCCGCAGGTCTTCCACGCTCATGCGGATGGCAATCCCCGATTTGTTGATGATCATCAGGTCGTCCGAGTCGGAGACATTCTTGATCGCTACCAGGCCGCCGGTCTTTTTGGAGATGGAGATGGTCTTTACGCCCTTGCCTCCACGGTTCGTGACCCGGTAGTCTTCGATGCTGGAACGCTTGCCATAGCCGTTTTCGGAAACCACCAGGATGTCGTCGTCAAAGTTGTTGACGCTCACCATACCGACCACTTCGTCCTTGTCATCGGCCAGGGTGATCCCCCGGACACCGGAGGCACTCCGGCCCATCGGACGGGTCTTGCTCTCTTCGAACCGGATCGCTTTCCCGGACTTGAGCCCGAGGAAGATCTGGCTGGAACCGGTGGTAAGCCTGGCTTCGAGCAACTCGTCGCCCTCCCGTATGCCAATAGCGATAATCCCATTCTGGCGGGGGCGGGAATACTGCTCCAGGGAGGTCTTCTTGACCACCCCTTTCTTGGTCGCCATAATGACGTAGTGGCTGTTGACGTATTCCTCGTCCTTGAGGTCCTGGGTACAGATAAAAGCCTTGACCTTATCGTCCTGGGCAATATTTATCAGATTCTGGATGGCACGGCCCTTGGAGGTCCGGCTGCCTTCCGGGATTTCGAATACCCGCAACCAGTAACACTGGCCCTGTTGGGTAAAGAACAGCATGTACTGGTGGTTGGTTCCCACAAACAGGTGTTCCAGGAAATCCTCGTTCCGTGTGGAGGAGGCCTTCTGGCCTACGCCCCCGCGGTTCTGGGTCTTGTATTCCGTCAGCGGCGTCCGCTTGATGTACCCGGCATGGGAAATGGTAATGACCACCTGCTCGTCCGGGATCATGTCCTCGATGCTGAGGTCCCCGCCGGCATAGTTGATCTCGCTGCGGCGCTCGTCCCCGTATTTGTCCCGCACCTCCTGCAATTCCTGCTTGATGATTTCCATCCGCCGTTCTTCCCGGGCAAGGATGTCTTTAAGGTCTTCGATGGTTGCCAGCACCTCCTCGTATTCGGTGCGGAGCTTGTCCTGCTCCAGCCCGGTCAGCTGGCGCAGGCGCATCTCCACGATGGCACGCGCCTGAACCTCGCTCAGTTCAAACCGCTTGATGAGGTTTTCCCGGGCATCCTCTGCGTTGGCGCTGCCCCGGATAATGGCAATGACCTCGTCGATATTGTCCGAGGCGATGATGAGCCCTTCCAGGATGTGCGCCCGTTCCTCGGCCTTTTTCAGTTCGAATTCGGAACGGCGGACCACTACTTTGTGACGGTGGTCCACAAAATGCCCGATCATCTCCTTGAGGTTCAGCAATTCGGGCCGACCAGCTACCAGGGCGATGTTGTTTACGCTGAATGAGGATTGGAGGGCGGTGTACTTGTAAAGGGTGTTCAGGACGATGTTCGGGATGGCGTCCCGTTTCAGCATATATACAATCCGCATCCCTTTGCGGTTGGATTCGTCCCGGATCGTGGCGATCCCCTCGATTTTCTTTTCGTTGATCAGGTCGACGGTCTTTTTGATCATGTCCGCCTTGTTGACCTGGTACGGGATTTCAGTGACCACGATGCACTCCCGGCCCTGTACTTCCTCAAAGCTGGCCTTGGCGCGCATGACTACGCGGCCGCGACCGGTCTCAAAGGCTTCCTTTACGCCGTCGTACCCGTAAATGACCCCCCCGGTGGGGAAGTCCGGCGCCTTGATGTGCTGCATCAGGCCCTCTATGGTGATTTCCCTGTCATCGATATAGGCGATGGTGCCATCCACCACTTCCGACAGGTTGTGGGGGGGCATGTTGGTAGCCATCCCCACGGCAATACCGGATGCACCGTTTACCAGCAGGTTCGGGATACGTGTGGGCAGAACCGTCGGCTCCTCCAGCGAATCGTCAAAATTGAGTTGGTGGTCAACGGTTTCCTTGTCGATATCGGCCAGCATCTCCTCGGCGATCTTGCGCATGCGCGCTTCCGTATACCGCATGGCCGCCGGGCTGTCGCCGTCGATGGAACCAAAGTTTCCCTGGCCGTCCACCAGCATGTACCGGAGGCTCCAGTCCTGGGCCATACGCACCATGGTATCGTAAACAGAGGAATCCCCGTGCGGGTGGTATTTACCCAAAACCTCCCCGACAATACGGGCGGATTTCTTGTGGGCGCTCGAAGACCGGACCCCCAGTTCGTGCATGCCGTAGAGGACACGCCGGTGAACCGGTTTCAGGCCGTCCCGAACATCTGGCAGGGCACGTGACACAATGACCGACATCGAGTAGTCGATGTAGGCCGATTTCATCTCATCTTCTATATTAATCGGAATCAGTTTCTCTCCTTCCGCCATAGCTGAATCGGGCTTGTGTTTTTGTGGTTAAAAAATCATGCCAATATACGTAAAAAGGACCCTTTCGAGGCAGGTTGCGCAGCTTTTATTAAAGTTTTTATCAACAGAAAACACCCTGTGTATTTTTAATAAAATCCCTGTTAATAATTTTGCACTTCCTTGTTTTTTTCGTCATTTAGGGAAGCTTTATCGAATATAGGTACGGTATTTGACGTTCTTATGATAAGTTTTACTAATTTTAAAGTTGAATACGGAGGATATATGGATGATAATTTTTCACCGCGAGTAAAAGATGTAATTGCTTATAGCAAGGAGGAGGCATTGCGCTTGGGGCACGACTTCATCGGGACGGAACACCTGATGCTGGGCCTGCTGCGCGACGGGAACGGGAAGGCAATCAGCATACTCGATGCGCTGGACGTGGACCTGGACCACCTGCGCAGGAAGGTGGAGATCCTCTCCCCGGCAAACCCGGACGCGGGTTCCCAACCCAAGGACAAAAAGAACCTGCACCTGACCCGGCAGGCAGAACGCGCCCTGAAGACGACCTTCCTGGAGGCCAAGCTTTTCCAGAGTTCGTCCATCAACACGGCGCATTTGCTGCTGTGTATCCTCAGGAACGAGAACGACCCGACCACCAAACTGCTGCACAAGCTGAAGGTGGACTACGACGGGGTCAAGGAGCAATTCAAAAGCATGATTACCAGCGACGACGACTATACGGACAGCCCGACTTCGGAATCCTTCCCGAGCGATTCGGACGACACGGGCGAAAGCAAGGAAGGCACTTTTTCAGGGGGCGCTGCCCAGAAGGGCAATAAAAAATCCAAAACCCCCGTGCTGGATAACTTTGGCCGCGACCTCACCCGCCTGGCCGAGGAAAACAAACTCGACCCCGTAGTGGGCCGGGAGAAGGAAATCGAGCGGGTCTCCCAGATCCTGAGCCGCCGTAAAAAGAACAACCCGCTGCTGATCGGGGAACCCGGGGTGGGCAAGAGCGCCATCGCCGAAGGCCTCGCCCTGCGGATCATCAACAAGAAGGTTTCCCGCATCCTCTACAATAAGCGCGTGGTGACCCTGGACCTGGCCTCCCTGGTTGCCGGGACCAAATACCGCGGGCAGTTCGAGGAGCGGATGAAGGCCGTGATGAACGAACTCGAGAAAAACGACGACGTTATCCTGTTCATTGACGAAATCCACACCATTGTAGGCGCCGGCGGCGCCACGGGAAGCCTGGATGCCTCCAACATGTTCAAACCGGCCCTGGCACGTGGTGAAATCCAGTGTATCGGGGCTACCACCCTGGACGAGTACCGGCAGTATATCGAGAAGGACGGGGCCCTGGAGCGCCGCTTCCAGAAGGTGATGGTCGAGCCCACCACCGTGGAGGAAACCATCGAAATCCTCCGGAATATCCGCGGCAAATACGAAGACCACCACAACGTAAATTATACCGAAGAAGCCCTGGTAGCCTGCGTGAAGCTTACCAACCGCTATATGACCGACCGTTTCCTTCCGGACAAGGCCATCGATGCCCTGGACGAGGCCGGGTCGCGGGTACACATCATCAATATGGACGTTCCCAAACAAATCCTTGAGCTGGAAAAACAGCTCGAAGAAGTGCGGGAACTCAAGAACAGCGTGGTCAAAAAACAGCGCTATGAGGAAGCTGCCAAACTGCGGGACGACGAGAAGCGACTGGAAAAAGAACTGTCCACCGCCCAGGAAAAATGGGAGGAAGACAGCAAGATGCACCGGGAAACCGTATCGGAGGACAACGTCGCTGACGTGGTTTCCATGATGAGCGGCATCCCCGTCAACAAAATTGCCCAGACCGAAAGCAACAAACTGGCCGAACTCCCGCAACTGATCAAAAACAGCGTGATCGGGCAGGACGAGGCGGTAGCCAAGGTAGCCAAGGCCATCCAGCGGAACCGTGCAGGGCTCAAGGATCCCGACAAACCCATCGGAAGCTTTATCTTCCTGGGGCAGACCGGGGTCGGTAAAACCCAGCTCGCCAAGGTCCTGGCCAAGGAACTCTTCGACTCAGAGGATGCCCTGGTGCGGATCGACATGAGCGAGTACATGGAAAAATTTGCCATCTCCAGGCTGGTAGGTGCCCCTCCCGGGTACGTCGGCTATGAAGAAGGCGGGCAGCTCACCGAGAAGGTGCGCCGCAAGCCCTATTCCGTCATCCTGCTGGACGAGGTGGAAAAAGCGCACCCGGATGTATTCAATATGCTGCTGCAGGTCCTGGACGACGGGTTCCTGACCGACAGCCTGGGCCGCAAGATCGACTTCCGGAACACGATCATCATCATGACCTCGAACATCGGGGCCCGGCAGCTGAAGGATTTTGGACAGGGTGTTGGGTTTGGCACTGCGGCTAAAAAGTCCCAGGCCGATACGCACCACAAGAGCGTGATCGAAAATGCGCTGAAAAAGGCATTTGCCCCGGAATTCCTGAACCGGATCGACGACGTGATCGTATTCAACCCCCTGGAGCGGGAGCATATCCACCAGATCATCGAAATCGAACTCAAGAAACTGTACGACCGCATTGCGGATATCGGTTACAACCTGATCCTCACCGACAAGGCCCGCGATTACATCGCGGAGAAAGGCTTTGACAAAAAGTACGGGGCACGCCCCCTGAAAAGGGCCATCCAGAAATATATTGAGGATGCCCTGGCCGAGGAGATTGTCAACTCCAAACTCAACGAGGGGGACAATATCACCATGGACCTGGACGAGGAAAATGACAAACTGACCATCTCCATCAAAAAGCCGAGCAAGTCCTCCAAGGAGGCCTGAACCGACGTAGGAGAATACTGAAAAAGGGTCATCCAAAGATGACCCTTTTTTTTATCCCCCATGGGCTACCTGCGTAGGAAACCATCGACAGCAATTCGGGCCGGCTGCCGGTTAAACGATATTTATGTCGATCATCTAGTATTTTTCAATATGGCTGGCCGGTCATCTACATTCGTCTCAGACACACTATATGAATATGGGCAATAATACAGGACCGGCCAAGAAGACCGTGATCGTGCGGGAATACCTGCTCGATGTCGGGAAAATCCAGGTATTCGAGAACTACCTGGTGGCGATTTTCGACGAAGGCGCTACCCTGACGCTGGAACGGGTTTACCAGATTATCGGGATTTCCGAAATCCATTTCCGGGACAAATCCTTCGGGATTATAAGCCATCGCATCCATTCGTTCGCTATCGACCCGGTGGTGTACACCTACCTGCGGGAACTCGACAACCTGAAGGCGTATGCGATCGTATCCTCACGGGAAGTGGACATGCACAATTTCAATATTGAACGCATGTTCTACAAAAAACCCATGAAATTTTACATTGAATACCGGAATGCCCTGGATTGGGTCCGGCGCAGGGTAAAGGCTGCCTGAACCTGCGGAATTCAGCTCTCCTCCCCTTCCCCGGTTTCCGGGGGCGGGTTTACTGATTTAAGGTCCAGGAACGCGCTGCCTATCGCCCGGATAATACCCCGGGCCGTAAGGGATTCCTGCCCGCTGGATGCAGCCGCCAGGTCGCCCGCCCGCCCGTGGAGGTACACGCCAAAAACCGCCGCCTCCAATGGGGGATACCCCTGGGCGATCAGGGCCGTAAGCATACCGCAGAGCACGTCGCCGCTGCCGGCGGTAGCCATTCCCGGGTTGCCGCTGCTGTTGACAAACCCCTTTCCTTCCCCCAGGATCACCGTATAGGCACCCTTGATCAGCAGGATGCACTGGTGTTTTTTCGCAAAGTCGCGCGCCTTCGCCAATTTTTCAAAATCGTCCTTCCACTCCCCGATCAATCGTTGCAATTCCCCCGGATGCGGGGTTAGGATACTTCCGGGGGGCAAACCGGCAAGTGCTTCCGGTTGCGCGGCCAGGTTGTTGAGCCCGTCCGCATCGATCACGACAGGCCCGCCGAGCCGCCCCAGCCATTCCAGGAAAGCCTCCCGGGTCTGCGGGCCGGTCCCCATCCCCATGCCTACTCCAAAATGTCGGCCGGCATCCGGTTCGGGGAAGCTGTCGAGCCACTCTTCCTCCCGACAGGTTTGCACCATGATTTCCGGCAAGCCGGTTTGCAGGGGCAGGTACCCGCAGCGGGGCACCCAGGCCGTGACCAACCCCGCACCGGTATGCAGGCAGGCGCTGGCCGATAGGGAAACTGCACCTATTTTCCCGTAGGAACCGCCAACCATGCACACATGTCCGAAATTGCCCTTGTGGGTGAAGCGTTCCCTCGGGCGCAACAGGGACAGCGCCTCCGCCTTCCCGATCCATTCGAATTCGGCAGGTACCCCGGCCATGAATGCCCGGTCAAAACCGATGTCCAGGACGGCAAAATCATCTGAATAGATACCTGTCTGGGGCAGGAAAAGCACCAGCTTCGGGCTGCCTATGGTCAGGGTGAATTCCGCCCGGAAAACCCCTTCGGGGAATTCGGGAACGGCATCCATCTGCAAACCGGAGGGCAAATCAATGGCCAGCCGGAAAGCAGCGGACCCGTTGAGGTGGGCAATCAGTTCCCGAACCCAGGGGGCCGGGGGCCGGCTCAGCCCGATGCCGAAGATCGCATCCACCAGGATATCGGCCTCGCTTACGTCCGGCAGGGCGGAACTTTCATCCAGGGACTCGGGCCAGACCTTGCGCTGTTTGAGCCTTTCGAGGTTGACCAGGAAATCTTCGGAGCGTTTTTTGCTGTAGTTCACGAGGTAAACGCGCAGGTGGTAGCCGTGCTCGGCCAGGTGGCGGGCCAGGGCCAGGCCGTCCCCCCCGTTGTTCCCGGTGCCGCAGAAGATGGCGATCTGCACCGGGGCGCCCTGCAACCGGTTGTGCAGCCAGTTGAAGATGGAGACCGCAGCCCGCTCCATCAGCTCGGTACTGCTGATATCCTGGGCAGCCAGTGTTTGCTGGTCTGCCTGGTAGCTCTGGTCCTTGTTCAATATCTTCATGGCGGGTCCTTTTTTGCAGGGGATGACCGGGATCCCCGTTGAACGATTTGCGGTTATCCCTACAAAAGTAGCAGCTATCCGGAGGAAAACACAACAATCGGTGCGGACTTTGTAAAAATCGGGCATTTCCTTGCCCGGATATTGAAATGTGCTACTTTTGACAGGAGTAACGAAACGAATTCGCCATGCAAGCAGCATTAGCCGGTAGCACCTCCTTCCACCCCGGTACCACCACCCCCTGGGGGTAAGATCCTGTATTCCCTCCGGCCCAACCTGTATTGCAACCAGTTCTCAACTCCCTAAGTAACGCTTTATGAAAGTCCTGAAATTTGGCGGCAGCTCCGTAGCAAATGCCCAGGCCATTGTCGAAACCCGAAAAATCGTCTCCGCGGAAGGGGGCCCGGTGGCCGTGGTGGTATCCGCCCTGGGGGGAGTAACCGACTTGTTGCTGCGCACCGCCGCCCAGGCCGCTGCCCAGCAAACAGACTACCAGCAAGGCCTGGAATCCGTGGAGAAAAGGCATCTGGATGCCATTCGCGAATTGATCCCCCCGGCCCGTCAGGCGGGAGTGATCGGGCGGATAAAAACGGACCTGAACACCCTGGAAACCCTGCTCGAAGGGGCCTTCCTCATCGGGGAGACCACCCCCAAACTGCTCGACAAGATCGTGAGTTACGGGGAATTGCTCTCTTCTTTCCTGATTGCCGCATACTATGAAAGCCAGGGGCTGGTCGCCGTATTCCGGGACAGCCGGGAACTCATCGTCACCGATGGGGCCTTTGGCAATGCCCATGTGCGCATGGCTGCCAGCCGGGCCCGGATCCGCAAAGCCTTATTGGGCAATTCCGGTATCAGCGTACTACCCGGCTTTGTAGGCGCAACCGAAAACGGGGATACCACGACCCTGGGACGCGGGGGGTCGGATTACTCCGCTGCCATCATCGCGGCAGCCCTGGATGCGGGGGAACTCCAGATCTGGACCGACGTCAGCGGCATGTACACCGCCAACCCGCGTCTGGTCCGGCAGGCCAGGCCCATTCCACTGATTTCCTATGAGGAAGCCATGGAACTGTCACATTTCGGGGCCAAGGTCCTCTACCCGCCGACCATACAGCCGGCGCTGGAGGCCGGGATCCCGATCCGGATAAAGAACACCTTTGAGCCCGAAACCGAAGGGACGCTGATCCACGCGGGCGGGAATACGCAGGGACGGACCGTACGGGGTATCAGCCATGTGCCCGACATTGCGCTGGTCTCCCTGGAGGGTCCCGGCATGATCGGCATTCCCGGTATCAGCAAACGGTTTTTTGAAACGCTTTCCGATGCGGGCATCAGTATTATATTTATTACCCAGGCCTCCTCGGAACATTCCATTTGTGTCGGGATTGCCAGCGTCCACCTGCCGCGCGCCCTCGATGCAGTCAACCAGACGTTTGCCTATGAAATCGAAAGGCAGCTCATTAAACCCGCCCAGTCGGAAGACGGGCTGGCCATTATCGCACTGGTCGGCGACCAGATGAAACAGCACCAGGGACTCAGCGGGAAGATGTTCAGCGCCCTGGGCCGCAACAACGTAAATATCCGCGCTATTGCCCAGGGGGCCTCCGAGCGGAATATCTCGGCGGTCATCCGGGCGGAAGACGTAAAAAAGGCCCTGAACACACTCCACGAGGCATTTTTTGAGGAACAGGTAAAGCAATTGAACCTGTTTGTCATGGGGGTGGGCAACGTGGGTTCCCGCCTGCTCGCACAGATCGCCAACCAGCAGCGCGTATTGAAAAAGGAACTGCGGCTCAATATCCGGGTGGTGGGCATATCCAATTCCCGGAAGATGGTTTTTGATGCCGGGGGTTTGCCTGTGGCGGACTGGGCCCCGGCCCTTGAAAACGGGGAACCGGCTGACCTGGACGGGTTCTTCGCACGGGTCCGGGAACTCAACCTTCGCAATGCCATATTCATAGACAATACAGCCAGTGAAACCGTTTCCAGTAGGTATGCCGACTATTTGAAAAACAGCATCTCCGTGGTAACCTGCAACAAGATTGCCTGTTCCTCGGGGATTGAGGTGTACACCGAGCTCAAGCAACTGGCCCGGACCTACAACGCTCCCTTCCTGTTCGAAACGAATGTGGGCGCCGGCCTGCCTGTAATCGACACGCTCAAGAACCTCATCCTGTCCGGGGACCGGGTCCGGCGGATCCGCGCCGTTCTCTCCGGCAGCCTGAATTTTGTTTTCAACACCTATAAGGGGGAGGGTTCCTTTGCCGATACGGTGCGGGTGGCGGGTGAAGAAGGGTATACGGAGCCGGATCCGCGAATCGACCTGAGCGGTGTGGACGTCATGCGCAAAATCCTCATCCTGGCACGTGAAAGCGGCTATCCCCTGGACATGGAGGCCATCGAAAACGCCTCCTTCCTGCCCGCCGGTGCCCTGGAAGCGGGGAGCGTGGAGGACTTTTACCACGTACTGGAGCAGGAAGAGGCCCATTTCCGGAAACGCTACCAGCAGGCCGCCGCCAAAAACTGCAGGCTCAAATACGTGGCAAACCTGGATGACGGAAAGGCTTCTGTGGGCCTCGAAGAAATCCCTGAAGGACATGACTTTTACAACCTCAGCGGCAGCGATAACATCGTCCTGTTCTACACCGACCGCTACAGCGAACAGCCGCTGATCATCAAAGGGGCCGGTGCAGGCGCAGAGGTTACGGCCTCCGGGCTGTTTGCGGACATCATCAGAATTGGTAACTTCTAACGCCCCCGGCAACCTCGCATGAAAAGCAAACAACTCTCCGTATTCTCCCCGGCTACCATCGCCAACCTTTCCTGTGGGTTCGACGTCCTCGGGCTGGCCCTGGACGGGATCGGGGACACCATGCATTTGGAACTCACAACAGAGCCCGGGGTCGTGATTTCCTCCATTCAGGGGGCAGACCTGCCCCTGGACCCCGACCGCAATGTGGCAGGTATCGCAGCAACCGCATTATTGGAAGCCCTGCCGGATTATGGCGGGGGCGTGCGCATCGCCATCGAAAAACGGATTGCCCCGGGCAGCGGCATTGGCAGCAGCGCCGCGAGCTCTGCAGGAGCCGTCTGGGCCCTCAACCGGTTGCTGGATGAACCCTTCGGCCTCCCGGAACTGGTGGCTTTCGCCATGAAAGGCGAAGCCCTGGCAAGCGGGGCGGCACATGCAGACAACGTGGCACCGGCCCTGTACGGGGGGATTACCCTGGTGCGCAGCTACGATCCGCTGGATATAGCCCGGGTCCACTGCCCGGAGTCCCTCCACGCCTGTATCCTGCACCCACAGATTGAACTGAAAACATCGGACGCCCGCAAAGTGCTCCGCACATCCATCCCGCTGAGCAAAGGGATCCGGCAATGGGGGAATGTGGGCGGCCTGATTACCGGCCTGTTCACGGAAGATTTTGGCCTGATCAGCCGGTCGCTGGAGGATTGCATCATCGAACCGATCCGGTCCCTGCTGATCCCCGGGTTCGGGCAGATGCGGGAGGCAGCCCTTGCCGCCGGCGCCCTGGGTTTCGGCATATCGGGATCCGGCCCGTCCGTTTTCGCGCTTACCCGGGGTGCCGACGCGGCAGCAGCGGTATCAACGGCCCTTGGCAAGGCCTATGACGGATTTGGCATCCCCTATGACCTGCATGCCGGCCCCATCAACCGACGCGGTATCTATGCCGTGGAAGACAACTGAGAACCCCAAAGCTCCCGAAGCCATGAAATACCACAGCCTGAACCACTCTGCGCCCCCAGCCAGCTTCCGGGAAGCCGTTATCCGCGGGATCGCCCCGGACAAGGGGCTGTATTTCCCCGATCAGGTCCCGGTATTCCCGGAAGCTTTCTGGCGGCAATTGGGGGAACGACCCATGCTGGCGATTGCCCTGGACCTGATCCGACCCTATGCCGGGGAAAGTATCCCGGACCCTGTATTGGAGCGTATCCTGGAGGAAACCCTGAATTTCGATTTTCCCCTGGTACCTGTGGCCCCGAATGTTTTCTCCCTGGAACTGTACCACGGGCCCACCCTGGCCTTCAAGGATGTCGGTTCCCGTTTTATGGCCCGTTGCCTCGGGTATTTCTCTTCCCGGTCCCCCGAGGAGGTAACCGTCCTGGTGGCCACAAGCGGGGATACGGGCGGAGCGGTGGCAGACGGCTTCCTCGGGGTGCCCGGAGTGGAGGTGGTGATCCTCTACCCGGAAGGCAAGGTGAGCGATATTCAGGAGCGTCAGCTGACCACCCTGGGCCAGAATATCCGCGCCCTCCGTGTGGCTGGCAGTTTTGACGACTGCCAGCGGATGGTCAAGGAAGCCTTTGTGGACAGGGAACTCAGCCAGGGCCGCCGCCTGACATCGGCCAACAGCATCAACGTGGCCCGTTGGATCCCGCAGATGCTTTACTATGTGTTCGCCCTTAGGCAATTGGGTCCGGATTGCGACCCGCCTGTTTTTTCGGTACCCAGTGGTAATTTCGGGAATATCTGCGCCGGCATGCTGGCCCACCGGATGGGGATGCCCTGCAGGCAGTTCGTCGCAGCGACCAATGTGAACGATACCGTTCCCCGGTATATGGAGACTGAAGCCTATGATCCCAGGCAGTCGGTACCGACCATTTCCAATGCGATGGACGTCGCGGACCCCAGCAATTTTATCCGGGTCCAGAAGCTGTTCGGGGATCGTTTCCCCGACCTGGCCGAAATGCTCACTGCGCGTTCCTATACGGATGACGAAACAAGAGGGGCCATGAGGTTCCTCCACAAGACCTGTGGATACACGGCAGACCCCCACGGCGCCGTGGGATATCTCGGTTTGATGGATTACCTGCGGGGCGATGCCAACGGCCCCGGGATCTTCCTGGAGACCGCCCACCCGATCAAATTCCGACCTGAGGTCGAACGGACACTTGGGATTCAGCTTCCCATCCCAGAGCGGATCCGCGGCCTCCTCGACAAGGAAAAAATGGCCATCCCCATCCGTAAATACGAGGACCTGCGCACCTTCTTGCTGGATACCCGGGGGAGCCGAAAGGCCCCGTGAATTAGGGGGTATCCCCGGGGCGACTTCCGAACTATTTTCAATACATTTGCCGGGAACAAAACCGGGTCACATGAAAGAAACTGCACTCAGGCAGGTCCATGAATCGCTGGGGGCCAAAATGGTTCCTTTTGCAGGTTATCTGATGCCTGTTTCCTACGAAGGCGTCAATGCGGAACACCAAACCGTCCGGGAGGGAGTGGGTGTTTTTGACGTATCGCATATGGGCGAATTCCTCATTGAGGGGCCCAGGGCGCTGGAGTTGGTCCAACGCATCTCCTCCAACGACGCCTCCAAACTGGAAATCGGGAAAGCACAGTACAGCTGCATGCCCAACGAGTCCATGGGGATTGTGGACGACCTGATCGTATACCGCGTGAAGGACGCCACCTACCTGTTGGTGGTGAATGCGTCCAACATCGGGAAAGACTGGGACCATATCTCCCGGTATAACGAAGGGATTGGTGCCGAGATGCGCAACCTGTCGGATGCCTACTCCCTGCTTGCCATCCAGGGTCCCAAAGCGGTGGAGGCCATGCAATCCCTCACTTCCGTGGACCTGGCGGGCATTCCCTTCTATAATTTTGTAGTTGGCGATTTTGCGGGAATCCCCCATGCCATCATCTCGGCCACCGGGTATACCGGTTCCGGCGGTTTTGAAATCTATTGTAAGAACGAAGAGGTCCGGCAGGTCTGGGAACGCGTGATGGAGGCCGGGGAACCCTATGGCATAAAGCCCATCGGGCTCGCCGCCCGGGATACGCTTCGCCTGGAAATGGGGTATTGCCTCTACGGCAACGACATCGACGATACCACTTCCCCCCTGGAAGCCGGTTTGGGGTGGATCACCAAGTTCACCAAGGACTTCGTGAACCACGAAGCCCTGGCCGCCCAGAAGGAGGCAGGGGTTACCCGGAAACTGGTGGGGTTTGAACTCCTGGAACGCGGCATCCCGCGCAAGGATTACGATATCGTGGATGCCGATGGCACCCCCGTGGGCCGGGTGACCTCCGGGACCATGTCGCCATCCCTGAACAAGGGGATCGGTCTGGGTTACGTTTCGACGGAGCTGGCTACCCCGGGAACGACCGTATATATACAGATAAGGAAAAACAAAATACCCGCAACCATCGTGAAACCCCCTTTTTACAAGGGATAGAAGCAGGATAAAGGAAAGAGAGGCGTGCGAGAGGAAGGAAAAAGGATACTCATATTGGGAGGCAGTGGCTTTCTGGGTTACGCCCTGTACCGGGAACTCTGCAACTATTTTGACACCTATGGCACCTATTGTTCTGCGCGAAGCCGCTTTGGCGATAACGGGCAGTTCCTGCACTACGATCTGCTGGAAGACGATATCCACCAGGTGCTTCACGAAGTCCGTCCCCATATCATCATTTCGGCCCTCCGCGGCGATTTCGGGGCGCAGATCCAGGCCCACGCCCACCTGTCGGAATACCTGGCCAGGAATGAATGCAGGATGCTGTTCCTCTCCTCTGCCAATGTATTTGACGCATACAGCAAATATCCCTCCTACGAATTCGACAAGACGCTTTCCGAGAGTATCTACGGCCGGCTGAAAATCCGTATCGAGAACATGCTGTTGCGCCTGCCCGCCGAGCGGATGGGCATCCTCCGCCTCCCCATGGTGTTTGGGAATGCCTCTCCCCGCATCCGGGAAATCAAGGAAGCCCTGGATGCAGGCGAAGCCATCGAGGTATTCCCCAACCTGGTGATCAACGTCACTTCTGCCGACAAGCTCTGCCAGCAGGTGCATTATATGATAAACCAGGACAAGCACGGGGTCTTCCACCTGGGTTCCCGGGACCTGGTACACCACGAGGATTTTATCCGGGAGATCACCGGCCACCTCAGCGACCGCAAACCCCTACTCAAACGCGTCTACACCACGAACGAGGAGCGCTACCTCGCCGTATTGCCCAAACACAACCTCCTGCCTAAAAACCTGCAGCTGGGCTACCAGGAGGTCATCGACCACCACATCCCGCAGTAATCCAGGTGCTCAGCGCTGCGGAAATCGACAAATCCGCAATCCTGTGCACCTGCTAATTTTGAGCGCGGATACAATTGCGTATCTTTTGGGAAAACACGCAACATGGAAAAACTATCAGATACAACCATACAGGAGAAGCTGAAAAGCCTGGACGGATGGGAATACCAGGACAACTGCCTGGTCACCACCTTCGAATTTCAGAATTTCCGGGAGGCCTTTACCGTGATGACCCGCATTGCTTTTGAATGCGAAGACCAGCAGCACCACCCCGACTGGACGAATGTCTACAACCAGTTGGAAATTCGCCTCAGCACCCACGATGCCGGCGGGGTCACGAGCAAGGACTTCAAGCTGGCAGGGATCATTGAAAAATTGGTTTCCGAACAGCCCTGACACCCGGAATGGCCCGCCAGGCAGCGCCCGGACGGCTTCCGGGAAATGCATTCCCGAGCCTGGCCGGCAAGCGCTCTCCAGCTCCGTTCAGGCGCTTGTTGAATAGGCCGGAATTGCTACATTTGTGGGATAAAACCAGTATCCATGGGAAGAGCCTTTGAATTCCGGAAAGCACGCAAATTAAAGCGATGGGCAGCCATGTCCAGGGCCTTTACCCGGATTGGCAAGGACATCGTGATGGCCGTCAAGGAAGGCGGGCCGGATCCGGATGCGAATTCCCGCCTGAGGGCGGTGATCCAGAACGCCAAGGCGGTAAACATGCCCAAGGACAATATCGAACGGGCCATCAAACGGGCCAGCGACAAGTCCCAGGGCGACTACAAGGAGGTCCTCTTCGAAGGATACGCCCCCCACGGAATTGCGATCCTGATCGAAACCGCTACGGACAACAATACCCGGACGGTTGCCAATATCCGATCCTATTTCAATAAATGCAACGGCAGCCTGGGTACCTCGGGTTCCGTGGAATTCATGTTCGACCACACCTGCAACTTCCGCATCCCGGCCGAGGGCATAGACCCCGAAGAACTCGAGTTGGAAATGATTGACTTTGGTGCCGAAGAAGTCTTCGTCGATGAAGACGGCATCCTGATCTACGCCCCTTTTGAGAGTTTCGGCTCCATCCAGAAAGAGCTCGAATCCCGCGGTATCGAGATCCTTTCATCCGGTTTTGAACGCATCCCCCAGGTCACCAAGTCCCTCACCCCCGAGGAAGCCGAGGACGTCGAAAAGCTCCTGGAACTCATCGAGGAGGACGACGATGTGCAGAACGTCTACCACAGTATGGAGGAATAAAAAAAGCCCCCGGAAATCCGGGGGCTTTTTTTATCAATCGGCTTTCATGTTATTCCACAATCTCGCCTGAAACATTGTAATTGCTCGCCAGCAGCGAGAAGTCGAGACCGGTTACCTGACCGTCTCCGTTGAAATCGGCCCGGTCGTCATATCCGGTATCGCCCGAAGTCAGGTTGTAGGTGCCCGCCAGGATGGAAAAGTCCAATCCGGTAACCTGGTTGTCATTGTTGGCGTCCCCGGCCAGCAACTGCCCAAAATTAATGGTGTTTGGCCCGTCCACAAGGCTCACCGCAATGACGCGTTGCAGGTACTTATCAGCTTTGACCGCCACGGAATAGTCCCCTACCGGCAGGTCCTCGATCAACCCCGTGCCGGTCGCGTCCCCGCTCACAGTGAAGCTCAGGGATGGGGTCGTCTGACCGGTTTCGTAAAATTCCACGGTAAGGTCGGCCGTATAATCGGTCCTTCCCTGCAAGGTATAGGACAGGTTGGCCTGGGCCTGCTGGAAATTGGGATCGTAGAGGATGGTAACCACATTGGAGGTATTGCTGACGGGCTGGTCCACCGCATAGGGCTGGGTGGAACTCACCGCGATAAACTGGTTGAGCCCTCCATCCGGCCCCGTATCCGTACTCGCAGTCTGCAACAGGGTGACCGGGATGTCCAGGGTACCTCCAGCCGGGATTTGTCCGGTATACAAAGCCTTGTTCACCGCCTCGTTGGCATAATAGGTCGGATCCGGCACATTGAAGGGCGGATCTCCCGAGGCAATGTAGAGCCTGGAATCCATCTGCAATAGGGAAACATAGTCTCCCGGGTTCCCGCTGATCTGCATGACCTGATTCAGGTCGGCGACGGTTGCAGGTCCGGTACCCACATCCAGCATGCTGATGCTCGGAGTGGTGGGAGCAGATCCCGTTAGAATTTGGGAGCCGCCAAAACTTCCGTCCTCATAAAGACTTCCGACTACCGTCGATCCGTCACTGAAGCTGATTGTAATGGTAGCCCCGACCAGTTCGAATCCGGAAACCGCACCGGCTGCACCGGCCCCGGGAACCCCCTGTATGCTGTTCGGGTCCACATCGACCGTAAAGAACAGGGCTTCAGACGGATCAAATTCAGAAAAACTCAAACTCATCACATCATAGCCTCCATTGCGCGGCTGGCTGAAGGGATCCACGCAGGGATCTGCAGGGGCAATCAGTCCGGTAGCAGCGGCTCCGCTATTTGCCGTAAAACAGCTTGCCGTGGCATCCCCGCCGGTTCCAACCGGGTCGAATACATTATCAGGTAGGATCCCCGTGCTCAAGTCGATGGTTATACTGGTAATCTGAATGTTACCCGTGGAGGTATTGGTCAGTTGCAGACTATTGGCCCCATAGGTACTGGCATCTATCCCACTTCCAGGCGTAATTTCGAAAAGTGCTGAAGGGGTACCCGTAGGAGGGGTATCCGTCACATTCCAAACGAAATCCACGGTTGAGGACAAAGCCGGGTCGCATCCATCTGCCACGGTAACAGTCACGTTGTAAGGACTGTTGTCTGCCGCCCCGGGGGTACCTCCAACGGTTTGCTGGGATTGGGGGGCATTATCCAGAGTTGTCGTCGGAGTTCCGGTACTGACATCATCTATGTGCACAAGCGCAAAGCGGTCGACCCGATGACCGGCTGAACGTTCGGACATGGAAATGGTAAAGGTGCCGGCATTTGGGAAATAGGCATATACAGGTGTGCCTGCGCTATTGTCAATGGTAATTGTGCTCCATTTGTTACCTCCACTACCTGAGCGGTACACTTTAAAAAATCCGTTAACTCCAGGATTTTCGGTTCCATGGTCCGGACGGCCCATAGCATTCCCCGCCGGATAGAAGATTTCCTTCGAAGTTGGATTACCTGCCAGGATACCCTCGAATTCAGAGGTCCCCGAGAGTGCATTTGCCGAACCTAATACACAAAAGAAATGCACATCTGGTGTATTCACGATCCGGAACCAGGTGTCATTCTCATCCGAAAATACCGTGCCCGAAATTGCAGATTTCATATGGAAGCGGTAAACGCCCGGGGTATTGATCTGGAAAGAATAGTCCACCGTCTGGCCATTCGTATCGCCAAAGTGGTTGGTACTGGCCACCAGATAATCTACCCCGCTATCCGTGAGTGGATTCCAACCACCTGGAGTGTCTGTAAAATCGTTTTCAGCCTCGATCATCACAAGCCCGCCATTCTCTATATAAGCCCCGGCCACACCAGATCCAGACCCTTCATCCAGGGTTCCGGTTATAACGCCCGTAGAAGGGTTGATGTTAAGGGAAGGCGGCAAGCCCTCGGCGCTATAGGTCAGCGGGCCGCAGGGGTCCAGGTCAGAGGCTTGAATGGCCAGGCTGACTGCGTCGCCCTCCACTCCTTGCTGGATCCCGGGGTTGGTCACCACAGGCGGGGTATTGACGGGAGTGCCACCGAGATCAATGATTTCTATGGCCTTGATATTGGGGTTTTCAACCCCGTGTATGAACTCGAGGTTCAGGGTCCCGTCCGAAACCACCAGGGTATGGCTCAACATGAAAGCGCCAAGCGCCCCATTGCGCGCAAACTGATCGATGTCATTGAACGCGGCGGGTACGGATCCTTCCACAGATACATCGAAGACGCGCTGCTCTGCTGCAGTAATACCATTGAACAGTTCGGCAAAGTAGAGGCGTACCTCTACGGTGGTCCCCGCAGTTACCGGGAAAGCCCAGGTCATTTCAGGCGCCGCAGCTGCATCAAAACGCTCCGTCTGGAATATGGAGACCGGGGTTCCTGCCGGAAGCGACGGGTCGGTCATTACGATCGGCCCCTGATAAGCACTTGCGGAAGACTGATCAAAGGTGCCGCCGGTGGCGGTAGCACCTGTCAGGTAAGTCGAATTCCCGGCCGTGCCAAAAACACCCGTATCCTGTTCCCAATCCGGGTTCGGGCTGTCGGTTGCCGCAGTCAGCGGCCCACCCGTATTGATCCGATAGAGCACAGTGGCCTGTGACTCGCCGGAGGTCAGGGCCACCGGGGAGCTGTTGGTCCCGTCGTACTGGAAGGTGAGCAATGCCACGTCCCCGTCCGTCGCTCCGGTATGGCCGATAAATACATCGAGTGATCCCCCGGGTGGGATAAACCGGAATTCCAGGTCTGAAACAATCTGGAAGTTCCCGGCATCGCCCCCGCCGAGTTGGGCCCCGGTAACGATGATCCCGGTATTCCCTGCAGCATTGTTGAGCGTGATCACGGAGGCCCCGCCGGTTGTTACTGTCAGGGAGGATGCAACGCTGAGCTGACCAGCCGTTAGGGGAGTGCCGCTCGGGTTATCGGTCCCATAGAATTCCATGTTTTTCATGGTGCCGCCGCCTCCCTGGGTATTGGAACCGGCAGTTATATGGATTCCGTCTCCGGAAACAATGGCCTGGGTCCCATGCCGCTCCGTAATCAGGTCGGCCCGGGTCGTCCAGGTGCCGGTTACCGGATTATAGGATTCGGTGGTCTTCTGGGCATCGTTTATCGTGTTCCCCTGGAGGTCGACCCCGATCTCCCCGCCAATGACATAAAGCTCATTCTGGAACACAGCCACGGAAGCCGCACCCCTGGGTGTGGGGAGATTTTGTCCGGAAGGCAGCGTGGACCAGGTCCCGCTGGTAAAGTCATACACATCCACTTCTGCAATCAGCGGGGCAAAGGTCCCGCCGGTTCCGCCGGAAAGCCTTCCACCTGCCACGTAGAGCTTGTCTCCAATGACCTCGGCATGGAAGTGGTCCCTGGCCCTTGGCGCATCCGTAAGCGTTGTCCAAACCCCGGTGGCCGGGTCGAATTCGTCGAACCAGGCCTGGTAACCGCCATTATGGCCTATGGTATTTCCGGCGATCACATAAAACTTATCATTGTAGACAACTAAGCCAGCAGAACCCCGTTTACGGGCAGGCGGAATTTCCGGGCCCTGGATCCAGGTGTCCTGGGCCGGGTTATACGCCCAGACATAATCCGCCGGGAGTTCGTTGGGGAAAGCGTTGTTTTTGAATGCGCCGATCACCCAAATCAGGCCATTATACTCCAGGGCCTGGAAGTGGTTGAATTCGGATGGGGCCGAATTGGAAATAGTCGACCATGTCTTGGACTGGTAGTCATACACATCCAGACTGGAAGAATTTTCCCGGCCGCCAAACAAATAAAACTTGTCCCCGGCCTGCACAAAAGAGGCTTCATGGCGGGCCGTGTAATTCTCGTCGTCGGTCTGGTCGGTCCATTGCAGTTCGGCCGGAGGACCAGAAGGGAGGATTTCAATCCCTTTGATGCTCGGGTTCTGTATACCCTGGATAAAGTCGATGTCCAGGTTCCCATCGGTAACAGTTACTGCAAAGGTCTCAACAGCGGCTGTCTCCCAGCCATAGGCCGCCGTCTGGTCCAGGTCGTCCAGCACCAGATTACCCTCGATTTCGACATCAAATACCCGGACGCCAGCAGTCTGAGCTCCGGTCCAAATCTCGGCAAAAAGTAAATTTACCGTATAGTTGCCGTTGGGAACCGGGAAATCCCATTGCATATTATCAGGGACGGCCAGCGTATTATAGCGTTCGGTGGTAAAAAGGGCATCCGGATAACCGGTGGTATTGGTGAACCCTGTGGTTACGGCAGCACCGAAGGTCTCGTCCTCGGCGGCGCTATTAACATAGGGGGATGGTGTACCGGTCGTTGCTGTGCCTCCGGGAGTTGCAACCGTCTGGTCCGCATCCCAGCTTTTTGGGTCGGCATCATTGGAGGGGGTAAGCGCCCCGCCCGCATTGACTCGGAACAGCGCGGTCCCGGTGGTACTGGGGTCCAAAACGGTCCAACTGAAATTCACCTGCACCGAAGCACTGCCGGGCTTGCTCACCGTTACGGTTGGGTTGTATGGGCTCCCCGCAGAAGCCCCTGTATCGATGTTGCCGAAAATCAGGCCCGTGGTAGGCTCAATGCTGATCCCCGGTGGCATACCGGTGGCCGAATAGCCAAAGTTTTCATTACTATCGCCTCCGCTGGCAGCCACATTGAAGTTGATCAGGTCGCCTTCAAAATTTGTTTGATTTGCGATGGGTTCCACGGAGATCGGCGGGGCGAAAGATCCTCCAAGGCTGAGGATTTCAATCCCATTGACCGTCGGGTTCTCCGTTACGTGTTCAAAGAGGATGTTCAGGGTGCCATCTGTAAGATTCACCTGATATTCAAGCATCCCCCCGACCTGGTGGCCAAAGGTTTGTACCAGGTCCAGATCATTCTGTACCAGGTTCCCCTCAATAGAGATATCGAAGACCCGTTGCCCGATGCCTGAGGTTCCTGCAAATCCGTTCCCCATATAAAGGCGGACCACATAGGATTCATTGTTGGGAAGCGCTATATCCCACTGCATCTCGGGGGCAGCCTCCGGATCCCAGCGCTCGTTGGCAAATAGGGCCTGGGGTACGTAAGCGGGAACTGACGCATGGCGTCCGGCGATGTTGTGGGTGGAGTGGTTACCGGTGTTGACGGACCAGCTAAATCCATTGGAGGTGCCATTTTGGGCACCCGTGGCCGTAACGCCCACCCAGTCGGGGTTCCCGGCATCGGTAGCTGCGATGGTGGCCCCGTTTGCCCGGATTCGGACGATCGGCACCGGTTCATCGGATACGTTAACAGTTAGGACTTGTTCAATGAACAATCCCCCGGTATCCGCCGCCCGGATAGTGATATTCGATGTTGCCGCGGTTGCGGGAAAAGTCAGGTTCAGGGTACTTCCACTGATGCTCGCACCGATTGCGGGATCTGTGTTATTTTGAATGGTGTAGGTCAGATTCCCATCCCCTCCGTCATCTGAGAAAAATTCATCCAGGTTCAGGGAAGTTGCACTAGCACCCGTTAATACACTCACCTCCGGAAAATCCTGTTCCACGGCCGGCTGGCTGCCCTGCACATTGAGGGTATCCCAGGTGCCTTCCACCTCTTCGCCGGTTGCGTTTGAGGAGCCGATAAAACCTACCATGAGTGGGGTGCCCGCGTTTTGGATGGCCGTAAGTATCGCGCCACCAGCATTCATGGTTCCCAGGGTTTGCACCGGGTCGTTGTCGAATTGGTATTGCAAGGTCACCAACCCAGTTGTCGGATCCACTACAAATGAAAAGGTAACGGCGTTTGCCGGCCGGTCCGAGGGGTCGATCGTTACATTGAGTTCTGTGAGCGTCTGGGGTGTATCGTCAAGTTCCTGCAATGCATTGATCCCGTTTTTTGTAATTACAAGTTTGATGTAATTGCTTTGAGTCCCATCTCCAATGAAGATACCGAGTTCGCCATTGGCCGGGGAAGCTGCATCATATAACTGCAAAGGGTCGTTGAAGTTGAACAAACGGCTTTCCACCGTAAAACCTCCTGTGGCTGTGCTTACATTGACGCCATATTGAAATGCTTTTTCCTGGGTGTTTGCCGTTCCCAAGGCCGTTCCCGCCGTCATCTGCATGGTCATGGAACCCGTGGCGCCCCCGAGGATGTCATTGGGGTTCGGGTCGGCAGGATCGTCACGCCGGTCCAGCCAGTTAAGCCAGTTGGCGCCCGTGTCCCCGTTGTTCATCATCCCGGTAAATCCCAGCCCGAGATAGCCCTGCAGGACCGGGTTATCCGAAAGCAGGTCATTCAGTACGGGTAAATCGAAGGCGTCGGAACCCGAATCGATCGGATTGCCCAATTGCATGGGGTCCGACCCGTCCGGAATCCCGTCGGCATCGTCATCGTTGTCATTGAGGTCCGAAACCAGGGTCCCGCCTGCGTTTTTGTCAAAATCATTGGGTTGGTTCCCCCCATTGCAGATTACTTGCTCAATGGTCTGACCGGGAAGCAGGTTGTCGATTTCATCCTGGTTCGTGTAGCCGTCACCGTCATTATCGGCAAGGGGATCGTATCCGGCTTCTCCAGGGAGGATACAAATCACAAAATCCTGGGGTTCCAAAACTACTATGGAACCATTGAACGGAGCAACCCAAATTGTTCCCGGGAAGGGATCGGAATCGGAATTGCAGGTGATCCCCAGGGCATTTCCGCCCAGGTTTGAGATAAAGGTGTTGGTCAGGTTATCCAGGTTGCCACTCGCATTGAGTTCAACACGACGCAGCGCTCCTCCATTGGTTCCGGCAAGCAAATTTCCCTGCATCGCCCCTGCGAAGTTGGAAGCGGTATACTCATCGATACCATTCGTATTCGTACCCCAAGTGGTAACCAGGACATCGCTAGGGCCGTCCGGATTTCCGATCCCAGGGCCACGCCAATCTCCTTCATCGGGGTTGGCCAGGCTTACAGGTACCGGTGGCCAGTTGGCGGGTAGTGCAATGTTCGGGTTTGTGGTTGATCCCGGTGTCGAACCATCCGGATCGTAAATCAGCGTCCGGAAGACCGAAGTAGCCGGATTATACGAATTTACTTCCGGGTTTGTGAAAAGTCCGGCTCCTGCGGGATTTGCCCGGACCGGGGCCGGATGGCCCCCGTAAAAACTCCCAAAGGTATAGCTTTGGATATCCGTGGTAATCAGCGTCAGGTGGTCCTGGTTATTGACCTGCTCCCCCCCTACAGAAGCGGAACTGCCCGGTTCACTGGATATATAATCATTGTTGACATTCGCAGTGCCTTCATTGACAGGTAATCCTCCCCATCCCCCGTTGGCGCCATTATCCGTGGCATATACCTTGCCATCCTGGGTAACGACCAGGTCATAGGAGTTACGGTATCCCGGTGAGAAGATCTGCACGGGGCCACCTTCGACCACCATGGCCTGGTTGAGGCCGTCATTCCCGCCCCAGGGGTCATTCACATCGATCCCATTGTAGCCCGGGCTATCCGGATCCGTAATACCATTGGCATTGGCCCGGGTGGGGTCGTCCAGGGTGGGAATATCGTAAATGTAATTCCGTACCCCGTCGTTCTGGATGGGCATGGCCTCCAGCATGGTCAGGTTGACCGAAAGGATAGCCGCGGAAAGTGCGTATTCCGTGGTCCAGGCAAAATTGTCCGAGGGGGAACCAGCATTGGTAAACCCTCCCGACGCCACAATCAGGTAATCCGTGCCCCCGATGGTCACGAACTCCAGGCCATTTGTCGCGTGGTTTTCCTCGGAACGGGGCAGCCCGCGGACTATGTCCACGGCATCCCAACTCGATCCCGTCCAGGTAATCCGGGTGATCACCCCGGAATTCGTGTCCAGGTTTGCATCCCCACCGGGACCACCGACCCGGCTATCGCTGGAGGTTGCATAGATCACCGGGTTGCTGGCAGTACCCGCTACGGTGATCCCGGTAGCTTCTCTATTGTTATTCGCATTGGAACTCCCATCGTCATTGTGGTTCGGGATATTCTTGACCAGTAACAACTCCTCGCTGGCAGTCACGACATAATCATCAACCCCGTTTCGCTGGATGGTAAAAATATCGATGGTGCCATTGAGCTGCAGGACATAAAGCCGTCCGTCAGGACCGAACATCAGGGAGGTCCCCTGGTTTACGCCCCCGTTCCCGTTGAAATTCAATTGACTGGAACTAAATGATTGGGCCTGGACCGAACCTGCCGCACAAAGCAGCAGGATGAACAGTCCCAGTATTACCCGAATTGGGCGTCGGGATTTCATATGAATTGGTGTATGTGGGATGAAAATCTTCATAATTATGATCTCTTTAAAATGCGATTTGAGTTACCGGTACCTGCTGACAAGGACTTCTTCCTGATAGGACTGCCCGTTGGCATCCGTTATCCTGACGTAGTACATTCCGATAGGCAGGTCAATGACATCCAATCGATAGGAACGCAAATCCTGGTCTCCGTTGGCACGGACTACCCGCACAAGCCTTCCGGCCGTATCGTAAACCTGGAGGGTAACCAGGCGTATCGGCTCCTCGAATTGAAGCGTAACTTCCGTATCTGCCGGGTTCGGACTCGCTTTCACCGGGTTTGTAACCGCAGTTCGGGCCGTGGTCGTGCTGTTTACAACGGAGAAATTAACCGTGACGGTAGGCCCGATGTTCGGGTCGGCCACCAGGGTGTAATTCCCCACCGGGAAAGGTTTACCCAGGATATTGGTCCCGATATCCCCGAAGAGGGAGCGCGGGGCCGGGCTTTCAAACCGGCTTTCGGTTAACGGGCCGGTCAGGTTGAATTGTACCCCTCCAGAATTTACATTCGGGTTCCATATCACGCCCAGTGGTGTTTCCCCGATCACTTCCTTGGAAATCACCAGGCCATCCGTAAGGGCAAAGAGCTCGGTATCGGTATTGGCGTTCAGGACAATCAGCGGCGAGTTGCCGATTGTGGTGGTTACCACGATATTCTGAACAGCGCTGTTGCTGCAACCACTGGCATCCGTATAGGTGTAGGTAATCGGGAAGGTACCCGGTCCTACTGCAGGATTAAAGGTATCGCCAACTACCCCCGTGCCCGTATAGATGCCTCCTGCGGGAGAACCGCCTGTGAGGGTAAAGGGCGCATCCGTATTGAGGACGCTCGGGAACGCGGCCAGGCTTACGGTCGGCAGTGGGGGTCCGGAGAGTGTAAAGCTCACCACATCCACACAGCCATTGGTGTCACTCACCGTAACACTGTAGGATCCGGCAGCCAGACCGGTGGCCGTGGCACTGTTCAACCCGGCGTTGTGGCTCCATGAATAGGACAAGGTGCCAGTTGACCCACTCACGGCAATTGTTGCACTTCCGTTAGACAGCGTACACCCAGTTGGGTTGGAACTGCTTGCCACGGTGGCCTCGAATGCCGCACAGACCGGGTTCTGATCCACAACCGAGAAGTTTACGGTAATGGTCGGTCCGTTGTTGGGGTCTGCCACCAGAGTATAATTCCCAACCGGGAATGGCTGTCCCTGGATATCGACTCCGATATCCCCGAACAGGGATCGCGGTGCCGGGCCTTCGTACCGGTTCTGGGTAATAGGGCCACTCAGGTTGAACTGTACCCCTCCTGAGTTAATGTTCGGGTTGAAAATCACGCCCAATGGGGTATCTCCAATATCTGCCTTGTTAATCACCAGCCCGTCTGTGAGTGCAAAAAGTTGCGTGTCTGTATTGGCATTCAGTACGATCAGCGGGGAACTTCCGATGGAGGAAGTAACCACGATGTTGCGAACCGCACTGTTGGTGCAACCATTTCCATCAGTATAGGTATAGGTAATTGCAAAGGTTCCGGGACCCACAGAGGGGTTGAAGAACCCACTGCTTACACCCGTTCCGCTATACGTACCCCCGGCAGGCGAACCTCCCGAAAGGGCAAAGGGCGCATCCGTGTTGAGTACACTGGCAAACGGGGCCAGGGTTACCACTGGCAGAGGTGGCCCTGTCAGGGTGAATCCGACTACGTCCGTACACCCGTTGGCATCAGTGACCGTAACACTGTAAGCACCTGCAGCCAGTCCTGTTGCCGAAGCACTGTTCAGGCTGCCGTTGTGGCTCCATGTATAGGAGACCTCACCGGTAGCCCCGATGACGGCAATGGTGGCGCTCCCTTCGGTACCGGAACAGGTGGTGGGATTACTGCTGCCGGCCAGGCTGGCGTCGAATTCGGCACAAATCGGATCTTCGTCCACAAAGCTGAAGCTGACGTTCGCAGTGGCACCTGCCGTACCGCCTCCTCCGTTACCGGAATAGGCCGTTGCAGACAGGTTGTAATTGCCAATCGGGAATACCTGGGCAAAATAATTCCCAGAGTTGTCCCCGTAGAGGGCATAGGGTGGAACGCTTTCCGTGCGGTTATTTGTCAATGCCCCGCTGAGTTGCATGACCACGCTTTCTGCATCAGGCGTTGCCTGGGCGCGAATGTTCAGGTTAGCTGTGGGCAGAGTGGCCGGATCGACCTCCATGCCGTTGGTGATCACGAACAAGTCCGTATTCGAATCGGCGTTCACCAGGACAAACTGCAGGACGCCCAGCGGTGGAACGGGTTCCACGGTAAAGGTAATCGGGATACTGGCGTTGGTATATCCGGACACAGGCCCGGCTTCCAGCACACCTGTATAGGTGCCCGGTGACAAACCGTTGCTGTTGAAGATCACCTCATAGGGGGTTCCCTGGTTAGCCGCCGACGTGGTGGATGCCCAGCTGGCCGGATTGCTTGTGGCATTATCCGTAATGCTCATGGCAGCCGGCGTAGGCAGGGTGCTGGCATCGTCCGAATCCACGATATAGGAAACCTGTACGGACTGGTCCGGGTACAGGGTTTCCTCCATGGAGGAAGGTTCTATGACGAGTAGCGCAGGTGATTCAATGAACATGCCGGCATCCACTATAATCATGTCACCAAAGGCCAATTCAAAGCAGTCAATTGCCCCACTAGTTTCATCACCAGTAACATCGGAATCGATATTATCATCCCCTCCCACATTTGGCGAGGTAAACGCATAACCTGGTAGCGTAGGTAGTTGTACCCTATAGTTTCCAGCTACCAACCCTGCAAAATTATATTCACCATTCGCATCGGTAGTAGTAGAGAAACTTAGCTCCGTTACACAATCCGTAAGAAATACCGGGACAGATTCGATTCCGGGTTCTCCTGCATCCTGTAAGCCGTTGGCATTGAGGTCATCCCATACCCGTCCCCCAATCTGTGCATCCAGAGGTGGGAACAATTGTGCATTAAAAGAGCATTGTGCCCCATTTCCGTTAACGTCCAATACCGTAAGGGTAACAGTTGTTATTGATCCGTCGCCTGAGACCGGGGTTCCGGGAGCCGGATCCTGCACAACAGAAGCGATGCCACAATTATCTGAAACTTCTGCAAGTGCAGTGAAATCGGGAAGCTCACCAATAACTGTCCCTTCTACAATATCCGTACCCAGGAAATCCTGATCCCCGGGACAGGTTAATTCAGGCGCCAAATTATCCACAATAGTTATATTGACGTTACAAGTTGCAGTATTACCTGCGGCATCCCTTGCCTGCACAGTTACTACCGTAAGTCCTATTGGGAATATCCAGTCCGGTTCAGCCGAATAAGTTATTACAGGGGGCAGTCCATCATTGTCAATAGCTGTGGCAGCATATAACGATGCACTCAAATCGAATGTCGCCTCACAAACCCCGGGATCTGTCTGAATCCATAAGTCAGGTGAACAGGTTAGTTGGGGTGGCTCACTATCACCTTCAACGGAACCCGTCACACGCCATACCTGTTCGGAGTTATCCTGCGCTTTAACCGTGTAGTCAACTGGAGTGCTGAAATCCTGGCTCGAACCAGATTCAGGGGTGATCGTGGCAAAAGCCGATACCCCAATGGCCGGGGATAAACTGTTCAGGTCCGTGCCAAACGGCATGGTGAATTGTACCGTATGCGCGATTGCGTCGATCACGGAACTTCCTGACTGGTTGGTCACGCTGAAACTTACGATATCGTTGCCTGTCGAAGGCGTAAAGTTGACAATAACGTTCTGGGTACAGGTTCCTGTGTTGCCAGAATTATCCGCAACCGACCACAGGATCTGGGTAGTACCCACCGGGAAGGGGTCATTTAGCGTAAGGCTGGCATTATCACTACGCGTGGGCGTTGCCGTCAGGCCGGTGTCGCAGTTGTCTGTGACACTGGGTTCGGGCACGGATACCACAACCGGGTTGCCATTGCTGCTGGTTACAATCACGTTCGCGGCACAGTTCACATCCGGGGCTAACGGGTCAGTAACGGTTACATCGACCATACAGAAATCGCTGTTGCCGTTTACGTCAAATACCGTGAGCATGACCTGGTTGACACCCAGATCACCGCAATCGAAACTGGTTTTGCTGGCTTCAAAGCTGGCAATTCCTGCATTATCCGTGGAGCCGCCATCGAGGTCGTCTGCCACCAGGGTGGCCAATCCATTTTCATCCAGGAAAATCTCCAGAGGCTGACAGACAGCAACCGGATTTTCCGCATCGTTGGTTTCTTCGACCAAAACCGTGCTGGATGTTCCCTCGCACCCATTCGCATCGGTTACCGTTACAAAATACGATCCGGCGGTGACCTCTATGGTTTGGGAGGTTTCGCCAGTGGACCACTGGTAACTTGTATATCCTGCACCGGCATCCAGGGTGACCCCCGGGGTTCCCTGGAGGTAGGTGAGCGGTCCGCTGATTAACGGCATGGGGCTCTCCGGGGCATTTAAGGTGACTTGGCCGGTGGCCTCGCAACTTGCGTCATCCGTGCGCTGCACCACAACGTCGTAGGTGCCGGCAGACAACCCAGGGAAAGTGTTGGAAGCCTGGAAAGTGGCACCGTTGTCGATACTATACTGCAAATTGGTTCCGTTCGCTGTGATTACTATAGATCCGTCCGGGACCTCGCAGTTAATTGGATCTGTACCCACTATCTCCGTGATGGAGGTCAGGCAGACGTCAAAGGTCACCACTGCCTTGGCTTCCGGGTTTGAGAATTCCGTGTGGAACTGGTCAGCCACCACAACGACAATCGTATTTTCTCCCTCAACGATGCCATTGCCCAGGCCATTCGACGAGAGCGCGTCACTGTTTTCGTCAAAGATAAACTCGGTATCACTGAGTTTCCATGCGGCCGGTGCGGCAGAGGAAATACGCGTATCGATATCCAGGTTATTGACATCGGGCGGGTTGATGTAAAAATGGAAGTGTTCCGCATTGCCAAACAGGACGTCCGTTGGATTTACCTCAACGTTTACTGTCAAGCTCCCAAGTGTTTCCCCTGCGGTCGGGCTTACAAAAGTCACGGCAGGCGGCAAAACATTGACGGATATCTCATCAAAACCTTCCAGGGGCTCCGTATCCTGGGCAGTTGCACGCAGGGTCTGAGGGCCTGGGGTTACAAAGGTTCCGGTTGTGTTGCCACCGCTTCCCGCTGGGATAAACTGTGTGTCCCCAGAAGTCCAAACAATGGAGGAAGTAACATCCCCATCCTGGATATCGCTAGCCGTTGCGGTCAGGGTCGTGGCCTGACCACGGGTGATATCGGTGCCAGCGGAGGGAGCGATAATGCTGACAACTGGCGGGGTGTTACTTGCAGCAGCTGAAACACAGAGCCCATTGAGTTTTGGGTTATCCTTACCTGCTTGCGTGGTAATTACAATATTGAGGAAACCGTCAGATACTGTTACCGGGTAAGTAAAGGTCGCCGCAGTAAATTTTCCGAAATCACCAACCAAATCGATCCCCGTTTCCACTGGAACTCCTTCGATCGTTATATCGATGATACGGACATCCGCATTATCGGCAAAAAGTTCAGCCATATAGAGATCCACGGAGAAATCTCCATTGCCTGTGGGAATGTCATAGCGCAACCCTAATGCATCATTCGTCCAATGTTCGGACTGATACATTTGCTCTTCCCCGCTACCCGGGGTAGTTCCGGTAATGGCACTGGTAGTGGTAAAGAAATTACCCCCTGCAGGCGTTACATAGGAATCTGCTATAAAACTCTGACCAAAGGCCGAAACAGGTCCCTGGTCACCTGAATTGATACACAGTGGCAGGCCTACAGGTGCGAGCACTTCCCAGGTAAAACTACTTGTGCTGCTTTCCGCTTGTTCATCTGTTGCTGTGATTACCACGGCATAAGGGCTGCCCAAAGCGGCTCCGGCTGAAATCGTCCCGCTAATGGCACCGGAAACCGGGTCAATAGTCAGACCCGTAGGTAAAGTCCCGTTATCGCTGAACGTGACCGCGGTTCCGTCCGGGTCATTGGCCGCAACCGATAACCCGACCGGGCTATCCCCTTCCAGATTAATCTGGTTGGATATTTCAGCGGTAAAGACCGGAGGCACGGAAAGGACTTCGGAAACGAAACAAATGTCAAACCCTTTAATGGAAGGATTTTGCGTTCCCTTGATAAAATTGATGTTCAATACGCCGTCCGTTACGGTGGCAGTATAGGTTTCCACCTTCGCAACGTTGACATCCGCCCCGGTTGGTCCGGACGGACGATAATCGTTTAGCGCGAGATTCCCTTCGATCTCCACGTCGAAGACCCTGGGGTTGTTGATCTCCCCGGTCCAGTTTTCATTGAACAACATCTTGACTTCATAAACGCCGTTCCCGGTTGGGAAGGACCAGTTCATATTGTCCGGGTTGGCAACCTGGCTGTAGCGCTCGGTCTGAAACAGATAGTCCGGGTATCCTGTATCATTGGATGCCAGGGGGGCGTTCGATCCAAAAGTAGTGTCCTCTGCGGGAGGAGTAAGGTCCAGATAGGGCGAGGGTGTTCCGAGCTGGGCTGTCCCATTGGTCGGTCCTGTCGCTTTCTGGTCTTCTTCAAAATCCCCGTTGGCCGAAAATACAATCGGTCCGCCCGCATTCACGCGGAAACTCGGCGTGGCACAGAATGGCGCAGGATCCACGATAATGACCGTGATACTGGATTGCCCGGTGAGCGGATTGGAACCATCCAGGTCGGTAGCCGAGGCGGTGATGACATGGGTTCCCACAGAAAGCGTGGGGGTTATTGTAGAACCGGTGCCCAGGGATCCGTCAAGGTCGGACTCCCAACTGATGCTGGCCGAAAGGTCCCCGTCATCCGGGTCATTGGCCGTTCCGGTAAAACTCAGGCCAGCGTCGGAAGTTGCATAGATGCCATCTGCCGGGCTGGTGATCGCGACTACCGGAGCCGTATTGCCGCTAACCTCGGTAAAACTGAATTGGGCAATGTTTGCACCAGCGCTAAAATCAAGGCGCAACGTCTGCAATCCCGCATTGAGGAAAGTGACCTGGGTGGTATAGGCCGCGTAGTCCTGCCAGCCGGCGCCATTATTCACGACTCCGACAGATCCGATGGGCGTGAATCCGCCGCCAGAATTTTCAGAAAAAGTTACGGTGGTTGTACCGGCATTCCCTTTGGCTGCCTGGACTTCCAGGTCAAAGAGTCCTGGTGCAGGCACGTTGACAAGGTATTCAACAAAATCCCCATTGTCGATGTAGCCGATATTCTGTGCCGTAGAAGTTTCAATGGCAACAGAATATCCAGCACCCGGGGCACTGGAACCATACCAGGGGTCGGGGTTATTGAAGGTCCGTGCCAGGATAGTACCCGGAACCTGCTGGGCCACATTGATCCGGAAAGATTCCGTGACGGGAGTGTTCACCCCATCATTGGCTGTGACAACAGCCAGATAGGAGCGCCCGGTCCCCGGGGCGGGGGTCCAGTCAAAGCTATAACTGCCGCCTCCGTTATCCGTAAGGGATCCGACTGAAACCGAAGTAGTCGGTGTAAAAGGGTTATTGGTTCCCCCGGCACTGATATCGAAGATCTCAATGCTGGCAGCCGGGTTGAAGTCATCGGTTACGGTAATGGGTATGGACAGCGGAGCGCCTTCATTAATTTCAATGTTGGCGATAGCTGTTATAACGGGCGGGTCATCCCCAGCCGGTGGATTCACCGTCAATGTGAATTCTTCGGTTACCGCTGCATTCGTACCATCACTGATAATCGCATTGATGGTGTAAACGCCCACCTCGCCAACGAGGGGCGTGCCCTCCAGTTGTCCGCTGGTTGGGTTGTAGGACAGGCTGGCAGGCAACCCGTTGAGCACCACAGTAAGCGCATCGCTTTCGGGGTCGCTGATATTCAAAAGGGCAGCTGCGGCCTCCGCCGCATTGACATCCAGGTTCCCGATATTGCTCAGGGGGTGGAGGTTGGCTGATGCTACCTCAGTAATGCAGATTCCGGATAGCTTACCATTGTCTACGGTTGCGTCGCCTATCTGTAGGGATACGTTGCCGTCATTAACCTGAACGAAGTAAGTTCTGGTAATGGCTGTCTGATTGGAACCCAACCCGTCCTTGACGGGGTCCACCAGGTCGTATTCGTCCAGGATCCGATTTCCATCCAGGAAAACGTCAAAAATCCTGCCGCCTGAAGCAGGATGGAACACTTCGGCAAAATAGAGGTCTACCTGATAAAAGCCATTGGCCACAGGGATATCATATATAAATGAAGGGTTGGTACCACCGGCACCACCGTAAATTTCTTTCTGGAACAGGAGCTCCTCACCCGTACCCGTCGTAGTGCCGGCGATTCCACCACTATATCCAACGTAGGGCTTACCATTGGTCCGGCTGAAGCCGGCTCCCGTGGGTGCCGCAGCATTCGGATCCCCGACAAAGGAGCGGCCGAATGCCGTCAGGTCTCCGTTTCCGGAAGCTATGCACAGCTGGAATGGCGGGATTTCACTAAAGGAGACACTAATGTCCTGATTTGAGGTTACACCTGTAATTTCAAAAGTCCCCTGCTCCGGGGTCCCGTCTGGCGTTACCGGATTCCCGTCTACCAGCACCTGGTCGATTTCGTAACCCGTATCTGCCGTAAAGGTGAATAGTTGATTGGCGTTTTCATCGACCACCACCTCGCCTTCCGGATCTATGGATCCGCCTATACCCGTAACGCTCGCACTGATGGTATAGGTGGGGACCGAAATAGTCTGCACCTGAATAGTCTCGGTGCTTTGCCCGGTGGCCAGGTTGTTGTCGGTAACTGTAAGGGTAACCGTATAGGTTCCCGTAGCATTATAACTGTGGTCCGTTGTCTGGCCATTGCCAGCTGGGGAACCATCCCCGAAATCCCAGGAATAATTCGTAATGAAGTCACCCGCATCAGGATCGGAGGAGGCGCCGGCATCGAAGGAAACCACATCGTTGACGCCCACAAGCGTCGAGGAAGTGGTAAAGGAGGCTATGGGAGGCAGATTGGCAATTTCCACGGTAACCGATGCGCCGTTGGCGGTACCCAGAATGTTTGCCCCATCGAAAGTCACCAGGGTGGAGGCGGCACCATCAGGATCGTAAAAATCTATCCCGGAATTCCCAGGGGCAAGGGCCTTGAATTCAATTTGAAGGAGGTCGGAATCCGAGGAGGGAAAATTACTGAAGGTGCCGCCCCCATAGGCAATCGTCCCCAGGGTATTATCAAATACCGCTGACACGAGTGGGATGGGAAGACTGGTTGTAACAGGTGTCAGGGATTGCACTTCCAAAATCGCCGGGTCAAAACTCAGGTACACCTCCGCCAGGTCATACGACTGACCACTCGATTGCACTTCAACCGTCAGGGTGAAAGTATCATCCACACTTACGGTTGAACTTGCCGGGGTAACGGCCAAATCGGCTTGTGCCCTGACCGCTTCTGTAAGGCCGGAACCCATCAGGGCAAGGCTCAATAGAATCAGCGACAGCCATTTCCGATTGAATGCCGGAACAGTCCGGACAATTAAATGGGAGGGTTGCATCCAAAGGTTCGTCTCCTGGACGATACGGATTACTCGACTAAGACATTGGCGTAGACGGACTACATTTTCCATAATGGGAGCTGTTTGTGGGATGATGATGTAAATGGTTCATGCTAAATGAACAAGAGTCATCTTTTCCTGCACAACAATCCCGGGACATAACCCTGGCGGGCCGTCCAATGGAACCCGCCAAAGAGGAAAATAGCGGGTAATCCGGAGAGGGACCTGGCAAATAAAAACCTGCCGAAATCCCAGCGTAAAATTGTTTCATAGGCAAAAGTGCTCTCGTTGCACCATTGCATAAGAAGTGTAGGTCGGAAGTAAGTGTGGGGTGACTTCCAATTAAATAAAGGGGGAACAAACAATAGAAAACTAGGGTGGTTAGCCCTTTTGGCGAAGCGTCATCAGTTACTGGTTGGCTTCTGGATGCTGAAACTAGGGTTTTAAGGACTAAATACCAGTCCAATCGCATTCCTATTCGATAAGCGACATAAAATATCGGTAAATGGTAAGGTTGATTATTTGGCTTAACTTCTGCTTTAACTAAATCGACCCAATGGGTTGTACGAATAGGTTTACGTTACTAGGAAAGGGCGTAAAGGCAATTCTAAAAATTGGACTTATGCGAAGGAAATCCCCATACTAATTATCCCTCTGAGGGTCGCCTCGAAAATTGCGTTACCGTCCCGGCCTCAGGAGAATTCCGGCACGTATCCTTTTACGCCTTCGAAAAATTTCCGGTAACCGGCATAATCCGCCTCAAAGTCCCCGGTCGGAAAGCGGGGCTCGGAAATCTTAACCTGCTTCTTCCCAAAATCGAAAGCCACCAGGACAATGGGTACCCCTGCCCTTTGAGCGATAAAGTAAAATCCCGTGCGCCAGCGGTCTACTTTCTTACGGGTGCCTTCAGGGGCAAGGGCCAAACGGAACACCTTGCGGCGGCTGAAGATATCGGCCACAGCCTGGACGGTGTCCTTTCGCTGCCCCCGGTCTACCGGGGCTCCCCCGGTCCACCGGAAAAACCAGCCAAAGGGAGGCTTGAACAGGCTTTTCTTCCCTACGTAATGGATAGGTTCGCCCAGCATGCTCCGCACCACCAGTCCCAGCGGGAAATCCACCCAGCTGGTATGGGGGGCGACCGCTACCACGCACTGGTCGACTTCGGGGAAACGCCCGACCAGTTGCCATCCCATCAGACGATGGAATATAAATGAGGCGATACGTTGCATGGAAAGCGCGGGGGATTAAATGCGTTTATAGATATCCACAATCACTTCCGGGGTTGCCTGGGTTTGCCAATCCGGGCCCAGCGCATTTTCCCAGAGGGGTACCATGCTGAGGGCCACCTGGACCATGGTATCGAGGTCGTGTTCGGTGAGCCCGGCACACACCCCCTCGGGAAGGCGGATGTTGTTTTTGGCGAGCATGCTGCCGAACTGTCTCACGCCCTCTGGGTAATACGCCCCAAGGTGCCGGAACACCAGACAATTCCCAAGCCCGTGCGGCGTGCCAAGCACATAGGACAACCCATAGCTGAGGGCATGGGCAATCCCTACCTGGGAGTACGCAATGCTCATCCCCCCGTGCCAGGAGGCCATCATCAGTTTTTCGCGGCTTTCCGCCTCTGGCAGGTCCCCGAGGAAGACTTCCTCACAAAGCTCCTGTGCCTTTTCCCCATAACTCTGGCTGAATGCATTCAGGTAGGTACCGTTCAGGGATTCCACGCAATGGATAAAACAGTCCATTCCGGTATAGAACCATTGGTCCCTGGGTACACCCCGGGTCAGGTCCGGGTCGAGGACCACCTGGTCAAAGGTGGTGTAATCCGAATTGATCCCCAGTTTCCGGTCGGGGCCCAGCAGGACGGCCGTACGCGAAACCTCGGCCCCGGTCCCGCTAAGGGTGGGGACACCGACATGGTAAACCGCCGGTTTGCCAACGAGGTCCCATCCCTGGTAACCCGAGGTTTCGCCGGGGTTGTTCAGCATGATGGCGACCGCCTTGGCCAGGTCCAGGAGGGTGCCGCCCCCGATGCCCACGATCCCGGAAGGCGTGGAGGAAAAGCTTTCCCGAATCCGGGACACCAGGGCATCCACCTGCCAGGTTTTCGGTTCCTCACTGGCGGAGATCAGGATAATCTGGTCGTCGAAGAGGAGCGGGATACGCCCCAGCAGCGGGCTGTCCTCGAATACGTCATCCACCAGGAAAACGACCGGGGCCTCCGCGTGTTTGCGACGTGGCATCAGAATTTCGCCCAACTGGTCAAAACTGCCCGGTCCGAAAATCACGCGGGGTACCATTGGGAAGTTCCTGTAATTGGAACCAGCCCTGGCGGCTTCAACGTTGGTGGGTTCTCCTTTCACTTTCATTCCGTCAGTTTAGGTATTTCAAGAGTTCGTTCAATCGGTTGAGGGTGAGGTGGTCATTGGTGTGATCCGTTGGGTCGACCTCTTCATGGGCCCAGGTGGTGTGGAAGGGTACGTGAACCGCCCTGCCCCCGAGGGCCAGTATAGGTAAAACATCCGACTTGAGGGAATTCCCTACCATGAGGAACTCGGATATATCTATTTCAAGGTGCTCCAGCAGCCGGCTGTAGTTGATTTCCTTCTTGTCACTCAGTACTTCCACATGGTGGAAATAGTCCATCAGGCCGGAGCGTTCCAGTTTGCGTTCCTGGTCCAGCAGGTCGCCTTTTGTGAGGACCAGCAACCGGTAACGCCCGTGGAGTTTTTCCAGGACCTCAGGTACGTCATCCAGCAACTCCAGCGGGTGGGCAATCATGTTTTTGCCCAGTTCCAGGATTTTTGCGAGCGTTTTCTGGGGAACCCTGTAATTGGACAACTCAAGGGCCGATTCCATCATCGAAAGGACGAACCCCTTGATGCCGTATCCGTAGAGCCGGAGGTTCCGCATTTCCATTTTGAAGAGTTCCTGGTCGATGGTGTTCCGCGTCTCATAATCCTCCAACAGGGCGGCAAAGGCATCCTCGGCCTCCCGGAAATAGGTTTCGTTTACCCAGAGGGTGTCGTCCGCATCGAAACCGATGGTGGTTATGTTGCTGAAATTCATGTCCATGCCGCCTTCGCTTTTTCGAGGTCTTCCGGGGTGTCGATCTCAATACCGGTCACCCGGGTCTGCACCATCTTGATGCGCTTGCCATACTCCAGGTAACGGATGGCTTCAATTTTTTCCACCGCTTCCAATGGCTGCATGGGCAGGCGCCTGAAATCCAGCAGAGCCTGCTTCCGGAATGCGTAAACCCCTTTGTGTTTGAAATAGGTGGCCCTGACGGTTTCCGAGCGGGGATACGGGATGGGAGCGCGGGAGAAATAAAGGGCAAACCCACGGTGGTCGGTAATGACCTTGACCGTATTGGGGCTGGCAATTTCCTCCGGGTCCGTGATCTCGGTCATCAGGGAGGCCAGGTCGATTTCCCCATCCGGGTCGGCCCGGAAAACGTCCAGGAGTTTTGCGAGGCTCTCCCCCTCGATAAAGGGTTCATCCCCCTGCACATTGACCGCGATATCCACGTCGAGTTGCTCCACGGCTTCAGCGATCCGGTCGCTCCCCGTTTCGTGGTCTTCCCGGCTCATGATCACCTCCCCCCCGGCGTTGCGGATGGCTTCGGCAATATCTTTACTGTCGGTAACCACAACCACCCGGCCAAACAAGCCCGTGCCCAGGGCTGCTTCATAGGTACGTACGATGACCGGTTTCCCTGCGAGGTCTTTCATGAGCTTACCGGGGAAGCGGGAGGCTCCGTAGCGGGCAGGAATCATGGCAACTACCTTCACGGGTTACGTTTTTCTAGTTTTAGCAGGCCTCAAATGTACAGTTATTTGAGGGGATTCACTTATATTTTTGGTCGCAGTTTGCGGTAGATCCGGAACACGAAAGCCAGGATCACAATGACCAGTACCACCCCGATGACCGGGGCCAGGATGGATGCCAGGCTCAGTACGGTTGCCGTACCGGTTTCCACGGCTGCAACTGCCGGGTTTGCCAGGCCTCCCGTAGACAGGGAGGAAGCCATCCGGCTGCCTGCGGCCGCACCTTTTATGGCCGTAGCCGTACCCCCGCCGGCGATAATGGCCAGTGACCAGGTAATCACCGGGTCTACGCCCGTAACGGTGGATACCACCACCGCTGTTCCGGCCAGCGCAGCCAGGGGGACCGCCAGGGCATCCAGGGCGTTATCCACCCATGGAATAAAATAGCCAAACAGTTCGGCCAGGGTGGCCACCCCCAGAGTGATCAATGCTGCCAGGCTACCGATCCACTCCCAGTTATCATTGAGGTCCCACAGGCCGTTATAAGCCGCCAGGCTCAATGCAAACAGGGGCAGGAATACCCGGAAGCCCGTGGAGGCCGCCAGGCCGATACCCAAAAAAATACTGATAATGGTCTCTCCGCTCATCCTCGCTTCAGGCTCATGTCCCTAAAATACGTCATTCGCCATTTACAAAAAAATCGTTCTGGAAGCCGATCAGGTAGAGTTTGGAGCGGGCGCGGGTAACGGCCGTGTACAACCACCGCAGGTATTCGCGGTCCGGGGCTTCCCGCAGGTAAGGCTGTTCCACGAAAACGGTTTCCCATTGCCCCCCCTGTGATTTGTGGCAGGTAATGGCATAGGAAAACTTCACCTGGAGCGCGTTGAAATGCGGGTTGTTCTTGACACTCAGGAATTTCTTGTAGGAGGAGGTTTCCCCTGCGTAGTCCTGCATGACTTCCTGGTAAAGGCGGTTCCCGTCCTCATAGGAGAGGGCCGGGCTTTCCGCCTTGATGGTATCGAGCAGCAGTACGGTCTCAAAAGGCTTCTGCCCGGGATAGTCCACCATCCGTACCTTAACCTCGGCAAAGCGAAAGCCGTACAGGTCTTTGATGGAAAAGATCTCCAGGACTTCTATAATATCGCCGTTGGCGATAAACCCCGCTTCCGAGTTGCTCTTGAGCCAGAAATAATTGTTCTTCACGACCATCATGTAGTCGCCGACCGCCAGTTCATTTTCCAGGAAAAGCAACCGGCTGCGGATATTTTCATTGTAGAGGTTTGCGCGTTTGTTGGAGCGGACGATAACGGCCGTTTCCTCCTTCCCTCCTTCGTCAAAAGCCCGGTTGATGGCATCCTGTATCTCATACCCGTCGATCAGCCGGACAATGTCCGCATAACCTTCCAGGTCGAATTTGAAAAGGCCCACGGGCTCGGCAGCCAGGGCTTCCCGAAGTCCTGTGGCGTTCATCAGGATACCTGAATCCTGTGTCTGCCGGACAACCTCGTCCAGTTCGAGTTCGATCACGTCCCTGCTGTAGCTGAGTTCCAGGGTGTCGGCTTGCAGGGCGGGGCTGAGACTGAGTTTTACGGGTGGCAACTGGGCGGTGTCCCCTATGAGCACCAGCTGGCACTTAAAGCCCGAATACACGTAGGTCATCAGGTCGTCCAGCAGGGACCTCTCGGATCCCTTCGCGGTGGACACCGGGGCATCCGGGATCATGGAAGCCTCGTCGACGATAAACAGGGTATTGCGGTGTCGGTTGGGCGACAGTGTAAACCGGACCCCCCCGGACCGCTCTTTTTTGGGGATGTAGATCTGCCTGTGGATGGTAAAGGCCCTGGTATTCGTATAGGAAGACATCACCTTGGCCGCCCGGCCGGTAGGCGCCATCAGGACCGCCTTTTTTTTGGTATGCCAGAGGTTGGCGATCAGCGTGCCCAGCAGGGTGGTCTTCCCCGTACCGGCATACCCTTTGAGCAGGAAGATCTTATCGGTATCCCTGCCGATGATAAAATCGGAAAGAAGCTTAAGCGCAACTCCCTGGTTTCGGGTGGGATCATGGGGGAACTTTTCCTCTAAAAGCCTGTAAAATGCGGGGGCGGTAAGCGATTCCATAGGGGTTTAAAGATACGGACCTTTTTATGGGTAACCCTTTTGTGATTAAAAAAAAATCGTAGATTTGTGTTTAACCGCTAAATCAAAATAACACCACGAAAATGAAAACCATACTTCAGATTGTTCTTTGGATTGTTTGTATTGTATTGGGGTATCTGATATACCGCTCGGTTACCGGCCCCATTGAGTTTGCGAAAATTAAACAGGAACGATATGCTGAAGTGATCAACCGGCTCAAGGACATCCGCAACGCCCAGGAAGCCTATAAATCCGTGAACCGCAAATACGCCAATGATTTTGAAAGCCTGATCAAATTTGTCGACACAGGCCAGTACGTAATCACCACCCAACGGGATTCCTCCTACATGGAATTTGACAAGACCTACCAGATCGACATGCTCCAGGAGGTGAAGATTATCGATACCCTCGGTTATGTTTCCGTCAAGGATTCCCTGTTCAAGGGCTCCGACCGGTATATGAACATGATGAATGTGCCCTATGCACCCAACAACGAAAAATTCACCATGAAGGCGGACATGCTCGATCAGAGCGGTTACCGCGCGCCAGTATTCGAAGCCAAGGTAGCCAAGAATATAGTCCTTTACGACCAGCCACAGGACCTGGTGGCACGGGAGAATTCCCAGGTCAGCGTGGAAGAGGTGAACGGCCCTGAAATTACCGTGGGCTCACTCACCAAGGTAAGTACCAGTGGAAACTGGCCCCCGATTTATGACAAAAAAGGAGACCAACAGTAACAGGCTGGGACAGAAAGAAGATAGTTTTTACAAATTGTCCATTCAGGTCAGCCTGAATGGACTTTCTTTTTGTATCCTGGACACCATAGGCAAGCGGCTTGCCCTGAGCCACTCCCTACGGTTCAACGAGGAGCTCAGCCCGTATGACCTCCAGCGGGAACTTCGGGAGAGCCTGCGGGTAAACGGCGTGCTGGATTTCACCTTTTCAGAGGTGATTGCCATCCACCGCAATGCGTTGTTCAGCCTGGTGCCTCAGGCCCTTTTCAGCGAGGACGACCTGGCCAATTACCTGAAATTCAACGCAAAAATTTTACCTACCGACCATCTCGACTACGATGCCATCGACGGCCTCGATGCGATGAACGTCTATGTGCCCTTTGCGAATGTCAACAATTACCTCTACGACCTTTTCGGAGAGTTCGAATTCAAGCACACTGCCACGGTGCTGCTGGAAACCCTGGTAAAGCTCCCCAACAGCGGCACGGGGGAAATCTGCTACGTCCACCTGGCCGAAGGGCAGATGGATATGGCCGTATTTACAGGTAAGAAGCTCCAGTATTTCAACAGCTTTTCATGCAGTAATGAGGCAGATATCATGTATTACCTGCTGTTTGCCCTGGAACAACTGCAACTGGACCCGTCCACCATCAAACTCCGCCTGCTCGGGGAAGTTGAAGAGGGCGACGCCACCTATGAACTGGCGTCCCGGTATATCGAGAATATTTCCATTTTTGTCCCTTCCGGCCACCCTTTCCAGTTCGAGGGGCCTGAGGAAGGGATTGACTTTACGCTGATCAATTCACTATGATCCGCATTATTTCGGGCACACACAAGGGACGCCGGATCCGGGCACCCAAAAACCTGCCGGTCCGGCCCACGACGGACCGCGCCAAAGAAGCCCTTTTCAATATCCTGGCACCTGTGATCGATTGGCAGCAGGCCCGTGTACTGGACCTTTTTGCAGGCACCGGCAATATCAGCTATGAATGCGCGTCACGGGGAGGATCTGAAATCACGGCGGTCGATGCGGACCCGGGGTGCGTGGCCTTTATGCGAAAGACCGCCGCTTCCCTGGATATGCCCATACATGCGGTGAAATCGGACAGCCTGGCCTACCTGCAACACGCGGCGCGGAAATTCCATTTCATTTTCGGAGACCCGCCCTATGACCTGGATGCCGGAGGGCTCGGGGAGCTGGTATGTGCCGTTTTTGACCGGGATTTGCTGGAAACCGACGGGTTGCTGGTCCTGGAACACACCAAGGACCACGATTTGGCCCACCTCACGGGTTTTGAACAGGCGAGGCGCTACGGCGGAACCGTGTTCAGCTTCTTCAGGAAAGCATAAAAAAAAGCAGGCCATAAGCCGGATTCTGTAACCCCGGAAGACCGGGGCGCCTATCATTTATCTGGACCCGGAGTTGCCCCCGGGCCTCAATCCGCCTACCCGCCAACTCGGACGTGCCGCCCTTAATGCTGGCCTACGTGGCGTTTCACCGCATAGAGTTTACACGATTTCACTACAGCCGAACTGTACATCCTTTCTGTTGCACTGGTCCTCCCCGGGATGAGATTGCTCCCCTCCCGGGTGACGGGTGTTACCCGCTATGCTGCACTTTGGTGTCCGGACTTTCCTCCCCGGGCTACCCCGGGGCGATAAGCGGCCTGCTCGGGGCCAAAGATACCTCATTTGTTAATAAAAACCGGGGTTTAAAACGGGTACATTTACCCGATTACGGGGTGCGATCCCTATATTTGTGATAAAGCGGAACCCGGCCGGAATCCACCGGTCCCAGCCCCATTCGGATGGAACCTTTTATCGTATCAGCACGGAAATACAGACCCCAGCACTTTGAGGACGTGGTGGGGCAGCAATCCATCACCCGGACACTGCTCAACGCCATTGAAAACGACCACCTTGCACAGGCGTTGCTTTTCTGCGGGCCCCGCGGGGTGGGCAAAACGACCTGTGCGCGGATCCTGGCAAAAAAAATCAACGAAGATGGCACCCAGCAGGATGGCGAAGACTTTGCCTTCAATATCTTCGAACTGGATGCGGCTTCCAACAATTCGGTGGATGACATCCGCAGCCTGATTGACCAGGTGCGCATCCCCCCCCAGGTAGGCAAGTACAAGGTATATATCATCGACGAGGTGCACATGCTCTCCCAGTCGGCCTTCAACGCCTTTCTAAAAACCCTGGAAGAGCCCCCCCGACACGCCATTTTTATCCTGGCCACCACCGAGAAGCACAAGATCATCCCGACCATCCTCTCCCGCTGCCAGATTTTCGATTTCCGCCGGATCACCGTAAAGGATGCTGCGGAATACCTGAGGTACATTGCCGATCAGCAGGGGATAGAAGCGGATGAAGAGGCGTTGCACATGATTGCCCAGAAAGCAGACGGGGCCATGCGGGATGCGCTTTCCATCTTTGACCGGGTCGTAAGTTTTGCCGGGAATACCCTGACCAGAAAAGCGGTTGCTGAAAACCTCAACGTACTGGACGTGGATGTGTATTTTGAAAGTACGGACCACATCCTCCACGGGGATATCCCCGCCCTGTTGCTCCATTTCAATGAAATCCTCGCACAGGGGTTCGAAGGCCACCACTATATCAACGGCCTGGCTTCCCATTTCAGGGACCTGATGGTTTGTACCAGCGAGCAAACCGTCTCCCTGCTTGAGACCAGCGAAGGAACGCGCCATCGCTATCTGGAACAGGCAGGTCAATGCGGGGACGGCTTCCTGCTCCGCGCACTGGAAATTGCCAACCAGTGCGACCTGGACTACAAAAACAGCAAGAACCACCGCCTCCTGGTGGAACTGGCCCTGATGAAGCTCGCGTCCCTTTCCCAGGATCAAAAAAAAAAGCCTGAACACGGCTGCGATGTCCGGCTGATCCCGGCGGCCACCTTCCACGGGAAACCACAGAAAAAAGTATCCGCTGGCCCTGCCACCGGCCCCGTCTTAAAACCGGAGGGAAAGACGGTCACCCCGGTACAGGAAGCAGCCGGAAGGCCTGCGGAACCATCCGGATATCCCGGGGTATCCCCCAAACCGGGAGGCCCCAAAACAGCAACACCCGAATCAACACAAAAAACCGCTTCGGGTGCCGCTGCAGGTCAGGACACCACCAGGGCCACTTCAGCACCTGTAGCAGACAAAGCACCTGTGTCACCTGTAGCGGACAACGCACCTGCAGGACCTGCCGCCCGTGCTGAAAAAGAGGCCCCCAGGGCCCCGGTGGAAAAAGCGAAATCCTCGGAAAAACCTGCCATACGCATCGGCGGTGAAAAACCGGCCCAGAAGGTTTCGGGTCTGTCCCTGTCCAGTATCCGGGCCAAAAAGGCGCACCAGGCCTCCCGCAACCAGATAAATACCAACCCGGAAGACCTGCCGCGTACCCCTTTTGAGGAAGCGGATCTGCAGGCGCACTGGAAAGACTTTACGGAACAAACAGGCCGCAAAGGCCGCAAAATCCTCGCGGCGAGCCTAGGCACCGACCTGCCCAAGCTTATCGGGGACCATGTCATCTGGATCGAACTGCCCAACGGCACCATGAAAAAGGAAGTGGAACGGGACCAGTACGAGTTGATGGAATACCTTCGGGCAAAACTCAACAATCACAGTATCCAGCTCAAGATCACCATTAACGAGGATACCGCCCGGCAATACGCGTTCACGCCGGAAGAAAAATACCAGAAGCTCAAAGAAAAGAACCCGGCAATCGACCTGCTGAGGAAGACCTTTGACCTGGAGCTATGAAATCTTCCTGCCTTTGGCCCGCCAGCTGTACAGAAAGAAAATAAGGGCGGTAATACCCAGGCCAAGGGATTCCCGTCCCAGCTCGATATTTATATTTGCCATCCCCCGCTCCCCGAACCGCACGCCTTCGTAGGTTTCAGGCCAGGAAAACAGCGCACCGGCAAGGAAGGCGATCCCCATCAACAGGAAGAGCCACGAAGGCAAACGGCCGAGGGCAAAAAGCAGGGATCCAAGAGCCGCTACGGCGTAAATGCCGATCCACATCCCAGAATCCGGATCGTTGAGCTGGACATAGGCCGCCCAGATAAAAAGGACGGTCATTACATAAGCGAAGACTTTTGTGAACTTTTGCATGGTTGGGTTGTTTAAAGGCCCCTGGCCAGGCGGTACAGTTCGCCGAAAACTGCTGTGGGAGGCATCGGCGATTCCGGCAGGGTACCCGGGTTGTTGCTTATAAAAATAGGATAATCTGCGGTATCTTCAGGTATCCTGCCATGGGATCCCCGTACGAGTTCCGCCCTGAGGGGGATCACGTTGAGGGTACTGCGGAATCCCAGTTTTTTCCTGGCGAGTTTCCAGAGGATCTTGAGTTTTACCAGCGGGTCGGACGGGTCCGTAAGCAGTTCTACCGGGTCATACCCCGGCTTTTTGTGGATATCCACCATCCGCGCATAGTCGGGAGCCTTGCTGTCGTCCTCCCAGAAATAATAGGTAAACCAGGAATCCGGCCCGGCCACGGCAACCAGGTCCCCGGCCCGGTCATGGTCCAGCCCGGCTGCTTTGCGGGATTCGCCGGTGAGGACTTTTTCCACCCCCGGCACGGCGGCGATGAGTTCGCGGACCTCCTGCAGCCGGGCCGGGTTGCGGACGTAGATATGTGCTACCTGGTGGTCGGCAACTGCGAACGCCTCGCTGGCGCCGGCATCCAGCAATTCGAGGCCGCGCTCCACGCGGATGGCCAGCAGCCCCTTATTGCGCAATACCCGGTTGAGGTGTACCGGCCGGCTGACAGCGGTGATCCCGTATTCCGAAAGGATGACCACCTGTGCCCCTTGCGGCACGTAGTGGTCGAGCAACCGCCCCACTTCTGCATCCAGGGCCCTCAGGTCCGGTTCCAGACGGGCAAGGTCGGGCCCCAGCCGTTGCATGTTGTAATCCAGGTGGGGCAGGTAAATCAGCGTCAGGGTAGGGTCGTAGGTGCGGTCGGTGTGGATGGCGGCATCGGTGATCCATCGGGTCGATTCGATACCTGCCATCGGCCCCCAGAATTTAAACAGGGGGAATTGCCCGAGGCGGTCCTGCAGTTCATCCCGAAGCCCCGCGGGGTGGCTGTATACATCCGGTATCTTCCTGCCGTCTGCGAGGTAATTGGGCCGGGGGGTAACGCTGTAATCCACGCTGGAGTACATATTGTACCACCAGAACATGTTGGCACAGGTAAATCCTGGTTCCGCCTCCTTCAAAAGGTCCCAGAGCTTCGGGCCCTGTACCAGTTGGTTGGCCTGCCGCCAGAATTTTACCTCAAATTCTTCCTTGAAAAACCAACCGTTTCCCACAATGCCGTGTTCGGAGGGCTCCTTCCCGGTCAGGTACGTGGCCTGGGCGGCACAGGTCACCGCCGGCAACACGGGATAAATGTCGCAGGACTTCCCGGCTTCCATAAAATCCCGGATCCTCGGGGTGGCCGTCCCGATAAGGCGCCGGGTCAACCCGACTGCGTTGATGACAACGGTCTTTTTCATGCTTCCAGGGCATTGCGGAGCCAGAGCAGCTCCCGTGATATGGATGCGGCCAGGTCCTCTTTCAACCCGGCTGGCAAAACCTCCCAGGTGTAGGTCTCCACCTCCAGGTGCCGGCAAACAGGGTTCGCAGCCAGATAAGCCAGCACCTCCAGGATTTCCTGTTGCGTAGCCCCAAGCACCCCGTACCCTTCCGCAAAGATGGGCACGTGGAAGTGCGCCCGGAGTTCCCCGAATTCGGGGGGCGCTGCCAGTAAGTCGGGTAGATCCGGCCAGGTCCGGACGCCTGCCGGGGTTAACTGGGTTACCTGGTGCAGGTATACCGGTTCGTTGAATTCGGCAAGTGCCCTGAGGGCGTCCTCCCTCCCGCTCTTATCGGCCCGGATCCGCAGGGCCGCACTCACCTGTATTTTACCCACCTGTATGCCCTGCTCCGCCAAAAGGCCGAAAACCGTTTCGGGCCCTTCAAATGCCAGGGCAAAATGGCAGATGTCATAACAGATGGTAATATGCCGCAGGAGTGCTGACCGGGCTTCCCCCTCAGGCATTCCCAACCGTTCCGAAAGGAGGGAGATCCCTTCCGGAAGGAGGTAATCCCGGTAATATTCCAGGACATCGGCACTGTTTTCGAGCAGGCCGTCCGGTTCCGGTTCAATATCCAGGTGCAGGTACTGCCCGGTTTCCCGTTCCTTTTCGATCAGGTCCATGGCTACCTGGGCCATGTTCCGGGCCCCGGACTTCAGGGCCGCAACCCGCTTCTCCGGCGTGGCAAACCAGTGCCGGTAGCTGACCGGGGAGGTGGAAATCCCCCCTTCACCCCCCTGTGGCAACAAAAAGCTGAGCTGGTCGAAAAGCCGCCGGGTATATGCGAGGCGCTCCGGGGTGGTCCAGTCAGGTTCGTGTACCCGGTCCTTGACCGGCTGCCCGTGGAAGGTCCCGAACGGGAACCCGTTCATGGTGAACACATAGATATCCCGCGCATCGAGCCAGCGCCTGAAATCGGCAAGCCGCTCCCCCAGGCCGAGTTCGCGGCTGGCCTTGTCGGAAAGTCGCAGGCCAAGGCCAAAGGGCATTCCCGGGGCAACTGAATTGCGGATTCCCACCAGGTGTTTTTCAAGGGCAGAAAAGGTGGTATCCCAGTCACCCCCGGGGTGGATATTCGTACAATAGGTGGTATGGAAAGTATTGCGGAGGAGCATCAGGAAGCTTTATGAATCGCCTTGCCCCCCATGAGTTCGCCAATGGCGGCGGCCATCAGCTCCCGGTCAATTTCGTGCACATCCCTTTTTAAACCGATCCCCTCCAGCAGGGTAATGGTCAGCACCCCCCCGAGGTGTTCCCGGAACTCGTCCAGGCCGCGGAGCAGTACCGACGGGCCTTCGGGCCCCAGGTCCGGCAACTGCAGGTCGAAACCGAGTTCCGACAGGATCCGGAGGATGCGCTCACTATCGCCTGCGGTAAGGATTCCCAGCCGCCGGCTGTAGATAACATCCAGGGCCATGCCCAACGCCACGGCCTCCCCGTGTCTCAGACTGTATCCCGTGAGGTGCTCGAGTTTGTGGGCCGACCAGTGGCCAAAGTCGAGGGGGCGTGAGGAACCCGCTTCAAATGGGTCGCCTCCCCCGGAAATATGTTCCATATGCAATTCCGCACACCGGAAGATGAGCTCCTGCATCGGGGCCATTTCCCGGGCGCGGAGGCTTTGTGCATGCGCCTCCAGGAATCCGAAAAAATCCGCATCCTTGATAAGTGCCACCTTGACGGCTTCGGCCGTGCCCGCAATCCAGTCCCGGTCTTCCAGCGTCGTCAGGAAATACGGGTCGTTGACAATGGCCAGCGGGATTGCAAACGTGCCGATAAAATTTTTCTTTCCAAAGGCGTTGATCCCGTTTTTCACCCCTACGGCCGCATCGTTTTGTGCGAGCACTGTGGTCGGTATCCGGATCAGTTGTACTCCCCGGTGCGCTATGGAGGCTGCATATCCGGCCATATCGATCACCGCCCCGCCCCCGATGGCCACTACTACGGAATGCCGGCAGATGCCCTGCGCCTCAATAGCGGCAAGCACCCGTTCGGTCTGGACCGGCGTATTCTTTGAGGCTTCGCCTCCAGGCACCGACAGGACCTGGGTAAACGTGACTTGCGCGGCATGGGCATCACAATAGGCCCGGATCAGGCCCTCAAGTCCCGGGTGGGCCTCCCCCACCCCGCTGTCGAGCACGAATAAGAGCCGGACCGAAACCCCGGGCCTGTATGCGCCAAGGAGGTCGGCAAGCAGCGGGTTGCCCGGGTCGAACAGCCCCTGGGTAAACAGCAGCCGGTGCCGGTACGGCACGCTGAAGGTCATTTCGATTTGTTCTTTCATGCGTTTCTCTGCTTAGGTTACTGCAAACCGGGCCGCCAGAAGGCGCGAAAGCGGCAGTAGTGCCAGTATTATCAGGGCTACCCACAATCCACCATACCCGGCCGCCCAGGCTGCATCGAGGGCAACGATGCCCAGCACCCCACCTTTTACGGCGCCGCGGATCTCCGCGGGCTGGTTGATCTGATAGGCCCGCCAGAGCGGATGGAAGACCATCAGGGCCAACAGGGCCAGGAAGGGCAGCGAGAACCAGAACCGGGTGGTTTCTGCACCCACCAGTATACCAACGCCAAAAATCGCGATGACGTACATCAGGGCTGCCAAAATCAGCGCCTTTTTGTTGCCGCCATATACCTCACCCCGGCTGATGGTGGTAACAGCGAAAATATAAACCACGGGTACCCACAGGTAGGACCCGGCCCCGGCAATCGGCAGGATGCTGATCCCCAACCAAAGGTTGAACCCCCGGCAAACCCCCATTACCAGGGGCCCCAGGAAATCTGAGCTTTTGGCATAGGAATCATATAACAGGATGGCGGCAGCGAGCATGGCCGCGATATAGCCACTCTCCATGCGTACCATGGAAGCCGCTACCACACCGAGCAGCAACAAGCCGCCTCCGAAAAACGCTGCCCGGGACCTGGATACGGCACCCCGGGGGATCGGTCGTTCCGGCCGCTCCCGGGCATCTACATCTGCATCGAAGACATCGTTCAGTACCACACCTCCGGCATACAGGAATACCGATGCCAGGATCAGGCCGAAAAGCGCCGGGGCCAAATCCGGCAGGTTAAACGGTCCGTCCAGTTGGAGGGATACCCCGGCAATGGCACCCCCGGCCAGGACATCCGCCGCAGCCGTGGGCAGGTTGGGCAGGCGCATCAACTGCAGGTATCCCATTATGGCGCTCCTGCCCATCTTAGCGGATGTGGTCGGAATCCACGCGGGGTTGCTGGCCCCTGAGGACGCTGTTGTCGTTAAAAAGCCTGCGTTGGTCAATTCCTTCTGCACCCGTCCAGTCCGATTCATCCATGGTGCTGTTCTTGCCAAAGGCCGCCAGGGCGTTCCCGTAGCAAGTCCGTTCCACGTCTTCCCGTGCGATGCCCTTGCGAAGCATCAGGGAGGCGGTTTTCGGCACCGCCAGAGGGTCGCTGACCCCCCAGTCTGCAGAGCTGTTCACCAGGATGCGTTCACTTCCGTATTTACGGACCACTTCCACCATCCGCTCGTTCCCCATTTTGGTCTTGGGGTAGATGGTAAAAGCCGCCCAGAAACCGCGATCCAGCACTTCCCGGACCGTTTCCTCGTTATTGTGGTCGATGATAACATCCGCAGGGTCCAGGCCGTGCTCCAGGCAAACCTCCATACTCCGGATAGTCCCCGATTTCTTGTCCCGGTGGGGGGTATGGACCTGCACACTCATCCCCATCTCCTTGGCCAGTTCGAGCTGGGCGCGGAAAAAACGGTCTTCGGCAGGTGTCTGGTCGTCATAGCCGATTTCCCCTACGGCAACCACGTTCTCCTTGGTCAGGTAGAGGGGCAGCAACTCCATCACGGCTTCGGCGAGGGGTTCGTTGTTGGCTTCCTTGGAATTGAGCCCGATGGTGCAGTAGTGCTTGATGCCGAACTGGCTTGCCCGGAAGGGCTCCCAACCCACCAGGCTGCTGTAGTAATCCTGGAAGGAGCCCACCTGGGTCCGGGGTTGTCCGAGCCAGAAGGCAGGTTCAATGAGGGCGACCACCCCGGCGGCAGCCATGGCCTCATAATCGTCCGTGGTCCGGGAGGTCATGTGGACATGGGGGTCTATAAATCGAAGGTTTTCTTGCATGTGTTAAGCTATTAGATCTTTCCAGTCAAAAGGTTGTTTTTCATATTCCTCGTTCAGTGGGTGCTCCCGGATCAGTTCCCGGGCAACGTCCTTATCGGAAACCCGGCAACAGAGGTACCCGGCTTTTTGCTCCAGGGTATCCGGGCTTTGCAGCAAACGCTCCATGTCCCCCAGCAGGTCACCTTCCAGGAAGGGGCCCACCGGCCTCCAGATCTGCGGGTCCACGGCACGGGAAGCTGCCCAGCGCTCGTGGGCGTAATCGGATATGATTCGGGCCAGTTCTGCATTGGCCCGGGCTTCCACATCCAGGATTTTAAGCAGGTCCCTCCCCATGAAGGCCGCCTTGAGGTACATCTGGTTCCACTGCTGCTGGTTGAAATGCTCGGCGGGATATGGGTTGCCCAGGGAAATGGCGTCAAAAACAGTGGCTATATTGGTGCGAAGGGCCTCGACGGCGCTGTCCAGGAAGGCACCGGACCCCGGTAATACGGGTAAATATTTCAGGAAGGTAACCAGTTCGCCTGTATCCGCCACCTGGATAAGCGTTGCCACCTTGGGCACGAAAAATTCCCTGTCCGCTTCCAGTGCTGCGGCAAGCAGGTAGATCCGGGCGAGCTGGTCCTGACGGATGCCCTGTTCCCGGAGGTATTTGGTGATGGGGGATGATGCTTTATCAATAGTTACCAACTGGCCGGGGATCTTCCTCCCGATCAGGCTGTAAACCAGGAAAAGGTCTTTGCCGGAAGTCTCGGTGCAGACCGTATCGACCCGGCCGTACAGCCACTCTTGCCGGGACGGTTCCAGGGTATCTGAGAGGAGGTTTCGCAAACGCCCGGTTGCGTTGTTCGTATCCATAAATCGATGCCGTTGACAGATTCGGCGCAGGGCGCCGGGCCCCGCGCATTTCAGGATTCAAAAATAGCCATAATTATCCGAAAATCCTTTGGCTTTCCCCAAAGCCGGGATACCGGCATGCCACCGGGATACGGGATATTTGTAACTTTGAAAAAATTTCTACCCATGCTCGGCCTGAAGCTCCCAACCGACCCGCGATGGGTCAATATCGTGGAAAAGAACATCGATGAGATCCTCACGGACCACGCCTTTTGCGAACAAAAGGCAGCCAGCACGGCAATTTCCCTCATTGTCAATTTCCCGGACTACCCGGAACTGGTCACCGAAATGGTCGCCTTGGCGCGGGAGGAAATGGGCCACTTTAAAATGGTGCACGACCGTATCCTGGCCCGCGGCAAAACCCTGGGGCGGTACCGGAAGGACGACTATGTGGTGGCGTTGATGAAATTTTTCCCCAAAGGAGGGAGCCGCAAGGACAACCTGGTCCACCGCCTGCTGTATGCGGCCCTGATTGAGGCCCGCAGTTGTGAACGGTTCCGGTTGCTTTCCGAGGAATTGCAGGATGCCGAACTCGCCGAATTCTACCGGAAACTGATGGTCAGCGAAGCCGGCCACTACACGATGTTCCTCAAATACGCCCGCAAATACGGGAACCGAGAAGAGGTGGACCGCAAATGGCAGGACCTGCTTGCCTATGAGGCCGAACTGGTCCGGGGGTTGGGGAAAGGCGAGACGGTCCACGGCTGACCGGGCAGCCCGCTATGGCACCGGGTATTCCTGAGGTCCCGGATTTTCCTAGGGTACCGGGAATCCCGTCCCCGGTCCGTCTTCCCGGAAATACATGTCCTTGATAATCCCGTCGGCCAGACCGATCTGGGGTACGTGGATGCGCTTGGAACGGCTCCATTTCGCCGATTGCAGGAAGATACGGGTGGCAGGGATGATTACGTCCGCACGGTCCGGGTTCAGCCCGAGTTCCGAGATCCGATCTTCGTAGCTCATACTGCTGAGGAAATGGAAGTGGGCATTCAACCAGATATAGGACAGGGGTTCGCCCTGCTTTCGGCCGGACATCTTATGCAATTTGTTGATGTTCCCCCCCGAACCGATAATATCCACCTTGTGGAAACCCCGGGTTTGTTCCCGCAGCCACGCCTCCAATTCCCGCCAGTCCGCTTCGGTGACCAATTCTCCCAGCAAACGCACCGTTCCGATCCGGAAAGACCGGGAGGAAATGGCACGGCCCTCCGAGAAAACCGTGTATTCCGTGCTGCCGCCTCCCACATCGATATAGAGGTAGTTCCCTTCCTGCTGGATGAGTTTGTTCAGGTCGGTGGAGGCGATGATGGCCGCCTCTTTCTGCCCGTCGATGAGTTCCACGGCCATCCCCGTTTCCTTTTCGACCGCACGGAGGACCTCCTCCCCGTTGGCAGCCTCCCGCAGGGCAGAGGTCGCGCAGGCGCGGTACCGCTCCACCCCGCTTACCTTCATCAGCAGGGAAAAAGCCTTCAGGGTATCCCGGATCCGGGCAGCATTTTCTTCCGAGATACGCCCGCCGCGGAAACTGTCCGCCCCCAGGCGCACCGGGACGCGGATCAATGCGCTCTTGTTGAATTGAACCGGCCTGTCAGGCGACTCGATCACGTTCTGCACCAACAACCGGATGGCGTTGGAGCCAATATCGATGGCGGCGAGTTTACGAATCTTCACGGCCAGCCTCCAGTTTGTTCTTAAAATAATCGTACATCTCAAACTGGGAGCGGAAGGGCGGGCGGTCGTCTTTTCGGTAGGTATTGGTTTGTTCGGCATCGAAAACCCGGGCCTTGACATTGTCGCGCCAGCAGATTTCGAAGGTGTCGATCAGTTCCTGTTTGATGTCCTCCTGGTAGATAGGGCAGCCAACTTCCACCCGGTTGTCCAGGTTCCGGGTCATCCAGTCCGCAGAGGAAATAAACACCTGGGGGTCCCCGTTGTTCCCGAAAATAAAGATCCGCGGGTGTTCCAGGAATTTATCCACGATACTGATCGCCTCGATATTACTGCTCATGCCGGGTATCCCGGGGATCAGGCAGCAAATACCGCGGATGATCAGCTGGATCTTCACCCCGGCCTCGGAGGCTTTATACAGAAGATCCACCATGTCGTAAGATGTAAAGCTGTTCATCTTGATACGGATCGACGCCTCCCGCCCGGCCCGTGCGTTGTTGATTTCCTGTTTGATGAGTTTCCTGAACCTGCTTCGGGTATAATGGGGGGATACGATCAGGTGCCTGTATTTTTCAATGCGGTAGGTGGTTTCGAAAAAGTCGAACACCTTGCTGAGCTCCTTCAGGATGGGCTCGTGGGCGGTAAACAGCGTGTAGTCGGTGTAGATGCGTGCTGTGGCTTCATTGAAATTCCCCGTGCTGATAAACCCGTACCGCTTGATGCCTTCGGATTCTTCCCGCTCGATGACACAGATCTTACTGTGCACTTTCAGGCCCGGGACCCCGAAGATGAGCTTGACGCCTTCTTCCTGAAGCTGTTCCGCATATTCAATGTTGGCCCGCTCATCGAACCGGGCCCGGAGTTCGATCTGCACGGTGACCTGCTTGCCGTTCTTGACTGCGTTGATCAGGGAGGATGTGACCTGGGAGTGGTCGGCCAGCCGGTAGATGGTGATCTTGATGCTCCGGACTTTCGGGTCCAGGGCAGCTTCCCTCAGGAACTTGATCACGTAGGTAAAGGTATGGTAGGGGGTGTACTGCAGGTAATCCTTCCCGGCAATGCGCTCAAAGAGGCTGCCTTCCATGTCCAGGCCGCATACCGGCAGCGGTTTGATCTTTTCGTAGATCAGGTCGGTACGGCCCAGGCTGGGGAAGCCCATATAATCCCGGCGGTTGTGGTAGCGGCCGCCCGGGATCACGCTGTCCGTATCCTCAATGCCCATCCGCTCCTTCAGGAAGCTGAGCGTGTCCTTTTCGATGGCGCGGTCGTAAACGAAACGCACCGGGTCGCTGATGCGCCGATTATCCACACTGGCGGAAATTTTTTCTATAAAGCTTTTGCTCAGGTCATTGTCGATGTCCAGCTCTGCATCCCGGGTGATCTTGATCATGTGGGCGCTGATGTCCTTGTAGGAAAACATGTTGAAAATGCTTCGGAGGGAGTAGCGGATCAGGTCGTCCAACAGGATGATGTAGTTCTTGTCCCCTTCGGGGGGCAATTCGATAAACCGGTTGATCCCCTTGGGGATTTCTATCAGTGCGTAGCGGTAATCCCCGTTGCCTTCGGCATCCCCTTCCGTATCGATCAGGGCCATCTTTACCGCCAGGTAGGCCGCGGTATCTTTGAGGATGGGGAATTCGGTTTTCTCATCCAGAATGATCGTCATCAGTACCGGGCTCACATTCTGGATAAAATAGGAGCGCAAAAAGGCTTCCTGGTGTTCCCTGATCTCGGTCTCGGTGATCATGAAGATGTTTTCCGCCTCCAGCTTTTGTTCGATCTCATGGAGGATACGGATACTCTTTTCCTGCTGGTCGATGACGATTTGTGTGATCTCTTCCAGCAGGTCCTTGGCTTTTTCCCCACCCAGGACGCTCTTGCCGGATTTCCCGGCCTGGACGATCCGTTTTACCGTGGCGTACCGGACTTTGAAGAATTCGTCCAGGTTGTTCGAAAAAATACCAAGGAAGCGCAACCGTTCAATCAGGGGTACTCCGGGGTCCTCGCTTTCCTGCAGGACGCGTTCGTTGAATCGGAGCCAGCTGATTTCACGATTGATATACTGTTTGTTCATTCAGTGTTATTTGAGGTGTTTCGGGAAAACAGTCCGAAGGGTTTTCCCGGATGAGATGTCGCCCCAACGGGAAACATCGAAACGGAGGTGCACCAGGCCGCTGGTGGGGACATTTCCCACAGCCTGATCCCCCCAGCTGTTTGCAAGATGGGTAAAAGCATGGTTGTGTCCAAAAAAGACGACCCGGTCGAGGTCATTATCCAGGGCTGCCGCAAAAGCCGCCACGGAAGATCCGGAGAAGTCGTAGAGGTCGTCGGCCACCGTCAGCAGGCCAAAGGGCAGCTCCAGGCTCCGCATCAGGATCATGCAGGTATGCAGGGCCCGGTTGGCGGGGCTCGAAAACACCGCGTCCGGTACCGGGAAGTCCTGTTTTATTTCCCGTGCGACCCGATGTCCGTCCTGGATGCCGCGGAGTTTCAGGGGGCGGTCCTTATCCGCCACATCGTAGTCCCAGGAAGACTTTCCATGCCTTACCAGTATAATTTCTTTCATAGTGTTCATATTTAAATGGCTTCCCGGACCTCAGGGCGCCAGGCGTTCCCGCTTCCAGTTGCCGCCTTCCTCCCGGGTGTAACACAGGCGGTCGTGCAGGCGGTTTTCCCGACCCTGCCAGAATTCCACCGCTACCGGGCGCACCAGATACCCACCCCAATCCGGGGGTCGGGGTATTTCGCGGCCGGCGAATTTCTTTTCGGCCGCGTCCAGTTTCCCTTCCAGATACTCCCTGGAGGGAATCACCCGGCTCTGGTCAGATACCAGGGCACCGAGCTGGCTGCCTTCCGGACGGGATTGAAAATAGGCATCCGAATCCGCGGACGGGACTTTTTCGGCCTGCCCCCGGACAATGACCTGACGTTCGGTATACGGCCAGAAAAACGAGAGGCAGACGTTCGGGTTGGACGCAATGGCCCGGCCCTTGTCGCTGGTGTAATTCGTATAGAAAACAAAACCCTCCGGGCTGAACTTCTTCAGGAGCACCACGCGGTTTTTCGGGAAGCCATCCGGGCCCATGGTGGCCAGTGTCATGGCATTGGGCTCCTCCCCGCCTGCAGCCGCTTCGGCATCCCTGAACCACTGGGCGAACAAAGCAAACGGCTCTTCCGGCGCCTCCGATTCGATAAGCTGCCTTTTTTCATAGGATTTCCGGTACGTTCCGAGGTCTTTTTCCATGGGTCGGGTTCAGGATACCAATATAATCAAACTTCAAGAAAAACTGGGGGATCGTGGCCCTTTCCCTGGGGGGTATTCGCCCTATTTCGGACCCCATTCGAAGCGCTTCCCGTCCCCGGCGAGTTCCACCTCCGGAAAGACCCCCATCGCCTCCTGCCGGAAGGACTCCAGGTCCCTGTAGCGCGTTGAATAGTGGCCGAGGATCAAACGGGAGACGCCGGCCTCCTTCGCAATCTGCGCCGCCTGCCGGGCCGTGGAGTGACCGGTTTCGGCGGCCAGCCCCGCTTCGGTTTCCAGAAAGGTGGACTCGTGGTAGAGGGTATCGACCCCCTGGATCCAGCCAGCGAGCGCCGGCTTGTAGGCAGTATCGCTGCAATAGGCGTAGCTCGCGGCCGGGGCCGGCGGTTCTGTCAGTTCGCGGTTTGGGATCAGGCGCCCGTCGGCAGCCAGTGCATCCGCGCCCTGGGTGATCTTCCGGTAGTACGCCTTGTCGATGCCAAGGGATTTGGCCACCCCGGCCCGGAGCTTTCTCAGGCCCGGTTTCCTGCGGAAGAGGAAGCCGTTCGCATACACCCGGTGGTCCAGGGGAAGCGTGGATACCACCAGTTTGTCGTCTTCCATGATTTGTTCGGGTTCCCGCGCGTCCAGCTCCCGGAAGCGCAGCGGGTAACGGGTATAGGTCTCCCCGGCGCGCAACATAGTGAGGATGGCCTCCTTAAGCCCTTTCGGGCCATAGATATTCAGCGGTTTTTCCCGGCCCAGCAGCTGAAAGGTAGAAATCAGGCCGGGCAACCCGAAAAAATGGTCCCCGTGCAGGTGGGAGATGAATATATGTTCAATACGGGAAAATTTGACGCGGTACCGCCTCAACTCCATCTGGGTGCCCTCCCCGCAATCGATCAGCAGGAGGTGGCCACCGGTCTCGAGCACCTGGGAGCTCGGGTGGGTCTCCAGCCGGGGAGTTGCTGCGTAGCAGCCGATAATCTGGAGTTTCATGCCGGAGGGACCGCCGCTCAAAGGTCCAGGTCCCGTTCAATTTCCTCCATCTCCACCATGTCCCGGGCCTCCTGTAGTGTTGGCACGGCACAGATTTCGTCCGGGAGGTCGTTGTACGAAAGGGCGTCGGAGACCAGCACAAAGGACTTCCCGGCTGCCCGGTGCGTATTGGAGATTTCCAGGAATTCCAGCACGTCATCCGAAGTGAGTTTCCCGAGGGAAAACAGGTTGATGATCAGGTGGTTGTTTTTGAACTTCGGGTAGGCCTCCTGGAGGTTCCTGAGGAATGTCTGCAGGGACACCTTTTCCTGAAGGACGATGGTGGTGTTCCCGTCGGTATCGAAAATCATGGGGTCCTTATTTGATTTTTGAAGCTAACAAATAAATCACAGCCATCCGAATCGCCACACCGTTTTCCACCTGGTTGAGGATGATGGACTGGCTGGAATCGGCTACATCGCTGGTGATCTCCACCCCGCGGTTGATCGGCCCCGGGTGCATGATCACGATATCTTTGTCCAGGCTGTCCAGCAACGGTTTATTGATCCCGAATTGGCGCGTATATTCCCGGGTAGTCGGGAAGTAGCTCATGTCCATCCGCTCGTTCTGGATGCGCAGCATATTGGCTACGTCGCACCATTCCAGGGCCTTGCGAAGGTTGGGTTCCACCCGGACCCCCAGGGATTCCACATATTTGGGGATCAGGGTTTTGGGTCCGCAAACCCGGACCTCGGCGCCCTGCAGCTGGAGGGCAAATATGTTCGACAGGGCAACCCGCGAATGGAGGATGTCCCCCACGATAACCACTTTTTTCCCACCGACCCCACCGAGTTTCTCCCGGATGGAATAGGAATCCAGCAAGGCCTGGGTAGGGTGCTCATGCGCCCCGTCCCCGGCATTGACAATGGAGGCTTTGACATGTTTGGAGAGGAAGATGCCGGCCCCCGGGTTCGGGTGGCGCATCACTACCATATCCACCTTCATGGACAGGATATTGTTTACCGTATCGATGAGGGTCTCCCCTTTTCGGACGGAGGACTGGGCAGCCGAAAAATTGATTACATCGGCCGACAGCCGCTTTTCGGCCAGCTCAAAGGAGAGCTTGGTGCGGGTGCTGTTCTCGAAGAAAATATTTGCAATGGTGATGTCCCGGAGGGAGGGTACCTTTTTGATGGAGCGGCTCAGGACTTCCTTGAAGTGGTCTGCCGTCTCGAAAATCAGGTCCAGGTCCTGCCGGCTCAGGTACTTGATCCCCAACAAATGGCGTACGCTTAACTCACTCATGCCTTGTCGCTGATTAAATATACTGCATCTTCACCCTCGTTTTCCTTCCAGCACACCTTGACCCGTTCCCCGCCGATGGCATCGACCTGCCGCCCGCGGTAATCCGGCTGAATGGGGAGGTGGCGGCTGAACCGGCGGTCGATCAGGGTCAGCAGCTCTATCTCCCGGGGACGGCCGAACGACTGCAGGGCCGTCAGGGCCGCGCGGATGCTGCGCCCGGTGAACAGTACGTCGTCGATGAGCACCACCCGCTTCCCCTCCACCAGGAAATCGATATGGGTACTGCTGGCAGCCAGGGTTTTATCCCCTCGGCGGAAATCGTCCCGGTAAAATGTGATATCCAGGAGCCCGAACGGGATCCCGGTGACCTTATAATCTGTTTCCAGCAATTCGAGGAGTCGCCGCGCGAGGAAGGTGCCCCGGGGTTGCAGGCCGATCAGGACGCTATCGCTGAAATCGAGGTGGCGCTCCAACAGTTGACAGGCAAGCCGGTGCAGGATGATGTGGATCTCTTTGGAGGAAAGCAGCACTTTTTGACTCATACCGGGCCGGCTCGATCGTTTCTGGGACAAAAATAGGCAATTATCTCCAATTGGTGGCCGGAAGCCGACCCAGGGTTTCCGCGGGTACCGGGGCCTCCTTCCCGGGGTGCCAGGGCCTCCTTCCCGGGTGCCGGGGCCTCCTGTTGCCAGCCTCCCCTCCGGTTGCAGGCATAAAAAAACCCCGGGGTTACCGGGGTTTGTGACTGTGTCGGAAGGCAGGTTATTTCTTCTTGCCTTTTCCTTCCATCTTGTCCTTAAGGGCCTGGAGTTGCTCATTGGCGTCCCCGAGGGTAGGCTTGTTCTCGTCGGCCTGGGCAGATTTCCGTCTGGCGGCGCGAACGTTGCGCTGCTCTTCTTCCTTGAAAATTGCCGTGTGGCTGGCGACCACCCGCTTATAATCCTTATTGAACTCGATGATCTTGAATTCGGCTTCTTCCCCGCGCTGGAGCTTCTTGCCGTCTTCCTTCTCCATGTGGCGCTGGGGCACAAAGGCAGTGATGTCTTCATTGAATTCAATGATGGCACCCTTGTCGACGATCTCGGTGATCGCAGCCTTGTGGGTCGTCCCCTCTCCAAACTCGTCCTCGTACTTGTCCCAGGGGTTTTCCTGGGTCTGCTTGTGTCCGAGGCTCAGTTTGCGCCCGTCCACGTCGAGTTCCAGTACTTCCACTTCCATCTCGTCCCCAACGGTTACAAATTCCGAAGGGTGCTTGATTTTCTTGGTCCAGGACAGGTCCGAAATATAGATCAGCCCGTCGATACCTTCCTCGAGTTCCACAAAGACCCCGAAGTTGGTAAAGTTCCGTACGATCCCCTTGTGGCGGGATCCAACGGGATACTTGCTGGTGATATCGGTCCACGGGTCCGGGGTGAGCTGCTTGAGGCCCAGGGACATCTTGCGGTCCTCGCGGTCCAGGGTAAGGACCACTGCCTCGAGCTCGTCGCCCACTTTTACGAAATCCTGTGCACTGCGCAGGTGGGTGGACCAGGACATTTCCGAAACGTGGATAAGTCCTTCCACACCTTCGGCCACTTCCAGGAAGGCACCGTAGTCTGCGATGACCACTACCTTGCCCTTCACCTTGTCGCCAATCTTGATCTCATCGCCCAGGGCATCCCACGGATGCTTTTCAAGCTGCTTGATACCCAACTGGATGCGGGATTTGTTTTCGTCGAAATCCAGGATGACCACATTGAGCTTCTGGTCCAGGTCCACCACCTCGTTGGGGTGGTTGATCCGGCTCCAGGACAGGTCGGTGATGTGCACCAAGCCGTCCACGCCGCCCAGGTCGATAAATACGCCGTAGGAAGTGATGTTCTTGACAACCCCTTCCAGTACCTGGCCTTTTTCCAGCTGGCTGATGATCTCCTTCTTCTGCTCCTCGATATCGGCCTCGATCAGCGCCTTGTGGGAGACAACCACGTTCTTGAATTCCTGGTTGATCTTGACCACCTTGAACTCCATGGTCTTGCCTACATACTGGTCGTAGTCGCGTATCGGCTTGACGTCGATCTGGGATCCGGGAAGGAAGGCTTCGATACCGAAAACGTCCACGATCATCCCGCCCTTGGTGCGGCATTTCACGTAACCGGTGACGACCTCTTCCTTGTCGTGGGCATCGTTGACCCGTTCCCAGGCCTTGATGGTACGGGCTTTCCGGTGGGAAAGCACCAGTTGACCGTTTTTATCCTCGCGGATGTCGATCAGTACTTCCACGGTGTCACCTACCTTGAGGTCCGGGTTGTAGCGGAATTCGTTCAGGGAAATGACCCCTTCGGACTTCGCATTGATATCGATGATCGCCTCGCGGTCCGTAATGTGGGTGATTTTCCCCTCCACTACCTCCTCATCGGCGGTATCTACAAAATTCTCTTTGACGAGCTGCTCGAATTCCTTCAGCTTTTCGTCCTCTACCCGCTCGATTCCCTCTTCGTACTTATCCCAGTCGAAATTTTCCAGGAACTGTTGCGGGTCCTGTTTTTTTGCAGGGGCTTCCTGCACTTTGGCCTCCACAGTTTCTACTGCTTCCTCCGTTTTGTTTTCTTCAGCCATTTGCTGATCTTGTTTGTATCCCGAAGCCCGCCAGGAGTGAGCACCTGCTCCGGAAGTTGTTTCTATACTTGTGTTGTTATCCCTTTTCCCTCCTGGTTCCGTACGCGAAAAAGGTCTGCAAAAATACAACGAAAACCGCTTATTACCAAGTAATTCTGAGGCAGCCTCCCGCTACCGGCGGTTTTTATGCCGCGGACATGCTTTTTTTCGGCCGGAGGACGGGGGTTTTTGGGCCCGCAGGCGGCGAATTAGGGTTTGAATTCGTATCTTGAAACTCCAGAATTTATAACTGTTAAATTGAAATTTATGAGTGTTAAGTCCAAATACCAGCCCGTGCTGGACCTCGGCCAGAAGCTGGGTGTCAAAGACGGGGATGTGGGGGAAGAGAACGGCGTCCTGAAAATCAAAGGCACCACCCGCACCCAGTACGAGAAAAACCTCCTCTGGGATAAAATCAAGGAAATCGGGGGTGAGAGCCCTTCCGATATCAAGGCCAACATCAAGGTGGAAGATGCTTCCGTCTACCACCGGCACGTGGTCAAAGCCGGCGAATCACTGAGCAAGATCGCAAAGCACTATTACGGGGATCCCATGAAATACAAACAGATTTTCGAGGCGAACAGGAATATCCTCAACAACCCGGACGTCATCCATCCGGACCAGGTCCTGGTCATCCCGACCCCTTAAAAGAACCTTTATTTTTTAGGAAATGGGGCGCTTTTCACGAGGCGCCTTTTTTTTGATCTATTACCCGGAGGGCAAAGGCATGGATGCGTTCGAACTGCTCCTTCATCCCCATATCGCTGTTGTCGAATTCGATGGCGTCATCCGCCTTTTTCAGGGGGGAAATGGCGCGATGGGAGTCCAGGTAGTCCCTTTCCCTCACGTTGTGCAGCACGTCTTCGAAACGGACTTCCTCCCCCCGGTCCAGCAGTTCCTTATACCGCCTGCCGGCCCGGATCTCGGCGCTGGCCGTCATAAAAATCTTCAGGTCTGCCCTGGGCAACACCACGGTTCCGATGTCCCGGCCATCCATCACCACCCCGCCCCGGGAACCCATTTTTTGTTGCTGGGCAACCAGTTTCTCCCGGACAGCCCCAATGGCAGCCACCTGGCTAACATGGCGGGAAACCTCCAGGGTGCGGATCTCCCCTTCCACGTTTTCCCCATTGAGGGTAATCTCCGATCGCCCGTTGCCTTTATTGAGTTCAAACCCGATATCCAGACCGGGCAGGCGGCCAGCAAGCGCAGCCTCATCCGGCTCCTTTCCGATTAATCCCTCCCGGAGCGCATACAGGGTTACTGCCCGGTACATGGCCCCCGTGTCGATGTAGATGTACCCGAGGGCGCTGGCCAGCTGCCGCGCCAGGGTGCTTTTGCCCGTGGATGAATAGCCGTCGATGGCAATGGAGATTTTCCGCATGCTCAAAAGTACACAATTTAGGCAGGTGGGACTGCCCGGCTGCCCTAGAGGGTCTTGGCTCCCTTAACCTTCTGTTTGGTCACCGCGATGTCGATGACTTCTTTCATATCGGTGACATAGTGGAAGGTAAGTCCTTTCAGGTAATCCTCCTTGATCTCCGCAATGTCCCTGCGGTTTTCCTCGCAGAGGATGACTTCTTTGATGCGGGCCCGTTTGGCCGCCAGGATTTTCTCCTTGATCCCGCCCACCGGGAGCACCTTGCCCCTGAGAGTGATCTCCCCGGTCATGGCAATGCTCTTTTTCACCTTGCGCTGGCTGAAAAGGCTCACCAGGGAAGTCAGCATGGCGATCCCGGCACTGGGCCCGTCCTTGGGCGTCGCCCCTTCCGGCACGTGGATGTGCACATTGTATTTCTCGAAGACCTCCGGGTCTATCCCGAAGGATTCGGCATTGGACTTGATGTATTCCAGGGCGATGGTGGCCGATTCCTTCATCACCTTCCCGAGGTTCCCGGTAATGTTTAGGTTCCCCTTCCCTTTGGAAAGGATGGACTCGATGAACAGGATGTCGCCGCCCACGCTGGTCCAGGCAAGGCCGGTAACCACCCCGGCCACCTCGTTGTTCTCGTATTTGTCCCGCTCCATGCGCGGGGCTCCGAGTACCTCCTCGATAATGGCATTGGTGACCTTTACCTCATAAGCGTCTTCCGTGGCGATGTTCCGCGCAGCGTACCGGACCATCTTGGCGATCTGCTTCTCCAGGCCGCGCACCCCGGATTCCCGGGTATAACCCTCCACGATTTTCTCGAGCTGCTTTTTGCCGATGCGCAGATCCCTGGAGGTCAGGCCGTGTTCGGCAAGTTGCTTGGGCAGCAGATGTCGCTTGGCAATCTCCACCTTTTCCTCAATGGTGTACCCCGTCACATTGATGATCTCCATCCGGTCGCGCAGGGCCGGCTGGATGGTTGACAGGTTATTCGCCGTGGCGATGAACATCACCTTGGACAGGTCGTAGCCCATTTCCAGGAAATTGTCGTAGAAATCGCTGTTTTGTTCCGGGTCCAGGACTTCCAGCATGGCCGAGGAGGGGTCCCCCTGGGAGCTGCTGGAGAGCTTGTCGATCTCATCGAGGATGAATACCGGGTTCGAGGTACCTGCTTTTTTGATGCTCTGGATGATACGGCCCGGCATGGCGCCGATATAGGTCTTCCGGTGCCCGCGGATCTCCGCTTCGTCCCTGAGGCCTCCAAGGGACATCCTTACGTACTCCCGGCCCAGGGCCTCCGCGATGGACTTGCCCAAAGAGGTCTTTCCCACCCCGGGGGGGCCATAGAGGCAGAGGATGGGGGATTTCATGTCGTTCCGCAGTTTGAGTACCGCCAGGTATTCGATTATGCGGCGCTTGACGTCTTCCAGTCCGTAGTGGTCCCGGTCGAGGATCTTTTCGGCCCGTTTCAGGTCGAACCGGTCCTTGGAGTATTCCTCCCAAGGGAGATCCAGCAGCAGGTCCAGGTAGTTCCGCTGTATGGAGTATTCCGCTACCTGGGGGTTCATCCGCTGGAGCTTGGCGAGTTCCTTCTCGAAATGTTCGCCAACCGCCTCGGACCATTTCTTTTTCTTGCCCCGCTCTTCCATCTCCTCGATCTCCTCGTCAAAAGAGAGTCCGCCCAGTTCCTCCTGGATGGTCTTCATTTGCTGGTGCAGGAAGTACTCCCGCTGTTGCTGGTCCATATCGCTGCGGACCTTGGACTGCAGTTCGTTGCGCAATTCCAGCTTCTGGAATTCGGTATTGAGGTGCTTCAGGGTGGCCAGGGCGCGCTGCTTGAGGTCCGAGATCTCGAGTAGATCCTGCTTTTCCTGTACCTCGAGGTTCAGGTTGGACGATACGAAATTGATCAGGAAGGAATCGCTCTGGATATTCTTGATGGCAAAGGAAGCCTCACTGGGGATGTTCGGGTTATCCTTGATGATCTGCAGGGCGAGTTCCTTGATGGAATCGATTATGGTGGAAAACTCCACATTGTCCCGCTTCGGGCGCTTTTCCCGGGTTTCCCGCACGGTGGCGGTGAGGTAGGGCTTTTCCGTGAGGATTTCCGCCACCTTGAACCGCTTTTTCCCCTGGATGATCACCGTGGTGTTCCCGTCGGGCATCTGCAGCACCCGGAGGATACGGGCCACGGTTCCCAGGGTGTGGATATCCTTGATGCCGGGGTTTTCAACCTCTTCATCCTTCTGGGCAACCACCCCGATCACCTTGGAGCCCTGGTTGGCATCCCGGATGAGGTTGATGGACGCGTCCCTGCCGGCCGTTATGGGGATAACGACCCCTGGGAAAAGGACGGTGTTCCGAAGCGGAAGGATCGGCAGCGTTTCGGGGAGTTCCTCGTTGTGCATTTCCTGCTCGTCTTCAGGGGTCAGGAGCGGGATCAATTCGGAATCCTGGTCCAGGTCCTGGAGCGACAGTTTGTCAAGCGATATAAATTTTGATTCAGACATGCAGTAAATTTCGGTCATTCTGTCACCTACGGACAGTTCGTTTCAATTTCATAGCGGATGTTGCAAAACATAATTGTTTGTATTCCAAACCATTAATGCCATTAATCAACAATTTTTCCATTTAGTAATGACAATTCCCATGCCATGGCCGCAATTTTAGTCTGCACCAACTGTAACAATCCGTAAATTGATTCATCTCTAAGACAAATAACAACTTTTTGAGCCAGCATAATGAACATACTGATGTTTTGTTGCAAGCGTGTTTGAAAGGCGACCAACGGGCTCAGATGAAGATTTACGATCAGTACTATCACGCCATGTACAACACGGCGGTACGCATCGTAAAGGATTCCGCAGAAGCTGAAGATATCATGCAGGAATCGTTTCTGAGCGCATTTACCAAGCTGGATACCTTCAAAGGGGAGGTAACCTTCGGGGCCTGGTTGAAACGCATCGTGATCAACAACAGTATTTACCACTACCGGAAGCAGCAGAAACTGCAGGAAGTGGGATTGGAAAGTGTATTAAACAAGGTCGAAGATAAGGATGAAGCTGTGGCTGATTCCGGGAGTACGGAACAAATGGCTCAAAAAGTACTGGAAACCATGAAGCAGCTAAAAGACAGCTACAGAATTTCTTTGACCTTACACTTAATCGAAGGTTATGATTACAAGGAAATCAGTGAAATCATGGACATGAGCTACGGCAATTGCAGGACAACCATCTCCAGGGCCAAAGACAGCCTGCGCAAGAAACTGTCCATTACACCAAGCGTATGAAAGAGAACGATACCATAGAATCATTATTCGGGGATCTCAGGGGGTCCCTGGACCTGCGGGAACCAGCAGAAGGACACCGGGACCGGTTCCGGGAACGCCTGGGGAAACAGGCAGGCAGGAGTAGCCGGCGCCGCCTCAATTTGTGGAGGCCGCTTTCGATAGCCGCCACGGTGGCCCTGTTGCTTACCGCATCCGTTTTCCTGCTGAGGCCCGACGCCTCCATGGAGGAACAGGTGGCCAGTATCTCCCCGGAAGCTTCCCAGACCTCCCACTATTTTGCCAACCTGGTGGCGCAGGAGGTACAGGAACTCGAAGCCCTGAGCAGCCCGGAAACCCGGCCGCTTATCGACGATGCGCTCCGGCAGCTACAGCAACTGGAGGCCGATTACCAGCGCCTGGAATCCGACCTCGTGGAGGGCGGCAACAGCAAAATGATCCTGCAGGCCATGATCAACAATTTTCAAACCCGCATCGACCTGTTGCAGCAGGTGATGGAAAAAATAGAAGAAATCAAACAATTCAAAAACGAAAACAATGCGACGAATGTCATTTAAAATCATCCCGCTCTTCCTGGCCCTGGTAACCTGCCTTGGCCCGGCACGGGCCAACGACCCCGAACTCCGCGGTCGGCATACCAAGGAAAAAACAATCAAAAAGGAATTCAACGTCAATTCCGATGCGCTGCTGAAAATCGACAACAGCTTCGGAAACCTGGTGCTCACTTCCTGGAACGAAAACCGCGTTGTAATCGAGGTACATATTACCACCAACGGGAACAACGAGGACAAAGTTCAAAACAAACTGGAGGAGATCACTGTGGAGTTCGAGGCAAGCGCCTCCATGGTTTCGGCCCGGACCCGTATCGGCAAGGACAATTCCTGGGGCTGGTGGGGCAAGAACAACAACGTGAACATGCAGATCAACTATACGGTCAGGATGCCGGTGAAGAACTCGGTCAACCTCAGCAACGATTACGGCAACATCAGCCTGGACCGGTTGGACGGGCATGCCCGGATCTCCTGCGACTATGGCCGGCTGGACCTGGGCGAGCTACGCGGAAGGAATAACGAACTCAGCTTCGATTACACCTCCAAATCCCGCATCGGTTTCATGAATTCCGGCAAGATCCGTGCGGATTATTCCGGGTTCGTCATCGAAAAAGCCGGGGACCTGGACATCTCAGCGGATTATACGGACTCCGCCGTGGAACAAATGGAAAACCTGACCTATTCGAGCGATTACGGCAACCTGGACGTGGGGGAAGCGAATAATATCCGAGGTTCCGGGGATTATATCAACGTGAAGCTGGGCACCATTCACGGGGATGTGGACATCACGGCAGACTACGGGTCCATCCGGATCGAGCGGATGGCACAGGATGCCGGGGACATCAACATCCGGACCGACTATACGGGGATCAAAATCGGATACGACCCGGCCTACCATTTTAATTTCGAAATCAGTTCGGAATACGCCGGGGTCAGCGGCAAGGAGGATTTCACCATCAACGTGAGCCGCGAAAAGAACAGCAGCCGCTACTACCAGGGGTATTACGGCTCCTCTTCCAGCGGGAATAGCGTCAACATAACCAGCGAATACGGGAATATCTCCTTTAACCGCCAATAAACAGTTTAACACCAATTAGGAATCGATATGAAAAATACAGTATTACTCGGTATAATCTGCCTGCTGACGGCCTGCAACCTGAACGGGCAGTGGGGAAAACGAATCAAAGGCAATGGCAACCAGGTTACCGAAGAGCGTCAGGTAGGGAGCTACGACGCGGTTTCCGTTTCGCATATCTTCACCGTCTACCTGGTAGCCGGAAGCGAAGGGCAGCTCCGGGTGGAGGCGGAGGAAAACCTGATGGAACACATCATCACGGAAGTCAGCGGAAATGAATTGAAAATCCACGTCGAAAGAGGCATACAGCTAGAACCCGGACGGGAATTCAGGAAAGACGGGATCCGCATCTGGGTACCGGTGGAATCCATCTCCGAGGTTTCCGCCAGTGGGGCCTCCGACCTGATCGGGGAGGTGGCATTGACCGCAGACCGCTTTAAGGCCAGTATTTCGGGTGCAGCGGATTGCGAACTGGACGTTACGGCGGAAACCGTGCTGGTAGACATGTCGGGGGCTTCCGAACTAAGGCTGTCCGGGGCTGCCGAAACCCTGGAAATCGAAGGGTCCGGCGCCTCCGACCTGGATGCCTACGGACTGACGGCCCGGCACGTGGACGCCGAACTTTCCGGATCCTCGGATGCGGACGTCACGGCAAATGAATCCCTCAGGGCCCGCGTATCGGGTGCCGGCGGGCTCACCTACAGGGGAAACCCCGATAAACTGGAGAGCAAAGCCAGCGGGGCCGGCAGCGTCCGGAAAGGATAAAAACAAACACTAATAGCATCAAACAAATTGAAAATCGTGAAAAAATCAGCATTACTCGGAATCCTCTGCCTGCTGACCGCCTGTAACCTGAGCGGCCAATGGGGCAAACGCGTCAAGGGCAACGGCAATACCGTGACGGAAACGCGTGAAGTGGGTAGTTACGAGGGGGTATCCCTCTCGGGATGGTTCGATGTGGAACTCGTCCCGGGTCCGGAGGGCCAAATCACCATCAGCGGGGAAGAAAACCTGCTCGAACACCTGGTTACGGAAGTAAACCGGGAGGGTTCCCTGGTGATTCGGACCGAAAAAGGATACAACCTCCAACCCTCCAGCTGGAAGGGTGGCGGCATACAGGTAACGGTGCCGGTAGAATCGATCCGTGAAGTTACCCTCTCGGGCTCCGGGGATATCGTGGGCAAGACCCGCCTGAAAGCAGATCGTTTTGAGACCGGCATGTCCGGAAGCGGGGATATTACCCTGGAACTGGATGCGGACCACGTGGAAGCTTCCCTTTCCGGTTCCGGGGACATCGTCCTGAGCGGGACGGCCGGGTCGGTGGAAATCCGGGTTTCCGGTTCGGGGGACGTCAAAGCCTTTGACTTGTCCGCACGTGAAGTGGAGGCAGTAGTTTCCGGATCTGCCGATGTACGTGTTACCGCCACGGAATCCCTGACCGCACGGGTATCGGGATCGGGCGATATCCATTACCGGGGGAACCCGGCAAGCGTAGACAGCAAAACCTCCGGTTCGGGGGATGTTGTCAAAGACTGAACCGATAGCATACAATCAGAAGACGTCACAGTCACCCCGGACAGCCGCAAAGCGACTGCCCGGGGTTATTTTTTGCGGGGTACCCGCATCAGCAGCACGATCCCGATCAGGAAAAAGACGCCCAACAGGAGGGCTGCAGGCCGCATGCTGTTATTCAGTTGGGAGACCAGCCCGAAGATGGACATCCCGATGACGATCCCAATTTTTTCGGCAACATCGTAAAAGGAGAAAAAAGACGTGGTATCGGTGGTTTCCGGCATGAACTTGGAGTAGGTAGACCTCGAAAGCGCCTGTATTCCCCCCATGACCAGGCCCACCAGGCCGGCAGCCAGGTAAAATTCCATTGGCTGCCGCACAAAATAGGCGTAGATGCAGATCCCCACCCACAGGGCGTTGATGGCCACCAAGGTCGGGATATTCCCGAAGGCCTTCGATGCCCGGGCCGTCAGGGTGGCGCCCGCAACAGCCACCAGCTGGATCACCAGGATGCTGACGATCAGGCCCGTGGTCCGTTCGGAATCCGTCCCCCAGGCAATTTCCTCTTCCCCAAAATAGGCTGCGATCAGCATGACGGTCTGAACGGCCATACTGTAAACAAAAAATGCCCCGAGGTAGCGCTTGAGCTCCGGCAATTGACCCAGCTGCCTCCAGACCCCCTGCAGTTCACGGAATCCGTTGAAGATGATGTGCGTCCGCCTGCCTTCCCGCCGGTAGCCCCTGGGCAGGTGGTAAAAGGTGTACTGGCTGAAACCAATCCACCAGATGCCCACGCTTACGAAGGAATATTTCATGGCCAGGATTTCCGCGGGCTGGTTTGCGGAATCCGGGATGCCGAAAACGTCCGGGTTCAGCACCATGGCAAGGTTAATAAGCAACAAAATCACGCTGCCGATATAACCCAGGGAAAAGCCCTTCGCGCTCAGCCGGTCCTGCTGTTCCGGGTAGGCGATATCCGGGAGGTAGGAGTTGTTCATCGCAAAACTCACCCAGAACCCGACCACCCCGAGGAAATAGAAAACCAAACCGGCATACAGGGTCTCCAGGGTGAACCAGTAAAGCCCGATGCAGGAAGCCCCGCCCAGGTAGCAGAAGGCTTTCATGAAGACCTTCTTGTTGCCCAGGTAATCCGCAATACCGGAAAGCAAAGGGGTGATCAGCGCGATGACAATAAAGGCAGCAGCCGTCACATAGCTGATCAGGGGGGTACGCCCCATGGTTACGCCCAGAACGGTTACCTGCTCCACGCCGGCCTGACGGAAGATAGCTCCCAGGTAAAGGGGGAATACAGCCGAGACCACGGTAAGGCTGTAGACGGAATTGGCCCAATCGTAGAATGCCCAGGCATTCAGGAGTTTGGGGCTGCCTTTGTGTGCAAATGCTTTTGCCATAAAAAAACCATCCGGTTTAGTGAATGGTTTTCAATATACGATTATTAGATGGGCTGCCTACCTGAAAGTAGTAACGCCAAATTTCCGGGCTTCTTCCTTGGCCAGTGGTGCCCACTCGGTCAGGTTGGCAATCCGGGTTTCGTTGGAAGGGTGCGTACTGAGGAATTCCGGGGGTGCCTGCCCGCCCTGGGCTTTCATCCGCTTCCAGAGTTCCGCGGCCTCGTCCGGGTTGTATCCGGCTATGGCCATAATCTGCAGCCCGATACGGTCGGCTTCGGTTTCGTGGCTCCGGCTGAAGGGGAGCATCCCCCCCACCGTGCTCCCCAGGCCATAGGCCTGCATATAGGCATTCCGCTTTTCCGGGTCGTCCACGGCCACCGCTACCCCGACGGCGCCGATCTGCTGCAGCATCCCTGCACTCATACGCTGGGCCCCGTGGTCCGCAAGGGCGTGGGCCACTTCATGGCCCATCACCACGGCAACGCCTGTTTCTCCCTGGCAAATGGGCAGGATCCCGGTATAGAAGACGATCTTGCCCCCGGGCATGCACCAGGCGTTGACCGTTTCGTCCTGCACCAGGTTGTATTCCCACTGGTAGTCCTTAAGGTACCCGGGGTACCCATTGGCCGTGAGCCAGCGCTCTGCCGCGGAGGCAATGCGCTGCCCGACCGCGGTGATCATATTGGCCTCGGCCCCGGAGTCGACTACCTTGTTTTCCTCGAGGAATTGGTCGTACTGGGCAAAAGCCATCGGGAAAATCTGGCTGTTCGGGTAAAAATTCAGGGTACTTTTACCCGTAAACGGATTCGTCTTACAGGCCGTGACTCCGAAGAAGAGTACGATCAGCAACAGGGCCTTTCTCATATGGGGCATTTTAAGATTCATCCAACTGGAAATTTACGAAAATTTCACTTCCCGGAAATGTGCAATACGCTAAAATTTTTGCTCACTTCGATAGTGTTGTCCCCGTTTATCCGCAGTTCCTTCAGGGGTATGGTCTCGTTGTCCAGCTGAACGCTCTTGATCCGGAAGGGCAGCCCGATCAGGCTGATCTTGAATTTTTCGTAGGAGGTGATATAGGAACCGTCCTTGAACTGCTGCAGCATCACCTCCTTTTCCTTCCCGTTGAAACGGAAGTTCCGGATGCTGTAACCGCCCTTCTTGTAGTCGTAGCCGTCCTGGGCATCCTCGTAGAGGGTGGATTGCTCCTGACCCAGCTTGTAGTAGACATTGAGTTCCATCTGCTCCAGTTTCTTTTCGCCCACATACTGCTGCACCGGGAATTTCGGGATGATGGCGCCTTCCCGGATAAAAATCGGGATCTTGTCGATGTCGGCCACCACCCACTTTTCGCTGCCGCCTTCGACGATTTCCCCCGTCCAGAAATTATGCCATTTCCCGCGAGGGACATACATCCTGCGCCCCTTGGCATTGGGCTCCTGTATGGGGCAGACCAGGATCTGGTCCCCGAAGATGAATTCGTCCGTGCGGAAATGCGTCTGGGTATCTTCCTGATCGTAGTATACCAGGGGTTTGAGCATGGGTACCCCTTCCTTGATATACCTCCAGAAACTGGTGTACAGGTAGGGTAGCAACTGATAGCGCAGCTGGATGAATTTCCGCACGATGCCCGTCACCTCCTCGTCAAAGGACCAGGGCTCCTGGTCGCCGTGGTCGCCGCTGGAGTGGACCCGGCAAAACGGGTGGAAGATCCCCAGCTGTACCCAGCGGGCAAAGAGTTCCCCGTTGGGTTGTTCCGCAAACCCCCCTATATCGGACCCCACATGGGAATAGCCGCTCATGCACATCCGCTGCACCTGCACGTTGGCAATCCAAAGGTGTTCCCAGGTAGCCACGTTGTCGCCCGTCCAGGTACACGAGTATCGCTGGGTACCCGAATAGGCCGCCCGTGTAATCACGAAGGGGCGTTTCGGGAACACGTATTTCTTGACCCCCTCATAGGTGGCCCGGACCATCTGCATGCCGTACACATTGTGGGCTTTCCGGTGGCTGCAGGGGTTGCCGTCGTAATCGTGCCGCATATCCAGGGGGGCCGTCTTGGTAGGCACCTCCATCACGGCGGGCTCATTCATGTCGTTCCATACCGCGTGCAGCCCGGAATCCTTGATAAAGTCCTCATAGAGGCCGGCCCACCATTGCCGCACTTCGGGATTCGTATAATCCGGGAAGCTGCAGGGACCCGGCCAGACCTTCCCGTGCATGATGGGGCCGTCAGCCCGTTTGCAGAAATAATCGTTTTCAAGGCCTTCCTGGTAGACCCAGTAATCCCGGTCTACCTTGATGCCCGGGTCGATCATCACCACGGTCTTGAAACCGTCCTTTTCAAGGTCGGTTATCATCTTTTTGGGATCCGGGAAGCGTTTCTTGTCCCAGGTGAAGCACCGGAACCCGTCCATGTAGTCAATGTCCAGATAAATGGCGTCGCAGGGGATTTTGAGCTTCCGGAAGTTCCTTGCCAGTTCCCTGACGCGCTTTTCAGGGTAGTAGCTCCATTTGGACTGGTGGTAGCCCAGGGCCCACATGGGCGGGAGCTCCGGGGTGCCCGTAAGATCCGTATAGGATTGTACCACCTTGGAAATCGCGGGCCCGTAGAAGAAATAATAATTCATCTCGCCTCCGTCTGCCCAGAAACTGGTGACATTCCGCCGCTCGTGGGCAAAGTCGAAATGCGTGCAAAAGGAGTTATCGAAAAATATCCCATAGGCCTGGTTGTTGTGCAGACCGATAAAAAACGGGATCGCCTTGTAGAGCGGGTCCTGTTCCTTCCCGAAGGCATACTGGTCAGTAACCCAGTTGTTTACACGCCTCCCCTTGAGGTTGGAATGGGTCGCCTTGTCACCCATCCCGTAAAAACTCTCGGAAGACTGGGTGATCTTGCTCATTTTGACCGTGTTCCCCCCGAAGGCATAGTTTTCCTCCCAGTGGAAGCCCAGTTCGTCCTCATTGATGATGTTCCCCTCCAGGTCGGAGATCTGCACGCGCAGGCTTTTCTTGTCTACCAGCACCTGCAGGCGGGAGGTGAGGATCCGGTAATCCGATGCGGTTTCTTCTTCCCTGAGTTCGTTGTACCCGCGGCTGTGGTCCGGGGCGATGGCATAGGAAAAGTCGGGTTCAAAATTGTAATCGGTGGCGTATCGGAAACGCAGGGTGCTGTTGCGCAGGATGGTGATTTCCAGGACTACCCCGTTATCGGTGGTAAAATAAAATTTCCCGGAATCTTTATGGTAGTCCACCACTTGATTGGGGTACAAATTCCCTTTGTACTCCAGTTCTGTATTGGTGATCATAGTTGGTTCTGTTTAAGCCTCACAAAAAAAAGACAAAGCTGCGAGAAAAGGAAATGTTCTCCCGGGCAAATATGAACGATAACGTTTGCGCCTGTTTTTTAACGGAAAACCACCACCCCCAGAGGCGGCAGATTCACCTCGATGGACCGGTCGTATCCGTGCCAGGGCGTCTTCGTGATTTTGGCTACCCCGTTTTCCATGCCGCTGCCGCCGTACTTCTCCGCATCGCTGTTGAATATTTCCTTTAACTGCCGGGTCTTCGGAACCCCGATCCGGTATCCCTCGCGGGGGACGGGCGTCAGGTTGCAGGCAATCACCAGGTCGTCCTTGGATTCATTCCCCATCCGCATGTAGGTGAGCACCGAATTTGCGGCATCCCCGTAATCGATCCAGCGAAAGCCCTCCTGGCTGTACTGTTTCTCGTACAGGGCCGGTTGTTCCCTGTAAAGCGTATTGAGGTCCCTGACCGCCTCCTGAACGCCCTTGTGGAAATCGTACTGCAGCAAGTGCCAGTCGAGACTTTGCTGGAAATTCCACTCGGAGGACTGGCCGAATTCCCCGCCCATAAACAACAGGTTAGACCCGGGGTGGGTAAACATATAGCCAAACAGCAACCGCAGGTTGGCAAACCGCTGCCATTCGTCCCCGGGCATGCGGTACAACAGGGATTGCTTCCCGTAGACCACCTCGTCGTGGGAGAAGGGCAACATAAAGTTCTCCGTAAAGGCATAGGTCATGCTGAAGGTGATGTCGTTCTGGTGGTGCCTGCGGTAGATCGGTTCCTTCTTGAAATATTCGAGCGTATCGTGCATCCAGCCCATCATCCACTTGATACCGAACCCGAGGCCCCCGATATCCACCGGCTTGGTGACTTTTGAGAAGGCCGTGGATTCCTCGGCGATGGTCTGCACCCCTTCGAAATTGCCATAGACCTGGGTGTTGAGCTCGCGGATAAAGGAAATGGCCTCCAGGTGTTCATTATTCCCGTACATGTTCGGCTCCCACTCCCCCTCTTCCCGGGAGTAATCCAGGTAGAGCATGGATGCCACCGCATCCACCCTCAGGCCGTCCACATGGAACTGGTCCAGCCAGTAAAGGGCGTTGCTGATCAGAAAGGCCCGCACTTCATTCCTCCCGTAATTAAAGATCAGGCTCTTCCAGTCTGGGTGGTAGCCTTTGCGGCGATCCGGGTGTTCGTACAGGTGGGAGCCGTCGAAATTGCCCAGTCCGTGGGCATCCTCCGGGAAGTGGGACGGGACCCAGTCCAGGATCACGCCGATCCCGGCCCGGTGCAGCGCATCGATCAGCACCTTGAAGTCTTCCGGCTTCCCGAAACGGGAGGTCGGTGCAAAATACCCGGTGAGCTGGTAGCCCCAGGACGGGTCAAAGGGGTATTCCATTACCGGCATAAACTCCACATGGGTGAAATTCATTTCCTTTACATAGGCCACCAGGTCCTCGGCAAGTTCCAGGTAGGTTAGGAATTCGTTGTCTTTGTTCCGCTTCCAGGAACCCAGGTGCACCTCGTATACGGAATAGGGTTTGTCCAGCCCGTTGTGGGAGGCCCTGTTTTTCATCCAGGTGGCGTCCTTCCATTTGTAATCGTCCGCCCAGACCACCGATGCGGTTTTCGGCGGATGTTCGCTGCGCCGGGCATAAGGGTCGGCTTTTTCGGTTTTCGCATCGTTGACGTGCGAATGGATTTTGTATTTGTAGAGCGTGCCCTGGTCCAGGCCCGGGATAAACCCCTCCCAGATGCCGCTTTCGTCCCAGCGGACGTTCAGGGGGTGCTCCCCTTCCAGCCAGTAGTTGAAGTCCCCGACTACGGATACGGACTTGGCCGAGGGCGCCCAGACGGCAAAGTAGACACCTTTTACACCGTCCACCTCGGTAATGTGTGAACCCATTTTTTCATAGAGTCGGTAGTGCTTGCCGGCCTTGAACAGGTTGATGTCGAAGTCCGTGAAAAAACTATGCGGGATTACTTTGCCCATGAGTTTGATATGTTAGGTTTAGTTAGTCGTTTATAATGCTTCGGATGCCTTCCAGCGGGATGACCGTCCAGTCCGGGCGGGAATTCATTTCATAGCCCAATTCGTAGACCGCCTTTTCCAGCATGCAGTACTTGAGCAGGAAGATGCGTTCGGCGCTGTAGCCGATATTGATATTGTTGTCCTGTATGAGTTTGACATAGGTATCCAGGAATACCCCCACAAAATAGCGGTACAGCACTTCCCCGGCGGTAAAGAGGTCCTCCTGGGAATACGGGTACTTGCCCGGGTTGTTGAAAATCGTGGCGTATACGGCGTAGTGGAAGGACCGGAAGATCCCGGCAATATCCTTCAGGGGCGGCTGTTTGACCTTCCGGTCCCGGATCGTGCTTTCCGGTTCCCCTTCAAAGTCAAGCAGGAAGAAGTCGTCCCCCTGTACCAGTACCTGTCCGAGGTGGTAATCCCCATGGACCCGCAAGCGTTCCCCCTTGAGCCTGGTCCAGTCAAAATTGATAAATCGCTTCCGTATTTCGTTCTTCCTTTCCAGGAATTCCCTGGCGAGTTCTAGGGCCTGCCCCTCGAGACGTTCCAGGTTGTTCTCCACCGTGTTGAGCCGGTTCTGGAACATGTAAAGCAGCCGGTTTTTGAGCCAGACCTCGTAATCCCCGTTAAAATGGGTGGGGGTAAAGGCGGTATCCTCGAATTCGGACCCGAGGGCAATATGCATCTCTGCTGTGCGCCGGGCGAGTTTTTCGAGCTTGAGGAAAATCTTCAGACCGGCCCAGTCGATGATCTCGGGGGGCACGCTCCGGGTATTGATGCGCTGGAACAACTCCAGCTTGGGCAACCGGTCCACGCGGATACCCTTGTATTCCAGGTTGCAGAAAATCTTATGCAGCTCCTTGAGCATGTATTCCCAGGCATCCCCCTGGTTGGGGACCAGTTCCTGCATCAGGGCAATGGTGACATTCACGTTGTCCGTATCCATGATACTCAGGCTGCCCTGGTAAGCGGGGGTGTTGGCATACCCCTTTCGCTCCGATAAAAACCGGCTCATCTCGTAATCCGGGTTCTTGTCGGCGTATATCCGCCGGAAAAACTTGATCACGGATTTCCCGTTGATGATGATGGAGGTGTTGCTCTGTTCAAGCCCCATGAATTTCGAGGATTCGTAAGGGGTCCCGTTGAAGGCTGTACTCTTGTGGTAGCGCACCCGGGTGGTGTCGTTGGGTTCCGCAAGCAGGATGCGCTCATAAACCAGGCGGCGGAAGGCCTCCAAATTGACGGCATCGATGATAAAACCCTCCTGGCCCCGGATGGAGAGGGGCAGGATTCGGTCCTTTTCGGCAAAACTCTCGTCCGAAACAAAGGCGATCGGCAGGAAGTAATGCTGGAAAAAGGCCTCCTCGAAATTCACCTCCAGCAGCAGGCCGTAATAGACCTCTTCGTGGTGCTGGATCCGGAAATACTCCTGGAGTTCAATGTATTTCAAGGTGCTGGATTTGCCCCCGTACCAGCGTTGCTGGACCACATAGTTTTCGAGGACGTCCGAGAGGAATACCTCCACAAACCGCGCATCGTCCATCAGCTGTTCCCAGGGGACGTCAAAGTGCAGCCCTTCCGGTTGCCCGGCCTCGGGCTGGACGGCTTCCGCTTTTTCCGGGACTGCCTGTTTTTTCGTTTCTGCTTCTTTTTTCGCCATGGCCTATCTTCTTATCTGAAATATATGGAAAGGCAGGCCCGGATGCAACTCTGCGTAATTCCACTCCCTGTCCCAGCGATAGCTGGTCTGGGTCATCAGGTCGATGACCTCCATGGGGCCGCCGGCACCGGGCTCCATGGCTTCGTACGGGATGCGCACAAAGCCGCTCTGGCTGCCGAACTGGTCCAGGCTGATTACAATGATCAATTCGTCCGTCCGCGCATCGTCCCACTTGTAGTAGGCGAGCATCTGGGGGTTTTCCAATCCGCAGAAATAAATGTTGTTGGTCTGTTGCAGGGCGGGATGGGCCCTGCGGATCCCATTCACCTTGCCGATGAGGTGGGTGATCTTGTTCCGCGCGTTCCAGTCCCAGTGCCGGATTTCGTACTTCTCGCAATCCAGGTATTCCTCTTTCCCGGGCAGGGGGGCATTGACCATGTACTCGAAAACCGGGCCATAGATACCGATATTCCCGGAAAGGGTTGCGGCCAGGCCATACCGGATCAGGTGGATGGACTCCCCGGCATTCTGCAGGTGCTGGGGGTTTATGTCCGGGGTGTTCGGCCAGAAGTTGGGCCGGTAATATTCCCGCATCTCCGACTGGGTCAGCTCGATCATGTAGTCGATGAGCTCCTGTTTGTGTTCCCGCCAGGTGAAATACGTATAGGACTGGGAAAAGCCCTGCTTGGCCAGCTGCTGCATGACGCGGGGGCGGGAGAAGGCCTCGGCCAGGAACAACACATCGGGGTGCTTTTTCTTGACTTCGGCAATAAGCCAGTTCCAGAAGAAATAGGGTTTGGTATGCGGGTTGTCCACCCGGAAGATCTTCACGCCAAACCCGACCCACTGCAGGGTTACCTCCAGCAACTCCTTCCAAAGCGACTTGAAGTCCGGGTTTTCGAAATAAAAATTGACGATGTCCTGGTATTTTTTGGGCGGGTTCTCTGCGTACTGCATGGTCCCGTCAGGGCGCTTGCGGAACCATTCGGGATGGTCCGTAATATAAGGGTGGTCCGGTGCGGCCTGGAAAGCCACGTCCATGGCAATTTCCAATCCGTGGTCGCCCGCCTTCCGGATCAACCGGCGGAAATCCTCCTCATTGCCCAGTTCCGGGTGGATTTCCCGGTGTCCGCCGTGGCGGGAGCCGATAGCCCAGGGCACCCCGCAATCCCCTTCTTTGGCATTGGTGGCATTGTTCTTCCCCTTGCGGTTTTTTTCGCCTATGGGGTGGATGGGCGGGAAGTAAATGGTATCGAATCCCATCTCCGCAATCCGTGGCAACAGGCGTTCACAATCCCGGAAAGTTCCGTGCTTGCCCGGCGTTTCCGAGGCGGACCGGGGGAAAAATTCATACCAGGTGCTGAAGGCCGCCTTTTTGCGGTCCACGTAAACCTCCAGGGGGTCGGTGGCATTTGCAAAACGCCTTTGGGGATGTTCCAGGAAAAGCTCGTGCAGCCGTGCGGAGGTAGCTTCTTTTGCTGCCTGTTCATACCGGGCTTCATCCCCGAATACGGAAATCAACTCGGAGGCGTATTCCCGGTCGGCCTTTCCGGCATCCTTTGTAAGGTGCTCGAGGTACTGTATCCCGTCCAGCAGTTCGCTCTTAACGTGCTGCCCGTCCCGGATCTTGGCTTCGATCCCGTGTTGCCAGTTCAGGGCATAATCTACCCAGCCCTGTATTTTATATTGGTAGAACCCCTGTTTTTCCACGGCAAAGGCCGCCCGGTACCGGTCATTTTCCAGGGGTTTCATCCGGACTGCCTGCCAGCGCTTTTCGGATTGGTGCTTGTACAATACTTCGGCCTGCATGACATCGTGGCCGTCGGGGAGGATGTCCGCAGAGACCTCCACGGTCTCCCCCACCACCCGCTTGATAAAGAATTTACCGCAGTCCAGCTGGGGACGTACGGCATCGATTACTACGCGTTCTTGTCGGAACATAGGGTTGATCTTGGTAAGACTTTAAATGTAGCTAATTCCTGAGATTTACCGAAACATCCGGAATCCGCTGCCGGGGGAAACAGAGGGATGGTTCCGGTTTCCGGGGATTACCCGGCCCCCATCCCGCCCACCGTGATCGCGCTTTTATCCTGCACGCGCAGGGTAAGCAGCCCGGATAGGATCATGGCGAGCCCGCCAACGACCAGCGCAAATACCGGCTCGCCCCCGAACAGGCCACTTACCAGAAAGCCCAGTATCGTAGCCGCCACCATCTGGGGGATGACGATGAAGAAGTTAAACACCCCCATATAATAGCCCATTTTCTTGGGGGGCAACGCCCCGGCCAGCATGGCATAGGGGACCGACAAAATGCTCGCCCAGGCAATGCCGACCCCGACCATCGACAGGAGCAGCCAGTCCGGGTCGGTGATAAAATAAACCGAGAGGAGACCCAGCCCCCCGAGAACCAGGGCCGTCAGGTGGGTGATCTTCCGGCTGGTCTTCCGCGCCAGCACCGGCAGGAGGAAGGCTACCACCGCGGCCACCCCGTTGTACACGCCAAAAAGGACGGTCACCCAGTCGGCGCCGTCATTATAGAGGGAGGAGGTGGTATCCCGGGTACCGTAAATGTGGCCGGTAACCGCCTGGGTGGTATAGATCCACATGGAAAAAAGAGCAAACCAGGAAAAGAACTGGACCCAGGCTAGCTGTTTCATGGTTGCGGGCATATAGAGCAAATCGGTCATGATGATCACAAAGCCCGTCCGCCCCCTGCGTTTGCGTACGGCGGCGGACAGCAGGAAGAGCAGCCCGACGACCCCGAGGCCCACTGTCAGGATATAGAGTTCCTTCTGCAGGTCAAAATAGTAGGGTATGGCCGTGGCCAGCAGACCCGTAAGGAGCAGGCCCATGCCGTATCGCCGCAGCTTCAGGATGCGCAACTGGTTTTCCTCAGGGGTCATCTCGGGGGGCTGGAACTCCTGGTTTTCCTCAAACTGTTCCAGCTCCTCCGGGCTGTATTCCCTCGATCGCCAGACAGTCCAGAGCACCGCGGTCAGGAACACGAACCCACCCACGTAAAAAGACCATTTCACCGAATCGGGGATAATGCCCTCTGGAGCGGTGTTGCTGATGCCCAGCCAGTTGGTGAACACATAGGGCATGACCGACCCCACCACGGCCCCCAGGCCGATGAAAAAACTCTGCATGGCAAACCCAAGGGTCCGCTGGTCGCCCGGGAGGTTGTCCCCTACAAAGGCCCGGAAGGGTTCCATGGAGATATTGATGGAGGCATCCATGATCCAGAGCATGCCCGCGGCCACCCAGAGGGCCGGGGAATTGGGCATGATACACAGCGCTATCGAGGCGAGGATTGCCCCGACCAGAAAGTACGGCCGGCGGCGGCCCAGGCGTGTCCAGGTCCGGTCGCTGAAATAGCCGATGATGGGCTGAACGACCAATCCGGTCACCGGTGCGGCTATCCAGAGAATGGGGATCTCGTCTACCTCGGCCCCCAGGGTTTCAAATATCCGGGAGGTATTGGCATTCTGCAGGGCGAATCCAAACTGGATTCCCAGGAACCCGAAACTCATGTTCCAGATTTCCCAAAAACTCAGGCGTCTTTTCTTCATTTGATTGCTTGGTGTCGTTGGATTAAGGCCCGGTACAAAAGCCCCCGGGATAGATTTAAAGATAGGTAAAATTTCCACAGAGCGGCCTTCCCGGCATTCTGGAAATCGGGCGGGTAACTGATTAAGGACCATCCTTTTCGATGGCCGATTTCGTACATTCGCATGCATATCCTGCTTTTTTGGAACGCTTTTTGAAAGTATCCTTGAAAACCGGAGGCCGTCGGGGCTCCTCTTAACTATTAAAATCGATCATCATGCAAAAAATCAACGCACTTCTGAGCTTATTCCTGGTTCTGATCATCAGTTCCTGCGAGGGGCCAGCCGGACCTCCCGGACTTCCCGGGCCTCCCGGGCCTCCCGGGTTCGATGGCCTCGACGGCCTGGACGGGGTCAATATCCTTGGCCAGGTCTACGACATCACCGGTGATTTTACCCCGGGTAACAATTACAGCCTTCTTTCCGAGTTCGCCGTGGACGCCCCTTCGGTGGAGGTATTTGAAACGGATGTGGTCCTGGTCTATATCCTCTGGGACCAGCTGGAAGACCAGGATGGTGGTGCCCCCATCGACCTCTGGCGCCTGCTCCCCCAGACGCGGTTGCTGGACCAGGGTATCCTGCAGTACAATTACGACCATACCTTCCTGGACGTGAGTATTTTCCTGGAATCCGACTTTGACCTCAGCACCCTTCCCCCGGGGGACACGGACAATCAGACTTTCCGTATCGCCATCCTTCCCGCCGATGGCGTGAGCAAGGCCGGTATCGATGTCACCAACATGCAGGCCGTGCTGGATTATATAAATATCCGGCCGGATGAAATTCCCCGGGTATCACCCAGGTAATACGCAAAGCCTCCGGAATGCCGGGGGCTTTTTTTATTTATACCTTATTTTTGCAAGGAAGGCAGGCATTTGCCGTCCAATAAAAAAACCATTGCAATGAAAATCAAATATCTCACTTTCTTCCTGGCCGGCCTTTTTGTGGTGGGTTGTAAGGGACAATCCAAGGAGCAGCCGGCCAAGACGGCGCAGGCCGAAGCGCCCCAAACCGAAAACTTCCGGGTGCAGAAATCCGAAGCCGAATGGCGGGCGGAACTCACCGACCTGGAATTCTACATCCTCCGAAAGGAGGGGACAGAAAATCCGGGGACCAGCGACCTGCTGCACAACAAACAGCAGGGCACCTATGTCTGTGCCGGATGCGGGACACCGGTCTTCAAAAGCGAACATAAGTTCGACTCGGGTACCGGATGGCCCAGTTTTGACCGGGAAATCAAGGGCAATGTGGCGTTCGATGTGGACACCAGTTTCGGCATGACCCGGACCGAAGAGCACTGCGCGGTCTGCGGCGGGCACCTGGGGCATGTCTTCGACGACGGCCCGCGGGCCACGACCGGCAAAAGGCACTGTATCAACGGGGCAGCCCTGAACTTTATCCCCGCTGAATAGCCCATCATTCCCCCTGCCCCGGTTGAACGGCAGCCCGGCATGACCCACTGCGCTATGTGCGTTGGAAGGGGGTGGTTGCTTTCGGATGGGTTTCGTACCTTTGCCACTCAAAAATCTGCGAAACTGATCATCTATGAGCACCTTTGACGTTATTGTTCTCGGTAGCGGGCCGGGCGGGTATGTAACCGCCATCCGCGCGTCCCAACTCGGTTTTAAAACCGCCATTATCGAAAAAGAAAGCCTCGGTGGCGTCTGCCTCAACTGGGGGTGTATCCCGACCAAGGCGCTACTGAAATCGGCCCAGGTATTTGAATACCTCCAGCATGCCGGGGATTACGGCCTGAAGGTGGAAGGCGCCGACAAGGACTTCGGCGCGGTCGTAAAACGCAGCCGGAATGTGGCCGACGGGATGAGCAAAGGCGTTCAGTTCCTGATGAAAAAGAACAAGATCGAGGTGATTTCCGGTTTCGGGACGCTCAAACCCGGCAAAAAGGTCAGCGTCAAGGACGACAGCGGCAAGGAAACCACCTACGAGGCAGCCCATATCATTATCGCCACGGGGGCGCGCAGCCGCGAACTGCCAAGCCTCCCACAGGACGGGAAAAAGATCATCGGCTACCGGGAAGCCATGACCCTGGAAAAGCAACCCAAAAAAATGATTGTAGTGGGCAGTGGCGCCATAGGCATCGAATTTGCCTATTTCTACAATGCCATGGGTACGGAAGTTACCGTGGTTGAATTCCTTCCGAATATCGTGCCGGTTGAGGATGAGGACGTTTCCAAACAACTCGAAAGGAGCTTCAAGAAGGCCGGTGTCAAGATCATGACTTCTTCGGAGGTGACCAGGGTGGATACTTCCGGGGACGGGGTGAAAGCCACCGTAAAAACTTCCAAGGGAGAAGAAACCCTCGAGGCGGACATCGTGCTCTCCGCCGTTGGCATCAAGACGAATATTGAAAACATCGGGCTGGAAGAGGTGGGCATTGCCACCGACCGCGATAAGATCATGGTCAACGATTACTACCAGACAAACATCCCGGGCTACTATGCCATAGGCGATGTGACGCCCGGCCAGGCCCTGGCCCACGTGGCTTCCGCCGAAGGGATACTTTGCGTGGAAAAGATCAAAGGCCTTCATGTGGAGCCACTGGATTACGGGAATATCCCGGGGTGCACCTATTGCATGCCGGAGGTTGCTTCCGTCGGGATGACGGAGGCCCAGGCCAGGGAAGCGGGCTACGACATCAAGGTAGGCAAGTTCCCCTTCTCCGCCAGCGGTAAGGCCAAGGCTTCCGGGAATGCGGACGGCTTCGTCAAGGTGATCTTCGATGCGAAATACGGGGAATGGCTCGGTTGCCACATGATTGGTGCCGGGGTAACGGATATGATCGCAGAAGCAGTCGTGGGACGGAAACTGGAAACCACCGGCCATGAAATCCTCAAGGCGGTCCACCCCCACCCGACCATGAGCGAAGCGGTCATGGAGGCCGTTGCAGATGCATACGGAGAGGTGATCCACCTGTAACCCGAATCTCGAAACCCTCCCGGCCATGCTACAACTTTTCCGAATCCTCGCCATAGCTGAAGGCATCAGTTACCTGCTGCTCTTTGCCCTGAGCATGCCCCTGAAATACTGGGCAGGCATTGGCGAACCGAACAAGTTTATCGGGTATGCCCACGGATTCCTGTTTATCGGCTACCTGGTGCTGGCCCTGGTGGTGTGGAAGGAACAGGGATGGGGGTGGAAAGTGCTGTCCGGCCTGCTGCTCGCCTCCCTCCTTCCCTTTGGGACCTTTTACGTGGAAAGCAGGTTCCTGAGCCGGGCCTGACCAATGAGCCGCTGCTTTTGACGCGGTCGCGTTGCGTAAGGTCAGTCGGTTAGGAAACTCCGGATGGCCAGGTCGTAACCCTTCAGGCCGAAACCGAATATCACCCCACGGGCTCCGGGGGATATATAAGATGTATGCCGGTAGGATTCCCTTTCGGACACATTGGAGATGTGCACTTCGACCACGGGCGTATCCACCGCCTTTACCGCATCCCCCAACCCCACGGAAGTATGCGTATAGGCCGCGGCATTCAGGATGATCCCGTCATAGGAAAACCCGGTTTCCTGCAGCTTGTCGATAAGCTCCCCCTCGATATTCGACTGGAAGTATTCGAGCTGGACCTCCTTGAAGCGAAACTGGAGTTCGCTGAAATAGTCCTCGAAAGTCTGGTTCCCGTATACCTCGGGTTCCCGTTTGCCAAGCAGGTTCAGGTTAGGGCCGTTGATGATGATCAGCTTCATGCGGATAAAAGTAGCAAAAAACATCCTGATGCAGCACGATATAAGGAACGCCATCCGGAATCCTGACCGATCGCCTATCTTTACTCCGTGAACTGGGAAGAGGCCATTTCGGATTACCTGAATTACCTCCGGCTCGAAAGGGGGCTCTCGGATAATTCCGTGCGAAACTACCGCCGCGACGTTCGGAAACTAGCGGCGTTCATGCAGGATTCCCAACCGGGGAAATTGCCCAAAAACACGGATCGCAAAGATATAGAAGCGTTTATCCACGAACTGGCAGGGCAACTGAAGGCCCGCTCACAGGCACGGATCATCTCCGGCCTCAGGGGGTTCTTCGGGTTTCTGATCTTTGAGGGATACCGGCCGGACAACCCAATGGACCTGATCGAGGCGCCCAAACTGGGGCGCAAGCTGCCCGATACGCTTTCCGTGGAGGAAATCGACCGGATCGTATCGGCCATTGACCGGTCCAAACCGGAAGGGGAGCGCAACCTCGCCATCCTGGAGACCCTGTACGGCTGCGGGCTGCGGGTTTCGGAGGTACTGACCCTCCGGCTCAGCGACCTGTACTTCGAAGAGGGGTTTGTCAAGGTTACCGGCAAGGGCAGCAAGGATCGCTTTGTGCCCCTGGGGACATATAACCAGCAATGCCTGCAGCGCTACATCCGGGAGGTGCGACCGCACCCGGGTCCCGGGCCGGGGTTTGAAGACATCGTTTTCCTGAACCGGAGGGGGCGCAACCTGAGTCGTGCGATGATCTTCACCATTGTTAAGGACCTGGCCGAAAAGGCGGGTATCCGTAAAAAAGTGAGCCCGCATACCTTCCGGCATTCCTTTGCTACCCACCTGCTTCAAAACGGAGCGGATATCCGGGCCATCCAGCAGATGCTGGGACATGAGAGCATCACCACCACCGAAGTATATATGCACGTGGATCGGAGCCACCTGGCCGAGGTGGTACGGAAGCACCACCCCAGGAAATTTGAATAAGGTCCCGCCGGGTTGCCGGTTTGGCCGCAGTTCGTATCTTTAATCCCCATACTGAATCCCTCAACTAAAACCACCAAAATGAGACAGCTTTACACCTGTATCCTCCTGGCAACCGCCCTGACCCTGGGTGCCCAGGAAGATGCCATGAAACAACTGGATGCACGTTCCGGAGAATACGCCGATATCGCCCTGCAGATCTGGGACTGGGCCGAGATGGGCTACCAGGAGGAAAAGAGTGCAGCCCTGTTGCAGCAAACCCTGCAGGATGCGGGGTTCACCATTCAAAAAGGGGTGGCCGGCATCCCCACCGCATTTGTGGCGGAATATGGAAGCGGTTCCCCCGTCATCGGGATCCTGGGGGAATACGACGCGCTTCCGGGACTGTCCCAGAAGGCCGTTCCCCAGAAGGAACCTGCCGGAGGTGTGGCCGGACATGCCTGTGGCCACCACCTGTTCGGGACTGCTTCTGCCGCAGCGGCTATCGCCGTAAAGGACTGGCTGCAGGCCGGTGGCGGCAAAGGGACCATCCGTTTTTACGGTTGCCCTGCCGAAGAGGGAGGGTCCGGCAAGGTCTACATGACCCGGGCCGGGCTCTTTGACGACCTGGATGCGGCCCTCCACTGGCACCCGGGCGCCATGAATGCGGCCAATGCCGGGGCTGCCCTGGCCAACAAATCGGCCAAATTCCGTTTTCACGGCGTCTCCGCCCATGCGGCCGGTGCCCCGGAACGCGGGCGCTCCGCCCTTGACGGTGTGGAAGCCATGAATATGATGGTGAACATGATGCGGGAACACATCCCGCAGGAGACCCGCATCCACTACGTAATCACAGATGGTGGCAAAGCACCCAACGTGGTGCCGGATTTCGCAGAGGTATACTATTATGCCCGCCACAACACCCGGGACGTGGTCATCGAGGTTTTTGACCGGATCGTCAAGGCCGCGGAGGGGGCTGCGCTGGGTACCGGCACCACCGTGGATTATGAAATGATAGGGGGAACGCACGAGTTGTTGCCAAACATTTCCCTGCAGCGGGTGATGTACGAAAACCTGAAAAAAGTCGGGGGGATGACCTACACGCCCGAAGAAAAGGACTTTGCGGCAAAAATATCGGCCTCCCTGGGGATGAAATCCCTGGACGAGGCAACCGCGGCCAGCGTAATGCCCATGCAGGAATCCGCCAGGGCCTATGGCTCCACGGACGTGGGGGATGTGAGCTTCACCGTGCCCACCGCAGGCCTGAGCACGGCCACCTGGATACCCGGGACACCGGCCCATTCCTGGCAGGCCGTGGCCGCAGGCGGGACCAGTATCGGGGTCAAGGGGATGATGATCGCCGCAAAAACCCTCGCTGGCACGGCCATCGAACTCTATAAAAAACCCAAGGTGCTGGCGGCGGCCAGGGCGGAGCTGGAAGAGCGCCGTGGGCCCGATTTCGAGTATATCCCCCTGCTGGGCGACCGGGAGCCGGCGCTTAATTACAGGGACTGACCCAAACCGCTTGAAAAGGGGCCCGGAAGGTCCCTTTTTTATTGGGCCCATGTAACAAAAAAAGATTTTTAACTACCAACAAGTACAATAACCAACCCGCGTGACGAAAGAACTGGAACATCAATTTGTTTCTGAACTCGAGATCAATCAGAATATCGTCCATAAGGTATGCAGCCTGTACACGGATAACCGGGAGGCCCACAACGACCTCTTCCAGGAGATTACCATTCAACTCTGGAAGGCCTACCCGAAATTCCGGGGGGATTCAAAGTTCAGCACCTGGATGTACCGGGTAGCCCTGAACACTGCAATCACCCTGTATCGCAAATCGAAGAAACAGCCAAAAACACAGGCCTTCGATACGGTGATCTACAAAGTGAAGGCAGAGCAGTACGACCCTACGGAAGAAAAACAGCTGAACCTGATGTACAGTGCGATCCGGGAACTGGGGGATATTGACAAAGCCCTGGTCTTCCTGTACCTCGAGGACAAGAATTACACCGAGATTGCCGATACCCTGGGCATCAGCGAGGTAAACGCAAGGGTAAAGATGAGCCGGATTAAAACCAAACTTAGAACAATACTCAACCCGTAAGCCAATGATGGATGAACTTGATTTACTGAAAAAGGATTGGCAGCGAAGGGAGCAGGAAATGCCCCGGCTGACCTTTGAACAGATCCACCGGATGATCTGGAAGAAGTCCTCCTCCGTGGTGCGCTGGATCTTCTATATCAGCATCATCGAATTTATCGCCCCCCACCTGCTCTACCTCATCCCTTCCTTCCGGAGCGGCATGAATTATGACGTGGCTGGCAGCCTCGGCATCAAAGTGCCACTGATCATACTAACCGTGTTGCAGTATGCGGTTGCCCTGTATTTTATCCTTCAGTTCTACAAGCGTTACCGGGAAATTTCCGTTCTGGACAGTGCTGGCAACCTAATGAATCGCATCATCCGGACCCGGAAGACGGTCAAAAACTATGTCGTTTTCTGTCTCAGTATGATCCTGGTCTTCTTTGCGGTGTTCATCGGGGGCATGGTTTTCAGCCAGGACCTCATGGAGGCCCTCCAGCTGCATCCTCAGGGAGAAGTGGACCCGGAGCGGCTCAAATGGGTGGTAGTGGGCATCATGGCAGTGGCTGGCGTTGTCTTTACCGCGGTTATGGGGGGCATCTACTTCCTTTTGTACGGTTTGCTCACCCGCAAACTGCACCAGAATTACAAGGACCTGCGCCGAATGGAAGCCTAATCCCGGTCGGGGCGCCACCTCCGATTGCGGTGGTCGTCCTCATAGGCCTGCAATTCCTCGTTGGGGATGACCTTCAGGAAGGACGGATGCTGTTCGATGGCGTATTCGAGCTTTTCGATGATTGCCTCCACCGATTCGTTTTCGTAGTCGATTTCCAGGGGCGGTTTAATGGCCATTGACTGCAGGATCCCCTTCTTTTTGATATACAGGCCTTTTTTGTCGAAGGACCGGCGGAAGCCGTCGATGACCACCGGGACAACCACCGGCTTATATTTCTTTATGATATGCGCTGTGCCTTTGCGCAGGGGCTTCCAGGGGGTGGTGGTCCCCTGGGGGAAGGTAATTACCCAGCCGTCTTTGAGGGCCGTGCCGATATTGGTGATATCGCTCATCTTGACCTGCCGGTTGACATTTTCCCCGGCCGCACGCCAGGTGCGCTCAATGCTGATGGATCCGGCATAGGCCAGTATTTTCGTCAACAGGCTTTTTCCCATCGTTTCCTTCGCTGCCACATAGTAGATGTTGAGTTTGGGTTGCCACAGGTACCCGATATTCTTGATGGTATCCTCCCTGCCGCTCAGGCTGGCGTTGAACACGTGGAACATGGCGACCACATCGGCGAAATACGTCTGGTGGTTGCTGACAAACAACACCCCGGTTTCCGGGAGGGCACGGATAACTTCCGAGCCCTCAATTTCGAGCTTGTTGAAGCCTTTGTAGCGCTGGTGGGTAACAAGCCCCATGATGCGGATCAGCCATTTTTTCAGGAACAGGATATGGCCAAACGGATTCTTTTTGAATATTCCCATAGGGGGCTAAAGTACAAAAAACACCTTAGAAGACGGCCTTTAAAAGGCGTTTGAGTTCGTTGAGCATCATGGCTGTGGCACCCCAGACCACATGGCCTTCGAGCAGGAAGGCCGGCACCTCGATGTCCCGGGCATAGGAGGTGGTCATCCGCCGGGTCACCAGGTAGTCATCCGACAACAGGTGGCTAAGGGGCACCTCGATCAGGGCCGCCACCTCGGATTCCTGTTTCCTGAAAGCCGGCCGGCCCGGACTCATACCCAGGAACGGGCTGACCTCAAAGTTGCTCGGGGGGATATACAACGGGCTCAGGGGCCGGATCACCGAAACCTCCCCGGGGGGTACCCCCACCTCTTCCTCTGCCTCCCTGAGGGCAGTGTACATCAGGTCCCGGTCCGTGCGTTCCATTTTGCCCCCGGGCAGAGATACCTGGTCGGAATGAACGCCCGGATAGGCAGGGCGGCGGATCAGCAGGAGGTTTGCCTCCGCTCCCGGCCCGGGATAAAAAAGGGCCAGTACCCCGGCTTTGCGAGGCCGCTTTCCCGCAGGGCCCAGGTGCTCCAGTTCCCGCACGCGCATTTCAGGCGCCATCTCAAAATGCGCCGGGTGCCCGGGTAGGGGAAGATTCTTTATTTTTGCAATCGAATCGGAAAAATCTACAAAATTCATGGCGTCATTGAAATCGGCTATCACTGCAATCCTCCTGCTGGTTGTCCTGGCAGGCTGCGGGGAACAAAGTAAGCAAAAACCAACCGAATCCGCGGTCCCGGATGCCTCCCGGGATGATCGTACCCCCGATGCCGGAGAAACCGGTGAAGCCAGCGGGCAGCAGGGAAAACAACCCGCGGACTCCGCCCGGGCCTTTGAACTTACCGAGGAAAATGCCATCGACTTCTTTTTTGATTACCAGAAGGACCTGAAAGCCAACCGGGTAAAACTCACCACGGATATGGGAAGCTTTACAATCGAACTCTACGACAATGTGCCCTACCACAAGGCCAATTTCATCTACCTGACCCGCCAAAAATATTTCGACAGTACCATGTTCCACCGGGTCGTGAAGGATTTCATCATACAGGGCGGCAATGCCGACAACGTCAAAACGGCCAAAAAACGTGGGGATATCGGCCGTTACCTGCTACCGCCCGATACGCGAAAAGGATACCAGCACCACAGGGGCACCGTCTCCATGCCGTCCAGTGAAATCGACAACCCCCATATGCTGGCTTCCCCCTTTGAATTCTTTATTGTGGTAACGGACCCCGGGTCCTACCACCTGGACGGGGAGTATACCCCATTCGGCCGGGTGGTTGAGGGGATGGAGGTCGTGGATGCCATCAACCAGGTGGAAACGGACGACGGGGACTGGCCCATGAAAAACATCTACATCCTCAAGGCGGAAGTGCTCAATTGAGCTACCCGGCTGGATTCCGGTATAAATTGGGCAGGCCAATGCCGAAACGCACCGCGAGCAGCCGGATCAGGATGACCGCGGCAATCCCCCCCACATAGGCATAGACCGCCGACAGGCCGGCTGCCACGAACAGGAAGTACAGCCCCCCGCCCGCTATACAGGCCGAAGCATAGATTTCCCGACGGAATATAACCGGGATTTCGTTACAGAGGATATCCCGCAATACCCCTCCGAAACAGGCCGTAATGGTCCCCAGTGCGATGCAGATCACCGGCGACAGCCCGGCATCCAATCCTTTTTCGATCCCCACCAGGGTATACAGGCCGATACCGATGGTATCAAACAGGAAGAGGGAAGTGCGCAGGTTTTTCAACCGGCTCTGGAACAACACGGCCAGGGTGGTGGTCAGCAGGATGACGTAGACGATATGCGGGTGGCGCATCCAGTCTACCGGGGCATACCCCAGGAGCAGGTCCCTCAGGGTCCCTCCCCCTATGGAGGTTACCAGGGCGATGATACCCACCCCAAACAGGTCCAGGCGTTTCTCCATGGCCACCAGCACCCCGGAAATGGCAAAGGCAATGACCCCGAGCAAATCAACCACCGTATAGAGCATGGAAGTGAATTTAGGGCCATATTACGAATAAATCGGGAAGCCCGCCAATGGATCGGGCGCATAGATTCTCATGGAGTTTCGTACCTTATGTCCAGTACCAAAAAACGATTATGCGTAAAATAGAAATCAAGGAGGGGCCCAAGCTGGAAGACTACCAGGCATACAGCAGCCTGAGGGGCACGGTGGATTCCTTTCTGGAGAACGTTCCGAAATACGTGGACAGGCTCCGGGGCCGGACCATCTGGATGATCAACTCCACCGCTACAGGCGGAGGGGTGGCAGAAATGGTCCCCAGCCAGATGCGCATCATGCGCGCCATGGGGGTATCCATTGAATGGATGGTCATCGAAACCGATGAGGTGGCATTTTTCAATATTACCAAAAGAATCCACAATGCCATCCATGGCAGCGGGGATGGGCACTATACGGAAGCCGACCGGGAACCGTACGAAAGCGTGAACCGGAAAAACCTCGAGGGGGCACTGGAAGTCATACAGGATGGGGACGTGGTAGTGATCCACGACCCGCAGCCCATGCCGCTGGCCCGGATGATCAAGGAACACCGGAAGGTAAGCTGCGTCTGGCGGTGCCATATAGGCCTGGATGAATCCAATGAAACCACCCGGGGCGTCTGGGGTTTTCTGAAACTCTATTTTGATGATTACGACCATTTTGTATTCAGCCTGAAGGAATATGTCCTGCCCGAGATCGCCGGGCGGACCAGCCTGATCCCCCCGGCCATCGATCCGCTGAGCCATAAAAACAGGACCTTGCAAATGCACAAATGCCTGAGCATCCTGGTGCAGGCAGGCCTGATCGATTCCCGGGAGCCCCGGTTGTACAATGCCTACAAGCACCAGGTCCGCCGGGTCATGCCGGACGGCAGTTTCGGGCAGGTAAACCGACCGGACGACTTCCAGCTGATCTACCGGCCCGTGATCACGGAGATCTCCCGCTGGGACCGCCTCAAGGGATTTAAGGAACTGATGGAAGCCTTCGTGTACATGAAGGAAACCAATGCGCGGCGTACCGATACGGACGCCCTGGACTACAAGCGTATCCGGATGTCCCGATTGGTACTGGGCGGACCGGATCCGCTGTTTGTCACCGACGACCCGGAAGGTGCCCAGGTGCTCAAGGAGCTCATCGCATACTATCAAACCCTCGACCCGGAAATCCAGCAGGATGTTGCGCTCATGCTGCTCCCCCTGGACAACCCCAAGGAGAATGCGCTTATCGTGAATGCGCTTCAGCGCTATTCGGTGATCGTGGTACAGAATTCGATACAGGAAGGTTTCGGGCTGACGGCTACCGAAGCCATGTGGAAACAAACCCCTGTCCTGGTCTCCGGGGCGGCCGGGCTTAAATTCCAGGTGGCACATGGTGAGACGGGTTCCATCAACGAAGACCCCACGGACATCCCGAGGCTGGCGGCTGCCATGGAGTATATGCTGAGCCACCAGAAAGAACTCGATAAATGGGGGTTCAACGCCCAGACCCGCGTCGTGGAACGGTTTACCCTGTTCAGCCAGATCGAATCCTGGCTGGAACTCCTGAGTTCGGTGTAAGCGGAACCGGCTAAAACCCGAAGCACGAACCATCCCGAACCTTTTTCTATGGCACAATCCAAAAAAAACAATACCCCATATACATGCAATACCCTATTCCCATGAAAGAATTTCAGGATCCCAGGGGCCTGGCTACCCTGGCAAAAAGTATCATTCTTATCACAGGGCTGCTGCTAAGCCCTGTAGTACTCGGACAGGAATCCCCGCGCGTCAACGGGGACCGACTGGAACAATCCCTGATGCAGCTCGCCACATTCGGGCGGGATGAAGCAGGCCAGCCCAACCGGGTTGCCTACAGCGACGGGGACATCGAAGGACGGGCCTACGTGATGGGGCTTATGAAGGAAGCGGGTCTCGAGGTGCGTATCGACCCTGCCGGGAACCTGATCGGTTCGCGGCCCGGTACGGAGCCCGGCCTGAAACCACTTGCCATGGGATCCCATATCGACATGGTCCCCCACGGGGGTAATTACGACGGGTGCGTTGGTTCCCTTTCGGCCATCGAGGTGGCCCGCACCCTTAAGGAGGCACAGGTCACCACCCGCCATCCGCTGGAAGTACTCATCTTCACCGATGAAGAAGGGGGCGTGACCGGCAGCCGCGCCATGGTCGGAGCCCTTTCAAAGGATGCGCTCCGGGTCACGAACAGCACGGGCTACACGATTGCCCGGGGCATACAGCGCCTCGGTGGGGATACGCTGCGGCTCGCGGAAGCCGTTCGTGAAAAGGGAAGCCTTGCCGCCTACCTCGAATTGCATATCGAGCAGGGCGGGATCCTGGAACAGGAAGGTATCGATATCGGGGTGGTACAGGGCATTGTCGGCCTGAACTGGTGGAACGTCACGGTCCGGGGCATGGCCAACCACGCAGGCACCACACCCATGAACCTGCGGCAGGACGCCTTACTGGCCGCCGCCCGGTTTATACAGGCCGTGAATGAAGAAGCCCTGGCCATGGAAGGGCGGCAGGTAGCCACGGTGGGTAGGATACGTGCCTATCCGGGGGCGCCCAACGTCATCCCGGGGGAGGTGGTCCTGAGCCTGGAAATCCGGGATCCCTCCTCCGAGGTCATCCAGGCGCTCTACCGGAAAATCAGGGACCAGGCCATTGGCATTGCGTCCGATTCCGGGACCACCTTCGAATTCGAAGCCCTGGACACCACCGGGAAACCGGCCCTGACCAGCCCGGGGATACAGGACCTGATCGAAGCAAACGCTGCCGATCTCGGCCTAAGCGCCATGCGGATGTACAGCGGGGCCGGGCACGATGCCCAGGACATCGCCATGATTGCGCCGGTAGGGATGATCTTCGTCCCCAGCCGTGGGGGCATCAGCCATTCCCCGGATGAATTCACATCGGTAACGGATATGGCCAACGGGGCCAACGTACTCCTGCAAACCCTGCTGGACCTGGATCAGAAAAACCAATAAGCCTGCAAAAAGGCGGGGGATCCCAAGAGGTTGGACCTGCCTGAAAATTGAAGTATCTTTACGGGTAAAATCTACACGTATCTTATGAAAAATTGGATGATCACCGGCCTGTTCCTCCTGGCCGCAAGCGGACTGAATGCCCAGGCGATTTCAGGTTTCTCCCCCGAAGCCGCAAAAAAACAGCGGCAGCTGGAAGCGACTTTCGACGAGAGCCTCAAAAAGGAAAACCTCGACGCCTGGATGCAGCGCATGGCAGCCGAGCCACATTGGGTGGGTACGGATTACGGTGCCGAAAATGCCCGGTGGATGAAGGAGCAATTTGAATCCTGGGGATATGATGCACGCATCGACACCTACCAGGTCCTGTTCCCCTATCCCAGAGTACGCCTGCTGGAAATGACGGCCCCGGAGCGCTACACCGCCACCCTGGAGGCCGTAGCCGTGGAAGGTGACCCCTATACGGCCCAGGGAGAAGCACTGCTGCCGTCCTACAACGCCTTTTCCACGGACGGGGACGTAGAGGCCGAACTGGTCTTTGTCAATTACGGGGTCCCGTCGGACTATGAGGAACTCGAAAAACTGGGGATTGATGTGCGGGGCAAAATCGTCATCGCAAAATATTATGGCTCCTGGCGCGGGATCAAGCCCAAGCTGGCAGCCGAAAAAGGGGCCATCGGCTGCATCATCTACTCCGACCCGGAAGACGACGGCTATTACCAGGGGGATGTGTACCCGGAAGGCGCCTTCAAGAATTCCACCGGGGTACAACGGGGGTCGGTGATGGATATGCCCCTTTATCCCGGGGATGTCCTGACACCCGGATACGGAGCCACCGAGGATGCGGACCGGCTGGACCGGCAGGAGGCCCCCACCATTACTAAAATACCCGTGCTCCCGATTTCCTACGCTGATGCCGAGCCCCTGCTCAGGGCTCTTCAGGGACCCGTGGCACAGGCATCCTGGCGCGGTGCCCTGCCCCTCACCTACCATATCGGGCCGGGACCGGCCCGGGTGCGGCTCAAACTGGAATTTGAATGGAGCCTCCAACCCGCACACAATGTCATTGCGACCCTGAAAGGTTCCGAATTCCCGGACCAATGGGTGATCCGTGGCAACCACCATGATGCCTGGGTGCACGGTGCCTCCGACCCGGTCAGCGGGATGGTGGCCCTGATGGAAGAGGCCCGGGCCGTCGGGCAACTGGCTAAAAAGGGAAACCGGCCGAAACGCACCCTGGTGTACTGTGCCTGGGATGCGGAGGAACCCGGTCTGATCGGGTCTACCGAATGGGTGGAGGACCATTTGCCTGAATTACGGGAAAAGGCAGTAGCCTATGTCAACACGGATGGCAACGGCAGGGGATTCCTGGGCGTGGGCGGGTCGCACTCGCTCCAGACCATGGTTTCCGAGGTGGCCGGGGATGTCCCCGATCCACAAACCGACGTGTCTGTAAAAGAACGGCGCATTGCCGCCCAACTGACCCGGGGGTCGGATGCCGATTTTGAGCTCTCCGCGCTGGGATCCGGATCTGATTACACTCCCTTTATCCAACACGCCGGGATCGCCTCCCTGAACCTCGGTTTCGGTGGGGAGAGCTCCGGCGGGGAATACCACACGATCTATGATACCTACCCGCACTATACCCGCTTTAAGGACCCGGGCTTTCAATATGGGGTTGCCCTGGCCAAGACTGCAGGGCGGATTGTGTTGCGTTTGGCCAATGCCGAGGTGCTGCCCTTTGATTTCAAGCCCTGGCAGGCCACCGTCAGCGGGTACCTGGACGAGGTGATGGAAACTGCAGACAAGCTCCGGAAAGAGGTGGAGCAACACAACAAACTGGTCGCCCGAAATGCTTACACGCTGGCGGCTGACCCCACCAAACCCATGCCAAAGCCTGAAATAAAGGCCGCCGTGCCCTATCTGGACTTCTCGCCCCTGCAGAATGCCGTAGCGAGCCTGAAGGACCGTGTTGAAGAAGTCTCCAAATTGGATACAGCATCCCTTTCAAAGGCCCAGAAGGAGCGGCTGAACCAATTGCTCATGCATGCGGAACAGCAACTCACAAGCCCGGAGGGCCTGCCGCGCAGGTCCTGGTACAAACACCAGATCTATGCCCCCGGTTTCTACACCGGTTACGGGGTTAAAACGCTGCCGGGAGTCCGGGAGGCCATCGAACAGAAGAACTGGGAGGAGGCGGAATCCCAGATCGAGAAACTGGCCGGCACCCTTAACGGCATGGCCGAATACCTGCGGAAAATTCAGGAAGTACAACCCTGACCCGAAAAGGCACAAACCAAACCAAGTCCATAAAATTTACTGAGATGATAAATTTTTGCCGGGAGCGTACTCCCAAACCAGGCCGGGCGGCAAATGCCCCGGCCAACCGGGTAGTGAACCCCCTCACGCGAGGGGCCTGCCTTTTGGCCGTCCTGTTCCTCGCTTCCTGTGACTTTGGCCCGGACGTGCCGGTTGAGGAAGCCGTGGTGCGCTCGCAGGGGGACCGGGTGGCGGAAGCCCTGGCCGAAAGCGGCCGGGAATCGGTTGCTGCCAAGGTTGCCGAAGGCCTCGAGCTGAGCCTCTGGGCGACGGACTCCCTGGCCCCCGATCCGGTGGCCATGGATATCGACGACCGCGGGCGCGTTTATCTCACCCGCACCAACCGGCAAAAGAATTCGGAGTTCGACATCCGCGGCCACCGGGACTGGATCGAGCGTTCCATCAGCCTGCAGTCTGTGGAAGACCGGCGGGCGTTCCTGCGTTCGGAATTTGCCCCGGAGCGCAGCGAGGAGAATGCATGGCTCAAGGACCTGAACAACGATACGCTGCACGACTGGCGCGACCTGACCGTTGAGCAGGAGGAAATCTGGCGGCTTGAGGATACCACCGGCAACGGCACGGCCGACATCTCCACCCGGATTCTCCACGATTTCAACGAGGAGGTAACCGACGTGGCCGGTGCGCTATTGGTCAACGGCAAGGAAGTGTTTGTGGGGGTTGCCCCGGATATGTGGCGGCTGACGGACACCAACGGGGATGAGGTGCTGGATACCAAAGAATCCCTGGCCACCGGGTTCCAGGTACATATCGGCTTCGGGGGCCACGGCATGTCCGGGGCCATCATGGGGCCAGACGGCAAACTGTACTGGGGGATCGGGGATATCGGATCCAGTATCACGGCCAGGGACGGTTCCAAACACCACTACCCCAACCAGGGGGTGATTGTGCGTTGCAACCCCGACGGCAGCGATTTTGAGGTCTTTGCCCGCGGTTTGCGGAATACCCATGAATTTGTATTCGATGCGTACGGGAACCTGATTACCTCAGATAACGACGGGGACCACCGGGGCGAAAGTGAACGCCTGGTTTACCTGGTCGACGGCTCTGATTCCGGCTGGCGAACAAACTGGCAATTCGGAAAATATACGGATGCCCGGAACAATGCCTACAAGGTCTGGATGGACGAAAAACTCTACCTCCCCCGTTGGGAGGGGCAGGCGGCCTACATCGTCCCCCCCATACAAAATTTCCACAACGGCCCGACGGGGATGCAGTATAACCCGGGTACGGCCCTTGGCAGTAAATGGCTGGACAAATTTTTCCTGGTGGAATTCATAGGGGACCCTGCGCGCTCCCACATCTGGTCTTTTGACCTGGAACCGGAAGGGGCCGGATTCCGGTTGAAATCCGAACAGGACGTGCTCAGCGGCATCCTGCCAACCGGAATCCGTTTCGGGCCCGACGGTGCCCTTTACCTGGCCGACTGGATCAACGGCTGGAATACCAAGAACGCTGGCCGGGTCTGGAAGCTGGATGTCGTGGCGGATGAGAACGACCTGGAGGCACAACGGGCGGAAACCCGCAATCTCATGGTCATGGACTATTCGGAGGCCTCGGCGGATTCCCTGTCCGCCCTGCTGGGGCATGCCGACATGCGGATCCGCAAGAAGGCCCAGTTTGAGCTGGCGGACCGGGGCCGCAGCGGGTTCCGAACCCTCCGTGAAGCCCTGGCCGATTCCACCAACCAGTTCCGCCGCATCCACGCCATTTGGGGCCTTGGCCAGCTGGGGGCAAGGGATGAGGACCGCGCGGAACCCCTGCTTCCGCTGCTTGCCGATACGGATCCGGAAATCGTGGCGCAGGCGGCCAAAGTCCTGGGGGATATCCGGTACGGGGATGCCGGGGAACAGCTGCTTCCCCTTCTGGCCGACAGTGTCCCGAGGGTGCGCTTTTTTGCCGCACAGGCCCTCGGGCGCATCGCCCATAAACCGGCCATCCAGCCCTTGTTGGACCTGCTGGCCGAAAACGACGACCGGGATGTTTACCTCCGCCATGCGGCCGTACTCGCCCTTGCCCGGATCGGGGAGGCCGAACCGGTCCTGGAACTGTCCAGTCACCCGGATCCCAGCCTGCGCCTCGCCGGGGTACTCGTGCTGAGGAGGATGCAACACCCCGGGATTACGCGTTTCCTGCAGGATTCGGACGAGTACATCCTCGCCGAAGCCGCCCGGGCCATCAATGACGACTGGTCCATCCCCGAAGCATTGCCGGACCTGGCCGGGATGCTGGACCGGGAAGGCCTGACCTCGGAGCCCCTGCTCCGCCGTGCGATCAGTGCTGCACAGCGCACCGGCGACACCACCGACCTGGACCGGCTGATCCGCTTTGCCCGGAAACAGGATGTGGCTCCCGTGCTGCGCGGGGAAGCCCTGGCCGCCGTGGGCACCTGGGCGAACCCATCCGTCCTGGACCGTGTGGACGGCCGCCTGAGGGGGGAAGTTCACAGGGACTCCGCCCTGGTAATAGCCAGGGTCGAAAAAGAATTGCCGCGCTTCCTGGCGGACCGGGACCCGCAATTGATCATCGGTGTCACTCAGGTATTGGCAAACCTGGGGATTGCCTCCTACAATGAACGCATTAAATCACTCTATGACCGCCATCCCGATGCCGGGGTGCGGGCTGCCATCCTGACCACCCTGGGGGCCGTGGGCGACCCAGACATCGGAAGTTATCTGAAAAAGGGCATGCGGGACCCCGAAACGGATGTCCGCACCGCGGCCATCAGCTTGCTGCCTCTGCTGGATATCCCCAGGAACGAACTGCCGGATATCGTCTGGCCGATATTCCGGACGGGGTCCATCCGGGAACAGCAGACCATCCTGGCCACCCTGGCCGAGATGCCGGTTGCCAAAAGCGGCCCGGTGCTGGAAAACCTGGTTGCGCAGGCAGCAGCCGACCGCCTGGACCCTGGTGTGATCCTGGATCTGACAGAGGCAGTGGAAGCCACGGGTTCCAAAAGCCTGATCGCCTCCCTGGGCCGCCTTGAAAACCTTGGTTACAGCACGGATGCCTTCCGGGCCACCCTGGAAGGGGGCAGCTGGTGGGCCGGCCAATCCGTCTTTACCAGCAACGCGGCCGCCCAATGTGTGCGCTGCCATGCGGTTGCGGGTGCCGGCGGGCAGGTAGGCCCGCCCCTTGACAACATCGGGGCGATACTCACCCGGGAACAAATCCTGGAATCCCTGATCGAACCTGGCAAGCGGATAGCCCCCGGCTACGGGTCGGTCTCCCTCACGCTGACCGACGGGCAGACCATTTCCGGATTGCTGCTCGAAGAACACCGCGACCACCTGCTCCTGCGGGGGGCCGAACCCGAGCCCATCGAAATCCCCCTTGCACGGATTGCGAAGCGCACCAACATGCCCTCCTCCATGCCGCCCATGGGCCGCGTGATCAGCAAACGCGAACTGCGCGACTTGATCGAATACCTGGCCAGTCTGAAAAGCAGTTAGGCTACGGTAGGAAGCTTGTAATATCCGGCCGGGCAGGCAGTATAATCCTGTTGCCCGGCCGGATTTTTTGATGTATCTTCATGAGGCATAGACCCTTACTTCCCGATCCTTCCCCCACGGGATGCCCGTTCCATCAAACAACCTAATACTTCCATCAAATGAAATCCCGACTCATCCCCGTCCTGCTGCTGGTCCTGTTTGCAGTTGCCGCCCTTATCCCCTGGAAGACCGGCAGGACCGAGGTGCTGCCGAAGCGCAATGCCGCATCCATGGGCGCCATCAAGTGCACAGTGGCAAAATTCCTTCTTGGGGATATTGACAGCACCCGTCAGATTGCGCCCCTGTTCGAAAACCTGGGCAACCATTCCCTGCCCATCCGGACCGGCTCGGGTCAGGCCCAGGCATTTTTCAACCAGGGCCTCCGCCTGACCTACGCATTCAACCATGCGGAAGGCCACCGGTCTTTCCTGGAAGCTGCCCGCCTGGACCCGGAGGCCGCCATGGCCTATTGGGGACAGGCTTACGACCTGGGGCCCAACATCAACGATCCTGAACCGGACGAGGACCGGAAAAAAAAGGCCCTGGAAGCCCTGGAAATGGCCAACAGGTATGCCGGCAATGCCAGTGAACTGGAACAGGGGCTGATCCGGGCGCTGAATGCCCGGTACAGCCCGGATACCACCCTGCAGACGGCCCATCTGAACACCGCATACATGGATGCCATGAAGGGGCTCGCAGACCGCTACCCGGACCATGCGGAGGTACTGACCCTGTATGCGGCCGCTATTATGAATACCATGCCCTGGGCCTATTGGGAAGCCTCCGGGGAACCGGCGCCCAATACCCTGGCAGCAAAGGCAGCCTTGGAAAAGGCAATTGCCCTGGATCCCAAGCACCCGGGGGCGCACCACTACTATATCCACCTGATGGAGCTGCCGGACCCGGACCGGGCCGTAAGCAGTGCGGAAAGCCTTGAGAACCTGATGCCGGGGGCTGGCCATATCGTGCACATGCCTTCCCACATCTACATCCGGGTGGGCCGGTATAAAGACGCGGTCCGCGTAAACCAACTGGCCATCGAAGCCGATGAGGACTATATTTCACAGTGCTATTCCCAGGGGCTTTACCCGCTGGCGTACTACCCGCACAACGTACACTTCCTGTGGTCTGCGGCCAGCCTGATCGGGGAGAGTGAAACGGCCCTGTCGGCAGCGCGTAAAACAGCCGAGAAGGTACCGGTTGGTGAAATGAAAGAGCTGCCATTCTTGCAGGATTTTGCCGCCACCCCCCTGCTGGCCTACCTGCGTTTCGGCAAATGGAACCACATACTCACCTTCCCGGCCCCCAACCCGGAGATCAAACACCTCAACCTGATGCGCCATTACGCGAGGGGAATTGCATTTTTGAGGAAGGGCAATATCCCGGAGGCCAGGGAAGAGCTTCAGGCGATTGACCAACTGGTGGCGGATCCCGACCTGGCTTCCATTGTCGCAACGGCAAACAATGCCTCGGACCGGATCGCGGCAGTGGCCAGGGCCGTGGTGGCAGGGGAAATTGCGGCAGCAACCGGCGATTTTGAATCGGCGGTCCGGTTCCTGGAAGAGGCTGTTGCCCTGGAGGATAACCTGACCTATACGGAGCCGTCTGCCTGGCATATCCCGCCCCGCCAGAACCTGGGGGCCGTCCTGATGGCTGCCGGGGACTATGCGGCAGCGGAAGCTGTTTATCGGGAAGACCTGCTAAAACTGCGGCAAAACGGATGGTCCCTGCTGGGGCTTTCCCAGTCTTTGGAAGCCCAGGGGAGATCGGCGGAAGCCGAAAAAGTCAGGGAGGAATTCCGGGAAACCTGGCAGCACGCCGACCTGGAAATCCCCGGGTCGGTTTTCTGAGCCTTTGCGAACAGGCTGGCCGGCTCAGAGCAAATCCCCGACCTGTTTGCACGCCTCGTCGAATTCGGCCATCATCTGCCGGACGATTTCGGCTGCAGGCAGGATCTCGTGGATGATTGCGGAGACCTGGCCGATTTCCAGCTCCCCTTCTTCGAGGTCTCCCTCGAACATGCCCCGTTTGGCCCGGGCCCTCCCCAATAATTGCCTGAGCTCCTCCGGGGTTGCACCCCGGGCATAGGCCGACTCGATATCCGAGTAGAATTTGTTCTTCAGGAGCCGTACCGGTGCCAGCTCCTTCAGGGTCAGCCGGGTATCCCCGTCCCCGGCATCCACCACCCGTTGCTTGAAGGCAGGGTGGGAAGAGGCCTCCTCGCTGGCTACGAAGCGGCTGCCAACCTGCACCCCGTCGGCCCCGAGGACCATGGCAGCCAGCATGGACCGGCCGGTGGCAATGCCGCCTGCCGCGATCAGGGGCAATTCGATCTTTTCACGGACGGCCGGGATGAGGGTGAGGGTCGTCGTTTCATCACGCCCGTTATGCCCCCCGGCCTCGAAACCTTCGGCCACAACGGCATCCACCCCGGCATCCCGGGCCTTCAGGGCAAATTTCAGGCTGCTCACCACATGCGCAACCCGGATACCGTCGGCCTTGAGATCGGCTGTCCAGGTTTTGGGGTTCCCGGCAGAAGTAAAGACAATGGGCACCCTCTCTTCCCGGATGATGGCCATGATGCGGTCGATATCCGGATAGAGCATGGGGACGTTGACCCCAAACGGCTTGCCGGTCGCTGCCTTGCATTTACGGATGTGCTCCCGGAGGATGTCCGGGTACATGCTCCCTGCCCCGATCAACCCCAGGCCGCCGGCATTGGAAACCGCTGCCGCCAGCCGCCAGCCGCTGGCCCAGACCATGCCGGCCTGGATGATGGGATACCGGACTTCAAAGAGCCGGCAAATGCTGTTTTTCTCCATAGGACAATTGCGCGTAATTAGGTGCCTGTGCACTTTTAGGCATTTGTTTCCCGGGAATCGGATCAGGCAATCCGGCCCGGCAGGGGGCTTCCCGTTAATCGGATCAGGCTATCACCCCGGAACCGATCAATTCCTCCCCAAGGTACCAGGCGACAAACTGCCCTTCGGTAATGGCCGATTGGGGCTGCTGGAAATCCACATAGAGCCCCCCTTCTATTTTATAGAGGGTGGCCGCCTGCAATTCCTGCCGGTACCGGATCCTGGCACGCACCTCCAGGGATTCGTCGGGGGAAAGCGCCAGGTCGGGGCGCACCCAGTGAAGTTCCTGGTCTGCAACAAAAAGCGCTCGCCGGTACAGGCCCGGGTGGGACTTGCCCTGGCCGGTGTAAATGATATTGTTCCGCACATCCGTCTGGATAACGAACAAGGGCTCGGGGGTACCGCCTACATCCAGTCCTTTCCGTTGGCCGATGGTAAAATAGTGTGCGCCCTGGTGGCGCCCTACGTCCCTGCCCTCGTCCGGGGCATAAGTCGGCTTTTCCGAATAATAGGCGAGCTCTTCCCTGCGGTTGCTGAAACGGGGAAGGGGCCGGTGGTAAAAGGGTGCCGTTGCGGGGATTTCCACGATTCGCCCCTCCCTGGGCTGCAGCTGCTGCTGCAAAAACTCGGGCAGGCGTACCTTGCCGATGAAGCAAAGCCCCTGGGAGTCCTTTTTGTCGGCCGTAATCAGGTTGTGCTGGGCGGCTATTTGACGGACTTCGGATTTTTCAAGTTCCCCGATGGGGAAGAGCGCCCGGGAAAGTTGTTCCTGGTTGAGCTGGCACAGAAAGTAGGATTGGTCCTTGTTCCTGTCCTTGCCCGCCAGGAGGCGGTACAGGGTTGCCCCATCGCGGGAAACCTCGCTTTCCTTCCGGCAATAGTGGCCCGTAGCCACATAGTCCGCGCCAAGGTCCACCGCCATCTTCAGGAACAGGTCAAATTTGATTTCCCGGTTGCAAAGCACATCCGGGTTCGGGGTCCGGCCCCGTTCGTATTCGCGGAACATATAATCCACGATACGCTCTTTATAGGCAACACTCAGGTCAATGGTCTGGAAGGGGATTCCCAGTTTCTCTGCGACGATCAGGGCATCGTTGCTGTCGTCCAGCCAGGGGCATTCCTTGGAGATGGTCACGGAATCATCGTGCCAGTTTTTCATGAAAAGCCCGATCACCTCATAACCCTGTTGCTTGAGCAACAAGGCGGCTACACTGCTATCCACGCCTCCCGAGAGGCCTATCACTACTTTTTTGGGCGTCGTCATTTCGGCGCAAAATTACAAAATAATTCCGGGTGTCGTCAGGTTTCCATCCCGACGGCTACATGCTTTCCGGATTGCGTAAAAAGGAGTCAGGCCCTTACCCTGCAGGTTGAAATGCGCAAACCATGGACTCGATCCACGGGGTTCCTGTTAAACTTTTATTAAGCGTCAACTCATTTTGTTTAACTTTTTCTATTTTTCCATACACAATTTAATCCTAAAAGAAATTCTGTTATGAAAAAGTGCTTATTCAAACTTAAATTCCTGTTGGCGGGGCTCCTGCTTTTTGCAGTAGCATCGTGTTCCAACGACGACGACGGCAACGGCGGCGGAGTGGAGGCCAATATCGTGGCAACCGCCCAGGCCAATCCCGACCTGAGCAGCCTGGTGGCTGCATTGTCCAAGGCGGATGAACTGCCCAACGGCGACCTGATCGGCATCCTCAGCGGTCCGGGGCCCTTCACCGTTTTCGCACCATCCAATGCTGCCTTCAGCCAGCTCTTCAGCAACCTGGACGGTTACAGCAGCCTGGACGACTTTGACACCGATGAAGAGAAAGAACTGTTGGCAACCATCCTGACCTACCACGTGGTGGCCGGTGTGGCCGCACAATCCACCGACCTCACGGATGGCGCCAATGTGACCACCGTACAGGGCGGAACGCTCACCACTTCCCTTTCAGGAGGTGTTTCAGTGGTCGACGCCACCGGTACCCCGGCCAACGTCACCACGGCAGACGTCATTGCCTCAAACGGGGTGATCCATATAATAAATAAGGTATTGCTGCCCCAGGAAATACTGGACGCCCTGGCGGAAGCCGCCGCGGATCGGAACATCGTGGAAATAGCCAACGCGACCTCTGATTTGTCCGCCCTGGTCAGTGCCCTGATCGAAGCTGACCTGGCAACTACCCTGGAAGGCGACGGCCCCTTTACCGTGTTCGCCCCAACCAATGATGCCTTTGCCACCTTCCTGAGTGTGAATGGTTATGCAAGTGTGGCTGATGTACCCAACGAGATACTGACCCAGGTACTTCTGAACCACGTAGTAGCCGGAGAATTTGCCTCTACGGACCTGACCACAGGCTATGTTTCCTCTTCCTCCACGGCCGGACCGGACAACGCAAACCTCAGCCTGTTCATCAATACGGAGGGCGGGGTAACCATCAACGGCGTGTCTGACGTAAGCACCCCCGACGTGTTTGCTTCCAACGGTGTAGTACACATCGTGGATGCCGTAATCGGGCTGCCGACCATCGTAGACCACGCAACAGCCAACCCGGCCTTTTCGAGCCTGGTGGACGCCCTTACCGACGGGGGCAATACGACCTTTACCGACCTGCTCTCCTCCGAAGGGCCCTATACTGTATTCGCACCCACCAATGATGCGTTTGCGGCCTTTACAAACCCCAATGGCAATGCGCTGGACAACATCCTGTCCAACCATGTGGTCTCCGGGGCTGCCGCCTTCTCCGGAGCACTTTCCAACTCCTACGTGAACACCCTCGGGGTCAATGCGGACGATGACGCCCTGAGCCTGTATATCAATACGGACGCCGGCGTCACCCTGAACGGCGTCAGCGATGTGGCAGTTGCCGATGTGGTAGCTACCAACGGGGTAATCCATGCCGTAGATGCGGTAATCGACATCCCCACCGTGGTGACCTTTGCCCTGGCAGACCCAACCTTTGCCCCCCTGGTAACCGCCCTGACGGAAGGTACGCCCATGACGGATTTCGCCACCGTGCTGAGCGGAGAAGGTCCTTTTACTGTATTTGCCCCGACGGATACTGCCTTCCAGGCCCTGCTTGACAGCAACGCTGCCTGGGATGCCGTGACCGACATCGACGAGGCCCTGCTGACTTCCGTCCTTTACCACCATGTCGTTTCCGGAAACGTCCGTTCCGGTGACCTGACCGATGGGATTATGCCCACAACCCTCGAGGGCGATGCCATCACCATCAACCTGCCAGGTACCGGTGGGAACATAGCAGATGTAACCGATGGTGCGAATAATCCGGGAATCGGAATTATCGCTGTGGACGTACAGGCCGGAAACGGTGTGGTTCACGTCCTCAACCAGGTGATGATCCCGGATACGACGAACTAAGTTTTTATCACCTATTTGATTTACCACCCTGCCCTTTGGCGGGGTGGTTTTTTTATGCCAGGGCCCATTGCCTGCTACCAGACTTCAGAAAGAGGCTGGTTAGCATACAGAAACCGGCAATTGACAACTTTTGTTTTTATCTCCGGGAGTCCTGCACCATATTGCCAGTCCCAAATCTTACCAGACTAAACCTACCCTGCCAAGCAAAAAGCCCCCGACTTCATAGTCAGGGGCTTTTTTGTTTCCTAAACGTTCCGGCAGTTTACAGGTCTTCCGGGGATTCGGGTCAGCGTTTCTTTTGCTTCTCGGCTTCTTCCATCATTTCCCGCATCTTCCGCTGGAAGCGGTTCTCCTTCCGGGGTTTCTTTTTCTGTTCCTGGATCTGGGCATGGATTTTTTCCTCGTCCAGGATCACATTTTTGATTACCAGCATGATTCCGATGGTAATCAGGTTGGAAACAAAATAGTACAGGCTGAGGCCACTGGCGTAGTTGTTGAAGAAAAACAGCATCATCAGGGGCGACAGGTACATGATGAACTTCATGTTCGGCATGCCGGGCTGGGTCTGCATCTGCTGCCCGGTGGTCATCATCATGTAGAAGAAGATGGCAACCGATGCCAGGATCGGGAACAGGCTGACGTGGTCCCCGTAAAACGGGATACTGAACGGCAGTTGTGCAATCGTATCGTAGGATGACAGGTCTTCCGCCCAGAGGAAGGACTTCTGGCGCAGCGAAAAGCTGGTAGGGAAGAACATAAAGAGCGCATAGAATATCGGCAACTGCAACAGGGCGGGGATACAGCCACTCAGCGGGCTCACGCCTGCCTTGTTGTAGAGTTTCATGGTGGCCTGCTGCTTTTTCATTGCGTTGTCCTTGTACTTCTCCCCGATTTCCGTGATCTCGGGCTTCAAGACCCGCATCTTGGCCTGGGAGAGGTAGGACTTATACGTAACCGGCGACATGAGGATCCGCACGATGATGGTCATCACCACAATGGCAATCCCGAAAGGCAGGAAAGAAGCCAAAAAGCCGTAGAAGGGGGTAAACACATACCGGTTGATCCATCCGAAGATCCCCCATCCGAAGGGGATGGAATCGGCCAGGGCCAGGTCCGGGTATTCTTCAAGTACGTCGATGTCCGTAGGGCCGAAATACCAGTGCATCGCCCGGCTGATTTCGCCCCCCGTCACGGGCAGCTCGGTCGCAATGGAAAATTCCTTGGTAAAGGCGGTTTCGCTGCTTTCTTCCTCCACCAGGTCGTTGGAGCGGAATGTCACGGATTCCAGGGGGTCGTCAACAGCCAGGATGGAACTGAAAAAGTGCTGGCGGAACGACATCCACCGGACGGCCGCCTCGGTTTCGTCGTCCTCCCCGCTGGCGGACAATTTGCTGATGTCATCCCCGTCGTGCCGGTAGGTGAGCCGGGTATACCGGTTTTCATACATCACGCTGGGATCATGGCGGATGGCCCTCAGGTTCCAGTTGAGTGGGACCCCACGGGCAGCGGGCATGGACAGCCCCTGGGAACGGATGTCAAAATCGACGAGGTATTCCCCGGGCTTGATGGTATAGCGGTATTCGAGGTACTGCCGGGGACCCGCCATGGCCTTCATGGAGAGCACCTGGTTTTCCCCTTCCTCACTCAGGCTAGGTTCAAAATACAGCTCGGAGGTATTCAATACCCGGTTGTCGGAGGTAGTCAGTTCCAGGCCAAAGCTCGCGTTGCCGTCGCGGACGAGGTACACGGGCAGGGAATCGTGGTTGACGAATTCTTTCATCCGCGCCTCCACTACCTGGCCGCCTTTGTTGGACACTTCCAGGGCGAGTACGTCATTTTCCAGAAGGGTAGTCCCCTCCCCTGCCTGGGTGTAGGCAAAGGCGCCGATTTTGGAGGCGTACGCCTCCCGCGCCACGGAGTCGTTCAGGTCAAGGACCGGGTCGGCAGGCGGCGGGGTGGGCTGGCTGGCTTCGGCCTGGCCTACGGAGTCCTGCACTTGCTCGGTCGCCTGTCTCTGGGCTTCCACTTCCTCGGGACTCGGCTGGTTGGTATAAAACCAGAAAATGAGGATTCCGAAAATGAGTACGAATCCAATAATGGAATTGATATCCAGCTTTTTTTCTTCCATGTAATCGTTTTAACAGGACCTGGCTCCCGCGCCGCCCAAAGATTGGACTTGCGGGGTGCAAATATACGGCCAATTGGGATGTTTATGCCATACTGGCATTGGTTCGTTGCAATTTGTACTGGCGTACCGCCTGGACAAAGCCCACGAACAAGGGGTGGGGGTTGGCCACGGTACTCTTGTATTCCGGGTGGTACTGCACCCCTATAAACCAGGGATGCGAAGGCAATTCCACGATTTCGACCAACCCGGTTTCCGCATTGATCCCCGAAAATACGAAGCCTGCCTCCTCCATGGCCTCCTTGTATTCATTGTTGAATTCGTACCGGTGGCGGTGCCGTTCCGAAATGGTGGAGGCCTTGTCGTACATCTCGTAAACCAGGGTGTCTTCGGTCAGTTCGCAGTCCCAGGCCCCAAGGCGCATGGTTCCCCCCTTGTTTACGATGGTTTTCTGGGCCTCCATCAGGTCGATCACCGGGTGGGGGGTGTTGGCATTCATCTCGGTGGAATTGGCATCGTCCAGGCCCAGGACATTCCGGGCAAACTCGATGACGGCCATCTGCATTCCAAGGCAGATCCCCAGGAACGGGATGCCTTCTTCCCGCGCGTATTTTACCGCCTTGACCTTTCCCTCGATACCGCGTTCCCCGAAACCGGGTGCGACCAGGATCCCGTCCAGATCCTGCATCTTTTTCTCCAGGTTGTTGGCGCTGATGTGTTCCGAATGGATAGAGATGACCTCTACTTCCACCTCGTTGACCGCCCCCGCGTGGATCAGGGCTTCCTGTATGCTTTTATAGGAATCCTGCAACTCCACATATTTGCCGATCAGGCCTACCCGTACCAACCCCCTGGGGTTTTTCAGGCGCTCGATGAAACCCATCCACTGATCCAGGTTGGGTTCGGGGGTCAATGGCAGATCCAGCTTCTGCAGGGCTACCTTGTCCAGTCCCTCCTCGTGCATCATCATCGGGACATCGTAGATGGTACTGGCATCGATGGATTGGATGACCGCCTCCTTCTTGACGTTGCAGAAGAGGGCCAGCTTCTGTTTGATTTCCTCGGATAACTCGTGCTCGGTCCGGCAAACCAGGATGTCTGCCTTGATCCCGCTTTCCATGAGCGTCTTCACCGAGTGCTGGGTGGGTTTGGTCTTGAGTTCGCCTGCCGCCGACAAATAGGGTACCAGGGTCAGGTGGATCACGATGGCGTTGTTCTCCCCGAGCTCCCAGAGCAACTGGCGCACAGATTCGATATAGGGCAGGGATTCGATATCCCCCACCGTTCCGCCGATTTCGGTGATGACCACATCGTATTCGCCATTCTTGCCCAGGATCTGGATGCGCTCCTTGATTTCGTTGGTGATATGGGGTACCACCTGTACGGTTTTCCCCAGGAATTCCCCCCGCCTTTCCTTTTCAATGACGCTCTGGTAGATCCTGCCCGTGGTGACATTGTTTGCCTGGGAAGTCCGCACGTTGAGGAATCGCTCGTAGTGCCCAAGGTCCAGGTCGGTTTCTGCCCCATCGTCGGTTACATAGCATTCCCCGTGTTCATAAGGGTTCAGCGTGCCCGGGTCGACATTGATGTAGGGATCGAGTTTCTGGATGGTGGTTCTCAGCCCGCGGGCCTGCAGGAGTTTGGCGAGGGAGGCTGCGATGATGCCTTTACCCAGTGAAGAGGAAACTCCCCCCGTAACGAAGATGTATTTGGTAGCTGCCATTGGCGGTATGTTTGTTACGGGATTCAAAGTTACGAATTACCGGAGGAAATCAGGGAGAATCCCGGGGAAATTCTTTCCGGATCCGGTACAGCAACCCCTCCAGCCCGTTCTCCTTGATGCCGTGGACCACCTCCAGGTTCCGGCCCAGTTTTCCCGGCGGAAAGCCTTTCTGGCGGAACCAAACCAGGTAGGGCAAGGGCAATTCGGACAGCAGCCGCCCCTTGTACTTGCCAAAAGGCATGCGGTAATTGGCGAGTTCAATGAGTTGTTCCCCCTTTGGCAAAGAAACTTCCATACCCTGAGTTTGGACAAATATACTATCTTTAAATAGCCGGTTCCCTGAATGGGAAAATCTCCGGGCCATTAAGAAATCCAGATCAAAAAGAAATCCAGACCTCATGGAACGCAGAAAATTCATCGGCCGCAGTGCAGCGGCCTCCGCAGCACTCTTTACGCCCCTGGGACGAAACGCCGCCGCCCGGGAAACACCACAGGACGCACCCCCGAAGGGCACCATCAACCACAGCGTCTGCTACTGGTGCTACGGCAGCATCCCCCTGGACACCTTCCTGGGGAACATTGCTGAGCTTGGGATCGGGGCGATCGACCTGGTGGGGCCCGAGGATTTCCCGCTGTTGAAAAAGCACGGCATCCACGCAGCTATGTGCTGGGGTGCCGGCAAGGGGATTGTCGAGGGCTGGAACGATCCGAGGCTGCACGACGAACTGGTGGCGGACTACAATGAAAAGATCCCCCTGATCGCTGAGGCCGGTTATACCAACCTCATCTGTTTCAGCGGCAACCGCAACGGCATGAACGATTTGGTAGGTTTGCAGCATTGCGTGGAAGGCCTCAGCAGGATCCTGCCCACGGCCGAAAAATACGGGGTGGTCCTCCAGATGGAACTGCTCAATTCCAAGGTCGACCACAAGGACTATATGTGCGACAATACGCTTTGGGGCGTGGAACTGTGCCGCCGCCTGGGCAGCGACCACTTCAAGCTGCTCTACGACATCTACCACATGCAGATCATGGAAGGGGACGTCATCCGCAATATCCGGGAGTACCACCCCTATTTCGGTCACTACCATACCGGGGGCAACCCGGGACGGCATGAGATCGATGAAACCCAGGAACTCAATTACCCGGCCATCATGCGCGCCATTGCCGCTACCGGCTTCACCGGACATGTGGCCCAGGAATTCATCCCTACCTGGGAGGACAAGATCGCCGCCCTGAAACAGGGCATCGGTATCTGCGATATCTGACCGGGGAATTGTCAGGCTGCCCGGAGCCGGCCATGCCAGGGGGAACTCGTCAGGCGGCCGGGAGCTCTTCAGGCTGGCTGTAAGGGTCCGTCATGTTGCTCGGAACATACACAAATCGACCCCGTGCCCGTCATTCGGGGTGCTCCGGTTCGGCCAGGAGGGCTGCGACCGCCTCATTCCATTGCTGCTGCGCGGCACGGTTCCGGGAATAATCCGTTTCCGCGTCGTAGCGGTTCTGGAAATCCGACAATTCCCGGTTGACCTCTGTAAAGATCCGGCGGACCTCTGCCTTAACATTCTCCGTGAATATTCCCCCTCGTAAGCGGCCACGGAATTTCCGGGCGAATAATTCGGAGATGTCAAAATGCAACTGCTCGTGGCTGAGCACCACCTGGTCGCAGAGCTCCGGATGGTACCAGGATTTATCGGGATAGAAAAAAGTGCTTACCTCAAAATCAAGGGAATACCCGCCCTGGGAACCCAGGGCCTTATAATTGTAACTGATGCCGCTGGCGGTAGTTGCGGCCACCCGGCGGCTTTGGGGAGGCTCGGCCCTGAAATCGGACCAGGCCAGCCGGCTATCGGGCTCCCAGCGGATGGGAGCCGTTTCCTGGGTAAGGGCCAGCGGGCAAATCCCCAGAAAAATCAAGCCGATAACCCTCCTTACATAGTCCAAAAAAAACGGATATTCTTTTCGATGTCTTCGTGCAGGCTCAACATTACCGGACAGGTCATCCCGGTGCGTTCCAGGATCTTCCGGTCTTTGGCGGAAACCTCCCCGGGCAGGTACACATCGAGGTCGATGCGGGAGATCCGCCTGGGGGCTGCACTCATGTGCTTGGTCACTTCGGCAGTGGCTCCTTCCAGGGCCACTTCCAGGTCCCGGGCCTTGATACCCATGACTGTGAGCATGCAGTTGGCGAGCCCGGTAGCAACCGTATCCGTGGGGCTGAAGGCCTCCCCCTTGCCGTGGTTGTCTATGGGGGCGTCTGTCAGGTAGGTACTGCCCGAACGCAGGTGAGTGCATTCGGTGCGCAAATCACCCTTGTAAACTACTTTTGATGTCATGGTCCCTGTATTTCCACAATGCGCAGCCCGTCGTACATCAGGATGTAAGAGGCGGTGTTGAAATACCCGGACTGCAGTTTTTTGATGTAATTGAACGTATTTCCGGTGTATCGGGTAGCCCCGATCTGGTCGGCTGCTTCAAACAGGTCGAGCTTGTAGGCCAGCCGCAGGAGGAGGTCCATCCCCAGGTCAAAGCCCCGTACCGCATACCGGTCAGGTTCCCCGCCGAAACGCTGGCGGTAGCGGCGCGTAAAGGACGAAGTTGCTGCCGACCGGTAGACGGAGGGGAAGGTGAATTTCAGGTTGGAGAGGTGGGTGGCCGATATCACCTCGTTTTCAAAGGCCCTGCTGCGGTTCGTGCTAAACATCCGCACGCGGGTTTCCTCCGTATTGGCGGAATTCAGGATGGAACTCACGCTGGAAGCTATCTTGAAATCGTTCGTCTCCACAAATACCCAGTTCTCCTTCTCTTGCGAAAGGGCCTCCATGAAGGCCTCCCGGTCAAGGGAAACGTTTTTTTCCTCCTCCTTGAGCGGCACCAGTTCAGCCCCGGGGAAGGCCTGCAGGATCTGGGACTCGACCTCCCGGTTCGCCTGGTCGGAGATGATCAGGATATTCTGGTCCGTGACCTGCTGTTTCATATAGCCCAGCATGCGGCGGCGGAGTTCTGCCTCGTCGGTATAGGTGTAAAAGATATTCTGGAGCGGGAAATCCTCGTTGATGGGCACCGGGGCGATCACCGGTACGCCCAGGTCGGATGCGCGGGCTGCCACTTCCTGAATGGAGCGCGGCTCCAGCGGGCCGATAATGGCACTGACATTGCCCAGGTCTTCACTCAGGAGCATGTTCCGGACCCGGTCGGCGCTCAACTGGGTATCGAAGGTCCTGACGTCCACGGAGATCCCCATGTCCGCCACCGAGTCCAGGGCTACCAGCAGGCCGGAATAGAGGCCCAGGCTGTATTTGAGTGCATTGTTGTTGCGGATGCGTTCCCGGGTTTTTTCCTCGTCCTGCAGGTCCAGGCGGTCCAGGCGGAAGGGAAAAAGGACGAGCAGCCGGGGCCGGTTAGCCGTATTGATGCTGTCCCTCAGGTTGAATTCGTCCAGCACCAGGGCATTCTTTACTTCCAGGCCTTCGGCCCGGTCCCTGGGCAACTTCAGCACCATCCCGGCTTTCAGGCCGGTGGCCAGGTCCGGGTTCAGGGCGCGGAGTTCGGGCCAGCCGATTCCGAGTTTCCGGGTCAGGGAAAATTCCGTTTGTTTGGGCTTTACCTCATAAAAAATAAAATTCGAGGCATTCACGGCGCTGGTGTCCGCTTTCTTTTCCGGCAGGCGCAACCGCATACCCTCCTGCAGGTTGCCCCGCTCCAGGATTTCCGGGTTGAGCCGGATGATCTCTTCCCGGCTGATGCCGAATTCCTGGCTCAGGCTGTAGAGCGTTTTTTTGGGCGGCACCGTATAAGACCGGTAAACCTCGGATTCCTGCTCCTCGATCCCGGAACCTGCCAGCCTGGGTACCCGCAACTCCTGCCCCTCTGCCAGGTAGCTGGTACTGCTGGGCAATTCGGGGTTGAGTTGCAGCAGGCTGTCGATGGTGATGCCGAATTTATGGGCGATGCTCCAGCGCGTTTCCTTGGGTTGCACCATATAGGTATCTAGTAATTCCTCGAGTTCCTCGGCTTCCCGGTAGGCTTCCGAGAATCGGGGAACCCTCAGGACCATGCCCTTTTGAAGGGACCGGGAATAGAGGTCCGGATTGTATCGTTTGAGTTCTTCCTCGCTTACCCTGTAACGCTGGGTGATGCTGAACAAGGTTTCCTTTCGGCGGACCCTGTGGGTGAGGAAAGTTACCTGGGGTGCCCTGGCCGTAGAGTCCTGGGCACTACCCACGGCAGGGCGGTTGGCCAGGGTGTTGTTGCCCGATGAGGGGATGACCAGGATCGTATTCGGGCGCAGGGAACCGTCCGGGTCCACCTCCTTGTTGTATTTGAGCAGGTCCTGGGGGCTTACCTGGTATTCACTCGCTATGGAATAGAGGGTTTCCCCCCGTTTCACGGCGTGGGTACTGAATTGCTGTGCCTTGGCCTTGCATCCGATGGCCAGGCAGCATAGCAGCAGCAGCAGGTACTTTAAGACAACGTTCATGTTATTCCCATTCTATGGTCGCCGGGGGTTTGGAACTGATGTCGTACACCACCCGATTTACCCCGGGCACCTTATTGATAATGTCATTTGAGGTCTTCTGCAGAAATTCGTACGGCAAATTGACCCAGTCGGCCGTCATCCCGTCGGTGCTTTCCACTGCCCGTAAAGCTACGCATTTTTCATAAGTGCGTTCGTCCCCCATTACCCCGACGCTGTTCACCGGAAGCAGCATGGCGCCCGCCTGCCAGATCTTGTCATACAGCCCCCATTCGCGGAGCCCGCTGATAAAAATATGGTCTACCTCCTGCAGGATCGCAACCTTCTCCCGGGTGATGTCGCCGAGGATCCGAATGGCCAGGCCGGGGCCCGGGAAGGGGTGGCGGCCGAGGCGTTCCCCCGGGATGCCAAGGCTGGCACCCACGCGGCGCACCTCGTCCTTGAACAGCATCTTTAAGGGTTCCACCACTTTCAATTTCATAAAGTCCGGCAGCCCGCCCACGTTGTGGTGGCTTTTGATCGTTGCCGACGGCCCACCAGTGGCGGATACCGATTCGATGACATCGGGGTAGATGGTACCCTGACCGAGCCACCTGGCATCTTCCACCAGGTGGGCCTCGTCGTCGAACACCTCGATAAAGACGCGGCCGATGATTTTGCGTTTGGCCTCCGGGTCCGATTCCCCTTTGAGGGCATCCAAAAAGCGTGCCGAAGCGTCCACACCCTTGATGTTGAGCCCCATGTCCTCATATTGGTGGAGGACTTCCTCAAATTCGTTTTTTCGCAGCAGGCCATTGTTGACAAAAATACAGTGCAGGTGCTTCCCGATCGCTTTGTGCAGGAGCACGGCTGCCACGGTGGAATCCACCCCCCCGGAAAGGCCGAGGATCACCTTTTCGGTCCCGATTTTCTCCCGCAGTTCGTTGACGGTGGTCTCCACGAAGGCGGCCGGCGTCCAGCTCTGCTCCAGGCCGGCAATATCCACCAGGAAATTCTTGAGGATGATGCTCCCGGCAGTGGTGTGGTATACCTCGGGGTGGAATTGTATCCCGTATATCTTTTCCGAGGCGATCTTGTAGGCTGCGTTGGGCACGTCGTGGGTGCTCGCGAGCAGCTCCGCCCCTTCCGGCAGCTCCTGTATCGTATCGCTGTGGCTCATCCACACCTGACTGTTCCGCGGCACCTCCTTCAGGAATGGGTCCAGTGCCACGTGGGCCAGTTTGGCCCGGCCGTACTCCCGGGTATTGGACGGTGCCACATTGCCGCCGTTGAAATGGGCAATGTACTGGGCTCCGTAACAAATGGCCAGGATGGGTTTATGCCCTTTGATCCGGCTCAGGTCCGGATGGGGAGCGTCTTCCGCACGGGTCGAGAACGGGGAACCCGAAAGGATTACCGCCTTGTAGGGAGAGAGGTCCCCGGGCAGTTTGTTGTAGGGTTTGATTTCGCAGAAGATATTCAGTTCGCGCACCCGCCTTGCGATAAGCTGGGTATACTGGGAACCGAAATCGAGGATGAGAACGTTATTTTGCATGGGCAAAAATAGCAAAAACCCACAAGGTGCAACGGGGTTTTTACCGGAGAGTTTTCCCAAGGTTATCGACAGGCACAGCAGCCCGGCGGGTAGAAAGGGCGTTAAAACGCAGAAAAGTATACATTTAAACCAACACTATCATTTAAATTACATAATTATCTGGTTTAAATACAATTAAACCTTTTCCTACAAAATGATTTTGGTTCGTTTTGACGGGATTCGGCGGCCATTCCCGGCACCTCCGGGACCCGGAAACGAAAAACCCCGGCGGAATCCGCCGGGGTTTTCGTTCTCCCGGTCTCCCGGGACAAAACCAACCTAAACACATGAACTAATTATGACACAAAATATGCTAATTCAAAATTGCATTTCGCTGAGGAAATTACCCCCGCTGCAGCTTGTTGCAGCGGGAGGCAATTGACTCCTTTTTCATAGCAACTTTGATTATATAACAACCAAAGGGAACAATACCCTACCTCCCTCCCGAATTTTTTTTAATTTTAAGTAAAATCCTCCTGTCATGACCGAACGGTACTGGAATAAAATTACTGCGGAACTCCTGGCCGGGACCCGTGAATCTGACCATCCTTTCCGGTATGCCACCCTGGCGACGGTCGGCCTGGAGCAGGTCCCCCGACTCCGTACGGTCGTCATCCGGGAGTTCGACCCGGAGGAGGTTCAACTTATTTTCTACACGGATTCCCGCTCCAAAAAGATGCTGCACATCAAGGAGAACAACAAGGTAAGCCTGCTTTTTTACCATCCGGAGAAATTGTTGCAACTGCGTATGGAGGGGATTGCGATGAAGGAAAGGGACGGAGGGACCCTGGCAAGGCACTGGTCCGGGATCAAACCGGAATCCAGGAAGGACTACACCGTCAGCCAGACCCCCGGGACGGAGATAAAAGGGCCGGACCAGCTCGAATACGTGGAACGGGATGATTTTTTCACGGTGATCAATGTACACCCCTTCCGCATCGAGTACCTGCAACTGAAGCGCCCGAACCATATCCGGGTGCGGTTTTCCAAGGACGCCGACAACTGGCGGAGTGAATTCCTAGTCCCCTAGCGTATCCAGGATGATCCGGATGTCCTCCTCCGTGGTGTCCGGGTTGATAAAGCAAAAGCGGAGTACGGTCTCCACCCCCCCAACCCCCCGCCATTTGGTCGGGGTGACCAGGGAAATCCCTGCGCGGTGGTTCCGGTAGGTCCATTCGTAGTAGTCCTGTGGCTCCCATCCCTCGCGCCGGAACAAAACGCACGACAGGCTCGGCTCCCGGACGAGCTCCAGCCCGGGGTACTCCCGGATGAGTTCCCCGGCCCGCACCGCCAGCCGGATACCTTCTTCCACCGCCTCTTTGTACTTATCCGTACCGTGGGTCGCCAGGGAAAACCACAGGGGCAGCCCCCGCAGGCGACGGGTGAGTTGGATCTGGTAGTCGGCCGGATTAAACCCCCGGGCACCCTCGTCCTTGAATATATCCAGGTAGGATCCCTCCTGGGAGTGCACTTTCCGCGCCTGTTCCGGGTGCCGGTAAATGACTGCCCCGCAGTCGTATGGCGTAAACAGCCATTTATGCGGGTCAATGGTCACACTGTCGGCCGATTCAATGCCCTTGAAGAGGTGGCGAACCGAATCCGCTGCCAGTGCACCGCCCCCGTAGGCAGCATCCACATGGAACCACAGGCCCCGCTTCTTGCAAACCCCTGCAATCCCTTCCAGGTCGTCCACGATCCCCGCATTGGTAGTGCCCCCGGTTGCCACGACCCCGAAAAGCCGTCCGCGTTCCGATTCGGATAGGCCCGAAATGGCTGCGTCCAGGGCCTCCCCGCTCATCCGGTCTTCTGTGTCCACCAGGCAGACCTCGGCGTCGATGACCTTGGCCATGGCCTTGATGGAGCTGTGTGCCCCGATGGAGGCCATGACAATGCCCTTCCCGCTGCGCGTCCCCCCGCCATCGCGCCAGACTTCCCGGGCGGTGACCATGGCCGACAGGTTGGCTGCCGTCCCCCCGCTGGTAAAGACACCAAAGGCGCCTTCCGGCAGGCCGGTGAGGGAAACCAGCCAGTCCATGGCCCGGTTTTCGCAAAAGATCCCCCCGGCTCCTTCCATCCAGTAGGCCCCGTGAATAGAGGATGCGGATGTCACCAGGTCGAACATGATGGCGGCGCGGGTGGGTGCGGCTGGGACAAAGGCCAGGTGGCGCGGGTGGTCAATGGGAACTGTGGCCTTGACCAGCACGTCCCGGAACAGCTTGAATGCCTGTTCCCCCCCGATGCCCTTTTCGGTCACCGTCTCCCCCACCAGCTTCCGGAGGTCCTCTTCCTTGCGCGGGATCCCCAGTTCAGGATCCCGGACGGTGATCCGGTTGATCGCAAATTTCATGACGTCCAGGGTCATTTCGACCGTATCGATATCCAGCGTATGCATAAAACGGTTTTTGGCAAAGATAGGGTTCCCGGTTTCTCAGCCGGTGCCTCAGGGACGATAAATCAGTACTGTGAAATCGGGTTCGAGGGGTTCAAAGGCGTCGAGGAGGGAAGGGACCCACCGGTTGCCCAGTTCCATGTAGAAGTCCGAAAAATTCCGGGTCCGCTCCTGCAGGTTGCCATTCGGGAACAATGCTCCTTTGAGGGCAGTCAACCGGTTGACGTGGTCACGGAGTTTGCGTTTCTGGGCCTTCAAAAGGCGTTTTTCCAGGTGGTCCAGACCCTTGAGCTGTTTTACTTCCTGGGCCTTGACCGCCCCCAGGAAGGACGGGTCCGTCTTTTCGGCCAACCCGTACAAATCGCGGAATTGTTTTTTGAGGTGCTCCCGCTGCGGGCTGAAATCGATATCGATGTCCGAAATCTGCCGGATCTTCCGGTTGATCAACTCGTGCTCCTCCAGGAACAGTTCCGGGAGGGTCACCCCCAGCTTCGCCGCCTTGTCTGCCTGTTTCTCCGACAAAAGCAGGGCGGAATTCCGCAACATGAGTATCGGAAAGGGGATTCCTGCGGCCTTGAAATAGGCCCGGAGTTCCAGCCAGTAGGCGATTTCCCCTCCCCCGCCTATATAGCCGATATTGGGAAGGATCACCTCCTGGTACAGGGGCCGGGTAATGACATTGGGCGAGAACCGCCCCGGATGAGTATGCAGTTCCTCTTCCAGCTCCTCCCGGCTGAACCGCAGGTTCGTGCCAAGGACCCCGTAGGTCCCCTCCTCCTCCACGATCCTTTCCCGCAGGCCGTCCTCCATGTAAAACAGGTTGATTTCCCTGGGGTTCACCTGCACCGGATAGGCGTCCTTCACTGCCTGGAGTTGCTGTGTAGTCCCGGATACGCAGCGGTGGGCGAGGCCCTCAAACAGGTCCTTTTCCATTTGGGGCACAAAAAGGGCTTTCAGGCGGGGGTCGTCCGCATCCAGGATGACCAGGCCTTCCCGACCGAAAAGCCGGTTGACCAGAAAGCGCGTTGCCGCGGCCAGACTGGGCTGCTCCAGGTAGGCCGATTCGAATAATTCCCTGAGTTCCCGCGCATACTGCCCCGGCCCGAGGTCCTGGGCAAACTGCCCGGCGAGCTCCTCCAGGCCGTCTGTCGCCATCCGGCCAACGGGGCCCCCGGATTCCCGGTTCCACCGAAATTCCTTTCCCTTGAAATTAAAGTGGTTGATCTCCTCAAAATCGTGGTCCTCTGTGGCCATCCAGTAGACGGGGACGAAGATATGGTCTGGGTAGGCAGCCTGCAATTGCCGGCAAAGCGCAATGGTGCTTGCGATCTTGTAGTGAAAATAAAGCGGTCCGGTAAAGAGGTTCAGCTGGTGACCCGTCACCACGGTTACGGTTGCCGAATCGGCAAGGGCACCCAGGTGGCCGCGGGTGGCTTTGGAAAGTTCCATCCCACGGTATTGCTCTTCCAGCACATCGCACAGGATGCGCCGGTGGTCTTCCGGGTAGGCATCCAGTTTTTCCAGGAGCTGTTCACGGAATGAGGGCAATCCGGGGTACCGTCCGTAAAATGGCTCCAGGCCCGGGGATGCCTCCAGGTAGTCATTGATGAGTCCCGAGAAGAAGCCCGTATCTTTAAAGGGGATGCCTTCCTTGCGCATGAGTTGGTTTGTCGGACTCAAAGATACGGTTCACGGGTATTGGAATTCCTAAAAATTCGTTAAGAATCCCCGGCCCGGCTGGCAAAAAACCAGCCGACTCCGCCGGAAACCACAATGGGGGACTAGGAGGATTTGGGGAAGATTCCTTAGATTTGGGCACCCGGAAAAACCGGGGCCAAACCCATCCCTATGAAGCATTTTATCCTCATGGCTTTGTTCCTCCTGGCGTTGCCCGCCGGAGCCCAGGACCTGCAATCGCCGTCCGAATTCCTCGGCTATGAACTGGGAACCCAGTTTACCCGCCATCACCGGGTAATGGATTATTTCCGGTATGTAGCCGCAACCCGCAGCGGGGAGGTAACCCTCAGCCAGTACGGGGAGACCAATGAACGCAGGCCCCTGGTAACGGCCACCGTATCGTCGGCTGCCAACATGCAGCAGCTCGCGGAGATCCGGGAAAACCACCTGGCTGCGCTGGAAGGCGGTGGATCCGGGGGACCGGCCATCGTTTGGCTGAGCTACAACGTGCACGGTAATGAAAGCGTGAGTACTGAGGCTTCCATGCAGACGCTTTACGAACTGCTGACTTCGCGGAACAGCTACCTGGAAAACACCGTGGTCATCCTGGACCCCTGTATCAACCCGGACGGGCGCGACCGGTATGTCAACTGGTACAACCAGTTTAAAAACACGCCCTACCAGGCCGACCCGAACAGCAAGGAACACCACGAGGGCTGGCTGAGCGGAAGGAGCAACCATTACATGTTTGACCTCAACCGGGACTGGGCCTGGCTCACTCAGAAGGAGAGCCGGGAACGGCTGGCGGCCTATAACCTCTGGATGCCCCATGTGCATGTGGACTTCCACGAACAGGGGGTGGATTCCCCCTATTATTTTGCACCGGCCGCAGAACCGTACCACGAAGTGATCACCGATTTCCAGCGGAGCTTCCAGGAGACCATTGGCCGCAACCACGCAAAATACTTCGACGCCAACGGGTGGTTCTACTTCACCCGGGAAGTATTTGACCTGTTCTACCCGAGTTACGGGGATACCTACCCGACCTATAACGGGGCTGTCGGGATGACCTATGAACAGGGGGGCAGTGGCCGGGCCGGCCTCGGGATCCGCACTTCCATCGGGGATACCCTGACCCTCAGGGACCGGATTGACCACCACCTTACCACCGGCCTTTCCACAGTGGAAGTCGCTTCCGCCAATGCGGAAACCCTGAGCCGGGAATTCCGCAAGTTCTACAGCGAACCCGGAGATTTCACCTATAAGAGCTATGTACTGAAGGGGGACGCGGATAAGATACAGGCCCTCCGCACCCTGCTGGAGGCACACCGGATCCGCTCCGGCTTTGCCAGCGGGGGTACGGTACGCGGCTACGATTATCTATCGGGCGGGACCGGCAGCATGCGGACAGGGCAGAATGCCCTGGTGGTTTCCACCAACCAGCCCAAAGGCACCCTGGTCAAGGTCCTCTTTGAGCCCGATGCGCGCCTGAGCGATTCGCTCACCTACGACATTACGGCCTGGTCCCTCCCCTATGCCTACGGCCTGGAGGCCATCGCCTCCGAATCCCTGGTCCCATCCGGGGAGGCATCGATGCCCGGGGAAGCCCCCCGGACGATCCAGGCCGCAAAATCCTACGCCTACCTCACGGACTGGGACAGCATGAAGGACGCGCGTTTCCTGGCGGACCTCGTGGGTGAAGGCATCCGGGTGCGCCGCGCCTCGAAGCCCTTCCGCATCGAGGGAAACAATTGGGGGGCAGGCACCCTGATCATCACGGCGGGGGATAACCAGCATTTGCCCGGGTTTCAGAATACCCTTGAATCGGTCCGCAACCGGCACAACAAACACCTGACCCCGGTATCCACCGGGATGGTGGAATCCGGCAAGGACTTCGGGTCGGGTTATGTGGATGTTATCCGGAAGGCACGGGTCGCCGTGCTGTCGGGCGAGCCCACTTCCACGCTTTCCTTTGGCGAGATCTGGCACTTTTTTGAACAGCAACTGAATTACCCCCTCACGGTGGTGGATACAGACTATTTTGACCGGGTGGACCTGAGCACTTATGACGTACTGGTGCTTCCGGACGGGCGCGGATACAGGCGTTTCCTGACAGAAAGCCGGGTAAAATCGCTGAAGGAATGGGTGGCCGCAGGCGGCCGGCTCATCGCGATGGGCAATGCCCTGGATGCCATGGGCGGGGACAGCGGGTTCTCCATCAGCCGTAAGGAAAATGCATCCGTGAATGACGAAGAAGACACTGAGGAACCCCTGTCCTACGAGTCGGGTCAACGGGAACGTATCCGCAGTGCAATAACCGGGGCGATCTTCCGGACCCGCGTCGACCCCACCCACCCCATGGCCTTTGGATATGGCGATTCGTATTTCAGCCTGAAACTGGGCAGTGACGCCTATGAACTCCTGGATTCCGGCAATGTAGCCTACCTGCAGGACAAACCGGTTCCTTCCGCGGGCTTTGCAGGAAGCGAAGCCCTGAAACAAATCCCGAACAGCCTGGTGTTCGGCGTGGAAAACCACGGACGCGGACAGGTGGTGTATTTTGTGGACAACCCGCTATTCCGCGGGTTCTGGGAGAATGGCAAGCTGTTCTTCGCCAATGCACTTTTCATGCTCAACTAAGAACCTAAAAAAAACCGGCCCGAGGGCCGGTTTTTCTGTTTTATCCCACCAGGTCCGGGGCAAACTGCCCGATTCCCGGGGGACTGTAGCACAGGGCAGCATCCAGGTCCACCCCTTCGATGGGGACCACCCGTTGGGCTTCCCGGTCCCATTCGATCCGGCGTCCGAGTTTCCAGGAGAGCCCGGCCATATGGGCCGAAATTGCCTCTTCGAAGCCCTCCTGAATGCCACAGCTTACTTCTCCCCCGTTGCGGATGGCACTCAGCCACTCGCGCATATGCAGGAAGGTGGAATCCACACGTTTGCCGTCAATATACGTCCACATCAGGCCCTTGTCCGCAAAATACTGGGAAGTAGCCGAGGAGACCCCGTCAAGGGCTGTAGCTGCAGGGTTATAATGGTAAATGGGGGACTGAGGCTCCATCTTGCCCGATTCCAGCATCTCTGCATACCGGGTGGACCTGCCGTCCGGCCAGACGGTCAGCTGGTTCCCCAACTCCATGCTCCCGTCGTGGCCCATGAGCATGGTAGGCCGGCTCAACCCGTTGCCGAGCGTGGCGCTGTATACGAAAGTCATCCCTTTGGCCTTGCCCGAGGGTTGGCTGCCCCGTGTGTTGAAATCCGGGAATTCCATATTGGCCTGGAAAACATCCGGCACATTGCGACCGTCCCGGTGGGTATAGATCCCGCCGGAAGCCATGACCGAGGAGGGAATACCCATGCCCAGCACACAGTTAAGGCGGTCGTAATCATGGGTGAGCAGGTCGCCGGAAAGCCCGGATCCATATGCCCACCATTTCCTCCAGCGGAAGAAGTGATTTTTGTTGAATGGGATTTCCGGGGCGTTGCCCAGGAATTGGGACCAATCAATCGTATCCGGGCTGGCGTCGGGATGGATGTCGTAATTCCAGGCGCCATTATCGTCGTTCCGGTTGGTATTGGTCGTAATCAGGGAAACGTGTCCGAGGATCCCTTTATCCACTATATCCCGTGCCGTCTTAAAGCTCAGGGTCTGCCGGTGTTGGTGCCCTACCTGGAGGACGGCCCGGGAATTCCGGGCTACCTCCCGGAGCTCATAGGTCTCCGAGAGGGTATGGGTCATGGGTTTTTCCACGTACACATGGACATTGTTCCTGAGGGCTTCCATCGCCATGGGCGCGTGCCAGTGGTCCGGGGTCGCAATGACTACCGCCTCCACTTCCCCGCTGGCAATCATCTCCTGATGGGTAGCGTAGCGTTTTACCCTGACCTCCTCATCGGAGAACGACCGGATCGCTTTTTCCGCCCGGACGTCGAAAATATCGCAAACCCCGACAATCCGGATATTGAGCGGCTCCTGGTTGTGAAAATCCTCCAGGGCGGTAAAGGGCCTGCCTTCCTCCCTGGCCAGTGCAGCTTCTTCCTCCATTGCCGCAATCCATTCGTCGGTGGCATAGCCGAGGGACCGGCACAGCTGTTCGCCCCGTATGCCAAAGCCGATAATACCCAGTTTTACAGGTTCTCCGCCGATCCCCTGTACGGCGGCGGGAAGGCTGGGTTGAATATTCAGGGTTTCCAGGATCGCGTTTCGCGCCCGTTTTTTACCCACGGTCCCGGCGGCACCTGCCCACCATACGGCACCAAGGATGGGGATGCCCCCCAGCCCCAACAAGGCTTCTCTGCGTGTCCAGCTCATGATAATTCGGTTTTAGAAGTGGTTTTTACAAATACCCGGTTCAGGCCAAAAAGCTGGCCCGTGGGCTGCAGGAACAGGATCCAGCAAGCCGCAAGTTCAATCAGGTTTTTATTGACCAGCCAGTAGCTGCCCTCCGTGTTTAACTGTGTCAGACCCGGCAGGGAGGGATGCGCCAGATAATACAGGGCGAGCAGTCCCATCCCGGCAATGGCCCCGGCTTTCTCGAAAATCCCGAGTATCAAAGTGATCCCTACAAAGACCAGGGCCAGCCAGTTCAGCGTGTCTACCCAGGGCAGCAAGGAATCCGAAGCCAGGGAGGCAAAAACCTCCTTAAACGGCCCCTGGGCGGATGCCAGGTACCCGAAACTGGTCCAGTCCGGGTTGTAAAGCTTGACGATCCCCTCATAGAGGAAATGCCAGCCAATTAAAATCCGCAGGAGGACGAGTGCGCCGCCCAGCCTCCGGTTCATTTGAAGATGCGACATAATGGAAAGGGTTTAAGTGAATAGTCGGTTTTACAGCGGTCCGGAAGGGGTCCGATCTACAAATCTACCCCTCGTTACGGTCCAAAACTATGACAGGTGTCAGGTTTTAAGGGATTGGGAACCCCGAGGGTCAGCCGCGTGCAGCCAGGGTGGTGATTGCCTCTACAAGGTGTTCCATTTCCGCCTCCGTATTGAAGACGTTGGGGGTTATGCGGCAACCCCGGACCCCCGCCCCATCGATGGCTACCGTATAGATGCCGAATTCATCGAACAGGACGTCTGCCAGCCCGGCAGGGGTCAGGTGGTCGACCCCCACATTGGCGATGGCACAACTTCGCCTGGGTTCCTCCGGGGTATTGATGCGGACGCCTTTCACACCCCGGAGGGGCTCGGTCCAGGAGCGCTGCAAATGGCGGAGCCTATCCGATTTTCGCTCAAGGCCCAGTGCCTCGAGATAATCCAGGGCCGCATCGATGGCCAGGTCGGTGTGTACCGGGTGGGTCCCCGTATGGTTCAGCCTGCCGATGTCGGTCGGTTCCCGGTGGTGTTCGGCCAGCAACGGCCAGATCCTGGGGATGTGTTCTTTCCGGACATATAACATGCCTGCCCCGAGTGGGGCCGCCAGCCATTTGTGCAGGCTGGAACCGTAATAATCGCAATCCAGCGCTGGGATATCCACCGGGAAGTGCCCCACGCAATGGGCCCCGTCGACCAGTACTTCCACACCGTGGCTGTGGGCCATCTCGCATATTTTCCGGATCGGCAGGATCTGCCCGGTGATATTGACCATGTGGCATACCATCAGCAACCGGGTCCGTGGGGTAATGGCCGATTCATAGAGGTTGACGATTTCGGCATCGGAGGCCGGGTGCAAAGGAAGCGACACCACCCGGTTTACGACACCGAAGCGGGCGGCCACCTGCCCAAACTGCATTTGCATGGCCCCGTAGTCCTGTTCGGCGTAAACGGCCTCATCCCCGGCCTTCCAGGGATAACCCCCGATGATCATGTCCAGGGATTCGGTGGTGTTGCGCGTCAGGATCAGCTCATCGGCCCCGCAGCCCAGCAATCCGGCCAGGCGGGCAGCTATACGGGCCTTGTTCTCCCATTGGACGGTACGCATGTAATAGGCTCCCTCCCGGTTGACCATGCGGACCTTTTCCAGGAAGGCCTCCAGGGTTGGGCGGGGGATAATATTGTAATAACCGCTCTCCAGGTTGATGTATCCCTCCTTGAGTTCGTAGTCGGCGCGTACCCGTTCCCAGAGCTCGTTGCCCTGCAGCCCGCGCAGGGCAGCCGGGGACCCGGAGCGGGACCCCGTCACGAAAGGCTTTGGGGGGTGGACTCCGGTACCGGAAGGAAATGCCGGGCCAACTTCGTGGGCGGTCGCATCCAGGGAACGGGCCGCTGTTGCCCCCGGGTGCATCAAAAAGGGAGAGGCTGCAGCCAGCTGCCCCATGCGTTTCAGGAAGGTGCGTTTTTCCATCGGGAGGTAGTTTGAATTCCGGATAAGTTAAGAAATCTTTGGCTTCCGGATATGGCCGGAAAATGGTAACTTGGATAGGCATTCCGGGCCAAGGGTAAAAACCGGTCCCGGGGGTCGCCAGCGTAAGAAAAAAGACTTTTATAATAATTGCATCCCATGAAAATTTTAAGGCTCCCCATTTTACTGGGCATTTGTTTATCGATGGCACTGCCCCTGCTGAGCCAGGAAGCCCAGGGGGACGAAGCCGGTTTCAGGCAGTACAGGGGACAGGTCCTGGACGCGGAAACCAACGATCCGCTCGTTTTTGCAACCCTCACCCTCGACCAGTACAATATCAGTACGGTTACCAATTCGGAAGGCGGATTCCTGTTGAAGGTGCCCGAATCGGTCACCGATGCCATGGTGGAAATCTCCTTCCTGGGGTATAAGAGCCGGCAGGTTCCCCTGCTGCAATTCAGTCCGGAGGACAATGAATTGCTGCTCGAGGTGTCGGTGACCTCCCTGCCCGAGGTAGATGTGGTGGTACCCCGGGATGCGACCACCCTGGTCAAGGAAACCCTTCGCAAAGTGGGGGACAACTATTTTAACAACCCCACGAAGATGACGGCCTTCTACCGGGAAACCATCCGGAAGCGCAGGCGCAATGTCTCCCTTTCCGAAGCGGTGGTCACCATTTACAAAACCCCCTATATGTCTCCCCGCCAGGATGCCATGGAATTGTACAAGGCCCGCAAGAGCACTGATTACGACAAACTCGACACGGTCGCCCTGAAATTGCAGGGGGGTCCCTTCAACGCGCTGTTTGTCGATATCATGAAATATCCGGAATACATCTTTTCAGAGGACTATATAGATGATTACAATTTCTATTTTGAACGGAATACGCGGATAGACGACCGGCTGATCTTCGTAATCGGTTTTGAACAAAAAAAGGATGTGGCAGAACCCCTGTACCGGGGCCGGCTCTTTATCGACGGGGAAAAGAAGGTCCTGACCAGCGCCATCTTCTCTTTAAACATTACAGACCAGGATATGGCCAGCCGCATGTTTGTAAGGCGGAAACCTGCCAATGCCAGGGTGTATCCCACCGAGGTAGCCTACCGGGTGGACTACCGGGAGAAAGACGGACGATGGTATTACGGATACAGCAATGCCCTGCTCGAATTCAAGATAGACTGGGACCGGAAGCTTTTCAATTCGGTCTTCAGCCTGAGCTGTGAGATGGCCGTTACCGATTGGGAACTCAATGAAGCGGGTATGCCGAGGAATCGGGAGCGGGTGAAAACCTCCATTATCCTGAGCGATGAAGCCCTTGGGTTTGCCGACCCGGGCTTCTGGGGCGAATATAATATCATAGAGCCGGACAAGTCCATCGAATCCGCCATCCGCAAGATCCAGCGACAACTCAGGAGGGAAGACCGCAACAGCCCGGGCAAGCTTCCGTAGCCACCTCTCTCTACCTCTTTTGGATATCAACAATTGTTAATATCTAACGTTTATAACGTGTAAATTTTTTAAAGTGTTAATTTTTTGGAAATGAGAGGGTTTCGACCTATATTTATTCTGTGATCTAGTAGAAGTTGCCAGTCCATGGCAACGGCGAAAGGTCATTGCGAAGCCAGCGTTCTTTGTATTGTTGATTAACCTGAAGTTCGGAAGGCAGGTATGCCTGAAGGCTCAAAGGTGAGCCGCTCTAAGGAGGCTGTAGCTTCCGGAGTCGGTGGGGACTTATGCGTTACATGGAAAACCCAGGTTTGCCCTGTAAGTCAAAAGGACTAAGCAACAAAAAAGTAACGGCCAACGGACCTTGTTTTAGAAATAAGCCCCGGATGTCGTTGCAAACGTCAAACAGCTCAACGGCAACCCCGCGTTGCCTTGGAAGGCTTCAAGCCTGACAGAGAAAGTTGCAAGCTGTTTTAAAAAGCCATATCACTGTACCCGTTACGATGATATGGCTTTTGTTATTTATATAACCGGCCCGCCTTCACTTCCTCACAGGGCCCCCGGGGACATTCCCCAGAGCGGGGCTGTCTTTGCCCGCTTAAAATTGTATATTTGCTCCGCTTAAAAAAGATCGAAAATTCATGGCGACCATCCATTATACCAAGACCGACGAGGCTCCGGCCCTGGCAACCGCATCCTTTCTCCCTATCGTACAGTCATTTGCCCGTACCGCCGGGATCGAAGTAGCCACCAAGGACATCTCCCTTGCCGGTCGCATCCTGGCTGCCTTCCCGGATTTCCTGACCGAGGCCCAGCGCATCCCGAACGACCTCGAATTCCTGGGGAACCTGGCCAAAAAACCGGAAGCCAATATCATCAAACTGCCAAACATCAGCGCATCCATCCCCCAGCTGGAAGATGCAATCACCGAACTGCAGCGCCACGGATATGCCATCCCGGATTACCCGGCAGAGGCAACCACCCCGGAAGCCCGCGATATCAAGGGGCGCTACGACAAGATCAAGGGGAGTGCCGTGAACCCGGTCCTGCGGGAAGGAAACTCGGACCGGCGTGCACCGCGTCCGGTAAAGAACTTTGCCCGGAAGAACCCGCATACGATGGGCGCCTGGAGCGCCGACTCCAAAAGCCATGTGGCCACCATGTCCTCCGGGGATTTCAAGTCCAACGAGAAATCCGTCACCCTGGAAAAGGGGACCAAACTTCGGATTGAATGGGTTGGGGCCAACGGGGACAAACGGGTTTTGAAAGAAGATATTTCCACCCTGGACGGGGAAATCGTGGATGCCACCGTCATGGAAAAAGCGGCCCTTCTGAGGTTCCTGGACGAACAGGTTGCGAGCGCGAGGGAAAAAGGGGTGCTTTTTTCGGTGCACCTGAAAGCCACCATGATGAAGGTCTCCGACCCGATTATCTTCGGACACGTCCTGCACACGTACTTCAAAGAGGTATTTGACCGGTTTGGGGATACGTTCGAATCCCTGGGCATTGACGCGAACGACGGCCTGGAGAGCCTGCTGGACGACCTCGGAAAACTCCCGGAGGAAAAGGCGGCGGCCATCCGCGAAGCCATAGGGGCTGCCATGGAGAAGGGACCGGCCCTGGCCATGGTAAACTCCGACAAGGGGATCACCAACCTGCACGTCCCCAGCGATGTGATCATCGATGCCTCCATGCCAGCCATGATCCGGAACTCCGGACAGATGTGGAACGCCCAGGGCAAGCCACAGGACACCAAGGCCGTGATACCGGACAGCAGCTATGCGGGGGTCTACCAGGCGACCATAGAAGACTGCAAAAAAAACGGGGCGCTGGACCCCCGGACCATGGGAACCGTGCCCAACGTAGGCCTGATGGCCCAAAAAGCAGAGGAGTACGGCTCCCACGACAAGACTTTTGAAATTGCCGGCACCGGTACGGTACAGGTGGTGGACCAGGCCAGCGGGAAGGTGTTGCTGGCGCACCCCGTGCAGGCGGGCGACATCTGGCGGATGTGTCAGGTCAAGGACCTGCCGGTGCGCAACTGGGTGGAGCTCGCCGTTGAGCGGGCCCGGCTTTCCGGTACCCCTGCGGTTTTCTGGCTGGATCCCGAGCGTGCCCACGACCGGGAACTCACTAAAAAGGTCCATGCGTATCTGCCCGAAAAGACCATGGATGAACTGGACATCCGGATTATGTCGCCTGTTGAAGCAACCCACTATACCCTGGACCGGATCCGGGAAGGGAAGGATACCATCTCGGTAACGGGCAATGTGCTGCGCGACTACCTGACGGACCTCTTTCCGATCCTGGAGGTGGGCACCAGCGCCAAGATGCTCTCCATCGTGCCGTTGATGAACGGCGGGGGGCTCTTTGAAACGGGTGCCGGGGGTTCGGCCCCCAAGCACGTGGAGCAATTCCTGGAGGAAGGCCACCTTCGCTGGGACTCCCTGGGCGAATTCATGGCCCTGGCCGTGTCCCTGGAGCATTACGGGCAGAAAAACAAGAGTCCCCGGGCCAGTATCCTGGGGCGCACCCTGGACGAAGCCACGGAAAAATTCCTGGAGGAAAACCGGTCGCCTTCCCGCAAGGTGAACGAACTGGATACCCGGGGCAGCCATTACTACCTGGCGCGTTACTGGGCGAATGCGATCGCCTCCCAGGACCAGGATGCGGACCTGGCAGCAGCCTTCAAAAGTATTTCTAAGGACCTGGAATCCAAATCGGCGGACATCCTGCAGGAATTACTGGATGCCCAGGGGCTTCCCCAGGATATCGGGGGCTACTACCGTCCGGATCCCGCAAAAGTAAGCCGTGCCATGCGGCCGAGCGCTACCTTCAACACCATCCTGGAAAAGCTCTGAGGCTATCGGCACAACCCGACTGCAGGTACTTCCGGCAAATGGGCCCGCATCCATTTTTTACCTATTTTTAGGCAAAAGAAATTGCATGCGTTTTCCCTACCGGTTCCTGCCGGCCTGCCTCCTTATACTGCTGGCTGCATCCCCCCTCCTTGCCCAGGAGCAGCGCTATACCCTGAGCGGCACCATTTCAGATGCCGGATCCAATGAGAGCCTTATCGGGGTGAGCATCCTGGTCCCCGATTTAAGGACCGGGGCAACCACCAACGAATACGGGTTCTACTCCCTAACGCTGCCGGCCGGGACCTACGACATCGTTATCCGTTACCTCGGCTTCAGCGATATCCGGCAAACGGTTGACCTGACCACGGACCGCCGCCTGGATTTCAACATGGCGGAGGAAGCGGAACAACTGGACGAGGTGGTGGTTACCGAGCAGGCGGAACAACTGGACATCCGGCGTCCCCAGATGAGCGTTGCCACCCTCAAGACCGAGACGATCAAGCAGATCCCCGTGGTGCTCGGGGAAGCTGATGTAATCAAATCCATCCTGCTGCTGCCAGGGGTCACCAATGCCGGGGAATCCTCCTCTGGATTCAACGTACGGGGCGGTGCGGCCGACCAGAACCTCATCCTGCTCGACGAGGCCACTATTTTTAACTCCTCCCACCTTTTCGGTTTCTTTTCCGTTTTTAACCCGGACGCCATCAAGGATATCAAACTCTACAAGGGGGGGATACCCGCCCGTTACGGCGGCAGGGTTTCCTCCGTACTGGAAATCTACCAGAAGGAGGGGAACAGCCGGGAATTCCACATGAACGGTGGCATTGGGGCGGTGGCGAGCCGGCTGCTGGCCGAAGGACCCATTGTGAAGGACCGTGCCGCCTTCCTCGCCGGGGGACGTGCCTCCTATGCCCACCTGTTCCTCCCCCTGTTGGACATAGACAACAAGGCCTATTTCTACGATCTGAACACCAAACTGAATTACCGGGTGGACGACCGGAACAGCCTGTACCTGTCCGGCTACTTTGGCCGCGACCTCTTCAGCATCAACGACCTGTTTGTGAACACCTATGGCAACGCCGTGGTCAATTTCCGGTGGAACCACCTGTTTTCGGACAAGCTGTTCTCGAACCTGTCCCTGATCTATTCCGACTACTATTACGGACTGGAGCTCGATTTTGTCGGGTTTGAATGGGATTCGGGGATCCGGAATTTCAACCTGAAATACGACCTGAAGCATTACCTGAGGGACGGGTTACAGATCAACTACGGCCTGCACAACACCTATTATGTCTTCAATCCGGGGAAAATATCGCCCAACAGCCCAGAATCGGGTATTGTGGAAGAGCAGCTGACCAAAAAATACGCCAACGAAAATGCCTTGTATGTGGATGTTTCCCACGACATCTCCTCCAGGTTGAGCCTCGGGTACGGGCTTCGGATAAGCCAGTTCAACCGCCTGGGGCAGGACGAGTTCTACGTGTACGAAAATGACAACCCGGTGGCATTCGACGAATTCAGTCTGGTCTACCAGGAGGCGACCCCCATCGATACCCTGAGCACAGACCGCCTGGAAACCCTGGACAAGTTCCTGAACCTGGAGCCCAGGGTATCTCTGGCCTACGTACTGGGGGAAAACAGTTCCGTGAAGGCCAGTTATACGCGGATGGCCCAGTACCTCCACCTGTTGTCCAATACCAGCTCCCCCACCCCCCTGGATGTCTGGACCCCCAGCGGCCCCTATACGCGCCCGCAGCTCGTGGACCAATACGCCCTGGGCTACTTCCGGAACATCGCGGACCGGGACTACAGCCTGGAAACAGAAGTCTTCTACAAGGAAGTCCAGAACCGGATTGACTATATAGACGGGGCCAACCTGATCGCAAACAACGCCATCGAACAGGTCATCCTCAACGGGGAGGCCAGGGCCTACGGATGGGAAGTCCTGCTCCGGAAAAATACCGGTGCCCTGACCGGCTGGATTGCCTATACCCTGGCCAAATCGGAGCAGCGCACTCCCGGCAGGCAAACGGTAACCGGGACCGGGCGAACGGTTCAGGAACCCGGCATCAATTTTGGCGAGTGGTACAACACGCCATACGACAAACGGCACGACCTGGCCATTTTCGGCAGTTACGAGATCGACGACCGGTGGAGCCTGAATTCCAATTTCATCTTCCAGACCGGACAACCGACCAACTATCCCGTGGGGCAGTTCGAATTCGAGGGCCTGGTGGTCCCCTATTATGGGCTGAGAAACCAGGAACGCCTGCCTGCATACCACCGCCTGGATATTTCGGCAACCCTGCGGCCGCGCCGCTCCCGGGAGAAGAAAGTCCGGGGGGAATGGATCTTCAGCGTATACAATGTCTACAACCGCATGAACGCCGCTTCGATCAATTTCCGCCAGAACCAGGATACCGGCCGGAACGAGGCCGTACGTACCTCCATTTTCGGCATTGTCCCCTCGGTTACCTATAACTTCAGCTTCTGAAATGAAAAAGACCCGACACATCTTTGCCTTCTTTTTACCCGCACTGGCGGCCGGCTTATTGCTGGCACTGGCGGCCTGCGAGGAAGTCATCGAGGTGGAAACCCCGGTGGAGGACCCGCGGCTCGTGGTGGAGGGCCTGCTCCGCGTGGATACGACCCAGGAGTTTGTACCCGTCGAGATCCGGCTCACGCAAACGGCCGGCTTTTTTGATGAGGTGCAACCGGCCAGCGGGGCAGAAGTGATCATCATCCTCCAGATAATGGAAGATGGCATCCCGGTAAGTACGGGCACCAAAGCCCTGACCGAACTCGACCCGGGGAGCGGTATTTATTTCCCGGATCCGAGTTTCGATTCCGACCAGCGGCTTCGTGTGGACACAGTGGTGGAAAACGACATCCTCTACACCCTGGTCATTGCCTGGCAGGGCCGCAGGTATGCGGCCCAGACCCGTTATGTACCCGCAGTTCCCATTGATGCGGTTACCCAGGGCGATAAGACCCTCTTTGAAGAAGATGAAACCGAGGTGATCGTCAGCTACACCGACGCTGCAGACCGGGACGATTATTATGTGTTCGATTTTGGGTTCGGGGAATTCCTGCCCACGGAGGACACCTTCTACAAGGGGCAGGCCTTTTCTTTCTCCTATTTCTACGACCAGGGCTTCCCGCCCGGGACCGAGCTGGACATTGCCCTGCTGGGGGCCGACCAGCAGTTCTTCAATTATATGAACCTGCTCGTCCAACAGACCGAGGGGCTCAACAACCCCTTCCAGACACCGGTAGCCACGGTCCGGGGGAATGTCTTTGACGTCACCGGGATCGATAATATCGAACAGTTCGACAACACGGGCCAGCCCGGGGTTTTTGCACTGGGGTACTTTGCCATAGTTCAGGAATTCACAGCCAGCCTGATCCTTGAATGACATGCGCAAATCTTCCCAAATAGCGATTTATTTGCCGGCCTTTCTGCTGCTCCCTGTCCTGGGCCTCCTGCTTCTGGGAGCGTGCGAGGAGGTGGTGGAGGTGGAGACCCCGCAGGAGCCCCCCCGACTCGTAGTGGGCGGCCTGTTGCGGGTGGATGCGTCAGAACCCTTTGTGCCCGTCCGAATCCAGCTGTCGGAGACGGCCGGATTTTTCGGGGAACGCCCGGTCACCGATGCGGAAGCCGCAATCATCACCGTCAACCGTTTTGACGGGGAAACCCTGATTGAATCTTTCAACTCCAGCCTGGCCGAGGAGGCGCCCGGTACAGGCGTGTATATCCCTGACCCGGATGCGACCTCCGACCAGCGCATCCCTACTGTTTTCCTGAATGAGGAGGTACAGTTCATCCTGCAGATCCGCCATAAAGGGCGGCAGTACGTGGCCGAGACCTGGTATCAGCCGGTGGTGCAGATCGACTTTCTGGTTCAGGGCAGGCGCACGTTGCAGGAAGGGGACGAAACCGAGCTGATCGTCTCCTTTACGGATCCGGCCCGGGTGGACAACTTTTACCTCTTCGACTTTGGTTCGGCGGAATACCTGGTTACGGAGGATACGTTCTACCGCGGGCAGTTCTTCCAGTTCTCCTATTTCTACGAGGACCCGATCCCGGAAGGGACAGAGCTTCGGGTGAGCATCATGGGGGCCGACCAGCAATTTTACAATTACATGGACCTGCTCATAGAACAGAGCGCCCTTGAAGGCCCCTTCCAGACACCCGCAGCCACCGTAAGGGGCAACCTGGTGGACGCGACGGACATCGATAACCGGGACCGCTTCGACAACACGGACCGGCCCGATACCTTTCCCCTGGGCTATTTTGCCGTGGTCCAGGAACGCGTCCGCACCATCACGATCCGCTAGGGGGATTTTCCCTGAAATAACCCGCCATGGCTTCCTGCACCAGGTCATAGGCATTTGCCATGTTCCACTCCAGGCTGCGGGCTGGATCGGCAGCCTCGATCACCGCAGTCAGGCCCGCCCGGGCGAGGGCTTCCCGGTCGGCGGTACAACTCCCGCAAACGGCAATTACGGGGATGCCATGCCGGCGCCCCAGGTCGGTTACCCCCTGGATGAGTTTGCCCTGAAGGCTCTGGGAATCGATCCGCCCCTCGCCCGTAACCAGGTAGTCGACCGTTTCCCCTTTTAAATAATCCCGGATGCCGTTGAGGCGGAACACAAAGTCCGTCCCCCCCATAAACCGCGCCCCGAGGAATACCTGCAGACCAAAGGCCGTGCCCCCTGCCGCCCCGGCACCGGCCTCCTCCCCTGCCGAAATACCCAACTCATCGGCCACCCGGCGATCCAGGTGGCGAAGCCCCCGATCCAGGCGGGCCACCGCTTCGGGCGTGGCCCCCTTCTGGGGGGCATAGACATGGGCAGCGCCCTGTTCCCCCCACAGGGGATTGGAAACGTCGTTGATGGCCACCACTGCGGACCCCTCGGGAAGAACCTGTTCAGGTGCGATTATCCGGGCCACCCGTTCCAGGTTTTTGCCAACCGGTTCCAGCAACTCGCCGCTGCTGTCCCGGAATTCATAACCGAACTCAGAGGCAATCCCCATCCCCGCGTCGGTGGTGGCACTCCCGCCCAGGCCCACGTAGATCGTGCGTGCCCCCTGATCGAGCGCAGCCCGGATGAGGCGGCCGGTACCCCGGGTGGAGGTGGCAAGGGGATCCCTTTCCGATTCCGCAAGGAGTACCATCCCGGAAGCGAGCGCCATCTCGACGAAGGCCTCGCCGGACTTACCGTCGTAAAGGTATTCGGCGGTAATCTCCCGGCCCAGGGGGTCGGAGGTGGCCACGGTCCGCGTGGCTACCTCCCGTGTAGCCCGGACGGCAGACAGGAAGCCATCCCCCCCGTCAGAGGCGGCAAACCGCTTGAAGATTGCAGCCGGGCAGGACTGCCTCACCCCACCGGCAATGGCATCGCATACGGATTCGGCGCTCAGGGAGCCTTTGAATTTATCGGGTATCAGGACCAGCTTCATATTTGGGAGGATCGGTAACCGGAATATAACTATTCTGGTTATTTTTACCGCCGAATCCCCTTGAAAACCCGGCAATGGCAACGGATAAAAAGCTTCTGATCAAAGGCCTGCAACGGCTGGTTTACACCCTGGGCCTGATGTTTGCGGGCCCGGTTGTGCTCTACCAGGCCTTCAAAAACGAAGACCACCCCTTCTATATCCCCGTGCTGGTATTCGGAGCCATCCTGGCGATCGGGGCCGTGGCCATGGGCTTCTACAGTATCAAAACCCTCCTTGACGCCCTGTTCGGCTCTAAAAAATAGGGGGAGACCCCGGCGGTCCCCGCCGTTGGTTGCCCAGTAGCCCGGCAGGTAGTATCTTTGCGCTCTCAGAGTACCAGCGATATGATAGAAATTACGCTCCCGGACGGCAAGACCGTCGAATATCCCAAGGGATCCACCCCCCTGGACGTAGCCCGCGGCATCAGTGAAGGGCTTGCCAGGAACGTGATCAGCGCCCGATTCAACAACCGGAAGGTAGAGGCTTCCACCCCCCTGGAAACCGACGGGAAACTGATCCTCTACACCTGGAGCGACGAAGAAGGCAAAAAGGCCTTCTGGCACTCTTCTTCCCACGTGCTGGCGCAGGCCCTGGAAGAACTCTACCCGGGTATCAAGCTGACCATCGGCCCGGCCATCGACAGCGGATTTTACTACGATGTGGATTTCGGGGAGCACACCCTGTCCGAAAAGGATTTTCTGGCCATTGAGAAAAAGGCCCTTGAAATTGCACGGGGGAAACACGATTTCCGCATGCGGGAGGTTTCCAAAAAAGACGCCCTCGGCTATTACGAAAAAGAAGGCAACCCCTATAAGGTGGAGCTTATCGAAAACCTGGAGGACGGGGACATCACCTTTTGCGACCACGATACCTTTACGGACCTGTGCCGGGGTGGCCACATCCCGAATACAGGCCTGATCAAGGCCTTCAAGGTACTCAGCGTTGCCGGCGCCTACTGGAGGGGAGATGAGAACCGGCCGCAACTCACCCGGGTATACGGTATTTCCTTTCCGAAACAAAAGGAGCTGACCGAATACCTGGAAATGCTTGAGGAAGCCAAAAAGCGGGACCACCGCAAGCTCGGCAAGGAACTGGAACTCTTTACCTTTTCCCAAAAAGTCGGCCAGGGGCTGCCGCTCTGGCTGCCCAAGGGGGCTGCCCTGAGGGAGCGCCTGGAGCAATTCCTTAAAAAAGCCCAGAAAAAAGCGGGATACGAAATGGTGGTCACCCCCCACATCGGGCAGAAGGAACTCTACGTCACCTCCGGGCATTATGCAAAATATGGCGAGGACAGCTTCCAGCCCATCCATACCCCCAGGGAGGACGAAGAATTCCTGCTCAAACCCATGAATTGCCCGCACCATTGCGAGATTTACCGGGCCACCCCCTTCTCCTACCGGGAATTGCCCAAGCGCTATGCGGAATTCGGTACGGTCTACCGGTACGAACAAAGCGGGGAGCTCCACGGCCTGACCCGGGTCAGGGGCTTTACCCAGGACGATGCGCACATCTTTTGCACCCATGACCAGGTAGAATCCGAGTTCATGAATGTCATTGACCTGACGCTCTATGTCCTGGGATCCCTGGGCTTCGATAAATTTACCGCCCAGGTATCTATCCGCGACCCTGAAAACCCGGATAAATATATCGGGGATACGGCAAATTGGGAAAAGGCGGAAGCAGCCATCATCAACGCAGCTACCGAGAAAGGCCTGGACTTTGTCATCGAACCGGGGGAAGCCGCATTTTACGGGCCAAAACTGGACTTCATGATCAAGGATGCCCTGGGGCGCCAATGGCAATTGGGAACCATACAGGTAGATTACACTTTGCCGGAGCGCTTTGACCTGACCTATAAGGGGAGCGACAACGAACTGCACCGGCCGGTCATGATCCACCGGGCCCCGTTTGGCAGTATGGAGCGCTTTGTGGCCCTGCTCCTGGAGCATACGGGAGGGAATTTCCCGCTCTGGCTCACGCCCCAGCAGGCTATCGTTCTGCCAGTCAGTGAAAAGCATGAAAAATATGCCCAAAAAGTTTTAAATTCCCTGGAAAATCACGAAATTCGCGCCCTCCTAGATGCCCGCAGCGAGACCGTAGGCAGGAAAATACGGGAAGCAGAAATGGGAAAATACCCGTTTATGATCATCGTGGGGGATCAGGAACAGGCAGACGGTACGATTTCCGTGCGCCGGCACGGGGGCGAGGACCTCGGGTCCATTACGGTGGAAGCCCTGTCCGGCTTGGTAAACGCGGAAATAAATAGTACCTTAAAGTCGTTTTGAATTACGTTTAATTAAAATTTGTAGCCATAGCAATACGCAGAAGATTCAGGCCCAGGCCGCAGAGGGAAAACAAGACCCCTCACAATATAAATGAAAAGATTAAGGCGCCTCAAGTGCGCCTTGTGGGAGATAATGTCGAAATGGGGGTATACCCGATACGGGAAGCCCTTGCCAAGTCAGACGAAATAGGCCTCGACCTGGTGGAAATCTCCCCTACCGCAGATCCACCGGTCTGCAAGATCATGGATTACAAAAAGTTCCTTTACGAGCAGAAAAAGCGCGAAAAGGCAATGAAGGCCAAAGCCAGCAAGGTGGTGGTCAAGGAAATACGGTTCGGCCCGAATACGGACGACCACGATTACGATTTTAAGAAGAAGCACGCGGAGAAATTCCTCAAGGAAGGGGCCAAATTAAAGGCCTACGTATTTTTCAAAGGCCGCTCCATCGTGTACAAGGACAAAGGAGAAATCCTGTTGCTCCGCCTGGCCCAGGATCTGGAAGATTACGGGAAGGTGGAACAAATGCCGAAACTGGAGGGCAAGCGGATGACCATGTTCATCGCCCCGAAGGGAGGCAAAAAATAAAGTGAGAAAGTAACCCTAATACGTAACAAGCGAGACAATGCCCAAGATGAAGACAAAGTCCAGTGCCAAGAAGCGGTTTAAGCTGACCGGCACCGGAAAGATCAAGAGAAAGCACGCTTACAAGAGCCACATCTTGACCAAGAAGTCGAAGAAACGCAAGCTGAAGCTTACGCATTCTACGCTGGTGCATCCTTCAGACGAGGATAACATCAAGGAACAACTGCGGTTGAAATAACATCCCGCAAAGGTATCGGTTTAACCATGGAGTCAGGCCCTGAAAAGTCCCCGCACAACCGGGGCGCCTGCTACAAAAAAACAAAAAGAATATGCCAAGATCAGTAAATTCAGTTGCCTCAAGAGCCCGCCGCAAAAAAGTGATGAAGCAGGCCAAGGGGTATTTCGGCCGGCGTAAGAACGTCTGGACCGTAGCCAAGAACGCAGTGGAAAAGGCGATGCTTTATGCATACCGCGACCGCCGCAACAAAAAACGCAGTTTCCGCTCCCTGTGGATTGCCCGTATCAACGCCGGGGCCCGCATGCATGGGATGTCTTATTCCCAGTTCATGGGGCGGGTAAAAGCAAACAATATCGAACTCAACCGGAAAGTCCTGGCCGACCTGGCCATGAACCACCCGGATGCCTTCAAGGCAATTGTCGATAAGGTAAAATAGATATACGGAAACTTTCTCACCGGACCCCGTCGCCCTGCGACGGGGTTTTTTTATGCCTTTTTCCGGGGGACCATTCCCCTCAGATACCCTGACAGTTGATCATTCCCCGCTCAGGGTCAGCACCAACCAGCGCCCGGATGCGGCATCCCGGTGCTCACACAGGTAGATCCCCTGCCAGGTCCCAAGATTGAGGCGCCCCCCCGAGACGGGCAGGTGGACGGAGACACCCATCAGGGAGGCCTTGATGTGGGCGGGCATGTCGTCCGGTCCCTCCAGGGTGTGGCGGTAGTAGGGCGCATTCTCTGGCACCATCTGGTTCATGTGCTGCTCAAAATCTTCCCGTACCGTGGGGTCCGCATTCTCATTGACCGTAAGGCTGGCCGAAGTGTGCTTAATAAATAGGTGCAACAGGCCGGTTTCCACGGAATGGATTTCCGGCAGGGCATCGAGGATTTCTGAGGTGATCAGGTGGAACCCGCGCGGGCGGGCCTTCAGTCTTATTTCGCGTTGCGTCCACATCGGCTTAAGGTTATTTTAGATATTGTAGGACCCATTCTGCCGGGTAGGCCTCCGGACCCATCACCCTTGCTTGGGTGTGAAAAGTATGTCAAAGTAGTTTTTTAGGTGCGTCAGGTGATCCGCTGTCTGGTCCCGTCCCGCGAGCGCTTTGGATACGATGAAGGCCCCTTCAAAAATGACGAAGGTATGATCGGAGAGGGACTTGAGGTCAACTTGTGAGGTGGTGTCGTATTTCTCAAGCACCTCGGTGATCAGCTTATTCATGGTGGTACGCCAGGTCAGGATGGTATCCCGTATCGTGTCCAGGGTTTCCTTGTCGAATTGCTGGGGCTCGTAGAGATATGAGGCATACAGGCAACTATAGGGTTCACCTTGCCCGGACATCATGTCGATAAACTCCTGGATAAATTGCAACAAACGCACCTTGGGATCTTCCCTAAGGGCCGCAGTTTTTTCCAGCGCCAGGTTCATGTGGTGAATATCCTCCTCTGCAAACACATCAATTAGCGCCTTGGCCAGGGCATTCTTGGTTTTAAAATGGTAAAAGAAAGCTCCTTTGGTGATCCCGGTACGCTCCAGGATCTGATCGATACTGGTTCCCGAAAAGCCGTATTCAAATACCAGCGCTTTGGACTCGGCCAGAATCTTGTCTCGTGTTGGTTTTCCATCTCTTGGCATGGTGTAAAGATAAAAATTTAAACAAACTAGTTGGTACAATTAAAAATTATTTTATATTTGCACCAACTAGTCTGTATAACTAACAGATAGCTGTTATTCATCAATCAAATAAAATTTTTAAAAATGGAACAGTTCATTTCACAATTACCCTCGCCTTACGAGTTGATTTTCAACCCCATATCCTATTTCGTCTTTGCGATTTATGGAGGGTTGATGCTTTGGGAGGCAGTTAGGCCCGCAAGGAAACTTCCCCATGTAAAATTTTGGAAACTGCGCGGGATCAGCGCCTTTGTACTTTTCTTTTTCCTCTCCTCCTACCTGCCTTTTGTATGGGATGGATTCTTTGCAGAATATCAACTATTCGACCTGACCGGACTCGGTACGTTGGGAGGGGCCTTTGTTGGTGTGATGCTGTACGAATTGGGGGAGTACGTTTGGCACCGCACCATGCACAACAGTGACTTCCTGTGGAAAAGTATGCACCAGATGCATCACAGTGCGGAACGGTTGGATAGTTACGGGGCGTTTTACTTCAGCCCCCTTGATATGGCCGGATGGGTAGCCGTAAGCAGTATCTGCCTGGTCCTGGTGGCCGGTTTTACCCCTGAGGCCACCTCCCTGATTATACTGGCAACTACCTTTCTGACCATCTTCCAGCACAGCAACATCCGCACGCCGAGATGGGTTGGTTACTTCATCCAGCGCCCGGAAGCCCATACCGTACACCATGCCAAGGGGATCCACGCTTATAATTATGCGGGCATCACCCTGTATGATATCCTGTTCGGAACCTTCAAAAACCCAAAGGGATATGAGCACGAAACGGGCTTCTATCACGGGGCTTCGGCCAAAATAAAGGATATGTTGCTTTTTCGGGATATTTCCAGACCTGAAAAATGATACGTACTGACAGATTCCGCTACCTGATTTGGTTTGGGTGGGGTGGCGGAATCCACGACCAATCCGGCCGATAAATCATCGGGGAGGACTCCTCCCCGATTTTTAATGTACATTGAGGTATGAAGTCCATCCATTTGAAGATCCTAATACTCACCGTGGTAACAACTTCCGGTTTTTTACAGGAATTTTCCCGGGATGCCTCCCAAACCCTGCAGGTCAACGACCTGCCTATACACTTTGAAGTTTACGGGGAGGGAGCGCCTTTGCTGCTCCTGCACGGGTGGACCCAGTCCTCCAGATTCTGGCGCCCGTATATTCCGGCATTGGAGGAACACTTCAGAGTGTATGTCCTCGACCTCCCTGGGCATGGCAGGAGCGGCGGGTTGGGAGATGATTTCTCGATTCAGAAAACCGCCCGGGACCTGGATGCCTTCCTGAAATTGCTGGAATTAGGCCCTGTCCGGGCGATCGGATTGAGTTATGGGGGGCTCGCCCTTTTGGAACTGGCCCACCTCCGGGACACTGCTGTGGAGGCTATGGTCCTTATCGGTGTATCCCAGGCCTATAATGGATCGGAGAACGCCGATGTCCAAGCCGCCTTTACCTATGAGGACCTGCCAGCAGCCTTCGTGGAAGAACTCAAGCGGAATCACCCGAGGGGCGAAGGCCAGATTCGCGCCTTATTCAACCCGCACCTGGACTACCAAATCGATCTGAGCGATGAGGAAGTAGCCCAAATTCAGGCGCGGTGCCTGATCGTTCAGGGCGACCGGGATGAAGTCGTCGGGGTGGAACCGGCCTTCCGGCTCCACAGGCACCTGCCCCATTCGCAATTATGGATTGTCCCGGACACCGGGCACCTGGCCATAGGTTCGGATCCAACAGCGGCATTTCTCACCACCTCTATCCGATTCCTCCGGGACGGGGAATAGCTGCGGGTCGAATTTCCCTTAGCCGGCTTGCCCATCTGCCTGGTGGCTTACAGGAAACCGGCATGCGCATACCCGAATTCCGGATATAACAAATACCTTTGCACCTTAAATCCGGCCCAATGGACTTACGCAACATACGCATGGTGGTTACCGACATGGACGGGACGCTTCTCGACCCCGACCACCGGGTAAGCGATCGATTTTTTGAACTGTTCCATGAGCTCCGGGGCAAGGGGATCCGCTTTGTAGCCGCCAGCGGGCGTCAGTACAACAGCATGGTCGACAAGCTGGAGCGGATTGCGGACGATATTTTATTCATCGCCGAAAACGGGGCACTGGTGCGGGAAGGCGACCAGACGTTGCTCAGCACCCCCCTGCCCGGTGAACGCCTGCAGGAAATCATGGCCCGGGCGATGAGGATCGAAAATGCCCATCCGGTACTCTGTGCGGCCAACAACGCCTATGTGCGAGGAAATTCGGAGGCATTCCTGCGCGTTCTCGGGGAGTACTATTCGGAGTTTTCGGTTGTGGACCGCCTGGAAACCGTGGAGGACCCGGCCCTCAAAGTCGCCATCTACCATTTTGAGAGTTCCGAGAAATTTATCTACCCCCCGATGCAGGACCTGGAATCGGAACTGCAGGTAAAGGTGTCGGGTTCCAACTGGGTGGATGTATCCCACCCGGATGCCCACAAGGGTTTTGCTCTCTCCCGGGTCATGCGGGATGCCGGCATTACCTCGGACCAGCTCATGGTCTTCGGGGATTACAATAACGATCTGGAGATGCTGGAGCTATCGGAGTTCAGTTTTGCCATGGCCAATTCCCACCCGAATGTCCTGGCCAAAGCGCGCTTCCGCACCGGCAGCAATTCGGAACAGGGGGTAGAAAAAATTCTTGAAAAACTGGCGCGCCAGCTCTGAGGGGCCGGTAGCGGGACCCGCAGGCCGCTTCGGGTTTGCCGTTTCAGGCCAGCTGTTTCAGGTCTTTTGCTTCTTTTTCCGGGCGGCCGGAAACAATACGTTGTTGAGGATCAGCCGGTAGCCCGGGGAATTCGGGTGAAGTTCCAGCTCGGTTTTGGGATCCCCGACACGGTGCTGGTAATCCTCCGGATCGTGCCCCCCGTAGAAGGTGAAAAAACCGCGGCCCTTGATCCCGTGGATATACCGGGCTTCACCATTCAACCGGTTCTCCCCCAGCACCAGCACGGTAGGTTTTACCTGCGAACGCGTAAAGGAAGTGGTCTGCCCCATAAAGCCCTTGACCAGTGCCGTATGGTTCTGGCAGAGCATCGTGGGGACGGGGTCCCACTTGGCCGAGAAATCCATCAGGGAAAAATAGTCCGAGTCCCTGGGGATATTCTCCCGTTTGCTGGTCATGTCGATGGACGAGAATTCGTAGCGCAGCGGGTTGCGCTCCAGGGTAAAGCCCGAAAAGGCAAAGGTATTCCCGAAATCGAGTTTTTCCTGGTAGTTGGGCTCGGACGGGTCCCCGTCAAACATGGGCTCGCAGATGTCCACGCCCTGGGCTGCCAGGGCAATGTCAAAGCTGTCGGTGGCGGAGCACATGGCAAACATAAATCCACCGCCAATCACGTAGTTGCGGATTTTCAGGGCCACGGCCCCCTTCTCTTCGGATACCTTTTCGTACCCGAGCTTCCGGGCCAGGGTCTCGGCCTCCCGCTTGCCTTCGATATACCAGGGGGCAGCCCGGTAGGCCCCATAAAACTTGCCGTACTGCCCGGTGAAGTCTTCGTGGTGCAGGTGGAGCCAGTCGTACAGGGGCAACTTGTCCTCCAGTACCTCCTGGTCGTACACCGTTACATAGGGGATTTCCGCATAGGTCAGCACCATGGTAACCGCGTCGTCCCAGGGCGGGTTGTCCTTGGGGGAATACACGGCAATCTTCGGAGCCTTCTCAAGGATCACGGCTTCCTGGTTCTGGGAAGGGCTTGCAATCCCGTCCAAAATTTCCTGGGCCTGGGCATCGCTGAGCACCTCAAAGGACACCCCGCGGATCCGGCATTCGTTGCGGATGGGCTCCCCGTCCGGCAACAGGAAGGAACCGCCCCGGTAATTGAGCAGCCACTGCACCTTCTGTTGCTTGCTGAGCACCCAGTAGGTGATGCCGTAGGCCTTCAGGTGGTTTTCCTGGCTGTTGGCATCCATGGGCAGCAGGATCATGGAGGCACTGGCCGCCACGCTGCTGAGCAGGAAGACCAGCAAAAGCACGGGTCGCTTGATTCGTTCGGGGATTCTTAAAAGGGAAAAGCTATCAAAAAGGTACGTCATCATCTTCCGGGTGTCTGCCCTGGGAAGGATCGTTCATGGAACTGCCAAAAGCCTGGTCGGCGCTCGGGAATTCTTTGGCCTGGAACGGGTTCTCCCCCTCGGCATTCATCTTGGATTGAAACTCGAATGGAGAATCAAAGTCATCCAAATTATCAAATTTACCCAGTTGCGCAATGAACTTTAACCTAATATTATCGAGGCCACCGTTCCGGTGCTTGGCCACAATGAACTCGGCCTGGCCCTGGGTGGGGGTGCGTTCCTCGTCGTCCCACTCGTCAATTTTGTAGTATTCGGGCCGGTAGATGAAGGACACGATATCCGCATCCTGCTCGATGGCCCCCGACTCCCGGAGGTCGGAAAGGATGGGACGCTTGCTGCCGCCCCTCGTCTCCACGGCACGGGATAGCTGGGAAAGTGCAATCACCGGCACGTCCAGTTCCTTGGCCAGCGCCTTCAAATTCCGGGAAATGGTAGAAATCTCCTGCTCCCTGTTCCCGCCTTTCTGGCTGGCTCCGCCGGTCATCAGCTGGAGGTAATCGATCACGATCAGCCGGATCTTGTGCTGGGAGGCCAGCCTGCGCGCCTTGGCGCGGAGGTCAAAAATGGAGAGGGACGGGGTATCGTCTATAAACAAGGGGGCCTTTTCCAGGGACTTGACCTTTACGTTGAGCTGTTCCCATTCGTGTTTCTCCAGACGGCCGGTGCGCAATTTTTCGGAGGACAGGCCGGTCTCGGAGGAAATCAGGCGGGTAATAAGTTGTACGGAGGACATCTCCAGGGAGAAAAAAGCCACGGGGATGTTGGAATTCACGGCAATATTGCGGGCCATGGAAAGGGTCAGGGCGGTTTTTCCCATCCCCGGGCGGGCCGCGATGATCACCAGGTCGCTGGGCTGCCACCCGGAGGTGAGCCTGTCCACCTTATCAAAACCCGAAGGGATGCCGCTGAGCCCCTCCTTGTTGGAGATCTCCTCAATTTTTTTCTTGGCCTGCATCACCAGGTTCTGGGCGGTTTCTGCCGACCGCTTCAGGTTGCCCTGGGTGACGTCGTACAGGCGTGATTCCGCATTGTCCAGCAGGTCAAAGACATCCGTCGCCTCATCGTAGGCCTCCTCGATGATCTCGTTGGAAATCTTGATGAGCTGCCGCTGAATGTACTTCTGCAGGATGATGCGGGCATGGAACTCGATGTGGGCCGAAGAGGCCACTTTCTGGGTGAGTTTGATCAGGTAAAAATCCCCCCCGGCGAGCTCCAGGCGCTCGTCCTGCTTGAGCTGGGCAGAAACGGTTAATAAATCCACCGGTTCGGAGGATTCGAAGAGTTTGAAGATCGCCTCGTAGATGTAGCGGTGGGCGTCCTTATAGAAGACATCCGGGTGCAAAATATCGATTACCTCATCCACCCCCTTTTTGTCAATCATCATGGCGCCAAGCACAACCTCCTCTAAATCAACTGCTTGAGGCGGTATTTTCCCCTTCTCCAGCGGAATAATGGATGGGTTTCCAATTTTGCGACCGGCAATAGGGCTCGATTTTTCCATGGGCGTAAAAGTAGGGAATTAACCTTGAGTTAACCCGGCGGCCCGTTTTGGGATATTCACCGCCTGTTCACAATCAGGTTGTTAATAAGTTACGATTTTCTGTTCATAACCTAAAATTCCGGCAGCCCGGAAGGAAGGATTTCCCGTAAACTGCGGGATGCCAACTGCTAGCCCTTGAAAACACCCATGGAGCTGTATTTGTCCATGCGGGAATCGACCAGCGCTTTTGGTGATAACTTTTTGAGCTCCTGATATTGCTTTGCAATCTTGTTGCTGACGATTTCAAAGGTCTTCTCCCGGTTGCTGTGGGCACCCCCGGCAGGCTCCTTCACGATCTCGTCGATGAGCTTGAGGCGCTTCATATCCGCAGCCGTAAGTTTCAGGGCGGCAGCCGCCTGCTCCTTATATTCCCAGCTGCGCCATAGGATGGACGAGCAGGATTCAGGTGAAATTACCGAATACCACGTGTTTTCAAGCATGAGCACGCGGTCTCCGACCCCGATGCCCAGGGCGCCTCCCGAAGCCCCTTCCCCGATGATCACCACGATGATGGGGACCTTCAGGCGGGTCATCTCCAGGATGTTCCGGGCTATGGCCTCCCCCTGCCCGCGTTCCTCTGCCTCGATGCCGGGGTATGCCCCAGGGGTATCGATAAAGGAAACGACCGGCAGGCCGAATTTCTCGGCCGATTTCATCAGGCGGAGCGCCTTCCGGTAGCCCTCCGGGTTGGCCATGCCGAAGTTGCGGTACTGGCGGGTTTTGGTATTGTACCCCTTTTGCTGTCCGATAAACATATAACTCTGGTTCCCGATCTTGCCGAGGCCACCGATCATCGCCTTGTCGTCCTTGACGGTGCGGTCCCCGTGGAGCTCCAGGAAGGTGTCCCCGCAAATGGCCTTGATGTAGTCCATGGTGTAGGGGCGGTTCGGGTGGCGGGAAAGCTGCACCCGCTGCCAGGGGCTGAGGTTTTTGAAGATCTCCTTCCGGGTCTCATCGAGCTTTTTTTCGATTTGCTTGCAGGTCTCGGTGACGTCGACATCGCTTTCCTCACCAATGATCTGGCACTTCTCCAGTTGCTCTTCGAGTTCTTTGATCGGGAGTTCAAAATCCAGGTATTCCATGAAGTGTTCCGTTAGGGGGTTAACCGGGGCAAAGATAAATGATATTCATCAAACTGCACAGGAAGTGCGGGGCCGCTGCCGAGAGGTTTGAATCCGGCCCCTTTTCCAGTACCGGGTACTGACGGGCACGATCGCAACGGCTTCAGCGCTTGGCCTGCTGCAGCATGTAGTAGCCGAGGATGCCGAAGAAAACGTTGGGGATCACAACCGCCAGAAGGGGCGGGAATCCGGATTGCTCGGCGAGGGTGCCAAAAACCTTATCCATGAAAATGTAGATAAAGGCCACCCCGATCCCGAAGGCCAGGTTGACCCCCATCCCGCCCCGCCGCTTGATGGAGGATACGGCCACGCCGATAATGGTCAGCACAAAGGCCGTGACGGGCAGTGCCCACCGCTTGTATTTCACCATCACATAGGTGTTTACATTGGAGGCGCCTTTGCGTTTCTGGTCGCGGATGAATTCGTTGAGTTCGAAGAGGTTTTTGGTCTCGGCGATATAGGAAACCGGGGTGAGGTCGTCGATCTGGAAGGTAAACAAAGTATCCAGGCGGCGCTTGGTCTCAACCTGTTCGGTGGCCCCCCGGAGGTTGCGGCGCGTATAGCTGGTGAGGCGATAGAGGCTGTCTTCCTCCAGCCAGCGGATGTTGGCCGAGGAAATCTTGTATTCCAGCTCCCCGTCCTCCCCGAAGTGCTCGTAGGTAAAGTTGTAGCCAATCTGCCGGGCCGGGTCAAAACTGCTGACATAGATATAATCCCCGTCGCCCAGCTGGTTGAAGATGTTGCTCGTCACCCGGTCCTTTGTGCCCTTTTTCAGGTACTTGAACTTGAATTCGTTGAAGCCTTTGCTGGCCGAGGGCACGATGAACATCCCCATAAGGAACATCATCACGGCAATGATGCTGGCGCCGATCCAGTAGGGCCTCAGGAACCGCCGGAAGGATACCCCTGAACTGAGGATGGCCACGATTTCCGTGTTGTTGGCCATTTTAGAGGTAAAGAATATAATGGATAAAAACAGGAAGATCGGGAAGAGCAGGCTGCCGATATAGATGGTGAAATTCCCGTAATAGATGAGTATTTCCACCAGGGGGGCCTCGTTGTCGATCATCTTGCCGATCTGTTCGGCCAGGTTCAGCATGATGCCGATAGGGACAAACAGCAGCAGCATCAGCCCGAAAGTGGACAGGTATTTCTTCAGGATGTACCGGTCGATGATCGTCAGCATATCACAAGCGCTTATCCAGTTTTTGCACCATCTGGTCCTTCCAGGCCGGAAAACTCCCGTCGAAGATCCGGCGGCGCGCCTCCCGGACCAGCCAGAGGTAGAACCCCAGGTTGTGCAGGGTGGCAATCTGTTTGCCAAGATACTCATTGGCGGCGAAAAGGTGGCGCAGATAGGCCCGGGTGTATTCCGTATCCACAAAGGTATGTCCCATGGGATCGAGGGGCGAAAAATCCGCCTCCCATTTCTTGTTTTTGATGTTGATGGTCCCTTCAGATGTGAACAACATGCCGTTGCGCGCATTGCGGGTGGGCATGACGCAATCAAACATGTCCACGCCCAGGGAAATGCATTCCAGCAGGTTCACGGGTGTCCCCACCCCCATCAGGTAGCGCGGCTTTTCAGCCGGCAGGATGTCGCAGACTACTTCGGCCATTCCGTAGAGTTCCTCGGCCGGCTCCCCGACGGACAGCCCGCCTATGGCATTTCCAGGGGCATCCGAGTTGGCGATATACTCGGCTGATGCCTCCCGCAGGTCCCGGTATACCGAACCCTGCACGATCGGGAAGAACAACTGCTCATACCCGTACAGTGGGGGCGCCACTTGCAGGTGGGCCATGCACCGGTCCAGCCAGCGGTGGGTCATTTCCATGGAACGGCGCGCATAACGGTAGTCGCAGGGATAGGGCGTGCACTCGTCAAAGGCCATGATGATGTCCGCCCCAATGCTCCGCTGCAATTCCATGACCCGCTCCGGGGTGAAGAGGTGGCGGGACCCGTCGATATGCGACTGGAACCTGACCCCTTCCTCTTTGATTTTCCGGCTGCCTGAGAGGGAATACACCTGATAGCCCCCGCTATCGGTAAGGATGGGACGGTCCCATCCCATGAATGGGTGGAGCCCTCCGGCTGCCTCGAGGATGTCCATGCCGGGCCTCAGGAAAAGGTGGTAGGTGTTGCCGAGGATCACATCAGGGTCGATATCGTCCCGGAGTTCCCGCTGGTGGACCCCCTTGACCGAGGCCACGGTTCCCACCGGCATGAAAATGGGCGTGCGGATATCCCCGTGGGCCGTGCGGAGTACCCCTGCCCGGGCTTTGCTGCCGGGGTCGGTATGTTCGAGTGTGAATGCCACTGGCTGCTCGTTATCTGGGGCCAAAAATACACAACCCCTCCCGCATTCGGCCTTAATAAAAAAATAAAGTTCCGGATAGGGTCCCAAACGGATCGGCCTGTTTGTTCTTCCCGTTCATAAGTAATGGCAAAAGAAGTTGTTTAGCCGGTCGAATGCCATTATTTTTGGGGCTCAGAAAACCAATCAACATGGCTGAAACCAAGGATTTAGAAGCATTGGCAACCCAGGTGCGCCGGGATATCCTGCGCATGGTGCACCAGTGCAACTCCGGCCACCCCGGGGGCTCCCTGGGCTGTACGGAATTTTTCGTGGCCCTCTACAACGAAATCATGGAACTCAAGGACGGATTTGACATGGACGGGAAGGGGGAAGACCTTTTCTTCCTCTCCAACGGTCACATATCGCCGGTCTGGTACAGTATCCTGGCGCGCAAGGGCTACTTCCCCCTGGAAGAACTCAGCACCTTCCGCATGATCAATTCGCGCCTGCAGGGCCACCCGACGACCCATGAGGGGCTGCCCGGCGTCCGCGTCGCATCCGGTTCCCTTGGGCAGGGGATGTCGGTGGCCATCGGTGCCGCCCTTGCTAAAAAACTGAACAAGGACCCGCACCTCGTCTTCAGCCTGCACGGGGACGGGGAACTGCAGGAGGGCCAGAACTGGGAAGCCATCATGTATGCGGGCAGCAAGGGGGTGGACAACCTCATCTCCACCATCGACCGGAACGGGCAGCAGATCGACGGCCCCACTGAAGAAGTCATGGCCCTGGGCAATGTGGGGGCCAAACTGGCCACCTTCGGCTGGGACGTCCTGGAACTGGAAGACGGGAACGACCTGAAGGCCGTTATCGGGGCGCTGAAAGAAGCGAAATCCCGCACCGGCAAGGGCAAACCTGTTGCCATTGTCATGGACACGGTCATGGGCCACGGAGTGGACTTCATGATGCACACCCACGCCTGGCACGGAAAAGCCCCGAACGATGAACAACTGGCCAATGCCCTGGCCCAGAACCCGGAAACACTGGGCGATTACTAACCGCAACCCACCGCAGATGAAAACATATACGGATCAAGGAAAACAGGATACACGAAGCGGCTTTGGCGCGGGAATGACCGAACTCGGTCGCACCAACCCCAGGGTGGTGTCCCTCTGCGCCGACCTGGTCGGTTCGCTCAAGATTGAAACCTTTATCGAGGAAAACCCAGAGCGGTTCTTCCAGACCGGGATTGCAGAGGCCAATATGATGGGAATCGCCGCCGGCCTGACCATTGGCGGGTACATCCCCTTTGCCAGCACCTTCGCCAACTTCGCCACCGGGAGGGTATACGACCAGATACGCCAGTCCATTGCCTACTCCGGCAAAAACGTAAAGATATGCGCCTCCCACGCGGGCATTACCCTTGGGGAGGACGGGGCCACCCACCAGATCCTCGAAGACCTCGGGCTCATGAAAATGCTGCCGGGCATGGTGGTGATCAACCCCTGCGATTTTAACCAGACCAAGGCGGCCACCCTGGCCATCGCCGAATACGAAGGCCCGGTTTACCTGCGCTTTGGCCGGCCGAAGGTAGCCAACTTCACCCCGGTGGACCAATCCTTTGAAATCGGGAAAGCAGTGCAGCTGCAGGAAGGCTCGGATGTGACCATCATCGCCACCGGCCACCTCGTATGGGAATCCCTGCAGGCCGCCGAAAGGCTCCATCAACAGGGGATCACCGCAGACGTTATAGACATCCACACCATCAAGCCCCTGGATGAGGAAGCCATCCTGGCCTCCGTGGCCAAGACGGGTTGCGTGGTCACGGCGGAGGAACACAATTACCTCGGGGGCCTTGGGGAAAGCGTATCCGGCCTGCTGGCCCGCAGATACCCGGTACCCCAGGAATTCGTGGCCGTCCAGGATACCTTCGGGGAGAGCGGTACGCCCGAGGACCTGATGGAGAAATACGGCATTAACAATAAAGCAGTGGAAAAGGCCGTTCTTAAGGTTTTAGAACGCAAGGCGGGATAATTTGGTATCCTTTTTGCTCCTGTCCGGGAAACCGGCGGGAAACCGGAAACCAGATTTCACGCCATAAAAACGAACACCTTATGAAACGCACATTGCTTTGCTGCCTGCTGGCCTTTTTCAGCCTGGCAGCCTTTTCACAGAAAGATCCCGGGTTTGGAATCAAGGCCGGGTTGAACTTCAACTCCAACGGCGATTACAAATTCGATTCTGCCCCCGACCTCAACTCGGACACCAAGATGGGATACCACCTGGGAGTCTTCGGGCAAATTGGCGACAAGTGGTTTTTCCGGCCGGAGTTGATCTATACGAAGACCAAATCCGAATACGACGGGGCCGACTTTGACATGAGCAAGCTGGACCTGCCCCTGCTGGTGGGCGTACGCATCCTGGGCATCGCCAAGGTATTTGCGGGCCCGGACCTGCAGTACATCCTCAACACGGATTTTGACCAGATCACCCTCGGGGACGTGGAAAACGATTTCACCATTGGCCTGCATATCGGGGCCGGGGTAGACCTGGGGAATATCGGCATTGACCTGCGCTACGAGCGGGGGTTGAGCAGCAACGAGGCGGAATTTGTCAACCTGCCCGACCAGCGCCTCGATACGCGGCCCAGCCAGTTTATCCTGGGACTGTCGGTGAAGCTGTAGACGGGATAATCATCCGGAGGCAATTACCGCTTCCGGCCATGCATTCCCGGCCACAAACACAAAAGAAAATCCCCGCTGATGCGGGGATTTTTCGTTTATATGTCCTGATGCGGTATGCTTCCCAGCATTAATTGGTATCCGGGTCCAGGTAATCCGGGATGCCGTTGTTGTTGGAGTCCGGGAAGGTTATCGTGCCGTCCCCGTTGATGACGATTTCCTCCCGGGTGGGCGTACCGTCCCCGTCGTCGTCCGCATCCAGGAAGTTGGACCGGAGCAGCGTGCCAAATGCACTGCGCTCCGACTCTTCGTCCGTATTGTCGTTGTAGAGGTAGCCGTCACCATCCAGGTCCTCGTCAATGGAGGGAATACCATCCCCGTCGTGGTCCGTACGCTCCACGGCAAATAACCGCACACTGAAAACAAGCGGGCTGTAGGAAGGTATTTCCCCGGCGGCGTTGTTGAAGAACCCGAGGCCCGAAGGCAGGATCATCAATCCCACCCCGGCATTATCGGCGGAAAGGGTCCCATCCGGGTTAGCCGTTATATCTGTTGCTGCCTTGAGAAAAGGCATGGCTTCTGCGAACCCCCGGGCACCGGAAAGGGGGCCCTGCAAACCCGCCAGGTCAAACCAGACCGGTTCCACAAAACTACCGTCGAAGGTGTCCCCGTTGAGGAGGCTCCCCTCGTAGGTGACCAAAACGGAGTCCGCTACAGTAGGGACCACCGGATCGACCGGCTCCCCTCCTACCACGGCTTCCAGATAATAAAAGGTATGGACCACCTCTTCTTCATCCTCGAGGCCGAATTCGCTGGCAAAGACGGTAATCTGCTGGCTGGATACCTGCGTGCTGAGCGGTTCCTTGTCCGCATTGTCCCCGGCGATGGTGTCGATCACGATCCGGTAGTTGAATCCCGCGGGAGGCGAGGCAAATTCCTCGTAATTGTAGAAATGCGTCTGCAGGAATTCCTGTATGGCCGCCTGGTCCTCGGGCAAAACCTCGGCCAGGGTCCTGGGGGGGACCCTTACAATCCCGCCGTCATCATCGTTGCTGCATCCGAAAATTCCCGCTGCCGCCAGCAGGCAAAGTCCGTATCTTTTCCAGGTCATAGCCACTTTTCTTAAAGCCCGCAAGATACAATTTTCCCCTATTTTTGCCGGGAACCTTAACAAAGAATTTCAACCATGCGCATCGACAAATACCTATGGTGCACCCGATATTACAAGACGCGCAACAAGGCCACGGAGGCTTGCCGAAAGGGCCAGGTACGGATCAATGGCGAGGTTTGCAAACCCTCCCGGGAGGTGCTCCCGGCCGATAAGATCACTGTCCGGAAAAACCAGCTGGACATGCAGCTGACGGTACTGGATACCCCGCCCCAGCGGGTCGGGGCCAAATGGGTGGACATCTACCGGCAGGACACCACCCCGGCGGAGGACCTGGAGCAGCACAAACTCATCCGGGCCTCCAAGGAATACTACCGCCAAAAAGGAACCGGACGCCCTACCAAAAAGGATCGCCGGGACCTGGAAGACTACCTGGATGAGCCTGAGTAGGGAATTCTGGGAGAATCGGTACCGGGAAGGCACTACCCGCTGGGACCTCGGGGGGGTCACCCCTCCCCTGGCAGCCTACATGGACGGGCTCACCGACAAGGAAATCCGCATCCTGGTCCCCGGGTCCGGGAGGGGCTACGAGGCGGAATACGCCTACCGATCGGGCTTCCGGAACCTGACTGTCCTGGACCTGGCCAAGCAACCGCTGCAGGACTTACACCAGCGCCTGCCGGAACTCCCGGAGGCCTCCCTGGTGCAATCGGATTTTTTCGACTATGACGGCGGCCCCTTTGACCTGGTCCTCGAACACACCTTTTTCTGTGCCCTGCCCCCGGGGCGGCGACCCGATTACTCCTCGGCCATGCACGGGCTGCTGGCCCCGGGTGGGAAACTGGTGGGATTGCTTTTCGACTTTCCGCTGACCAATGACGGCCCCCCGTTCGGCGGGTCGGAAGCCGAATACCGGGAATTGTTCTCTCCCTTGTTCCGAATCCGCAAACTGGAGCGTGCACGGAATTCCATTCCGCCCCGTGCCGGAAGCGAACTCTTTTTTATCTTTGAGAAGAAATAGCCCGGCCCATGGAAAACCAGATCCTCTCCCACGAACAAATCCGCCACAAAATCCGGCGGATCGCCTACCAGATCTACGAGAGCAACGTGGAGGAAAAACAGATCGTCCTGGCCGGTATCGAAGGGGGCGGGCTGGAATTTGCCAAAAAGCTCAAGGCCGTACTCGAGGAGATTACCGGGGCTGAAATCCTGCTTTGCAAGGTGCGGATGGACAAGTCCGACCCGCTTAAAAGCGGCGTCTCCACTTCCCTGAAACCGGAGGAATACGAAAACCGTTCCGTTGTACTCGTCGACGACGTGCTCAATTCGGGCAGCACGCTGATCTACGGGGTGCACCACTTCCTGAAAACCCCGACCCGCCAGCTGAAAACGGCGGTACTGATCAACCGCAACCACAAGCGGTACCCCGTCAAAGCAGACTTCAAGGGGCTTTCCCTTTCCACCTCCCTGCAGATGCACGTTCGGGTGGATTTCACCCCCCGCAAGCACGGGGTATTTTTAGACTAAAACACCGTTCAAATTCCGGATTGCCATAGGTCACGGCCCATTTGATAAAATGGATTACCCTGGGACTTGAACAAAGCCCCGGGGCCTGCCCGCCAGAATAAAGCATCGCCCTGGAAAGATGAATCCTATATCAGGCAACTACCTCCAGGATGCGGTCCACCAACTCTTCCGGGGCCATCGTACCGGCCGGCAACACATGCATGGCCTGCGCATAAAAAGGTGCCCGTTCAAACAGGTGCTTCCCGATAAAGTCCGGCAACTCCGAAGGGTCCAGGTGGGCAATCAGCGGGCGGCTTTCCTGCCCCTTGCGCAACCTGCGGGCCAGTTCCGGAACAGCCACCTGCAGGTAGCAGACCGCATCGGCCTGGGCCAGCAACAACTCCATATTCCCCGCATAACAAGGTGTGCCCCCGCCGACAGCGAGTACACCGGATTCCCCGGACTGCAGCCATTCCTTCAACAGCCGGTGTTCCTGCTGTCTGAAATAGATCTCCCCTTTTTCGGCAAAGACTTCAGGGATGGACTTCCCAAGCCTGGATACGATATAATCGTCCAGGTCCGTGAAGGGGACCCCGAGCCGTTCCGCCAGGAGCCGACCTACCGTCGATTTCCCGCTGCCCATGTATCCTACCAGTGCAATCCGCATGCCTTGCTTCGTATATCTTTTGGCCCCATGGCCCCAATGAAATCCCAAATATCCGGCTTTTCGGGCAAACCCGAAATTCTTTCCCCATTCACTTGAAAAATGAATAATAGATATTATATTTGCAGCCCAAAACCGCTTCACAGGCGGTTCATTTTTTGAAATAATGACTTGGTAGCTCAGTTGGTAGAGCATCTCCCTTTTAAGGAGAGGGTCCTGGGTTCGAGCCCCAGCCAAGTCACAATCAAGCAAATCCAGTCGCTTCGTTGTGGCTGGATTTTTTGGTTTAATGCATTGCATAACAGCATTATAAGTGCATTGCCTGCATTAACTGCATTTTCAGCTCGCCGTCAACTTGTCAACTTTTTAGAGCAAAATAGGTATGCAATTAGGTATACCATCCCTTTAATTAGGTATGCAATTTTTAAGTCCGGGTTGTGTGTCAATCGTTTAACCAAAATCAATTGTCATGCATCAAAAAGGAATTTCAATTCTATTCTATCTGATTAAAGCAAGAATCAACAAAAAAGGTGTTTGTGCCATTTATTGCAGAATCACCTTTTTGGGCAAACGCAAGCAATTCGCAACAGGCGAATTCATAGATCCAAGCGAATGGTCATCAAAAAATCAAGTTGCGATTGAATCAAAAAAGCAGAACATTCAAGTTAACGCTCAATTAGAAATCATCCGAACCAGAATAAAGTCCAGTTATCTAAAGCTTAGACTTGAGGATGAGGCTTTCACTGTTGATGATATATTCCGGGATTATTTGGGTAAGGAAGCCCCTAAAGAAGAACAATACCTAATAGCTTATTTCAATGCATTTCTGAGTAAACTGAAGAAGCTGATCGGCATTGAAATTCAAGAGGCCACCTGGATCAAATATCAATACGTACGGGACTACACAGCTGATTTTATTAAATGGAAGTTCAAAAAACAGGATTATTTACTCACTGATATTACACTGCAGTTCGTAAAGGATTTTGAGTACTTCTTAAAGACACAAAGAAGCCAGGACCAGGTCACCATCAATAAATGCATACAACGCCTTAGAAGGCCTATCAGAGAGGCTTACGCGGAACAGCTACTCCCATCAGATCCTTTCATTCTCTATAAACCCAGAAGGGTTAAGAAGGAGGTTGTATTTCTCACTAAAGAGGAGCTTCAACTTTTTGAGAAGCACTCCTTTTCCCAGCCCCGTCTTCAAACCGTAAAGAACCTCTTCATTTTCTGCTGTTATACTGGATTGGCCTATAATGAAATGAAGGCTTTAAAAAGGGAGCATATTCAATTGGGGTTCGATGGCGCAGAGTGGATCAAATTAAAACGGTCCAAAACGGGTAAATTGATTTCTTTACCGTTGCTTCCCAAAGCCAAGGAACTTATTCAGTTTTATGATTCAGAATCGGAGTACTTGTTACCTCAAATGAGCAATCAAAAGATTAATTCGTATCTGAAGGAGATTGCAGGAATACTTGGGATTAAAAAGCGAATTACCCATCATACGGCACGCAAAACATTTGCGTCTACAGTGCTTTTAAATAATGATGTGCCGATGGAAATAGTGAGCGAATTGTTGGGACATTCCAGCATTAAGATTACCCAGGAGTACTATGGGAAAATTGTTCAAAAGCGGATAAGTGATGAAATGAAAAGGATTTCCAAGATACTATAACATATTCTTTCCCACTACTCGGCAAACGATCTGATTTCCTAATCAATTAGTGTCTAAATAGCACTGATTCCAGGGCTGTATGTCCGAAAATTTGCTTCCCTCAAAATACCGGACACCTAAAAGCTGTCTCCTATCTATCTTTCCTTTAACAAAAACCAGCAACATGAATCCAATATCAAAGAACCTTAGAATTTGTGCCCTCCTAATGACCGCACTGATCCTTTTTCAGAGTTGTGTGGTTTACCACAAAACTCCTGTATCGCTGAATAAAGCCGTAGATGCTGGATCGAAAAGCAAGGTCGTAAATGAGCTTGGTGTTGATTTTGAATTTGAGCAAATCGTAGAAGAAGATGGCAGTTATTATGGCTTTCAAAAGAAATCGGGGCAGCGGGTCAAGACCTTAATAGATAATGGGCCTGAAACCAGCGTATTTCTTAAGAATAAGCGGGCTTCTAACTGGGCAACCCTACTCGTTGTGGGATTGCCCGTAGTAGGCTTATGGTGGGGGTTCGTGGATTTTATTTCTGATTACAACTAAACAGCAGGATAAGTTACTCGAATGCCCTTTTCTTGATGAATTAGCCAGTTTTCAGTTAGGAGGCGGCGGCGTAATGTGCGGAAGAAGCGGAGCATGGCTGAGGTTGGTTGTTGCTCCTTTCAAGACAGGGAAATATTTGGTTGTCAGTGAGCTGCTTGGGCATTCCAGCATTAAAATCACTCAGGAATACTACGGAAAGATAGTTCAAAGAAGGATTTGTGAGGAGAAGAAAAGTATTTTAAAAAAATTAGACAATATTCCAATTTAAAGATCGTCTTCTTAAATATATTTGGGCCGAGATCAATGAATTTGATACAAATCACCATCTATTTCTTCCCTTGCTAACTTTTCTATTTTAGAATAATTAGATAGGTGACTTTTTGATATTGATTTCTGTAAACTAATCAAAGTTACCCAATCGGAATTCATAATTAATTTTGCCTGGATTGGCCATGTATAAGGATGATGGTAAAAAGATAATGAATGTTTACTAGAAATTAATTCAATCAATTTTTCTAATTCAATCTTGGATAAATCTTCATTTGATTTTATCTCATTCTCAATCAGAAAGTCTTTGATTTGATCTCCAATACCTTCAATCAGTTTTAAATCTAATTTTTTTTCGTCTGCCCATTCCAAGAATTTATATTCAAGAATAGAGTTAGCAAATGATTTCAGAACATCTTGTGTATCATAATGAGCAATACAGACTTTTTTGTCGAGACCTATTTCATAGATTTTTCGAAGAGTTTTAAGCTCTAAATCCGTTTTGTGATTTTCTACTTTTGAAATGTATTGTTTATCCGTTCCTATCTTTTCTCCCAGCTCTTCTTGAGATATTTTTACTAGATGCCGTCTTATTTGTTTGATAGATTTTCCATAGTTTAAAAAATTGGTTGGATTTGAATCAAATTCTGAGTTTTGAATAGTAACTATAGGATCTAAATGAAAGTACAAGTCAATGAATTCGCCATTAGGTAATTCCATTTTTTGCGATACATTCTTCCATGCTAAAGATTTATCTATCAATTCAACAGAATTAAACATATCCTTATCCACAAGGATGCTATAACCAAAATCGCCTTCTCTGAGTTCTATTTTTTTGAAAAGTTTTTTAATGTCAATTACCCGATAATCTCCATTATTAGATATGAAGTAAATCTTCGGGAATTTAACTTCCGTAATCTTCAATATTCTATTATTTGTTCTCATTTCTTGCGAGTTGAGGATTTAAGAAAAGAAATGTTCTTAAAAGAAATTCCTTGTTCTCCGCCACATACGCAATGGCTAATTTCCTTTTTCTAATAGGCAAATCACCCTCGTAAATATCTGCCGAATTAATAATAATCAGGTCTTCATGTTCTCCATAAGAAACATGAACATGTGGTGGCGGGTGATCACCAGAAAAACATTCAACTTTAATTCCATTCTCTATATGTAACGTAGGCAATATAATAAAGTTGTTTAATTAAACGACATTTTTTATAAATAATTAACTTACTCCTATATTGGGCAGCATTATTTCTTAAAAATCTTTGATCAATATTATGTTTTCTCAGTATTCGACCATGGATAGGTAGTCCTTTTCAATCATATCTTCAATCAAAATAGAATTTAATATGTTAAAACAATTGTGCATGCCTTGAAACTTCATTCCACTCAAGTATTAATTGGTAAGTATGTCCTTTTAATCTTGTATCCCAACACTTCTAAGTAATGCGGAATATTGATCTTCGTCCTCACTCACTTTTTCGATAATTAACTTTGCTGCTCTATTCATCTCTGGGACTTCTACCACAGAAGCCCCTCTTTCGAATATTCCAGTTAGATGAGAATACTCGTTATTTATTCTATTTATTAGGACAGTAGGAATATCTTTATCACCAAAGAATTTTCTCATTTTTTCAATATCGTCAGAAGAATCAGGGTACTTGTAGTACAAATAAATTTCTAAAAATTTTCTTGCATTGTTCCCAAAATTGTAGAAAGCCGTATAGTTTTCATCATTAACAGATTCCATTTTAGAACAAACCAGAATTTGATTAAATAAGTAATTAAATTCTGTTACATAATCCTTGATGTATTTTGGCATCTCAGAAATTGTCGAAGTACTATCATTTCTCTCTATTATTAGATATTTGGATTGTGATTTATTCAAAGCTCCAGGAAGTCTCTTGAGGTATTTAAGAAAGTTTAGATTATGTGTTGAAACGAATAATTGTTCAAAATCTTGATCTTTGAAAATTTGGGTATTGATTAATGTATAAATAAAAAAAATGTGGTTACTATCAAGGCTCGATATGGGATCATCGATCCAAATAATTGGATTTTTCGTCTTTGTATCAACATCTTGAAGTTTTGCCATGAAATAACATATCGCAATTAAACTTTTCTCTCCTTCGCTCAAATGAAATGCTTTCTTATTCTCACGGTGGATTTCAAAACGATACTTTTTATTCCCTGTATCCTCTTCATCAAATTCAATTGCCTTGAGTGAGAGGAAACTATGGCCGAAATAATCATTTAGATATTTATTTACTAGTTCTGCTCCCTTACTTTCATCTTTTAATTCTCTTTGTAATGCTGAAACTTGATCTAATAATTCATCTATTTCTTTTGCTTTTTCATTCTTAAATTGTTCTGCAGAATTCACTTTAGCATGTAAGTCAGAAATATTTGATATCTGTTCATCATATTTTATATCTTGAATAAAATCATATATCTCCTGTAGTCTTAGACTATCCATAGCCTTTTCTTTCTCCTCCTTAAGGTTTTTAGAAAAATCATTGGACAAAATTCTTACTTCATCATATTTTGATCTTATCTTTTCCAATTCTGATGAATAATCATTTACTGAGTTAAATGATTGGACGTTAAGTATATCTTTTCTCCTTTGTTGAAGTTGTGTTTCTAAAGAAATTAGGGATTCCTCATAGTTTTTTAATATAGATTTATACTTCTCAGAAAGACTATCAATCTCGTCGTGAAATCTTGAGTAAAAAGCATTTTTACTTATAAGACTTGCCAATGAAATCAATTCTTTTTCTGCTTCCAGTTCATTTAGTAGTTGATTAATATCATTTTCTAAATAATCTGACTCTTCATCAAAATGTTTATCCAATTCCTTCCATCTATTCTCACTTATTTTGTTGTCACAGAAAGAACAGGTTTCCAGTTTGTCCTGATGAAGATCTTTTCCTTCTTTAACCCATCTGTTCAATACAGCGTTCTTGACTAGACTTTGAATTTTGTCAGATTGACTAATTTCCCGAGTAACAATTTCCTTGGTTTTATTCTTAAAATTTGGAAAACTTAGTGTCAATTCACTTAATTCTGAAATAGTGTCTTTGGATTGCTCTTTAAGTACTCCTTCAAATTGCATCTTTTCATTATCCGTTATTGGTGAAAAACCAACTTTTTTAACGACTTCGATATCCGAATTAAGTTTTGTGATATTATAATTTTGATCGCCAAATTTATCGGACTGGTATTTTATTCCATTTGGTCTACTAGTTGCCTTGGAGCTAAGTTGACTTTTTAAACTAGATTGAGCGCCTTCAAAACTTTTTTTTGCTGCTTGATATATTGTGTCTAAGGATTTAAGTTCCTTATAAATTCCGGTTTCTTTACCATCTTCATTGGAACCAAGCTTTTCCTTGAAATCAGATATCTTCTTTTCAATTGTTGTGTTATCCCCACCTAATATTGCAAATGGTTCAATATTCTCATCAGGGTTGACAATGAACTTGAGATTGTCCTCAATGAAATCCTCATTAAAAACTCTAATTACTTTATTGTGGTCTTCAAAATCTGATTCCTGAACATCTCGACTTCCTTCAATACAAATACAGCACTCAGGGTCATCGAACTTATCTGAGATTTTTCCTATTTCTAAAGCTCTAATCACTCTTGACAACGTTGTCTTACCGGAATAGTTTCGTCCATAAATAATATTGACCTTTTTGAAAAGGACCACATTATTACCTTTATCTCTAACTTCCGAATCCCAGTCAAAGCTTCTGAAAACCGCTAAATTTCTTAAGTGCTTGATCTTAGTAATCATCCTTCGTTAAATGCTAAAAATGAATCTTAGTTGTTTATCTACCAGTGTTTTTATGTAAAAGGTGTGTTTAAAGTAGGTCTGCAAAATAATTAAGACTATAAAAGGTTCTGGAAATGTTAGGGTAATATCACAATTCACTAAAAATTAGCTTTTCACTGCTTCCCAATCGTAACATCTCAAAAGGTAGGGCAGGAATCTTAGTGGTTGGTATTTAAAGTACACGAAACAGGCCTATGATCGCTCGACCTTGTACTACTGTTTGAACCTGCATTTGCCCTTTCAAAAGCCTGGTGTTCTACCGAACCATTGCCAGCATTTACTTTCAAGGGAAGGCTTCCATTACAGAGTGGCTGACTCATTAAAATGTGATCCAGTAATAACGGATTCTGGGAGGTCGGAATTTCTTTTATTGGATTCCTAAACTTAGCTGTCCACCTTAGATCTCCCGGGAAGTCAAAAAGTGCATGATTGAAATAGCGCTCCGCTAATAAAACTTCTCCTTGGAGATTCTGAATCAGATCAAAGAATAGGTACTGGTATTCAAATAAATCATTGCCAGGTCCATCATTGCAATCCCCTAAAACAATAATTCCTGGATTGGGTAATTGATTGAATTTGACATCAATATAGTTGCGGATATTCCGAGCTTCTGTTGCCAACTTGACTCGAGCCTTTAAAGCTGTTTCCAGGTACGCTCCTGTGAGATTCCCCTGTGCATCGCGGGTTATGCTTTCCCGATTGATTTTGGACTTTAAATGAACCCCTATGAGTTCCATTTCATGACCTCCTCCCATATCATAGATAAGGACCTGCGGCATTCTATAATGGTCATGATCCTCAGCCTGTATTTGCCCCCAATAATTAACGCTCCAGGTTGAATCTCCGATAAAAGAGCGCCAGACACTTGCCGGTTGAATGCGGCACTTGGAAAGTATCCCTGGCTTTACCACAAACCACATCCACTGCGTTCCGCGCATATCATGGCCATAGTCCCGATCCAGATCCCCCAATGCATCATTAGTGCCTTTAAGCAATACCGGTACCCATTGATCATTTAAAACTACATGGCAGAAATCAGAGATCGCCTTCTCCCCTTTTGGCCCTTCCACAATAAGTAATATATCTGGATCTATTTCCGTAATAGTTTCCTCTATTCGCCTGATACGATCCGTTATATTGCTCGAAGGGTTGTCATCCAAAAGTTCAGAGGCATGTTCAATGTTCCAGGTAGATACTTTTAAAGCCATTTTGATAGTCTTTAAGGGAGGGAACATTGTGAATTCAGAATATACCAAAAATGGCCGTTAAGGCTCTATATAGAAACCATAGGATTTTTATGGTTTTCGTTGAATCATTCCATCAAAGACCAACTCTTTTAGGTCAGTTATAACATGAATTTCTAAGCATTACTATGATCGGACGATTAACAAAAGGAGGATTTTGTAAGCAGATATGAAAAATAACTCGAATCAATTAAGGAAATAACCTGTTGGCGAAAGGCATAGAATCCTAGTATATAAATGGATGCTAGGGTAATAGCTTGATTTAAGCTGCTTTCCAATATTGTGTAATAATCCTTTCTGTGAATGTCAATATTAAACTGCTTAGTAGCGCAAAGCGGCAATTGGGCCTATGGTAAACATAGGATCTCATTTCTCTCAATTTAAAACTAATTGGGATTGCAGTTAATGAAATTTGGTTTGGGTAAAATCCAATTTGGAGTATTATCACTAAATGTATTACAGGTAGTCACGTTGGTTACGTTCCAGCTACTAAGATCTTGATTGAATGCGGTAGCTCCAATAAACATCTGCTGCATGTCAGTTATGTTTGAAACATCCCAGCTGGAAATATCCTGATTAAATGAAGACGCTCCAGAGAACATAGCAATCATATCAACAGCAGAAGATAAGTCCCAATTGTCTAGAGGTTGATTGAAGGACGTTGCTTGTCCAAAAATTGCCTCCATCGATCGTGCTTTGGAAGTATCCCAATTATTTACTGGCTGATTAAAGGATGAGGCTGACGCAAATATGGCCCAAAGAGAGGTGACATTCGAAGTATCCCAAATACCTATTGGCTGATTAAAAGATGACGCCCTATAGAACATTAAATGCATATCTGTCACATTCGAAACGTCCCAGCTGGAGATATCTTGATTGAAATTCGAATTGTCTGCAAATAGCTCACCCATATTGTTTATCAGTGTTGTTACGGCTACTGAAACATCCTCACCAGAATTGATCATCGCGACTAACATAGGCCTGTCAACAACAATATATTCCTTTCCGTTTAGGACTTTCCTGTCCCCAACTACTGCATTCTGACTCGCCTTTACAGTTATACCATTTGCATCAATAAAAATAAAGTCCTTACATCCCAAGGCACCAACAGTTTCACCTTGTGGGGTGTTTGGACAGACATCTACTTCATTATTAACACCATCCTGGTCAGAGTCGAGCTGATTAAGTGCACAGCCTTCCAGATTCACTTCTTTTCCAGGATCCGTATTGGGACATTGATCATTTGAATCCAACACCCCATCATTATCTGTATCCCTTTCATTAGCTGCACATCCCAATTCATTGACTTCAAGTCCTTCAGTCGTTTCAGGGCACTGATCGAGAGAATCCACAACTCCATCTCCATCAGTATCAAGTTGGTTTGTTGCACAGCCATCTGCATTTACCGGATCACCTTCACTAGTGTTGGGACAAAGATCAAGATCATCTGCAACCCCATCATTATCTGTATCCCTTTCATTAGCTGCACATCCCAATTCATTGACTTCAAGTCCTTCAGTCGTTTCAGGGCACTGATCGAGAGAATCCACAACTCCATCTCCATCAGTATCAAGTTGGTTTGTTGCACAGCCATCTGCATTTACCGGATCACCTTCACTAGTGTTGGGACAAAGATCAAGATCATCTGCAACCCCATCATTATCTGTATCCAATTGTGAATCCGCACAACCAAGAGAATTTACTTCAGTACCTTCCTCAGTATCTAGACATTGATCAATATCATCAGTCACTCCGTCGAAATCCAAGTCGACTAAGAACTTTCCATTTGGTTTCCTTATACTATCCAGGTAATTACTTCTGAATGATTCCTCTGTTAATTCTGGATACGCCTGAGAGTACTTATTAAGCACATTGCGAATGAGTATATCCATGTCAAGGATTTGCAAATCGCTGGCTAATTCAGCAATCAAATCTACATCTTCAATATTGCCGTTATTTTTAAACTCTAAGGAAAGCTCACTGAGCAAAACAGAAACTTCACTAACAGTTCTATTTCCTTGTATTACAGCTGAAAGAACTAAAAGTATCTTGCTAGTCTCATCCCCTTTACTAAATGAAAATTCTTCTGCATTTTTGAGTCTAATTGACGGGGTTATATCGAATGCAGCTAAAATTTCATTCAAGGCCTGTTCCTTGGCCTGATCAAAAGTTAATCCTTCCTCTGTATATAAATATCTCACCCTATCAGCTTCTAAATGCGTTAGTATATTAACATTTATTGAGCTATTAAACTTTGATAAAGCAACAAGCGATATACGATTTTGAGTATTTTCATTTGAAACTTCGTTCCAATAAAAGCCTTCTCCTGTTACTCGAGTATAGGGCTGTGAAACCCCTGTTGCACTTAGTTCATAATTCCCAAGGTCGTCTTCAATATTGGAAGTAAAACTCCTTCCTGTTTGCTTCAGTTCGTCGTCAAGTTCAAAAAAGGTTAAAGATGAACCTGCAACGAAACTTCCTTTAGATACAGATCCGGAAATCTCAAAGGACTGGCTATTATCAGGAGTGTTTGAATTAGTTGTGGGTTCGTCAGAATCCTTGCTGCAGCCTGCTGTGGCTAAGATTCCCAAGGCCATTAATACCAACCGGAACCTTATCAATATTAAGGGTGTATGTATAATGCTCTTTATGATAGTTGCGCTTTGTTATTTAAGAACGAAACAATAGACACCTTATTTCATTAGGATCCACAATCCTCAGAATAACTAGATGTATCATCAATAATCCACTGGAGTTTATCTTGGGATAAGGCATAAAAAAGATCATCTACCTGAATACATCTTAACAAAGGATTGTTGTAGGCGCTAAATAGAGCGAGATTAGTATTATTATTATTATTAATATTCAAGCTGGTAAGTTGATTGTTTTGAATATAAAGATGACCTAAAGAAGAAAGGCTACTAAAATCAGCACTTGTAATTAAATTATCCGAACAATCAACCCCTTGCAAATTAATATTTGAACTAACATCAATGCTGGTTAGTTGATTTTTTTCACAATATAATAGGACCAAATTTGGATTGTTGCTAACATTTATTGAAGTAATCTGATTTTGACCACAAACGAACTGCTCCAATAATTGATTGTTACTAACATCAATATTAGTCAGGTTATTTTCACTACAACTCAGGGTATTTAAATTTACATTTCTGCTTACATCAATATTTGTCAAGTTGTTCTTGTCGATTCTCAGCTGTACCAAGGAGACATTATTACTCAGGTCGATTGATGATATTTGATTATCGGCAAAGTTTAAAGATTCCAAATAAATTGTCTTGCTTACATCTAGTTGTGTCAGTTGATTTCTAACACAGTTAAGTGTGGTTAAACTACCATTTGTACCTAATTGTAATTCAGATAAGTTGTTATCATTGCAATCTAAAGTTTCAAGGAATCGATTTTGAGAGACATCCAATTTGGTAAGGTTATTATTCCGAACTTCAAGGGTAGTTAGATTTTCAAAATCTTCAATTCCAGTTAAATCATGGATATTTAAACCCCTAAGGTAAAGTAGAGTGACATACCGGATCTCAGAAGTCTTCACATAATTATTCATCACGTCATCATAACCAGAATCAATCAAATATTTTTCAAAATTATCATCCGGCACAAAAGTTTGGGAGGTTAGAGAGCATCCATTAGAGTCTACTTCTTCCCCTATTGGGGTGTCATTGCAAAGATCAATGTCATTATTTATTCCATCTCCATCCGAGTCCTTTTGGCTATCCGAACAACCATTGGAATCTACAATTTCACCTTGAGGAGTATTTGAACAATTATCAAGATCATCTGAAACCCCATCACCATCAGAGTCCTTCTGACTGACGGAACAACCATTCTCGTCAACAGTCTCAACTGTTGGTGAATTCGGACATAGGTCGATATCATCAGCAATTCCATCATTATCTGAGTCTTTCTGACTACCTGAACATCCTACTGAATCGGCCACTTCATTTGTAGGCGTTCCAGGACATTGGTCAACATTATCAGTCACTCCATCTCCATCTGTATCCTGCTGAGAAGATGCGCATCCCAGAGAATCAACACCCTGTCCACTAGGAGTATTGGGACACTGGTCAATATCATCGTTTATACCATCCCCATCAGAATCTTTTTGACCATTTGAACATCCACTGGAGTCTACAGTTTCTCCTACAGGTGTACTTGGACACTGATCCACATTGTCATTCACTCCATCTTCGTCGGAATCATACTCAGAACCAGGATCACAATTTGTGAAAATTGGTTTAGGCTGTATCCACTGAGGCGTGTTTTCAGCAAAAAGTGAGCAATTAATGACTTGGGCAACATTCCAATTACCTAAATCTTGATTAAATGAACCGGCGCTCCCAAACATTCCTAACATGCTTTCAACATTACTGACGTCCCAGTTCTCAAGAGGCTGATTAAATGAGGTAGTTACCTCGAACATATAATTCATATTGGTCACGTTACTGACATCCCATTCTCCCAAAGGCTGATTGAAGTTGGAACTTTCGAACATTAATGACATATCAGTTACACCACTTACGTTCCAATTACCGATAGGTTGATTAAATGATTCAGCGCCCAAAAACATGGCATTCATACTTGTCACATTACTAACATTCCAATTTCCAATGGGTTGATTAAATGAGTTGGCACCATCAAACATACTCCCCATATGATAAACATTACTAACATCCCAATTGCTTAAATCCTGATTAAAGGAGTGTGCCTCATTAAACATGGCACTCATTGAAGTAACATTACTCACATCCCAACCACCAATCGGTTGGTTAAAGGAGATGGCAAGGCTAAACATCGAAGTTATGTCAGTAACCTTACTCATATTCCAATTTCCAATAGGTTGATTAAATGAAAGAGCAGAACCAAACATAGCTACCATGTTAGTTACACTACCAACATCCCAATCTCCAATAGGCTGATTAAATGATTGTGCTCCCAAAAACATTGCGTTCATACTTGTCACATTACTAACGTCCCAACTTCCTATAGGTTGATCAAATGAAGTTAAATCAAGAAATAACTCCCGCATATTTGTGACTTTAGTAGTACAAAGCCTTGTGACATCCTCCCCATTTTCGATCATTTCTCGCAGCATAACTTCATCTACTATGGTATAGACTACCCCATCAATTACCCCTTGCTGACCAACTTCTGCCCAATCGTAGGATTTGATGGTAACACCATTTTGGTCCAAGTAAATTGGAGATGGGATAGGACACCCATTTTGATCCACTTCTGCTCCCGGAGTAGTATTAATGCATAAATCAGTATCATCGCTTATCCCATCGCCATCGGTGTCAACCTGCGATAGAGAACATCCATTATCATCCACATCTTCTCCAGGCTGGGTATTGGGACATTCATCTTGGTCATTGGCAACCCCATCTGCGTCCAAATCCTCAGCAAGAAACTCTGCGGTAAGTTCAGTATCCTTAGTTAAAGTTAGCTCCAACGGATTAGAGGTACTCGTAACATCCCCAGACCAACGGTGAAAATTAAATCCATCAGCCGGTATGGCTGATATGGTTATTTGTTTGTCCTCCTCGAAGGTGCCTGAGGATGGACTAGTTGATCCGCCTTCTTTGGGGGAAATACTTATCGTTAGAGTAAATGTCTCCGGATCGGCTTCCTTGGTACATCCCCAATATATAGTGGGGGTGACAAGAAAAACAAGAACGAGAAGAAAGAATCGCTTCTTCATCCTGGATAGTTTTAAAGTAGGAAATGGGGGTATATTCTAAAAGTAAGGCCGTGGGAATGGATAAGATATGATAATAATCAGTTAGTTACAAAAGAACTTTTGTAATCGGTAACTATTAATTTATCAATGAATTATTCTTTTAGGAATTTAAATCTTGATTACCTATCCCTAAGTGGGAAACAATAAAAAAAGAGTTCTGAAATGGCTTAATGAAATAATTAGAAGAGTTGCTTTTTGCCCATTTAAGGCCTAAGAATAATTCCCAACCATGAAAGCAGATCGATTTTAATTCACTAATTGGTTACACAAAAAATACGTTTGAAACGATACTTTGGCAAAAAATTTGAGCAATAAACAATAGCAGTTAATCGCCGATCTTGTAACGAGTGTAAATCTTCAATCTTATTATTATAGATCATTTTGAAGACGGAAAATATGATCTTCGGCTTTTAAGTGATTTTATAGTTTAATCGGCGTATTGGAATGTGATGGAAATACTTCGCGAACCACCTTCTTGAGGAGACAAGGCTATAACCGAAGCTGATACAGGATAGTCGCCATCATAATTGTAATCCACATTTACGGTGAAGACAATTTCTCCTGCCTCATTTTTATACACCAATTGGGAAGGGTTGTTCAGAGGGAATAGCAAGCGAGCCCTAATCAATTCTTGCGGCTGCGGTGGAATACCAAAGTCTAACTGTATACGATCTAAAACATCTATTAAGCCTGCTGATTCTAGGGTGAAATAGAATGGATTGGGTTTATTGTCATAAGAGATCTCTAAGGTATATTGCTCCTGAACGTCAGTGCCCAAATTGTAATCATAATAGGTTTCTAAAAAGGAAAGCAGCCTAGGATTACCATTATTGTCATACTCCTCTACTTGTCCCGTATTATAGGCGTCGTAAGGAGAAGCATATAATTCTTCCACACTAATACTGCCATAGGAGTCAGCAAGATTACTGAGTTTATCATCCTGGTAAAGAAGTAAAGCTGTTTCTTCTCCATCAGTAAATGAGGTAAGTCTGTCCTTACTATCATAGGTGAACAAAAAGAATTTATCGTCATCAGGATATCCTGCGGATATAGCAGAAATAGACTGTAGTCTACGGTTCTCAACGTTACCATTTACTTCTTTAAAGTCGTCGGATACAGAATCGCTACAACTAGCGAGAATTCCAAAAATTGACAAAATTGAAATTGTAATTCTCTTCATGATAAAAAATTTAGAGTGACAATTTTTAATGCAGACTGTAATGTTACTGGATTTATATCCAAAATTGAAACCACTTCTAAACCAGCGATTTATTTTGAGATATTAGCGTTCTACGATAGAGAAGATAAGCATATTATCCGTATATAGTTTACAGAGTATGATAAAGCGTATTGTATTTCGCATGAATGGTAAAAAGGCAAGGCTAAAGGTCCAATTATGGATATTAAATTCTGTCTATCCGTACATTAACAACAGAGTTCATCTTAACCTGCCCGGACTTCAGAGGAAATGTAAAAAAATGATTATTAATGCTATGTTCTTTCTTTTACTCGGCGTGGCGTGTACTTCCAATTACTATAAAAAAGCCGGCAATTTGCCGGCTTCTTATTCTCTCTAATTGATCCTTACAGGATTTGATTGATCAAATCTGGCGTCAATGCCACATCATAGATGGCAAAGTCATCGATCTTTCCTTCAAAGTGTTCCCCACTGCAATAGATTGTCTTGCCTATGAACAAATCCAGAGTGGTCGTAAAATCTGCACCAGCAGCAATTGTCATGGTTTGCTCCAAATTTCCGTTTAGATACAATGAGAGCGTATTTCCCTCACGAACCATTACGCCATTGTTCCATAATCCGTCACTGACCGAACCTTGAGAATAAAGCCTGTATTCCCCGGATGATCTCGCGAATCCTGTAAATGTGTTTCCATTGGCCAAATTGGTCTGCGCAAAACCTGTTGTTGGACCAGAGGCGGAACCGCAACTACTTGTATTGCGTTTATTCCAAATCACTGCCTCCTCTGTCGTTGTACTCAAAAACCAAACGGAAACAGTCCAATCACTACTCGTAAAAAGATTCTGAGAAGCTGACGGCACTTGGATGAAGTCATCCATTCCATCAAATGAATAGGCGCTATTGGAAAATCCAAACCGATCCGTGGCAAGTGCCGCCCCGAAGACAGTTCCGTGGTTTCCATAGCCTGATTCATCATCTGCGTTCCCATTAAAGGGGTACCAGGCCAAACGATGTAGTTCATTAATACTGTTGGCTAATGCACCTTCCTCAATGCGAAACTTTATTGATAGCGTACGGTTATCCGTTAATGGGATATATTCATTGGTGTCTACATTCTTAAGTTCACTTCCATTAGCTACTATATCCACATCCGCAAATCCAAGGACTAAATTTGAAACCTGTATTTCGATTCGATAGGTTACCTGCGGGTCAAGCTCATAATCGCGTAAACTCCAATTAACACGGTAATGTTCCTCCTCCAGGCTCACGACCAGCCCGCTATTAAGATCAAACGTTGCCAGAGGAGTCTCTGTGGGAACCCCATTATCCAATACAATAATCCTTACCTCCGGACTTTGATCCGCGTCAAATATCCCACTGGTTGTTGGACTAGGCACCATAGGTGGTAAGAAGTAAAAGTTGCCATTTCCGAGATTAGCGCCATCGCTTATGAGTGGAATCCCACGCAATTCATTCTCAGCGGTCATGTCATCTCCGTAGTCCTTTTGACAGGAACTAAAAATGAGTAATAAACCCAGCAAAGCAGCCCAGGTACTTTTTTGTAAATGCTTTTTCATGAGGTGGTATTTAGATTAAACATAACTTTCAAAACACTTTTTTGTGCCTTGAATTCTATCAAATCTAAAAGCCCCCTATTGGAGAGTATTCACTATCTACTGGTAATCTTGGACATAACAACTGAGTATTTTCATTACTCAATTGCTTGCACCACTTAGCGCATAGGCGATAAGTTCTGCTGTGTTTTTGCAACCTGCTTTGGAAAGCATGCGTCGTCTATGCGTATCAATCGTGTGCTTGCTAAGATGTAGTTTCTGAGCAATCAGGGCACTGCTATCTCCTTTTTGAAGAAGTTCGATAATTTCCAATTCCCTTTCGGTGAATGCCAACTTCTTCTCATCCAAATATCGTAATACCGTATTCTTGAGTTTATCGAGTCCGACTGGTTTGACCAGATATCCAAAAGCAGAAATATTAATCGCTTCAATGGCATAATCCTTATGAGCCGTTACAAAAACAACCTTAGTCTTAACCCCAAGTGAATTAATTTTTTGTGCCAAATGGATCCCATCCATATGGGGCATCTCAACATCAACGAAAGCTAATTCAGGATTCGTTTTTGATATAAAAGACAGAGCTTCTTCAGGACGCTGAAAGCCACCTATACACTCCAGGTCATCGATGTACCTTATAAGTATTTTAAGCCGATTGATCGCCCGGTTTTCATCATCAACGATTACTACCTTCAGCTTACTCTTCATATCAGTATTCGATTGTCTTCTAAATTTCCCCAGAATCTTTAAAGTTTCATTACTCATTAATGAGTAAATGCGCTTTCCTTTTGGAAAAAGTCAACGTTACCCTCGTACCATATTCTTTTTCAGACTCAGGAAATTCAACGGTTTGAACTTCTACCTGAACTTCAATATTGTTCAGTGATTTATGCAAATCGAAAACATCCTGCATGATCTTAATTCCTCGACCAGACGTTTTCATGTCATTGGTTTGAATGGTTTGATACCCGCCCCCATTATCACTCACAATCATTTGAATGAATCCACTGTCAACAATACCCTCAATCCGGATCCTTAGCACACCAGTGGGTGGCGCACCATGTTTTATGGCGTTTTCCACATAGGTAAATAGCATGTTTTTCGGGACGTGTATCTTCTTGTCTAGACCAAGGTCCATCTTAAAGTCATATTGGATTTCACGATCCATACCACGGGCTATAAGGTCCAGATAATTCTTAACATAATGGAGTTCGTCTTCCAAAGTATGCGTAATTTCATCTGAGCTTCTAAGGGTGTGACGCATGAAATCGGTCAAATTACAAAGTAATTTATCGGCTTCGAGTTCATTGCCTGTTAGATTCATCTCGCTTAGGTTATTCATGATATTAAAGACAAAATGGGGATCAAACTGATTTTTTAAGGCTTTGATTTGCAAGGAAGTTATCTCCCGCTGTAATGCGGCCTTTTTCCTGTCCTTATAGGACTGGATACGCATGATTCCCCAAACGATGATAAAAACCAGTGCATATAGCCCAATGTAGATCGTATACTTAGTATAATAAAGCGGATTAAAGGCATAGCCTAAAGTAAATAGCTGATCTCCCTTTTGAATTCCCAAAAGTAATTCGGAGCTGGTCTGATCAAGGATGTTGAAATATATATTGGAGGTATTATCTGTTTCAATGGTATAGCTAACTGGGTTTTCAAATTCAGAGTCATAGATGGTTAGCCTATCAAATCGATTAGAAATGATTACCCATCGCCTTTCTGAAAGCAAATGGGCATTAATGATTTCATCCCCTTCTAGAAGAGTAAATGTGTTGCGCAAATTTAGGTCGCTATCAAACCCCTGTATTGTCGATCCACCTATTGTATTGATATAATATTCCTGATCTTCTGGGACATAAAACATGTAATTGGATGGAAAGGGAATGGTCCTTCGAGCAACTATCTTTCCTTCAGAGTTCATTTTGAGCAATGCCGAAGGGATTGAATCGATCTTTGACTTGTATCCAATTATAAAATTTGAATCATCGGAGTAGATTCCGTAAACGGCAGAATAAGGTCCAGGGAGCTCCATTTGCGGCAGATAGAATTCCAAATCCTCATTCAAGATTGTTAGATACACCTTGTAATCTGATTTTTGAGACAAACTGGAGTCAATGGAATTGGCTGCAGATATTGTCCTAATGAGGATTTCCTTTTTACTGTCCTCATCTATGTCGGAGAACCCATATACCCCGGAAGTATTTGTAAGAAAGGGTGATCGGCGTATCACACCGCTAAAGGGGTTATAGGCATAGGTGTTCCTTGGATATTGCGAGTAACCCGCATTCAAAGTAAACACTAGGCTTCTGGTAGAGTCGGCAGAATGTTTTGTGACCCAGGGATCAGATATTTCATTTAGATCAGACATTCCATTGTAGGAACCGATTGAATCCAGAAAGACATCGAGCTGCTTAAATCCATTCTTATTTAGCGGCTCAATACCATTTATTAGCACTGAATCGCCTTGGGTAGTAAATGCCCATACTTCTTTAAAACCGTTTTGATCGAGATCCGTAAAGAAGAGGCCTGGTCCTTGGTCAGGGTATCTGGAATCAAAATTCCACTGGTCTACTAGCGTCTTATTCGTATTGTATACAATAAATGAAGAAAGTCCCAAACGATTGTCCAGAGCAACGATTCGTTCTCGCGAGCCGTCACCATCCAGATCTTCAAAATAGAGCCGGGAACCTTCCTGTAATTGTTCTTGCTGGACTTTACTTATTTGGTATTTGGAATGCGTTATTGGCAGAAAATAACCAATAAAAATCGCTAGGATCAAGGACACAAAAATGGGACTCAATGCCACCGTTTTCACCGTAGGTATTCCCATATTATAAAATAATGCCTGGAGGATAACTTCTAATTTAACAAATTTTAGAAACGTGCCAGGATTCTATCTTGTTGATGCGAGTGCGAATCAATCCAGCTTCATCCCCCCCGTCTTAGTGTTTTGGGGATATCCCCCCGAGGTAGTAATAACTTTTAAAATGTAGTACTATGGTAACAATCAAAGGATTTAAGACCGTGCAAAAGGATGATGGGGAAACTTTCAATGTGTTGCTCGTCCAGGGAAAGACCGAAGCTGTAAAGAGTCAGCTAACCGGAAAGATCTATGTGACAGCCCGCGTAGCGCGGGTCCCTACAACATTGGATGCAGAGGCTTGTGAGAAGCTCATCGGAGTTGAACTGGAAGGATCTGTGGAACGCATCCCCTGCGAGCCCTATGACTATACCAGTGAACAAACCGGTGAGATGCTCCGGTTAAGCCATCGCTGGGAATATGTAAATCCCAACCTGTTGGCTGCGGGTTCCAAACAGAAAGTACCCGATATGCTCGCTGTCTAGGTCAACCGACCCATTAGCAACCTTAAAAGCCTCCCTTATCCGGAGGCTTTTTCATTTCTGCTATCAACCGGTAGCACTTCTATCAATTAATCGTATAAAATCAAACAAAATGAAATTACACATCGCTAAAAAAAATGTAGTGAAGCTTCGAGTCGGTATATCCGGGGCTTCCGGATTCGGGAAGACCTATTCTGCCCTTTTGCTAGCCCATGGGATTACTCAGGACTGGTCCAAAATTGCCGTTATCGATACCGAGAACGCCAGCGCGAACCTGTATTCGGACCTTGGTCCCTATCACGTACTTCCTCTGAGAGAACCGTATGCTCCTGAGCGGTACATCCAAGCCATTGAAGCTTGCGAGAAAGCCGGAATGGAAGTAGTCATCATCGATTCGATCTCCCATGAATGGATTGGGGTTGGTGGATGCCTGGAGATCCATCACTCCCTGGGAGGTCGATTTCAGGACTGGGCCGTTATTACGCCACGCCACCAGCGTTTTATTGAAAAGATCCTTTCTAGCCGCTGCCATATCATCACCACTACGCGACGCAAGATCGATTACTCCCTGGATTTAGGCCAGAACGGAAAGACCCAGGTGGTCAAACATGGCACCAAGGAAGTAACCCGGGAAGGATTCGAATACGAGCTAACGGTGAATTTTGAGCTGGTCAATGATCAGCACTTGGCTAAAGCCTCCAAGGACCGTACAGGTCTTTTCATGGGCAAGCCGGAGTTCGTCATCAATTCAGCTACGGGCAAGAAACTCCTGGAGTGGTCCGGGGATCATGGATTGCTTGAGCAGGTTGAACAGAAAATCAGCCAATGCCAGGATTTGGAGGAACTAGCGAATCTCTATCGGAAGCACCCGGCAGTCCAGCAATCGCTTCAAGAATTATTTAAAAAACGAAAAATCGAACTCTCCCGGCTCAATGGACAGGTCACCAAAACGAACGATTAACTTATAAAACAATAACTATGGAAACAATCAATAATCTACTGGATACCCCACCTGTGACACAGCCAAATAAAGCTAACGTAGGAGAAAAACCCTTTATCGTGGCCAATACCAGAGAAGTGAGCCTGGATCATTTGCGCGACCAGTGCATCATCCCCGTATTTAGCAAGGACAACGAGACCACGATCGCACATCACGAGTTTATCGAGGTGGTCTGCAAGGCTGCCCAAGCCTATTGGCCCGGACTGGATATCAGTATCCCACAAATACGCGTATCCCATGTGGTCAAGGGACGCATCCCTTCTGCCATCGGTAAACCGGCATCTGCACTACTCGATCACGAAAAGACGATCTATTATGAGCGGTGCGCCTTTCAATTCGAGATATCGGGCGAACACGCCATGGTAGCTGGTAATCCGATGCGATTATCCATCGGTGGTGTTCGTGCCTACAACCAGGAGAACCTGTACAGCCGGAAATCGTTGGAGCGCTTTAAGGTGTTCGTGGGTTATCGAAATCAGATCTGCATGAATCTCTGCGTAAGATCGGATGGATTTGTGGGGGATTTACGGGTTGGATCGAAGGGAGACCTGCTCAATGCGGTATTTGAGTTGATCGCTGGCTACGATCCGCAAGGGCATCTGGAGGAATTGGGCGACCTGGAGGCTTTCGAACTGAGCGAGGAGCAGTTTGCCCACCTGATCGGAAAGCTTCGGATGTACCCGCACCTGAGCAGCGAGGAAAAGGATGGATTGCCCGAGATATCCCTGACCGACGGCCAGATCAACACGGTAGTCCGCGATTACTATAGCTCGGAAGCGTTCGGCAGGGATACCGATGGACAAATCAACCTCTGGCGGCTCTATAACCTGCTTACCGAGGCAAACAAGAGCTCCTACATCGATAGCTTCCTCGTCCGGAGTCTGCAGGCGCACGGGCTGGTGAATAATCTGGCCAAAAGCCTCAGAAATGGCGTAACAAATTGGCTATTAAATAATTAAATGATCAATAAAACCACAGTTTCTGCCATCCCTGTGCAGGTAAACAGTTAGAATTACCCCCCCCCTGTCAATTTCAAAAAAATGTTGTCAACTTGTCAACTTTTGCTGAGATATCTGATAGGGAGGGGTGATTTAACCATTAATTTTTTTAATGTATATTTGTTTTTGCATATATATTTATTTATATTTGTATGAATGTTAGAGATGGCTACGCGATTACGATCCTGTGGCTGGCACTTCACTGTTATGTCCCCGTCCGGGGAAATTTTCCACCCTTAAGCTAACGACAGCAGGATAGACTGCGGATTACACGCCCGCTTTGGGCATCCCGGTTCAACCCGGGCTTAGAGACAAGCAATCTTAAAAAAAAGAAAATGAAGATTGTAAAGGGAGCAAACGCTCCTAAAATACCGGTTTTCTGGGCGAAGGATGCCAAGGGAAACCTAACGATCCGCCACTACGAACTGAAGGTGGCGTTAGAGATGATGGGGGTAGCCAACATGGAGCTATCCAATGGGAATACCTGCCTGGTATATACCAAGAATAATCGCGTGAGAAGGATCACGCAAGATGATGTTGACCGGCTGATTATCAGCTACCTGGAGGAGAATGGGGAGATGGAGGTCCTGGAGAAATACCTCAAGGGGATAACCACCTACGCCTCCAGCCGAAAACTCAGTACGTTAAAGCGAATTCCACAGCTAACCCCCGCTGATGACCGAGGTGTAATCTGGTTTTATTTCCAGAATACCGCTGTTGCGGTTACCAAAACGCGAATTGAGCCGGTACCTTACGAAGACCTGCCCCACCTAATCTGGGAGGACGAGGTCCTGCCAAGACCATTCGTGATGCGGGTAAGCAGGCCTGGTCAATTTGTCAAGTTTTTGGAAAATGTATCCGGGGGGGACCCTAAGCGGAATAAAGCTCTACGAACCGCCTTGGGTTATATGCTAAGCGGATATAAAGATCCCAGCATTACCAGAGCGATCATCTTGCAGGATGAAGTCTACACCCCTGGAGTGGCCAATGGTAGAACGGGGAAATCACTGATTGCAAAAGCCCTTGGGGAAATGCGCAAATCGGAATCCATTGATGGAAGGCATTACCGGACTTCCGATCCGTTTGCCCATGCCAGCCTTGAGTTGGATACACGGATCATCAATTTCGATGATGTGGGCCGAAAATTTACCCTAGAGGACATATTCTCGATGCTCACCTCAGGAATCACCGTAAACCGTAAATTCAAGGACGCGTTTTACATTCCCTACGAACGGTCTCCTAAGGTTCTGGTTACCAGCAACTATCCCATACGGGGAGTTGAAGGGAACTCTGGCAGGGACCGGTCCTGGTTTTTTGAACTGGCGCCACACTACGGACTGAGCCACAAACCCGAACATGAATTCGGAAACCCATTCTTTTCGGGATGGGATGATCAGGAGTGGAACCGATTCTACGGATTTATGATTTACTGTGCGCACGAATACCTGAAATACGGGTTGCTGGCAGTATCCAATAAGTTCCTTCAGCAAAATCAACTGGCAGCTGAAACTTCACCAGAATTTGTGGATTTCATGCAGCGGGAGTTGGTGCTAGGGACCCGGATGGATAAACGTAAGCTTGAAGACCAGTTCCGGGCCGAATATGGCTTCAGCAAAAAGCAGTTCTCCAATAAGTCCTTTGGGATGAAATTGAGGGCGTACGCACGGATATTGGGTTACCAATATGATCCGGCATCTTCTGGTGGAGGATATTTCTTCACCATTTCTGACAAAAACACTGAAAACAGTGGTCAGGATGAGCCAGATCAACGGGATTCTCTACAAAGCGATGAACCGGATAACCGGTGAGGTTTATATCGGTGCAACCACCTCCACCTTGGAAGCCCGCAAGCAAGATCACCTGCAGAAGGCATCTCAGGGAAAAGGAGGCATCTTCCAGGAGGCTATCGGGACCTATGGTCCCGATGCCTTCACCTGGGAGGTGATCGATTCATCAGGTAACCTGGATGAACTGGCTGAGAAGGAACGATACTATATCGAGCACTACGACTCCCAGAAAAAGGGCTACAACCGCGATCAGGGAGGAGGATTTGCCAAAACCATCTACCAGTACTGCCCGGAAACAGGAAGGCCTTTAGGGAACTTTAAATCGCTCGAGGAGGCTGCAAAGGCAGTGGGATCATGTACCAGGACCATCAGCAACGCCTGTCTGGGGTATAACCGCAGCTGCAGTGGATATTTTTGGAGTTATTCCGAGTATACCTCCTACCCTATTTCAAGCGATCAGCGGAAGAAATCCGTGATCCAGCTTACAATGGAAGGACTTTTGGTAGCCAGCCACCGATCTGTTGCCGAGGCAAGCCGGGCAACAGGACTGAGCAAGACCTGCATTGCAAGGGCGTGCCGAGGCGAACGCGATCATTCCGGAGGATATCGATGGTATTACATCAAATAAGGAAGAAAGGGCTGCAGCGATGCGGCCCTTTCTATATTACCTGGCAAACGTAATGCGGCTGGTTAATGCAGATAATCTCATGATTTACCGTAATTAGCAATCCCCCTATCGGGACAGGACCTGGCTTCGGACGATCAGCAGATTCAAGCGGTGCATCTTTAGCAATAAAGTAGCCTTGCTCCTTACTCATTGCCAAACAGACGTCCCTGGGTTTATTAATTCGCTTTCCATAGCTCCAAAATCGGGCAAGCGCCTTTAGGGACGCCTCGGAATAGCCCATATCGGCTTCTTCCTCCTCATCTAAAAAGTATCCTTCGTCGAATTGATCCTGTAGGTTTGCGCGATGCAAGGGGACCTGGACATACAGGGCTGGCTTTACACGAATAATGAAATACGGGAACATGAGGTATCCCCGCTCCTGGAAATGGATCAAGGGTTTGGTTTCCATTGCGTTATGCGTTTAAGGTTAACGCATCTAGAAAGCAGAACGAAATTCATGAGATCATTTTTTTGACGATCGTCCGCATGCTAAACCACCGTGGCTTCTTTGCTCGGTTGGTACGCTAAAAGCGTTCCGGATGCCCTATAAATATATTATTTCTTATCTAAAAATAAATGATAACTATGTTCAAATCTCCTTGTAAATTAAATCTTACACCTATATTTTTCGGAAACCTGCTCAATTCGCATTAGGCCGCAATAGCCGAACTTTACATCTTAATGACCACATGATCAAACTGAATCAACAAAAAAAACAGCTCGAGTTAAAGAACATTACGATCTCCAACGAACTGGTTTTCGAATTCTTTGACAAAAAAGTAAAGAAGGAAGATTATCAGGAGGTTTTCCTAAAGGCCTTTTATATAGGGGTCCTTGCACTGATGGAGGATCGCCTTTCTGCCTTCCTAGCCAAGACGCAAAGCGAGCTGGGTGTTGAACTAGAAAGCCTCAAGCAGATCTTTGACCTCAAACAGGAACTTTTCTACAAAAGCACGATCAAGGGAGTAGCGGCTGAAGAGGATGTGGCGGCATTCCTGAACGATTACTTCGATCAAAAAAAGATCAAGGATGATGCCTTTCTGACGGGAGGCGACGCCGGAGCCCTGCCAAGAAATAAGACTGGGGATATCCTGGTCCATATCGACGGCACCCAAGACCTACGCATTGGGATCGAATGCAAGTTTGATAAGAGTATCAAGTTGGGTGATATTGCAGATAAGGACGTGTTCACTCGAAAAATGGATACGGCATGGTCCCAACTAATCGAAACACAAGCGAACAGGGAATCCAAGGTTTCCATAATGGTCTTTGATCGCTCTTTAGTAGATAAGTCGATATTGGATTTTACAGAAAATGTGGGCTTTATTCCTTCTATAGGTTTCATTAGCGTGATTGATGTACAGCGGGGGGATTACAGCAATTTGGTGATTGCCTATAACCTGGCTCGAGACATTGCTGTAAATGCCTCCACCCCCGACTTGGATTTGGATTTACTACTTGTGATTATAAAACGAATCATTCACACAATTGATGAGTTTAAATCCATTCGTAAGCTCGTAGAATCCAATATCAAGACCAACGAGAAGATATTACAGCAGCTTGAGAAATCCTTTTTACTAATGGATTTCAACCAGAAATACATGGAGAAGCTCCTAAAAGAAAAGACGCTCACTTCAGCAGATCTATTGGCTTTTTACATGGCGGAGGATGTAAGGGATAAATATTCGGTCATCGAAAAGGAGATAAATGATTTATCCGGTTCTTAGCCTAGAAGAGATTATTTTCGAATATTGGTTTTCCATTTTCTTAGTATTTTTTGAATCATATCCCATAAGAATTCACACACTAAATGATTGACCTTACTTCTAGTGAACTTGGTTATCCCTGGCTTGCCCGATTAACACCACAGCAATGGGATCATGCCCTAAATGCATGTAAAAGACTTCTTGAAGGAATAAAACTTTCACGAGAAGATGAAAGGATAGCTCTTACACTTAGATCGGACAGTTCCAAAGAACGCCTCGGGATAATTTTAGGAATGAAATACATCGGAGGATTCTACATTGACAAGGATGAGGTCTATCTACGGTTTTATTTGGGTACCGACATACCAGCGAGTGTACTTCCCAAAGAGATCACTCACGGAAGTACCCAATTCAAGGATGGCAAAGGTGAACTAGTATATTGCCCGATCTCGGATTGGCCAAAAGTCAACGACATTTTAATGCCGTTGGTTATTGATTCAGTCGAAAAGGAATTAGAATCTGCCAGAAAAGTAGTCCATCGTGGCAAGCATTTACCTTTTTTATTTGATGTTATTTTTGACTCCACTACACGAAAGGAGTTCATAAATTATACGCAGTTACCACCTCAAGCGAAACTCATTGCGGTTTATAAAGAATACCTTCGAGATACCGGAAATTCCAAAGAATGGTATAAATGGGAATTGGCCAAAAGGTTTAGGGAAACATGGAGTTTACAGGATAATGACTTTTCACAGGCCCTGGAGCAACTCAAATTGGATAATTTAATTTCTCAACAGGCTACTTCCTTCATTAATTTGGCACGAAAACATCCAGAAGAGGCCTGGGATCATTTCAAACTGATCTTCGACAAGGAAGTACCTCTGAATGAACGCATCAAGCAATCGAAGATCAAAGGGGATGAACTACTTGTAAAATGGCATCCTAAATGGAAAGTTGCGCAACAGGACGAGCGTTTCCTTTCCGTATTGTGGGCATTCAATGATCCTAATAATTATGGTATTTATAAGGATTCGTATTATCGTAAATACTGTTCTTTAATAGGTGTTAGGCCCAAAAAGCCGGGAAATAAGTATGAACACTACCTATCCCTACTTAAGGATTTTACGGATCAATATGTAATCACAGATAAGGAATTGTTGGAACTTCATGATGAATTTATTCCCAAGGACTTAAGTGAGGTCGATCCAAAGAAACTATTACTTGCCCAAAATATACTTTACATTGTTTTAGATAACCTCTGGAGTAAAGACAATGAGGAGCGGGAAACAAAAGAATTAGATGCCAATCCCACAGAAAATGAACCCAATGAAAAAGTTAGACTTGAATCCATGGACAAAACCTTAAACACGATCCTATATGGCCCTCCTGGGACTGGAAAGACATTTAATTCAATAAATCTTGCACTTCAGATCTTGGGAATTAATGTCGAAGAATTATCTCGCGAAAAGGTCATGATGCATTATGCGGAAAAAGTGGCAGAGGGAAGGATACTTTTTACGACTTTCCATCAAAGTATGAGCTATGAGGATTTCATCGAAGGCATCAAGCCCATTACTGAAAATGATCAGATTGCCTATAAGATCATACCCGGAATCTTCAAGGAATTTTGCACAAACTCATCTATTTTTCAAATCAACGACACTTTTGGGAGAAATGATAAATACAAGATCGTAAGTGTTACCGATAATTTCCTGAGGATTCAAAGGGATTCTGGCGTCGTGGACCTTTCTAGGGATTTTATAGATGAGATCATGAATGCCTATTTCGATGGCGAAATTCAGGATGAGGACTTTTCACAATCCGGCAGGGAGGTCTTGTACAAGAAGCTTCCAACAAAATGGGACAAATATTTGTTGGGCTACGAAAGCCTCTATAGGTCCTTATTACACTATGTTAAGGAAAAAAGGGAATCAACTAAGAAAGCTGATCAACCAAAAGTATTGATCATAGATGAGATTAATCGAGGTAACGTATCCTCCATTTTTGGCGAGTTGATTACCCTACTAGAACCCGATAAACGTAAAGGCAATATCAATGAAATAGAGGTCGAATTAGTCTATTCCAAGGATAAATTCTCGGTCCCAAATGATTTATATATCATTGGCACTATGAACACGGCAGATCGCAGTGTTGAAGCCTTGGACACAGCCCTTCGCAGGCGTTTTTCCTTTGTCGAGATGATGCCCGATCCCGATTTGCTAGACCAAACAGAAGAGATCAATGGGATACACCTAGGAAAACTTCTTCGAACGATCAACGAACGCATTGAATTGCTTATTGACCGAGATCATACCATAGGTCATTCCTATTTTATGGAGGTTACCACTCCAAAAGGACTTGTTGAAGTATTTGAGAATAAAATAATACCCCTTCTTCAAGAATACTTCTATGGGGATTATGGGAAGATCGGACTGGTCTTAGGGGAGGGATTCGTAGCGTTGGATTCGAATGAGAATAGTCAATTTGCACATATGGAATATCCCAATTCAGATGATTTAAGAAAGCCTTCCTACAGGCTTCTACCGATAAATGAGAACACAATCATTCCAGCCCTAAAAAAATTGTTCAATACGTCTGAAGAAGCTTAATTGAGGTCACTAAAGGAAATATCCGTATTTGAACACCAGAGACTTCTCATAGGAGAAAATGGCTTCAAGTATTCACATTTGGAAGCCCTGCTTCGATTAAATGAATTCCATAATGGAAAGTATTTCGAACCCATTGCCAAAGGCCTCAAGTTCAAACAGTACGTTGGGGTCATCCAGGTAGATGGACTGAGCATTGAGATACATCCGAAAGCAGACAAGAATGATCCAGATAGGAAATGGAAAGGCGTGCTATTAAAGATGCTTCAATCCTGTGGAAAACTCAAGGCACAATCAGCTGGACCAGCTCATGTCAATAAGCAGCATCTTAACCTACTGGAAGTTTATTTTGAGATGTTCTTAGGAGAGTTGGAAGATCTAATTCGCAAAGGGTTCGTGAAGAAATATCGTAAGCGTACAGCGAATCAAAAAGCACTCAGGGGCAAGTTAGAATTTGCAGGTCATTTGCAACGTAACCTAATACATAAAGAACGATTTTACACTACTCATGAGGTATATGATCCCGAACACTTGTTGCATCAAATCCTTCTTAAGGCATTGGATATCGTTGATCAATTCTCAATGGGCTCAAGGTTGAGCGATGTTTGCAAACGCATTCTATTCTCCTTTCCCGAAATTGAAAGAAGGTCCATTTCCGTGTCAAAGCTTGAAAGTATCACCTTAAATCGAAAAACACGGGCCTATGAAAATGCGCTTCAATTGGCGATACTTATCATAAAAAATCATTCTCCGGATATTTCCCACGGTCAAGAACGAATGCTGTCCTTGCTTTTTGACATGAATCAACTTTGGGAGGAATATATCCTTAAGAGTTTACATAGGGATACAAGAGGAACTGGAATTAAAGTTAATGGGCAGGAATCAAAACCCTTTTGGAGGTACAATTATTTGAAACCAGATATCGTAATCCGAAAAGGGGGAAAGACCTTCATTATTGATACGAAATGGAAGCAACCTCATAACGGAACGCCCTCAGTTTCAGACCTTCGTCAAATGTATGCGTATTGTCGATTTTGGAATGCGGATAAAGCCCTTCTGCTATACCCAGGAAAGCATGTTGAAAAATCATTCAACCCGTATCGAACCGACGACTTTTTTGAAGTAACTGAGAGTATAACCAGGGTGAATCACCAATGTAAAATGGGCTTCGTTTCCGTGTTCAAAACAGAAAGTGATGAATTAGATCCAGAAATTGGCAAACGTGTTTTAGAGCTATTAGAAATAGACTAGACAAAATGACCTCGACAAATAAAACTCATGCGGATCGCTCTTTGGCTGAGACACCGCTTTAAAAGATTTGGATACAGGTCATTGAACTATTAAAAGTAGATGGGTAAGTTATATATAAGGGATGGAAGAGCGCCAGTTCCAGAAGATGAAATGGTAAGCAGGAGGATGAGTGCAATTAAAGCTAAGGATACCAAACCCGAGCTCCTACTCCGAAAAGCACTTTGGAATAATGGAACGCGAGGATATCGTATTCAATGGGGAAAGGCTCCAGGAAAGCCAGATATTGCATTCCCTTGTAAGAAAATTGCCATATTTGTGAATGGTTGTTATTGGCATAGATGTCCCAAATGCAGATTGGACCTTCCCAGAAAAAATACATCCTTTTGGAAAGAAAAATTTGAAAAAAACGTCACTAGGGATAAACGTAAAATAAAGGAGTTAGAGGATCTAGGTTGGAGGACCCTAACGATATGGGAGTGCGAAATCATGAATCAATTAGACCGATGCCTAAACAGAGTAACTAATAAACTTTATGATCAATAAGCTAACCGTTGTAGATTTTTTCTGTGGTGCTGGAGGGTTTTCAGAGGGCTTCAGGCAGCAAGGGTTTACAATTTTAAGGGGTGTTGATAAATGGATTCCTGCCGTCCGCACCTTTAATCATAATTTCGATTTAAATGATCCTCCTCGGGATATTCTCGACTACTGGGATTCCATAGAGCTGATCAATGAAATTCCAAATTCTGATGTGATAGTTGGTAGCCCACCATGTGTAAGCTTTTCCAACTCCAATCGTTCAGGGAAGGCAGATAAGTCATTGGGTTTAAGATTGACCGAGACGTTTTTAAGGATTGTGGCAGTTAAGAAATTTCAGGAACGATCCAAGTTAAAAGCTTGGTTCATGGAAAATGTCACCAATACTCTAAAGTACTTACCAAAATCCTATTCCTTTGAGGATTTGAATTTATCCGAATGGGCACTGAATCAAAATCTGCTTCCAAGCGATATTGCAATTAGTATCGAGGGAAATAGTACAATGATTAACTCAGCACACTTTGGTTCTCCTCAATCAAGGAAAAGGGCTATAGTAGGCGAAATTGTATCAAAAGGCAAATTGATAGTACCACCAAAAACACATTCTCAAAAAATTAGCGAAAAAGGAAACCTCCTACCTTCAAAAACACTAAAATCAGTACTTCGGGGACTCCCCAGACCAAACGTTAAGAAAAGTTCGAGAAGGATTCGAGATCCTTTATACCCTGAAATAAATATACCCCTTCAAAGGATTACTGATCATTTCTATGATTCAGGGCTATATAAGACCCAATGGAATAGTTCACTCTTCATGAAAAGGAATCATCCTTATATGGGCCGAATGTCTTTTCCGGAAGAAATTAACAAACCGAGCAGGACCGTAACAGCAACAAAAATTGGCTCCTCCAGAGAAGCATTGATATACCGTTCTGAATATCGACGAAAAGGAGATGGTGAATTTCGGATTCCAACGGTTCGCGAAATGGCCTGTCTAATGAGCTTTCCCATAACTTATCAATTCCTTGGGGACAGTGAATATTCAAAGTGCAGACTTGTTGGAAATGCCGTATGTCCCACTGTTAGTGGGGCATTGGCCAAAACAGTACTAAAGCAATTGGGATTGCAAGAAATCTCAACGCCAATTGTAGCCACAAAACCAAAGTTGAAGGGTGTAAGGAATCTCAATACATATGAGGCAAGGACCTTTGACCATCCTCCTAAGAAGAAGCCAGGAGCAAGGTTCAGGCGACATCCATTCAAATATGGAAATATAACGGTAACCTTATCCAATTATGACATTTTAAGTGGCAAGCAAAGTAAAGGCTGGATAACTTCAGTTCAATATGGAAATGGCGAAGGATTTCCATGTAGAAATATAGCCGATGGTTTCTACAAGGAAATAGAGCCGATCATTAAAGACTTTAATGGAGGTGAAGAATTTATTCAAATCGTAAATAATGGATTCACAAATAAGATTGCCTCTGCTAGTGAATTGCAAAGAATGCACGAATTACAGCAACAAATAGAGCAATACCTTGACCCCAGCTCACTGATCGAGGAAGTTGCTGAGCTCATAGATGAATTTGAGTTCGAAAATCCATTTTACGATCAAGGAGATTCAATAGTTTTCAATAACAAAGAGATTGTTCCTAAGAAACAAATAATGGCATTATACACAATAAATAAAATAACCTCTGTTGCAAATAAAAAATAGTCATGGAGAAAGAAGCTAGGATAAAATATTTTGAAGGGTTAAAGAAGAAAAAGCCTTATTCCCACAAGGATATTTATTATAAGGGTAAAAAGCAAAAATTGCCTGTCTACGAAATCGATCTTGATTACTTAATTTATAATCAATGGAATGGTAGAATAGCAAGTCTGGTCAAATCACATGCCCAAGAAACCGGTGAAGAAATTGATGCTTCCACCGAAGAAGGAGCGGCCATTATTGAAGACTTTCTGTGGAGATCAAATATTCCTGCAAATAAGGCAACGGAAAAAAGCATATTTGACCAAGGACAAAATGAATATGGTATAGTTACTAAGGATGGAGTAATTATTGACGGAAACAGAAGGTCAATGATACTCCGTAGAGTGGCAGAAAAGAAAAAGGAAAGCCCAGTATATTTTCTAGGTGTCGTTCTCGACGAAGTTTTGGACGATGATCCAAAGGAAATAATGAGACTTGAGACAACCTACCAAATGGGTGAAGATGCAAAAGTCGACTACAATGCAATTGAAAAATATCTCAAATGTCAAGATTTGATTGAATTAGGATTTTCTTCGAAAGAAATAGGAAAAATGATGGGGGAATCAGAATCTAAGATCAAAGAATACCTGTCCATAATGGATTTAATGAATGAATATCTTGAACAAGACCAACTTGGATACGGAGGAATATATACGCGTTTGGATAAGACTGAAGGTGCATTTGTTGATCTTAATGGCTATTTGAAAAGATATGAAGGGGGTAAGTCGAAAATGGTTCAATGGAAATACGATGAAACAGACTTAAACGATCTAAAAATGATCTATTTCGACTATATCCGTGGAATCTATAATAGTAGCAAATCGGCAGATAGCGGAGATTCAAAAGACTACAGATTTATTGGCCGCACTAGTAAAAAAGGTAGTTTTTTCAGCAATGAGAAAATTTGGGAAAAGTTTCGAGATAAGCACTTTGATGAGATAGAAGAAATCAACCAATCTGAGCCCTCAATAGATGAGATAAGGAAAGATCATCCATCCGAGAGCTTAGAAATTCTTTTGAAAGGAAGAGATGTCGCCTGGGCAAATAGGGCAGACAGTGTCCTGAAAAGAAATATGGGGCGATCTAAAAGTGCCCTAGAAAATAAAAATAACAGAGACAGACCACTTGAGCTCTTAGAAAGTGCGAAAGACAAACTAGACTCAATTAATACAAAATCCAAATCCTTCTTAGAAGACGATGATGTGTACACAATGGTGAATGAAATAAGAAAGCTTTCCGAAGAATTCAAGCGTATAATTCTAAAACACGATAAACACAGTAAGTGAGTATTATAATTGACATAAATCAAAGTGAGACTTACTTCTTACTTGTAGATAGCTCAGGCGTAATAGGAAAGAACAGAAGGGCCAAGGCCTATTTTGAAAGTTACATGGATGCCGAATTTAATGATTCTGCTGTCCTACTTGAGATCAGAAATGTCGAAAAGGAAGAACTTTTAATCTCCATTCATAATGCGTTAGAAAAATATAAGATTGAATATCAGGAATCAGAGAGAATTAAGAAGATATTGGCTTCCTATTTTAAGCGACGCAAAGATTTCGAAATATTCAGCCAAAAAGCTAGGTGTATTTGGAATAATGAAGTTGATCCTAATGAATTCAAAGAATTCAAAGAATCACTGGAAAGGAATTTAACTAATAGAACACTATACGATAAGCAACTATTAGCGGCTTTCCATTTAGCTTTTGCAAAGAACGCCTGTAATTTTTCTGTGCCTGGAGCAGGGAAGACCTCCGTGGTATACGGAGCTTATGCATACTTAAGCAACTTACCGGAAGATCATCCAGATTTTGTCAATAGGTTATTAATTATAGGACCCTTGAGCTCTTTTGGTCCTTGGGAAAACGAGTATGAAGAATGTTTTGGAAAAAAAGTATCGTCAAAACGTTTATCCGGAGGCGTAAGTCCCGAAGAAAGAAATGATTTCCTCTTTTCAATCGAACCTCCTGAGCAGACCGCTGAATTGTCCTTAATGTCTTATCAAAGTGTCCAATATAATCTTAAAGGTCTTCAATTTTTCTTAAAAAAACCATCCAACCATGTGATGATAGTATTGGATGAAGCACATAAAATAAAAAGCACCAATCCCGATAGCACATGGGCTCCTGCTGTTCTATCGCTTTCAAAATTACCAAGTGTAAAGTCTAAGGTTGTTTTGACAGGAACACCTGTACCGAACGGATACGAGGATATTTATAATCTGTATGAGTTTATATGGCCAAATAAAAATATCATAAACTTCAATGTTTTTCAATTACAGGATATGTCAAATAATAGATTTGACGATAGAGTTGACGAACTCGTTGAAAGTATTTCTCCGTTCTTTATTAGGATAAAGAAAAATGATTTAGGCCTTCCGCCTATCGTCAATCACGATCCCATCAAAGTAAAAATGAGTAAAGTTCAAAGAGAAATTTATGATTTCTTGGAAGATCGATATATCTCATACTTTGAGGATAATCAAGATGCCTTATCAGCCACAACAAATTTAAAGAAGGCACGATTTGTTAGACTTATGCAGTGTGCCACTAATCCCGATTTATTAAGACAATCGTTAGAGGACTACTATCAAGAACAGGGATTAAGTAACAACCTATACCTAGATGATAATCATGTTCTTGACAAAATATTGAACTACCATAGCCATGAAACTATTCCTGCTAAATTTGAGACTATTAAGTCATTGGTATCAGATTTAGTTTCAGATGGACAGAAGGTCATCCTTTGGGGCACTTTTATATTGTCGATTAAACAACTTCAGCAATATCTCAATTCTTCTGGAATTGATTCTAGGTTATTAATTGGTGAGGTTCCCGTTGAAAGGGATGATATGCCCGAAGAAATTGTTACAAGGGAAAAAATCATAAGGGAATTTCATGAAGAAGATTGTCCGTTCAGAGTAATTATTGCAAATCCTTTTGCGGTAGCAGAATCAATATCTCTTCACCATGCTTGTCACCATGCCGTCTATTTTGAACGAACTTTTAATGCCTCAAATTTTATTCAATCCAAAGACCGAATTCATCGCGTTGGCTTAGAAAAAAATCAGTTGACACACTACCACTATATCCTATCAGAAGACTCAATTGATGAAACAATTCACAGAAGATTAATGGACAAAGAAAGAAGGATGCTTGAATTAATTGAGAGCCAAGAAATTCCTTTAATTTCTGAAAATCTTAGTAGGGATATAGACTTAGATAATGACATTAGGGCTATAATTAGAGACTATGTTAGAAGATCTTCTAAAGCATAGATTACTTGGCACAAAGGATGAAATAACTTTTATCCTATTCGAGGTTTTGCCTTTGTCTGAATCCCAGGCCATAAACAAAATAAAGAAGTACGTTAAATCCAATAGGTTTTCCATCTACAATTCAATAGAAGGAATTCTGGAGCTTTTAGATTTCGTGTCTTTCGTTAAAATCAAGAATGAAAGAATAAGTTTAGATTTCAATCATTTTGATCCTAATCTTCACAACAAAAAACTCTACTTCGAAACAGACCACTTCTACAACATCTTTTTTCAGAGATTATTCAATGAGGGCGCAATTTCTAAGTTATTTAGTAACGACGGTTTGAAATTTAATGTGGAAAGAAATCAGTATTATGTTCTTGACAATGAAATTTCAATAAAATATTTTTCAATAAGAAATCTCCTGATTTCAACTAGTTTCTTTTACAGAGATTCAAGAATAAAGAATCATATCTGGGTTAATAAGTTTTTCAATAGTCTATTAAACACCTCAGTGATACAAAGGCTTAATTTAATTGAAAGGAGGAAGTCTAAACTAAGTCTTAAGCGTTTAAAGCATCTGCTAAAACAAAAAGAAGAAGCGGGAAAAAGGGCTGAATTATTCGTACTCGAATTCGAAAATAATAGGCTCTGTGGACATCCAAATGTCGAGCAAATTCAACTTGTATCTGAAAATGAAACCGATGCCGGTTATGATTTAATTAGTTTTAATGACATTGATTCTATCTTTAACAACCGTTTTATTGAAGTCAAATCTTACGAGGAAGATGTTAAATTTTATTGGTCTAAGAATGAAATAAGGGTTGCAAAGGATTTAGGGGATAAATATTTTTTATATCTGGTAAATAGGTCAAAGATGCATGAAAAAAGCTATAAACCTCAAATACTTAGGAATCCCTTTCATAAAGTCTTTAATAGCGATCTTTGGAGAAAAGAAGCTGAAAGTTGGAAATTTACTCTAGTCGATTAAATTCTATCCTAATGTTCCTATTTGACAATTTATATTGCTTAATTTAAGAATCAAAGGCATACAATTCGGATACCTAAAATGTTGACAAGTTGACAAGAGTCTGGTAATTAAATAGTTGAAATCCTGGGTTCGAGCCCCAGCCAAGTCACGATCAAGCGCAAAACCCCCGCCAGAATTGGCGGGGGTTTTTGTTTTCGGGGTAAGGCCAAGTCTACTTGGACCTTTCGACGGAAACAAAAACCCGGCAAGCGCAGCCTGGCAGGGTTTGGCATTTGCAGGATGGGACGGCTGGGTCCAACGAGCGAAGCGAAGTTAACCCCGGCGGTCTTTGGTCTATTTGCAGTACTGGACGGCTGGGTCAGGCGACCAAAGGGAGCCAACCCCAGCCGCATACAGCAGGTACTTGCTAAACCAGTTTTAAGTAAGGAGGCGTTGGCGGAGCTAACGGAAGAAGCGGAGCATGGGCTGCAGTATTTTATTTCTTACTGGATTTGTGATATTCCCGCAAAGTTTTTTGTATGCCAAGAAGTGCTTCTAGTTCTCTTTGGGCGCGAATGACCGGTGCCCCCATTCGACCCCTATTGCTTTGTAGTTGTGCCATAAACTTTTTATTTAAATTCATTTTCTCTGAAAGACAATCAAAATCAGAATCCTGGGAATCGGCATTCCAATTACGAATGACCAAGTTTGGAAACTCGTCTACTAAAACGTTTGGTTCCATAATGGTCTGACCGAGTTCTTCTCTATTGCTGCCGCTGTTATTTCTAAAATCCAGTAAGGCGTTTCTCAGCCGTATATCTTTAATGAAAGAAATTTTTCCCGTGGTCACCATTTCATCCAAAGTGGATAGGGTGAAAGGGCTCCACCTTATGTAATGAGAAAATGCTACCGCCTCGCACTCCTCCTGAGAAAGTTTTTTTGGAGGTTCTGAGGTTATTTTGTCGAGAGCTAAAGCCAGTTTTTCTCGGCTATCCATATACAGACTAATGATCTCATGCCGACTTGCCACCGCGACTATTATTTCGTCCTGAAGATCACCAATTAAACGACTTGTCTCAATTTCAGATTTACGCTCTTCATTCCAACTATCTACCTGGAACGCGATTAATATGCCAATAACCACCAGCAGGATCTCCCCCACCGCGTACAGCAGGTACTTGCTGAACTTATTATCAGTCAGAAGTCGTTGACGGAGCCGGCGGAAGAAGCGGAGCATGGGGTGAGGTAGGTTGTTGCTCCTTTCAAGATAGGGAAATAATTACATGAAAAAGGGTCTGCGTAAAATTCCTAATGATAGAATAAAAGACGGACTTCGGGCTACGGAAGATTGGAAGGTGATAAAAAGGAGATGGCCCTTGGCAAAACCCTGATGGTAGCCGGCAGCTGGCCCACGTACTCCCCGTCTGCCTCAATACTGCATGGGTCGTTGCTTTGGAGTGTAACTTCCCGGGTTATGTGATAGTGTACCTGTTGATGGGATATTTTTAAACCTTTTTTCAGCCTCCCCAGGTTTTTCAGATAATCCCAAATACTTAGATCCCCAAAAATGGCCAACTGAAACATCCCGTCTGAAAGGTTCGCGTCGGGCGCAATACAGAGGGCATTCCCAAAATAACGGCCATTGGCTATCGCCATCTGAAGCAGTCTGCCTTTCCACTCCCAGTCGCTTCCATTGCACACGACTTCCTTTTTATCGTAATCAAGAAACCCTTTCAGGATATGCCAGGAATAATTGACGGCTGGTCCGAAGAAACTTTTGGATTGTACCATGGATTGCACCACTTCGGCCCCAAGACCAACCCCTGCTATATTAATAAAGTAGCGGGTTTCCCGGGTCTGATGTAAGATTATTTTTCCGAGGTCTGTTTTTTGGATGCTTTTAGATTTAATCAGCCCCATTAGCTCTTCAATAGAATTTGTGATCCGGGCTGTCCTGGCAAAATCATTACCCGAGCCGCAGGGTAGCAGCCCCAAAGTTGGATATAAATTTGAGGGCAGGTTGCTCTGGAAAACACCATTGATTACCTCGTTCAGGGTGCCGTCGCCCCCAACGGCAATGAGGTAATCGCAGTTGTTTTCAGCGGCCTGTTTGGCGAATTGGATAGCGTGATTTTTACGCATTGTTAGTAAAAATTGCGCGCTGCCCGGGCTCACTTTTTGACAATACTGTTCCACCCTCTTGAGATAGGCCATGCGGTTTTTCCTGCTGTTGACTATAAATACAATCTTCATTGATTCGGGCAATCAAATCATTTATCTGGCTCTTTACAGTTACATGGAAATCATACGCGAATTTGTCGGAAGAAGCGGAGCATACTGTTTTATTCTGAAAGGAGAAGTTCTGAGTTTATGACCTCAAGAATAGATTTCATTCGATCCCTAAGGGATTCTTCCTTTTTTATTATTTCCGTTTGCTCATAAAGCGTGAGCATGTAAGCATTCTCTAGGACAATGTCTTTAAAAAATGCTTCATAATCCGATTGGGCGCTTACCCCGGTTAGATCTACTCCCAACCATTCATTATTAGAGTGAGCACGATTTATTCTGCGGACATATAAATTTTCAAGAGGCCAAAGCTGTGAGTTCCATACCCCAAGAAGTCTATTAAAATCGTCCGTAGGGTCATTAAGTGCATCTTCGTACATAGTAACAAACTGAATAACCGAATCATTCCTGATGTATTTAATATCCCCAGTTGAAATAATTGACTTGACATTTCCTATCTGCGGGTTCAGAGTTATTGGTGCAGTGGCATTCTCCACTAACGAATCAAGAATGACATGATTTATTTTCCTGTCTGGATCACTAAAATTTCTCAGCAGATCAATACACATTTTTCTTGAGTCCTTGTGAAATTGTATTATTTCATTAAAATGCTGGATGTTTGTGGTAACCTCTGCATGGATTACTGACAGCCATTTTCTTTCAATCTCACGATCTTTACTTTGTTCATTCCAGTTGTTGATTTGCAGAGCAATCAGGATCCCGATCACCACCAGCAATATCTCACCCACCGCATACAGTAAGTACTTGCTGAACTTGTTATCAGTAAGGAGGCGTCGGCGTATTTGGCGGAAGAAGCGGAGCATGGCTGAGGTTGGTTGTTGCTCCTTTCAAGATAGGGAAATAATTGGTTTTCAGGGAAATACTAGGGCATTTAGAAATGTACTTTTTTGAGAATATCTAGTCCACGGACGATGTTTTTTGGCAAACTTACAAGATAACTTCAATGATATTAACGTTTGAACATGTGTTTAAATTTAGAAAGGTTTCAAAATCCAGTACCCTAAATAATGGACCTAGGTTAAACCTCTAATTAGTGGACACTTACATCTTGTATTCACTCAAGTCGATGGTAATTTCTGTTTCTGTATTTCTTGAAATGTAGACAACTTTGGATATCACTTTTGATACAAGCCTCCAAGGAACTTCATGATTTTTTAACCAAACTTTAAGGTGAATATAAGTATCTCCAATAGCAAATACACTAAGTTCTGTATCTGCCTTTACATCATAATTCGGGGGTGGTTCAGAAGGGCCCCAGCCCAAATCCAACCATCCATTATACCCTGAGGAATCAGAGAAGCCATCATTTTGATTCAGACAAGGGTCTCCAGGTTTTTGAAAACCGCAATATTCACATGCTTCCTTAAAAAAGCAACCCGCAAGGGCATAAGCCTCAATCTCCTCTTCATATGGATTACCAATTATTCTTAACTTGATTGATGCTTCCGGAAGCATTTGGTACTCCCTGAGTTGGGGAGTTTCCATATTCATTCTATAACCGTGATAATACCGCGACTTAAGTAATGGATGATATCCCCTCGCCCTTATTTCAAAATCATCGTATTCACTGACCGAATATATCTCTACAAACCCATTGTCGTTTGAATGTAATGCTTCACTAATTAAAGTGCAGTCATCACCTCTACACTCAGCCCGATAGACTTCTGCATGGGGTATGGGTTGGCCGGTTACATAATCGGTAATCAAAAATTGAATGTTTGTGACGTCTTCCTCCGACTTTGAACATCCTTCAAAAAAGAAAGTTAATCCAGCTAAAACAAGAACAAATATTTTTTGTGACGATTTCATCTGTCTTGAATTTTAATTGTTTCCAAGATCAATATAGCTCCAACCATGCGTGTCGATATCCGAATATCTGCCTGATGCATAATACCGGACATTCTCCTGAGTTTGCCGCATTATCTTGTTTTCAGATAAATCAAGTACAATAAAAAATAGGGAGTAGAATAATTATACGGCTGATGATAATTAAGACCTACGGATAATTACAATCGGCTCAAAATAGGGTTGATACCATCCCAAAATCTAATTCTTGGATATGCGAGTACAATTAATTTTAATACTGACAATAGCTGTTTTGGTGAATGGTTGCAGCTCGGATGACGGCAATATTGATAAACATTATACCGTCCTGGATTCAGAAAATAGGTCGCCAGCTGCTAACGTAAAAATCACTCTATATGGCGAAATAATATGTGGAGGAACTATTTATGGAGGAGCAGGTGCATGTGGAAGAGTTTCTTACGGATATGGGTTCACTGACCAGAATGGGGAAGTTGTAATTACAATAAACCAAGACGAAGAAAATAAAGTTGAAGTTATAAGTGCTTATGGATGGAAGGATTCTGATAATTTATATCCCTTTCAAGAATTTAGCTACTCTCCGAGAATGACGACATTATTCATTGATCCCTATGATTGAATAATTTCAAAAGAAGTTGATACGACTTACTTATTCCAACTATGATCGATACACCAAAAAAAGTAACCAATGAAAATTTTAAGATCATCAATCGTTTTAAGGAATTTGTTCTCGGCACTCCTATGCTTTTGCTTGTCATCTCTATTGAGCTGCTCGAAAAGTGATGCCGGATTTACAGAAGTAGTAGGCACCTGGAAAAGCGTTAATAATCCGAATGGGAATTTTACCCGGTATTATTACCAAAATGGCAGGTATCGCTTTGAAATAGATGGCACATCACAGTTTGATGAAGGCACCTATCAAAGGATCAATACGATCAACGCCACCACATTTACCATCGAAGAATTTAGCGATTTGGGGGGATACGCGATTTATGACCTATCTATTGTGGGGGACACCTTAACCCTTTTAGGTCTGGATTATAAATGGGTAAGACAGTAAAATCTTCTCGATTCTCCCTTCCATAATTCCGGGTATAAATCATCATATTTTTTAAGCAAAAATCGCAATTATCTATTATCTACTATCCTGATATTTAGTATCTTGATGGTGCATGGACTTTAAGGAGTATTTTCAGGAATTGAAAAAGCGAAAAGTCTTCAAGGCCGCAATTGCCTATTTGGTCGTCGCCTGGGTGATCATTGAAGTTTCTTCCGCAATATTTCCTGTATTCAACATACCACCCTTTATTCTTCAGATCTTAATAGTCTTTTTGGCACTTGGGTTTATTGTTAATCTGATTTTTTCCTGGGTCTATGATGTAACGCCAGAGGGACTAAAGAAAACCATAGATATAAAGGAGACTGAATCCCCTTCCAGAATAAAAAATCGTCGGCTAAACAGAGTTATTATTGCCTCCCTTTCACTAGCTGTTGTCCTGCTTCTCTACAATCAATTCGGACGTTCACAATCAGGATTATCACAAAGTGTAGATTCTGATGGATCTACTGATGCATTAACAGCCTCAATCGCAGTATTGCCTTTTAAAAACTGGAGTGGTGATCCGGGATTGGAATATGTCAGTGACGGGATGGCCGATGAAATTGCGACAAAATTAGAACGGGCGGAAAACATGGAAAGGGTAGTTCCATTTGCAGAAATGCTCCAGTATAAGCAATCACAAATCAAATTAAAAGAACTGACAGACAGCTTACAGGTTCAGTTTATTCTGGACGGTAGTGTCCAAATCGCTGGTGAGGAAATACGGGTAAAAGTTCAATTGCTCGACGGCTATTCCAATCGTTATGTCTGGTCAGAGGAATTTACAGGCATCTGGGATAGTAAGGATGTGTTTGAAATACAATCTAATGTGACCAATAATGTATTGGAGCGAATTCACAAAGACATTCGAGGTGATATCGAATCCGATCAGGATTATGTGTTGACAGAAAGCATGGAAGCTTATCGTTATTTTCTAAAAGGTCTTCACCAACTAAGAACACAATCTGAAGAAAACGTCAATAAGGGGATTGCCAATTTCCAAAAGGCCGTCGAACTCGACCCAAACTTTATTGAAGCGTGGTATAATTTAGGCATGAACTGGATGTTCAGTGGACTTTATTGGGGGATCAATCCAGAACGTCTTGCTTGGGAGAATACTAAGACGGCATGGGAAAAAGTAATCGAATTAGCTGAAGGTGAATCTGATTATGAAGAAGTAAAAGTAATTGTGGAAAATGCGCTTCTGTGGAATTACCTTTTCTATGACTGGGATTTTGATCGAATCGAAAAGGTTTATGGAGAGGAATTTGTTGACCCTGTCGGCTTTAGGTCTGTTTATGAGCTTTATACGGGAAGGTATGAAGAATCTCTGGAAACAAATGAGGAAGGAATTCTTCGGGCATCTGAGAATGGTATTATGTCGAGCAGGGGGATACCCTTAAAAGCGGCATCACTTTTTTTCCTGGGCCGAGAAGCAGAAGCAGAAGATCTATTGACAGAATACATAGAAATACTGTGGGACAGTCCGGCTTTTTTGACCGAGGCTGCCAAATGGTATTACTATCTGGGCAACTATGATCAATCTAGGAAGGCGTTAAATCGTCTTAAATCAGCGTTTGGCGATAACTCTCCCCTGATATTATTTCTTTCTGCAGTTCATGCATATGAAGAGAATATGCAAGACGAACTTAAAGAATCCCTTGTGGAATTGGAGTCTAAATACAGGTCCCAAAAATCTGGTTCACCAGCTTGGCACCTTGCGCTCTATTATTCCCATGCTGGGGAATACGAATCCTGTATGGAGTGGCTTCAGAAATCATTCGAAAAACACGAAACCGAAATGGTTTGGCTCAGGTCTGAGCCTTTGTTGGCACCGATTCGAAATGATCCCCGCTACTTAAATATGTACAAAGAAGTCGGCTTTCCAGTGCCTCCTTTAGCAGTTCCGGAAGACCTGCCTCAAAGCATAAATTAATCTAGAAGGGATTGCTATCGCTATATAGCTACTTGGAAATTGATCAAAACAAGCTACCTAAGTACAAAAGGAACTATTATGGCTATTATTCCCGTTAACACGACCACCAACATAAATAAGTTATAGCGCGTATTATAATTTCCCATTAATGTTGAATCATAGTATTTTTCAACATTCTGGTCTTTGTACATTTTCAGTAGTCCGGATAGTAACTTTGACCTTGTTTGTTTCCCTTTGTGCAATCCCACAATAACAACGGCATTTAGCAGAATCAATAACACTACAAAGAGAATCATCACCACGAGAAAGGTTTGATCATCTTTCGATTCCTCGGACATACCAGAGTTTACCGCAAGTACAATTAGGTTAAGCACGATCGAGGTGATAATGAAAATAATATCAGTCTTCGTGTTTTGTTGCAATTCCGAGGTAATATGTTTGTGAATGAATTCAATCATGACCCTGATTTTTAATGATTTAAATGTCCTACCTCTCAGGCCGCGGCAAAATACATTTTCAAGACCTGCCCATTTTTAACCTCTACCTCACCTCTGAAGGTGAATTGATATTTATCTTTTAGCAGATTATAGGTATTCTCCGATACATTGATCCGGCCAGGTTCTGAGGATGATTCCATCCGGGCCGCAAAATTTACAGTACTTCCCCAGATATCATAGGCAAACTTCTTTGTTCCCACAACCCCTGCAACAACAGGTCCAGTATTCAGGCCAATACGTATTTCAAATGGGATTATATCCTTTGGTGGATTTATCTTGGTTATTTTGACAAACTGAAGGATTTCAAAAGCTGCATTCAGTGCATCTTCCGCGTGGGATGTATTTGGACTCGGGATTCCTCCAGCACACATATAAGCATCACCTATGGTCTTTATTTTTTCCAGCCCATGTTTTTCTATAATACCATCAAACTGCTTAAAATAGTAATCTACGCTATGCACCAACTTTTCTGGGGAGACACCCTCAGATATTAATGAAAACCCCTTAAAATCAGTAAACAAAACCGTAATTTCATCAAACTTCTTTGGGGTAACCAGTCCATTTTGTTTTAGCTCAATGGCCGTTTCACTGGGCAGTATATTTTTGAGGAGATTATCAGAACGTGACTTTTCTTCATTAATGATCTTATTGGTCCTACTGATATACCTATACCTCCTGAACAAGCCGAACCCTATCAGAAATACTACAATCAGCACACCAATAATAATATAGATAAGAATCTTTTGACGTCGCTCTGTGAGTCTTTGAATTGTAGCCTCTTTTTCTAATAAATCAACTTCCGTCTGCTTCTGTGATATTTCAAAGTCATTTCTGATCTTGGCCATTTGATTGACCTGGTTCAGATTTTGAATACTGTCCTTGTACTTAGTATATAATTTATAATGATCAAAAGCCTCTGATGTCCTTCCAGATAATTCTAACAATTCAGACAGCAAAAGGTGTGCATCACGAACAGGCCTTCGCATTTGATACTTACTCGCTATTTGAAGTGTTTGGTTCGCAGCCTCTATGGCCAGGTGATACTCGCCACGGCTTTTGTAAACATCCGATAGATAAGGTAAAAATGAGGCTACGGCATATGTGGCATTCTCCTGATTCAAGATGGAGATCGATTCTTTCAGCTGGGAAATGGCCTTGTCTCCTTCCCCCTTCAATGCATTGACAATGCCTAAAGAACCGACATAATATCCAATGCCTAATTCATAAGAAAGCGCCTTATATATTCTGCCGGATTGTTCAAAATAAAACGCTGCGGAATCAAGTACGTTGCGCTTCAGGTAATTATCGCCAAGATTATTGTATGAGGCGGCAAGAACGATTGAATCACCCCCGTTTTTGAGGATTTCAATGCTCTTTTGATAATACTCTACAGCATTGGCCGGATTATCCATTTGAGAATATGCATTGGCAATGTTTGAATAGGCAGCTGCTACATCACGCTCATTACCAAGTTTTTGAGAAAGCTCCAAGGCCTTGAAATAAAATTCGAGAGATTCAGGATATCTTCCCTGGATGTAAACAGCATTTCCCCGCTCAAAAAAGGCACTCTCTAAAATGCTGTCTGAACCAAATCTTAAGGCAACCTCCAGAAACAATGCAGTGTATTCTTCATGCATGTTGTCATCTTGGGTATTTTGAACAATAGACTCTATTATCCTAAGACTGTCAGATGTACTATTTGATTCTTCTTGGAGGACCAGAATAAGGCTATCAACTTTAGCTGTAGCCTGGCCCCTGATTGAATGCATCGAGCAGGCGGCAATTGAGAGTATCAATACGAACTGTCGAAGTAACGAGTTACGTTTTGTTTGAAACTTTAAAACCATTCTAAATCAAAAAGAGTTACCTCATTCCTATGTTGTAATCCAACCAAAGTGACCAGTTGGAATACATTGACATTGCCTTAATCAACAAGCATGATTAAGCTAAATACCCATGAATATTAAAGTGTAAAAGTTCTATCAGTCGTTTGGGGAAAGAATTCAAATATCCCACAAGGGATCAGCAAATTGACATTAAAGTCAACTACGAGTTACCAGCGTATTTCCTAATGCCTTTAAATTATAAAATTCTGAGTAAATAACCGCTAAGTAGTAGCCGTTAGTCCTGCAATTCTTTACTGATATCCCCCAGGATACTCTCAGCTTTCTTTTGCATATTGATCATTGAAATCTCCCTATACCATCCCGAAATATTCCGTATGCGTATGAGGGAATAATGGTATTCGGAATCATTCTTTAATTTTTCAAAATCCAGGGGCCTGGCATAGCCTATCAGATCTCCCGGATTAAAATTGCCCCAGCTATCATAATTGTTTCTTTCTTTCCAGTCTTCATAGTTTGATTCCCAAAATCCATCAAACCGGGTATTCCAAACATTCCTGGAAGCTTCTAACAATTCGCGGGTATATATGTCCCTTTGTTTTGTCGTGAAGTCCGAAGTCCTATAATAACCAATCAGTTTTTGTCTTAATTCTTTACTGCTAATGATGCTCCAGTCAAAAGTTAATTGCAGATTTAGATAAATTTGCCGCCGGAAGAGCCTTTTCAATGGCTGCCAGGTCGTTTTCCAAATCAATTTTTAATACCATTCAGAATTTCCCTTTCCTGCACCTTTCTTTGTCTGTCTTCATTCCAGTTATTCACCTGAAGGGCCAGGAGCAGTTTGGTTTCCTGCTCATCCGTATTACGCTTCTCATTCAGGTCATCCAACTGAAGTGCAATTAAAATACCGATAACTACCAGTAAAATCTCTCCAACAGCATACAAAAGGTATTTGCTGAATTTGTTACCTGAAAGGAGGCGTCGGCGTATTTGGCGGAATAAGCGGAGCATGGCTGAGGTTGGTTGTTGCTCCATTCAAGATAGGGAATTATTTGGTTGGCACGGAACGGTTAAGGCCCGGGTGGCACTGCCCTGAAATAGGGCCGCAGGTGCATGCAGGGGAGGAATGGCGCGGCGGTTGAGCGGACACTGAAAGGCTGCCATCATCCTTCCGGACCACAGAGTGCACCGTAGGGATCAAAAACCGAATTACGACCACATGTCCGTCACAGAAGGACTCCTATTACCAGGATTATGTAGAAAAGTGATGTTGCCGCCAGTTCCAGGGTAACGTACTGTTTATGGGCCTGGACAAATTCCTGGGAAGCATTTTCTTCCGGTCCCGGAGCTAACCGTACAAACTTGGGTTCGGCAACATTGTCAATAATGGGCCCCAGCACCCAGGTCAATGCCACTAAAACGATCTTGGCGATGAGTAAGGGTGTAAAAGTGTAGCCCATGATCAACCACCCAATCCCGGATAAAGTCAGAATAACCAAGCCTGAGATTATGAGCCGGGTGATGGGTTTGACCACCTTGAGAAAGGCCAGGATGAACGTATGGTCCGATTTGCTTTTCAAAAGCAGAACGAGCTTTACGGTGGCGGCCCCGACTCCCAATGCGACCCCAACAACGTGCGCTATATACAGAAACGTTGAAACAAGAACCATAGACCTTGTGATTTTTATCTTAAAGGTACAAAATTGATGTCATCCCATATCCCGTTAACGTATTGATTTTTAGTTGGATCGCCTGTCGGAATATACCCTGCCTGACGATGTTTTTGGCGAATATTTCGGAGCGCTTACCCGGTTTATTGATAAGGAGAAACCCTACCTCGAATATGATATTACGCTAAAGGAACTTTCCGACAAACCGGGGATCTCCCCTATTGCATACAGCAGTTACTTCCTGAACTTATTATCAGTTAGAAGTCATTGGCGGATCTGGCGGAAGAAGCGGAGCATTGGTTGAGGTTGGTTGCCAAATCAAATTACAAAAAATAATCTTTCAGAAATTGAATGTGCTAATTATCAGAATAGAGTTTCTAAAACCGGGCATTATACTCCAGGGTTGCCGGCGACCGTCTGATAATGTCGTTTTTTTACAATCACAGCGGTTTATTTGGTAATACATTTTGGCTCAGGTTAAAATGACCTGATAAGAGTTAAACGATTATTAACCATAAAAACCGAGTCAGATGATCAAAGTTTCAGAAATCGCGCCAGATGTTTACCGGATATCGGTATTTGTCAAAGACTTTAATTTACAGTTCAATCATTTTCTGATTGATGATGATGAGCCCATGCTGTATCATGCCGGGATGAAGCAAATGTTTCCTGTTTTAAGGGAAGCGGTAAGTAAAATTATCGATCCCTCAAAATTAATGTGGATTGGTTTTAGTCATTTTGAAGTGGATGAGTGCGGGGCGCTCAACGAATGGCTGCAGGTAGCGCCCAACGCCAAAGCGGTATGCAGTGAAGTAGGCGCCATAGTAAATATGGGGGATTTTGCCATCAGACCAGCATTTGCCATGGCAGATAATACCGTATTAAATACAGGAAAGCATAACTATCGCTTTATCAAAACACCTCATTTGCCCCATGGCTGGGATGCTGGTGTAATGTTTGAAGAAACCAACGGAACGTTGTTGTGTTCCGATCTGTTCCATCAAAATGGGTTAACGGATGATATTACAGATAAAGATATTCTGGCCGCGCATAAAAGTTCATTGCTCGATTATGAAAAGGGGCCATTAATGGAATATTCACCGTATTCAACACGAACACCGAAATTGCTTAACTCCCTGGCAGATCTAAAGCCCAAAACCCTGGCAACTATGCATGGGGCTTCCTTTAACGGGGACTGTAGTCAAGCCCTGAGAGACCTCAATATCGTGATGAGGGAACTATGGGGAGGTGAACCGAAGTAAAACCAGACAGGAGCCCCAAAACCACTCGCGGTAAAATTTTGGGGCCCTGTCAAATAGGAAGATCCGGTTATATTATTGTCTGTAAATTAATTACCTTGGGAATACCCGGTTAGGCCAATATGAATAATCTGATTATAGAATACCTGCCATGCCAGAAGCTCAGGCCCTTCCTAGAATTGTACTGGGAAGGAAGTTTTAATGCAGATGCATCCGGGCGAATATCCATGCAAACGGTTCCGAACGGCTGCCTGGAACTGATATTTCATCTTAACGATTTGCATTGTGATCTTGAAAAAGACCATACGTGGTCCCAGAGTCCGGACTATATGGTAATTGGGTTACACACCAAGCCCTATGAGGTCAGGTTTAAGAATTTCGTCAAAGTCTTTTCTATACGCTTTAAACCGGAAGGTCTTTATGGCATTTTTGGGGTGCCGGCCTCAGAACTGAAAGACACCTACCATGATATGGCACTGATATTAGGTGACCGATTCATGGATTTCAGCAATAGGCTGAAAGAAGAAAAAAGTGTTGTTTCCATGATCAGGCAAACCGAACAATTTTTGTTAAAGAACCTGATGGACAGTAAAATTGACATGAACTACATCAATGTTGCTGCGGAACTGATCAGGAACAAAAAAGGGGTTAAGATAGAAGATCTCCCAGGGCAGGTATGTATCAGCCAGCGTCAGTTGGAAAGGGAATTTAAGAATAAGGTTGGTATCAGCCCGAAACACTATCTGCGCATTATCAGGATAAACGAAGTACTTCGCTTGCTAAAAGGTAATAAGGCCATTGATTTAACAAGTGTTGCTTACCATTGCGGCTATTATGACCAGGCTCATTTTATAAATGATTTTAAGAATATAACCGGTGAGAAACCCGGCATTTTTGTCAGGGATAAAGGTCAGTTTATTGCCGTCCCGGGGCTGGCACACTATACCCATTAATCGTGTAACACCATCCTTTATCTCCATTTACAGTCATATAGATTTTACACATTACAATCTAAGATTCACACTTAGATTTATATGAAAACAAATAAAGTATTATCCTTAAAGAGCCACACAACCCGGATACCATAAAAGTTGACATCATGCCACCCGACTGGTTATAAGTGACTTAGATTCCCGGGTCCAACTAGCGAAGCGAAATTAACCCCAGCGGAGCCCCACACAACCTAATTTGGTTAATCTTCACCCTGAAGGATCCTTATCGCATCCTTACTTTTCTCAATAATTTGATTGTGCGTTTCGATCATTACCACATGGTAACTCGCCAGGCTATTGAACTTGTTTTGTCTGTGTAAAAGCCCCTGGGCCATTGCTTCAGGGTCTTTTTTCATGCCAATTGCTTCATAGAAATCTTTTTTGTTCGGCCTCCAATTACCCAGGTATTTTTGTTCTTCATTTGCCTCGTGAAAAAACACGGTCATCAATTTTTCGGCAACCAGCTGAGCCCTTTCCTGGGCTTGGGACAATTCTGACATGATATGTTGTTGTTCCTCATTTAACAAATTCATATTGCCCGATGATTTCATATCCTCAAAGGTGTAATTGACTGGAAAGTAGCGGTTGAGTTCAATGTCAACCTTGGATGAGATATCGAGGTTCTCCTCTATGGAAACCCTGTTCGAATCAAAAAATCTATAATAGCTTTGTATATTGGCTATGGTCTTACGTCGCAATTCCATAGCGATTTTGATGTTGGTAGTATCCTGGACAATGTCGCTTATAAGCCTATCGCGATAGGCCCCTGCACTAATATCCGACTTACGGCCCTCGTTCCAGTTGTCAATCTGCAAAGCAATCAGAATCCCGATCACCACCAGCAGGATCTCCCCTACCGCATACAGCAGGTACTTGCTGAATTTGCTATCAGTGAGGAGGCGTTGACGAAGCTGGCGGAAGTATCGGAGCATGGACCCAAGGTTGGTTACCTTATCAAATTACAAAAATTAGATGTGATAATTATACGGAAGAAAGCGGCCTTGTTTATGTGCTGTAGGAGTCTTGTACTAGTCAAATTTCCCGTCGAGCCAGTGAATGATGTTTAGGAGCAGCCTATAATTTTCAGGAGCAACCGGGTTGTTCATTCCCATCTTTCGTTTCTCTGATCCTGCGAGCTGAGCGCTAAACATTGCCGCTTCCCCAAAAGCCACTACTCTGCCTTCGCCAAACTTCATGTAGGCCCCCTGGCACATTCCCCCAACGTTAAACCTTTCGGTAGTGTTGTCGAATTCCCAGGCTACCTCAGGAAGGAAATTTATATACCTTTCGTCGAATACCAGGATGGGTGTTGCATTTTCGGGGATCTTAAAGGCCTGGCCTGTAAAACTTGCTATTTGGCTAACGCTTTCCGACTTCTCCCGTCCTTTTGTAATAGAGCTCGAAATAAGCGTTTCATCTTCATAATTGAAAAGAGCCGGGCCCCGGGAAATTGTGTCAAAGACAAAACCATTGGTAAATTCAAAGCCAAAGACAAGGGCGAGGTCCTCCGCTGCACCCGCCATCGGCATATGGTCAGCGATCAAAAACAGGTTCCCTCCGTTATTTACCCAGTTTTGCAGCACCTCAATTTCCTCCCTTGAGAAGGCCGATGGGTTGGGTAATGACCAGTCTTCAACATTTGCCTCATTCAAAGCGTTTGAAATAACCAGGATCTTTCCCTGCTCCAGTTCCTCCATTGTGAACGCTCCTGTGTATTGCTCAACCTGATATCCATCTCGCTCCAGTAAATTGGAGAAGGATTTGTACCGCCCGTTCTTTGTGTGAAAGTTATGGTGCCCTTCATCTATAAAGATCACAGGACCTTCTCCAGTTCCATACTCAGGCGCTGGAATTTCCGGATTATAATTAATGTCCGCCACTTGTTGTGAAAACAATATGCTGCTGAAAAAAAATAATGCCAACAGGCTTAACACTGCCCTTAAATTCAAATCATTTGGCTGTCTCATGTTCATTCTATTATAAAGTAGTTGGTATCCTTGTAAGGACGGCTAATAGTGGTCCATAATTGACGAATCTGGCGGAAGAAGCGGAGCATCGGATTACTGTATGGTATCTGATTCCCTCCCGATATTATCTGAGAAGTAGAAACGTATTTTCAAAGAATCTTTTTCCCTGACCAGGAAGGCACTTTCCAACCATTGATTTTTGAGCTTGATTCTAAAGGAATCTGACCGCACAATGAAGGTTCCCTGATTAAATAATCGCACATGTGCCGAATGTTCATCTAAAGACACCTTAAAATCGCTGAGTTCCCAATCGGTTTTAAGAATCGGCCCTGCCTCCGACACAAATTCCCTGAATTCCTCCCGGTTCATTTTCAAGCCGTCCTCGAAGATCATGAAGTCTCCGGTGATATAATGATCCAGGAGTTCAGGATTGTCATTCTCCACATCCAAGGCCTTAAAAAAACCCTCGATAGTTGAAATTACTTCCGATTCGGTAATGGACTCCTGAGGGGAGGAACATCCCGCCATAATAACCATTAGAATTATAAACCTAGTCTTCATGATCCATGGTTAAAAATTGGTTCTGTACTATTCAGAAGGGAAGAAAACTGCCCATTCCCTATTAAGTATTCCATACAAATAACAAAATATGGATTTAATTCCTATACAGGCGTGATTGATAATTCCAACCAAGTACATTATGCTGGATTTCAAATGTTTTGAATCAATGAATCCCCAAATCAGGATATTCAGGAAGAACAGGAATCAATCACCTCTTCAATGCGATTTAAGAGCCCCTTGTTAGTCTCCAGAAGATCATCCGCCAGGGACAGATGTACCATGCTTATGCGATAGCGATAATGTATCTGATTTACTAACTCTAACTCTTCAAGGGGATGGTTCAGTCGTTTGGCAACGTAATCGAAATAATCAGATTCGAACTCCGGGGGTCGATTGAACTTTTCCTTGATGTATCCCTTTTCCAGGATGTTTTTACTCCATTTTATCTGGGCATTTGGAACGTAATGGGTGCTTACCTGCAAGGCCAATGGAGCAAAATGATTATCTATGTACTCATTGTTTTGACGGATGATGGTCTCATACTGCTCAACCGTTTGAAAGTACAGCATGATGCTTTGTTTCAGTTTTTGATCCGTCAGTAAATTTAATTCTCCTGTGGAAAGGAGTTCCATATAGGTCGAATTGTGCTTACGAAACGTGCTCCTGTTATTCAAAATACTAAGCTGTCTTGAAAACGCCTCATCCACCGAAATCGCTCCCCGGTCATAATATGCCTGTAAAAGTGCTTCTGCATTAAAGATTACATCCTTGTCGAACCCGGCATAGGTTTCCAGGAAATTCTTTTCGGTTGTAAGATCGGCCAACAAGCTGGATAGGTATTCGCATTCCTTTGAGCGGGCCATTTTATTTTCCTGGTAGGTGTTGACCTGCAACGCAATCAAAATCCCGATCACCACCAGCAGGATCTCCCCTATTGCATACAGCAGATACTTGCTGAACTTGTTATCGGTGAGGAGGCGCTGACGAATCTGACGGAAGAAGCGGAGCATCGGTTAAAGTTGGTTATTGCTCCTTTCAAGATAAGGAAATAATGGGACTGCGGTTAACTATCAGGTCTCAGGAGTTTATGGCGAAGGCCCTTGAATAATATTGCCGCAGGTCAGTTGATCAATTGGGCATTGATGCGCTCAAGCAACTGTTGTGATGAAGCTGCCTCCGCCTGCAATTTTCCAATCAGGTCCCGGCTGTTCAAAATACAGAGGGAAAAGCCATTCTTGAAAGCAGGATCTGCAAGCAAGGTGGCAACCACACCAGGGTCTATTGGTTTTGAATCCGGTCGGTCCCCTTCATTGTCCGTAAAGGCCTGGTAGCTCCTGTAGGATTGCCACACATCTCCTATTCGGAAAAAGGGACCGTAGAGGTACTCCTGGTAGTCGAATCGCATGTGCTCCTGGGCCACGTCGATCCTGTCGAAGGCGAACTCCATCTTCAGCAGTCCACTTTTCAATTGCTCATCCGAAAGGATGCCCAGGCTCCCGGAGCTGATAAGCTCCTTCAGGGTGCTGTTGTTGCGAAGGAAGGGGTCCCAGCGCATCACCTCCATGGCGTGGTAATTAAAGGAATTCTGATCCGGTACGCCGGCATCCTCAAAGTAAGCGATCATTATCTCCGCGGAACGTATAACTTTTTGGTAACGGGCAATACAGCGCTCCAACTCATTTAGGTTGAGCTGGAGGTCCGAGCGCAACCCCTGCAGAAATACCAGCTCCCGGGACCGGGTTTGTGCTGATTCGCTGTAGTTGTTGACCTGCAACGCAATCAAGATCCCGATCACCACCAGCAAAATTTCCCCCACCGCATACAGCAGGTACTTGCTGAACTTATTATCGGTGAGCAGGCTTTGTCGGATTTGTCGGAAGAATGAAATCACTGGAAAGTTGGCTGGTAATTCATTCTAAGATAACATATATAAGCGACTTAATACCTTTATCTGCCGGGCTTTGGAAAATGTCATGGGATCCAAGGGTATTAATCCCAAAGGTGAATGCGCTGCATGATTTCCCGGATTCTTGAATTCTCAAAAAACCATTGGGGTTTACTGGGATGCCTGATGGCCCAGTAGGGAAGGTTCGGATCCCTGCGGATATACATGCGCTCGATCCACTGGACGGTTTTCTCCCTGTTTTCAGCAAGTTCATAAAACGTTGTAATCAGAGATGCAGGCACATAGTGTCCGGCGGAGATGGATTCCAGAGAATCTGCGGTGACACCAAGGGCGTTTTTTAACCCCTCCTTTTCAAAGGTGGCTTCCAGCAACAGTGCCATGTCGGGCAGCCCCAAACCTTTAAGCTGCCCGCTTTTGAAGTGTATCAGGCTGTCGTACTTGTTTTCAACAAAATATAAATAATCAATACCCCATTCGTTTTCCGCACCTTTAAACGTTTCGCGAAGGGCTTCCACCTGTCCGCTATGAACCAGCATGGCCCTGTAGAAATTAAGGATAAGCGGGTTTTTCGGATCCAGTTCCTGTGCCTTCCCAATGTGTTCCCAGGCGCTTTCCCACCGGCTCTGCATCATCAGGAAGTGGGCGTTAAACGCATGGGCCTCGGCAAAATTCGGATTCAATTCCAGGCACCTGTCCAGGGCTTTGTTGCATTCCTCCCATTTGTAATCGTAAGCCAGCCTGGTGGCGTGCCAGCGCCAGATCTCGGCATCGGTACTGTCCAGCGCAAAGGACTTTTGAATATACTCAGCTATTTTGGGTTCCGTAACCTCCGGCGGATAGTTGAAGAAGGGCAGCTGCTTCCGCGCCACCCATACCCCTGCGAGACCCGCATAGGCCGGGGCAAACCCCGGATCGATTTCAAGCGATTCCCGGAAGTTTTCCGCTGCGGTTTCTATGAGTTGGGGTGTGAGAAAAGAAAGATTGAATTTGCCCCTCAGGTAATATTCATAGGCTTCAGGGTCAATGGCTTTTGATGTTTCCAGTTTGTCCTCTTCCTCCGGGGACAGGGCCATGTTGATCTCATCGGTTATGGACTGGACGATATCATCGTACAGGCTTAATACCTTTTCCTTTTCGAGTTCAAAGGATTTGGTCCATAACTGGAGCTCCCGGGGCATATCCCCGATCAGGCGGAGCTGGATTTTAAGTTCTGTCCCCGCTGCCGGAAGCATGGACCCCTCGACAATTGCATCCACCTGGAGTTCATCGGCAATTTCGTGGAGGCTTTTATCCGTGCCTGCATAGTGTTCCGAAGAGGTTCTTGAAATAATCCTAAGGCCACTTACCGTACCCATCTGACCAATGAGCTCATCGTGCATCCCCCGGGCCATTACTTCCTGATCGGGATCTCCAGTGAGATTTGCAAAAGGCAGGATGGCGATCGATCGTACCGAGGAAGCCAGTTCCTTCTGACTTTTGCGAAACTGTAGCAACCGGAGTTCCGTTGGCCGCAAGTGGTTTGGATTGAAGTATCCATAGGCAATAACGCCTATTGCAATGGTCAGGTTCAAAAGGTGTATCCAAATGGCTTTCCGCGTGAATTTCCGGTTGTGCCATTCGTGGATCAGGGCGGCGGGCAGCCCGAATATAACGAGGATGACCAGTACATCCGGAAGCGTACCCTGCAACTGGTACTTATCGACAATAAAATTAAAAAGTTCAATGAATACGCCCGCCGTACCGAGATATACGACCAGGGTCTTGCCCAGATTTCTATTTCCGGAGGCAGAAGCGTCCATGGGCCCCTAATTTCCAATTGATAAGCAGTACCTTCAAGTTACGAATTTCAACCCAATTGCTTCAGGTTTATTATTAGGAGGGAAAATAGCCATTCAATAAAATAGACAACATGATCTGAATCAGCTTTTCTGGAGATCGATGCATTACCGTTCTAGGGAATATCGGATTCGCCTGTAGTGATCAATTTCCGATTCGCCAACATCCGGATAAGGGCCGAGGGAATGCTGTGATTGTCCGTCAAGAATCTGCACGGTGGGCGTATGGAGGGACCGGCCGGATGGTATCCTCACAGACCCGGGCTACACGGGATTCACACAAAGTGCACCTTTATTCCTTCCGAACGGTAAAGTATATCAGGCGAATGAAGAGGTATATATTGAAGATAAAAGTGGCAAAAAGCAACACCAGGTAGTTGGTTTTATGATTATTCCCCAAAAATCCCAGGGTTTGCAGAAGCGCGAAAACCATGATGACATGCGTGTATAAAATCACGATTACCGTGATGTTCCCCCCGATGGCAATCTTCCCGGAATGCCTTTTGTTCCTTTTCAGCGCAAATACCTGATAGAGTATCATGGTAAGCAAATAGAGTCCGGAGGACACCCGGAAACTGGTTTCAATCTCAAAGTAACCCTGTAGGATAACCGGGAGAAAGCTAAAAATTGTGATGATGCTCGCCACCTCGATCATCATGTAGAACCGGATCAGGTTCAGACTGTCCCGGACAGTCCAGTTTTTGTGGCCCGGCCTGAGGATGGAGAAGAGGGCGGCAAAACCGGCAATACTAATGGTAATCTCGCCCAATGCGTAAAATTCTTCCATGGCATTCTATTTAAAAGTATACAATCAGAATTCCTGTAAATCCTATATAACAAAAGTTGGTGTCTCCACTCCAATCTCATTGGACCGGTACTTCCGAAAACCATTCTCCCCTGCCCATTGTCTGCCTGTTTTCCTGAACAAGTTGATCAAACGGATGATTGGCTGAATAGCTATCTCGTTAGCTCCTGTTCCAATATCCGGCTTATATCCAGTGTATACCCATGCAGTTCCCTGCACCGATTCAACAGGCTTGTGTTAAAGCTCCTGATACCAATGACCGAATTGAGGTACTCCCTGTTTCTTAAAAGGCCTTCATAATCGGATTCCGGAGCAACCGCCTTGTACTTGTCGAATCGCGGCTCATCCAACAGGAAATCGGATAAAGAGACATAGGACCTGAATAATGGCCGCTGGACCCCAATTACGTATTCGATCAGGTCATTTTCAGATTCTTTGTAATTCTTCAGGCGGGCAGGGTAAGAGGTGAGCAGCCTTTTCAGGGAATCATTGCGTATCAAATCAAGGGTGCTGGAGCCAAGCACGGAAGATAGGGTGCCATCAACCAAAACGGTACGGATAAATCCTGTATTCAGGATGTCCGCCTTTATCTTCTCGGACAGCCCGTTTTTCACATCCCCTGCGTGCTCGACTACCAGGCTGTATTCTTCAATTATCCGGGGGATTTCATCCAGTGAAGTTTCGAGGGAGACCAGATTGTACTTGAAGTCCTCCGAAAGGCTTACCAACAATTGTTTTTCACTCTGGCGCGCTTTCCGGCCTTCGTTCCAGTTATCGATCTGCAAAGCGATCAATATCCCGATCACCACCAGCATTATCTCCCCAACGGCATACAAAAAATACTTGCTGAACTTATTATCCGTAAGGAGGCTTCGGCGGATTTTTCGGAAGAAGCGGAGCATTGGTTGAGGTTGGTGGTTGCTCGTTTCAAGGTAAGGAAATAAAACAGGAATTTAGGAAGCGGAACGCAGGCGTGTTGGCATGCGGCTCCAATTCGAATGAAATTAATGGAAGTATGGCGAAATTTTGCTACCTTAATGAAGGTTAATAGGCTGTATTTTATAATGTTAGGCGCTGTAACGACGTACTCTTGCTGCACCCAAAAATCACTTTCATGGGATTTTACAATAAAATAATTCTGCCGAAAGTAATCGACTGGACCTGCGGGCAATCCCCCACGATGAAACAGCGGGAAAAAGTAATTCCTCAAGCCTCAGGTGACGTGCTTGAAATTGGTATCGGATCCGGACTGAACCTTCCCTTTTATGATGCGACAAGCGTAAAAAGCGTCATCGGTATCGATCCTTCTCCGGAAATTTGGAAAGAAAGAGACGGGGATCCGGATAACTTACCCTTTCAGTTCCGTTACATTGAAACCGGTGCCGAGGATATACCGCTGGGTAACAATAGTATGGATACCGTGGTGGTTACCTATAGTCTTTGCACCATCCCCGATCTGGCTGCTGCCTTCTCAGAAATCAGGCGTACCCTGAAACCTGATGGCAGGTTAATTTTCTGCGAACACGGCAGAGCACCAGACAAGGCCGTGGCGCGATGGCAGAATCGACTCAACCCCTTATGGAAGCGTCTTGGTGGCGGTTGTAACCTCAACCGGGACATACCGGCAATAATCACAAATAATGGATTTGAGATAACCCGTATGCAGACCATGTATATCCCCGGTTGGAAACCGGCCAGCTTCAATTTCTGGGGGACAGCCAAAATCGGTTAGGCCTTTCACGGATTACGCCCCACCCTGAATCTCCCCAAAATCCCTACATTTATTACAAGCAACCAAAACCTTAACCATGAGAGCATCCCTCCTCTTCCTCCTGATTTTGGCCCTGGCAGTGGCCTGTGGCGAAAAAAAAGGCCCCCAGACAGGGGAGCCCGACTTGGAGGAGCCGGAGTGGATCCAACTCTTCAACGGCAAAGACCTTGGCGACTGGCAGCCGAAGATCCGCGGATTTGAACTGGGGGATAACTACCGGGGTACCTTCCGGGTGGAAGACTCCATCCTGAAGGTTTCCTATGCCGATTACGACACCATCGGGGAGACCTACGGGCACCTGTTTTACAAAACCCCGTTTTCCCGCTACCGGCTCCGGGCCGAATACCGCTTTGTGGGCGAACAGGTGGCCGATGGTCCGGAATGGGCCTATCGCAACAACGGCTTCATGCTGCATTGCCAGTCCCCGGCCAGTATGGGCCTCCACCAGGACTTCCCTATTTCCCTGGAAGCGCAACTGTTGGGCGGCAGGGACGAAGGAGAGCGTTCCACCATGAACCTGTGCACGCCCGGTTCCAACGTTGTGATGGACGGGGAACTCCGCACCGAACACTGCATGAACTCCAACTCCAAAACCTTCAGGGGCGACCGATGGGTGACGGTGGAGATGGTGGTACTGGGGGATTCGGTGATCCACCACCTGGTGGAGGGAGACACGGTCATGACCTATTTCAGCCCACGGATGGGGGGCGGGGCCATCAGCGGCTACAAACCCGAAGCCTATGTCGAGGGCCAGCCAATGGCATCCGGGTACATCGCCATACAGGCGGAGAGCCATCCCACCGAATTCCGGAAAATCGAGCTGCAGTTGCTTGAGCAGTAGCCCTGTTTGGCCTGGTCTATTAAATTGACCCCTTTGCCTACAGGAATCCGTCGTTCGTCTACGAATCCGGCTGCGGACGCTTCCCGCGTGTAGCTTTACACGAAAATCCGCAAGATGAAAACGCTGCAATCCCTTATTCCGATCCTGGGCAGCCTGTTCCTGCTGACGGCCTGTTCCAAAGAAACCGATGAAGCTGAGGGGCCCGAGGGGCCCGTTACTGTCCCGGTCGCCACCAATTTTCCCGCCTCCCGGATCCTGGGTGGCCGTACCGGGCAACCCCTCCTGGTAAGCGCAGGCCAGACAGGTTTCTCCACTGTTTACAACGCTGAAGTCGAGGTGTTGAGCGTCGACTCATACGAAGGGCCCGACCGCGAAGAATTTGAAACGGTAGTGCTGGGCCTCTGGACCGGTTACAGTGCTACCACCAATACCTTTTTTGACCCTTCCGGAAATCGGATGTATATCCACTACCCTACTTTCGTGGAAATCGTCAGCATTTTCGGTAATTACCTGAATTTTGAATGGGCTACCACCTATCAGGTTGAATCGGACATCCTGACCTTTACAAGCAAAGCCCAGTCGGCCCTCACGGAATGCTACTGGGGCTATGCGGACTACAAAATCCACTTTGAGGGTACTTTTGAGGCTACGAATAACCGGTTCCTCGGCACCTTTGAGATGACGAGGAACGGGGGGGATCCAATAGAGTCGTCTCAAGCTTTGTTCCTCGATCCCAACGGCGTAACGGTAAAGGCTGCCTCCTGGGCCGAAGCCGGAGATACCGCAAAAATAAACGGCGTGGTGTATCGACTCGTGGATGAGTCCATGCTAAGGGATCTGGTGTCCGCTGACGCCGATTTAAGCCAGGTCTGTACCAGTCGCATAACCAACTTTAGGGGCTTATTCCAAGACGGTGGACCGGTAGGAAGTATCGAATCCTGGGATGTAAGCCATGTGACCGATATGAGCCAGGTTTTCCTCGGGCGCCCGTTTAACCAGCCACTGGAGCACTGGGATCTTGGGGAGGTCAGGTCCATGGAACGCATGTTTTATAAGTCCGGATTCAACCAACCAGTTGGCCATTGGAATGTGAGCAAGGTGCAAAACATGAGGTATGTATTTGCCTTTACCAATTTCAATCAACCCCTGGAGTCCTGGGATGTCGGCCAGGTATTATTTATGGAAGGTATGTTCTATGCCTCCCCGTTCAATCAGCCGATTGGAGACTGGGATACCGCCCAGGTCCTGGACATGAGTTCCATGTTTGGTCAGGCAGACACAGGCCAGGCACCGGATCAGGAGCGAGGTGAAACCTTCAACCAGGAAATCGGGAATTGGGATGTGAGTTCCGTGGTTTTTATGAATTTTATGTTTGTCAGATCCGGGTTTAACAGGGACTTACAAAATTGGGATGTCTCCCGAGTCATATCCATGCAGGGCATGTTTGAACAAGCAGGACAATTCAACCAGGATATCCGTTCCTGGGAGACACAAAGAGTATACAATATGCAGTGGATGTTCCAAGGCGCCCCATCATTTAACCAGGACCTGTCCGGATGGAATGTGCGGGCTGTTCAATTCTGCCGGGATTTTGCTGCAGCTACTCCGCAATGGGAGCTTCCTAAACCCGACTTACGCGATTGCCAAAAGGACCCCGGACAGGACGAGATTTGGTGAGCGGCCGCTGGCAATCCGGACGCGATTTAACTTAATCAAAGGACGCGGAAGGTTCTGGCTCTTTCAAGGGCCAACTCCGTCCTCAAATTCCCGCACAAACACCCGAAATATTACTACCCCGAGGAACACGGCGAGAACAAATGCTATCAGGGTGGCCAATTTGGCCTGTTGCAGCATGGCGGCCTCTTCAAAGGCCAGGTTTGCGATGAAGATCGACATGGTAAAACCGATCCCGTCGGGTGTTGGCTGGCAGTTGTTTCATAACAATCTGTGAAAGGGAGTATAGGAATATTTTCGCACTCTGGCGAATCCTAATGCGTAACTTATACTACCTTTTCATATCTATTGAAAAGACCATGGGACGCATGAAAAATCCATTCAATCCATTCTTTCTGGTAGCGGCCCTACTCCTGCCCTGGGTATTGCCGGGACAGGTCATCACCGTTCAGGGAGCTATTGATTCCCGGGATATGGGGCTGACGCTGATCCACGAACACATTTTGGTGGATTGGATCGGTGCCGACAGCACGGGCTATCACCGCTGGGATCGCAAGGAAGTGGTGGCCCGCGCTTTGCCGTACCTGCAGGAGCTCAGGCAGTATGGCGTTGGCACGTTCCTGGATTGCACCCCCGCCTATCTGGGACGCGACCCCCGGGTACTGAAGGAGCTTTCGGAGGCAACAGGCATCCACATCCTGACCAATACCGGGTTTTACGGGGCAGGCACAAACAAGTTTGTCCCCGGTTTTGCGCTGGATTCCTCGCCGGGGGAACTGGCTGCAATCTGGATTGACGAGTTCCGGCAGGGTATTGATAATACGGGCATTCGGCCCGGGTTCATCAAAATATCCGTCGAAAACCGTGATACGCTCCCGCCAATGCATGAAAAACTGGTCCGGGCGGCAGCGCTCACGCATCTGGAAACCGGTTTGGCCATTGTCTCGCATACGGGGGGAGACGCGCCGGCGCTGGCACAATTAAAAATCCTGCAGGAAATGGGGGTGTCTCCCGACGCCTTTGTCTGGACCCATGCGCAGAACGGGACCTTCGAAGGTTACCTGCAGGCTGCCAGGCAGGGGGCCTGGATATCGCTGGACCACATCCAAGCCGGGCAGCCCGGGCCTGCGGATGGTACCGGCAATATTCCCTGGTATGTACAAACACTTTCGAGGTTCAAATCCCAAGGCATCCTGGACCATGTCCTGATCTCCCACGATGCCGGCTGGTACGATGTGGGAGAACCAAATGGCGGTGGCTACCGGGGCTATACGGATCTGTTCACCCACCTGATCCCACGACTCCGGGAAAACGGCTTTAGGCAGGATGACCTGGACCTCGTGCTTAAAGAAAATCCCGGGAAGGCGTATGCGCTGAGGATCCGGAAAAATTGATCATCGGCTAGGTGTATCCTTTGCATCATGAATAAGGTAACACCATTGTTCGCTCTACCAAAATAGATTGAATCTGGGCTATGTAAGCCCGACTGGATGACAAACTATCTTCGAATCACAGAGTGACCCCGCAAAAGGCATTCAAGAGTTAACTGCCCACCCTCTTTTCTACCAGCAGACCCCCGTCTTTTCTGAAATAAGAATTAGGTCCTTGCGAAGACCGGTGGTTAATCGTGTTAAGTCACAGAAATAACAAGTTGGTCCGGATTATTGCTCGTGGCACATTTTCGGACACGGGTATGAACACCTTGTGATATTTTGTAACCCGTAAGCAAACCAACATCGCAGAATTCTATACTGTAATTAGACTTGAGGATTATTCATGCGGTGGTTTTGCCTGGCGGATAAAGGTCCTAATCATAAAATTTATAGCTGATGGCAACCATTCGGGAACTTGATACCTCATACAACCAAAGGATGCTCGAAATCATCGAGGCATCGCCCATGCGATCGCTGTTCTATGACCTGAAATTCGATTTTGGCAGCTGCCTGTTTGACCGGAACGGCCTTTTGAGCGGCACTTGTCGGTTTTATGGCATATTCAAGGAGAATGTCCTTGCGGGCTTTGGGAAGATAGTGGATCACCAGGGGTATATGGCCGGCCTTGGCACCAACCTGAGGTATTTCGGGAACTTTTTCATCCACCCGGATTTTCAGCGCCAAGGGCTTTTCACAAGGCTCATAGAATTTATGATCATGGAATTTGAATCCATGTACCCTCCGGGTGTAGGATACTTTGTTTTTCTGAACGGGAATAATCCGGTGGATCGATTCTTCAAAATCAAAGCGGGACAGGTAAAAAATATGCCCCTGATCCGGGAGTACAGTGAGTTTGTGACGAAGTCTTTAATAATAACCCGCAAGAAAAATTTCAACCCCAACGGAACAATCCGGTTGGCTGCCAAATCGGACAGGGCAAAAATTGAAGGATTCATGGCCAAAAACAGGGGGACGGGGAGTTTTATGCCGCTCGATTTTAATTATCATTCGGCATCGGAGTATGCCATACTGGAATCTTCTGGCAGGATAACGGCAATTTGTGAGTTACTGGACCTGGGTAATTATAAAAAAACCAGAATCACAAAATTCAAAAAAGGATCCTACCTGTTCTTCCTACTGATGCGAATCCTGCAGGCAACCCTAAAGTTGCCTCAATTTCCCAGGAAGGGGGAAGCCTTCAGGGAGCTGTATATCAATCAAATAATCCGCTTGGATGATGAGGATGCCGAATCTGCTTTGGACCTGATCCGGTGGGCCTTTAATTTTTGCTGTGAAAATAAATACAACCTGCTGCATCTGGGCCTTGGCAGGCGGGATCCTTTGATTAGCAGGCTAAAGGGATTTCTGTCAATTTCCATTACGGCCAAGGTCCTGACTGTCCATCCAACATCGGATAAGATTGAAAAGGACCCATGCAGGAACTTGAATTCCCCCTCGTTTCCGGACTTTAAAATATTGTAAGATTATGAACTCAGAAGATCCTATATCAATTCCGAACCACCTCCGGGATGGATGGCATGTTGCCGTCCTGAGCAAAGAGCTCCGCAAAAAGCCATTGGCAATGGAATTCTTCGGCGAACCGGTTGTCCTGTTCCGCAAAAGGGATGGCACCCCGGTTGCCATGCAAGACCGGTGCCCACATAAAAACCTTCCGTTATCAATGGGAAAGGTGCGCGGTGATCAAATTGAGTGTGCGTATCACGGCTGGCAGTTTAACTGTGAAGGAAGGTGCACCGCAATCCCCTGTCACGGGCCTGCGGAAAGAACCGGGAAACTTCGATTTCGTATTCCGACCTACCGTGTAATTGAGCAGGACGGATGGGTTTGGATAAAAGATATTTCAGGAAATCCCTTGGAGGAAAAATTGCCGAGGTCGCTTCCCAGGGATAAAAACCATCGATGGTTCGACATAAAATACCAAACCATTGCCTCCCCTGATCTGATACTGGAAAACGGTATGGATAGTGCACATACCTGTTTTGTCCACAGAGGCCTGTTCCGTTCCAATCCCGCGCAATTCATCAACGTGGTCATTCGGGGTACCAATGACCGGGTTGTAGCAGAAACGAAAGGCGAAAATCAGAAAAAATCCGGGGAGAAAGACCTTAGGGTACTAACAAACAAAAAAGAAATCAGGCATGTGGACGAGTACCATTACCCGGGTTCCCTGCAGATTGATTACTGGTTTGGAAAATCACACCTGGTAACGCATTTGCATGTTACCCCGAATGATACAGGCAAAACCTCGGTTTACATCCGGATGGGGTTGCAATTCGGGTTCTTTACCCGGGCCATCTACCCGGTTATCTGGCTGATCACCCGAAAGGTGGTAAAGCAGGATCGCGCAATCCTGGAAAATCAACAGCGTATGATCAGCCGGATGGGAAAGCGGAGTTTTCATCACTCCCTGGCGGATATGTCTGCCGTAATGCTTTCCGACCTTTATAAATCAGGCCCCAGAGCAAACAAGCCGGAATGGGAACAAGAGGAAAACGTATCGTTTAAATTATAATACCAGATCATGAAAGTCGCAACTCAGACAGAACAACCGCCGATTAAACACCGGGGGAAACCTCAACTCTCAATTCAAAGAATTCCGGTTCAAGAGGTATCAGGTACCCTCCTTGACAAGATGTGGCAGTTGTATCAGAAAAACTACGATGGGGTTAAAAAGGAAAAGTTCATTTCAGACCTGGCGGAGAAGGATTATGTCTTTTGCGGATTTGACCGCGTGAACCCTTCTAAATTGGGGGGATTCACCACGTCCAAAATCTACAGTATCCGCGTGGACGGAAAAAGGAATTGGGTCTACTTTTCTGGGGACACGATGTTCCGGAAAGCGTACTGGGGACAAAAGGCGCTGCACAGGAGCGTCGGCAATTATCTGCTCGAACACAAATTAAAATACCCCAAGGAACCCTTTTACTGGTTCCTTGTGGTCATGGGTTATCGAACCTACCTGACCATGGCCAGGAACACCCCTAATTACTGGCCCCGTCACGACAGTTCTACCCCACCTGAAATCCAGCGGATTATCGATGTCCTTGCCAAAGACCGTTTCGGGTTAAACTTCCAGCCGGGGCAAGGGTTGATAAAGCCCCATCCCGGATCGGGCAGCCTTGGCCGCCACGTAACCCCCATTACCCGGGAACTTGTGGACCAGGTTCCTGAAATAGCCTTTTTTGTCCGAAATAATCCAAATTACCAATATGGATTCGAAATGGCGTGCCTGGGAAAACTGGATTTTTCGTTTTTCATGAACGTCTGGAGCAAGTATTTGAGAAAAAAGGCGAAAAGTTTCATCCGGGAATTCAACCTGCCATGAGTTTCTCTCGAAACTTATTCCTTGCCACAACATACCGGGACTACCGTCGTTTCAGGTGCCAGTTGAAAAACCCCGAAAGGACGCTGAGACAAACCTACTCCCGGGTAATGCTTGAATTGTCGGGAAGCAGGTACGGCCGCTCCTTTGGTATCAGCAGGGCTGATACCATGGAGGAGTTCCGGAAAAAAATACCACTGATCTCCTATGAGGATGTCCAACACTTCATCGAGGATAGCCAAATAGGTAAGCCTTCCTTTCTTACCAGATCAAAAATTGTCGCTTTTGAGCAGACTTCTGGAAGCAGTGGCCCCCGGAAAATCATCCCGTATACGGCTGCTGCTTTACGGAATTTCAGGGGATATATGTCAATTTATATCCATGACACACTAAAACACCGGCCCAGGCTCACATCCCTGAAAACATTCTACAGTATTTCACCCCCTGCCCTGGAGGGGCTGAAGTCCGTCCCTGGTCGCAAGTGTTTTGAAGACGATGAAGATTTTCTTGGTTTTTTCGGAAAAATGATGGCAAGGAAGTTCAGTGTAAATACCCCAGGGTTGCAGAGTTTAAGGTCCTTTCAGGAGTTTCGGATGCAACTGGCCATTGAGCTATTACGGGCAAAAGACCTTGAAATATTTTTTGTTTGGAGCCCTACCTACCTGATCTCACTCATCGAGTTCATCGAAGCAAACCGGGATAAAATCCTTTACAATGCCGCGATAGGAAAAGCCCCTGCCCTGTCGCTATCCGAGCTTGAACGTCTCCGGCAACTGCTGGAAACCGACCACTTCGATAGCCGGGTGGTTTGGCCGCACCTGAAATTGATTTCCTGCTGGACAGCAGGAAGTTCCGCAATCTATGCTGAGCAACTCAAAGCATATTTCCCAAATGCCGAGATCCAGCCTAAAGGGATGTTATCCACCGAAGCGCCAATTTCGATTCCATTGAGGGAAACCGGGCTTGCGATCCCGCTGATCGGATTTAACTTTCTTGAATTCATCCAGGATAATGGCAGTGTGGTTGACGTAATGAATGTAAGGAAGGATGCGGACTACGAACTGGTATTATCAAACCAAAGTGGCCTGTATCGCTATAGAACCCATGATATTGTCAGGATAGAGGGATTCTGGAATGGATTGCCCTTAATGAAATTCATTGGGCGCAATAACCAAACCAGTGACCTGGTAGGGGAAAAAGTTACTGAATCAGATGCCCTCAGGCTTTTTACGGAGTTGGGACAACCTCAATTCAACCGGATACTGGTGCCGGATTACGCTTATAGAGGGTACCGGATCCTGACCGATCAGGATGGGGAACTACCACAGGCCGTGAAACTGGAGCGGGAATTGCTGAAAAACTACCATTATCGGTATGCAAGGGAAATTGGTCAATTGAATCCTCTAAAAATCAATCGGTCCCCAGGGCTTATCAGGCATTTCGAAATGATGTGCATCCGGCAGGGGATGAAATGGGGCGATATTAAAATACCAGCAGTAATTACGAATCGCGACACGGCAGATGCGCTTCTTGGATGTACGGAGCTCTAGGAACCCCAGAGAAGAGGCCCTGCCCAAGACCTTTGCCCAATATCGATTTGTCCTGGACTGCGTCGACGTCACCTTAATTTGACGCCTTTTGGCCCTATTGAAAAAGTAAGCAACTGCCGGCTCACGTCTTTCAGGTCCAGGCGGAACGTCCGGACCTCCCGTGTCTGAGAGGGTTGGCCAAAATCCCTGTATATGTACATTTTCAGATAGGTGGGAGACAATTTTTTGTTTCCGTAATAGGTACAACGCACTTGCCACTGCCCGGGAAGGGAATCATCCATTAAATACTCCTGGGAGGTATACCCGTGAACTTTCTCCCTGTAGATCCGGGCCGCATCGTTTTGCAGGGAATGCTTCCAGTTGTAATACTGGTTTCCCGGGTTGACAAACTGCAGCTCAAATTCCGCTTCGGCATCGCTCCAGGTAAAAAACAGACGGGTACCTTCCGGCTCCACCGATTCCGATTGGGTCCGTAGATTTCCCGATACGGATGCTACGGCGACGAGCTCATTGTCCAACAGCACCGGTAAATCGACCGTATCCCTGGCCACCAAATCCCCGTCGACCAGGTTCAGGTACCGCAGCAACAGCGCATATGCCTTTGAGTGGTCCCCGATCCCATAGTAACTGTTTGCCAGGTCAATATAGCTCTGGGCGTAGTCCGGCCTCAGTAGCAGCACCTGTTTGTACAGTTCATGTGCCTTTTCCGGCCGTCTCTGATGTTCGTAGGTAAAGGCAAGCGTCCTGAGGTAGATCGGGTTGGAGTAAAAGCGTTCCCCATGGCTGTCCAGGAGGGAATCGGCCGGTTCCGGCCCCCATTTTTCGAACAGCGACTTATAGCATTCCACCCAGAAATTGGGGTCACCGGAAAAAGCGCCGGCATACCCTTCGATGACATCCACAGCCTGGCTTTCGGATTGCGCATTGGCCAGTTCAACCAGGTAGGTAGGTGCGCTTTTCGCAGCATCTTCCGGTGTCAGATAATTATCCGATGCCAGGTTGTGCCGCAAACGCGCCTGGTCGTACCGCTCAAGGCTACCCTCCTCCCTCAGGCCGTGGACACTATTCCGGGTATTGATAATGACCAGTCCGCCGGTGGCAATGGCCCCATAGCGCCATACCGCCTGCAGGCCGGGGATGACCCCGATTCGCAAAATATTGTTCAATGGGAGCCAGGTCGGGGTATCCGTGTATAACACCCCGTCGATCTCATAAACCGGCTGGCTCATCAGCGACACGGAACCCGCGCCCCCGCGAAACGATACGACACGTTCGCCCGTGCTGTTCGAACGGACACGGGCCCCGGGTATGCGGGCCGCGATAACACTTACAATATCCGGGGCCGCCAGGTTGATCTTCTCCCCGTCTATCACGTAAAAGTGGTAGGCGGATTTTTCGTTGTCCAGGTAGCCAAAGGAGGTGTTGATAATGGACGGTTTGGTGAAATAATCCATGGCTAGTTGCTTTTGCATGGAGATTTTTGATTCGGTCACCACCACTTCGTCCAGTTCCTGAACCTGCCGGCGCATTTCGATATTCAGCCTCGAAGTCACATCCTCCACCACGATGTGCAAGGTATCCATACCGGCCCTTGAAAAGACCAGTTCATCCCTGGGGGAGGCGAAAATCTCATACATCCCACCGGCATCGGAAAAGACTTCCGTCGACGTCCCTTTCACACCTACCGCGACTCCCTGCAAAGGATCGAAGCCATCGGTAATCTTTCCGTATATCCTTTGTCCTTCCTGGGCTATGGCACACACTGGCATGAGTGCCATCAAAAGAAAAACCAATGCAAGCCCCGGGCGGGCGCATCTGTAATGAAGTTTTCCGGACATCCTGTTGTTTAACATCGATTTCTTTCCGCTTAAAATAACAAATCCAACCGAAAGAGGCGGGCATTCAACAGCAGCGTCCCTGCAAAGCATAAGGATCCCACAGATTTCAGGCAGCAGGCAACCTGTCCGGATTTTTGCCGCGGACACGATTCAGGACGTCTGTTTGGGAAGGTTGGGGGATTTTAGGGATAAATACAGCTTCCTATGTTCATCTTGCCAAATTCCCGGACAGCCCAGACTAAAGGACTTGCCTTTCAAAGCAACAGGAGCCCCGGGGCCCCTGCAGTCACCCAGCCGGAAAGGCTCGCCACGCAGCACTTGAATGCCGCTTTCCCTCTCCGGGATTCCATGGAGATTGTCCCTGACACAGCACCTTCCCGAAAAAAATTGAGTATTGTCATACTGACCCGCAATGAAGAGGATCATATCCGCGGGGTACTGGAAAGTGCCCTTTTTGCCGACGAGGTCCTTGTGGTGGATTCCTGCAGTACGGACCGTACACGGCAAATAGCCCAGGAGTACGACGTGCTATTCCTGGAAAAACCATTTACCAATTTCCTGGAGCAGCGTTTATACGCCGCCCGGCAGGCAACCCACGATATGATCCTGTTTTTGGATGCAGACGAGCGCATATCCGCCGCCTTGCGGGAAGAAATCCAACAGGTACTCAGCTCTGGCAACGTATTGTCCGGTTACAAAGTGCCCTTCCGGCATTACTTTATGGGTCGCTTTATGCGTGAAAATTTCTTCAGGGAAAGTTGCAAGCTCCGTATGATGGACCGTTCATGCTGCAATTACAAAAAAGAGGTGCTGGTTCATGAGCAGGGAAAAATCTGCCGTGGGCGGGCCGGCAAGCTGCACAACCCAATCTGGCACTATACCTACACTTCCTGGGAGCAGTATTTTAGGAAAAAAGACCGGTATGCCAACCTGCAGGCCCGGGAATACCATCGGAAAGGCATCCGGCCCACCCTCTATCATTTTACGGTGAAACCGCTTTGGCGCTTTATCCACCAATACCTGGTCCGGGGCGGTTTCATGCAGGGACTCCCGGGGTTTGTAGGCGCCGCAACCAATGCGTATTTCGTTATGCTTCGTTACGCGCGCCTTTGGCAATTGCGGAAAGGCCTCCGGTAGTGCGGGCCCGGAAAACCCCGGCATCATTATCCTGGCCGACAGTCCCTTCCGATGGCAAGAAGTTAAGCCGGCCGATCCCAACGCCCGTATCAATTGGCACGTCCCAGCTCCCTGTCCACCAGTTGGAGGATCTTCAGGTTCTGTTTCCGTACAAGCTGGAGTTCATTTTTGGCATCCCGGGTATGGCCGTATACTTCGGAGAGGTAATCCTCAAAAATAGGGTCGCGCACCAGACCCGGGTAATCGGAGGGAAATTTGCTTTTCACCATTTTGGGATAGGTGATCCGGTAAAAATCGGTGCTTCTGACGTAAGGGGCTATAACGGAAGGGGAACTGAGCTGACTGTCGATATGCCTTTCTTCGTTTTCCCCGGCATCCGCAACCACATCCTGCCAGCTGAAAAGCAAATTGATCAGTGAATCACTTTTGATCAGGTGGATATCCCCTGAGGAAATCCCCGATCGCAGCGCCCCGTTCTGGGGATTAAAGGTCCAGAGCCAGCTGGTATTCTGGAGCCAGTCCCTCAGCGTATCGGACGGGATGGAAAGGGCCGCCTCAGGCTCCAGCCGTATCAATTTAAGGGACGCATCGAGCACCCGGTCATTGAAGAGCATCACGCTGTCCAGTTGCACCAGGTTGGCGTTAAATTCCACGGAGAGGGCGTTGAGCAACTTATCCCTTCTTTCCCCTTCTTTCCGGTCTTCGCTCCAATCGTTCACCCACAGCGCGATCAATATCCCGAAAACCACCAGGGTGATTTCCCCGACGGCATAGAGCATATAGTTGCGGACGCGGTTTTCAGTCAGGAGTCTTTTACGGAGTTGGCGGAAGAAGGGAAGCATGAGTTGGTAATGGTTGGTTACGCCAAAGTACAAAAAAACAAACCCATAATCCGGGTTTAACACCAAACACAGCAGACCTTGCGAGGGTTCGGCAGACTATGGTATCTTTAAGGAGATATAGCCAGCACCGCATCCGAAACAGCACATATGTCACTGGCTCTAATGGACATCCTGGGCATTATTTTCCATTTTGGAGGGCCAGGTGGTCGTATTGGATTTTTTCGGTACCTGGTGCAAACCCTGTATCCTGGAATTACGGGAACTGGAACAGGTAAAAGCGGCTTTCGATGAAGGCGAGGTGTCCTTCTATGTCATCAATGCGGACCTGGGCGGTGATACCCCTCCTGGTAATAGAGAAGGATCAACGCTTCCGCTACCAGCATGTGGGGTGCAACCCGGCGGAAGCCCTCTTCAGGGAGGGGCTTATGGAAACCATTGAGGGGTTAAAATAGAAAAAAGGATCCCTCAGAGCTTCAAGCTGAAACTCCAGGGACCCTTCATCAAATCACCAAATCAAGACCTGCTTGTCGCCATGCCGTAACTGAGTTTCTTCCAAATATATTCCAGGGGGCCCTGGGAGTGCTTTTTAAGCCAGAGGTAACTAATCCCCGTTTGGATAACGAACAATACAAGGGCGAGCAGAAAGGTCTGGCCCATGGTAATTTTCCCAAATAGCTGAAACAGGTGGGTACAATGGTAGAAGATGGTTAGGTAAAAAACGGATTGCAGAATATAATTGCTTAACGCGGTGCGCCCTACAATGCTGAAGAACCTTAGGACAGCCTTGATCTTTGGCAATTGGAAGGCGCGTACAAATAGCGAAATATAGCACAGGCTCTGAAGGATCATCCCAGCGGCCAGGACAAACGGCACCCACAGGAGGGGAAGGTCCAGTTCGATCTCGCCTACCATGATTTTGTGGTAGCAATAACTCGAGGCCAATCCTATGGTACCCCCCAGTACAATCAAATACGTGGAGATTCTACGGGCTTTTTCGGAAAGGCGGAAAAAATCGAGCTTTCCCAGCAGGAGCCCAATGAGCATATTCCCAAAAGTAAAGACCAGGGTAATGGGCATGTCCTTGAAAAAATTCGTCCAGGGATTCATTATAAAATTAATGGTCAGATAGCGAGCAATGGAAGAAGTTAAGGGATACTCCCGGTCCAGGGCATAATCGTAATCGTAAATCTGCCATCCGAAAGCGCTGTTGCCAATAAAGAAGATCCCTGTCAGCACCACATTAAACAGTATGGCCAATAGGAACAATTTCTTAACCGACCAGTGGCGAACCCATAACAGGATAACACCTCCCAGGGCGTAGGACATGATGATATCCCCGTTCCACAGGCCATAGGAATGGATTATACCGATCAGGAAAAGCAGTCCCATCCGGATCAGGAAATAACTCCTGAAGTGGATACCTTTTGCTTCGGCCCGGGTCATCTGGATATAAAATCCGAAACCGAATAAGATGGAGAAAGCCGTTATGAACTTCTTTGAGATCAGAAAATGAGATAGAAATGTCAGGATGTCATCCCATTGACCGGTTATGGTATCCGGGCCTGCGTAAGGCACATTGGCCAACAGCACCCCCAGTAAAGCAAATCCTCTTAAGGCATCAACTGCCTCGATTCTTGCCCCTGCTGCAATTGGTAGTAGTTTCATAATCGTAAATTTTTAGATTCTTTACCTCAATGACAACGGGGTATGAGGGGTTGTATCAGTTCAGCAACCCTCCATATGTACGGATTTCCGGAATCAGGACATTATTCCCTCCTGAAGTAGCCCGGGGTATGCCCGGTTAGTTTCCGGAAGGCGGCATACATGGCAGAACGCGACTTGAAACCGGAGTCCGAACCAATCCCCTCCACAGACAAGTGATTGAAGGCGGGATCCTCCAACTTGGACCTGGCCGCATCCACCCTGAAGCCGTTGACCCACTCGGCAAAGTTATTATTGAAGTGTCGGTTGATGCACCCTGAAATCAATCGGGGGGAAATATCCACGGCCTTGGACAGCTCATGGAGGGTCAGGTCGTGCTGATTGTAAATCTTGGTGGATTCCATAAAACCTTCCAGTTTTTGGCCCAATGCCGCATAGTCTTTATGATCGGTTTCGGCATGCGGATCTTTCCTGTTCCCATATTTTCCTGCAGGCCCGGGAGGCTGCTGCCACAAAGTTTTTTGTTGGTAGGCTTTATAACTCAGGAAGTATATAAAGATGATGATCAACAGCCAGGTAAAGGAAGTGACATCGCTGCCTCCTCCCCCGCCAAAGGCAATCCTCCCTAATTCCAAACCCCATACCAGCACAATGGGGCTTACACCCAAAACAAACTGCCAGAGCCAACGGATCTGCAACATGGCCAGGTCCGAAAAGGTGTTTTTGACCAGCGTTTTATAATTCTGGATTTCGCGAATGGCAAGGGCCATGCCGACGAGAGTGAGCACAAAAGCATAATACTGCATGGTCATGAACACCCCTTCAACGGTCTGAAAGTCGAGCAGTTGATAAATGGTTTCCCCCCTGAAAACAAACAGGAAAATATTCAGCGGGGTAATGGCAATGACTGCGAAAGCCAGGAAATAATGAACCTTCAGAAAATATAGGTAGTGGTGGGCCCGGCCGATTTTCTCAAGGACATAGTGCAGAAAGAGTACCGGGAAGAGCATCTTAACTTCAGGAAGGGTAAAATACCCGCCGGTGGGATACCCCCAGAGGTCTTCCACAGGCACGAAAGTAAATGCCTCGAAGACGAAGGCCAGAATAAAAAAGCCCAATATGCTGTTAGCCCGGCTTCTGTGCTTATTCGATAACAAATAAAGCATCCCGAGAAGCAGGCCCTGGAGAATGGCTGCCCAAACCAAGGTGTAGATTACACGTTCCATGGTACCATCCCTTTTATTCCGTATCCATAGTTTATTGGACGTTTGTCCTAAAATATGAAAGTATGTATATACTTCAACAGCACGCTCCGGTTATCGATCCGGGGCAGCGCCGGAACAAAACCCATCCGGTCCGTATTCAGGCCGGAATTGAAAACCACCCACAGGTCCTGCCCTTCCCGGAAGTTCCATCGGAAACGGACATTGAATGAAAACAGGTCCTGGGCACCGTTGTATTGCAACAGCGCATTGGTCGAAATATGGCGGTCCAGGGCGGTCCCAACCCGCAGGCGGGCAATGTGGAAATTCAGCAATTCGTCCCGCTGGTCAAAAATTCCGTAGTTGTAGCTGTACTCCAGGTTCAGCTGGAAATATTTGGACTGGTACCAGGAGGGGGTGAGGGTGATCGCGTGCAGCCAACCATCGTAAAAAGTCCCGGTTTCGAGCACTACCCCCGTCCGCAGGGTACGGTCCACGGCCATGCTGTAGGTGCCGGTGACCCGGTAGAAGTCATAGGCCCCCGGGGGGATGACCACGCTTTCCGCCAGGGGGAAGTCCGAGAGGATATTTTCATAGACCTTCTTGACCAGCAGGCCGCCGTTATCGAGGTTCCGCCTCGAAAAGGACCACTCCGTCCCGTATTCCGAAGAAAGGACGTCATTGCTGACATTTTGCAGGTAGGCATTTCCCAGTACCTCCAGCTTGTGCCAGATAAACGGGCCTTCTTCCCGGAACCAGGTGTTGGAGAGGGCCGCAGTCCCGAATTTAAAATCGTTCCGGTCCACGAAGCCCACCCCCGGGTTGTAATTGGGCCCGGAAAGGATGGCCCCCACCGTGTACCCAAAGCCGCGGCGGCGCCTGCGGTTCATTTCCAGGGCAAGGCGCCCGCTTTTGAAGCCGGATGTCGCATCATCCTCGAAGCGGCTGTCGAAGGTCTGGGCCCACTGCAGGGTCAGGTAGTCGTCCCCCGCCACCCGGATCAGCCCGTCCACCCCATAGGCCAGGTTGCTGTTGCCATCCGCATCGAGCCGGCTGGTGAACATTCCGCCCAAATAGCTGTTGCGGTTAAAGACGCGCCTGCGCACCCGAAGCACCCCGAAATTTTCGGAAGGGATGGTATCCTGCTGTTGGGTCTGCATGTCCAGCACCGCCAGGTCCCAGGTCTTCATTCGGCCGATCAGGCGTACGCCTCCGTAGATAGGCACCTGCTCCCCGTTATTGGTCAGGCCGATCCGGCGGCTGAAAAACAGCCGGCTCTGCCCCCCGGTGCGAAAATCAAATATGGATGCCCGCTCCTGGAAAAACTGCCTTTTTTCCGGAAAGAAGAGGGAAAAACGAGATAGGTTTACCAGCTGGTCGTCCGCCTCGGCCTGGGCAAAATCTGTGTTGATCGTAAAGTCGGCCGTCAGGTTATTGGTGATGGAGAACTTCACATCCCCCCCGACATTCCCCAGTAATTCTTTGTTCTCCACATAGGCGGTCCCCGCCTCGTTCAGCACATTGGTCTGTTCGTGTCCGGCCAGCAGGTAGGGGGTTACATAGAGCGTTTTGATGGGCTTGATCCCGGTAAGGACGATCTTCTGGGCGAGGGAGGGCCGAAGGAAAGCGTAATTGGTCTTGGGCGGTACGGCGGGGAATACCAGGCGTTCCAGTTTCCGGGCCACCTTGCGCTGCACGGTCAGCCCCATGATCACGCGGCCATCCGTATCCTGGAAGCGCAGGCTGCTGAACGGGATCCGGATTTCGGCAAACCAGCCCTCTTCGGTAACCGTGGTCTCGGCATCCCAGAAGGTATTGAAATCGCGGTTCAGCCAGGAATTGGACGAGATGGTGCCTCCGGTACCGTCATTGGAGATCTCCAAATCGTTGCGGATGCCTGCAGGCGTGGTGGTAAAGACGTAGCCTGTTTCATTATCGTTGTAGGTATCTAACAGAAGCTCCAGGTGGTCCGAGCCGGAGATCCGGTCCCGGTATAGGGAGGTGGCACGTACCCCGTTGGGGTCGCTGTCGTAGGCCCGCATGGAACAGTAAAAATAGGTGTCGTCGTAGGCCAGGCGGATCTCCGTGCGTTCCGTGGGGGCATCCCCGGCATTGGGTTCGTACTGTACCATGGGAAGGGGCGGGATGGCCTCCCAGGCGGCCTCGTCCACGCGGCCGTCAAAGGTGATCCCGTCGATCCGCTGTATCGGTAACGGATCGCTGGTTTGGGCCTGCAGGACAGAGGTAAAAAGAAAACACCAGGTCAGTAGTAAAAAACTCCTTGGAAACATAACATATCAAGGTAGCGAAAATAAGCAGATCGGTACAGGAAAAACCAATGTTTCTTCGGGTCACCTGAGAACCGGATTGAAGCATCTTCAGGACTTTGGAATACGTCCAGACGGAAGGGCTCAGGAGCCTTATAATTCTGCCTGCTTCAATGCCAGCTCTTCCTGCAACATGTCCCTGAGGCGAAGCATCCTGCGGTATCTCCGCTCCTGGAAATAAAGGAACTCCTGCCGTTTATAATCGGTGGTCCTGAGCACGCTGAGGTAGACGGCATTTCCTCTGAGCCCTTCAAAATCCATTGGATACATGGACCTTCCCAGATCTACGTAAATATCCGAGATATGGGTCTCCCGGAATAACCGGGTGGTGAGCGGAATTACCGTCTCGCTTTCGTACAGGTTGTTCCGGCTGTTCAGTTCGGCCAGCCAGTCCGTATTGACTTCGTAGGTCCAGGTAAGCAGTTCTTTCAGGGAATCAGTTTGCAGGAAGTCCAGTCCATGGGCTTTTGCGTTCTGATAGGCGTGTGCCCTGGCCAGACCATGACCGCGGCTGTGTGCCCGGGTAAAGTAGGTCGCAATACTGTCACTCCAGGGTAAATCCCCCTCCAGATACGTCAGAAGAAATGCAATGGCTTCCCGGGATGCCTTATTTTTACCGATCATGTCTTTCTGGTGTTCCAGATCTCCACCTAAGGTTGTGGCCAGTTCATCCAGAATGGTGTATTCTTCCAGTGCTTTCTTGCGCAATTCATTCCAGTTATTAATCTGCAGTGCAATCAGGATCCCGATGACCACCAGGACGATCTCACCAATTGCATAAATCATATATCGGCCGAAGCGGTTTTCAGCCAAAAGGCGCTGACGGAGCATGCGGAAAAAACGGAACATGGCTGGCTGTTGGTTGTTATCTGCATCAAGGTAAAGAAAACCAGGGGATTTCTTCAGGGCGCGAAATTGGACAATTTGCCTGTTACTTTAAATACCCATGGGGATATTTACCTAAATTGGCACCTGTTGCTTATGGGACAAGCGTCATTGTTTCAATCCCGATTATCACGACTTCAAAATAATAGCCTTTTCACCATGCCTGAACGGGTAGCTTATTACCGACAATTTGATTTTTATCTGTTCCTAATGGCAAGTGGTCTGTTCATCTTCGATTACCTGGAACACATTCTGAGGACCGATACAGTATTCCAAAAACACCCGTGGTACTGGCTGGGGTTTTCAACGGCTTCTTACATGTCGTTCCTTTTGGTGGTGTTTGGCCTCAAGTATGGCCTTCAGAATTTAACCAAATCTAAAAACGTACTCTTTGAGGTCCTGGCAATTGCCGTCTGGCTTTTACTCCACATACATATTACCGGGCCTCTTTTCAATAAGGTTTTCTGGCCATTCACAGATATGATTTTCCAGTTTCAATTCAATGGGTTTTTTATGGTCCTGGGATTGTACTTCGTAATTCGGGTACTCCTGAACATCGTTCTCCGAAAAAAGGTCTTTTACTCAGGATAAAGGTCTTCCTGCAGACAATCATGGGACCTTTTCCCATAACCAAGCGACATTATATGATCAAACTCTTCAACAAAATCAGAATGGGCCTTTTGGGCCAAAGCAAAACCAGGCAGTACCTGTTGTACGCCCTGGGCGAAATCGTGCTTGTCATGATCGGTATCCTACTGGCCCTGCAGGTGAACAACTGGAACATTGAACAACAGAATAACCGGGAGGAGCAGGAGTTGCTTGCGCAACTGGAAGTGGACTACCTGGAGAACCTGGCGGAAGTCAATGAAAAAATATACATGCGCAACGGGATGCTGGCCTCCATACAGGCACTTTTCGGTTATATCGACCATGGAATCGATACGGTTTCCCTGGATTCCGTCGGCATGCACTTAAGCCGGGTAGGCCTTACCCCCACTTTCGACGGGGCCAATGGGGTTACCAACCAAATCCTCAACTCCGGCAAATTGCACCTCATCCGAAACCAGGAATTAAGGACGAACCTGACCAACTGGCAGGGAACCACCCAGAAGGTCATTGAAGAAGAACAACTCATGGTTCAGGCGATATCATCCAATTTCAGGCTATTCCTCATACAGGGGTATAACCTGAGGGAGCTCCGGGAAAATGGGCTATCCGATAGATACAGCCAGTCCTTTATGCTCAGTAAGAATCGCTATTCAGAGGACTTTGATCCTATAACCAGGAACTACGAGCCGGAGGAATTCCGAAGGCTTCTGAGGGATTATGTGTTTTCCAATTACCTGATCCAGATCGACGGGATGTGCCGGGTAACCAATCAGCAGGCCATGGGCCTGAGGGAAAAAATCGAGCGAATCCTCGAGATTATCCGGTCCGAAATGGAGCCCATGCGTTAAGTCCGCGGCCCGGACCCGTCCCTGAAGAATTTTCCCTAAATTGAAGGTCAAACCATATCACCCCAGGGCACTGCATGGAAATAATCGACCTATTCCGGGAATGGACGGAGGCACATCCCATAGCAACCGCAGTCCTGCGGTTTGTCGTCTGGGTCATCCTCATCGTGATCGCCATGGGCCTGCTGAGGCGGTTCCTGCGAAAAAACCTGCCCAACACATCCGTCCGCTACAAGTCCCAGAAGGGCGTCGAGGTTATCGGCTACATCGTCATCCTCCTGCTGGGCATCTCCTATTTTACAGGGAATATAAAGGACTTTACCCTGGCCATTGGCCTCCTTACCGCCGGAATCACCATTACGCTGCAGGAACTCATCCTGAGCATCGCCGGCTCCTTCTACATTTTTTTTGTAAAGGTTTATCAGCCCGGGGACCGCATCCAAATAGCGGGCATCAAAGGGGATGTGATCGATATCGACAGCATCTACACCACCATGATGGAGATTGGGGAATGGGTAAGCAGCGACAACTACAGCGGCCGGATCGTCAAGCTGAGCAATGCCTTTGTTTTCAAGGGCCCCATATACAACTACTCCAGGGACTTTCCCTTTATCTGGGACGAATTTGACCTGCCCATCCGCTATGGCTCGGATATCGAACTCGCCAAGGAAATCATCATCCGCATTGCCTCGGAACAGTTGTCCGAATATGTCAACAGCTCCATTGCCCAATGGAAGACGGTAGTCAACCGTTATTATATCGAGGATGCCCTGGTGGAGCCTGCCCTGGCCCTGACACTGACCGACAACTGGATCCGGTTTAACCTCCGTTACATAGTGGATTACAAAAAACGGCGGTATACCAAGCACCTGCTCAACAGCCTGATCGGGGAGGCCATCGAAAAGACGAACGGGAAGGTGGTGTTGGCGTCTTCCACCGTGGAAATCATCCGTATCCCCACGGTGCAGATGGGGGAAGGAAAAACCGGGAATGGCGAACGCTGAAACCCGGACTCCCAGAGGAATATGGATTAGACAAAAAAAGGAAAGATGATCAATACCCGGCAAATCACCGTCAAAGACCTCCAGTTCGATTGCCTGGTGGCCGGGGACCCGGACCACGAGGCAGTACTGCTGCTCCACGGTTTCCCGGAAACCTCTTTTATGTGGCGACGGCTTATGGCGGCTTTGGTTTCCCGGGGCTACTACTGTATCGCCCCCAATATGCGGGGTTACAGCCCGAATGCCTGCCCGAAAGGGGTCAGCGCCTACAGGATCGGGAACCTCCGGCAGGACGTCCTGGATATCGCAGTTGCTTTTGGACGTGAGAAGTTCCACCTTATTGGCCACGACTGGGGCGCGGCCATCGGCTGGCATGTTACCGGCCACCACCCGGACAGGATCCTGAGCTGGACCGCCCTGTCCGTACCCCACAACCGCGCCTTCAGCAAGGCATTCCGGCAGGACCCGGATCAAAAGAAAAGAAGTGGGTATATCAGGTGGTTCCTGATGCCCTGGGTGCCGGAAATGATGATCCGCAAAAAGGATTTCCGGAAATTCAGGCAGCTTTGGAAACGAAGTGCTCCCGAGGAGGTCGAAAACTACCTCAGCGTCTTCCGCAGGCGGGAAAGCCTGACTGCCGCCCTCAATTACTACCGGGCAAACATCGGGCGGGGCAAGAACGAGCCCCTGGGGGATATTACCGTCCCCACCCTGTTTATCTGGGGGAAAAAAGACGTTGCCATCGGGGCCTTTGCCGCCGAATCGAACGCCGGGTACATGAAAGGGGATTACACCTTCCTGCCCCTGGACGGCGGGCACTGGCTTGTGCAGGGGAATTACGGGGAGGTGGAAGCAGCCGTGCTGGGCCATCTCCAACAATACGGCCAGCTGGATTAGACCAGTCACGCCCCATTAGGCAGATTAGGCTCCGGCTAACCGGCCCGTATAGCATTTTTCATGCCTGGACCTTCGCGGAAAGTTCCCGATCCGGGACAGGACGGACTATAACTGGGAATACGGAAGCGGCTTCAGGAACACCCTGGTAATATCGTCCATCGCATTAAAGTACTCCTCGAGTTTGGTGATCCGCTGCCATTCAGGGTGGGGACCGAAACGCGCCCATGCCGCCGCATGGTCTGCCTTGTCCTTAAAGGCCAGCATATAGGTCAGGCAGGGCATTTGTTCCCCGGCGATATTGGATCCGAAAAAGACCACCGGCAGGCCCACGTCCTTGAAAATCCCGAATTCGCTTTCGTTGAACATCTTAACCTTGCGCCTCAGGGCATCCTCGTTGTAACTCTCGTAGATCCGCAGTTCAAACAACCCCGCCTCCCCTTCCGGTGCCGTCAGAACCGGAAAACCGGTAGTGGATTGGATCAGGTTGGTGGAATACCGCTTGTAGGGCATGGATTGGGGGTCAGCCGTCAGGTAGCCTTCGGCGTCCGCAAGGTATTGGGCATCCTCCAGCAAAGCGGTTTTGGAACCCTGGAACGCCTGTATATCGTCATAGGCAATCAGGAGGTATACCTTTTTCGGCAACGCCTCCCCGGTCTCTTCAAAGGCCCCGATATTGCGGATTCCCTGCCGGTTCAGGGCCGGGATGAGCGCATTTTCAAAATATTTGTGGAGCACATCGGCGGGACGGAAAAATTCGAGCTCGTAGGTGCGGAATTCATAGACCTGCTGCTGGGCCAAAAGGGATCCGGAACATGTCAACAGGGCGAAAATCCATAGGGTCAGTCTGCGCATGATTTAAAGTTTGAAGGTTTTCAGAAAGATAGTACATTCCCATAAGATACAGGGACCCATTCTGTTGACAAATCCTGGGGGGACTTGCCCAGTGCGACGACTGATAAAGGATTTCAAGATTGTGCCGGCACCTGAGAATTTTTGACAGGGTTTGGCTGCGAAACCGTCCCGGTAGTGCATTTCATCGAATAAATCTGCATTTCATATACGATTCATTTGTTTTAAATCGTTGTATTTTCCTACTTATTATGTAGTCTTTATGAAGTCGCGTATCCGAATTTTCGCAACACTGGCTTTAGTTGGCTCCCTGCTGATCCAATCCTGCTCCAAACCCGATACCGGGTACCCGGATCAGGAGACGTTTATCCGATTCACCATTGACGGGACGGAGTACTTTTTCGAGAACCTCACCACAAGCCGTTACGCCGACAAAAGCAATTCCAATGGTACAGCGCGCATCTACCCGGAAGCCAACTCTGCCCGGATCTACCCGGAAAACACGCCGATAACGCTCTACCTGCCCCTAAATGTGACCAAAGGGGCGCATGAGGTAGCCCTGGACGGGAAGCCTACCGAATACCGGGTAGCCTTTTCCACGGGACGGGAGGGGGTGGAAACCGACTTTGCCCACGAAGGCCGCATCATCATCTTTCACGTTTCCGACCAGTATGTGGAGGGTACCTTTATCGCCCATGTGACTTCATCGGTCAGCAAAGAGGAAGTTACCCTGGCCGATGGCCGCTTCCGCGCCCATTTCGATTAGTGCCCACTCCATGGCTGCGCCAGCGGCCCCGACTTCCATTCCCCCCAGGCGTTCCCCAACCTGATGAATATCATGTTTTTGTGTGCAGGATGCTTGTAACTTAATGGTATAAAAACGTTTAGCCATGCAAGTCAAGAAAAATCCAAGCGCCGACCTCGACCGGGACCGCGGTCTGTTTTTCGTGATAGGTCTGACCATTGTGCTCTTCATCACCTGGAGGGCCCTGGAATACAAGAGCTACGATGATCCCCAGGAACAACTGATAGAACTGGTGAGCCTGGACAACCTCCAGGAGGACGTCCCCCAGACAGAACAAATCCGGACTGCTCCCCCCCCTCCCCCCCCGGCAGCACCCGAAGTGATCGAGGTGGTAGAGAATACCGAGGAAATTGAGGAAACCGTCATCGAGAGTACGGAAATGACCCAGGAAACCGTAGTGGCCGATGTGGAACTGGAGGCTTCCGACATCGAAGTGGTCGAAGAGGAGGAGGAAATCATCGTCCCCTTTGCCGTGATCGAGGAGGTCCCTGTTTTCCCCGGCTGTGAAAACGTCCCCAAGGCAGAACAACGGGCCTGCTTCCAGCAAAAAATCCAGGAATTTGTGGCCGACGAATTCACCTATCCCAAAACCGCCCTTGAGCTGGGCCTCGAGGGCAGGGTGTATGTACTCTTCTCAATCGGTTCCGACGGACAGGTCACCGATATCGTGGCCCGGGGACCCGACCACCTGTTGGAGAAAGAGGCCAGGCGCATTATAGCTGCCCTGCCAAAAATGAAACCGGGCAGGCAGCGCAACCGGAACGTCAAGGTTCCCTATAGCATTCCCATCAATTTTAAATTGATGTAATTTAGGGGGAAACCCTATCGCCTGTGTGGTATATCGTCCTGATTGCAGGTTACATCCTGCTCGCCCTGACCATCGTGGTAAGCCTGCTGCTCAACGGCGTGCGTCCGTCGAAAACCCTTGCATGGCTCCTGGCTATTTTCACCATACCCGTCGGGGGCATGCTGCTGTACCTCCTGGTGGGCCGCAACCGGCGAAAATTCAAGGTGTACAGCCAGCATCGACGAACCCCTGTCCCGGGTCCTGCAGACTCCGAAAAGTGGCCGGGAGGCGGTCCCTCCGAGATGATTCGCCGGATCATCGGGATCAACACGGATTTTCCGCTTACCCTGCACAACCGGGCGGAATTGCTGAAAGACGGGCAAATCACCTTTGAGCGGATTTTTAAAGCCCTGGAAACCGCACGGGAAACCATCCATGTCCAGTACTATATCTTTGAAGAGGGGGAACTGGCCGATCGGCTGCTGGAACTCTTTACCAGAAAAGAGGCCCAGGGGGTGGAGGTCCGCCTGCTGTACGACAGCATTGGCAGTTTTTCCCTGAGCAAACCCTATCTGAAGCGATTGCGGGAGGCGGGAATCGAACCCCATGCCTTCCTGCCGTTTCGCTTTGGTAAATTCCTGAGTTCCCTGAATTACCGCAACCACCGGAAAATTATTGTTGTGGATGGCAAGACCGCTTTTACGGGCGGCATCAACATCTCGGATAAATACCTGAAGGGGGACCAGAACCTGGGCATGTGGCACGACATGAACCTGATGTTGCAGGGCCCGGCTGCCGCCCACCTGGACACGGTGTTCCTGAACGACTGGGAGCTGGTAACCGGGCAGCACCTGCCCCTGCCCGACCCGGCTGCCTTGCCCCCCGAACTTTCGGGAAGTAGCCCCGCCCAGATATTGGCAACCGGGCCCGACGACGATTTCCCCCTGATGGAACAATTGTTTTTCCTGTTGATCAACAACGCCCGCCACCACATCTATATCACCAACCCCTACCTGATTCCGAGCCAGGCCATCCAACTGGCCCTGCAAACCGCTGCCCTTGGCGGGGTGGATGTACGGATACTGCTGTCTGCCAGGGCCGACAGCCGGTTGGTGACCTGGTGTATCCGCTCCTATTTCCACCGGTTCCTGAAATCCGGCATCCGGATTTACCTCTACCCAAAAGGCTTTTTGCACAGCAAGGTCATTACGGTGGACGACCGGATCGCCACTGTGGGCACCGCGAACATGGACAACCGGAGTTTCCAGCACAACTATGAGGTGAATGCCGTTCTGTACGACCCCGAAATAGCGATCAGCCTGAAGGAGGACTTCCTTTCGGACAGCCGGCAAAGCCTGCAGCTGGACTACGAGTCGTTCCGGCAGCGGCCCTGGCTGCACCAACTGGCGGAAGGCGCTGCAAGGGTGCTCAGCCCGGTGCTTTGAAAGCCTCAGAAGATATCCGTGCCCAGCAGGAGGTGGTTTTTCTTCAATTCGCCCCGGATCAGGCGGATATAATCCCGGATCGCACGATCCGGGTTCCGCGGGTTGGAGATCAGCACATTACTTCGCCAGATCAGGCTGCGCTCCTTGCCCACACAGATGCAATAGAGGGAGGTTTCCGTATGGTAGTCTGTTGCCCCGTCGTAGTCTGCCTGCCCGGTGTAGATCCCCTGGTGGAGTACATAGTCTTCGCCGAAACCTTCGTAGGTATTACCGATTTCCCGCAATTTGCGCACCAGGGATGTGTGCATTTCCGATCCGACTACCTTGGTAAACAGGATGGCGTCAAAGTCCTTGTCGAGCAATTGTTCCTCTACCCGGTCCAGCTCTTCTTCCGACTGCTCGGTTTCGGTAAAAGCCACGTCGAACAGGTCTATACTCCGGAAGGTTTCAATCCCGGCATCGGTGAATACCTCCTGTAACCGGGTTTCAAATTCCTGCCGGACTTCCCGGTCCGCAGTCATTCCTACAATCAGCAGTTTGTTGGAATGGAACAAGACGGTATCCGGGTCTTTGTACTCCGCCTCCAGTTGGACGGAACTGCAACCCTGTAAAAGCAGGGTACCGATCAGCAGGGGGAATATCCAGGTTTTCATGGCAAAGGGTTTTCAGGGTATCGGCTCGCAACTGAAACGCGCGCTATACGATGTATAAGGTAAGGAGAAAACACCGGGATGGCGATGATTATTGTCAGGAGGGGTCAGAGAATAATCTCTTCGTTCATTTCCGGAAGCTCCGCAATCCAGCCCCGGGTATCCCGGAGTTTTACCCGGAGTGCATCACGGGCAGTGGGTTCCCCATGGATCAGAAAGACGCGGTCCGGGGCTTTTTCGAGTTCGGAAATCCACCAGAGGATTTCGGATTGGTCCGCATGGGCGGAAAGGGACTCATAATGGCGGACCATTGCTTTAACCGGCACGTACTTTCCAAATATTTTCAATTCATGGGCCCCGTCCAGCAGGTTGCGCCCCCGGGTGCCTTCTGCCTGGTACCCCATCAGGAGGATACGCGTTTCGGTACGGTCCAGCAACTGGCTCAGGTAGGCCAGCACCCTTCCCCCGCTAAGCATCCCGCTACCGGCAATGACCACCTTGGGACGACTGTCATCGATCGCATTCCAGGTATCCCGGTAGCTTTCGATCAACGTGAATTCGGCCTTCATCGCATGAAAATCCTTTGGGGACAGTTTGTGCCATTCGGGGAAACGGCCGAACAATTCCAGTACATTGCTACCCATCGGGCTGTCTACATAAACCTGTATGCGGGGAATCCGGTTGCGCCGGCGCAGGTTTAGCAACAAGAGCATGACCACCTGCAGCCGCTCCACTGCAAAACAGGGGATGATACAGGTGCCGCGGTCTGCAATGGTCCCGTTGATTTCCGATGCAAGCGCTTCCTCCATATCAAGGCCGGGGTGGAGTCGGTTGCCATAGGTGCTCTCCAGCAGCAACACCTCTGCCTGCCGGGGGCGTTCCGGCGGGAACAGGAGCGGGTCAGCCGGCCTTCCAATGTCGCCGGAGAATACCGCACGGGTTGCCCCCAACTCCATTTCTACAAAACAGGCTCCCAGGATATGCCCGTTATACCGCATCCGGAACCGCCATGCTTTTGGGGGCAGGGAATACCACCGGTCCTTATCCGTTTGCACGAATAGCCGCAGGCAGGCCTCCACATCCTCAGGGGTATAGAGGGGCTCGGGCTCCGCATGCCGGCTGTACCCTTCCTCCCGGGCCCTTTCGGCTTCCTCTACCTGTATTTTGGCACTGTCTTCCAGCACGATCCGGGCAATTGCCAGGGTGGGGGTCGTCCCGTAGATCTCCCCTCTGAAACCGTCCCTTACCAGGCGTGGCAACAACCCGACGTGATCCAGGTGCCCATGGGTGAGCACTACCGCATGAATCCCCGCCGGATCGGACGGCCAGGTTGCCCGGTTGAGCAGGCGGAGAGCCTTGAGCCCCTGGAACATCCCGCAATCCACCAGCACCTTGTGCCCGTCGTATTCCAACAGGTATTTGGACCCGGTAACGCATCCGGCCGCACCCCAGAACTGTAATTTTGCCTTCATGGTTTTTTCTTGTGGTTGCAAAGGACCTCAAATTCGTCCAGGATCCGGGATTTCCGGCTTTGGGAAACGCCCAGGTGGTCCAGCAGATAGGGAGCCTCCAGCAATTGCCGGCCCAGGACAACTTCCCGCTTCAATAAGAATTCCTTTTCCCTTGCGCTCAGCAGGACGCTTACCGTTATCGGATAAAGCCGGTGCCGGTCAATCCGGTCTTTGAGGCCATTCCCCCTGGGGTGGTTCCAGCTCAGCAAATACATTCCTGCACATTTGCCATAGGCCAGCGCATCCGAGGTAAATCGGGTGTTGGTGACGACCCAGGCAGGTTTCAACCGCAGCTCCGGGGAGGCAGATACGGTTTTTCCGGCCGCCACGTCCCGGTACCTGGAGTTGATGTAGAGCGGGACGCGGACCGTGCAATTCCTGCCTTCCTCTGAATGGAATTTGCATTCGATCAGCGTCAGGGAACCGCCGTTGCGGGCTACAATGTCAATTTCATGTTTCACACAGGCCCCCTGGTAAACCTGATTGGTCACGGTATGGTAGCCTGAATAGTTCAGGAGCGAACTCACGAATTTCTCAAAGGGGAACCCGGTGGGCCCCAGTTCGTAAATGGCCTTTTTCAGCTTGTACCGCGCAGCGAAGGATTTTTCGTGACCCTTTAACAGCGCAAAAGCCCTGTTGTAGATTTCCCGGGTGGTCATGCCCGTGTAGAGTTCAGCAGAAAGGGTACGGACAATCTCATCGATGGTTGCCGGGTCCGCCCCGCTGCGGGAGAGGGAACGCCGTAGTTTTTTCTCGGAAAACGGAACCTCTTCACCGGATGTTTTCTTGATTCTGGTACGCGTTCTTGCCATAGGATGTGTCTTTTAGGGACCGCTAGTCCCCTTCTGCGGGCGGCAAAACAAGGAAGGGAATACGCGTATGCAGGCCTATGCGGTCCACCACAGGGCGGACCAGCAGGTTTTCAAGGGCCGTATGCCGGTTGCGCACCATCACCAAAAGTTGTACGGGTTGCCTGCCGGCAAAACCGTTGATGGCCTCCACCAGGCTCTGCTCCCGGGTTTCGGTAAGGTCCAACCGGTCTTTGAAGCGCGATTGCAACTGTTCCCGGGCTTTTTCCCGCTCGGGGGTCCCGTCCAGTTCCGTATAGGCGTGCAGGGCGTGCAAGCGCGTCCCCGGGCGCCTGAGTATCCGGTCGAGGGCCGCAAGGGGAAGCCTGTCGTAATCGGCAGCGTAATCCGTAGGGAACAGGACGTCCCGTATGCTTTCCACATCGGCATTTTCTGGTATTACGAGCACCGGGCAATCCGCGCGGTGGAGTACCTGCACGGCGTGGGTACCGAAAAGGACTTCCCTGGCCCCGGTGGCCCCCTGGGTACCCATGGCAATAAGGTCGAGGTCCTCTTTTGCGACCATTTCGTTCAGTTCAACATCCAGCGTATTGAATGCAGCATGGGTATAGAAGGTACAGTCCGGCCCGGTAACGGGTTTCAGGGAATCCCTGAATTTCGCCAACCGCTCCAGGACCCGTTGCTTGTAGGAATCGCCCAGGCCAATTTGCCCGGGGCTGTGAATGAGGTATTCGGCCCTGAGGAAGGAAGGCGTGTAGGTGTGTACCAGGAAAACGCAAAGGGATTCCTCCCGGAAGAGCTCCAGCACAAAACGGGCCGCCTTTTCGGCATTGCGTGAAAAATCGGTAGGAATGGCGATGCGTAAACTCATGATCTGCCTTTAAAGTACATAAAAATACGCCATCGGCCGTCCGGTAAATATGATATGGGTCAGCAAAGTTCGCACGGAAGTTTTGTAATTTCACTTGAAAATCGCAAAGCAATGAAGGCTTCATTTTCGGAAATCATCCGCAGCGAAACACCCGTGTTGGTCGATTTTTATGCAGACTGGTGCGGGCCCTGCAAAATGCTTTCCCCCATACTGAAGGAGGTCAAGGACGCCCTGGGCGACCGCCTGAAAGTAATCAAAATCGATGTGGACCAGCACCAGGCGCTTGCAGGCCGGTACCAGGTGCGCGGGGTGCCAACCATGGTGCTGTTCAAGAAGGGAAAGGTTCTCTGGCGCCAGTCGGGGGTCCTGCCCAGGGATGCGCTCCTGAAAGCCATCAAACCGCTGCTTTGAGCCTCATCACCCCGGGGTCCCCTCCGAGCGGAGCAACACCAGCAGGACGCCGACAAATACCACATTCTTGATAATGTACTGCCCCACCAGTGTCAATCCGAAGGGAAATTCCGTAAAACATAAACCAGGAAGCAGAAAAAGGGGCGCAAAGGTACAACTGATATGTACCAGGGCCATCCGCAGGACACACTTCCGGCAAATCCCTGCAAAGAACAGGATGCCGATGGCGGATTCCCAGGCAGCCAGCAGGAGCAATCCCCAGCGGGGGCCAATCAGGCCGAACGACAGTATTTCGATGGTGTTTCCCGCCAGGTCCTCTGCAGGGCTAAGCCCGCTGAAGAATTTCAAGAGGCCAAACCAGAGATAAACCAGGCCGAGGCCCATGGATATAATGGTATACCGGTTTATACGGGCGGTGAGTTGTGTCGTGAGCCGGGTTGTGAGGAGCGCGGTGCGATGTCTCATACGTGCGTTTTGAGTCTTAAACTACAGGTACTGGTGGCCTGAATGTATGATTTTTGTCAGTTCAGGACCGGGGGCTTTAGATTTTTAATCCTTTGTTAATCTTTGGTAATCCCCTGTTAACCATTCAAAGGGGCCTAAAGGCCAAACACTTGATTTTGCTGAGAAATATCATGGCAGGGCTTTGCTGGTTTGACTACATTTAAGGATCATTCACCTGACTATGTGCAACCTGAAGCGCGTTTCCCCGGCTGTCTTTATTCCGGGGCTCCTCCTGGCTATTGGCTGTGCCGGCGATCCGGACGGTATCCACCCGGAAACGGCGACCATCACGGAATCGGTCTATGCCTCACTGACCGTCCAGCCCGACAGCATGTACAAGGTGCATGCGGCTGTCAGCGGCATCCTCGAAAAAAACCTGGTACGCGAGGGAGACCTGGTGACCGCCGGTACGCCCTTGCTGAAAATCACGGACAGGACCCCGGAACTCAGCAAGGAGAACGCCCGCCTGCAAATGGAACTCGCAACCTCCAATTACCAGGGGAGCACCACCCCCCTGAAGGACCTGGCGGCACAGATCGAATCGGCCCGCCTGAGTTTTGTCGACGATTCCATCAACTACCGGCGACAGGAAAAATTGTGGTCGCAGCAAATCGGTTCCCGAACGGCTTTTGAAAACAGGAAACTCGCGTACGAGCGATCCCGGAACCAGCTCGAGCAGCTGCGGAATGAATATGCGCGCCTTAGCCGTGAACTCCGGACAAAAATGGAGCAGGCGCGGAATTCGTTTGAATCCTACCAGGCCAATGCCGAGGAATTTACTGTCCGGAGTTTTATAGACGGCGAAGTTTACGCCCTTTTTAAGGAACCCGGCGAACTGGTGATACCGAACGAACCGCTGGCCACCCTGGGGAAACCGGATTCCTTTGTGCTGGAATTACTGGTAGACGAGGTGGATATTGTCCGCCTGGAAGTGGGGCAGGAAGTCCTGGTGAGCCTGGATGCCTACCCGGATTCGGTCTTCACGGCCAGCCTTTCCCGTATTTATCCCCAGAAGGATGAACGCAACCAAACCTTTTTGGCCGAAGCCCGCTTTCTGTCGCCACCCGGGAAATTGTATCCGGGGCTTTCCGGCGAAGCGAATATTGTGACGGCCCGACGGGAGAACGCGCTGACCATCCCCAGGAACTACCTCATGGAGGGGGATAGCGTACGCACGCCGGAGGGGCCGAAAAAGGTTTCAACCGGCCTTCAAACCCTTGACCGGGTGGAAATCCTTTCCGGACTGGACAGCGGGAGCGAAATCCTGAAACCTCAGCCATGAAACAATGGGGACTCATACTGGGCATCGCGCGGACCCACCTGCACACCAAGATGAAATCGACGGTAACGGCTTCCCTGGGGGTGACCTTCGGCATCGGCGCCTACATCACCCTGGTCAGCTTCATGACCGGGCTCAACGGGATGCTGGACAGCCTCGTGCTGAACCAAACCCCCCATATCCACCTGTATAACGAGCTGGAACCCTCCGACGTGCAGCCCATAGAGCGAAGCCCGGCATTTTCGGACGACCTGCTCCGCATCCGCTCCGTCCGGCCGAAAACCGGACAGTTGAAGATCCACAACGCCCTGCCCATCCTCGATTACCTGCGGCATGACCCGCGGGTACTGGGCGCAACCCCCCAGCTGCTGGCCAATATCTTTTACCTGTCCGGGTCCCTGGACCTCGGCGGGCAATTGATTGGGGTGGATATCATGGAGGAAGCCCGGTTATCCAATATGGCCGACTACATCGTGGAAGGGAGCCCGGAAGACCTGCGGAACACGGAAAACGGCATCCTCCTGGGTATCGGCCTGGCGGAAAAGTTATCCCTGGCGGTGGGCGACCGCGTCCAGGTGGCCACGGCCGAGGGCGGGGTCTTCCCGCTGAAGATTGTCGGGTTGTACCAGAGCGGGCTGGCCGAAATTGACAACGCCCGGAGTTTTGCGCAGATAAACACGGTACAGCGCATCCTGGGAAAACCACAGAATTACCTCACGGACATCAATATCAAACTACACGACATCGGGCTGGCCGTCCCCATGGCCCGGGAACTGGAATCCCAGTTCCGGTTAAGGGCCCGGGACATACAGGAAGCCAACGCCCAGTTCGAAACGGGCACAAGTATCCGGAACCTGATTACCTATGCGGTCTCCGTTACCCTGCTGATCGTCGCAGGCTTTGGTATCTATAACATCCTGAACATGCTGATATATGAGAAAATGAACGATATCGCCATCCTGAAGGCTACGGGGTTTTCGGGCAATGACGTGCGGGACATCTTCATGAGCCAGGCCATGCTGATCGGCCTGATGGGTGGGTTGCTGGGCCTGCTGATCGGATTGGGCCTGAGCCACCTGATCGATTCCCTGCCCTTTGATACGGAAGCTTTGCCCACCATTTCCACCTTTCCGGTCAACCACAATCCGGTCTATTACCTGATAGGCATCGCCTTCGCTTTGCTATCCACCTTTATTGCGGGGTATTTGCCCGCCATGCGGGCCCGGAAGATCGATCCGGTGCGCATCATCCGCGGAAATTAAAACACAGCCATGACCCCGGTACTCGAAGCGAGACATATCGACAAGTTTTTTAAGAAACCCGTGGAATTCCATGTGCTGAAGGATATCAGCTTCCAGATACCACCGGGGGAATTTACCAGCATCATGGGGAAATCCGGATCGGGGAAATCCACGCTGCTCTATATCCTGTCCACGATGGATACGGATTACCGGGGGGAATTACTGCTCAAAGGGGAATCGCTCAGCGGCAAACCCCCCAACCGGCTCTCCCGGATACGCAATGAGCACATCGGCTTCGTCTTCCAGTTCCATTACCTGCTGGGGGATTTCAGTGTACTGGATAACGTCATGCTCCCGGCGCGCAAACTGGCCCGGAAAAGCGAGGCGGAAATCAGGCATGATGCCCATGAAAAACTCAAGACGCTGCACATTGGCCACCTGGCCGATAAAAAAGCTTCCCGGATTTCGGGAGGTGAAAAGCAGCGCGTCGCCATCGCCCGCGCCCTGATCAACGATCCGGCGATCCTGATGGGGGATGAACCCACCGGCAACCTGGACAGTTACAATTCGGAGAACGTATTCCAGATTTTCAGGCAACTAAAGGAAGAAAGAGGGTTATCCCTGCTGATTGTCACCCACGACGAGGACTTTGCGCGGCGAACGGACCGGATCCTGGAAATGGACGACGGCCGGATTGTCGGCGGCAACCCCTGATACCCGAAAACGTATTCACGCCGGAAAAATCATTCATACCGGTTGACTTTGCGCCGCAATTGCAGGAGTTCCTCCTGCAGACGCTCCAGGCGGTCGAGCAGGTGTTGTACCGCCTGCAGCCCCTGCGGCCCGATATCCAGGTCCCGGTGCAGGCGTACCATCCGTTCGAGGCGGTGCAATTCGCTGTGGGGAATGGCAGGGTCCTGCCCCACCTCGACAATCCGGACGAGTTCCACTTTCTGCAGCTCAAAGACAAATTGTTCATCGAGGGAATGCCCCTGACAAAAATCCCGAATCAAAATATACCGTTCCTGGTCCATGCCTCTAAAGGTTAGTTTTTTTCAATGACTCGAACAGCTTCCGCTGTTCCTCATCCAGTTTCGTGGGCAGGGCTACCTGGTAGGTGAGGATCAGGTCGCCGAACTGGCCTTCCGCTTTATACCTGGGAAATCCCTTACCCTTCAGTTTTACCTTCGTATTGTTCTGGGTCAGCGGCTTTACCTTCATTTTCGCCTTGCCGTCAAAGGTGTCCACGGTGATATTTCCGCCCAGGACGGCCGTGGTCAGGGGCAGGTCCACGGTGCGATACAGGTTGGCACCCTCCCGCCGGAACGGAGTGGAATTGCGCAGGGAGAAGGTAATAAACAGGTCGCCGTCCGGACCGCCATTGCGGCCCTTGCCCCCATACCCGGCGATTTTGATTGTCTGCCCGTCCTCGATCCCCGCCGGGATGGTGATCCGGATGTTCCTGTCCCCGACCGTCAGGGTGCGTTTATGGGTTTTATACACGTCCCGAAGGTCGAGTTCCAGGTTGGCTTTCAGGTCAGGTCCGCGAAAACCCTGCCTCCGGGATTGCCGGCCCCCGCCAAAACCCCCGAACATAGATTCGAAAAAATCCGAAAAATCGTGTTCCGAACCCTGGCTGTAGGTGTAGCTTCCAAAGGGTTCCCCGCTGCTCCGGGAGCGACCCGCCTTTTCAAATTCCTCGGCGTGTTGCCAGTCCTTGCCATATTTGTCGTACTTCTTCCGCTTTTCCGGGTCGCTCAGAACCTCATGGGCTTCGTTGACCTGCTTGAATTTCTGCTCCGCCTCCCGGTCATCCGGATTCAGGTCCGGGTGGTACTTCCGGGCGAGTTTCCGATAGGCACTCTTAATTTCCTTCTGGGAGGCTTTCTGCCCGATGCCCAGGACCTTATAGTAATCGATGAATTCCATAGCTGCCCAGATGGGGTTTGAATTTTAAAATACGGATTTTCCCGAAAAGGAAAATATCGGAATCCATTGGTAAATGTACAAATACGGCATTGGGACCGGGCTGATAATTGTCATGCCCCCTGCCGGGTAACCGCACCGGAGGAGATTTCCATAAAAAGGTTTTGCCGGGTGGCAAAAAGGGGGTTATATTTGTGCCGCTTATTCCAGGGCCACGTGGCGGAATTGGTAGACGCGCTACCTTGAGGGGGTAGTGTCCTCAGGACGTGCTGGTTCGACTCCAGTCGTGGTCACTTAAAGCAACAACCCCGCTCTCGTTTGAGGGCGGGGTTTTGTTTTCAGGTGTGGGCATTGTCTGGAGCACCAAGCGAAGCGAAGGTACTCCAGTGTTGCGGCCCGCAGCGGCTCAATCATCACCTCCCAAACGCCACCGCACCGGCTCGCTCCTCACTGTAAAAGGTCTACCGGACCTTTTACAAACGTTCGGCCGTATTTTCAGGCGGGGGCATTGTCTGGAGCACCAAGCGAAGCGAAGGTACTCCAGAGGAGTAGCCAACGAAGGAGCGCCAGCGAAGCGCGAACCGAAGATACCCCGGCTGAGACCCTTGAAAATCCCATCCATTTTCAAGGCGTTTCATTACCTTAGGCCCCTCAAGCCGTTTTTCCAATGGGAAAGAAAGTTGTTGTGATCGGGGGAGGCATTATGGGCCTCAGCTGCGCTTACTACCTGCATAAGGAAGGGCACCAGGTCACTGTAATGGATCAATCGGGCATGGATGCAGGGGCCTCCTATGTGAATGCCGGTTACCTTACGCCCAGTCATATCGTGCCCCTCGCAGCTCCCGGGGTGATGTTGAAGGGCCTGAAGTGGATGTTCAACAGCAGCAGCCCCTTCTACATGAAACCCCGCCTGGACAAGGATTTCCTGCGCTGGGCCTGGTATTTTTACCGGTCGGCCACCACGGATAAGGTGGAAAGGGCCATGCCCCTGATCGCGGATATCAACCTGCTGAGCCGCGAATTATACCAGGAAATGCACCAAAGCGGCGACCTGGGTGATTTCCAATTGGAACAAAGCGGCCTCCTGATGCTCTACAAATCGCTTCCGGCAGCCCATGCCGAAAGGCGGGTGATGGACCGGGCGATCGAACTGGGCCTTGAGGCAACTGCACTGAACCGGGCCGAGCTGGACGTCCTGCAACCGGGCCTCAGCCCGGACATAGAAGGCGCCATTCACTACCTGTGCGACCGGCATACCACCCCTGGCGAAGTCATGCCGCTTCTACAGAAATACCTGAAAAATGCGGGGGTCCGCTTGTTGGCCCATACCCCGGCAGAGGGCTTTCGCACCGAGGGCAACCGGCTGCTTGCGGTAACTTCCGGGAGCCAGGCTATCGAGGCGGATGAAGTAGTCCTGGCAGCCGGATCCTGGAGCTCAGGGGTCGCAAGGCAACTCGACCTGAGAATTTCCCTTCAGGCCGGTAAGGGCTACCGGATCGACATCCACAGGGATACCCCGATCAAATACCCCGCCGTACTCATGGAATCCAAAGTGGCGGTTACCCCCATGCGCGGATTTACCCGGATTGCAGGGACTATGGAATTTTCGGGAATCAACCACGAGATACGGCAGAACCGGGTGGCTGCCATCGCAAGGGCCGCGGGCGACTATTACGAAGGGCTGGAGATCCGGCAAGAAGAAAGGGAGCAGGCGGCCTGCGGCTTGCGGCCGGTTACCCCGGATGGCCTGCCCTACATCGGCAGGGTGGCCCATTGGCAAAACCTCTCCCTGGCCACCGGACACGCCATGATGGGATGGAGCCTGGGCCCGGTGACGGGTAAACTTATTTCGGAGGTCATCTCGGGGAGCCCCACCTCACTTTCCCTTGAAATGCTGAGCCCTGAACGCCGTTTTACATGAGTCACTGGCCTCTTGCCAGGGCCTGCCCCAATCACCAAAGTATATTTTATCGGAATTTTAACGAGTGCCTGCTCGGGTATTGCCTTTATTTTAATACTTTTGTTTAAGTTTCATAATGAATGAATGAACAGCGTTAAAAAATCGTTCGGCATACGCGACCTTGAGAACCTCACAGGTATCAAAGCGCATACCATCCGGATCTGGGAGAAGCGCTACAACCTCCTGGAACCGGAACGCACCGCGACAAATATCCGGACGTACAGCCTGTCAAGCCTGCAGAAACTACTCAACATTACGCTGTTGTACAACAACGGCCTGAAGATTTCCAAGATTGCCAAAATACCGGAGGGGGAAATTCCGCAGCACGTGCGTGCGCTGGTTGCCGAAAAAAGCATCAAGAGCCATGCGATAAACGCCTTCAAGCTCTCCATGATCAATTTCGACCTGGCCCTGTTTCAGAAAACATATGCCGGGCTCTCCGCGGAAAAATCATTCCGGGAAATTTTCTGGGAGGTTTTCCTGCCTTTGTTGGAGGAATTGGGCTTGCTTTGGCAGACGGATACCATCAGCCCGGCCCATGAGCACTTTATTACCCACCTGATCAAGCAGAAAATTTACACGAGTACCGAAAAGCTGCACACCATTGAGCCGACGCGCAGGGAAAACACCTTTGTCCTGTATTTGCCGGAAAATGAAATCCACGAAATCGGCCTGCTCTTCCTGAACTACGAATTGCTGATGCACGGGTTCCGGACCATTTACCTGGGCCCCACCATCCCTTTGGAAAACCTGGCAGACCTGTCCGTGTATGTAGATAACCCCATCTACGTCTCCTACTTCACGGTAAAACCCGAAAAAGACGAACTGCAGCAGTACCTGGACGACTTTAAATCCCACCACCTGGACAAATCCGACAGCCAGCTGTGGATTTTGGGCAGGCAGGCTGCCCTGTTGGAGGGATACAGGCTCCCGAAAGGTGTGAAGGCATTCACCAGCATAGAGCATTTGCTGAAGCAGGTTGATTAAAATTGCAGACACTTAATTGATGCAAAAAAAAATAGCTGTTATCGGATCGGGATTTTCAGCCCTTTCGGCCTCCTGTTATCTCGCCAAAAAAGGCTATCGCGTAAGCCTGTATGAGAAAAACGAACAGGCAGGCGGACGGGCCTCCCAACTCCAGCGCGACGGGTTTACCTTTGATATGGGTCCCAGTTGGTACTGGATGCCCGACATTTTTGAAAAGTTCTTTGCCGATTTCGGTAAAACGCCAGCGGATTATTACGAACTCAACCGACTGGACCCGGCCTACCAGATATTTTTTCAGGACGAACCGGTTACCATAGGGGGTGGTATGGATCAAATCTGTGAGGAATTCGAACGGATTGAACCCGGCAGTTCCCGCCCATTGCGAAAGTTTATCGGCAAGGCGCGCACCAACTACGATATCGCCATCAACAAAATGGTTTACAAGCCCGGGGTATCGCCCCTGGAACTCGTTTCCCCGGAAACCGTGCGCAGGATGGGGCAATTCTTCAGTACCATCAGCCGGGAGGTACGCAGGGATTTCACCAACCCCAAACTGATTTCCATCCTCGAATTCCCGGTGCTCTTCCTGGGGGCAAAGCCTTCGGTGACGCCCGCCTTTTACAATTTCATGAACTATGCCGATTTCGGACTGGGCACCTGGCACCCCAAAGGCGGGATGTACCGGATTGTTGAAGCCATGACCCGCCTGGCCCAATCCCTGGGCGTGGAAATCCATACGGATTCACCTGTGGATGCCATCCGTGTGGAAAACGGCAGGGCACGCGCGATTTCCATCGGGGGAAATGACATCCCCGCCGACCTGATCCTGAGCGGTGCGGACTACCACCATACGGAAACCCTTTTACCCGAATCGTTGCGGCAGTACTCCGAATCCTACTGGGACAAGCGGGTGTTTGCGCCCTCCTCCCTGCTGTTCTACGTGGGGTTCGACCGGAAACTGGATAAGGTGCTGCACCATAACCTATTCTTTGACACCGACTTCGAAAAGCACGCCCGGGAGATCTACGATAACCCGAAATGGCCGGATTCCCCCTTATTCTATGCCAATTTCCCTTCTGTCACAGACCCCGGAATGGCCCCGGACGGCAAGGAAACGGGGTTCTTCCTCGTGCCCCTGGCCCCCGGCCTGGAGGACACAGACGAATTGCGGGAGTCCGGTTTCAATCGAATCATGGACCGATTCGAATTGAGAACGGGCCAGCAGGTGCGAAATAATATTATATTTAGGCAGAGTTTCTGCGTGAAGGATTTTTCAGAACGATACAATTCCTATAAGGGGAACGCCTACGGGATGGCCAACACGTTGCGGCAAACGGCCTTTCTCAGGCCCGGCCTGAAGAGCAAAAAGGTGGATGGGCTTTACTTTACAGGCCAGTTGACGGTCCCGGGCCCGGGTGTCCCGCCGGCACTTATTTCCGGGAAGCTCGTTTCCGAGATGATTGACAAACACAACAGGTAACGCAACAGATGAAGGCACTATTCGACACGGTATCCGAAGCATGCAGCAAGCTGACCACCAATCGCTACAGCACTTCCTTTTCCCTGGCCACCAAAATGCTCGCCAAGGGGATCCGGCAGGATATTTACAATATTTACGGCTTCGTGCGCTTTGCCGACGAAATTGTGGATTCCTTTCACGACTACGACAAGGAAACGCTCCTGGACCGGTTTGAAAAGGACCTGGGACTGGCACTGGAAGAGCGGATCAGCCTGAATCCGATCCTGAATTCCTTCCAGGGAACCTACCACAAATACGGCATCCCTCGCCACCTGGTGGACTCCTTCCTGAAAAGTATGCGCATGGATCTGTCCAAGAAGGTATATCGCAGTGAGGAAGAATACAAGGAATACATCTATGGCTCGGCCGATGTCGTCGGGCTGATGTGCCTGTGCGTTTTCGTAAAAGGGGACGCGGAACGGTATGAGCAACTCAGGGATTCGGCCATGGCCCTGGGATCCGCCTTCCAGAAAGTCAATTTCCTGCGCGACCTGAAAGCCGACCACGACGGGCTGGAGCGCACCTATTTCCCGAATACGAACCTGCTGGAGCTCGACGAAGACTCCAAGGCCCGGATCGTGGAGGAAATCGAGGAGGATTTCCGCCAGGGCTACAGGGGCATCCTGCGCCTGCCGGGCGACTCCAAGTTCGGGGTTTATATGGCTTACCGGTACTATTCCAAGCTGCTGCATAAATTGCAGCGGACGCCATCCATGGAATTGCGCAATGCGCGCATCCGGGTACCGAACTATCAAAAAGTGGGGTTGTTGGCCCGCTCTTATGTGAAATATCGATTAAATTTAGTGTGATGATGAAGGAACTGATTTGGATCGGAATTTTCCTGGCCACCTTTTGTTTTATGGAGTTTATGGCCTGGTTTACCCATAAGTACATCATGCACGGTTTCCTCTGGAGCCTGCACCGGGATCACCACAGGAAGGACCATGATTCCTGGTTTGAGCGCAACGATGCGTTTTTCCTGTTCTACGCGGTGGTATCCATGTCTTTTATAGCTATGGCCGTAAACACTGCGTTTTGGCAGGGCTGGCCCATAGGGCTGGGCATCCTGGCCTACGGTATCGCCTATTTCGTTGTCCACGATATATTCATCCACCAGCGCTTCAAGCTCTTCCGGAATGCCAACAACTGGTATGCCCGCGGCATCCGTCGTGCACACAAAATGCACCACAAGCACCTGGGCAAGGAAGAAGGCGAATGTTTCGGAATGCTGTTCGTCCCCTTCAAATATTTTAAAAAATAACCCGGTATGCCACAAGCTGGCATAGTCGGGGCCGGAATCGCCGGTCTCGCGACAGCCATTCGTTTACGCGCCAAGGGGTATCAGGTCGATGTCTTTGAGGCCAACCCCTATCCGGGAGGGAAGGTCCATGCGGCGTCCCTGGGCGGGTACCGCTTTGACCTCGGCCCTTCCCTCTTTACGCTGCCCGAACTGGTAGATGAACTTTTCGAGCTTTCGGGAGAACAACCCGGGGAGCATTTCCGCTACCACCAAATGGAGACCACCTGCCACTATTTCTGGGACGATGGCACCCGATTTCAGGCCCCGGCCGGGCGCGAAAACTTTGTCCGTGAAGCATCCCGGGTATTTTCGGAACCCGAGGCCCGCATCCGGTCGTACCTGCAGGCAGCCGCAAAGAAATATGAACTGACAGCACCTGTTTTCCTTGAAAAATCCCTGCACCGCATCGGCACCTATCTCTCAGCAGCCACCCTGAAAGCCCTTGCTTCCAGTGCCGGTTTGGGCATGCTTCAGTCCCTGGACCAGGTCAACCGGAACAATTTTGAAAACCCGAAACTGGTCCAACTCTTTAACCGGTATGCCACCTACAACGGCTCCGACCCCTACCGGACCCCGGGCATCATGTCCATGATCCCGCATCTGGAAATGGAAATGGGAACCTACTACCCGCAGGATGGCATGCACAGCATTACCCGATCGCTATACGAACTGGCCCTCCGCAAGGGTGTCCGCTTCCATTTCGGAAAAGCCGTTCACCGGCTGGAAACCCGGGGCAATAGCGTCGTTGCGATTCAAACCGGGGACGGGAGGCACCCGGCCGATGTATTCGTCTCCAATATGGATGTGGTCCCGACCTACAGGAAGCTCCTGCCCGACGAGCCGGCCCCGGAACAAACCCTGTCGCAGGAACGCTCCAGCTCTGCGCTGATCTTTTATTGGGGCATGCGGCATTCCTTCCCGGAGCTGGACCTGCACAACTTTTTTTTTAGCCGGGATTACCGGGAGGAATTCCGGTGCCTCTTCGAGGAGAAAGGCCTTGCCGGGGACCTGACCGTTTATGTGAATATCACCTCCAAGGAAACCCCTTCCGACGCCCCGGCAGGATGCGAAAACTGGTTTGTGATGGTCAACGCCCCCGGGGATTATGGCCAGGACTGGAAAAAAATAACCAATCAGGCCCGGGGCATCATCCTTCAAAAACTCGGGGAAATCCTGGATACGGATTTGGAAAAGGCCATCGAAGTGGAAGAGGTACTAACCCCGGCAGGCATCGCCGACCGGACGCAGTCTTACCGGGGGGCCCTGTACGGCGCTGCGAGCAACAACCGCCTGGCGGCCTTTTTGAGGCACCCCAATTTCAGTTCACGCCTGAAGAACCTTTATTTCACGGGCGGGTCCGTCCATCCGGGCGGAGGGATTCCCCTTTGCCTCCTTTCGGCCCGGATCACGGCAGAATGCATTCCTGAGAAAAATGGATAATCCGCTCCTTACACAAAACAAACGGACCCTCCTGGCCATCGGGGTGGTTTGGCTTTTCCACCTGAGCGGCCTGCTGGGTATTTTCCTGGGATACGGTTCCTGGTTTATCCCCAAAACCCCGATTAACCTGTTGGTGAGCGGACTCCTTTTTGCGTGGGTGTTCCCGGTGCGGACTGGCAGAAGCTTCTGGCTTTTTCTGGGTTTTGCAGGGACCGGTCTGGCCGCGGAATGGGTTGGCGTGCATACCGGGTGGTTGTTTGGCAACTACAGTTACGGGGAGAATTTAGGCTTTAAGGCCTACGGGGTGCCCCTGCTGATCGGCTTGAACTGGGCGGTACTTGGGATGCTGTCGGGCGCGATTGCCACCCGGACAACCGCATATCCGACCACGCGGGTACTCCTGGGTGCAGCGCTGATGACAGGCCTGGATGTCGCCCTGGAACCTGTGGCCCCCGTTTTTGACTTCTGGGCCTTTGATGCCGGCTCCGCCCCTTTGAAAAACTACCTGTCCTGGTTTGCGCTCTCTACCGTTTTTCAGATGGCCTATCAGGCTTCCGGTATCCGGGGGAACTTCAGGTTTTCCCTGAACCTTTTCCTTGCACAGCTGCTGTTTTTCGCAACCCTGGCGCTACGGGAGATCCTGATGGGATAGGCCGTCCAGGGGGGGGACGCCGGGCCAGCTGCCCTCAGATTTAAAGGGTGAGAAACGGGCAAAAAGTTCCTCCTGGTACCAATCCAGTTGGCGGGTTTTCGCGATGGCTGTCTGGTGGGCCGCACTGCCATAGGCAAAAGCCTTCATCGCAGCTTCCCCGTCCCAAAGGCTGAAGGTGGCCATTTGCAAAAGGGGAACCTCCCCGATCCCCTTGTGGAAAAGCAGGCCCTGTGCCCGGTTGAGGGGCCGCTGTGATTGCGGCACATAATTCCAGAATCGCCTCAGGTAGCGCCTCCGGATGGTGGCGCGGGTAAGCACCCCAAGATAACCGGTGGCGGCGATATCGGGATTGTCCCCTTCAAACGGGTTTTCGCCCCCCCAGGTACCTTTGGCCCTTAGCGCGTGCATATACAGGTGCCAGTCATAAACAGATCGTTCGGCATATGATTTCGCCAGGGGATGGGAATCAAAATAGCCCTGAGCGGAGGACAGGTCTTCCCAGACCTGCAGGACGGCATAGACTTTCCAGTCCGGCGTCAGGCGATAGCCGGCAGCTCCTGAGCCCATCAGTTTAAAAAAACGAAGCCCGGGAACCTGGGAGAGCGGCCGGATAGCCCGCCGGTTCTGGGCAAGGGCCCACAGAATGTCCCTCCAGCCAGAAAATTGATAAAAAGACAAAGTGGTGACCAAGGGCAAAAGCTTAATTCCGATCAGGGATAAGGTTGTTGAAGCAGCTGATCCAGCAGTTCCCGCACCCGGGCCGAGTCCCAATCCGAGATTCCTTCTTCGGCTGCCACGATGAAACCCTTCTTGTCGATCAGGTAGGACCTCGGGGGATCCGAGAGGTCTACAGGGGCAGGGTCACCCACCACCCGGTAGGTAACCGGGAAGGTAAACCCGTGTTCCTGCATAAAGGCTTCGACCGGTTCCCGCTCCTCGTCGGTTATGATATAGAACCGGACGCGGTCGCCGTAATCCTCGTACAGCGACTGGATGCCCCGGAGCTCGGGCAGGCAGGGAAGCCGCCAGGAAGCCCACAGGTTGATCAGGGCCACCTGCCCCCGGGCCTCCCTGAAATTAAAAAATTCCCAGTTGGCATCCTTCAGCCGCCAGTCATAGGAGGGGATACGCTCACGTTCACGCTCTTCAATCGGGTTGGGGGCGAATGCAAAAAGCTGCATCAGCCAGACTTTTGAATAGTTCCCCAGCGGGGTTACAAAGAAAGACAGGACAAAGCCAATGAGCAGGATATTCAGCAGGGTTTTACGTCTGATTTTCATAGGCAGCGATTAGGGGGATCAAAAAAGCCCCCGTTTCCGGGGGCATTTCATTGGGTTGCCGGATCAGGCGTTTTCCTTTTTGATCACATTGAGCGCAGAACCTTCCCGGAACCATGCGATCTGTGTTGGGTTGTAGGTGTGGTTTGCCTTGATGGTATCCTTGCTGCCGTCCGCATGTACCACTTCGATGGTCAATGGCTTATCGGGTGCAAAGGAATCAATATCCGTAAAATTAAAGGTGTCGTCTTCCTGTATCTTGTCGTAATCGGTCTCATTGGCAAAAGTCAGTGCCAGCATCCCCTGCTTTTTGAGGTTGGTTTCGTGGATCCGCGCAAAAGACTTGACCAGCACGGCTGCCACCCCCAGGTGTCGCGGCTGCATGGCCGCGTGTTCCCGGGAGGAACCTTCCCCGTAGTTGTGGTCCCCCACCACGATGGTCTTGATCCCTTTGGCCTTGTACGCCCGCTGGGTATCCGGTACCCCGCCATACTCGCCGGTAAGCTGGTTCTTGACAAAATTGGTCTTTTTGTTGAACGCATTGACCGCGCCGATGAGCGTATTATTGGAGATATTGTCCAGGTGGCCGCGGAAACGAAGCCAGGGGCCGGCCATGGATATATGGTCCGTGGTGCATTTGCCAAAGGCCTTGATCAGGAGTTTCATCCCCTGCAGGCTTTCCGGGGCGATGGGCAGGAAAGGGTCGAGTAGCTGCAGGCGCTCAGAATCCTTTGCCACTTTCACTTCAACGGAACTGCCGTCTTCCCTGGGCGGGATATACCCGGCATCCTCCACGGCAAACCCTTCCGGGGGCAATTCATAACCCCGGGGTTCGTCGAGCATCACCTCTTCCCCGTCCTCGTTGATCAGTTTATCGGTTATCGGGTTGAAATCCAGACGGCCGGCAATGGCAATGGCTGTGACCAGTTCGGGGGATCCGACAAAAGCCAGCGTATTCGGGTTCCCATCGGCCCGCTTGGCAAAATTCCGGTTAAAGGAATGCACAATCGTATTCCGGGGTCCGTCCGTAGCATTGTCGCCGTACCGGTCCCACATCCCGATACAGGGGCCGCAGGCATTGGCAAATACCGTGGCCCCAATATTGTTGAAGGTGTCTATAAAGCCGTCCCGTTCGATGGTGTAGCGCACCTGTTCGGAGCCCGGCGTAATGGTGAAGTTGGATTTGGTCTTCAGGTTTTTATCGGTAACCTGTCTGGCCAGGGAAGCCGCCCTGGAGATATCCTCATAGGAAGAGTTCGTGCAGGAGCCGATCAGGCCGTATTCCACCTTCAGGGGCCAGTCGTTTTTCCGCGCTGCCTCGCCCATTTTCGAAATAGGGGTTGCCAGATCCGGCGTGAACGGCCCGTTCAGGTGGGGTTCCAGGGTATCCAGGTTAATTTCGATTACCTGGTCAAAATAGGTCTCCGGATCGTCATACACCTCCGGGTCGGCCGTCAGGTAAGGGGCAATTTCGTTTGCGGCGTCCGCCACATCCACCCGGTCGGTGGCGCGCAGGTAGCGATCCATGGACTGGTCGTAGCCGAAGGTCGAAGTAGTGGCACCCACTTCGGCCCCCATGTTGCAGATGGTGCCTTTACCCGTACACGACATGGAGGTGGCTCCTTCCCCGAAATACTCGAGGATTGCTCCGGTTCCGCCTTTTACGGTAAGGATATCCGCCACCTTCAGGATCACATCCTTTGGAGCCGTCCAGCCCGAAAGGCTGCCGGTTAACTTGATCCCGATGAGTTTCGGGAATTTAAGTTCCCACGGCATCCCGGCCATCACATCCACCGCGTCGGCCCCGCCGACGCCAATGGCGATCATGCCAAGCCCCCCGGCATTTACCGTGTGGGAATCGGTCCCGATCATCATCCCCCCGGGGAATGCATAGTTCTCAAGGACCACCTGGTGGATGATCCCGGCTCCGGGCTTCCAGAAACCAATCCCGTATTTATTGGAAACCGATTCCAGGAAGTCGAATACTTCATTGCTGGTTTCGTTGGCACGTACCAGGTCCTTCTCGGCGCCGACCTTCGCCTGGATCAGGTGGTCGCAATGCACGGTGGTCGGCACGGCAACATTGGGTTTCCCCGCATGCATGAATTGCAGCAAAGCCATTTGGGCAGTGGCATCCTGACAGGCCACCCGGTCCGGGGCAAAATCCACGTAATCCTTTCCCCTCACGAATGCCTGGGAGGTCTTGCCGTCCCATAGGTGCGCATACAGGATTTTCTCTGAAAGGGTTAGTGGCCTGCCGACCAGTTCTCGCGCCTTGTCGACGCGCCCGGGAAAGGCCTTGTAGACCTTTTTAATCATATCTATGTCAAATGCCATGTGCTATTGGTTTTTGCTTGTTTGCCTAACTCCAAAAATAGTAAAATCAAAAGGGAATTGAAAGACTTATTGCGATAGAAATCCGGCACTATCCGGTACTTTACGGGCATTCCGTCAAAATTCTGGTTGACTGAAAGCATTCGGTAAAAGGTTCGTCCCGACCTCAAACTACAAAATCACTCCTAAAATATATATTTATTTGATTTACAGTTGAATAGAATTTTTGCTGAATGAAAATAAGGGCATTTTTAACTGATTTCCGGTAGCTGATTTAAAATAAAGCGATCACTTGGGCGATAAAATCAGGTTGTTTATAGTTTTTATCCCCATTTATACGCCAGTTTTTCAGCATCTGAATATCTTTGGTAAAAACAACGAGATCCCCTATGAAAATTAATTTGCCCCATTACCTTATGATTTGCCTCTTCTGCAGCGTTATGGTCGGATGCAGCAAAGGTGAGGACGCCGACGTAAATAACAGCAACCCCGATCCGGACCCCGACCCGGTTGAAAGTGTGGTGTACGATCTGACCAGCGCCAACGATTCAGGCGTTACCGGCACAGCGACCCTGATCCGGAACAGCAACGGTACCTCCACCATCCTGATTGAACTGGAGAATGCACTGGAGGGCCTCCACCCGGCAGCCGTTCACGAAAACAGTGTTTCTGAAGGCGGCCCCATCGCGATTACGCTAAATGATTGCGAGTGCCAGGTAAGTGAAACCGTGATCACCCAGTTGGACGACGGTACCAGCATCAGCTTTGACGAGCTCATGGTCTTTGATGGCCACCTGCTGATCTACCAGAGCGAACAGAGCATGGACCGGGTAATTGCCCGCGCGAATATCGGCTCCAATGCCTTCTAGATAAACCCGCACAACAAATAAATGAAGAACCCGGCTTTTCAGGCCGGGTTTTTTATTTGGTTCCGTTTGGGGACAGTACAGGTTCGATCATTCTTAAATTTGAATTACATCGTACCGAAAAATCTGCAAGACGGACCGACCGAAAAAAGAAGCATCCTCCCGAACGGGTCACCTGGGGACCATCCCCGGATCAGAGCAATTGCGCAACTATGTCCTCGTCCGAAATTCCTTCTGCCTCGGCCTTGTAGTTCCTCAGGATCCGGTGCCTCAGGATCCCCATGGCAACGGCCTGAACATCGGCGATGTCCGGGGAAAACCGACCATCCACTGCAGCGTGTGCCTTGGCGGCCAGTACCAGGTTCTGGGACGCCCTGGGACCGGCACCCCAATCCAGGTACTGGTTGACCAGTTCGGAGGCCCCCGCCTGCCCGGGGCGGGTTTTATGGACCAGTTCCACCGCGTACCGGATGACGTTGTCCGGTACCGGGATCCGGCGGATCAGGTGCTGTACCTCCAGGATTTCATTGGCCTGGAATAAGGTGCGCACCTCCGTGGTACGGTCGTCCGTAGTGGTCTGCACCACGGTGATTTCTTCCTCCACGCTGGGGTACTTGAGTTCGATCGCGAACATAAAACGGTCGAGTTGCGCCTCGGGCAACGGATAGGTGCCTTCCTGCTCAATGGGGTTCTGCGTGGCAAGCACAAAATAGGGCTGGTCCAGCTTGTACTGCTTACCGGTAATGGTGACAGCCCGTTCCTGCATGGCTTCGAGCAGGGCTGCCTGTGTCTTCGGGGGTGTCCGGTTGATTTCATCCGCCAGGATGATGTTGGCGAACACCGGCCCTTTCACAAACACGAAATTCCGGTTCTGGTCCAGGACTTCACTCCCGAGGATGTCACTGGGCATCAGGTCCGGCGTGAATTGGATGCGCTTGAAATCGAGCCCCAGGGTCCTGGCAATGGTATTGACCATGAGGGTCTTGGCAAGGCCGGGCACTCCGATCAGCAGGGAGTGTCCTCCGGTATAGATGCTCCAGAGAATCTGGTCGATCACCTGGTCCTGGCCCACGATGACGCGGGCGATCTCCTTTTTCAGCTCCCGGTGCTTTTCTACCAGGCGTTCGATTGCGGCTACGTCCGACATGCTACTGCTTTAGCCAGTTATTCGAGAAGTCGCAATCCCGATAGGTTTCATTTACGCTGATGTAGGTATCCTCGATCCGTTCGGCAATCCATTCGGTGATTGCCTTATACTGTTTGTCGCGCAGGGCTAGCTCCTGGATTTTCAGGTAGTCCCTCGCGAAATCCGCCTGGTGTTCATCGTAGCGGTTGGTCACCTGCAAAATCTTGTAGCTGGGTGGCCCACCCCGGGGATCTTCTTCCAGCAGGGGCCTTGAAATTTCATTGTCTTTCAGGTTCCGGACCTGGTTGTAGAGGGCCGGGTCCATCCGCGTCAATTCGAAACGGGTGTCGAAGGTTTCCGGGTTGCGCAGGAGCCCGCCTTCGAACTTGGTCTCCTTTTCGTCCGAAAAATTCCGTGCCGCCTCCGCAAAGGTGTACTTTCCATCCATCACCTGTTTGCGGATGGTATCCAGTTTTTTGCGCGCTTCCTCCATGGCGGCGGAAGGTACTTCCGGCCGCATCAGGATATGGCGCACATCCAGTTCCTGACCGCGTATTTTCTCCACCAGGAGGATGTGGTAGCCAAACTGGGTTTCAAAAGGTTCGGAAATCTCGCCTTCCCTGAGGCTGAAGGCCACATCCTTGAACTCCTTCACAAACTGCGTTTGCCTGGTAAGGCTGTAAAATCCGCCGGTGGTCCGGGAACCCTCATCTTCGGAATGCAGGATCGCCTTGACCCGGAAATTCGCGCCGTTGTCCTCCACATCGGCCTTTATTTTGTTGAGCTCGTCGATGACCTTCTGCTTCTCCGCCTGGGGGATTTCCGGTTTGATGACGATCTGGGCAATTTCCATCTCGGCGCCGAAAACCGGTTTCTCGTCCTCTGGGATCGCCCGGTAGAATTGCCGGACCTCCTCCGGGGTCACCTTGATGTCACCGACCACCTTTTGCTGCATTTTCTGGGAGAGCATCTGCAGTTTATTGATCTGGAAGAGCTCTTCACGGAGGTCCTCCGCCGATTCCTTGTTGTAAAATTCCAGCAGCTTTTCCATGGAACCGAGCCGCTGCTCCAGTTGCTGCAGGTAGCGGTCGCTGGTCGCATAAACCTCTTCGTCCGACACCAGAATACTGTCCTGGACCGCCTGGTGGGCATACAGCCGATCCTCCATCAACTTGCCCAAAAGGCTGCAGAAGGATATTTCATCGTTGGTGGCGCCCTGGTTCTTCAGGTCGATCAACGTCTTTTCCACATCGGAATCCAGGATCACGTAATCCCCGACAACAGCTGAGATCCCATCCAGTTTCCTCCGTTCCCCGGAAGTCGCGGGCGGGTCCAGGGAAGCGATTTCCTGGGGGGCGACCTCCTCCCGGGGCGGCTCGATCTGCGTATCCGGGACCGAATCCCGGACCTGGGCCTGCAGGCCTGAGAGGCCTATGGTGAAACAAATGGCAAGCAAAAATTTATTTGCGGACTTCATATATCTGTAATTCCTTTTGTTGAATGGCTTCATCGATCAGTTCGTTTTCAAGTCGCTGCAGGTACCCCAGTTTCCTGCGGTTCAGCAGCACCTGCCGGATGGTAGGCTCTATATAGGAAAGCGGGGCGATGTCATTGACTTCCATGACATCCCGCACTTCAGCCAAATATACCCCGGCATCATCCTCGAGTTCAAAAAATTGTGATTTTTTTAGGTATTGATCCTGGTTTTCAAAGGTCAGGGGCGGTATTTCCTCGATGACCCGGGATGCAGGAACCCAGATGGAATCGTTGAAATTCAGTTTCCTGAACTGTACCCCCACGGAATCCAGGAACCGCTGATCTGCCGCATCGAATCGCCTGAGGCGTTGGGTTACCTCATCCCGGTTGATGAACTGCCTGGGGAGTTCCAGGAAGCGGAGCTGCACAATTTTCTCCTGAAGGCGGAAATTCTCTTTTTCACTTTCGTAGAATTCACGCAGCTCGGAGGAGCCGATCAGCGTGTCGGCCTCCTGGGCAACCAATGCCTCCTTGTAGGCCCTGGTATAGAGGTCGGCCCGGTAATCGGATACCAGGGATTCAAATTGTTCGATCTGGGCAGGCGGCAGGTTGATGCGGGCCTTTTGGAGGAGGAGCTGCTTGGTGGCCCAGCTGTTGATCAGGTTGTTCACGAACGAGGTGCTGTCCGAAGGGCTCAGGTCGGAATCGACCAGGCCGGTGATATCTTCCCGGTACAGGTACTCCTCACCCACGCGCGCCAGCGGGGTTTTCTCCGTTTCTTTCCTGAACAGGGAGTCGCATCCCGGGAAAAGCGCGAGGAGTGCCATGGACAGGATTAGCATCCGGAAGGTCGGGGTAGCAAATATCTGGGTGCGCATCGGGCAAAAATAAGAATAACAACCGCATGGGCAAACCAGCCCGCTTTGGATTAACAGATTTTTATCAGGCAAGCCTGATCCTAAAATTTTAGTAAATTGGGATTTAAAAATCCATCGTGAAATATACCTGCGAAATTGCCATTGATCTTCCGAGGGACAAGATGGTGGCCCTCCTGGACAATCCGGAAAACATGAAACACTGGCAGCAGGGCCTGAAATCCTACCGGGTCCTTTCCGGGGTGCCGGGGCGGGAAGGGGCCCAGATGGAATTGGAATACCAAATGGGAAAAAGGCACCTGGTCATGGTGGAGACGCTGATCAAGCACAACCCGCCACATGAACTGCACACCACCTATGACACCCGGGGCGTCCACAACATCCAGAAAAACTATTTCGAGGAGGTAGGTGAAAACAGCTCCCGCTGGATTTCGGAGTCGGAATTCCAGTTTTCATCCCTGCCGCTGAAATTGATGGGGTGGTTCATGCCAGGGGCCTTTAAAAAACAATCGATGAAGTACCTCGAAGACTTCAAGCGATTTGCGGAAACCGGCGAATCCGTTTCCGGTTAAAAATTGAAAAGGAATAACGGACCCAGCCAGCAATAGGAATATGATACGCCTTCATACCTGTTTGAAAAAGTTTGCTTCGCTGACCATCCCGGCTGCTTTACTGCTGTGTCTGGGATGTTCTGAAGCGGGTCCCGATGCAGACCCGTTGGAAAAAATCCTGTCCGCCGGGGATCCCGCGATTGTCCGGGTCATGGAGAACCCGGAATTGTACGAGTTGCAGATCCGGTACACCCGAATTTTCCGCGAAGGCGATTCGGTGCGTTTCGAAGTCCATGATTTCCGGGTAGATCCCGGACAATACCACTACCCGGCGAGTACGGTCAAATTTCCCATCGCCGTCCTCGCCCTGGAAAAATTGGGCCGTATCGACAGCATCGACAGGGATACGCGGTATTACGTGGAGGGGGACACTCTGGAGGACTCCTTCGCAGGGGATATCCGTGCAGTTTTTGCCATTAGCGACAACCACGCCAACAACCGGTTATTTGAATTCCTGGGACAGGATGCCATCAACCGGGGACTTGCCTCCCGGAACATTGGCCCGGCACGGATTTCCCACCGGCTGGGGTACCACCGGGACGACACCACGACCCGCCCGCTTGTCCTCTACCGAAACGATTCGGTTACCGCCCAGACGCTGCCAATTGAAAATAATCCCATTCACCGGCTCGAGCTAAACGGCATCCGGAAAGGAACGGGCTATATGTCCGGGGACAGCCTCATCGGGAAGCCCTTCGATTTCAGCCTGAAAAACTACCTGCCCCTCCCGAGCCTGGACGGCATCCTGAAACGGGTAATCTTCCCGGAGGCCTTCCCGGCTGATCAGCGGTTTGACCTGTCCCCGGATCAGCGTACCTTCCTGCTGGAGGCCATGTCCCGGTTACCCCGTGAGGCGGGATACGATCCCGAGCTTTTCCCGGATGGATATTGCAAATTCTTTATGTACGGGGACACGGAAGAGCGGATTCCGGAATCCGTCCGGATCTTCAACAAGGTGGGTTTCGCCTATGGCACCCTCACAGATTGTGCCTACATCACCGACCGCGAAAATGGGGTGGAATTTCTGCTGGCGGCAACCCTCCTGGTCAATGAGAACGGTATTTTCAACGATGACCAGTACGAGTACGACGAGGTTGGCATCCCGTTCCTGGCCGCACTGGGACGCGCCGTCCACCAATATGAAATCCAGGCAAAAAAATAGAGGATGGAAGGCCTTTCGTTTTCGGAATTCACCAAAAAAATCTACATACAGGCACCTGTGGAGGAGATTTACCGGTGCTGGGCCACGGAGGCAGGGCTCTGTGCCTGGTTCCTCAGGGAAGCCGCCTTTCACCATGGGGCCGGTACGCGGCGCGGTAGCCATGATCTGGCCCGGGTCGGCGACCGGTACGCCTGGAAATGGCATAACTCCGACGCGGAGGAAACAGGCACCATCTTCGAGGCAGAGGATGGCCGTAGTTTGGGTTTTGAGTTTGCCGGGGAATGCCGCGTCCGCGTAAGCCTGGAAGCCTCCGGCGGCAGGGCACTTGTCACCCTCAGGCAATACGGCATCCCCACAGACGAGAAAAGCAAGCTGGTCTATCACTACGGCTGCAGTACCGGCTGGACTTTCTGGCTGGCCAACCTGAAGGCCTGGCTGGAACACGGCATCCTGCTGAATGAAAAGGAAACCGACCTGCGGGAGGACCCACTGGCCGGTTTCGAATTCGTAAATATCTGATCGCTGTTATTTTGCCACGTTCACCGATCGGGTCTCCCGGATAACGGTGATCTTGACCTGGCCCGGATAGGTCATATCCGTTTGGATTTTCTGGGAAATTTCAAAGGAAAGCTGGGCAGCCTTTTCATCACTGACCTTCTCGCTCTCCACAATCACCCGCAATTCACGGCCTGCCTGTATCGCGTAGGCTTTCTGTACCCCACTGAACCCAAAGGCAATTTCTTCCAGGTCCTTGAGCCGCTGGATGTATGAATCCAGCACCTGCCGGCGCGCACCCGGCCGGGCACCGCTGATGGCATCGCAAACCTGTACAATCGGTGCAATCAGGGATTTCATCTCCACTTCATCGTGGTGCGCCCCGATGGCATTGCAGACCTCCGGCTTTTCCCCGTACTTTTCCGCCCACTGCATCCCGAGGATGGCGTGGGGGGTTTCCAGTTCGGCTTCCGTATTGGGGACTTTCCCGATATCGTGCAGCAGCCCGGCCCGTTTTGCAAGTTTCGCATTCAACCCAAGCTCGGCGGCCATGACGCCACAAAGTTTCGCAACTTCCCGGGAATGCTGCAGCAGGTTCTGCCCGTAGGAAGAACGGTATTTCATGCGGCCAACGGTACGGATGAGTTCAGGGTGCAAACCGTGGATCCCCAGGTCGATGACCGTGCGTTTCCCCACTTCCACGATTTCCTGCTCGATCTGCTTTTCGGTTTTGTGCACGATCTCCTCGATACGCGCCGGGTGGATACGGCCATCGGTAACCAGTTTGTGAAGGGAAAGCCTGGCGACTTCCCTGCGGACGGAATCAAAACAGGAAAGGATGATGGCTTCCGGGGTATCGTCCACGATGATCTCCACCCCTGTAACGGCTTCCAGGGCGCGGATGTTCCTGCCTTCCCTTCCGATAATGCGGCCTTTCACATCGTCCGATTCCAGGTTGAAGACGGATACGCAGTTTTCAATGGCCTCTTCCGTGCCGATCCGCTGAATGGTATTGACGATGATTTTCTTGGCTTCCTGCTGGGCGGTCATCTTGGTTTCCTCCAGGGTGGTCTGCAGGAAGGCCATGGCATCCGACTTGGCAGTTTCCTTCAGGGATTCCAGCAATTGCCCCTTGGCCTCCTCGGCCGACAGTCCTGAGATCACCTCAAGCTGCTGTACCTGGCTCTTGTGGAGCTTCTCGAGTTCCCCCTGCTTCTTTTCAAAAAATTCCTGCCTGCTCGCTACTTCCCGCAACCGGTTTTCAAGCTCTTCGTTCAACTTTTTGTTTCGGGCCAGCTCGCTGCTCACCTGGGATTCCTTGTCCCGGGTCCGCTTTTCGGCTTCGGTGATTTTCTTGTCTTTGCCAAGGATGACTTTCTCGTGCTCCGCCTTAAGTTCCAGGAACTTTTCCTTGGCCTGGTAGATCTTTTCCTTTTTGATATTCTCCCCTTCGGCCCGGGCATCCTTCAGGATGGCAGCAGATTCCTTTCTGGCGGCTGCAAGGGTTTTGGATGCCTGCCCCTTCTCCAGGAGCTTGGCAATGGCAAAACCGATTCCCAATCCGATGACCAGGGCGATGGCTATCGTTGTAATGTCCATGTTGCTTTTAATTTAGTTTGCGATATCGGCAGTGGCGCTCCCCAATTCAAAAAGAGGGCCTTCGCAACAACCCCCGGACACCAGGCCCGAAGGCAAAAAAAAGCCCACATTGATTGAAGTTTTGTACAAACTCCTATAAACAGGTTTAGGGCTAACAGGCTGCTCAAGGATCCTTTCTGGAAGGCCTGCTTTTACAACCTAAACTCACCCTTTCTAATTAAAGTAATGTTGAGTTTGTCAAAAAAATAATACCAATGTGGGCAGTATCGTTTGATATGTTAAAGAACTTATTGCGAGCTCAGCGTGGAAGCGATCAGGCCGTTGAGCGACCGGAGCCTTTCAACTACCTCCTGGTTGTCTTCCTGCTTCTCAATGCCGCCCTGTTCGATCTTTGAGGCAAATTGCAGGGCACACATAGCGAGTACATCCTGCTTGTCCCGAACGGCGTAATTTTGTTCAAATTTCTTGGCCAGCTGTTCGATGTTCTTTGCCGCCTTACGCAGGCCCTCTTCCTGGGCCGGATCGATGGTGAGCGGGTAAACGCGATCCGCAATGGATAGCTTTATCTTGAGCCTTTCGGTCATAAATCTGAACTAGGTTGCTATTCAGCCAATTGAACGATGCATTGGTCCAATTCCCTGATCAGCGCATTTATTTTGAGCTTGGCTTCTGATTTATTGGTTTCACTGCCCAGCATCGAATTCGCCATTTTAAGGGAGTTGTATTTCTCCTCCCACTTTTCGGCGGCTACCCGGGCGTCCTCGCGCGCCTGTTTCAGCGCTGCGACTTCCTCCTCCAAGTTCCTCCTGCTTTGTTGCAGCAATTCGAGCTTCCGCAACAGCTTGCTGATCTTGTTCTCGAGGGAGTCAACGATTTCGACCAATTCGCTCACCTGGCAGATTTCAATGCATTTACACAAAGTTAACACTCCGGGGGCGACTTCGCAATAGTTTTCGCAACTATTCCGGGTAGACCCCGGGCCGGGCCACTGGTGGTGGGGGTTGACCCGATTTTTACACGAATCGGGGAGGCTGTTGCAATATTGCGGCTCGAATCCGTAATTTCGCAGGGAATTCCTTTGCTATGAATCGTTACTTCCTGACCTTCCTGTTGTTGTCGCAATTGGTTTCCCAGGCGCAGTATGCGCCGGCAGAATCCCAGTTTGATCCGCCCCTGGATATCCCAATCATCCTGGCGGGGACCTTCGGGGAACTCCGGTCCAACCATTTCCATTCCGGTATCGATATCAAGACCCAGCAGCGCGAAGGCCTTCCGGTGTATGCGATTGCCGATGGGACGGTGAGCCGGATCAAGGTAGGGCACTGGGGTTACGGGAAGGCGCTTTACCTGGCCCATCCCAACGGGTATACCTCGGTGTATGCCCACCTCCAGAAATTCGGCCCGGGAATTGAAGAGTACGTTAAGGGGCTGCAATACAAACGCAGGGACTATGAGGTGGAAACCTTCCCCGACTACGGGGAACTGACCGTCAAAAAAGGGGACATAATCGCCTATACGGGGAATACCGGCGGGTCATCCGGCCCGCACCTGCATTTTGAGATCCGGAGCAGTGTGGATGAAAAACCGGCAAATCCCCTCCTTTACGGGATCGAGGTCCGGGATGCCACCAACCCCACACTGGAGGCCGCATTTGCCTACCCCCTGTCCCCGGAGGCCCATGTAAACCGAAGCGCGCAACGGGTGGAATTGTCGTTCCGGCGGCAGGCAGACGGTACCTTCCTGGCAGACACCCTGGTTGCCTCCGGCACCATTGGCCTGGGGGTTCAGACCTTTGACCGGCAGGATATGGCGGCCAACCACAACGGGGTTTTCCGCATCCGCCAACTCGTGGACGGAGAACCCTACACCGACCTGGATTTCGAAAGGTTCTCCTTCGGGGAAACGCGCTATATCAATACACTGATCGACTATCCCTACTACGCGAAATCCAACCGCCGCATCCAGAAATGCTTCCGGGACGCCGGAAACAAACTGAGCCTGTACAACACCCTCAACAAGGATGGGAAAATCTCGGTGGCCCCGGGAAGCCGGCACGAGGTCCGCATTGAAATCCTGGACGTGGCGGGCAATGAAACCGTGCTTCTGATCCCGCTAAAGGGCATGTCTGCCGATATGCAGGCCCCGGATATGCCCCGTACCCCCTATTACATCCGGGCAGAGAAACCGGCAAGCTTTGACCTGGAGGGGGCACAGGTTTTTTTCCCCGCGGGCAGCTTCTACGACAATATGTTCCTGGAATTGGAACGGGTGGGCGATACGGTAAAGCTCCACGACCCTACCGTTCCCATGCACCGGAACTTTACGCTTAGCTTTGATGTTTCGGGTATACCGGAAATGCAACGGAGGCGCATGTTTATCGCCCGCCTGGACGCCCGGGACAACCCGCAGTTCTGCCAAACATACAAACGGGGCAACACCTTCAGCATGCGAAGCCGGGAACTCGGCAGGTTTACCCTGGCATCGGACAGCATCGCACCCACCATCCGGCCCCGGAATTTCAAGCACCGGCAATGGCTCACAAACTACAGGTACCTGAGCCTGACCATTGCCGACGACCTGAGCGGCATAGCCTCCTACAGCGCCACCCTCAACGGCCAGTGGATCCTGATGGAATACGAACCCAAAAACCAGACGATCACCTATAATTTCGACGACCGGATAGGCGATGCGCGGGAGTGCGAACTGGAGGTGGAAGTCACCGACAACGCAGGTAACACCAGCCGGTATTCCGCCACCTTTTTCCGGCGCTGACCCTCCCGTGCCAACCCGCTTAGCTTTTGGGAAATACAGTGGATTTTTCCGTATTTTTGCACTGTGATTCCGCCCAGGCGGAATCGGTATTCGATTGTGAAACTACCCATACCCTAGCATTGTGATTATGAAAGAGATCCTGGCCCTGCTGACACTTGCCCTGTGCGTCACGGGGGTGACTGCCCAAAAAAATATCTTTCAGAGCAACCGGTTTGACCAATTGAGCAGCGACCACCGGGTGCTGGCCATCATCCCGTTTTTCACCCACCTGGACCTGGACCAGGAACTCAGCCGGGGTGAACAGCAGCGACTGGAACAAAAAGAGGGGTATGCCGTTCAGGATGCCCTGGAAACCTACTTTGGCAGGGGGAAAAAGCGGAAAAAATTCAGTGTGGATTTCCAGAACAGCAAGGATACAAACGCCCTGTTGGCCCAGAATAATATATCCTACGACAACATCGACCGGTATACGATCCGGGAACTCGCCCAAATCCTCGGGGTCGACGGGATAATCAGCGGGAACCTGGATGTCAATGTACTGCTCTCGGATGGCGTGCCCTCCGATTTCAGCTTCCTGGACTACATCCTGGGGGACGCGGATTACGGCCGCATCGGCATCAAGATCAGCGATGGGGATACTGGCAAGCTGCTCTGGAAGTACGAACAGGAAATCAGCCGGAAGTCCGGCAAGGACACCGACGACCTGATCGACAAGATGATGAAGAAGGCCGCTCGCAAATTCCCCTATGACAAGGAAGGCAGGTAAGGTACCCGATTTAGTGGTTGCCGGGTATCCCTCCTAACGGGACTGCGCAAATTCCCTGAGTACTTTAACGGTATAATCCAATTCCTCCCTCGTGGTGAAATGGGAAAAAGAGAAGCGAAGGGAAGGCCTGGCCATTTCTTCGGGGCCCAGGATCTCGGCCAGCACATGGGAAACGCCTGAGCTGCCGGACTGGCAGGCACTGCCCCGGGAACAGGCAATTCCCTTGAGGTCCAGGTGAAAGAGCAGCAGTTGCCCCTGTTCTTCGCTGAGGGGCAGGCGTACGTTCACCAGGGTATAGGTACTCTTTTCGGGGTCGGCAGACAGGCCGTTGAAAGCCACCCCCGGTATGGATTCCCGAAGCTTTTCAATAAAATACTGTTTGAGCCCCCGGACGTATTCCTGTTCGGCATCCAGGTTGGCGTAGGCCGCCTCGAAAGCCGCCTCCAGCCCCAGGATATTGTGGTAGGCTTCGGTGCCAGCCCGGTATCCGCGTTCCTGCGAGCCGCCCACGATCAGCGGCCCCAGGCCGGTCTCCTTGCGGATATAGGCAAAGCCGACCCCTTTTGGTCCGTGGAATTTATGGGCCGCAGCCGTGGCAAAATCCACATGTACCGACTGCATGTCCCAGGGGAAATGCCCGATGGATTGTACGGTATCCGAATGGAAAAGGGCCCCGTACCGGATGCAAAGGCCTGAAACGGCCTGCAGGTCGATCAGGTTGCCGATTTCGTTGTTGACGTGCATCAGGGAAACCAGTTTGCGTGAATCGTCTGCCTGAAGCAGTTGTTCCAGGGCGTCCAGTTCCGGGTTTCCAAGTGGGTCCAGGGGGACGAATTCCAGGCGGATCCCGGTCTCGGCCGCCAGGGCTTCGGCCGTGTGCAGGACGGCATGGTGCTCAATCCGTGTGGTGATCAGCGTACGGACGCCCAGATCGCGGACTGCACATCGGAGGATCATATTATCCGCCTCTGTCCCCCCGGAGGTAAAGATGATTTCACCCGGCCTGGCGCCCAGACCCGCTGCGATCGTTTTCCGTGCCTTTTCGATGCCCGTTTTAGCGGTCCGCCCGAAGGAATGCGTCGAGGAAGGGTTTCCGTAGCACCCTGCCAGGGCTTCCTGCATACAGGTAATGACCTCTTGACGGATACAGGTTGTTGCGGCGTTGTCCAGATACACTTTTTCCATGTTGCCCACTGCTGATTTTTAACGGGTCAAAAGTACCCAATTAAGTTAAATCCTCCTAAAATTACCGCCTGCCGCTTGGGATAATCAGGGGCATTTCCGGTATCTTTGGCTTTGTGAAAAAGACACTGTCCATACTTATTGCCGCCGGGATATTGGGTTGTTCCACCGGGGATTTGGAAATTGAGACGATCGATTTCGATGAGGCGAATGTGCAGTTCTGCGGTACCCTGACCACAGAAACAGAGCTGTTTTTCAAGCTGAACGATTCCGAGGCACTCATCCTGCAACTCGAATCCGGCCTGCTGGCAAATACCGATTCCGGGGGGGAGATTGAGTCCCTGATCCCCGGTGACTCCCAGCTGACCTACCGCGTTTTCGACGGGGATGTCAGCAGCTCCTATTTTTGCGGGGAAATCCCCCCGGCGACCCCGATCGTCATCGATGAAATCGAGGCAGAGGCGGGCAGCGTCCTGATCACCACCCTCCGGGATGCTTCGGACACCACCCGATACGAACACGAAATCCGGCTGGCGGGCATCAGCTTCGTGAATTCCAGGGGCGAACGCCTGACCAACCTCAGCGTGGACGATTTCGGTACACTTACCACCACGTCCAATTAAAACGAACCCATTCCAAACGATACTATAAAAAGGCCTCCTGGGGGATGTAAACCTCGGTTGCGCCCAACCCGTAGGTCCGGTAATCGGCTTCCCGTATCTTCAGGTGGTCGTAACGGCGGAACAGGGTATGCAGTTCGGCCTTGAGCACCCCTTCCCCCACCCCGTGGATAAAGACGATTTTCTGGATGCGCTTGCGGAGAGCAAATTCCAGCTGGCGCCTGGCCGTTTCCAACTGCAGGTCGAGGATTTCGTAAGTGTCCAGTTGTTTCGGGGCGGGATGCAGTTTTTCGATATGCAGGTCTACCTCCAGGGCAGGCCCGAACCGCGCTTTCTTGCCCTTGCGGCGGGTCGGGCCGGGCTTCGGGTCGGATTCCCCGGAAGACCGGGAAGCCTCAGGGGGTACCGGGAAAACGGTTCCCCCCGGGATGCGGACCAGGGATCCAGGGGAGGCGTCCATCTCAAACCCGTCGGTGGTGCGGACACGGATTCTGCCCCCGATCACGGCCTGGACCACGCCTTCCAGGTCTTCATCCACCCATTGCACCCGGTCCCCCGGTTTAAGATCCCCCTCCATGGTCCTTGGTATTTCGGGGGTCTTTTTCGTCGGGAACGCCCCGGCTGAGGCCGTAAAGCCCAAAGAGCAAAAAGGCAAATCCGATGGCCAGACCCACCTCCTGTCCCAACCAGTAAGGGCCTGCAAACAGGCAGATGGCACCGGCAGCAGCCGCTGCCAAATAAATGGGGGCTTTTATTTTCATTGCCCAAAAATAATAGTAATTTACCGATCGGGAATCCCGGGAATGGCCTTTTTCCATATGACACCATCTGCTATTTTTTCGGAAGCCGATATGCTGCCCTGCATGAGCAAACAACTGCTGGGCATTTCCTGTCCCGGCTGCGGGTTGCAGCGGGCCGTTGCCCTGCTGCTGAAGGGGGAACTCGTCAATTCTTTCATGATGTACCCCGCCCTGCTGCCCATGATGGCCCTTTTCGGTTTTATCCTGGCAGACCGCTGGATGCGGATCCCGAACGGTACGCGGATCATCAGCCTCCTGGCAGGCCTGACGGCTGCAGCCATTCTCATCAATTTTTTCGTTAAACTCACCCTGTAAACCACCAACCATGGAACAAAAGAAATTGCCGAATGTAACCCTCGCCATTGTCCTTTCGATTCTCGGCTACCTCTGCTGCTGTATCTGGGGGCTCCCCTCGGTTATTTTTGGCGTGATTGCCTACCTGCTGTTGCGGTCCGATTATAAAAAGTACGAGGAAAACCCCGAGGTTTACATCAATTACAACCAGTGGAAGACTGCCCGTATCCTGGCAATCATTGCCATTGTGGTGGGCGTACTGTATTTCGGATTTATCCTGTTCCGCGTCCAACAGATGGGTGGCTGGGATGCCATGATGGAACAATCCCGTGAAATGATGGAACAATGGGGTATCGAAGAATAACCCGAGGGAGCCATCCGCCTTCCGGATATTTTTGCAATTAAACCAATGACCTAACAGACCGATATGGAAAATCAACCTCCGAAACCGAACAACTACCTGGTACTGGCCATCATTTGCACAGTGTGCTGTTGCCTGCCGGCAGGCATCGTCAGTATTGTCTATGCAGCCCGCGTGAACGAGACCTATGCCCGGGGCGAATACACCCTTGCCGAGCAATATTCCAGCAGCGCACGGACCTGGGGAATTGTCGGTCTGGTCATCGGCGGGATTGGTGTGATCATCTACCTTGCCCTGTTTGGTTTTGGCATTTTTGCCGGAATCATGGAGAATGCGCGCTACTGATCTGAAAATACCGTGGTACGGCTATGCCGGTATGGCCGGCCTGCTGGTCCTGGTATTGCTGTATTACGGGATTAACCCGGAACGCGGCGGCTTCCCGGCCTGTCCCTTCCATGAACTAACCGGATTTTTCTGCACGGGTTGCGGAAGCCAGCGGGCCCTGCACGACCTGTTGCACCTGGATGTGGCCGGTGCCCTGGGCCACAACCTGCTATTCCCGCCCGTAGTGGTTTTACTGGCCTGGCATGTGGTATCCCGGATGGCAGCCCGGTCGGGCCGTCGGGCCTGGAAAAGCCCCCTGGACTATTCCCGGGCTCCGTTGCTGGTACTCGGTATCGTCCTCGTTTTTACCCTTCTCCGGAACCTCCCCTGGGAACCCTTCCGGTTACTGGCACCCTGATAAATAGAAAAGTGAAGGCAATCAGTTGGCTACCTCGCTCATGAATTTGAGGCGGTAAAGCCGGAGTTCCTCGTCTTCGTATTCCCCCTCGAACTCTTTCAGCGCTTCTTCGATATCATCCGATTCCGCCTCGAGGAAGTAGTCATGGATCTCCTCCTGCTGGTCTTCATCCAGGATATCGTCGATGTAATACCCCAGGTCCAGGCGGGTGCCGCTGAAGACGATCTGCTCCATTTCCCGAACGAGTTCGGGCAGTTCCAGGCCCTTGGCCGCCGCTATATCGTCCAGGGGCAGTTTCCGGTCGACATTCTGGATGATGTACAGCTTGAGGCCGGAGTTGGCCCCTGTGCTTTTTACGACCAGGTCCTCCGGCCGGGTGATATCGTGCTCTTCGACATAGTCGGAGATGAGCTTCATAAAGGGTTTGCCGTATTTCCTGGCCTTGCCTTCGCCCACCCCGTGCACATTCACCAGTTCGTCGTGGGAAACGGGATATTTGAGGGCCATGTCCTCCAGGGAGGGGTCCTGGAAGATCACAAACGGGGGCACGCCGAGTTTGGCGGCCTCCTTCCGCCTGAGGTCCCGCAGCAGCTTCAGCAGCGTATCGTCCCCGGCCCCGGAGCGCGGGCGTACAGTCCCCCCCGAAGGGCTTTCCGGTGCCTCACTGTAGCGGTGGTCGCGGGTCATCATAAAAGAAGTTGGGTTCCGGAGGAATTTTTCCCCCTCCTTCGTTACGTGCAGGATGCCGTACTGTTCGATTTCCTTCCTGAGCAGGCCCGCCACGAGCATCTGGCGGATCAGGGCCATCCAGTGGTGCTTGTCGCGGTCTGCCCCGGAGCCAAAAACATCTTTCCCCTGGGTCTTGTGGGAGGCGATCAGCGCATTGGATGACCCCGTCAGCGTTTTGACGATCTCCTTGGATTTGAACTTTTCCTTGGTCTCCTTCACGGCCCGGATGACCTTGACCACATCGTCCCGGGCTTCCGTCTTCTCTTTGGGGTTCCGCACGTTGTCGTCCATATCGGCTCCCTCCCCGTTGACTTCGTCGAATTCCTCCCCGAAGTAATGCAGGATGAATTTCCGGCGGGAGATAGACGTCTCCGCATAGGCGACGATCTCCTGCAACAAGGCATTGCCGATCTCCTGTTCGGCCACCGGCTTGCCGGCCATGAACTTCTCGAGCTTTTCCACATCCTTGTAGCTGTAGAAGGCCAGGCAATGGCCTTCGCCCCCGTCCCGGCCTGCCCGGCCGGTCTCCTGGTAGTAACTCTCGATGCTTTTCGGGATGTCGTGGTGGATGACATAGCGCACGTCGGGTTTGTCGATCCCCATGCCAAAGGCAATGGTGGCCACCACCACGTCCACCTCCTCCATCAGGAACATGTCCTGGTACCTGGAGCGGGTTTTGGCATCAAAACCGGCGTGGTAGGGTACGGCACTGACCCCGTTGACCTGCAGGACCTGTGCGAGTTCCTCCACCCGTTTCCGGCTGAGGCAGTAAATGATACCGGATTTCCCGGCGTTTTTTTTGACAAAACGGATGATATCCGCATCCACGTTCTTGGTTTTTGGCTGCACCTCGTAATAGAGGTTCGGCCGGTTGAACGATGCCTTGAACACCCTGGCTTCGGGGATTCCAAGGTTTTTAAGGATGTCCTCCTGTACTTTCGGGGTTGCCGTTGCCGTCAGCGCAATGATCGGGATATCCTTTCCGAGCCGGTCGATGATGGAGCGCAGGTTACGGTATTCCGGCCGGAAGTCGTGGCCCCATTCGGAGATGCAGTGGGCTTCGTCGATCGCGACAAAGGACAGGGTTATCCCCTGCAGGAAATCCACATATTCCTCCTTGGTCAGGGATTCGGGGGCTACGTAAAGCAGTTTGGTGACGCCGGAGGTGATGTCCTCCTTCACTGTTTTGATCTCGCCCTTGGTCAGGGAGGAATTCAGTACATGTGCCACCCCGTCATTGTCGGAGACGCCGCGGATGGCATCCACCTGGTTTTTCATCAGCGCAATCAGGGGCGAAACCACAATGGCAGTGCCTGCCCCGATAAGCGCCGGCAACTGGTAGCAGAGTGACTTGCCGCCGCCGGTGGGCATGATTACAAACGTGTCATTGCCCTGGACCACATTTTCAATCACGTCCTCCTGCAAGCCCTTAAACTGGGAGAATCCAAAATATTTCTTCAGGGAAGCCTTCAGATCAGTCTCATTCAAAATCATGCCTCATGGTATTTCTGCAAACATCATAGCCCCGGTGTCCGGGTACGCTTCAATCGTCAAATAAAACATGCTGGTAATAGCAATTCATGTGCCGGATGTGAAATGCGGGGGAATTAGAAATGTTTCTGACTAAGTTTGTGTAATTTTGTTTTCTTAAATATAGCACAATCTTTTAGAAACAATCCCAATTTTATGCACATTTTAAGGATTGTGAAAGGCTATTGTTAATTTATGCAAAACGTTGAAGGACAGTAAGGCTATACTCGAAATAGCACGCCAAACAATCGCCATGGAAGGCGATGCCATCCACCACCTTGCCAGCCTGCTCACGGAGGATTTCTCCCGGGCGGTTTCCTGCATCCTGGAAGCCGAGGGTCGCGTGGTGATCACCGGCATCGGCAAAAGTGCCATCATCGCCTCCAAAATTGTGGCCACCCTAAATTCGACGGGCACCCCGGCCATTTATATGCACGCTGCAGACGCCATCCACGGGGACCTGGGGACCATCCAGAAAAACGACGTGGTGATCTGTATTTCAAAAAGCGGCAATACGCCGGAGATCAAATTGCTGGTCCCCCTGATCAAGCAGGGAGGGAACCCGTTGATCGGGATGACCGGGAACCCGGATTCCTTCCTGGGCCGCCGTGCCGATTTCCTGCTGAACACCTTCGTTGAAAAAGAGGCCTGCCCGAATAACCTTGCCCCTACCACCAGCACAACTGCCCAGCTTGTGATGGGCGATGCCCTGGCCATCTGCCTGCTCGAACTCCGGGGCTTCAGCAGCCGGGACTTTGCCCGGTACCATCCCGGGGGGACCCTCGGCAAGAGACTCTACCTGCGCGTAGGTGACATCGTCGCCCAGAACCAGGTCCCGAGGGTTTCGGAAGAGACGCCTTTGAAGGATGCCATCGTTGAGATCTCGGAAAAAATGCTCGGGGTTACCGCGGTGATGGACGGGGAACGGATCGCAGGGATCATCACGGATGGGGATTTGCGCCGGATGCTGAACAAATACGATAATATCGGCGAACTCAGGGCCCGGGATATCATGAGCACGGGGCCCAAAACGATCGACTCGGACGTCCTGGCCGTCAAGGCGCTCCGGATGATGGAAGAAAATGACATTTCACAGTTACTGGCCACACAGGACGGCAGGTATGTCGGGGTCGTACATATTCACAACTTAATCAAGGAGGGAATACTCTGATGGCAAAAACTCGCAAGGACCCGAATGAAATGTCTTTCCTGGATCATCTGGAAGAGCTGCGCTGGCACCTGATCCGATCTACCCTGGCCATCGTGGTGCTGGGAGTGGTCGCCTTCCTGATGAAGGACTTTATTTTCGACACCGTCATCTTCGGCCCGAAGAAAATGACCTTCCCCACCTACCGCCTGTTCTGCAATATCGCCACGCGGATGGGGCTGGAATCGGCTTTTTGCGCGGATTCCCTGCCGTTCACCATTCAGAACCGGACCATGGCCGGGCAGTTTTCCGCCCATATCTGGACTTCTATCTGGGCCGGGTTTATCGTAGGATTCCCGTATGTCCTCTACGAATTGTGGCGGTTCATCAGCCCGGGGCTCTATGAAAAGGAACGCAGGCACTCCCGGGGCTTCATCCTGGTGGCGTCCGCCCTGTTCTTTATGGGCGTGCTGTTCGGTTACTATGTGGTGGCCCCTCTGTCCATCAACTTTCTGGGTACCTACCAGGTGAGCAAGGAGGTACTGAACGAAATCGACATCAGTTCCTTTATTTCCACCGTCCGGGCTGCCGTCATTGCCTGCGGCCTGATGTTCGAGTTGCCAATAATCATCTATTTCCTGACCCGTGTGGGCCTGGTGACTCCGGAAGTCCTCCGGAAATACCGGAAAATCGCCCTGGTGATCGTACTGATCGTCTCTGCGGTGATTACCCCCCCGGACGTGGCCAGCCAGATCATCGTTGCTGTACCGGTGCTGGTGCTCTACCAAATCAGTATTTACATCTCCTCTGTCGTGCTGAAACGACAGGCTAAAGCCGAAAAGGATGCCAGATCAAGTTGATGAATTCAACGCCTACCGCGAACGGATGAACGAGAAGTTGCTCGAAAGCAACAGCCGCCTGATCAAGCGGATGTTCAACCTGGATACCAATGCCTATGCCCCCGGCGCCCTGGACGTGAAAACCAAGGAGCTGCTTGGTCTGGTGGCATCCACCGTCCTGAGGTGTGACGACTGCGTGCGCTACCACCTGCAAACCCTTTACAAACACGGGGCTACCCAACAGGAGGTGATGGAGACCCTGGGGATTGCTACCCTGGTGGGCGGCACCATTACCATCCCCCACCTGAGGCGGGCAGTCGAATTCTGGGAAACCCTGGAAAACAAGGGTTAAAAAAATCCGAAAATGGTTCCGACCGCACCTTAAAAGCAGTAAGTTTGGCACATCCGCCCATGAAACTAAGAGCCGAAGACATCATGAAATCCTACCGGGGCCGCAAGGTGGTCAAGGGGATTTCCCTGGAAGTGAACCAGGGGGAGATCGTCGGGCTCCTCGGGCCGAACGGCGCGGGTAAAACCACTTCTTTCTACATGATTGTCGGCCTGATCAAACCCAACGGGGGCCGTATCTACCTGGACCAGACCGAAATCACGAAATTCCCGATGTACAAGCGTGCGCAGTACGGCATCGGCTACCTGGCCCAGGAGGCTTCGGTATTCCGGAAACTCAGCGTGGAAAAGAACATCCTCAGCGTCCTGCAGCTCACCTCCTTAAGCAAAAAGGAACAGCACATGCGGATGGAAAGCCTGCTGGAGGAATTCGGCATCGGCCATATCCGGAAAAACCGGGGCGACCTGCTTTCCGGGGGGGAGCGCCGGCGGACGGAAATCGCCCGGGCTCTGGCCACCGACCCCAAATTCATCCTGCTGGATGAACCCTTTGCCGGGGTGGACCCCGTGGCCGTGGAGGATATCCAGCGGATCGTCGCCCAACTGAAAAACCGGAACATCGGCATCCTGATCACCGACCACAATGTGCAGGAGACCCTGGCCATCACAGAGCGGTCCTACCTCATGTTCGAAGGGGGCATCCTCAAGTCGGGCATCCCCGAAGACCTGGCGGCCGATGAAATGGTCCGCAAAGTCTACCTGGGGCAGAATTTCGAACTTCGCAAGAAAAAACTGCTATTCTGAGGTTATTCCGGCCTGACAAACAGGGAAAACAACACGTACATCAGGATAATCAGCGGCACGGCGAGGAACTGCAGGGTCAGCAGGGCCACCCCGGCCAGGATCAGGAAGATATATTTGTACCCGTTCTCCCGGAAGCTCCAGTTGTCGAATTTCAGCGCAAATAGGCGGATCGGGGCATTCAGCAGGTAGACGGAAAGAAGCGTCAGCCCGGAGAGGAACCAGGGGTTGAGGATAATGGCATTGGTCGTTTCACTCCCATTGTACAGCAGGATGAGCGGCAGGGACAGGATGAGCAGTGCATTGGCGGGCGTAGGCAGCCCCTTGAAGCTGCTCACCTGGTTTTCATCGATGTTGAACCGCGCCAGGCGCCATGCGGATGAGAGCGTGATGGCCAGGCCTGCAAACGGCAGCCAGGCATGGGGCCAGTCGCCGAACGACAGGGCCTCTGCAAAAAAACTGCTGCTGCTCCATCCCCCGCTCAGGGACATGCCCAGTAACTGGCACATAACCAGTCCGGGTACCAGGCCGCTGGTCACCAGGTCGGCCAGGGAATCGAGCTGTATCCCCAGGTCGGACTGAACGCCGAGTTTCCGGGCTACCAGGCCGTCCAGGAAATCACAGATAACCCCCATCAGAAAAAAGGCTGCTGCCCATTCCAGGCGGTCCAGGACCGCAAAAACGACAGCGACCGACCCGAATAGCAGGTTCAGTAGGGTAATCATATTGGGAAGGTTTCTCATAGTGGTGGTCCATTACCCGGCATCCGTACCAACCGGTTCCGTAAAATTAGTCAATTCCCGAAAATATCACGGTTGCGATGGGTTCCGATGCAGCGGCTGCATTGCAAGTTGCGGAAATATATTGGATATTTGTCCGGATCCTGACACACCACAGGCACCCGGCAAATGAATCATCTCCGCCTCTTTATACTCACCCTTTGCCTGCTGGGCCTGACTGTGGCCCCGGCGCAGGTGGAACCACTTGGCCCCAACGCCCAGATCAGCGTGATTACCTGCGGGCCCGGCACAGACCTGTATGCCCAGTTCGGGCACAGCGCGTTCAGGGTTCGGGACCCGGACAGTGGCATTGATTGGGTTTACAACTACGGCACCTTTGATTTTGACACCCCCAACTTTTACATGAAGTTTGCCCGGGGCAAACTGCAATACGCCCTTAGCCGGTCCACCTTTGCCGCCTTCCTTTACACCTACCAGTTGGAAAGTCGATGGGTACGGGAGCAACTTCTGGGCCTGGACCCGGGACAGCGGATGGCCCTTTTCCGGTTTTTGGAAGAAAACAACCGGCCGGAAAACCGGTATTACCAGTACGATTTCCTCTACGAGAACTGCGCTACAAAAATCCCGGAAGTACTCACGGATGTCCTGGGAACGAACCTGGTCCTGGACCCGGGTTTCGCCTCGGGCGGTGAGAGTTTCCGGGACCTTATCCAGCAAAACCTGCAGTCCAATACCTGGTCGAGCCTGGGTATTGACCTGGCACTCGGGGCAGTGGTGGACCGGGTTGCGGAACCCTATGAATACCGGTTCCTGCCCGAAAACGTACGCCTGCTGATCCAAAATACGACCCTGGATGGCCAACCGCTGAGTCCGCGGGAGCGGGTCATCCTGGACCTGCCCAACCCGAAGTACGAACTGTATTTGACGGCCACCCCCCTGTTCTGGTGCCTCCTTTTGCTGGTCTTTACCGCCACCATCAGCTGGATTGATTACCGCAACGGTTCGCGCAGCCGCCTGCTGGATTTTCTGCTTTTCCTGCTCACCGGCCTGGCCGGGCTCCTGATCGGCTTTCTCTGGTTCTTTACGGACCATACCTCCACCGTCTGGAACTTCAACATTCTCTGGGCTTTCCCGGTGAATATCGCCCTGGCTTTCGTCCTGCTGAAAGACCAGAGGCCGGACCCCCGACTCCAGGGGTACCTGATCGGCCTTCTGGCCCTTATCGGGTGTTGCCTGCTCCTGTGGGCCACGGGGTTGCAGGAATTCCACCCTATAGTGTCCGTCATCTGGGCCGCCCTGGCCCTGAGGTACCTGTTGCTGCTCCAACAGTTGCGCAGGGCCAAACCGCTAAAACGCCCCCAATGAATTTGCTCAGCGCCGAAAATCTCTCCAAATCCTATGGGGAGCGTACCCTTTTTTCCGGCCTTACGTTCGGGATCAACCAGGGGCAGAAAGTTGCGCTGATTGCGCGTAACGGCACCGGCAAGACCACCCTGCTGGATATCCTCGCAGGGGAGGATACGGCCGATTCCGGGCAGGTGACCTACCGGAAAGGCCTCAGGCGGGCCTACCTGCAACAGCATCCAAAGCTCAATCCGGAACTGACGGTTGCCCAGACGCTGTATGCCTCCGGGAACGAAACTGTACGGATCGTGGCGCAATACGAGGAGGCCCTTGCCTCCCCGGAGGACACCAGGGGCTACCAGCGGGCCTTCGAAGCCATGGAACGCGCCAACGCCTGGGACCTGGAAACCCGGTTTTCCCAGATTCTCTCCCGCCTGCAGCTCCACGACCAGAAAAAACGGGTGGGGGACCTCTCGGGGGGCCAGCGCAGGCGGCTGGCCCTCGCGCATGCGCTGATCGAGGAGCCCGAACTGCTGATCCTCGACGAGCCCACCAACCACCTGGACCTGGACATGATCGAATGGCTGGAAATGTACTTCAGCAACCGGCCCATAAGCCTGCTCATGGTTACCCACGACCGCTACTTCCTGGACCGGGTCTGTACGGATATCCTGGAACTGGAAGGGGGGAACCTGTATCACTATCCCGGGAATTACCAGGATTACCTGGCCGAAAAAGAGACGCGGGAGCAGGTTTCCGAGACCACCGCCAGGAAAACGCATTCCCTTTACAAACGGGAACTGGAGTGGATGCGGCGGCAGCCAAAAGCCCGTACCACCAAATCCAAATCGCGCATAGAGGATTTTGAGTCCCTGAAAAAAGAGGCACTCGGAAAGCGCAGGGACCGGGAGATGGAACTGGAAATCAACATGGAGCGCCTGGGCACCAAAGTGGTGGAGCTTCACAATGTTTCGAAATCCTATGGGGGTCGCTGCCTTTTCAGTGGGTTCGATTACCACTTCAAAAGGGGCGAACGCATCGGGCTGATCGGCCCCAACGGCAGCGGCAAGACCACCTTCCTGAACCTGGTCACCGGGAATGAACCCACGGATACCGGCAAGGTGGTCCACGGGGAAACCCTGCAATTCGGATATTATACCCAGCAGGGTTTGCAGGCGGATCCCGGCATGAAGGTGATCGATGCGGTGCGGGAGTTCGGGGATTACATCCCCTTAAAGAAAGGACGGCAACTCAGTGCCCAGCAACTCCTCGAACGCTTCCTCTTTGACCGGAAAGCCCAGTACGACTTTATCGAGAAACTGAGCGGTGGAGAACGCAAGCGGCTCTTCCTCTGTACGGTCCTTATCCAAAACCCGAATTTCCTGATACTGGACGAACCCACGAACGACCTGGACATCGTTACCCTGAACGTCCTGGAAGATTTCCTGCTGGATTTTCCCGGGACTTTGCTGATCGTCTCCCACGACCGCTATTTCATGGACAAGATCACGGACCACCTGTTTGTTTTTGACGGCCAGGGCGGTATACGGGATTTTCCGGGGAATTACTCGGATTATCGCCTGCAGGCGGATGTCCCTGCGGCCGATGGGAAAGCCAATGCCCAGGATCCTGCGGAAAGCGGGGACGAACCAAACGGTTCGGGGGCCCGGAAAGGCAAGCGGAATTACCGGGAGGAGCGGGAATTCCGGCAACTCGAAAAGGAGATCGGGGAACTGGAAGCCCGCAAAAAGGAAATCGAGAAAGGATTTGCGGATCCTTCCCTCCCCGGGGAAGCCATGGACCAGCTGTCCCGGGAACTCTCCGGGCTGCTGGCTGCCCTGGAAAACAAAACGGAACGCTGGTTCGAGCTGGCAGCCATTGAAGACCAGGCCCCATGATAGGCCGGTTCCTTTACTGGTGGCGTGCCAACAACCGGCACGGGACGCACTCACCCTTTATCTATGCCTTCCTGGACCAATCCTATTACGCCGGCGACCGCAAGGGCCTTGACCCGGCCCAATGGTTACTCCAGGCCGCCGTCCTCCACTTCAGGCCTTCCCGTGCAGGCGCCGAAGCCACCACCGGACCTGCTTCCCGAAGCACAGACAGCCTGCTCCGGCTGTTGCCCCCGGGATTGCTGCGGCAGGCAGCCCCTCCCTACGACCTGTACATCTTCGGCTCCCCGGGCCAGGCCCTGAACGAATGGCTGCAGGAACCGTCCAATTACCACAACGATACGGTGGTGTATGTCGGGGGGCTCAGGAACCCCGGGGGGCAACCCGAATGGCAACGGGCAAGGGAGCTGCCAGAAGTCCGGGTAAGCCTGGAAAACTATTACGCTGGCCTGCTCTTTTTCCGCCGGGAACAAACGCCTGAGCATTTTAGAATCCGGAATTAAACCACTAATTTTAGGGGCCATGAACAACAGCATTTTCTATATACTGGGCGGCCTGCTGGTGGTGTATTTCCTGATTGCGACCTTCAACAAGAAAAAAGGCCGGCAGCGGAAATCACGTAGTTTTATGGAAGGACAGCGCCTGCGGGACCGGCGGAAAGACCGCGACTCCGGTGACAAAAAGCGCCCGGATTGAATTGCACCCTATGAAGATATATACAAAAACCGGCGACGGCGGGACCACCGCCCTATTCGGGGGTACCCGGGTCCCCAAACACCATATCCGCATACAGAGTTACGGCACCCTGGATGAACTCAACAGCTGGATCGGGATGCTGCGGGACCAGGAAGCCTGCGGACCGTATGAGGATACGCTGCTCCGGATACAGGATAGGCTGTTTACCGCAGGGGCCATGCTGGCCACGGACCCTGAAAAAGCCCAACTGAAAAACGGGAAACAACGGCTGCAGATCCCCGTACTTGAGGCGGCCGACGTAACCTACCTGGAGGCCTGTATCGACCAACTCGAGGCAGACCTCCCACCCATGACCCACTTTGTGCTTCCTGGCGGGCACCCGGCCGTGTCAACCTGTCATATAGCCCGGACGGTCTGCCGCCGGGGCGAGCGGATGACGACCCTCCTCAACGAGCACAGTCCGGTATCCGATACCGTGCTCGCCTACCTCAACCGGTTGTCGGATTACCTCTTTGTGCTTTCCCGGTCCCTGTCGGCCGCGACGGGTTCCGTTGAAAGAAAATGGATTCCGGATACCGCACGCGAATAAATTCGCAATTTGATCGTTCTATTTTTGCCCGTTTGTGATTTTTGTTGTAATTACTGTAAATAACAGTCAATTTTCTTGGCTGTTTTTGTTTAAAAATTATTTTTGCAAAAATTTTAAAATCAAACTACTAAGATGTATTGGACATTAGAACTGGCATCCTATCTGAGTGATGCACCCTGGCCGGCAACCAAGGATGAATTGATAGATTATGCCATACGCACCGGGGCCCCTCTGGAAGTAGTTGAAAACCTGCAGTCCATGGAAGAGGAAGGCGGGGAAATCTACGAGTCCATCGAAGAAATCTGGCCGGATTACCCTACGGAAGAAGACTACCTCTGGAACGAGGACGAATATTGATATATCCGGCATCACGCCGCAAAAAGCCTCTCCGGAGGCTTTTTTTTATGTAATTTTGGCAGGCCCGGGGGATTCTTCCGGCAAAACGTGATTCTGGAACATCTTTTGCACGTCAGGTCGTGCGGGTTCGCCACACAAGGGGACCCTGAATACCGCTCCGGGCGCCAAACGAACTGCCACTCCGGAACGGCGCAAAAAAATACATTACACTATGAGTTTGATAAATACGGTCTTAAAGGCTTTTGTCGGGGACAAGGCCAGCAAAGACGTCAAGGCACTGCAACCCATCGTTGAACAGATAAAAACGTTCGAAACGGAACTGGAAGGGCTTTCCCACGACGAACTCCGGAACAAAACGCATGAGTTCAGGGCAACCATCCGCGAGGGGGTTGCGGACCTCCAAGAGCAGATCGAAGCCCTGAAGGAACAGGTTCGCACCTCGGACGACATCGACCTGAATGAAAGTTTATACGGTCAGATTGACGACCTGGAAGATCAGGTGTACCAGCAAACCGAAAAAATTCTCGAGGAAATCCTTCCGGAGGCATTCGCCGTGGTCAAGGAAACGGCCAAGAGGTTTGTAGCCCATTCCGAAATCGAGGTAACCGCCAGCGAATTCGACCGGGAGCTTTCCGGGCGGGCCGAATATGTTACCCTGAACGGGGAAAAAGCCATCTGGAGCAACTCCTGGGATGCCGCCGGGAAAGAAGTTACCTGGGACATGGTGCACTACGATGTGCAGCTCATCGGCGGGATTGCCCTCCACCAGGGGAAGATTGCCGAAATGCAAACCGGTGAAGGGAAAACGCTGGTTGCCACCCTGCCCGTATACCTCAATGCCCTGTCGGGCAAAGGCGTCCACCTGGTAACGGTCAACGATTACCTGGCCAAGCGGGACAGCGCCTGGATGGGGCCGATTTTTGAATTCCATGGCCTTTCGGTGGACTGCATCGACAAACACCGACCGAATTCCGAGGGGAGACGCGCGGCCTACAACGCGGACATCACCTATGGGACCAACAACGAATTTGGCTTCGACTACCTGAGGGACAACATGGCCCACACCCCAGGCGACCTGGTGCAGCGGCCCCACCATTACGCGATTGTCGATGAGGTGGATTCCGTACTGATCGACGACGCCCGGACTCCATTGATCATATCCGGGCCCGTTCCCGAGGGCGACCGGCACGAATTCAACGAACTTCGCCCCAAGGTTTCGGAGCTGGTACAAAAACAACAGCGCTACCTGACCGGCGTCCTGGCCGAGGCCAAAAAGAAGATTGCCGAGGGCGATACCAAGGAAGGTGGCCTGCTCTTGTTGCGCGTGCACCGTGGTTTGCCCAAGAACAAGGCGCTGATCAAGTACCTCAGCGAGGAAGGCATCAAGCAGCTGCTGCAGAAAACGGAAAACTTCTACATGCAGGACAACAACCGGGAAATGCCCACCGTGGATGCCGAGTTGTTGTTTGTGATCGATGAGAAAAACAACCAGATCGAGCTGACCGACAAAGGGATTGAATACATTTCGGGAGATTCTGAAAAGGATTTCTTCATCATGCCGGATATTGGCAGTGAAATTGCGCGGATCGAAAGCCAGGACCTGGACATAGAGGAAGAAGCGGCAAAGAAGGAATCCCTTTTCAAGGATTTTGCGGTCAAGAGCGAACGCATCCATACGATGACCCAGCTGCTAAAGGCCTATACGCTGTTTGAGAAGGATGTGGAATACGTGGTGATGGAAAACCGCGTCATGATCGTGGATGAACAGACCGGCCGGATCATGGACGGCAGGCGGTACTCGGACGGGCTCCACCAGGCCATCGAGGCCAAGGAAAACGTGAAGATCGAGGCGATGACCCAGACCTTCGCCACCATTACCCTCCAGAACTATTTCCGAATGTACCGGAAGCTGGCCGGGATGACGGGTACGGCAGTGACAGAAGCCGGGGAATTCTGGGAGATCTACAAACTGGACGTGGTGGAAATCCCCACCAACAGGCCCATCGCCAGGGACGACCGCCAGGACCTGATCTACAAGACCAAACGGGAAAAATACAACGCCATTATCGACGAGGTCACCCAGCTGTCAGCAGCCGGGCGCCCCGTGCTGATCGGTACCACCTCGGTGGAGATCTCCGAATTGCTCTCGCGCATGCTGGGGATCCGCAAGGTCGATCACAACGTGCTTAACGCCAAGCTGCACAAGAAAGAGGCCGATATCGTGGCCGAGGCCGGGAAGTCGGGGGTCGTGACCATCGCCACCAATATGGCGGGACGGGGTACGGACATCAAGTTGTCGGAGGAGGTCAAGAAAGCAGGCGGACTGGCGATTATCGGCACGGAGCGGCACGATTCCCGCCGTGTGGACCGGCAGCTTCGCGGACGTTCCGGACGGCAGGGGGACCCCGGCAGCTCCCAGTTCTATGTCTCTCTGGAGGACAACCTGATGCGCTTATTCGGGTCGGAACGGGTGGCCAAGATGATGGACCGCATGGGCCTGAAAGAGGGGGAAGTCATCCAGCACAGCATGATGACCAAATCCATCGAACGCGCCCAGAAGAAGGTTGAGGAGAACAACTTCGGCATCCGCAAGCGCCTGCTGGAATACGACGACGTGATGAATGCCCAGCGGGAGGTGGTTTACAAGCGCCGGCGTCACGCCCTGCAGGGCGACCGCCTCAAGGTGGACATCGCCAACATGATCTACGATACCTGCGAGGTGATCGCGGACACCAATAAACTCGCCGGCGACTACAAGAACTTCGAGTTTGAACTGATCAAGTACTTCTCCATTACGGCCCCCATAGACGAAACCGATTTCGGCAAGATGGGGTACCAGGAAATGGCGCAGAAGATCTATGCGGAAATCTACCGCCACTACCAGCAGAAAATGGAACGGGCAGCCGAAACGGCCTATCCGGTTATCAAAAAAGTCTACGAGGACGAAGCGAGCAAATTTGAGCGGATCGTGGTGCCCTTCACGGATGGCATCAAGACGCTGAACGTAGTGACCAACCTGAAAGAAGCTTACGAAAGTAACGGAAAACAGCTGATCACCGACTTCGAAAAGAACATCACCCTGGCGATCATCGACGACGCCTGGAAGACGCATCTGCGAAAGATGGATGAACTCAAGCAATCCGTCCAGCTGGCCGTGCACGAACAAAAGGACCCGCTGCTGATCTATAAGTTCGAGGCCTTCGAATTGTTCAAGGCCATGATCGAAAAGGTCAATAAGGATGTGGTTTCCTTCCTGTTCAAGGGAGAACTCCCCTCCTCCAATACGCAGCAGATCCAGGAAGCCCGGCAGGTGCGAAAGCCCAAGGAAAACCTGAAGACCAGCAAGGAGGAAATCCCGAACAGCGACGAGCTCGCGGCCCAGAACCGGGCAGCCGGGCAAACCCGGGGCCAGCGGCCCCAGGTGACGGAGACCATCGTGCGCGAAAAACCGAAAATTGGCCGTAACGAGCGGGTGACGATCAAGAATATCCTCTCGGGCGAAAACAAATCGATGAAATTCAAACAGGCGGAGCCCCTGATTGCCAAAGGGGAATGGGTGCTTGTGGACGAATAACCGCCTGCCTTTTGATTTTATGAGAAAACAGTGCTAGCTTTACTGTAAAAAGCGGGTTGCCCGTCCCAGCCCAATCTGGCCTATGTCCGACAAGCCGATTTTCCTGAAGATGAAAAAGAACGAGAAGCACCGGGAGCGGCTTCAGGACAAAACCCGGCTGTTGTATCGGATCAATATCATCGCCTCGGCCTGTTGCCTTGCTTTTGCGATTCTTTGTTGGCAGCTCATGGATATCACCCGGGTAATCCCCCAGGTGCTGGCGTCCTTCGCACTTCTCAACGGGCTGAATCTCGCCCTCCACCAGGTCCACAGGAGCCTGACGGTAACCTATAACATCGCCTCGATCATGGCGCTGGCAGGATCCGTGGTAGTGGTCCTGTTCAGCGGGGGAATCAACAGCCCCTTCATCTTTATCCTGGCGCTTATCGTTTTTGCGGGCTATGTCACCACCCGGGCCTACGGGCAGGTCTACCTCGCCATCAACCTGCTGATTGTGGCAATCATTTTTTCGCAGAACTTCGGAGACAGCGTATTGGGTGAAAATGTGGTCCCGGAGGACTCCCGGAACCTGTTTGCCTTTTTGAGCATCCTGCTCTCGGTCTACCTGTTGGGGGGCGTCTTCGGGCGCAACCTGCTCAGCGCCCACCACCGGCTCTACCGGACCAAGGGCGAGATGGAGCAGCGGATGCGCGAAAAGGAAATGCTGCTCAAGGAAGTGCACCACCGGGTCAAGAACAACCTGCAGACGGTTTCCAGCCTCCTGAGGATGCAGAGCCGGAGCATCGAGGACCCGGCCACCCTGAGCCTGATCCGCAGCAGCCAGAACCGCGTGGTCGCCATGGCCATGGTACACGAAATGCTCTATATGCGGGAGGACCTCTCCAAGATCGAATACCGTTCCTACGTACAGGAGTTGGGCGAATACCTGATACGCTCGATCAAGGGCCCCCAGAACAAGATCAACCTGCATATCGATATCCCCCAGATCGAACTGGGGATCGATACGGCCATCCCCCTGGGCCTCCTGATCAACGAAGCCGTGACCAATGCCCTGAAATACGGGTTTAAAGAACAGGACGAGGGGCAGATAAGCATCGTCCTGGAGCGGGAGGACAAGACGGAGTACATCCTCAGGATTGGCGACAACGGGGTGGGATTCCCGGAATCCGTCTCCCACAAGACTTCGAAATCGCTGGGCCTGAAGCTTATACATAACCTCAGCCGGCAACTGAAGGGGTCCGTCATCCGGGATGTTTCCAAGAAGGGAACCAATTACATCATCCGTTTCCGGGAAGTCACCCACGCCCCCTTCCATACCATCGCCTGATTCCCATACCTCCGGCCAACATCTGCCCGGTGGTTTCAATCAATATTTCCTATCTTAGGGCGGACCAAAGCAAACCACCACCAACCCATGCGAAATACGTTTATCCTGTTGCTGCTTTTCTGCGGCACACTCCTGCATTCACAAGACTACTTTCTGGAACAATATGCCCCTTACCGGTCGGACATCCCGTCCCCGGAAGCTTTCCTCGGGTACGGCATTGGCGAGTACCATACCCGCCACGACCGGATCGTCCGCTACCTCGAGGTGCTGGCAGAAACCTCCGACCGTGCCAGTATTGAAACCTACGGCCATACCCACGAAAAGCGGCCCCTGGTGATCCTGCGGATCAGCACGCCCGAAAACCTGGCCCAGATCGGGGAACTCCGGGAGCGCCACCTGGTCTTTACCAACCCGGACACCCCTTTTGCCGCCGACCCGGAACTGCCCGTCTTTATCAACCTGGGCTACAATGTCCACGGCAATGAACCCTCCAGTTCGGAAGCGGCACTGCTCACGGCCTACATCCTTGTCGCTTCGGAAGATCCGCGCATCAGCCGTTACCGGGAACAATCCGTCGTATTTGTGGACCCTGCCATCAACCCGGACGGGCGCGACCGGCATACACAATGGGCCAATTCCTACCGGGCAGACCCCCTGGTGGCAGACCCGCAGGATGCAGAACACAACGAATACTGGCCCGGGGGCCGTACAAACCACTACTGGTTTGACCTGAACCGCGACTGGTTGCTGGCCATCAACCCGGAAAGCCGCGGCAAGCTCGACTGGTACCATACCTGGTACCCGAACGTGGTTACCGATTTTCACGAAATGGGGAGCCAGAGCACGCATTTCTTCGAGCCGATGAAAATGAATGGCTCCCGCGACCCGATCATGCCCAGGGAAAATTACGAGGACCTGAACGAGCTCTTCGCCGGATATTTCGTCAAATCCCACGACAGCCTGGGCTCGCTCTATTTCAGCAAGGAAGTCTTTGACGGGACGTATCCGGGTTACGGGTCTTCCTACCCGGACCTGCAGGGTGGGCTGGGACTCCTTTTCGAACAGGCGAGTTCCCGGGGACACGCCCAGAAAACCGCCTACGGGAAGATCACCTTCCCCTTTACCATCCGCAACCAGCTGGTTTCCGGCATGGCCACCGTAAAGGCAGCCGTCGAGAACAAGGACTACCTGCAAAGGTACCAGAAGAACTTTTTCACCAGCGCCCTGAGAAATGCGGCTGCCGGCAGGTCACAGGCATACCGGCTCCCTGACTCACCGGACAAGAACCGGCTGCGCGCTTTACTGGACAAGCTGTTGCTGCACCGGGTAAAAGTATACGAAGACGGCAACGGGGGCTTTGTCATCCCCTCGGGCCAGCCCCAGTACCGGATGGTACAGACTTTTTTTGAAACGTATAACCAGTACCGTGACAGCGTATTCTACGATGCATCGGCCTGGTCCGTAGCCAATTTTTACAATATCGATTACCGCCCGGTGCGCAGTTTCAGCCTCGGGGAGGAAATCACCACCGTGGAAGGGCTCTTCCCGGTTGCCCCGGTGGAGCGCTCCGACTACGCCTACCTCATTGACTGGAACGATTACAATGCCCCGGCCCTGCTCTATTCCCTCCAGTCCAGGGGCCTGGTTCTGGCCAGCGCCTTCAAACCTTTTACCACCCGTGTGGGGGAGGCTGAAAAGAGCTTCGGGTACGGGACCCTCGTGCTGCCGGTCCACCTCCAGTCGAAACCCCCGGAGGAGGTCCACCGCCTGCTGCGGGAGGCTCAGGAGGAATTCCGGGTGCCGGCCTACGGGGTGACCTCCGGCTATCACCTGAAAGGCATCGACCTGGGCAGCGGTTATGTGGAGCCGCTGGAACAGCCAAAGGCTGCTATGCTCATAGGGGAAGGCGTCCGATCCTATGAGGCTGGCGAGGTTTGGCACCTGTTGGATACGCGGGTGCACATGCCCATCACCAAGATACCGCTCCGGGATTTCGGCCGGGCATCCCTGGAGGAGTACAATACACTGGTCCTGGTAAGCGGCCGCTACGGGCTCTCCGATCAGGAACAACAGAAAATAAAGGCCTGGGTGGATGCCGGAAATACCCTGATTACCATCGCCGGGGCCTCCGAATACATCATTGAAAAGGAGTGGGTCAAGGAAAAGCTGACGGCAAAGGACACGACGCAAACCAGCGGACGCCTGCCCTATGTGGATGCGCCCGAAAACCTGGGCAAGGAAAGCGTGGGCGGGGTGATACTCAGGGTGGACCTGGACCGTACCCACCCGCTCGCCTTTGGGTATACCGAGGATGAAATACCCGTTTACAAAAACAACGAAGTATGGCTGGCCCCGGCCAATAACCCGTATGCCACAGTTGCCGCCTATACCGACAACCCGCATATCGATGGATTTTTGACCAGGAAAAACCTGGAGGAATTTGCCAAGGGGTCCGCCTCCCTGCTGGTCAGCCGAATGGGTGGCGGCCGCGCCATCCTTTTTGCCGATAACCCGAATTTCAGGGGCAGCTGGTACGGTACCAACCGCCTGTTCCTGAACGCCCTTTTCCTTGGCAACCACATCCGGGTCCCGGAATGAATCTCAACCCCTGTAACGAGGTACCAGGATTCGGGAAGCCGATCTCAGAATACCGATCTTAAAAAGCCGATTTCAAACACCTTAGATACGAAACATGCGCAACACCTTTCTCTTTTTTTTCCTGATCCTGTCCCTGTCCCTTCAGGGCCAGCAACCCGTTTCCGAGGGCCCTTTTGACCAATTGATCATCCGGGGGGCCACACTTATCAACGGCAACGGCGCCCCGCCCATGGGCCCGGTAGACATCGTCATCGAAAAGAACCGGATCACCCGGGTGGAAAACGTGGGCTTCCCGGGCGTCGCGATCAATCCGGACAACCGCCCGAAGCTCCGGCCCGGCGGCAAGGAAATCCAGGCCGCTGGCATGTATGTCCTCCCGGGTTTTGTGGACATGCACGGGCATATTGGAGGGACCGCCCAGGGTGCCGAACCTGACTACGTTTTCAAACTCTGGATGGGCCATGGCATCACCACTGTAAGGGAGCCGAGCGGACGTGGGGTCGATTTTGCGATGGAGCTGAAGCGCAAAAGTTCGCAGAACAGCATCATTGCGCCGCGAATCCAGGTATATACGGGCTTCGGACAGGGTCACGACGACCCGGTTTCCACCCCGGAACAGGCACGGAAGTGGGTGCGGGACAACGCGGCCAAGGGGGCCGATGGCATCAAGTTTTTCGGGGCAGAACCCGCGATCATGGAGGCGGCCCTGGATGAGAACAAAAAACTGGGGCTTCGCTCGGCCTGCCACCACGCCCAGCTGGCCGTGGCCCGGTGGAATGTCCTGCACTCCGCCAGGGCCGGCCTTACGAGTATGGAACACTGGTACGGGTTGCCTGAGGCATTGTTTGCAGACCGCACCGTCCAGGACTACCCGCTCGACTACAACTATGCCAATGAACAGCATCGCTTCCAGGAGGCGGGGAAACTCTGGCAGCAGGCTGCCGAACCCTATTCGGAACACTGGAATGCGGTGATGGAGGAACTCCTGGACCTTGATTTTACCCTGGACCCCACCTTCAATATCTACGAGGCCAGCCGGGATCTCCACCGGGCGCGGCGGGCAGAATGGCACGAGACGTACACCCTGCCCTCCCTCTGGCGGTTTTATGCCCCCAGCAAGGTCTCCCATGGCTCCTACTGGCATTACTGGGGGACCGAGCAGGAGGTTGCCTGGAAAGAGAACTACCGGCTCTGGATGACGTTTATCAACGAATACAAAAACCGGGGAGGGCGGGTAACGGCCGGCTCGGATTCCGGCTTTATCTACCAGTTGTACGGTTTTGCCTATATCCGGGAGCTCGAATTGCTGCGGGAAGCCGGGTTCCACCCCCTCGAGGTCATCCGGGCGGCAACCCTGAACGGGGCGGAAGCCCTAGGGATGGCAGATCAGATCGGGAGCGTGGAAGTGGGCAAACTGGCCGACCTGGTGCTGGTGGCGGAAAACCCCCTTGAAAACCTGAAGGTTTTATATGGGACCGGCGCGATCAAACTCACCGAAGACAACCAGGTGGTCCGCGTAGGCGGTGTGAGCTATACGATCAAAGACGGCATTATTTATGACGCCAAGGCGCTGCTGGAAGATGTGAAAAGGCAGGTGAGTGAGGCGAAATCCCGGGAAGGCTGGGAAATGAAACAGCCGGGGATGGACTGATTTCAATTGGCTTGAACGGATTTCAACCGAGATGGATTTATTTCGACCGGAATGGATCTGTTTAAACCGGAATGGATAGATTGCAAAGTAAAACCCCTGTCCTCAACGCTTATGGCGTTGGTGACAGGGGTTTAAATTTTAGTTCGTTTACTTCTTTACCCGGACAGGCTTAAGTTTGCGGAAAGTCAGCAACAATGTGAAGGCGATGCCGGTTAATGCGATAGCAAATAGTATCATAGTTTCTTTTTTAGGTGCCCGGAGGCTGGGATGCCCGGCACGCTGCCGGACGGGGTCAAAGGTAACCCTTTAAATACCTGAAATTACATTGCAAATGCGAGTTTCCTGTTAAATTCGGGTCCAATGACCCAATAAAAGGTTAAAAAGCAACCTGTTCCGGGATGCGGCCCGCAAACCTGCATAATCAGGGGAGAATTCCGTATCTTTTTGCTTCCCGAATTTTCATTCTATGTCAGGCATCCCAATCCCAGGTCCGCACCCATCCGTAAAATTGGTGCTTTTCCACTTGTTTTTTCTGTCGATCGCTCTGCCCGCAGCAGGCCAGTCCATCCCGCCTGAAGAAACCTTCTTTTCATGCCTGCGCGAAACCTTTGTGCCGGACGGCAGCCCCCTGGACAGCCTGATGCGCACCTATGAATCCGAGCTCATCGGGGAAGGGATCCTGGAAGGCCCGGAAGCCCTGGATTTCAGGGGTTTACTGCAACGTATCGCCTCAGGCCAGCGCATCGACACCGGCGACCCCGGGAGTTTCAACGCCCGATTGCGGTCACTGCCCAGGGACTCCACGGCCTGGCGCAGGTGCCAGCTGGAGCTGGAGCGGTTCCGGTCGGGCAATCCCGACGCCGTCCTCACCCGGTTCATGGACCGGCGGGACATCCTGGTGACGGAAGGGATCAGTGCGGAGCTGCAGGCGTCCTCCCTGCTGGATATCCTGGGGGAATCCGAGTTCAACTGGCCCTTTTACAGGCTGCAAACCTATTACCTGATCGACCTGCAGGCGCGTGCGCCTGTCAATCCCGAAGTCCTTGCTGAAAGCGTTAGCGAGCAGGCCGCCCGCTACGCCAACCGGGGCGCCAATGTATTCCGGGTCTACCTGAACGAAAGGTCGCAGACCATTGTCTCCGACCGCCTGGTGGACGAAGCGGGCCTGAGTGAACTGGTCTACCGGCACGCCCGGGAATTCGGCCCCGAGGCCCTCTACATCATCGATCTGGAACTGGATGTAAAATACCGGCAGTTCATCCTGTTAAAAAACCGTATTACCCTGGCCGTCAGCGAAGTTAGGGACCAATATGCGCGGCGCGTATTCGGCAAGACATTTACCGAACTCTCCGAGGCCGAAAGCCTGTTGCTCTCCCGGCGCTTCCCCATCCGGGTAGTCCTGCCCTAAAGCAGGGTGATCTGGCTGTTGTTTGGGCCGGCCAGCCATGCCGGCAAGAAAGCGATTCGGACGGAAAAAATCAGACACCTTCCCGCCGCAATACCTGCAGGGGCGGGCTGCTGATTACGGCCCGGCTGTTGAGCAGGCCGATGGCCAGTACCATCAGGCAGATGCCCGGAACCACCACGGCAAATGGAACCCAGGAGGGGACAAAACTGGTCTCGAAAATATTCAGGGCCAGCAGCTGGGTGGCTGCCAGGGCCAGCAGTACCCCCATAACACTCCCGATTCCGCCGAGGAACAGGTACTCCAGGGTGGTGATCCGCAGGATTTGTTTGGAACGAGCCCCCAGGGTCCTCAGCAGGACACTTTCGCGGATCCGCTGGAATTTGCTGGTGCGCACCGCCCCGATCAGCACGATCAGGCCGGTGAGGATACTGAAAAAGGCCATAAACCGGATCACCCAGCCGATTTTATCCAGGATGTCCGAAACCACAGTCAATAACTGCCGGATGTCCAGGACGGTGATATTCGGGTAGGCACGGACGAGTTCCTGCTGGAGGCGGGCCGATTTGCCGGCATCCGTTGCCCGGGTGGTCAGCACGTGGAAACGCGGAGCATTTTCCAGCACTTCCGGTGGGAAAACCACCGAGAAATTCAGTTGCAACCTGCCCCAGTCAACCTCCCGGATACTGGCCACCTCGGTTTCCATCAAGACGCCCTGCACGTTGAAAACCAGCCGGTCGCCTATAGTAACCTCAGCATCCCGGGCCACATTGTCCGAAAGGGAGATGGGTATGGGGCCTTCTCCGTCGTAGGAGGATACCCATTCGCCCTGGGTCAGCTGCTCGGAGCCGATCAGCGAATCCCTGTAGGTGACCCGGAATTCGTGGGAGAGGATCCACTGGTTGATGGTCGCCGTGGTGTCCTCCCGAATTTCCTGTACGGGCCGGTCCTTGATCCGGTCCAGCCGCATGGTGACGATGGGGATGTTTTCCAGTACCGGCAACCCCTGGGAGCGGGTGGTCTCGGCCACGGCTTCCTGTTGTTCGGCCTGTACATCGAGCAGGATCAGGTTGGCGGCCGGCCGCTGGTCTTCCACCTCCGCCCGGATCAGGAGCATATCCTGGGTAAAATACAGCGTGCTGATCAGGAAGGTGCCAATGCCGATGGCCAGTATCAGCACCAGGGTCTGGTTGTTGGGCCGGAACAGGTTCAGAAGGCTCTGCCGGGCTTCAAAACCCCAGGAATGCGGGAAAAATCTGCGGATAAGGCGCATGCCCCCCCAGGCCACGGCAGCCAGGATCAGGAAGGTGGTCGCGATCCCCGCAACGAAGCCCAGTGCCCGCAGGGGTTGTCCGAGCAACCCGGCGGATACCCCCCAGAGGACCAACAGGATGATGGCCATTACCAGGGCCGTAAGCCGTTTGGAAAGGCGCGAATTCTGCATGCCGATCCTGAGGGCCGCCAGGGGACTGACAAACCAGGTCCCCAGCAGGGGCAACAGGCCAAAAAGCACGGCCATCACAAGCCCGAGCAGGATGCCCAGTAGCACGGGCCCCCAATGGGCACTCCAGTCCAGTTCCAGGGGAAGGAAATCCGCAACGAAATAGGGAAACACCTGTTGAAGGGCCAGGCCGATCGAAGTGCCGAGGATGCCCCCCAGCAAGCCAATGGCGCACACCTGGACCAGGAAAACCTGGAAGGTTTGGCGGCGGGTGGCCCCCAGGCATTTCAGGATGGCGATGAACTGGCGCTTTTCACGCATGTAGATATGCACGGAACTCGCAATCCCGAGGCAGCCGAGCAACAAGGCCACAAAGGCCACCAGCTTCAGGAACCGGCCGACGTTTTCGAACCTACGGCCCAGCCGCTGACTTGTGTCCGTATGCAGGTCCACATCCGCATTGTTCCGGTCCATCACCGGGTCCCATTCGTCATAGATCGCGTCCAGGTCAGCACCTTCCGGGGCCCGGAAATAGAAGTTGTATTCCACCCGGCTCCCGGTCTGGATCAGGCCGGTTTTTTCGATACTCCCGAAGGGAATCCAGATAACGGGGGCCACGGAAGTACTAACGGCCGTGTTCCCCGGGGCGGAGACGATGGCACCGCCAATGGGCAGCGTCAGGTTGCCGATGGTCACCGAATCTCCCGGCCGCAGGCGGTATTGGGTCATCAGGGACTCGTCCAGCAGGGCCCTCGGCTGCTGCTCTTCCCCGAAGCCGGCATCGGCCGGATCTGTTTCCAGGGCCCCGTAGATCGGGTATCCTGCCTGTATCCCCCGGACCCGCACCAGGCGGGTGCCCTCCCGGTCCGGGAAGGCCACCATGGAAGCAAAATTCACTTCCTGTTTGTACGTACCGGGCATCCGCCGGATCGTGTCAAGTAATTCGGGAGACGGGACATGGTCCATGTCCACGAGGTAATCGGCGCCCATGAGTTCCTTGGACTGGCCGGCTATGGTATTCTCCAGCGTCAGGCCGAAATTTTGTATGGCCACAAGGGCCCCGATACCCAGGACGATGGACCCCATGAAAAGGACAAGGCGCCTGAGGCTGGCGCGGCCATCCCGCCAGGCCATCCGGAAAAGCCACCGGGTGCCTGCCGTCTGCTGTCTGTCCGGGGTGGCTTCCATCATGCTGGTATTTCCTGGCGTTCGTACACCTTGCCCCCCTTGAGCCGCAGCATGCGGTCGCACCGCCGGGCGAGGTCCATATCGTGGGTCACAATGATCAGGGTGGTACCGGCTTCCTTGTTCAGGTCAAAAAGCAACTCCACTACCCGCTCGCCGGTATCTTCATCCAGGTTTCCCGTGGGTTCATCCGCAAACAGTACTTCCGGGCGGTTGGCAAAAGCCCTGGCCAGGGCCACCCGCTGTTGCTCGCCCCCGGAGAGCTGGCTGGGATAATGCGAAACCCGCTCCCCGAGCCCGACCTTCCCCAGGAGTTCCGCGGCTGTAGCAGCCGCATCCTTTTGCCCGCGCAATTCGAGGGGTACGCTCACATTCTCCAAAGCGGTGAGGGTCTGCAGTAATTGAAAATTCTGGAAGATAAACCCGACCTTCCGGTTTCGCAAAACCGCACGTTCGTCTTCGCTCAAAGCCTCCAGGGCCACCCCGCAGAGTTCCACGGTCCCGTAATCCGCTGCATCCAACCCGGCACAAAGGCCCAGCAGCGTCGTTTTACCGCTACCTGAGGGTCCTACGATGGCATAGGTGGTACCGGCAGGCACCGAAAAGGTGATATCGTCCAGGACGGTGAGTTCGGACCCGCCGCTGTCGTAGCTTTTCCGAAGCTCGCGAACGTTTAATATATTTGACATAAATCGCTTTTCTGTAGGTTTTGCAAAGCGCGTAAAATACACAATACAATTTAAAACACGGGGACAATCGGCATGGCAGGACTCTTAAAGTTTCGTTATATTTTATTGGTTTTCCTGCTCCTCGGATGTGGCGGGGAACAGGGGAAGAAGCAGGGTCCTGAGGGCAATTCCCCGTCCGGCAATGTGGAGGAAACGACCGTCGCAGGGACCGGCAACACCATTCTTTTCTTCGGGGATTCGCTGACCGCAGGTCTCGGCCTTGAACCCGAACAGGCCTTTCCGGCCCTGATCGGCGAACGGATGGATTCCCTGGGATATCCCTTTAAGGTAGTGAACGCAGGCCTCAGCGGAGAAACCACAGCCAGTGGCGTGAATCGCCTGGACTGGGTGCTGCGGCAACCTGTTTCGGTTTTTGTCCTCGAATTGGGGGCGAACGACGGATTGCGCGGGATACCGCTGGAAGAAACACGAAAAAACCTGGCAACCATCGTGGAACGGGTGCGTCAGAAGGATTCCACTACCCGGATCATCCTCACGGGCATGCAACTACCCCCGAACATGGGGCCGGATTACACCTCCGAATTCCGGAATATATTCCCTGAACTGGCCGAGCAGTACAATCTGAAACTGGTCCCGTTCCTATTGGCGGGCGTGGGCGGGATCCCGGAACTCAACCAGCAGGATGGCATTCACCCCACTGCGGAAGGGCATCAGATACTGGCGGATAATGTCTGGGAGGTGTTGCAACCCGTCCTGGAAGCAAAGGAGCCAGCCGCCCCCTAGGCCATCTGAAAATCTTTCCTGGTAGTGAAATGCAGGTGTTTCTTCACCCTGGAGTCACTGCGGCGATACAGACGGGCTACCTCCCGGTTATTGGTTGCTGTGTTAGCGCTGGTTGTAGCGGCAACCTCTGTTATTTGAACCAAACCCATTTCGATGGTCGCAACCTTCTGATCGCGGGAATCCTGCTGCTTGCGGGAATCCTGGGCGGAGGCGATCAGTCCGAAGAAGAGTACAAAAAGGACGGTTGCAGTGGTTTTCATGACTTAAATTTCTTATAGTAAAATAACCGCAGGAAAGGGGTTCAACGCGAAATGGGTCGCCGAAACCCCTATATTTTTCGGTATCTGACCGACCAGTGGACAGGACGCTAAAAATCATCGGTGAACGGCTCGCCCCAGAAAAACACCTGGGCGAAAGAACGTGCCGTTTATCGCTAAATCGAACTAGGGGAGACGAAGGAAAAAAGCCGGATCCGGGCAGTTTTCCCGGAAAAAGGGCAAGCTGGCTGCATCCGATACCCCAGGGTAGTCCCCACGGTATCCCTGCAGGTCCCGGATCAGCTGAAAATGCAGGTGCGGCAGGTAGCCCCCGTTGTGCGCCTCCGATCCAAGCCAGCCAAGCAATGCGCCCGGTCGGAAGGACTTGCCTGGCCGGAGGTGTTCCAGGCTCTCCGGGTGGAGGTGGCCGTAAAGGGAAAAAAAGCGCCCGCCCCTACCCTGGTGTTCCAGGATGATCACCGGGCCGTAGTCCCCGGCGCCCGGGTGGTTCGCCCAGCTGTGCACCGTTCCCTCCAAGGGCACCAGGACCCCGGTTCCTTCCGGTGCCCAGAGGTCCAGCCCCAGGTGCATATTGCGCAACGGGGCCCCTGCCCGGCCGAAGCGCGCGTAGCCTTCATACAGGTTCCGCCTTTCGAGGTACCCCCCGTACCCGACAAGTACCCCGGGCTCCAGGAAAAAGTTCGACAGGCGCTTCCGGTAGTCCGTCGGACCCTGGCCGGTCAGGTCGATTCGCCGGTAGCCCTCCGCGGAATAGGGGATATCCAGTATGGGTAGCGTGTTTTGCCGCATCTTCCAAATATCGCGAAAAACGGGATAGTTGTTTAGCCCTTCATCTGCCAACGGATTATTTTTCACCCCTGCCGGAAACAGGCCACGTAAGGATGGGGGTGTATCCCCGACTTTTAGAGGGAAGCCAATTGAATCAGAGGTTGAGCTTTAACAGCCCTTTAGGGTTTCAGTGGATGATCCCTTCGTAAATTGGAGCCATAATTTTTGCTATGAAACATTTGAGAAAAACAGTATTGATCACTGCGGGATTGCTACTCGCAGTGGCCTGCCAGTCCAAAGCCAAAAACCCGGACACCTCAGTTGCACCTTCCACGGCGGCCGCACAGGAAACCGCGGTGGACCTGAAATCAGATGGGGGCGACACTTCCGCCCACGACCTGGTTTCCCAGAACCAGCCCCAGGACCTGTCACAATACGACACTGCTTATTTTGCGAGCGGTTGCTTCTGGTGCGTGGAGGCTATTTTTGAAAGCGTGCGGGGCGTTGCCGAGGTGGAATCCGGGTATGCCGGAGGAACCGAGGAAAACCCGACCTACGAACAGGTGAGCTATGGCCGTACAGGGCATGCCGAAGCGGTCAAGGTGTATTACGACCCGAAAGTGGTCAGTTTCTTTGAACTGGTCCAGGTGTTTTTCGGTTCCCACAACCCGACGACCCTCAATCGCCAGGGACCGGACCGGGGTGCGCAGTACCGGTCCATCGCCTTTTACGAAAATGAGACCGAGCGGAAGATCATCACCGCCTACATGAAAGCCCTGGAAGATAACAAGGTCTACAACCAGCCCATCGTTACGGAGGTCTCCCCCCTGAAAACCTTTTACAAGGCCGAGGAGTACCACCAGGACTACGAGCGCAAGCACCCGGATAACCCCTATATCCAGAATGTTTCCATCCCCCGGCTTAACCGGTTCAAGGCAAACTTCCAGGAGTACCTGAAAGAAGACGTACATTGAATTTTCGGTTCTTCCCGGTTATCCTGGGATGACTCACCTGTAAACAAAATGCCTGCCCCTGTCAGGAGGTTTGCATGAATAAATCGGATGTCAAGCGTATTTGAGGGAGCGATTCTCAGGAGGGCATGCGCATGTCAGCGGCCCTGGCCCCGGCAGCCAAAGGAAGGAGTGGCTGCTTTGCAAGGAAAGTTCAGTGGTCCAGTTCTACCTGGCTGTAGGAGGCGTTGATGACGATGGAACTGCCAGAGTCCCTCGCGATATGGTAGCCTTTGCGCGGGGTCCCCGATTTGGGTTTGGGCCCGTCCCAGACAATGGCGCCTGGATAATCCACTTCTGAATTCCGTTCCTGAACGCTGATATGGTAGGACCCGTCGGGCAGCTTGCATTGCAGCTGCCCGTTGTCCACAGAAATAGTCATATCCTTTAAGCCATTCGCGATATATCCGATGCGCAGGGCCCCCAGGTTGTTTCGGATGGATGCCTGTTGCAGCAGCCGCTCAATGGTCACCTGGGAGGAAGTTGCCGACAGGTCCAGCCGGCGCACTTCATACAGGTTTACGTCCTCGGAAAAATCCGTATTCAGCCGGCCCCGGTTCCAAGATTTGACCGCTATGGGCGAGTACCGGGCATCCACCAGGGTCTGGTCCCCGTCAATTGTCGAGGCGCGCAGGCTGGCGTAATTCAGGGTTGCCCGGAGGTTCATCGAGTTCTCCGCCAGTTTCACCTCCCCATGGCGGACATTGAGTTTCAGGCGGGCCCCCTTGGGCATCTTGATCCGTATGGTTTTTTTGATGGTATATTTCCCGTTTCCGGATTCCCCCTGCATAAAAAACACCCTGGAGCGGTCCTGTGCGGCCCGCACCTGCTCCCGTGCTTCTGCCAATTGGGCGCGGGCTTCCTCCCGGACCTTTTGTGCCTCCTCGCGCTGCTTGGCGCGTTCCTCCATCAGCTTTTCCCGCTCCTTCATGCGCAATTCGCGCGCTTCCTGTTGCTCCTCCATTCGCAATTTCATTTCCTTGGCCCGTTCCTCGGCGCGCTTGGACCATTCCTCCAGGCGCTGCTGGTACTCCTTGTCGAATTTCTTGTCGAATTCCGTTTTCCAGCGCTTCATATACGCTTCACCTTCTTTCTCATACGCTTCATAATCGAAATTCTGGAAAGGGACGGGGGGCATTGGAGGCAATTCCATATTCTCCAGGATCGGGCCGATGTCCGGTATTTCCACACTTTCCAGGATCGGGCCAATGTCCGGTATTTCGGGCATCACAAAATTGAAATCCCCGGGGTCAAAATCCCCGTCGAAACGGTATGCCCAGTTGTTGCCCGCCCGGGTACTCACCTCCACCCGGGAACTGTTGCCCATGATCTCCACGCCGCCGTTTTCAAAATAAGCGGCTGCTTCGGCATCCGTGGCCCCTTCGAGGGTTATTACCGCCTCCACGGCCACTTCATTCCGGTTCCAGGTCTCGAACTCGATGTCCGCATGACTGGTGTTCAGGGCCACCTCCACATCCGCATCCACATTGAAGGACTCCTTATAGGTCTTGGATTTCTGGGCCTGCCCGCTCTGCCACCCCAACAGGAGTGCAAAGATCAGCGCCTTAGACGCTGTTGCTACTGACTGATTCATTCTTTGATTGTTTTAATTCGTTCAACTTCTCTTTTAACTTGGTAAGCAACTGCAACCGCAACTGGAAATTCCGGATCATGGCGGCAATGGTTTCCTCATTGGGGCCTATTTCGTTCAGTTCTGCAACCAGGTTCTGGTATTCGGTATCCAGTTCCCGCAAACGGGCCATATAGTCATCCGCCACTACTTTGTTCTCGTCGGAGATGTCCAGGCTGGCCAGCTCCATGTTGATGTTGGCCGTATAGTACTGCTCGATCTTCCGCAGGTCCGGGGAAAGGTCGCCCAGGGAAAATCCCTGCCGCACTTCCGCGCTGTCCTTCTGGACTACAGGCTGGTCCGATGCCGCGGGCAGCTGAGGCCCGCGCTGCAGGGCCCAGAAACCGAAACCCAGCAAAGCCACCAGGGAGGCTGCGATCCCCATCCAGAGGAAGGGGTTTCGCTTCCTTGCCGGAAATGCTTTGTCCAGCCGCTTTTCAAAACGGGTTTCATGATCCGGGGCCATGCGGTACTCCCGACGGCGTTCCTGTTCAAACATTTTTCTAAGATCCTGCGACATGTTGCTTTTCTTTTAAAAGTTCCTTTAGATATCCCTTCCCCCGCATCAACCGGGTCCTGGAGGTATTCTCCCTTATTTTCAGTATTTCGGAAATCTCCGAGTGGTCATACCCCTCCACCAGGTAGAGTTGTACCACGTACCGGTAATTCTCGGGCAGTTCCTCAATGGCCGCTTTCACATCCTCGATCCCGATGCTGGAGGCCACCTCCCAACTTCCCGAATCGGCCACCTGCAGCCTGTTTTCCTCCAGTTCCACAAAATGTTGCCTTTTGGCCTTGAGGAAATCCAGGCAGCGGTTAACGACGATCCGCTTGAGCCAGGCCCCGAAGGTCACATCCCCTCTGTACTGATCCATTTTCCGGAAAGCCCTGATAAAGGCTTCCTGGGTGAGGTCCTCGGCATCGGCCTCATTCTTTACAAACCGCATCGCCACACAGAACATGCCATGGGCATATTTCCGGTACAGGGCCAGCTGGGCCTTCCTGTTCTGGTTGCGACACTGCTCAATCAGGTCGGGCGTCAAAATTGCCTGAGTTTCCAGTTTCGGTTGTTTTTAGTTGCTGTCTTAAGGACGAGGGCTTCCGGGCAGCGTTTCAAAAAAGTGTACTTTTAACGAAAATTTTACTCTTCGCGTTGGAACAAGTTACTGTAAAAAACGACCGCCTTCGTATGGAGGTCCTGGATTACGGGGCGATTATCCAGCGCCTGCAGCTACGCGATGCCCGTGGAGCCTACACCGACCTGGTGGTGGGCCTCCAGGAGCCGGAAGCCTACCTTGCGGACCAGGCCTACCTGGGGGCCTGCGTGGGTCGTTTTGCCGGCCGGATCTCCGGCGGGGTGCTCCGGGTCGGCAACGAAAACCACCGCCTCTCCCACCGGGATGGGATTACCCTGCACGGCGGGGAACGGGGCTTTGGCAAGCGCACCTGGAAGCTAGAGGCACAACGCACTTCCGGGGACACTGCCGGCGTGCTGCTGAGTTATTTCAGCCCGGACGGGGAAGAAGGGTTTCCGGGCAACCTCCGGGTCCGGGTCCTCTATCAAATCAGCGGGAACTCCTTGCTGGTCAGACATCAGGCCGTAACTGACAGGCCCACGGTGGTCAGCCTGGCCAACCACTCCTATTTTAAGATAGATTCCTCAGGTTCCATAGACCATTACCGCCTGCGTCTCAATGCGAGGGAGCGACTGGAGACTGACCAGCGCCTGTTACCCACTGGCAGGATCCTGGATATTTCCCAAACGGAATTCGACTTCCGGCAGGAACGCGAGATAGGAGCAACCCGCCTGGATACCCCCTACATACTCAATGGGGCCATGCCGGCCGCAGAACTGCTGTCCCCCGAATCAAAAATCCGGATGCAGGTGACGACCAACCAACCGGCTGTCGTTGTGTATACACCGCCCCATTTCCCGGGCATCTGCTTTGAGACCCAGGGCTACCCCGACGCGCCGAACCACCCCGGGTTTCCAAGCACCGAATTGCACCCTGGGGAAGAATACCTGAACGAATCGCGCTTTACCTTCGAGTATATCTGAAGTCGCAACCGGGGCATCTGTTTTGTAGCCTTACCCACTTTGGTGGTACATCCGCCTTTTGGCCCTGCACCTTTTTAGTTGCTTTGATTTATTTGCAAGCTGTCCTGAAAGTGGTCCGCGGCGATTTAGTACATTTAGGGAACCAAAAAAACAACCGATGAAAATTCTGAAATGGATCGTTGGCATCCTTGCCGCACTGCTGCTGCTTTTCTACTTTGTGGGCATGCCCTACCTGCGGGAACAAACCAAAAAATACAGTCCTGAACGCACCGCCCAATACGAGGCGGCTGGGATAACCCTCGAGGTGGATTACTGCAGCCCATCCAAAAAGGGCCGGAAGATCTTCGGTGGGCTGGTTCCCTATGACAAGGTTTGGCGGACCGGGGCAAACGAACCCACGACATTTACCACCAGCGGGGATATCCTGGTCGGCGGCAAACCCCTGCCAGCCGGCACATATTCCCTGTGGACGGTTCCTGGCCGCAACAGCTGGACCATTATCCTGAACGACGAGGTCCCTGAATGGGGGGTTACCCTGCTCAGCGGAGGGGACAATACCACCCGGGACCCGGACCACGATGTGGTTCAGGTCGCAGCCCCTGCCCTGGGCCTGCCCCGGCCGGTAGAGGATTTCACCATCGAATTCGACATCATCAGCCAGGAAGTTGTTATGCGGCTCGCCTGGGACCAGACGGAGGTGTTGGTAAAAATCACCCCGGACGTTGGCTGAACCCAATCCCAAAAAGGAGCACAAATCCCCAGGGCGCAAGCCCCCTGACACCGGGGAACTGCTGGAGGGTATCCGCCGCGCGGACCGGACGGCGCTCGCGCGGGGCATCACCCTGGTGGAAAGTACCCTTCCCTCGGACCGGGAGGCCGCGGACCGGTTGGTGGAGTCCTGCCTCCCGCACACCGGCAACAGCATCCGCATTGGCATAACCGGGGTGCCCGGGGCGGGCAAAAGCACCTTTATTGAAAGCCTGGGCCTCCATCTTACCGGGAAAGGCCTCAAGGTGGCGGTCCTGGCTGTAGATCCCAGCAGCAGCCTCAGCAAGGGCAGCATCCTGGGTGATAAAACACGGATGAATGACCTCAGCCGTGATCCAAGAGCCTTTATCCGGCCTTCCCCGGCCGGGGAATCCCTGGGAGGCGTCACCCGCAAGACCCGGGAAAGCATCGGCCTGTGCGAGGCAGCAGGCTTCGAGGTGATCCTGGTGGAAACCGTCGGGGTCGGCCAGAGTGAAACCGCCGTACACGGTATGGTGGATTTTTTCCTGCTACTTAAAATTGCCGGGGCCGGGGACGAATTGCAGGGTATCAAACGGGGGATTATGGAGATGGCCGATGCCATCGTGATCAACAAGGCGGACGGGGCTAATCTCGAAGCGGCGCGTCAGGCCCGCACCACCTTCCGGCAGGCACTCCACCTGTACCCTCCAAAGGCGGATGGCTGGAGGCCCGAAGTGATGCTGTGTTCCTCCACAGAAGGCTCAGGGATTGAAGCGGTCTGGGAAACCATCCGGAAGTACCGGGAAAAAGCCCTTGAAAACGGGTCATTCGACCGGAAGCGGATGGAACAGAATACCACGTGGCTGCGACAGGCCGTTTCCGAGCAGCTCGTTTCCGGTTTTTACGAGAACCCGGAGGTAAGCCGCGCCTACAGGGAGTTGGAACAGGCCGTCGCAGCACGGCAGATCAGCCCGTTCCGGGCTGCGGAACGCCTGTTGGAGCTGTATGGCCCGAATCGCTGAAGCCCGAAAAAAGACGTACATTTACCCCTGAAATCAATGCCTTTTCCATGGAGGTCCTGACCCAATCGCTCCTGTCTATCGTTGTCCCCCTCTATAACGAGGAAGAAAATGTCTCCCTTCTGACCCGCAAAATCCACGAAAGCCTGCAGGGCTACACCTACCAGATCGTGTACATCGATGACTTTTCCACCGACGCCACCCGGGAGGTGGTCCGCAAGATGGCCGACCCGAAGGTCCACCTGATCTGCCTGAAAAAAAATTACGGCCAGAGCCTTGCCCTGGCTGCCGGTATTGACTACGCGGAAGGGGAGTACATCATCACCATGGATGGCGACCTGCAGAACGACCCGGGCGATATCCCGGTAATGCTGCCCTATGCGCTTGGAGGGGAATTCGATGTGGTGACGGGGATCCGCCAGAAGCGAAAAGACTCCCTGATCAAAAAAATCCCGTCCAAGATCGCGAACTTCCTGGTGCGCCGGGTCACCAAGCTCGACATCAAGGACAACGGCTGTGCGCTTAAGGTCTTTTCACGGACCATAGCGAAAGACCTGAACCTCTATGGGGAAATGCACCGTTTTATCACCCTGCTGGCATTCCTGGAAGGCGCCCAGATCAAACAGGTACCGGTACGCCATCATGCCCGGCACGCCGGGGAGTCCAAATACGGGCTCGAAAGGGTATTCAAGGTGATCGCGGACATGATGCTCCTGTTGTTCATCCGCAAGTATTTCCAACGGCCCATCCACCTCTTTGGCATCTTCGGCGTGTTGCTGATCCTTTTGGGAATCGCCATCAACGCCTACCTGCTGGTAGTCAAATTCGGGTTCGGACAGGATATCGGCACCCGGCCCCTGCTTATTTTCGGGATGATGTTCATCCTGGGGGGCATCCAGCTCTTCACCATCGGGATTGTCATGGAGCTGCTGATCCGGACCTATTACGAATCCCAGAACAAGAGGCCGTACCGCATCAAAAAAGTCCTGATCGGTGGGAAACCTGCGTAAAAAAGGGGTTGCCCTGCTGAAACTCGTTTTCAGCGCCCTGCTGCTTTACCTCGTCTTCCGGCGAATCCCATTTCGGGACGTCTGGGAAACCATACGGGAGAGCAGCCCGGGGTTCCTGCTGCTTGCACTCCTTTTTTTCTGCCTGTCCAAGGTGATAGCCTCCCTCCGCCTCAACCGGTATTTCCGCGAAATCGGCCTCCCGCTTACAGAAAAATCAAACGCCCGACTCTACCTCCTGGGGATGTTTTACAACCTGTTCCTGCCCGGGGGCATCGGGGGGGACGCCTACAAGGGCTATGTGCTGCACAAGACATTTGGCACCCGGGTCAGGCGTATCGTGGGAGTATTGCTCCTGGATCGTATCAGCGGGCTTTACCTGCTGGTATTTTACAGCGGGGTCCTGCTGCTCTGGCTGGCACCGGGGTGGTTGCAGCCCTATGCGCCCTGGCTCATTTTGGGTTTGCTCCTCAGCCTGGGTGCCTACTGGTGGGTACACCGCCGCTTCTTCTCCTATGCCCATCCTGTCTTCTGGCAGGCCCTCTCCTATTCTGCCGGGGTGCAGGCCGCCCAACTGGCGACGGCTTATATCCTCCTGCATGCCCTGCACGTGGACGAAGCCTACCTGCCCTACCTCCTGTTGTTCCTGCTCAGCAGTATCGTGGCCGTGTTGCCCATCACCATCGGCGGGATAGGGAGCCGGGAGCTGTTGTTCTTTTACGGATCGGCCTGGTTCGGGTTGGAAGAGACCACTGCAGTCGGCCTGAGCATGGAATTCTTTATGATTACCGCCCTGGTCTCCCTGGCTGGGATTTATTACCATTTCAGGAAGCCGGAATTGCGGCTCAGGGTTCCGGCGGGGACAGGAGCAACAGATACCGCTTATTGAGTACATCTGTCCGGGTCTCCGGGTTCAGGAACTTCGCCTGAAGACGGGAAATCCGGAACTGGTCGGCACTGAGTTCGCGTTCCCAGCGGAAACCCGCCTCTGCAAGGGCCTCCCGCTGGCGGTCATCCACATAAACCCATCGTCCCGCAAGGGAGTCCGGGGACACTGCAGGCGCTAGGCGCAAGGGCTGCCGGGTATAAAAGTCCAGGGCCCAGGTGTGTTCCCCAGTGAATTTGTAGATCGGGGGCGTACCGGGGACCTCCCGGAGATAGGTCCGGGCCAGTTCGGAACCCGCCTGGTATCTGAGGAGTTCCGGGTAAAAGTGGCTGTTGAGCACGATATTGATCCCGGTGCTGGCAAGGACACTGATCAGGCAGATCCGCACCAGCGGGTCGCTATGCAGGCGCCAGATCAGGAAAGCCAGCCCAGACAGCAGCAGCAAGGTGCCGGCAGCGAGCCAGGGGGAAACGGGGAATACCCAGAAAAGGATCGCGCCAACCGCCAGCAGGACTACCCCCAGGATACCTGTCTGAAGGCGTGCCGCACGCCGCAGCCACCGCCATTTTTCCTGTTCCCGCAGCGCATCCAGGTAACCTGCGGTCAGCACGGCAAACAACGGGATCAGGATGTTCAGGTAATGGGGTAACTTGAACTGCGCAAAACTGATAATCAGGAAGATCAGCGCGATCCCCCCCAGGGTGAGGACTTCCCCGGCCTGCTTTCTCCGACCGGCCATTGCGCGGACCACCCCGGGTACACGGTTGCCAAAGGCCGCCAGACCCAACAGCGTCCAGGGCAGGAATACCCACAGGAAGGTGTGGAAAAAGAAAAAGTAGTCGCTGCTGTTCTTGCCGACCCCTTCCCCGCTGAGCCGCTCAAAACTCTGTTCCCAGAAAATAAAGAGGATTCCGCTCCGGTTGCCCCGGCCGCGGATAACCTTCTCCGGGTGCAGGTCAAATTGCTGGTAGTATGCATAGAGCATCGGGCTGATGGCAAGGCCAAAAACCAACAGTGCCAGTAGCAGCCGGGGATCGGCCAGGCGTCGCCACTGGCGGGTCCAGGCCAGGTGGCATATCAGGGGCAGTCCAATGACCAGCAATGCGATCTGCCCTTTGGTCGAAAAGGCGAGCCCGGCCCCAAGCGCCCCCCAAAGCAGCCCGGAAAGGCTCCCGTTTTTCAGATAGCGCAGCAACTGCCAGATGGCAAGGGCTGTAAAGCCCGTCAGGACCGCATCCGTGCGGACATCGATCACGGAGAGTACAATGGTCTGTGCGCTCATAAAGATCAGGGCTGCCAGCCGGCCGGCATTTGCATTGTAGAGGAGCTTCCCCAGGCCGTAACAGCTCAGGGCAGCCAAAAGGGTCATCAGTACGGCAGGCAGGCGGTAGGCCCAGTCGTGGATGCCGAAAACCTTATAGGAGAGGGCCGCCAGCCAGTAATGCAAGTGGGGTTTGTCCAGGTATTGTTCCGTTCCCTTGACCAGGTTGATGAAATCGTTTTCCTGCACCATCCGCATGGCCATCACGGCGAACTGGGCAGAATCGTTTTCCATCAGCGTGGCGGGCAGGCCACAAACATAGGCCGCCAGGATCCCCAGAAAACATCCCCAGAAAATGGTCCCTCGAATCATGGCATCCACTTTTGTCGGGCAAAGGTAAACAAGCGCGCAAAAAGCCACCCGAAAAGGGCACCTGCGGCAAATCCCGTAAGCACGTCAAACGGAAAGTGGACCCCGAGGTAAACCCGGCTGAACCCCACTGCCGAGGCCCATAGGAGCAGTAATACACCCCACCCCAGGCGGCGACGGCCCCACAGGGTCGTGAAAAAGGCCGCGAGCCCCAAGGCATTGGCGGCATGGGCGGAAAAATAGCCGAACCGGCCGCCACAACTATCTTTTACCAGCCTCACAAAGGGTTGCAGGGCCGGGTCATGGCAGGGCCGGAGGCGGCCAACCCCCACCTTGAAAAAATTGGACAACTGGTCCGTACAGGTAATGAGCAATGCGACGAAGAGCAAAAGTAAAAGCAACCGCCTCCAACCCAGGTCGCGCCATGCGACCAGCAGCAGCAACAGGTAAAACGGGATGGCCAGCCATTTGTCCGAGAGGAACAGCCAGAAGCCATCCCAGGCTTCGGTGCCCGTTCCGTTGAGCTTCAAAAACCATTCGCGGTCCAGATCCCGAAGCGCCTGCCACATATCAGTCTTCGTATCGGGAAATTTCGCGGTCGTAAAAATCCACGGCTTCGGCAATGAGCTCCCCGGCTGCGGCCTCGAGCTCCTTTTCATCCTCCGAGGAGAAATCTTCCAGCCATTCCACCTCGTCGTTTTCGAGGTTCAGTATAAACCGGGGATAGTCGGTATGTACCACAAAGACGGCCGTCGGGTGGTCTGTATTATCGGCCAGGAGGAATTTGGGTAAGTCCATGACGTCTGCGGATTAGGTGGTTTTGGTTGCGTTTTGGTTGCGTTTCGATTGCGTTTCGGTTGCGTTTTGGTTGTGTATCAGGTTTCCCGGACCAGCCCGGCAGCATCGTTCTGCCGGATCAGGCGCCCGGTGAGGTACCTGAATCGAAGATACAACATAATTGCAGAGGCCGTGAGCCCTGCGAGGAGGCCAATCCAGATACCGGAACTCCCCAGCCCGGTCCGGAGGCCCAGGAAATAACTAACAGGGAAGCCAACCAGCCAGTAGGCCACAAAGGTGAGCAGGGTGGGGATCCGCACGTCCTGCAGCCCCCTCAGGGCGCCCAGCACCACCACCTGTACCCCGTCCGAAATCTGGAAGACCGAGGCAATCAGCAGGAGCTCAGCCGCCAGCGCGACAACCTCCCTGTTATCTGCAAAATTCAGGGGATCCCCCAGGTCCAGGTACAGGGAGGGAAACCAGTGGCGCCCCATCAGGAACAGCAGGGCAAAACCCGCCATCAGCAGCACGGTCATCAAAAAAATCGAATTTGCTATGCGCCGGAGTTCGGGGAAATTCCTCATTCCCAATTGGTTGCCCACCCGTATCATGGCGGCCACCCCCAGACCGGTCCCGAACATAAAAGTCATGCTGCTCAGGTTCAGGGCAATCTGGTTGGCAGCCTGTGGGTTTTTGCCCAGCACCCCGCTCAGCCAGATGGCCGCGGTGAAAATGGCCACTTCAAAGAAAAACTGCAGGGCCGAGGGAAATCCCAGGTTCACAATCTTGCGGAGCATGCGCTTGCCGATATGCCGGAACCGCAGTCGCTCGACATATCCCTCAAAGGCCGGGCGTTTCCGGAAGAGCCCCCAGAGCACAAAACACATGGCAACCCGCGCCACCAGCGTACCCACGGCGGCCCCCACGACCCCCATCCTGGGAAACCCCAGGTGGCCAAAGATCAGGAGGTAGTTCAGGCCGATGTTGATCACATTGGCCAACACGGTGGCATACATGGGGTAACGGGTCTGGGAAAGGCCCTCTGAGAATTGCTTGAGCGCCTGGAAGACGATCAGCGGGATGAGCGACAGGGCGACCAGGTCGATATAGGGCTGTGCCAGTTCCACCACTTCAGGGGGCTGCCGCATCAGGTACATCAGCGGTTTTGCCAGCAGTACGACACCAAACAGGACCACCCCGAGCAGGCTGCACAGGACCAGGCCATGCTGCAGGATCCGCCGGCCCTCGGCCCGGTCGCCCCGACCATCCGCTTCGGCCACCAGGGGGGTGAGGGCCGTGGAGAAACCAATCCCCAGGGACATGGCGACAAATACAAAACTGTTCCCGAGGGAGACGGCTGCGAGTTCCGCGGTACCCAGTTGGCCCACCATGATGTTGTCGGCGAACACCACAAAGGTATGGCCGAGCATCCCGAGGATAACCGGGGTGGCCAGGCGGTAGTTGTATCGGAACTCGCGGGTGTACTGCTGCAGCAAAACAATTGGTTAGGAGGCCCTCGGCAACGGGGCCCACCGGTTTACGATCTCTTTTTGGCTTCTTCCCAGTGGACGTCCATCTCGGCAAGAGACATCTCGCTGAGTTCCCTGCCGGCCTCCCGGGCTTTGGTTTCCAGGTAGCTGAACCGACCCATGAATTTCTTGTTGGTGCGCTCCAGGGCATTCTCCGGGTTGATCCCCAGGAAACGGGCGTAATTCACCATGGAAAAGAACACATCACCCATTTCGGCCTCCACTGCATCCGCATTCCCCGCCTGCCGCTCCGCTTCGAGTTCTTCCAGCTCTTCCCGCACTTTTTGGAATACCTGTTCGGGCCGCTCCCAGTCGAAGCCTACCCCGGCAACTTTTTCCTGTATCCGGTTGGCCTTGACCAGGGCGGGCAAGCCTGCCGGCACCCCCTGCAATACGCTCTTCTTGCCTTCCTGCAGCTTGATGCGCTCCCAGTTTGCCTTGACCTCCTCCTCGTTGGCCACCTCCGTATCCCCGTAGATATGCGGATGGCGCCGGATCAGTTTTTCACAGATGGCTTCGGCCACATCACCTATATCGAAACTGCCCCCCTCCGAACCGATCCGTGCATAGAAGACAATATGGAGCAACAGGTCCCCGAGTTCCCCCTTGATCTCCTCCAGGTCGTTGTCCAGGATGGCGTCGCCCAATTCATAGGTTTCTTCGATGGTCAGCTGGCGCAGGGACTGCATGGTTTGTTTCCGGTCCCAGGGGCAGCCTTCCCGGAGTTCGTCCATGATCGTCAGCAGGCGGTCCAGCGCCCGGAGTTGCTCTTTGCGGGTGTTCATAAGGCCCAGGTATTTTCGCCAAAGGTACGAATCCGGGGTTTGGCGGCGAATGGTTTTTGGCGTAATTTTAGGGTCAAACCACCCCTGACCATGCGCCTTTCCTGCCTGCTGTTTTCCCTCCTGCTGCTGGGTTCCTGCCAACAGGAACCCGAATTCGACGTCCTTATCCGGAATGGGCAGTTGCTCGACGGCAGCGGCAGCCCGGCCGTCCGTGCAGACCTCGGGATCCGGGCAGATACCATCGCCGCCATCGGGGACCTGTCCGGCGCATCGGGTAAGTCCGAAATAGATGCCTCCGGACTGTACCTGGCCCCCGGCTTTATCAACATGCTCAGCTGGGCCAACGTCAGCCTCCTGGAAGACGGGCGCTCCCAGAGCGATATCCGGCAGGGCGTTACCCTCGAAGTCATGGGCGAGGGTCGTTCCATGGGGCCCCTCAATGAGGCGATGCGGCGGGACATGCTGGAAGGGCAACAGGACATTACCTACGATATTCCCTGGACCACCCTGGGGGAATACCTGCAGTACCTGGAAGACAAAGGGGTTTCCACCAATGTTGCCTCCTTTGTGGGGAACGGGACCCTGAGGGAATACGTAATGGGCTACGAGAAAAGGGATCCCACCCCCGTGGAACTGGATTCGATGAAGGCCCTTCTCCGGCGGGGCATGGAAGAAGGCGCCGTGGGGTTGTCAACTTCCCTGATCTACGTGCCGAGCGGGCATGCAAAAACCCGGGAGATCACCGAACTCGCAAAGGTGGTATCCGGTTACGGCGGCATGTATGTATCCCACATCCGCAATGAAGAGGACAGCCTGCTCTATGCGGTACGGGAATTGATACAGGTGGCGGAGGATGCCGACGTGCCGGCAGAAATCTACCACTTCAAGGCCTCCGGACAGGATAACTGGCACCTGTTGGACAGCGCCATTGCCCTGGTAGAGGAAGCCCGGGGCCGGGGCCTGGCCATCACCACCGACATGTATATGTACAACGCCAGCTCCACAGGGCTCAATGTCCTGCTGCCGGCGTGGGCCAAGGACGGAGGGCACGAAAAGACCATGGAATTCCTGGAGGACCCCGCTGCACGCAGCCGCATGATCCGGGAAGTGAAGTTCCATGTACCCCCGGAAAATATCCTCCTGGTCGGCTTCCGGAATGAGGACCTCCGGCACCTGATCGGCAGGAACCTGGCGGAAGTGGCCGCAGAACGCGGGATTCCACCCGCAGAGGCCGTTGCCGACCTGATCCATGAGGACGACAGCCGGATCCAGGTGGTTTATTTTTCCATGAGTCCGGAAAACGTGGAGAAAAAACTGGCCCTCCCGTATATGGCTGCCTGTTCCGATGCCGGGTCCTATACCAATGAGGGCGTTTTCCTGAAGCAAAGCACCCATCCCAGGGCCTATGGCTCCTTTGCCCGGCTTTTGGGGCACTATGTGCGGGAGCGCGGGATCATCTCCCTGGAAGAGGCCGTCCGGAGGCTGACCTCCCTTCCCGCTGGGAATTTGAAACTAAAGAAACGCGGGCTGCTCAGGCCGGGGTATTTTGCGGACGTCGTACTGTTTGACCCGGATCGCATTGAAGACACCGCCACCTTCCAGGAGCCCCACCAGTATGCAACAGGCGTTGAGCATGTACTGGTTAACGGGGTTGCCGTGTTGCGGTCCGGGGAACATACGGGAGCCTTCCCGGGCCGGTTTGTAAAAGGTCCCGGCTACTCATCCAAAAATCCATAAACCATGAACCAAACAATACGGATAACCTGTCAGATCGTCCTAATAGCCTCCTTACTGGGCTGTACCGAAGAACCCCCCGGGCTAATCGCCGAAGGGGCCCAACTCGAACTGGTTTCCGACCAGTTCGAATTTACTGAAGGCCCGGCCACAGCCCCTGGCGGGGATGTGTATTTCACGGACCAGCCCAACAACCGCATCCACCGCTGGAACGCAGCCACGGGGGAAATCACCGTTTACATGGAACCGGCCGGCCGGGCGAACGGCCTGTACTGGGACAACCAGGGGAACCTCCTCGCCGCTGCCGATGAGAAATTCGAACTTTGGCGCATTCACCCGGACCGGGAAGTGGAGGTCCTGACCGACAGTTACCAGGGGGCGCACCTGAACGGGCCCAATGACATGTGGGTCCACCCGGATGGCACGATCTACTTTACGGACCCGTATTACCAGCGGCCCTACTGGGAACGGCAGGAAAAGGAAATCGAGGCGGAACAGGTCTACCGGATACCCCCCTCAGGAGGGGCTCCGCTCCTGGCGGCCACCGGCCTGGTCCAGCCCAATGGCATCATCGGGACCCCGGATGGCAAAAACCTCTATGTGGCCGATATCGGCAACAGCATGACCTACCGATATGACATCCTCGACGACCGCACCCTGGAAAACCCCACCCTGCTCATTACCCAGGGATCGGATGGGATGACACTTGACGAGCAGGGCAACCTCTACCTGACCGGCCGGGGTGTGGATGTTTACAGCCCGCAGGGCAAACACCTGCTCCACATAGACGTACCTGAGTCCTGGACGGCCAATATTACGTTCGGGGGCACCGAAGGCAAAACCCTGTTCATTACCGCCATGGATTCCGTCTACACCCTCGAGATGAATGTGGCCGGGATGTACTGGCAGCCAAACTGAACATAGAAACCTTAACCGCATCAGCAACCATGAAATACTATTTGCTCCTTATCCTGACCGTCCTTTTCACATGCCCGCCTGCCTGGTCCCAGGCCGACAGTATCCCCCTGCCCTATAACAAGGCTGCAGGGGTTACCTGGGAAGGTGGCGAAAAACACTATTTCAGCGAAATCTGGGATACGGAAGTGGTTACCAATGTATCCGTCCCCAGCATGCAGGTGTTCCGGCCGGCAAGCGGCACCTCCAACGGGGCTGCCGTGGTCATCGCACCGGGCGGCGGACTCTACGGCCTGAGCATAGAAAGCGAAGGCCGGCAGGTGGCTGCCTGGCTGTCAGACAGGGGGTTCACGGCATTTGTGCTCAAATACCGCCTGGTTCCAACCGGGCAGGACGGCATCGCCGAGATCAGCAAGCTGGGGCAGGAAGACCCGGCCAGCCTGATGGCCAACGTGGGCAAGGTGCTCCCCTATTCCATTGAAGACGGCCTGGGCGCGGTTGCCCATGTGAGGTCCAATGCACAACAATACGGCATTGACCCCGGGAAAATAGGCTTTATGGGCTTTTCGGCGGGCGGGGCCGTAACCCTTGGGGTCGCCTATTCCGCAGATGGGAACAACGCCCCTGATTTCCTTGTCCCCGTCTATCCCTGGACAGATGCCTACCCGGTAGCCCCGGCCCCTGAAGGAGCCCCTCCCATGATCGTGATCTGTGCCACGGATGACCCGCTGGGGCTGGCCGCGGGAAGCGTGGACCTCTATTCCGCCTGGCGGGAAGCAGGTATTCCGGCAGCCCTGCACATGTATAGCCGGGGCGGCCATGGATTCGGGATGCGCGAACAAGGATTGCCTTCGGATAGCTGGATCTCCCGCTTTTACGATTGGTCCAAAGTCCATATTTTAGCAGCTGCACCAAGAAATACCCCCGAATGATCAACCACGCACGGTTATTCCGGATATCGCGCCCCGCCTGCTTGCTGGCGATTATCCCGCTGCTCTTTTGCACCTCCCTGCTCCGGGCGCAGGACCCGGATCGATTTAAGGAGGAAATTGCCGGGCTGACCGCCCGGAACGACAGCCTCTGGAACCCCTACCGGCCCACGTATCTTTTTACCGGGAGTTCGAGTATCCGCATGTGGGAAAGCCTGTCGGCGGACTTTCCGGACCGGCAGGTGATCAACACGGGGTTCGGGGGCTCCCAGGCATCCGACCTGCTGTTTTTCCTGGACCCCCTGGTCATGGACTACAACCCACTAATGGTACTGATTTACGAGGGCGACAACGACCTGGCCGAGGGCAAAAGCCCGGGTCGGGCCATCCGCGATATCCGGGAAATCCTGCGGAGGATCCGGTCGGGGTACCCGGGGATGCCCGTGGTCCTGATCTCGGCCAAGCCCAGCATCAGCCGTTGGCGCCTCCGGGGGAAATACGCCCGGTTCAACCGGAAACTGCAGCGTCTTGCAGCAGCGGACCCCCTGACCCGGTACGCCAATGTCTGGACCCCCATGCTCCGCCCGGACGGCTCCCTGGACGAAACTTTGTTTATTGAGGATGGCCTGCATATGAACCCGGCGGGTTACCGTATCTGGCAATCCGTTCTCGACCCTTTACTGAAAAACACTCTCAAATAATCTGAATCATGCAAAATTCAAAATGGGGCAGTGCCCTGATACGCGTACTCTTCGCCGGCTGGATCGGTGTGGGGATCTGGGCCTGTGCCGTAGATAGGGCCCCTGAAATCGACTATCCGGAGACCGATCTTTCGGCCGCCCCCCTCATTCCAAAACCCCTTTCCATTGTGCCCACCCACGATGCCTTTGGCCTGGACCGGCACGTAGCCATCTACAGCGGCGCAGCCGATGGGGATTTTGCCGAGGTGGCTGGGTTCCTGGCGAGCCAGATCGAGGCCGGGACCGGCCTGAGGCTCCCGGTAGACGGGGAAAACCCGGATGGTATCCACCGTGCGATCTACTTCAACCGGACCGCCTCCGATGGAGGCGCCGGCTACCAGTTGTACATCACCCGGGATTCCGTGTTGATCAACAGTCCGGATGCGGAGGGTGCCTTCCACGCCGTGCAGACGCTGCGGCAACTGATCCCGCAGTCTGCCAACGACACCCTGGCGGATTACCCGATCTGGCCGCTGCCCACCGGTAAAATAACGGATCAAACGGAGTTTGCATACAGGGGGGCCATGCTCGACGTTGCGCGGCATTTCTTCCCGGTTGCGGATGTGAAAAAGTACCTGGATATCATGGCTTACTACAAGCTCAATGTACTCCATCTCCACCTGACGGACGACCAGGGCTGGCGGATCGAGATCAAGTCCTGGCCAAAACTTACCGCCGTCGGAGGCAGCACGGAGGTCGGTGGCGGCCCCGGCGGGTTTTATACGCAGGAGGAATACCGGGACATAGTGAATTATGCAGCGGAACGGTTCATAACCATCGTGCCCGAGGTAGATATGCCGGGGCATACCAATGCTGCCTCGGTTTCCTATCCATTCCTCAACGGCAATGGGAAAACCCCGGAACTGTATACCGGTACCCGGGTCGGTTTCAGCACTTTTGACACCCGCAAGGATACGGTTTATGCCTTTATTGACGATGTGGTCCGTGAAATATCGGCCCTCACCCCCGGCCCATATTTCCATATCGGCGGGGACGAAAGCCACGTGACGGAAAAGGATGACTATATCTACTTTGTGGAGCGGGTTGCCCCCATCGTGCGGAAATACGGGAAGCAAATGATCGGGTGGGACGAGATTGCCACTGCAGACCTGGACAGTTCCTCCATTGCACAATTCTGGGCCGATGAGGAGAATGCGCGGGAAGCGGTTGAAAAGGGCATGAAGGTCATCCTCTCCCCCGCCCGGAAGGCATACCTCGATATGCAATACGACTCCGTATCCACCTACGGCCTGCATTGGGCAGCCTACATCCCGGTGGACAGCGCCTATATCTGGAACCCCCAGGAATACGCCGCCGGCATTGAAAAAGACGATATCCTGGGCATCGAGGCCCCCTTGTGGTCCGAGACAATAGCCGAGCTCGCCGAGCTGGAATACCTTGCCTTCCCGCGCCTGCCGGGTTATGCCGAACTCGGGTGGACGGATCCTTCCCTCCTTTCGTGGGAAGATTACAAGCTGCGGCTGGCAGCACAGGCACCCTACTTCAAAAAGATGGATATCCGGTATTACCCTTCGGCCCGGGTACCCTGGCCCGAGGATTTCCCCGAACCCGAGCCCCGGGATTGACCGGCTTTGACGGCATTGTCGGATACCCGGGGAGGCAAGGCATTACATTTTGCCCCGCTTCTCCGGCATGCGACCTGTGGCCCGTGGCCGGCTTGTGATCAGTGATCCGTGCCGGGAAGCCCTTCGGGACGCGCTTCCTGCCAGCTGTAGGCAGGGGCCTGCCGGGGTTCCGGCCATAGGGCGTCCAGGGTATCGCCATCGTACATCCGGCCGTTTTTGACCACGTACCGGACCGTGTTCGTATTGCGGAGGTCCTCCAGCGGGTTCTTGTCCAGGATGACCAGGTCGGCCAGTTTGCCCGCCTTCAGGCTGCCCAGGTCCCCATCCAGGCCCAGGGCGCGGGCGCCCAGGATGGTGGCAACCCGGAGGGCATCCCTGTTTTCCATCCCGCCGCTGGCCACCGACCAGAGCTCCCAGTGATAGCCCAGGCCCTGCAACTGCCCGTGGCTTCCGACGCCTGCAAGGCCCCCGGCCGAAACCAGGTCCTTCATGAATACGGCGTGCTTCTTAAATACGTGCTCTTCATCCATGAACCAGCCCGGCCGGCGGCGGGACTTTTTCGCGAGTTCCTCATAGGGGGTAAAGTGCTGGATCTTGCGGTCTCCCCATACATCTTCCGTAGCGTAGTAGTAATTCTCCGCCCAGGGGCCCCCGTAGGCTACCAGCAAGGTCGGAGTCACGGCCATTTTGGCCTCCGCGATCGTTTCCACCACATCGCCGTATATCGGGTAGATCGGCAGGGAGTGTTCGTGGCCGGGGTAGCCGTCCAGCAACTGGGTCATGTTCAGTTTAAAATCCAGGCCGCCTTCCGTGGTGGGCATCAGGCCGAGTTCCTTTGCAGCCATGATGACCCACTGCCGGTGCTGGCGGTTCCCGGTGAGGTACATCTTGATCGTCTTGGTATTATAATATTCGCTGTACTGCCTCAACACCTTCCTGGTGTGATCCAGGCTGGTGAGCTTGTACCGCCAGTACCCGACCCCCGGGCCGGTACTGTATACCCGGGGCCCGGGCATCATCCCGGCATTTACCATATCCGAATAGGTGAGTACGTCCGTAGTGGCGGTTTGCGGGTCGCGGGTTGTGGTTACCCCGTAGGCCAGGTTGGCCCCGTAAATCCATATCTGGTTCCTGTGGATACCCCAGGCCGGCCACATGTGGGCATGGGTATCCACGAATCCGGGCACAATGGTCTTTCCCTTCATGTCGCGTACCTCTGTCCCCCCGGGCACGGTGAGGCTGCCCGTTGGGCCTACCGCTGCAATCCGGTTATCGCGGATCAGGATGTCCCCGGATTCGTGGACCGTATCGCCTTCCATGGTGATCAGTCGGGCCCCGGAAAGGAGGAGGGTGCCCCTGGGGATGTCCTGGTTGTAAGTAAGGGGCACCCGGAATTCCTCAGCTTCAAAAACCGGTCCTTCTTCGTCTGAACGATCCGCTACCGAATCCCTTTCCACCGGGTTTTTTTCCCTGGCCTTCCCAACCGCTTCGAGGCTGTCCCTGAACCGTTCCCCTGCGGCGAGGTCATACCTGAAATGGCTGGCCCCAAGGGACCAGTGTACCGTACCGCTGTCCCCGGACCATGCGGGGAATTCCCCCCCGAGCTGGGTGAGCTTTACCGACGGGAATTTGGCTTCCCCGGGTTTGGCGACGGAAATAGTTGGCGTCTTGCCATATCTGGGGACATGCACGGTATAGATGTCATTGTTGATCTGGGCCAGGGCCCGTTTCCCATCCGGGGATATCAGAACCTCCGAAGGGCGCGAGGCCTTGTCGTCATCAGCGCGATACCCGCCGGGTTCCGGCAACAGGTCGGATCGTCCAAGGCCGGATGACCCGAGCACATCACTGGATCCATAGGTTTCTATCCCCTTGAGGATCAGGTGTTGTTTTTCGTCCGTCCCATCCCAGCGGAGGGAAAGCAAGCCTCGCTCCGGGTGGCTCAGGTAGATGCGGTCATCCCCCTTGGTAAAATGTGGCGTTTCCCGGCCCTCTGCCTTATCGATCAGGGTCTGGTCACCCCCAGCAGCCGGGATCCAAACCAGGTCGTCCCGGCTTCCGTCTGTATTCGGTCCGGTCCCCTCATCATAGGCCTGGGCATATCCCCTGAGGAAAACGATGCGGTCCGAATGGTAGGACCAGGCAGGCTGTGAATAGATGCCCGGTACACGGGTCAGCACTTCGGCGCCGCCGCGCCCATCGCTACGCACCTTGTACAGGTGCCCGCCCCCCGGTTTCCAGCCCGAGAATACAATCTGGCTCCCGTCGGGGGACCAGGCAGGCTGGGCTTCTGTAAAGTCGTGCCTGGTCAGGCGCCGGGGCGAGCCCGAGGGCAAGTCCATGACGTAAAGCCGGTTCAGTGCGGTAAATGCCAGGCGCTTCCCGTCCGGGGAGGGGACTGCGTCCCGGATCTGCGTCACCGGGAGTTCGGCCGCATCGGAAACGGGATATTTGAAATCCAACCGGGGGCCGAGTTCCAGGGATACCGGGGCGGTAAAGGGGATTTCCCGGACCGAAAGATCCGCAAGGGCAATCGCCCGTATTTTTCCGCCATAGGAAACCACCAGTTCGCGGCTGTCGGGCGTAAAAGCCATTGCGGGGAGTACCCCCAGGGCCGCAATGGATTCCTGTTCATCCCGTTGCACAGGGTAAGCCAGCCAGCGCTCCTCGCCGGTCTGCAGGTTCCGGAGCCTCAGTCCCGTCTGTTCTTCAAACCGGCTGCCAAAAACCAGCCATTTCCCATCCGGGCTCGGGGTTGGGGTAAAGGCGGAACCATAGCGGGAGGTGATTTCGGCCATCCCCCCGTCTTCCATGTCGTAGGTACCAATCTGGTACTGGGGAAGTTGGGCATTGTAATTCCAGGCACTGGTCCGTCTGGAAAAGAAGATCCGCTTTCCATCTGCAGAAAAGGCCGGGTCGATGGCTTTGAGGTTTTCCGGCTCCTCGAACAACTGGCTTCCGCCGCCACCATCCTTGTGATACAAATGCAATTTGATGTTCCGGCGTCCGGTGGCACCCACTATATAGGTGCCGTCCGGGGACCAGTCTGCTGAAAAATAGTGCTTGTTCTTCTCCTTGGTGAGTTGGTTTTCCTCCCGGGTCTTCAGGTCCATGATCCAGATGTTCTCCGAACCGCTCTTATCCGAGATATACAGCAGGGACTTGCCGTCCGGGCTGAATCTGGGATGCACTTCATAGGCCAGTCCATGGGTCAGAGCTGTAGCCGCGCCCCCCGTTGCCGGCAGCGTATAGAGGTCACCCATCAGGTCGAATACCAGTGTTTTTCCATCCGGACTGACATCCAGGGAGATCCAGGTCCCCTGCTCTGCCTCGAAAGAAATGTCCCGCGTGGCTTGCAGCGGAAGACCTTTCTCGTCCTTTTCAGTGGAATCTTTCTGGGTTTTCTGGGCCTGGGCAGTAAACAAAAAAAGCCCGGCCAGCAGGAGCCCCGGGATACGGGGCAGTCGAACGGAGAGCATGTGAAGGATTTTAGCAGTTGATCCGCTAAATATAGGCAATATCTGTGGCTCGGTTACGGCCTATTTTTCAGGGTCGCCGGCTTCAGCTGCCCGGGCACCTTTCCCGCTTCCCCCGCTTTTCGCACCCTTTCCGGTTCCTCCGGATTTTGGGCCTTTTGAGGCTTTCCCGGTTTCTGTATCCGTACCGGCTTCCGCCTTCTTTGCCCCTGCTTCAGACGGTGCGGCTCCTGACGCCGCGGCTTCCGATCCTGCTGTGGCCTCATCGGGTTCGGAGAAATCATCGATCCCGTTATCGTGCAGGAGGTTATACCACTGGATGACCTTGCGGATATCGCTGGGGTACACGCGGTCTTCGTCATAATTGGGAAGGATCCCGAAAAAATACTCCTCGAGTTCCAGTTTGCCGGCCTTGTGGCTGATGGCCGTTTTGGCCCCTTCTTCCTTTTCCCGGATTTTGGCAAAGACCTCCCGGAGGGGGAGCTCTTCTTCCAGGGTATAAATCGCGATCTCGGAAAGTACGCTGACATTGCCCGCCATTCCGACACTGATCTTCTTCCCGTCGGTAAGGGACTCGGCAACAAAGCCGGACCGCGTCCGGGTGACCAGTTTAAAAAGTCCGGGTTTCCCGGCTATGGACAGGATCTTATCTAAGCTCATACATCAGATTTTCGGGTGCAAATATGCTAAAATTTTGGGTGTGCAACAGGCATCAGGCGGGAAAAGCCGGGATCAGCGCCCCCGCTTCATGGCCGGAAACCGCATTTTGTAATCGATTTGCACCTTGCCTTTGGAAATACTGGCCAGCTTGCCCTTGAGCAGGCGCTTTTTCAGTGAAGAGATCTTATCCGTAAAGAGGATGCCTTCGATATGGTCGTATTCGTGCTGTATGACCCTTGCAAGCAGGCCGTCAAAGGTCTCGGTATGTTCCTCAAAATCGGCATCCATATAGCGCAGCGTGATGGTATCGCAACGGGTAACGTCTTCCCGGATATCCGGGATACTGAGGCACCCTTCATTGAAGGCCCATTTCTTACCGTTCTCGGCCTCCATCTGTGCATTGATAAATACCCGTTTGAAGGTGCGCAGTTCTTCCTGCTCCTCCGGGGTAAAGTCCTCGTCCTCGGCAAAAGGGGACGTATCCACCAGGAAAAGCCGTATTGGCTGGGCCACCTGGGGGGCCGCCAGGCCCACGCCATTGGCCTGGTACATGGTTTCCCACATATTTTCTATAAGCGTTTCCAGCCCCGGGTGCTCCGGGGTAATGGGGGTGCATTTCCTGCGCAGGACCGGGTCTCCGTATGCGACAATAGGTAATATCATAATTGCGTGCTGCTTAAGTAGGATTGCAGGATAAGGGTGGCGCTGATCTTGTCCACGGCCGCCTTATCGCGTCGTTTCTTTTTTTTCATCCCCCCCTGGATCATGGCCTGTACGGCCATTTTGGAACTGAAGCGTTCATCCTGCCGCCTGACGGGCAGTTGCGGGAACCGTTTCCCGAAACGTTCGATAAACCGTCCGATCTCGACCTCGATCCCCGAAGGGGTATTATCCATCCGGCGGGGCTCCCCGACAACCACCATTTCCACGTCCTCCTGTTCAAAATACCGTGAAAGGAAGTCCAGCAATTCGGCAGTGGGCACCGTGGTCAGGCCCGATGCAATCATTTGCATGGAATCCGTCACGGCGATGCCCGTTCGTTTTTGCCCGTAGTCCAAAGCGAGGATCCTGCCCAAGGTTTTTTTTGCAAAAATAACGGATAATTCGTTACAGCTATAAATACCCGGGGACAATTGGACCGGAGCCGCTATCTTTGCCCAAATCGAAAAAACCCCATGGATACCCTGAAAGAAAAGATAGAAGCTGCCTGGGCCAACCGGGAGCTGCTCAAGGAAACCGAAACCCAGCAAGCCATCCGGGAGGTAGTCGACCTGCTCGATGCCGGGGAATTGCGCTGTGCAAATCCCGGGCCGGATGGCTGGGAGGTCCAGGAGTGGGTCAAAAAGGGCGTGGTGCTCTATTTTCCCATCCAGAAAATGGAAACCCTGGAAGCGGGCATCTTCGAATACCACGATAAAATCCCGCTGAAGCGGGGGTATAAGGAAAAAGGGATACGGGTAGTCCCCCATGCCGTGGCCCGGCACGGGGCGTATATAGCGGAAGGCACCATCCTCATGCCGAGCTACGTGAACATCGGGGCCTATGTGGACCAGGGCACCATGGTCGATACCTGGGCCACGGTCGGCAGCTGCGCACAGATTGGCAAAAATGTCCACCTCAGCGGGGGCGTGGGAATTGGCGGGGTACTCGAACCCCTGCAGGCCTCCCCGGTCATCATCGAAGACAACGCCTTTATCGGCAGCCGTTCCATCGTGGTGGAAGGCGTGCGCGTGGAGCGGGAAGCCGTCCTGGGCGCCAATGTGGTGCTGACCGCATCCACCCGCATTATCGATGTCAGCGGCACTTCCCCCGTTGAATACAAGGGGCGGGTCCCGTCCCGGTCGGTGGTTATCCCCGGTAGTTTTACCAAAGAATTCCCGGCGGGCAGCTACCAGGTATCCTGCGCGCTGATCATCGGAAAACGCAAGGAGAGCACGGACAAGAAAACTTCGCTGAACGAGGCGCTCCGGGAATACGACGTGGCGGTCTGAGTGGCGGTCTGAAGCCTGAATCCGCCCTGTTGATGCCTTCAGCGGGGATTAGGGGTGGGATTTTCTTTGCCGGATTTATAATTTTTCTGGGGATTTCCTGTTATATCTAAGCAGCCCCCAAACAAACGGAATCCGCCCATGCGTGCCATCCAAAAGGAGCAGCCAGAGCTAACGGCGCTTATCATAACTTACAATGAAATCGACCACATCGAGGCGTGCATTGCCTCCATCGATTTCGTTTCTGAAATCGTGGTCATCGATTCCTACAGTACGGACGGGACCTACGAATTCCTCCGGGACCACCCGCGCGTGCGGGTCATCCGCCACCCGTTCAGGAACTTCACGGCCCAGAAGAATTTTGCGCTCATGCATGCCAGCCATGACTGGGTTTTGTTTATCGATGCGGACGAAAGGATACCGCCCGATCTCAGGAGGGAAATCCTGGAAACCCTGGCAAAGCCCGAAAATGAGGTCAGTGCTTACTGGTTTTACCGGAAGTTCATGTTTTGCGGCACGCCTTTGCGGTTCAGCGGATGGCAGACCGATAAAAACATCCGGCTCTTCCGCCGCAGCAAAGCGCGGTACAGCCCGGCGCGTATCGTGCACGAGCGGCTGGAAGTGCACGGGGCCACCGCCTGCCTCTCGGCAAGTATGGTGCACTACTGTTACGAAGGGTATGCGGAATACAAGGCAAAAATGCGCATGTACGGGCAGATGAAGGCCCTGGAGGCTTTTGGCAATAACCGGCGGTTCACTTACCTGAAATGGATATGCAAGCCGCTCTGGCGGTTCCTGTACAACTACATTTGCCGCCTCGGTTTCCTGGACGGGCGCAGGGGGCTTGTCATCTGTTATCTGGGAGCCCTGGAAGATGAACAGCGTTATCGGGTACTGCGCCGGACCGAGCAGGATTTCCGCGCCGCACAATTCAGCCTGCCCCGCCTGAGCAAACGGGGTTTCCTGGTCAGTGAGTTGCACCCGGTCCGGCAATAAGGCTGCATATTTGACAGGGATTTGCACGAAAGCCCTCCCATCCGGGTTGCATGCCCGATTTTGGAATCCCGCCTTTATTTGAAGCTGGTCTTGCCAATCTGCTAACCGGATCGCCAAAAAACCTGCACCTTCACAAAAAAGAAAAAAACATTTTGCATATACTCGGATAATGCCTTTTTTCGTTGTCTGAATGTATTCGGAATCGTACAGGACCCATGACCCAGGAAAACAAAAACTCCAGGATTACCGCCCTTATCATTACCTATAATGAAATCGGCTATATCGAAAAATGCCTGGAGTCCATCGCATTTGCGGATGAAATCGTGGTAGTGGATTCCTTTAGTACCGATGGCACCTACGAGTACCTTCTTTCCCTTCCCAATGTCCGTGTCATTCAGCACCCCTTTGAGAATTTCACCCTGCAGAAATCCTTTGCCCTCAAACAGGCCTCCAATGACTGGGTCTTGTTCCTGGATGCAGATGAAGTGGTGCCCGCAGCCCTGAAGGATGATATCCTGGATACGGTACGGGGCAATCCGGAGCACGTGGCCTATTGGTTTTACCGGCGGTTTATGTTCAGTGGGGAACCCCTGCGCTACAGCGGCTGGCAAACCGACAAGAATTACCGGTTGTTCCGCCGCAGCAAGGCGCATTTTACGGACCGCAAAATTGTCCATGAAACCCTGGAGGTGGACGGGACTTCGGGGATCCTTCAGTCGCGCCTGATCCATTACTGCTATAAAGACTACCAGGATTACCGCTCCAAGATGCTGCATTACGGCCGCCTGAAGGCCCGGGAGGACTTCTACCGGGAAAGGAGCTTCAATTTCCTGTTCATGGTGGTCAAGCCGTTGTGGAAGTTCTTCAACCACTATATACTCCGGCTGGGGATCCTCGATGGCCGCAAGGGGATGATTATCTGCTACCTGAACGCCCTGGGCGTCCTGGAGCGTTTACGGGAGTTGAAAAAACTGGAGAGAAAGAACGCGCTTGCCTACTACTTGCTGATGCCGTAGTGCGTCCATACCTGCTTGTTCCTGCGGGTATCCTTCCGGATGGCCGCATTCTTCGCAAGCGTTTCCGGTGTTTTATAGCCCCGCTTGTGGTCCAGGTGGACACAGACCGCGCTGTAGCGCAGCTGCTTGGATCGGATGCCGAAGTTTACCAGCCGTTCCCCGAGTTCCCGGTCCTGCCCCCCGTACTGCATGCGCTCGTCAAACCCATTGACATTAAGGATGTCCTTTTTCCATCCCGAGGAATTATGCCCGTTCCAGCTGGCGTTGGTGGGGGTGAGCAGGTTGAATAATTTGGAGGTGATCCCGCGGACGATCAGTTTCGTATTCTTAAAGGTCTTTGGGATCCCCATTTCTTTCAACCACTGGATATTGAAACAGCGTTGTTTTTCGATATCCTCCCGGGTAATGGCCAGGGAGATATTCATGGGGAGCATGTAATATCCCCCCGAGATAAAATAGCCTTTTTCCTTGTTGAAGTGGTGCACCTGCACAAAATCATTCCGGGGGATACAGTCCCCGTCGGTCATGATGATATATTCCCCCCGACAGGCCAGCAGCGCCTTGTTGAGGATTCGGGATTTCTGGAACCCGTCGTCCTGTTGCCATACATGGAGGATATCGTAAAAGACTTCCCCCCGCATCCTGTCGATCAGTTCCCGCGTATCTTCCCGGGACCCGTCGTCTGCGATGACCATCTCAAAATCCCTGAAGAGCTGGCAGTTGAACCCGATCAACACTTTTTCCAGCCACTTCTCGGAATTGAAGGTGCTGACGATAACCGAAATTTTAGGTTGGCCCATAGTCGAATTTAAGCAAAAGCAAAAATAACGAATCCGGTTTGCATATTTTTGTTCCCCGGGAGGAATTGACCGATCGCCGTCCACCTCCCTGGCCAAAGATGAAAGTAAAGGAAATTCCAAAATCGCTGTACCAGAGCTTCCGCCTGCGAAAGCTACCGGCGGATGCGCTCAAGCAGGCCCGCGAGCAGGGGACCCCCCTGTTGGTCTCGCTGACCTCCATCCCGGAACGCATCGGTTCGGTGGATTTGGTGATCAGGAGCCTGCTGGTACAGGAAGCACTCCCGCTGAAGATCCTGCTTTGGTTGCCGGAGTCGCTCAGGGGGCGCGTACCGGAATCCCTCGCAATCCTGGAACACGAACGCTTCGAAATCAGCTTCAGCCCGCTGACCTGCCCACATAAAAAACTGATCCACACCCTCGAACGGTTTCCGGACCTGCCTGTCGTAACCTGCGACGATGACCTGATGTACCCGAAAAACTGGCTGAAAAAGCTGTACGAGACGCACCGCAAATACCCGGAGGACATTGTCGGCCACCAGGTGCGGTATATCCGATACGGCGCGGACGGAACCCCCCTGCCCTATGCGGACTGGGTGTTGCCGGCGGGAGGTGGCACAAATCCCCGCGCCTGCCTGGCGATTGGAGCCGGAGGGGTGCTCTACCCACCCGGGTCCCTGGACAGTCGGGTACAGGACCGGGAAACGTTCCTGAAACTGAGCCCGAGGGCAGACGATTTATGGTTCAAGATGATGGCATTGCTCGCCGGGACCCGGGTAAGACAGACCCTGGAACAATCCCCGGAGCCCGTCCCGATCATAGGGTCCCAGAAGACCTCCCTGAAAAAGACGAATATCAACCAGGATAAAAACCGGTCGCAGTGGCTGGCACTCACCGGGCACTTCGGGGTGGAACCCTGAGAGTGGCTGGCACTCACCGGGCACTTCGGGGTGGAACCCTGAGATCGTGGCGTATGCCGGAACAACAACCAAATTGACAGGAATGAAAGAAATACTGGACAGATGCCTGGAAACACTGGAAAGCGGCGGACTCCTCCTCTACCCGACGGATACGGTGTGGGGGATCGGCTGCGACGCGACGAATCCTGAGGCCGTGGCCCGGGTATACGCCCTCAAGCAGCGGCCGGACAGCAAGGCACTGATCTGCCTGGTAGGCAGCGAGCGGATGCTGGAGCGCCATATCCCAGAGGTCCCCGAAGTGGCCTGGGACATCATGGAATTATCCGAAAAACCCGTCACTATTGTCTACGATAACCCAAGGGGGGTGGCCCCGAACCTGGTGGCCTCGGACAATACCCTGGCCGTGCGGGTGGCCAGCGACCGGTTTTGCAGGGACTTGCTGAGGCGATTTCGCAAGCCGCTGGTCTCCACTTCCGCAAACCTCGCCGGGGAGCCGACCCCGGGAAGCTTCCGGGAAATAGGTCCGGCAATTTTAAAGGGTGTGGACTATGTGGTACCTTTGCATCAGGAAAACCAGCTGCGTTCGCCATCATCCATTATCAGGCTGAAAGCGGACGGACAGGTTCAGGTGATCAGAGCGTGATATGTCCGAAGCCTACTACAGAGAAGCCTTAAAACATCCTATATTCAAAAAGCTGTCCGACACGGCCGGGGAACTGTCCCTGGAGACCTATGTGATCGGCGGGTTCGTCCGCGATTTCTTCCTGGGCCGGAACCAGAAGAAGGATATCGATATCGTGGCTGTCGGCAGCGGGATAGCGCTGGCTGAAAAACTTGCAGCTTCCCTTCCGGGTGCCCCGAAAGTTGCCGTATACCGGAATTTCGGGACGGCAATGGTCCGCCACGGGGAACTGGAACTGGAATTCGTGGGGGCCCGGAAGGAAAGTTACAGCAGGGACAGCCGGAAACCGGCCGTGGAGGATGGAAGCCTGGATGACGACCAGAAGCGCAGGGACTTTACCATCAATGCCCTGGCACTCTCCCTGAACCGGGAAGATTACGGGCGGTTGCTGGACCCCTTTGGCGGGATGGACGACCTGGAGGCAGGCGTTATCCGTACCCCGCTCGATCCAAAGGAAACCTATAGCGACGACCCGCTGCGGATGATCCGCGCCATCCGGTTTGCCGCACAGCTTGGCTTCCGCATTGAAAGGGATTCTTTTAATGCAATTGCCTCCCAGCACGAACGGATCCGGATCGTATCCCCGGAGCGCATCGTTGAAGAGCTCAACAAAATCCTGCTCACGGATACCCCTTCGGTCGGGTTGGGCCTCCTCTACAAAACCGGCCTGATGGACCATATCCTCCCGGAGCTCTCAGCCCTGCAGGGGATTGAGGAGAAAGAAGGACAGCGCCACAAGGACAATTTCTGGCACACCCTGGAAGTGGTGGACAATATTTCCAAAAAAACGGATGACCTCTGGCTCCGCTGGGCCGCACTGCTCCACGATATCGGCAAGGCCCCCACAAAACGCTTCGATAAAAAGATTGGGTGGACCTTCCACAGCCATGAGTTTGTGGGTTCCAAAATGGTTTATAAAATTTTCAAACGCCTCCGGCTTCCCCTGAACGACAAGATGAAATTCGTGCGCAAGATGGTGATGATGAGTTCCCGGCCGGTGGGCCTGTCCAACGACTCAGTCACGGACTCCGCTGTGAGGCGGCTCATCTTTGATGCCGGGGACGACGTGGACGACCTGATGACGCTCTGCGAGGCAGATATCACCACCAAAAACCCCAGGAAACAAGAGCGTTACCTGAAGAACTTCGGTTTGGTCCGCCAGAAGATCGCCGAAGTCGAGGAACGGGACCGGATCCGCAATTTCCAGCCGCCGGTGAGCGGGGAGGAAATCATGGCGGCATTCGGCCTGCAGCCCTCCCGGGAGATCGGCGTGATCAAGGATGCCATCAAGGAAGCGATCCTGGAGGGGGAGATCCCCAACGAAGCCGGGGCCGCCTGGGAATATATGCTGGGGAAAGGGCGCAGCATGGGGCTCCATCCCGTACCCGGTGCCCGAACCCATAAAAACGAATCCGATGAAGGAGCGCCTTAAAAATAATTATATCCGCTTCGCACGCATTTCCCTGGTCCTGGTCTACCTGGTGATCCTGGCCGGGGCCGTGGTGCGGATGACCGGCAGCGGGATGGGTTGCCCGGACTGGCCGAAATGTTTTGGATACCTGATACCTCCCACTGAGGAATCCCAGCTGGAATGGGCCCCCGGGCGAACCTTCCGGGAAGGTCAGGTCATAATACGGGAGGAAAGCCTGCTGCTCGCACGTGCAGAATTTACAACGGGGGAGGCGTTTGACCCGGCAAACTGGGAACCCTACACCCGCCACGATTATGCCGTATTCAACGCCTTCCACACCTGGACGGAATACATCAACCGCCTCCTGGGCGCCCTGGCCGGCCTGGCGATCCTGATCATGGCCCTGAGTTCCCTGGCGTGGTGGCGGGAAGCCAGAGGCAAGGTCCTGTTCGCCTGGCTCACGGTAATCGCCATCGGTTTCCAGGGCTGGCTTGGGGCGACCGTGGTGTACTCCGTCCTGGCACCTGTCCGCATCACCCTGCACATGATGATGGCCATGGTCCTGCTGGGCATGCTGCTTTGGATTGTTTTCCGCAACCAGCAACCCGCAGGCAATCAGGTTGGGGACCGGTTGACCTTCAGGCTCTGGGTGCTGACGGTAGCAGTGAGCCTCCTGCAAATTATTCTGGGCACGCAGGTCCGCCAATATGTGGATGGGCAGGCCGATATACTGGGGTACGGGGCCAGGGACCTCTGGCTGGCCGATCCGACCTGGGTATTCTACGTGCACCGTTCCTTTTCCATCCTGGTCCTCCTCCTCCACCTTTGGGTGGCCTGGCGGATCAGAAAGTTACGGCTCGGCTTTGACAAGGTGCTGCCCACCCTGCTTATCCTTTTTCTGATTATTGCCAGCGGAATGGCCATGGCCTACCTGGATTTCCCCTGGGGCAGCCAACCCGTGCACCTGGTCCTGGCGTCTGTCCTTTTCGGCTTCCAGTGGTTTCTGTTACTTGAGATGTACAGGGCTGCCCGTGCGCGTATTTCTTCGTAACTTTGCCCGGATCAAAAAATTTTCCCCTGATGATATACAAAATCCGGATTATACTGGACGCCCAGGAGGATATTTTCCGGGATCTGGAAATCGAGTCCGACAGCAGCCTGGAAGAATTGCACAACGCAATTTCCCAGGCATTTGGTTTCCTCGGAGAGGAGATGGCTTCTTTTTATACCTGTGACGAAAACTGGAACCAGGAGGAGGAAATCCCGCTTTTTGACATGAGCGATGGCAGCGGGGAAATCCGCCTGATGCAGGAAACGCCCATGGCCGAGGTCCTCAATGAAGAGGAGCCCAAATTGCTTTACGTCTACGACTTCCTGAATATGTGGACCTTCTTTGTGGAACTGGCCGATATAGCCGAAAAGGAAGACGGAAACAGCTACCCCAATCTGCTTTTCAGCTTTGGCGAATTGCCGGAATCCCCCCCTGAAAAGCGCTTTGAGGCCGAATCCGAAGGCCCGGTGGAAGACGAACCATTCGGCAGTTACGACGACCTGGATTTTGACGAAAACTGGAATTGATTTCCAGACCCCCCAATTTAAAACAAACCCCGCTCCATGCTGAACCTGTATACAACCCAAATTGAAACTGTATCCCTCCACCGCGTGGGAAACAAACACCGGGCGGAACCCCTTTTCCTTTCGGCTGCGCCCTACCGCCTGAACGACGAGATTTCGGGACTTTTGAAGGAATATTTCTTCAAGCCCTTCCGGGAAAAGGAGGAAAACTATTATTGCTTCACCCATGAAGCCTCCCTGGACTTCCACCCGATCCATGAAGCGGCCTCCAAGGTCTTCGATAACCCGGGGAAACTGCACAAAATGAGCCGGGAAATTGCCCGCCACCTCTTTTCACAATCCAACCACCCGCATATCAAGAGCGGGGAATGCTACGTGGCCTACCTGACCGATGTGATGCTGGATAACAAGAAGACGGACGCCCTCGGCATTTTCAAAAGCGAGATCAAGCAGGATTTCCTGCAGTTCGAGGAAAAGGACGCCAACCTGGACATGCATATCCGGCAGGGGGTCAACCTGAACCGCCTGGACAAGGGCTGCCTGATTTTCAACCGCGACCGGGAGACGGGCTACAAGGTACTCTCCTCAGACAGCAACCGGTATGACGCCAGGTACTGGCTGGAGGAATTCCTGGGCCTGGCCCCGCTTACCGACGACAATTTTTACACCAAAAACTACCTGAAGTTCTGCCAGAACTTCGCCAAGGACGTGGTCCTGCCCGCAGAGGACAAACAACAGGAGGTGCTCTTTATGAACCGTGCGGTGAACCACTTTGCCAAAAACGACGCTTTCGAGGAATCCCGCTTCCTGAACGAAGTCATGGAAAACCCGGAATTCATCCCGGAATTCAAACACTACAAAACGGAAAAGGGCCCGAAGTACCGGATCGAGGACGTCTCGAATTTCCCGATTGCCAACAAGGCAGTGAGCGATACGCGCAAAAAGATCCGAAACGTCATTGACCTGGATACGAACATACAGATCAAACTCAATTTCATCAACCCCGAATCCGCTGAAAAATTCGTGGAAAAGGGATGGGATGAAGAGCGGCAGATGTATTATTACCTCGTGTATTTCAACAAGGAACAGAAGACCTGACCCTCCGGCCTGCCCGGCCTACTCCATGCCCGCATCCCCCTGCGGAGGGGTTTCCAGCACCACATAATCCCACTGGATCTGCCAGCCGGAATCCGTTTTCACCCAATAGACCAGGTAATCGCCCGTAGTTTCCATGGAAGGAATCGGGCTGTTTTCATTGGCGGTGAAGGTCTGGACGCCGCGCCCGCGTTCCACGGCCACGTCCCCGGCAAGTCTAAAATCGAGTACTTCCAGCTCCAGGCCCCAATCACCGATGGCGCTGGCCTGTTTCTGGGCTTCGATCCACTGGGCCCTGCCGTTGATGGGGGGTTGCCCGGCAATTAGCTGCACGAGGTCCTCGGCAAAATATTGCCCGGCTTCCTCAAACTTGCCTTCGGCCATCAGGGTGGTGACCTTTTCGTTGATCGCTTCGATTTCCTGGCGGGCGGCCTCGGTTTCGCGGGCAGCCATCCGTGCCTGCTCCTCCGGGTCCGGGGCAGTGGCGGCTGATTCATTGCAGGAAACAAAGAGGGACAGGAGGGAAAATGCAACTATAAATGATTTCATAAGGTTGGGTTTGGAATGACATTCAAAAAATTCAAAACACTTATTTGGACCCGGCCCGTGGCACCTCAGATCTGCGAAGGGGAAGCAGCATCCGCACCGCGCCGTCGCGCAGCCACAAAATCCCCCAAACCAGGATCCCGAAGAGCACGGGAAACAGGATGTTGAACATCGGATCCCCATAGATGATATGGGTGGCCACAGCCCCGCCCAGCCAACCGGTCAGGAGCAGGGCCCCCAGGATATTCGTGCGTGGGATCAGGTACAGCATGGTACAGATGAGCAGGATAGCCCCGAGGTATACGACGGACGCCCCGGGATATCCCATTTCCACCGCCTGGGAAACAGCGGTTTCGGATTGCATCAGGTTCATGACCGCCCCAAGCAGGAACATGAATGCGAGCAGGGTTTGCAATATGTAGGAGGTCCAGAGTCGTAACCTCACCGAATTTGAAGGTTTTGCTTCCATGGGTTTCAGTATGTTTAACGGGCAGCCAGCTGCCCGGTTATTTCAGGTAATTTCCGAAAAATCTGTGAATTGTACCCGCACATGCGTCCATTTTCAGCGGGCAGGCTCCCCCATTGAAGTTAATTGGCGGGAATGTAGCAGGACGGTTTCCTCCCTCCTTATACCGCTGCGGCGGGTTCAGATTTCAATTTTCTTTTCAATAATCTGCTTCATGCTGACATCCTGGTAATTGCGCTTGACAAAATCCAGTGCCACTGACAGGATTTCCCCCATGGACTTGCTCTTTTTGAATTGCATGTCCAGGGTCAGGTCGTAGATCTCCGATTTCAGCCGTTCCACATGCTCCGGAAGGGATATCCGGTCTTTCCGTGCGATGCGGATAAGGCGCTGGATGCGGTTTCCCGAACTCATGATCCGCTTGGCCACGATGGAGCGCTCCTCCACCTTGTACTGGTCTACAGAATTGGTGAGCAGCTTGTTCTTTACCAGCTCCACCATGGTATTGTTTTCCTTGAAAAACTGGGGCCGGTATACGTTGAGCTTGCCCTCGTAACACTGCTGGTCAAAATCGATCGCCCGGATCCGGTACACCACATGGTCAAAATCGTGCACCGGCACGATCACGTAGTTGTAGGACCGCATATCCCCCAGCAGGCGGATCATGCAGCGTTCATTGAACTTGACGAATTCCTTGGCGAGCTGGGCCTTTTCGGATTCGGAACAATCGGGCAGCATATCCTTGATGAATACATCCCCGGGGATTCCGGCAATGTGCTCCTCGATCAGGGTGTCCCTGAATACCAAAAAGTTCAGGTTGTAGGGGGACAGCATGTGCTCCAGCTCCAATCCGTAGATCCGGGAGGCATCGGTGCGCTTGACATAGAAATAGGTGAAGTTGTCGTTGAGGATGTTCCGGATCTTGATGCGGAAGGGCTTGGAGTTGCCAAAGGTGCAATAGTCCACCGCATCCACGTTCAGGTACTGGAAAATCCGGTCGCTCCCATCCGAGTGGAGCATGGAATACACCCTTTTGAGGCTCAGGTCGATTTCCTGCCTGTCAGAATCCGAATAATATACGCGCACCCATAAGGTGTCTTCATCCTTTGAATCGTAGACCACCACCGACCCGGCAAACCGCAGCAGGTCATCGTAAAATATCGGGATCTCAATCTTCCGGCTGTATTCTTCGAGGTACGCATCCAGCTCCGGGCAGACGGGGAACGGGGGCTTCTTACGGGACATCAGTTTCTCTTCGGACATGGGGTGGATTTGGAATTCCTTGTAACAAATTACGCATTTCTTCGTCAAGTTAGGGAAGTCAACCCAAAACACCCCGCCGTTGGAAACCATTCTGACCGTTTCAAACCTCACCAAGAAATTCGGACCCCTTACTGCCGTCAAAGACCTTAGTTTCACGATAGAGAAAGGGAACGTATACGGCCTCCTGGGACCCAATGGCAGCGGCAAATCGACCACACTGGGCATTGTCCTCAACGTGGTAAACCGCACCTCGGGGAGTTTCAGCTGGTTCAACGGCGCCAATACCACCCACCAGGCACTCAAAAGGGTCGGGGCCATCATTGAAAGGCCCAATTTCTACCCGTACATGTCGGCCGTGCAGAACCTGAAACTGGTCTGTCGGATCAAGGAGGTACCCGAGGAACGGATCCGCGAAAAACTGGAACTCGTCGGGCTCTGGGACCGTCGCGACAGCAAGTTCAGGACCTATTCCCTGGGGATGAAACAACGGCTGGCAATTGCCTCGGCCCTGCTCAACAACCCGGAGATCCTCATCCTGGACGAGCCGACAAACGGGCTGGACCCCCAGGGGATCCACCAAATCCGGGAACTGATCAAACAGATCGCGGCCGAGGGCACCACCATCCTGCTGGCTTCCCACCTGCTGGACGAGGTGGAAAAAGTCTGCTCCCACGTGGTGATCCTCCGCAAGGGGGTAAACCTGTATACAGGCAAAGTGGATGGCATGCTGGCCAGCCACGGGTATTTTGAGCTGAAATCTTCGGACCAGGAAGCCCTGAAGGCCTTCCTGTCCAAACAACCGGAATTCGGTAGCCTTACGGAGGAAAACGGGCTGATCACGGGGTACCTGGAAGAACCACTGGAAGCGGAAGTCCTGAACGAACGCTGCTTTAAGGACGGGATCCGGCTGGCACACCTGGTCAAGCGCAAAGAAAGCCTCGAACAGCAATTCCTGGCCATCACCAACAAACAGGAAGCCCAGACCTCATAAACCATACCCTGCATGAAACGCCTGCTGCAAATAGAATTCATCAAGCTCTGGAACAACCGCGCCAGCCGATTCCTCATCCTGGCCTATTTTGGCCTGATCGCGCTGATCGCCCTGGTGACCTCGATCAAAATCGACTGGGGGCCCCTGAAATTCAATGTGGCGGATATCGGGATATTCAATTTTCCGTATATCTGGCATTTCAATACCTTCATGATCTCCTTCCTGAAGGTCTTCCTGGCCATTGTGATCGTATCGATGATCTCCAATGAATACAGCAACAAGACCATCAAGCAAAACCTGATCGACGGCCTCTCCAAAAAGGAGTTCATCGCCTCCAAGGTGCTCACAATCCTCGCCCTGGCAGTTGCCTCCACCGCGTTCGTATTTCTTATTTCGCTGGTCCTGGGGCTGATGCATTCGGATTACGACGAATTGTCCATCATTTTCTCCGACCTGGAATATCTGCTGGCCTACCTGGTCAAGCTCATCGGGTTTTTCTCCTTTTGTTTCTTTATCGGCATGCTCGTCAAGCGGTCGGCCTTTGCGCTGGGGTTCCTCTTTATCTGGTTCATCGGGGGCGAATTCATCCCCTGGGTGTACCTGACATCGAAATACTCCAAGGATTTTGCCGATTCCATCTACCAGTTTTTCCCCTTTGGTTCCATGTGGCAGACGCTGGCTGAGCCATTTACCCGCTTGTCGGTCATACAGTCGGCGGCGCGGGAAGTGGGTGAGGAAATCGTCAAAGACTACGCGGTGCACCTGCCGCAGCTCCTGATTGTACTGGTCTGGTCGGCCCTTTTCATCTACTTTTCCTACCTGCTTCTCAAGAAACGGGACCTCTGACCCAGGCTTCCGGCTAAGGCACCCGCACAAACCGTTCATCTTCAAACTTCTGCCGGTTGACCCGGTTCGCATCCGGATAAGGGAATATTTCGTATTTTACCCTTCCTGGACCGATGAAAATGTTAAAAAAATTGCTATGCGCTGCCGGGCTCCTTGCCATGCTCTCAGCCCAGGCTCAGGAATGCCCGCAATTGCTGTCCCCCCAGCCAGGGGCAGTTGATGTCCCCGTGACCACTACGATCAGTTGGGAAGGGATTGTCGGCGTGCCCGGATACAGCCTGTCGCTGGGCACCACCCCGGGGGACAACGACATCCTGAATGTCTTTGTCGGACCTGCCACCAGCCATACGCCCACCCTGGGACTCCCAGAGACCACCCAGATCTATGCCACCATTACCCTCTTCTTCTTCAACCAGCCGAATATTGTCTGCGACTCCTTTGTGTTTACCACGGAAGACGTGACCACACCGCCTCCCTGCACCCAGCTTCAAAGCCCGGCCAACGGTGCGACGAATGTCCCGGTAGCCTCCAACATCCGCTGGAACAACAGCCCGACGGCGACGGGATACCGGATCTCCCTTGGCACCACCCCGGGGGGCGTCGAATTGGTGGACAACCTGGACCTGATGAATGCGCTGCTCTTCGACCCGCCGGCCGACCTGGACCCGGATACCGTCTACTACGTGCGCATTACCCCCTACAATGAAAACGGGGATAACGGGCCCTGTGAGGAATATTCCTTCACCACAGGCCCCCTGGCCACGCTCCCGGGCTGTACCACGATGGTCAGCCCGGCCAACGGAGCCTTCAATGTCAGCCTCTCCCCCCAGCTCGAATGGAACCCTGTTGCGGGAGCAGACGGCTACCGGGTATCCATCGGATCTACCCCCCTGCAGAACGATGTACTGGACGGCGTCTCCCTGGACACGAACCGCACGGATGTCCTGAATTTTGAGCCCAACAGCGTGTATTTCATCCGCATCGTACCGTTCAATGAAGCGGGGGAGGCCCTGGACTGCACCCAGGAATCCTTTTCGACCATCCTGGGCTGCGGCCCCTATTTCGAAGCGCTCACCGGGGAACTCATCGACCTGCATCCCGAGGTTACCTTCCCGGAATCGGTGGGCATCTGCCTGGACAACCCGGCGAATACGGTCAGTGCCACCGATACAGCCGACGGATACCGCTGGTACGTGATAGAGTCCCCGGGACGGGAACGCCTGCTGGCAACCGGCCCCGACTTCGAGATCCCCGGGGAGGGCACCTACCGCCATGAGATCTTCAACGTCTACCAGGGTCCGGCAGGGGAATTTGAATGCAGCAGCTCCCGGGAATTTACCGCCGTCAGTTCGGAAGCCGCCATGATAAGGGACACCGATGTCCGGCTGGGTGCCGGGGTGATCCGTATCGAAGTGCTGGTCAGCGGCACCGGGAACTACGAGTTTGCGCTGGGCGATGCCGCGGGCCCTTATCAGGACAGCAACGTTTTCAGCGGGCTGCCCCTGGATAGCTATCGCATTTTTGTAAGGGACAAAAACGGGTGCGGCATCAGCGAGGTACTTGTGGAACCGGACCTCACCGCCGAGGGGTTCCCGAATTTCTTTACCCCGAACGGGGACGGGCGGAACGACCGCTGGCAGTTTATCGTACCGGAAAGCGGTATCAACCCGGTTCGGGAAATCTCGGTTTTTGACCGGTACGGCAACCTGGTGGCGCGGGTGGACCCCCAGTCCGAAGGGTGGGACGGCACCCGACTGGGCAGCCCCTTACCGGCCAGCGACTACTGGTACCGGGCGGTGGACAACCAGGGGGGCGTCGTCACCGGGCATTTTACACTCAAACGATGAAGGAAGGGATGATTCAGCAGCGGATTTTCTGGGCACTCCTGCTCCTTATGGCCTTTCAGGCCGGCAGGGGCCAGACCTGCCCCATCCTGGTTTATCCGGCAGACGGGGAACAAAACGTCCCGGTGGATGCCCCAATTTCGTGGACCAATCCCGGTTCGTTTTCCGGCTTTATCGTCTCAATAGGCACCACCCCGGGCGGGGTGGATATCCTGACCAACCGGACTTCCTCCCCAATCAGCGGGTATACCCCTGAAACCGGGTTACCGGAAGATACCTGGGTGTATATCAGCTTCATCCTGATCCTCGCCGACGGGACCGAAATCAATTGTCCCGGCTACCGGTTCCGCACGGCACCCTTTGACCGGCCGCCGGATTGTACCCGGATACTCGAACCCCTGAACAACGACACGGAGGTCGGACTTGCCGAGGAAATACGATGGGCGTACACCCCGCGTGCAACCGGTTACCTGTTAACCATCCTCACCAGCCAGGGCGATACCCTGGCCTACCAGCGGAATATGGGGAATATCCTTTCTTTCAACCCTCCGGGACTTTTCCCGCCGGAATCGGAAATCAGCGTACAGATAACCCCTTACAACCGGCTTGGGAATGCCCCGGGGACCTGTCCGGTAGAGCGTTTCCGGACAGGGGCCTCCGCAGTGGACTGCGATCCCCAAAGACCGGAGGATTTCTCCTTTCCACAGGTCGTCGGGCTGTGCCTGGACCAGGCGTACACGGAAATCTCGGCCGATGTGCCCGCAGATGGGTTCAATTGGTACCGCATCGGGGAGGACGGAGAGGAGGAACTGATCGCCTCCGGCAATGATGCCCGGATAGCGCAAACGGGCAATTACCTGCTGGAGGCCTTCAACGAGGTGGGCTCGATCACCGAATTCACCCGCTGTTCCACCCTCAGGGAATTCAGGGTGGTGGAAACCCGGGCGCCGGTGATCAGGCGGACGGATGTCAGAAGGGAACCGGATGGGCTCCGGATCGAAGTATTTATGGAGCAAAACGGGGATTACGAATACTCCCTGGACCCGATCTCGGGGTTCCAGTCGTCCCCTGTATTCAGCGGCCTGCCGCTCCGGGCGTATACCGTCTATGTGAGGGATCCCTTCGGGTGCGGACAGGTGGAACAGGAGGTGGCCCGCGACCTTAGTGCTGCGGATTTCCCGCGCTTTTTTACCCCCAACAACGACGGGGCCAACGACTTATGGCGGTTTGAGCCCCCGGAGGACCTGACGGATGCCTATGTAGAGAACATCCGGATCTTTGACCGTTACGGGAATTTCCTCGTGGAGCTGGACGACCAGAACGACAGCTGGGACGGGAATTTAAACGGCAGGCCGCTGCCATCTTCCGTGTACTGGTTTGTCGCGGTCTCGATCCGCAAGGAAGTGATCCGGGGGTATTTTGCATTGAAACGCTAGAATCCCGTTCTCCAGCCTCCGATGCCTCACCGGGCTTTTGTATTTTTAACGGATGAAATTCAAAGTCGTTTCGGAATTTACACCGACCGGGGACCAACCGCAGGCGATCTCCCAGCTGAGCGCGGGGATCCGGGATGGGGATCGCTACCAGACCCTGCTCGGGGTTACGGGCTCCGGCAAAACCTTTACGGTGGCCAACGTGGTGGAAACAGTACAGCGCCCCACCCTGGTCCTGGCCCATAACAAGACGCTGGCCGCCCAGCTCTATTCGGAATTCAAGATGTTCTTCCCGGAGAATGCCGTGGAATACTTCGTTTCCTATTACGACTATTACCAGCCGGAAGCCTATATCCCGACCAGCGGTTTGTACATTGAAAAAGACCTCTCGATCAACGAGGATATCGAAAAGTTGCGGCTCAGCACTACCTCCTCCCTCCTCTCCGGCAGGCGGGACGTCCTGGTGGTCGCCTCCGTTTCCTGCCTCTACGGGATCGGGAACCCCATTGAATTCCAGAAAAACGTGATCCACATCGAACGGGACCAGGTCCTGGCCCGTACCCGCCTGATGCACCAACTGGTTCAGAGCCTCTATTCCCGGACCACGGCAGATTTCCGGAACGGGAATTTCCGGGTGAAGGGGGATGTGCTGGATGTCTTCCCCGGGTATGCCGACCACGCTTTCCGAATCCATTTTTTCGGGGACGAGGTAGAGGCGATCGAGGCCTTTGACCCCTATAACCACACGGTCCTGGAGGAATACGAGACGTTGAACATCTACCCGGCCAACATGTTTGTGACCTCCCCGGACGTCCTGCAACAGGCCATCTATAAAATCCAGGACGACCTGACCGCCCAGGTAGCCTATTTCAAGGAGATCGGCAAACCCCTGGAAGCCAAGCGCCTGGAGGAACGCACCAATTTTGACCTGGAAATGATCCGGGAACTGGGTTACTGTTCCGGCATTGAAAACTACTCCCGCTACCTGGACGGGCGGGAGCCGGGTACAAGGCCTTTCTGCCTGCTGGATTATTTCCCGGACGACTACCTCATGGTGGTGGACGAGAGCCACGTGACCATCCCCCAGGTCCACGCCATGTACGGAGGCGACAGGTCCCGTAAGGAAAACCTTGTGGATTACGGTTTCCGGCTGCCGGCCGCGATGGACAACCGCCCGCTGAAATTTGAGGAATTCGAGGCGTTGCAGAACCAGGTGATCTATGTAAGTGCCACCCCGGCCGATTACGAAATGCAGAAAAGCGGCGGCGTTTACGTGGAACAGGTTATCCGGCCTACGGGATTGCTGGACCCCGTGATTGAAGTCCGGCCCAGCGAGAACCAGATCGACGACCTGGTGGAGGAAATCCAGCAGCGCGTGCAGCGGGATGAACGCACCCTGGTGACCACCCTCACCAAGCGCATGGCAGAGGAACTGACCAAGTACCTGACCCGCATCGATGTGCGGTGCCGCTATATCCACAGCGATGTGGATACCCTGGAGCGGGTGGAGATCATGCAGGACCTGCGCAAGGGGATCTTCGACGTACTGGTTGGGGTAAACCTGCTCCGGGAAGGCCTGGACCTGCCCGAGGTATCCCTTGTGGCCATCATCGATGCGGACAAGGAGGGCTTCCTCAGGAGCAACCGGTCCCTGACGCAAACCGTTGGACGTGCTGCCCGCCACCTGCACGGAAAGGCCATCATGTATGCCGACAAGGTGACCGACAGCATGCAGAAAACCATTGACGAGACCAACTACAGGCGGGAAAAGCAGCTGGAATACAACAAGGAGCACGGCATTACCCCGAAAGCCCTTAAGAAGACCCTGGACAATGTGCTGGCCAAGAATTCCGTCTCCACCTTCCACTTCGAGAAAAAGGAACGGGATGCCCGGGAACCGGATCCCGCCTACCTGACCACGGAACAGAAGGACGAACTGATCCGCAAAAAACGCAAAGCCATGGAAAAAGCGGCCAAGGAACTCGATTTCATGCAGGCAGCCAAACTCCGGGATGAGATCAAGGTCCTGCAGGAAAAGGAATGACCTGCGCCAGGACGCAAACGGGCAGGAAGCCAGAGACCACAAAAAAAGCGCCCCGGATTCCGGGGCGCTTCCCTAACTAACCAACTAAACAAACCAACCATTATGAGGCCCGTTAGGTGGGCCAGCCATAATTCTCTTACTTGCCGATTTCAATCAATCGCTTGGGTTTCGGCAGGGCTTCTTCTTTTTTCGGAAGGGTGAACCGGAGGATGCCGGCTTCATAGTTTGCCTCGATACCCTCTTCATTCACTGAATCCGGCAGGGTGAACGCACGCTTGAAATTCGAATACCAGAATTCGCGGCGGGTATACCCCTGAACTTCTTCTTCCTTCTCATTTTTGTGCTCCATGGAGATGGTGAGCACCCGGTCATCTACTTCAATGATAAAATCATCTTTTTTCTGACCCGGGACGGCCAACTCCAGTGTAAAGTCGGTCTCTCCCTCGCGGATGTTTACCGCAGGCAGGTTCTGGTTGGTCCGGTCAACGCCGCCGAACCAGTCCGGGCTCATCATTTCGTTCCAGAAACTCGGGAACAATCCGGTGTGTTTGCGTACTAAGGTCATATCACAAGGTTTTTATGTTTAACAATTTCACCCTATAAAGAGCAAACCATGTACCGATCCTGAATTACTGCCTTTATGGCATAAAAAAGCAATGGTATACTGCCTTCATGTCATGTGCAGGTGGAGCCCGGGGGTTTCCACAGGCTTTTAGGGTTCTCCTTGGGGAGGCGCGGTTTAGTTGTAGTGGGCCTTGAAGATGCCAATCAGTACGTCCGGCGGGACGATTTTATCCGGATACTGGTGCATGATGGAGAGCACCTGCTCAATGGCGGATGGCCTCAGTCCCATTCGGAGCCCGATCTTGTGCAGTTTGCGGATCTCATCCGGGTGACCGTTGCTGCTGTCCACATTCATAAGTAGTACAAGCCGGTGGAACTGCAGGATCCGGTCCGCCTGCGTCTTGGGAATGATCTTGTCCACCTTGTTTTCGAAAAGGGAGTCAAAGTCTTCCCGGTGGACCCCCAGTTGCTCGGACACCCCAAGCAGAAAATCGTATTCTGCGTCCCTGATGGCCCGATCCACCCGGGCAAAGGAGATCATTTCGGAAAGTATGCTGAGTTTTTCCCTGTACGTGCTCATATCCGGAACCTAAGTTAGGTGTGCGTACTTAGATAACTCCAAATCCCGTGGTTTCGTATGCCGGCGGGATGTACGCCCCGCGGGATCTGGCCAGGGGTCCGGTCATAAAAAACCCCGTATAACCCTTTACCGTCCTGCGGCAGCGGGCCTATACGGGGTTGTCCCTTCAGGTTTATCCCCTAGCTGGTAAACCGGATCGGCACCTCGTAGGTTGCCCCGCTTTCCAGGCCGGTGCCATCAATGCTGTGGTAATTGAGCTTTGCCTTTACGAATTTCTCGATAACCTTGTCATCCGTACGGACCGACAACACGACGATCTCCTTGTCACTGTTGACCGTAAAGGTTACCCAGGCACTCAGTTCCTGGTTGTCCTCAAGTTGGAATTTGTTGTCCTTCAACAGTTTCCCGATTTCAGCACAAATTTTGGTCTTCGGGCCGGTGGGTTCGACGGTGCCTTCTGTGGCCAGGGCACTGGCGGAGAACAAAAGGGCTGCAGCTACGGATAATACACTAAATTTTTTCATGACGTTGTTTGTTTTGATGATTGATGAATATTTGTTTAAAAGACGCGTGGCAGTGGAATATGTTACAGCGCCTTGCGTATTTAACATTTTTTTAATCTGTTTTTTAGTATAAATGCAACTTTTAACATGGAAGGTTATCATATAAGCAAATAAAATGGCCCTTGGTAAAAGGGCCATTTTCAGCGTTTCAGAAGGCAATCCGGATGGGCAGGATAAACCGCTTCCCTTCCAGATACTGGCCCACGAAGACCTTGCGGCCGTCCAGTTTTTCCGCCACAAAGGCCTTGAGGCCCGGGTTGCTGCTCTCCACATCAAGGATGCGGATCCGGTTCTCCGCATCGAAGGTGAACAGCACCTTGGCCTCGATGTTTGCCATGCTCCTTGCAAAATCGTTCTGATTCAGCAGGAACGCGATTTGTTTCGCAAACGGGGCTGCAACAGGGTCCACGCTTTCTGCGGGGCGAGCTGCCGCCGGGACGGAGAACAGGGCCTCCCTGTTACGTCAAACCCGCAGGATTAACATTTCCTTAAACGATTCGGGTGGGGAAAGGATAAAAAAAGGGCCCTGTTACAGCAACAGGACCCTTTGAGATCACTTTTGTTTCGGTTCGGGCAAACAAGCCTCAGGCAAGTACCTCCTTCACCTTGTCCGCAGCTTCCTGGAACTGGACTGCCGAATGGACTGCCAGGCCGGAATTATCCAGTATTTCCTTGGCCAGTTCGGCATTGGTTCCCTGCAGCCTTACAATGATGGGCACCTTGATGGCGTCCCCCATATTCTTGTAGGCGTCCACAACGCCCTGTGCTACCCGGTCGCAGCGCACGATCCCACCGAAAATATTGATCAGGATCGCTTTTACGTTCGGATCCTTGAGGATGATGCGGAAGGCTTCTTCCACCCGCTTGGCATCGGCCGTACCACCCACGTCCAGGAAGTTGGCAGGTTCGCCCCCGGCCATTTTGATCAGGTCCATGGTAGCCATTGCAAGTCCCGCCCCGTTTACCATACAGCCTACATTCCCGTCCAGGTCCACGTAGTTCAGTCCTACGGCACGGGCTTCCACTTCAATGGGGTTTTCCTCGCGAAGGTCGCGCATCTCCGCATATTGCTTGCGGCGAAACAACGCATTGTCATCCAGGGACACCTTGGCATCCACAGCCAGGATCTTGTTGTCTGAAGTCTTGAGCACCGGGTTGATCTCGAACAGGCTGGCATCGCTTTGTTCATACGCCTTGTACAGGGAGGTGACAAAACGGGTCATTTCCTTAAAGGCGGTTCCGGAAAGCCCCAGGTTAAAGGCAATCTTGCGGGCCTGGAAAGGCAGCAGCCCGGTGGCCGGGTCCACTTCTTCGGTAAAGATCAGGTGGGGGGTCTTTTCGGCTACCTCCTCGATATCCATCCCCCCTTCCGGGGAGTACATGATCATTACCCGCGAATCCGCCCGGTTGAGCAATACGGACATATAGTACTCTTCCGTTTCGCTTTCGCCCGGGTAATAGACGTCCTCCGCCACCAGCACCTGGTGTACCTTTTTTCCCTCGGCCGAGGTCTGAGGGGTAACCAGTTGCATGCCGATGATCTCGTCAGCTATTGCTTCGACCTCCTTTAGGTTCTTGGCCAGTTTTACCCCGCCGCCCTTGCCGCGGCCCCCGGCATGCACCTGGGCCTTAATTACGTGCCAGCTGGTGCCGGTTTCCTGGGTGAGTTGCTTGGCGGCGTCGACTGCTTCCTTCTTGTTGTGGGCTACGATGCCCCGCTGGATGCGGACTCCGAAACTCGCCAGAATCTCCTTTCCTTGATATTCGTGTAAATTCATGATGGTCGTATGAGTAGTTGCATGCAAAAATAGCAAACCGTGCCGACATCCCCTAATGCAATACGGGAGGGATCACTCCGGTTCGATGTCCTTGAAGTCCAGCGGGTCAAAATTCCTGAAATGGCCATTCATCTCGATGCGTTCCCGGGTTTCGTTCAACTGCCGGAGCACCCGGGAGGTTTCGCCCAGGTGGTTCAGGAGGAATTCGAGACGGGCCGATTCATTCGGGATCTGGAGCAACTGGTATTCCTGCTCAAAGGACAGCCCCATCTTATGGGCCAGGGTAAAACTGTTGAAAAGTTCCCGCCTTACAGGCCCGAAGGAAACGTCCATCAATTCATAGAGCTCGCGGCAGGCCTCGAAAACCGCTTCGGTCTGGCCCGGTGTGGCATCGTTGACCGAATCGATGAACCGCACCTCCCCGCCCGGGTACAGTTTTCCCTCGAGGACCGGCTGGAAGCGCACCACGCGGAATACCTGCCGTGCCACGCAAACCACGTCCATGGAACCGTCTGCATAGGTGTTGACGATGTCCTTGAGCTGCACCTCCGTCCCGAAAGCAATAGTGTTTTGGATATAGACCGGGATCCCAAAGGTCTGCGCCTCGCGCCGGCAATCGGTTATCAACTCCTTATAGCGCTGCTCAAAAATATGCAGGGGCACGGATTCGCCCGGGAAGAAAACGGATTGCAAAGGGAATAGCGGCAGGATCATCGCTGGTTTTTGTCTAAAGCTACAAAGGCCGGTTCAAAGATTCAAAGGCTCCTGCCAAGTTTCCGCAAACCCCTGGTATTTATCTGTTTCGGACACGTATGATGCCGTCCGCCGGGCGTTGGCAGGTCCTGATTATAAGAATTGTTGTATTTATAACATTTTGTTTTAATTTAAATTTGATGTTGGGAATTTTTTGATGATCCCGGAAAGTAAAGTAGTTTTGTCGAAATTCAAGTACGCATGGAAGGGAAGGATTTGCTCGGAATCGCCCGGGAATACGGGGCCCCGGTCTACGTTTATGACGCCCAGAAAATTCAGTCGCAGTTCAACCGCCTGACGCACGCATTCCGTGCGGTCCCCAGGCTCAGGCTGAACTACGCCGCCAAGGCCCTTTCCAACCTGTCCATCCTGAAACTCCTAAACAGTATGGGTAGCGGCCTGGACACCGTTTCCATACAGGAGGTACAGCTGGGCCTGCTGGCCGGTTTCCGGCCGGAGGATATCATTTATACGCCCAATGGCGTTTCCCTGGAGGAAATCGAAGAGGCTGCAGGCCTGGGCGTGCAGATCAATATCGACAACCTTTCCATCCTGGAGCAATTCGGCAGCAAACACCCCGATATCCCGGTCTGCATCCGGATCAACCCGCATGTCATGGCCGGGGGGAATACCAAGATTTCCGTAGGCCATATCGACTCCAAATTCGGCATCAGCATCCACCAGATCCCGCACCTGCTGCGGATTGTGGAGCTGACCAACATGAAAATCAACGGGATCCACATGCATACGGGCAGCGATATCCTCGATATCGACGTCTTCCTGTACGCCTCGGAAATCCTTTTCGATACGGCCATGCATTTCAAGGACCTGGAATTCATCGATTTTGGAAGCGGGTTCAAAGTGCCCTACAAAGAGAATGATATCCAGACCAACGTCGAGGAACTGGGCGAGAAGCTGGGAGGCCGTTTCAGTGAATTCTGCAAAGCCTATGGCAGGCAGCTGACCCTCGCTTTTGAACCGGGCAAGTTCCTGGTTAGCGAGGCCGGGTTTTTCCTGGCGCGCGTCAATGTGGTCAAGCAGACCACTTCCACGGTTTTTGCGGGCGTGGACTCGGGTTTCAACCACCTGATCCGGCCCATGCTCTACGGGGCCAACCACCAGATTATCAACCTGTCCAACCCAGGGGGTAAGGAGCGGTATTATTCCGTGGTGGGCTACATCTGCGAAACGGATACCTTTGCCAGCAACCGGCGGATCTGCGAAATTTCAGAGGGGGACATCCTCTGCTTCCGCAATGCGGGGGCCTATTGCTATACCATGTCCAGCAACTACAACTCCAGGTACCGGCCGGCGGAGGTGCTCTGGCTGGACGGAAAGGCGCACCTGATCCGCAAACGGGAGGTATTCGAGGACCTCATCCGCAACCAGGTGGACGTTGCAGCCCTCTCCGGTCGGGCCAAAAGCGCTGCGGAATAAAATAAATACGGGGGGCTGCCGTTAGTTTGATAATGGGAATCCGACTCTTTTCCCGTAAATTGCCGGATATGATGAAGAAGTTACTTCCGATATTGCTATTTGTATTCCTTTTGGGACCAGCAGAGATCACTGCCCAGGAGGTGCAATGGATTACCTGGGAACAGGCGGTACAGACCGTGCAGAATGGCGACACCGACAAGAAAATATTTATCGACGTCTACACGGACTGGTGCGGTTGGTGCAAACGCATGGATCAGGATACTTTCCAGAACCCGGAAGTTGCTGCCTACATGGCAGATAATTTCCTGATGGTCAAACTGGACGGCGAACAAAAGGAACCCATCACCTACAAAGGGAAAACGTACAAGTTTGTGCCTTCGGGGCGCAAGGGCTATCACGAGCTGGCCGCCGCCCTGCTGCAGGGCAGGCTCAGCTACCCGACGGTGGTTTTCCTGGATGAAAACATGAATATGTTGTCCCCGGTTCCGGGCTACCAGAAACCGGATGCTTTCCTGATGATTGCCCGGTATTTCGGGGATAATATCTACAAGGAGAAGGATTGGCAGGCGTACAGCGGGAAATCCCGGTAGGACCCGGAGAACCTGCGTTTACAATTAAAGATCGAATCTGAACCCGGCCTGGTCCGGGTTTTTTTGGCTCCTACCGGCTGTAGTTGGGCGATTCCTTGGTAATGGTTACGTCGTGGGGATGGCTTTCGTTGATCCCGCTGGAGGTAATCTTGATAAATTGGGCATGCTCCTTCAGGGCATCGATGTTCCTGGCGCCGCAGTACCCCATCCCGGCCCGCAGGCCGCCTATAAACTGGTGGATACTCTCGTATAGGTCCCCCTTGTAGGGCACCCGGCCGACAATCCCTTCGGGTACCAGTTTTTTGATGTCGTCCTCCACGTCCTGGAAATACCGGTCCTTGCTGCCCTGTTTCATAGCTTCCACGGATCCCATGCCCCGGTAGGATTTGAACTTGCGCCCTTCGTAGATGATAGTTTCTCCGGGAGATTCCTTGGTACCTGCCAGCAGGGATCCCAGCATGACCGTATCGGCTCCTGCCGCCAGCGCTTTCGGGATATCCCCGGTATACCGGATTCCGCCATCCGCGATCACCGGCACCCCGCTCCCCTTGATGGCCGCAGCAACTTCCAGTACAGCAGAGAACTGCGGGAAGCCTACCCCGGCTACCACCCGCGTCGTGCAAATGGACCCCGGTCCTATTCCGACCTTGACCGCATCCGCACCGGCGTCCACCAGGTATCTGGCTGCTTCTGCCGTAGCTATGTTCCCGACAATCACGTCGAGTTCGGGGAATGCCTTTTTAACTTCCTTCAGGATGCCGACCACCCCTTTGGTATGGCCATGGGCCGTATCGATAACCACGGCGTCCACCCCGGCCTTGACAAGCGCCCCCGCACGGTCCAGCGCATCCGGGGTTACCCCGATAGCCGCTGCCACCCGCAGGCGTCCGTAGTGGTCCTTGTTCGCGATGGGCTTCTGGGTGAGTTTGGTAATATCACGGAAGGTGATCAGGCCGATGAGCCGGTTGTTATCGTCCACTACCGGCAGCTTTTCTATTTTCTTTTCCTGCAGGATATCCTCGGCTTCCGCAAGGGAAGTACCCTCCCGGGTGGTCACCAGGTTCTCGGAGGTCATTACTTCGGATATGGGCCGGTCGTTGTTTTTCTCAAACCGGAGGTCCCGGTTGGTAACGATACCGATGAGTTCGCCCGCATCGTTCACGATGGGGATCCCCCCGATGCTATGCTCCTTCATATTCGCCTTTGCATCCCGCACCAGTGCGTCCAGCGGCAGCGTGACCGGGTCCAGGATCATTCCGCTTTCGGCCCTTTTGACCTTGCGGACCTTGAGGGCCTGCTGCTCAATGGTCATGTTCTTATGGAGTACCCCCATCCCCCCTTCGCGGGCAATGGCAATAGCCATACGGGATTCGGTAACCGTGTCCATCGCAGCGGAAACGATCGGGATATTGATCCGGATATTTCGCGTGAACTGAGAGGTGATATCTACTTCCCTGGGCAGGACTTCGGAGTAAGCCGGGACGAGGAGAACGTCGTCGTAGGTCAGGCCTTCTCCAAGGATTTTTGAACGGTGGGCTTCCATGGCAATTAAAGATTAATTGCGTGCAAATATACTATATTAAATGCTAAGGGCCAGCAGCAGAAAGACCTAAATAAATTCTCCCGGTGGCCCGGACTCCTTTCGTGGTTGCCGGCAGGCCGGGCACGACCGCAGTCTTCCTTCCAGCCAGCGCATCTAGAGGCGGAACTGCAGGCCCGTATAAAAGGTCAGCGGCTCGGCCGGGATAATTCCCGGCCCGGGATAACCGGTAGCCCGGCGCGTGAAATAGGAAGCGTCCAGCAGGTTGTTGATGCCGGCCTCCAGGCGGAACCGGCCCAGGCCATAGGACAGGGACAGGTCGACCACCTGATAGGCCGGGATGGCGCCTTCAATGCCCCGTTGGTTGTCCCCAGGGTCGCGGGGGGCATTGGTCGCATCCGTGAACTGCCTGGAAAGGTAGGTGTACTGGAGGCTGGCCAGGAAATCCCCGGTACCGAAACGGAGCCCGGATTTCAGGTTGACTGCCGGGATAAACTCCACCTGGTTCCCTTCGACGTTGTTCTCCTGGGAATCCGTATAGCGCGATCCGGAAAGGGCCAGGTTGGCATACACGCTCAGCCGCGTATTCCCGTCCTCCCCAAAAAGCAAGGGCCAGACGGATGCCTCCCCGAAGAGTTCCGCCCCGTAAATGAAGGCTGTACCGATATTCCCACGGAACCGGACCACCCGTCCGGTCTCTACTTCCTGCCCCGAGGCGTTTGTGCGCGTTTCATTTTTCAGAATCTCCCCGAGGCGGTCGTCGTACAGCAGCCCAAACAGGCTGACATCGTACTTGAACCAGTCGGATACATTGCCGCGGAAGCCGGCATCCGCCGTAAAGCCGCTTTCATCCCGGATATCGGGGTCTACCTGGTAGCTGGGGTTGACCACGCGGATATCGTTGAAGGTCACCGACCGGTAGTTCTGGGAGATGTTCGCATACAATTCGGTTTCCGGCCCGAGGGAAAAGGTGCCCCCTACCCCCAGGAGCAGGAAGCTCCTTTCAAAGGTCCGGTTATCCTCCACCGATTCGTTCAGCAGCGGATTGCCCGCCAGGTCCAGGACTATATTCCGGTAACTCCCGAGGCTCTCGGTTTTGATATATTCAAACCGGAAACCGGGGGTTACCCGGACGCGATCAGAGAGGGGGAAAATATGCTCCCCGAAGAGTGCCAGGTTCAGGTTTGGGAAGCGGAACTCCGATTGGCGTTCATAGTCGGGGAATTGTGCCGCGGCAAATTCAAAATCCGGCCCGGTAGCCGCAGAACCGGGACCCTGGCGCTGCTCGTTGTCCGTCTGGTAGTATTTGCTCCCCAGCAGCAACACGGCATCGCGGCCGCCGATGAGGTAGCGCGTCAGGAACCGGGCTTCCGCCCCCCAGTTGAGGAATTCGTCCCGGAGCAGCTCCCGGGGCTCGTCCGGGTCGTCCGGCTGGGATACCCGGTTGGTCCGGAAACCCAGGGCCTCCCGGGAAGCATCCAGTGTAAAAAGGTTCAGGCTGAAATCGGTACGTTCATTGATCCGGTGCTCCAGGATGACCGCAAACAGGTTCCAGTCCACACGGAACCAGTTGCGCTCCCGGTTGCTGAATTCGGGGTCCTCCAGGAACTGGGCGTCGGTAAGCCCGCCCGGCTGCCGGGCCAGGTAATTCATCAGGGAAACTTCGAAACTCACCCGGGTCCTGTCAGACAGGGTGTAACCAAAGTGGCCGTGGTAGTTCCGGCTGCTGAATTCGGAGTTCGGGCGGAATCCGCTGCCTTCCTTGTAATTGAAGTAGGTGTAGTAATTCAATGGGCCCATGGTGCCGGAAAGGCTGTTGAAACTCGTGAGCAGGTCGTAGGAACCGGCTGTCTGCCGGGATACCCACTCCACTTTTTTCTCCGGGTTCGGAGCCTTGAATTTAAAATTCAGGAGACCCCCGAACTGGGGGCCGTACTGGAGGGAGGCTGCCCCCCTTACTACCTGTATTTGCCGCAGGGCCTCAGCTGGCGGTGAATAATAGCTTTCCGGGTATCCCAGGGCATCCGCACTGATATCATAGCCGTTCTGGCGAACGTTGAAGTTCGCGGTCCGGTTCGGGTCCAGGCCCCGGCCACCGATATTCAGTTGCAGGCCCCCGTCCCCATAGTCGAAGATGTTCAATCCCACTACCTGGCTGTAGATCTGGCGGGGGTTGTTGGCCGCCAGGTTGGCCGTGAGGTTTTCCACCAATACCACTTCCGATTTTTTACCCGAATAAATGGCGGTACCCTCAACGGTTTTCAACCGCTGGAGCGCCTGCACCTGTTCCCTTTCGCGGGTAACTACCACTTCCGGCAGTTCTTCCCCCAGCAGCTCCAGTTCCAGGCTGAGGCGCTGGTTGGTGGCCAGCGCGACCTGTTGTTCCAGGACACGGTAGCCATAGGCGAAGGCCACCAGGGAATAATTGCCCGCTGGCAGGTCCTCAAACCGGAAACTGCCATCAGCGCCCGTAGGTTGCAACATCCCGGGGCCACGGAGATAAACTTCCGCCCCAGCAAGGGGTTCGCCCGACCCGGTAGAAACCGTGCCTTCCAGGGTATATTGGGCAAATGTTGCCTGGCTCAGGAGGAGTACCAGGACTAATTTAAAGGCCTTTGATTTCATCATTGAATGGGAGTATCCAGGTTTTGTGACTAAACGATTCTTTTTCCCGTCCCAGGTCCACCCCCGGGTCGATATACCGCTGGCTGGGGCGCCCGTTCAGGGAAACGAAGCAATCCACGTACACGGCGACTTCCTGACCCCCCCGGGCTTCAAAATGCCCTTTCAGGTAACGGGCGTATTCCAGGATAAAATCCGGTTGGAAACCCATTTGCTTTTCCTGGAAAGGTGTCAGGAAGTCGGCATTGTTTACATAGTACCACTTGCCGGTAGCATTTTCCACCACCTTGAACTGGGCGTAACCGGTTTTTTCCATAAGCATGACCCGCCAGGAAAACCGGAAACCCTCCTCCGTCCAGAAAAGTTCACCGGGATAGCAAAGGTAACGCCAGGGAAGAAGCAATTGCCAGATAAAGAAGAGCCCCAGGACCCCCATGCGGAAGCGGTTCGCCATGACACTGCCGGGCCGCCATTCCCGGCCGTTGTCAAAGCGGCTCTTGCGGATGCCCAGTACATTGGAGAGCCCCTGCAACAGCCGGTGGTGCAGCCGGGGCTCGAAAAAAACAAGGACTGAGACGATCATCACATAGGGAAACAGCCCGATGGGGAAAAGCACAGCCGTAAGGGTGTGGAAAACGACTACAAGTGCCAGTGCCAGCCACCGGGAGGGACGCCAGAGCAACAGGAACGGGATACTCAGGTCATAGAGCATCCCTGCCCAACTGAAGGCATAGTGCACCCACTCCTTTCCCATCAGGCCACCGATCAACGGCATACCGGTCCGGGCCGGCAGCCAGATCTTCAGGGGCATGGCCTCCAGGAGCCAATCCGAATTGATCTTGGCCAGGCCCGCGTGGATATAGACCAGGGCGAGCAGCAGTTTGATACTGTCCACGGTCCAGGCAGGGACCCGCTGGAAGCGGTATTTTTCCGAGCGGGCATCCAGGCTGAAATAGGCGTTTGCGGGGAGGAAAATCATCAGAAATGCCACCAGGCTTATAAAATAGTAATGGTTCAGGTAGGTGGTCTTGTCCATCAATTCAATGTAGGTAAAGGACAGGAAAAAAAGGACGGAGGCCAGGCGGTACTTCCAGCCCAGGGCAATCATCAGGGCGGAAGCTCCGCAGAGGACGAAAAGCAAATAGGTCCAGTTCCCCAGGGGCTGCACCCATTCAAAACCATAATAGGTAAAATGAAGGGCGGGATCCAGGTAGCGTGCCTCAATCCAGCCATAGGCCCAGAAGCGTACGATACCCGCAAACATCATCAGGCCAAAAAGAATGCGAAAGACCGCCAATGGGGCGGCCTGGATCGATTTTTCGCAATATGCCTCCAGAAACCCGCGCATCAGTCCCCGTCGGCATCTACAAAGTCGATGGAAATGCTCATGGCCGAAACCATGTCTACCTTCAGGAGCGGCACGGCTGCCTGTACCTCATCGTACGCCTGGAGCATGTCTATCGGGGGGTTGTTCATCAGGATTTCCGATTGGAAACTGCCCAAACCGCTGACCAGGGTACGGGCCGCGTTGAACTGGGCATTGATTCGCGCATCCAGGGCCTCCCCCCCTTTTACGGTATTCAGCGCCCGCAGGTAGGAAGCCAGGCTTTCCCCCTGGGTTGTACTCCCGAAGTGCCGGCCGTTAAAGAAATCCCGGACGGCGTCAAGGCCTTCCAGGAACAACTCGTTGGCCAGGCCCTCGAGATAATAGGATTCCAGGGTCTCGGGTGCCGGGGTGCCCGTAAAAACACCGAGGGGGATCCCCAGTTTGCCGGCGCGCAGGAACCGCTCGTAATAAAAGATAAAGTCATTGACATAGCGGTCCACGCTGGCCGTGGCCGTAGCCCCGTCCGCCGCAACAAAACTGTCCCGGTACCCATTGTTCCAGACAGAAACGACCCCGCTCACGCGGGCACCGATATCGTCGATCAGGTCTGCCGCGTAGGCGGCATAGGCAGGTTCATCCATAAATTTCTGGAGGATTTCCGCATCGTCAGCCCCCAGGCCATTCAGCAGGTAATCCAGGGCCGGGAACCCTTTGGAATCCCTGTTTGAAGGCAGGTCCAGGTCGTAGGAACCGCCCGCCACATGTGATTCGATCAGCGCTACATCGGCCGGGTAGGTATTCACCTGCAGCCTCAGGCCCACCTCTTCTGCGGGCCCGATTTCGAACAAGTCGACCCGTTGCCAGCTTTTGTAGGAGGCCCGCCAGCTTTCGCGCAGCCCAACGAGGTTTTCAAGGGTCGGGTTGGCCCGGAACGTTTGCATCGCCGCCGACAGGTTGGCATGGCTGGACAGGAAGGCATTGTAGGAAGGCAGGATGATATTGTCTGCCCAGTTCGCGAGCATGGCACTCCGGTCGAAACGGACTTCATTCCCGCCCGGGCCGTTGCCCGCGCCATCCGGGTCGGTGGAACCCGACGAACAGGCGTAGAGGGTTGCTGCCAGTACAAGGAGCAGAAGGATGGATTTTTTCATTGCAAAGGGTGTTTTAACGCGATACATAACTTACAATCTGGCGGTCGGGTCATTAATCCTGGGCAGGAATACAATTAACTGCCTGCCTGGGAAACGGTGAATTCAAAACGGGAGGCAATGCTGCCGGCCAGCTCCTCCAGGGTCAGGGGTTCGACATCCCATAATCCGTTGGGGCCATCGTCCATTAGGTCATCGAGGAACATCCCTACCTCGGCCCGGCTGAAATAGGGTGCTGCCGCATCCGGTTTCCGGGTAAACTGCAGGCTGTAGATAAACCCGTAAGCTTCCGAAAGGTCATGGAAAACGGTGCCGAAGGAGGGCTCGGGTTTCTCCAGTTCCGTTTTTGCCGCGATCAGGTAATATACTGCCCGTATACCGATGATTTCTGAAATTTTTTCGCGGATTAATTCTGCCTGCTCGTCGCGGAGTTCATAATCGCCGCCAACCAGGGCAGCACGGCCCAGTTTGAAAGCCTGGAACAGGTCTTCGGCGATCCCGGAAAAGTCCGGGTCGCTTTCGACGCGCCCCACATATTTGTTGAGGAACTCATCTGCTCCCAGGTCCTGGTTGGGATTAGCCGGGTCCGCATTCAATCCATAAACATACCCGTAGGCCTCATCCCATTTATGTTCCATCGTCGCATAGGACTTGCCCGCTTCGGGTACACCAGCTTCCTGGTCGGCCCTGTTGCTCCCCGCATCCAGGACCTGTTCGCTCAGGTAGTTGTTCAGGGCCTGGTCCGTCATCACGGCCCCGAGCATGCCCTTGAGCACCAATTGGTCCATTTCCAGCCCCCTGGCATCCACGTACCGCGTCGATGTACCGTCGGCCAGCTGCCCGGCCTGCCCGGGGGTTGCCAGGTTGTTCCAGTTGGGATATACCTCAGTGACCTGGGCTTCGATCCAATTCTCAAAATCCGCTCGGACTTCGGCCTGTTCGGCAGCGTTGGCAGTGTAGTAGTCGGCGGATGCAGCAGTTTTTGATTTGAGGTTTTTGTCGGAAGCATTCAGGTCCGCGTTACCGAAATCCGCGTTACCTGCCTGGTGCCCGTACATGGCGCGAAGCTCCCCCAGGGTCCGGGCAGGATCCTTTAGAGCATCCCCAAGTTCCTCCCCCATGAGCAGGCGGGTGGTCTGCCCGCTGAAATCGACGGTGGAAACGCCATTTCTCTCAAAGGAATAGGTAACGGGAACAATGATATTTTCACCAACCCCCGGGTTGTTATCGTCGGAAGTGCAGGAACAGAAAAGGAAAGCGGCTGCAAACAGGAGGTATATAAAACGACTCATTCGTTATTTAGAATTAGTATGAATAAAAATTGCAGGACAAATATAATCACCACAAAGCAGCCTCCAAAGATTATTTAATCTTATTCTAAATAAGAGTTTGAATTTTAACATTTAGGCGGGCGGGCATCCCCGCCTGTATGGGTTCCTGAAAAAATCCGGGGCGCTTATGCCCTGCCTCATCCCCAGGTCAGTGATAGGCCGAAAAGAGTTCTGTAGCCTTGTTGTAAGCCGCTTCAAAGGCCATCCAGCGCACGCCCGTCTCCGCCTGGCGGGAGGTGAAATAGGAAAGCAATTTTTCCGTGGGCATGTTGCCGGTCAGCTCGTCCTTGGCCATGGGGCAGCCCCCAAAGCCCTGAACGGCGCCATCAAAGCGCCGGCATCCGGCTTCCCAGGCAGCATGTACCTTTTCGTGCCAGCTCCTGGGATGGGTATGCAGGTGCGCCCCGAATTCGACCTCCGGGTGCTTTGGGATGAGTTCGGTAAACAGGTGGGAAATGGTCTGTGGATCGGAACTCCCGATGGTGTCCGAAAGGGAAAGGATCCCTACCCCCATGTCCACCAACCGCCGGGTCCAGTCCGACACAATACCGGCATCCCAGGGATCCCCGTAGGGATTGCCAAACCCCATGGAAATGTAGGTGACTACCTCTTTGTTGTTCCGGTGGGCCAGTTCGAGGATGTCGGAGAGTACAGTGATCGATTCGGAAATGGTTTTATGCGTGTTGCGCATCTGGAAATTCTCCGAAATGGAGAACGGGTAGCCCAGATAACGGATCTCAGGGTGCTTCACCGCATCCTGTGCCCCGCGCAGGTTGGCCACGATGGCCAGGAGCCTGGTCCGGCTGCGGCTCAGGTCAAGCCCCGCCAGCACCTCGGCTGTATCGGCCATCTGGGGGATCGCCTTGGGAGAGACAAAACTTCCGAAGTCCAGCGTGTCGAACCCGCATCCCAACAGGGCCTGTAAATAGCGGATTTTGGCCTCGGTGGGAATGAAATCCCTGATTCCCTGCATCGCATCCCGTGGACACTCCACGATTTTAACCTGTTCGGCCATAATGGTATTCCAGTGGTCTAAAATTACCATTAATTCCCGGAACGAAATGGGTTCGGGCCGATCTAAAGTGGGGCGCTTTTTAGTACCTTACTGAAAATTTTCACCCATGAAACCAATTTTAAAAAGCCTCCTGTTTTGCGTGGTTATCAGCTCAGGGATCCAGGGTTCCCGGGGACAGGAAGCATCCGACCCGCCTGATCGCATCCTGCGGCATGTAGTACTGTTCAGCTTTAAGGAAGGCACCCCGGAAACAAAAGTTGCAGAGATCTGCAATGCCCTGGAAGCCCTCCAGGGACCTATCCCCGAAATCAAGGGATTTGAATGGGGGCTGAACAACAGCCCGGAAGGCCATAACAAAGGATTTACACACTGCTTTTTACTCACTTTTTACAGCGAGGAGGACCGGGACACTTACCTCCCCCACCCTGCACACAAGGCATTCGGCGACCTTGCGGGTCCCCATATTGAAGACGTGCTGGTGGTGGATTATTGGGCGGATTCCCCGAAAAAATAAATCTTCAAGAGAGAAAAGGATATTTGCAGAGGCCGGTATTCATCTGATTTTAATATCAGTACATCCCGGGAATTCTACTATTTCAGAATCTTACCTTAAACTTACAGGAACTTACAGGTAAAAAGCCATATGCAATTCCCGCTCATCATCAATTTTACGCCCACGGGGATGATCCCCACCAAGGAAATGACGCCTCATGTTCCTGTGGGTATTTCGGAAATTGTCGAAGATGTACTCAAGGCATGGGAAATCGGCATTACCATGGTCCACCTGCATGCACGGGATGCAAAAACAGGGGAACCAACCTATAAGAAGGAGCTTTACGGAAAAATTATTGAGGGGATTCGCAAGTATGCGCCAGAACTGGTAATATGTGTCTCCCTGAGCGGCAGGAATTTCAAGGAACTCGCCCAAAGGGCTGATCCGCTTTTTCTCGATGGTGACCTGAAACCCGATATGGGAAGCCTGACACTGAGTTCACTGAACTTTAATCGCACGGCCAGCGTAAACTCTCCGCAGATGATACAGGATCTGGCCCGAACCATGAAGGAGCGGGGGATTGTCCCGGAGTTGGAAGCCTTCGACATCGGGATGATAAATTATGCCAAATACCTGGAGAAAAAGCAACTCATCGAACCTCCGTATTATTTCAACCTCTTGCTAGGCAACATTGCGTGCGCCCAGGCGAACTTAATGCAGGCCGGCCTGATGATCAGTGAATTACCTGAAGGTTCCTACTGGAGCCTTGCCGGCATCGGGGAAGCCCAGTTGAAAATGAATTCCATTTCCATCGCCATGGACGGAGGAGTCCGAATTGGTCTGGAAGACAATATCTGGTACGATGCTGGTCGGAGGAAACTAGCAACCAATTCAGAGTTGCTTGAGCGTATCCATACGCTGGCTGCAGCCAATGAAAGGAACTTGATGTCTGCTTCCGAATTCCGTAAAATTCTGAACCTTCAGGCAGGCAATGGAAAATACGGCCGGCAATGACCCTCTCTTCAAATACCTCCAAACGCAAGGAAGCAAGCCGTTACTATAAGGTGAAGCTGATCTGGTACAGGATGCGCCATGGGATGATCCTGTTCAGTATCCGCAACCTGTTGCTTCGGCTAAAAATTAACCTCAACCCGTATTGGATTGAAAGGGAAGGACTAAATTTCTGTTCGGAACCCACCCTGGGGCAAGCCCAGACACCCTACAGTGTAAAAAAACTGGAAAAGGGCCACCTTCACGAAATCTTCGGAAGCCTTAAATACAGTACAAAGGATCTAAAAGAGAATCCCAACTCACCCTATGATGCGCTTGGATTATTCCAAAACGATCAATTAGCCGCCTTCATGATGATCCGATTCAACCAATTCACACTGAATGGGAAGGTATTTAAATTAAAGCCTGGGGAGGCCTACCTAGAAAACATGTATACGTTTGAAAACTTCCGAGGTAAAAAACTGGCTCCTTACCTGCGCTATAAATGTTATGAGTATCTGGAGGAGCAGGGAGTAGCTGTCTGCTACAGTGTAACGGAATACCTCAATAATGCATCCCGCCGGTTCAAGACCAAACTCAACGTGAAGCACCAGGCACTTTACCTGCATGTCGATTTGTTTAAGAAATTCAAGCGGACCTACCTGCTCCGGAAATACTAGGCTTTTTCCAGCAGCCGCTTATTGATCCGCCGGACGAGCGCAGGGCCTTCGTATACGAACCCGGTCCAGATCTGGACGAGGCTGGCGCCGGCTTCCAGTTTTTCCAGGGCATCCTCCGCGGAGTGTATGCCGCCCACCCCGATTACCGGAAACTCCCCCCTTCCTTCCCGTACCAGGAACCGGATCACTTCGGTGGCCCGCTTACGGAGCGGGCGACCGCTGAGCCCCCCCGTTTCCTCCTGCATGTACATATCGGACTTCAGGCCTTCCCGGGAGATGGTGGTGTTGGTGGCAATCACTCCGTCGATGCCGGTTTCCCGTACAATATCGATGATATCCCTTAACTGGGCATCGGTGAGGTCCGGGGCGATTTTAAGCAACAGGGGCTTTTCCGCACACCCGTTTATTTGGGCGCACTTGGAATTTTCCCTCCGCATGACGCGCAGGAGTTCGGTGAGCGGCTTTTTTTCCTGTAATTCCCGCAAACCCGGGGTATTCGGGGAACTCACATTGACGACAAAATAGTCCACGTGCGGAAACAGGGCTTCAAAACAGATCATGTAATCCTTGACCGCCTCCTGGTTAGGGGTTGCCTTGTTTTTGCCGATGTTCCCGCCAATCAGTACGCGTTTCGGGCCGGCCAGGCGCTCAGCGGCCTGAAATACGCCGCGGTTGTTAAAGCCCATACGGTTGATGATTGCCTGATCGGCACGCAGCCGGAAAAGGCGTTTGGGGGGATTGCCGGCCTGCGCCTTGGGGGTCAGTGTCCCGATTTCGACAAAGCCGAAACCAAAGTTCGAGAGTTCGTTGAAGAGGAGCGCATCCTTGTCAAAGCCCGCGGCCAGGCCCACCGGATTGGGAAACTTCAGGCCAAAAACCTCCCGCTCCAACCGGGGGTCGCGCACACAATAGAGCCAGCGGAAAATCATTCCGAATCCCAACCTGTGCATCAGCCGGATGGCAGAAAAGGACAGGTGGTGTACCCGCTCGGGGTCGAAGAGGAACAATACGGGCCGAAGCAGGTATTTGTACATGCGGGGCGGGAATTTCGCCAAAATTACGAACTTCCATACCGCATTACCAAGGGAATTCCGGGAAAGTCTTCCTCTGGCTATTCCTGCCCCCCGGGCCTATTGCTCGTAGCTTCTTCCGGGGCCATGGGGGAACGGAAAACCTCCTGGCAGAGTTCCACGTAGGTCTGGTACTGCAATTCGTTGAATGTACCCAGCAACAACCGGTCATAGTGGAGGGAATTGGCGAGCATCACCTCTTTGATCTCCCGGTATTTGGCGCCGAGCACTTCCACTTCTTCGGTGGTACTCTGGGGTTGTGTCTGCAGCAGCTGTTTGGCCTTTGCCTGCAGCTCGGCATTCTTGGCCTCCAGTTCCTCCGTCCATAGACGCAGTTTCTCCTGCTGGGTCTCACTGAGCTGGAATACCAGGACGATCAGGTCGGTATCCTTTCCACCCACCCCCAGGGCGCATTCCTGGGCCGATGCCGGAAACATCCAGAAAATGAGGCACAAGGTTGTCAGAATTCTGTAGATCATCTTTCTTTGCATTCATCCCGGGAACCCGGCGGATCGCCTTTGTCCCGGGCTTGTTCCTAATACTAACTCCCATTTCAGACAAATAGTATATGTTATCGCCAACTGAACGCTTCCTGCGCTACGTCCGTATCGACACCCAGAGCAACCCGGATTCCAAATCGACCCCGAGCACTGAAAAGCAGTGGGAGCTGGCGCGGCGGCTGGTCCGTGAAATGGAGGAAATGGGCCTGAAAGATGTCCGGATTGACGAAAAGGCCTACATTACGGCCACCCTGCCGCCGACTGCTTCCGGGGATCTCCCCGTAATAGGATTCATCTCCCACTTTGATACCAGCCCGGATTTCAGCGGAACAGGCGTCAACCCCAGACTGGTGGAAAACTACGACGGGGGGGAAATCGTACTGAACCGGGAACAGGAGATTGTACTGTCGCCGGACTATTTCCCCGAACTGGGGAATTACCGGGGCCAGACCCTGATCGTCACGGATGGCACCACGCTGCTCGGGGCCGATGACAAGGCCGGGATTGCCGAAATCCTAACGGCCATGGAATACCTGTTGAAACATCCGGAAATTCCGCACGGGACCATTCGGATCGGCTTCACGCCGGACGAGGAAATCGGCCGGGGGGCCCACCATTTTGATGTGGAGGCATTCGGGGCCGAGTGGGCGTACACCGTGGACGGCAGCCAGGTAGGGGAACTGGAATACGAAAATTTCAATGCGGCAAAGGCCATCCTGACGGCACACGGAACCAGCGTACACCCGGGATATGCAAAGGACAAACTGGTCAATGCGATTACCGCACTCCAGGCAACGCTTATGAAATTACCCGGGAAGGAAGTGCCGGAAAAGACCAGCGGGCGGGAAGGATTTTTTCACCTGCACCATTTTGAGGGGCAGATCGAGGAAGCCCGGGCCGAACTGATTATCCGCGACCACGACCGCAGCAAGTTTGAGGCCCGGAAGGAACTGCTCAGGAAGTTGGCCCATGAGACCGGTCAGGAAAGGAAAACGCGGATCGATGTACAGATCGAGGACCAGTACTACAATATGAAGGAGCGGATCATGCCGGTGTTCCCGATCGTGGAAGTTGCCGAAGAGGCCATGCGCTTGGTGGGTGTGGCGCCCATCATCAAGCCGATCCGGGGCGGCACGGATGGTTCCCAATTGAGTTATATGGGACTCCCCTGCCCGAATATTTTTGCAGGGGGCCACAATTTCCACGGGAAATACGAATACATCCCGGTGGAGAGTATGGTAAAGGCGGTTGAAGTTATCGTAAAAATTTGCGAACTTACTGCTGCAAAACCGCCGGACCAATGGAAAAATCCGACCGCGTAGCCGCCTATTTCGAAAAAGAAGGCCCTTTCAAAGAGGGGATTGCGATCCTCCGGGACCTGGTTCGGGCTACCGGACTAAAGGAAACCTACAAATGGTGCTTTCCGGTATATACACTGGGCGGGGAGAACGTGGTAGGGGTAGTGGCCCATACGAATCACTTCGGCATCTGGTTCTTCAATGGGGTGTTCCTGTCGGATCCCCTGGGAGTGCTGGAAAATGCCCAGGAAGGCAAGACCAGGGCCATGCGGCACTGGAAATTCACGTCTTTGGACAATATGGATCGCCAGGGCATAACGGCCTATGTACAGGAAGCCATTGCCAATGCGCGGAAAGGGCTGAAACTCTCACCTGCAAAGTATACGAAAACGACCCTTCCTACAGAACTCAAAGTGTCCCTGGCCGCCAATGCCGCCACTAAAAAGGCATTTGAAGCCCTTCCTCCTTACAAGCAGCGGGATTACGCAGAATATATCGAAACTGCCAAAAAGGACGCTACACGAAAACGCAGGTTACAGAAAATTCTGCCAATGATTGAAAGGGGTATCGGACTCAACGATAAATACCGGAATTGCTGAATCCGTCAAATGCCAAAGCTGCTTGCAATTCCGAAGGTTTTTTGCCGTATCTTATTGGTCTTTAACCAAATAAACTTTGAACACCTATGAAATCATTACAATTCGCCCGCTTCCTGATACCGATTTTCCTCTTGATGCTGGCCCAACCCGCTTATTCACAGGGAACTACTCATGAGGTCGTCCTCTATGTAAACACAGGCGAAATACAGAATCCTAACGTCAACGACTATTGCAACTTTGGGCAGGATCCGGAGATTCCCAACGAGGAGTATACCATTACGACGAGCGTAGGGGATTTTGTAGTCTGGAGGGGTCAGTCTACCTCGAACCCCAACGACATGGTGGTAATCGAATCCATCAACCACGAAGGGGACAAGGGAGGAAGGGATATTTTCGGGCAAAACAGGCTGCCCGGTGAGAACGGCGTAGTAACAGGACGTGTCCTGAATGGTACCGAGAACGGAGTCCCCTATAAATACAAGTTGACGTTCCGCATCTTAAGCAACGGAGAAGAGCGCGGCGGGGTCTTTAACATCGATCCGAAAATTATTGTCCGATAGCCAAACCGGTGGCTGACCGGTTGCCTGATATGAAAGGCCGATTGCACACATATACCTCTCTTTTGCCGCAGGCGGGATTCCTGTGGGTTTTCCTGGCATTCATTGCATTCATGGCTGCGCCCTGTTATGGACAGGAAATCCGGGCCACGGACAGCCTGGAATCGGCTTTTATCTATGGGGATTTCCAACCGGCCGACAGCCTGGTAATCCTGGAGGAACTCTCATACGATATTGAAGATCCCGAAAAGAAAATCCTGTATGCCGATTGGCTGATCGAGGTAGCCAAAAGGCAGGACTCTGCGCTTTGGGAGATGAAGGGCCATCGCTTGCGCGGCAATGCACTTCGGATTTTGGGGGATTATTCCGAGGCGCTGGAGGAATATTTCCGATCCGCCGAACTAGCCATCGTACTGGATTCGGATGCTGACCTGGGAACGGCCTATCTCACCGTAGCGGACATCTATTCCCTCATGAAGAATACGCGGAATGCCCGGCGGTACTATACGCGGGCCATTGAAATCCTCCGAAACCCATCCGACCAGCAGGACTCGGTATACCTCGCCTCTGCCCTGTCCAATACGGGGGATGAATACTACAAGCAGGGGAAGCTGGATTCCGCCCTGATCCTGTTTGAAGAATCCGGACAGGTTTTCAAAGCCCTGGGATATGACCTCGGCATCGCTTACTACCTGGGTTCGGTCGGGATGGTTTACAGCGCCCAGGGCAAAAACGAGCAGGCCCTTTCCAAATTGATGGAATCCCTGGAAATCCTGGAGGCCGAAAACGACACCTATGGCATAGCTGCCTTCCTGCCCTTCGTCTCCCGGACCTACCTTAATACAGGAAACCTGGATGCCGCCCTTCAGTATGCAAAATCCAGCCTTGAGATAGGCCAGCAGTACAACCTGAAGGAACAGATCAGTGAAGCGAGCTTCCAGCTCGCCGAAATCCATGAAGCCCGGGGTAACCCATCAGAGGCGCTCTACCATTTTAAGAATTACACGATCTATAAAGACAGCATCAACAACCTGGGGCATGTGCAGCAAATGGCGCGAATCCGGAATGACTTTGAAATTGCACGCAAACAGAGCGAGGTGGACCTGCTGGAAAAGGAAGCCCTCATCCAGCAACTCAAGGAAAAACGCCAGAAGGCGGTCATCATTATCGGGATTGGTGTCCTGGTCGTCGCTTTTCTGGTAGCCTATGGCCTATACCGCCGCTATAATTATATCAAAACCACCAGCGCCATCATCGCCCGCGAGAAATCGCGTTCCGATGCGCTGCTCCGGAATATCCTCCCCGAGGGAACCGCTGAAGAGCTCAAGGAATACGGAAAAGTGAGGGCACAGCGCTTTGAATCGGTCAGCGTCCTTTTTGCGGATTTCGAGGGTTTTACCCGGCACTCCGAAAACATGAGCCCCGAGGATCTGGTGATGACGGTGGATTACTATTTCTCGGAATTCGACAAGATCACCGAACAATTCGGCCTTGAGAAGATCAAGACCATGGGGGATTGCTACATGTGCGCCGGGGGCCTGCCTTTTCCTTCGGAGGACCATGCCGTAAACATCGTACGGGCCGCCCTGGCATTCAAGGAATTTGTGGCAACGGTGAAACAGGGCCCTTCCCTGAAAATGGAGGGGTTCGACGTTCGGGTGGGCATCAATTCGGGCCCTGTGGTAGCCGGGGTGGTGGGTACCAAAAAGTTCGCCTACGACATCTGGGGGGATACGGTGAACATCGCCTCCCGCATGGAATCCTGCTCGCTTCCGGGCCGCATCAACCTTTCAGAAGAAACCTACCAGTTGGTCCGTGATCATTTTGATTGCGAATTCAGGGGGATGATCCACGTCAAGAATAAAGGGATGATGAAGATGTATTTCATCTCCGGGGACTCCGCGGCGGACCAACCGGCCAGTGTGGCCGAAAGTGCCCAGACCCTTTAAAGATCATTTCAATTCCCATCCATTGTGGTAGGTGGCCTGCATCAGGGCATTGGCCTCCGCATCTGTAAAGGCTGCCTGCAGGGCATCCCAGTGCAGCTTTTTCCCCGTCTTATAGGCGATGTTCCCCATATGCGAGACCCGGGCCGCATGATAACCCACCTCGATGGGGGCCTTCAGGATGCCTGAATCCCGGTTGCGGACCGCTTCCACAAAATTCTGGGTGTGCAGGTCCAGGCCACTGCCGGCTGCGGTGCGCAAGGGGATTGCTTCCATTTTGGGCTGGTCCGGAAGCTGCCTCCAGCTTTCGTGTCCCACTTCGGGGATTACTTCCCAACCGCCCCGGTCGAGCACCAGGGTGCCATTGTTCCCGATGAAGGCGATACCGTGGTTGCGTCCGTAGTTCCCGCCGTCAATTCCCGTGGCGTGTTCCCAGAGCAGGTTGAAACCTTCAAATTCGTAGACCGTCTGCAGCGTGTCCGGGGTTTCCGATGCGTCATCGGCATAGGCGAATTTACCCCCGGAGGCCAGCACCGATTTCGGGTCGGTGGCTTCCATGCCGTAAAGCGCGTAATCGATCAGGTGGACCCCCCAGTCGGTCATCAGCCCGCCCGCATAATCCCAGAACCAGCGGAAATTAAAATGGAACCGGTTCGGATTAAACGGGCGCATGGGGGCAGGCCCCAGCCACATATCGTAATCCACGCCCTCAGGTGCCGGGCCGTCCGGGAGGTTCGGCACCGGCTGCATCCAGCCCTGGTAGGCCCAGGCCTTAACGAGTCGCACCGGGCCCAGGGCCCCGGTCCGCAAAAAGGAAATGGCATCCACAAAATGGGGTTGGCTGCGCTGCCACTGTCCGATTTGCACCATCCGGCCACTGGAATTGACCGCCTGCAGCATCCGGTCGCATTCCTCAATAGAGTTCGCGATGGGTTTTTCGCAGTATACGTCCTTTCCGGCTTCCAGGGCATCCAGCAACTGCCGGCAATGCCAGTGGTCCGGCGTCCCGATGAGCACCACATCGATGTCCTTTTCCCCCAGTAGCTTCCGGTAATCCCCGTATCGCTTCGGTTTCGGGTGCCCGGCTTCGGTGAGCTGGGCGATGCGGCGGTCCAGGACCCCCTGGTCTACGTCGCAAAGGGCCGCCACTTCCACATCGGGCAACTTCAGGATGGAACTGAGGTCCGAAAAACCCATGCCGTTGCACCCGATCAAACCGACCCGGATACGGTCATTAGCCCCGAGGATACGGGAGCCCCGGCTCCAGAGTGGTGCCGGGATAGACAGAGCTGCGGCGGTGGCAGTAGCCCCCAGGGCCCCATTGCGGATAAATTTTCTGCGCGTTACCATGGTGTAAAGGTTTCGAATATGGAAACAAGGTACAGATTTGGCCGGGCATAAAAAAACGCCGGATAAACCGGCGTTTGAAAGTTGGAATTCGGAAGGTGTTCCCTACTCCTTGGCCTCGTTGGCCTTTTTGCTCATCTCCATGGAAATGGCCGAACGGTCAAATTTCATGCGGCCCGCCATGGTTTCGATTATGCAGGAAAAATCCTTGTCGTTCAGGTCCACGACCTTGCCGTACAATCCGCTTTTGGTAACGATCTTGTCGCCCTTTTTAAGGGCCTTGGCAAATTTCTTTTCGTCCTTCTGGCGTTTCATCTGCGGGCGGATCATAAAAAAATACGCCACTGCAAAAATCAGGATCATGGGCAAAAACTGCCCGATTTGGTCACTCATTCCGTTGTTGTTTTAACTGCTTGTTAGTTCTTGACCGGACCGACCGCAGCCGTTCCACCCGCCTTGGGGTTTACGAAGGCTTTGATGCGGAGCATCTCCTGGCCGGTGGCGGTATTCGCCATCACGGTGACCGTTTTGGTTACCTGCCCGCTGCCGCTCCCGTTGAAGCGAACCTTGATCTCGCCTTTCTCCCCCGGAGCGATCGGCTGGTTGATGGGGGCGTCCGGCGTGGTGCATCCGCAGCTGGCGGTCGTATTGGTAATAATCAGAGGGGCATTCCCGGTGTTGGTGAATACAAAGGAAGTCTCCTGGGGGGTACCCTGTTCAATGGTTCCGAAGTCGAATTCTTTGTTGTCGAAGGTGATGGCGGCCATGCTTTTGGAAGCCTCGTCCCGCTGGGCGGCAACTTCCACGTTCTCCGCATTGATCTTCTCCGAAGCTTTATCCTTGCATGAAGACAAGGCGGCTATTGCAAGCACACTTAGGAATACTGTCGCTTTTCTCATGATTATGCTATTTTTTAATTAATTAGATGCAAAAATAAGTATTATTTGATTACAACAGTCCGCGACCGGTTTTTTTAAGTTTCCCGGCCTCCCGGTAATCCCGGATGAGCTTGTCCAGGATGCCGTTGATAAAGATACTGCTCTTTGGGGTGGAGTATTCCTTGGCAATTTCCAGGTACTCGTTGATGGTGACCCGTTCCGGGATGGAGGGAAAATAAAGCAACTCGGCAATCCCCATCTTCAGCAGGATCCCGTCGATATCGGCAATGCGCTCCTTGTCCCAGTTTGGCGTCTTCCCCTCAATTTCCTGTTCCAGGTCTTCGTTCCTGAGCAGGGTTTTCCGCAGGAGTTCCATGGCGAATTCCATATCCTCCGAATTCTTGAGCAGGGGAGGCAGCAGGTAGGCGTCCGGGGTGCCTTCCTTCAATTTGGCCAGGCGCTTGACAATAAAGGTATTCACCAGGGGAATGTCGTCCACCCAGGTGATCCCCTCATCCTCCAGGAATTCGTAGATTTTTTCATTGGGTGCGATTATTTCCCGGAATACGGCAAGCACAAAGTCCCGGTCGGTTTCCCAGTCCGTGCTTCCACTGGCATAGTCCGCGTATTCCGGGCTTTCGGCGATCTGGCGGAAAACGATCTTTACGTATTCCTCATTGAGGTACCACTGCCGGAGTTTTCGCTTTTCGATGGCCGCTTTCAGGCCGCTGTGCTCCCCGAGGTACCGGAGGACGCTGTTCGCTGCCAGGGCTTCGGGGCCGGGGAGGCCGGAGGGGTCGTGCTTCAGGTATTTGGTCTGGCCTTTTTCATGGTGGGAAGCGGCCATCAGGTAGATCTCCCGCAACAGACCCAGCATCAGGATATATAATGTAAAGGTTTGCCCGATACTTAGTTTCAGGAATTTTTCCTGCTTCTCCAGGGAACCGTCGCGCGACAGGGTGATAGCGTAGATGCACTGCATGACTTTCACCCGGATTTGCCTTCTCGTTAGCATGTAAAGAACTTTGCTGAAATACTGGGGCAAAAATAGGAATTGCATCCGAGTTGCCACACACCCGGCCCCTATCTTATCATATTTATAACATCCGCATCCGGAGCAAACCGCTATCTTTGTCCGCAGGCTGCGGCAAATCCCCGCCCTGCCGGGACCAAGCGCTAATGAAAGAACTCAGGCACCTCAACAAGTATTTCAGGAAGTACTGGCTCAAATTATTCCTGGGCGTGATCATCACCATTATTGCGAGGGTTTTTCAACTGGTCATGCCCTCCTATGTCAAGAATATCGTGGAGGTGGTGGAGCAATACAATGCCGGGGAGATGGCCCTGGAGGCAGCGCGGTCCAACCTCCTCGAATACATCGCGATTATCTTTGGGGCAGCCCTGCTTTCCGGGTTTTTCACCTTCCTGATGCGGCAGACGATCATCAACGTCTCCCGCTACATTGAATACGACCTGAAAAATGAGGTGTTCGACCACTACCAGCGCCTGAACCTCAGTTTCTACAAAAGCAACCGGACCGGTGACCTGATGAACCGGATCAGCGAGGATGTGAGCCAGGTGCGCATGTATGCGGGTCCGGCAATCATGTACGGCATACAAACGCTCACCCTGTTTGCGTGCCTGATCCCGCTTATGTTTATCAAAGCCCCGACCATTGCCTTTTACGCCCTGGTCCCGCTGCCGGTGCTGTCTGTATTGATTTACTGGATCAGCCGGATAATCCACCAGCGCTCCACCCAGGTTCAGGCTTTCCTGTCTACCCTGTCGACGTTTGCCCAGGAGTCTTTTTCCGGTATTTCGGTCATCAAGGCCTATGCCATGGAGCCCCGTATCAACCAGGAAGCCGGGGCACTGGCACTGGAGGGAAAGGAGAAAAGCATGGACCTGGCCAAGGTCAACGCCTGGTTTTTCCCCCTGATGATCCTCCTGATCGGGGTGAGCAACATCTTTGTGATCTATGTGGGGGGGATGCAGTATTTCCGGGGTGAAATCAGTAGCCTCGGGACCATCCTGGAATTCATCATCTATGTGAACATGCTTACCTGGCCGGTTGCCATCGTCGGCTGGCTCACCTCCATCGTACAGCGGGCCGAGGCCTCCCAGAAAAGGATCAACGAATTCCTGGACCAGGAACCGGAAATCCGGGACCCGGGCACGCCTCCCGTCAAGATCCGGGGCAAAATAGAATTTGACGATGTGAGCTTTACCTATCCGGATACCGGGATCAGGGCGCTGAGCCACCTGTCATTTTCCATCAACCCCGGGGAAACCCTGACCATCCTGGGTAAAACCGGCTCCGGAAAATCCACGATTCTCGACCTGATTGCCCGCCTGTATGACGTGAGTGACGGGGTCATCCGCATAGACGATACCCCGATTGAGGAAATCAACCTGGATTCCCTGCGTTCGTCTATCGGGGCCGTGCCCCAGGATGCCTTCCTCTTTTCGGACACCATCGAGAACAACATTCGGTTTGGCGATGAAGGCGCCGGGGAAGAAGCGATCCGGGAAGCAGCCCGGCAGGCCGTGGTTGACAAAAATATCGAGGGCTTCGCAAAGGGATATCAGACCGTACTGGGCGAAAGGGGGATTACCCTGAGCGGGGGCCAGAAACAACGGGTGTCCATCGCCCGGGCACTTTTGAAGGACCCGGTTATCTACCTGTTCGACGATTGCCTCTCTGCCGTAGATACGGAAACCGAGGAGGCCATCCTGGCCAACCTTAAAAAAGCTTCGCAGGATAAAACGACCATAATCGTAAGCCATCGGATCTCTTCGGCCATCAATGCGGACAAAATCCTCGTCCTTGAGGACGGCCGCATCCTCCAGCAGGGGAAACACGAGGAATTGATGGCGGCAGAAGGCTATTACAAAGAGCTATATATCAACCAGCTATCCGGCAAAGAAAACTAGAAAAATGTTGCGCTATTAGCATTTTTTTCACATTTTTGGTGACTTTAACTAACCATTACCAAAGATTACCGAAAAATGAGCGAGAACGAATTAATGGATCAGGAAGAGATTAATTCCAAAGTTCTCCGGGCGGGCAGACGCACTTATTTCTTTGATGTACGCAGCACACGGGCCGGGGATTATTACCTGACGATTACCGAGAGTAAGAAATTCACCCACGATGACGGTTCGTTTCATTACAAAAAGCACAAAATTTACCTCTACAAGGAAGACTTTGAAGCCTTCCGCGACATTCTGGGGGAAATGACGGATTTCATTATCGATGAAAAGGGGGAGGAAGTGATATCCGAACGCCACCAGAAAAACTTCAATCCGGCGGACGCCTCCCAAAACGGCTCAACGGAGGGTACCGGGAAATTCGTCGATGTGGATTTCGACGATATCTGACCCTCTTAACACAATTATTTTCAGGCCCGTTCCGGGCCTTTTTTGTGGCCGTTTATCAGGCAATCCACCTGGCGGTTTGCAGCTGCGCAGGCAGCTGCGTATCTTTAGGGCCGGCTAATTCAAATGGGGGCCACCGCGGCCCCGCTTAAACCACAACTGCACAATGAAACAACTGGCAACCCTGATTACCGCCACCTTGCTGACCCTCTCCACTACCCTGGCCCAGGAAGTCCCGGGCCTGGATTATTACCTGCCTTCGAATATCAGCTACAACCCGGACATCCCCACACCGGAATCCGTGGTGGGCCACCAGGTGGGCGAATGGCATATCACCCATGACAAGCTGGTACAGTACATGCAGACGCTGGCCAGCGTGAGCGATCGCATCACCATTGAAGACCGCGGCAAAACTTATGAAGACCGCCCGTTGTTACTGCTCACCATAACCGCCCCGGAAAACCACAACCGCCTGGAGGAAATCCGCCGGCAGCACCTGGCCCTGACCGAAGCCGGGGCCGGATCCCTGGACCTCGACGCCATGCCCGTAGTGGTATACCAGGGGTTTTCGGTACACGGGAACGAACCCAGTGGGGCCAATGCGGGCCTGGCCTATGCGTATTACCTTGCGGCAGCGCAGGGACCGGAAATCGAGGACATGCTCCGCCATACGGTCATCCTGATGGATCCCAGCTTTAACCCGGATGGCCTGCAGCGGTTTGCCTATTGGGCCAATACGAACCGGAGCATGAACCTGAACCCTGACGAAAATGAGCGGGAATACCACGAAGTGTGGCCCGGGGGCCGCACCAACCACTACTGGTTCGACGTCAACAGGGACTGGCTGCCGGTACAACTCCCCGAAAGCCGTGCCCGGATTGAGACCTTCCATAACTGGAAGCCCAACATCCTGACGGACCACCACGAAATGGGCACCAATTCCACCTTCTTCTTCCAGCCGGGCGAACCCACCCGGGTACACCCCCTGACCCCGGACCGCAACCAGGAACTGACTGCGGAAATCGGCACCTACCATATCAAGGCGCTCAATGAAATAGGTTCCCTGTATTACTCGGAAGAGGATTACGACGACTATTATTACGGCAAGGGGTCTACCTTCCCGGATGTCAATGGCAGCATCGGCATTCTGTTTGAGCAGGCCAGCTCCAGGGGCCACATACAGGAGAGCGACAACGGCCTGCTCACCTTCCCCTTTACCATTCGCAATCAGTTTGTCACCGCCCTCTCCACCATCGAGGCGGCGCGGAACATGCGCACCAAACTGCTCGACTACCAGCGGGAATTCTATACCGCCATGCGCAATGAGCCCTCCCGGAACAGGGGCTTTGTATTCGGCGATTCCAAGGACGGTGCCAAAGCCCGGCACCTGGCAGAGATCCTGCGGCGGCACCGGATCGAGGTACGCCCGATCTCCGGCCAGCAGACGATCGGGGGCAAAACCTACACGGAAGGCCACGGCTACGTCGTCCCCCTTCAGCAACAAAACCCCCGGCTTATCCGGGCGATGTTCGAAACCCGCACCTCCTTTACGGACAGCCTGTTTTACGATATTTCCGCCTGGACCTTCCCCATGGCTTTCAACCTGGACTATTCAGAGGTCAGCAGCCTGCCTTCGTCCGGGGATCCGGTGGACCAGCTGCCGGCCCTGGGAGGCAGCGTCGACAAGCGCAGTGAGTATGCCTACCTCTTCGAGTGGCACGAATACTACACTCCAAAACTGCTCAACGCCCTCCTGAACAAAGGGCTCCGGGCCAAGGTAGCCCGGGAACCGTTCAGCCAGGACGGGCGGGATTACGACTACGGGACCATCATGGTGCCTGTTCAGAATCAGGATTTGGATCCCGGGGAGATCTACGAGCTCCTGCGGGAGGAGACGGCCGGAAGCGGTATTGCCGTGTACGGGACCCATACGGGACATACGGCAGGCATCGACCTGGGGAGCCGGGAATTCGAAGCCCTGAAGCCCCAAAAGGTCGCCATCCTGGTCGGTGACGGGATCCGCTCCTACGATGCCGGGGAAATCTGGCACCTGTTTGATACGCGCTACCAGATGAAGCTGACCAAAATCGACACGGACTACCTGAACCGGGCCGATCTGAGCAGCTATACCGACATCATCATCCCGAGTTCCTGGGGATCCGGGGCTGTCGATGAAAGCGCTGCCAAAAAGCTCAAGGAATGGGTCCGGGATGGGGGCACGCTGATCGGGTACCGGAATGTGGCCAATTGGTTTAACTCCAACGAATTCATGAAGCTGAATTTCCGGAAGGACAGTACCCTGGTAGCCAAAAACCTCCGGTTTGACCAGCGGGACGAGTTTTCAGGCGCCCAGGTTACCGGGGGTGCCATATTCGAAGCCCGGCTGGACCGGTCCCATCCGGTGAACTGGGGCTACAAGAACGACCGCCTCCCGCTGTTCCGGAATACCAACATTTACCTGGACCCTGAAAAAAACAGTTTTGACAACCCGATCCGCTATACGGAATCGCCCTTGCTGAGTGGGTATATCTCGGAAGAAAATGCCGCGTTGATTTCCGGAAGCGTCCCCTTTAAGGTCAACCGCATGGGCCAGGGCCGTGTAATCCTCTTTACGGACAACACGAATTTCCGGGCGTTCTGGTATGGGACGAACAAGTTGCTCATGAATGCCATCTTTTTCGGGCATGTCATGTAAGCAGGAGAAGGGTACCCTTGGAGGACAGGCAGGTTCATCCGTGGTCAGCGGTATTTTACATAGGCCAGGTTGAACAGGAACAGGCCTGCAAGAGACCAGTAGTACAGGGGGTCCGCACCGGAAATCCGGATAGCCAGCGCGATCAGTGCCAGGTAGACCGGAAACGCCAGCAAGGCGTAGAGGAAACGGAAGGTACTCATGAATTCCGGTTCCCAGACCTTGTTCCTCGCAATCCAACGCCATAATATCCAGGCCGGGAAATTAAGCAGGCGGACCGCTGACTCCCAGATGCGATAGCCGATTCCGCTCCTGCCCGGAATCCGGGGCATTCCGGAAAGGTCCCCACCCTGCAGGCCCTTATTGACCGGGCCGGGCTGCAGCCAATCCGGCGACCCCGATTCTAGGGTTGCAAGGGTTTCTTCATAATTGCGCTCCGGTGGAATATGGGTGGTCAGCTTCCTGAGGCGCCGGCTCACTGCTTTTTTCATTTCCCTGGGAACTTCGTTGGCATCCCCTGCCGACAGGAAGGGACGGGCCTGTATTGGGGCGTCAAAATAAAAGGCCACCCGATCCGGGAACCCGGCTGCCCGGTGGTAATTGATCCCAACAGGTAACAGCACCAAATCGGTTTCGGGATTTTGTCGGAGCGTATGGATCACAATCCGGGTGAACCCCTTGCTCAGGGGACGGACCTGCCTGCGCAGGTTATGGTTGGCCTCCGGGAACAGCAACAATTGCTCCCCCCGGCCCAGTAGGGAGGCGCAGCGGTCAAAAATTTCCTGGTTCCGGCTCAGGGTCTCCCGTCCGTCCCGTAGCCGGTAAATGGGAATCATCCGCAAGGCATCAAAAATCCAGCCCAGGACCCCGCCGCGGAACACATCGGAACGGGTCAGGAAATAAGGACGGCTACCACGTATATAAGCTGCGATCAACAATGGGTCCAGCAATGCATTCTGGTGGTTTGGAAGGAAAACGACCGGGCGGTCATCGGGTATTTGCTCCATACCGTGCATTCGGACTTCCTGGTAATAACAGAAAAATCCGAACCGGATCAGGGGTTTCAGCAGGGAATAGAAAAGTTTTTTCAAACCGTATGGTGTTTCTTTGTCCGGAGGGCGCCCCAATACCCCGCCAGCAAAAGGCCGGAAATCAAGTGCCAGATTCCCCAGCAGGCGGCCACCAGGGCCATGCCTCCCATCCCCCCAAAAAAAGTAAAAATCAGCAGGAGGCCCAAACCCGAATTCTGAATACCCGTTTCCAGAGTAAGTGTCCGGGTGTCGGCCTCAGGGACGCCGAATGCCCTCCCCGTCAGGTAACCGGTACACAACGCCAGCAGGTTGTGCAGCAGGACAATGCCGAAAACCCACCCGATTGCTTCGGCAAATACCTCCCGGTCTTTCCAGATGGCCAGGAGTACCAGCACGACAAAAAACATAAGGGACGCCACTTTGAAGAAAGGAGAAAGGGACGCTGCCAGGCGGGGTCTTATCCTCCTAAGACCCATACCTGCCAACAGGGGAATGGCCAGGATAAAGGCCACCAGGCGGACCATTTCGAAGGGATCGATGTGTACCTGCTGCAGTAAGCGACTTGCCGGGGCGTAATTCCCGCCCCAGAAGGCAAAATTCATGGGGGTCATTACCACTGCCAACAAGGTGGCGATGGCGGTCAGGCATACGGAAAGCTCCGTATTCCCCCGGGACAGGTGGGTCATAAAATTGGAGACGTTTCCGCCGGGACAGGCTGCCACAAGGATCATCCCCAAGGCAAAACTGGGCTGTGGCTGCAGCCACATGACCAATAGGAACGTCAGGAAGGGTAGGAGGAAAAATTGGCAACCGATTCCAGCCAGCAGGGACCTGGGGGATTTCAGGAGCGATCGGAACCCGGATAGCCGGATATCCAGGGCGATTCCGAACATCACCAGGGCCAGGGCAGTGTTCAGAACCCAGAGGCTTTCGCTGTCAAAGGCGATTTGAAGCTGATCGATGCGGGATTCCATCAATCGGTATCAGCGGACGATCCGTAGCTTTTGAACGATGTCCCTTGGGATATTCCCGGCGTATGCTCCATACGCATCCACCAACAGGCCTTTATGACCATCGGAGGTCTCGATGGCATACAGGATGGTATTGTCCCCCGGGTTGGTTTCCCCCTCGAAACGGTAAAAATGGTTGACGTCCAGCTCGGATGCCGGGTAAACGCAGGATTTCCGCTTGTTCTCCAGACCCGAATCACAGTAATTCAGGTTCTCGGTGTACCCCTGCTTTTGCAGGTCCTCGATGGCTTCTGAAAGGGTGTCGTATGCTTGTTTCTGCTTCACTTTGTACTGGATTAGGCGTTATGATTCCGCTGTGGGTCTCTTCCAAAGAAGATACTCAGTCTCCCGCTAAAAAACAAGTTATTTCATACCTTTACAAGTCCATAAAAAAGTTGAAAAATGGCACGTACTCCCAGTAATATGCTTCCCCTGGGCACCCGGGCTCCCGGATTCATCCTGCCGGACACGGTTTCCGGCGGCGACAGGGACCTGCAGGAACTACGCGGATCAAAGGGCACCCTGATCATGTTCATTTGCAACCATTGCCCGTTCGTCAAACATGTCAACAGCGAACTGGTCCGCCTCGCCGGGGATTACATGCCCAGGGGGGTTTCCTTTATCGCCGTTTCCAGCAATGATGTAGCCAACTATCCGGACGACAGCCCTGCCAAAATGAAGGAAACCGCACGGAGGGAAGGCTATCCGTTTCCCTACCTGTACGATGAAACCCAGGAGGTGGCACGGCAATACGACGCTGCCTGTACCCCGGATTTCTACCTTTTCAACGACAAACTTGAACTCGTTTACCGCGGACAACTCGACGATTCCCGCCCGGGCAATGGCATACCCGTAAGCGGGGAGGACCTGGAGGGTGCCATCCGCCTGCTGCTGAAAGGGGAGCCGATCCCCCCTGAGCAGAAGCCCAGCATTGGCTGTAATATTAAGTGGAAGGTGAATCCCTGACATCCGATGTCCCCCCTAAAATCGCACGGGAACGTGCCGCTCACCCCCGATGGCCTCCTCCTGGAACCCCTTGAACGGAAAACCCTCCCCGTTTTTCTCGAAGCCGGCCGCCGGGCATACACAGACCACTACTGCCACCTTTGGCCCGGGGGTGACCCCGAACCCTATCTGGGCCGCAACCTGGTCCCCGGGGTGGTCCTCGGGGAACTCGCAAACCCGGCCTACCGGCACTGGCTTGTTAAAACCGCTTCCGGGGTGGCAGGCATCTGCGTCATCAGCACGGATAAAGAATACCCCGGCTTCCACGAGGGAAAATCCCTCTTCATCGACAAGGTGTATCTGATCAGGGCGTTTACAGGACAGGGGATCGGGTCTGCCGTCCTGGGGGCGGTCCGGGAATTTGCGCGTCAATCGGCAAAATCGGGGGTCTGGCTCAAGGCCATGCAAAAGGGGCCGGCCTTGCGATTTTATCAAAAGGAAGGCTTCCGCATCCTCGGGGAATCGACCATCCCCTATCCCGAAGTGCTCCCCGCGCAAAAGCCGATGTGGACGATGGGGCAGGACCTCTGAGGGCCTCTCACCAGGAATTTCGCCGGATCAGGCTTTCAATATGGGCAAAATGGTGGTTGCCGTGCCAGGCATAGCGACCCACATTTTCTTCCAGGGTAGTGGGTATCCCAGTATCCGGGTGCACAAATGTGCGCTGCAGGTCCTTGCGATCCAGGCCCCTGAGCAGGTAAACCAGTTTGGCATGAACGGCTTGCAGATGGTCCAGGGAGGGACCGATGGGTGCGGTTCGGGAATCGAAAAGGGCCGCCCAGGCCTTTTCGTCATACGCCTTGATGGTCGGGGCATCTTCGGTAAGCCCCCACTTGAAGCGGATATAACTGTTGTGGTGGCTGTCGGCAAGGTGGTGGACGACCTGACGGACGGTCCAGCCTCCGGTGCGGTACGGGGTTTCCAGCTGGGCCTCGGTAAGGCGGGAGACCAGGTCCCGGAGTTTGGTCGGCAGCGCTTCGAGTTCTGCAATCCAATCCGAAAGTTGCCGGTCACTGATGGCGTCGTGGGTGGTGAAATGGCCGATCGGGTAACGCAGTGATTCCAGTTCCTGCTCTGTCATAGCTTCTTTGTTTGATCATTTATCCCCTGACTTGCCGTTTGGGTGGTCTGCCAGCCGGAAAACGCGTTTGAAATACTAAATTTAATAGAACTTTAACCCCTGTGCAAGGGTGGAAACACTATTAATCTACTAATTTTATAGGAGTAATAGTAATATAAAAACACCACCAAAATGGCAACACTCAGATTAGGAGATACCGCACCTGACTTTACGGCGGAAACCTCTATGGGAACCTTAAATTTTTACGATTATCTCGGCGACAGCTGGGGGATTCTCTTTTCCCACCCCGCAGATTTCACGCCGGTATGCACTACGGAACTCGGTACCGCTGCCAAATTCAAGGATGAATTCGACAAGCGGAACGTTAAAATGATCGCCCTGAGCGTGGACGGTGCCGAATCCCATAAAAAGTGGATCAAGGACATTAATGAAACCCAGCATACCACGGTGAATTTTCCGATTGTGGCGGACGAGGACCGCAAGGTTTCAGACCTCTATGACATGATACACCCCAAGGCCAACGATACGCTGACCGTCCGTTCGGTCTATGTCATCGGGCCGGACAAAACAATCAAGCTTACCCTTACCTACCCCGCATCCACCGGCCGGAATTTTTACGAATTGCTCCGGGTCATCGATTCCCTGCAGCTCACCGCATACCACAAGGTGGCCACGCCGGCCAACTGGGAACACGGACAGGAGGTGGTCGTTAGTCCCTCCATCCCCACGGAGGAAGCCAAAAAGATCTTTACCAAGGGGGTAAAGGAAGTAAAACCCTACCTGCGCCTGACGCCCGATCCCACGGCCTGACCGCAAGGAGTCCGGGACAAACATGCCAATCCCTAAAAAAGAAAAGGATGGCCCTCAACAGAGTACCTGATACTCCCCGGGGGCCATCCTTTGTTCTTTTGTCCTTTTCAGCGAATCGCCACGAGTTCCACATCAAAGAGCAGGGGTGCATCCGGTGGGATGACTCCCCCGGCGCCCCGGGAACCATAAGCGAGGCTGGCCGGTATCAGCAGGCGGGCCTTGTCGCCCACCCTCAGGAGCTGGATGCCTTCGTCCCAGCCCGGGATGACCTGCCCTTCGCCCAGAAGGAATTCGATGGGATCCCCCCGGCGGACGGAACTGTCGAAAACCGTCCCGTCCAAAAGGCTTCCCTCGTAATGAACAGCTACCCGGTCGCCCTTTTCCGGCCGCTGGCCCTTGCCGGATTCGAGCATTTTATACCTCAGCCCGCTTTCGGTGCTTTTAAAGCCTTCGGAGAATTTTTCCATTTGGGCCTCCATGGCTTCCCGGGCCTTGCGCTCCCGATCCGCTGCGGATTCCCGAAACGCCACAAAGGCGGCAGGCGCGTCCCAGCCCTTTGCCTTCTCTCCCACCCGGACAATCTCCAGTGACTCTATGCGATCCCCCTGGGCGATAGCATCCACCACCTCCTGCCCGGAAGCCACATGGCCAAAAACAGTATGCTTACCATCCAGCCAGGGGGTCGGGACATGGGTGATAAAAAACTGGCTGCCGTTGGTCCCCGGGCCTGCATTGGCCATAGATAACACGCCGGGTTGGTTGTGCTTGAGATCCGGGTGGAATTCGTCATCGAATTTATACCCCGGATCGCCGGTACCCGTTCCGGTCGGGCATCCGCCCTGAATCATGAAATCCGGGATCACCCGGTGGAATTTGAGCCCGTCGTAATACGGCTTGCCTTCGGGAGTTACTTTGTTGGGCTGGTTTCCTTCGGCCAGGGCCACGAAGTTGCCGACTGTACCAGGGGTTTTCTCATAGGTGAGCCTGACGAGGATTTCCCCCGCGCTCGTAGTAAATTTTGCGTAGATGCCTTCCTGCATGGGTATGTGGTTTTAGGCCGCAAAGATAAGGATTTCACCCCAGCAGGCCCCTGTTTTACCGGCCGCCTTCCCGGGCGGGCTGATCGGGCAGCCCATACCGGTCGTAGAGATAGACCAAAGAGGCCATGGTCGCCGCTCCAAGCTCCAGTTCGCGGCGGTTGATGGCATCGAAGGTGTCATTCTCGGCGTGGTGGTAGTCGAAATAGCGCTGGGAGTCCGGCCGGAGTCCGGCCAGTACCAGGCCCTGGGGTTTTAAAGGCCCGATGTCCGCCCCGCTTCCGCCCCGCGTAAAGTGGTGGACCAGGTAGGGTTCGAACAGCGGTTTCCATTCCATGATTTTTTCAAAGGCCTCGGGAGTACAGTCAAAGGAGAAACCCCTGGGGGTAAACCCACCTGAATCGCTCTCCAGGGCAAAAACATGCTCTTCCCCGCTGGTAAGGGCTTCCTGAGCGTATTTCGTGCCGCCGCGCATTCCGTTTTCCTCGTTCATAAAGAGGACCACCCGCAAGGTGCGCCGGGGCCGGTAGCCCGTGGTTTTCAAAAGGCGCAGGACTTCCATGCTCTGCACGCATCCAGCGCCGTCATCGTGGGAGCCATCCCCCAGGTCCCAGGAATCCAGGTGCCCCCCGACTACCATGATTTGTTCGGGATTCTCGCTGCCGCGGATCTCGCCGATTACATTGTAGGAAAGGACGTCCGCCATTTGCCGGCAGTTTTGCCGGAAATAGAATTTGATCTGCGGGTTGAGTTTCAGCGTGGTGCTGAGCAATTCAGCCCCATTCGTGCTGATGGCCGCAGCCGGGATATGCTGGGAAGCGGGAAGGTCGCCGTAGCTCATGGAACCGGTATGGGGAAAATCATCCAGCCGGAGGTTCATGGAACGGACGATGACCCCGACAGCACCCAATCGGGCGGCCGCCGCTGCGCCGCCATGGCGCTGGTCCACGCAACCCCCGTAGGCCTCGAAGGTATTGATCAGGGTGGCCTCCATCGGGCGGTTGAAAAATACGATCTTGCCGGCTACCTCCTCCCTGGGGAGTTCCTGCAATTCTGCGATACCCTGCACTTCGACCACCCCGGCCTTGATCCCTCCGACCGGCGTGGCCACCGAGCCGCCCAGGGCACAGACCGGGACATTGTTGGTATTGCCGGGTTCGCTTTCGATATAGGCGAACTCCGCGGTGCCCCGCACCCATTTGGGGACCATGACCGGTTGCAGCCATACCCGGTCCAGGCCGAGGCCTTCAAGCTCCTTTTTGGTGTATTCCACAGCCTGCTGAGCCTGTACGGACCCAGAGAGCCTCCCGCCAATCTGGTTGGACAGGTGGTTCAGCCATTCATACGACCTCCCCTGGCTCAGGGAGGTTTCGTAGATTTTGCGGATTACCTCGGCATCCTGCTCCTGGCCGTGGAGGCCCATACAGGCAAGAAGCAAACAGGCGACCTGTGGCAAGCGGGTTCTGAGCAAACGGATTTGAGGCAGTACGGTTTTAGAATTCGGAATCATCAGTGGGATCATGTTTATTTTAGGATTCGGGGGTGCCTTCTGCACGGAGTTGTTCCTTGTAGTACTCCAGTTGGGCCTGGACCTTTTCAGGCAGTTCGGGTTCCCGGATGTCATCGTATACGGTCAGTGTTTGCAGCAGGATGGAAGCGACGATCAGGCGCGCCTCCCGCTTGTCGTCAGAGGGGATTACGTACCAGGGCGCCTCCCGGGTATGCGTCCGGCGGATGGCATCCTGGTAGCATTCCTGGTACCGGTCCCAAAGTTTCCGCTCCTCCAGGTCACCGGGGGAGAACTTCCAGTTTTTCTCGCGGATCTTAAGGCGTCGCAGCAGCCTTTTACGCTGCTCTTCCCGGGAAAGGTTCAGGAAGAATTTGTAGATCAGTGTGCCGTTCTCTGCCAGTGTCTTTTCAAATGCATTGATTTGAGCGAACCGCCGGTCCCAGAAAGCCTGGTCGATATCTTCCAGGGAATTGATGCCGGGCAGCAGTTCGCCCAGGATGTACTCCGGGTGTACCCGGGTCACCAGGACATTTTCGTAGTGCGTCCGGTTAAATACACCGAACTTGCCCCGGGCAGGCAAAGCGATATAGTGCCTCCAGAGGTAGTCGTGCTTGCGCTCCAGTTCCGTGGGGACCTTAAAGCTGTGCACTACAACCCCCCGGGCGTTGAAATCCTTGAACACCTCCCGGATCAGGCTGTCCTTGCCGGCTGTGTCCATGCCCTGCAGGCAGAAAAGCACCGAATATTTTCCGTGGGCATACAGGGTATCCTGGAATTCCCCTAATTGTTTCCGCACATTGCTGAGCGATTTCTTCAGCTCTTTTTTTTCCGCCCCCAGATCCGCAAGCGTATTCCAGGAATCCAGGCTGAAGTCTTCACCGGCCAGGTAATCCCCGGCAATAATTTCCTTCATGCGGTTAAGATAGAATAATTGCAGGTCAGTGGCAATTCTTCCAAAAAATTGTGCCGTTCATCGGAACAGGTAGCCGTATACCGCCAACTCCGGCCCAATGGACGAAAAAAAAGGGATGGCCCCGGCTGCTGCGGTATCTTTACCCTACCCAAATCGCCGCCCCGGCGGCCCATTTAGACCTATGCTATGAAATTCAGGACATCCTACCTTGTCTTGGGCAGCCTCTGGCTGCTCGCCTTTAACACACCTTCTCCCGGATGTGTCGATGCCGGTTCCATGATCGGCTTTGTGGAAACCCACCTAAAGAATGCATTGGATGCAGAGGAAATCGCCCTGGCCCGCTATCATACCTACAAGGCCATCAATACCATGGAGAAATCCCGGCCGCAATTTGAAGACTGTGCCTGCGACTACGCCAAAAAGCACCTGAAGGAAAGCCTGGAAAACCTGAAGCTCGCCACCCGGGTGAGTTCGCTGGAAGGTACCCGCATCCTCCTCCGCCGTGCCCTGGATGGGGCGTTGGCCGGAGAAGAAGCCCTGGATCTCCATGACGAACTCCACGACAGCCCCTATGACAGCGATGTGCTGGCCATGAATTCAATGCAGAAAGGGCCTTCTGCCCCACTGCTGGCAGACCCTGACAATCAACGGCGCATCGAGGAGCAGATCGATGCCTCCCTCCAGGCATATAAGGCCTCACTGGCCGATGTGGTCAACGGCGTGCCCTGTTCGGAAGCCCTGGTGTTCGTGCAAAGGATCTATGACCATTGTGAAAGGCAATTGCTGCGGGAGGACCTGACCCAGGCCAAGCGGTACTACAACTACCGGACCAAGGAACTTACGGAAGAAGCACTGCGCCAATTGCAGGGCTGCCCGTAGTGCAGTCGCCCCGCCAAACCCCTATTTGCTAGCAAAGAGACGAACATCCTCTTCGCTTACCTCCTTGCCACCGAGGATGACAAGGCGTTCTACCACGTTCCGGAGTTCCCGGACGTTTCCGGTCCAGTCGTATTCCCTGAGCAGCTTCAGGGCCTTGTCCGAGAAGCGCTTGGGCGCTATGCCCTGCTCCTCCCCTATTTTCCTGGCAAAGTGCTCTATGAGCAGCGGTATATCATCCCGGCGCTCATTCAGGGAAGGGACCCGGATCAGGATGACGGCCAGGCGGTGATAGAGGTCTTCCCGGAACTTGCCATCTGCTATTTCCTTCTGCAGGTCCTTGTTGGTGGCGGCCACCACCCGTACATCCACCTTGATATCCTTGTCGGAGCCCACCCTGGACACCTTGCTTTCCTGCAAGGCCCGGAGCACCTTGGCTTGTGCCGACAAGCTCATATCCCCGATCTCATCCAGGAAGAGGGTCCCCTTGTTGGCAGTTTCAAACTTACCGGCCCGGTCTTTGACCGCCGAGGTAAAGGCACCCTTGACGTGGCCAAAAAGTTCGCTTTCGATCAGTTCGGAGGGGATGGCGGCACAGTTTACTTCTACAAAAGGCGCACCGGCCCTGGGGCTTTTCTGGTGGATCCAATGGGCTACGAGTTCCTTCCCGGTCCCGTTGGAACCGGTGATCAGGACCCGTGCGTCGGTCGGTGCCACCTTCTCGATCATTTCCTTGATGGCGTGGATTTCCCCGCTCTCCCCGATCATTTCGAAGTTTTTACTGACTTTCTTTTTGAGGATGCGGTTTTCCGCGACCAGTTCCTTGCGGTCCAGGGCATTGCGCACCGTGGTCAGCAACCGGTTCAGGTCAGGCGGCTTGGAGATGTAATCAAAAGCCCCCATGCGCATGGTCTGTACGGCCGTATCCAGGTCCCCGTGGCCGGAGATCATGATAAACGGGGTTTCCGGCTTGCTCTTGCGACCTGCCTCCAATACTTCCACCCCATCCATCCTGGGCATTTTGATATCGCACAAAACCAGATCGTAATCCGTTTTCCGGATCTTTTCGAGCCCCTGGGCACCGTTTTCGGCCTCTTCAACCTGGTAGGCCTCGTTTTCCTCTGTGAGGATTTTCACCAAAACGCGACGGATGGCGGCTTCGTCTTCAATTACGAGTATTCTGGACATGTATCGGGATTTGCTATCGGTTAGTGAACGCTCCTGCGCCCGGTTTCATTGTAAATATAGCGCGATAACCGGGGAACTTTGTTAAGGAAGGGCTAAAACCGCCCCATCCCCAGGGGCGGCTCCTTCGTTCTCATTCATGCCCTGCATTGTTGCTAGCCCGGGGTCCGATTCGGGCGGGGCATTACTGCTAGCCCGGGGTCCCGGGCTGTTTTTCGTTCCCGGGCTGGCGGACCGCAAGGGGGGTGTGCGCATAGAAATGCACGTCGCGTTGCGGGAAGGGGATGGTCACGCTGTTCTCCCGGAACAGCCTGTCGATCCGGTATCGGATGTCACTTTTGATCCGGGGATCGGAAAAGGAGTCGTTGATAAAGAACTTGACTGAAAAAATAAGGGCCGAATCGCCAAAATCTTCGAATTGGACAAAGGGCTTCGGGTTCTTGAGTATGCCTTTCTGGGTATTGACGGCATCGAGCAGCAAACGCGTGACCAGCTCCACATCACTGCCGTATGCCACCCCAACCTGAACGGATTCCCGGGTCATCCGGTGGTTCTGCGTGTAGTTGTAGATCACCTCGCTCATGAATTTGTGGTTGGGTATGACCAGGACCTTGTCGTCACGGGTCAGCGCCCGGGTGGAGCGAAGCTTGATCTCGAATACCTTGCCCACCTTGCCGTCCACCTCTACGATATCCCCCACATGCAGCGATTTGTCCACCAGGATCATGATCCCGGCAATGATATCCTGGAAGAACTCCTGCAGGGCCAGGCCGATACCGACAAACAAGGCGGCCGAGGCGGTGATGAGCAATGTGATGTCAATCCCGGCAGAGCTTACGGTCAGCAGGACCACCACCATATAGATGGCATACCGGATATACTTGAATACGCTGAAGAACTTCATCCGGTCTTCGTGTTCCATTTTCCGGGTGTAGAGGTTCCGCAGCCACTTCAGGACAAGCGTGGTGGCGATCATGGCAAGGCTCAGTGAGAGCAACAAGCCGATGGTCAGGTCGATGGATTTTTCCCCTTCCCCGATGTGCAGGCCGTAATTGAGGATTTCCCGGATCACGTCCCACAGGTCCCGTTCGATGAATTCCTTTACGGGTTTTGCCTTGTCCTGGGCAAGAGCTGCTGTTTTATCCTGTAACATATCAGTATTTTAACCATTTGAACAATTCGCGGTATGTCGGTTTCTTCCCATACATCAGGATGCCGGTCCGATAGATCTTGGCCGCGAGCCAGACGATCCCGAGGAAGGTCCCTGCGAGAAGGGCCAGGGAGGCGACCAGCTGCCACACGGGCACCCCCCCTTCCCCGATGCCGCCGGGAAGCCGCATAAGCATCACGATGGGCGATGTCAGCGGAAAAATGGAAAACGCCACGGCAATGGGGCCGTGCGGATTTGAAAATACGGAAAAGAATCCCACGTAGATCGCCAGCATCAGCGGCAGGATGATCGGGAAAATAAACTGTTGCGTGTCCGTTTCGTTGTCGACGGCCGCCCCGATTGCGGCATAGATGGAGCTGTAGATCAGGTAGCCCAGGACAAAATAGACCAGGAAGAAACCAATCAGCAGACCCATGGGCAATTGCAGGAACTCCTGCAGGATCATGCGGCTCGTCTCATCCCCGGCAAGGGCGCCGGTTCCCAACTGGGCGTCCAGCCCGCCCGGCATATTGCGTTGTTCCAAAAGGATGGCCGGGTCGATGTCCAGTAACAGCAGGGCCACCACCATCAGCAGGGAAGCCGAAACAATCCAGATCAGGAACTGGGTGACGCCGGCGAGAGAGGTACCGATGATTTTCCCAAGCATCAGCTGGAAGGGCTTTACCGAAGAAATGATCACCTCGATGATCCGGCTGGTTTTCTCCTCGATCACCGAGCGCATGACAAACCCCCCGTATATGATAATGAACATCATGATAAGGTAGCCGAACGCCCCGCCCACAAGGGCCTTGAACTCGTTGATCCCTTTGGTGCTCCGCTCCCCTGAAAACGTCGCCGTGTGGATTTCGTACCCGCTGCGGACGGCGGCATATTGCTCGGGGCTGACCCCGAGTTCCCGCAGGCGGTACTGGCGAAGGCCGTCTTCAAAGATGGATTCGATCTCCTCCAGTACCGAGGTGGACGGGGCATCCTTGGTATAGAGGAAGGCATCCTCGGTGACATCCACCAGGTCGCGGCGCTCGGGCAGGTGCAGCAGGCCGTACAGGCCCATGCTGAGTGTGCTGTCCTTGGCGGCTTCCAGGGAGAGGCCGTCCAGCCGGATAAAGGAAACGCCGCGCTGCGGGATAAAAAGATCCCGGAAAAATGCGCTTTGGTTCAGGACGGCGACCTGCCGTTTTTCATTGTCGTTCACCTGGGTCAGGTAGGCGATGAGCACGACCATCCCGACCAGCAGGATCGGGCTCAAAAAGGTCATGATCACAAAGGATTTGTTGCGCACCTTGGCCAGGTACTCGCGACGGATAATCAGGCCTATTTTACCCATGTAAATCTTTTTTCTGGACCGTTTCAATGAAAATCTCGTTGGCGGTGGGGACCAGTTCGCGAAAGGAACTGATGCTCCCCTTTTCGGAAAGCGTATGGAGCAGGCGCTGTTTTTCGCCTTCGGGCACCTGGAGTGTAAAATCCCACAAGTGCTCCTCCGCATCAAAATGGGAAACTTCCACCGGGGTGCCATTGAGGAGTTGCTCGAGGGCGACCTCCCCGTTCCCGGGGGTCCACTCAATCCGGAAGCGGTTTTGTTTGTAGGCTTTTTTGATATCCGTGAGCCTGCCTTCGAGCAGCAGCCTGGATCGATGGATCAGTCCGATGTACTCGCAAAGCTCTTCCACGGACTCCATCCGGTGGGTCGAAAAAATGATGGAGGCGCCTTCGTCCCGCAATTCCAGGATCTGGTCCTTGATCAGGGCGGCGTTGATGGGGTCAAATCCGCTGAACGGCTCATCAAAAATAAGGAGTTTTGGCCGGTGGAGCACCGTGACGATGAACTGGACTTTCTGGGCCATCCCCTTTGAAAGTTCCTGCACCTTCTTGCCCCACCAGTCACCGATGTCCAGTTTATCGAACCAGTATTTCAGCCGGCTGCGCGCTTCGGAACGGCTGAGCCCCTTGAGTTGTGCCAGGTAGAGTACCTGCTCCCCCACCTTCATGCTCTTGTACAAACCGCGTTCCTCGGGCAGGTAGCCGATTTGTGCCACATGTTTCTGGGTAAGGGGTTCCCCGTCCAGGTATATCTTTCCCGAGTCGGGCACCAGGATCTGGTTGATGATCCGGATCAGCGTGGTTTTGCCGGCACCATTCGGCCCGAGCAGGCCAAAGATCCGGTTGGAGGGGATTTCCAGGGAAATGTCGTCCAGGGCCTTGTGGGGGCCGTAGGATTTCGTGACTTCCCGGATGGATAAAATGCTGCTCATGCAGGTGGCTTGTTATGGGTCATAAATATAGGCATTCGCGGGCTACCAAGTAACCCGCCGGAAGGGGATGGTCCAAAACAAAAACCCATCCCCGAAAGGCATTTCGAGGATGGGAAAAAAATTGCTATGAAAAAGAAAATTAATATTGGAGTCCCAATATCAAAATCAAATATACATTTTTATTTTAAAACGCCCCGGATTTATCGTTAAGAGAACATATCTTTCACCTTTTCGAAGAAAGATTTGTCGGATTTTTCTGGTTTTGGGGCAAATTTTTCGTCCTCCTGCATCCGTTCAAAAAACTCCCGCTGCTCCTTGCTCAGCTCCTTGGGCGTCCAGACATTCACATGTACCAGCAGGTCGCCTGTTCCATACCCATTGATGCTCTGAATTCCCTTGTTGCGCAACCGGAGGATCTTCCCGGACTGTATCCCCGGTTCCAGTTTGATGCGTACTTTCCCGCCTATGGTATCGATCTCCTTGGAGGTGCCCAGAACGGCATCCGGCATGGAGATATACAGGTCGTAATGCAGGTTGTCACCTTCCCGCTTCAGGGTTGCGTGCTCCCTGGTTTCGATGGCAACCAGCAAATCCCCGGGTACCCCGTTCCCGGGGGCATCGTTCCCTTTCCCGGAAACCTTGAGTTGCATTCCGGATTCCACCCCGCCGGGTATCTTGATCGATACGGTCTCTTCCCGCATGACGAGCCCGTGGGCATCCGCGTCGTCGGGCCTGGAATCGATTACCTGGCCGCTGCCCCCGCAGGCGGTGCAGGTAGCAGCCGTCTGCATGCGGCCCAGGATCGTATTCGTGATCTTGGTAACCTGTCCGTTTCCGCCGCAGGTGCTGCAGGTTTTATAAGTGACCCCGGGGGCCTGTACCTTGCGCTTTACCTTGATTTTCTTTTCGACACCCAGGGCTACTTCCTCCAGGTCCAGCGTTACGCGGATACGGAGGTTGCTCCCCTTGACGCGGCGCTGACCGCCGCCGAAACCTCCAAAGCCGCCAAAACCGCCCCCAAAGGCGCTTCCAAAGATATCGCCAAACTGGCTGAAGATATCTTCCATATTCATGCCGCCCCCTCCAAAGCCTCCGCCTTCGAAGGCCTGGTGACCAAACTGGTCGTACCGGGCCCGTTTGTCCGGGTCGCTTAAGACCTCATAGGCCTCTGCCGCTTTTTTGAATTTTTCCTCTGCCGAGGAGTCGCCCGGGTTCCGGTCGGGGTGGAACTCGATGGCCTTTTTCCGATAGGCCTTTTTGATCTCGGCCGCGCTCGCGCTTTTGGAAACCTCCAGTATTTCGTAAAAGTCCTGCTTCATATCTTTAATTTCCTACAACCACTTTCGGGTGCCTGATCACCCGGTCTCCCAGGCTGAACCCTTTTTCAATCACATCCACCACCTTGCCACGCAGGCGTTTATCGGGTGCCGGAATCTGGGTAACCGCTTCGTGCAGGTCTGCATCAAAAGCATCCCCTTCGGCTACCTGGATTTCCTCCAGACCCTTGTTCTTTAGGGTTTCCTTGAATTTATTGTGGATCAGGGCCACGCCTTTCAGGGACTCCTCGTCCCCGGCCCGGTTCAGTTCTTTCAGCGCCCGGTCAAAATCGTCCAGGACCGGAAGCAGGGCGGTGATTACGTCCTGGCCCGCAGTGCGGTACATCTCGCTCCTTTCACGGGCTGTCCGCTTCCTGAAATTTTCGAATTCGGCAAAGAGCCTCAGGTATTTTTCCTTTTCCGCAGCCAGCTCTTCCTCCAGGGCCTCGAGCTTATCCCCGTCCCCGGAAGCTCCCTCCCCTTGCGAATCAGTGGGTTCCTCAACAGCCTCTTCCCTTTCGGCCTGCAAGTCTTCCTGCGGTTCCATATCCTTTTCCGTGCTCATTTGAAATACTTATTTTTCCTTGATTTCAATTCTGAGCGGCAAAAGTACTGCCAATTCCTGGCAAAATGTCAAAATGTCACGAAAAATCGGGGGATTCCCTGACAACTTCTGGCCAAAGGGCGCGCGCCTGTCCGGTATCAGGTAAGAAGGTCTTCCAGGGCGGGTTGCAGGTTGGCAAACCCAAAACCAAATCCCTCCATACGGACCTTGTCGGAACACACCCGCTGGCTATCGAGGACAAGGGCGGCCCGATCGCCCAGGACCAGGCGCAGGAACCATGCCGGGATTCGCGGCAACCAAAGGGGTTTGTCAAGGGCTTCGGCTACCTGCCGGGTCAGTTTTTCATTGGTCACCGGATTGGGGGCCACAGCGTTAAAGACCCCCTCAAGCCGCTGGTCTACTGCAAAGAGGAAGAGGGCCGCCGCATCGTTGAGGTGGATCCAGGACTGCCATTGTCGGCCGTTGCCCAACGGGGCTCCCACAAAAGCCTTTACCGGGCGCGCAATCGCCGGCAGGGCCCCTTCGTGCGCCGCGAGTACCAGGCCCAGCCGCAGGATGCCGCAGGGGATGCCGAGGGAATCAAAATCGCGCACACCGGCTTCCCAGAGGCGCACCGTTTCGGCCAGGAACCCCTGGCCGGTGTTCCCGTCGGCTTCGGTGTGGTATTCTGTGTAGGAGTGGGGATAGATGCCGATTGCCGAGGCCGACACCAGGTATTCCACCTCCCCTTTGCCATGCTTTGAGAGCTGGTTGAAAAGCGTGCTGAGGCTGTCGGTCCGGCTCTGCTGGATGCGCTTTCTGTTTGCCTGCGTCCAGGGCTGGGCTATGGAAGCACCCGCCAGGTTGATGATGGCCTGTACGCCACTCAAACTCTGGGGGTCCATACTTCCCTCGGAGGGGTCCCAGACGAATCCGGTATACCCGGGCTCGTTACGGATTTTCTCCGGGCGTGTGGTAAGGTAATGCACCTCGATGCCCGCATCCCGGCATTGGCGCGTAATAGCGGTGCCTACCAAACCTGTTGCCCCTGTTATCAGTACTTTCAAATCCTTTTTGGGGTAAAAGTAGGGGTTTTATACCCGGGGCGGTTGGCCTTTAATGCCGATTTAACATTAGGTTCCCGCCTGAGTTTTGCACAGGTTGCCGGCTGGCTCCTGCAGATTTCCGGAAGCTGTTTACGACCGCTTTTTTAAACCGGTTTGACCGCCCGGAGCATCTCGCGTTTTCCCGGCGGGCCGGGCAGGCGCTCCACTGTAAACCCGCATGCCTGCATGGCCCTGCGGACACTGCCCTTGGCGGCATAGGTGACCAGGCGGCCGCCCCCGCCCAAAGCCCGGAACATGCTGCCGAAAACCGCCTCTGTCCAGAGCTCCGGCTGCACGCGCGCACCAAAGGCGTCAAAATAAACCAGGTCGTACGCATCCTCTTCGGAAAATCCGAGCAGGTCGGCCTGTACCTTGCAAAGGGTGAACCAGGGAGTAACTGCTGACGGTTTTTCCCAGTCGGCCTGATGCAGCTTTTGGAAATGGTCCCGGGCCGCATCGTCCTCAAACAAGCCGCCGTAGTCCAGGGCCTGCCATTCCTGCTGGGTCACCGGATAGGCCTCCAGGGCAGTATACTCCAGCACCAGCCCCAGTTTGGGGGCCTCCAGCAGGCTGATGAGCGCATTCAGGCCGGTGCCAAAACCCATCTCGAGTACCCGGAGTTTACGGTCCGCATACAGGCTGAGCCCATGCCGGATAAAAACATGCCTGGACTCCTGCAAGGCCCCGTGCATGGAATGGTACTGTTCCTGCCACTGCGGGATCTGTATGGTCCGCGAACCATCGGAGGTCCTGACGATCCGCCGTTCCAAATCAATTGAATATACGCACACCCTCCGCGACGAATCCGGGTTCACGCGCCGGGCCCGTGATAGCCATCACCTCGGCCTCCGGGAGGCCTGCATCTTCGGCAAGGTGCCGCCGCTCAGCTTCGGAAACCTCAGAGATAAACGCCTTGCCCCCGACGACCACTTCACGCCCCGCAATATCCATGGGCACGAAAAAGCCGTAGTCTTTGAACCGGACCATGACCTCCCGGCCCTCGGGAAGCTCCAGGCGCATCCAGCATCCCTTTGCCTGGCACACATCGACCACCCGGGCCCGGAAGACGGCATCCAGGGTATCTGCCGGTTGCAGGCTCGCGAAAAAATCTGCGGCCCGGTCCGCATCCATGGGAGCCGCGACCGACAGGGAGGCACCTGCCTCTGAATAGTTGGAATCCGTCTGTCCGGAAAGCGTTCCGGCACCTGCGATTAACAGGAGGGCTCCCAGGAATGTTTTAAGGGGGTATATTCTCGGTTTCTTCATGACCCGAAGGAATTGGTTTACCCTTCAAAAGTCCGGAATTTCGGGCTAAAAAAGAAAGCCCCGGTGAATTAAATTATGTAATTTTAGCACCTGAATCCGACGATATGAGCATCACAATCAATGAGATCCCGGTACAGCGGGTTGCCAAGTCCCGACTCCCGGAAGTAGACTTCGACAACCTGGCATTCGGCAGCGTATTCACGGACCACATGTTCCGGTGCACCTACCGGGACGGCAGGTGGCAGGACGCCGCCATCGTACCCTATGGCCCGCTGACCCTTGACCCGGCTTCCAAGATCTTCCACTACGGCCAGAGCGTTTTTGAGGGCATGAAGGCCTACAAGGATGCAGAGGGTAATGCCTGGCTGTTCCGGCCGGAGGAGAACCAGAAGCGATTGAACATCTCCGCAGCCCGCATGGCCATCCCGGAACTCCCCGATGGTCTTTTCATGGAAGGCCTCAAGGCGCTCCTGGAGGTGGATCGGGACTGGATTCCCGCCCGGGCCGGGAGCTCCCTTTACATACGTCCGTTTATTTTCGCTTCCGGCACGGGATTCCACGCTTCCCCTGCCAGCGAGTACACCTTTATCATCGCCTGCGCGCCGTCAGGCGCTTATTTTTCCGGCAAGGTAAGTGTCCGGATCGAAGAGGCCTATTCCCGGGCAGCCGATGGGGGAACGGGTTTTGCCAAGGCTGGAGGGAATTATGCCGGGCAGTTCTACCCCACCCAACTCGCCGCCAAAGAGGGGTTCCAGCAAGTAATCTGGACGGACGACCACCATCACGATTATATCGAGGAGGCCGGCGCCATGAATATTTTTATCCGGATCGGCGATACGCTTTTGACGGCGCCCACCAGCGACCGGATACTGGACGGGATTACACGCAAGAGTATCCTGCGGCTGGCAGAAGCGGAAGGGATTCCGCTGGAGGTTCGAAAAATAAAGGTGTCCGAAGTGATTGCGGCCTCCGGGGACGGCACGCTGAAAGAGCTCTTCGGGGCCGGCACCGCCGCGGTCGTTTCCCCTATCAGCAGCTTTGGCTACAGGGGTAAGAAATACGAACTGCCGGAACTGGATGACAGTTATGCGTCCCACTTTAAAAAGCGGATCACCGATATTCAGTACAACCGGGCCGAGGATCCCTTCGGATGGCGGTTCCCCCTGGACTGATCAGCCCTTATCGAGGACCCCGGAGATATCCGGTTTGAAATAACCCGGGCCTTTCAGGACCTTTCCGTCCTCCCGGTAGATGGGTTTGCCGTCCGCGCCGAGTTTGCTCATATTGCTTTTTTGTATGGCCTCGAAAACCGCCTCAATCTTGTGCTGGAGGCCGTGTTCAAGGATGGTACCGCAAAGGATGTAGAGCATATCCCCCAGCGCATCGGCCACCTCGACCAGGTCCCCGTTGGACGCCGCCTCCAGGTACTCCTCGTTTTCTTCCTGCATCAACCGGAACCGGAGCATGTTGACCTCAGGGCCCAGATTTGCCTGTGGCTCGTGGGAAATTCCCAGGCCAAAAGCCTGGTGGAATTCGGCAACCGCAGCGATATTTCGTTTCATGGATGGAGGTATTTGGAGTAATTTTGCACTAAAAATAGAAAGATGTTCAGCACCGGGCAAATGGTTTTCGCACTGCTTTTTTTCATCGCCTTTGTGGCGGTCCTGGTAGTGATGTACAGGCGGGACCGGCAATGGCAGCGAAAACAGTACAAGGGAACGTTTACTGTCCTGCTCCTGTTTGCAGGATTTATAATCCTGTTGCTGCTTCTCAAATATTTCCTCAAAAACTAGGGCAGACCCCTGCAGGATTGATAAAAATAACGCCCGGACCGATCAAATACCGGAATTGCTGCGTATCATATAAGAAAAAACGTACTTTTGCGTTATACTTTTTAGTAGCATCCGACCAATGACCGTTTTTCTTGTTATTTTCTCAGTTTTGCTGGTAATCAATGCCTTGCTGTTGATCTTCAGTTCTTCTGTGGCTGTCTGGAACCGGAACCGTTCAACATCCGGGCAGCGCCTTGCAGCCCCCTTCAAGATTTATCCGCTCAAATCTGCGGACGGCGAACTCCGCAAGGCCGTTTAATCCGAAGATTTAGTAGCTTTAGGCCCTGGACAGGGCCTGACATCCCTCTCCCGTATCTTAACTGATCGGGTTTTTTTATGAAACACTTGCTCCTGGTATTTTTGGGTGGTGGCCTTGGAAGCGGCCTCAGGTTCCTCATGGGCAGGTACCTGAATCCGATGATTTCGGGATTTTACCTGGGCACCTTCCTGGCCAATATTCTCGGCTGCCTCCTAATCGGCATCGTCCTGGGTGCTTCCCTGCGCAACCAGTTTGTCAACCCGGTCCAGAGTGCTTTACTCGCCTCGGGCTTCTGCGGGGGGTTCACCACCTTTTCTTCTTTCAGCCTGGAACAGTTCGGCATGCTCCGGGACGGAAACTTCCTCCCTTTTATTTTCTATACCCTGGGCAGCCTGCTGGCAGGGTTGCTGGCCGTTGCCCTGGGATTCTGGATTTCCCGCTGGTTCTGAATTTCCCCTGGTTCCGAATTTCCCGCTGGTTCTGAATTTCTCCCTGTTTCCAAATTTTACTCTGGTTCTGATCCCCGTCATTTACAATTGTAACTTTTCTTTCGGTTTTTGACTGAAAACCAACAATTTCCTGGTGTATAAGGTAGAATCAACCCGAAAAAGCGCCATTTCCTGTTTTTACCGTCCCTTTTATCGACGATATACCAAAAAAATCTTGTTTAAAAAGACACACCCTAAATTTTAGGGGGGTCATTTTATGATAAACATAAAAATACCCGCTAACACCCCTTTCAAACAAAGGGTGTGTCCATTTTAATATATATTTGGCCCGATCAACAAAAACATATACCCATGAAAAAAGTGGAAGCAATTATTCGAAAATCCAAATTTGATGAGGTCAAAAAAGCCCTCCATCAGATTGAGGTGAATTTCTTCAGTTATTGGGATGTTACCGGTGTTGGCAATGAAAAGCAGGGCCATGTTTACCGGGGCATTTCGTACAGCACGTCAGATATCCAGCGCAGGTATCTGGTCATCGTGGTGTCGGACGATTTCCTGGAGCGTACAGTAAATACGCTCCTCGATACGGCGTACACCGGAAATGTCGGAGACGGTAAAATTTTCGTCTCGGACGTGGTGGAAGCCTACCGGATCAGAACCAAGGAAAGCGGCCACGCCGGCATCAACTAATCTAACTAACTCAACGAAATTTATTATGGATACTGGATTATTTACAGCAAACAACATCTGGATGATGGTGTGCACCGCCCTGGTGTTCTTCATGCATACCGGATTTGCCTTTCTCGAGATTGGCCTGACACGGCAGAAAAATACCATCAACATTCTGTTCAAGAACATTTTTATTATAACCGTTGGGCTGCTGATGTATTATATCGGCGGGTTCAACCTGATGTACCCGGGGGAATTTAACGGGTACCTCGGCTTCGCGGGCTTTGGCCTGGGGACTGACGCGGCCGGCCTGACGCCGGAATACGCAGACGGTGGCTATACCTACTGGACGGATTTCCTCTTCCAGGGGATGTTTGCCGCTACGGCAGCTACCATTGTATCAGGGGCTGTCGCTGAACGCGTCAAGATAGGCCCCTTTATGGTCTTTACCATTATTTACGTAGGCCTGGTCTACCCGATTGTCGGTTCCTGGCAATGGGGAGGCGGCTTCCTGTCCACCCTGGGTGGGGACGATGCGGGCTTTTATGACTTTGCCGGTTCTACCCTGGTCCACTCTGTTGGCGGCTGGGGAGCGCTGATCGCCATCTGGTTGCTGGGCTCCCGGATTGGCAAATTCGGTGAGGACGGGAAACCCAAGGCAATCCCGGGACACAATATCCCCCTGGCAACAGCCGGGGTGCTGATCCTGTGGCTTGGATGGTTTGGTTTTAACGGGGGTTCCGTACTCTCCGGGGACCCGGCACTGACCTCCCTGGTGCTGGTGACCACATCCCTGGCAGCCGCCGCCGGCGGGGTAAGCGCCTTCGTGGTATCGACCCTGGCATATAAGAATTACGACCTGACCATGTTCCTGAACGGAATCCTCGGGGGGCTTGTGGGAATCACCGCTGGCGCAGACCTGATGTCACCCAATGAGGCGGTGGTAATCGGCCTGATTGCGGGAGCCATTATCGTAGGGGGCGTGGCCTTTATCGACCGGATCCGCCTCGACGACCCGGTAGGTGCCGTCACCGTCCACCTCATTTGTGGTATCTGGGGGACCCTCGCCGTCGGAATCTTCGGCGACAAAGCAGGGGTTGACCAGTTCCTGTACCAGCTGACTGGTGTTGGTGCCGCAGGGATCTTCTGTATCATTTCTGCAGCCATCATCATCCTGGCCCTCAAGAAAACCGTGGGGATCCGCGTATCGAAAGAGGAAGAACTGGAAGGTCTCGATATCCACGAACACGGAATGGATGCCTATTCCGATTTCCGACTCAATCAACACTAATACCTGAAAATGAAAACGGAGCGTTTGGCAGAACGCTCCGTTTATAACCCATTTCCATTGCAATTGTAAACGAACAATTTAAATCGCTCCCGACCGGGGAGTCCAATCTCTAACAATATGAAACAGATTAAAAATTCAAGATACATAAAATTCCTGCTTTTTGCAGCCGTCCTGATGACCGCTTCCCAACTGAGCGCCCAGGATGATGAGGCCACCAGCTGGACTGACGGGTTCACCCTCAGCGGTTCCGTGGATGCCTATTACCGGGCCAACCTCACTGGCCTGAACAAAGTCATGCTTGATGAGTCCGGCGATGTGTTCGCCTTCCCGTCCGCCCCCGGGAGTTCCTTTGCGAACGATACGGGCTTTGCCATCGGTATGGCCAATGCCATCCTTTCCTATGAACACGGAGATGTCGGTGCGGTAGCCGACCTGGTTTTCGGCCCTCGCGGGGAGGATGCAGTATTTAATTCGTTCGGGTCCCCGGCCATCGTCAACCAGTTGTACGTGTACTGGAATGTTTCCGAGACCGTCACCCTGACCTTTGGTAACTTCAACACCTTTTTGGGCTATGAAGTGATCTCACCGGTTGCCAATTTCAATTACAGCACCTCCTACATGTTTTCCTACGGGCCGTTCAGCCATACGGGTTTGAAAGCGGACTTTGCACTGAGCGATGACCTGTCCCTGATGCTGGCCGTCCTGAACCCGACCGACTGGACGGAGTTCGACCCATTCGGCTCACCTTCGTTCGGCGCACAGCTCGGCTATAAGGGACAATACCTGAACCTGTTGTACGGGAAGCAGGGATTCACCGAATTCTACAACACGGGAACCGGGGAGTTTGTCGACACGGACCTCAAAGCGCTTTTCCAGATCGACTATACCGGCGGGTTTGACGTGACTGAAGAATTCTTCCTGGGTATCAATGCCACGTACCAGGATACGGATGGTACCGGGTTCTACGGCGTGGCCCTGTACCCGCAGTACAAGACCTCGGAGAATTTTACCGTCGGCCTGAGGGGAGAGTATTTTTCAGAAATGGAAAACTACGGCGCCATCGGGGCCGTTGCCCCGGACGCCAACGTACTGGCCCTGACCCTGACCGGAAGCGCCACGATTGGCGACCACCTGATTGTCAAGCCGGAGATCCGCTTTGACAAAGCATCGGAAGACAGTGTGTATTTTGTGGATAGCGACCTGGAGATCGGCGATAGCCTGGCTTCCTTTGTCCTGGCAGCCATCTACTCCTTCTAAAGACTTTTTACGCCGCCCATTTGTTTAGTTTGGTTAATGATGAGGACCCCTGGCCTACCCGCCGGGGGTTCTCTATTTGCGATAGGCCTTCACCCCGGCCCGGACCGGGATGTCAAGGTTGTTTACCGATGGCACGAGGGGGCATGAATACTTGGGGTTATACGCGCAATACGGATTGTAGGCAGTATTGAAATCGAGGAGAATGGAATCGCCCCGGGGGATCCTGAGATCCATATAGCGACCTCCTTCATAGGTTTCCTCCCCATTGGTGGCGTCGGTGAAAGGGAGGAAGAGGTAATCTTCGAACCCTTCCTCCATAAGTAGTTCCGGGCTCTGGTAAACTTCAAGGGTATACGTGTTGCCCATCAGTTCGAATTGCAGGTTGCCGTATTTGCGTTCCGTGCTCATCCGCTCCGTTGTGGTGGGCATTTCAAACGGCAGGGCCTCCGGGGTCCGGACCAACCGGGCCATTACCTGATAAGCGGTGTCCGGTTCAAAAAAAGCGAGGCCGGCGAAACTCTGAATAAGGTTCCTGGGCAGCGGGCTCTGCTCCGGGTCGCGGAATTCCGTGTTGAGTTCGTCCTGGAATTTCAGGATAGCGCCCAGTCCGCCGGGGGGTACCTCAGAAACCTCCGCGGCCGCGGTTTCCGGTTCTTCGTGGTAGCGTTTTCCATCCCTGCAGGAAGACAATCCGCCGGTGATCAGGAAACCGGCAAGCGCGATGCCAGGGAGGGCCTTGATGGGATTGACCATAGAAATATCAGTTGTGTATGGTAGTTAGTTTAAAATTAACCTTTTCAACCCGCAGGAGGCTGTCCCGGCCGATACAAAACTGAAAAACACCATCAAAAAGCCAGTTGCCGGGATCATTCGGGGATCTCATACCTGGCGCTGTCCAGGTATTTCTCCACCAGCGCATTGAATTCCGGGCCAATGCGGAGCAGGGCGGTGTGCTCCAGCGAATAGAGCCTGTCCTTGTCGGAATAACCGGTTTTCAGCAATTCCTCCAGGTAAAACAGGGCCGTCCCAAAGTCGCTGTACTTGGAGGCCAGGGAGATCACTGTCAGATAGTTTTCCGGGGCTTCCGGTTTAATAATCGTTTTCAGCATATGCAGGAATACCAGGGCATCCTCGTCGGGTTTGTCAGATGAACGGGCCGTAAGGATATAGTCATCCGCAAGTGCCTCAAGATACCCCTCAAGACGGAGGCCCATTAGTTTTTCTTCCGGATTTTGGCTCTTCTTGAACCCCTCGATGGTTTCCATCTGAAACTTCCACCAACCCAGGTTTTCGAGATTGAAGGTAAGCACATCGTCCTCCAGATAATAGGAATAATCCTCGCGCAGGATATCTTCCTTTAACTCAAACTTGGCCGCTTCCCTTTTGTGGGCCCTGTATGTTGCGGACCTGCGCAGGTCCCGACGGGCCTCCTCAAGTTGCTCCATATCCGTGAGCCCACCCAGGAGGTCGATGGCCAGTTCGAGCTCGTTGTAGGCCTCCAGCACCTCGCCCCGACGCCACAACAGGTCGGAATGGTCCAGAAAAGCCTTCCGGGTGCGCTCGATCAGCAAGGTGTCCCTGGGTATCTTCGCAGATTTCATGGCCTGGATGGTGAGGGTTGCAATACTTAGATCCAGGAGGGTTTCATCAGGCAGCCCGCCATTGCCATTGTAATAAAAGATATGATTGACGAGCTTCTTGTTGTTGAACAGCTCCCGTGCCCACCGCATATTCTGATAATAAAAATTTGACCTGCTCAACAGGGCCACATAGTGATAGGGTGCGCGGGAACTGACCAGGTCCATATTCGGGGGGCCGGTAGCCACTGAAAGCACACCCGATATGGCCTTGACCATATTGGGCATCAATCCCGCAAACTGCCCCCCGTCCCCGATTCCGGCGGCGTAGAGCCTGTCCATGTCCAGCGGGAGGATGGTGCCCAGGAAATCCAGGCTTTTGGCAAATTTCAGGACCCCGCCGGTGAGTTGCGTGCTGTCCACCAGGCTCGTGGTGGTTGCCACAATATATCCATTGGCTTCAGCTGCACCCAGGAAAAAGCGGAGGGCCCGGGTAGCATCGCCTGTAAAATCACAGACAAAAAGTACGGGCCATTTCCGGCCGGGATCAAAATCCTTGGGCAGGTAAAAACTGAGGTCCCTGCCAATACTATCCGACAAAGGGAGGTTTTCGTTGATCAACCCTTTTTTCAGGTGAATGACCTGTGCGTGCGCCTGGAAGGCAAACAGAAGTGCAAGAACCGGGAAAAAAAATATTTTCATACTGCTACTCCATCAAAAATCCCGCCAAATCGGTAGCGGATCCCGCCGGAAGGAGCCAAATGCCGCTGGGTATTTTAAAGATAAACAAATATCCGATTCCTCAACTAGGGCGGGGGCAAGTCCGTTATCCGGCGGATCGGGGCATTGGAAATCACCTCCGAAAGGATGATATGCGTTCGCGTTTCTCCGTATTGGATCAACTGGTCAATGAACCGCTCCAGGTGGAACTGGTCGCGGAAGACCACCTCCATGATAATATTTTCATTTCCGGTGATCCGGTAACAATTGATCACTTCGTCCAGGCTGCGTACCCGTTCCAGAAAGGGTTTGAGTTTCCCCATAAAGGCCCGGAGTGTTATGATGGCCTTCAGCTGGTAACCTACCCGGGTGTGGGAGACCCCGGTCCAGTACCCTTCGATCACGCCAAGGTCTTCCAGGCGCTTGACCCGCTCCGCGACGGCGGGCGGGGTGAGCCCGATGGACCGGCCCAGGGCGGACAGGGAAATACGCGCGTTTTGCTGCAATGCGGAGAGGATACTCCAATGCAACTTATCTAGCTTAATATTCAAGGCTAATTAATTTAAATACCTTATTAATTAAGGAAATATACATCTTTTCCTTTAATTCTTTAATTAAATCGAGTGGATATCGGGAGTATCTTTAACAAAAACTGAAAGAGAAAATGTCCTACGAGCGGATAAAAAATTTACCCGTCTACCGCCAGGCCCTGTCCCTCCGGACCATGAGCCGGGAAATTGCCTCCTATGTCACCCAGAACAAGGACTTGCTGACCCTGGGGCATTCCAACAGCCTGAGGGACCACATTGCGGATTCGCTGCTCACGGATGCCATCCTCATCCCCCAGCACATCGCCCGGGCCGAGAACTCCCCTTCCCTGGCCATCCGCCAGAGAAGCATCCATTTTATCAATGTGATGACCCGCAACCTCTACAGCTATTGCCGTGGGTTGGAAAAAGACGGGGTACGGGAACGGGAATACCTGGACCTGATGCGACGGGAAGTAAAGCATTTCCGGCAGTCGTTCAAAAAATGGCGCAAGGGGATTTCCTGAGCGGGCCTCCTTACATATTCCTGCGATACTGACCCCCAACCTCGAATAGGGCCCTGGTGATTTCGCCCAGGGAGCAGTATTTGCAAACCTCCATTAATTCCGAAAAAAGATTTTCGTTGCGCACCGCGGCCTCCTTGAGGCGGGCCAGCCCTTTTGCGGCCATATCCCGGTGCTGTTTATGGACGCGTTCCAGGGTTTCGATCTGCGCCTTCTTCTCCGCATCGGTGGCCCGGATGACCTCCCTGGGAAGGATGGTGGGCGACCCCTTGGAACTCAGGAAGGTGTTGACCCCGATTATCGGGTACTCCCCATTGTGCTTCAGCGTTTCATAGTGCAGGCTTTCCTCCTGGATGCGCGAGCGCTGATACATGGTTTCCATGGCCCCCAGTACGCCTCCCCGCTCCGTAATGCGGTCGAACTCCATCAACACAGCTTCCTCCACCAGGTCGGTGAGTTCCTCGATGATAAAGCTACCCTGCAGGGGATTCTCGTTCTTTGCCAGTCCCAATTCCTTGTTGATGATCAGCTGGATGGCCATGGCCCTGCGGACGGATTCTTCCGTTGGGGTGGTAATGGCCTCGTCATACGCGTTGGTGTGCAGGGAATTGCAATTGTCGTAAATGGCATAAAGGGCCTGCAGGGTGGTGCGGATGTCGTTGAAGTCGATTTCCTGGGCATGCAGGCTCCGTCCGGAGGTCTGGATATGGTATTTGAGCATCTGTGCCCTTGGGCCTGCCCCGTATTTTTCGCGCATGGCCTTGGCCCAGATCCTGCGGGCCACCCGTCCGATCACCGCGTATTCCGGGTCAATCCCGTTGGAGAAAAAGAAGGACAGGTTGGGGCCGAATGCATCGATGTCCATCCCCCGGCTCAGGTAATATTCCACATAGGTAAAGCCGTTGGCCAGGGTAAAGGCCAGTTGGGTAATCGGATTGGCACCCGCCTCCGCGATGTGGTAGCCGGAAATGGATACCGAATAGAAGTTCCGGACGCCATTCGTTATAAAGTATTCCTGCACATCCCCCATTAGCCGCAAGGCAAACTCGGTTGAAAAAATACAGGTATTCTGGGCCTGGTCTTCCTTGAGGATGTCCGCCTGGACCGTACCCCTGACGGAACGAAGTGTCTCCGACCGGATCCTGTTGTACACCTCAGCAGGCAGCACATCGGCTCCCGTCAGGCCCAGCAGGCGGAGCCCCAGGCCATTATTGCCTTCGGGCAACTCCCCCCGGTAGGTGGGTTGCGCCACCCCTTTTTCCTTAAAATAGGCCGCGATCCTTGCCCCGGTTTCCTGTTCCAGGCCATTTTCGGCAATGTACTTCTCGCAATTCTGGTCAATGGCCGCATTCAGGAAGAACGCAAGCAACATGGGGGCCGGGCCATTGATGGTCATGCTCACCGAGGTCATCGGGTCGCTCAGGTCGAAACCGCTGTAGAGTTTCTTGGCGTCGTCCAGGCAGCAGACCGAGACACCTGCATTGCCTATTTTCCCGTAGATATCCGGCCGGTGCCCCGGGTCGTTCCCGTAGAGGGTCACCGAATCAAAGGCCGTGGACAACCGTTTGGCAGGCATGTCCATACTGACGTAGTGGAAGCGGCGGTTGGTCCGTTCCGGGCCGCCTTCCCCGGCAAACATCCGGGTGGGGTCCTCCCCTTGCCGCTTAAAGGGGTACAGCCCGGCCGTATAGGGAAATGACCCCGGAACATTTTCCCGGAGCAACCAGCGCAACAGGTCCCCCCAACTGCGGTAGGAAGGCAGGGCAACTTTTGGTATCTGCTGGTGGGAAAGGGATTCCGTGTGAGTCTCCATACGGACTTCCTTCCCCCGGACCTTAAACCGGAATTCCGGTTCCCGGTAGCGCGCCCTCAGGTCAGGCCAATGCAGCAATAAGTCCCAGTAATGGGGGTTCAGGTCTTTCCGGATCCCTTCAAAGGCCTCCTGCAGCCCCTGCAACAACTCCCGTTGATCCCCGGTTCCCTTTTTCGAAGCGGATTCCCCTTTCTCGCGGTCCGGGACCTGCAGACCATCCGGTCCCAGCAGCGGCCGCTCCCCGTTTTCCAATAGGACCCCCGCCAGGGTACATACAGACACATACAGGCCGTAGAGTTTTTCGGCCACGACAGCCTGCTCGGAAACCATGGATTCGTACCCCCGGTTGGCCTCCGCAATCTCGGACAGGTAGCGCGTCCGGGCCGGCGGGATGATAAAGATCTTTTCGGGTTCTTCCTGTACTGGCGCATGGGTACCTGCCGCCCACGCGGCACCGGCATTCCCAAGCCGCTGCATGACGGCGGCATACAGGCGGTTCATCCCCGGGTCATTGAACTGGGAGGCAATGGTGCCGTATACCGGGAGGTCCGATTCCCCCGGTTCCCAGATGCCGTGGTTGCGCTTGTACTGTTTTTTGACATCCCTGAGCGCATCCTGGGCCCCGCGCTTGTCGAATTTGTTGATGGCCACCAGGTCCGCAAAGTCGAGCATGTCGATTTTCTCCAGCTGGGTGGCTGCCCCGAATTCCGGGGTCATCACGTAGAGGGACACGTCGGAATGCTCCAGGATCTCGGTGTCGGACTGGCCAATCCCCGAAGTTTCCAGGATCACCAGGTCAAACCCCGCCGCGCGCAATACATCCACCCCTTCCCGCACATGCCTGGACAATGCCAGGTTCGACTGACGGGTGGCGAGGGACCGCATATAGACATTCGGGTGGTGGATGGCATTCATCCGGATCCGGTCGCCGAGCAGGGCACCCCCTGTTTTTCGCTTCGAAGGGTCCACCGACAGGATCCCGATGGTGCGTTCCGGGTACTCGGCCAGGAACCTGCGCACGAGTTCATCCACCAGGCTGCTCTTGCCCGAACCGCCGGTCCCGGTGATCCCCAGGACGGGCGCGGGCTTGTCCGGCTTTGGCATTTTCTCCTGGAGCGACTCAAAGGCTTCGGGCCGGTTTTCCGCCAGGCTGATGAGCCGTGCAATGGTCTGGGGGTCCCGCGAGGCCAGCGCTTTCTCCAGCGGCTGTCCTTCGGGGAGCGGCAGCTCCGCCACCGAATAGTCCGCGGCCTCCACCAAATCGTTGATCATCCCCTGCAGGCCCATCTCGCGGCCGTCGTCCGGCGAATAGATCCGCGTAATGCCGTAGTCCATCAACTCCCGGATTTCCTCCGGCAGGATCACGCCCCCTCCCCCGCCGAATATCCGGATGTGGCCCGCACCCTTTTCCTGTAACAGGTCGTGCATATAACGGAAATACTCGTTGTGCCCTCCCTGGTAGGAGGTCATTGCAATGGCATTGGCATCTTCCTGTATCGCGCAGTCCACTACCTCGGCAACGCTGCGGTCATGCCCCAGGTGGATCACCTCCACGCCCGTGGCCTGGATAATCCTGCGCATGATATTGATCGCCGCGTCATGCCCGTCAAACAACGAGGCTGCGGTAACGATCCGGATTTTATGTGCGGGTTTATAGGGTTTTGAGGCTTCCATATAATTTTTGGTGCTTTTCCAACATAAATTGCCGAATTGCCAGCCAAAGGTGCTTTGGACTTCGGATTTTACAAAAATAAGAAGGGAATTCCCAACTCTCTTAACAATCTTTTATTTTTACCCAAATTCCATCTGCATGACGGCAACCGTCCTCATCCATTGCCCGGATCAACCGGGGATCATCCACAGTGTGACCGGCTTTCTCCAGCAACGCGGGGGCAATGTGGTCTACCTGGACCAGCATGTGGAGATGGAGGCCGGGGTCTTTTTCATGCGGCTGCAGGCCGAATTTACCGGGAACACCTGGCAGGAGGAGGCTTTCCGCAGGGAGTTCAGCGCAGGACCCGCGGCAACCTACCGGATGAAGTGGAACCTCTATATGGAAGACCGGAGCAAAATGGCGGTCTTCGTGTCCAAATACAACCACTGCCTCTACGACCTGCTCAGCCGCTATGAAGCCGGGGAACTCAATGCCACCATCCCTTTTATCCTGAGCAACCACCCGGACTGCGAACCAATCGCCCGCCAGTTCGGCATCCCTTTCCACCATATCCCCGTCCATGCCGGGAAAAAGGCGGAAGCAGAGGCAAAACAGCTGGAATTGCTCAGGGAGCACCAGGTGGACTGCATTGTCCTGGCCCGGTATATGCAGATCGTCGGGGAAGACCTTATCGAGGCCTACCCAAATCGGATCATCAACATCCACCATTCCTTCCTGCCGGCCTTTGCGGGGGCCCGGCCGTATCACGCCGCCTTCAGGAGGGGGGTTAAAATCATCGGGGCAACCAGTCATTACGTGACCGAAGAACTGGATGAGGGACCCATCATCGCCCAGGACGTGACCCCTGTCTCCCATATGCATACCGTTTCCGATTTCATCGCCAAGGGGCGGGACCTGGAAAAAATCGTCCTGGCCCGGGCCGTACAACTCCACCTTCACCGCAAAACCCTTGTTTACAACAACAAGACGGTCATTTTTGCCTGAAAGCCCTGCCGGCACAAATCCCGCGATACCGCTGCATCCCCAAAATACAATGGCAGAATGTTCGTTATACCCATACGACCAATTCCAGATTCCATGCACAGAAGGCTCTTTTCCATCCTGATCTGCCTGACGATAGTTTCCTGCGGGGAACTCCAGCAGGTCATTGACCAATTCCCCGAGGGGGGCGGGGTAACCGAGGCCGAAATCGCACAGGGACTCCGGCAGGCGCTTAACCAGGGGATTGAAAAACAGGTGGCGAAGCTGGCTGCCGAGAACGGCTTTTATGGTGATGAGCAGGTCCGCATCCTCCTGCCGGAGCAATTGCAGAAAGTGGATCGCACCCTGAGGAACATCGGGTTGGACCAGCTGGCCGACGAGGGACTGCTGCTGCTGAACCGGGCTGCCGAGGATGCCGTAGGCCGGGCTACCCCCATATTTGTCGACGCGGTCTCCGGGATCACCTTCGCCCATGCGCGGGACATCCTGCTGGGAAATGATAATGCCGCAACAAGCTACCTGAAGGGCCGGACGGAAATCCCGTTGTACGATGCCTTCAGGCCGGTGATTAAAGGTTCTTTTGAGCGCGTGGGTGCCGACCGCGTCTGGGGAGAACTCATTAGCCGGTACAACCGTATCCCCCTGGTGCAGCCGGTCAACCCGGACCTGGCAGACTATGTGACCCGGGAAGCGCTGCAGGGGGTTTATGAAGTGATTGCCCGGGAAGAACTCGAGATCCGAACCCGGATATCCTCCCGCTCCACCCTGCTGATGAAAAAAGTGTTTGCCCTGCAGGACGGTTTCAGTTCCGGACCATAGCTTTGTTTCCCGACAAATTCAGCCCATGTCCCCCGTTTATATGCTGAAGGAAAAAATTTTAACGAACTGTATACTAAATCCTTGGAAGCCCCCGTTAAAATATTAAGAAGCATGAGTAATCAATTCCCTTCAACCGGCCTCAACCGGGCATGGGCATCTGAAAAAAGCTTATTGCGACCGCATTATTTGAGTTAGTATTTTTGAGTTAGTTAGTTTAGGAAACCCCGGAGTCAGATAGCTCCGGGGTTTTTTAATGCTGATTGGGGCCGGTTATTCCCCGGCCGGTTACTGCTTCCTCCGGTACACCCCGTCAAACAGCGTCTGCACCGTTTTCCCATCCTGCAACACCTCCCAATGCTGCCGGACCGTCCCGTCCTCCCGGGGCGTCCAGGTGATCCGGTGGACGCGCTCGTTGCCAGCGGTATCCCGGAAAGGTTCAGAGGACATCACCATCCGGCCCCCTTCGGGCCCGCCGCTTAGTTTCAGTGCCGAACCGGTATTATCCACCCACAATTGTTCCCACACCCCCATCCTGGCATTGTAAAAATTCAGGCTGGTCCCCGTATTCGCACCCCCGGCACCTACCCAGTGTTCCTGCAGCACACAACCCCCTTGGATCCGTTCAATGCGGTTGGTGCCTGCCGGCGAACCGGTTGGTCCGGTTACCTCCCAATCCCCGATCCAGAAATCAAAGGCGCGATGCAGGTCGGTACAGCAATTGCAGTTGTCGGTGGCAGCCTGGGTATCCTGGGCGCGAACCCACTGGAGCGTGAAGAAGGTTAGCAGGAAAGTCGAAAACAGGATGGCGGGGCGATTCAAGGCAGTGTGATTCATGACAGGTGTTTGATACCCAAGATAACCATCCTGCTTCTGAAATCGGTTAACCCCGACCGGCAATCCCCCCACCCTGTATCCGGCGGGCACCATTCAGGGCGCCGGCCGTCACCTTGCCGGGTGCCGGATTGCCAATTTTCACGGACGGAGGCCCGGAATGTGAAATTATCCGCATCCTTGTGTTAAAAAATAGACAAATGACCTGATTAATAGTTAAATACCCGCCATCTCCGAAATCCGAAACGGGCTTTTCAACGTATATTTGAAAGAAACTGATGGCTATGGAAAAGCAACATTGTAAAGTAGGGGCCATAACCCCACTGACGGAAGGGCAACAGGCCGTTCGCCTGCTGGAATACCAGTATGGGAATTTCATCCGCAAGGCGGGCGAGGTGGCGCAGTCCGATGCGAACCTGCGGGAATTCTTTGAGTTGAAAGCACGGAAAATCCAGCGCCTTCTCCAGAGCCTGGTCTGATCAGGTTCCCGAAAGGATGTCGGACATCTCTTTTTGGATGGCTGCTGCCGCCTCGGCAGCGCGGTCTGCAAAGTCGGCACCCCTGCCCGCATAGATAATCCCGCGGGACGAATTGACCAGCAACCCCACGCCGTCGGTCATCCCATATCTGCAAACTTCCCTCAGGCTTCCCCCCTGCGCCCCGATCCCGGGTATCAATAAAAAGCTTTCCGGGACTATTTTCCTTATCTCCGCCAGGTATTCCGCCTTGGTGGCCCCCACGACATACATTAAGCGTTCTGCCCCGGCGTATTCCCGGCTTTTGGCCAGTACCGTCTCGAAAAGGGGCCCGGACCCGGACGCACCCGTCTGAAAGTCGAAAGCCCCGGGGTTGGAAGTTAGCGCGAGCAGGATGACGAATTTGCCATCGAAGGCCAGGAACGGCTCCACCGAATCCCGGCCCATATAGGGCGCCACGGTCAGCGCATCAAAATCCATGGTATCGAAAAAGGCCCTGGCATAACGGGTGGAGGTGTTTCCGATATCCCCCCTTTTTGCATCGGCAATGGTAAAGTGGTCCGGGCAGGTTTCGTTGAGGTAGGCGATGGTGCGTTCCAGGGACTTCCAGCCTGCAGCACCATAGGCCTCATAAAAGGCGGTATTGGGCTTATAGGCGACGCACAGGTGGCGCGTGGCATCGATAATCGCCTTGTTGAAGGCAAAAATGGGGTCTTCCTCCTCCAGGAGGTGGGCCGGGACCTTCTCCAGGTCGGTATCCAGGCCAACACACAGGAAGGAACGCTTCTTTCGGATCTGCTGTTCGAGTTGTTCGCTAGTCATCGGCCTATAGGATCTCGGAAGCTTCCCGGAGCTTCTCGGTATTTTCCACCAGCATCAGTTCGTCAATGATTTTCTGGATATCCCCGTTGATGATGTTCTGCAGGTCGTAAAGCGTCAGGCCGATGCGGTGATCCGTCACCCGGCCCTGGGGATAGTTGTAGGTGCGGATCTTGGCGGACCGGTCCCCGCTGCTCACCTGGGAGTTCCGCTTGGCCGCGTCTTCCTCCTGCCTCTTGGCGAGTTCCATGTCGTACAGGCGCGAACGCAATACCTTGAACGCCTTGTCCTTGTTCTTATGCTGGGATTTCTCGTCCTGGCACTGGGCCACGATCCCGGTGGGCACGTGGGTCAGGCGGACTGCGGAATAAGTGGTGTTCACCGACTGCCCTCCGGGCCCGGAGGAGCAGAAATAATCGATGCGGACATCCTTGGGGTCGATCTGCACATCAAAATCCTCGGCTTCCGGCAGGACCATGACCGTGGCGGCGCTGGTGTGGACCCGCCCCTGGGTTTCCGTTTGGGGCACGCGCTGTACGCGGTGCACCCCCGCCTCGAATTTCAGGGTGCCGTACACGTCCTCCCCGCTTACTTCAAAGTGGATTTCCTTAAAGCCCCCGCTGGTCCCCTCGCTCAGGTCGATAACATTCGTCTTCCAACCTCGGGATTCGCAATATTTGGTATACATGCGGAACAGGTCCCCGGCAAAAATGCTCGCCTCGTCTCCTCCGGTACCAGCCCGGATTTCCATCACCACGTCCTTGGCGTCTTCCGGGTCCCTGGGGATAAGCATCAGCTTGATCTCCTCCTCCAGTGGGGGGACGGCCTGCCGGGCCTCCTCCAGCTGGAGCTTGGCCATTTCGGTCATCTCCGGGTCGCTGCCGTCGGCCAGGATTTCCTCGGCCTCGGCGATCCGGTTCTGCAACTGGACGTAGCGCTCCCGCAGGTCCATCATATCCCGCAGGTCCTTGTATTCCTTGTTGAGCTGGACGTACCGCTTCTGGTCGGCGATGATATCGGGCTGGATGATCAGGTCCGAGACCTCGTCAAAGCGCTGTTTGACAATGTTGAGCTTATCGAGCATATCAGTGATGAAATTCCCTGCGAAGTTACGATTTTTAAGCGGATCCACAGCCCGTGCCAGGCCTGATCCTGCGCCGGACCCCGCCCTTATTCCCGGTCCAGTTCCAGGCCGCTGGTCCAATACATGATGCCGTCGGAATCCACGATGATGGCCTCCGTATCGCCCAGGTATTCGATGAGCCGGATCCCCCTTTCGGGGCCGAGCACACAGAGGGCGGTAGCCAGTGCATCGCTGAGTTCCGCCGTCCGGGCCAGGACAGTGACCTCCTGTATGCCGGGAACCGGGAAACCGGTGGCGGGATCCAGGATATGCCCGTAGGACGTTTCACCCCTGCGGACAAACTGGGAATTCGCACGGACGATGGAAACCGAGGATTCGATCAGGGGGATCCATTTGAGTACCTGACCAATATTGAGGGGGTCCGAGATGCCGAGCAGCCATTTGTCGCCGGTTACGCGGGTCCCCCAGGCCGTGATATCCCCCCCGGCATTGATAGTCCCTCCCGGGACCTGTTTGTCGAGCATCCGGTCCTTGGCCCGGTCCACGGCATAACCCCGGCCAATCCCGCCGAGGCTGATCCGCATCCCCTTTTTGGGGAGGAAGGCGGTCTGCGCCTCCCGGTCCAGGACCAGCTGGCGATACCCGACCAGCGGCAAAACCGCTGCCACATCTTCCCGGTCCGGAATCTGCGCCATGGAGCCATCGATCCGCCATAGCGTGTCCAGGGCAGCGTAGGTAATATCGAAAGCGCCCGAGGTCAATTCTGAAATCTGCACCGCCCGCGACAACAGGGAAAACAGTTCCCTGCTGATCGGAACCGGCCGGATACCGGCCTGGGCATTGATGGCCGAGGTTTCGGAATCGGGGTCCCAGGAAGATATGCGCTTTTCAACCGCACGTATCTCGGCGAGGGCTTCCTCGATATGGATAAATCCGATCTCCTCATTTTCGGCAGTTACTGTAACGGTTACCTGGGTGCCCATCAGGCGTTCCACGCGGCGCACTGTGACCAAAGATTCCTGTTGTCCCCGTACACAGGGGGATGCCAGCAAGCACAGCAACAGGACGAGGATTTTCACATAATTGCAGTAAGGGGGACCGCAAGGGTCCCGGTGTTTGCCCCGGAGGGTCCCCGGGGAGGTTTCCAATGGCCGGCAGCCCCTATTCAAAAATCCGGAGCAGGTCTCCGTTGAGCTCCGTCTGGAAGATTTTGAGGGGGTTGGTGGTAATGTTGTTGATCGGGGTACCGTCCTGGGCAAACTGGGAGCCGTGGGTACTGCACTGGAAGATACCCCCCTGGCTCGCTACAAAACTCACTTCCGGCGTCTGCTGGTGGCTGCAAACCCGGCTGGCGGCGACAAATACCCCCGACAGGTTCCTGGCGATCACCACAAAATCGCGGACGATAAAATCCCCGTTGTTGGCCAGGGCATCCCCGTCCGGGCCGCTCAGGTCAATGGTAAAGTCCACCCCGGTGGGTATGGGCTCGGTTTGCAGATCAGGACCCTTTGTACAACCCTGGACGCAGGGGAAGACCACCGCAAAGGCAGCTCCGGCACCGAGGGTGCGTAAAAACTCTTTTCTTTCCATGCAATTTGATATTAGGCGAATGCCCCTTTAACCAGAACGGCGAGATCCGGGAAATCGTATGCCTAATATTCAAAGAGCCCCTTCTCGCTGCGGATGGTCAGTTTCCGTCCGCTGTGGCGGGTCACCCGCCCGACGATCCTGCCTTCGATGCCAAAGGAGGCGGCGATGTCAATCAGGTCCTGGGCATGTGACTCCTCCAGGTAAAATTCCAGCCGGTGGCCGCAGTTGAAAACCTGGTACATTTCCTTCCAGTCCGTGCCGGATTCCCGCTGGATAAGGTCGAAGAGGGGCGGGACCGGGAAAAGGTTGTCCTTGACCACATGGAGGTCGTCCACAAAGTGCAGTATTTTCGTCTGGGCGCCCCCGCTGCAGTGGACCATGCCGTGGATTTGCTCCGGGCCGTATTTTTTGAGGATTCGGGCCACTACGGGCGCATACGTACGCGTCGGGGACAAAACCAGTTTCCCGGCATCCAGGGGGACGCCGTCCACGGCATCCTGCAACCCGACGCTGCCACTGTAAACCAGGGATTCCGGCACCTCCGGGTCATAGCTTTCGGGGAAGTCGGATGCGAGCTGGTGGTGGAACACGTCATGGCGGGCCGAGGTGAGGCCGTTGCTGCCCATGCCCCCGTTATAGGAGGTTTCGTAACTGGCCTGCCCAAAGGATGCCAGTCCCACGATAACGTCCCCCGGGCGGATGTGGGCATTGTCGATGACCCGGTCCCGGCGGATGCGGGCAGTGACCGTGGAATCTACGATAATGGTGCGCACCAGGTCCCCGACATCGGCTGTTTCCCCCCCGGTACTGTGGATATGGACATCCCATTTTGCCAGGTCGGCAATCAGCTCTTCCGTACCCTGGATAATGGCGGCAATCACCTCTCCGGGGATTTTGTTCTTGTTCCGGCCAATGGTCGAACTCAAAAGGATGGAGTCCGTGATCCCGACACAGAGCAGGTCGTCCAGGTTCATGACCAGGGCATCCTGTGCAATCCCCTTCCAGACAGAGAGGTCCCCGGTGCGTTTCCAGTACATATAGGCCAGGGAGGATTTGGTCCCTGCCCCGTCGGCGTGCATCACGGTGCAGTATGCCGGATCGCCCCCCAGGTAATCCGGCACCACCTTGCAAAAGGCCTTCGGAAACAATCCCTTGTCTACCCCGGCTATCGCTTTGTGGACGTCGTCCTTGGTGGCTGATACCCCGCGCTGGCTGTAGCGCTCCGATGCATTGGACCCCATGATGTGGTTTTTGGTTGGCACAAAAATACGAGAATCCGGCGGAACCGGACATGCAGGCGGCGGTAGCCTGCCGAAAACCCGGCTATTTTATAAACAGCAGGTCCCTGTACTTGGCCAGGGGCCATTCCTTGTCAGAAACCAGGCGTTCCAAGCGGTCGCAATGGTCCCGGATCTGGTCAAAAAACGGAAGGACGGATTCGCAGTAGGCTTTGGCCTTTTTATCGATTTCCCGCAGCCCGTTTGCGCGCTTGCGGGCCTCGTTCATCGCATCCGTCTTTTTGCGGACCGCCTGCAGGTGTTCCGCCAGTTGCTCCAGGATGCCGAGCTGGGCTTCCCCCATGGTTTTGTGGGCCGCCCCATAGACATCTTTCAGGCCCGCGATGTTCTGCAACAGGCTGTTCTGGTAGGAAATGGTGGCCGGGATGATCTTGTTGTAGACCAGTTCGCTCAGCACCCTTCCCTCTATCTGGGTCTGCAGGATATAGGTTTCCAGTTCCACTTCCTTCCGGGCGCGAATTTCCTTTTCGGTCATGACCCCGGTAGCGCTGAAGAGCTCCAGCGTCTCGGGGGCAGTGAGGATGTTCAGGGCCGCGGGCGTGGTGCGGTTGTTGCTCAGTTTGCGGCGCTCGGCCTCCTGCTGCCACTGGTCGCTGTAGCCGTCCCCGTCAAACCGGATGCGGCGGCTGCTCTTGATATATTCCCTCAGGACGTTGAAAATCGCCTCGTCCTTCTTGAGTTTCTTTTTGGCGATCAGCTTGTCCACTTCCGTCTTGAATTCACGGAGTTGATGGGCCACAATGGTGTTGAGCACCGTCATGGGCTTGGCGCAATTCATCTTTGCCCCTACCCCCCGCATCTCGAACTTGTTTCCGGTAAAAGCGAAGGGGGACGTCCGGTTGCGGTCCGTGTTGTCCAACAGGATTTCAGGGATTTTGCCGACCACGTTCAATTTTAATTCGGTTTTCTCCTCGGGGGAAAGCTTCCCTTTGGAAACCCCTTCGAGTTCGTCCAGCACATCGGTGAGCTGTTTGCCGACGAATATCGAAATAATGGCAGGCGGGGCCTCATTGGCGCCCAGGCGGTGGTCGTTGCTGGCCGAGGCAATCGAAGCCCGGAGCAATTCCTCGTACCGGTCCACGGCCTTGATAGTATTGACAAAAAAGGTCAGGAACTGCAGGTTTTTCATTGGGGTGGACCCGGGGCTCAGCAGGTTGGTGCCCGTATCCGTGCTGAGGGACCAGTTGTTGTGTTTCCCGGACCCGTTGATCCCGGCGAACGGCTTCTCGTGGAACAGGACACGCAGGCCGTGGCGCACCGCCACCTTGTCCATGATGTCCATCAGCAGGAGGTTATGGTCCACGGCCAGGTTGGCCTCTTCAAAAACCGGTGCCAGTTCGTACTGGTTGGGTGCCACCTCGTTGTGACGGGTTTTTACCGGGATCCCCAACAGCATGCATTCGGATTCCAGGTCCCGCATAAAGCGGAAGGCCCGTGCCGGGATAACGCCGAAATAATGGTCGTCCAGTTGCTGGCCCTTGGCGGCGGCCTGCCCCACCAGGGTGCGGCCCGTCAGGAGCAGGTCCGGCCGGGTCCGGGCGAGTTCCGCATCGATCAGGAAATATTCCTGTTCCCATCCCAGGGTGGCATTCACCTTGGTGACGTTTTTGTCAAAATAGCGGGCCACCCCGGTGGCTGCCTGGTCCACGGCATGCAGGGCCCGCAGGAGCGGGGCCTTGTTGTCCAGGGCCTCCCCGGTATAGGAGACAAAAATCGTGGGGATACAAAGCGTGTTGCCATAAATAAAAGCCGGGGAGGTCGGGTCCCAGGCGGTATACCCCCGGGCTTCGAACGTATTGCGGATCCCGCCGCTGGGGAAACTGGACGCATCCGGTTCCTGCTGGACCAGCTGCCCGCCGCCGAATTTTTCGATGGCCCGGCCGTCCGGGAGCAGGTCAAAAAAGGCATCGTGCTTTTCCGCAGTGGCACCGGTCAGGGGCTGGAACCAATGGGTATAGTGGGTCGCTCCCGCGGAGATCGCCCAGGCCTTCATGGCCTCCGCCACCTGGTCTGCGATTTTGCGGTCGATCTTGGATCCGGTGAAGATGGCGCCCTTCACGCTGGCAAAGGCGTCCCGAGTCAGGTACTGCAGCATCCGGTCTTCGTTAAAGACGTGGCGGGCGAAGGATTCGGAACGTCGGATAGTATTGTTTGGATGCTGGAAACCAGTTTGTTGTGAATCCGTATGTGATTGGTTCATAGGTGTTTGAATTCTGAATGGCCGTTAAAATTACACATTTCGTATAATTTTCCGGATAAATTATTTTTTTTTCAATATCCCCCCGTAAAATGGGGGGTGTTAATAATTATGGCCCTATTATTAATAAAATACCCCCCTCAAATTGCACATGAGCAATGAATTATTATATTTTTGACGGTCAAAAAAATTATCATTAAAACCATTTTGAACCATGAGCAAAGCAAAATTAGAGTATATCTGGCTTGACGGATACACCCCCACAGCCAACCTCAGAAGTAAGACAAAGATTGAGCCTGACTTCAGCGGAAAGCTGGAGGACTGTCCGCTTTGGAATTTTGATGGAAGTTCAACACAACAGGCCGAAGGCGGTTCTTCGGACTGCCTGCTGAAACCGGTCGCCATCTACCCCGACCCGGCACGCAAAAACGGTTATCTTGTCATGTCTGAAGTCATGAATCCGGACGGTACGCCTCATCCTTCCAACTTCCGTGCAACGATCGATTCCGATGCCGACGACGATTTCTGGTTCGGCTTCGAACAGGAGTACTTTATCATGGATACCCATACCGACCTGCCGCTCGGGTTTCCTCCCGGCGGATACCCCGGACCCCAGGGGCTTTACTACTGCTCCGTGGGCGGGAAAAACACCCACGGCCGCGAACTGGTGGAGCGCCACGCGGACTATTGCCTGGAAGCCGGACTGAACTTCGAGGGGATCAACCAGGAAGTTGCCTGCGGACAATGGGAATTCCAGATTTTTGCCAAGGGCGCCAAAAACGCCGGGGACCAGATCTGGGTAGCGCGCTACCTGCTGGATCGCCTGACAGAAGATTACGGCTGGTACATTGAATACCACCCGAAACCGGTCAAAGGGGACTGGAACGGAAGCGGCATGCACGCCAACTTCTCAAATACGCTGCTGCGTACGGCAGGCTCCAAGGAGATCTATGAAAAAGTGTGCGAGGCGTTCCGCCCGGTTACCAAGGAACACATAGCAGTGTACGGAGCCTACAACGATGAGCGCCTTACCGGAAAGCACGAAACCGCATCCATCCATGACTTCAGCTATGGCGTATCGGATCGCGGGGCATCTATCCGCATCCCGATCATGACCGTGGAGAAAGGTTGGAAAGGCTGGCTGGAAGACCGTCGCCCGGCATCCAACGGTGACCCCTATAAGATTGCCGCCCGTATCATCAAGACTGTTGAAGGCGTCAAAATCTGACAACAGCAATCAATAAATAAGTATGTTCAACAATCCCGGCCAATGGCCGGGATTGTTTGTTTAATGGAGGCTGAACCAGAGATAGGCCCCGTAAACGGCCAGCAGGACCAGCCCGTCCTTCCAGCCCAGGCGGAGCCCCTTCGGGAAAAATACCAGCGGCAGGATCAGGAAGCTGATGCCCAGCATCCAGAAAATATCTCGGGTGAGCAGGTACTGGTCCATTACGCGGATGGGGGCAAGAATAGCCGTCAGGCCCAGGACGGCGAGGAGGTTGAAGATGTTGGACCCGATCAGGTTCCCGACCGACAGCGACTTTTCCTTTTTGACCATGGCTATCACCGAGGCGGCCAGCTCCGGGATACTGGTTCCGATGGCGACCACCGTGATGGCGATAACCCGTTCACTGACGCCCAGGTCCGAGGCCAGGCTGGTAGCTCCCCATACCAGGAACTCGGCGCCACCCCACAGCGCCGCCCCGCCCCCCAGCAGGAAAAAAGCCAGTTTATAGGCCGGCATTTCCGGGGCCTGCACCGGGAGTTCCTCCACGACGGCCTGTTTCTGAAACCGGAGCAGGTAGATGAGGAAAAGGAACAAAACGACTACCATGATGATCCCCTCCGTCTGGCTGAGCACGTCGTCTGTGCGCAGGAATACATAAAAAAGCAGGGAGGCCACCATCATGACCGGCCAGTCCGTAACATAAAAGCTACGCTTCACATCGATATGGCCAATCAGCAGGGTGATCGCAAGCACCAGCCCGAGGTTTGCGGTGTTGGACCCCACCACATTGCCCAGGGCCAGGTCCGGGTGGCCCTCAAGGGCCGCCCGGACACTCACGATGAGTTCCGGTGCGGAGGTGGCAAAGGAGACCACCGTCATCCCGATGATGATCCTGGGGATGGCAAGCCTCAGGGAGAGCTCCACTGCCCCCCTCAGGAGCCAGCTTCCACCCGCAATCAGTAAGGTAAGCCCAAGAAGGACCTGCAAGGCATCGCCCAATAAATCCATAGCGGCAAATATACTATTACTTCGCAGCAGAATACCGCGAATCGAAAAATCTAACGGGGCGATGTTTGGTTTATTTTAACTATTTTTTTAGTTGCGTAACTATTTTTTTAGTTATGTTTGCGTATCAATCATCAAAAAACGAACAGTCTTTAAACTTCAATCAATCCTTCCCCGTCGCTGATCCACCCCATCTGCACGGAAGGACAAACCCAAAAAACATGCAACATCTCACGAACAAGGAAGAAGAGGTCATGCAGCTCCTGTGGAAGCTGGAAAAGGCCTTTGTAAAAGAACTGCTCGATGCCTTCCCGGGTCCTAGGAAACCACATTACAACACCCTCTCCACCATGGTCCGGAACCTGGAGGAAAAGGGGTATGTGGCACACGAAGCCTTCGGGAACACCCACCGGTACTATCCGGTGGTCAGCAGGGAAGCGTACCGGCGCAAGTTTATCGGGGAAACGGTGGCCGGTTACTTTGACCACAATTACAAGAGCCTGGTCTCCTACTTTGCCCGTGAAGAAAAAATATCCGCCGACGAGTTGCGGGAGATCATCGATCTGATCGAAAAAAAGAAATCATAAATGGAAGCATTCGGTATCTACATCCTCAAGGCTTCGGCCATCCTCGCCCTCTTCCTGGGGGCCTACCACCTGTTGCTCAAAAGGGAAACCCTCTTTGCAGTCAACCGCCTGTTCCTGGCCAGCGGCCTGGTGGCCGCACTGGTCCTGCCCCTGGTCCGCCTGACGCGCACCGTGCAGGTTTCCATGGTACAAACCGCCCCCGGGGTGCCCGTCTCGATCCTGTCACCGGGGGAGACGGCAACCGGCTTCCCCTGGGAAACCCTGCTGCTGGCAGCCTATGCCCTGGGCGTGCTGGTCAGCCTCGTACTGGTTATCCGCCAGCTGTGGCGGCTGCTGGGACTGATCCGCCATGCCGACCCGGTGAGGCGGGATGGGTTCTGCTATATCCCCACCCCCCATACCCGGGCCCCGTTTTCCTTTTTCCGGTACATCTTCTATAATCCGGCCCAGCACGGGCAGGAGGAACTGGAGCTGATCCTGGAACACGAAAGGGCGCACGGGCAGGAGTTACACACCCTGGACATCCTCCTGGGCCGCCTGGTGGCGGCCGTGCTCTGGATCAACCCGCTCAGCCGCTGGTACCAGCGGAGCATGGAACAAAACCTGGAATACCTGGCCGATGCCCGTGCCGTCCAGCGGATCCACAACCTGAAAGACTATCAATACACGCTGCTCAAGGTATCCGGGAACACCCCGGTTGCCGGGCTGGTAAACGCTTTTTACAGTTCACTCATCAAAAAACGAATCCATATGTTACACCAGAATCAATCAAAAACGATCCACATCCTGAAACACCTGCTGATCCTTCCCGTCCTGGGCCTTTTCCTCATGGCCTTCAACACCGAAACGCGCTATATGTTTGAAGAAAGCCCGGCCGACCTGATCTTCCCGGCCGACGATAAAACCGTGGAGCTGACCATTGACAAGGACACTTCCGACGAAGAACTGGCGAAGATCAAATCGGACCTGGCCGGGGACGCCATCGATTTCTCCTACACCGTGGTCCGCAACGACAAGCGGGAAATCATCGATTTGGAAATCAGTATGAGCGGGACCAACAGCGAGGGCAAATCCTTCAGCGGCTCCTTCCATACCGAAACCGACAGCCCGATCGAACCGGTTCTGATCCGCTTCGACGACACCAACAACAGCGTCTCCTTCGGGAATGCCAAATCCCTGCATTCCGGAGGGGCCTATAGCTATACCATTAAGAAAATGGGGGCCGGCGAGCGCGACGCCAACAGGACCCAAACCGTTGAAATCCGGCGGGTAGGCGACGAAGACAACCATATTTTCTGGAAATCCGACGGCGATGCAGAGGCCCAGACCATTGAAGTCAAAGAAATCAATGGCAAGCAGGTCGTCATTGTGGACGGGGAGGTAACGGAAGAAGTCGAGGTCGGGAAATTACACGAATCCGGCGATGGCAAACACAAAGTGAAAATCCATACCCTGAGAAAGTCCGATGCCGGGGATAACATCGTGATCATCCGGGACTCGGACGACGATGCCGATATCGAGGTGATCAGCGGGGAAGATGGCGAAGGCTTCTTCTTCATCGACTCCGGCGATGGGGAAGAACCCCTCTACTACATCGACGGGAAAAAGGCTTCCGCCAAGGAAGTAAAGAAGCTGGACCCGAAGAAAATCGACAAGATGGAAGTCCTCAAAGGCGACAAAGCGACTAAGGAATACGGAAAGAAAGCCAAAGACGGCGTGGTGAAGATCACCACGAAGGACTAAGGCCCCAAAGCACTCCCTAACCAACTCTTCTTTTTGGAACCGGCCCGGGTTTCGGGCCGGTTTTTTTCAAAGCAAAAAGACGGTTTGGTAAAAATCTGCCGGAAATACGCCCATTTTTGCCTTGAAATCCGGAATTCGGGCCAAACAGCCCCTACAAATGTTACATTTGATCCCTTATCGCAAATTTAGTATTTCAATATGAAACTTTTATCAAGAGATATAGATTACATATTGACTACAGATCCCTTTAATTGATTTCGATATCGCATTCAATTTCATTAATTTCCGTCCATTCTTTTGGCGGATTGCCACCGGGGCTGCTATATTCACGCCTCAAACAAATCACAGACCCTTTAAAACAACAAAATACAGGACCATGATTGCATTAGCCAAATACCTTCTCTTTATTATGATCTCCCTAATATCGATCTTTATCTGAGCGGCTGCATCATAGACCGGCATAACGCAGGCTGCCCCGACCGGGCAGCCTTTTTTGTTGCGGTAATTCCTATATTAGGGGTATGCAAAAAGCCTTCTTCCGCCTCCTGGCCCGGCTCAATAAGTGGCTCCTGCCCTCCATGGGCAAAAAGCACCTGGACCTGGCCAAAGCCTCCAAATGGCAGCTGGCCCTGATCGGCTGGCGGTATTACGTCACCATCCGGGCGCTGGACTGAAGCGCTTCGCCCCCCATTTCAATACGTGATCAGGCTTTTCATGGGAAATCCGTTGAGCCGTTCCCGGCCCCGGAGGAAACCGAGTTCTATGAGGAAATTACACTGAACCACCTCCCCGCCCAGGTCGGTTACCAGGTCGCAGATGGCCCGAGCGGTACCCCCTGTGGCCAGCACATCGTCGTGCACCAGGATACGGTCGCCCGGGGATATGCTTTCCGCATGCAGTTCCAGGGCATCCGTCCCGTATTCCAGGTCGTATTCCTTCCGCCGGATCCGGTGCGGCAGCTTCCCGGGCTTGCGCGCAGGGATAAAACCGGCCCCGAGCCGCTGCGCCAGCAGGGGCGCAAAGAAGAATCCCCGGCTCTCGATCCCCACCACCTTGTCTACCTGCAGCCCATCGGCAAACGCCAGCAGGGCAGCCGCCGTTTCCCGGAACGCCTCCGGGTTTTCCAGCAAGGGGGTAATGTCCCTGAATACCACCCCCGGCTTCGGGAAATCGGGGATGTCCCGGATGTAGTCCTTAAAATTCATGTATTTAGGGGTTCGGTTATTTTGCGCTAAATGTAAAAAGAAATATATTTGCATCCCTTTTTACGGGAAATCCCAAGGCCACGTGGCGCAACTGAATAGCGCATCTGATTACGGCTCAGAAGGTTCCAGGTTTGAATCCTGGCGTGGTCACTTAATAATCAAAGGCTTAGCTGATATATTTCAGTTGAGCCTTTTTTCATTTGCCCATTATTTGCCCGATTTGAAGTGAAATATTGGGTTTGCTTCATAGGTTTAATTCTTAGCGGGGCTACAGATGAGCACGGATAAGGCTCCTAGTTTGGGGCCTTTTTATTCTCTACGGACAATCAACGGACAGGGTGAAAGAGCAGGAATTGAACCCAATGTTAATCTTAGTTCTATTTTTGAACATTTAACTCATTTTCTAATCGCCTAACTAAATCAACAACACTATTTTCTGTCTCTTGATGAATCTCTCTTAGAAGATCACTATGCCCTTTAAGACCTGCCCACAAAGTGAGCAATTCCGTGTCCTGTTTTAGACCCTCAAAGTCCTTGATGTTTAATACTAATCCCGAGTTGGCAAATAGGCTAAGGTGATCGCGACTATTGTCTAAAGATGTGGGTATGTCCTGATGTTCAACGGCTGTGTAACCCAGATATTTTCGTGTTAATGGGGTCAAAATATTTTGATTGAAATCTATTCCCTCATTTTCCCATGTAAACAAATATTTGTAACCATACTCGTATAAGTTGGTAATAGCCAGTTTCAATGAGTCATTTGTAATTGATTCTATACCCTCCGACTTAATCATCTCATATCCACTTATATTTGGATTAAAATGCGGATAAACTTTAGTATAGTGCAAGAAAAATGCCAGTGAGTCCTGATAAACAATATCATTCGCGGCACATTCTAAAAGTACCTCACAAGCTATTTTTCTATTCTTTAAATGAATAAGGTTCTTTTCAAAATCGTCAAGGTCATTTGTGAGATTTTCATAAACAACCCCCAATAATTCTAATTCTATTTGTCTCAATTTTCTCTCTTCATTCCAATTATCAACCTGCAACGCAATCAATATCCCAACCACCACCAGCAGAATTTCCCCAACCGCATACAGCAGGTACTTGCTGAATTTGTTATCATTCAGGAGGCGTTGGCGGAGCTGGCGGAAAAAGCGGAGCATAGTTGAGGCTGGTTACCTCATCAAATTACGAAAATTGTTGTTCCCGGGCTTTCTTGATTGAGAACCAGGGACAGGATTCCGATTACGGTTTGCCTATTTAGGCTATATCTGAACACACTCGGGCCTCAGCAATGTATTGATGGAGATTGGCGCCTTTTGGTCGATACGGGAGCCGAATCTAAACAGTAAAACCTTATAAACATCATTTTAAACACCCTTTACACATCTTTTCTTACCATTTACGAAGTTATGTATCAAATATTGAAATAGGTTACTTATATTAAATTGCCCCTCCCCTTTCTTACTCTTTATTATATGTGGCCTGAACCTTTCCGGCTGTCAACTAACAGGCATGAAAACACATTGAAAGACTGTTACTTAAATAATCAGTTATGAGTAAGCACTCCTGGGTTCTATTGATCGTATTGTTTGTTTTGCCTTTTGTCTATTCAGGTTGCTCAAGTGATTCTTCAGCGGATACTGATTCCACAATAACAGAACCACCACCCCCTCCGCCCCCGCCACCAACCGGAGGTATAGATCCGGTAACTGATATCGATGGAAACGTATACCCCACCGTGAAGATCGGCGATCAGATTTGGATGGCAAAAGACCTTGAGGCAAACAGATTCCGGGATGGAACTGATATTCCAGTATTGAGTGGAGATGATTGGAGTAATGCGACAACGCCTGCCCGCAACTCGAATTTATACAATGGATATGCCATTGTGAAAGGGGACCTTTGTCCCGATGGATGGCACTTGCCCACTACTGCTGAGTGGATCACTCTAGTTGAAACTGTCGGGGGAGAAGAAGTTGCGGGGGGGAAACTGAAAGCAACCGGAACTACGGTATGGACTGAACCGAATGCAGGGGCAACAGACGAATATGGATTTAAAGCCCTTCCCGGAGGTATTATCTATATAGATGGCTCCTTCAGAAATCAAGGTTCAATCGGATACTGGTGGACTGCATTTGAAGGAGATCCAGACCAGGAATTAGACGGTCGAGTTCAGGGATTGGGTGGTGTATCTATGACCTATGATAGTGAAGAAATGCAGGTGATTGACGACCCGGAAGGTGAAGGTGTATTGATAAAACTTGGTCAGGCCTGTCGTTGTGTGAAGGATTAGGATTCATTTTCTCGATAAGAGCGGAACATCTATTCATTTTAACGTGCACGCTCCAACCTTTTTAGCCATTATCTCTTTGGGTGGACCTCAGCTACCTTAACATGGAGATCGTCTCTAATTGGACGATACGTATCCCCTCTCGATCGATTTATGAACTTGCTTTTTTGTTACCTACTAAGGGAGAGGTAGAAAATGACAAACCTTAACCGTCACCTTACAAGTGTTTGTGATTACTGGATCATCATTCTAACTGAATGGTAATTTCCGTAACAGTATTCCTAGGAGTGAAAAATTCTCCGGCATCCTGAGTTTTAATTAGTTTGTCGTCCCAATCCAAATAGAGTATTTCCAACTGTATTGAAAGGTCACCAATTCCTCCTCGAGTTACGATAGTGTCATTATCTACAATAATGTCGTTGTAAACGATGGGACCATATGTATCTGTAATATTCCCGCTATCGGTAGGAACACGTTTCTCAAAACAATACTGCTTATTATGTTCTTCATAACATCCTTGTAAAATAATACGATTTGTATTAGGGTTTTCGGTATTAGCAAGTAGTATTATTGCCATACCTGCTACCGGAAGTAGCTCAATTTCCGTTTCCCTGCCTTCGTAGATTTCATAATAACTGTGAGAAGTAAAAGCAAAATTGAGCGGTTCGTGCGGCGAATAATTGATTGATTGACCAAGCATATGGCTATCAGTAATATTGTTTTCCTTTTTCCTTATGAATCGATAATAACCACTAATCCAAGTGCCAATATACCAGCCATCTTCATATAAATGAGTCTGCAGAGAAACCGAACCATTGTTATCTGTATATAGTTTAAAATGCGGTTCTAGAGGATGATATCCAAGACCAGAACCAAAGGGTAGTGTCTCTAATCCATTAAGTAAAACCAAAGCCCCTTCTATTGGCTCTCCGGTAACAAAATCCGTGACTTTAAACTCCCGGTAATTCAAGTCATCTTCCTTTGAACATCCTTGCATAATTAGGGCTGATGCTACAAAAAAAAGTATCTGAAGTTTTAAATTAGAGTTCATCTGTCCAGGATTCTTCTTGATTCAAGAATCAATGTAGCACTTACCCAGGATCAGGTGTCCGAAAACTTGCTTTCCTCAAAATACCGGACACCTAAAAGAAGTCCCCTGCCTATCTTTCTCTTATCTAAAATAAGCAGCATGAAACCAATATCGATGAACCTCAGAATTTGTGCCCTCCTGATGACCGCCCTGATCCTGTTCCAAAGTTGTGTGGTATATCACAAAACCCCCGTGTCATTTGACGATGCTGTCCAGGCTAACACTAAAAGCAAAGTCGTTACTTCCGATGGAGAGACAGCGGTATACAATCATATCCTATTGGAGGACAGCCAGTATTTTGGCGTAAACAGAAAAAACGGAGTGCATCTAAAAACACGTATTGAAAACGATCGGAACCTGGAGGTTTACCTAAAGAATAAATCTAAATCCAACTGGGCAACCCTGGGTTTGATAGTTGCCCCCCCTGCTGTTGGCTTTTTGCTTTTTGGTATATTGATCCCTACCGGAACCTTTCTCGCCGGTGGTGGGTATTGAGGCTATATCGGATTGGGTGTTTTTCGTCTATCGAGCATCATGGCTTGCCCATTCAGGCATATTTTAAGTCGGAGTGGACCTCAGCTACTTTTCAGGAAAGATCGCTGCTAAATGGCCTATACGTAACTGCCAAAAAGGCCGTGGCATAGTTTCTGGCCTCTGCCGACAGTGGATCGGCCGCAACTAACAATGACCCAAGTTATTGGTCGACTCTAATTCATTTTCCGTCATCCAAAATCATCCATCTGTCTATCATTATTAAAGAGTGCTGATTTCCTGCCGAAATTCACAGTAAAATCCTGAGATGAAAACCAAGTACTTATTACTTGTCCCGGTCCTGGGCCTTTTCTTGGGGTGTAGCTCTGACAACGACGCCATATCCGACATCCCGGACCCGCAGGGCAAGCCACAGACGGAAACTCCAGACGACACAGAGGGCGACATCCCAAACCCAATTTATCTGGACGCCAACGGCATTACAATCAAAGCTCACGAATGGGCCAAGGTGGGCCAGAAGGGCAAGCTGAATGGTAAGCTATATACTATCGTGGATAATGCGGCATTTCGTGATTTCTTTTCAGTTGGAGTCCGCACGGATCCCTATTTACTCTGTACAACGCGGGCAACGGATATGAGTGCTTTGGATAATACGGACTTAAGCCCGTTCCTGATCTGGAACGGTTTAACGGTCGATTTCGAGTATCAGGGTGACTTTGGCTCCTGGGATGTGAGCAATGTGACGGACATGAGTTACCTATTTGCAGGGACATCATTCAATGAACCGCTGGATGCCTGGGACGTCAGCAAGGTAACGGATATGAGCTTTATGTTCTACTTTGCCAGTTTCAATCGGGACATCAGTCATTGGGACGTGGGCCAGGTTGCCAATATGTCTGGAATGTTTGCCGGGTCTTCATTCAACCAACCGATCGAAATGTGGGATGTGGGCCAGGTTACCGATATGTCCCAAATGTTTGCCTATTCCAATTTCAACCAACCACTCGGCTATTGGAACATAAGCATGGTTAAAACCATGGCTTCCATGTTTCAGGGCTCATGTGATTCCGGGTATATGGATTGTGAATGGGGGTCGGGGGCAACGCCATTTAACCAGGACATCTCGGCCTGGGATGTATCCACCGTACGGGATATGAGTTTAATGTTCGCCTATTCCAATTTCAACCAGGACCTGGGTGGTTGGGATGTATCCACCGTGAGAGATATGAGTTTTATGTTCGCCAACTCCAAATTTAACCAGGACTTAAGTGGCTGGGATTTAACCGGCGTCTTTAATTGCAGTGGATTTGCAGACAGGACCTGGTATTGGATCCTGCCAAAGCCCGTGCTTGTGAATTGCGATTTGAACTAGTTCCCGGGTATAGCCCATCCAATTACTTGTGCTGCTATAAAATTTACTTGAAAATCAACTTATTAATGAATGGATTATGAAAAGCTTTCAGAAAATAGTCCGGCATATCCTGATTTTATCCCTGTTGAGCGCCTGCTCCAGTGACAATGATGCCCTATCCGATATCCCAGTGCCGCAGGGCGGGCCGATAACAGAAAACCCGGACAATACCGGGGAACCTGGCGACCCGGACAGCGATTCACCAAACCCAATTTATCTGGATGCCAACGGCGTAACCATTAAAGCCCATGAATGGGCTGAGGTGGGCCAGCAGGGTATCATCGATGGCAAAACCTATACGATTGTAGGTAACGGAGCCATCCAGGAAATGCTGGGCTGGGGCGGAATCCCGGAGGGGATTTGTACATCACGGGTAACGGATATGAGCCGCTTATTTACAAATATGGACTTCAACGAGGACATAAGTTCCTGGGATGTCAGCAATGTGACTGACATGAGCTCCATGTTTGCGCGGTCCACCTTCAACCAACCCCTGTATCATTGGGATGTAAGCAGCGTCATAAAAATGCCGTCTATGTTTGCGCGGACTTCGTTTAACCAACCCCTGGATTCCTGGGATATTGGTAATGTTTTGTATACAAGTTATATGTTCTATAAATCCGACTTCAACCAGGATATCAGGTCCTGGGACGTCAGTAGTGTTACGGATATGTCGCTGATGTTTGCCGGATCCCAATTCAACCAGGACCTGAGCAATTGGGATCTGTCGGGTGTTTTGATTTGCAAAAGTTTTGCGGACGATACCCCGCAGTGGACCTTGCCAAAACCGGAGTTTGCCCATTGTGATATAAATTGATTCCGCGACGCCCCCCAGGTCCGGGGCAATGGAAGTTGTTAATCGATTTGAGCCCTTTTTTTGATTTGGGGGATTAGGGACCTCAACCCTGCCTGTGCCCAGAATCCTATGGCACATTTTCCCATATTTACCACTTCCAAACCCGGAACAAGCCTTGCAAATGATGTAACCCATAGGAACAGGAACAGGAATGTAATATCCGGATCACGGTCTGTCCATATAGCCATTATCTATCTTAGAGAGGACCTCAGCCACCTTTTAGGGGAGATCGTTGCTAAGTGGTCGGTACGGTTACATAATTACAGCCCTTCCCGTTACTTTAAATTCAATGAGTTTTAAATTAGGCATCCTTCCAATAACCCCTCGCCAACAGAAAATTTTATACCACTGTATATCAGCTATGTAACTTATTTTTTATTACCTTAAAACTGCACCAGTTCTCGCCGTATTAATCGTTAAGCGTTCCCCCTGGAATTGTTGATTGCTTTAATAACGGACCTTTAAAATCTTTTGTGAAGTTGATATTCGCCTTAGCCCAAAAGGTGCAGGTAAATAGCAGAAAACATATATAGATATGAAAGTTCTATTAAGTATACTACTCATTCTTTGTTTTGCTCAATGTACTATTAGAGATTCGGGCAAAGTGAAGTCATTCGATGACGTCGATATTTATTATAAAATTAAAGGGCACGGAGATTTAAACCTGATTTTTATTCCCGGATGGAGTCAAACGAGTGAAAGTTGGGATAATCAATATGCGTATTTCTCCGAAAAGTACAAAGTCATCACTCTGGACTTGCCGGGTTTTGGTCAATCGGGCAAAAATAGAGAGCAATGGACAATGGAAAACTACGGTCTGGATGTAATTACACTGATTAAGAAACTAGACCTTGAGAATGTCGTACTGATTGGGCACTCCATGGGTGGAGTAGTTGCCTTATCAGCAGCCTCACGGGAAATGAGCACAATTAAAGGATTAGTGCTTGTTGATATCGTGAATGACACTGAAAATTATAGAACTGATAGTTGGGTCGAAAATTTGATCGCCTCATGGAAAGTTAAAATAAGGAAGGGCAACTTAGCCGATTTGAATGGTTTTTTTCTTAAGCCTGAACTGGCTCAGCGATATAGTGAAATGCTGCCAGAGGAAATACCTGTTTTTTGGTGGGATATGCTTAGAAACCTTTTCACATGGAGGAATGATGAAATGAAACCGGCATTGAATAGAGTCAAATGCCCTATCATATTGATTAATAGTGATAGTGAAATTACGGATGTTGAATCTATAGGGAAATATGCAGATGACCTCTATGTCCATATCATTCCGGAAACATCACATTCCCTATTTTGGGATAAGCCAAATATGTTCAATGAGGTCTTGCTGAAAGTTGTGGAATCTAAATTCCAATCAGATTAATAAAGTTTCTAATGCTTCCGATATAAAATAATTAACAATGAACCCTTTTATTTTTAAGCAATTAAGAAGGCCCATTTTTAGCGTGCTCTTATTACTGGTTTGTTCTTACACGGCCCTTTCACAAACATTAAAACCTAAATGGGAATTTAACGTCGTTAATGATGTTAAGCATGAATTGGAAAAATATCGTGAAGCTATGCTAACTCGCAATTACAAGGCAATGATTGGGTTTTGGAGTAATTCCGGCGATTTTGTTATGGGTAGCGATGGACAAATTATTGGGGGGTATGAAGACTGGATTGCAATAACAACAGGTCATTACCAAAACACAAAAAGGGTTGAGCAGTGGGACTGGGAAAATGTACATATACTCCCGCTATCAGAATTAGCCGCGACTGTGACTTTAGAATTTGAGTTTAAAATGGTCGATTTAAACAATGAAATCTACCATGCAATAGGATCCTGGACCTACGTTTTCAGGAAAGAAGATATGAATTGGAAGGTTATACATTCTAACGGTCATCACATTAAACTATAAAGCCTTTAAACCCATATCTCGATCAAAGCAACCTCAGCTTCCTTTTGTAGGAGATCGTTGTTAATTGGTCTATACGGGTTCCTAAATATAGAACCTGGGCGTCTATCCTTGAAAGCAATGAATGCCCTACAGGATGAAACGAATGCCAACTCGCTTTTTATTGTTACCTACTAAGGGAGAGGATAACAGCTATAATCCCTTTGGTAAATAGTTTAGCATTTTTGGGTCGGTAGACAAGGTTACCGTAGCTATACGCTTTACGAATTTTCCAATTCCGACTCAATGATCACCAGCAAATCCTGGATGGCCACTTTAAGGGAAAGGGCCTGGATTTCTACAAGCCAATTGTATTTGTTAATTTAGGGTCTTTAGAAAATACCGGAACTCCTGATTTGCCCCCATAACCGAGGGGGGAAATTGCGCGCCGACACCATATCACAACTTGATATAAGTAGCAAATTCGCACTTGTCATATATAGATTCATTCCGCACAAAAATTTATGGTTATTTACAGATTCAAATTATCTTTTTTCGTACTTTAAACATGGGTTTAAAGTCAGTTAACGGGCTGCTTTTAAGCCTGTTCAGTTCGATTATATCTGTCAGCTGAAAATGAAAAGGCTTCTAAAGTCTCCTTTCACCTTCATTGCAGTTACATTGCTGTTGGCCTCGTGCAACAATGACTGTGATTGCACTAGGATTGTACAATATTTTGATTCTTCCGGAATACGGGTAAATCAGGAAATTCAGGAAATTAGGGATGACTGCGCCAAACAGGAAAATTACACAGAAGAAGACGGCGAAGGCAATAAATCGGTTACCATAATTTGTGAACCTTGGTAACTAATCCTTGCAGTTCTTGCAATACGGTCTGCCCATTTAGCCATTATCTCGATGAGTGTAAACCTTCCCAATTTCATCTTTTGAAATCACCATTTGATTTAGCATTAAAATGATCTGAACAAATGAAACCTCTTATCTCGCTTCTTGCGGCTTATGCAATTTTATTTAGCGCGTGTAGCAATAATAATCAACCTTTTCCTGAGCAAATCGAAATTGAAAAGGAAAAGATTAAGCAGGCGGATATCACCTGGGGCAACGCCGCCAAATCCAAAAATTTGCAGGAATTCCTGTCCCTGTATACGGATAATCAAATTCCTGTGACAATGCCCCCGAATAATCCATCCATCAAGGGAAAAGAAAATATCCGGAATTTCTATCAACCCATGTTCAGCATGGAAAACCTAACAGTTGAATTTTATCCCGAAACCATTGAAATATCGAAATCCGGTGATCTGGGTTACGTCATTGGAGTGTATCAAACAAAAATCCAGGATTCTACTGGAAATATTATAAATGAAGATAAGGGCAAGTATATCAATATATGGAAGAAGCAAAATGACGGGTCCTGGAAATGCCCGGCAGATATTTTCAATTCAGATCTTTCTGAATAAAGATTAGATATGATTGCCCCGGAAATATACTTGTCAATTCCATTATTTAGGACATCGAAACAAGTTGTCCTATTCGTTTTAGCTGCGGCTTTTTTTTCGGGTTGCTCAAACCCAAAAGAGGTAAACACAGATACTTCCAGGGATTTAGAGACAATCGATTTGATAAGAGAAAGGCATGTTTTAGGTGTAAATACAACGGATGTTGAAATGGTCCTGAAAGATTTTAGTTCTGATATCATTTATCTGGGACCCGGACTTCGACCAATTGAAGGAAAGGAAGCCTTAAGAGAGTTTATCGCCCCGTTATATGAAATAATATTGCCAAGGATAGAAATGACACCCAGGGATATAAATATTAAAGACGATGTGGCTATTGAGTGGGGCCTGATAAATGGTACAATGGGTCAAGTGGGAAGTGATTCAACACAAAACATCCATTTCAAGTATATTTTTGTTTACGAACGTTCCTCAGGTGGCGAATGGCTGATTACCCGGGACATCTACAATGAGATCGCAGATTAAGTTATCTCTGAAAACATCGCTCTTTTAGTTTTGAACCACGCAAACGACCATCTTGTTTTTATTCTTACCTACTAAGGGAGAGGTATATTAGAAGTTTCCCTTGTGGCAATAGGAGTTTGGCGCAAGAAGCGGAGCATAGATCTGCAATAAGTTATTGAGAAAAGACGAGATTTTGATTGATCCGCTTTTGCATTTTTACCACTGAATCGATAAAAATATTGCTGTAGTACAACAAATCACCTGTATAGGCAAGTTCTGCATTTACAGCAGCCTCAAACCCCGGATGGTCCATTAGCCTGTTGTAGCCTTCGGTTATATGATGTATATCAGTTATTTCATGTCGGGTACGCCATTCATTTAGCAATGTTCCGGAGAAAACTTCATAGACAAGTTGTTTGTATAGGCCAACTGGTTTAACCAAAATTCGGGACATTAGCTCGTATTCGGCATAATAATTAGAAAGGGCAGTACGCAGTTTCAAATCCCTAATGAGTGTGAGTCGACCCGATCCGGAGAGTTCATCGAAGGTCGCAGAACGGACCGTGGGCAACGATACGAATCTGGAGGCGATTAATCCTTCCAGCCATTCTTCCGGTGTAACACTATTAAATTCTAATGGTTCCGCGACCTGCAATGAAGTCAGAAATTCTTTCTTGCTGTTGAATATTTTTTGAAGTTTGAGAAAACCGGACAGATCCCCACTTAGGTCCGCCTGAAGCCGTTCCAGATAGACCTGTTCAAGTGTCCGGTCTTGCCATTTTTGATTCCAATTATTCACCTGTAACGCAATCAATATCCCGATCACCACCAGCAAGATCTCTCCTACCGCATACAGCAGGTACTTGCTGAATTTGCTATCAGTAAGGAGGCGTTGACGGAGCCGGCGGAAGAAGCGGAGCATGGACCCAAGGTTGGTTACCTCATCAAATTACGAAAATTGTTGTTCTCCGGCTTAATAGGAAGGGAGCCACGGACGAGATTCGGATCACAGTCTGCCCGTTTTGGCTTTATCTCTGTGAGAGTGGACCTCAGCTACTTTTCCAGGGAGATCGTCGCTAATTTGTCGATACGTATCCCCTCTCGATCGATTTCTGAACTTGCTTTTTATTGTTACCTACTTAAAGGAGAGGTACTATAAAGATAACACCAGTGATTAAAGGGATATGAAGGATATAACGGAAGAAGCGTAGCATCGGTTAATTGTTCTTGGCAGCTTAAAAAGTAATCGGGAACAAGGAAAGGGCTTTTCCATGATTAAAATTTAATATTTAATCTAACTCAGCGTTGATCTGATCAATTAATAATTCCGTTTCCTTTTTAAGATCGTCAGTTATCATGACGAGATCCTTTTTCCAAATGATTCTATCCTCGAGGAAATCAATATAATCTCTATTCTCAAATCTCATAGCTAAATCATGGTACTTTCTGCTTAAGGGTTGGACCCTTGTGTTGTAAAGTGACAAGCCAACATCCTTCACCAAATCGATATATTGACCATACTGGACTTCATGAAGATCAACGATTTTTAAACGCAATGAGTCCGAAGATATAATATCCAACCCGGTTGCTTTCATCGTTTGATACGAAGAGGTTACCAGGTTAGCCTGTTCAAGCCAACTTATGCCTCTAAAATAGCTGCCCAGGGAGTCATGATATTTCAGGCCGTTTCTGTTGTACTCAATCAGTTTTGACATATTGTGGATCAATTCTTTTTGAGCACTTGAAAAGGATTCAAATTGACGCAAATTCCTTTTTAGATTATGGTTCAATTCAGTTATATACTTAATTTCCCTCTGTTTGGTAATCCGTTTCTCATTCCAGTTGTCGATCTGTAATGCTATCAGAATACCTATAACTACAAGAAGGATCTCCCCAATTGCATATAGCAGGTATTTGCTGAACTGGTTTTCAGTTAGAAGTTTTTGGCGTAGGGTGCGGAAGAAGCGGAGCATGGTTGAGGTCGGTTACCTCATCAAATTACGAAAAAGCAATCATTGGCGGGAAAGCTGTAGTTAAACTTGAAATGAATATATGGTTCCTGTTCAGAACACATCTTTAAAATCAGGCCTAATATTTATAATAGTATGCCTTTGACGTTTGTATTGACTGTGCTAATCGCTTAAACGATCAACTTCACCTTGTATGAGCCGGATTAAATTCAAGATGTTGGATTCTTCATCTACCAGCAGGCCCTGGGTTATTCTTTGAGCTATATAGATATCTGCAACCAATCCGGGTAATTCTTCTGACTCGAGGAGGTCTGTCGTAAACCTTTCCTTATTCGTCTTTAATGCGAAATCACCAGAAATTCCATTGTCGAAATACGCATTAAACCATGACTTGCTAACAAATGATGAATCCAATGGAATGCTCCACATTTCATTTATGCGTATTCTGTCTTCAGCGTTTAGGATGTTACGTACCATAGCCCTGTATTTAAACACCCACGGCTCCCACTCCAAATTGTTTTTCAATCTAAAATTTTTATACTCCTGAAATCCAGCTAAAGCCTGTTTGAGAGAATCACTTTCAATCAAGGTCAACCTCCCCGTGTTCTCTAATTCTGAATAAACGGGGATTTCCAGTGAATAAGGATTAATACCAGCTGTAAATTCAATTGAAACTGCTAGTTTGAAGGTATCTAATGGCGTTAAGTTTCCATTTATAAAATCCAACTGATATTTGTTCAAGGCTACTATTTCATCCTGCATGAGTTTAGTATATCTCACAGTTTCCAGGAGATTCTCACAATCTGATTTCAGACGCGACAAATAGGTGATATAAAGTGACTCCTCTTTTTTAGCCTCATTCCAATTATCAACCTGTAAAGCAATCAGGATACCAAACACAACCAGCAAAATCTCCCCCACCGCATACAGCAGGTATTTGCTGAACTTATTATCAGTTAGAAGTCGTCGACGGAGCTGGCGGAAGAAACGAAGCATGGTCGAGGTTGGTTACCTCATCAAATTACAAAAAAGGAAGGATTATTATTCTTTCGAATTGATTTATAATTTGTTACCTTATTAAGATCAGTGACAGATGGGATAAATCCAATTTACATTTTTCGGCAGGTAAAGTCGGGTTTATATAAACCGTTTGTCAATTACTTTCTGAAAGTTCAGGCATGAATCATCTGGCAGGAACACCGACCGATCCGGGACGGAGAATAGAATCTGTTGACATTGTGCGTGGATTTGCGCTTTTCGGCGTCCTGCTGGTAAATATGTATAACTTTGGCGCCACCTTCCCAGTTTGGACCGCTCCCCAGGACGAGCTTGCATTGGCCCTAACCCGGATTTTTTTTGAGTATAAATCCTTCCGGCTGTTTTCATTCCTTTTTGGGTTTGGCATTGCCTTACAAATAGCCAAATCATATAAAACGGGAGGGGTGAATTACGCATTTTACTTGCGCAGATTGTTCGCTTTGTTTTTGATTGGCATGTTAAACTGCTTGTTATATGATGGAGATGTCTTAATGCTTTATGCTGAATTTGGAATTGTTCTTTTACTTTTTCGTAAAGTACCCGGATACTTTTTACTACTTGGGTGGCTGATATTCAACCTGCATTTTCCTATTCAGCGCGCCCTAAATTACACCCATGAGCCCTCCCCGGAAAAACTTCCCGCCGAAGCAATTATTCAACGGTCCCAGGAACAGATTCGGGAATTACGGCAATCACACCCCTACAGCGTGGGGTCGATAAGCGAGGTAATGGCGTTTAACGCTAAATCTATCCCTCCAAACCCAGTCGATAATACATCGTTTTTCGGCATGTGTCTTCTGGGTATCTATGCTGCCAGAAAAAGATACTTCCACGATGCGACAATCCACAGGCCGATAATAAAGGGAGTATTCATCTGGGGGGTTATTTTAGGGTTGATAGGAATGGGAATCATCCAATATTTGAGGCACTCTGTTGGATACTCTCCCGAAGCAATAGGTGGAGGCACCTGGCTTCAAAATTTAGTAGGTGATCTCTGTACGGTATTCGGATCGACAGCACTGAGTATGGGATATGCAGCCGGTCTTGTTTTACTGAGTCAAAGTGCCCGCTTCAAACGCTATCTTACACCATTGGCCAATGTTGGTCGATATGCCTTGACCACGTATATACTCCAGACCATCATGTTCTCCACACTATTCTATGGGTATGGTTTTGATCAAGGTCTGCGTATTGGGCCCTTTATTGTTTCAATGTATGCCCTTATATTCTTTGCCATTCAGGTTGTTGCCTGCAATTTGTGGGCACGCTATTTTAAATTCGGACCCTTGGAATGGATCTGGCGTTCTATTTCCTACTGGAAAAGAATTACAATCCTAAAAGCAAATCCGGAGCATTAAATTTCGGGACAGGATTCGCTTCACGGTCTACCCATTTCGCCATTATCTCTCATGCAGTGAACCTGAGCTACCTTTTGGAGGAGATCGTGGCTAATTGGTCAATACGTATCCCCTCTCGATCTATTTCTGAACTTGACTTTTTTTGTCACCTACTAAGGGAGAGGAATACCTAGGAGAACTTAAGCTGAAACTAAAGGGCATTCACGATAATCCAATGAATCCGTTGCTTTTCAGTGAGAACGCAGTGATGAACTCCAAAAGGCCTGATTTGCAGATTTTTAATATCTTTAATTGGCTGACTAGCAAACAATTCGATGGAAACAAATGTACTGCTCAAATGGGTTCTTGTTAACGCCGCTGGCTTTGGGCTTGGCTTTGTCCTTTGGCTTCAGCTTGATTTTACCCTAAAATACGGATTTGATTTTGAGAAGCATTGGGCACCTGAACAGACCTGGGATTTTACGGTATGGATGTATATTCGTAGGCTCATTGTTTCTATAGTTTTTGGAGCCTTTATTGGGTATTTGCAGTCAATTGTTTTAAAATCAATTAATATTAATAATAGATTAGGACCTTTTTCTTGGGTATTAGTTACGGCCATTGGCATTGGACTAATGGTCATTATAATAGATTGGCCTTTACGATTAATGGGCTATGGTAACCTGCCCGGACCGCTCGATCCCATTATTGTAACCGTAGGCAGTGGCACTTTTGCAGGAATAGCTCAATATTTCTTTTTAACTAAAAAAGGAATTAAGACTAATAGATGGCTTTTATTATGGATCATTGGGCTCTTTTTAAGTCTGATACCTACGGCACTCTTCTTTATGTTCATAGGGGACAAGTTAGACCTTAGTTGGCCGATGGAGATTTTTATTAGTGGCTTTATAGTTGGGGGCGTGGCTGCTTGGGTTAGCGGGAAGGCTTTTCTTACCGTGCTTTCAAGAACAAAACTTCCCTGATTAATGGCAAAACGATAATATCAGAGTGGCTTCATCTATTCGTTTTAGCGTGCACGGTCTGCCCATTTAAGTATTATCTCTCTTAGGGTGGACCTCAGCTACTTTTCAGGAAATATCGTCGCTAATTGGTCCCTATGGTAACCTAATCATTTTTGTCTAAATTATTTTCAAGATCGCCTTTGTCAAAAACATTCTTCATCATAAATCCGTAAAATGTAGGATCGAATAGGGATTCTCGTTCTTGCCATGAAGCTCGATATAAAGGCATCATGTCATAGGTGATTTTTTGGAATGGCAGAGAATGCAGAAATTCCGATCGGGGCAGTTCCTTATATCCCCACTCAACTGTTGTTTGAACTCGTGTCCAAAATGCCATTACTTGCCAACGTTCAGCTTGGGTTAATTCTTTTCCACTCTGATCCTTTGCCATAGCCTCGGTAAGTGAAATATTCTCTGCCGGAATCCTAAAAGTATCAGCAAGACTTGAAAAATAGGTAGCCCTTGCCTGGGCAGCCAGATTCTTAGTATTCTGTCTCAGTTCCATTGCAAGAAAAATTATCCCGATTAGTACTCCTAAATTGGCTATTAAAGAAGCCCATTGGTTTATAGTTCCTACATCCATAGTATTGCCCTCCAATTGTTTATATATGAACAATATATCGATTTTAAGAAAGCCAATATTGATATTTGGGTATCACAAATCAAATTCTACAAAATAGAAAAATGGTCTGCCCATTAACCCATGATCTCAGCCGTAGTGGACCTAAGCTACCTTTTGGGGGAGATCGTTGCTTGTTGGTCGACACGGCAACTTAAAAATAGAACCTGGGGCCATTCTTCTCCATGCCATATTTCTTGGTTGCCTTAAACTCCAGGTAAATGATCTCGCCTTCTTCTAAGTGTCAAAATTTAGACAATCTGGAATGGTACAGGTTAATTCTTCCATGTCTCCATGTAATCTACCCATGTATTGCTCCATACTGAGACCGTGTCCCGATTCAAACATTCTCGGCTAACAATCCAACTTGTGTAATAAAGTGTAGTGTCTGCTTCTTGAATCACTGTAGGTCGTGATTCCAATATCTCTATCCGCTCTTGGCCATCTACTTCATAAATCAACTCAAAGGTTACCTTATCTTCAGATTCCTCGATTAAATACCATTCACCTGTCCTGCTATGGGTGTCAAAAAAAATATTTTTCTGCCATGTGCTATATAATTCCCCATGGACAAATTCTAAATCTACAGTAAACTGATTATTACTATAGAACTTAACGTTTGGCCCTTGATAATAAACAGGATTGCGGTACATCATTTCTGTTGTTTCACAATAGAAGTCCTGTTCGGCCCATAACTTAAAAGTGAAGTAATCCCAATCAGATCCCTGCCAATCAAAACTACCATATTCCCAATCAGAACTGCCAAGCCCTTCCCAAAGCCCATCCGAATCAAAACTGCCGAAACCACCTAGTGAAGGAATCTCAACATCATCCCAAACCCCAATCTTATTGCAGGAAGAAAAGGTCAACAGTAGAAATAGAACAAAAAAAAGTCGGTAAGTCCACATCCTTTAAAATTTAAAATTAGATCCCTATAGGATTATAAAATCAATTTAGCTATTACCCTGGATCGGTTGTCCGAAAACTTGTGATAAGCAAAATACCGGACATGCTTATGTGGTCCACTACCTATCTTAGTTTAAGATAAATCCAGAGGCATGAAACCATTATCAAAGACCCTGATAATTTGTTTACTATTGATGACCTCCCTGATCCTGTTCCAGAGCTGTGTGGCTTACCAAAGGAACCCGACGACCCTGGAGATAGCAGAGCAGGAGCATATCCAGACGAAAATCACCAACTCCAATGGGGAATCCGCCGAGTACAAATACATCACCTATGAGGATGGACAATTTTATGGTGTGACTAAGAAATCCGGAAAACTGATCAAAAGCCTATTGCGTACTGAAGATATCAGAACGGTTAAGCTAAAAGACAAAATTGGCTCAACCATGCTGTGGATTGGAATACCTTTGGTCTTTGTATTGGTTGTAGGTGGTGTGGCTGCGATTGGTATTGTTTCAATCTGGTAGAATTTAACTGGATTCTAAAGTAATTAGAGAATTACGGATTGATGTAATGAGATAACCGGGTAGGTAATTCAGATACATAAAGGTATCGGGTTTGGTGTTTTTTGTTAATATAAGCATCACAGTCTGCCCATTTAGGCATATTCTCAGACCTAGTGGATCTAAGTTACCATTCACGGAGATTAATTATGGCACAGGCAAAGATGTGAGCAAGGAAACCATTGAGGATGCACAAGAGCCTTTGATCATCAGGTGGTATGGGGACGGATACATTGAGGTTCCGGTAAAGATGGAATTGTGACTTCTCCTCAATTCGGAGTGTAGCAAATTGAGCAGAAAGCTTTCTTGATTGCCGAAGTGAAGGCGAAACAAGGCGCAAACCACAGGTTTGGAGCTTTCGATGCAGACTATGGGATAGTCAGGAAAACCAAGCGCAGCGAAGGTAATCCTGGCGTGGTCACATGTTAGTCAAAGGCTTAGCTGATGTATTTCAGTTGAGCCTTTTTTAATTTGCCCAAAATTTGCCCGATTTGAAGTGAAATATTGGGTTATTTAATTGGTTTGGTTCCTAGCGGGGCTACGAATAGAACCAGCAACACAGTTTTTTAGGTCATTTGTGCATAGCCGTAAGGAATCCTGGGCCAGTTTGCCTATCCTTGTGACTTCAACCAACATCTTCCCAAAAATCCCAATTATATGAAAAAACTATTGGTCATCCTATCCTTCGCCCTGACTTCCAATTGCCTGGCACAAACCGACCCTGTTATAGCACCCGAAACGACTCAGACCGTTCAGGTCCGGGACAGTCTGGAACAATCCCTGGTAGTCCTAACCGAACGCTTGGAGGATTTAGGTCAGGAAATGACGCGTTTGCTTAGGTCTTCCTCTTCGGAAAACCCCATTGTCAAAAACCTGGAGAACGAATATCTGGTATTGCTTGAAAAGCGGGAGCAGCTGGTGATTCAATTGGCAGCACTAGAAAACTAAGCGGTTCCTGACGAGGGTACGAAAAAACAACAGGCCAATTTTCGATTTTCGCCGTACTGTCTCAAATAAGGTCTTATTGATTAAATAAACAGAAACTTTGTAATATCAATTTCGATAATTCATTGGCGAATAGTATCTGTGTTCTCAATTTTTAGTGTTTTTAAAGAATCCAAGGCATTTTTATAGTCAGATACCATCTTAGCTAAAGGTAGTGTTCTAATGTGTGATACATAGTCTTTAAATTCAATGGATTGGATTTGAGGAAAATAACCATTATCCCAGGCTATATAGATATCCGGAAAAAGAAATAAAAGCTGAACACGTTCTATGAGTCCCTGAGATGGGCCAGCCTGAATGTATTCCGCTTCCAGGCCACTCATAATTTCAGTTGTATATCTACCATATATTGCGGCCTCTTCATAAGTAAGATTATAACGGTTCATTAAATTTGCTTCTCCCGGCTCTGGACCATCGACTTGCTTAATCTTAGCAAGTATTGATGGAATAAGGGGTGAATTTATATAGGGTTGATTTAGTCTCTGAGATCTGTCTTTTATGGATTGAGATTCAATGGCTTTCGTGTTTTTTTGTACCTCTAAGGAAAGGTACACCACTGAGATTACAACTGCAATGTTTGCAACAAGCTCTACCCATTGAACTAATTTTTTAAGTTTCATATTTCAAGCGATCAGATTATTTATTAAAACCGAATGTGCTGCCTCCTCCCCATATATTTTTTGCCGTTACGCTCTTTTTGGGATTCTTCCAATTTGTCTAACCTGTAAAGGGATAATGATCCCAAACACCACCAGTAAAATCTCCCCAACCGCATACAGCAGGTATTTGCTGAATTGATTGTCGGCTATTAGACGTTGTCGGAGCTGGCGGAAGAAGCGGATCATGGCTTATTCAGTTTGTCCAGATAAGTGTTCAGAGATGCGACCAGCGTCTCGTTTTGCCGAAGCAGGTTGTTAAGCCATTGCAGCGCATCCTGTGTACTGAGAAAAAGTTCAACAACCACCTGATCGAATGCCCCTGATCGCAAAGTTTTAAGTAATTGTTCAGAATCTAAAAGTTGGGAAGGATCAAAGTCCTGATTATCCGGACTTGACCGAAACACAGCCTCCAGGTTTAATAGGTCGTATTCTTTGTTAAAATCACGGGCCTCTGTTACAATACCATTACTGATGTCAACATATTTGGCAGCCTTCTGATAATCGCTTAAATACCGGTTCAGTTGATTTCTTATCTCCAGATCGGAGATGAGTTGGGGCGAATTCCTGTGATTATCCCAGGTTTGGCTTACCAGGTCGATATATTCCAGATACTCGGAGGTGAAGATCTCCCCATCATCGCCTGAAGAATCCGCACGGGTCGCATCGTACAACTGAAGGTGGATATTTTGTTTGAATAGCGCCTGTTGAATCAGCTGATTTAAAGTAACTCCGTCGTCGGTCAGGTCCTGGATAATATTTTTCACTAGTATTTCTTCCCTTAGCCTATCCTCTCGCTTATTATTCCAATTATCTACCTGCAACGCAATCAAAATCCCGATCACCACCAAGAGAATCTCTCCAACCGCATACAGCAGGTACTTACTGAATTTATTGTCAGTCAGGAGTCGCTGGCGTATTTGACGGAAGAAGCGAAACATGGTTGAGGTTGGTTACCTCTTCAAATTACAAAAATTGTTGTTCTCCGGCTTAATGAATTGAGAACCAGGGACAGGATTCGGATTACGGTCTGCCCATTCAGGCAATATCTGAACACACTGGGGCCTCAGCAACATATTGATGGAGATAGGCGCTTATTGGTCGGATACCGGAGTTCTGTGGTATACCGCCCCTATCGCCGGTCCGAGCACAAAACCCGTAGTATATAGCACGCCGGCAGCCAGAGGGATGGCCACCACATTATAAGCAGGAAATCCTGCTTCCTCCTAATCCCAAATCCCCAAATCCTAAAATTTTATGCCGTATCTTCAAGTGGAAATAATTACTTTGACATGATCCGCCTTCCCGTTATACCCATCGCCGCCTTGTTCACCCTTTCCCTGCTGGCCTGCAACGGTGGGGAGCGTACTTCCAAAAATAATGATTCGGCTACCGCGGCAGAAGAAACTGACCGCACCGATCCCGCCTGGGAATTCGTTGAAAGTACGGACGGCAGCAAACCCGTTGCTCGCCACGAGGCCGCCTTTGTAGGCGTTGGCGACAAATTCTATCTCCTTGGCGGCCGTGGCATCCGTCCGGTAAGCATTTACGACACACAAACCGGCATCTGGTCCGAGGGACCGGAACCCCCCATTGAAATGCACCATTTCCAACCGGTTGTGGTGGGCAGCAAGGTCTATATCCTGGGAGCCTTAACCGGTGGCTATCCGGCGGAATACCCGGTGGACCATATCTATGTTTACGATACGGAAAGCAATACCTGGACCAGGGGGGATGCCATCCCGGAAAACCGCCAAAGGGGATCCACGGGCAATGTCCTGTCCGGGGACAAAATATACATGCTGTGCGGGATCAAAAACGGACATATCGGCGACCACAAAAATTGGGCGGACAGCTATGACCTGAAAACCGGGGAATGGGAAGTACTGGCGGATGCGCCGCGGACACGGGACCATTTTCAGGCCGCCATGCACAAGGGCAGGATCTATGCCCTGGCCGGCCGCAATACCGGGTCGGCGGATACGCCGTTCGGCGGTACGGTGGCCGAAGTGGACGTTTATGACATAGCTTCGGATACCTGGTCCACGGTAGCGAAACCGATCCCTACTGAACGGGCTGGAACGTTCTCCACTGTCTTCGACGGGCATGTGCTGGTCGCAGGCGGAGAATCAACTTTGCAGGAAAAGGCCCATGCCGAGGTTGAAGGCCTCAACCCGGAAACCGGGGAATGGCGAAGTTACCCAAGCTTCAACCAGGGACGGCATGGGACCGGCCTGGTCGTTTACGGAGGAGCCGTGTATACGGCTTCGGGTTGCGGCAACCGGGGTGGGACCCCGGAATTGACCACGATGGAAAGGTTGGTCATTAATTAGATACTTGGGCCGGGACAGCGGCTTGCGTTGCACTTCCCCATCTTAGTGGGGGCAGTGGCTGGCACTGATAAACCCCGGGCCTTCCACCGTTGATAATTCACCGGTAGTTTAGCCGGTAGGCGTCGCACATCTTCCGGATAAATCCCAGCCCTTCCTCGGCCATCTCCCAGACCGGCGAAAAATTGCGCCAGACATTAATCGAATTCGCAAAATCCGGGTCATTCCTGGTGAAGGCCTCAATGGTCAGCCATCCGGTATAGCGATTCTCCGATAACGACCGGAAGGTTTCCTCCCAGGGGACATGTCCGTACCCCGGGGTTCCGCGGTCATTCTCGCTGATATGGACGTGCCTGAGGACAGGTGAGACGGCGGCAATTGCAGTTGCGAATTTCTTCTCTTCCATATTTGCATGGTGCGTGTCAAACATAGCCTGCACGCTGGGATGGGAAACCCGGTTCACCAGAAAAGTGAGTTGATCCATAGTGTTGCACAAATAACACTCAAAGCGGTTCAGGGCTTCAAGGGCAAGGGTTATACCGGCCTGTGCGGCATGGTCCCCAGCCTTCTGGAGTACCCCGGCGCTCCAGCCGTACTCCTGATCGGTGGGCGGGGCGCCGGTAAAGTGCGCAAAAGCAGAATGGAAAGGGCCGCAGATCACGCGGGCATCCATGCTGGCGGCCCTGTCAATGGCCCACCTGATTTCATCGAGCGCCTTTTCCCTGACGGCCGCGGATGGGCTAACCGGGTTGGTATCCGGACCGACGGCCAGCACGCAATTCACCCCGAGGCCCAGGCTCCGCGCGCGTTCACCAAAACGATTGTAAGCGGCAGCCTCCCTCGCTCCCATGGCGCATTCCACGCCGTGGAATCCCAGGCCCGCCAACCGTTCGATGATGGGGTCCAAATCTTCCGAAACCGTGGCCGACCAGGCGAGCAGGTTGAACCCGATTTTTACATCCGTCGGCTCCGAATAAGCAACCGGATTCGACCCCATACCGGCCAATAGGGAACCGGTAATCGGGAGCGTCCCTGTCAGGGCCAGGTCCTTTATAAACTTCCTCCTGTTACTTCCCATAATATATTGCGTTTACGATGTTATGGCGTCATGTTTCCGATCAAAGGTTTGAGGGTCCCGTCGAGATATTTCCCGGCTTCAAGGGTCAAACCATCCGGATCCGATATCGCCCGGTCGCACTCGTCCTCCATCACAATCCATCCGGTGTACCCTGTGGCCTTCAAATACCCGGTTATGGCCGCAAAATCGATCACCCCGGTACCGGTGCGAGCCCAGCGTCCATCCGCATGGATATCCTTATAGTGCACCAGGTTGACCAGGGACCGGTAAGCAGACAGAATTTGCACGGGGTCCATCCCGCCTTTGGCAATATGGCCGACGTCCGGACAATAGCCTACAGGCCCGGCGTGGAGCCCCTCCATCAAGACGGCATAGTCCTCCGCCGTGCGGAATACGGATCCCGCCGGGGAATTCGGATGGAAGGAGCAGGCGATGCCCCGGGCTGAGGCACGGGCGCCGATAGCGTTCAGGCAGCTGAGCACATTTGACTGCCGCGCCACTAAATCCTGCCGGTCCTTTCCCGGCATTTGAACCAGAAGGTACAGGGTATCCGGGAAGTGCGCTAAAAAGTCCATCCATTTTCCGGCCCGATGTGCTTCCCCGGCTGATTCCTTCGGGTTCCTCCAGTCTTCCACATGGCATAGGGCGGCGAGTTCCAGGCCGCAGGCATCCAGTGCTTCCCGCATCCGTACCGGGTCTTCCAGGGGTCCAAAAAAACTGGTCTCCGGTTCGATCCCGCTAAAACCCGCTTTGGATATGACGCGCAGGATATGATCCAGCTTTCCTTTGTACTGTTCACCGGGCATCTGCCAGGTATACGTCTCGCATGCTATTTTTATAGGGTACATGCCCTTGCTCTTTTGGTTGTTTCTTTCTGCCGGGGATCTCAGGTATCTTTAAAGAATGCCAAGGTTAACTCATTAAACCGTTCGAGGTCCTCCCAATGATGCACATGGCTCCCATCGGGAAAACGTTCCAATTGGGAGCCCCGGATTTTATGGTGGAGCTCCTCCGAATACGCCGGAGGGGTGAAGATATCCCTTTCTCCCACTGTAATCAGGGTAGGCACGGTAATTTCACGGAGCCGGGCGGTGGTATCGTGCTGTATACAGGCATCGAGCTGGCCCTCAAAGCCTTTCCGGGACTGCGGGTGACGGGCTTTGGCAGCGGCGGACTGCGCCGCCCGGAGCCGCTCCCGGCCCGACTCATAGTACGGCGGAGCGTAGATCCACAATTGCAACAGTTCCATAAACGTATCGGGTGGGCAGACCGGACGGATCTTTTTCAGATTTTCATAGACCGTCTGCGTATAGCGGTTGAATTTGGGCCAGGTACTGATCAGGGCCAGGCTATGGACCTTACCGGGATATAAAATCGCAAGTTGCTGTGCAATGGCCCCACCCATGGAGATGCCCGCGACCCGCGCCCTTTGGATGCCCTCCTGCTCCATGACTGCCACGGCATCCCCGGCCATAATGGCGGTGGAATACGGGCCTTCGGGCTGATCCGACTGCCCGACTCCCCTGTTGTCGATCAGCACGCACGTAAATTGATCCTGATAGCGCGCAACATGGGATTCCCAGGCGTTCCCGTCGGCGCCAAACCCCATCAGCAGCACCAGGGGTTCCCCCCTACCCCGGATTTGGTAGGCGATCCGGACCCCGTTGTTATCCGCGTAGTTCATGAAAGTTGTTTTAAAATGCCCTCCACAAAGGGGATGGCGCGCCTTGCGTCGCGTTCGGTCGTAGGGCAGAAACAAAAGTCAAAGCACCACCATTCCAACTTTTCAACATCGCCGCGCATGGCGGCCAGAACCTTTTCAAATTCGATCTTCCCGGTTCCGAAAGGGGCATGGGTACTGGTTTCCTCACCGTGCAGGGTCCCGTCGCTATCGATCAGGTGGAAGTGCCCGATATTTCCTGATAGCCTGTCGTACAGTTCCAGCATCCCCCCATCGAGGATTTCCCTTTTGCCCGGGTGACGGGCTCCGGTTTCCGAACACATGTACGCATGGCTCGTATCGAACAATACCTTGAAATTCGGATGGTCCACTCGCTCCACCAAGGCGACGATCTCGCTCGGCCTGTTCAACCAGAAACCCGGCTCGAATTCCCACACCAGGAGTACACCCCCCGAGGCGCACAGATCGGCAGCCGCCCGCCAGGTCGTTGCCAATCGTTCAAACCTTCTCTTGTATTCATTGGCCTCCAACGTCTCCGGCGGGCTTATGGAGTCCACACGGACCACGCCGATTTCCAGGCTGTTGCAAAAAGCTACGGATTTCGCAAGGGCCTTCAGGTAGTCGGACGGGGCCACCCGTGCCGGCGGGACCTCGCGAAAATCGGGGGCATATCCGGAAATACCCAGGCCATGCGCGGCAACAATTGACCTGAGTTGACGCCGCTTCTGGTCCGTATCATAGACATCCGGGTGGGGATGCGGATGGAATCCATTGATCTCGACCCCATCATAACCGGCCCGGGCCGCATATGCTAAAAACGCTTCGAAAGACCATGGGTCCTTCTCAAAGGGGCCAAAAGAAAAGGCCCAGCTGCCAAGTGAAAATTTCGGTCGTCTCATGGCAGGCATACCCGGATACCACGCTTGCGCGTCAGACAAATAGACCGGATGATTTTTTCTGGATGGGATTGCATCCTCTTAAGATACAAAAAGCAATGAAAAAGTCCGGGCCGGCACCAATTGCCGACGAAATGGGGGCATACCGCATGCACACAAATAACTTGGTGCCCTTTATGAAGATCGAACTAATGTAAACGACGTAATCCAACTGATTTAAACGATGCAATCCAACGAAAAAGGCATTTCAAGAAGGATCACAAATCGTCAACAAATCACTATCTTCAATAACACATTAAACAACCAACTATACGTTAATCATGGAAACAACCAACCAAAAATCACTTTATGAGCGACTCGGCGGGGCCAGTGGCATTGAAGCCCTCGTTGATGACATTATTGAACTCCATATGACCAACCCGGTTGTGAAAGCCCGGTTTTTACCCCTGAAGGATGACCCGAATCATTTTGCGGAAGTTAGGCAACACCTGATCAACTTCCTGGCGTCCGGTAGCGGAGGGCCTGAAGAATATACCGGAATGGATATGCCCACTGCGCACAGGGGCATGAATATAAGTGTTAGTGAATACTATAATGTGGTGGATGATATCATGTCTGCACTCGACAAGCACCATATTGACGAACAATCAAAAAAAGACGTTCTCTATATTGCTTATTCGCTCAAAGACACCATGATAGGGCTTTAAATTGCACTGCTCTTAATTTGCAATGCACGGGATCAAACCAACTTTTTTGTACCCATTTTATCCGCCGGAAAATGATAAAGAGCTGGCAGGCAAACCATTGGGTGAATTTGATTAATCGAAGGGGCTACCAACCTTAACCCATGCTCCGCTTCTTCCACCGGTTCCGATTTACTTTATCAGTGAACTGAGTGTTGTTGTTTTAAAAGGGCGAGTATTAGTTGAGAATAAAACCATGTACATGAAAATTATTTCGACAACATGGTATATACTAAAACTAATTGCATTCTGCATTCTTGGGGTATTCTTCTTTGTGCTGGCAGCATTTATCCGATTGTTTGACCTTTGGAAAGCGATACGCATTTTCAAAAGTTACCTCCACCTTTACTTCAGATTCTTTGGACTGAAGATACATTTTGAATTTGAAGACAGCAGTATAAAAACTAATGGAAATATGGTGTTTGTACTTCTGAATCAAAGCAGTTTTTTGGACTCACTGATTGTGCCTACCCTACCTGTCCATAAACTGAGAGGCATAATCAATATTGAATTTGCTCTTTACCCCGTATTAGGCTGGTTTTTGGCTCTTGCCAACTTTGTGATTATCCGGCAATGGTCTACGCAAGCAAAAAACACGCTGAACCGAGCCAACACATTTTTACAAAAGGGGGGCAATATGGTTATTTCCATAGAGGGTAAGCGATCCAGGGACGGGAAGCTCAATGTATATAAAAAAGGCCCTGTCGTGATGGCGATAAAGAGTCAGTCCGACATAGTTCCATTTATCATAGAGGGCACCTACCAATCCTTGCCCTACAAGTCAGTTTATACCAAGCCCGCCGAAATCAAGGTGAGGGTACTCAGGACAATCCCAACGATTGGACTCACATATGAGCAAAGAGACGAATTAGTAGATCGGCTCAGGTTCACAGCACAGGCAAATAGTTTGGAGTGGTAGTTAACAAATATACCCATATTGATTCTCTCTCCCTTAGAAGGCACCAATAATCAGCGAGTTAGGTTTGGATTTCAATTAAATAGGTTTCCATCACCTGCATGGATAAAACCTAATCTAATTGTTTTCATACACCCTGTGATCCGGATCTGGATCAGTTGTAAGGCTATCATTGTAAAAAGTTTCAAATTTCGTTTCAGGAATTGGTGGATCCGAGTCAAAATCATCGGAAGAGGAGCAAAAAGAAAAAAGAACGAGTAAAGCGGCGTCAAAAATCAAGGCTATCGTATACAGTGGGTATTTGCTGATTCGGTGTTCAGTGTGATGCGTATGGGGTTTATGGGTCCGAATCGTAATGTCTAATTGTGCTGCCCACGATTCCTAAATAATTCAGCTCCGGTTTCGGGAAGAAACCATTTATTTTTGGTTTTCGATTATGCCTAGAATATCTATCAAAATTGTCCGTGCCTTTTCCAAATCCTTTTCGTGCCGAACCAAGCGATATAACATATCGTCCACGATACTTTCATATTCAATTTGCGCAAACACCTCCAGCTTGTTGTTGGGAAGGCGGCTTGGATATTTCCATTCAAGGGGACCGTACATATCTATGTCTTTCAAAGGGTAAAGGGGAGTCAGAAAGGGCAAAATATCCACTTCCAATTTTTGATCTATCCCGGAATAGGATTCATCTGCCTGGCTTAATATCCGGGACCAATCATAAAGTAGATTCTTAAGGCTTTCATTGGTGATCAACTGCAGCCTGCCGGATTGAAGTAAGTCTGTAAGGGCGTTCTGGGCAGGAATAAAACGCTGAAATTCAACAGATAAATACATTACGCTGTCAATATTGATTAAATTCAGCTCATCCACTGGTTTACCGAAGAATCCCATAAGTTGAACATTAGCCTCTTTGGTCGTATTCAATCCCTCAAGAACGCCATCCAACTCCAATAAGTTCACCTGAAATTCCTCCTTCAGATTCTTAATTATTCCAAGTTCTGTGCGCCGGTCCTTTTGTTCTTCGTTCCAATTATCAATTTGAAGTGCCAACAGGATTCCAATAACCACTAGTAAGATCTCGCCAAGCGCATACAGCAAATATTTGCTGAACCGGTTCTCGGTGAGGAGTTGTTGACGAAGTTGGCGGAAAAAGCGAAGCATAGGTTCAGGTTGGTTACTTCATCAAATTACGAAAAAGAGGCATTTTATAAGTAAGGTTACCTGTTGTAAGCTGAAATAAATGTTTTTGGAAATGCACCTGCTTTAAATGATAATGCCGGAAGTACTCGCTTCGCTCATAATCCTGTGAAGCTCCGTAGTCTAAATGAAAAAGCCCGCTAAACCCGGAACCTTGAATAGGTCGCGCATTTTGCTAATAAACTATTTTGGTCTGCAAGAGCATTTCAACCCCCATATGATGCCGGTCATTTCCCCGCTTCACATTTCAAAATACCTTGTGGCGTACATCCCATAAAGTATAAGTAAGGAAATCATTTGGAGTTAAAAACTATGCGCTATGAAAAAATTAGGCAATATCCTGTTCCGGTTTTTTATCATCACTATTCTAATCGGCTTTACGAGCTGTAATAAGGATGATGACGGCGATAACGGCAACTTGAGTACGAAGGAATTGTTAGTCGGTACTTGGTCCGTTACGAGCTTTGACTTTAATATTTTGGTAGGGTCTCAATCACTCGTTGAATATCTGGTCGAGGTGGAAGGGATTTCTGCTTCTGAAGCAGAAGTTCAATATGAAATTTTTGAAGCCTTGTTAGAATCGGATGTATCAGGCACAATTACCTTTAAATCCGATAACACATATGTGTCAAATTTTGGTGATAGGTCCACAAGCGGCACCTGGAGCCTAAGTGCGGATGAAAAGACATTAACGCTAATCGAAGGCACTGATAGCACCGTCATGACCATCAATTCCATTTCAAATACTACCTGGAGTGCAACGATCTCCGAGAGCAGCCCGGAGGACCTGGATGATGATCCTCAAACGCCCGATGTAGTACTTTCTGTGGAAATAATTCTAACTCTAACTAAATAGGACATTCCTGAACATAAACCCCCGGCAATTCAACAATATTGCTGTATGCGGTAAGGGAAATGGACCTGCTGCCTAAAACTTAGAGCAAAAAGGCCTGATAAGCTTGGTTGTAAATATTTACGTCTTCTGCTGTCTGAATAAAATAGCAATTACAATAAATCCAACCCCTGTGAGGCCGGGAGGCAGGGCATCCAAACGAACGGAGAGGTAAATCATGGCCAGGGCCACCACAACCAGTACAATCAGAAGCAAATTTCTCATATCGTGCTTTTTAGAAGCCATAATGGGGCGGTTATAGCCGGGAGGGAAAACCCCCTATTTCATTCAAAATACCACTTTCCGCATTAAATAGCCAAAAAGGGATATCCAAGGGCAAGATGTCGATAGGAGTCTCTTGACTCCAAATAAGGTAATAACCCTTCTTTTTCGTAATTTGTTAAAACAACCAACCTCAACCATGTTCCGCTTCTTCCGCCAAATCCGTCAACGCCTCCTTGCCGGAAACCGGTTCAGCAAGTACTTGTTGTATGCGGTAGGCGAGGTATTGCTGGTGGTTATTGGCATTTTGATAGCCTTTCAGGTTGACAACTGGAATGAGTTCAGAAAAACCCATAATCAGGACACGGAATTTCTGAACAACCTGAAGGTTGAGTTGACCGTGGACCTCACTGCCCTTACCGAAAGAAGGTCGGAATATCAAAGCATAAATGACAACATTAAAAATACCATAGCGCTTTTCGACAGGGGTTCGCCAGCGCTAACTTCAGATGAACATCGGGAAATCGTTGCAGCCCTGAGTCGATTTCAAATATTCAGCCCTATCGATAAAAATGTCAACCGGAATGATTTGGTAATTGCACAGGGCACAATTGACAGAATCGACAAAGAATTGAATCGTCAATTCCTGACATATCTTCAGGAAACCCAGGAGATTAACGCTGCTATTACCAAACTGGGCGAAACATTGCAACAACTGGAAATTCTTCAGGTTCATCCGAATGTAGATTACAACCAAATAGACCCAAGTGCCCCTAAGGTTGATTTCGACTTTATGGAAATCTATAAGAATAGAGGGGTAAGAAATGCGCTTCAAAGATCCTTCGGCTACCGTCGAGGCTACATTGAAGAATTGACAGTTAAAATAGAACAAGCTGATAAGCTGATTGCTCTGATTGACACTAAATTGCCAGGATCAAATTAAAAATCATGAAAAATTGATGATAAAATTCTTCAGACAAATCCGCATAATACTCTTGACTGATGGCAAATTCAGCAAGTACCTGCTCTATGCCATTGGTGAGATTATGTTGGTGGTTATTGGGATTTTGATTGCTTTACAGATCAATAATTGGAATGAAGAGAAAATCAATCGTACAGAAATAAAGTTAAATCTCGAAAACCTTGCGGATGCCATAATAAAAGATGATGAACTACTGAGGGAGATTGAGGGCAACAATGAATTCCGGTTGATATCATTACAGCACTTGCTGAGACTGATCAACGTTGACACCCATGAGGCAGACACCATTGCAGGAAACTTGAATAGTCAGCGGATATGGAATGGCGCGATCCCCGATACGTTTAACCTGGAATTTAACCAAAAAACATTTACATGGATAAACAGGCCCCGCGCCATGATTATCCATGATTATGCCATGGAGGAATTCAAGAGCACGGGATCCTATTCCCAGCTTAAGAACCAAAAATTGAAAAACCTGTTAAGCGACTACTACAGTGCCCTTGATTGGCACTTTGGGAGTGATGGGATATCTAATTCAAGTCTCCAGGACTTAAATGATTATATCAGGGACACCTATAGTTTTCTTATGAGTGACATCCCTGGGTTAAGGGATCCGATTGCCTTTATAAAAAATGATCCCGCCCTGGTTGTCCGGCTCAGGGAGGTTAAGGACAATGCCAGTTGGAGATTGACGGGAGCCATCAAAGGCAGGACAATGGCCCGTCGCGTACTTGAAGAAATCGAGACCGAAATCAGTTCGTACAAATAGCACATTGATTTGTGATTCTCAAATTGTGAAAAATCCATGATGAAATTCTTCCGCGCCTTACGCCAACGACTCCTTGCCGGAAACCGGTTGAGCAAATACATGCTTTATGCCATTGGGGAAATCCTATTGGTGGTCATCGGGATCCTGATTGCTTTGCAGATCGACAATTGGAATGAAGATAGAAAGCTGAAAATCCACAAAAGGGAAATACTTCATGAATTTCAGGAAAGCCTGAAGAGCGACCTCGTAAAGTTGGAAGCGAATATGAAAATAAACGCAAAAATCAAGCACTCGGCAAAGCTCATTCTCGATTACATGGACAAAGGGCTGCAGTATCAGGATTCATTGAGTTACCACTTCGGCGCAACCACGAGTATCTGGCCTATACAAGTGAAAGCAGGGGTATACCAAAACTACCGATCCAGTAATTTAAACCTGATAACCAGTGACGATTTAAGGGAAAAGATAAGTCTCGTTTATGAATCGCGGTATACCAACCTGAACCGGACGCTGAATCAGTATCGCGAAATGATTGAAAATGCGTCACAGAACTTTTTCCCAACCCGTTTCGAATCTTATTGGTCGGGCAATTATGAGACCTGGAAACAGGATAACAATTTCTCATCATACGATTCGTACGATGCGGATAAAGTGAAAGGTCCAATGGTTCCTCTTGACTATGAGGCGCTCAGGGAGGATCAGGAGTTTCGTTATTTTTTAAAGACCCTGATCAACAAATACAACTGGCTTGTAGAAATACAGGTGCTTTCCCTGAAGGAGGCCATCGATGATTTACTGTTTGCCATTGAAAGTGAACTGGACAAGGAATATTAAAAGTACCTAAATCTCTATACTGCAAATGCTCCGCTTCTTCCGCACCTTACGCCAACGCCCCTACCCCTTGTTTACATAAACCGTTTTCCGGTTCACAAACTCCAGGATGCCATCCCTGGCCAGTTCGCGCCCATATCCCGAATTTTTCGTACCCCCGAAGGGCAGCCTGGGGTCGGATTTTACCAGTTCATTGATAAAATAGGCGCCATCGCTGACTTTAGGGATCTCCTTCAGGGCTTTCTCTATGTCTGATGTGCAGACGGTTACCCCGAGCCCGTATTTGGATTGTTCCGACAGCGCAAATGCATGGTCGGTATCCCTGGCCTTTATCACGGCGGCCATTGGCCCGAAGGTTTCCTCGTCGAAGGCCGGCATCCCGGGCGTTACATTCCCGAGGATCGTGGGCTCATAATAGCAGTCCTGTTGGTTCCCGCCTAGGAGCAATTCAGCTCCCTGCTTCAGGGAATCCTGAACCTGCCGGTGGAGTTGATCGGCCAGGTCGCGCCGGGCCAATGGACCTATTTCCGTCGCTTCATCCATGGGGTCGCCCGGTTTCCGGTCCCGTACGGCCTGGGTGAATTTCGAGACGAATTCGTCATAGATATCCTCCAGTAGAATAAAGCGTTTGGCAGCGATACAACTCTGCCCGCTGTTCAGAAAGCGGGCGGTAACAGCCGTCTTTACCGCTTTGTCAATGTCGGCGTCGCTCCATACGATAAAGGCGTTGTTGCCCCCGAGTTCCAGGACGGTTTTTTTGATGTATTTGCCCGCAATTTCCGCCACGGCAGCTCCTGCCCGTTCACTTCCTGTCAGGGTAACGGCTTTTACCGCATCGTGGGCGATGATTTTCTCCGTATGGTCGTGGTGGATGATGAGGTTTTGGAATACCCCTTCCGGATAACCGGCCTTTGTGAATATTCCTTCTATCTGCTGCGCGCAGCCAAAAACGTTCGGGGCGTGTTTCAACAGGCCCGTGTTCCCCGCTGTAAGGGTGGGGGCCGCATACCGGAATACCTGCCAGAACGGGAAGTTCCAGGGCATGATCGCCAATACCGCCCCTATGGGGTCATGACGCACAAAACTTTGGGAAGCGTCGGTGCTGATGATTTCATCCGCCAGGAAGGCCTCGGCGTTGTCCGCATAAAAATCGCAAACCCATGCACATTTGTTCACCTCCGAGCGGGACTCGGAAAGAGGTTTTCCCATTTCCCGGGTGATCATCCGGGCATAGTCCCCGGCATTGTCCCGCAGGACCTGACCCGCATTCCTGATCAGCCGGCAGCGTTCCGCCAGGGGTACTTTCCGCCAGGAAACAAAGGCTTCCTGGCTCCGCCGGAGCTTTTCTTCCAGCGCTTCCTGGGTGAGGCCGGTATAGGTACCGACCTCCCGGCCGTTATAAGGGTTGACACTTGTAAATTCCATCTGTCCTGTAATTGTATTTCTGCAAATGACGCTTAAAAAGTACGGCTATTCATCCAACCGGGGCCACGGGTCCTGCCCAACTGATACATGGGCCACCCGCAGTCTTATGGTTACTACCTGAAATGCCCCTTCCTATTTTGTTAAACTGCCCGTAAGCGCTACTTTTTCCCGCTTTTCTTCCACCAGCTGCGATTCGAACTTGCCGCGGATGGCCGTTATCCATTTTTTGGCGCGGCTGTTCAGCTGGAAATCATCGGTCATCATACGACCCCGGGCAACCAGGATTCCCATGTCGGCACCCTCGTACAGGTAATCCCCCTCCTTGGGGATCCGCAGGAAAAATGCCTCGTTTTCGCTTTCCACAGCCCGCCGGTGGGTATCCATACGGTCGAATTGGATGTGGCCGGTGTCGTACATTTTGTAGATGCCCGATCTGGGTGCCTGGGACACATATTCAATGGTGTCTTCCGTGTGCTTGATGATCAGCTGGCTCCATCCATCGATATTTTCCTGCCTGGACCAGCGGTCGTTGATGGGTTTGACATCCAGTTGGTAATCCACATCCATCCACTCCAGGATATGGAAGATGAACAACGGGGCATCGGCAAGGGCAAACACCGCGTGGTTGGTAATGGAGCTGGCGCCGGTGACCCTCGGGTTCAGTTCCCCCAGGTACATTTCGCCATTGTCCTGATCTATGAGGAAATCCAGTTCAAAATACCCCTTATAGCCTTCTTTCCTCAATTGATCCCCGAACAGCTGCGTATATTGGGTCGCTTTATTCCGTAATTCGGGCGTAAATGCATTGGGATAGATTTCATTGCCGCACCAGCCCCCTTTGTAGGGCGTAAGCTCCCTGAACCCAACCAGTTCGGTCATCAACGGCGCCACGATGGTCCCGTGCCGCGTAACGCAGGCCTCGATGGCCGAACCCCGGCAGTTGATGCGCTTCATGATTTTGACTTCCTTCTCCTTTACGATCTCCTCCTCGTGCTTGTTAAATTCCTCCTCATTGGAGATAAAAAACGTGGTGTGGCCGGAGTCCCCGAAAGGGGTTTGGATCACCAGATCGTTCCCCAGGGATGCGGAAATTTTGCGCAGGTGCTTGTAATCCTTTACGGCAGAAAGCACATAGGGGACGCAGGGGACACCAGCTTTTTCGGCGATGCGGTTGGTGTTTACCTTGTTGTCCATGAACGTCCGCATCCGGGAATCGGGGAACATGATCTCTAGCCCGAGTTTTTTAGCCAGCTTCTCCGTCTCTTCATTGAACATCAGGAACATGGCCTTGCCCGTCTGGTTTCCCTTTTTCCGGGTCTTCAGGTAATCCTGTACCTCGGGGTGTTGCAGCAGGTAGTTGTTGATATCCTCAATGGATGTAAACTCGTCATGGGGGATTTCCTCTTTGGGAGAAAATACATTGGGGTGCTGTCCATCGAAGCATTCGATATGGCAGATGAACTTAAAGCCCTTGATCCATTCATCCGCACCCAGCATGTTGAAATTCGTGGCACTGATAAAATAGAGGGGGACCTCATTCTTGTAGAAGAACCTCCGGATGTCCGGCACGCCGTTCAGTACTTCGGCCATTGCTTTATTGACCACCGGCGTCTTCTTTTGGCCTGCCGGCCCGGCGGTTTTACCTGCGGGCCTGGCCGTTTTGCTTACAGGTCTGGCTGTTTTGCTTGCAGGCCTGGCGGTTTTCGCCCCTGGCCTGGTAGCTTTCGTTGCCTGCTTCGCGGATTTGGTGGCGGGCTTCGCGGTTTTCGTTGCCGGCTTGGCGGACTTGGTTGTCTGGGTAGATTCTTTTGCACTCATATGTTTGAACTTTTTTCTGATTATTGACTAACTTTTTTTCGCATTCCGGTTGCCATGGCCCCGATGGCGGTCGTGGTCTTATGGCGGTCCAGGATACTTTCCCTGAATACCCTCAGGCCCAGGTCGGACCGGTACCCGTGGATCTCACTGACATCCAGGACCGTGAGGAAATTGATGATTTCCTCGCTGACCACCTGCCCGGGCACCAACACCGGAAAGCCGGGGGGATACGGGATCACAAATGTCGAGGCGACCAGCGTCCTGCCGTTTTCCATGGCTGGCAGGCATTCATCCAAAGGCACGTACTCATAATTCTCCTCCTCGTACGCCAGGAAGAAGGCTGCCCGCAGGTTGCCCCCGGGTACCCCCGGCACGGCCTGGAAAGAGGGGTGGAAATAACTGAAATCGGGCAAGGGGGGCACCTCCTCGGTCAGGGAATGGATCCGGCCCTGGCGGATTTCGGTTTCCTTGTCGTTCAGTGCCCTAAATTCCCTGTCCAGGTCATCCGCAATTTTCAGCAGGGCATTGGTCAGGTAGGTGACGCTGCCCCGGGTGGTACCGATATTGGTCATAAACAGGACGGTGTTCCGGGAGGTCTTGTTGATCTGGATGTTGAATTTGTCCATCAGGTATTTGTTCTTGAACGTATCCCCGTCAACCCCCGTCCTGCCGATATGCAGGGTAATCCGGGTGGGGTCCAGGACAAATTCATCATGCTCCCAGGCATCATCCATGCGGTTCCAGCCTTCGTTTTTGGTATAGTATTCCTTGAGGCCGGTTTGCCGGTAGCTGTCCGGTATAAAATCGTGTACCGTCAGAATATCGAAGTATTTGCTCAGTTGCGGGTTGTCGTTGACCTTTGCCCGCAGCACCATGGCCAGTTCGATGCTTTTTTCGACCAGCTCGAAACCTTCGAGCTGCACCTGCCTCCGGCCCGCATCCAGGGAGGCCAGCATCTGGTAATTGGGCGAGGTGGAGGTATGGGTCATGTAGGCTTCCATAAAGGTGTTCTCGCTCTTCCTGCGGAAATCCTGGTCCCAGATATGGATCATGGAACCCTGCCGGAAACTGCTCAGAGTTTTGTGGGTGCTCTGGGTGGCGTATACCCGGATGCGGACCTTGTCGGGATCGGGAAGTTTCGGGACCTCCCCGTTGTCCATCCCCTGGATGTAGGCTTCATACTTCTTACGGTAGGCTTCGCTTTTATATTTTGCATGCAGCTTGTTGGCCACATACATCCCCGTTCTCTGGCGGTAGTTGTTGGCAAAACCCGCAAAAGCGAACCAGGCTTCATCCCATAAGAAAATCATATCGGGCTTGATCGCCAGGACTTCCTCCATGACCCGCTCCACGTTGTAAACCAGGCCGTCAAACGTACAGTTGGTCAGCAGGAGCATCTTCACCTTATCGAGCCTCCCGGATTCCTTCAATTGCAGCAGCTTGCCCTTGATCTGTTCCAGTGGAACAGCCCCGTACATGGAATATTTCTCGATGGGGTACGAATCCAGGTAAACCGGATAGGCCCCTGCCAGCACCAGTCCGTAATGGTGCGACTTGTGGCAATCCCGGTCGATAAGCACCACGTTGCCGGGCTGCACGAGCGCCTGCATGACAATCTTATTTGCAGTGGAGGTGCCGTTGGTGACAAAATAGGTGTACTGGGACCCATAGGCATCGCGGGCCATTTCCTGGGCTTTTTTCAAGGGCCCGGTTGGCTGCAGCAGGGAGTCCAGCCCGCCCGTGGTAGCGGAGGTTTCCGCCAAAAACATGTTCCGCCCGTAGAATTCGCCGAAATCGTGGATCCACCGGGATTTAAAGACCGAATTCCCCCGGGAAATGGGCATGGCATGGAAAATCCCGGTGGGTTTCTGGCTGTATTCCACCAGAGCCGAAAAGAAGGGTGTTTCATAGCGTTCGGCTATCCCGCGCAGGATGGTCAGGTGGAGTTCCTGCAGGTCTTCGGTTTGGTAAAAGATGCGCTTGAAGCGTTTGATGGTGCTGTCCTTGAGATGTCCCAGGGCAGTATCCGTCACATAATAAGCATCCAGTTCCGGCCTCAACCGCCCGATCAACTCGCCGATGATGGGACCCAGGTCCGTTTCTGGCGCCGACGCAAAATCCAGCTTTTTTACCGGTTGGATATAGGGTTTGATCAGGGGTGAACTGTTCTTTGAATGGTAAGGCGGGGCATATCGCACCACCACGGCCTGTATATTGTGGTTGAACAGCAGGGCGATCAGGGCATCCTGAAACGACCGCTGCACCACGACCCCGTAGGTAAACTGGTCATTGGAGGTACGCAACGCCTGGAGCCGGTGCCGGAGCTGGCTCTCTTCCTGCTCCGAAATGGCATCGATGAACAATACCTCAAAATGGTTTTTCCGGATACTGTTGGAAGGCTCGTGTTCTTCCATCCACTCCAGGCTGTTCTCGTCATTGTCCAGGTATTCCGGGTTGACCCGGTAGCTGTCGCCCACCAACTGCTTGGTGGTCTCGGCAACCAAAAGCGACAGGGAGGTATGCTCGTGGTTGGAGAGCAAATACTCAAGTTTCTGCATACGCCCTTTCCCGGGGGAAGCAAAAAAACATTCCACCCCTTTCAGGTCGGCTATCAGGTCTTGGGCCGTTTGCTTGTGCTTTTTCTCATTGGCCGACCCCTTCTGGCAACGCGCCAGTTCGGAAGTTTCGATTTTGAGTTTGTTCCAATAGTCCACCCGCAGCTGGCCTATATTGTAATAGGGCGAACTTTTGGAATCCGGTTTTATCTGTTTCTGGTTTGTTGACATTGCAATTCGTATGTATTAGCTGATTAATGGGCCACCGGCCGGCGCTTCGGATCAAACCGAAGTCCGGGAAGGCTCAGTTACCTTGCGGAATATCCCCGGGGATTTGCATTGGGTGGCGTGGCCATCCCGATTGAATCTGCCGGTTGCGGGCGCAAGTGAGCCGTACTATGGATCAGGCAGATATGATTAAAAAGGTGCGGCTGTTCAATTCGCGGAATACAGTGCCAGTTTGTTTCCCTGGGAATCCAGGAAAATCGCGAAATAACCCGATTCTTCACTGATCAGGGTCTTTTGCATGATGATACGCCCCCCTGCTTCTTCCACCCGGCCCAAAACCTCATTGAGGTTTTTGCCGCCGTTGAGGTAGATCAGCGGGCCGGCATCGCTGGGGACGGACCCCGGGCCGGCGATCACCGCACCCCCGACCCCGTTTTTGGCCGGAAAAAAGGCCATGGCATTGGTATCGGTTCGGTTTTCCTGCATGGTAATGCCAAAGATGTGCTGATAAAAATCAACCGCCTGCCGGAAGTCGGTAGCCGGTATTTCAAACCAACTCACAAAATCCTTCCTTTCTTCGGGTTTCTTCATCATTTTCTTCGACTTTACATCGCCCATTTGTCCTTGTTAATTAAATTGAACCGTCTCCCTTATAATGTACGGGATAAATCTGTTGTTCCAAAGTATTCTCCTTAATCTTTAATTCGGTCAGTTTATCCAGGCGGGAAGGCTTGATGAGCGGGCCCAGGGAATCCAGGTACGGTTTGGGCGCATTCGGCTGATAGATGCTGAACTGCCCGATATGGTCCCGAAAGCTCTTGAGCGGCTGTCCCAGTCGCAGGATGCCCCTTTCCCGGCTTCGCTTCACCCGTTCAATACTGAGCTCCAGGGGGATGATTTCTTCGGTGCCCTCGGACTGGTGCAGGATCCGCCCGTCCGGCCCGCAGACGATGGATCGCCCGCAGCCCCCGGTATCCAGGCCGTTGACATCGAAAAAGAAACACTGGTTGACGGAAGCCATCGCCCGGACGATGGATAGTTCGATCTCCCGGTCTATGGTGCCGGACATGGTAGGGTGCAATATTACTTCGGCACCCATGGACGCCAGGGTGCGGATGGTTTCGGGAAACCACATGTCATAGCAGATGCTCACTCCGAACCTTCCCACTTCCGGGACATCGAACACGCAAAAGTCGGACCCCGGCGTCACCCCGACCTCGTAGGGGTAGAAGGGAAACATCTTGCGGTACCGCGTCACGATTTCCCCTTCCGGGTTGATCACCGTGGCAGTATTGTAGATTTTACCTTCGCTTTTTTCAAATATCGAACCGGGGAGCAGCCAGATACCGTACTTCTTGGCCATGGCCCGCATTTCCGATTCAAAGGCGCAGGGCATTTCCACCGCGGTATGGGTCAGTGGCCCATAGGCACATAATTCACTGAACATGACCATTTCTATCCAGGGATAGAGGTTCATGGTAATGGCAAGTTTCAGCTTCATCATTTCCACGTTGGAAGCGACGGCCGATACTTTCATCTGTATTCCTGCGATTGCGAATGGTCTCATGTATTTTTCTGTATTGCCTTTTTAATTTCTTCCTCCAGGATGGACAGCCCTTTATCCAGTTGTTCGTCCGTGATCACCAAAGGGGAAAGGATCCGGATAATATTCTTATGGGTGCCTGCACTGAGCAGTATCAACCCGTTTTCCGCACAACCCCTGACGATCTCGGGACACAGTTCGGTATACGGCTGCCCGGGATCCCCATTCTTATTAAATTCTATGCCGATCATGGCTCCGACTCCCCTCACATCCCCGATTTCAGGAAGTTCCTGCTGCAACTTCCGCAGCCGCTCCATGATGACGCTGCCGATCCGTTTGGCTTTCCCGTTCAGATCGATATCCTTCATATACTGAATCGTGGCTGATGCGGCCACACAGCAGATGGGGCTGCCTATGTAGGTGCCCCCAATGGAGCCCGCGACTGCGGCATCCATGATTTCCGCCCGGCCAACCACGGCGGCAATGGGGAGGCCCGAACCCATTGATTTGGCGTAGGTACTGATATCGGGGCGCACCCCGTAGTGCTGCCAACTGGCCCAGTGGCCCGTACGGCAGAACCCGCTCTGTACCTCATCCATGATCAGCATGATGCCGTGTTCATCGCAAAACGCCCGCAATCCTTCCAGATATTTCTGAGGGATGGGGTTGAACCCGCCCTCGCCCTGGATGGGTTCCAGAATTATCGCGGCAAGGCTCTCCGTGTCCACCAGGTTCAGCGCGCTCTCGTGAAGTCGCTTCAATTCATCCCGGACAAAGGTGTCTTCGTCCCGCCCCTGTCCATACCGATAGAAATTGGGGAAAGGCAACCGGTAGACCTCCGGGGCAAAAGGCCCGCAATCGGTTTTATAGCCCACTTTGCTGGTCAGTGTCATGGCCATCATGGTACGCCCGTGGTACGCCCCGGTAAAACAGAGTACCGCCGGCCGCCGGGTTGCCTGCCTTGCGATCTTAATTGCATTTTCAACGGCTTCGGCACCTGTGCTTACCAGCATGACCTTGGTTGCATCGCCATGGGGCAGAATTTCCGCGAGCTCTTCACACAATTGGATATAGGGTTCGTAGGTAACCACATTGAAGCTGGTGTGCAGGTATTTACCCGCCTGTTCCCTGATGGCTTCCACGACGGGCCCGGGGCAGTGCCCTGCGTTGACCACGCCGATACCCCCGGCAAAATCAATCAATTCGCGCCCATCCACATCCACGATGATGGCCCCTTTGGCCTCCTGGACCGTGGCCGTATTAAACACGCCCACCCCGTTGGCCACCACATTTTTCCTCCTTTCGAAAAGTTCCTGTGATTTGGTCATTTCCTTTTTATCTGTAATTGTTTTTTGTTCCTGATACGTTTTCAATGGTCCGCGAGAGTTTGTTGTGGTTTTCCAATCCGGAATAACCGAAATTCTGAAGATTCGATTTTAGTCATCTTTATAATAAAGCACATTAAATATTGGATTCCAAACTATATGTAAGTAATCCGCAGCTTCCAGGGTGATTAAGACGCTTCAAACCCCAAAAGAGCCTGAAAAAAATATTGCCTGACGGGCCGGCCCGCAGTGCCTGGCAAATTCCTTATCTTGTTTAACCTCCTGATACATAGGTGCTCAATTGCCCAAACGGATTAAAATAGAAACATATGAAACGCGTCCTGAAGTTGTTCGTTCTCATGGGATTTCAGTCGTTGTTATGGTCCCAGCACACATTTTCGATCGTGGCAATCGACAGTTTAACCGGCGAAATTGGCAGTGCAGGGGCCACATGCCTTGATACGGTCCTCTTAAAAGGAGGAGTAGGTGCGCTTCTAATCAGCGATATTGTTCCGGGAATTGGAGCAATCCACACGCAGGCCTGGTGGAACCCCGAAAACCAGAAAGCAGCCCGGAAACGCATGGAGCTTGGGGAAACCCCCGGGAAGATCATCCGGTGGCTCGTGGAAAATGACGACTCAACCGACAACCATTCGATTTCCGAACGGCAATATGGAATCGTCTGCGTGGTAAACGGCAAACTTTTGTCTGCGGCGTTTACCGGTGAGGAAAACATGCCCGAGGCATCACATATTACCGGCCCGGGATACAGCATTCAGGGAAACATCCTTTTGGGTCGGGCGGTTCTGGAGGACATGGAACTTGCTTTCCTAAGTGCAAAAGGGTCTCTTGCAGACCGGCTCATGGCTGCCATGAAGGGGGCCAAAAGGCCGGGAGCCGATTCCCGTTGCCTTGCGGCCGGGGTCAGTTCCTTATCGGCATTCCTTCGGGTTGCAAACCCCGGGGACACCAGATCCGATTACGGCCAGCTAGCTTTGGATATCAATATCCCTGCCGTCAGTCCGGGGACCGATCCAATAGACGCACTTCAAAAGGCTTACGACATCAGGAAGAACCATTGAAAAGCAGAGCAAATGTGTGAATAATGTAACTCCCTATGCCCGTTATGTAACGGGATACCGCCCATTATAATCAACCTTTGTGGGTAAATTTTTAAACACGATTATGAGAAATAGTATTTTAACCCAAGCCGGGATCGTAATTATAAGCAGCACCTTGTTTTTGGGATGTAACGATAAAATCCAGAGCACAACAACCTCCGGGGAAGCAGTGCAGGAGGCCAATAAGGAAATGGCGAAAGCAGAAGAGGACCTGAATTTGGCCATCGCGGAATTTCAGAAAGAATCTGCAGCGCTGATTACGGCGAATGAAGAGCGGATTGCCGAAATCAAGTTGGAGATTGCCGAGGCGAGTATGGACAACCGGAGCGAATTCCAGGAGGATTTGGCCGAAATAGAAGCGAAAAACGCCCAGTTGAAGGAGAAACTATCAGATTATAAGGATGATGGAACCCAAAAATGGGATGACTTCAAGGAGGAGTTCAACCGCGACATGAAAGCCCTGGGCACGGCATTCAGCGATTTGACGGTTAACAACACCCAATAAGCAGCAAACAATAAGCAGCAAACAATTAGAGAAGAGGTCATGAAAAATATCCTTTACGTTATCGCGGTGGTATTACTTGTAGCCTGGGGAATTGGATTCTTCGGATTCCAGATTGGCGGGCTCCTGCACGCCCTCCTGGTGGTTGCACTTATTGTCCTGATCCTGAACATTATCCAGGGGAAAAAGATTTTATGAAAATATCCTGATTTAAGGAACAACTTTCAAAGCCGCTTTAGCAGCTGAACACAGGGTCTCATTGGCCCAATTACGAAAAGCAACCACCTGGTTGCTTTTTTATTGGCCCTAAAGGATGTCATTCCTGAGGAGGTAACGGTAACCGGGGCGATCACCTGGCCGGAACCGGACAATCAGGAGGAACCTTTTGATGTTAATACCAAGTATGGGGGAATCGCCTAATTATTTCGTATCTTATAGGGAGCCCTCATGATCAATAGCGTATATCAGGTAAACTCGCCTCCGTTTAAGCCACGTATCCTGTTATAATGCACTTTAGCTGATTTTACTCCTTACCGATCAGGATTAGGCACGTCCTAATCCCCATGAATGAGATGGAAAGACCACAGATCAAAACTCATCCCGTTTTGAATACGAATCCCTCGAAACAAATCCTGAGAAACCCTATGTTTATTTTCGTAAAATACATGGTAAGCATGCGCTGCAAGATGGTGGTGAAGCAGGAATTGCATAAACTGGGCCTGCAGTATGTGAATGTGGACCTGGGAACCATTGAACTCCTTGAAAATATTACCAAAGAACAGCGGGAACAACTTGGTGAAAACCTCAAAAATTACGGGTTGGTGCTGCTCGACGACAAACGGCAGATCCTTATTGCAAAAATCAAGGCGGTAATCATTGAAATGATCCATTATTCCGAGGAATTGCCCAGGGTAAACTATTCCGATTATATCAGCGAAAAACTGGGCTACGATTATACCTATCTGGCCAACACCTTTTCCGAAGTAAAGGGCATCAACATACAGCAGTTTATTATTCTGAACAAAATAGAAAGGGTAAAGGAACTGTTGCTCTATGACGAATTAAACCTGACCGATATCGCCTTTAAACTGCAATATAGCAGCGTGGCACACCTTTCCAACCAGTTTAAAAAAGTAACGGGGCTCACACCTACCTATTATAAAAAGCTTAAAATGAAACGCTTTGGAAACCTGGAAGATCTGTAAGCCACATTGCTATCCCCGTTAATGAACCTATAGTTAAGGACACACCTTTCGCGACAAGCCAGGCAGTGCCCGGGCACATCCCGGGACCTTACTTTCCATTAAAAGTGGGAATAGTACAACTCATACTATCCGCTGTATAACGCCTTTTCCCCTTAACCGGGCCACCTTTGTAAATACCCCATTACGGAAGGCAAATGCCCAAATTCAAGAACGGGCGCACCCAAATCACAGTTATGGAAAATTTAGAAATTGAAAAAGCGAAAGTCTTTATTATCATTGAGATCATTGAATATGTTCCCAATGCCGTTGTCATAAAAACCATTATCAAAAAAACCACGGGCAACGTAAGTGCCGTGTCCTTTGATTCCGGTGAAATTCTGACCGAAAAAACATCCCCTTTCGATACGTTTATACAAATCATCGAGGGACGGGCCGAAATCCAGATTGAGAACAATTCGCAGACGCTGGAAACGGGTCAGTTCATCATCATCCCCGCACATTCCAAAAACGCCATCAAGGCGAATGAACGGTTCAAGATGATTTCCACTATCATCAAAAGTGGCTACGAATAACACGCCATATTAGTCGCATGCCTCCCATCCCTTCAAGACCGGTTTCCTACAGGTAGACCACCAACCCCAACATTAACAGGTAGATCGCAAAAAGAATTAAACAGTTTCGCATCTCGGTTGTTTCATTCATCAGGATGCATTTTGGAGGTGAGCATATCGGGTTGGGCACAACACCTAGTTAAACAAATCCTCCTCCTCTGCCGGCACCATTTCTTCCACGGGGTCCTGCGGTTGGTTCCGCTCATGCCAGGTCACGGAACTCCCGTTGTCATAGAACGGCCTCAGGAAGTTGTACAACCGTCCGGATTTGACCTCGTATTCGTAATAAGCTTCTTTTTTCTTTTCCATAATTTCTATACGTGTTGTGTCGGGTGGGGTAATCTAAAATCCCAACAATTAAAGGTGCAAAGAAACACATGGGTTCAGCTACAGAACGCCGGGGAAAGGTTGTATAATTCCCATATTCCGGGGCCACCGCCAACCCGTGCTGCCAGACCTTAATGCTTTTATGACCTGAGGAATACCTTAATCATACCCGAATGATCGTGTTTTTCGGGCGATGCGGCCGACTGCGGAAAACCTGTTCGATAAAAAGCTGGTTCTTAAGGCCAATGATTATCTGCATGAACTTGTCTCCCGTAAAAAATCCAATACCCTAGTTACATGAAAATACTACTAGTACCCGCCATCCTCCATTTGTGCATCAGCTGCGGGGAGGCACCCGAAGCCCAAACAACCGGAAGCGCCTGGAGAAAAAACGCGACAGCCTCCAAATGACGGAAAAGCCCCGGTACAACTAAGCGGTATCTCACATCCGAATTTCGCCAAGGTGCCCACGGTGGGTGGGTGCCATTTGGATTCCGCCGGGGGTTGTCAATTCGGTTGCACCCGGACCTCCATCCCAACGCAGGAACCCGGCAATTTTTGTAGTTTTAGGCTATGCCCGGGAAACTGACTTCAAAAGTTGCCATTGTCACCGGTGCCACCAGTGGCATGGGTAAGGCCATCGCAGAACTGTTTGCGAAGGAGGGTGCCCGCCTTACCCTGGCAGGGAGGGACCAAAAACGGGGGGAGGCGCTGCTCGAACAACTGCGGCCCGTAAACCCGGACATCCAATTTGTGCCCGGGGACCTCACCCAGGCAGGGGCCAACGAAGAACTGGTGAAGGAGACGGTAAACAGGTTTGGCCGGCTGGACCTGCTCTCCCTCAATGCCGGGGTGCTGGGCCTGGGATCGGTCACGGACCTCTCCATTGAAGACTGGCACCGCACCCTGGAGACCAATCTGAGCGCCATCTTCTACCTCTGTAAATTTGCCCTGCCCGAAATGCGGAAATCCGGTGGCGGCAACATCCTCATCAACGCATCCATCGCGGCATTCAAGAGCTTTCCCAACCATCCGGCCTACTGTGCCTCCAAGGCCGGTGCCGTGGCCCTTATGAAGCAAATGGCCCGGGATTACGGGCCTGAGGTCCGGGTAAATGCCATCTGCCCGGGGCCCGTGGACACCCCCCTGCTATGGGAATCGGCAGCTGCCTTTGACCACCCGGAATCCGCCGTGGAAGAAGCCCGGAAAGCCACCCTGCTGCAAAAATTGGGGGAACCGGGGGACATTGCCCGACTGGCGCTGTTCCTGGCCTCCGAGGATTCCTCCTGGATAACGGGCTCCGCGATCACCATCGACGGGGGGATCCTGAATGCCTGAACCCGGGTTCCATTGAGGATCACGGATGCTCACAACCGTCAGCTACCAGCAACCCCGACGAACACCTTTCCGGAGATACTTTCAAATAAAGTCAAAGCGACGTATCTTTTTGCCAACCGTAACCGAACCCGACAAACCTGCGAAACATCCCCTGACCGATATGATCCCAAAAAGCCGGAACCGGCCAGGTTCCCCCTATTTCCCGTTTCCCGTCATTTCGACCTGCCTGTACCTCGTTTTATGCCTGGCGGCTTTTGCCACCCTCACTTCCTGTGGCGACAATGGCCCTGCCGTGCTCGTGTTCTCCAAAACCGGGGGATGGCAACACAGCTCCATCCCATTTGCGAACCAGGCCATTGAAGACCTGGGGGAGGCCAACGGCTACCGCGTGGTGCTCACCCAGGATGCCGACGATTTCAACGACGGGGATTTAAAGCAATACGATGCGGTCATCTTCAACAATACCACCGGGAATGTGCTCAACAGCGAACAACAGGCCGCTTTTCAGCGGTACATCCAGGCCGGTGGCGGTTTTGTCGGCATCCATTCGGCAGCCGATACAGAATACGAATGGCCGTGGTACGGCCGGCTTGTGGGGGCCTATTTCGCCAGCCACCCGCATAACCCGAATGTCCGGCCGGCAACCATAGACATTACCGACAGCAACCACCCCGCAACGGACAGCCTGCCCGAACGCTGGGAGCGCACGGATGAATGGTATAACTACCGGGCGTTCTACCCGGGCATCAACGTCCTGGCGCAGCTTGACGAGGAAACCTACACGGGCGGGACCAACGGCAGTTACCACCCGATTGCCTGGTACCACGAATTTGACGGGGGGCGGGCGTTTTATACCGGGGGCGGCCACGAGGACGCCTCTTTTTCGGAACCCCTTTTCCTGAAACACCTGCAGGGCGGTATCCAATACGCCATGGGACCGGGCAGGAACCTGGATTATGCCCGGGCCACCGCTGTGGCAGTGCCCGAAGAGAACCGGTTTGAGAAAACCGTGCTGCTCAATGACCTCAGCATCCCCATGGAACTGGACATCTCCGAGGATGGCCGGATATTTTACACGGAACTCCGCTCGGCCAACCTGGGGGTCTACGATATCCATTCGGGCCAACAGGCCATCGCGCACCGGTTTGAGGTAGCTACCGAAGGCGGGGCCGGCCTGATCGGGGTTACCCTGGATCCGGACTTCGCCACCAACAACCTGATTTACGTCTACTACTCCCCGCCGACGGAGGAGGAAACCATCCTGTTTAACCTGTCCCGGTTTGTGGTAGGCGAAGACAACACCCTGGATCCGGATTCCGAACTGGTTCTGTTGCAGGTACCCGTACAGCGAAACAGCGGTTCCCACCACGGGGGTTCGCTGGCCTGGGACCCAGAAGGCAACCTGATCCTCTCTACCGGAGACAGCAGCAGCCCTTTCCCGGCAGACGGGTACGCGCCTCTGGACGAAAGGCCCGGCCCGGAATATTTCAGCCTGGACGCCCAGCGGTCTGCCGGGAATACGAACGACCTCAAGGGAAAGATCCTGCGGATCAAGCCCAATTACGGCCCGCAGGCCCTGGAAACCCCGTATACGATACCGGAGGGCAACCTGTTTGAGCCGGGGACGGCAGGGACCCGGCCGGAAATTTATGTGATGGGTTGCCGCAACCCGTACCGGATTGCTGTCAATCCCGAAACCGGCACCGTATACTGGGGCGATATCGGCCCGGATGCCGGGGAAGACGGACCGCAGGGACCCCGCGGGTACGACGAATTCAACCAGGCCAAAACCGCCGGGAATTACGGCTGGCCCTACTTCATCGGGAAAAACCGCGCCTATACGGATTGGGATTTTGAAAAGCAGGCGGGCAATGGGGTGTTCGATCCACAGGCCTCTGTAAACGATTCCCCGAACAATACGGGCCTCAACCAGCTCCCCCCGGCCCGGGAGGCCATGATCTGGTACCCCTATGCCGCATCGGAGGAGTTCCCGGATTTCGGATCGGGCGGGCGTTCGGCCATGGCCGGGGCCTTCTACACCTACGACCCGGCGTCGGATGCCCCCAACAGGTTCCCGGAATACTACGACGGGACCCTGTTTGTGTTTGAGTGGATGCGCAACTGGGTCAAGGCACTGCGTTTCGACGAAGCGGAGGAATACGTAAGGGCCGAGCCGTTTATGACCGAAAACGGCGATTTCCGCAGGCCGATTGACCTGGTCTTCGGAAAAGACGGCATCCTGTACATGCTGGAATACGGATCCGTATACGGGGCGGACAATGAAGATGCCCGGCTGGTGCAAATTGCATACAACCGGGGCAACCGTCCCCCGGAAGCCGTAGCCGCGATCCGGGATTCGGCCGCCCAGGCAGCATTGTCCCAACGCGTTTTCATCACCTCGGAATTGCGGGGCCTTCCCGGAAAGCGGGAAATAGCGGGCCGGGCACCCCTGCGGGTCCATTTTTCAAGCCGGGGATCCGGGGATCCGGACGATGACGAGACCCTGGCCTATGCCTGGGATTTTGAAGGGGAGGGAATTGGCAGCACGGAGCGCAACCCTACCCATACCTTCACCCGGCCGGGCACCTATACCGCCCGCCTGCAAATAACAGATGGTGCAGGGAATACCGCCTCGGACAGCGTCCGGGTTACGGTTGGCAACGAACCGCCCGCGATCCGGTTTAAAAGCCCGGACAACAAATCCTTTTTCTGGGACGGGGAGCCCTTCCGGTATACCGTGGAGGTAACCGATCCGGAAGACGCGGCCATCGACGGGGAAAAGGTTTCCGTCCGCTTCGGGTACGATGCCAATCCCGGGGCTGCACCCGGCGATGCAGCAGAGCGCCCGGTTACGGCCAGGCCCTATGGGTATACCCTGATAGAACGCAGTGACTGCAGGGCCTGCCACCTGGCTGAGGGTACTTCCGTGGGTCCCTCCTACTCGGATATCGCCAAACGCTATTCGGGCCGGGAAGATGCCCTGGAATACCTCGTCGGGAAAGTTATCCGGGGAGGGGCCGGCGTATGGGGAGAAAGCCTGATGAGCGCACACCCCCAGCTCGCTCCTGCGGACGTAAGCGAGATGGTACAATACATCCTTTCCCTCTCCGCCCCGGAAAGGGAGCTCTCGGAGCTGGCCACCGAGGGGGTCCTCCGGTTCGACCAGCACGAGCCTTCTGAAGACCTTGGCCGGTATACGCTGGAAGCCACCTATACGGATGGAGGGGCCAACGGGATGCCACCCATTACCACCCGGGAGGTGCTGTCTTTGCGCAGCGCCAGGGTTCCCATGGTACTCATGGACAGGTATGTCGGGTTCGAGAGGTTTGGCAATTACCTGACCAATGCAGGCCACAAGGCTTTCTACATGATGAAGGACGTGGACCTTACCGCCCTGACGGGTTTCCGCTTTGAATATGCGGCGGCCGGGCCTGCAGGTGCCATCGAGGTCCGGATCGATTCCCAGGCCGGGCCCGTAATTTTAAAAACCCCCTTCCCGGAAACCGGAGACTGGGATACCGTAGAATCTTTGGAGGTGTCCCTGGATCAACCCATCAGCGGAAGGCACGACCTCTATTTTATCGCCGTCAGGCCGGAGGCCCCGAATACAGACATCATCAATTTGAAAGCGGTAAATTTCCTGCACGATTAAAAAGTGTGAGGATTCGATAAACCAACGGAAGGATGGCAGGAAGCCCGGGAGGGTCCCGCGAGAACAGCGCTTCCTTTTATGATCCCGGGCCGGCCGCTGCCGGCCCAACCAAATACGACGCATGCATCCGAAAAAAGCCCCCTGGTACTACCTCTTGATCCTGATCCTGGCGGGGGAATCGGTTTTTATCCTGCCCTTTGTGCTCTCCCGCGTCTTCCGCCCCACGGTCCTTGAAGCCTTTGGCCTGAGCAATGTGGAACTGGGCCTCTGCTTTTCGGTTTACGGCATCGTGGCCCTGTTCTCCTACCTGGTCGGCGGACCGCTTGCGGACCGTTTTGCCCCGAGGCGGCTGATTGCGGTAGCCCTCTGGATGACGGCACTGGGGGGGCTGGTCTATGCCACCTACCCGGGCCTGGTGGTGCTACGCATCCTGTATGGCTATTGGGGATTTACCACCATCTTCCTTTTCTGGGCACCGATGATCAAGGCGACCCGGGTATGGGGGGGGACGGGTTCCCAGGGAAAGGCTTTCGGCTTCCTCGACGGGGGCCGCGGCCTGGTCGGGGCCCTGTTCGGGACCCTTGGCGTGCTGGTATTTTCCATATTCCTGGCCTCCGACATCCTGGTAGCCTCCTTCGGGGAACGCCGGGAAGCTTTCAAGTACGTGATCCTGTTTTCATCCGCCCTGGTGGCCGTGGTGGGTATACTGGTCTGGATGTTTCTGAAAACCGGCACCGGGGCCGAGGAGGAGATCCGGGTGGCCCGCATCACCCGGGCACAAATATGGGAAGTCCTCCGGTTGCCCTCCGTCTGGCTGCTGATGGTGATCATCCTCTGCGGGTACGTGGGGTATAAAATAACCGATGTCTTCTCCCTCTACGCCCAGGATGTGATGCGCTACGACCAGGTGGCATCGGCCCAGGTGGGCACCTTTTTGCTTTTTATCCGGCCGCTGATCGGCGTGCTGATCGGCGTGGTTGCAGACCGGACGCAAACCACCCTGATGTTGTTTGTCAGCTTTGTGGTGGCCCTGTCGGGTTCCCTGTTGTTTGCCACCGGCCTGGTTACCGGTTCCGCCACCCTGTTGTTCTTTGTATCGACCTTTATCGTGGCGGCAGGGGTCTATGCCACCCGGGCCATCTATTTTGCCGTTATGGAACGGGGCCGCATCCCGCTCCTGCTGACCGGTACCGCCGTGGGCCTGGTTTCCCTGGTTGGCTTTACCCCGGACATCTTCGCGGGCCCCGCCATGGGCTACCTGCTGGACGAATCCCCGGGATTGGCAGGCCACCGCCATGTTTTCTGGATGCTCGCACTCTTTTCCCTGGGGGGTAGCCTTGCGGCCTGGAAATACTACCGCCTCTACCGGAAATGAGTGGTGGATTCATAATTTTTTATTTACTTTGTATTTCAAAGTACTTTTAATTTTTATTTCCACACCATGTCGCAATTGAAAAACCTGTCCCATATCCTCAACTCCCGGACCACCTTTAAAAGGATGTCCCTGGGGGCCCTGATCGGGTTGGCCCTGATTTCCCTCCTAATTTTCTCCGTGGACCACCCGGATCCTGCCTGGGGGCCCTACTGGCGTATCCGCCCCCTGGTCATTACCCCCCTGGCCGCAGCTTTCGGGATGCTTAGCTTCTACCTCAGGGACATAGTCCGCCCCCAAAGTGACCTGAAACGGGGGCTTGTATTCCTGGCTAGCCTTTTGGGGTTTGTAATATCCCTTTGGCTGGGAACCGTCCTGGGCCTGGACGGCACGCTCTGGAATTAACTTATTTTACGAGCCATCTGATTACCTTAGCAGGAAATACGCCGATTTCCATGCCCACAATTCCAAACTACCCGAGCAAAGTATTCCTGAACGGCGAAATCCTGGACGCCGAAAATGCCCGGATCTCGGTCTTCGACCGGGGTTTTATCTTCGGGGACGGCATTTACGAGGTGATGGCCCGGATCAATGGCAGGTTTTTTGAGCAGGCCGCCCACATGGACCGCCTGAAGACCTGCCTGGATAAGATCGCGATCCGGTTCAATGTGGATACCCTCGAAAACGCCATCCCTGCCCTGCTGGAAGCCTCCAGCCTGGTCCATGAAGACTGCCTTTTGTACCTGCAGGTAACGCGGGGGGTTGCCCCGCGCCAGCATGCCTTCCCGCCGGACGCGCAACCCACGGCCATGATGTACGCCTGGCCGAAGACCCTCCCGGATATCAACGCCGCACAGGCAGCCGTGATCCTGCGCGAGGACTTCCGCTGGTCCCGCTGCGACATCAAATGCACCTCCCTGCTCGGGAATATCCTCTCCAACCAGGAGGCGGCCGCCAACGATTGCTATGAAACGGTTTTCCTAAGGGGTGGGGTAGCCACCGAAGCCTCCCACTGCAATGTGTTTTTTGTCCGGGACGGCATCGTTTTCACCCACCCGGCCAATGAATTCATCCTGGACGGCATCACGCGACAGGTCGTCCTGCGCCTGTGCCGGGACCTCGGGATCCAGGTCCGGCTTGAGGGGATTCCGGTCCAGGAGATTACGCGGATGGATGAAGCCTTCCTCACCGGGACGAGCACCCAGGTCCTTTCCATCTCCTCGGTGGACGGGCAGCGTTGCTACGGGGAGGTCCCCGGCCCGGTGACACAAAGGTTACAACAGGCCTTCCTGGAGGCCAAAAAGGCGCGATAAAAGCTCCGGGCTAATAGGAACTTAATATATTCAAGCATGAAACATTCGGACGACCCCATAGTGGTTACAGAAACCCTAGACGCCCCGGTCCACAAAGTCTGGGAGGCGATTACCGACCCCGGGCAAATGCGGGAATGGTACTTTGAGAACATCCCGGATTTCCGGGCGGAAGTAGGTTTCGAAACCGGCTTCGACGTAATGTCGGGCGACCGCCTGTTTCCCCATCGCTGGCGTGTTACCGAGGCAGACCCCCCGAACCGGATCACTTACCACTGGAGCTATGCGTCCTATCCGGGAGAGGCGTATGTCACCTTTGAACTGGCCCCGGCAGGCTCGGGTACACAGGTACGGCTGATCAATACGGTGACCGCGGATTTCCCGGAAGACATCCCCGAATTCAGGCGGGAAAGCTGCGCGGGAGGCTGGGCATATTTTATCCGGGAACGGCTCAGGGGCTATCTGTAATAGCCGGAACTCTTAAGCAACGGCCCACCTTTATCAGATCGAAAATACCGGGACCTTTTTAGAGCCCAGCCTGGGCCGGCGGCTGTTAATCCTCAACAAGGATAATTTTGCGATGGGTGCCAAACACATCGATACAGCCATTCTATCAATTCAGGCCATCATAACACTCATCGAGGAGGAACTGGATCTCACACCCTACGCGTAAGCGACGAAAATGCTATCTTGTTATCCGATCTGTAACTTCTTAAAAAGCTCCTGATACCTATGAAATACGGCAAGTCAATTTTAGGTTACCTTCTCCTCGTACTCCTCATGGTCCAGACCGCGCAGGCCCAACTGGCCCAACAGGCGGAGCTGGCCGGCCCGGTATTTGAAAACGGCGAGGCCCAGGTGGTCCCGGCCTTCTCAAACCCGGAAAACTGGATCCGCCACGACCTGTGGGTGGAAACCGGCTTCAATACGGACGGGGATGCATACCCGGACCGGATGCACGTATCGGTTACCCGGCCGGCGCAGACCGAAACCGAAGGCCTGAAACTTCCGGTGATCTACGTTTCCAGCCCCTATTTTGCCGGGGTGGCCCCCGATGTGGAAGGCCTGTTCTGGGACGTCCGCCACGAACTGGGGGAACCCGCAAAATCGGAGAGGGTCCATCCCGAGGTCGTTCGCAAGGGGGAGCGGCCGGTCATCTCGAATTCCCATATCGAAACCTGGGTGCCCCGGGGGTATATCGTGGTCCACTCCTCCTCCCCCGGGACCGGTTTGTCCCAGGGCTCCCCTACCGTGGGTGGGGACAATGAGTCCCTGGCCCCCAAGGCGGTCATCGACTGGCTGAACGGCCGGGCCAGGGGGTATACCGAACCTTTTGGAGGGGAACCTGTGGAAGCCTACTGGACCACCGGCAAGGTGGGCATGACCGGCACCTCCTACAACGGGACGATTCCCCTGGCAGCTGCAACTACAGGGGTCGAAGGGCTTGAAGCCATTATCCCCATCGCCCCGAATACCTCGTATTACCACTACTACCGATCCAACGGCCTGGTGCGCTCCCCGGGCGGGTACCTGGGGGAGGACATCGACGTGCTCTACGATTTTATCCACAGCGGGGCCGAGGCACGCAGACCCTACAACAATAAAACCACACGGGATACCGAGATGCTGGCCGGCATGGACCGGATTACAGGGGATTACAACGAATTCTGGGCGGGCCGCGACTACCTGAACGACATGGCGCCCATGAAAGCGGCCCTGCTGATGTCGCATGGTTTCAATGACTGGAATGTGATGCCGGAACACAGTTACCGGATCTATGCCGCCGCCCGCGAGAAGGGGATTCCGGCCCAGATCTTCTACCACCAGGGGGGTCACGGGGGGCCTCCCCCGCTCCGGATGATGAACCGCTGGTTTACCCATTACCTCTTCGGGGTGGAAAACGGGGTGGAAGAAGACCCCCGCGCCTGGATCGTGAGGGAAAGGGACGAACGGGAAAACCCCACCCCCTATGCAGATTACCCGAACCCGGCAGCCTCCGCCGCGAACCTGTACCCGGGCCCGGGCGGCCTGGAAACCGGCACCCTGCTTCCCGGGAAATCTGCAAATCCCACCCGGGAAACCCTGGTGGACAATGTGGCCTTTTCGGGGGAGGCACTGGCACGGGCAACCGCCTCGGACCACAGGCTCCTCTATGTGACCCCGGAACTTTCCCGGGACCTGCATATTTCGGGGGTACCCCGCATTACCCTCCGCCTGGCCAGCAGCAAGCCGGCGGCCAACCTGTCGGTCTGGCTGGTATCCCTCCCCTGGAACGATGCGGGCGACGCCAGGATCACGGACAACATCATTACCAGGGGTTGGGCGGACCCCCAGAATTACCGCTCCCTGACCGAAAGTGAACCCCTTACCCCGGGTCAATTTTACGACCTGTCCTTTGAGTTGATGCCGGACGACCAGGTCATCCCCAAGGGACAGCGCATTGGCCTGATGGTATTCTCAAGTGACCGGGATTTTACGCTCTGGCCGGAACCGGGAACGCAGCTGACCATCGACCTGGGCGCGACCCGGCTGGAACTGCCGGTGGTCGGGGGTAACCAGGCCCTGGGGGAAGCGCTGTCCGGAAAAGCGGAATAGTTGGCCCGAGACCCCGTTATCGGAAAGGGATTGACTACCTTGTAGAGAATCCTTAAAACATCCGATATGAAAACACTGTGCATCGCCCTGAAACGGCATTCTTTTATGGCCGCAATCACTATGATCCTGGGCCTCCCGCTCAGTGGACAGGAAACATCCCTGGCTTTTGCCCACGACGACCCTGCCCTTACCTGGTCCCCGGCACCTGATTTCTTTCCCGGATGCTCCTTTACCATCCTCCACGGAGACATGGAGCACCCGAACATGGATTTCCTTTTCAAAGTGGAACCCAATACGGATGTGGTCAATCACATACATAAATCCCCGGAGCGGATGATACTGGTCTCGGGGGAAATGGAGGTAACCTATGAAGGGGAGCCCACCCGTACCCTGAAAGCCGGCAGCTACGCCTTTGGCCCGGCCCTTAAGCCCCATACTGCCCGATGCCTGGACAACGGTCCCTGCGTACTCTTTGTGGCCATGGTAGACCCTTTTGACGCGGTCCCCGTGACGGGGAAGGAATAACGCCTCCCAGGGCCGGGGAACCTTGTGTGCTCATGATAATTGCGCTACATTTAGCGCTATTAAACCAACCTGACACATGAAAAAAATACTCCTGGCCCTGCTGGGCATCCTGCTGATCCTTGCTGCCATCCTGTTGTTCAACACGCTGACCCTGTCTTCCCGGCAGGTGGATGCAGCACCCCTGGCCCAGCCGGAGCTGCCGGATGCTATTTACGAGCGGCTCGCAGGGGCCATCACCTACCCGACCATTTCGTACAGCGAGGATGCCGTCCCCGATTCGGCAGCGTTTAAAGGTTTCCACCAATTCCTGGATTCCGTTTTCCCCCTGGTGCATGAAACCCTGGACCTCACCTATATCAACGAATACAGCCTCCTGTATCGCTGGCAGGGATCGGATCCGGGAAAAAAGCCGGTCATCCTCATGTCCCACCAGGACGTAGTGCCCGTAGACCAGCCGACCCTTGGAAACTGGGAAGCCGGCCCCTTTGAGGGCGCCATTACGGACGAATTCGTGATCGGTCGGGGGACTATGGACGACAAGGGGACGCTCATGGCCCTGATGGAAAGTGTCGAAATGCTCCTGCAGGAGGGATACCGCCCGGCACGGACGTTTTACCTGGCATTCGGCCACGACGAGGAAGTCGGCGGCTCCAATGGGGCTGCCAAGATAGCCGAGTACCTGAAAGCCCAGGGCGTGGAAGCGCTGATGACCCTGGATGAGGGCGGTTACCTGGCGGAGAACATGGTTCCCGGGGTGGAAGGTACCGTCGCGGTGATCAACCTGGCGGAGAAAGGTTTTGCCTCCTTTGACCTGATTGTGGAAACCAACGGCGGCCACAGCTCCCAGCCCCCGGAGGAAAACACCATCGGCATCCTGGCACAGGCCATCGTGGACCTGGAAGACAACCAGCTCCCCTATAAAATGGTGGAACCCATCAACTACCAGCTGGAATACCTGGGCCCTGAAATGCCGTTTGCCCAGCGCGTGGCCTTTGCGAATCCGTGGTTGTTCAAAAAACCCATCCTGAAAGGCCTCAATGCCCATACCACCACGGCCCCGACCATTATCGGGGGCGGTGTAAAAAACAACGTGATCCCCACAGTAGCCAAGGCGACCGTCAATTTCCGGATCCTGCCGGGGGAAACCATTGAATCGGTACAGGAACACATCCGGGAAACGGTCCACGACACCATCCGCATAGAACCGGAAGGGTTCCTCACCAATCCATCCCCCGTATCGGGCGTGGAGTCCGAGGGCTTCGCAGTGCTGCAAAATACCATCCGGGGACTCTTCCCGGACGCCGTGGTTGTCCCGGGCCTCGTGGGAGGCGGTACGGATGCCCGGTATTTTTACGACGTATCCGAAGATGTCTACCGGTTTTACCCCATGCGCCTGCATGAAAGTAATTTTGGTCGCTTCCACGGGATAGACGAGAAGATTTCCAAGGAAAACTACGCGGAAATCATCGGGTTCACCTATCACCTGATCCGGAACCTGGATTAATCCGGGATGCCCGTGAAGCCCGCCGGATACATCCTGCCCGTGATTGTGGTGGCCCAGTTCTGCTGCACCTCCCTCTGGTTTGCAGGTAATGCGGTACTGCCGGACCTGGTTGGCGCATTCGGACTGTCGGTAAACGACCTCGGGCACCTGACTTCGGCCGTGCAATTCGGATTCATCTCGGGTACCCTGGTATTTGCCATACTCACCATCGCCGACCGGTTTCCGCCTTCCCGGGTCTTTCTGGTAAGTGCCCTGGCCGGCGGCCTTTGCAACCTGGGGGTGGTACTCGAATCCCAAACCCTGTCAAGCCTGTTGGCGTACCGGTTTGCCACCGGGTTCTTCCTTGCCGGCATCTACCCCGTGGGCATGAAGATCGCAGCAGATTACTATGAACAGAAACTGGGGAAATCCCTGGGGTTCCTGGTGGGGGCCCTGGTCCTGGGCACGGCCTTCCCGCATCTGATCCGCGGGCTGGGGTCCGGGATGCCCTGGCGGTATGTCATTGGGGCCACCTCCCTGCTGGCAGCCCTGGGCGGCATCCTGCTCTGGGTGCTGGTTCCCAACGGGCCCTTCCGGAAAGCGGGGGGCGGTACGGACTTTTCCGGTTTCCTCCGGATTTTTGGCAACCGCAGGTTCCGGGCCGCCGCCTTTGGGTATTTCGGCCATATGTGGGAACTCTACGCCTTTTGGGCCTTTGTGCCCCTGCTTCTCAATGCTTACCTGGAACAACATCCGGGGGTTGGGACATCCGTGCCGATCACTTCATTTGCCGTCATCGGCATCGGGGGCCTTGGCTGCGTGCTCGGGGGCTATATTTCCCAGAAGGCAGGCACGCAAAATACCGCCTTTGCAGCCCTGTTGCTTTCCGGCCTGTGCTGCCTGGCGCTACCCCTTGCAGCAGGCCTGGGCTGGCCCCTGTTCCTATTGTTCCTGTTATTCTGGGGGGTGGTGGTCATCGCCGACTCCCCCTTGTTTTCCACCCTGGTAGCCCGGCGCGCCCATCCGGAATTAAAAGGCACGGCCCTGACCATCGTAAATTGTGTCGGGTTTTCGATTACTATTGCAAGTATCCAGTTGATGGGGGTTCTGTTTCGCATATGGGGTGGTTTCATCCCTTTTATGTTCCTGGCCCTAGGCCCGGTCCTGGGGCTGCTGGCGCTCGCTTCCGACCGAAAAACACCCGCATCCTGATGGAACAGTGGATCATCCTGCTCCGGGGCATAAATGTAGGAGGCCACCACCTGGTCCCCATGAAGGAACTGCGGACGGCCATGGAGGCAGCCGGATTCTCCAGCGTAAAGACCTATATACAGAGCGGGAACATCGTCTGTCGCTTTGCTGGCCGGCCTGAAGATATCCTGGAAACCCTGATGGAACGCCACTTCGGCTTCCGGCCCTGGGTGCTGGTCCTGAGCCTGGCAGAACTCCGGGCCGTCGCCGAAGCCAACCCCTTCCGGGAAGGTGCAGGAAAAACCGTCCACTTTTTCTTTCTGGAAGGCGACCCCGCACGGATGGACCGGGTTTTGGCCCAATCCCTGCAGGCAGAAACGGAACAATTCGAATTAAGGGACAACGTCTTTTACTTATATGCCCCTGAAGGCATCGGGCGGTCGCGGCTCGCAGGCAGGATCGGGAAGGTTTTCCCCGAAACCCGCATCACCGCGCGAAACCGGAACACCATCGAAAAATTGCTGGATCTGGCCCGGGATTCCTAGGTAATGTTTGCCATAGGCCCGTAGATGGGCTACCTTTATCCTCAAACCCTTTAGATATTGATGGGCCCCGCAATGGATTTGACCGCTACAGATCAGAAACGCCTTTACAAAACAGCCTTTGGCCTGGCCCTGTTCACCATAGGCTACAATGTGCTGGAAGGGTTGGTTTCCACCTACCTGGGCATCGAGGATGAAAGCCTGGCGCTCTTCGGGTTCGGGGCCGACAGTTTCATCGAGGTAATCTCCGGTCTGGGCATTGCCCATATGATCCTGCGGATCCGCAAACGGCCGGACAGCAGCAGGGACCCCTTCGAGCGCCGGGCACTTCAAATTACGGGGGTGGCTTTTTACGCCCTGGTGGTTACCCTGACCTTCAGCAGCATCTACAATATCTGGATCGGGCACAAGCCGGTAACCACGGTTTACGGCGTCCTCATATCCCTGATCTCCATCCTGGTCATGTGGGGACTGGTAGCCTGGAAGCGGAAAGTGGGCCGGGCCCTGGATTCCCAGCCCATCCTGGCCGATGCCAACTGTACCCTGGTGTGTGTCTATATGTCCGTGATCCTGCTTTTGAGCAGCGGCCTCTACGAACTGACGGGTATCGGCTATGCAGATAGTATTGGCACCCTGGGACTGGCCTTTTTTGCCTTCCGGGAAGGCAGGGAATGCTTCGAAAAGGCAAATTCCGAAAAGTATTGCGGCTGCGACTGAATCAGGCAATGCCTTTACCGCCGCGGATTCCCGCAAAAAGTCCTTATTTTGGGGACCCGATTGGACCTGACCTGAAAAATCCGGATTGCATGCGCCTTACTCGATTTTTATTTGCTTTCGCTTTAATGACTGCCCTGTTTACTGCCTGCAAGGGCGAAAAGGAAGTGGCACCTGCCAATCCCTGGACCACGGCCTATGCCGGGCAGTACCTGATCCGCGACGGGGGCACCCCTTCAAGGACGGTATCGGAGCGGTACATCCTCACCCCTGGGGGGGACGCCGAATTGCACCGGCTGGAACGCCCCGGCATCTACGGGGAATACCGGCTGGATAAAATCGTCAGGGGATCCTGGCAGGCCCGGGAAGGCCGGATAGATATCCTGCTGGGCGAGTCACCGGACCAGCAGCAGGAATCCTATTCCCTCCGGATGCGACCGGCCGCGAAGGACAGCCTGCTTACCGATACGCTCTGGGTCAATGGGGGGGAGCCGGAGCGCACGCTCCAGTTGTTGATACGGTTCTGAGGCCCTGCCTGATCCCTAATCCGATTTGCCCGGTATAGCCCGCCGAAGCGCCCTTTAATTGTGTGAATGACATCGATATGACATCCAAATGTCGTGGCGCTGTCGGAGGCTTAGGGGTAGCTTTGTCGAAACAAAACCGTGTAATACACAACTTTTTATGACACTTGCCGAAAACCTGATCTACCAACGGAAAAAACAAGGGCTCTCGCAGGAGGAACTGGCCGGAAAGACCCAGGTAACTGTACGGACGATCCAACGGATAGAAAAAGGGGATGTAAACCCGCACCTGCAGACCGTCAAGCTTCTTGCGGCCGCCCTGTCCGTGCAAGTGGAAGATTTGCTGCCCATTGACAATCCCAGGGAGGAAACCATACAGGCCAAATGGTTGCTATTGATACACGCCACGCCCCTGCTTGGGTTGTTTATCCCCTTCCTCAATGTCCTGCTGCCGCTATTTTTATGGATCCACAAACGGGAAGACCACCCATTGTATTACCGCCATGGGGTAAAGGTGATTAACTTCCATATTACCGTCCTGTTGCTTTACGTGGTATCCTTTGCAGCCCTGCTAACCTGGGAGGGGTACGGGTTTGTATTCTTCATTGCCTTAATCCCGATCTGCGTGATAATCACATTTGCCAATATCATCTATGCACTGAAATCCCGAAAATGCTTTTACCCGGCCATCCCCTTTTTGCGCTCAGGTGGCAAGGATACCCTGAAGACGGTCTTACTGGCGGGGATAATACTGGCATCCCATGGCCTGGCTGCCCAACCGGGTACCGGGCCCGGACAACCGGGTACTGGACTCGGACAACCGGATCCATCAGGGCCATTGGACGCTATCGAACGGTTGGACGGCAGCCGGATTACCCCTGCAGAACTAACACGAAAGATTGAAGAAATGGCACATAGAGGGAATGTTACGGGTTTGGCGGTAGCCATATTCAATGAGTCGACGCCGGTTTATCAGGAAACCTTTGGGTACCGGGATGCCTCCCGGAGCCTCCCCCTCGAAAGTGGGTCGAATATGTACGGGGCGTCACTTAGCAAGGCGGTTTTTGCCGTGCTGGTCATGAAATTGGTTGAGGAAGGCGTCCTGGACCTTGATACCCCCCTGGAATCCTACCTGCCAAAAAAAATCTACGAATACACCCCTGAAACCAAATGGCACGATGATTATTCCGATTTGGAAGGGGATACACTATATCCGGCAATAACGGCCCGCATGTGTTTGGCGCACACCAGCGGGTTCCCGAACTGGCGCTGGTTTGAACCCGACCAAAAACTCCGCGTTCACGGTACTCCCGGTGAAGCGTACCGGTATTCCGGGGAAGGCCTGGTCTACCTCCAGGTAGTCCTGGAAAAAATAACCGGGCAGGGGGTGGAACAACTGGCTCAGGATCGCATTTTCGAACCTCTGGGGATGAACGAGACCTCCTATCGCTGGCAACTGCGTTTTGCGGAGAATTATGCCGTCGGACACCGAAAGGACGGCAGCCCATACAAAAAGGACACGGACAATGAGCCTCGTTCTGCGAGTACGCTGGAGTCGACAGCGGGGGATTATGCCCGTTTCCTGGAGGGAGTCTTGCAGCGCAAAATCCTGAAACCCGGTAGCTGGGAACGGCTGTTCAGCCGTCAGATCCGGATACGTTCAGTAAAACAGTTCGGAGAAGGCTCCCGGCAGCATACAAACCGATACGATCCGATCGGGCTGGGGTATGCCCTGGGCTGGGGGTACCTGGAATCCCCCCAGGGGCCGGGGCTATTCAAGGAAGGCCACGGAGATGGGTTCCAGCACTACTCCATCGTCTTTCCGGAATCCGGCAAAGGCATAATGATCATGGCGAACAGCGACAATGCGGAAGGAATTTTCCGGGACTTGCTGGAGCTTGCCCTAAAGGATACATACACCCCCTGGGATTGGGAAGGGTATATCCCGTATTACGAACGCTGATACCATTCAGGCATACCCAATCTGAATAGCCACAATAATAGCCAGCCCTCCCAGCGCAAATAGCAACAGGGCCGGTTTCCACACAAAGCGGATCCATTTGTCGTAAGAGATCCCTGCTACCGCCAGGATCCCCATCAGCGCCCCGTTGGTGGGGACGATCAAATCCATGTTCACCGCCCCGTACTGGTAGGCAAGCACACAGGTCTGCCTGGATATGCCGATCAGGTCCGACAAAGGCGTGAGGATCGGCATGGTGAGGACCGCCTGGCCCGAATAACTGGGCACCGGGAAATGCAGCAGGGCCTGGCCTGCATAGATCCCCAGCGCAGAGACCCCCGAGTGCAGGTCCTTCAGGGGGGAAAACATCCCGTTAACGATGCTGTCTATGACCTGCCCCTGCTGGAGGAGGAGGGTGATGCTGCTGGCGAGACCGATAACCACACCTGCAAAAACCATTTCCCGGAAACCTTCGGCAAACGCCCTCCCGGTACCATTAAGCCCGAGTTTCCCGAGCAAACCCGCAACGATACCCAGGGCAAAAAACGAAGCCGATAGTTCATTGAACCCCCAGTCCAGGGCCATCAATCCATAGGTAACCCCGCAAAATGTCCCGGCCAGCAGGACCAGTATCAGGATGCTGCCCGGGGTCAGGGAAGTCCCGTGGGCATCCATGGGTTGTTTTTCCACACGGTTTTTCCGGGCATAACGGACCATCATAAAGGTCCACAGGATGAAGGCAAGCAGCAGGACGACCATCCGGAAACCGCTCCCCGAAAGCAGGGGCAATTCCGCTTCCTGCTGTGCGATGACCACTGCAAAGGGGTTCACCGGGCTGAAAGCGGCCCCCAGGACGGCAGACCCATAACTTACCCCCAGGGCGGAAAAGGCATCATATCCCATCGACCTGCCAAAAAGGATCAGGATGGGGGCCATGGCGATGACTTCTTCCTGCAAACCGATCGTCGCGCCGGCAGCTGCAAACAACAGCGATATCAATACCAGGGCCACCACCTCCCGGCCCTGTAGGAGTTCCACCACCCGCTGCAGCCCCTGTCCCAGGGCCCCGGTTTTTTCGATGACGTAGAAACTGCCGCCGATCAACAGGATCAGCGTAATCAGGTCGGCGCGTTCAATGATGCCCCGCGGGATAGAGAGCATCAGGTCGAACACCCCGGGGGCGTCTGCCTCGATCTGCTTGTAGGAGCCGGCAACCACCGAGCTTCGGCCCGTTTCCGGGTCGGTGATCCGGGAAAAAGTCCCCTGGGGGATGATATAGGTCAGGGCCCAGGCCAGGAGGATCCCCCCCAGCATGATTACCAGGGTATCCGGAAATCTTTTCATATTGGTCGGTTTGGTTGGTTTCGTATGTTTGGTTGGTATGGCCGGTTTGGTTCACGGGTTCGTTTGCCCGAAAGCCCGGAAACTTTGGAGCGGGCCGGGGGAAGATAGGAAAAAAACATACGCAGGCAGGCCGCATGGCGCATTTGGCCGGGCACCTGTCGGGGTTATTCCCGGTAGAGGTTCAGGCAGGAGGTATCCGGCAGCTGCCGGGGGTCCTGCATAAAGGCGCGGATGACTTCCTCCTTGCAGGCCTTGTTCCCGCCCCCATGCCCTCCTTCGTCCAGCACGAGCAGGTGCCCCTCGCTCAGGTCTTCCATAAAAAGATAGCCGTTCGACGGGGGGGTGACCGGATCATACCGGTTCACGAAAATTAGCGTGGGCACGGCGGATTCGGAAAATTTGCGCTCCGACAGGGGCATCAGGGCGTGGTGCCATTCCATCCCGGCGCGGTAAAAAGCGTCAAAAAACCCAAGGGGGACCGGAATGAGCGGATAGGCGGCATACGCTTCATCCAGCTCCTCCCCGGTATTTCCCGGGTTGAAATTTTCAAACCGCTCCACGGAAAGCAGCATGCTCATGTTCAGCTCCCCGGTAAGCTCGTACTCAAAATCCAGCACCTGCTGCAGCACGGGGCCACCGTTTCCTTTGAGCTCCTCGATCAGCTCCGGGGCCTTTTCCCGGGCATTTGCCTGGTAGAGCAACCTGCGCAACAGGTAGATCCCGTCCTGGGCATTCACCCAAAAATCCAGGGAATCCCGGAAAGTCACATGCAACGGGGTTTCCCGGAGTTTCTCGATGGCCGCCAGGTAGTCGTTGCGGAGGTCCGGATAGCGTTCCTGGCAAGCCGCCTGTTGTTGGCAATTGGCCAAAATGCGACCCAGGGACAGCGAATAGCTCTCCAGCCGGTTCAGGAGGAAATCCCCGCTGAGGGGCGCCGGGGAATCCAGGACGGAAGCGGCCACCTTATCCGGGTACAGGTCCTGTACCATCCGGGCCAGGCGGGTCCCGTAGGATCCCCCGAACAGGATATAGCTTTTATATCCCAGGTGCTCGAATAGGAGGCCCACATCCCGGGCACTCTGCTGGCTGTTGTAGTATCGGGGCCGGATCCCGGCGCGGGTACACCGCGCCTTATAATCCGATATCATGGCCCGGGTGAGTTGGAATTCTCTGGACGGGTCTGCATTTTGGGCCAGGATGTCAAAGGATGCAAAGGACATGTCCGGCATGGGGGAAGACAACCCGATGCCCCGCTGGTCAAACAGGATGATATCCCGGTCCTGCAGAAACACGTGTTCTTTCAAATAACCTATCAAGCCCGGGACCAGGGAATTGCCCCCGGGACCGCCCGAAAAAAAGACCAGGGGCGGGCCCTTTTCCCCTGTGGTGTCAGACTGGAGAACCGCGTAGGTGATGGAAATTTGCTTCCCCCCCGGTTCCTCGTGGTTTTCAGGAACGGTGAGTTTCCCGGTTCGAACGCCTTCCATTTCCCCCAGCCAGTCTGCAGGAGGCTGGCTGTATAGCCCATTCCCCGACAGCAGCAGCAGGAGGGCAAGAAACAAATTGCATCGTTTCATTATCCCTGATTTTAGTTGATACGGAAGCCCATCAGAAGCCCGTCAACTAAAGATAATGAAAATCATGGGCTAAAGCAGCTTGGCGCGGATGTCCTGCCAGTTATCGGCCCGTTCGAAACCGGTGGTGTGGATGTTGTGAGGGGAAGTAAAAAGGATGCTCCGCCCCTGGAAGCCCTCCAGGTTGTGGGAGCGGTCATCGATCAGCACATCCCCCCGAAGGATGTGCTTGTCCCCGCAAAGGATGCGGTTCCGCCAGTGGATAAAGGGGAAATGCTCGTCCAGCCACTCGTGTTTTTCCTTCAGCGAATTCGGGAATTGCATGGCCGCAGAGGCGATGTAGACGTTGTATCGGGACGCCATTTCCTCAAGGACTTCCCGGCTGTCCGGCAACGGCTTGAGGTTCCGGAAAAACCCGGGTTCGAAATAATGCTGCCACAGCGTATCCCGGTGTTCGGGCACCTGCTGCCAGACCTCCCCGCCCATGCAGATTTCCTTGCTGAGCGTACCCCCGTGGCGCGCATTGAACCGCTCAATATGCGCCCCATAGGTGTCCGCAATCACCTCATCCATATCGACAAATACAACCATTCCGGGATATTTTCTGCGAAGTACTTAAAAAAGGAGCGGATGGTCAAGTCAAAGTTCCGATAGTTCCACAAAATGGAACTCCGGGGAAGCTTCCAGGAGCTGCCGCAGGACGGCCGCATGCCCGTTGCCGATTACCAGCAGGATGCGGTCCTGATCCGATTGGGCAGCGCGCTGCAGGTTCCGAAAAATCCGGAGGTTGCGGCTGTACCAGTACAGGGCAAGCATATCGGATCCCCGGAACTCCCCGAGCTTAAAATCCCCGGTCAGATAGGCTCCGTAGCCGTACCGGTGGGATTCAGGGCTGTTCATATACAGAAAGTATTCCTTCAGCCCGGTTGTTATCAGGGCCTTTTGGTCTTCCTGAAACCACTTGTGGTAAATGGAGTCATACGGGTCATCACTGCGAAAGTCGTAATCGGCTCCCAGTGCACTTACATAGGCCGAGTCGCGCTCATACCAATCGTCGTATACCGATTCCGCGTCTACCGCATAGAGGGTGTCCAGATCAAAACGGTCTGCCAGTCGCATGGCGATCTGGAACCGCTCGTCCCGCTCCTCCCGGTGCTGGCCCTCCCGGTATTCCCGGTACTTCCGCATGGCCTCCCATCGCGGAAACGCCTCGATGGCTATTTTGTTGGGCTTAAATTTTTCCAGGTATTCGATAAAGGCGGTCAGTTCGGAACTCCTGGGTTCCTCCAGGACATCGATTTTATCCGAATCGGCGGTCTGCATGGCGTCGAGCCCCGGATAATCGAAGTGGAAGGACCCCACCACCAGGACCTGGGCCCGGCTTTCCGGAAAATAGGAAGACGGGTTGGGCAAACTTTCCTGTGAGGGTTCTGGTTCCGTCCTGCAGGCCTGGAATCCGGTAAGTAGTACCAGCAAAAAAGCAATAAATGCGGTTGGGTTGGTTTTCATGAGCGTCTGGGTTAGGTTTTACTTTTTCGGAGAACCGGAAATGAAAGCGATTGACCTCTGGCCATTATATTGAGGAAAAGGTAATTGCTCCGATAAGAAGACTCCCCACTTCCAAATTTGTTACAGGGAATCACCATTTCCCGATCCAGCCGGCGTTTGCTGGCAATGGCCAAAAGCCGTATCTTGGGAATTGCCTTTACGCCCAAAAATTTGCAAATGAAAAAGTATTTTATCCTCGCATTTCTTGTCGTAGTTACCCTTGCCTGCTCGGACGATGACGGCGGCAGCGGGCCGGACCCGAACCTGGAACGCGTCATCGGTACCTGGCAGCTGTCCGAATTGCGCATTAGCCCGGAACAGGACATTAACGAAGACGGCACCACCACAACGAATATACTCGACGAACTCCCCTGTGTTTCGGGGGTTATCACCCTCCGCAGCGACAATACGTGGTCGTTCAGCGGGAATGATGTGATCATTACCACCATCACGGGAGGCCTCTTCAAGTTCTTTTGTTCGGACCAGCTCCGGATGTCCGGCGGAAATTGGGACCTGCAGGGAAATATTGTCCGCCTGGCGGATGAGGTAGGGACGGTCACCCAGTTTACCTTTGACAGCGAGGCATTAACGCTGACCAATACAATCGGGCAGGTACTGCCCGAGTTGCAGGCGGAGGTTTATTCAAAGTAAACCCTGGTTTGCCGCTTCGGAAGTTTCCTTCCGCCTAAATCCTGCCGCCTGGGGGTGCTATTGCTTCAGGCTGAAATCCGCTTTGAGGTCTGCCTGGGAGCTCCCCCCGACAAATACGCTGAACTGACCATCCTCTGCCTCCCACCGGTTATTGGCCGTATAGTAGGCCAGGTCCTCTGCCGTCAGGGTGAAAGTAATTTCCCTGGAGGCTCCCCCTTCCAGGTACACCTTCTGAAATCCTTTTAATTCCCTGACCGGGCGCGCCCGGGACCCGAAATGGTCGCGTACGTAAAGCTGCGCGATCTCGGTTCCTCCCACAGTGCTTTTGTTCTCCAGGCGGACCCTGATTTCCAGGGACCCGGTACCAGAGAGTTCAGGGGTCGACAGACGCAGGTCCGAATAGGCGAAATCTGAATAGCTCAGCCCGTGGCCAAAAGCGAAGAGGGGACCGTTGTCCTGGTCCATATAGTGGGACCAGAATACCAGGTTGTCCCCCGGGTATTCCGGCCGGCCCGTGCTCAGGTGGCTGTAATAAAGCGGGATCTGGCCAACGGATTTAGGGAATGTCATAGGGAGTTTTCCGCTGGGGTTGTAATCCCCGTACAGCACCTCGGCAATCGCATTCCCGCTCTCGGTCCCGAGGTGCCATGCCTCGACAATGGCCGGTACATTTTCGGCTGCCCAGTTGATCGTGAGCGGTCGCCCGTTCATCAGGACCAGGACCACATTCCTGTTTACGGCGTATACCGCTTCCAGGAGTTCCTGCTGCAGGCCGGGTAGTCCCAGGTCGGTCCGGCTCCGGCCTTCCCCGCTTTGGAACCCGTGTTCCCCGAGGACAAGGACGACCACGTCGGATTCCCTGGCCAGGGCAACTGCCGTGGGGATGCCGCTCCGGTCGGTGGTGTTGATTTTTGTCTCAAATACAAAGGCGGTCTCTCCTTCGACCAGGGGCACCCCCTGTTCGTAGGCGACCCGGTTACCCGTATAGGCGGCCAGGCCCTGGGCGACGGACACGGCCGAATTCGGGTCGGAAGTCAGGCGCCAACTTCCGAGCGGGCTGTCGGTATCCCCCGCCAGCGGGCCAATCAGCCCAATTGAGAGACCGTCTTTGGACAGGGGAAGCAGATTGCCTTCATTTTTCAGCAGGACAATTGATTTCCGGGCCATATCCCGCACCGTTTCCAGACGGGAAGGATCCGCGAGTACCTGCTTTTCCCGTTCGGCATCCGAATACCGGAATGGGTCTTCAAACAGGCCCAGGTCGTATTTCAATCCAAGGATTCGCAAAACCGCTTCATCGACCAGGGCTTCCGGGACCTTGCCGCTCCGCACCAGGGACGGTAGCTCGGAGAGGTACATGCCGCTTTCCATATCCATATCAGAACCGGCAAGGATGGCTTGCTGGGCCGCTTCATTCCGGTCGGCCGCATATCCGTGCGGGATCAGCTCCCCGATAGAGCCCCAATCGGAAACCACGAACCCGTCAAAGCCCCAGGCGCCTTTCAGGATATCCCGTTGCAAAAACCTGTCGGCGGTTGCCGGGATGCCGTTCAGCACATTGAAGGAGTTCATCACGGTTGCAGCCCCGGCCTCCACCCCGGCCTTAAAAGGGGGCAGCACCACGTTGTAGAGCGTGGACAAGCCGAAATCGGCCGTATTGTAGTCCCGACCGCCCTCGGCAAACCCATACCCTGCAAAGTGCTTCAGGCAGGCGGCAATGGTCAGGGGGTCCGACAGGTCGTCTCCCTGGAAACCCCGGACGCGGGCGGCACCGACCAGGCTCCCCAGGTAGGGGTCCTCCCCTGCCCCTTCCATGACGCGTCCCCATCGGGGATCGCGGGAAATATCCACCATGGGGGCAAAGGTCCAGTGGATTCCGGACGCAGCCGCTTCCCGTGCCGCCAGGCGCGCGGAGTTCCGGATGGCTTCCAGATCCCAACTGGCCGCTTCGGCAAGGGGGATCGGGCTGGTCGTCTTGAGCCCGTGGATCACGTCCTGCCCGAAAAGCAGCGGGATGCCCAGGCGTGACTCGTTGACTACGATCTCCTGCAGCCTGCGCGTATCTGCGGTATTGGTAATATTCAGCATGGAGCCCACCCGCCCGTTCCTCAGGTCTTCGTATTTGCGTTCGGCATCCCCATTTTCGGGGACCGGCCCGGTTACGTCCCAGAATCCGTTATACTGGTTCATCTGCCCGACCTTTTCCTCCAGGGTCATCCTGGACAGTAATTCCCTGATAAACGCATTCCGCGAATTGTCATCCGTTGGAGGCTGTGCTGGCTGTTGGGCGAAAAGGCCGTTCAGGGAGGCGAGGGCAGAAAGAAAAATAAAGAGGCTGGCTTTCATCGGTTATCGGTTTTAACCAAATATCGGCAAATATTGGAAAAAACCTGCTCAAATCGCCAATGGGAAAGTCGTAACGTGCTGGGGGTTGGGCGATACCCCGGTGGGCAGTGCCCGAAAAGGGAAGAGGGACCTGTTTGAGCCTAGACGATCTCCGCGCTCAACCCGGCCTGCAGCAGGCGCGTGCAGCGGGGCTTCAGGTCGCTGTATTCCCCGGTCTTTACCGTGCACTTCCCGTTGTGGTGCACGATCAGGGAACACTGTTCTGCCTGCTCCGGGGTGTGTTCGCAGACATCAATCAGGGTTTGGATAACATGGTCAAAGGTATTCACCTCGTCGTTGAACAACACGATTTCACTGAGCTGTTTCTGTTGGTCTTCCACGACCAGTGCCTCCTGCGACCGTTCTTTCGTACTCATATCCAAGGGTTTGATACGAATATAATAAAAATTATTTCCGCCATTCCGGCGGGGGGACGGATTTGAATTCCCTTCAAAAAAAACCGCGTAAGCCACTTTTTTTTGCAAAACAGGGGGGGCGGGATTCAGAATTCTGTAGGCCAGCGCCCTTACAGCCCGGATCCATCCGGCTTTTCGAACAGGGCTGCCACCCAGTTTTCCCGCTCCCGGAAAGACTGATAGACCAGGCCCAACCCCCCGGCTGCCTCGCGGAGGTCATCCAGGTCGGACACGTAAAAGCCGCTCAGCAACAACCGTCCGCCTCCCCTGAGGGCCGCTTCGTACCGCGGCAGGTCTGCGAGAAGGGTATTCTTGTTGATATTGGCCAGGATGCAATCGAAATTCCTCCCGCCAATGGCCCGGGCATCCCCCACGACGGCCTCGATTGCAGGTACTCCGTTTTCCACCGCATTCTCCCGGCAGTTTTCGGCCGACCAGGGGTCGATGTCCACGGCGAGTACAGGGGTCGCCCCCCTTCGCGCTGCGAGTATGGCCAGCACCCCGGTACCGGCGCCCATGTCCAGGACGGCGCGTCCCTCCAGGTCCAGGTCCAGTATAAAGTCCAGCATGAGCCAGGTGGTCTGGTGGTGCCCGGTGCCAAAACTCATTTTCGGGGCGATGACCAGGTCAAAATTCACTCCTTCGGCAGGCGGATGGAACGGGGCACGGACCATGCAGCGGCTTCCCACCCGGATAGGCGGGTACCCGGATTCCCAGACGGCATTCCAGTTCTGGCGGGGGATGCGCTCTACCTGGTAGGAGGCTTCCCAGTCCGGGGAGGTCCAATAGGGCAACCCGGCTACTGCCGGTTCATCCCAGTCCTTTTCGGGAATATAGGCCCGGAGGCCCTCCGGGGTTTCCTCAAAGCTTTCGAAGCCGAGTTCCCCCAGGGTGGCGATAAAAATATCGGAAGCAGGCTGCAGGGGCTGCAGGGTGAGGGAACAACAGATGTACATCCTTAAGAGATTGCCCGGATAATGGCCACAAAGTCATCGGCCTTCAGGGAGGCACCCCCGATCAGGCCGCCATCCACATCGGGCTTGGAAAATATTTCCGCCGCATTCTCCGGTTTGACGCTGCCACCATAGAGGATGGACACTTTCTGGGCAACCGCATCCGTATAGGCATCGGATACGATTTTACGGATAAATGCATGCATTTCCTGGGCCTGTTCCGGGCTGGCAGTTTCCCCCGTCCCGATGGCCCAGACGGGCTCATAGGCCAGGACAATCTTCCCCCATGCGGAAACCGGCAAACCGAACAACGCTTTTTTCAGCTGGGATGCCACCACCTCAAAATGCTTCCCGGCCTTCCGGTCCTGCAATTCCTCCCCAAAGCAAAATATGGAACGAAGCCCTTTCTTAACCGCCTGTGCCACCTTTTTGGCGAGCAGCTGGTCGTCTTCCCCGAAATAGGCGCGGCGTTCGGAGTGCCCGAGGATGACCGTGCCGATGCCGATATCCAGCAACATGTCGGCGGAAACCTCCCCGGTGAAAGCGCCGGAATCCGCAAAGTGCATGTTCTGGGCAATCACTTCAATCCTGGAAGTATCCATACGGCGGACTGCCTCGGCCAGGTTTACAAAAACCGGTGCCACCATCACCTCAGCGGAGCTGTCGGGCAGCTTGGCAGCCAGTTCATCCAGCAGTGCGTCTGTTTCGGAGGCCGTCTTGTTCATTTTCCAGTTTCCGGCTACGATATTCGTTCTCATGTTCTATAGGTTTTGTTGTTGGTTCATTTGCTCTGCCCGCATTTCCCGGGCTTCCTCAATGGAATAGGCACGGTATTCAAAATCCGGCCCGAAAAGTTCCTTGCCGTAGGCTTCCAGGGGCTGATCAAACCCGGCTTCCCTGCGGCGCTCGCCGACAGTTTCCGGCTCGCTGACCGGCCAGATCATATCCACCTCCCGGGGCGTGCCCGTAAAAAACGATATCCCCTGCGTCCCGTATATCTGGGGTTCCCCCTGCCCCATCAGCTGGCGGTCCAGCATCATCGCATAGAGTCGGAAGGGCAATTCGCCGGTGCGGGCAGCCCCCTCGATCCGGGGCAAAAAATCATCGATGCGGTTGGAGTGCTGGATCACATACCAGGCCACCCTGGAGGTTTCCTCCCCAACCTGGCTCTTCCCCGGATATCCGCTGACGTCCATCAGCGAATCGATCCAGGCGATGTTGGAACTGTCGATGGCCATTTGCAGGCCCCAGTTCGAAAAATCCCCCGTATTCATCACGGCCCGGTATTTCTGGTCGAGTTCCAGGATGCTGTCCAGGCTCTTTTTCAGGGGGAGGTTATAGCGTTCTGCCTCCGTCAGGGCGTGTAATTCCAGTTCCTCCAGGTCATTGTAGTGCAATTTCTGCCGGATCACGCCTTCCTCCAGCCGCAGGAGGCCCGGGTTGGATCGCACGATGGTCTTGAGCGTGGTCTGGTCCGTAAAGTAAAATGGGAAATCCAGCCCATGGGTCGCCTTCAGTTCGTTTACGGCTTCCTGGGAGGAGGCGGACATGCCAATGACCGAGTAGCCCAGGGCACTGGCCGAATCGGTGTATTTGGCCAGCTCTGAAAAGGCCGGGCCATAGCTTTTGTCGAGGTCATAGGAGATCACCATCAGCAGTTGGGGCCTGCTCAGGATTTCCCGGGCAAAATCCACGCCTTCCCGTTCGACGGTGAAATCGTGGATGGGCGGCTCATATCCGGCCTGGATTTCCCGGGTGTCCGCCACCTCGATGAATTCCCCATCTACCTGGGGATACGCCCCATTGGTGGTGATGATTTTTTCGGCCCCGTCGATACGGAATTTCCAGTCGTACTCGTAAACCGGCGGCGGCGCGTCGTCGGGGACCTTCATGCCCTCCGGGATGCTCGCCCCGATATGGTAGGGCCGGAAGTCGATCCAGGGCAGGTGGTTCAGCACGTAATTGGCAAAAAGGATACAGGCCAGCAGGGCCGCGGAAGTAACCCCGGCCCTAAGGAGGCGGCTTCCCAGGGGGTTGATGTGTTTCTGGCCCCACATCAGGATGAGGATCAGCACGAGCAGGGCCACATCCTTGTAGAAGGACTGCCAGGGGGTGAGTTTCAGCGCATCGCCAAAGCAGCCGCAGTCCGTGACCTTCCCGGTGACGGCCGAGTAGAGCGTCAGGAAAGTGAAGAACACAATGGTTGCCAACAGGGTCCATAGCGTGAGCTTCCGCTGGTACCCCAGCAGCAGGGTGACGCCCAGGATGACTTCGAGGACAACCACAAACAAAGCAATAGCCAGGGCATAGGGCTCCAAAAAGGGCAGGTCCAGCACGGGCGGGCTGAAGTATTCCTCCAGTTTAAAGGAAAATCCGACCGGGTCGTTGAGTTTGATGAATCCGCTGACAATAAACAACAGCCCGACCAGCACACGGGCCACCTGCACGAGGTATTTCATTACTGCTTGCTATTTTGAGCGCCTTCCCCCATGTGGATGAGGGCAAAAACGGCGTAGTTGATAATATCCTGGTAATTTGCATCGACCCCTTCGCTGACCTCGGTTTTCCCGCGGTTCGCCTCGATCTGTTTCACCCGCAGCAATTTCTGCAGGATCAGGTCGGTCAGGGAGGAAACCCGCATATCCCGCCAGGCCTCCCCGTAATCGTGGTTTTTGGCCTCCATGAGCGATTTGGTGCGCGCTACCTCGGCATCGTAGAGCTGCAGGGCTTCAGCAGCCTCCAGGTCCGGTTGTTCCGCCACCCCTTTTGCCAGCTGGATCAGGGCCATCACCGCATAGTTGATAATCCCGATGAATTCGGACTGCTCCCCCTCGTCCACCTTGCGCTGCCCGGTTTGCTGCAGGCTGCGGATGCGTTGCGCCTTGATGTAGATCTGGTCGGTCAGGGAGGGCAACCGCAGGATACGCCAGGCGGCGCCGTAGTCGTTCATCTTCCTGCGGAACAGGTCCCGGCAGCTGGCGATCACCTCATCGTAGGCTCTGGAAGTTTCCTTCATGGGCTGGGCTAATTTGCGTACTTTTCGGCGGGTTTCCGCTCCTGCCAAAAGTACTGTTTTCAGGCGATTTTTGCCGGCGCGGACCAAAAAACCTCGAATTATGACCATCTGTTGCCACGGAGAACTGATCGACCTTTCCACCCCACGGGTGATGGGGATCCTCAATACGACGCCGGATTCCTTCTACGACGGCGGACGGTTTACGGATGCCCGGACAGCCCTGCTGCGGGCGGAACAGCTCCTGGCGGACGGGGCCGATTTTTTGGATGTGGGGGGATACAGTTCCCGCCCGGGCGCTGACGAGGTCAGCGAGGCGGAAGAACTCGGCCGGGTGGTCCCCCTGGTGGAACGCCTCGTACGGGAATTTCCGGAAGCCGTCATCTCCGTGGATACGTTCCGGAGCCGGGTGGCCCGGGAAGCACTTGCTGCAGGGGCCGCCATGGTCAACGATATCACCGCAGGGGAGGCGGACGCGGGCATGCTGCCGCTGGTAGCTGAAAACCAGGTCCCCATCATCCTGATGCACATGCGGGGCACCCCGGCCAGCATGTCGCAACTAACCACGTACGACCACCTGCTGACCGACATACTCCAGTACCTCTCCGGCCGGCTGGCGGCAGCCCGGGACCTGGGCATTCAGGACGTACTCGCCGATCCGGGCTTCGGATTCGCCAAGACCCGGGAGCAAAATTTTGAACTGCTGCGGTCCCTCGAAGGTTTCCGCATCCTGGACGTACCCGTCCTGGTGGGGCTGAGCCGGAAATCCATGATCTGGAAAACCCTGGGCACCTCCCCGGAGGATGCCCTGAACGGCACCACGGCCCTCCACATGCTCGCCCTTTCCGGCGGGGCTTCCATCCTGCGCGTCCACGACGTCCGGGAAGCCGTGGAGTGTATTCGCCTGTGGGAAGCATTCCGGGGAGAATAGGGGTACCGCGGTTCTGTTAATTTTTCTACTTTTACAAAAAGCGGCTAGGATTGGACTTTCTAAATTTTCTGGACTTCGGGATTACCGATCTGATTGACATCCTCCTTGTCGCCATTATCCTCTACTACTTCTACCGCCTCGTCCGGGGGACGGTAGCGATCAACATCTTTATCGGCATCGTCATTATCTGGGCCTTCTGGAAATTCACCCAGTTGCTGGATATGCGGATGACCAGCAGCATGGTGGGCGGTTTCATGCAGGTGGGCCTGATCGCCCTGATCATCGTGTTCCAGCAGGAAATACGGAAGTTCCTGCTGGTGATTGGTTCCACCAATTTTCCCAACAAGCGGCGCTTTTTCAAGCATTTTAAATTCATCAAACAGGAGGGCATTTCCCTGGCACTGGACGTGGACGCCCTGCTGGGTGCCTGCGAGCGCATGGGCAAGACGGGGACGGGCGCCATCCTGGTCATCGAACGCGACTCTTCCCTGGACTTCATCAAGTCCTCGGGGGATGCCATGCAAATCGAGGTCAACCAACCCATCCTGGAGAGCATCTTCTACAAGAACAGTCCGCTCCACGACGGGGCGGCCATCATCAAAGGGAATTACGTGGTGGCCACGCGCGTTATCCTGCCGGTGTCCCGGGAACGCTCCATCCCCCAGCGCTTCGGCCTGAGGCACCGGGCGGCCGTGGGCATCACCGAACGCTCGGATGCCCTGGCGCTTGTGGTCAGCGAGGAAACCGGGCTGATCTCCTATATCAAAAACGGGGAGTTCGTCCTCTTCAAGGATTTGGACGAACTCGGGAAGATGATCCGCAAAGATCTTACCTAACGTCCATGAGCCCATCCAATCCACCGGAGAATGAATTGTAAGAACTGTCAAACCGTGCTCAGGCTGGAATTCCGGTTCTGCCCCACCTGCGGCGCCAAGACAGAGGTGCAGCGGATTACATTCCCGGCGCTGCTGCGGGATTTCATCGACCGCTTCCTGGATCTGGACAATTCCGTGGTACGGACTTTCACGGGGATGATCCTCCGGCCGGAAGCCGTAATCGGCGGGTACATCACAGGCCTCAGGAAGCGCTACCTGAACCCGGTGAGCTTCCTGGGGATTGCCCTGACGCTTTCAGGAATCCTGATCTTCGTAATGCAAAAGTTGTACGCGGGAGAAATCGATTTTACAGGGGGTGCGGAAAACCTCAATCCAGAGTTTGCCAGGAAATGGTCCAACATTGCCTTCGACTTTAACGCCGTGTTATTCCTCCTGTACCTCCCTGTATTTGCCCTGCCGGCCTACCTGCTGATGAACAAAGTGCGGTACAACCTGGCAGAATATTTCGTGGCTTTTGTCTACACGGTATCCGAATACAGCATTCTTTCCTTTCCGTTCAGTCTGGCTTTGTTGATCTACGATGCGGAGAGCTACCTGGACTTTTCGCGGTACAGCCTGGCCCTGATATTCGTCTACGTCCTTTGGGTACTTTGGCGGTTGAACCGGTATTCCTTTTTACCTTTTTTGGGAAGATCGCTGGTTTATTCCGCCTTCACGATATTCCTTTTCTTTGGTCTGATTATCGGGCTCATGGTGCTGCTGTTGTTAACCGGCTATTTTGAACTTACCGATTTCCAGCCCGTGGAAACGGCTCAGGCCATTTCCTCCTCGGCCATGAACTGGGCCTCGTAGAGTTTGCTGTAGTACCCCTTCTTTTTGAGGAGCTGCCCATGGGAGCCTTTTTCCACGATGTGGCCGCCATCCATCACCAGGATGGTATCCACCTTTTTCACGGTGGCCAGGCGGTGGGCGATGATGATGGAGGTACGCCCCTCGGTCACTTTCTCCGTGGCCTTCTGGATGAGCTGTTCGGTGTAGGTATCCACGGAGGAGGTCGCTTCGTCCAGTACCAGGATGCTCGGGTTGCGCATGTAGGCGCGCAGGAAGGCGATGAGTTGCCGCTGCCCGCTGGAGAGCATGGTGCCCCGCTCCTTCACGTTGTACAGGTAACCCCCCGGCAGGCTGCTGATAAACTCGTGAACCCCGATGGCCCGTGCGGCCGTTTCGATGTCCTCCTGGGGGATTTCCGGGTCCTGCAGGGTGATGTTGTTGGCAATGGTGTCGGCAAAGAGGAAGACATCCTGCAGGACCACCGCGATGTTCCCCCTGAGGGTGGCCAGCTTGTAGTCCCGGATGTTTGCACCGTCGACCCGGATTTCCCCGGACTGGATATCGTAAAACCGGTTGAGCAGGTTGATGATGGTGGATTTGCCTGCACCCGTGGCCCCGACGATGGCAACCTTCTGCCCGGGTTCCACCTTGAAGGAGATGCCATGGAGGACCTCCTCGTCCGGCACATAGCTGAAATGCACGTCTTTGAATTCGATGCCGCCCCGCACGTGGGGCATGTCCAGGGTGCCGGCGTCCTCGATACGGCTCTCGGTATCCAGGATCCCGAAGACCCGTCCGGCAGCTACCATGCCCATCTGGAGCGTGTTGAACTTGTCTGCGATTTGCCGCAGGGGCCGGAAGAGCATTTCGATCAGGAGGATAAACCCGAAGATGATCCCCATATTGTCCGCCTGCAGGTTGGAAATGTTCTGCAACCCGCCATACCAGGCCACAAGGCCGATGGCAATGGAGGAAACAATTTCGGCAATGGGGAAAAAGAAGGAGTTGTACCAGACGGTCTTCAGCCACGCATCCTGGTGTTTTTTGTTGATCTCCCGGAATTTCCGGCTTTCCGTGGCTTCCCGGGTAAACAACTGGACGATCTTCATACCCGTGATGCGCTCCTGCACAAAGGAGTTCAGCCAGGAGACCTGGGCGCGGACTTCGGCAAAAGCCAGTTTCATTTTTTTCTGGAAAACGCGGGTGGCGTAGAGGATGAGCGGGAGGATCGCGAAAACGATCAGTGCCAGGCGCCAGTTCCAGACAAGCATCACCACGGAGGCTGCCAGCATTTTAAGCAGGTCGGCAACGATCATGAAGAAGCCCTGGGAAAAGATCTCCCCGATCCGCTGCATGTCCGCCACGGCGCGCGTGACCAGTACCCCGATGGAGGATTTGTTGTAATACGCCATCCGGAAACCCAGCATCCGGTTGAAAAGTTTAATGCGCATGTCCCGGATCACCGATTCCCCCAGCCAGTTTGCATAATAGGTGAACAACAGCTGGCAGACCACCTGCCCCACCAAAACCCCGAGCATGGCCCAGCAGAGGATCCAGAGGTAGGATTCGTCCTTGATCTTGATGGCGTTGTCGATGATTTCCCGCAGGATCATGGGGGTCACCACCGAGAAGAGCGTCAGCAGGATGGCTGCGACCGCCGTCCCGTAGAAGGTCAGGCGGTAGGGCCGGGTAAAAGCCATGACACGCCTGAAGAGCGTCATATCAAAAGCTTTACCGGTTTCCTTGGCCATGAATGAATAGGGTATTGGGGTACGTAATACCGGTCAAATATAGTCCTTTTGCAGGTACCGATACCCCGGCCTCCGACCGATCCCGGCTTTTTATAATTGTCTTAACATCTGCAACCCCGAGGCGTCCCCTGCCCACTTCGAGCAGCGTCCCGACCACGGCCCGGACCATATTGCGGAGGAAGCGGTCGGCGGTGATAGTAAAGACCCAGACGCCCTCCCTTTCCTCCCAGTGCGCGTGGCGCACATCGCAGTTAAAGGTTTTGACATCGCTGTTGGAGCGGGAAAAACATTTGAAATCGCCAAAACCGATGAGCGCTTCCGCAGCCTGGTTCATCAAGTCAAAATCCAGAGGAGCCTGGACCCGGCAGGCAAAGTCCCTGCGGAAGGGATCTTTTTCCTGGGTCAGCAGGTATTCATAGGTCCTGCCGGTGGCATCGAACCTGGCGTGTGCTTCTTCCGAAACCCGATGCACGTTTCTAACGGCAATGTCCTCGGGCAAAAAAGCATTGATACGGAACACAAAATCTTCAGGCAGGTCCGCATCCCAATCGAAATGCGCAAACATCTGCCGGGCATGCACCCCGGCATCCGTCCGCCCGGCGGCGACCAGGTCCAGGGTATCAACCCCCAGCAAAGTAGCCATCTTACCCTCCAGCACCTCCTGTACGGTCAGCGCATTGGGCTGGCGCTGCCAGCCGTGGTAGGCGGTGCCCAGGTAGGAGAATTCGAGGAAAAAACGCATGCCAGAACCAGGTTTAAATCCAAAGATAGGAAGTTCCCGGATGTGTTGGTGTATTGGAAATTGATGTGCAGTGATAGGGGATTGCGGGATAACCGTGTATTTTAAAAATGGGGCGGAGGATGGCGGCCCTCTTACCCCCTTTTCCCAAGTTCGATCACTTCCAGCTCCCGGATATCCGCTCCGTCAATCGCGAAACGCAGCATGGTCCGGACCTGATGGAAACCAGACTTTCCGCAGGCCCCGGGATTCATATGCAACAGGTCCAGATCCTTGTCGAATTGCACTTTGAGAATATGCGAATGCCCCGATATAAAAAGTTTGGGAGGATTCCTCCGAAGGGGTTCCCGGACCCTGGGGTCGTACCGCTTCGGGTAACCGCCGATATGGGTGATCCACACGTCGACCTCCTCGCAGCGGAAACGGGCATCCAGTGGGAATTCGCTGCGCACCTCCTTGCCGTCGATATTGCCGTAGACTGCCCGAACCGGACTGACTTTCTGCAGGGCATCGGTAACCCGGAGGGAACCGATATCCCCTGCGTGCCAGACTTCGTCGGCCTGGCCGGCGTATTCCAGGATGCGCTCGTCCATATGGTTATGCGTGTCGGAAAGGAGGAGGATTTTGGTCATAAATGGGATTTCGGGATGCAAAGGTAACCCATCCTGCCGGTTCGCAGGGGCTGGGATCGTGGCTGCCAAAAATAAAAAAGGAAGCCCGAAGGCCTCCTTTTTTTATTTTCAGCGCCCGGGAAAACCCATGGGGCCGACTTATTTTGGTTTATGCCTCTTCAACGGCTGCTCCCGGCGCATTCTTCTTTACGGATTCAATACCGTTTTCCATGGCGCTTTCACTGGAATACATCTGGCTGCTTCCGATAACCTGGCCGTTGGCTGCCTTGAGGTTAAAGTAGGGCTTGCCGCTGCTGGAGGTGGCCCGCTCGTATTTGGAATCGTCCTGAGAGTTCTTCTTTACGGATTCGATCCCATTGTCACAGGCCGATTTGCTATTGTAGGCCTCACTGCTGAGGATTACCTGTCCGTTGCTCGATTTCAGGTTGAACCGGAACTTGCCCGCTTTGTCTGTTTTGACTTCAAATTTTCCCATTATATACAAATTTGTTTGGGTGTAATTTACTAAAAGTTGCAACCAAACTCAATACCCTTTATTCTTTTTGGTAACCCAAAGGCCTGATCTGCGGGAATCGGGTAAACTGATATCTGTCATCATTTATGATCCAGGTCTGTGATATCTTGAGCAAATAAATTCCGGGGAGCCAACCCGGAGGAAGTTCAATCGTATGAAAAAAAACAGCGCTCCGTTCATCGTCTTTGCCTGGCGGCTCATCGCCCTGCATACCATCTCCTATTTTGCAGTTGGCATGCTTGCCCTGTATGCGCTGGATTACCGGGATTTGTTCGCAACAGGGGCTTTGGAGGGCTTTATGAGGCCCACAGACGACCCGGTAACCGCCCTTGGGCCTGGCCTGCAGTTTATTCGCGGGTTGATCTTTGCCATTGTCCTCTGGCCGTTCCGCAAAACCTTCCTGGAAGGCAACTTCGGATGGTTTCGCCTGTGGCTCCTGTTCGTCGGCCTGGGCATCCTGGCAACCTTCGGACCCGCACCCGGCTCGGTCGATGGCATGATATACACTCAGATACCCTGGTACCAGCAATTCATCTTTCTGCCGGAATTACTCCTTCAATCCCTGTTGCTGTCCATCTTCTTGTTTATCTGGTACAAAAAGTCCCACGTGGCCTGGGATATCGTAGCCGCCATCCTCATGTCCCTGGTAATGCTGATGAGCGCGGCGGGTTACCTCTTCCTGAGCCAGAACCCCTGATGGTTGCCAGTCCCAGGCAAACCTTTTCCCGGTTGCGGGGTCATTCCGGAACCGAATAGCATTTGAAGCGGCATTTTTTAGTACCTTCCAAGCACGATCCCAGGGGCGGCTGCAGCATCTGATCTGCAGATCCAGGCAGGCCGGCCCCAGCACCAAACCCAGGGAAATCGTATGGATAACAAAAAAACGCTTTCCGAACTGGCGAAAATCCTTTCCAGGACCGGGGAGCTCCCGGAAGAAAAACGCCGGGAGGTACTCAATGCCCTCCAAACGGCCGCAAGGGAAGCCGAAATAGAAGCGGCACTGGAAAGTGTCCGGGCGCGGTCCATGGCCATGCACAGCTCTGATGAACTCAACGACGTGCTGAAGGTATTCTTCCAGCAGTTCGAAGTGCTGGGCATCAAGCCCGTCACTGCTTTCCTGAGTCTTTTTGACATTGAAAGCAACACCTTTACCTACCGCTCCACCAGCAAGGCCGGCAGCCGCATGCAGACCCAGCAGGTGGTGGACCTGGACTCGCTGGATATCTGGCAGGATCTGGCAGAGAAATGGAAAAACGACAAACAGGATGCCGTAGAAGTAATTTACTACCCCAAGGAGGTGTTGCCTGAATTGTTCCAACTGTTCGAGGAAACCTTTTCCGCCATGCCGGAGAAGGAGCGCATCAGGGCCGAAGACTTCCCCGACGGGGGATATGCGGTCCAGGGCTATTGCAAATTCGGTTATATCGGCTTTAACCACTACCGCCCTCCCACCGAGGAGGAAAAACAGATACTCATCCGCTTTGCCCGGGAGTTCGGCCGCCTGTACCAACGCTTCCTCGATGTCCGAAACGCAGAGGAACAGGCCCGTGAGGCCCAGATCGAGGCCGCCCTGGAGAGGGTTCGTGCGCGCACCATGGCCATGCATCGAAGTAAGGAGCTTGGCGAAGTGGCTGCCGTACTTTTTGAACAGATAAACAGCCTGGGAACGTCCCTGGAACGCCTGAATATTGGAATTGTCAGGGAAGATGAAGGCGTTTTTGAATGGTGGTCAACCGAACAGGGCGGGCAGCAGATCGATCACCTGTTTAAAGGCAGCATTGAAGAACCAACTACCATTTCCAAGGTTTATGCTGCCTGGAAGCAGGGAAAGAAATCACTGGAAATCGACCTGAGCGGCAAAGAATTGCAACAGTGGATCAAATATCTGAAGGAGGAAATCCGGATGCCTTTCAAAGATGAATTGATTAGGGACCGCAGGGTACATACAGGTGCCTTTTTCAAACACGGGGGATTGCTGGTTTCTTCACCGGAACCCCTTTCAACCGAATCGGTAAAACTCCTGGAACGCTTTGGAACCGTTTTTGAACAAACCTATACGCGTTTCCTCGATCTGCAGAAAGCCGAGGCCCAGGCGCGGGAATCCGAGATCCAGCTCGCCCTGGAGCGCATACGGGCCCGCACCATGGCCATGCAGGAATCCACGGAACTGACCGAAGTACTGACCGTCGTCTTCCAGCAGTTGAAACTGCTGGGCGTGGAAACTGTCTGGGCGCACCTTACCCTGCTTGACCTGGAGAACGACCGGTTTACCTACCGGATGACCGGGCGGAACGGCGAGCGCATCATGGCGGAGGAAACGATCGCACTGGATGCTTCGGAGCACTGGGCCCATGTGGCCGAATCCCTGAAAGCGTCCAATCCGGAACCCGTGAACCGGTTTGAAGTCCCACCGGAAGGACTCGATGCGCTCTGGGAACTTTTCGACGGGATTTTTTCAAAGCTCCCGGAAGGGGACCAGGTCTCGCCCAAGGACTTCCCCAATGGATTGTATGCTACTCAGGCCTACTGTAAATTCGGATTTCTCGGGCTCAACCAGACCCGGGAGTCCACCCCGGAAGAGGCGGATATCCTCCTCCGGTTTGCCACGGAATTCGGCAGGGTGTACCAGCGGTTCCTGGATCTGCAACAAGCAGAAGAACGCGCCCGTGAGGCCCAGATCGAAACAGCATTGGAGAGGGTACGAGCGCGATCAATGGCAATGCACCAATCCAGCGAACTCAATGTCATTCTCTCAAAAGTCTTTGAGGAACTCACCTCCCTGGAAATCGAAATGGAGCGGGCTGTAATATGGATTTACCATCCCGAAAACCGATCCGTTCACTGGTGGGCTGCAAATCCCGAGGCAGAAAGCGGTTCGGAGTGTTACTTCATTTCCGACCAGGACGACCCCGTTTACAATGAATACTGGAAAGCCTGGGAGGAAAGAAGAACCAAGGATCTCTACATACTGGAAGGGGAATACAAGGAGAACTGGACTCAAATCCTTTTTAATGATACCGGACTAAAAAGGTTGCCAGAAGTAGTAAAGGCTGCCATGGTCAGGCCCGAAAAGATTTTCCTGTATAATACTTTTAATGATTTCGGAGTCTTATTTATTGCCCGGCTGGAGCCATTACCCGATGAAAAGTTTTCTATTCTGGAACGCTTCGGAAAAGTTTTCAACCAATGCTATACACGGTTTCAGGATATTCAGAAGGCCGAGGCCCAGGCCCGGGAATCGGAAATCCAGCTGGCATTGGAGCGCGTACGGGCCCGGACCATGGCCATGCACCACAGCAAGGAGCTGCTCGAGGTTATTCGCGTTATCGCGGAACAGCTGGAGAAATTGGATATTCGATACAACAATGTCAGCCTGGGTCCGAATATCCTGGAGGGAGGCCTGAAATTCTGGCTTGCAGGCTACAACATGCCCGAGCCCTTCATTATTGACGTTCCCTATATCGACCACCCGGCGCCCAACCGCGTACGGAAAGCTACGAAAGAAGGGATCTCCTTTTTCGCCGATGTGCTGACCAAAGAGGAAAACCGGATTTTTGTCCGGCACATCCTCAAACACACCGATCCTAAATACTACACGGAGGAAATCGAGGAAAAACTGCTTAATGCACCCGGTTATGCCCGGTCTAACTTTATACTTAAAAACATCAACCTCTATGTTGGCAATTACAAGGCCCAACCCTATTCGGTAGAGGAAAACGCCATAATCGGCAGGTTCGCCAGGGTCTTCGAACAGGCGTATACCCGTTTCCTGGACCTGGAGAAAGCAGAAGCACAGGCCCGCGAGGCCGAAATCGAGACTGCCCTTGAACGGGTGAGGGCCAAAACCATGGCCATGCAAAAAACGGAAGACATTGGAGCAACGGTGACTGCATTTTTCGGTGAACTTACCGGCCTGGGTCTCGATAAACACCTGGTTTGCGGAATCAACATTTTGAGTCAGTCCGAACGCGGCCAAATTTGGGCGGCCACCGACGGACATGACTCAGATGAAACTGTTTATCAGGGATTCCTCGACATGTCCCGCCATCCCATGTTAAAGGATATCCACGACTGTTGGGAACGAGGCGAACCTTATAGTTCACATATCCTGGAAGGTTCCGATATCCCGGAATATTACAAAGTACTCAATGCAGCACCGGACTTTACCGTTCAACTCGATACTGAGGATGTCCCGGAAATTGAATACTACTGGTGCGTTAACTTCCGGGATGGTTATTTGTTCAGTATAACGCATTCACCCCTCCCGGAGGAAATTCGGTCCATCCTGGAACGCTTCGCATCGGCCTTCAGCCAAACCTTTACCCGCTATCTGGACCTGCAGAAAGCAGAAGCCCAGGCCCGGGAATCCCAGATCGAGGCGGCCCTTGAGCGGGTCCGTTCCAAAACCATGGCGATGCACAACAGCCAGGACGTCGGGGAGACCGTTACCACGCTGTTCGACGAAGTGACCAGGCTGGGCCTGGACACATCGATCCGGTGTGGTATAGGCATTCTGGAAGGATATGAAGACGAGGAAGGAGGAATGATGGAAACCTGGTCCGCCGCTTCCGCTGAGGAAGGCTCGGTGGACCTGAAGACGGGCATGCTGACCATGAGCATTCATCCCCTGCTCCGGGGGGTTCAGAAAGCCTGGAAGAACCGGGATTCCACCTTTAGTTACGAATTGAAAGGCCCCGACCTGACCCGGTATTATGACCTGCTGAACAAAGAAGAGAGATATCCCCTGTATACGGACCTGGACACCCTGCAGCCTCCCCATTTCCACAACAGCTTCTATTTCCGGGAAGGGATCCTGTTCTCTTTTACCCGCAACCCGCTGACGGCAGAGGCCACCAAAATCCTGGGCAGGTTCGCCAGCCTTTTCGGACAGACCTATCGGAGGTACCTCGACCTGAAAAATGCGGAGAAACTCGCCCGGGAAGCACAGATAGAAACCGCGATGGAGCGGATCCGGAGCCGCGCGCTGGCCATGCGCACTTCCGACGAGATCATGGATGTGATCACCGAATTGAGGCGGCAGATCGATTCCCTGGGGCAGCTGGACCTGGAAGCAAGCGTGGTGCACCTCTACACGGAAGGGGCACCCACCTTCCAGTCAATAGCCGCTGTTCGACCCCCGGGTGAAGCCGGTGAAATCGTACTCGCCAACGTGGAGTTTCCGGTGGATGCCATGGACCCCATCCGGCATATGATCGACATGTATCGCTCAGAACAGGCCGAATACACCATCGAATTTACCAAGGAAATGGCCGAGCAATGGCAGCAGGTCATGCTGGAACACGCCCCGGTGATTGCCGAAAGGCGGGTGGGGTTCGTCGACAACCGGCGCCTTTCCGACCGTTCCGAATACTGGAATTTTGCAGATTTCACAGGGGGCTCCCTGTTGCTGGTCACCCATTCCCCGGCTTCCGGGGATACCCTGGAGGTATTGCGCAAGGCAGCCTACGTTTTTGACCTGGCCTACAGGCGCCACCTGGACCTGATCGAAGCGGAAGCCCGGGAGCAGGAAGCGGTCAAGCAGGCATCCCTGGACAGGGTCCGGGCAGAGATTTCAGGCATGCGGTCTACCTCCGACCTGGAACGCATTACCCCCCTGATCTGGAAGGAACTCACTACGCTTGGCGTCCCGTTTTTCCGCTGTGGGGTTTTTATCATCGACGAAAAAGAGCAGAAAATCCACTCCTACCTCTCCAATCCCCAGGGCGAGTCCCTAGCTGTCTGGCACAGCGATTTCAGCCTGATCCCCCTGTTTGGCGACCTGGTGGAAAACTGGAAAAAACAGGAGATGTACCTGACGGAATGGGACCGGGAGGAATTCCTCAATTTCTCCGGGGTGCTCATGGACCATGGCCTTGTGGATGACCGGAAGCGTTACCAGTCCGGGAAAGATGCCCCGGAACACCTGGTCCTGCAGATGGTGCCCTTTAAACAGGGGATGCTCTATGTGGGGAGTGATACCCACCTGGAGGCCACGCAAATGGAACTGGTCCGGGCACTTGCCCTGGCGTTCTCCGTTGCCTATGCCCGCTATGAGGATTTCAACCAGCTGGAACAGGCCATCGGCGAGCTGAAAGCCACGCAGTCCCAGCTGATCCAATCTGAAAAAATGGCCTCTCTGGGGGAACTCACGGCCGGGATCGCCCATGAGATCAAAAACCCGCTGAATTTTGTGAACAATTTCTCGGAGGTGAGCCGGGAATTACTGGAGGAGCTGATGGAGGAAATACGGAATGGGGACATGGAAGAGGTGGAAGCCCTGACCGGCGACCTGTTGCAGAACCTGGAGAAAATAACCCATCACGGCCGGCGGGCAGACAGCATTGTCAAAGGCATGTTGCAGCACAGCCGGAGCGGGGATGGCAAAAAAGAGCCTACCGACCTGAATGCACTGGCGGATGAATATATGCGGCTTGCCTACCATGGTCTCCGCGCCAAGGACAAATCCTTCAATGCCGCCATCCAGACCGATTTTGACCCAAAGGCTGGTATGCTGGACATGATCCCACAGGACATGGGGCGTGTCCTGTTGAACCTGCTGACCAACGCCTTCTATGCAGTAACGGAAAAAGCACAGAAGGCCGGTACGGATTACAAACCCACCGTTTCCATCCGGACCGCCAGGGATAATGGGCAGGTAACCGTATCCGTAAAAGACAATGGAAGCGGCATCCCGGAAAAGGTCCGGGAAAAGATATTCCAGCCCTTTTTCACCACCAAGCCCACCGGCCAGGGAACGGGCCTGGGATTGAGCCTGAGTTACGACATTGTCACCAAAGGGCATGGGGGAACCCTGCAGGTAGCTTCCGAGGAAGGCAAAGGGACGGAGTTCACCATTAAACTCCCCAGTGCATGAGCACGCGAAAAGTACCCGAAACATTTGAGGGACGGCCGGTCTACGAAGGCATGATCGAAGTCTTTTTTGGCGCCAAACCAGAATCCGACCTGAAGCAAATCCTGCATCCGGCTTTTATGGGTTACGGTACAGCCGCCCATGAGTTTTTTAAAAGCCGGGAGCAGGTGATGGAGATGGTACGGATCCAGGTGGATCAGCTCCGGGATCAGGATTATGAGCGTAGCCGGAAGCCCGTTTTGGAAAAGATGCTGGCAAAAGGTGCGATTTACCTGATCGTTGAGGAATTTGAGCTTTATTTCAAGGCCAATGACCTTAGACTGCTGCTCAGGCTTTCGACAATTCTGGAAAACACGGACAAAAATTGGGTCATCACCCACTTTCATGGATCCACTCCGGACCCGGACATTACAGAAGAAGAGGCCGTTCCCATAGAAGGGCTCAAAAGGAAAAATGAGGAGCTGGAAGCCAAAATCCGGGAACGCACCCGGGACCTGGAGATCGAAGCTTCCCTGGAGCGGATTCGCGCACAGGCCACCGCCATGCAGGAATCCGCCGACCTGCTCGATATTGTGGTGACCATGCGCAGTGAATTTGTGAAACTCGGTCATGAGGCCCACTATTTCTGGCATATGCGCTGGTTGCCAGACCGCTATGACAAGGCTATGACCTCGGGGGACGGGACGCGGATAGGCAATGTGATGGAACTCCCAAGGTACATGCACGGGGACATCCCCGAACTGGCTTCCTGGGAAAAAAGCGATACCCCCACTACCGTATATACCATGGATGCGGAAGCAGCCATCCGATACGTGGACAAGATGGTGGACCTGGGGGACTTCAAGCAGGTGGACCCCCAGGCCCCCTCCCACGACGATATCCGCCACATCGGCGGGCTCACCTTTGTCATGGCCCGGACCACCCACGGGGAGATCGGTTACAGCCTGCCCGGGGAAGTCCCACAGCCGCCGGCGGAAGATTTGCGGACCCTCGTGCGGTTTGCAGGCGTTTTCGACCTGGCCTACCGCCGATTTGAAGACCTCAAGAAAGCGGAACGGCAGAAAAGAGAGGCAGAGATCGAACTGGCCCTGGAACGGGTCAGGGCCGGCATGATGGCGATGCACAAAAGCGATGAGCTCAGGCTGGTCATCAAAACCATTTTTGAACAATTGCAGGAACTGGATTTTGGCGCTGATGCATCTGCGGTAATTATCTACGACGAAAATTATGCCGCTGAGCATTGGTTCTCAGGCTATACCCATGAGACATACCCGAAAAGTTACACCATTCCGTACATTGAAAAGTTTGCTTACAATACCGACCTGGTGGATGCCTGGAAAAAAGGGGTGACTTACCGGGCCTTCCCCATGGAAGGAGCCGAAAAAACCGATTACGGCCACTGGCTGCTGGAGAACACAGACTTCAAAGACCTGCCGGAAGCATTTACCAAACACGCTATTACCCCGGAACGCCTGGTACTGAATGATGCCTTCAACAGATACGGGATGCTGGAGGTTTTAGGCCCGGAGGAGTTGACTCCGGAGAACAAAGATATTCTGATCCGTTTCTCCAAGGTCTTTGAACAGACCTACACCCGCTTCCTGGACTTGCAGAAAGCCGAAGCCCAGGCCCGGGAGGCCCAGGTCGAAACAGCCCTGGAACGGATCCGGGCCCGGTCGATGGCCATGCAAACCAGTGAAGAACTGAAGGAAGTAATTGGGGTTATTTTTGAACAGCTGGCGCTATTGAAAATCCAGGCAGATCACGCCGGTATTGTGGTAGATTACAGCCCCGGGCAGGATTGGAATTTCTGGGTCGCCGACAACCAGGATATCCCGTCCAGGATCACCGTCCCCTACCTGGATTTGCCCTGGGACCGTCAATTCAGGGAGGCAAAGGAAAACGGATCGGATTTCTTCACCACAAAGTTGAACTTTGAAGAAAAGAACAGCTTTTACAAGAAGCTGTTACCGCATATCCCCGGGCTCACCAGAGAAGCCACCGATTTTTATTTCAGTTGCCCCGGCCTGGCCGCTTCTACCGTATTACAAGAGGATGTTGCCCTCTATATCGAGAACTTTTCCGGAACTCCCTATTCTGAGGAGGACAACAGCATTATCAAACGTTTCGGGAAGGTATTCCAGCAAACCTACACCCGCTTCCTGGACCTGAAGAAAGCCGAGGCCCAGGCCCGGGAGGCACAAATCGAGACTGCCCTTGAACGGGTGAGGGCCAAAACCATGGCCATGCAAAAAACGGAAGACATCGGAGCAACGGTGGCTGCATTTTTCAAAGAACTGACCGGCCTGGGGCTCGATAAACACCTGGTTTGCGGAATCAACATTTTGAGTCAGTCCGAACGCGGTGAACTCTGGGCGGCCGCCGACGGACATGACACAGATGAAACTTTGTATCAGGGATTCCTCGACATGTCCAGCCATCCCCTGTTAAAGCATGGCCGCGACTGTTGGGAACGAGGCGAACCCAATAGTTTATATATCCTGGAAGGTTCTGATATCCCGGAATATTACAAAGTCCTCAATGCAGCACCGGATTTCCCCGTGCAAATCGATACTGAGGATTTCCCGGAAATTGAATACTACTGGAACGTTCACTTCCGGGATGGTTATCTGTTCAGTATAACGCAATCACCCCTCCCGGAGGAAATTCGGTCCGTCCTGGAACGCTTCGCATCGGCCTTCAGCCAAACCTTTACCCGCTATCTGGACCTGCAGAAAGCAGAAGCCCAGGCCCGGGAAGCGCAGATCGAAGCAGCCCTGGAAAAAGTAAGGTCACGCACCATGGCCATGCAGCACAGTGACGAACTTCCGGAGGCGGCCAATGTCCTGTTCCTTGAAGTCCAGGCCCTGGGTATCCCGGCCTGGAGCTGCGGGTATAATATTCAGGCTGCGGATAATAAGACGGCGGCCTGCATCATGAGCAGTGAGGGAACCATGCAAAGCCCATTTACCCTGCGCCTGTGGGGCGAATCTTCCTTTGATGAGATGGGGGAGTTCGTAAGGGGAAATGAAACATTCCTTGTCCAGGAATTGGGGGGGCAGGCAATCCAGGATCATTATGATCACATGAAATCCTTCCCGGACCTGGCTCCCACTTTTGCAGCTCTGGAAGATGAAGGACTGGAACTCCCCTCCTACCAAATCAACCACCTCTGTAAGTTCTCCCATGGCTTCCTTTTATTTATAACTTATGAAAAAGTACCGGGGGCGCATGAAATCTTTAACCGATTCACAACTGTCTTTGATCAGACCTACACCCGATTCCTGGACCTGAAGAACATGGAAGCCCAGGCGCGGGAATCCAAGATCGAAACCGCTCTGGAGCGGGTCCGGGCCCGGGCCCTCGCGATGCAGGAACCAGAGGAGCTGAAGGAGGTGGTGCAGGTGCTGCGCAGGGAAATGGGCCTGCTGGGTGTGGAGGAACTCGAGACTTCCAGCATATTTATCAACGATGGCGAAATGCAGAAAGCCGAATGCTGGTTTGCCATCAGGGACCTTCGGGAGGAGCAAAAGGGAATGGTTACAGATTCCATTTCCATGGACCTGGAAGACACCTGGGTGGGGAATGAAATACTTAAATTTTTTATATCCTGTGAAGACCAGGTTTCAATCCTGATGAAAGGGGAGGCACGGAAAGAATGGATATCCTACGCCGAAGCACGTTCAAAGGCATTCCGGGGTTACTATGGTGAAGTTATCCCGGACCGGACCTACCACCTTTATAAATTCTCACATGGGGCTATTGGGGCAGCCACCCAGGGCGATCTGTCCAAAGAAAGCTGGGGGCTGCTCCGGCGCACAGCCTCTGTTTTTACCCTGGCCTATTCCCGGTTTAAGGACCTCACCCAGGCCCGCCTGGACCTGCAGAAGCTGAAGGAAGAAAAAAAACGTGCCGAGGACGCACTTTCCGAGTTGCAACTCACCCAGAAACAACTGATCCACTCCGAAAAAATGGCCTCCCTGGGGGAGCTAACTGCCGGCATTGCGCATGAAATCCAGAACCCGCTCAACTTTGTCAACAACTTCTCGGAGGTGAGTAATGAATTGCTGGCAGAGATGCAGGAGGAATTCGAAAAAGGGGATGTGGACGAGGCAAAGGCCATTATGGAGGACCTGATGCAGAACCTGGAAAAGATCGCCCACCATGGCAGGCGGGCCGAGGGGATTGTAAAAGGCATGCTACAGCACAGCCGCAGCGGTGACAGCACAAAAGAACCCACCGACCTCAACAAACTCGCCGATGAATACCTTCGCCTGGCCTACCACGGGCTGCGGGCCAAAGACAAGTCGTTCAACGCTTCCATGGAAACCGATTTTGACCCGGACCTGCCCCGGGCCAGCGTCATCCCACAGGACATCGGCCGGGTGCTGCTCAACCTGCTCACCAACGCCTTCCACGCCGTCCAGGAACGTCAGAAACAAGTGGAAGCAGGCTATCAGCCCACAGTTACGGTCAGCACCAAAAAGACCAATGCCGGGGTTGAAATCCGGGTAACCGACAACGGGGGTGGTATCCCGGAAGGCATCCGGGAGAAGATTTTCCAGCCCTTCTTTACCACCAGGCCCACCGGGGAGGGTACCGGGCTGGGACTTTCCATGAGCTATGATATCGTGACCAAGGGACATGGGGGAAATCTGGAGGCCCAAAGTAAACCGGGGCAGGGAAGTACATTCACCATCTTTCTGCCGATGAGTGGGTTACAGGGATAATCACGGTCTGAAAATCGCTAATGAAAATACCAAAATGATGTGCCCACCCGTTTACCGATCACTGCAGCAAATACAATTATGCCTATCTTAGAAGTGCGTTTATATTTAATTCAGACAACCTATGCCAAAGTTTATTATTGAACGCGAAATTCCCAACGTCGGATCCTTCTCCCCCGAGGAGCTGAAACAAGCCTCCAAAACCTCAAATGAAATACTTTGTAGATTGGGTACGGATATCCAATGGATCCACAGCTATGTCGCCGGGGATAAAATGTACTGCATCTACATGGCCCCAAGTGAAGAGCTTATCCGCGAACATGCCAAACTCGGGGGCTTTCCGGCCAACAAGATCACCCGGATAGGCAGTATCATCGATCCTGCAACAGGTGAGTAACCCTGGGATCGCCAAAGGCTCATAAGCAAACCATGGGGAAAAATAAGGCTGACAAACTTGAGCAAAAAATAGCGTCCCTGCAAAGGGAAGCCAACGAGTACAAGGCGCAGCTAGATCAATTGAGCCGGGATCTGGCTATTGAAACCATCCTGAGGAAAGCCAGCTCAAACGCCATTTCCATCCAGGGCAGTTCGGGTTTATCGGACACCTCGTTGTTATTTTTTCATAACCTGAAAGAACTCGGGATTCAAGCCATCCGTTGCGGGGTAGGCATATTCGACGAGGAAAACGATGCTATTGAGCTCTGGCTTACCACAACTTCTGAAACGGATGGCCTCAAGCGAATATTTGATTACATCAGCTTACACATTCACCCCGTTTATGAAAAAATCATACCTGCCCGGAAAAACCGGGACCCCTATATGCGTACCATTCTCAATGGGGAAGAAGTGCGTGAATTCTACCAGTCCACCTCCATTTACCTCTCTCAGTCTCGGGAACAGGTATATAGCCCGGCGGAATATATTTACTGGTTCTTTTTCCCAAAAGGATCCCTCTACCTGACAACACCTGAAGCATTGTCAGAAGAGGATTGTAACATCCTGATCCGTCTAGCGGGAGTATTTGGCCAAATTTACATGCGCTTTCAGGACCTTCAGAACCTGAGAGCGCATACGCGACAGGCCAGACAACAATCGGCCCTCAACGGCATTCGGGCGGAGATCGCATCCATGCATACTGCGGATGACCTGAACCAGATCACCCCCATGCTCTGGAATGTGCTGACGCACCTGAACGTTCCTTTTGTTCGCTGCGGATTATTCATTATAGACCAGGAGGTACAAATCGTTAATGCCTACCTGTCAACGCCTAATTCAGAAACCATCGGGATGCTCAGCCTCCCCTTTGACGAATCGGAAATTATACGTGACATGGTATCCCACTGGAGGGATGAAAAGATCTTCAGAGAACAATGGGATCGTCAGGAGTTTGAGCAATGGGTGAAGTCACTGGTTGACAAGGGGTATATTCAGGGGATGTCGGAATTCATGGGTAAGGACACATACTTTGACATGCTCCACCTGCAATTTGTTCCATTTGCCCAGGGAATGTTATATGTAGGGAGTCGTGAATCCATGAGTTTCCAGGATATTGAGCTTGCCCAATCCCTGGCCGAGTCGTTCTCTGTGGCCTATGCGCGGCATCTGGATTTCAAGCAACTGGACGAGGCGAAACAAAAATTGGAGAAGGCATTCGGGGAATTGAAGGCTACCCAGAAACAACTGATCCATTCCGAAAAAATGGCCTCCCTGGGGGAACTGACCGCCGGCATTGCCCACGAGATACAAAACCCGCTCAACTTTGTAAACAACTTCTCCGAAGTAAGCAATGAATTGCTGGCGGAGATGCGGGAGGAATTCGAAAAAGGGAACGTGGACGAGGCAAAGGCCATTCTGGAGGACCTGATGCAGAACCTCAAAAAGATTGCCCACCACGGCAAGCGGGCCGACGGCATCGTAAAGGGCATGCTGCAGCACAGCCGCAACAACGATGGGAAAAAGGAGCCCACCGACCTGAACAAGCTGGCGGACGAATACCTGCGCCTGGCCTACCACGGGCTCCGTGCCAAGGACAAATCGTTCAACGCTTCCATGGAAACCGATTTTGATCCGGACCTACCCGAGGTAAGCGTAATTCCGCAGGATATTGGCCGGGTGCTGCTCAATTTGCTGACCAACGCCTTCCATGCTGTCAATGAAAAGCAAAAGGAGGCCCCCGGCCACTATGAACCCATGGTTACCGTTAGTACCCGAAGGGCGAAAGGCGGGGTTGAGATCCGGGTCACTGACAATGGGGCTGGCATCCCTGAAAACATCCGGGACAAGATCTTCCAGCCGTTCTTTACCACCAGGCCCACCGGGGAGGGTACCGGGCTGGGGCTTTCCATGAGTTACGATATTGTGACCAAGGGGCATGGGGGATCAATCAGGGTTCATTCGAAACCTGGTGAAGGTTCCGAGTTTATTATTATCTTAAGTATCTAATTACAGGGACCTTACTTTCTGTTCCCAAATATCGCAACGGGTAAATATTGGCCTGCATCCAACTGCAGAGCACCATATAGATCAAAAAGGTTGAAAAAGGCTTTTCCTTTATATCGGTTTAGGCTTCTGGTGCTTCTTGCTGGTTTTCTGGCACTAGGCTGTGCTTTTGTTACAGGCCAGTCGCAGAAAATAAGCTTCGAGGAAATTAGGACTCCCAGCGGAAATTCTTTTGGAAAGATTAATGCCATTGCAAAGGATAAACAGGGATTCCTGTGGTTTTCGGATCAGTCCAACCGCGCCATTGTCCGGTATGATGGCAGCTCCATGGAATTCTTCCGGCACGACCCGCAAGACAAGAATTCCCTGGGAGGTCCCTACCCGGAAACCTTTTTTGTTGAAGATTCCGGTATTATCTGGATTGGTTTTTACGGGCAGGGCCTTGACCGGTTCGACCCCCGGACAAACACGTTTACCCATTACCGTCACGACCCTGAGGAGGCAAACAGCCTTACAAACGATAATGTATGGGCCATACTTGAAGACCACCTTGACAACCTGTGGGTAGCCACTGAAAATGGGCTGGATTTGCTGGATCGGGAAACCGGTGCCTTCCGGCATTTCAAACACATCGAAGGCGACTCCAGTAGCCTGAGCTGCAACAATGTACGTTCATTATACGAAGACCGGTCCGGGACGCTCTGGGTTGGCACAGGGATGGCCTATAACAATATTCCGGAAGGCGGACTGAACCGGCTGAACAGGGAATCCGGAACGTTTACCCGCTTCATGCACGACCCGGAGGATCCGACCTCCCTTATCAGCAACAAGGTCAGGGCCATCCTCGAGGACAGCCAGGGCAATTTCTGGGTTGGGACCGATGGGGACGGCCTGCACACCATGGACCGCGAAACCGGCACCTTTACCCGACATACCTACGACCCGGATCATCCCGAAAAATTGAGCCGTCCGCCCGATACCGGAGAGCCATTCACCCATATTACCTTTCTGACCGAAGATGCAGAAGGACACATCTGGGTCGGTACGGAACACAGCGGCATCAACCGCTATGATCCGAAAACCGACACTTTTACATTTTTCGGCGATTCCCCTACAGTGCCGGAAACGGTGTTATACAATGAAAGCTGGAAGGCATATACCGAGAGTAATTCGGGCTGGTGTGCTCTGGCTACCCAGGAAGGGCATATTTGGTTGAGCACCCAACAACAACCGAAATTCTTCAAAGTCGATCTTTTCAGCAATGAGATCCCGCTAAAAGGAAATATTTGGATGAAGAATTTCTATGAGGAAAACCGTTCCATACTTTGGAAGGGTGGTTGGAGTGGACTTATCCGGGAAGATCTTGATAAGGGTACGGTTAAGGCCTACCGGCACAATGCGGACGATGCTGGTAGTATCAGCAGCAATCAGATCAATTTCATTACAAAAGATCGTCTCAATAAGCTTTGGATAGCTACGAATAATGGCCTGAACACATTCGAGCCGGTCACCGAATATTTTATGAAGTATTTGCCGGAGCCAGATGATCCTGAGAGCCTGAGCGACCCCAGGGTTAACCATATTTATGAGGACAGTGGCAACAACCTGTGGGTCGGGACCTCTGGTGGACTGAATCTTCTGGACAGGAATTCCGGGCGATTCAGAGTGTTTCGTAGTAATACGACTGACGTCAGTTCAATTTCCAGTGACATCATCACTGTAATCGGGGAAGACGCGCAACAGAATCTCTGGATCGGAACGATGGAAGACGGAGCAGGTGTGAACAGGTATATACCGGCAAGCGGTACGTTTAAAAGGTATCTTCCCGGGCTGGCGGTGCTTAGCCTACTTCTCGATGAGAATGGAATATTCTGGGCTGGTACGGCAATTGGCTTGTATCGCTATGACCCGGAAACGGACCAATTTGTGGATACAGGCATTTCCTCGGATATAACCCTGGTAATCGATGATACTGAAAACAACCTCTGGATCTACAATTCGAGAGGCATCATGCGATATGATCCTGAGACTGGCAGCACCCTTGTTTATGGTGAGAAAAACGGGGTAAGGGGGATTTTGCAACTGTCCTTGTACAGCTTCCCCTATCGCAAAAAGGACGGAACGATTCTTTTTGGCGCGGAGGGGGGCTATTACGCCTTCAACCCGGATGACCTATGGGTTTCCCGGGATACCTCCTTATTGTACGTTACAGACTTCCGGATAAACGGAAATTCAGGATTCCTGGAAACCAACTTTAACCTGGAGGACTGGAATGCGGAGGATGAAGCTATTGAGCTGAATTATTCCCAGAATGTTTTCTCCATCTTGTTTGCGGCGATCGATTTTCGGAATTCGGGGCAAAACCAACTCCTGTACATGCTGGAAAATTATGATTTGGGATGGCTGGAAGGCAAAGCCGGGACCCCGGCAAATTATTTCAAGGTGCCACCCGGCGAATACACCTTCCGGTTGAAGGCGTTAAACGGCAGTAGCGGTATATGGTCTGAAAAGGCATTTCCAATGGTCATCCTACCCCCCTGGTGGGGCACATGGTGGGCTTATTGTCTGTATGCCCTGCTGTTGGCACTGGGAGTTTGGCTGATTCACAACTACCAGAAGGAGCGTGTCTTGCGGGAGGAGCGACAGAAAGCCCAGAAAAAGGAACTGGAACATGCAAGGGAAATCGAACAAGCCTACAATAAACTCCAGGCCGCCCAAACCCAGTTGATCCATTCCGAAAAAATGGCCTCTCTCGGGGAACTTACCGCCGGCATCGCCCACGAAATCCAAAATCCGCTGAACTTCGTGAACAACTTCTCCGAAGTGAACCGGGAATTACTTGGGGAATTGATGCAGGAGGTCAAGAAGGGCGATAAAAAGGAGGCCGATGCAATCGCAAAAGACCTCTTCCAGAACCTCGAGAAAATCGAACACCACGGCAAACGAGCCGAGGGGATCGTAAAAGGCATGCTGCAGCACAGCCGCAGCTCGGAAAGCAAAAAGGAGCCCACCGACCTGAACAAACTGGCCGACGAATATTTGCGTTTGGCCTACCACGGGCTCCGCGCCAAGGACAAGTCCTTCAACGCCATCATGGAAACGGATTTTGATCCGGGCCTGCCTGAGATCAGCGTCATCCCACAGGACATCGGCCGGGTGCTGCTCAACCTGCTGACCAATGCCTTCCACGCCGTTCAGGAGCGTCAAAAACAAGGGGAAGCGGGTTACGAGCCCACCGTTGCCATGAGTACACGCAGAACCCCGGATGGCGTTGAAATCCGGGTCACCGACAACGGGGGTGGTATCCCGGAAGGCATACGGGAGAAGATTTTCCAGCCCTTCTTTACCACCAAGCCCACCGGGGAGGGTACTGGGCTGGGGCTCTCCATGAGTTACGATATCGTGACCAAGGGGCACGGAGGTGCCCTTACCTTTTCGAATTGCGAAACCGGCGGCACCGAATTCCTCTTACATTTACCGAAATCCCTCATATCATGAGGCCGCAAGGATTATCCCATAACTTCCGGTATTTGTCCATATGGCTGATCGCGCTCATTCCCGGCCTTCAGGATAGCCTTGTTCATAGCCAGGAGGCGGTGCCAGAATTCAAGTTTATTCCGGGGGTGGAGGAATATTCCTTTGGGAAGATCAATGCCATTACCCAGGATAGCAACGGGTTCCTTTGGTTTTCCGATCAGGCCAACCGCTGTGTTTTCAGGTATGACGGCAGCATAGTGACCAAATTCCCCTATGAACCCGACAACCCCAATTCCCTGGGGGGCCATTATCCCGAATCCCTGGCAGCCGGTGAGGACGGAGTGGTCTGGATCGGATACGGCGACCCCGGGGGGCTGGATCGGTTTGACCCGCTTACCGAAACGTTCACCCATTACAAGCACATCCCGGATGAGCCACAAAGCATTATCAGCAATACGGTTGTCGTACTCCTGCCGGACCGGCAGGGAAGGCTATGGCTGGGGACTACTGAGGGACTCGACCGGCTGGACCCGGTTACGGGAGACATTGCACATTTCCGCCACGATCCGGACGATAGTACATCCCTGAGCAGCAATCTTGTACGCTCCCTTTATGAAGACCAGGAAGGGACGATCTGGATTGGAACAGGGGTCCCCTGGGACCCGGATGAGAAAAACGGGGGGATGAACCGCTATGACCCCGGGACAAATTCCTTTACCCGATTCCTGCATGATCCGGAGGATGACAAGAGCCTTCTGGGCAATAAGGTGCGAGCAATTTATGAAGACAGCCGTGGGAATTTCTGGGTGGGCACAAACAATAACGGCCTCCATTTGATGGACCGGACCAATGGAACTTTTAAGCGCTACACCGCCAATGCAGAATCTGAAAGCAAATTGCAAATACCCGCCCCGGAAAACCTTATGGACCATATTACCTTTATCAAGGAAGACCACAGGGGATTCCTTTGGTTTGGCACCTTTAGTGACGGCATTGTCCGCTGGGATCCCCGGTCGGAAACCATGTCCCGGATTGGTGCAGATACTCAGCCCTCAGGAGATTACGATGAGAACTCCACATGGTGGGCCCATGTTTCTGAAGATGGCTTGCTTTGGGTTGCCACGGAGGAAAGCAAGCTATACAAGGCAGATCCGGAACGACCCCGGATCAGCGAGGCGCTTGTTGATGATCAGGTGGCATGTGTTTTCGAGCGGGGCTCTGAAGAACTATGGATAGGGACGGAGGAAAATGGCCTGATACTGAAGAACCCGGCCACGGGAGCAACCAAAAGATACCAGCATATCCCGTCAGACCCCTGGAGCCTTACGGACAACCGGATTACCAACATCTACAAGGACAAGGAAAATACCCTTTGGATCGGTACGCGAAACGGGTTGAACCGATACAACGAAGACGAGGATGGTTTTGCAAGGTTCGGGAATTTCGCTGAAGGGCCGGATGGAACAGTTGAAACCATCATTTCCGATATTTATGAGGACCAAGGTGGAGCTTTATGGATTGGCACCAACATGGGCCTGTTCCATATGGACCGGCAACGGCAGGCCCCGGTTTACCGGGAGCTTACCCCAACCGGGGAGCGGCAGGCTATCACGAATATCGCAGCCGACGATTCCGGCAGGTTATTCGTATCCACCACCAATCATGTTTTTAAATTAAACAGCGCTACGGATCAGTTTGAAATTGTATCGGACCAGGCGATTCCCAGTTTCAACGATATGCATATGGATATTGAAGACCGGCTGTGGATAGCCAGCAACAACGGGGTATGGCATAGCCCTCCGCCATGGGACACCATCATCCCTTTCAGGTTGGAAAGGACAGGGGAATACCTGGGGGGATTTTCCTTTTCCATCGCAGCCGATACATCCGACAACCTCTGGATTGGGACTGCTACGGGAATCGTAAAAGTGGATTCCGCAAGGGACAATATTGAAAAATTTGGCGCCGGGAATGGCGTCCTTGTAGACCAAAACCCCTATCTAACAAGTGCCTATGCCGGAAGTGAGGGGAGTATATACTTTGCCAGCAGCCCGCGGGGCTACTATTATTTCGATCCGACTACCTTTAAGAACCCGATAGAGAAACCGCGATTGTACCTGCACAGACTAAAGGTGAACAACCAGCCGGTTTTCCCTTCTGCGGAGAGTAAAATTGCAACCTCCCTGGATGCGTCGGGCACGATCCGCCTGGACTATAGCCAAAACACTTTTAGTATTACCCTGGCCGCCATCGAATTCAGAGGTGCCTTCAAAAAAAAGATCCTTTACAGGTTGGAGGGTTTCGATGAGTTCTGGCAGGAATCCCTTTCAGGCCAACAGGTCAACTATGTAAAGGTCCCCCCGGGCAACTACAAATTCATCTACAAGGCCCCTGTGCTCAACAGCAGTGAATGGGTAGAAAAAAGCATTGATATCCGGGTTGCAAACCCCTGGTGGGCCACCTGGTGGGCCTATGGCCTGTATGCCATCCTTTTGATCCTGAGCGCATGGTTGATATACAGGTATCAAAAGGAACGCGTATTGCGCCTGGAACGCGAAAAGTCCCAGCAGAAAGAACTTGCGCAAGCCCGGGAAATTGAAAAGGCCTATTCCAAACTCGAAGTGGCACACTCCAATCTGAAATCCGCCCAGTCCCAGCTCATCCATTCCGAAAAAATGGCCTCACTCGGCGAACTGACCGCCGGGATTGCGCACGAAATTCAGAACCCGCTCAACTTTGTCAACAATTTCTCTGAGGTTAGCCGGGAACTCCTGGAAGAAATGAGGGATGAGCTGAAAAAAGGGGATACGGAAGAAGCTGACTATATCGCAAAAGACCTCGTCCAGAACATGGAAAAGATCGTCCACCATGGCCAGCGGGCGGGCAGTATTGTCAGGGGCATGTTGCAGCACAGCCGCAGCAGCAATGGCAAGAAGGAATCCACCGACCTGAATAAACTGGCAGACAAATATTTGCGAATGGCCTACCACGGATTGCGGGCTAAGGATCAGTCATTCAACGCCACCCTTGAAACGGATTTCGATCCGGACCTGCCCCAGGTTAGTGTCATCCCCCAGGACGTCGGAAGGGTGCTGCTCAACCTGCTCACCAATGCTTTTCATGCCGTCAACGAAAAGAAAAAGGATGCACCTGAGGGCTATGGCCCCATGGTTATCGTCAGAACCCGTCGAACCAAAGAAGGCGTTGAAATCCAGGTAACCGACAACGGCCTCGGCATTCCGGATAAAATCAGGGACAAGATCTTCCAGCCATTCTTTACCACCAAACCTACCGGTGAGGGCACCGGGCTTGGGCTTTCCCTGAGTTATGACATTATAAAAGCCCATGGGGGGGAGTTATCCGTAACGAGTAAAATCGGTGAGGGTGCAACTTTTACATTTATGTTGCCCGGCTAGTTTCCCGGTATCCCCGGAACCGTTGACCCCCGCGATTGAGATTTTATGCCCAAACCGCATTCCCCGCGGGAATTTACCTGAAGGTGATTTTTTTAATATCTTAGAGATGAGCGTTTAAGCGCGTTATGCATGCGCCAGATAACCTCCATGCTTAATTCAACTATATACTCAAACCCTTTAGACGCCAATGAGTAGGATCTGAATATGCAGGCACAATTGCATTAAGAAATAATAAATTGATCCCTTGAATTGTAAAACCGGACATTTATGTCTAATAACCAAAGTGCTTTTTATGGTAGCACTGGTTATTGGTTCGAGTAGGGTTGCTGCCCAGGAATTTTCCGTTTCCGGTACCGTTTCAGATAACAATGGCCCGCTGATGGGAGCCGCTGTTGTGGAGAAAGGAACCACCAACGGGACACAAACCGATTTCGAGGGGCATTTTTCACTGGAGATATCCGGTTCAAATGCGAGCCTGGAAATTTCTTATGTGGGTTATGCGATTAAAGAAGTTCCGGTTAATGGACAAACCACACTGAATATCACACTGGAGGTATCCGACACCTATCTCGATGAAGTGATCGTCATCGGGTATGGAACCACAACCGAAGCGGATGCCACAGGTGCCCTTGTTGCGGTGAAGGAGGAGCAGTTCAACAGGGGTGTCATCAATTCGCCGGAACAACTGATTCAGGGCAAAGCTGCCGGGGTACAGATAACAGTGTCCAGCGGAGAGCCCGGAGCGGGGATCCAAACCCGTATCAGGGGCAGTAATTCGATACGATCAGGCAACAATCCTTTATTTGTTGTAGACGGGATCCCCCTGGATGGGGGGGCGACCGCCACATTCGATTCCGACAGGCCTCCCAGGAACCCCCTGAATTTTCTTAACCCCTCGGAAATTGAAAGTATCAGCATCCTGAAGGATGCTTCCGCCACCGCTATTTACGGTTCCCGAAGCGCCAATGGAGTGGTCATCATAACTACAAAAAGCGGAAAGTCAGGCGGTCAGGGCGTTTTTGAATTTTCCTCCGCGGTAAGTATAGCCACTGCTGCCAGTAAATTTGACCTTTTGAACCGGGAGGAATACCTGGCAGGTATTTCACGATTGGGTGGTGATGCGGAGGCACGGGATTTCGGCGGTGATACGGACTGGCAGGAATTTGTTACGAGGACGAGCATTTCTGAAAACCTGAATCTTTCCTGGTCCAAAAATTATGGGAGCGGAAATTTTTTCGCTTCCATCGGTTACCAGGATCAGTACGGTATTATTAAAAAATCCTCCCTGAAACGGATCAACGGAAGGTTCAACTGGTCCCAACGGTTTTTCAGGGACAGGCTGGAACTCGGTTTCCGAGGGACACTTACCGAGGTAAAGGACGAGGCCTTTTCCCCTGAAGAAGCATTTTTTGTAGCCTACAGGGCCAACCCGACCATTCCTGCAAGCCTCGATTTTAATTCCCAGAACATCCTCACCCCTTCGGAAGTTTTGGAATATCAGCAGGTCAGCGGTTCAACAAAAAGAAGCTTGCTTAATGTATCCGTGGCATATGATCTTACTCCGGAAATTTCCACAAAGATTGTCGTGGGGTATGACGACTCCCGCTCCACGACTAACATTTTAAACAGTGGGGAGAACGCAGATGACTTTTTGGGAAGTGACACAGGAAAACTTTTCAATATTGAAAAGGCAAGCCGGTTACTGGAGGCCACCGTTACCTACGAGAAGGATTTTGAAAACCATTCGTTGGATGCCCTTGTGGGGTATGCCTACCAAAGTTTCAGGACGTCCGGCAGGAATTCCACCGGCCGGGGTTTCGAATCCTCAAGTCTGAAAGCTATGGGCAATGAACTTAGAAATACGGTCAGGGACGCTGCCGAATCTGTTGGAGGGTCATTCCAGCAATTTTTTTACGGCAGCAACTGGGAAACGCTGAAGGTTAACAGGCTTTTTCCCGATGTGGTGGCGGGCCAGGAGGTCCCCTTTCGGTTCTCCCGGCGGTTACAGGCCGTAACAGCAGATTATTACAACTTCACAGATGAACTGCAATCCTTTTTTGGCAGGGTTAACTACTCCATCGCCGGAAAATACTTTTTAACCGCCACCCTGCGGGCCGACGGATCTTCCAGGTTTGGCCCGGAAAACCAGTACGGGTTCTTCCCTTCAGGTGCCTTCGCATGGCAGATCGGGGATGAAGATTTTATAGGTAATCGCATCTCCACCCTGAAACTAAGGATTAGCGCCGGCCTCATCGGCAACCAGGAGGGTATTGGTTATGGAAACTTCGTAGCCCGGCAGCGTTTTTCGGATCTCGAAATAAACCTCGACGGCTCAGTAAACCAGAATGGCCTGTCCATCGTCGCCACGGACGTTCCAGACCTCAGATGGGAAACTACGCTGGATGTCAACATTGGTATCGACTGGGGCTTGAACCTGGACCGGCTGGAGGGAAGCATCAATGTCTACCGCAGAAGGACCACGGACCTGCTATTGCAGACACCTCCGGCTGCACCCTCCACCAACCCTTTCCAGTTTGGGAACGTGGATGCTCTGGTAATCAACAAGGGGATAGAATTCTCCTTTTTCTATGACCTTGTTCAAAGTGTGGACACGGGCCTGTGGATTTCATTAAACGCTTCGTATAACCACAACGAAATCCAGGATTTCCGTGGGGCGATAAATACGGGGGCTATCAATGGCCCCGGTGTTACCGGATCCTTTGCCCAGCGCTTTGAATCCGGGCGCTCCCTGGCTTCCTTTTATATGGCAGAATTCACCGGATTCGATTCTGCGGGCAATCCTACATACCGGGATATAGACGGCAACGGCATCGGCAATCCCGACGTAGACAAATTCTTTGTGGGCGAAGACGGCCTGCCGGATATCACTTCGGGATTATCATTGAACTTACGGCACAAGAATTGGAGCTTCTCGGCCTTTTTCAATGCCCAATTCGGATTCTCGGTCTACAACAACACCGCCAATGCCTTCTTCAACACCGGGCAATTGTCCACGTCTCAGAACGTTACAAGGGATGTGCTTGCAAGCAGCGAGAACCCTGCTTCCACCGCCGTGGTATCCACTCGTTTTCTGGAAAAGGGCGATTTTGTCCGTTTCCAGAACGCAACCGTCTCATACAAGGTACCGCTTGGCAATACCGGAACACTTGAAAGTCTTATTTTAAATATAACCGGGCAAAACCTGTTTCTGATTACAGGGTATAGCGGCCTGGATCCTGAGATTAATACGAACGGTGCCAATTTTCTCAATGGTATCCCCACAGCAGGTTTGGACTACCTGGCTTACCCGAGGCCCCGTACAATAACCTTGGGTGTAACGGCAAAGTTTTAATAAGCCATGGAAAGGAACCTGTCACGATATAGCCTTCAACGAATGTGCGTTATAGCCTTCTGGATGGTCTTTTACAGTGGGGTAGTATCCGGCCAGTCCCAGAAAATCATCTTTGAGGAAGTCCTGACACCCGGCGGAGACCCCCTCGGGAAGATTACCTCCATCGCAGAGGACAAAAGAGGTTTTATATGGTTCTCAGATGTGCCGAACCAGATGATCGTGCGTTATGACGGCAGCCAGATGAAGTACTTCAGGCATGATCGCGAAAACCCCAATTCTCTTGGCGGAACCTATCCGCACGACCTTTATGCCGATTCTTCCGGTTTTATCTGGATCGCCCTTATAGGGGAGGGACTCGATAAATATGACCCCTACACCGATACCTTCACCCATTACAGGCACGATCCGGATGACCCCGAAAGCCTGATCAACAAATATGTCCATACGGTTATCGTTGATCGCAACGGAATGGTTTGGGCAGGCACCTCCGAAGGACTTGACCGGCTGGACCCGAATACCGGGAAATTCACACATTTCCGGCATGATGAAAACGACCCCACGAGCCTTAGCCACAATGTGGTCCGAACCCTTTATGAAGACAGTGAAGGAACAATCTGGGCAGGCACGGGATTTCCCTATGATTATTTCTCGGATGCCGGAGGTTTGAACCGGTTTAACCCGGAGTCCGGAACATTTACCCGATATCTCCACGACCCGGAAGATCCCACGAGCCTCATAAGCAATAAGGTTAGTGCCATCCTGGAGGATTCCTATGGTAATTTCTGGGTGGGGACCGATGGTGACGGGCTGCATACCATGGATCGGAAAACGGGTCGTTTCACCCGCCACACCCATGATCCTGCCCTTCCGGATAATCTAAGCCGGCCAGCCATTGAAAACGAACTTTGGGCCCATATCACTTTCCTCATCGAAGACAGCATGGGGCAAATATGGATCGGCACAGTGGACAATGGGGTTAACCGATATGATCCGGTTAATAAAAAGGTAACCCATTATGGGGCCGCTACTGAAAATCCGGAAGGTGTAATCGAAAACGAGGATTGGGATGCATTTGCCCGAAGTAATTCGGCATGGTGTGCCTTAGCGTCGGATGAGGGCATTATTTGGATCATGACGGAGGAGAAGCCCAGGTTATTTAAGATTGATCTGTTCTGGAACGATTTCCCGATAATAAAGGAAAACCAGGTCAAGGACTTTTATGAGGAATCACCCAATATTCTCTGGAAGGCATCTGAGGGCCTGATACGGGAAGATATCGCAACAGGCAAGCGAACCGTTTACAAGAATATCCCGGGGGATACAACTAGTATCAGCAATGATGTTGTCAATTCCGTAACGAAAGATCGGTACGGTAAAATCTGGGCCGCTACCGCCGGAGGCCTGAATGAGTTGGATCCGGAAACGGGTCAATTCACGAGATACAGCCCGGATCCGAAGGACCCGGAAAGTTTGGCATGGCCATGGGTATCCGATGTCCTTGAAGACAGCTCTTACGATTTATGGGTGGGGACAACCGGTGGCGGGTTGCACCTGCTGAAGCGCGAATCGGGTACTTTTAAAATATTCCGGAATGACCCGCAGGACAGTACAAGCCTGGCGCACGATGAGGTATATGACCTTGCGGAAGACCCATCTGGAAATCTATGGATCGGAACGGCCCAGGGGTTGAGCCGTTTGGATCCTTCGAACGGATCGTTCAGGACCTACCTGCGCGGATATACGATCTCAAGCCTCCTTCTAGATGGCAATGGCGATCTTTGGGTGGCTGGCGGCGAACTGGGGTTGTTCAAATACGACCCAAAAATAGGCCGATTCGTGAATTCGGGCATACAGACGATCCCGAGGGAGGTACTACATGATTCGGAAAATAATATATGGATCCACAATACAACCGGCCTGTTGAAATACAATCCAAAATCCGGAACCACACTGGAGTTCGGGGCCCACTTTGGGATTCGCGGATTCTTGATGAACGCCACCCTGAACTATCCCTATCGCAAAAAAGACGGAACCCTGCTTTTTGGAATGAATGACGGTTACTACGCCTTTAACCCGGAGCAATTATGGCAATCTCGGGACACCTCCCTGTTGTATGCGACAGAACTGGAGATAAAAGGTGAATCGAATTCCGGGAACAGCCTGAGCCTAATCGATTTAAATGGCCAGGCAATGGATGTAACGTTGAAATCCGACCAGAACTCCTTTTCCATTTCCTATTCAGCGATTGACTTCCGGAGTTCGGGGGGGAAAGAGGTGATGTATATGCTCGAGGGATACGACCCGGGTTGGCTTCAGGGCAGTGCGGAACTCCCCGTCAATTACGCAGCGGTGCCGCCCGGAGCGTATACCTTCCGGTTGAAAGCCCAGAACAGCAGCAGCGGGCTATGGTCCGAAAATGAGGTTCAGCTGGAAGTACTGCCCCCGTGGTGGGCCACCTGGTGGGCCTATACAGCTTATACGGCCCTTTTCTTATTGGGGCTCTGGCAACTGTACCACTATCAAAAGGAACGGGTATTGCGCCTTGAGCGCGAAAAGGCCCAAAAAGTAAAACTGGAACAAGCCCTTGAAATTAAAAAGGCCTATGAAAAGCTCGAAGTTGCTCATACCCATCTAAAATCCACACAGGCTCAGCTGATCCACTCCGAAAAAATGGCCTCCCTTGGCGAGCTGACCGCCGGGATTGCCCACGAAATTCAGAACCCGCTCAACTTTGTCAACAATTTCTCTGAGGTGAGCCGGGAGCTCGTAGACGAGATGAAAGAGGAGATCAAAAAGAAAGACTACCAGGAGGTAGATGCCATTGCCAATGACCTCAAACAGAACCTCGAAAAAATAAACCACCACGGCAACCGGGCAGGCGATATCGTAAAGGGCATGCTCCAGCACAGCCGCAGCTCCGAAGGCAAACAGGAGCCCACCGACCTCAACAAACTGGCCGACGAATACCTGCGCCTGGCCTACCACGGGCTGCGGGCCAAAGACAAATCGTTCAACGCCATCATGGAAACGGATTTTGATCTGGGCCTGCCTGAGATCAGCGTCATCCCCCAGGACATCGGCCGGGTAATGCTCAACCTGCTCACCAACGCCTTCCACGCCGTCCAGGAACGTCAGAAAAAAGGGGAAGCAGGCTATCAGCCCACAGTTACTGTCAGCACCAAAAAGACCAATGCCGGGGTTGAAATCCGGGTAACCGACAACGGGGGTGGTATCCCGGAAGGCATCCGGGAGAAGATTTTCCAGCCCTTCTTTACCACCAAGCCCACCGGGGAAGGTACCGGGCTGGGGCTTTCCATGAGCTATGATATCGTGACCAAGGGGCATGGGGGGCAGCTTAAAGTGGAATCGAAGACAGGTGAAGGCTCTGAATTTTGTATTATCTTAAACGAATGATGCAGCGCTTTTCCATCTGGTTATTCCTCCTGCTCATTTACAATTGGGGCTACAGTCAAAACCAGTTTAGCCGGGTCAACTATTATGAGGAACTCAACTCGATCATCATCACCGACCTACTGGCAGACCGGAACAGCGAGATATGGATCTCAACGCTAAGCGGGCTATACACCTTTGACGGGTACGATTTCAGAAATTATTACCCGGACCCAAAAGACTCCACAACCATCGATGACCTGTTGCTCTATAAACTCGAAGAGGGCAGCAACGGGGATATCTGGATCGGGAGTCAGGGCAAAGTGTACCGCCGCGATGTGAAGACAGGATTATTCCGGAACTATCCTATCTACGACTTCGTTGACTACCCGGAAAATGCCCAGGCAAATATTTCCGAAATAGAATCCGATGGCAAGGGCACCATATATTTCGGGATTAACTCCAGAATGGGGTATGAGGATTACCCGGGGCTCCTCAAATTCAGCGAGAGCACGGAAACCTTCGAAATGGTAACCCTGCCGGATGGGGAAGCGGTACATAACGTCTATCAGATGGCGAGCAACCCGGAAGGAGAAATAGCCCTTGTGACCAATCAGGGATTGGTGTTGATTGAATCTGGCAGTATTCGGTCCTTAGGAGCCGAACCAGGTATGTTTTCTGAAGAAAATCAGGAATTTCCTTCGGATATCGTATGGGATGACCACGGAAATATTTGGTTTGTCACCAACCAATGGCGTCTCGGTAAAATTGATCCTGCACAGGAAACCGTCGAGTTCCTATCTTTTCCGTCTTCCTTTAATGGCGTGGTGGACTGGACCACACGAATCGGGTTTGACCAGAACTATTTGTGGATAAGTCACCGGGACGGAGTGGAATTGTTCGATGTCAATAGCGGTAAGTTTAGCGCTCCCTCAACCACAACACTCAGGCCCTTTACCGCCTTCCTGAATGATGCAATGGGCAATATATGGCTGGGAACCCAATCGTATGGCCTCTACAGTATCCCTCCCCAACAATTGCTGACCTCCTACCTGCATAATCCGGATGACCCTAATTCGGTAACCGAAGGTTGGGCAACCACTCCGTTTGAAGATGAATCCGGAAATGTATGGTTCGCCACCTATAACTCGGCCGGGGAAGAAGGCCTGAACAAGATTAATCCCACCACGGGTGAAATTGAAAAATTCCTGTTCAAGGACCGGCTGCCCCAATTCAACCGGCCGCAGATGATCAATGCCTATGATAAAGGAAGGCTATTGTTTCGCGATGGGCGGAAGTTATACGGGTATGATGTCAACACGGGTCAGGTAATCGATCCGCACATCCTGGATGAAACCGCAGACCTCGGGTTTCTGCATCATGTATACCGGGATTCCGAAGGTGACCTGTGGATCAGTACGATGTCCGGATTATACCGTCAGACTAGGGACTCTTACGAACGGTATGACTTTTCCCGGGGCGAGATGGGCCAGGAAGTCAGCAACGAGGTCCTGGAGGTCATGGAAAGCAGGCATGGAGGTCTGTGGGTGCAAACCAACGCGGGACTGTTTTTGCTCGATAAGGCAACGGGAAGTTTTAAACGTCATGGATTTGATCCAAAGGATGGACCCGTTTTCTCCTCCCAGGATATCAATTCCCTCCTGGAGGATGAGGACGGAACTTTATGGGTAGGCACCTGGCAGGGAGGGCTCAACAGGTACAACCCGGAAACGGGGGAAATACGGTACTATGGACTGGATGAGGGCCTGCCGAGCCCAAGCATCCAGGGCATACTGGAAGACAATGAGAACAATGTGCTCTGGATGAGCACATTCCGGGGTATGGCCCGTTTCGATAAGGCCACCGAACAAATCACAAGCTACGGGAATGCGGAAGGCGCGCAAAACCTGTATGCCGATCATTCCGTCCTTGAACTGAGCAACGGGTTATTCGCCTTCGGGGGCAGCAATGGGATAACGATATTCGATCCGTTGGCATTCACCGAGGATACCCAGCCGCCGATCACCCGGATCACGGGTATGAAAGTGGGTGATGAGTCGGTCACTGATACCAAAGGCGCTGCCATTATCCTGGACCACACCCAGAAAAATATATCCATCACCTATACCGGAATCCATTATGACAACCCCCAGAATAACCAGTTCGCCTACAGGTTGTCCCCCACCGAAGACGAGTGGCGGTATGTCGGGGGGAGCCGTTCCGCATATTATTATGACCTGCCCCCCGGAGAATATACTTTCTCCGTCCGGGCTGCCAATCCGAATATGGTGTGGAGTGATGCAAAAACTATCTCCTTCTCCATCACCCCTCCCTGGTGGAGGACCACATGGGCCTATGCCATCTTTGCGCTCCTGCTGGCCTTGATGGCGTACAGGTTCCACCTCTTCCAGAGACATCGGACGTTGCGCAGGGAACGGGAACGAACCCAGGCCAAAGAGCTGGAACACGCCCGGGAAATCGAAAAGGCCTATGAGCAGCTAAAAGCCACCCAGACCCAGCTCATCCACTCCGAAAAAATGGCTTCCCTGGGCGAGCTCACGGCCGGCATTGCCCACGAGATCCAGAACCCGCTGAACTTTGTCAATAATTTTTCAGAGGTGAATTCCGAGCTTATCAAAGAACTGAAAGAAGATTTGAAGGCCGGAAAATTAAAAGAGGTTCAGGACATCGCTGACGATATTGATGAAAATGAGCAAAAGATTATATACCACGGCAAACGGGCCGAGGGGATCGTAAAAGGCATGTTACAGCACAGCCGAAGCAGCGACGGCAAAAAGGAACCCACCGACCTCAACAAACTGGCCGACGAATACCTCCGCCTGGCTTACCACGGGCTGCGGGCCAAAGACAAGTCCTTTAACGCTTCCGTGGAAACGAATTTTGACCAGGACCTGCCCCGGGTGAGTGTCATCCCACAGGACATCGGCCGGGTGCTGCTCAACCTGCTCACCAATGCTTTCCACGCCGTTCAAGAACGTCAGAAACAAGGGGAAGCCGGCTATGAGCCCAAAGTTACGGTCAGCACCAAAAAGGCCAATGGCGGGGTTGAAATCCGCGTCGCAGATAACGGAAATGGAATACCCGAAAAAATACGGGAGAAGATCTTCCAACCCTTCTTCACCACCAAGCCCACCGGGGCGGGGACCGGGCTGGGGCTCTCCATGAGCTATGACATCGTCACCAAGGGGCATAACGGGGAACTCAAAGTCAACAGCAAGGAGGGTGAAGGGGCCACTTTTTTGGTTAACTTACCCCGGTAACCAACCAGCCAATGTACTTCACATTTCATATTAAACGAACCATCCTGCTGTTGTTATCGGCATTGTTTGGTTTGTTGAATGCGCATGCCCAGGGCAGTGCCGCTGAAGAGGCCAATGTGCCGGACCTTGCCTTCGAAGAATTCCAACTGCCCGGCGAGGCCACCGGAAACAGTGTGCAGTCTATCGTTCAGGACCCGCTGGGCTTTTTATGGTTCGGTTCCCAATCCGGGTTGCACCGCTACGACGGGAAGAATTTTATTACCTACAACTCGGACCCCATTAACCAGAATACCTTAAACAGCGACTACATAGAAGGCATCCTAATTGATCGTAAGGGCATCATGTGGCTGACCCACTGGGGTGGAGGGGGCCTCACTGCTTATGATCCCGGGCTGGAGGAGTTTACCCGGTACAATCATGATCCGGAAGATCCGGAATCGATCCTGCCGGGGGAAACAGGGGCCATTGTTGAAGATGCCGAAGGTTTCATCTGGGTGGGGGGCCGCCAGGGTCTCTCCAGGCTGGATCCGGCAACTGGAAAATTCAAGCGTTATTCCCATGATCCGGACGATCCCACTTCACTTTCCGACAATGAAATTGGAATGCTGTATGTAGATACAACGGGAACTTTATGGGTGTCCACCGGGATGCCGTGGAGCCTGAACGGGCGAGGTGGCCTGAACCGGTTTGACTCGGAAACGGATTCCTTTGAAAGGTATTTACACGACCCCAATGATCCCACCACCCTCACAAATAACAAAGTGAGGACCCTTTATGAGGATAGCAAAGGTAATTTTTGGGTGGGCACTGCCGGGGACGGGCTCCATCGCTTCGATCAGGATAACAAAACCTTTACCCATTATCCGTATGACCCGGAGCATCCCGACAGACCTTCCATGCCTTTTGTCGAGGGGACCGATCTGGAAACAGCCGTACCCTGGAGTCATATCAGTTCCATTTTTGAGGATAATAAAGGACGCCTCTGGATAGCCGCCGTTTACAGCGGGTTGAATGTATATGACCCGGGCCTGGGGATTACCAGACACTACGAAGCACGGGAGGGTGAAGATGAATTGGGGTCAAATTTTGTCTGGAAAATCTACCAGAGTGATGACGGGACCATCTGGGTTTCAACAGGAGGCGAGGGTAAAATGGTTTACAAGGTGAAAGAAAACAGGTTCCGGTTCCCTTTCTTTCACTTCGAAGAGCTTGAAGACCCGCAAATGGTAACCCGGGGCATCATCAAGGATTCCACGGGTGCCATATGGATGGCGCAATCGCGTCCTTCACCCAATTCGCAACCTCATCGGTCCAAGGTCTGGAAAATCAACGAGGGCGGTACCCGCCCTTCATTGGTCCGGCTGAACCCGGATTTGTCCTCTTCCGAGCTTTCTTCCTTTCTCGGCTCTATCTCCCTGGACAAGTCGGGCAATATCTGGGCAGGTACGTTTGACGGCTATCGGGTCGGGGATCTTGAGGAAAAGAACTTTGAAAATTTCGTACCCGATGTAGGTGCTCCGGATGACCTTCCCTGGGTGGCCCCTGTATTGCAAAGTAGCACAGGCGCAATCTGGATCCCGTATTGGGGACGTGGCCTCATCCGGTATGAGCCTGAGAATAAAACCTTTGAAGTTTTCGAGTACGATCCGGAAGATCCCAGGAGTATTTCGGGAGTCCAAATCTGGGCGCTGTATGAAGATAGCAACGGGGATATCTGGGCAGGAGGCGGATCCTTCACCCCGAGTTCCGACACCCCGCTCTTCCTGGATCGGTATGACCCAGAGACTAACACCTTCGAGCCCTTTCTTACTACCATCCTTCCGTATGGTATTACCTCACATATTACCGAAGACGATAACGGGAATCTATGGTTCAGCGACGGAAATTTTGGACTCTACAAACTCAACCCAGCCACCCGTGACTTAAAAAAGTTTACATCCAGCAACAGTTCATTGCCAGGCACCCGGATTTCCTCAATCATCCAATACCCTGGTGGGAATATCTGGATTGCCACCGATTACGAGTTGGTTGAACTGGATCCTGTCAATGAAACCTTTTCCATTTACGACGAGCTCCACGGTATCGTACCAGTCACGGGCACTTTGACCGGCCACATGTCCTGGGACGGGGATCTGCTCTTTGCCCGTTGGGAGGGATATCATGCCTTTAACCCCGGGGAGCTGTTGGGGGAGATAAAGTCCAACCTGCCAGACCTGAGGATTACCGGCTTCAAACTCCTGGATGATAGCATGTATGGCAGTGTCACCGGTCAATCGGAGCAGGTGCTGGAGGAACCTATCTGGAAAACTGAGCTCATAGAACTGGATAATACCCAGAATACCTTCGCATTTTCGGTGGCCTGCTTCGACTTCTACCAACCGGGGGCAAATACGATTCAGTTCATGCTGGAAGGGTATGACCGGGGCTGGAGAAGCGATATAAGGAACGGGGATACCCCCTTTTATGTGAATATAGCGCCGGGTACCTATACGTTCCGGTTGCGGGGGGCCAACGGCCTGGGCGTCTGGAACACCGAAGGGATAAGCATGGATATCATCGTCAACCCCCCCTGGTGGAAAACCTGGTGGGCTTATACGATGTATTTAATTGTATTTATCGGAGGCGTCTACGGGATCCATAAAATCCAGCGGAGGCGACTCATTCTGCAGGAAAGAGCCCGGTCACAACAAAAAGAACTGGAGCAGGCCCGTGAAATCGAAAAAGCCTACGAACAGCTGAAGGCCACCCAGGAACAGTTGATCCTCTCGGAAAAAATGGCAAGCCTGGGCGAACTGACCGCCGGCATTGCCCATGAGATCCAGAACCCCCTGAACTTTGTGAACAATTTCTCGGAGGTTAGCAGCGAACTGGTCGATGAAATGAACGAGGAGTTGGACAAGGGTGATATCCCGGAGGCGAAAGCCATCGCCGGGGACCTGAAGCAGAACCTGGAAAAGATCAACCACCACGGCAGGCGGGCGGACAGCATCGTCAAGGGGATGCTGCAGCACAGCCGGGGGAGCGAAGGGAAAAAGGAACCCACGGACCTCAATGCGCTGGCGGACGAATACCTGCGCCTGGCCTACCACGGGCTGCGTGCCAAGGACAAAACCTTCAATGCCACCATGGAAACGGACTTTGACGAAAAACTCCCAAAGGTCCGGGTGGTACCCCAGGATATAGGGCGGGTGCTGCTCAACCTGCTGACCAATGCCTTCTATGCGGTCAACGAAAAGAATAAAAGCGCCCCCGAAAGTTATGTGCCGACGGTGCGCGTTGCCTCGCGAAAGACACCCAAGGGGGTGGAAATCGAAGTTTCGGACAACGGCAACGGCATGCCCAAAAAGGTCCTCGACAAGATCTTCCAGCCTTTCTTTACCACCAAACCTGCCGGTCAGGGAACCGGCCTGGGGCTTTCCATGAGCTACGACATCGTAAAGAAAGCGCACGATGGAGAGCTGAAAGTAGCTTCCCGGGAGGGCGATGGAACGTCCTTCACCGTGATTTTGCCGATGCCCGATAAAACCAAAACACCTAAAAAGCAAAGCAGATGAAAATACTGGTAGTAGACGACGAACGCGATGTGGAACTCCTGTTCCGCCAGCGGTTCCGCAAGGAAATCCGCAGCGGGCGGCTGGATTTCCAGTTTGCCTTCAGCGGGGAAGAAGCCCTCCGGCTCATGGAGGCCATGGAACAAAAGGCCGTGCTGATCCTTTCGGATATCAACATGCCGGGGATGACCGGGTTGGAATTGCTGGAAAAAATACGGACGCAGTACGAGAACCCGCCCCCCCTGGTGATGATGATCACCGCCTACGGGGACCAGCAGAACCGCGATAATGCGAAACGGCTCGGAGCGGACGACTTCCTGACCAAACCCCTGGACTTTTCACTTTTGAAGGAAAAATTAACTACCTTGAACTAATGGCCAAGATACTGGTAGTTGATGACGAAACGGACCTCGAGGTCCTGATCAAACAGAAGTTCCGGAAACAGATCCGGAACCAGGAATACGAGTTCCTGTTTGCCAACAACGGCAAGGAGGCCCTGGAAAAGCTTATTGAGCAGCCCGACACGGACCTAGTGCTGAGCGACATCAACATGCCGGAAATGGACGGGCTTACCCTGCTGAGCCGGCTGAATGAGCTCAACCCGCTGCTTAAAGCCGTCATCGTATCTGCCTACGGGGATATGGACAATATCCGCACAGCCATGAACCGCGGAGCTTTTGACTTTATCACCAAACCCATCAATTTTGAGGACCTTACCATCACCATGGAGAAGACCCTCAAGCATGTGCGCCACATCCGCGATACGCTGCGGGCGGTAAAGGAAAACAACATCCTGCGGATGTATGTGGACGAAAACGTCCTGAATTTCATGGGCGGGCAGGAATACGAATCCCGGATCACCGCCAGTGAAAATATCGAGGCAACCGCCATGTTCATTGACTTGTGCGGGTTTACCACCATCAGCGAAAACAGCCCCCCGGACCTGGTGGTGGCCATGCTGAACACCTATTTTGACGCCATCGTGAAAGAAATCATCGATCACGAAGGGTATGTGGACAAGTTCATCGGGGATGCCGTGATGGCGGTATTCCGGGGAGAATTCCACCTGGACCGCGCCATTGAAACCGCCCTGGCCATCCGGCAGGAAATTGCCAAATTGCCGGAACTGGAGGGTTCGGATGGGTACCGGCCCCAGGTTTCCATCGGGATCATGAGCGGGGAGATGGTCTCCGGGAACATCGGCTCGGCCAGCCTGAAGCGACTGGATTACACGGTGATAGGCGACACGGTCAATGTGGCCGCCCGCCTGCAGGACAAGGCCGGAGCCAACCAGATCCTAATTGCGGAATCCTGCTACAAACAGGTGGCGGAATCCTTCAACTGCCGCGAAATCGGGCCCGTTTCCTTTAAAAACAAATCCAGGCCCATCACGGTTTACGAGGTCCTGGAATGATCACATTTTTCCGAAAACTGCGCCGCCGCCTGCTGTCCGAAAACCGGGTGACGCGTTACATGTTGTACGCCTTCGGGGAGATCGTGCTGGTGGTAATCGGCATATTGATCGCCCTGCAGATCAACAACTGGAATGAATCCCAGAAAGAAATCCGAGAAGAGGCGATCCTGCTCCGCAGCCTGCTCGCCGACCTCGAACAGGCGGAGAGCCAGTCCGATGAAATGATGCAGGCCGAAGAATGGATCATCATGGCTACGACTCAGGCTCTGGGCCTGGCTGCCGCCGAAGGGGAACCCCGGCCGTTCCTGATGAACGATTCCATTGCCTTTGAAATACTTTGGAGTGCACAGACCGTCTTTCCGGTGATAAATGCCTACAAGGAACTGCAAAGTTCCGGACGCGCCTTTGGGATCCGGGACAGTTCCATTCGCGATGCCTTCACTACCCTGGGGCTAAAGCTCAACGATTTGCAGCGGTCCATAGCCGACCGGATAGAAGTGCAGCAGATCCGGATCGATGCGATCCTGGAAAACGAAATAAACGCGGTACGCCTGCTTCACAAGCCGGCAGCTCCGGATCTGGAGCGCATCATCGAGGAAAGAGAAATGCCTAACGATTACGATGCGCTGCTGGCCGACAGGCGCGTGCGCAGCCTGCTGGCCATGAAAAACATGCTCAACTACGATGTCCTGGATACCCGACGGCAGCTCCATGCGGAAATTCAGCACCTCTCCGGCCTGATTGCGGCAAGGCTCAATCCGGGACAGACATCCGTGAACTGAGTCAGCTCACCCCGGAGGAAATCTGGCGGCTGGCTGGTTTCTGATCTGACCGTTCCCCGGCCATTTGATAGGTTATCTTTTCGAGGTTCCCCCGCCAGTAGGGTTCGCGCTTCCCATCGATGATCCAGGATACCTCGGCATAGGCGGGTACCAGCATCCCCTCATGGAGCTCGTAATCCCATAAACTGCCTTCCCAGGGGGTGGCAACCTGCCGGTCCCCTGCCCTGCGAAAGCGCTTTTCCGCATACACCCTGTGGATCAGGTTGTCGGGGCCAAAAGTGACTTGCAGGGAGAGCTCCATATCATTTTCCTTCAGGGTTGCCCGGGCATTAAATGCATCCATTTCCTGCCAGACGACCCCCTGGGAGGGAAGCCATGCAGTCGGGTACCAGGCAGCCTCGGCAAAAAAACGCAGCAATTCCCCCTGGTCGAGCTCCGGGCTGCCAGGTTCCCTGGCTACGGAAAACCATCCCAGCAGCCTGGCCGACAGGACACCCCTGCCCCGGATAAAGGCATCGCAGACACGCACGTCGAGAAACGGCAGGAAGCGTACGCGTGCATCCCAGATGAACTCCCTGGAAAGGGGGGATACCTGTTGCTTGGAGCGGAACCATGCCCATTTGCCGGATCCCAATTTAATCCTTCCCGAGTGCCTCATTTGCACCCGGGATACCAATTGCTGCCCTTCCTCCAGCACCAGCGCAAGGTATCTCCTTACGGGTCCCGGGAGGCCTTCCAGGTTCGCATAGCGGAATTCCGCGGGGTCCGGGGCAATTGGCCCGCCGGTGTTCCACAAGCTGTTGATATAAAGTCCCCATCGCCAGCTCCCGTAGCGATTGGCAAAGACCAGTAGCAGCAAAAGGACCAGCAGTATGGAAACGAAAAGTGATATTCCTCCCATGGGTAAACGGATATCCTTAAAATTACGCAGGGGAATGTTACCGGCAACTGACATTGGTTAGTTTTCAGCCCCTTGTTCCCCGGGAATGGTACGCCCCGGCCAGGTCTGTTACCAAAGGTTGGCAATAACCGGCCCAAAAAAACCAAGGGCCATGAAGCCGCCGCCAGAATGCAAGAACCCCGGCATTGCTGCCGGGGTCCATCGCACTAATACTACTAAGATAAAAGGTCTACCGCAACCGGTCCACAGATTTTACGAGGTCCTCATCCCGCTTGATTGCCCTGTTGGCCAGGACTAATAAAACGATAGAAAAAACGGGGATGAGCATCCCAATACCCTTCTCAGAAACCTGGGTTTCTCCGGATATGTTTAGGGCCCGGATTACGAAGAATCCTAGTAAAAAAAGATGCAGCAACATATTGAAACGATTCAATACGAACTGTGATTTTCTGTTTTTGAAACGCAGCATGGAAACGACCGCCAACAGGGCGGAGCCATAAAAGGCCAGGGAGATCCATAATTCTCCCTTGGCATACACTGCAGTCCCGTCGGCCTGCGTCCACAAATTGACCCAGAACGGCAATACCCCGGCAGCCAGGGCCACCAGGAGCAAATACACGGTCTGTATACGTTGGATCATCTTGCAGAAATAAGCGTAACGGACAGCAAAAATAAACAGTTTCCGGAGAATTGCCTCAGTTAAACCGATCAAATCTTTGCTTTCGGGAGGAACGGTTGCATGAACCCCCTGATGACCAGCCGACAGAGGCTGCAGAAAAGTGTAATTCCTTCTGGGGTTGCCTGTTAAATTGAAATTATTTTCGTATTATTGCAACGTTATTAGTTATAGCACTTACCAGGAGGACATTCTGTCCCGGGCAATATCCGAATAACATTTCTTCAATCCTTTCTTAGTACAGGACACATCGTATAACCTATTTTTATTCTTTCATGTTTGAAATCTCCGAATTGAAGGCTAAGAAGCTTCCAGAGCTTCAGGACATAGCTAAAGGCCTGAATGTCCCCAAATACCGCAGCCTTAAAAAACTCGATCTGGTCTACCAGATCCTCGACCTGCAGGCGAGCAACCCGGCCGCCGTGCGCGAGCATGCCCAGGAAGCTTCCTCCGACTCTGACTCCGAAACATCCTCCAAGCCCAATAAACCCCAGCGGGGGCGCCCCAACAAAAAAGAAGGGGGCGATTCCTCCCGCCATCAGAGCAATGGGCAGGATTCCGGGTCAAAGAACGAATCCGCCGATGGCAAGGACGAAAACAAGGACAACACCAAGGACAGCCGCAGCGACAACAGCAAAGACACCGGCAAGGACAACCGCAAGGACAGCCGCGGCCGCCGCAACGACAACAAGGACGACCGTCGCCGGGACGACCGCAGCAAAAACAAGGGCGACAGGTCCTCCGACAGCAGCGATCGCCAGAAGCGGGAACCCCGGAAAAAGGAGCCTGCAGAAAAAAACTACAACACAACCGGCGCCGACAAGCGCAACGGCAATTACGACAACAACCAGCGGAATAAATACAAGCAGCCCGAGTACGAATTCGACAGCATCATCGAAAGCGAGGGCGTATTGGATATCATGTCCGACGGCTACGGGTTTTTGCGCTCCTCTGACTACAACTACCTGTCCTCCCCCGACGATATCTATGTATCCCAGTCCCAGATCCGCCTTTTCGGACTGAAGACCGGAGACACCGTCCTGGGGAATGTCCGCCCGCCCAAGGAAGGCGAAAAGTATTTCCCGCTTATCAAGGTGAACAAAATCAACGGCCTGGATCCCCAGGTAGTGCGGGACCGGGTCTCCTTCGAGCACCTGACCCCCCTGTTCCCTAAGGAAAAATTCAAACTGGCCGAACGCCAGAGCAACATCTCCACCCGGATCATCGACCTGTTCTCCCCCATCGGGAAAGGACAGCGTGGCATGATCGTGGCCCAGCCCAAAACGGGTAAGACCATGCTGCTGAAGGACATCGCCAACGCGATTGCCGCCAACCACCCGGAAGTCTACCAGATCATCCTGCTCATCGACGAGCGGCCTGAAGAGGTGACTGACATGCAGCGGAACGTCCGCGGTGAGGTGGTGGCTTCGACCTTTGACAAGGAGGCCACCGAACACGTACGCGTGGCGAATATCGTCCTGGACAAGGCCAAGCGGCTTGTGGAATGCGGCCATGATGTGGTGATCCTGCTGGACAGTATTACCCGGCTGGCCCGCGCCTACAACACGGTACAACCGGCTTCCGGCAAGGTGCTCAGCGGGGGTGTGGATGCCAATGCGCTCCATAAACCAAAACGCTTCTTCGGGGCAGCCCGGAACATTGAAAATGGGGGCTCCCTTTCCATCATTGCCACTGCCCTTACCGAGACCGGGTCCAAAATGGACGAGGTGATTTTCGAGGAATTCAAGGGTACCGGCAACATGGAACTGCAGCTTGACCGCCGCATCTCCAACCGACGGATCTTCCCGGCCATAGACCTGGTGGCTTCCAGCACCCGCCGTGATGACCTGCTGCTGGATGATACAACCACCCAGCGCATGTGGATCCTCCGGAAGTACCTGGCCGATATGAACCCAATCGAGGCCATGGAATTCATGGAACAGCGCATCAAGCAAACCAAGAGCAACGAGGAGTTCCTCATGACGATGAGCCAGTAAGGCCCATTCTGCGGAATTTAAAGCCCCGGCCCAGCGGTCGGGGCTTTTTTTTGTGTGGATGGCAGGTACGGGTATATAAACCGCATCGCAATTCCCCGGGATTTAAAGTAATTTTAAGTCGTAAGTACGATGAATTTCAAACCTTTAAACACCCAAACATGCGTTTATCCAGAAATCTTCCGAGTCTGAAGGGCCTTAGCCTGCCTGTGCTTTTCCTTTTGTTGATGCTTACCTCCTGCGGCGAACAGGCCGGCACCGGGGGGGAACAGGCAGCGGAAAAGGAACTTGTAAAAGCCCCGGAGGGAATCATCACCCTGGACCAGGCCCGGACGGATTACGCATTGTACGGCAAGCGGCGTGTGCCGCTCATCCAGACGTATGAGGATTCCATCCTCAGGGGTGAGGGAATCGACTCCGTCTTCCCGGTGGCCCGCTATGTGGCCTTTGACTACGCGCGTCTAAAAAAATACATGCAATATATCGAACAGGAGGCCGGGAAAGCAGGGACGGAGATCTCCAGCCTGCGGATATACTTTGGCAATAACCCGGAAACGGGCGGTTTTGTGCATCCGCGGCAAAATACCGTTTTCCTGTTGCCCGCTGCACGCCCGGATGCGGAAAAAGACGCACAATTCGGCTTGTATATCCGGGAGGATGGCAAACCGGGATACCTGAGCCTGGACCTTGAGCCACGGGATGCCAACGGCATGGGCCTGCTCCCGGAAAGGAGGCAGCGATCGGAGGCGTCCCTGTTGCCGGTGTCCCCAGCCCCTGCAACCATTCAGGACCAGACGAGCCTGATCCTTAATTTTGGCGGATCGGCCCCGCCACCCAAGAACTGATGCCACAAGGAAAATCTGAATGATGGGGGATATCCTGTATACATTTTTCGTCAAATATCCTTTCCTGCCGGTATACCTGGCCACCGTGATATTGTCCGTTTGGCGCTATCCCCGGTATTTTGACACGGTCCTGAGGTTCCTCCCCATATTTTTCATGTATACGCTGGTTACGGAGATCACAGGGGTGGTGACCTATGAATTTGTCGATTTCAGTATTTTCCTCAATGAACTCTTCAGTTATTACAACTGGTTGATATACAATGTCTACCTCATCGTGTTCTGCGGATATTTCTACTTCGTATTATACCGGGTGATCCCCTGGCGTGCTGCCCGAATCGGCATCCTTGCAGGGTCGGTCCTGGTGGCCCTCACCGCCCTGATCAACCCGCTGTACCAAAGTTTCCAGTACGAAGTACAGCTGGGGACGTATATTGCGGGTTCCACCATCCTGATCCTTTCAGCCGGCTGCTACCTGGCATACCGGCGTTCGGTGTCCGGACGCTGGTTTACGGACCGCGACCTGCTTTCCTGGATTTCCGTGGGGATCATCCTCTTTTATTCCGGGTTTATACCGATCACCATTATCCGGAATACATATGCCGTCACGGAGACCGTAAACCCCGCGGTGAACCGGATCCTGCAATTCCTGATTTTTGCCATGTACGGTTGCTTCCTGGCCGGCCTTTGGCGCATGCGCCGGCAACGGGTTTTTTTAAACCAATAACAATCGTATCTTGAACACAGGGCAGCCCGGCCTGCCCAGTAAACCAACCAATGTCCCCCATTTGGAGCTTCTCGACACGCTTTGGGAATACTCGTTTTTCGGTCTGTATGCCGGGGTACTGGCCATGGCCGTCATCCGCTTTTCCCGGTACTACGACACCCCGGCGCGGTACCTGCCCATCCTGCTGGCGTATACCCTGGTTACCGAAGCCATCGGGATTATCGTCCGGGACTACGAGGAATTCAGCATAGTCATCAAGGAGCTGTATTACAACAATAACTGGCTGATCTACAATGTATACGCGATCGTCCTGATTGGGTTTTTCTACTACCTCTACCACGCCTACATCGTTGCCTTTCGCATCACCTGGCTCAAGGCCGGCGGTTTGGGGCTCTTTATTGCAGTGAGTATCTGGAATGCCTGGCAGTATGATTTTGCCACCGTATCCCAGGTTTTCGCCTACGGCGTCGGTGGGCTGCTCTTGATCGTCCTCTCCGCCCTCTACCTGTTGCAGGAATATCGCTTTGCTATCCGAAACCAGCTAAAGTACAACCTCCTCGTGTGGCTGAGCCTCGGGCTCCTGCTGTTTAACCTGGGGTATGTACCTGTCAACTACCTGCGTTTCCTGGTTGCTGCAGGCGTCATGGAATATCCCGCCTGGATCCGGCCCCTGCACCTTGGTTTGATCTACGGCATGTACGGCTGTTTCCTCCTGGGGTTCCTCCTGATGAAGAAACTCAGGCAACCCGGCAACTACGGGTCCAATGGCAATGGATTCAGCGGCAATGGATTCAATAGAAGTGAGGGGAAAGGTCCGGAATAAAAGGCCCGGGCTACCCTGAGCCGTTCCCGGCCTGGTTTGAACAGGGACCGCCCCCCTGGAAAAGGGTCAGGACTACCGTGGAACAGGGCCAGGGCTACCGTGGAACAGGGCCAGGGCTACCGTGGAACAGGGCACAAAAAACCCCGGGACGTACCGAGGCACGGACCGGGGTCCAATAGGATATACAAACAGGAGTGCGCTTACAGCCCGGCTACCTGCTTGGTGAGTTTGCTCTTGAGGTTCGCGGCCTTATTGGCGTGGATAATGTTCCTCTTGGCCAGTTTGTCGATCATGCTGACTACCGAAGGCAACAGGGCCTCGGCACTCTTCTTATCGGATTCTGAACGCAGTTTTTTGATCGCATTACGCGTTGTCTTGTGCTGATAACGGTTGCGGAGGCGTACGGCCTCATTCCTGCGGATGCGTTTTAATGCTGACTTATGATTTGCCATGAATTCTGAATTCGCTTAATTGTCACGTTTTTTCTTGTAGCCCGTAGGGGAATCGAACCCCTGTTACCAGGATGAAAACCTGGCGTCCTAACCCCTAGACGAACGGGCCGAATATTTCAAAGGGCGGTTGCCAGGCGGGAATTTCCACTGGAAACCTTTTGTAGCCCGTAGGGGAATCGAACCCCTGTTACCAGGATGAAAACCTGGCGTCCTAACCCCTAGACGAACGGGCCGTATTTCAATAGGCAGCAGCGGAATACACCGCAAAGCCGCTCAACGTGCCTTGTAATTAGGCAGGTGCAAAAATACAATTATTTTTTTGCCAGCCAACAACTGGATGCGTTTTTTTCGGGCCTAGTAGGCTTTGGCAAAAAGCACCCGGTAAGGCGACGGTTTCCCGGTGCGGATACAGGCGCCGGGGTCCGGTTTAGGGTCCAGGGGGATGCAGCGTATGGTCGCCTTGGTTTCGTTCTTGATGCGTTCCTCCGTTTCCGGCGTGCCGTCCCAGTGAGCAGACACAAAACCGCCTTTGGTTTTTATCACCTTCTTGAATTCCTCATAGGTATCCACCTCCGTGATAGCGGCATCCCGATAGTCTTTGGCACGCTGGTAGATCGCCTCCTGCATCTCCTCAAGCAGGCCGCTGATATAGGCGTCAATCCCCTCTGCGGGGACTACTTTTTTCTCCAGGGTATCCCTGCGGGCCACTTCATAGGTGCCGTTTTCCAGGTCGCGGGGACCGACCGCCAGCCGCACGGGCACCCCTTTCAATTCGTATTCGTTGAACTTGAACCCGGGCTTGTGGGTATCGCGGTCATCGTATTTGACGGAAATGCCCTGCTCTTTGAGGAGTTTCACCAGGGGGGCAACCTTCTCGCTGATGGCCCGGAGTTGCTCTTCCCCTCTGTAAATGGGCACGATCACTACCTGGATTGGCGCCAGTTTGGGTGGGAGTACCAGCCCGTTATCGTCGCTGTGGGTCATGATCAGCGCCCCGATCAGGCGGGTGGATACCCCCCAGGAGGTCGCCCAGACATACTCCTGCTGTCCGTCCATGGTGTCGAACTTGACGTCAAAAGCTTTGGCAAAGTTCTGACCCAGGAAATGGGAGGTGCCGGCCTGCAAAGCTTTTCCATCCTGCATCAGCGCCTCGATGCAGTAGGTCTCCACCGCTCCCGCAAATCGCTCGCCCGGGGTTTTGGTCCCCCGGATCACCGGTACGGCCATGAAATCTTCGGCAAAGGTGGCATATACGTCCAATATGGTTTCCGCTTCCGCAATGGCTTCGGCCTCGGTGGCATGGGCGGTGTGCCCTTCCTGCCACAGGAATTCCGCCGTCCTGAGGAAAAGGCGGGTACGCATCTCCCACCGCACCACATTGGCCCACTGGTTGATCAGCAGGGGAAGGTCCCGGTAGGACTGCACCCAGCGCCGGTAGGTATCCCAGATAATGGTTTCCGAGGTGGGCCGGACGATGAGTTCCTCCTCCAGGCGGGCATCTTCATCCACCACGATCCCGCTGCCGTCCTCGGCATTCTTGAGACGGTAATGGGTGACCACGGCACACTCCTTTGCAAAGCCTTCCACATGGCTGGCCTCCTTGTTGAAATAGGACTTGGGGATAAAAATCGGGAAATAGGCGTTTTGGTGGCCGGTGTCCTTGAACATCCTGTCCAGGGCGGCCTGCATCTTCTCCCAAATGGCATATCCATAGGGTTTGATGACCATGCAGCCCCGGACGCCGGAGTTTTCGGCAAGGTCCGCCTTTACCACGAGTTCATTATACCATTTGGAATAATCCTCGCTGCGTGTTGTCAAATTTTTACCCATTAATTGAAGTTTGGCACAACTATTGTGTCTTTATTAACGAAAATAGTTCGTCAAAACTAACTAATTTTAATATGTTCAACAATAAATAAAAAATTGCACCGATGAGACCACCCCTACCCCTCCTCAACCTAAAATACTCCCTTTTCTTAGGGCTGTCCGGGTTGCTTCTGGCTTCCTGCGGCTCTTATGAATCCGCATCCTACTACGATCGGGACGGCATCTACGGTACCGGCCAGGAGGTCGTACGCACCGAAAGGCCGCCTGCCCGGCAGGTACAGCGCAACCAGGGGGATCCCTTTTACGAGAACTACTTCGGGGAAAGGGCCCAGGAACTTGGACAGGTACTGGACAGTGAGGTCTTCACGGACGTTGAATCCTATTCGAGTACCGCCCAGGACAGCCTGGCTTATGCCAACGACAGCCTGATCGGCAACCCGAACGATTACTTTGCCGATTACAACGACTACCAGGGCAATCCCGGGTGGGGCGACCAGGGGGGAAACCTTACGGTCAACGTCTACGGCGGCGGCGGCTGGGGCTGGAACAACTGGGGTTGGAATACCTGGGGATTGTATGATCCCTGGGTCTACGGCGGCGGTTGGTACGGAGGATGGTATGGCGGATGGTACCGCCCATGGCGCGCCGGCTGGGGCTGGGGCTGGAACAACTGGGGCTGGGGCTGGAACAACTGGGGTTGGGGCGGCTACTGGGGCTGGAATAACTGGTACAACCCGTATTACGGCTATGCCGGCTATTGGGGAAACCGGTACTGGGGCAACGGCTATTACAACAATTCCTGGGCCTACAATTCAGGTCGCAGGGGCTTATACAACCGCAATCCTGGAATAACGGGTAATTCCCGCTACAGTGCAGCGGCCAGCAATACGCGGCAATACCGCACCAACAGCGGCCGGTCCAACCTGGACCGATCCAACCGGTACAGTACCTCCCGCGCACGATCCAACATAAATGCGGCGGCCCGTAACCAGGCCTACCGATCCAGCAGGACCACGCGCCGGGCACCTTCCTACGGCACTACCCGAAGCTCCCGCTCCTATAACGGGGCTACTACGGGGTACGACAGGACTCCCGGCTACAGCCGGTCGGGCAGCACGCCAAACCGGTCCTATTCTTCAGGAAGGAGTAGCCGCTCCTCGGGCAGCTACCGAAGCAGTGGAAGCAGCGGCCGGTCGTCCGGCAGTTACCGAAGCAGTGGAAGTAGTGGCCGTTCCTCTGGCAGTTACCGCAGTAGCGGAGGCAGCAGCCGGTCTTCCGGCAGTTACCGAAGCAGCGGGGGCAGCAGCCGGTCTTCCGGAAGCATGCGCAGCAGCGGGGGTGGCAGCCGGTCTTCGGGAAGCGTTCGCAGCAGCGGTGGCGGAGGTCGTTCTTCCGGGGGTCGTTCGGGCGGTGGTCGCTCCGGCGGCCGCGGCGGGAATCAGTAAGATCCCTTTCCCTTTTATTAACCAAAAGAAATTCCAATGAAACGTATATTCACTTTCATCCTGACGGGACTGTGCGCAATCGGTACGGCCCAAACGGTTAACGACGTATTGCGGTACGGGCTGGAAGAGACCCAGGGGACTGCCCGCTACCAGGCGATGGGCGGCGCCTTCGGAGCGCTTGGCGGGGACTTGTCCTCCATGAATATCAACCCTGCCGGCTCTGCCGTCTTCGGCAACAGCATCATGACCGTAACGGGGGCCAATTACAACCGGGATAACAATGCCGGCTTCGGAGCCTTTGGGGGCACGGCCGAAGGCATCAATGCTGTTGAGCTTAACCAGGTCGGGGGCGTTTTTGTGTTCAAAAGTACCGAAGGAGCCACCTGGAAGAAGATAGCGCTCGGGGTGAATTACGATATGGTCGAGAGTTTCGACGACGATTACCGGATTATCGGAAGTACACCGGTCGGGGTTGACAACTACTTCCTGAATTTTGCGCAGGGGGTGCCCCTGGGCCCGCTTCGGGTGCAGCAGGGCGAAACCGTGGTGGATGCCTACCTGGATATCGGCTCCAGCCTGGGTTTTGCCGACCAGCAGGCCTTCCTCGGCTTCCAGGCAGGCTTTATCGACCCGGTGGACCCGGATGACGACGGCAACACGGAGTATATCTCCAATGCCGAATACAACACGGTCATCCAGGATTATTTCCAGAGTACCAATGGGTACAACAGCAAATTCACCCTGAACTTTTCGGGCCAGTACCAGGAAAATTTCTTCCTGGGAGCCTCCCTGAATTTCCATTCCGTCCTGTACGAGCGCCTCACCTTCCTGGAAGAAAGCGGGTATGATGCCGCGTCCCCGATACAATCGGCGACCTTCGACAGCTTCCTGCACACCGAGGGATCCGGCTTTTCCGTAAACATCGGCGCCATAGCCAAACTGAATGAGCTGGTACGCATAGGCGGGGCTTACCAAAGCCCCACCTGGTACCGGCTGACGGACGACTTTTCGCAGGCGGCCAATTCTGATTTTGCAGATAAAAACCCGGATATCACCCGTATCAACTTCGGGGTGGTCAACCTTTTCGACACCTATACCATCAAAACCCCCGGGAAGGTAACCGGGAGCATCGCCCTTATCTTCGGGCCCCAGGGATTGCTGAGTTTTGACTACGACTATCAGGATTTCTCCAATTCCGAGCTCCGGCCCACCTCAGATCCCAATTTTGCCTCCGAAAATGCCTTTATGGCGGATGCCCTGGGTGGCGTTTCCACCTACCGGGTTGGGGGCGAGTACCGCATCGAGCGCATGAGCTTCCGTTTGGGATACAGGTACCAGACCAGTCCCTATAAGGACAGTGCCATTTGGGGAGATCTGCAGGCGTATTCCGGAGGTTTGGGATACAGCTGGGGTCCCAACCGGCTGGACCTGGCCATCAGCAGCAGCGAGCAGGATGTCAGCGAAGCCATATACGACGGCGGCCTGAGCGACGCCCTCATCAACCGGGTCAACAACTATGTGAGCCTGAGCTACACGCTGAATTTCTAAAAATATATCAATCGACTACAAAAGGGCCTTCCGGACGGGAGGCCTTTTTTTTTCGGGGTAACCGCATCTTCGGGATGGGGACCCCGGGCTCTGCAGACCGAAGGCTTCAGGTGAAAGGGTTCAGATTAAAGGGTTCAGGTTTATGGATTCAGGGTTCAGGGGACAGTCTGCCTGAGCAGGAGCAGGCCCTATCGTTTCAGGGTAAAGTGGGCCCGCACCAGGTTGGCCACGAGCACACCCTGATCGTCCCGGCTGTATTCCAGGCGGAACCAGTAATCTGAAGAAGGCAGGGGACGTCCGTTGAAGTTTCCGTCCCAACCCACGCTGGTTTCATCGATTTGTTTCAGCAGTTTCCCGTAGCGGTCAAAAATAAAGACCACCGGCTCGGTGAGCTGTTCGATCCCCAGGATATGCCAGGTATCATGGATGCCATCCGCGTTGGGGGTAAAGAACTTCGGATAGCCGATCACCAGGAATTCAATGGGTTCGGTAGTCCCGCACCCGTTGCGGTCGTTGATGATCACCGTATTGATGCCCGGGGGCACGTCGTTGAAGATGGGCGACTCCTGGAATTCCCCCCCATTGATGGCGTATTCGTAATCCCCGTCCCCAACCGGGATGATCTCGATATTGTTGCTGTCCGACAGGTCCGAGAGGATGTCCACCCGGTCCAGCTGGGGCTCCCCGTAATAGGTAATCAGGATATCGTCCGTGTACACCTCGGAGGTAGTGGCCGTGATCTCCACATAGTAGCGGCCGGAGTTTGGGCTGGAAACGATGAGTTCGGTAGCCCCGGGCCCGGAGGCCAGGTTTGCATCGATGGTGCCGTCGTCGTCGTAGTCCACCGACCAGGCGATATCCGTGATATCGGGTCCGGCCGGGGAATTGAGGGCGCTGAGGACAATATCGGGGTCGCCTTCGCAGGCGGTGATATCGAGCCCCAGGAACTCGTCCCGCAGCGTGCAATCCAGTGCGGTATCCTGGTTGGTGTTCACCGAGTTCCCGGTGAATGTCAGGGTATAAGGCTCGGGGTCACCGTCAAAATTCGTGTTGTAGTTGTTGATAAGCAGGTAGTAGATCTCCCCCGGTTGCACCTCCAGGAATTCATCGTAGGTATTCTGGCTGCCGATCAGGAAGGGGGCACCTGCCTGCCCGTTTTCGGGATTGATGCCCACCCCCGTAAAACGCGTGTCGTTCACCTCGTAATTGCAGCGTATGGGCTGGGCAGTCCCGTTGCTGATGTCGGCGCAATCCACATCCGGTCCGTACAGGGCAAAATCCCATTCGGCGGTAACGGTGCCGGTGGCTCCCGGAAGCGCTTCGATGTCAAAGCCGATCTGCCCGCCGGTCCCGGCGCGGAATACAAACCAGGACGTGTTGTTTTCGATATTGGCCGAGGTATTGCTCCCCTTTTCCAGGCAGCCGGACTGCCGGATGACATCCGGGTCAAAATCATCGATATCGCCCCCGCCATCCGCGAACCAGGTGCGCACCGTATCGGCGCAAACCGGGATGGCAGAGCGACAATCGGGGGAATTCTGGGCGGAGAGGGCCTGGACACCAGAAAGGAAGCCCAAGAGCAGGACCAGGGTATGCTTCATAGGATTTGGGGCACAAATTTCTGTATAGTATAACTCCTACAAGTGGGTTTTAGTATGGGTATGCCCAAGTTTTTGGCGGCAATTCGACCAGGGGATCGATGGGTGAAATCTCAGCGTTTCAGGGCAAAATGCGCATTCAAGTAGCGCGCTTCCACCCGTTGTCCGGAGGCGTCCAAATAGGATAGCCGGAACCAGTAGTCGGACCCCGGCAGTAACCTGCCGAGATAGGTCCCGTCCCACCCGGGAGAATCCCGGTCCAGTTGTTTGAGGAGTTTGCCGTACCGGTCAAAGATATGGACCACCGGGTCGGTAAGGGTTTCGAGGCCCTGTATCTGCCAGGTGTCGTGCTGGCCGTCCCCGTTGGGGGTAAAAAAGGGCAGGTAACCCACCACGGTAATGGTTTCGGTGATTTCCCCGCAACCCAGCCGGTCGCGCATACGCACCTGGTGGGAGCCGGCCGGCACCCCCTCGAAAACGGGGTTTGCCTGAAAGGGCCCGTTGTCCAGGGCATATTCGAAATCCCCTACGGCATCCGTCTCCACCGTCACCCGGTTGGCAGCCGAGAAGTCCTCGATGATAATCCCCGAGATGCCTGGGGGCACCGAAAGGATGACTTCCACGCTGCGCTGGATGCTGCAGGCAGAAGGCCCGGAACCGGTGGTTGCCGTCAGGGTATAGGTCCCAGGTTGGGTGACTGTCCGCAGGGCCGACCGCCGCCCGTCATCCCATCTGTAGGACACCGCCGGGTCGGGTGGTAATTGCCCGATAACCGCACTCCCGCCGTTTTCGCAAATGAAGACCTGCTGCTCAAAATCCAGCAAAGGCATGGAAAGGACCTGCAAATCAAACTGCTCGGAACTGTCATAACAATTCGGGTTCTCCAGGGAAGTGGTCCGGACGTACACGGTATGGGTCCCGGGCCCGGGGGACCACTCCGCCGGCAGGGCGCCTATCCCCGCCTGGGCATCGAAGGCACTGGTATGGTAACTCACCCGGAACTCCGCCGGGTTTAAGCTCCCCAGGGCCCCGGCATCTTTGGCCCGAAGGTCATAAGGTTGCTGGTCGCTGCAAATCGCCTCGTCCGAAATGGGCTGGGTGCTGGCGGCCGGGCTGAACCCTACCTGCACGTCGCTGATCACCTGAGAACCGTCCGGCAGGCTCACCCGGATACGGTAGACTGCCGGGGAATCTGCCGGATGTGTGGCCCCATTCTCCCCCGGGAGAGTGTTAAATCCGGACCCGGTATCTGCAAACCACTGATAAGCCGTAGCCATAGCGGTGGTGCCGTCCAGCAGGATGGTATCCCCTTCGCATGCGGCTACAGGCGGCCCGAGCAGGTTGCTGATGATGGAACAGTCCAGGGCATCGTAGGGGTGATCCTCGAAGATCCGGCCCGAAAACTGGATGGAAAAGCCGGAATTCGTGTTGCTGTAATTGTTGATCATCAGATAATAGTCCTCCCCGGGCTGGACATCCAGCCAGGGCTCGTACAGGTAGGTATCCGCGCTGCCCGAAGGGTCCTCCCCCACCCCCATGAATACTTCGCGGTCCCGGTTGTCGTAAAAATTGCATCGCACCGGTTCGCCCAGGCTGCCGCAATCCGAGGTGCGGTACAGGGCAAAATCCCAGTCTTCGGAGGCATCAAAGGAGATATTGAACCCCAGCTGGCCGGAAGCGCCCGTGCGGAAGCGGTACCAGGCGGAATTCGATTCGATATACCCGCTGGTTGTGGGTTCCAGGCATCCGGACTCGGTGGCCCCGCCGTAATCGTCCACGCCATACCCGATGGTACCGCCGTTTACCGGGGTATTGTTGCATATCGGGATGGCCGTGTTGCAATCGGGCGAAATCTGGGCCGAAAGACCCCCGCTGACCAACAGGAAAATCCCTGCAAAAAAGCCGGTTTGTAGATGGGTAATGTGCATAGTATTGCTTGGGCAAATTAAAAGTAGGCAGCTCTTTTCCTTAACACGAATTTATGTTGTGTACCCGCGTAAACAGGCCATAAAGTGCCATATTATGTATATCTTTGCCACTTGTAATTACCATTCGATGAAAACCGATCCAGCATTGGAAGCCTCCCAGGAAACCTTTCCGGAAGACCATTTCAGCGGGAAGGAAGAAACCCCGCTCCGGGAAGACGCATTCCTTCTCAGCGATGAAGAAAAAATCGACCGCATCCGTCAGAATGTCCGGGATATCCTGCTCACTTTGGGCATGGACCTCGACGACGACAGCCTGAAAGGCACCCCCGACCGGGTTGCGAAAATGTACGTCAGGGAGATCTTTTCCGGGCTGCATCCCCAGCGGCGCCCGAAGTCATCCACCTTCGACAACAAATACAAATACGGAGAAATGCTGGTGGAAAAGAATATCACCGTCTACAGCACCTGCGAACACCACCTGCTGCCGATCGTCGGCAAGGCCCATATTGCTTATATCTCCGGGGGTTCCGTTGTGGGGCTTTCCAAGATGAACCGCATCGTGGACTATTTTGCCAAGCGCCCGCAGGTACAGGAGCGGATGAACATACAGATCGTACGGGAGCTTCAACGGGTCCTCGGGACCGAAGACGTCGCCTGCGTGATCGACGCCAAACACCTGTGTGTGAATTCGCGCGGGATCCGTGATGTGGACAGCAGCACGGTTACCTCGGAATACGGGGGCCGCTTCAAGGAAGATGAATCACTCCGCCGGGAATTCCTGGAATACATCAACCTGGAAACCGAATTTTAAGCCAAATCCATGGCGCTTTATACGGAACAGACACTTAAGGTCCACAACTCCCTCTCGGGGAGCAAAGAAGTCTTTACCCCGATTCACGAGGGCCATGTGGGCATGTATGTCTGCGGCCCAACCGTATACAGCAATGTCCACCTGGGCAATTGCCGGACCTTCATGTCCTTTGACCTGATTTTCCGCTACCTCCGCCACCTGGGGTATAAAGTGCGCTTTGTCCGCAACATCACCGACGCAGGCCACCTGGAGGACGATGCGGATGAGGGCGAGGACAAAATCGCCAAAAAAGCCCGCCTGGAAAAAATTGAACCCATGGAGGTGGTGCAACGCTATACTGTGGATTTCCACAACATCCTGCAGCGCTTCAACCTCCTCTCTCCCAGCATTGAACCCACCGCCACGGGCCATATCGTGGAACAAATCGAGATCATCAAGGTCATCCAGGACCGGGGGTACGCCTACGAGAAAAACGGGTCCGTCTACTTCGACGTCATACGGTTCAACCAGGACTACGAATACGGAAAACTCAGCGGCCGGAAACTGGAGGACATGATCGCCAATACGCGGGAACTGACCGCCCAGGACGAAAAACGCAACCCACAGGATTTTGCTCTTTGGAAAAAAGCGGAGCCCCAGCACATCATGCGCTGGCCTTCCCCCTGGGGCGAGGGCTTTCCCGGATGGCACCTGGAATGCACAGTGATGAGCACCAAATACCTCGGGGACACCTTTGACATCCACGGCGGGGGCATGGACCTGAAATTTCCCCACCACGAATGCGAGATTGCCCAGGCCGAAGCCAGCAACGACCAGCCGCCGGTCCGCTACTGGCTGCATGCCAACATGCTGACCCTCAACGGGAAGAAAATGGCAAAATCCACCGGGAACAACCTGCTCCCGGGCGAAATATTCAGTGGTGAAAACAACATCCTCAGCAAACCGTTCTCCCCGACAGTCGTCCGGTTCTTTATGATGCAGGCGCACTACACCAGCATCCTGGACCTCAGCGACGACGCACTGCTGGCTGCCGAAAAGGGGTACAACCGTTTGATGGAAGCCATGGACCAGCTGCCCGACCTGCCTGCCGGCAAAAGCTCCGATTTCGATGTGGCCGCCTGGAGGCAGCGTTGTTATGACGCCATGAACGATGATTTTAACAGCCCGGTCCTCATCGCCCAGCTCTTTGAGGGGGTCAAGGCCATCAACCTGGCCCGGGACGAAAAGCAGTCGCTCACCCCTGGGGACAGGGACCTGCTGGCGCAGACGATGGAGGCGTTTGTACACGATGTCCTCGGCCTTGAAAAAAGCCTGGGACAGACCCGGGAAACCGAAAAACTGGAAGGGGTGATGAAGCTGGTGATCGAACTGCGGAACCAGGCGCGAGCCAACAAGGATTACCACACTTCCGACCAGATCCGGGATACGCTTTCGGAACTGGGGATCCAGCTAAAAGACGGGAAAGAAGGGACTACCTTCACCCTGTAACCTGCCATTTGAGATGAAAAGAAAACTCGCCCTGCCGCTGATCTGGCTGGTCCGCGGGTACCAGCGCTACATCTCCCCCCTGACCCCCCCGAGTTGCCGGTACAGCCCCACCTGCTCCCAATACACCATCGAGGCACTCCAAAAACACGGCCTGCTCAAAGGGGGATGGCTGGCGCTGAAGCGGATTTTATCCTGTAATCCCTGGGGAGGGTCCGGGTATGACCCGGTGCCGTAGGTCCCCCGGGGTGGCAGGCCCCCGCGCCATCTCGCCCACAGCTCAAAAGGTCCACCGGACCTTTTTGTTCCGCTGTGTCGGGGGCGGGTCCGGGTATGACCCGGTGCCGTAGGTCCCTCAGGGCGGCAGGCCACCGCGCCATCTCGCCCACAGCTCAAAAGGTCCACCGGACCTTTTTGTTCCGCTGTGTCGGGGGCGGGTCCGGTTATGACCCGGTGCCGTAGGTGTCCCAGGGTGGCAGTCCGGCGCGCTATGCGGGAAGTGAAATTGCTGCCGAATTCTGTCCGCCTGCCCCGATCGGAATTCTTATCTTAGCCCACAAACTGGAAATATGTTTTTATTAGGGTTCACCTGGAATCCCGACGATACCATTTTTAAGCTCGGGGTACTCCAGATCAAATACTACAACCTGCTCTGGATCATCGCATTCGCAGTCGGGTGGTACCTGATGAAGCAGGTCTTCCTGCGAGAGGGCCGGTCCCGGGAGCAATTGGATTCGCTTTTTATCTACACCGTACTGGCCACCATGCTAGGGGCGCGGCTGGGGCACGTCTTTTTCTATGACTGGGCGTATTACAGCCAACACCTGGCCGAAATCCTGCTTCCCATACGGGAACAGGCGGGGAGCAGCCTCTTCGGGATTATCAACGGGTATGAATTCACCGGTTTTACCGGCCTGGCAAGCCATGGGGCAGCCATTGGGGTCATCATTGGCATGTACCTGTTTACGCGGAAGCACAAATCCTTCAATATGCTCTGGGTACTGGACCGCATCGTGATCCCGGTATCCCTGGGGGCTTTCCTGGTGCGGCTCGGGAATTTCTTCAACTCGGAAATCAACGGGAAGATCACGGACGCCTCCTTTTTCCTGGCCACCCGGTTTGTGCGGGATTCAGACGACATGCCCGCCGGGGAAGCCATGCACATCACCGGGGAGCGCACCCCGGAAGCTGCCTACCGCGCCCTGACGGACGACCCGCAGTTTGCGGAACAACTCCAGGCCATCCCCTACCGGCATCCGGCCCAGTTGTACGAAGGGCTGCTTTATATCGGCGTTTTTGCCATACTCTACTGGCTGTATTGGAAAACCTCCAAAGGCCAACGCCCCGGTTATTTGTTTGGCCTGTTCCTGGTCCTGCTGTGGAGCATCCGATTTGTGGTGGAATTTGTCAAGAAAAGCCAGGGCGGGTTCGAGGATACCCTGGGCTACCTGTCTACCGGACAATGGCTCAGTATCCCGTTTGTCCTGCTCGGCCTGTACTTTATGTTCCGGCCGCAAAAATCCGCCTCCCATGCCTGATTTCCGACCGATCCGCTTCCTGTCTGCCCTGGCCCTGGCGGCCTGTTGCTGCCTTGGCAGTTGCCGGGACACCCCCAAAACCCCGTTGGAACGGGAAACCGTCTCCTTTACCAAAGAAGGGGTGCTGCGCATTCTGGATGCGGAAACAGACTCGATAAAAGTGGTCCTGGACATCGAAATCGCCGATTCGGAATACGAGACCCAGACAGGGCTCATGTACCGCAATGAAATGCGGGACGACCGGGGGATGCTCTTTGTCTTTGACGCCCCGGCCCTGCATGCGTTTTATATGAAAAACACGATGATGCCGCTGGACATCCTGTTTATCGACTCCAACCTCGAGATAGCCACCATCCGCCAAAATGCCCGGCCCCTGGATGAGTCCAGTATCTCCTCTGGGGTACCCGTGCAATATGTCCTGGAAGTAAATGCCGGCCTGAGTGCCAAATGGGGCCTGGAGGCCGGTGACCGCATTACCTACCAGAAAAGCCAGTAAACCATGACCCCGGGGGAAGCCATCCGGATTCCGACGCCAGCCGGCCATCGGCTTGCCGGCACCCTTTTCCGTCCTGAAGGGAACGGGACGGGCCACAGCATCCTGATATCCTCGGCTACCGGCATGCTGCAAAAATTCTATTTTTCCTATGCCCGGCATTTTGCCTCCCTGGGGTATACGGTACTCACTTTTGATTATTGGGGGATCGGGGATTCCGGGGGCGATCCGGCCACCCTCCGGGCCAACCCCCACGACCTGATCCATTGGGGCAGCAACGACCAGACGGCTGCCACGCGTTTCCTTTCCGGCATGTCGCCAGGTTCCAATATCACCCTGGTAACCCATAGTATCGGCGGCCAGCTGGCAGGGTTCAACCAGGCACATGAGCTGCTGGGCAAAATCATCCTGGTAGCCAGCCAGAGCGGATACTGGAACCATTATTCCCACTGGCATAAGATCAAGATGTGGGCTTTCTGGCATTTGATGATCCCGGGCCTCAGCCCCCTATTTGGGTATTTCCCGGCAAAAAAACTGGGGTTATTTGAAAACCTGCCCAAAAATATGGTCTATCAGTGGAATCGCTGGGGCAAACACCCCGAGTACCTGAACGTGGAGCGGGAATCCGGGGCCTATCATTTCGGGGAAGTCCGCGCCCCCGTGTTGTCCCTGAGCTTTCCGGGCGACCCCCTGGCCCCGGTTGAAGCCGTGGATTGGCTCAATGCGCAGTACAGGGCAGCGGCCCTGACGCGGGTCCATTACACGGAGGAGGGCCTTAAACCCGGGCATTTCGGTTATTTCAGGGAGGCTTTCCGGGATACCCTCTGGTCCCGTACCCACAACTGGATCCTGAACGATGAATGGGGGGGCTGAATACCCTGTTTTGACACGGCCGATTCTTTGCGCTACATTCGCAGAAAGCAGCTGAGCCCGAATGCACCACCACACCGCCATCTTCACGGATAATTCCTCCCGAAAGACTGCCTTTTCCAATGCCGTACTGGCCGGCAACCCGCCAGCAGCCCTCTCCCACCTGGGCGGACTGCGGGGCGCCTGCTTCTCGAATGAGCGCATCGCCGCCTTTATCGAGGAAGAAGCGCGCCACAACCGCTCGGAACTGCAGCCCCTGCCGGAGCGGGAGCTGCGGACCTTTTCCAGTGGGGAACGCAAAAAGGCGCTGCTGGAATACCTGCTGGAACAGTCCCCGGAGTACCTGATCCTGGACGATCCCTTCGACAACCTGGACCGGGCCTACAGGGGTGTGCTGGAGCGCCGTTTTGCCGAATTGTCCCGGGAAATGACTTTGATTCAACTGGTCAGCCGCCGGGCAGATATCCTCCCCTGTATGAAGAAGACCGCCTTTCTAAGGGGCAGCACCTTGGTAGGTTATCCGGATTTTAAACCGGAATCTTCTCCCCCGGGGCCTTTTTCGGAGGAAATACCCCCCCCTCCGAACACCCTTCCCGACCTGCCGGAAGTCCTGGTGGATTTCCGGGCGGTTTCCGTTAGCTATGGCAGCCACGCCGTGGTCAGGAATATCGACTGGCGTATCCGCCAGGGGGAATTCTGGGAACTGCGCGGCCCGAACGGCAGCGGCAAGACCACGCTGATCACGCTGATTACCGGGGATAACCCCAAAGCCTACGGGCAGGAGCTCTACCTGTTTGGTTCCCGGAAGGGAAGCGGGGAAAGCGTCTGGGACATCAAGGAGCACATCGGGTATTTTACCCCGGCCATGGCCGACCGCTTCCGGGGATACCACAGCTTGGAGAATATGGTTATTTCCGGCCTCACGGACTCTATCGGCCTGTACCAGCAGCCCAGTGACCTGCAGCGGTCCCTCGCCAACCAATGGCTGCGGCTGCTGGGAATGGATTCGCAACGGCAGGTGCTCTTCCGGGACCTGACGGCAGGGGAACAACGCCTGGTATTCTGCGCGCGCGCGATGATCAAGCACCCGCCCCTGCTGATCCTTGACGAACCGACTGCCGGCCTGGATGAAAAGGCGGCCTCCCTGGTCGTGTCCCTGATCCGTAAAATGGCCCTGGAAAGCCGCACAGCCATCGTATTTGTTTCGCACCGCAGCGAACCCGGCCTGGATGCAAACCGTACCCTGATCCTTGAGAAGCACCCGGGGGGATCTACAGGATATACAGCCTGAGTAGCCTGTAACCAGCGTGCCGGCCGGATGGAAACGCGATTTCAGGCTGGCGCTGTTGGCCCGGAAGTGGTTGGCAGCCAATCAGGAGGCAGCATGCTGCAAAAAAAAACGCCGCCTTCCGGCAGCGTTTTTCCTTACAAAACCCTTCTGTGGGTTATTTTTTTCCTGCCGACAGTTTTTTGGACAGGGAATCGAACATGATCGGTGTGGCGATGAACAGGGACGAATACGTACCCACGATTACCCCGACAATCATGGCGAACATGAAGCCCCGCAGGGTCTCCCCACCGAAAATGAAGATGGAGAGCAGTACCACCAGGGTGGTCAGGGAGGTGTTCAGGGTCCGGCTCAGCGTACTGTTCAGGGCCAGGTTCGTGTTTTCACCCGCACGCCAACCCCTTTCCGCAATAATCTCGCGTATCCGGTCGAAGACGACCACCGTATCGTTGAGGGAATACCCGATCACCGTCAGGATGGCGGCGATAAAGGCCTGGTCGATTTCCATGCTGAAGGGCATCAATGCACTGGTGGCAGAGAAGACCCCGAGCACGATCAATACATCGTGGAAAACCGCTGCAACGGCCCCCAGGGAGAACTGCCACCTGCGGAATCGCAACAGGATGTACAAAAAGACCACCGCCAGCGAACCGATAACGGCCCAGACGGCATTTTTCTTGATATCATCCGCAATGGTCGGTCCGACCTTGCGGTATTTCATGACCCCGATATCCTCGTTGGTGCCGCCCGGGATAAAGTCCTGGTAGCTGGCCCCGTCCGGCAGGTATTTCTGGAGGGAATTATACAGGATACCCAGGATCTCCTCGTCCACTTCGGTACCCTGGACATCCACCTTGTACTTGGTGGTCACCATGATCTGGTTGGCATCCCCGAAGGTCTTGGCACTGGCACTACCCAGGGCATCGGTCAGTTCCCCGGTAATTTCGGCCGGGTTGACCGGGTCCACGAAGCGGATCTGGTAATTCCGGCCCCCGACGAAATCGACCCCCTGGTCCAGCCCCCTGGTAAACAGGGAGGCAAGTCCGGCAAGGATCAGGATTCCGGAAACGACGTAGGCAACCTTACGCTTGGCCAGGAAATCGATATTGATGTTCTGGAACAGGTTTTTGGTGACCCCTGTGGCAAAATCCAGCCTGCGTCCACGGCGGCTCAGGTAGGCGTCAATCAGCAGGCGCGTAACGAAGATGGCCGTAAACAGGGAGGTCAGGATACCGATGATCAGCGTGGTGGCAAAGCCCTTGATCGGACCGGTACCGAAGACCAGCAGGATCAGGGCGGTAAGCCCCGTGGTGATGTTGGCATCCAGGATGGAAGACAGGGCGTTGTCAAATCCGTCGGATACCGCCTGGGCCATCCCCTTGCCTTTTTGCAATTCTTCCTTGATGCGCTCAAAGATGAGCACGTTCGCATCCACGGACATACCAATGGTCAGCACGATACCGGCAATCCCCGGCAGGGTGAGCACAGCCCCCAGGCTTGCCAGAACCCCGAAAATGAGCACGATGTTGAACACCAGGGCGATGTCAGAGAACACCCCGGCCTTGCCGTAGTAAAAGATCATCCATAAAAGGACAAAGATCATGGCGATGATAAAGGAGGTAAACCCGCTGTCGATGGCTTCCTGCCCCAGGGAGGGGCCCACCACGAAGGAGTCGATGATCTCGGCCTCCGCGGGCAGTTTACCCGCGCGCAGGACATTCGCAACATCCTTGGTTTCGGTCACGGTAAAGGTCCCGGTGATTTCCGAGCTGCCCCCTGCGATTCCGCCTTTCTGGGATACCCCCGGCGCCGTGTAGACCCGGTTGTCGAGGACGATGGCAATCCCGGTATTGTTCAGGTTGGCCTCGTTGGTGAGCTCCTGCCATTCGCGGGCGCCGCGGACGTTCATGTCCATGCCCACCGCAGGTCGGTTGAACTGGTCAAACTGGTCCCGTGCATCGCTGACGACGTCCCCGCTCATGCGCGGTACGCCATCCCTGTTGGATTTGAGTGCATACAGGGCCGCCACCTCGGATCCCTGGGAAGGCCGCTCCCACATGAATTTGGTGAACTGTACCGGCGTGGGCAACAACCTGCGGATACGGGGCATCCGGAGCCAGGCGCCGATCTCGGCGGTATCCTTGATGGCTGCCAGCCCGATGGCATAACCCGGGCCGTTGAGCTGCAGCTTTTCGAAGAGGGGGTTGCGTTCCGAGGCGAGCTCCAGGGAGTCCTGGGCCACGTCGGAAAGCAGGGAATCGATTTCACTTTCTTCCTGCACTGGAGCTTCTTCCGGGGCCTCCACGATGGATTTCAGTTCCTCGTTGGCCTGGATGAAGAAATTGATCAGGTTCTGGTTTCCGGGTTCATAGGTTTCCCAGAATTCCAGCTGGGCGGTGCTGGAGAGCAGGTCCTGGGCACGGGCAATGTCCCTGGCCCCGGGCAGTTCCACCAGGATCCGGCCGGAGTTGCCCTCCCGCTGGATATTCGGCTGGGTAACCCCGAAGCCGTCGATCCGTTCCCGGAGGACTTCGAACGCCGAGATCACCGCCTCGTCCACCTTCCGGCGGATGATCGGCTTGACCTCTTCATCGCCCATCTCAAAATTGACTTCATCGCTCAGGCCCTTGTTGGCGAAGATATCCGGAGAGGCGAGCTTGGTATCGCCCTTGATTTCGTCAAACGCATCAAAAAACAATTCCAGATACGTCGCATCGCTGTTCTTGGAAGCCGCATCGGCATCCGCCAGCGCCTTGTTGAAAACAGGGTTTTTCGTGTTGTTTGCCAGACCGGAAAGGATATCCCGCACCGAAATCTGCAGGGTCACGTTGATCCCGCCCTTCAGGTCAAGGCCTTTGTTGAGCTCCTTCTTCTTGGCATCCTCATAGGAGGTGAAACCCAGGATGGGGTTTTTGGCAACCGAATCCAGGTACCGGGCTTCCACCTGCTCCCGCCGGGCCACGTAGTTTTCCTCATCCGCCGCAACGGTCGAAACAGCATAGGCTTCGGCATCGGATTCGATCTTGGCCGTGATGAAGGTGTAGGATAACTGGTAGATACTCACCAGCCCGAACAGCAAAGCAAAAAGCTTTATAAGTCCTTTATTATTCATGAGTTAAATGCTTATCTGAAATAATTACGGTGCTGCAAACAGCGTGCAAATATATTACTTCCACTAGGAACTGCCAATAAAATGAGTGCTTTTGTAAACCATTGGCGGGCGCTTCCCGGAGACCTGTTCCCGAGCGTAAAAGGGAATAAAAAAAGGCCTGCCAAAATCCGGCAAGCCTTAATTCAAAGATTTGAATATCAATGACCTAAACGTCCAGCAGGGCGTTAGTCTTGGAAACGCCCTCGGCGCTTTCCGCCATCTTGGCCTTCTCGGCGTCGCTCAGGGCAATTTCCACTATTTTCTCAATCCCGCCACGCCCCAGGATAACCGGTACACCAATGCAGAGGTCGTCGAGGCCGTATTCTCCCTGCAGGAGGGCCGAACAGGGGAACATTTTCTTCTGGTCGCAGGCAATGGCCTGGACCAGGGCCGAAACTGCAGCCCCCGGCGCGTACCAGGCGCTGGTTCCCAGCAATTTGGTCAGGGTGGCCCCGCCAACCTTGGTATCCTCGGCTACCTGCTGCAGTCGTTCCGCGGAGAGGAACTCGGAAACCTTCAGGCTGTTGCGGGTTGCGTGGCTGGTCAGGGGGACCATGCCCGTATCGCTGTGGCCGCCAATGACCATCCCGTCGACATCGGATATGGGTGCCCCGAGGGCCTCGGCGAGGCGGTACTTGAACCGGGCGCTGTCCAGGGCCCCGCCCATTCCGATAATGCGGTGGCGGGGGAGCCCGGTGGATTTATGCACCAGGTAGGTCATGGTATCCATCGGGTTGCTGACCACGATCACTATGGCGTCCGGTGAATGTTCCAGCAGGCTGGAGGAGACGGTCTTGACGATTCCCGCATTGATCCCGATCAACTCTTCCCGAGTCATCCCCGGCTTGCGCGGAATCCCGGAGGTAATCACCACGATATCACTTCCCGCAGTTTTCCCATAGTCGTTGGTCGAACCCACGATCCGTGTGTCGAATCCGTTCAGGGAGGCACACTGCATCAGATCCATTGCCTTGCCTTCCGCAACGCCTTCCTTGATATCGAGCAATACCACTTCAGATGCAAAATCCTTGATGGCGATGTATTCCGCACAGCTAGCACCCACTGCTCCTGCACCCACTATGGTAACTTTCATATTTCTGGTTTTTAGTTTGATTTTAAGCCGACCAAAAATAAGGAAAATAAGCCGGAAATCCGAGGATTGGAGAGGAAGGGGATCCGGTGTGTATACCCGCACGAAAATCCGGCTCAAATGTTAATGTTTTGTTCCGTTGGTCGAAATGGGCACTTCTAAGGGGTCCGTTGGTCGAAAAATAACAATACGGACGCCAGGGCTTCGTTGCCATTATACCCCAAATGTTAACGAAGCTGACCTATGCAACGTAAAGTTCCCTTTCTGATGCTGTTTTTTCTGACAGCCCTGACCCTTGGCGGTTGTTCGAGTGTCGAAGAAGCAGATGACCCGGTTATCGGCATCTGGAGCCGCGCAGCCATTTCCGATTTACCCGAAGGGCGGACTTCCGTCCGGGAAGAATGGATCTTCAACGATGCCTACCTGGGAAGGTACCATCGCTACGAGGGGAATGAACTGCGCATTAAGACGGATTTCGGCTGGGAAACGGATGGAAACATCTACACCATCGAATATCCGGGCCTGGATCGGGAGGCCGACCAGGTAACCATCAAACAGAGCCAGGACAACACCCAATTGCTCAGCCTTGAGGGTGAGGTGCTGGCGCTGAGGGAATAGCCCATTTCTTACCATTTCTTATATATGGAAACAGCCCCGGCAAATTTGCCGGGGCTGTTTTGATTTGGAGATATCTGATGGGATGCTACCGGAACCCGAAATGCAGGCCGGCAGTCAGGAGGTTGAACTCCGCCAGGGTATAATCCACATGGAGGCGGAAAAAACCGAGCTTCAATTTGGTCCCCAGGATGGCAGTGGCCCCGCTGGCTTTTTTGCTTACGGAGAACGGGTCCACATAAGTCTCGGACTGGAACGGGCCGGAGGTGACATTATAGGTCCCCAGGAAATCCGTTTCGGATTTTCCCGTCACATAGCCCAGGCCGCCGTAAAAGTTGATGATGGGCAATTTGGTCGCGGCCATCGCCTGGAAGGTCCAGGCGTTCATCCGCGTATCGATCCGCTGGTTTTCCCCATCGATGAAATTGGTGCCTGTAAAATCATAGCTCCCGTTCAGCTGGGTAAAGCCGATAAAACCGGATATGGAAACCGGGAGGATTTTATCGGCCGGCAAATGGCTGGTAAATTCGTGCAGGAGGCCGAAACCGAAAAGGCTGACCGCCACGTCATCGGTTTTGATCTTCGGCAGGAACCGTGCCTTGATTTCTGTCCCCTTGATCAGGCCCACCCCGGCCTGTAAATAGCCCGCGGGCAGGAAATTGATATTCTCTGAGGCCAGGCCCGAGGGCAACTCGAAGCTTTCGGAAAACAGGCCGTTCTCATCTTCCACCACCACCCGGACGCCCTCGATATCCCCAAGGGCGGTGGAAACCAACCGGGCATCGTTGGGATTGGTCTCGAAGCGAAGGTTTTCGTATTCATTCGGGTCGAGCAAAAACTGCTTCTTATCGTCCTTGTTCCGGAACCCGGCCATGGATCCGACAATGGAAATCTCAAACCCTCCGAGGGGTTTGGCCGTGGCGGTATTGAGCCAGGCGCCCGAAAGGTTGAAAATGGTCCCCTCGGAAACCGGGGAAAGGTAGTCGTTGGCAAATCGTTCGGCATCTTCGATTCCCGCGGCAAACAGGTCATTGACATTGGATTGGGCCATCGCCATGCTACCCGTCAGAAGCAGTCCGGCCAGGAAGATCTTTGTTTTCATTTGTAGGAATTTGCCACTAAACTAAAAACCCCGGCGCGAAGGCCGGGGTTTTTGTTGTGAAATGCGGATTCTTATGCGTCAATGTTCGCATATACGGCATTTTTCTCGATGAATTCCCGCCTCGGGGGTACCTCATCCCCCATGAGCATGGAGAAGATCCGGTCCGATTCGGTGGCATTGTCGATGGTCACCTGGCGCAGGGTCCGGAATTCCGGGTTCATGGTGGTATCCCAGAGTTGCTCGGCATTCATCTCCCCGAGACCCTTGTAGCGCTGTATGCCCGCGCTGCCCGAACTGGTGCTCAATTCCTCTACGATGGCGTCCCGCTCCTTGTCGTTCCAGGCGTAGCGTTTCTTGCTGCCTTTTTTGACCAGGTAGAGGGGCGGGGTGGCAATATATACGTGCCCCCCCTCGATCAACTCCCGCATATATCGGAAAAAGAAGGTGAGGATGAGTGTCTCGATGTGGCTACCGTCCACGTCCGCATCACACATGATGATGACCTTGTGGTAGCGGAGCTTTTCGAGGTTCAGCGCCTTGCTGTCCTCCTCGGTTCCGATGGTAACGCCCAGGGCGGTATAGATGTTCTTGATCTCCTCGTTTTCGAAGACTTTGTGCTGCATGGCTTTTTCCACGTTCAGGATCTTCCCGCGGAGCGGAAGGATGGCCTGGAAGTTCCGGTCCCGGCCCATCTTGGCCGTACCCCCGGCCGAATCCCCCTCTACCAGGAATATCTCGCAACGTTCGGGGTCCTGGTCGGAACAATCCGCCAGTTTCCCCGGAAGGCCGCCCCCGCTCATCGGGTTCTTCCGCTGCACCATCTCCCGGGCCTTGGTTGCCGCGTGGCGGGCCTGGGCCGCGAGGATCACTTTCTGGACCACCAGTTTGGCATCGTCCGGATTTTCCTCCAGGTAGTTGGTCAGCATTTCCGAAACAGCCTGGCTGACTGCAGCAGATACTTCCCGGTTCCCGAGTTTGGTCTTGGTTTGCCCCTCAAACTGGGGTTCCTGGACCTTAACGGATACAATGGCGGTAAGGCCCTCCCGGAAATCGTCACCGGCCACCTCGAATTTCAGCTTGTCCAGCATCCCGGAGGCGTCGGCGTATTTCTTGAGGGTGGTGGTCAGCCCCCGGCGGAAACCGGAGAGGTGCGTCCCCCCTTCGTGGGTGTTGATATTATTTACATAGGAATGCAGGTTCTCCGTGTAGGAGTTGTTGTAGACCATGGCAACTTCCACGGGGATGTCGTTCTTCTCCCCTTCCATGGAAATCACGTTTTTGATCAGCGGTTCCCGGTTACCGTCCAGGAAGCGGATAAATTCCTTGAGCCCTTCCTCCGAATAGAAGCGTTCACTCAGGTACTCGCCTTTCTCCTTGACCCGTCGGTCGGTAATGGTAATGGATACGCCTTTGTTCAGGTAGGCGAGCTCCCGCATCCGGTTCGACAGGGTATCGTAACTGAATTCGATGGTCTGCTGGAAGATATCCGTGTCCGGGTGAAAAGTAACGATGGTACCGTTCAGGTCCGATGTGCCGGTGCTTTTGACCGGGTACAGGGAGCGCCCGCGCTGGTATTCCTGTTCCCATATCTTGCCTTCCCGGTAAACCGTTGCCTTCAGGTGGTTGGACAGGGCATTCACCACGGACACACCTACCCCGTGCAACCCGCCGGAAACCTTGTAGGAATCCTTGTCGAATTTACCCCCTGCACCGATTTTGGTCATGACCACCTCCAGGGCGGACACGCCTTCTTTTTTGTGCAGGTCTACGGGGATCCCCCGGCCGTTATCCTCAACTGTTACCGAATTGTCTTCATTGATCGTCACGGAGATGGTATCGCAATGCCCCCCCATGGCCTCGTCGATGGAGTTGTCCACGACCTCGTACACCAGGTGGTGCAGGCCCCGGACGCCAATATCGCCGATGTACATCGAAGGGCGCATGCGCACGTGCTCGATGCCTTCGAGGGCCTGGATACTGTCTGCCGAGTAGCTTTTTCCTTTTACTTCTTCACTCATTCGTTTTGCGGTTGTTTTTCCTGCAATTTTGCAATCCTACAAATATAGCAAATACCCCTGCAAACAGGCGGGTTTCGGCATTTTTAACCCCTCTTAGTTATCAACAATTTTTGTGGAAAAATCCCCCGTAATTCCCCACCCCGGCCAAAACGGAAAAAGCACCGCCAAAACGGTGCTTTTAATTGCTGTATCGGTAGAAGGCGCGCTGATACCGGCCTATTTTTCATAGGCATCCGCGTGGACACGGGCCACGGCCCTCCCGGAAGGGTCATTCATGTTGCGGAAAGCCTCGTCCCACTCCAGGGCGATCCGCGTGCTGCAGGCTACTGAGGGCTCCTGGGGGACGCTTTTGGCTGCAGCGTCGCTTGGGAAATGCGACTCAAAAATACTCCTGTAGTAATACTCTTCCTTGGAAGTCGGGGTTTGTATGGGAAAACGAAAATGGGCGTTGGCCAGCTGTTCGTCGCTCACGGCCTGGCCGACCACCTCCTTGAGCGTGTCGATCCAGCTGTATCCCACCCCGTCCGAGAATTGTTCCTTCTGGCGCCAGGCGACGCTTTCGGGCAGGTAATCCTCAAAGGCTTTGCGGACCACCCACTTCTCCATCCGCTCCGGGGTGATCATCTTGTCTTTTGGGTTGAGCCGCATGGCCACATCCATGAATTCCTTGTCCAGGAAGGGGACGCGCCCCTCGATGCCCCAGGCCGCCAGCGACTTGTTGGCCCGGAGGCAGTCGTACATGTGGAGCTTGTCCAGCTTCCGGACCGTTTCTTCGTGAAAATCCCTGGCACCGGGCGCCTTGTGGAAATACAGGTACCCGCCGAAGAGTTCGTCAGCCCCTTCCCCGGAAAGGACCATTTTGATGCCCATAGACTTGATGACCCGGGCCATCAGGTACATGGGGGTCGACGCGCGTACCGTGGTGATGTCATAGGTTTCCAGGTGGTAGATCACGTCCCGCAGGGCATCCAGGCCTTCCTGAATGGTAAATTTGATCTCGTGGTGGACTGTCCCGATATGGTCGGCCACTTTCCGGGCGGCCGCCAAATCCGGGGAACCTTCCAGGCCCACGGAAAATGAGTGCAGCCGGGGCCACCAGGCATCCACCTGGTCATCCGACTCGATCCGTTTTTGCGCATATTTCTTGGCGATGGCGGAGGTAACGGATGAATCCAGCCCCCCCGAAAGCAACACCCCATAGGGGACATCGGACATCAGCTGCCGGTGTACGGCGTCCTCCAGCGCTTTTCGCAGGGCGGCGATATCCGTCGGGTTTTCCTCCACGGCCTCATAGTCCATCCAGTCCCGGCTGTACCAGCGCTGGTAGCCCGCCCCATCGCTCATCAGGTAATGCCCGGGGGGGAACAGCTCGATTTTTGTGCAGGTTCCTTCCAGCGCCTTCAGTTCGGAGGCCACGTAAAAGGTCCCGTGGGGGTCCCAGCCGATATAGAGCGGGATGATGCCCATGTGGTCCCTTGCGATAAAATAGCGGTCTGCTTCACTGTCGTAGAGCGCAAAGCCAAAGATGCCGTTCAACTCGTCGAGGAAGGCCGGGCCCTTCTCTTTATAGAGGGCCAGGATGACCTCGCAATCCGATTCGGTACGGAAGGTATACGACCCTTCGAATTGCTTCCGGAGTTTCTGGTGGTTGTAAATCTCACCGTTCGCGGCCAGGATCAGTGTCCCGTCCTGACTGTAGAGGGGTTGCTTGCCGGAGGCAGGATCCACGATGGCCAGGCGCTCATGGGCCAGGATCGCCTTTTCGGAGACATGGATGCCGTTCCAGTCGGGACCCCGGTGGCGGACCACCCGGGACATTTCAAGCAATTGGGGCCGCAGGGTCTCGGCAGGTTGTTTCAGATCGAAGGCACATACTATTCCGCACATGATGTATTATTTTATAGTGGAAGCAAATATGCGTTACATATTACATATTAGAAACATAATAAGGTTAAATGAGTATCAATTCGAATAATTATCTTTTAAATTGTTCCATATTGACATAATTGATGCTTAATCCGGGTAAGGATTGGTAAAAGTGTAAGCAATGAAAATTTTAACGACCCTTTAGAAGTATACCGGGCAAAAAGCCCCTAATTTTAACACACTTAAAAAAAACACCAACAACATGAAACGAATAGTTACCATTTTCGCCCTGGTCATCGCCATGGTTTGCACGGCTGGTCTGCAGGCTCAGGAATTCCCTGGACTCGACAAAAGCCCCCTGGATATTGCCCTTTACCCGGGTCGTGAGCCCGGAAAAGTAGTCCGGGTCATCTACAGCCGGCCCCAACTCAAGGGCCGTTCGCTTTCCGACCTGGCGCCCAGTGGCAAGGTTTGGCGTACCGGTGCCAACGAAAACACGGAAATTACCTTTTACCAGGATGTGAATTTCGGCGGAGCGGATATCACTGCCGGCACCTATTCCCTCTTTACCATCCCCGGGGAAAATGAGTGGACGGTAATACTCAACAAAAACCTGAACCAGTGGGGTGCCTATTCCTATGAGGAGGGTGCCGACGTGGCGCGCATCAAAGTGCCGTCTGCGGCGGAAGGCAATTCCTTGGAGCCTTTTTCCATCGCTTTTAAGGAAGTCGACAACGGCATCCATATGGTCATGGGATGGGACAAGACCCGCGTGGCGGTCCCGATTACCATGTAAGGTTCAAAACTTGCAGGCGTCCCAGGCAAATGTGGCGCTCAAGGTTTAAGCCGGCCCCCGTGTAGGGGCCGGCTTTTTTTGTCCCTGCTCCTGGAAGCCCCTCCTGAAAGGCTCGGCCGGGTAGCTTCAATACACTTTAACGCCGTCGATAAAGGTGTCGGTGACCCGGATGTCCCTGAGCTGCCGGGGGGGCAATTCCATCAGGTCCCCGCCCAGGATGACAAAGTCTGCCCGCTTCCCCGCCTCGATACTGCCCTTTTCACCTTCCGTAAAATTGGAATAGGCCGCCCAGCGGGTCATGCCCTTCAGCGCCTGCTCCCGGGTAAGCGCATCGTTCATCTGAAAGCCGCCTTCCGGGTAACCCTCAGCGTCCATGCGGGCTACCGCCGCGTAGAAGGTATCCATGGGGTTGACCTTTTCGACGGGAAAATCCGTGCCCAGGGCTACCAGGCCGGAAGCCTCCAGTAGTTTTTGGAAAGCATAGGCCCCCTCCATGCGCTCCGGGCCCAAACGGTCTTCGGCCCAGTACATGTCGCTGGTGGCATGGGTAGGCTGGACCGAAGGCAGGATTTTCGGGCTGAACAGGCCAATGTCTTCCGTATCCACGATCTGGGCGTGCTCCACCTTCCAGCGGGAGTCGTCAATGCCTTCCAGGGCCCGGGTATAGGCCCGCAATACGGCTACATTGGCGGAATCCCCGATTGCATGGGTATTCATTTGATAGCCGGCTGCCGCTATCCGCCGGGCAAGGGCCTCAAGGTCTTCCGCCGGGGTAATCATGGCCCCGTAATGGCCAGGCTGATCCGAATAGGGAGCCTTCAGGGCGGCACCCCGGGATCCCAGTGCCCCATCCGCGTAAACTTTCACCGAGCGCACGTTCAGTTTCGGCGTTTTGTAGATCCCCCGTTCCAGGAAATAATCCAGGTTTTCGGGGGTGTTGCTAACCATGGCGTATACCCGGATGCTGAGTTCTCCGGCCTGCTGGAGGCTGTCGATGAGTTCGATTTCACCCCGGCCGAGACCGGCGTCATTCACCGTCGTCAGGCCGTTTTCCAGGCACAGGGCCTCGGCCCGCTGCAGGGCGCGGATAAGCGCCTGTTTGTCCGGTACGGGCCATTGTCGGTACACCAGGTCCATCGGGGTATCGACCAGTATGCCCGTCGGCTCCCCATTTTCGAGGACCACTTCGCCCCCCGGTACCCGGGTTTCCCCAGTGATCCCGGCCAGGTCCAGGGTTCGCTGGTTGACCAGCAGGGCGTGCCCGTCCACGCGGACCAGGGCAACGGGGATATCCGGGAACAGGGAGTCCAGGGCCTTTTTATCCGGGAATTCCTTTACTTCCCAATCGTTCTGGTCCCACCCAGTACCCATGAGGTAATCGGGACGGGTGGCCTGGTAGGCGGCTGACAGGCTATCGAGGATGGCTTCAAAACTCGTGGTCCCCACCAGGTTCACCAGCTCCTGATCCAGGCCCAGGCCCAGGAAGTGGCAGTGTGCGTCAATCAGGCCCGGGACGATGGTCTTTCCCCCGGCATCCAGCATCCATGGGGCCGCATAAGCCGCACGGATGGAATCGTTGCTGCCCACAGCCAGGAACTCCCCGTTCCGGACGGCAAAGGCTTCTGCTTTTGAAAAAGAACTGTCAACCGTATACACCCGGGCATTGAAGACGATCAGGTCGGCCTCCCCGGTGGGGGGCTGGCACCCTGCCAGCAGGGCCAGGCATAAAAGTGTAAGAAATCGGTTCATGGATCTGTATTTAATTGGTGCGGGATTTGACCGCGGAATCTCTGAGTGGGACTTGCCCCCGGATCAGGGAGCCGAGGCTAAAGATACTTAATTCTCTGAAGGCAATGCGGGTCCCTTGGTGTGGATTATGAATTCTACCCTGCGGTTGCGCCGCCGGCCGGATTCCGTGGTATTCCGGGAAAGCGGCAGGGAGGCGCCATAGCCCGTCCATTGGATGCGGTCCGCCTGGATACCCAGCCCCTGCAGGTGGTCGGCAACCGCCCGGCAGCGCCGTTCGGAGAGCTGCTGGTTATAGGATGTGGCCCCCATGGAATCGGTATGTCCGCGAAGCTCCAGGGTCAGCCCGGTATCGGCCGCAAGCACCCCGTACAGGCCTGCAAGGGCCTCCCGGCCGGCTTCGGTGAGGCGGTGCGCATCAAATTCAAAAAGCAGGGCCGGCAACACCAGCAGGCTGTCGCGGGGAAAATCTGCTGCCGGGTTGTCCCGGTACCCCGGGGCCCCTTGGCCTGCTGGTTCCACGGACACCCCGTCCAGGTAGTAGTAGGCCCCCTTATTGGATCGGCGTCCCGTATCAAAGGTACGCGTCCTGGCATTTGGCAACAGGTTCCCGATCATCAGGTACTGTTCCGTCCCCCTGGCCGTAAAAACAGTGTCGATGTGCATCCAGTCCTCCATATCTGTATAAAAGGAGTGGGCGGCCACCTCCAGCAAATGGGCTTTGGCCTCCGGGTCGCCCAGCCAGTGACGGCGGGTCAGGTTCTTCTTGGTAGCCACCCGGATGGGTTTGGCTGTGAACAGGACCCCCAGGGTCTTCAGGGCAAAATCAGATCGTTCGGCCAGGCTGAGGGAAAATCGCAGCCGGTACTGCCGGCCTGCCTCGAGCCCACGGGTTAGGCGGGTTTGCACATACTCCCGGTAGTCCCCCGGGGCATAGGCATAGAATCCTGCATAGCCCTCCCCTTCCGCGGCCGCCTGCCTCCCGTTGAAGTTCTCAGGTGTTCCCATGTCCTCGCTGCAGTTGTTGAAATAATCGGTAGATCCATCGGTGGGGCATTCCCAACCGATCAGGTCGGCCCCAAAGTTCCCCAGGAAGCGCGGACAGCTGCGATAGGCTTCAAACCCCGGGTTGGGCACCAGGTTCTGAGCAGGGAGCTGACCTATCACGGTCAGCGCCAAAAGGGGGGTGAGGATGATTTGCGGGTACAGGCCTTTCATTGCCGGTCTATAGGTACTTCAAGATAGGAAATCCCATAAAACTGCGGGCCGCTGACGGGCCCGCTTCGACAAAATACCTCTCAGGCCGGTCAGGCGGCCGGGCCGGGCCGGGTTACAAGTCGAATTTGTAGCTGACCCCTCCCAGGACCTGCAGGCCCTGGACCCGGAAATTCGCCCATCGCTGGTACTCGTTGCCTGCCAGGTTGCTGCCGCGGGCAAAGATCGAAAGTTGCGGGTTGATGTGGTATCCAAGGCGGACATTCGCATCAAAATAACCGTCCAGGGTGAGTTGCTGGGCCGGGAACTGATTGGGCGGGACCCCCGGCTGGGCGCGGGATGCAAAATCCTCCCGTTCCCCCACGTAAAAAAGGTTGGCCCCCAGGTACCAGCCCGAATCATTCTGGTAGTCGAGGGTAAGGCTGCCTTCCAGGTTGGGCAGGTTCCAGGCCGGGTTGTCGGTTTCGGTATCGTACTCGTAAACCGAGGCATTGACCCCCAGGCTGAAGTTCCGGTTGACGCTGAACTGCAATTCCCCGAAAACCCCCAGGGTACGGATATCGTCATAAAATACCCGGAAGGAATTTCCGTAGATATATCCCTTTTCGTCGTTGCGCGCTTCATTGATCGGGTTGAGGATGAACAGGGGCCTGAAATTTTCGGCCGTGTACGACCCCTTCAGGTTGTAGCTCACCGATGGGGTGAGCTGCCCCTTAAGCCCCAGGTAGGCCTCGTATTGCCGGTCTGTGGGGGTGACCTCCAGGGTGGGGGATACAAAGGGGTTGACCTGGCTGAAATCGTAATAGGAATTCTGGTCCAGCCCCCCGTCGACACCGCCGTAGGCGATGACGTTTTCCTCCAGCACGTTGTAGGAGGCCTCCACGGAAGGGTAGATGTAGAAATTGTTTTCGTTGTTCTCCAGGTCCAGGCCGGTGACGATCCGCGCCCCCAGGCGGAGCTTGAGGTTGTCCCTGAGCATCAGCAGCCCGGGGCGGATACCCGCAATCAGGTACTGGTAATCGATATCGGAATCGTTGACAAACTGGTTCTGGGGGGCGTTTTCGAAATGCCCGCCCAGGTAATCCAATTCAATGCCCAGGCCAAAGGATTCCTCGGTGATCGGGAATTCAAAGGCAGCATTGAACTTCAGGCGGTTTTCGGCCGATTCCACGGCATCCCAGAACCGGCTGACGGTTAGCCCGGCATCCGTAAAGTAGGTCTCTTCCATGTGCACCTTGCCTTCCAGGCTGCCCCGGAAATAATCCTGGACCTCATCGATGCCCGCTACCGTTTGGGTGCCGTTGAGCAACAGGGTGGTATCCACCCCGTACCAGTTGTACCGGCGGTGTTCCACGCCGCCCGCGGCACTCCACTCCCAGTCGCGGTCCCGTTCGGAGTAGGTGACATCGAGGCCCGTGTTGTAAAAATCCGTATCAAGTGGGGTGCCATCGATATCCCCCCGGGAGGACAGGTGGTTCAACCCGACATCGATCCGCTTGTTCCCCCGGTCGAAATCCCGGCTGAGGTAAAAATCCGCCAGGGCGTTGTTGTAATTCCCCAGCCCAAGTGAGGCGTAGCTGTTGAACAGTTTTTCGGGTGCCTCCCGCTCCACCGCAGCTGCCTGGCCTTTGGCCGGGGTAAAGGTGGAGGCCACGGGCACGGAGTTGATCTGATAGTTGACCTCTTTTTTCTGCAGCACAATGGAATCGGTGAGGCTCGGGAGGGTCTTTATCTTCCGGGCATCGGAAACGGTCGGGGTATAGGATCGCACCACCGTGACGGTCTCGGTTCCGAGGTCTTCATCGTCCTGGGCCAGGCCGGTACCGGCATATAGAAGGGCCAGCACCAGGCCCGCATTTCGGATCAGGTATTTCATCATAGTGTTCATTCCTTAACGATTACCATCGGGGGTTATGGACGCGTTGCGCCTGGCTTCCCGCGTTTTGATCTGGGCGAGTTCCGTCCGGGCCTCCGCCACGATCTCCGGGAACGCCCCAAAATTGGAAATGACGTTTTCCAGGATATAGGTGGCCTGGAAGGCGTCTTCGAGTTGTTCAAAATTCTTTGCCATGAGGATCAGGCCTTTGCCCCCCCATTCCTTATAGGCGGCAAAATCCCGCGCCAACCGCTGCACAGACTGGTTGGATGCCTCATAGGCCCCATCCTCGCGTTTGAAAAAGGCGTCGAAATACAGGGCTTCGGCCGCCGTGCTCCCCGTGGCAATGGAAAGGACTTCGGCGTAGGCCTGCCGGGCCTTCTCCCGGTTCCCGGTTGCCCAGGCGGAACGGGCGATCATCAGGCGGGCATCGCTGCGGATCCGGTCGTCCAGGGAAGGGCTTGCCAGTACTTTTTCCGCATAGGCCAGGGTTTGGTCATAGGCTTTCTGCTCAAAGTATCCCTTCATCAGGTTGGATTGCGCAAAGGTGCGGTTCTGGGGGATATCGGCCGTCGCCTCCAGACGCTCCAGGTAGGGCATGGCTGCTTTATAATCGTTGCGGGAAACGAGGATTTCGCACACCCGGGTGAGCGACTGTTCGGCCCGCTCGCCACGGCCCGCATCGGTGACCACCTTGAAATGCGACAGCGCCTTGTCGGCCTCTCCGGCGGCAAAGGCGATCTGCCCTAGTTTGAAATGGGCCTCCACCCGGTTGGCCCCATTGGGGAATTGCTGCAGGTATTTTTCCAGGGCCCGGGTGGCCGCCGGGGTATTCCCCTGTACCAGTTGCCTGTCTGCCGCTTCGTAGCTCGCGGCCTCCAGTTCGCTGTCGGTGACCTCCACAAAATCCAGGCCCCGCACCCACGCGGCGTACTGGTCTACCTGGCCGAGGTCCACATAGATAAGCTTCGCAGTGGCCACGGCCTGTATCGCTTCCTGGGAATTCGGGTAGTCCGCGGCCACCTGTTTGAATATGCCCAGGGCCTGCTGGTTCTGCCCGCTGTTGAAGTACACCAGGCCTTTCCGCATTTTGGCAGCGGGTACCAGGCTGCTTCCCGGGGATTCCCGGATCAGCCGGTCATATGATTCAATGGCGCGTGCGTCGGCCCCCGATTGCACATATGAGTTCCCGAGCTCAAAGAGCGCATCGTCCTTGAGGCTGGAATTCGGGAAGCGGCCAATAAAGGTGCCCAGCGCTTCCCGCTTGGTTTCTTCCTGCCCCAGGAAGCCATAGCTGATGGCTTTCTGGTAGGCGGCGTAATCCCGTTCGGGGCTCCCGGTGGCCAGGGCATTGTCGTACGCCTCGATGGCCGGGCGGTACCGGCTGCTTACAAAATAGCTGTCCCCCAGGCGCATCCAGGCATCCGTCTTCATGGGGCCTTCCGGCGCACTCCCTGCATACCGCTGCAGGTGGGTTGCGGCATTGCCGTAATCCTTCAGCTTGAAATAGGTATACCCCATCTGGTAATCCAGTTCCCGGTATTCCTCCAGGGATGCGGCTACCGGGCTGGCCCGGAACTGGGCATACTGGGTAAGGGCCTGTTCGAAACTTCCCGTGGCAAAGGCGGACTCGGCCTTCCAGTAGCGCGAACGTGCAGTAAACCGTGCATCGGCCGCCGCCTGGATGGCTTTTTCAAAACTCATCAGCGCCCCGCTGTAATCCTCGGCGAGAAACTGTTCCACCCCATAGAGGAAAGCCACCTTCTGGTAGGTTGCCTTGCTGGCATACCCCGGGTTCTTTTCCAGGAGCTCCATGGCGCCGCTGAAATTCCGGGAGGTGATGTAGGAATCCACCAAAAGCTCACGTATTTCCTCGTGGCTGTCGGCATTCGGATAGGTTTTCATGTAATCTTGCAGCACCTCGGGCACGGGCTGGTAGGGGTTTCCGATCTCGTAGCTCAGGCGGGCGTAATTCAGGAAGGCGTCCTGCCGGATCTCCGGGCTGAATTCCATCTGGGAGGCATTCCGGAAGGCGTTGAGTGCCTCCTGCTTCTTGCCGAGTTCCAGGTAGCATTCCGCCAGGTGGTAGTAGGCATTCTGGGCCACGCTGTCGTTGCCGCCCACGATCTTGTTGAATTGCTGGGCGGCATTCTGGAAATCGCCCTGCTTGTAATAGGCATAGCCCAGCAGGTAATAGTCCGTGTTGTTCCAGCGCCCGCGGTTGCCCTGGTATTTTTCCAGGTAGGGGATGGCCTCCGCATACCGGCCGAGGTTGAAGTAGCTTTCGCCGATAATCTTGTTCAGCTCGGACACTTCCCGCCGGTCGGATTTGGGCAGTTGCTTCTCTGCCTGTTCAATGGCCTGCTCGAAATTCCCGAGCTTGAAATTCATGTCGGCCTGGTAGTAGGACAGCTTTTCCTCGAGCACCTCCTGGTCGGTGATCTGGTCGAAACGCTGGTTGGCCTCCTCGTAATCGTCCTGCTGATAGGAAATATACCCCAGGTAATACTTGGCCTGGGAACCGTACTCCTGGGAATTGCTGACCCGTTGCAGGTAGCGTTCGGCCTCGTCTGGTTTATGGGAGGAAAAGAGGGAATACCCCATGTTGAAATCGAAACGCTCGCGCTCCCGCCGGGAGAGGGAGCTTTGGTCTACCATCCCGTACCATTTCATGGCATAGGGGTACCGTCCGTTTTCGAAATAGTAATCCGCCACATCCATAAATGCCGAATTCCGGCGTACCGAGGTGGGATAGCGCGCCACGAAATCCTCCATCAACCGGTCTGCGCCCAACTGGTTCAGACGGACCGCCGCATTGGCGATATAATAGGCGCTGTTGGCTTCTGTTTCCGGATCGTCGGTCCGGTCCTTAACTTCCTGGAACAGGGTCTGGGCTGCCTGGTATTGCTTGCTGTTGTAGAGGGCAAGGGCATCCTGGTAGGTCTTGTTCTCGTGCGTATACACCGCGGATTCCTGCCCGGTTCCCTGTGCCCAGTAAAGGGCGCAGGCGAGCAGCACGGCAAATCTCTTTCGCATAATGTTCTCTTGGCGTTAGAATAACCGAATTTCCCTTAATAACGGTAAAACCGGCTCCGCAGTATGCGGGGCGGAGCCGAATTACGCGAAATAACCCCGCAGGTGCCAGCCGTATGGGTGGAACTTATTACTTTTATATCAACAAAACTCCACATGGCCGAAAGCGTATTATCCCTCAAGGACGTAGCCGTCTACCAACAGGACAACCTGGTCCTCAACGACATCAGCCTGGAAGTCCGCCCCGGGGAATTCGTCTACCTGATCGGAAAAACGGGGAGCGGGAAGAGCAGCTTTATGAAGACCCTCTATGCGGACCTCCCCCTGCGGGAAGGCAACGGCCGGATCGTGGGGTTCAACCTGAAGACTTTGAAGGAAAAAGACATCCCCGCCCTTCGGCGGAAGCTGGGGATTGTCTTCCAGGACTTCAAGCTGCTGCCGGACCGGAACGTCCACAACAACCTGGAGTTTGTCCTGAAAGCCACCGGCTGGAAAGACCCTTCGGAAATGGCCGCCCGCATCGAGGCCGTCCTGGACAAGGTGGGCATGAAAACCAAGGGGTTCAAATTCCCCCACGAGCTGTCAGGGGGCGAACAGCAGCGGATCGCCATTGCCCGGGCCCTCCTGAACGACCCGGAACTCATCCTGGCCGACGAACCCACGGGCAACCTCGACCCCCAGACCAGCGTGGAGGTGATGAAGGTCCTGCAGGAAATCAACAAGACCGGGCGGACCATCCTGATGGCCACCCACGATTACGCCCTGATCCTGAAATATCCTTCCAAGACCCTCAAGTGCGACGGAAACAAGGTGTTTGAGGTCATCCAGAAGGCGGGTTGAGGCCCGGGGGAAAGCCGGCAGGTAACACCTTACTTTTTCCGGGACAGGCCGGGCCATTTGTAAGCTGTTTCCTATAAAATCCATTTGATTATATGGCGGCTTTCAAAAAATAAATCCTTTTCTGAGGGCTCACCTTTTTTTTAATTATCTTCCAGAGGTTTTACAGGTTTCCGTACCCCCCTTGCCGTGTAACCTGCGCAGACCAACCAACTAACAACCACCTTTATGAAAAACTACCTGATTATTGCCCTGGGCGCCCTGTTGCTCCTGGGCACCTCCTGTAAACAAGAACCCGCCAAACAGGAACAGGCCCCTGATGAGGCCATGGCCGTACGGGAATGGCAACCCGAGGACATGCGGAACATGACCGGCCTCACCGCCGAACGGGGCGTCATCCTCGATACGGACCACGATTTGGAGGGCTATGTGCTTTTCGAACCATTCCTCACTACGTCAACCTTTCTGATAAACAAGGACGGGGAGGTTGTTCACCGCTGGGACACCGACCTGACTTCGATGGATTCGTACCTGCAACCCAACGGTCACCTGTTCCGCCTGGAGCGGGACGAAGAATTCCCCACTTTCGCCGCGGGCGGACAATCGGGACGCATCCGGGAATACGACTGGGATGGCAACATCGTCTGGGACTACAAAATGGCCAACGAGAAAGAATTGCTGCACCACGACTTCGAGATAATGCCTAACGGGAACATCCTGGCAATCGCCTATGAGGTGGTGCCGGCCGAAGAGGCCTTGTCCCTTGGGCGCGACCCGGAACACTTGCCCAAAGCCGGTCTCTGGCTGGACAAGGTCGTGGAGATCAAACCCACGCGGCCTTCAGGGGGTGAAATCGTCTGGACCTGGTACATGAAGGACCATCTGGTGCAGGACTTTGACAAATCCAAAAAGAATTTCGGCGACCCGGCCCAGAATCAAAGAAAAATCAACATCAACTTCCACAGCACCGAAGTTGGGGGAGAACCCGCAACCGAGGAGCAGATCAAACAGATGATTCAACAGGGCATGACCACCTCGAATGCCACGCCAGAAAACCAGGGTTCGGACATTACCCATACCAACGCCATCGGCTACAATGCCGAACTGGACCAAATCGTGTTGAGCATGCCGGGAATGAATGAAGTGGCTATAATAGACCACAGCACCACCATGGCCGAAGCCAAAGGCAGCACCGGCGGGCGGTGGGGCCACGGCGGCGATCTGCTCTACCGCTGGGGCAACCCGCAAAATTATGGGAAAGGGACCGAAGCAGACCGGAAACTGTTCGGTCAGCACGATGTCAAATGGATCCCCAAAGGCTTGCCCGGGGAAGGCCATCTGACCGTATTCAACAATGATATCTATGACGGGAAAGCCAAACTGCCAACCATATGGGCGGGATTCCCAACGGCCAGCCCACCCGAATTCGCCATGGCGATCGGGGACGTGGGCAACTACAGTGCCGTATGGGAATTTGTGCCCCCCACCGATGCGGAAGGTGCTTATACCATGAAGGACAATGGCACATTCGGACCTGACGAGCCGGTTTGGACCTATACGGCACCCGATACCTATTCCTTTTACTCGGCATTCATTTCCGGGGCACACCGTCTGCCCAACGGGCATACCTTCATAACACAGGGAATGAACGGACGTTTTTTTGAAGTTACCCCGGAGAAGGAAATCGTCTGGGAATTCTGGACCCCTTTTGCCGGGGACCACCGCCTTCCCGACGGATCTTTCCCGCAGCCCGCCGGGCCCATGCGCTACGCGACTTTCCGCAGTACGTTGCTGCCAGCGGATTACCCGGCCTTTTCCGGCCGTGAACTCGCCCCCCTGGACCCCCAGCCCGAACCGTTTAAAATGGCGCCCCCGGAACCGGAGGCATCCGAAGGACAGTAGCCATCCGTACAAAAACATGCGATCAAAACCAATAACCAAATAACTCAACGAAATATGTCTATTAAAATTATTGGTGCCGGATTTCCTAGAACCGGTACGACGACCCTGAAAAATTCCCTGGAAACCCTGGGATTCAATCACGTGTACCACATGAAGGAGTTACTGGTCAACCCGGAAAAACTCCACTACTGGAAGACCCTGGATGAAACGGGCACCACCGACTGGGACGGGCTCTACGATGGCTATGATGCCACCGTCGATTTCCCGGGATACCCGTGGTACAAGGAGCACATGGAGCGCTATCCGGAGGCCCGCGTCATCCTGACGGTCCGGGACTTCGAGTCCTGGTACAAGAGCGTTTCGAGCACGGTACTGAAAGCCGGGCCGCAGACGCCAGGGGAAAAATTGAAGATGATGGGCAAACTCATCGGCAGCGCCCGCGCCCGGCGGGTGGTCAAGTGCATCAAATTCTTCAAGAACAAATTCTTTGCCCGGGAATTCGAGGGCCGTTTCGAGGACAAGGCCTTTGCCGAAGCCAAGTGGAACGAGCACATCGAATCGGTGAAAAAATTTGTCCCGGAGGATAAACTCCTGGTCTATGATGTGCGGGACGGGTGGAAGCCACTCTGCAAATTCCTGGGGGTTCCCGAACCCAAGGATCCGCTGCCCCACCTGAACAAAAAGGAGAATTTCAAGGAGATGCTTCCCAAGCTGATGAAGGGAGAAATGGTCTAAAGCCGGGAGGATTCCAACCCACATATGTATGTAAACCGATGGGAGGTTAAGTTGAGCCTGCTGCTTATCAGCAGCCTCACGATCGCCTCCATGATAACTATTTCCTCGAGCTTGCCGGACATGAGCCGGGATTTCAGCGAGTACCCCAACGGACAGGCACTGGTAAAACTTTCCCTCTCCCTGCCGGCCCTCTTCATTGCCCTGACTGCCCTGCTGGCAGGCAGCTATATTGACCGAAAGGGGCGCAAACCCCTGTTGGGCATGGCCCTCGTGGCCTATGCCATTACCGGTAGTTCCGGCTACTGGTTGGATGACCTGTACGGCATCCTGATCGGCCGGGCATTGCTGGGCGTTTGCGTGGGCATCACCATGACCATTGTGACCACGCTGATCGCGGATTATTACCAGGGAAAGGCCCGACAGCAATTTGCAGGGATCCAGATTGCCGTCATGTCCCTGGCCGGGATCCTCTTTATCAGCCTGGGAGGCATCCTGGCGGATATCCGCTGGAATGTCCCCTTCCTGCTCTACCTGTTTTCCCTGCTTATCCTCCCCCTGGCCCTCCGGTACATAAAGGAGCCGGAACAGCCGGTGGAATCCGCGGAACAGCCGGTGGATATCCCGGTGCCGAAAGTCATCTGGATCGTTTTTTTCGCGGTGATGCTGATGTGGATCCTCTTTTTTATCATCCCCGTCCAGATCCCGTTTTACCTGAAGGGCCTGGGGGTTGAAAAGAACTCCCTCATCGGCGTGGCCATCGCCAGCAGCACGTTGTTTTCTGCCGTGGCTTCCTTTTTCTATGCGAAACTAAAATCCCGGCTTTCGTTTGCCCAACTGTTTTTTGCAGGCTTCGGCCTGATGTCCGTAGCCTTCCTGGTCGTCGCCTTTTCGGGCACCTATGCCCTGGTGATCGTCGGGATGCTGCTGGCGGGTATGGGCATGGGGTTGCTGATACCCAACGCGAATATCCTGGTGATGCAACTGGCGCCTCCTGCGGTCCGCGGCAGGCAGATCGGCAGGCTGACTACCTTCTGGTTTATGGGGCAGTTCCTCTCCCCCCTGATCCTGCTCCCGTTTATCAGCAGCTACGACCTGGAAACCGTATTCCTGGGGATCGGTATCCTTACCGGGTTGCTGGGGCTGCTTTTCCTGCTGAGCGGCCGGTTCTGGAAGCAGGCCGGATAATCCGGAACCTGTTGGCAGGGAAGGACCCCTGCAGGAAGCCGATCTTTTTTGTTACTTTGCACCCAAACCAAACAGACGTACATGGAAGTACTGGGAATTGATGTTGGCGGATCGGGAATCAAAGGCGCCATGGTCCATATGGAAACGGGGGAAATGCTCTCCGAACGGTATCGCATCCCCACCCCAAAATCCCGGAAACCGGACGCAATGGCCAAGGTCATCGCCGAAATCGTGCAACACTTCGATTATAAGGGGCCCGTGGGTTGCGGTTTCCCCTCCGTCATTAAAAAAGGGGTCTGCAAATCAAAAGGCAACCTGCACAAATCCTGGAAAGGGCTGAATGTGGAAGACCTTTTCGAAGAGGCTACCGGACTGGATTTCACGGTGATCAACGATGCGGATGCCGCCGGGTATGCCATGATGAACTACGGGATCGGGAAAGGCATGCAGGGTTTGGTGGTGATGATCACCATCGGCACCGGGTTGGGGAGCGGAGCCTTCCTGGACGGCCGGCTGATCCCTAATTTCGAACTCGGGCAAATCCCTTACGGGGACTACGACAAGATCGAATCCTGGGCGGCTGCATCTGCCAAGGAAAAAGGGGACCTCAGCTTTAAAAAGTGGGGAAAGCGCTTCAACAAGTTCCTCGAACTCGTGGAACTCATCGTGGCACCGGATACCATCGTACTTGGCGGCGGCACCTCAAAAGACTTTGACGAGTTCAGGAAATGGATCAAGATCGATACCCCGGTCATCCCGGCCGGGCTTCAGAACCACGCCGGCATCATCGGGGCTGCAACCGCCTGCCTGGTATGCCACCCGGAACTCAACGAGGGATAAACTTACCCAACGGTTCAAATACCCCCAATACCCTTTTCCGGTACTGACCGTTTCTGTCCGGCCCTAGTCTTTGGAGCGCTTGCGGTCGGTTTCCTTTAGCAGGATCTTACGCAGCCTCAGGTTTTTCGGGGTCACCTCCACATATTCATCCTTCTGGATATACTCCAGGGCTTCCTCCAGGGAAAACTTCACGGCGGGTACAATGCGCGCCCTATCGTCAGACCCGGAGGCCCTTACGTTGGTCAGCTTCTTGGTCTTGGTCACATTGACCACCATGTCGTCCCCGCGGGAATTCTCCCCGATCACCTGGCCTTCATAGATGTCTTCCCCCGGGTCGACAAAGAACCGTCCGCGTTCCTGCAGCTTATCGATGGAATAGGGAATCGCCTTACCCATTTCCATGGAAACCATGGAACCGTTCTGCCGCTGGGGAACCGCCCCTTTCATGGGCTGGTATTCCAAAAACCGGTGGGCCATAATGGCCTCCCCGGCCGTGGCCGTCAGCAACTGGTTCCTCAGGCCGATGATCCCGCGGGACGGGATGATGAATTCACAGACCATCCGCTCGCCCCGGGATTCCATCCGGGTCATTTCCCCCTTGCGCAGGGCCACCATCTCCACGGCCTTGCCTGAGACTTCCTCCGGAAGGTCAATGGTCAGCGCCTCTACCGGTTCGCAAGCCACCCCGTCTATCTGTTTGATGATCACCTGGGGCTGCCCGATCTGCAGTTCGTACCCCTCCCGCCTCATGGTCTCGATGAGTACGGAAAGGTGCAATACGCCCCGCCCGTAGACGATGAATTTTTCGGCGCTGTCCGTTTCCTCCACCCTAAGGGCCAGGTTCTTTTCGAGTTCCCGCTCCAGGCGTTCCTTGATGTGGCGGGAAGTCACATATTTCCCGTCCTTGCCAAAAAACGGGCTGTCGTTGATCGTAAAGAGCATGCTCATGGTGGGCTCGTCAATGGCAATGCTGGCCAGGGCCTCCGGGGCTTCGGCATCGGCAATCGTATCCCCGATATCAAAGCCTTCCAGCCCTACCAGGGCGCCGATATCGCCGGTCTGCAGTTCCTGCACCCGGGTCCGGCCCAACCCCTCGAAAGAGTAAAGTTCCTTGATCCGGGAACGCACCTTGCGCCCGTCCCGCTTGACCAGGGTGATGTCCTGCCCTTCCCGCAGGGGGCCGCGCAGCAGCCTGCCGATGGCAATCCGCCCGGTATAGGAAGAGTAATCCAGGGAAGTAATGAGCATCTGGGTGGTTCCCTTATCCGGGTCAAAAGTCGGGATGTGGTCCAGTACCATTTCCAGCAAAGGGGCGATGGTGCCGGTTGGCTCCTTAAAATCCTCCCCCATCCAGTTTTCCTTGGCCGAACCATAAACCACGGGGAAGTCCAGTTGCCACTCCTCCGCACCGAGCTCGAACATCAGGTCGAATACCTTTTCGTGCACCTCTTCCGGGGTACAGTTCGGCTTGTCCACCTTGTTGATGACCACGCAGGGTTTCAGCCCCATGGACAGGGCTTTCTGCAGGACAAAACGGGTCTGCGGCATGGGGCCTTCAAAGGCATCCACCAGCAGCAGCACGCCATCCGCCATGTTCAGCACCCGCTCCACTTCCCCGCCAAAGTCGGCGTGGCCAGGGGTGTCGATGATATTGATCTTGGTATCCTTGTAGGTTACCGAAACGTTTTTGGAAACGATGGTGATCCCCCGCTCCCGTTCCAGGTCGTTGTTGTCCAGGATCAGGTCGCCGGTCTGCTCGTTTTCACGGAAGAGCTGGCAGAAGTGCAGGATCTTGTCTACCAGGGTGGTTTTTCCGTGGTCTACGTGGGCAATGATGGCAATGTTGCGGATGTCTCGCATGGTCCGATTTTTTAAGGCGACAAAGATACACCGAATTCCGCTCGGTTGTCCAAATCCCCCCAAATTTCCCAGCGTTAGCTAAAATGCTGGTTTTTTGCGGGTTCCGCGCGTAAATTAAAATTGGGTGGGTGGTGGGATTCCCCTTTAGTTCTGTGTCCGCCGCTACTCCTCCCCCAACCCGGTCTCCCGCAAGCGCTCCCGGCCGGCTCCCTCGGGGTTAAACTCCGGCGAGGAATTCCCGATAAGTTGGCCCATTCAAAATAGTATCTTTGTAAAAAACTCTCAGCAATGGACCTCTCCACCATCCCGCAAATCAAACATACGGACAGCAATAATTTTTTCCTCCTTTCGGGGCCCTGCGCCATTGAAGGGGAGGAAATGGCGCTGCGGATCGCGGAAACCATCGTCTCCATTACCGATGAACTCCGGATACCCTATGTTTTCAAGGGGAGTTTCAAAAAGGCCAACCGAAGCCGGGCGGATTCCTTTACGGGTATCGGGGATGAAAAAGCCCTGAAGATCCTGCGGAAGGTATCGGAAACCTTCGGGGTTCCCACAGTGACGGATATCCACGAGGTGTCCGATGCGGCCATGGCGGCCGAATTTGTGGACGTCCTGCAGATCCCTGCCTTCCTGGTCCGACAGACCGACCTGTTGGTAGCCGCCGCCGAAACCGGCAAGGTGGTCAACCTGAAAAAAGGGCAGTTTATGAGCCCTGAAAGCATGAAACATGCCGTGGGCAAGGTCACTGAAACCGGCAACCAGCAGGCCATCATCACCGACCGGGGCACCATGTTCGGCTACCAGGACCTGATCGTGGATTTCCGCGGGGTTCCCGTGATGCGCCAATATGCCCCTGTGGTACTGGACGTGACCCATTCCCTCCAGCAACCCAACCAGGCATCCGGGGTTACCGGGGGCCGGCCGGAGCTCATCGGCACGATGGCCCGGGCCGGCATCGCAGCCGGGGTGGACGGCATCTTTATCGAAACCCACTTTGACCCGGCCAATGCCAAGAGCGACGGGGCCAACATGCTCCCCCTGGACCAACTGGAAGGCCTGTTGACGCGGCTGACCGCCATCCGGAATACAATCAACGCATTCTGACAACGGTTACTTCCGCAAAGGCTTCAACCGGACGGAATAGGCCTCCCGGAGGACGTCGGCCAGTATATCCGCATCGATATCCTCCTCCCTCCTGTAGCGCAGGGAACGCATGAATTTACGGCCTTTGGATTCCATCTTGTCCAGGTGGCGCGTCAGGTGGGCTGCCCGGGCAAAGCCCAGGTCCACGTAATCCCCGGACTGGTTCAGGTAACAGAAAGGCCGCCCTTCCACGTAATAGAACGGGATGCGGTACTTAAAACGCATTTCGGCCCCGGGCACCTCCGCTTCGATGAGCACCTGCAATTGCACCAGGATACTGCGATAGGGCTCCCTTGCGCTCAGGATATAGGTTTCTGCGGGATTCATTTTACGTGCATTACGCCCGCTAAATATATTGATAATGGCAGGATAACCTTATCCGGCCCGGAGTCTGTATATTTAGGGAAACAATCAGACCACCATGAAAACGCAACTCCTTTTTCTTTCCCTGTTGCTGGGTTTTGCCACCCTGCACGCCCAGGACCATTCCCATGCGGGTGCTACCCCCATGGAGTATCCGGATATCCCGGGATACCAGACCCTGGTTACCGACCTGCACCAGCATACCGTTTTCTCTGATGGCAGCGTCTGGCCCGATATCCGGGTAGGCGAAGCCCTCAGGGAAGGTATGGATGCCATCTCCCTGACCGAACATCTGGAATACCAGCCCCATGCCGCCGATATCCCGCACCCGGACCGGAATCGCTCCCATGAGATCGCCCTGAAGGAAGCGGCCGACCACGACCTGATGATCATCCGGGGGTCGGAGATCACCCGCCAGGCCCCCATGGGCCACAGCAACGCGGTATTTATTTCGGACGCCAACGAACTGCTTTCCCAGAGCGCCGAGGTATCCTTTGCCCAGGCCAGGGAACAGGGGGCCTTTATCTTCTGGAACCACCCGGCCTGGTATGCACAGCGCCCGCAGGGGAACCCGGTCCTGAGTGATTTCCAGAAGGCACGGATCGCCGCCGGGGAACTGCACGGCATCGAGGTGATCAATACCAGCGATTATTCGCAGGAAGCCCTGGCTATAGCCCTGGAACAGAACCTGACTATCATGGGCACCAGCGATATCCACGGGCTGATCGATTGGGATTACACCGAGAAGGGGAACCACCGGGCAGTCACACTGGTCTTTGCCCGGGAAAGGTCCCCGGAAAGCCTGCGGGAGGCCCTGTTCGCGGGTCGCACTGTTGCGGTATTCAATGAATTGCTTGTGGGCCGGGAGGCCTACCTGCTCCCCTTGCTGAAAGCATCTGTGGAAGTGGTTTCCGCCGCCTATATCCCGGGTACCCAGGTGCTCCGGGTGGAGCTTAAAAACAACAGCAGCAGCGACCTGCTCTTTGAAAACGCCATGGAATACAGCTTTTACAGCAGTTCCCCGGTGTTTACGCTCCCCGCCGGGGGGAGTTACGTGCTGCAAATCAAAACCCTGGAGGAACTTGCAAGCATCGAACTGGCACTGAAAGCCCTGGGCGCCTACACGGCCCCGCAGGTGCAGCCGGTAGTACGGTGGGAAATAACCCCCGAGTAGGACCCAAACAGAGAAAAAAAGGAGGATCATCGAACGCCAGGTTTGGGGCGAATCCGGAAATATGCGAACTTTGATTTTCAAAGTGCTTTCCTATGGCTTCAAATAAATACGAGGAGGACCTCAGCGAAATCCGGAACCTGATGAACCGGTCTTCCCGCTTCCTTTCCCTTAGCGGGCTGTCGGGGATCCTGGCCGGTGTCTATGCCCTGGCCGGTGCAGGCATAGCCGCATGGCGGATCCGCGCATTCAACGAAACCCATACCCTGGCCGACATCATCGAGTACCCGTTCCGGGACGAGAACCAACTGGTCGCCGAGTTGTTCCTGATTGCCATGGGGGTCCTGGGCCTCGCCTTGCTGACCGCCCTGCTCCTTTCCAGGCAAAAGGCCCGGAAGACAGGCGAGAAAATATGGAGCGCCTCCACCCGGAGGCTGCTGGAGAACTTTTTTATCCCCCTGCTGGCCGGGGGCCTGTTCTGCCTGGCCTTGTTGCAATACGGATTTGTTGCCCTGATTGGCCCGGCCACATTGGTGTTTTATGGCCTTGCGTGCCTGAATGCGGGCAAGTATACCCTGGGGGATATCCGCTACCTGGGACTCACCTGTATCGTCCTGGGCCTCTTTGCCACCCAGTTCCCGGGCTATGCGCTGATTTTCTGGGCCCTCGGGTTCGGGCTGTGCCATATCCTGTACGGCGGCATCATGTACTACAAATACGAAAAATAAACAACGGGGTTTGGGACTGATAGACGGCATTGACAAGGTTTTTGACCACCGGATCCGCCTCGGTATCATGTCCGTCCTCATGGTAAACGACCACATGGATTTTACGGGGCTCAGGGAGCTCCTTGGAGTTACGGACGGGAACCTGGCAAGCCATATCAGGGCGCTGGAAACAGCGCACTACCTGCAGGTGGAAAAAAAGTTTATCAACCGCAAACCCAATACCCGTTATGCCGCCACGGAAACCGGGAAAGAGGCGTTTGGGAAACACCTCACGGCCCTGGAAAAACTCCTTGGGGGGCAGGCGGATATCAGGGGGTATTCACCCCGTCCACATAATCCTGCAAATACGCATACCGGTCGGTAAGCCGTCCTCCCCGGGTCATCCGGGCGCGTTCCAGGATGCCTTCCGCATCCCCGTCAAAGAAGGCGGGGATCACCTGCTTCACAAACGCGGCGCCAAACCCCTCGCTGGCATCGCGCGGCAATTCGGCCGGCAGGTTGTCCACGGCCATAACGGCAACAGCACGGGGATTCCTGAAATCCGTTTCCGATTCCGTCATGGGGTCGTACCCGTAAACCGGGTTGGCAATGGTCGAGGCCCGGATAGTAGTTGCCACCGGGCCGTCGATATCACAGCTGATATCGGCCACCACCCGGATCCGGAATTCCGGGTCTTTGACGTCTTCCCTGGTGTACAGGTAGGGGGCGCCCTGCCCGTAAAAATGGCCGGCAATATACAGGTCCGTCACCCGGGCAAACCGGAAAAAATTGGACTTGTACGCCTCCGGGTTTGCAAAAAAGTCGGCCTTGTTCCCGCGTACCCCGTCTTTCCGCCTGTTGTAGTCGGACGCATCTATCTGGCAATACACGGGTTCGGCGAACTCCCGCTCCAGGTAGTCCGCCACGGTAACCTGCCTGAGGCCCATGCCATCGAGCATTTCCCTGGCCCCGCTGCCCACCCGGCCCCTGCCGGTCAGCAGGATTTTGATGGCAGGTAGTTGAAGCTTGCGCAACTCGGCAATCAGCGCTTCCCGGTCCGCAAGGGATTCGGCTTTCGGCAGGTCAAAAGTGCCGTATTTCATGCCATAGGCCCGGATGCCGTTATACGCCCCGACAATCCCCGCATAGCGGCCAAAAGCGACCAGGCGAACGCCCTTTTTATTGGTGAGTAATTCGTGGTCGTACAGTTCGATGTGCTTCTCCAGCACGGCCCGGAGCAGGTCCCGGTTATAGGGCTGCTTTTTGATGGTGTGGGAGAAGAAAAAATACTTCTTGCCGGGGATCAGCGCCTCCACCGGTACCTCCTTCACCCCCAGCAGCACGTCGCAATCCGATACATCGGAAACCACCGGGATCCCGGCCTTTTGGTATTCCGCATCCCCAAAAACCCGGATGGGCGACTCCTCCGCCACAATTTCAACCGCATCAAAACGCTGCAGGACTTTTTGGCAGGCCCCGGGGGACAGGACTACCCGCCGGTCCGGCGGGTTCTTGCGTTCTCTGATCAATCCAATCTTCATAGTGCTGCTTTGGTATGGAATTTGCGCTAAAATAGCGGGAAAGTCAAGGGTAAGCAAACGACCGCCGACCGAATTTGGCAACACGGGAGAAACCCCCGGATTTGCGTATCTTTGCCCCCCTGACACGTTCATTGAATTATGGGGCCGACTGGTTTTGACAGCAAGACCAATGGCGATGTAAGCATGCCGAGCGCTGGGATACAGCTCGTAAATCTCATGTTTCACACTTTTAATTGGCGATAATAATTACGCTCTCGCCGCATAATCCGAATTAGAGTAGGATAATGCCTCGTCTCCGCAAGGCGGAGAAGCGAGATGTCCCGGGATAGCCCTTGTTGACGGCGATCCACTCAGGGGCACCATAAAAGTCAACATAGTGTGGTTATTGCTTCGCTAACCGCATAAACCCAAAGAAGCTAAGCGCGTAATAGGCCGTCCCCGGTCAGTTGCGCGTCGACAATCAATCGGGGACTAAGCACGTAGAAAGCATGGTTATTGCTTGTTTGGACGGGAGTTCGAATCTCCCCGGCTCCACAATCACTCGCAAACCCCGCCGGGAAACCGGTGGGGTTTCGTGTTTCTGGGAACCGCGTCAAGCTCGCTTGAACGGGGGGAATAGAGACACGAAACCGCCCTGGCGGAGCCAGGGCAGGGTTTGCATTTGCAGCATGGGAGCCTGTGGAGATCACCGAGCGAAGCGAAGGTAATCTCCCTTCCCTTTCCATAGCGAACTGCTTGTTTTTAGCACCTTCACATATAAAATTAAGGCAGTCATGTTTCACCTCCATGCTCAACAAAAGCATCACCCTAAAGCACCTGTTAATTGGAGACGAACGCTGCATCGGGTTGCAATTCAAAGCCGATCGCGTTTTAATAGCCCTGGTGGAGCAATTGCCCGATGTGGCCTGGTCCGACCCGTTCGGCATGTACTTCATACCGAATACTCTCCAGAACCTTAAACTCCTATTCAGCAAATTCAAGGGGATTGCCTGGATCAACGGGAATTATTTCTTCGGTTCCAAACCCATCCCCGATTACCAGCCGGCCGATCGGTTTGCCCAGCGTCAGGAAACCTGGGAACGTCTCAAGGCCGAAAATTTTCCCAAAGCCTATCTGGACAAGCTCGAGTTGAAAAAATACGCCGACAACACGGCCCGGAACTACATCTCATGCTTCAGCGCCTTCATGCGACATGTAGACCCTACCCCGCTGGAGGAGGTCGATGAAAATACCATCAGGGACTACCTACTGGAGCTGGCCCGGGGAGACAAATCGGATTCCTATATCAATTTGTCTATCAACAGCATTAAGTTCTATTACGAAGTGGTCCTCGGCATGCCCAACCGGTTCTACAGCATTGAGCGCCCTCGAAAGACGCGCAAATTACCGGAAGTGCTTTCGGTGAAAGAAGTACTTGCGCTTCGGGCCGCGATCTCCAACCTGAAGCACCGGTGCATAGTGGGCTTGCTCTATGCCTCCGGATTGCGCCGGGCAGAAGTGCTCTCCCTTAAGTCGGACGATCTGCATTTTAAGCGCAAGCTGGTACATATCCGCCAGGGCAAGGGAAGGAAAGACCGGTACTCGGTGCTCAGCCCCAACCTCATCCCGGAACTTGAGGAATACCTTGAGCGCTATCAGCCCAGGGACTACTTATTTGAGGGGCAATGGGGAGGCCCCTACTCGGCTACCAGCGTGGTGCGCATTGTAGCAGCTGCCGCCGAAAGGGCGGGCATAAAAAAACGCGTTACTCCCCACATGCTTCGCCACAGCTTTGCCACCCACCTGCTGGATAAGGGCGTGGATCTGCGTAAAATCCAGGTCCTGTTGGGCCACAACTCGAGTAAAACCACCGAGATTTATACGCATGTTGCAGAAAGTTCCTTCAAGGGGATTGTGGATTTGTTATCTTAGACATAGATCGCATATAGTGCATAACGCACTATATTCATACGTTGTAGCATATTATAAATGATGAACTTTAAAAACATATTTAAAACCTGCATAGGCATGATATTATTTCTGCCTTTAGTAGCTAATGCCCAAAACAAAGCTTATATATCCAAATTAGTAACTACCGACAGACTTACCGTAGAATATATAGATTTCGGTGGTGAAGGCACCCACATAATAAATATTCAAGGCGCCCATAATTTTTTTGATGAAAGTTCTGACGAACCATTTATAGTTGAAACAAACAATAATTGGATTAATTTTTGTCAATCCTTCTCTGATAAATATCATGTGTTAGCGCCTTTAAATAGAGGATTTGGTCAAACTGACGATGCTCCAGAAAATTGGAGTGTTAAGTCACAGGTTGAAGATTTAATTTCCTTTATGGATTATTTGAAAATTGAAAAAGCATTCTTTTTCGGAAAAGGGCCTGCTGCAAAGAACATGCTTTATCTCTCAGAAAATTATCCTGAAAGAGTTCTTGGCATTGTATTCGTTCAGGCCATGATGGTTTTTACTGATATTAAAGACTCAATTGCTGCTGAATACAAATATTATGATGAGGTTAAATCGTATGAATCATCAGAATTTAAGAAATTCAAACCAAGCAGTAATAAAGAGGTTTTTCGCCCTAGAATATTTTCAGACTCTATCCTAAAAATCAATAACCCAACTCTTTACTTCTTTCATGAAAAGTATGATAATCGAACTTTATGGCAAGGCAGGATAGAAAGGTTTATTCAGAGAGTAGAAAAAAATCCAAATTATGATTGGACTAGCTACAGTAAGTCTAATGAGGTAAATTCTTATTTTAAAGAATTGGCCTCGGATAAAAAAAGGATGAAATATATTCAAGAGTATTTTGAAAATAACAATCCATATCCTCAAATGAATTCAGCTATAAGAAGAGCATATGGAAATCACCTGGTTCAGTTCAATGAATCAAATGATAATTCAGATTCTTGGTGGACATTGATTGAGAACGTATACATTCCCGTAATGAAAGGCTTTTTCTATATTAATGATGTTAAAGAATAACATGCTACAACAATGTATATAAGCCATTGAAACGGCTCATATACTTACCGTTGTGCTTCATTACCAGAAACCAATAACAAATGATTAAATTCTTTAGAAAAATTAGACAAAGTTTACTCTCTGAAGGTAAAACTATAAAGTATTTAAAGTATGCGATTGGAGAAATTGTGCTTGTGGTTATTGGAATTTTAATTGCACTTCAAATCAATAATTGGAATAACAACAGAATAGAACACAAAATTGAAACGAATATTTTAAGTGAAATTCTAGTAAACCTTGAAAAGGATGTCATTAACCTTAATTCAAAGATTACGTATAATAATGATAAAACCAAACTCAACAGAGACGTTTTGGAGCATTTAGAACAGAGAACACCCTTAACTGATTCATTAAAATGGTCTTATGCTAGAATAATTGGAAGAGGTAACTTTGAACCAATAACTGTCGCTTATGAAAATCTAAAATCTAAAGGAATAGACATCATTCATAATGATTCGCTCAGAATTGCTATTTCTGAATTGTATGATTTCAAATATTTCTACTTAACTGAAGATTTAAGGTCCGATTATGAGCATGTGAAATCATTGCATGAGACTGAAGCATATAAGAATATCAAGACGATATTTAGAGGTGATTTGTCCCAACGATGGGCAGAGCCCGTGAACCTAGCAGAAATACAAAATAACATCTATTTTCAAGAAGTATTAAAACAAGCTATTGGTTTTTATTCGTATATGAATAGTAATTATAAAAGAGGAATAAAAGAGAATATGACAGTACAGGAGCAAATTAAAAATGAATTAAAACAAAGAAAAAAATAACGAAAGCACAACAATGGCTATAAGTAATTGCTTGTTCTCGCCTACTTCTGAAAATCCTCAAGGATTTTCAGTTTGGTATGTACTTTTAAAGTTAAGTGCTAAACCACGCAACTACTCATAGCCGACGCGTTGTGCATAATTGTGAAATGTGAGAAATTTACCCTACCTCTACATACTGCTGCTTATTCTGATAGGGTGCAAGGAAAATAGTTCGAACAACAATGTCAACAATCAACAGGATATTGATCATGCAGAGATTGTTCAACTCATATTGAATGCCCCTATCCTTCAACAGTGGCTACACGGTGAAGTGCCTGAAAGATTACCGCTGAAAATATTAAAATCTAGTTTTATCAATGACTCTTTAACGGTCTATAAATTTGGCTATACGGTAAGAATAGTTGATTCAACTACTATTGCGCGTGAAGAAATTAAAGATGCTATAATATTAAAAATAAACAGATTAGAAAAGGATACTTTGAATTTCTCCATCTATCATCAAATTGAAGGCGCACATGTATGGGGTAGAGTGATTCCGTCAAAGCAAGGATGGATGCTAGAAGTTGTCGGAGCCGGGGAGGAATAACTATGCACAACACCGGGTATAGCTCATGGCTCTCCGCTTGGTCGCTTTTTGCTAACTTAAGAACATACTAAAAAGCTCGTGGCGCTTGCCACGAGCCATACCCAAACCGTTAGCCACCATTAATTGCATTTATGAAATCAATCCGAATTTTACTTTTACTCCTATTTCCAATAGCGGTGTGTAGTCAGTCGATTGGGAATAATTCCAAAAATGACTATCAATTAGTACCGGATAACGATGGAATCCTGGTCGAAAAATTTGATTCAATCAACGTGGATGAAAACAAGTACAATACAAATAATAGTGTTTTTAAGCCAGGAACCTCATTTAAATATGCCTTTGAGCATCTCACAGCAGCTGGAGAGCAACTATATTTTAAAGTCAATTCGGATCAAAAAAGTTGGGATTTTGTCGCGGTGGATAAAGCCGATTCCAGGACCATCAAATCTGTGGTTATCCAGGTTATGGCCGGCAACCCTATGGCACAATATGTGCCAGATTATAATCAGACCACAATTGCGTACATTTTTTTGGAAGGTGAGCCATTCTCAATGTCAGGGGTTATCGAGAATGAAGCCAATGTCTGGGCTCACCCACCCCGCGATCACTATTTTAAAATCCTGGAGTTAAATCCGTTTCCCTACATAAAAGCGCCCTATGCGGTAGGAACGGAATGGACTTGGAATTTAAAGATAGGAAGTAAATGGGGCGACCAGCGATGGAAAACCTGGGATGGTAATATTGACAACACATATAACTACAAAATAACCGATAAGGCAGTAATTAAAACTCCACTTGGAGAATTGGAATGTCTTGTAATTGAATCAACAGCGGCAAGCGAAATTGGTACAACGGAACTTGTCGCCTACTTCCATCCAAAATATGGTTTCGTTAAATTGAATTACACCAATATTGATGGAAGTAAAACAAATCTTGTATTGACTGAATACATTGAAAATGAAATGGGTGGCTAACATTGTTTGTAAGCCATATGCAAACGGATACGGCTCATACACTCACCGTTACCTTCAATTACTAAAAATGAAAGAATTTTTTTCAATATTACTCATATCCACTTTAATCATTGGATGCTCTTCGACAGGTAATTCGGAAAAACAATACGTTTATCCACCCGAATGGGAGCCACATGAAGCAATCTGGGCAGATTTCAACTTCGAACCATACAATGGTGTACCAAACGAACGGGCACGACTAGAACTGATCTCAATACTTTCAAGGTATGTAAAAACTAAAGTGGTCTACGATAATGATTCGCTTATGGAAGTAGGAAAGTCATCTCTGTTAGAATTAGAAGCAAATTTCGACAGTCTTGAATTTATCAAGCTTCCTTACCAATCCTCATGGATGAGAGATCCACTCATGTTTGTGACAAATAGAGATCAAGTTAAAATTCTTGATTTTGAATGGAGTTGCTACGGGATTTATAATTGTGAAGATGATCTTAGAGGGCAGCTTTCAAATACACTTCAAAAACTTTATGGTTATGAAAAAGATTCGACTGGTTTATATTTTGAAGGTGGAGCAATTGAGGTAAACAGTAATACAATCATTGCTTACAAGGTCTTGGCAACTCAGCGCAACACTGATAAAACAATTGAGGAAGTAGAGAAAATTCTACTGACCAGGCTGGGAAAAGAGCAAATTATTTGGCTAGACAGGTTTCCTCTGATTGATAAACCTATGTTGAAAATTGATCGATTCGTAGGGCAAGGAGCCAATGGCCATATTGATGTAACAACTCGTTTTTTAAATGATACCACAATTTTAGCTACTGTTATTAGTGAAGATGATCGGGATAAAAATGCTTTGCTAGCTCATGACTACGATGTTTTTCAAGAAAATCTCATTCAACTAAAAAAAGCAAGGCAACCCAATGGAAAACCCTACCATATCGAAACTATAGAAGCACCTGATTATTCGTTGCATGGTTTTCCATGGGTCATGAACGAACCGCTTTATTATGGTTTGTTTAACCAGGAAGAAAGAGAGAAGATTTCTTTAGGGGATTCCATTATCATGGTTCCTGCCCTTGAATATGCCAATTTCACAATTACAAATGGGGTGGTGATCGCTTCTAAATATTGGAAGGAAGGAATGCCTGACTCTGAGAAAACGAAAGATAAAAAGCTTCGTACTATTCTGGAAAGATATTTCCCAAATCGTGATATCATCATGATGGATGCACTCTCCATTAACTGGGGAGGCGGAGGTATTCACTGTAGAACACAGCAAGAACCTAAATTAAACTGAAGGTAACAATGTATATAAAAAATAGGCGAAAAAATTCTAAAACTAAGTCTTTTGACTTGTGTCGAATTTGGTGCTCAACCGAAAGTTTGATGATTCGAAATCGCCTACTTTTCATATACTAAACGTTGGGCGCAATCATTAAACCGTGAGAGTAATTCTAATATATTTCGCAACAGTATTACTAATAGGGTGTAACTCGAAAAGAGAAACAAAATCAAACCCTGAAGGCAATGAGGTTTATAAAGGACCCATAATTGATATGCATGTGCATTCGTCATTTGAGGAAGAATTCACAAATGGCGCCATATGTTTACCAATAATTAATACGATACAACACTTTGATCCAAGAGACAATTATCTGGAACTTTGGAACGAGAAATTTCAAAATCCAGAATGTGAAGATCCAATTTGGGCCCCCAAATCCTATGAAGAATTTGTACGGCGTATAAGGCAACAATTTGAACAGTACAATATTGTTGGGGCTGTGACCAGTGGCCCCCTCCAGATGTAATATTCCTTCAAGAGCGGATTGGCAAGCAAATTATTCGGAGCTCACAATACAGAATAGGCCGTGACAGCATTGATCCAGATAGCCTCCGATCACTCGTTAAAAACCATGACTTTAAAGTGCTGGGCGAAATCTCTAATCAATATGAAGGTATTGCACCCTCGGATTCTCGAATGCATCCTTACTATGCCCTGGCAGAAGAATTGAACATTCCCATTGCGATTCATATGGGAAGCGGACTTCCAGGCCATTTCTATTTTGAACCAAAAATGACCCCTCTCCTCTCCAATCCATTGGAGTTGGAGCCAATTATCCGGAAGTTCCCAAAATTAAGAATATCCGTTATGCATTACGGTGAACCATTCATAGATGAGTTAATCGCGATGATGGGTAATTTCCCGCAGATTTACGCCGACATTGGTGGTATACAGGTCTATTATCCTCGTGAGTACTTTTATGAATATCATCTGAAAAAATTAGTCAGCGCTGGATTTGGAAAGCATATTATGTTCGGCTCAGACATGATACTATTTCCTGAGCTATTGGGACGTGCCATCGAAGTAATCAATGAAGCACCTTTCCTCTCAATGGAACAGAAAGAAGATATTTTTTACAATAATGCTGCAAGGTTTTTAAATCTCGATGCGAAGTAAGAAATAAACTGCGCCCAACATAGGATATAGGTCATGCCATAAGGCACGATCTATACCCACACCATTGTGTGTCAACTAGTAACCCCTCTAAAAACAAAAGGATATTTACCTCTAAACATTTGAATGATGAAAACATGCTGTTGCTTCTTACTAAATCTCATGCTCGTTGCCACATTTGCTTTTGGGCAATCAGATGATGAAATGGATATCAGGAAACTGGAAAAACACTGGACCGAATTGCTCGATAAGGGGGACACAACCTCATTACTGGAAATTTGGTCAGAAAACTATGTGGTGAATAACCCAAATGGAAAAATTGTTACGACCCAGGATATTGTGGCGCTTATGAAAGGCGGGCATAAATTTCCCGCAGTTAAACGAATTATTGAAAATATAACTTTCAATCAGGACATTGCCATTGTAATGGGTAAGGAGCTGCAACAGCCTTCAAATATGAACCCCAACAGTGAGGAATGGATACCGAGGAGATTCACCAATGTTTGGATAAAAACCAAAAGTGGATGGCAACTGGCAGCAAGACAGTCATCAAAAGTAGTTGCTGAATAGCTCAGGCAGATTATAAAATAAAAAAGCGTTCACACAACAAGGGCTTAAAAAAATGCGCAGCAATGAATTCAACTCATAATGAATAGAAATTCGAGAATTCACATTTTATCATCTTCACTACTCTTCTTGCTGATTGTGAGTTGTCAGTTCAATCGGGATACAACTGATATAAGTGAAGAGGCAGCATCCGGCACAATAAATTCCACTTCAAATGAAGAAGGTGAAATAATAGCTGCCGTAGAAAAGATATTCAGGGCAGCTGGTAACTATAATCTGGAAGAACTGGACAATCTCACCTTTGACAAGGCTGTGATAGGATATACCAGGGAGCAAGATGGTGTATGGAAAAATACCGAAGTAACAATAAATGAATACATCAAAAACATTGAGAACAGGGAACTCAGACCCTATATTGAAATAGTGGGCGACTATGATATACTGGTTACTGAAGAACGTATGGCCCTGGTAAGAGCAGATGCGGTTGTAAATCGTTTTGGTATTCCTGGCTTAAGAGAAGTTAACCATATGATACTCATCAAAGAAAATAAACAATGGAAACTTCTGAGTATAGGCTGGACCGCACATGAACAATCTGAAGAAAAAAGAAAATTTGACATAAACATTTTTGCCCAAGGCTATGCCCAGGCCTGGAGCGGGAAGCGACCGGAGTTTGTTGCTATGTTTTTTGAAGAAGATGGATCGTTACAAGTCAACGAAGGAGATTCTGCAACCGGGAGATCTGCCATTTCGAACGTTGCACAAAGTTTTATGACCAAATTTCCAGATATGGAGGTTCGTTTTGATAGTTTAACTCCCAAACCGGATGGAGTAGCGTTTCATTGGACATTAACTGGAACGGATGCGGACCGCAACGGAAAGGGACATAAAGTGAAAATTAGTGGATTCGAGCTTTGGACGATGAGTAAAGGAAATCTGATTAAGGACTCAAAAGGCACCTTCTCTTCAGAAGAATACAACCGACAACTCAAATTTGGAATTGACAATTAAAAATTGCTGCTAACTCTATATAAGCGGTATTAAGACAACCCCATAAACTACCCGTTAGGCAGTATATGAAAGCGCTTAAAGCAATTGTTGTATTTCTGGTTATTTCTTGCCAAAACTCCGATTCAAAAGGAGTTGAAGTTCAGCTGGTAAACCAATCAGAAAATGCCATTACGCAAATCAAATTTTATACATCCGGCGGTAAGGATACATTAGAGCTGCATGCATTGGAGCCAAATGAGACATTTGAAGGATTTCTTTCTATGGAATTTGAACAAAGCGACGGCACGTACATCCTGGACTTAAAACGTCAGAATCTTCAAATGGACCATTTCATGAACGGTTACTACGCGAACGGCGCTCCATTAGACAAGAAAATTGTAGTAACCATTTTACCAGATACGGTAATGTGGCATTTCAGGCAATTGGATTATTAATAGCAATGCACCCCAACGGCTCTTACTCATAGGCCTTCGACTGATCCTTTTTGCTAACTTAGAAGTCAAACGGAACCGCTTGATGCTCGGCCAAGAGTCACAGCCAGGCAGTTGTACCTCATAAAATCAAAAATGATGAGAAAGTTATACTCAATGGCTGTATTAGGCCTTGTATTATTGTCATGCAATGAGAATGAAAAGTCAACCAACACTGTTGACGAAGAAGTATTAAATCATCAGCAAATTGAGCAGGAAGTGTGGAATGCGATTGAAAGTCGATTTAAAGCGTGGAAAGACAATGATTTTGATACTTATCTGGCATATTATCATCCTGAGTGGAAAAGATGGGCGTCAGGAAAGGATGAACTGACAACAAAAGAAGAGATAGCAGGCTTTTGGGCAATCATGAAAGAACAGGAAGAATGTATAGAAATGGAGGTTACGCCGATTTCCATTCGTTTGTCAAATGATGGAAGATCTGCCATTGCACACTATACCCATACAGAAACATTCATATATCAGGGAGAAGACAAGCCGGATGGAAGGACGAAAGGAAATACGTTTAAAGGTACTCTTAGATGGAGTGACTTCATGATCAAGGAGAACGAAAAGTGGCTTGTAATTGGAGGCCATAGAGATATGAGTATGCCTGAAGGAAAATTAATTCAAGTAAAGGCTAAATAACATTACGTGGTACAACAATGTATGAACTGCATTCATTCGCAGCTTATACGAAACTGTTAGCTTTTATTTAAAACCAACTTTATGAAAAAAATAAACTTCGCACTCATACTACTTACTCTATTAACGTCCTGTAATTCCAAGAAATCAAACAAGGATACTGAGAATAAAGTAAAAAGAGTAAATTCTGATGTAACCGTTGTAATTACAGATGACTCATTTAAAGCACCGGATTCTGTTCCTGCTGGACTCTTAAAATTGAAGCTATCGAACAATTCATCTGGAATGCATTCTGCACATCTTATCAAATTGGATAAGGGATATACAACTGAACAATTAATAAAAACCTATTCAGACTCTATTAGGACCGGAGGCGTTAGACCAAAGTGGATGACGCACAGAGGTGGAGTTATTTCAGAACCTGGGTCAAGTGAAATCGAACTCCTACTTGATTCTGGAAACTATGCATGGGTTTGTGTTATGGGCGATGATTCTGCGCCTCATTTCGCAGGATTCGAACACAAATCTTTTAAAGTTTACGGAACACTTGATAAGTCTCAAAATTTACCGCAATCTGATCTGACTATAACGATGACCGATGAAAACTTTGAGTTAAGCAGTCCTATTTCTAAAGGGAATCAATCTATCGAGGTAGTAAATTCAGGTTCAAAATATCATCTGGTAGCCATTTCAAGATTAAATGAAGATGCAAAAGCAGAAGATGTGATCAATTGGTATACTAATTACAATGGTCCCCCACCAGCACGAGGAATAATAGCGACATCTGCTATCGGACCCGAATTAGCAGCAAGAATTAATGTCGACTTTAACTCTGGTGAATATGTCCTTTTTTGTATGGCTAATGCTGAAGGAAAGTTCCATTTGCTCGATGGAGCCATAACATCATTTACAGTTAAATAAATACAAAAGCAAACATAGGAAGGCTATGAGTACGTGAAAAATTCATAGCCGACCCTCGCAACTGACTATACTCCAAACCGTCAAACTCAACCCCTTCACCCCATGAACAGAATACTACTGATCATCTTAATAGGCCTTATAAGCACGGATGTGCTGGTCGGACAGTCCGAAATAATAGACATGCACATCCATTCGTATACAGAGTCGGAAATTCGGGAATTGACCAATCCAACCGACTATTACGGAACTCCGGGTTCCGCATCGGCCGGGGAACTCAGGGAAGCTACCTTCAGGGAATTCGAGAAATGGAATATTACAACGGCTGTTGTGAGCGGAAGCCCTGAAAGTGTTCAGGAATGGGTGTCAAAAGACAAGAATCAAAAAATCATCAGGGGTATTTTGATTTTTCATCCCGACGACTATGGCCTTGATGCAGAAAAGTTTGAACAAATGGTCATCGACAAAGAAATTGAAGTATTCGGGGAAATCGGGGCATATTACAGCGGTACGACCCTGAGTGATGCGATCTGGCAGCCCTATCTGCGGATTTGTGAAAAGTATGACATCCCGGTTGCTGTTCATACCGGAGGAGGTGATCCCGGAGGAACCTATTCCTGGTCGCCAAAGGCACGGCTGCGGTTGGGGGACCCGTATTTGATTGAGGACGTATTGGTGAATTATCCCAAATTAAGGATCTATTTAATGCATAATGGAGGTGAAGAATGGCACGAACACGCTTTGCGGCTTATGGCGTATTACCCCCAACTATATACGGACATAGGCGTAATGTTATGGGTTGAGCCCAACACCCAGCGAACGGTAACCGACTTTTTAAGGAATGCACAACACGCCGGATACCTGGACCGGGTGATGTTCGGGTCTGACCAGATGACATGGCCATACGCGATAAGCAAATCAATTGAATTCCTGAATAGCCTGGAATTCCTTACTGAAGAGGAAAGGGAAGGTATATTCTACAACAATGCCGCAAGATTCCTGAAACTGGAAAAAAACTGAGAAAATGAAAAAATCCCTCTTTCTGATTGTATGCTGCACCCTCAATGCCTTGTTGCTTACGGGCCAGAACAGGACTGTAATTATCTGTGGCAACCTGATCGACGGAATCAGCGAAACCGCCAGGGCCAATACGGTCATCCTGGTCGAGGGGGAGCGGATTGTCCGGGTCGGGACGCGGGACCTTATTGCGCCCGGGGACTCCATTGTCGATTTATCCGGATATACCGTTATGCCGGGCCTGATCGACATGCACGTGCACCCCAACCTGAATGTGAGCGACTACCAGATCAGCCACCTGAAGGGCTCCTCTGCCCATAAGGCGCTGGTAGGGCTGAAAGCGGTGCAGGACCTGCTGGCAGCGGGGTGGACCACCTTGAGGGTAGCCGGGGACGGGGATGTAGGATATGCGAATATGGATATCCGGGATGCCATCAACAACGGCTTATTCAAGGGGCCGCGCATCTACGGGGCCGGACACTACCTGTCGATTTCCGGAGGGGGAGGCGACATCAATTTCCTTTCCCACGAGCAGGAGCTGATCCCGGATGGCCTGATCGTGGACGGGCCCGAAGAAATGCGGAAGGCCGTCCGCCGCGAGATCAAATACGGCAGCGACTGGATCAAGGTATTGGTGACCGGTGCCTTTATGAGCGCCGGTGATAACCCGAACAATGTCCACATGAGTAGTGAAGAATTGAAAATGGCGGTGGAAGAGGCTGCCCGGCGTGATGTGCCCGTAATGGCTCACGCCCATGCCGCAGAGGGGATCAAGATGGCGGTAAAAGCCGGGGCACGGACCATTGAGCACGGTTCCTTTATCGATGAAGAAGCCATGAACCTGATGATCCAGCATGGTACCTGGCTGATACCGACCCTCTCCGTCAGCACCTATTACGAAGGGACGGAAGATGCGTATTTGCAAAAGGCAAAGGAGATCCGGAAGCAAAGGAAGGAGTCCATGTACCGGAATTACCAGCTGGCCCGCCGCAAGGGGGTGAAGTTCGGGTTGGGATCTGATTTTGTCGGGTGGCCCGCCCCCTACTCCGGCAATGAATTCGCCGAGTACCTGAAGCTGGGATTTACTCCCATGCAGGCAATCATCACCGCGACGGCCGTCAACGCGCAAATTTTGAAGAAAGAAACAGAAATCGGCACCCTTGAAGCAGGAAAGTATGCCGATATTATTGCCACAAAAGGCAACCCGCTGGACGACATCTCTGAAATGACCCGGGTGAAATTTGTGATGAAAGGCGGGGAAATCATCAAAAATGAGGGGTTATAGCCCCGGGCCTATGGCAGCAGGTTCATCCTTTTGAATGCCTCAAGTACGATGTTCTTGTCCGTCGTACCCCGGAACCCACTGAATCCCACCGAGAAATGAAGGCCATTCTTCAGGGTAACGGGTTGGCCGCCTACCCAACCGATAAGGTCCGGGTTATCGATACCATTGGCGTTTTCCGGGATCTCCCCGGTGAATACCCGTCGTTCGTATTCCCCGGTTTCAATTCCGGTGAGCCAAACCTGGCTTGCCTTGGTCCATGCAACCCTGAATGACTGGCGCTGCCTGACCGTGTCGGACCCGAACATTTTGCCATGGACCCTGCCTTCCCCGTCGATCAGGCATACGGCCGTATTGCCCTCTGATACACGGGAATCCTCTGGTATTTTCATGGTTTCCCGGACCTCCGCCTCCAGCACGGCATAAAATTCGTGGAGCAGGCTGTAAACTGATTCGTATTGCATGATGGGTTTTTTAAGTACCTAAATGTAAACATGTAAGAGCCATTTCCAACGGAAACCGGAAAAGAATTACGGCCTGACAAAGATGGTATTGAATAAATACATAATTTGATGCCAGGGCCAACACGCCTAAAACCCAACAAGGCCAAACCAAAAGGGGCAATACCGAAAATCCATGAACGCAACCCAGTTTTTAATTCTCGTTTTCGGATGCCTGTATTTTGGTTTTATCCTTTTTACGCGTAAAAAAGGGAACTTTGAGGAGTATTCCGTGGCCGGGAGGGGGCTGGGCTTCTTCCTGATCTTTTCCTCCCTTTGCGCTTCGTTTATAGGGCCCGGCTGGACGATGGGATTAACCCGGGATGGCTTTTCCAGGGGGATGTTTATGGCCTGCCTGATTCCGCTTTGCGGGGTGGGTTTGATCCTGGTTGGCACCCTGTTGGTTCCCCGAATACGGAACAAGTTCGGGGATATCTACTCGATTGGGGATTTGGTCGGGGGTAAAAATGGACACAACCACAAAATCATCCAGCTGGCCACCGGTATCGCATCCCTTTTGTTTTTCGGGTCCGTAACGGTGGCCATGAGCTATGCGGGCGGGGAATTGATCAACAACGTCTTTGGTTTTTCCAAAATCGGGTCCATCATCATTGTAACCACCATTGTAATCGTCTATTCGTATTTCGGGGGTATCCGGGCAACCATCCAGACGGATGCCGTCCAATTTGTACATTTTATCATCCTGATCCCCATACTGGCTTTTTTGATCCTTTCCGACGAACAGTTTTCCTGGCAAGAGTACGTTGAGGTGACTGTGGCCCAGACTACCGGTGAATTCAATACACAACCCATGATTGGCATATTCGGTTTCGGATTGTTATGGCTTTTTAGTTCAACCGGCCTCGATGCAGGCGGGTTGGGCAGGTTCCTGGCGTCGAAAAGCAATAAGGTAGCGCGGAATGCGGCTATTGCCACCGGCTTGTTTTTGTCCGTCTGGCTTGTACTTATGGTCTTTATCGGCAGTACCGGGTATTACCTGTACCCGGAACTTGGCAATAGCGACCAGGTGTTGCTGCATATCGCTTCTGAACACTTTCCGGGCATCCTTTACGGGATATTCATTATTGCCATGATTGGGGTAGTCATGTCCACCCAGGATACCGTCCTGAACGCAGGGAGTATCCTGTTCAGCGAAGACATCATGGGCGCATTGCGACCGATGACGGAAAAGCAAAAATTAAAGGCCGCCAAACTCTACACGGTATTGATGGGGGTGATCTGTATTATGGTGGCCAGCTACCTGTCTTCCATCCTTGAAGTAATCATCCTTATTACGGAATTTTACATCCCCGTAATGATCCCCGTAATCGTCTTCTCCATCCTCAAAAAAACCCTGTACTGGCAATCCGCCCTTGTTTCCATGTCCGCAGGGCTTGTCTCGTACATCATCTGGAAACAGTTTTTCAGTGCCATCCTGCCGGAGTTGGCCGCAGCCCTTTTGGTCAGCACCTTATCCTATCTGGCAAGCGATTTTATATTAAACAGAAAGTCAGGCTGACGGATGCTGGCTGAAAACCAGCTGATCAAATACCTGTAACACGAAAGAATACACAAGAGGAACGCAATTGCAGGATGCATGAGGGCCCTAGAAATAGCGCCTCCAGTGGTACACCAGCCGCATCCCCATATACCAGACCGATTCAAGGTCAACCGCATCCGCATTTGCCGGGGCCAGGGTCCTTTCCCTCCAGGGCACATCCACGCCTACGGAGAACTGCACCTTGAGGCTGGCGCTCTGCGTATTTGAAAACGTCCGGGTGGGTTGATACTCCAAAAAGGGGAAGTCCCATTTGGTAGACCGGTAGGCCACCAGGGATGTCTCATTGAACGTCCTGTTGGGAATAACCAGGGACTCCTGGATCCGGCGTACCCCGTAGAAGGAGACCCCCACTTCCCTGCCCAGCACGAACTGGAAGCGTCCGATCCCCGTTGAAATACCCGATTGCCAGGGAATGAACCCCCCATTGCCCGCTGTCACGGCCATGCGTTCAAGTGTTTTTGGGGAGGCCCATGAAAAAATAGCCGCCCCCAGGATCAGGTCGCCGGGGATGAGCCAGAACGGCATGCGCACCCGCAGGTTGTAGGCAGACCTTCCCGGGATGGTAGCCGTAACGGAACTTCCCTGTATCGTGGAACTCGGGTCGGTAAACTGGCTGGTGGTCGGTGAATCCTGGCGCCATCCTACCTGGATAAACGCCAGTCCATCCCCGGCCTTGTTCATCACCCCGTCCAGGCCAAGTCCGAATACCAGGTTCGCTTCGATACTCCCGATAAGGGCCTGTTCCTCCTGGCCCGGGCCAAACCCACCGTTCAACCAACCGGTCTCCACGGAAGACGAGGCACCGATGAACGGCCCCAGCTCGGTGCGAAACCGGGCCAGCTGCCCCAATCCTTCCACAAGGCCCGGAGTGGGCGTACCCAGCAGTACCTCATCCAGCAGCTCCCTGTTTGTCAAACCTATGGGCATATTGTTGTTCGCGCACACGTCGAAGGTGTCGGGAAGAATTTCCAGGTCCCCCGGGGGGACAAGGGTTCCGCCCCTACCCTCCAGCATTGCCTGGCAAAACTGCTCCAGGCTGGTTTGAACCGCTTTGGCAACAACCAACGCGTCTGCGGGGCGCATGTACGCATCACCCGTGAGGACCAGGCGCTGTTCATCCCAGGTCTCGACCTCCAGCCCGGCCTCATTGTAGTGGTCGTGTGTCCCCTTGCGCTGGGCTGCATTCCCCCAGCTCCCGACCACGTGGCCTGCGGCAAAAGCGTCCTCCAGGAAATGGAGCGCAAATGCCTCGTTGGCCATGGCCGCCAGGAGGATTGCAGATCGCTGTTCCCGGGTAAGGTTGGGCGAATTTGACTGAGCTACCCTTTCCATTGCCCTGGTGTGGAAATACCCATACGCACCGAGGGCATTGAGCGGGGCGCCCTCCTGCAGGCTTTCGTTGAAATACTCCCCTGCAGTTGCCGCTACGGTGGTCCGCGCCAGCAGAAAATGCACATTGTTGGTCCCTGCACGCGTGGCATAGTCGCTGTCGGCACGTTGCAGCCTTATGTCGGAATTCCGGATCGCATTGATGGTCTGATCCGGTCGCTGGGCTTTGGCCAGGTCGTTCTGCAACCTGGTGGCGATGTGGTCTACCCGCAGGATCCAGTCACTGGCAAGGATAATATCCATCATTTGCTCCGGGGAACAGCTGTGGTCCCCCGCTATGGCCGGCCAGGAAGCAAAGTCGAGTACTTCCGGGTCCAAACCATGCCCGGGATCCAGGATTGAAGGGGACAGCCGGTCCTCGTAGCCTATCCGGACCTGCGCCCAGATTTCGTCCAGGATCCTTCGGTACTCGGGGCCCAGTTGCTGGATGGCCAAATAAGAGATCTGACGGTGTTCCGGATAGACCCAGGCCTTCCCGGGCCAGGGGAACACTAAGAGCGCTAAGCATAGAAGCAGGCGTACCATTTGGTTGGAAGGGAATAGTCTTGCAACTAAAGATAGCAAACTACCGGAAAGGAAAGCACTCCGGGAGCAAAAAGACAACAATTGTGGCGTTGAACCGGAAGGAAGCCAAAAAATAGAATTGCGAAGGGAAAAAATAATGTAGATTGATCCCTTGGTGAAAATCACCTCTGAAATTGAAAAATAACAATTGAAACACATGGCAAATTCCAACATCATAAAAATACCGCATCAGCTATTGGCGGTCCTTTATCTGTTGTCCGTACTGCTGGCTGCAGGTTGCGGGGAACCCGAAAAAAAGACACCGACTGAAACCGGGATTCCCGATTCCTATGAGCTGGTGCAAGACTGGCCCGACCTGCCGGAAGATGTGGTACTGGGCATGCCCACCGGATTGGGAATGGATGCTGCAAACAACCTGGTGGTCTTCCACCGGGCGGGAAGGCCCTGGATGTTCCCCCCGCCCGAAGAAAAAATTGAAGGCAATACGATTCTTACCATCGACAGCGAGACCGGAAAAGTATTAAAATCTTGGGGGGCTGGGTTATTCCTGATGCCCCACGGACTGGAGGTGGATCCGGATAACAATATATGGATCACGGATGTGGGCTTGCAGCAAATCCTGAAATTCAACCCGGACGGGGAACTCCTTTTGGCAATTGGGGAAGCAACGGTTTTAGGCAACGATTCCACCCATTTTGCGCTGCCAACCGATGTGGCGAGTGCGCGGGACGGATCGTTTTATGTGAGTGACGGCTATGGGAACAGCCGGGTGGTCAACTATTCAGGGGAGAACACCTTTTTATTCGAGTGGGGCGAGAACGGCCCGGACCGGGAATCCAACAGGAGCAAGGACAAAGGCGGGTTCAATACCCCCCATGGGATTGACCTGGACCCCTCCGGAAATGTCTATGTGGCCGATCGCGAAAACAACCGGATCCAGAAATTTGACGCTATGGGTAAGTTCCAAACACTATGGCAGAATACATCCGCCCATCAGCTCTACTCGGTTGCCTTTGACCCGAAAAACGAACTCCTTTTTGCCATTGATTACGATTCCATCGCTAAGAGCTCGACCATTTTTCGTTTTGACCTGGACCTGAATCTGCAAATGCAATTCAATAATCCATCAGCCCGCTACCACGACATTGCCGTCGACGACCAGGGAAACCTCTACCTGGGGGATATCCTGGAGAATAAAATCCAGAAGTTCCGGCCTGTAATAACCGGGAAAAATGAATAAGGATCCCTGCCAAGGCATCTGGGTCATGACGCCCTTTTTAACTAACAATTTTGAGATAGATCCAAGCAATGGAATGGCCATACCCAACGATTACACTGCGCTGATAAACGATCAGCAATTCAAAAATAAACTGACCTACCTGATGTCTATCAGGAGATACGGGGTTAATCGGAGCAAAGAGTTAAGTATCTTAATCAAGGGGTTAATCGCCGAAATTTCAGAAGAAGTTGAGCGGTTAAGAAATGGAAAATCATGACCGGCTGGCTAAATCTTAATCCTCGCCCAAGAATCCATAAAACGCAAAATATGTTCAGAAAAATGCTGCTCCTTGTTTCCCTGGTATTCTATTCTTCTGTCTCCGGACAATATACGGATCAGAAATATGCGGAAGACGTCCAATCGATCGATGCCATCATAAACGCGTACTACGATGTGGTTTCCGGTGCGGGCAGCGACCCCTGGGAATTTGAACGGGACCGGTTTATCCATGCTGAGAATGCCGTGATTACGCGGTTAGACGAAGAAGGCAATGCCGAATCCCATTCCCTGGAGGCCGAATACATCCCCATGGGGCTTGCTCCCCGGGAGGATTTCTATGAAAAGGAGTTGAAAAGGGCGGTGAGCCACTTTGGTAATGTCGCCCAGGTCTGGAGTGCCTTTGAAATTCGGAAGGACCCGGAAGTTGCAACCAATATCAGGGGGTTGAACAGTATCCAGCTGCATTTTGAAAAAGGCCGGTGGTGGATCGACAGCTGGACCTGTGAGATGGAATCCGGAGAGGCCTCCCCGGTATCGGATTTTTTGGGAAAAGGATAAAATATCAGCCGCAAGGCCTACCCTCTCCTTCCCAAATGCATGGCATGCCCGTAACCCTTTCCCGCACATAAGACCAATCCGCGGAATTTCCCTAAATTGACCTAAAATCACCCCTGGAAACCCTCGCTTCCACGGCAAGTTGTACCAACCACCTATGAAAACACCTCCCCTTATCCTCTCGCTTTTGACCGTGCTGCTGATCAGCTGCCAGGGTGACCCAAAAGCGGAAATCCCCGGTTCCACAGCCGACACAACCCAGTTTACATCCAATGACTACCGCGATCTGGCGGCCTTGTTCCAGGAGTGGCGGGCCTTTGAAAAACCCCCGCTCCGCGACGGCGCCCCGGACTATACAGCCGAAACCTTTGAGGCGCGATGGCCCGAATTCAAAGAACTCCAAGCCCGGTTACAGGCCATTGACACCACCGCCTGGCCGGTGGAACAGCAGGTGGACTGGATGGTTACCTGGGCGGAGATGAATGGCTACGATTTCAACTACCGGGTATTGCAGCCCTGGGCGCGGGACCCCGCCTATTACAAGTCGGTATGGACCGACCGCAGCGATGTGCCCGCCCATGAAGGACCCACCCACCATGCCACCACGGAACTCTGGACCTACCGCTTCCCCCTGTCGGCGGAAGAACGAAGCAGCTTGCTGTCCGACCTTAAAATCATTGCCCCCCTGAATGCCCAGGCCCGGCAAAACCTCACCGGTAATGCCCGGGACCTGTGGATAGCCGGCATCCGGGATATCCGGGAACAGGGGGTGGTGCTGAACGACCTGAAAATGCAGGAACCTGTCCGGGGCGATGCGGAACTGGTTTCAGTGATCGATGAAGCCATCGCCTCCACGGAGGAACTCGTTTCCTGGTTGCAGGCCGAATCGGAATCCAAAACGGGGCCCTCGGGAATCGGGAAGGACCACTACACCTGGTACCAGCAAAATGTCCACCTGGTCCCCCTGACCTGGGAAGACGAGGTAATGCTCCTCAAACGCGAACTGGCCCGGGCCTGGGCCTCACTGAAACTGGAAGAACACCGGAACCGGAACCTCCCGGAGCTGGTGGATGCCAACTCCCCGGAAGCCTATGCAGAGATGGCCGACGCGGCTGCCAGAAGCCTGATGGAATTCCTGGACCAGCAGGATATCGTAACGGTGAAACCCTATTTTGACCCTGCGTTGCGGGAGCATTTGGGGGCGTACGTACCCCGGGAAAAGCGGAACTTTTTCCTGATCGGGGAACATTTTGACCCCAGGCCCCTGTACTCCCATTTCTACCATTGGTTTGAGTTGGCGCGCATGGACAATGAGCCGCATGAAAGCGAGGTGCGCAAAGGCCCCCTGCTGTACAACATTTTCGATTCACGGAACGAGGGGACTGCCACCGCGGTTGAGGAACTATTTATGCAAGCCGGTCTGTATGACGACAGCCCCAGGACCCGGGAGATTGTCTATATCATGATCGCGCAGCGGGCTGCCAGGGGGCTGGGCTCGTTGTACGCCCATGCCAACGAGATGACCATGGAGGAAGCCGGCGGCATCCACAGCGAATACACCCCCCGAGGGTGGATGAAGACCGAAAAAGAGCTCCTCCTCTTTGAGCAGCATTTATACCTGCGGCAGCCGGGATATGGCACCAGTTACATCACGGGCAAATACCTGCTGGAAAGCGCCCTGGCCGACTACGCCCGGTTACGGGAATCCCGGGGTGAACCCTTTATACTTAAGGATTTTTTGGATACCCTGAACCAAATCGGCAACATCCCCATTTCGCTGGGGCACTGGCAGATGACGGGATCCAGGGAGCCACTGGAATATCTTGCGGATTGATTTCTGGGCAATCGCATTACCCACAGAACCTATCCTGGGGCGTATACACCCGATCAGCTGGGTTGGGCTGGGTTGGTTCTATGTTGCCTGGATCATCTCCATTTACTCGTAAACCAACCTTTTCAGCACTTTGGGTACTTTCTCCCCCCACCATATATAACCGGAGGAATTTTGCTACCTTGATCTTTATGAAATTCAGCATCCGCTGTAGCGGTTGCCGGGAATATTAGGCATATCAACTGCAACGCTGCATTTCATACCAGCCAACCCGCAACCCATGATTGCATTCTTCCGCAAAATCCGCCAAAGTCTGCTTAACGACTACAAAATCAGCAAGTACCTGATTTATGCAATCGGCGAGATTGCCCTGGTCGTAATAGGAATATTGATCGCCCTGCAGATCAATAACTGGAACGAGGACAAGCTTCTGTTAAAAAAGGAAATTGAAATCCTGCAGGCATTTGACCTGCAATTTAAGAATGACCTGGTCCAGTTCGAAGAAGGGCTGGCCTTCTACCGGCAAAATGAAAATTCCATCGACATCCTTTTGGACCACCTGGAGAACAACTTACCGTATAACGACTCCCTGGACCAGCACTTTTTTACCTCGACGCGTATTTTTATTGATGCAGACATGGCCAACCACGTATTCGAAACATTGAAATCAGTCGGTGTCAGCCTGATATCCAATGAGGTCATCCGGAATAAAATCGTCCTGCTTTACGAAGACGAAGACCTGTGGATCAAAAATTTCGAAACCCTTTACATCGAATTCCTGTTTCGCGCCAGGGATGAGTTGTTCCCCTCACGATTCAAGGATTTCTGGCAAGGTGACCATACCGATCTCAACTACAGCGGGGGCACCATGTCCCCACTGGATTTTGAACAGTTAAAAACGGATCAGGCCTACCTGTTCTTCCTGAGGTCGCAGAGGAATCAATTTGGTTGGCTTATCAAAAGGCCCCTGGAAGACACCCGGTCTAAAGTGATCGCTTTGCAAGAGGAGATAAAAAAAGAAATCGATCGACTTGAAACGAATTAACAGGAATTCCGACCATCACAAATGAAATCTTATTCTGAAACCAACCCTATGAAAAACACGCTAATCACCCTGTCTGCTCTGTTCCTGATAAGTCAGGCCTTTGGCCAAAACCCCAGGGCCCGGGACCTGGGCATCCCGCTGGACGGGCAGCCGGGGCCCCTGAATGCGATTACCGACGTCAGCGGGGTAACCGTAGGGCATACGACCCTCATATCCGGCGACGGGAAACTGGAAGTGGGCAATGGCCCCGTCCGGACCGGGGTAACGGCAGTTTTGCCCAGGGGAAAAAAATACGACCCCGTATTTGCCGGGTGGTACAGCCTCAACGGCAATGGGGAAATGACCGGCACCACCTGGATGGAGGAATCCGGCTTCCTCGAGGGGCCCGTAATGATCACCAATACGCACAGCGTAGGTGTTGTAAGGGATGCGGTGGTGGAGTGGCAGTTCAAAAACAACGTATATGACCCGCTTCCTGATGAACCGGACGTCTTTTGGGCACTGCCCGTGGTGGCAGAAACGTATGACGGGGACCTGAACGACATCAACGGATTCCATGTAACCAGGGAACATGCGTTTTCGGCCCTGGACAATGCCAAAACCGGGCCGGTTGAGGAGGGCGGTGTCGGCGGCGGCACCGGCATGATCTGCCACGCCTTTAAAGGGGGGATCGGGACTTCCTCCCGCCAATTGGAGGTTGGCGGGACCACCTACACCATCGGGGTGCTGGTCCAGGCCAACTACGGGAACCGCAGGACCTTCACGATTGCCGGGGTGCCCGTGGGTAGGGAAATCACGGATCTCATGCCCGTAATGGACCCGCTCAGGGCCGAAGAAGACCGGGGTTCGATCATCGTCATCGTCGCAACAGATGCGCCCCTGCTTCCGCACCAGCTCAAAAGGCTTGCCCGCAGGGTCCCCATTGGCATCAGCCGGCTTGGGGGATATGCCAGCAATGGTTCCGGGGATATTTTCATAGCCTTCTCAACGGCCAACCCGGGTGCCGCCAGCCGGGAAGAAGACCAGCAGGTCCGGATGATCCCCAACGATAAAATGTCGGGGCTCTTCGAAGCCACTGCCCAGGCCACCGAGGAATCCATCCTGAATGCACTGGTGGCCGCAGAAACCATGACCGGGAAGAACAATACCACCATATACGAACTGCCGGAGCAACGGGTAATCGAAATCCTGAAAAAATACAACCGGATAGCCGAGTGACTACAATCGCACTTTTCTGTGAACCGGTAAGAAGCAGCGCAAACAGCCAAAATAACCGAACCAAAAACCCATGATTGCATTCCTGCGCAAAATCCGCCAGCGCCTGCTGGCCGGGAACCAGTTCAGCAAATACCTCCTTTACGCCATCGGGGAAATCGCACTGGTGGTGATTGGCATCCTGATTGCCCTGGCCGTAAATAACTGGAATGAGGAACGGGTCCGGGAAAGGCGGGAACTGGAATCCCTCGCGTTTTTAAAAGCGGAGTTCGATGGGAACCTGCAGAAACTACGGATCAACCGGGACAAACACCATTCGAGGCTGGCCGCGATAAACGACCTGTTATTCTCGGATCTGGCAAACCGGGAACTACCCGAAATAGACTCCCTCTACCGCCTTGCCTTTTACAGCTGGACGTATAACCCCTCTTTCAGCACCTACACTTCCCTGGTGTCCTCCGGAAAACTGAACGATTTTTCCAACGACTCCCTGAAAATCCGTATCTCGGCCTTCCGGGATTTGGTGGCGGATTACCAGGAAGACGAGGAAAACCTCTGGAACCACTCCAGAGACCAATTGTTTGTTCAGGAGGTTTTGAACACCGGGATGCTTTCAGAAAACAAATTCAACCTGAGGCCCAGGACACCCGCTGAATTAAGAGACGACAAATCGGGATACCTGGAATTTTTCAATGACCCCGAATCCCGGAACAGCCTGACCCTGGCCGTACTGCACCTGAAACTGATCAATGAGGAAGGGGATGTTTTACTGAAGGAACTGCAGGAATTACTCAATGGGTTTGAGGCGCATATGCGCAAGATTGAAAAATAAGAAGCGACTGAGGGCAGGTCATTTCCCGGAAAGCGATGCCTCCGGGATAACATGGCCGTAAAACAGGGCTTCCTTCCCCGCTTTTCCCTATTTTTAGGACCGATAGGCTTCGCTATGAAAAAGAACCTGATCTTCCTGCTGGCAGCGCTCGCCCTGTCGGGGCTGTCTGCCTGTACTTCGGAAAGCCGGGATGAAGCGGGGGATACCCCCGTGGTATCCTTCACTGCCTTTGCCGATACGGGTACGGAAGTCGTCCAGGCCAATATGCGGACGGACGCCCCGGAACCCGAGTTAATCAGTGTGAGCGGGGAATTCAACCTGGAATTCCTTCAGAACGGCCGGAATCAGGTCGATACGGCCTCCATAGCCTATTATACCTGGGAAGGCCAGGAATCGCGGGTCTACTATAAGGACCTGGAATCCGGGGAGGTCTTTACCCAAATGGATGTGTGCGGTTTCTCCACGGAAACCGATTTTCCGAAATCGGTGCGGAGTATCTGGGGGAATGGGGACTATGTGGTGATGGCCTACAACCTGTTTTCCGGGGCCGGTATGCCGGAAACGCGCCTCCGGGTCCTGGACCGGGCGGCCGGGACATGCAGGGATTTGCTGCTTACGGAAAACGCCGGGCAGGATCAGATCAATATGCTGTTCAGCGGGGACCTGCTCATTGTGTATTTTACGGATTCCGGGTCCGGTTTGCCCCTGTTGCGCCTGGTTAACCTGGCCGCCGGAAGCCTGGTCACTTCCCTGAACCTTACCGACAATTTTGTGGCGGCGGCCCTGAGGGGGGAACAGTTGCTGCTCTTTGGCAGGGACCAGTCCTTTGAGACGTTCAATACCGGGAGCCTCACCTTCGGGGATATGGGGAACACCCCGGGGTTTCCCATCCTCAGCCAGGGGCTTTTCAGGACCCGCTTTTCCGGGGACCTGGTACTGGTTTCCTATATCTACCAGCAACCCAGCCTGTTTTTTTCCCAACCCGCCCTCTATGACCTGACGACAGGTAGCTATGCCGCAGGGGGGGAACCCTTCCTGCCCTTGCTGCAGGCGCGTATCGAACGTGAAACGGGCAACCGGTTCCTGTTCGGGAATTTCGATGCCGACCCGGATTCGGGGTTGATCCTGATCGCTTACGTACAGGGCGATGGATCCCCCCAGGGCGGCGTGGTCCTGACGGATTTCGAGGCCAACCCCCTGCAAATCATCCCGCTTCCCATCGTGCCGGAACAGATCGTATTGCGCGATATTATCCGCTGATCTCCTTTGTGGATTCCCTGAAGAAGAGCCGGCCCTTGGTAAGCCAGGAGAGCCCGAAAGCCCATAATGCAAGGGATTCAAGCCAGAATACCGGATCGTAGGCGCCCAGTTCCGGGTAGTGCTCCTCCAGCCAGAAGAAATACAGGGCCAGTAAACCGATACACCCCAGCATGACCATGCCGCATATCCGGTAAATGCGGTTGCGGTTCTTCTTGGGTCGGGCCCAATGGGACGGGGACCGGTTGCTCTGGGTGAAAAGGAAGAGGGAAATATAGGAGAGGGTCAGGAAAAATACCAAGGCGCTGATAAAATGGATGTTATTGACCAGGCCATTTTCGATTGGCCTGACGTCATTGCAGGGGGCAACGGCTTCCCCGGTGAAGATGGTCGGAAAAAAGGCCACCAAAAGGGCCGAGACCCCTGCGAGTCGCGTGGCTCGGAAATCCCTGACATCATACCCCTTATAGGCAAATAGGAAGAAGGCGATCGCGCAGATGGTCCCTACCAGGCCATCCCGCATCTGGGTGTGGTAATAATCGCTGATGGAGCTCTGGATTTCGGAGCAATCCCCGACCAGCACGGATCCCACCACCAGGAAAACAGGCATGCCTACCGCCACGTAGCCAATGGTCTTCCTCAGGGTGAGGTAGGAAACGATCATTTCATTGTTCATCTGCTGCATGGATCACATTTTAAGCCCTCAGGCAATAGGTTGTTGGTAGCGATAGGCATCCGTGAAATACGTTTTTAAAAACCGGCGCGTATTCCCGTAAAACACCCGCCCGGCGATCTGCTCGGGGGTCTGTCCCATCATCAGGCGCCGTATTTCCCCGGGTTCCATGGGGGCCTCCGAAGGCAGGGACAGCACCCTGAACTCCTTCATATAAGGCTGCTCCTGGGCTTTGAGCGCCTCCACCAGATGGTCCCGGAAGGCGGGCAGGTCCGCTGCCGTCCTGTAGGTATCAAAGGGGTCTACGATGCCGTCATTGTCCGTTCCCAACGCGATGACCTTCCACGGGTCCCGCTCCCCGGCAACTGCAGCACCCGTTTCGAGGTGGGCCGCCCCAACCCGGACGATGTGGAAGACATTGGTCAGGAACATCTGGGCATACAGGCGTTTCGCTTTTTCCTTATAGGCCCTGACCGCTTTCAGCTTCCTTTTGAATTTTTTCCCGGGCATGCGGCCGTCGTGCATACAGATACCGATCAGCCCATCGGAAGCCAGGGTTTCGCGAATATCCTCGTCGGTCAGGTTGATGGAAAATTTGCTTACAAAGGAGCGGCGCTCGTTGTGGTCGCTGTTGTTGTTGGCAGCGGCGGCATCCAGGCTTACCAGGCCATTGACCGCCGAGTGGCTGGAAATTACCGGTACGATATCTCCCGCCTCCCGCATGGCCTTGATGCGCTGGTAATATTCCTTCCGTGCCAACAGGGACATGTGTTTGGTGTCGATCAGGATCCGGCACGAATCCGGGCCCCGCTCCAGCAGCTGGTCTGCCAGCTGCCTGCCCAGGGAGGAGAACCCCCGTCCCATGCCGGGCTGCTGGTTAAAGACCAACCCGAACAACCCCCCGAAACTCCGGGCGTGCCCGGCCAGGAAATTATTCATGTGGTGGGAAAACGTAATAAAGAAAGGGGCGTATCCCGTTTCGCCTGTGTCCGGTTGCCGCTCAGAGGTCTTCAGCGCCCGCAGGTTCTTTACAAAGCTTTCGGTTATCTGGTTCCGCATCCTGACCTCAAGGTCTTCGAAGGGCCCGTCATTCCGCAGCAACCTTTTCGGGTACTTCCCCAGCCCGTGCAGGCCTTCCAGGGTAAGGATACCGCAAATTACAGGGCCGCCCTCCTGTTTTTCGAATTCCGCGAAGGACCGCACCAGCCGGAATTCGGGAAGCGCCACCCCGGACCCGATGCCCGGCCTGGGCCCCTGTGATTTCAGCAAATACCTGTATTCCCGGGTATAATCACCGAAATAGTCGATCCATGCTTCCCGTCCATGGACCTGGTCCAGGAACCATCCCGCCCACCTTTCGGAGATGCCGGTTACCAATCGGATCATTTTGATATCCACACTTTTTACATACCGGCTTCGCATCAGGATCCTCAGGGCCGTCCGTACCAAAAGGGAAGCCCGTTTAAAGGGGCGGTCGGGCCTTAGGAATTCCCGCTCAAAGGGATACAGGCTGCAGAAAAGCAACCGGTTATTGCCTGCCAGACACGAATCGAGGTTGGACTGGGTAACCCGGGCCAGCTTGCTGAGGGTCCGGGAGAGTGCCAGCTTGCGGATGCTGAACGCCCGGAAAACCTGCCAGGCCATAGGGTTACCGGCCGGATGCCAGATACTGGGTATCGATTCGTTGAGATGCGGCTTCAGGCTCGGATGACAGTGAAGATCGGCAATGGGCTTATCCACGGGCAAAGGATTGGTCTTTCTCCGGGGGTAACCTGAATATATGCGGAATTTTCCGGTATGGATGGTATAAAAACCATAGAAAAACGAGGGTTTCCCAGGTCAGCCCTGTTCCAGTGTCCGTTTGTATTTGGCCACATAACCCGGTATTTCCTTTGATTTATACTGAACGATATACCGCGGGTGGTCCAGGGCCAGGATTTGGCCGAACAGCCCCGCCTCCCGGTTCAATTCCTCGAGGAACCGGGCATTTTTTTTGCCCAGCGCATAGCATGTGGACGTGGCAACCCCAAACCCGGCCTGAATGCGTAGGTTCTCCAGGATAAAGGGTTTTACTACTGCGAACAATTCCGGGAAATCATAGTAATTGCAGTTGACCCAGTTCCCCTTTTTATTCCTGCGGACAAAACCGAGCGGGCTAACAGAATTGATATAGAATTGGCGGTAAAACGCCTCTGGCCCGCCCATGGCCTCGATCACTTCATAGACGAAGACCGAAGACGGCTCGTGGGTCTGCAGTTCCCCCGCTTCCAAACCGCAGGGGTCCTTCAGGCGTTTGCTGTCCGTAAACGGTATCCCCGTCGCCCCTGCGCCCAGCCTGCCCGGGTTGATCCCCAGGATCAGTTTTCGCGGTTGCTGATCCGAATAGAATTTCCTGTAAAATGCGGCTGAGATGCGCAGGACCTCCGGGTTGGAACGAAATGGATTCAGTATGCGGATACCATCGGGAAGGTCACCGGTATAGTGGACTTCCCGGTTAAATGCCAGTATCTGGTCGGCAAAGGTAGGCATGGGAGGAGTTTTTTGCATTTTACAAACTTTAACGGCCCTTTCCAAAAGCGCCGCCTATCCCGGCGCCGGGGATTCAGAACCTGAAGTCTGCTTCCAACAGGAACATCCTGGGGGTAAGCGCCAGTTCGGTTAGCACCTCCCCCGTATCGGTGGCCTGGCGCGAAAGATAACTGCGTGCATTGAACACATTGCGGATACCGAGCCGCAAACCCGCGCGCGCCGGCGCCGGCTGGAAGCGTACCTCCAGATCTGCCAACCAGGTCCCGGCATGGCTCCCGGCAGCCCGGAATCGCTGCCGGATGGATTTCAGGGTCAGGAACCATCGGGTATCCGGCCGGAATTCGAGGTCCAGGAAACTACTGTTCAGAAGGGAACTGGAAACGAGGCCGGCGCGGGCAGATGACAGGTTCCAGTTGCTGCCTGCATGGAAGTTGAACCCGCCTGTCCAGGCAGTCCGCCATTCGGCCCCCACCTGGAAGGAGGAAAGAGCAACGGTCCGTTTTTGAAAATTCACAGTATCTTCAAATGACTGCCAGGCCAGGTTTAGTTTCACCTTCAGGTTGGAGGCTAGGGCCTCCCGGAACCAGTCGAAGGAGGCACTGAAGGTAGCCAGGTCACGGCCCTGGTAAACCACCTTCCGGATAAGCGCAAAATCCGGTTGTACCCGGGAGGTGCTTCCCGCATATTCCTTATCGAACACATAGGAAAAGGAAGTATTTACAAGGGTTTGCCTGGCCCAGTTCCCGAACTGGTAGGCTGCCAGCAGGCGGTGGCTCCTCATCCGGATAAAACCCCCGATACCCTTTTGCAGAGTCCGGTACCCTTCCAGTATCCAGACCGCAGCCTGATCCTCCAAAGGGGGTATCTGCAGGTCATAGGCATAAGATAAGCGCCAGGCATTCAGGTTGTCCGGTTTCCAGGTCACGCCCACCCGGGGAATGAAGCTGGAGAAATGCCCCCCGACCAGCCTGTCCGAAGCCTGCGGTTGGGAACTCCAGTTGAACTCCGATATCCTCGGAAAATCGGTCCCCATCCCGGGATTGGCTTCCCTCAGCGTGTTCTGGCCCAGGATGCCCCTTAAGCCAATTTCCAATGAAACCGCTGTTCCGATCTGCCTTTCCAAATTACCCGCCAGGTAAAACTCACGCAATTGATTGGTAACCCTGGCGGCGAAATCGGGGCCGGGGAAGCGTATTTCTCCCTCTTTCTCAAAACCAAGGCGGGTCAAAAGATGTTCCCTCCCATTGGCAAACCCGAGCCTGCATCCTACCCGTCCCCGGGGGCCTTTGCCCAGAAAGGACCCTTCTGCCCCAATAAAGGTGAGCCTTCCATCCCGGTCCTGCTTGCCGTCTCCCGTACCGCTCATTTGCGGGAAAAAATTCCCTAAGGAAATATGCCGCACCAGGTTTTCAGAAGGACGCCGGTCATCGATATACCTGAAGGAGACCTGCAGGGCGTGGCTGCTGTCCATCCGACGGGTAAATTCCATCCGGCTGTCCACCCCGCGACGCGTCTCAACCGCCCGTTCGGGGAAAGGCCGGCCATTGAACTCCTGCACCTTTCGAATACCAGACCTGCCAAATTTCAAGGAATTCCCGATTAGCAAGCGGTTTTTGCCCTTTAGGTATTCCATGCTGACCCTTCCCATCAGAGCGCTTTCGCCGGTGCGCTCCATCCTGTATTCCGTATTGGTGAAATCCAGGCCAGCGGCCCGGTAAGTTTCCGTCGTGTTCCCCATGGCAGTTGTTTCATCCCCCGCGTAAACCAGCAGGGCCTGCAGGCCGGTTGATGCTCCACCCCGGAACCGCGCACTCACCGCTGCGAGCTCGGGGTTATTGGATTTATATCGGTTTTCTTGCAGCCCGCCTGCCCGCATACCTCCCGGTATATGGGATGGGAGGGAAAGGCCGTCACCCGGAGCCTCAAACCCGTCCCGCCCCTCGGGGTACAGCAACTCATAGGCTGTACCGGAGGCATCCCTCCCCGTATTGTTCAGGTTGCCGATCCCGAATAGTTTGCTGCCTTTCCGAAGGTTTGCCCCATTCAACAGCGTGGCATACCGATCCGGCAAACCAGCGCCCAGGGCCGCATTGCCAAAGAAGGAGTTCTTTGCTTCCTCCTTCAGTACCAGGTTGAGCGCAACCCCTTGGGAATCGCGGATGCCCTTCAGGAGCGGGTTGACATCGAAGTTACGGAGCACCTGAACCCGGTCGATGACCCCGGCCCCCAGGTTGTTGGTCAGGACCCGGTATCCCCTGCCGAACACGTCGTCTCCCTCAACAAGGACCTTTTCGACGGGTTTGCCCTGTACGCGGATGTTCCCCAAGGCATCGACTTCAATCCCCGGAAGGCGGGACAGCACGTCCCGCACCACGGATTCATTCCCCCGTCGAAAGGAAGAAACGCGCATTTCAACCGTATCCCCCCGAACCTGAATGGGGTTACCCGCACGGACAACCACCGTGTCCAGTTCCAGGGGCTGCATCTCCAGTTGCACCTCCAGGAATTCAGGGAGCCTGCCGGAGAGGTCACCACATCGCACGAAATTCCGGACGGGTTTCCAGCCCAGCGACCTGAACGTTACCCGGTACTGCCCGGGTGATGGGCAAAAGAGGTGGTAATATCCGGTGGTATCGGTATAGGTATAGCCCACCATAAGGGAATCCGGCAAACGCTCCAGGGTAATATTTGCAAAAGGGATGGGTTGTCCGGACCTGTCGGTCACGCGGCCCCGGATCCCTTCCTGGGATAGCCCCGGGGTGATCGCCAGCAAGGCAAGGCCCATCCAAAAAAAGACGGCGCCGGAAGGAATTTGGCAGGACCTCTCCGGGCGTTCACCGAAATATTTCAAGGTGTTTTTGTTCGGTGATCCTGATTTCCGTGCCTCGGGGCATCCGGGTCTGTATCCTGCGGAGCAGCCCAACCGCCCGCTTTTGACGATGCTCCCGGTATTCCTCCAGGTCCATGGGTTCAAAACCCACAAGCGGGGTTTCCGGGAAATCGGCAACAGCTTCCAGTGCCGTCAACCTGAAGAACACCGCATTATCCTCCTCCCGGGCCGTAACGACCAAACCCGGGAGGCCGTGCAGTTTCCAGGGGCCTGAACGGGCGGGGATATCCGGGGCGTACCAGACCCGGTAGTGCCGGCCCCGGAACCTGCCCCGTGCAAGCCGGCACCGGTACGGGCCAATCTCCGTCCGCTGCGGCGTCAGTTCCCAGTCAATTTCCGTAATGGCCTCCCGGAGCACCCGAATTCTGCCTTCGAGGGTAAATACAGGGGTATACAGAAATCCCTCCCGGAAGTCGGTGAAGTTGAACCGGCCCACGCTGTCGGGAACCTGCAGCTGTACCCGTACCTCGCGATCCTTTTCAGGTCCCAGGGGTTCCTCCGGAATCCCCCAGTCGAACCGGGACTGCTCTTCGGACACATACAGCTTTGCCCGGAATCGCTGCAACATACCCAGGTCCAGCAGCACTTCGTAATCGGCCGCCAGTTGCTGTCCGGGGAGTTCCCCGGACCAAAGCAGGCAGCTCAGAAAACAAGCCCTGCCCGCCTGTATCACATATTGGGACACAAGCTGCAGGGTTCCGGGGATGGCGTTGCCCGCCAGCCTCATTTTAGGGCCGACAGCAATTGGTTTTTCATGCGCCTGATGGTCGCCGCGACCTGGTCGCAGTCCACATCACTTACGGTCATGGAGGCTTCTGCATAGCTGGAGTCGATGCCTACCCTTACGGTTACCGTGATGGATACCTTGCAAAGGCCGGCCTCCATGAACCTTTCCTTTAATTCCCCGGAAGCAAAGGGCAACTCGAGGTTTTCAAAAACTTTTTCGGTAACGTACCCGGTCTGGAAGGTTTGTTGCACAACCTCGTTGCGAAGCAGGACGTGCAACCGGATCTTCTCGGTGGATTCCCGATTTTGTTCCGGCGCCTGGCAGGAGTGGGTCTCGGCATCGGCCGCCACCGGCCAATCCGCAGGAAAAGCATTGCCCAAAAGGCCCAGAAAGAGGATGGTGATCATTGTTTTCATATGAGTGGATTTGATACATTCCTACTCTTTCCAGGATTTTCGGAGGCCTCCTGCCGGCTCGGTGAACCGGCGGGACAAGAATAGCCCCGCGGGCTGCAGGGAGGTAGCACCCGGAAAAATTTCATGAGGGAAAACAGAAAAACCGCAAGGCCGGGCCAGCTTTCACCAATCCTCGCGGGCGCCGGCCAGAAGCCATTCCCGGCGCTTGCCGTCATGGAGGATTTCATGCACGTGGAAACCCGAGCGGGTGTAGAACTTCAAGAGGCCGATCTTCTCGATCACCAGCCAGAACCCGCGGGCCGGGACCTCTTTGCGCACCGCCTCCAGCCAGCGGGTGCCCAGGCCATCCGAACGGTAATCCGGGTGGACATACAGGTAACCGATATACCAGTACTGTTTCCTGTAAAAGGCCTGGGCCTGGGAGGCATAGCCTGCCATATCCGGGAAGAGAGCGCGGCTGACGATCCCCCCGCACCGGAACCCCGACTTATCGGCGCTGACCAGAATCCGGGATCCGTCGGCTATTTCGGGCCACATGGCCCGGAGGTCCCCGGACCAGTCATCGGGTAGTTCCCGGAAGAATTTTTCGGGGGATCCGGTCCAGTCTGTGAGCGTAAGTGCTTTCATATCACAGGTAGCCCCAGGACCAGAGTTTATCCGAATCTTCCTGCCACCGATCGCCGATATCCGTGCGGTAATACCCGTTGTTGACAATGACGCTTGCGATTCGGTTGTACATGGTGCGCTGGGCGTCTTTCATGGTCAGGCCGGTACCGGACACCAGTAGGGCAAGGCCGGTATTGCCGGTGATCAGCCACTGGTCCCCTACCTGTTTCAGGTGCATGGGGTGGATCCCCTCCATCCCTTTCTGGAAAACCACCACAGCGTCTTTTGAGAAGAGGTCAAAAGTCTTTTTATCGTCATAGGGAAAGGGGGGGACGGCGATAAAGGCACCTACCTGGAACCCTTTTCGGACCTGCAGGGTGGTGCGCTTCCCATTGGCCACCCCGAAGAACAGCTCCCCCAGGGGTTCGGTGATGCCGGCCCGCTGGATAAAGACCTGGGGGTAACCAAAGCGGGAAGTGAATTCCAGGGGGTACACCCCGTTGCCGTTGACGATGCAGTTGATATCGAGGTGCCCCCGGAAATTTTCCCGGGCCAGGGTTGGCCCGAATTTCTCCAGGGTGCGTTCGAACAGGGGGGATTGGGAGGTCCAGAACATGGAGGAACCCATCTCCCCGGTGGAGACCCCGACTTCCTTGGGGAAGAGCTTCTTGTGTTCGAAGGTAACATTATAGGGCGTCAGGAAGGTTTTTCCGTTGAAAAATGCCGAGATGGAAATCTCCACCCCTTTGACCCGACGCTGCAACTGGAAGGTCCCGAAATCGGCCCCCCAGGATTTTTCATAGGCCTTCAGCAGGCGCACCACGTCTTCTCCCCGGTCGTCCTTGCCTACAAACAAAAGCTGCTTGAGTTCCTGGGTCTCCCCCATGGGTTTGACCACATAGGCGTTCGGGTTGGCTTCCACAAACCGGATGGCATCCTGGAAACTCTGGAATTCGTGGGATGGGATCGTCTTTATTTTATGGCGCTGCAGTTCCTGCTGGCCAAAATTGCGGTCCAGTTCCAGGGAGTCCGTGTAGGCGGAACCGCCAAAGACCAAGCGGCCTTCGCTGCGCAGCCGGTCGGCTTCGGCCCCGTAACCCGTATAGTCGAAGATAATGAGGTCCGCCCAGTCCACATGCTTCCTCCAGTCCCGGACCTTGGGCACAAAACCATACCCGATTTCCCGGGAGGGCCGGTCGTCGATAAAGAATTTTATAGAGTGGCCTTCTTCCTGCATGGTTACGGCCACATCGAGGCTTTCCCCCCACCGGGAGACCAGCAGGATTCGCTTACCCTCGGGTTTCTTGGAACGTGCCGCCACTGTAAATTTGTATAAGGTTCAGGCTCCGTGCAGGCGCTGAGGGGCGATCGTTTGAAGGCATGTCCTCCGGCTGCTGCAGGGATGGGATTAAGACAGGAACACCGTGATAAACGATCCGGCGCATTGACTGCAATGCCATTTCCTCCTGGGGGTTCCTTCCGGAAGGAAAACCGGTTTGTACAAGTCGGTTCATAGACGGGACAGCAGGTCCCGGTTTCCAATATAACAGGGTACGAAATTCGCTAAATTTTTGATTCAAAGGAGCGGATTGCCTTATTTTTTTCAATCGAGCCCCGACTTGTATTCCGGGTCCGAAATCGTACTTTTATGATCCGCCAGACCAGGACCTTTTGTACACAGTCGTCGACATAGAAACCACCGGTAACGGGATCCACGGGAACCGGATAACCGAAATTGCGCTCTTCAATATCGATGAGGGCCGCATCGTGGATTCCTTCAGCAGCCTGGTAAACCCCGGTTGCGAAATCCCTGCCTTCATTACCGGGCTCACCGGCATCAGTACGGCCATGGTCCGCAACGCCCCTGATTTTTCCGCCCTTGCACCGGAGATTGAGGCCTTTACCTCCGGGCGGGTCTTCGTGGCGCATTCGGTAAACTTTGATTACCCGATCGTCCGGAAGGAATTCCAGCGTTGCGGGCTGGATTTTACGCGGAAAAAGCTCTGCACGGTCCGCCTGTCCCGCAAGGTTTTCCCGGGCCTTCGCTCCTACAGCCTTGGAAAACTGTGCAGTTCGCTGGAGATCCCCCTGAAAGACCGGCACCGGGCTGCAGGGGATGCCCATGCCACGGCCCTGCTCCTGTTGAAAGCCATAGAACAGCCCTCCGGGCCGGATACCATCGCCGGCTTCCTGAACGCCCGGTCCCGGGAAGGTACGCTGCCACCCCACCTGCCCGTCGAATCATTCCGGAAACTACCCGAAGCCCCGGGGATCTACTTTTTCAAAGATGCAAAAGGATCCGTGATCTACGTCGGGAAAGCGATCAATCTCAAAAAGCGCGTGCTCGGCCATTTTTACGACACCTCGGACCGGGAACGGAAACTGTGCCGGGAAACCAGCCGGATTGACTTTGAATTATCCGGTTCGGACCTGGTTGCGCTGCTGATGGAAGCCGCAGCCATCAAAAAACATTTTCCGCGCTTCAACCGGGCGCAGAAAAAGATCCGGCCTGCCTATGGCCTTTTCCGGTACCCGGACCAGAATGGCATCATCCACCTGGCCGTAAACCGGCTGAGCCGGGGGCAACAGGCCCTGCGGGTCTTTTTCAGGGAGGAGGATGCCCGGCTGTTTATGGAACAGTTGTGTACGGAATTCGGGCTTTGCGCCAAATACTGCCACCTCCAGGAAGGGGTCGCCACCTGCAGCCATTTCCGGGTGCCGGTCTGTGACGGCATCTGTCGGGGGGAGGAGTCGCCGGAAACCTATAATTCCCGGGTCCGCGCTGCACTGGAAGCCCGGAAACCGGAAGCCGAGCACCTGATCATTGCCGAACGGGGGCGGGAACCCGAAGAACGGGGAGTGGTATGGATTGCCGATGGCACCTACCGGGGGTATGGTTTTGTTTCAGAAGATCGCAGGTTGGACCACCTCCCCGACCTGGAAGCGCATATCAACCCGCAGCCCCATTACCCGGAAACCGAAAAAATACTGCAATCCTATATGCTGAAGCACCCGGCAAAAGTGAAGCGGATACCGGGTGGAACGGGATGAAATTACTTGCCTTTGTCCCGCAGTTTGTAGAACTGCCGGATCACAAAAAGCAACCAGATCATAAAAACCAGGCCGACAAAGATGGAATAAACAAGGACGAGGTCCATGGCTACTTCTTGTATTTAAGGTAATTCATAAATCCCAGTATGGTTGGCGCCCATAACCCGATGAATATGGCTTCCAGGGTATGTCCCTGCAAGTATCGTATCTCCGAAACCACAATGATGGAGAAGACAATCAGGAGCAGCACGATATTCATCCAACCGAGCCGTTCCAAAAATTCTTTAAACATGCCGCGTTTTCTGTTTCTAGGCTAAAATTACGGATTACTGTCCGAAGTTTTAAGAGTTTCTTGTGATTTTCTTAACATTCTAAAATTGCACAAAGTCCGGGACCTAAATGTGCCGGATTATAGCAAAAGGTGACGTAAAAGCATCCGCGTTGGAGGGAACTCTATCAGGGAGGGCCAAGGCCCATTTGCCGCTTGCCGTGCGTATTCCCGGGAACAGGGCCTATTTCCCGGCCTGCGTGGGGCAGCGAAAAGCCGATACGGGGAGGCCGGCTTCCTTCATGGCGGCAAACCCTCCCCCGATATCCGTAAGGTTGTGGTAGCCACGGCTCTTGAGGATGGAAGCGGCGATCATCGAACGGTACCCCCCTGCGCAGTGGATGTAAAAAGGGGCTTCCGCCGGGAATTGCTCCAGGTATTCGTTGATCTGTGCCAGGGGGGTGCTCCTTGCCCCTTCCAGGTGTTCTGCTTCGAATTCGCTTTCCTTCCGGACATCAAACACCCGGTCGGCTTCCTCTTTCAGGGAGTCCCCCAGTTCCGCAGCCGGTACGGAACGCACTTGGTCCGTTTGCTTCCCGGCAGCCTCCCAGGCGTCGAAACCCCCTTCGAGATAGCCCACTGTACGGTCAAAGCCTACGCGGGAGAGCCGCGTCACGGCTTCTTCCTCGGCCCCTTCCGGGGTAACCAGCAGGATGGGTTGTTCCACATCGGCTACCAAAGCCCCCACCCAGGGGGCGAAGTCGCCGTTCAGGCCAATGAATATGGAACGGGGGATATGGCCTTTGGCATAGTCCTCCTGCCGCCGGACATCGAGGACCAGGGCGCCGGTCTCCTCGGCTGCCGCCTCAAAGGCATCGGGGTCCAGGGCCCTTGTGCCCCTGGCGAGTACCTGGTCAAAATCTTCATAGCCCTCCCTGTTCATCCGGACGTTCAGGGGGAAATAGTCCGGGGGCGGCAACAGGCCCTCGGTGACTTCGGATATGAATTCCTCCCGGGTCATGTCGGCCCGCAACGCGTAGTTGACCCGCTTCTGGTTACCGAGGGTATCCACGGTTTCCTTCATCATGTTTTTGCCGCAGGCCGAGCCTGCCCCGTGGGCCGGGTAGACGATCACGTCATCCGGCAGCGGCATGATCTTTTCCCGCAGGCTGTCAAAGAGGGTGCCGGCCAGTTCCTCCTGGGTCATATCGGCCGCCTTCTGCGCCAGGTCCGGGCGCCCCACATCCCCGAGGAAGAGGGTGTCCCCGCTGAAAATGGCATGGGGCCTCCCGCCGGCATCCCGCAGCAGGTAGGTGGTGCTCTCCATGGTGTGTCCCGGGGTGTGCAGTACTTCAATGCTGATTTTCCCCAACTTGAAAACCTGCCCGTCCCCGGCGATTACCGCCTCAAAGGAGGGGTTGGCCATGGGGCCGTAGATGATGGGGGCCCCCGTCTCCCGCGACAGGGTCAGGTGGCCGCTCACAAAATCGGCGTGGAAATGCGTTTCGAAGATGTATTTGATAACCGCCTTGTCCGCCCTTGCCCTTTTCAGGTAGGGCCCGACTTCCCTCAGGGGATCGATGATTGCCGCTTCGCCTTCACTTTCAATATAATAAGCCCCCTGGGCCAGGCAGCCGGTGTAGATTTGCTCGATTTTCATATTCCTGCAATTGATCCCCTCAAAATTACGATTTTATGGCGAAGTGGTCACGGGAGTGCAACAGGTTCCAGGCAGACCGAAAATTCGGCCGGATCGCCTTCCAGGTAGCGGAACCCCTCGTGCAGGCGCGCGGCCCCGGAGGCATAGGGGTAGTAGGTGATGGGTTCCACGCAGACCATCCCCGGGTCCGGGGACCAGCACATAAAGTGGCCAAAGCCGGCAGTCCGGATCTGGATCCCGGATTCGCCCTTCAACACTACCGATTCGCAGTCCGGAATGGGGAAGGCCCGGTCCCCTGCCGCCTGTATTTTCTCCAAACCGACTAAAGCGCCGCAGGCATCAAGGGTCGTCTTGCCGCCGGCTGCCCGGAATGCGGGATGGTACCCGAACATAAAGGGCATGTCCCTTTCCCCCCGGATCCGGAAGGTAATCCGGAGGGCTCCCGGTTCCAGTGTAAAGTGCTTTTCGACCTGGAAATCGAACGGCCAGATCAGCAGGCGGGCCGTGGACCGGTCCGGATACTTGGAATTGGGCACGGGCGTGCCGGCCTTGTACTCCTTTACAAAGCTGGCCTGGGTGGGGGAAACGGATTTACGCGTATAGGGCAGTTCCCGCAACAGCCCGTGCTGGTCCTGGATGGCATTCCCCCTGGGTACCTGCACGCGGTAGGCAGCAGCGGCCGTGGGGCCGATCACCGGGAACATCTCCGTATCCGTATGCCCCCACCCCGGTTCGGAGGGATGGTGCATGTACTCCACCGGCCCCCGACGGAAGCTCCGGAGTTCACCCGCGACCACCTCAGCGGCCAGGTCGCCGTTAATCAGTTCGGTGATGGCTTGTGAATCTTTTTCCATGCTTACCTGGTTTCCCGGATGAGCCGGTAGATCATCAGCGCAGTGCGCTGGGTCAGGGCTTCGATGGTATTGAAGTTCACCGTCTCCTGGGGGGTATGTGCCCCGCTGCCCATGGTTCCCAGGCCGTCCAGGCAGGCCACGTACCTGGCCACAAAGGAAACGTCGGCGGCCCCACGCCTACCCGGGTCATAGGCGGTTACCGGGCCCTGGCCCAGGTCGCGGCTTACCGCGCTAAGCTTTTCCAGCAATTCGAGGTTCTCCGGTTTGGGGCCCATTGCGGGGTACGCATCGGTAAAGGATATCTTTGCATCCGTTTGCGGCAGGTGCCGGCTGACGATTTCGCGCATCCGGGCCCGAGCATTTTCCTTCTGCTCCTCGGATATGAAGCGCAAACCGCCCTGGGCCACGGCCGTCTGGGCCACTACGTTGCTCTTGCCGAAGACCCTGGTGTTGCCGCTTTTTTCATCGTATTCCACGAAGGTGCCCCCGGCCACACTCCCCGGGTTAAAGGTCAGGTACTCCTCCCCCCGGACCTCCTCGTAAAACCCATTGAGGATACGGGAAAGCTCAAAGATCGCCCCGGCCCCCGTCCGCTCGCTGAATACCCCGGAGGAATGGGCGCGTTTCCCTGTGGCCTCCACCTTCCAGCCCGAGGCACCCCGCCGGGCTACCGTGGCTTTGTCAAACCCGGTGGCCGTTTCGAAACCGAGGGCGACATCGCTGCGCTTGGCCGCCTCGATGAGATCGTACCGGCTGATGTCCAGGGGTTTTCCCGTGCTCTCCTCGTCTCCCGTAAAGGCCACGATGATCTGGGCATCCCCCAGCAGATCCTGCTCGGCCAGCGCCTTCAGGGCATACAACACCACCACGTCGCCCCCCTTCATATCGTTGCCGCCCGGGGCATGGGCGGTGCTGTCGTTGATGCGTTCAAAGGTCTGGAACGGGCTGTCCTCCTCAAAGACCGTATCCAGGTGGCCGATCAGCAGCAGGCGTTTGCCTGTGCCCCCCTGGATTTCCGCGAAGAAGTGCCCGGCCCGGTTCATGGAATCGGGCATGGCCACCCAGCGTGTCGCAAAGCCGATCTCCCGGAAGGCTTCCCCGAACACGCTGCCCACTTTGCGGACCCCTTCCAGGTTGAGCGTACCGCTGTTGATATTGACCACCTTCTCCAGGAAGTCCACAGCCTCGGGGGCCTGTTCACTGACCGTGGCGACAATGCGCCGCTCTGTCCGCGTGAGTTTCTGGGCCTGCAATCCCTGGCAGGCAAGGAGTAAAAGAAGGAGGTGCATTTTTTTCATATCGTTCTATTCTGAGGTTTTGGAGTCGGGTTGGGGATCCAGGAAGCCCTGCTCCTGCATCCACTGATCATTGTATATTTTGTTGACGTACCGGCTGCCGTGGTCGTGGAACAGGACCACCACCACATCGTCCGGCCCAAAATGGGGGGCGAGTTGCAGGACCCCTTTGATGGCTGCCCCGGCAGAATTTCCAAGGAACATCCCTTCCTCCCGGGCCAGGCGTCGCGTATACAGGGCAGCGTCCCGGTCGGTCACCTTGGTAAAGCCGTCTATGATCTCAAAGTCCACATTGTCGGGCAGGATATCCTCCCCGATGCCTTCGGTGATGTAGGGATAAATTTCTTCCGGGTCAAAAATCCCGGTTTCGTGGTACTTTTTGAACACGGAACCGTAGGTGTCCACCCCCCACACCTTCACCCGGGGGTTCTGCTCCTTCAGGTAGCGGCCCACGCCGGAAATGGTGCCCCCGGTACCCACGCCCACCACAAAGTGGGTGACCCGGCCGTCGGTCTGCGCCCAGATCTCCGGCCCGGTACTCTCGTAGTGCGCCAGGGTATTCGCCGGGTTGTCGTACTGGTTGACATACCAGGCCCCGGGGATTTCCCCCGCGAGCCGGCGGGCGGTGGAATAATAGCTCCGGGGGTCTTCCGGGGCCACATCGTTCGGGCAGACGTGCACTTCGCACCCCACCGCTTTGAGGATGTCTACCTTTTCCCTGGATTGCTTGTCGCTGATCACGCAGATCATGCGGTAGCCCCTCACGATGGCGGCCAGGGCCAGCCCCATGCCCGTGTTGCCGGAAGTCCCTTCCACGATGGTCCCCCCGGGTTTGAGCAGCCCGGCGGCCTCCGCGGCTTCCACCATCCGGACGGCCATACGGTCCTTGACGGAGTTGCCGGGGTTGAACGTTTCGTATTTGGCCAGCACCAGGCAGGGCAGCTCCCGTGTGATCCGGTTGATTCTGACCAGCGGCGTATTCCCGATGGTACCCAGGATGTTCTCTGCATATTCCATTCCAGCAAAGATAACAAGCCAGGATCGAATAGCCTTGCGCCGGGAGGCAGCAGTTGGGCCTAATCGAACTGTATGGCCCGCACCGGGCTGATGCGCGAAATGATATAGGAAGGCAGGAGCAGCATGAGCAGGCAGAGGAGCAATACCCCGAGGTTCAGCAGCAGCAGGGTGGGCACATCCATGTACACCGGGATGTATTCGATATAGTATTCCTCCGGGTTGGGGAATTTAAAGATCCGGTAGCGGTCCTGGATGGCCAGCAGGGCAAGGCCCAGCCCGTTCCCCCACAGCAAGCCGATACCGATCAGGTAGGCCGCGTTGTAGAGGAATACCTTGCGGATGCTCCAGTTGCGGGCCCCGAGTGCCTTGAGGATGCCGATCATCGGGGTGCGCTCCAGGATCAGTACGAGCAGGGCGGTGATCATGTTGATCCCGCCCACCAGGATCATGATGCCGATGATCAGGGCAATGTTGAAATCGAACAGGCCGATCCACTCAAAGATCTGGTAGTACTTGTTGATGATGGTCTGGGTATCCAGGTTGGAGAGCGTCTTGCCGTAGATCTCCGCACTCTTCTCCCGGATGTCGTCGAAGTTGTCCAGGAAGATCTCGAAGTTGCCAATCTGGTCCGCCTCCCACCCGTACATCCGCTGGATGTGGCGGATGTCCGCAATGACATAGGTGGCGTCGAATTCCTCAAAGCCGCTGTCAAAGATCCCAGCTACCCGGAACCGCCGCCGGTTGGGGACCCGTGAAGGGTCTTCGTCCTTGAGGAAAAGGCTGTTGAATTCGCTGCCAACCTCCAGGCCCAGCCGATTGGCCAGCAGGCGCGAGACCAGCACATCCTCGCCCAGTTCCCCCGTATAATCCGGCAGCTCGCCTGCCACCAGGAATTCCCGGAAAGCGGTCCAGTCGTAGTCCGGGCCCACCCCCTTGGCGATGATCCCCTCAAAGGTATCCTCCGTGCGGATAATCCCGGCCTTGGTGGCGACCGCCTGGATGTGCCGCACCCCGTCCGTCAGGTTGAAGTCCGGGTAGAATTCCTGATCCCGGGAGATGGGTACGACCGATACCTGGGACGCGTTGTTGTCGTAATTGTATATCTGGATGTGGCCGTTAAAGGCGGAGACCTTCTCGCGGATCTTGTGTTTGAGCCCCACCCCCGTGGCCAGGGCGACGATCATCATCAGCAGGCCCAGGGCAATGGCCGCAATCGCTATTTTAATGATTGGGGCGGAAATAGTACTTTTATGCTCCTTACTCCCGATCAGCCGCTTAGCGATGTATAACTCTAAATTCAATACCTGCCTGTGTTAGCCGCCATCAAAAATACGTTATTTGCGCTATTCCTGGGCCTCGCAGCCTGCGGAAGTTCCAACGGACAGCCCCAGGACACGCCCCGGGCCGAAACCCCCGTTGTGGTGGGCGCCAACCGTACCGGGAGCTATTTCCCGCTGCTGAGGGGAAAGCGGCTTGCCCTGGTCGCCAACCAGACCTCGGTGATATTCCGGGACGGGGGCGGGCCAGTCCACCTGGCCGATTCCCTCCTCGCCTCCGGGATGCAGCTCAAACGGGTATTTGCACCGGAACACGGTTTCCGCGGACAGGCCGATGCCGGGGAACACGTACAGGACGGGACGGATGTCCGGACCGGCCTACCGATCGTCTCCCTGTACGGGGCCAACCGAAAACCGGGGAAGGAGCAACTCGAGGGTCTGGACATGGTGGTGTTTGACATCCAGGACCTCGGGGTGCGGTTCTACACCTACATCGCCACCCTCCAACTGGTCATGGAAGCCTGCGCGGAAGCGGGGATACCGGTGCTGGTCCTGGACCGGCCGAACCCGAATGCGGATTTTGTGGACGGCCCCATCATGGAAAAGGAACACATGGGTTTCCTGGGGATGACGCCCATCCCACTAGCCTACGGCATGACCATAGGCGAATATGCCGAAATGATCAACGGGGAAGGCTGGCTGGAAGGGGGCGTAAAAGCCGACCTGACCGTGATACCCCTGGAATCGTACCGTCGGGATATCCCCTACGAGCTGCCGATCCCCCCCTCCCCCAATATCCCAAACACCCAGGCGGCCCGGCTCTACCCGAGCCTGGGGCTGTTCGAGGGGACCACAGCCAATGCCGGCCGGGGCACCGACTGGCAATTCCAGTGTTTCGGGGCCCCGTACCTGGACCCCGGGCATTTCGGGTTCAGCTACACCCCCCAGCCCAATGCGGGTGCCAGCCATCCCAAGCATGAAGGCGTACGATGCCACGGGAAGGACCTGCGACAGGTGGAGCCGCCCAAAGCCGTGGATCCCCGCTGGTTGATCGAGGCCTTTACCTTCCGGGATACGGGTTCCGAATTCTTTATCACCAGCGGGTTTACGCGCCACGCGGGCACTGCCCTTTTGCAACAGCAGATCGAAGGGGGGATGAATGCGGAAGCAATCCGGGAATCGTGGAAGCCCGGGCTGGAAGCGTTCCGGGCCGTCCGGGCCCGGTACCTGCGCTATCCTTAAGCGGGGGTGTTCTCAGCCGGGGTACGAACCCCGGGGGTATCGGTCCTGCCGGCCCCGGTAGTGGTGGGTTTCCGGTATTTGTGGAAGGGTTGGCGCAACAACCCCCAGACACTTCCGTTTTCCCTGCGGTCCGGGAAAGTGTCCACCCCGTAAATGATCGCCTCCCGGTCGAGTTCCCTATAGGTGCCCAGTAACCGGTCCCAGATCGAAAAAATATTCCCGTAGTTGGAATCCGTATAGGGCAGGATGTAATGGTGGTGCACTTTGTGCATGTCCGGGGAAACGACAACCCAGCTAAGGGCTTTGTCCACCTTCCGGGGCAGTCGGATATTGGCATGGGTAAACTGGGTGGAAACCAGGGACAGCGACTGGTAAAGCATCACGATTCCGATGGGGGTGCCCACGAGCAGGACCCCGACCAGGGTAAATGCAAAGCGGATCAGGCTTTCAATGGGATGGTGGCGGTTGGCGGTGGTGGTATCCACTTCGTGGTCCGTATGGTGGACCAGGTGGACCATCCAAAGCGGCTTGACCTGGTGTTCCACATAATGCGCCAGCCAGGCCCCGAAAAAATCGAGCAATACCACCCCCAGCAGCACATAGGCCCAGAGCGGTAGGCCGGGGATCCAGTTGATGATCCCGAAATCGTTTGCCCGGGTCCAGTCGCTCGCCTTGAGCAACAGGAAGGCCAGGGAAAAGTTCACCACAATTGTGGTCAGCGTAAAAAAGATATTGGGTAGCGCATGCCGCCATTTGCGGTAGTTAAAGCGCATCAACGGGACAGCGCCTTCCAGCAGCCAGAAAAATGTAATGCCGCTGACCAGGATGATGCTCCTGTGGGAAGACGGGATGGTTTCAAAATAATTCAGCAGGGATTCCAAAAGCGATGTTTTAACCCCATAAATATAAGGGATTTTCCACATTCCAACCGGCCCTTTATCCCCGGGGTGCCCGTCAGGGCAGGCGCTTTTTCATTTCCTCCACAATCCGGAATGCCGCAGGGCAAATGGCTGTATTCTTCAGGGTCAGGGATCCGATCTGGTGGAACTTCCGGCGGTCCGTATGCGGATATTCCCGGCAGGCCCTGGGCCGCACCTCGTAGATATGGCAGAAATTATCCTCTCCCAGGAAGGGGCAGGGCACCTGTTGCAGGACCTGGTCCCCGTCCTCGTCCACCCGCAGGTACCGCTCGGCAAAAGCCCCGGGTTTCATCCGAAGGTGGGCAGCAATCCGGCCGATATCCCCCTGGGTGAAGAGGGGGCCCGTGGTCCGGCAGCAATTCCCGCATTCCAGGCAGTCGGTCCGCTCAAACTCGGCCGTGTGCAATTCCTGCATCAGCTGGTCCAGGCCTTTGGGTGGCCGTTTTTTCAATTTGGACAGGAACCGCCGGTTTTCGGCGTATTTCTCCGCCGCCCGCTGGGGTAGTTTTTCCAGATCGTCATCCATGGGGTCGCTTCATTAATTTGTACATTTGGCGGGTTCCGTACCCGTTACGGATTCCTCAAAGGTAGGACCTATGGACGTTTATGGAAAGGCCTTGCTCGATTATAGCCTGGGGGAGACGGGGAAGGAACTGGTGAGCCATTCCTCCCTGGGCGAATCGGAAGCCGTCCCCCCCGCCTATTTTTTCAGGGGGTTCCGGGACATGCCAAAACTGGAACAACGGGCCCTGGAACTGGCCCGGGGCAGCGTTCTCGATATCGGTTGCGGCGCAGGTAGCCACAGCCTTTACCTGCAGGGGAAGGGGCTGGAGGTTACAGCCCTGGACAGTTCCCCGGATGCCATCCGGGTGGCCACAGACCGGGGGGTGTCCCGTGCCGTCTGTGCCGATATTGCGGATTTCCGGGTAGGGGATTTCCAGACCCTGTTGTTATTAATGAACGGGGTTGGCCTTGCCGGGACCCGGGCAAACCTGGCGCCGTTTTTGAGGCACCTGAAAGGGTTGCTCGCATACGACGGGCAGATATTGCTGGATTCAAGCGATATCATCTATATGTTCGACGCAGATTCCGACGGAGGTGTCTGGGTGCCCGGCGACCGGGAATATTACGGGGAGGTCACCTATTGGTGGGAATACGGGGGAAAGCGCAGCAAACCTTTCCCCTGGCTTTTCGCCGACTTTGATACCCTGGGTGAATATGCATCCATTGCCGGCCTTCGGGCCGAATTGCTCCGAAGGGGGCCTCATTACGATTACCTGGCGCGGCTCACCCCCGCCAGATAAGAAACCGTTGGAAACAACGTTAACTTAAAAAAACCATGATGAAAGAGATCAATCGCCCACTGGCCCTGTTGTTTTTGCTGATATCCCTTGGGTGCTCCAAAGACGAGGCACCCGTGGTGGTACCTATTGACAGGTCGGCCAACCTGCTGGCAACCGGTGACAGTGCCACCGATTTCCTGACCAATACCGAATTTGACGCCCTGCGTGTACAAATTGCCTATGTCCAGGGCTTCAGGCCCCGTGAAGCCACCCTTGACGACATACGGGAATTCCTGCTGGCACGCACCTATAAAACCGATATTTCCTATGAATTCCTGCCGCTCCCAGCTACCGGTGAAGAAAGCCTGAGCCTGACCGAAATCGCGAACCTGGAAAACGAAAACCGGACCCTGTACAACGAGGGCAGCGCCCTGGGCCTGTATATCTTCTTTGCCGATGCGCCCGCGGATGCGGATATGGAGGAGGGGGAAAACATCGTCACCCTGGGGGCCGTTTACCGCAACACCTCCATGGTGGTGCACGCAACCACCATCCGTGAAGTCGCCTCGCTTTCGAATCTCCTTGAAGTGGCCGACGTGGAAACGGCGACCATCGGCCATGAACTGGGCCACCTATTTGGCCTGGTGGACCTGGGCACGCCCGAAGTCAATCCCCATGAGGACCCGGAGGCGCCCAACCACTGCAACGAGGCCGACTGCCTGATGCAGGCCAAACTCGAATTTGGCGGGGGGATGGCCAAGATGCTGGAAAACCGAACTGCCAAGGGGTTGGCGGCCGTACCATCCCTGGGCCCGGAATGTATCCTGGACCTGGTGAATGCCGGTGGCAGGCCAATCAATTGAATCAGGGGATATTCAAATACTTATGGGTCTGCAGGGACACCCGCCATTTCGGGTGCTGCATCACGTAATCGACGATCAGCGGGGTGACCTTATCCCTTACGCTCCATTCCGGCTGCAGGTATAACAGGCAATCCGGCCCTGCCTGCGCCGCATGCTCCTCGGCAAACTTCAGGTCGTGGCGGTTATAGACAATCACCTTGAGCTCGTGTGCCCGCTGGTGGATGTCCCCCACCGGGGCTTTGTTTTTTTTGGGTGAAAGGCAGATCCAGTCCCAGGTACCCGTCAGCGGGTAGGCCCCGGAGGTTTCGATATGGATTTTCATGCCGCGGGACTTCAGGCCCGCGGTCAGCGGGTCCATATCCCACATCAGGGGTTCCCCCCCGGTCACGACAATCGTATCTGACGCCGCCGCGGCATCCGTGATGATCTTGTCAACAGGTGTCGGGGGATGCAGGTCGGCATTCCAGCTCTCCTTCACGTCGCACCAGTGGCACCCCACGTCGCAACCGCCCACCCGGATGAAGTAGGCTGCGGTCCCTTTGTGGAAGCCCTCCCCCTGGATCGTGTAGAACGCTTCCATGAGGGGAAGCATGAGCCCCTTGTCTACCTGCTGCATGACTGCTGCTTTTTCCATGCCGCAAAGATAGTGAATCCCGGACGCCCGGACAGGGCCCGGGGCCGGAAAGGAATTGTTTTACTATTCTGGGTAATTCCCCTATTTTTAACCCAAAATCCAGCCTATGTCCAGCGCGGAATCCTTCCGGGAACATATCGAAACCGGGTATCAGTGCAAGGGGGACTTCATCACCGTGGGGGCCGCCATGCTCAACGGCGAGGCCCTGACCGGCGCCCATGTAAATATCCCGCTCAAAACCATGAACCGCCACGGCCTGATTGCAGGCGCCACGGGTACCGGAAAAACCAAGACCCTGCAGGTGCTCGCCGAAAACCTCTCGCTGAAGGGCGTCCCCGTTCTGCTGATGGACCTCAAAGGCGACCTGAGCGGGCTGGCGAAACCCAGCCCGGGCCACCCCAAGATCGACGAGCGGATGGCCCAGATCGGGCTCGACTTTGAGCCTGACTCCTTCCCCGTTGAAATCCTGACCCTCTCCGAACAGGAAGGCGTCAAATTGCGGGCCACGGTCTCCGAATTCGGGCCGGTGCTCCTCTCCCGTATCCTCGACCTTTCGACCGTGCAGGAAGGCATCGTGGCGGTGATTTTCAAGTATTGCGACGACAACAAGCTACCCCTGCTGGACCTCAAGGACTTCAAAAAGGTGCTGCAGTATGCCACGGGCGAGGGCAAGGAGGAATTCGAGGAGAGCTACGGGCGGATTTCCACCAGCTCTACCGGTACCATCCTGCGGAAGGTCATCGAGCTCGAACAGCAGGGGGCCGACCTGTTTTTCGGCGAAAAATCCTTTGACGTGGACGACCTGACCCGGATAGACCCCCGGGGCCGCGGCTATATCAACATCATCCGCCTGACGGACATCCAGGACAGGCCCAAGCTTTTTTCCACCTTCATGCTGAGCCTGCTGGCGGAGATCTACAGCACTTTTCCCGAGCAGGGAGACAGTGAACGCCCCGAACTGGTACTGTTCATCGATGAGGCCCACCTCATTTTCAAGGAGGCCTCCCGGGCTCTGCTGGACCAGATCGAAAGTATCGTCAAGCTGATCCGTTCCAAGGGGATTGGCCTGTATTTCGTGACCCAGAACCCGACGGATGTCCCCAACGAAGTGCTGGCACAGCTGGGGCTCAAGGTCCAGCACGCCCTGCGGGCATTTACTGCCCGGGACCGCAAGGCGATCAAGCTGACAGCCGAAAATTACCCCATCTCCGAATACTACGACACCAAGGAGGTGCTCACCTCCCTGGGAACCGGGGAAGCACTGGTTTCGGCCCTGGACGAAAAGGGTCGTCCCACCCCCCTGGCCGCTACCCTGATGCGGGCCCCGATGAGCCGCATGGACATCCTCACCGAAGCGGAACTCCGGGACGTGATCCAATCTTCCGGTATCCGCAGCAAATACAACGAGGTGATCGACCGGGAAAGCGCCTATGAAATGCTGAATGAAAAAATCGAAAAGGCGGAGGCAGAAGCTGCCCGGGAGGAAAAATCCACCGCAAGGCGAAGTACCCCGTCCGGGCGCCGGTCCACCCGCATGAACCCAGTGGTCAAAGTGCTGACCAGTGCAACCTTTATCCGGGGGGTGCTGGGCGTACTGAAAAAAGTTATCCGATAATCCTTTTCCGAATCCCAGTCTAACCATTTATCCATGAAAAAACTGACCTTCCTGCTCGCCATTGGCAGCCTGCTCGTTGCGGGTTGCACTACGGACCCCGCGGCAGACCCGTTCCTGATTACCCAGGACCAGGTTGGCAAATTGCACCGGGACCATACCCTCTCACAGCTCGACAGCATATACCGGGCAGACTCCCTGGTCCGGGACACCACCCGGTCCCAGCTCGGTTCCGCCAGCCGGATCGAGGTGTATGAAAAAGGCGGCAAACACTTGCTGACGCTGAGCCCTGCCGGGGACAGCCTGAACCTGATCGGCAATATCCGCGTCCACGACAAGCGCTTCACAACGGACAAGAACATCTTCCTTGGGAGTACTTTCGGAGAGATTAAGGAACAATATGAAATCCGGAAGGTGATTACCTCCCTGAACAACGTTCTGGTCCTTTTGAAAGGAACCGATGTCTATATAACCATCTCCAGGGAATCTTTGCCGGCCTCCCTCCGCTATTCGCGGGACCCGATTGAGGCCGTGCAGATACCGGACTCCGCCCCTGTCAAGTATCTTATGGTAGGCTGGGATTGATTCCCTGATTGGGAGGGCTCATTTTAGCCACCGACCCGTATTTTTTCATATCTTTTCAAAAGCCGGGCCCGGGAGGCCCGCGCCATCCTTAAAACCACCTCCATGACCTCTCCAATTCGCCGTTTTACCGCAGCTGCCGCTCTGGCAATCTGCCTCTTTGCCTCTAATTCCATGAATGCCCAGTCCGCCCCGGGGGCCTTTGACAGGAACCAGGACATCGGTCCGGTGCGCATCCCGGGCTCGGTAGCCTTTGAACCGGAAACAGGGGTCTACCGGATTACCGGCTCAGGGACCAATATGTGGCTTGGATCAGACGAATTCCATTACGCCTGGACCAGCGTGCAGGGCGACTTTATCCTGCGGGCCGAAATGGCCTTTGAGGGCAACGGGGCAGACCCGCACCGGAAAATCGGGTGGATCGTTCGGGAATCCCTGCGGCCGGATGCTGCCCATGCCAATGCCTGCCTGCACGGCGACGGCCTGGCCGCCCTGCAGTTTCGGAGCGAAACGGGGGCAGAGACACAGGAAGACAGCCTGGAAACAAGAAACCCGGATGTGGTGCAACTCGAACGGCGGGGGAACACCTTTACCATGTCCGTGGCCCGGATGGGGGAGCCTTTTGAGTCGGTCAGCCGGGAACTGGAGCTGGATTCGGAATTGTTTGCCGGACTCTATGTGTGTTCGCATAACCCGGAGGTTGCCGAAACGGCCACTTTCCGGAACGTGCGCATCGTAAAGCCCGAAGACCCCGGGGATACCCCCTACCGCGATTACCTGGGCAGCCGCCTGGAGGTGCTGGACCTGCAGACGGGTCTCCGTAAGGTGCTCTTTTATTCGGCCCACAGCATACAGGCGCCCAACTGGACCCCGGACGGGAAAACACTCATCTACAACTCCAACGGCTACCTCTACACCTACGACCTGGAAAGCGGCCGCATCGGGGTGCTGAATACAGGCTTTGCGAATTCCAACAACAACGACCACGTGCTGCTCCCGGATGGCAGCCGGATCGGCATCAGCCACCACAACCCGGATGATGGCGGGGTGTCCTCCATCTACCACCTGCCGATATCCGGATCGGACAACCCGGAAAAGGTGACCGGGGAAGGCCTTGGTGCCTCCTACCTCCACGGTTGGTCCCGGGACGGGAAAACCATGCTGTTTACGGGGAACCGCAACGGGCAATACGACATCTATGCCGTGGATGTCGCCAGCGGGGAGGAAACCCGGCTGACCGACGAGCCTACCCTGGACGACGGTTCGGAATACAGCCCCGACGGGGAGTGGATCTACTTCAACTCGAACCGCACGGGCACCATGCAGATCTGGCGCATGAAGCCGGACGGGTCCCAACAGGCCCAGCTGACCACCGACCGCTTCAACGACTGGTTTCCCCATGTTTCCCCTGATGGCAAACAGGTGGTGATGATCAGTTTCCCCACGAGCGTCCCCTCCGGGGACCACCCGTTTTACAAACACTGCATGCTGCGCATCATGCCCTACGAAGGCGGGACACCCCGGGCGATTGCCTACGTGTATGGCGGACAGGGGACCATCAACGTACCGAGCTGGTCGCCCGACAGCCGCTATATCGCCTTTGTCACCAATTCCGATTGACCCCGCACCCGACCACCTTGGGATTAGGGCTGGAATCCGCTTTGGGTTCCCGTGAAAACCGCGTAATTTTGCCCCGTCTTTAACGACCGCCTGCTTAAAACGATGCATATGGCAACCCGGGGAAACGCAAAAAAAGCCCTGCTGGTCCGGGCCTACGGGACCTATTTCAACCTCCTGTCCTATATAGACCGCCGGGCCGCCGGCCGGCGGGCCCTGCTCACCTTTTCCAAAGTGCGCAAAGGCCGGATCCTGCCGGAGCAGGAAGCCTTCCTATCGCCGGCAAAAGACCGGGTGCACCACATCGCCGGACACCGGATACAGGGATATCGCTGGCCGGGCAACGGCCCCAGAGTTTTACTCCTTCACGGTTGGGAAAGCAATGCCTTCCGCTGGAGGAACCTGATCGCCTTCCTCCGGGAGGCCGGCTTTGACATCATGGCCTTCGATGCCCCGGCACACGGGGATTCCAGCGGCGATTATTTCTACGTCCCTGTTTACACGGAATGCGTGGAATACCTGGTGCAGCACTACCAGCCGGAAGTAGTGGTGGGCCATTCAGTCGGGGGGACGACCGCCCTGTACCACAACTACAAATACCCGAATGAATTCGTGGAGAAAATCGTCACCATCGGCTCTCCTTCGGAATTGCACGAGATCATGCAGAGCTACCAGTCCTTGCTGGGTTTTAACAACCGAGTGCTGGCTGCCCTGGACGAACAGGTCCGGGAAAAGTTCGGCTTTGGTATCCGGGAATTCTCCACTTCAGAATTTGTGAGGGACAACCAAAAGGCCGGCCTGCTTTTGCACGACAAACACGACCGGATTGCCCCCTTCGAGGCTTCCCGCCGCGTCCATGAAGCCTGGGAAGGCAGTGAGCTGGTCCCCACGGAGGGGCTTGGCCATTCCATGCACCAGGAAATGGTCAACCGTCGCATCGTGGATTTCCTCCTGAAGCAGTAGACCCCTCCGAAAGCAGTAAACCCGTTCAAAATCCCTGCAGGAAGCCTGTTTGCAGCGGGCGCTTTTTCGTATTTTTGAACCAAAACGGAAACATGCAAAACGTTACCCCTTTCCACGTGGCGATTCCCGTCCACAACCTGGCCGAATGCCGGAAATTCTACAATGAGGTCCTCGAATGCGAAGAAGGCCGCAGCAGCGACCACTGGGTGGACTTCAACCTTTTCGGGCACCAGCTGGTGATCCATTACAAACCCAAATCCGAAGAGGCCCTGCACACCAACCCGGTGGATGGGAAAAATGTCCCAGTGCCCCATTACGGGGTGGTCCTCCCCTGGGAGGCTTTCCAGGACTTTTCAAAGAAACTCGAGGGTAAGGGGGTTGATTTTGTCATTGAACCCTATATCCGGTTCAAGGGGGAAGTCGGGGAACAGGCCACCATGTTTTTCCTGGACCCTGCGGGAAATGCCCTGGAATTCAAGGCATTCCGGAATATGGACCAGCTCTTTGCCAAATAGGGCCCTATTTGCCGTCGCCCTTCTTCTTGCCGAACTTTTCCATGGCGAGCAGGAACAAGGCATAAAAAACGCCGAAGGCCAGGGCGTATTTGGATTCTTCCAAAAAGGCTTCCGGGGTGTACACACCCCCCAGGACCAGCTTAAAAATATAGAAAAATACTGCCCCGAAGGCGGCGCGGAGAACAATCCGTTTCATCTGTTTCCTTTTTTACGGGGTCCCGATTGAACGGACCCGCCGTTTATTGCGACCAGGAAGTAGGTACCCGGTCCCACCGGTGGTCCTTGAGTTTTGCCAGTAAGCCCTGCGGCAACCCTGCGCCATCACTGGTAGCGGTATTGGCCATCACGTGAGGCGCTTTGCGCATGCCGGGGATGATCGTGCCCACATCCGGGTTTTCGAGGATAAACCTAAGGGCCATTTCGGCCATGGTCATCCCCTCCGGCACCAGGGGCCGCAACTGGTCGGCCCGGTCTGCAGAGGCGTGGAGGTTCTCGGGCACAAAGTAGGTGGCCCGCCAGTCACCTTCCGGGAACACGGTGTCCCGGGTGATGTTACCGGTCAATGTCCCCTCGTCAAAGGGAACCCGCGCAATCACCCCGATCCCGTTCTCACGGCAATAGGGAAACAACGCATCTTCCGGCGCCTGGTCAAAAATGTTGTAGATCACCTGTACGGCATCGATCAGCCCGGACTCCAGGGCACGCATCCCGTTCTCGGGCTCCCAGCGGTTCATGCTGATGCCCATGGCAGCGATTTTTCCTTCCGCCTTGAGGTCTTCCACGGCCCGTTTCCATTCATCCCGGTCCGCCCAGCGGTCGTCCCAGGTGTGGAACTGCATTAGGTCAATCCGCTCGGCACCCAGGTTTGTCAGAGTTTTTTCCGTGTACTCCCGGATATGTTCCGCCGGATAGGACTCCTCCAGGGAGTACTCCGGTTTTGCAGGCCACTGGAAGTTTTTGGGCGGGATTTTACTGGCCGCATAGAGATTTTTCCCGGGATGGCGCCTGAGGAGTTTTCCCAGCAGGCGTTCGCTGTGGCCTTCGCCATATCCCCAGGCCGTATCAAAAAAAGTTACGCCCTGTTCCACGGCCAGGTCCAGGGAACGTTCCGATTGGGTATCGTCGGACCCTTTCCAGCCTGCCATGCCCCACATGCCATATCCGATTTCGCTTACTTTCCAGCCGGTCCTTCCGAAGGTTCTGTATTTCATGTCCTAGTTTTTTGTTTTTTCAATCATGGTGTTCTTCCCCGTAGTGTTCCCTCAAAAAATCCTCCGCAAAATCGTTGGTCAGGTCCCGGACAACGGTATGCACGTGATTGGCATTGTTCTGGGTGTTGTCGTATTCGATGATCAGCATGGGCCCCTGAATGCGGTAATAATGCGGCAAACCCCATCGGGTACCCCCTGCCCAGGCAAAATAAAGGTTTTCCAGCCCGGCATCAACAATCTTCCGGCGGAACGTCTCTGAAAAATCAAATATATAATTCCCGATATAGACTTCCAATAATTCGCGGAGGGCCGCTTGCTGGGTCGGGGTGAGTTCCTCATATCCGATACCCATGGGCTCGAGGAGCGCTATGTCCCGGTCTCTGCCCGTGACAATTTCCTTCAGGGCCGTTTCCGAAAACCGGGCTTTGGCCATCTGAGCCTCAGAAAAGGACCCCAACAGGTCGAGGGCGAGGGTGCTTTCCCGTTTCAGGACCTGTTTGCCACGGGACGGCCCAACCGGCACAATGGCCGGGTTCGATCCCATAAAAGACGGGGTCGACGATACGAGCAGCCCCTTTCCCGAGGTAAAGTTCAGCGAGAGGTGGTGTCCTTCAAAACGCCAGCCCCAGGCAGCCTCGGGTGAAGGTTCCCCGAAAATGCAAAAGTGGTAGTTCAGTGGGTCGCGAACCGGGGAGCCATCCGGAAATTTGTAATCTTCCCCCATGGCGATAAGCACCTCCTCAAGTCCCATGATTTCCGTACTCTTCCGATACCCGTTGTCACTCAGGCTGGCACGCAGCAGGGCCAGGGCCGCACTTTTCTGGCTGGCGTCAAAATCATGGAAAGTGGGCCCCTTGCGTCCCGGCAGGGGCACAAAATGGAAGTTTTCCCTTTCCGCATCAGACATTGGGAACTGGGCTGCCCGTCGCAATTCGGGTGAGAGGCTGTTTAAAAATGCCCGGGCGTTTTCGGACAGGTCCTGCGAAGCCAGGTCGTTTGCCGTACCGAAAGCCAGGGATAAAACGGCAAGGCAGTTGATCAGTTTTTTCATTTTCATTAGTTAGGTCTGTTAAAGGTTCTCCCTTAGGTCTTTTCAAGGTTCTCCCTGCTTTTTTTGCCTGCTGCTTCCAGGTGCTTTTCAAAGCAAACGCTGTTGTCGACACCCTGGTAAGGCGGGTAATTCGGGATGCGCAGGTACCCGTGCTTTTGGTACAGGGCGATGGCCTCCGGTTGCCGTTTCCCGGTCTCGAGTACCACGCGGGTGACCCCGTCTTCCCATGCCCAGGCTTCCAGGAGCTCTAAAATGTGCCCGGCAATGCCGCGGCCGCGGTGGGAAGGCCGTGTATACATCCGCTTTACTTCCACACTGCCGGCCCCGAATTCCTTGAGGGCCCCGCAACCCACTGGCAGCGTTCCGTCAATAAGCACCACCACCCGGTTGAGGGCTTCGACCCCGTTAAACTGATTGTAGAACGCATGGTCCGGGCCATCCCGCTCTGCCAGCTCCGCATTCAGGGCCTGGACCAGGGTACGGAAATCCGGGTTATCAGATGTTGTCCTCAGGGTTGTCAATCTTTAAAAATAAACATTTAGCCCAGTTCCATTCCCCTGTGGCGGACCCAAAAGTAAGCAAACACCAGGTTGGGCACCCAGCACAACCAGGCTACGATTTTATAGGCAGGCAGGAAGTCGCCCAGCGCAAAGGTCAGGACGGGCATCCAGATCCGGAGGGTCACCGCGGCAAAGCAGGCGGCATAACTGTATACCATCCAATGACCGTGTTCATTGTAGCGTCCCTGCCGGACAGCCCGGTAAGCGCGGAGGGTAAAAAAGATCCAGGAAACCCCCAGCAGGAAAAAACCCAACCCGGGGATCCATCCGCCCGTGGCAAAGAATGACAGGTATACGGCGCATACGCCGCTGAGCAGGACGGCCACGAGATACGTGGTGCCCAGCGCCCGGTGCCAGGACAGGTAGTTCCGGCGGATGCGGCGGCTGAACTGGGTCCAGCCCGTAAGCAGACTCAGCCCGCCGAAGGAAATATGCCCGTAAAAGGCGAGGCGCCAGGTTACCTGCCCGAACAATTCATCGCTTTTGGAGGCGAGCAGGCCCATATCCCGTTCCATACCCGCATACACCAAAGGGTATAGCCCGATGGCGATGGCCAGGGTGCCAAATGCGATCCAGGCCATTTTGTTGGTTGTCGTTTTCCAGCTCATTTTTTTCCGACAGTAAATAGCTAACGGTACCGCCAGCTGCTCAGGTCGGCCCCTGCCGGGGCCGATTTGGCAATGCGGTCCATGATCTTGGGCACGTACATGCTGTTGTAACGGAGCCGGCTGATATGGTTGGGCAATTCCGGGTCCCCGTTCCAGCAGTGTTCTGCCCGGTCCCCGTAAAGCACTTCCCCTTCGTAATACGGATCGGTGGTTTGTTCCAGGAAGTCCTCCATCAGGTAGACGGCGTTATTCAGGTAATAATTGTCCATGTCCCCGCAATAGATGTGGATCTTCCCGCGGAGGGAAGGGCCGAGTTTGTCCCAGTCCCGTTCCAGGATGTGGCGGAGGTCGTAATTTTCCCGCCAGTAGGCAGCCACTTCCGGGTCGATCTCCCCTGTGGCCTTGTCCCAGATCCGCCGGGGGTAGCCATCGGGCCCCTGGGGGGAATAGGTGGCCTCCCAGATATCCCACTGCTGGCCGGAGCGGCTCTTGTCGCCCAGGACGGCCTCCAGGTGGTTTTCCTCCCTTATGGTGGACTGAATATTGCCCAGGTAGTCCCGGTGGGCGGGCACCTCCAGGTCTTTATGGTCGCTTTCGTACCAGTAGGCATTTTTGTCTTCGTAGATATTTGTCAGGCAATAGGCCCTGAAATCGATGGGATCCGGACAGGCCGCAAAGCAGCCGTTGTATTCCTCCGGGTATTTGACCTGCACGGCCAGGGCCTCCCACCCACCGGTGGAACCCCCGTAGAGGAAGCGGGCCCAACCCTGGCCCAACCCCCGGAACTGCTCCTCGATATACGGGATCAGCTCGTAGGTAATGGCATCCCCGTACGGCCCCTGACTAGCCGAATTTACCGCATAGGAATCATCGTAGTAGGGTGTCGGGTGCTGAATTTCAATAATCAGGAAGCGGGGGAACTCCGGGGAATTCCAGCGCTGGTAAAAATCATAGGCTTCCTGCTGCTGGATGATGTTGTACCCTTCCACGCCAAAGCGCTCGGAATACTCCGGCTCCAGGTCCGGGTCCGGGGGGGTGGTGCGGAAACCGCCAAAATCCGACGGGAAATGCCCCTGGAACACCATGAGGGGGTAGCGCGCTTCCGGATGCTCCTCGAACCCTTTCGGCAGCAGCACGTGCGCCCCCAGGTACATGTCGCGCCCCCAGTACTCGGACAACCGCTCTGAACGGATCCTGATATGCTTGATCCAGGGGGTATCCTCCGGCTCGGGGATGGGTGGTATCTTCTGGTCCATAACCAGCTCCAGGCCGGTGATGCCGTCTTCGGTTACCGTAACGGTCACGGGCTGGCTGTACAGGTTGCCGGGCGATCGGTTCCATTGCTGGCCTTCCCCGTTGTCCATGGGGAGCTTGACCGTGTGCCCGGTGGAGAGGTTAAACGTCTCGTAAACATGCAACAGGGCCTGGGCGCGGTATTCCCCGGGGGGTACGCTGCCCAGGTCCGGGTAGGGAAAACCGGGCTCGGCGCCCGTAAAATTCCGGGATTCCCCGGGGGCCATCCCTTCCACGTTCATCCCGAAAATCAACTGGGTCTTCAGGCCCGAATTGATCTGGAACCGCGGCTCGTTTTCAGGGTCGTCGGAAAGCATCAGCAGGAGCCGCCCGTCCAGGGGCACGTCGCTGACGGCACTGGAAAAGGATACGGCTACGTCGGCCGCAGGTTTATCGGCCTGTTTGCCGCAGGATATAAGCAGCAGCAGGGCCAGTAAAGTGGTTGGTAGGTGGCGCATGGATTGAATTTTCCATCAAGATACGAGTTTTTGTGAGGCGTCCCCCCCGGTCCGCCGTGATTTTCACTCCCGGCAAATGGCGCCCCCCGTGCCCTGCCGTTCATCGAAAAAATCACAAGAATTCCCCCCGCGCGCCGTTAGAAACTTATAAACCCACGAAATTCAACCGCTATGAAGAAATTTGCACTGGGAATGGTTTCAGCCTTCTTCGCCCTCTCCCTGGGCAGCTGCACCAATGACGAAACGGATCCGGAATTCGATACGCTCACCCCGAACGAAGAGCAGACGCAGCTCCATCAGGAACCCGGCATCGAAAAGCAGGACGGCAGGTAACCTGATTCAGGCCCGGTGCCGCTGTCGGGCAAGCAGGGTGTTCTTCAGCAACATGGCGATGGTCATGGGGCCCACCCCCCCGGGTACCGGGGTAATATAGGAAGCCTTTTTGCTGACGGTTTCAAACTCCACATCCCCGCACAGGTAATAGCCGCGTTCCCGGGTTTCGTCCGGGACCCGCGTGATCCCCACATCGATCACAACGACGCCTTCCTTCACCATATCGGCTTTCACAAAGTTGGGCACGCCCAGGGCGGAGACGATGATATCGGCCTGCCGGGTGAGGTCGGCCAGGTTTTTGGTGCGGCTGTGGGCCAGGGTGACCGTAGCGTTCCCCGCCGGGCCTTTCTGGCTCAGCAGGATGCTGATCGGGCGCCCGACGATGTGGCTGCGGCCGATCACCACGGCGTGTTTGCCGGATGTCTCCACCCCGTAACGCCTCAGCATTTCCATGATGCCATAGGGGGTTGCCGAGATAAAGGTTTCAAGTTCCAGTGCCATCTTCCCGAAGTTGGCCGGGTGGAATCCATCCACGTCCTTATCCGGGTCCACGGCCATCAGGATTTTCTGTTCGTCTATATGGGCAGGGAGCGGCAACTGGACGATGTAGCCGTCGATGTCCGGGTTTTCATTGAGTTCCCGGACGATGGCCAGCAGCTCTTCCTCCGTGGTGGATTCCGGCAGTCTTTTCAGGGTGGATTCAAAGCCGATGCGTTCGCAGGCGCGGACCTTGCTCCCCACATAGGTCAGGCTGGCGCCATCCTCCCCGACGAGTACTGCCGCCAGGTGCGGCACCTTCTCCCCCCTTTCCTTCATTTGCGCCACATCGGCTGCAATTTCATCCTTGATTTCGTTGGAGAGCTTTTTACCGTCTAGAAGGTTCATCTGGTTGGAATTTGATAATGGCGTTTTGGAACTGGGTTTCGAAATTTCGGTTATTGGAACCGGGTATGGGACTTAGATTGTGACTCTTGAATTTGAATTTTAGGCTTGAGGCCTGATCCTAAGGTTTGGGATACCGCATGTATGGGAGCTCCCCGCATTCCCCTCAGGGTTTCATCTGCTGCATCATCTGCATCATCTTCTTGCCGCCGCCGCCCTGCATCATCTTCATCATCTTGCTCATCTGGTTGAACTGCTTCAGCAGCTGGTTGACCTCCTGGATGCTGGTGCCGCTGCCCCCTGCGATCCGCTTCTTCCGGCGCGCATCCAGGATAGAGGGGTTGGACCGTTCCTCCGGGGTCATCGAATGGATGATGGCTTCGATATGCTTAAAGGCGTCGTCGTCTATGTCCATGCCTTTGAGCGCCTTCCCTGCACCCGGCAGCATGCCGATCAGGTCTTTCATGCTCCCCATCTTCTTGATCTGCTGGATCTGGCTCAGAAAATCGTCGAACCCGAAGCGGTTCTTGGCAATCTTTTTCTGGATCTTCCGGGCCTGCTCCTCGTCGAACTGCTCCTGGGCGCGTTCCACCAGGGATACCACATCCCCCATCCCCAAAATCCGGTCGGCCATACGCGAGGGGTAGAACACATCGATAGCGTCCATTTTCTCTCCCGTCCCGATGAATTTGATGGGCTTGTCCACCACCGATCTGATGGAGATGGCGGCCCCGCCCCGGGTATCCCCGTCGAGCTTGGTGAGCACCACCCCGTCGAAATCGAGCACGTCGTTGAAGGCCTTGGCTGTGTTCACCGCATCCTGCCCCGTCATCGCATCCACCACGAATAGCGTCTCCCCGGGGGTGACTGCGTCCCGGATATTGGCAATCTCGGTCATCATCTGCTCGTCCACGGCCAGGCGGCCGGCGGTATCGATGATCACCACGTTGTGGCCATTTTGTCTGGCGTGGGCAACACCGGCCTTAGCGAGCTTTACCGGGTCTTTTTCCTCCTTGTCGGAATACACCGCAACCCCCACCTGCTCCCCGACCACATGCAGCTGGTCGATGGCTGCCGGACGATACACGTCACAGGCTACCAACAACGGGTTTTTGGTTTTTTTGGACTTGAGGTAGTTGGCGAGCTTGCCCGAGAAGGTGGTCTTACCGGAGCCCTGCAGCCCCGACATCAGGATTACGGCCGGGCTGCCCTGCAGCTCAACCCCCTCGGCTTCACCCCCCATCAGTTCGGTGAGTTCGTCCTTGACGATCTTGGTCAGCAGCTGCCCGGGTTGCAGGGTGGTGAGTACGTTCTGGCCAATGGCCTTTTCCTTGACCTTGTTGGTGAATTCCTTGGCGATCTTGAAGTTGACGTCGGCATCCAGCAGCGCGCGCCGGATCTCCTTGGTGGTCTCCGCCACATTGATCTCCGTAATCTGCCCGTGCCCGCGGAGCACGTGCATTGCCTTATCCAGTTTCTCGCTTAAGCTATCGAACATATTGGGCCGTGTTTTTCAGGAGTTGCAAAGGTACGGAATGACGATGAATATGCATAAAGGGGAACCTGCAGCTGTACGAATTGATTCGGGGGTGCTCCTGGCCGATTTCAAAGTCGCTGCAAATCTCATTATATTCCCCCTGAACACCTGCCCTGGGAACCCTAAATCGGGATATATAAATAGAGAAATGGCAAAATTCCTGCGGCCTTACCGGCTAAAACTTATCACTCAAATCCGATCCTATATCAGCAGGCGGTGGTATTCCTACCTGTTTTATGCCCTCGGCGAGATCGTGCTGGTGGTTATCGGCATTCTGATTGCCGTGCAGATCAATGGCATGAACGAGGCGCGGAAACAAAAAGAGGATGAGATCGAAAGCCTTTCGGAGATCCTGACGGGCCTGCAGAACACCTGGGAGGAGGTCATCCTGGCCCTGGAGCAGGAAAAGCGCTGGCGTGCCTGCAATTATGCCATTCTGGAGCACCTGGATAACCAAAGACCCTACGACCCGGAACTGGACCAGTGCTTCGGTTGCTATTACTGGTCGCCCACGGTACAACTATCCACCTCGGCCTACGACCAGCTCAAGATCCGCGGCCTGGAACTCATCTCCAATACCGAACTCCGAAATGCCATCACCCATATGTTCGATTCCCAGTTTGACGTGTTGAAATCCGAAATCGAGACCTGGGATTCCCAGTTGCTGAGCTCTACCATCTATCCGATGCACACCAGGTTGTTCCGAAAATACTATCCAGAGGGCTGGCAGGTTTTTGAGGATGAATTTGCAAAGCCCGTCGACTACGAAGAACTGCTGCAAAACGACACGTACAAGAATATCCTCTCCGAGATTATTTCACTCCGGAATTACGGCATCACTACCAATACGGCCCTGAAAGCCGACCTCGAAGTGTTGATCGCGGCCATTGAGGAGGAACTTGAAACTTTGCGAACCGGTTGAGATGTTGGCCGAGCAGTTGGAATAGATTGCATGTGATCGATTCCTGGTTACCCCCCTTATAAGAACTTAAAAAACCCCTCACCATTTAGCGAATCATCATCCATTAAGGATTTAATTATCATTAAAATAAATTGCAAGAATGCGTGTTATAAATATTTTTTTATGTTTTTAGTTGTCATATACATTAATTATTTGCCAATTACTTGAATATTTTATACCTTTTTTAAATCACTCAACCAAATTAATAGACGGTCAACTCTTGTAGTGGAACTCCCCCGCCACATAATCCAAGGTTAGAGCATACACTAAAAAAAAGGAACCGATACGTTACGACCTTTCTTTACCCTTCCAATAGTCGAGCCTTTCCAATCCGCTAGAAATGCCAAATGCATTCAAAATAATTTTGACCCCGATTGTCATTTTTATTTGCCTTCAATCCTCGCAGGGTCAGCAGAAGAGTATAAGCGGAACCATTTCTGATGTAGACGGCCTTCCCCTGCCAGGGGTGAACATTGTGGTTAAAGGCACCTCTTTGGGGACACTTTCCGATTTTGAAGGAAGATATTCAATTAACGCTCCCGAAGGAGCGCTACTTCAATTTTCCTATGTAGGCCTGAGAACAGTAACCGCTACCGTTGGGGCTAATACCGTGATTAACGTAACCATGGAAGAGCGTTCGGAAGCCCTGGAGGAAGTAGTTGTTACCGGTTACAGGACTACTACGAGAGAAAATTCGAGTATTGCTTCCCAAACAGTCTCCGCAGAAACCATTGAAAACAGGCCGAATGCCAGTGTGGTCCAAACACTCGCCGGCCAGGTGGCCGGGCTGGAAATAATGACCTGGAGCGGGCAGCCCGGGGCGAACTCGACCGTTGCAATCCGGGGTTATAATTCAATCAACGGGAATATAGAACCTCTTTTTATAATTGACGGCACACCTGTTGACGAAGACAATTTCCGAAGCATCAATCCGCAGGAAATTGCTTCGGTCTCCGTTTTGAAGGATGCTGCAGCCACAGCGGTATATGGAAACCGGGGGGCCAATGGTGTAATCGTCATCAAAACAAGACAGGGAAGTTACAATACCCGCCTGCAGGTTAAATACTCAGGGATTCTTGGGTTTAACTACCTGCAGGACAATGACTACAACCTGATGGATTCCCAGGAGCAACTCACTCTCGAAAACATGCGGGGTCTGGGCCGGGGAGCCACACTGACCCCCGGGGAAATTGCAGCGGCCCCTACTTTTGACTGGGCCGGCTTTTTCTTCCGTACCGGGCTTACCCAGAACCACAATGTGAGCCTTTCAAGCGGAGGGGAGAACTTCACTCAATTTACCTCCCTGGGGTACTTTGACCAGGAAGGGATCTTGAAGAACACCGATCTGAAGCGTTTCAGCGTCCGAAACAACACCACCGGCAAAACGGGAAACGACCGCTTCAGCTATGGCTCCAACATGTCGATTAATTACTCAAAATCGAATGAGCCCGAATTTATTGGCACAGATGCCATTAATCATAACTATGTTTTAGGAGCTTTTATCTCGCCACCCTACATTACCCCGGAAGAATATGTGGACGGAGCATCTCTTTTGGATCCGTTAGTGATTTCCAACACGCCCCTCTTTCTTCTAGATAAGCTGCGAACCTATAAACGCCAGGAAGAGGAGTTGCGGATCATCGGGAGCTTCAACGCTTCCTACAAACTATTGCCCCAGCTTTCGGCAGCAGTAATAATCGGTGCGGATTACTGGAACATAATTCGGACCGTGGCAGAACCCCCCGAATCCTTCAATGCACTCGTATTCGGCGGGGCGGAAAACCCTACATCCGGGTTTCAGGACCAAATCACGGCCCGGGAATTGCGGTATAATCAGGTAACCTCCCTGAATTACACCAACAAATGGAGGAAACACTCCCTGGATATAACCGCCTATATCGAATATTTCAAAGCGCATAACAGGTTCTTCGGATACCGTGCTAATGGCCTGAACCCGAAGACTTTTTACCCGGGGGATGGAGACGGGTTACTCCAGGTCCGATTTGACCAGGACCGTCAGGCCCTGTTGTTCAGGGATCGCGCCCGGGCCAACATTATTGACATGGGGCTCTTTTCCTATTTTTCTCAGGCAGATTACGATTATGACGGTAGATATGGTTTTACCGGTACCATTCGGCGGGATGCTTCATTTCGGTTTGCTGAAAGTAACAGATGGGCTACTTTCTATTCGGTGGCCGCCCGATGGAACTTGCATAATGATGTCCTATCCAAGGTCCCTGAGGTGGATCTCTTAAAAATCCGGGGATCCTACGGCACTTCGGGTAACCAGCGAATATTGGGAGGGGTATTCAATGGCCTGGACCTGACCCGGAATTTCTATGCGACGGGAAGCGGGTACGGCGGACAGAATGCCATATTTCTTTCTCAGATTGCCAATACGACACTCGAATGGGAAACTGTGGCACAGCTTAACCTGGGGGTGGACTTCGAATTTTTCGAGCGGCGCCTCCGTGGCAATATCGACTTTTACAATAAAAAAACCACCGACTTATACCAGGACCAGCCGATCTCTGCCATCAATGGCGTTACCTCCCTCCGAGCCAATGTGGGTGACCTTTCCAATACCGGGTTCGACTTTTCCCTGAACTACGACCTGATAAAAAGTGCTGATACTGGAGGATTCAACCTTACACTCAATGCTGTGGGGAATTTCAATGAAACCCGGGTAAGCAACATCCCAACGGAAGACGGCCGGCAACTCAACAACGATGGCCTCAGAGGCACTCGTAACGGCGGGATAATCAGAGAATTCTTTCTGGTCCGCTACGCAGGGGTAAACCCGGCAAATGGGAACCTCTTATTTTACACCGCAGACGGGAACATCACGGAGAACCCGGATGCCGATACAGACCGGGTCTGGCTCGGTAAGAACCTGATCCCGGACTGGCAGGGCAGCTTCGGTTTCAATATGGACTACAAGGGGTTCTTTCTAACCACCCAATTCAACTATGTTACCGGTATTGACCGACTGGACCGTAACCTGGAGCTGGTCCAGGACCCCAATTTCATTGGGCAGCAACGGACCTCCCGTGACCTGCTCAGGGCTTGGACCCCGGAAAACCCCATTACCGATATTCCCTCGTTAGACGCCGTCAACCGGGATGCGTATACATCGGATCGCTATCTACGAGAAGCCGATTATCTAAGGCTCAGGTTTTTGTCCATAGGATATGATTTCCCGAAGCTCTACCTGCAAAATACAGGTCTCACGCGGTTGCGGATCTTTGGGAATGCAGAGAACTTGTTAACCTGGTCCAAATGGCGCGGATTTGATCCGGAGGCCCAGAACAATGATGTTGGCAACTATCCAACTCCAAAAATTCTCTCGGTCGGATTTGAAATCGGGTTATAAAATGGGTTTCGCAATGAAAATATCAAGAAATACCTTCCTATTGTTTAGTCTTCTGGCAGGGGTCTTCTCGTGTAATGATGCAATCGAAATCGAGCAGCCCGGACGGTTGGACGCCAATGCCGCATTCCAAACAGTCAGTGATCTGGAGGAAGGGCTTTTCGGCGTATATGCCGAATTTGACATCGCTCCGGATATTGCCTTTCAATCCGTATTTACCGATGAACTGGCCATTGGAATAGGCAATGGCGGCCGGGGACTGGCGGATTATTCCTTTATCCTGAACGCCGGCAGCGTGGCCCCTGAGGTTTTTTGGGTAAACGGGTATAGACAGCTGAATGCGGCAAATCGGGTTATCGAAGCTGCCGCGCTTGTCGAGCCCGGAGAGAAGGAGTTGGGACGTTATAATCAGGTGTTGGGCGAGACCTTTGCGCTTCGGGCCTGGGGTCATTTTATCCTGCTTTCCTATTTCAGCACAGACTTTTCCGATGACAATGCTCTCAGCATCATAAACCTGGACTTCGTTCCCACCATTGACCAACAGCTCTTGCGTAATACCAACGGGGAGACCTTTGCCCTGATCGAATCGGATTTGACTATGGCGGAGAGCCTGTTAGCCAATACTGCATCGGATGTAACGCGTATCAATAAGGATTTCATTACCGCGCTTAGGGCAAGGATTGCCGCGTACCGCCAGGATTATACGATAGCCGCAGCCTTTAGTCAGGAACTTACAGACAAGTACCGCCTCGCCAATCGGGCAGAATACCGAGCAATGTTCCGGGATGAGTCCGATGGGGAAGTGCTTTTTAAATTAGAACGTACTCTAGGCGATTTTTACGACTGGCAGAGTAACTCCGGCGACCCAATGGGTGGCGGTTGGGCCGGGTCGATCTTTGCCGACGCGGACGCCACGATTGACGGGAACCCGTACTTTGAAATGGGCCGCTCGCTGTTTAACCTCCTGGACCCTGCGGATATCCGTTACGATGTAAACGTGGCACCGAGCAGTCTGATTGACCCGGATTACGCGTCCAATCAGAACCCCGAAACGGATGTCCTGGTCATTCAAAAATATCCGGGTTCCGAAGGACGGCCGTTAATGAACGACTTGAAGGTGTTTCGCGTATCAGAAATGTACCTGATCCGTGCTGAGGCCGCCGTTGCACAAGGTAATCTGAGCCAGGCAGCCAACCTATTAAAGATTCTTCGTGATGCGCGGTTCGGGACCAGCACGCCAACACCCGACTTTTCCGACACAGCCACGGCCTACGCCGCCATTCTGGAAGAGCGGCGTATAGAACTGGCCTTCGAAGGCCACCGCTACCTGGACCTCAAGCGACTGGGCACCCGGGCAAATCGCGGTGTACAAAGGGATCCGATAGACTGTGCCTTCAATGGCGCCTGTTTTCTGCCGGCGGATGATTACCGCTTTAGCCTTCCACTGCCATTAATTGAGTTCAATGCCAATCCGCGTCTTCGGGACCAACAAAACCCAGGCTATTGAATCATAAAATCACAAGGATATGAATAAGTATGTTGTAAGCGCTATATGTTTGTTACTTACAGCTGTTTCCTGTGAGGAAGATCTGGTGGTTTACGATGTGACGAATGGCCAGACCTTGGCCAAATTCAGCACAACTTCAGCTAATCTGGGTGTTCCTATAGGAGGTTCAAGTATTGAGATTTTCGTGGAGGTGACCACGCAATCCGAAAACCCAAGGAGCTTTACTCTGGCAATAGATCCTTCTTCCACTGCCACTTCGGATCAGTATTCTATAAAGGAGGCCGGGATTCCGTCTGGATCATTTCGGGGTTCAATTACCATCACCGGCAATTTTGAAGCCCTTCCGGATGTGGGAGCAACAACCCTGGTGCTGATCCTTGCAGATGTTTCGGATTCCAATAACCTGACAATACCCGAATCGACATTAACAATATCCCTTTTCAGGGAATGTGATCCGGCACCCACTCCGGGATTATGGAGCGTCACCATGAGGGACAGTTTCGGAGATGGGTGGCAGACATCCACTGGCAGCGGAGGTCCGGGTCTTACGTGTACGTTAAATACAGGGGAAGTCTTTGAGTTCGGCCTGTGTTCGCCTTACGAGCCGCAAAGCTATGATTGTATCTCTGAGCCTTATGTAGGTTCTGCGACCTTTTCAATTCCGGAGGGTACAAATTCTGCCGAATGGTATTTCCCTGGAGATTTTTATGGGGAGATCTCCTTCAGTATCCTGGCGCCAAACGGAAATGTTGTAGCCGAATACGGGCAGGGATCCCCGGCAGGTCCCGTGCCAATTGATTATTGTTCACAATGATCACATATAGACCTGATAAAATTCATACAGGTATGTTGCACTGTCCACTAATCTAAAGGAAATAAGAGGATTTGTGTGGGCGAAAGATCAGGTGGCGCCTTTTTTATTCTAGGAAATTTTATACTAACTTAGAATACAGTTCTTTAGATCACGTTTAATACGCAGTAAATGAGCAATTTCTGGGACGAACTTAAGCGGCGTAATGTGATCCGGGAAACCCTGGCCTACCTGGCCGTGGCCTGGGTGCTGCTGGAGGTATCAACCGTGGTATTGGATACCTTCAATGCCCCGGACTGGATCTCCCAAACCCTGATAATCATCCTGGCCATTGGTCTGCCCATTTGGGTTCTCATATCATGGGCATACAAGATCACCCTCAAGGGTTTTGAAAGAGTGTCGGGACCTGGCGGGGAAATTGCCGATAAAAGTTCCCGCAAGAATTTGTTCATCACGTTTGTATTTGCCGCCATAGTTGCGGTGGGGCTCATATTCGCCTTCCGAGGCATTGGCTTGAAGATCCGCGAAGACACCCAGTACGCGGTGGCCATTCTCCCCCCCCGCTTCATCGGCGAAAATAATTTTGACTGGTTCAGCAGCGGTCTGGCCTCCGACATCCGCAACAAGATCTCCCGGGTGAAAAACCTAAGTCCCACAGCCATGCGATCGGCCAGTCGGTATCAGAATTCCGAAAAGCTGATTACCGAGATAGCCGAAGATTTGAGGGTTAACTATTTACTTGACGGGGAGATCCGAATGAATGGTAACCTCTTTTTAATAGACCTCCAGTTGGTAAAGGAAAATGGGGATGTCGTATGGTCAGAGCAGTTCATGGTGCCAAAAGGATCGCATTACCAGGTATCCCAGAAGGTGATCGAGCAAATCATCGAGTCCCTCGAGGTCAATGTCACAAAGGAAGAATTTGGATTTTTCAGCCGTGAAGGCACCCAGGACGAAAAGGCCTGGGAAAGTTTTGCCAAAGGAGAAAAGTTGATCAATAACCTTCACGGATTGGATCTGTACCGGAAAGCATCTGAACATTTTAAAGAAGCCATCCGACTCGATCCCGAGTTTGCCGAAGCCTATGCAGGCCTGGCCGTATGCCAGAATTTTGACGCGGCCTGGTATGCTGATGCGAACAAGGGACTTCTGAAGGAGTCGGTCATAAATGCCGAAAAAGCTCTTCAATTAGATTCTACATCCGCGTTGGCCCACGCGGTGTTGGGTATCTATAACTGGCGTTGGAAGAGAGATTCACAAAAGGCCAGGGAATATTACGACACAGCCCTCGATTTGGATCCGAATAATGTGTATATCCTCTGGGATTATGCCTGGGCACTCAGCGCGGAATGGGAATATGATTTGGATCGGGCCCTCTCACATATCAACAAAGCCTACCAGCTTGATCCTTTTGCCGAAAAGGTGATCTGGATGAAAGAACGGATTATGTGGCAAAGTCGAGATTTAAAAGGTCTGGAGACTTATCTGGAATCACAGAACGACACCGCATTTTACTGGCCCATTGAACGACTTGAAGGAAATTTGGAGGTGCTCCGACACCGGGATGCAAGGAGTCGCGTTACCTATTACCTGGATAAAATTAATTCTGACAGCCTGAATCCACAGCTGTATTGGGAAATAGCAGATGTATATTGGGGATTGAACAGAGGTGATAAATGGATGGAATACAAATTGAAAGCGCTGGAATTTGCCCCTAATGAGAAAGAAAGGATTGAGGCGGCACGCCGTATTAGAGAGCAATTATATCAGCTCGGTCATTTTGATAAAGCCCTGGAGCTACTTGGAATTGATGATCCGGAAAATATCGAGGAGCCTGAACGTGTGCTCGGATGGTGGTACTATTACCATAAGGGTGATTACGAAAGAGCCTTAAGCATCATGAATGGCAGAACTGATGAGGGGATGTGGAACAGCTATTCAAAATGCCTGATTCTGACACGGATGGGGAGGATAGATGAAGTCCATGAAATCATTAAGAGAATTCATGAAGATGAGATAGAGGTTTGGGACCCCAGACCCCTGGTCCAGATATATGCCACTTTAGGGGAGCGGGACTCCATGTACCGCTGGCTGAACCACCCTATCAACATTGGCTTCGGTGGAGGACATAACGGAAATCCGGTTTTTGACCCCTACCGCACAGAGCCTCGCTACCGGGATTGGCTGCGCAAACATTACCTGCCCCAGCCTGAAGACACCATTGTTCCGGAATAATCAATTTACACCTTTATTTATGAAGGACTAAGCCCGGCACTCCAGGCGGTATTGCATCCGGAGCTTTGTCTGGATTAAATTTGGTGAAGGCTCCGGAAAAAGAAAAAGGGCAGCTCCACTTGCGTGAAGCCACCCTTCCGATTGGGGGCAAAAAAGGCCTTAAATCTTTTCAAAGGTCAGGAAATCCGTCCCTCCGTTCCCGCCGCTGACATCTGTTAGCCGGATACTAGTATCCGAGTATTCCAGGATATCCCAGTCATCGGTAAGCTCTGCAAAATCCGGTGGCGAGGCGAACGACAGATTAAAATCCACATCGTCCGAATCATCGGGGCTGTCATCCATGGAGTTGCCGGAATCCATGGTTACCGACCAGGCGCCTGTGATCTCTATCGCGCCATTCACCGCGGTCACCGTGGCGTCTGTGGCAAAGGTGAAGACATACCCGTTGAAATCGGCGGTCTCGTCCGAGTCCGTATCGAAGAAATAGGTGACCTGCCATTGTCCGCTCTGGACCGTGGCCCGCAACTCGGTAGCGTCCACCTGGTTCCCATCCGCCGGGTCATCCGAAGAATCGCAGGACACAGCCAGGGCCATCAGGGCCAGCAAGGCGAGGGAAATTGATTTGATTTTCATGATAGAGTAATTATTTAATTTTCAGTTTCATACAGTGTTCCCGCCGGGGGATTATTTCTCAAAGACCAGCACCGTTACCTTGCCGTCGCTGCTAACGTCCTTAAGCTCAATCCGGTTCTCGGACATCGTCCAGAAATGCCAGTCCTCGGTGAATTCCGACAGGACATCCCCATCGTCGCCCATGTTCAGGTAGACCCTGATCTTCCCGTCGCTGTCGCGCATTACCCGCCAGAGGCCGTCCTTGAGCGGATCCATGTTGGTGCTGACGGACAGGATATGCTCGGCGCCGAAGCTGAAGTCGTAGCCTGCATAATCGGCTTTTAAATCCAGTGTTTCTCCCATGAAGGTTTCCGTGTAGGCGGCCACCGTCCAGTTGCCTCCCATCAGGACGTTGCTGATCTCAGCTACGTCCCCGTCGATGGTTCCGGGGCAAACGCGCTCCAGGATCAGTTCGTAATCAATTTCAGGCACTTCGAACCTCAGGCGGTTATCGTCCAGGTCGCGCAGCGGCCATTCAAAATTCACTCCGGGCTCGTCCCCCATGGAGATGGCCAGTACCAGTCCGCCTTCCGCTCCGGTTGCCACTTCCCAGGTACCTTGGCTCACGGTGATGCCGTTGCTCAGGGTAACCACCCCTTCGGCCTGGAACTGGAATTCGTATCCGAGCAGGCGATCGATCTCCTCGCCCTGGTTCTTGACTTTTTTGATGATCCAGCTGCATTCGCGCAGGATCTCGCCCAGGGTTCCGGGCAGGATGGATCCCGGGTCGCCACAGGTAATCTTCATGATGATCCGGTTGCCGCCTTCGGCATACAACTTGATCTTGCCATCGCCGATCTCGTAGACCAACCAGGTCAGGTTGAAATCCACCAGGGTATCAAAGCTCAGCTGGAGCAGCACGCCCCGGTCGGACATCCTCAGGTTCCATTCGCCCACCAGGGTATTCCCTTCACGATCCTTCACCTCCACGGCGCCATCGACCCCGAAGAACATCTTATAAGCATCGTACTGGTCGGACAGGTTCGCGGCATCCCGCTCAACGGTCAGCACCAGCCAGGGGCATTCGGTCAGCAGGTTTGCCAGACGCTCCTCGTCAAAATCGTCGTCGTTGTAATCGTTGTCGTCATCCTCATCGCAAAGGTCCCTGGCCATGGTCAGGGCCGCTGCGAGTTGCTCATTGCTGGAAACCTGTACTTCCGTGCCGTCATACTTGATCAGGGTCAGGGGGTACTGGATGCTGATGATATCATTATCGTCCCGCTCCTTGAGGAAGCGCTTCAGTTGCTCATCGTTCTCCACTGAAACCTGCCCGGTCTGGGTATTGTTCAGGTCAAAGGTGAAAAAGGTCACCGGGTAAACGAAATCGATACACTCGATATCGTCGTCATCCCCGCCTTCCACGCAATCGCGGACCAGTTCGGCAAGTGCCTCAGGCCCACTGATCACTACCTCATCCAGGTCTTTGGTGGTAATGGTGATGGGGAAGATGATTTCCAGGAAGTCATTGTCTTCCTCGAATTCATCAAAAATATCCTCTATGAGCTCGAGGTCCTCCCGGGAATCGATGGTGATATCGATCCCGTTAACATTCACCGAGTAGGGAAAATTCAGGGCGATACAGCTGGCCCCGTCGACGATATTGTCAAAAGACCCGTCGAGGGTAACCGTATTTTCAATCAACAGGGCTGTTGAAGAACCGGCCGAAAAGGATTCCCCCTGGGTATCCGAGGTGTTCACCTCTTCAAATTCCGACTGACAGGACGTAAACGCCAGGAACACCAGCAGGAACAGTGTGTAGGTTGGGAGGTTCAAAAACTTTTTCATAACGATTTGGTTTAATTATGCGATTTACCATTATAACAACCAACTTTTGGATTACCCTACCCGATTGTTAAATTTTTTGGGATATCTTTGGATTACCCGGGGCAACCAATCAATGAATATCTATGGACAACGTCTGTGACGACCAGGTATATAGCGAAATCTTCCGCGCCCATTCCAAAACGATTTTCAACTACATATATTATAAATTCGGCAACGAGGAGAAAGCCCACGATGCCGTGCAGGAAGCCTTTGTCAAGCTCTGGGAGCACTGTGCCAAGGTTACTCCGGAAAAGGCCCGTGCTTTTGTCTCCACAGTTGCCAATAATTTATACCTTAATGTTATCAAGGCCGAAAAAGTCCGGCTGAAACACCGGGAACCCGGCGGGAATGTGACCCGGGAAAGCCCGGAATTCCTGTTGGAAGAACAGGAGTTCAAGGAGAAACTCGAAACCGCCCTCTCGGCCCTCCCGGAAAACCAGCGGACGACCTTCCTGCTCAACAGGATCGACGGGAAAACCTATGCCCAGATTGCGGAACTGGAAGGGGTCAGCGTGAAGGCAATCGAAAAGCGGATGCACCAGGCGCTTAAATCGCTCCGGGAAGATATTGACGGCATCTGACACCTGTTAATTATTCATAGCCAGCAACTTACAAACTGACCAGTCGGTTTGAGGACTTCCCGCCGACTGCCTGGGTCATTCCCCGGTAAAAGCGCCCAATTCACCGAAAATCAATCGATAAAAGGAGTCCGGAAATGGGCAGGAGACCAAAAATTCCTACTTTGGGGATCCCCTGGACCCATTTCCTGAAGAAGGGATAGCCCACAGAAAATGAAAACACCCGAAAAAAGCCGACAAGCCCTGACGCTCTCCGAGCTGATGCAGCTTGCCGCCAAATTGCGGGAAAACGGTTTTGCGCCGGCGCATTCCTCATTGGGACTTTCCGGGCAACAGCTCCGGGGGGTGATCGCTTCTTTTATCCGCTACAGGCGCAGTATCCGCATGGCCCTCCTGGTCCACCTGATGTTCCTGTCCCTTGCCTTTGGTTCCTGGGTAGCGTCTCCCGACTGGTACAGCATCCTGCTCTGCACTGTGTGTTTTATCGCCTTCCTGGCTTTCCTCGGACTGGCACTTTTCCATAAAACCGGGTTCTACGAGGCACTCGGGAAAGAGCTGCGGCTCCGGCATCCGCTGCTCGGGCTGCTCGGGCTACCGCTTTTTTTCCTGATGTATCCCCGGTACGAAAGGGGCATGCGGGAGGAACTCTCCTCCATGTTCCGCGACCTGGGCATGACTGCCGGCCTCCGCCCGGCCCACTGAACCTTGCCCCTCCCCTGACACTCCTGAAAAACCACGCTACGCCGAATATTTAATATCTTTAACCGAAATCCCTCAAAAAACCGCCGATCCGGGTAGGGTATCCTGAGGGTTAGTTGTTTAAGGGGTATAAAGGATAAAACCGTGAAAGAGAATTATCTGGCAAAATGGTTGAACGGCGAGCTTTCGGATGCCGAACTAAAGGCCTTCAGGGAAACCCCCGAGTTTAAGGCCTACGAGCGCATTGCTTCGTTTTCGTCCCGTCTGGAAGGCCCCGGTTTTGATACGGAAGCCGCACTGGCCCGGGTCAAATCGGCACGCCCGGGTACCGGCGGCAAGGTAGTGCGGCTGCAACCGGCCATGCGCTGGCTGAGCATCGCGGCCGCGGTGATCCTGATGCTGGCAGCCGGGTATTACTATGTCAATACCCTGGATGCCTCCGTAGAGGCCGCCTATGCCCAACGGCAGGAAGTCCGCTTACCCGATGCCTCGGAGGTGCTGCTCAATGCCGGTACCGAACTTACCTACAGCAAAAACAACTGGGACCGGGAGCGCCATGTCCGGCTTTCCGGGGAAGCCTTTTTCAAGGTGGCCAAAGGGAAGACCTTTACGGTGGAAACCGCATCCGGCGATGTAACCGTCCTGGGTACCCAGTTCAATGTCCTGCAGCGCGGGGACGTCTTTATCGTATCCTGTTACGAGGGACTGGTCCGGGTTGACCACCAGGGCCAATCCATCGAATTGCCTGCCGGAAGCGCCTACCGCGTAGAAGGCGGAGCCGCCCTCAAATCTGAAACCGTGGAATCGGAAGTTCCTTCCTGGACAGGGGGCGAAACCGCGTTCCGTTCCATGCCCATGTCCTTCGTAATCGATGAGTTCCGCCGGCAGTACAATATGGAGGTGGAAACCCGGGGGGTTGACCTGTCCAGGCGATATACCGGAACCATCAGCAACACAAATATGAATTTGGCGTTACAAAGTATAAGTGCCCCCATGCAGCTCAAATATGAAGTGGAAGGGAACAAAGTGCTTTTATATGCCGAAAACGCTCCGTAAAGCCCGGTTGCACTGGATGCTCCTGCTTTTGACGCTCCTCGCCTGCCCGCCCCTTCAGGTCAGCGGGCAAACGCCGGAACAGCAGGATGTGATTGGCCTGCTCCGGCAGCTCGAAGCACAGTACGACATCGCCTTTTCCTACGCCGATGAAGACCTCCGGGACCTGCGGGTAACCCTCGCCCCGGGTTCCACCCTCCCCGAAATCCTGAAGGAACTCCGCGAGCAGGCCCAGTTACGGGTGGAAAAACTGAACGACCGCTACTACACGGTCTCCAGGAGCCCCCTGGTGGATATCTGCGCGCGCATCCTGGACAACTTTGAGGAATCTACTATCGACGGGGCCACCGTAGAGGTCCTTGGCACCGAAATTACCACTCTGAGCGGACCCGACGGGTCCTTCCGCCTGGAGTCCGTCCCGCGGAACGCAACGCTGCGAATCCGCCACCTGGGGTTTAAAACGCTGTTTGTAAGTGCCGGGCAGCTCATACGGCAGGAACCCTGCTCCTCATTGCTATTGCCGGTACGCTACCAGGAACTGGAGGAGGTAGTCGTCTATAAATTCCTGACCAGCGGGCTCAGCCGGCAGGCAGATGGCAGCATCCTGATGAATACCTCCGAATTCGGCGTGCTGCCGGGGCTCACGGACCCGGATGTACTGCAGACCATCCAGGCGCTGCCCGGCATCAAAAGCGTGGATGAAACCGTGTCTAACATCAATATCCGCGGGGGTACCAATGACCAGAACCTGCTCTTGTGGGACGGGATCCGGATGTATCAGTCCGGGCATTTTTTCGGTTTGATATCCGCCTTCAACCCCTACCTGACGGAGCAGGTGGAGATTATCAAAAACGGTACAAGCGCCCGATACGGCGACGGGTTGAGCGGCATCATCAGCATGCATACCCACGACGCGGTGGAGCGGACCTATTTCGGGGGAGCCGGGGCCAACCTCCTCAGCGGGGACGCCTATGGGCATATCCCGGTAACGGACCGGCTGGCGATACAGGTTTCCGGGCGGCGGTCCGTGACGGATTTCCTCAATACGCCCACCTACTCAAACTTTTCTGACCGGGCCTTCCAGGATACCCAGGTCAGCGGGCCGGGCGGGCAGAACACCGACCGGTTCCTCAACCGGGACGAAGACTTCTACTTTTACGACCTAAGCGGAAAACTGCTCTACGACATAGACGACCGCCATAAACTGCGCGTAAGTGCCCTCAACATCGAGAACCGCCTGGCCTATACCGAAGTGCTGGCTGCAGACAGCACGGAAAACCACAGTCGCCTGGACCAGTCGAACCTGGCACTGGGCGGAAAGCTCAGCAGCGAATTTTCGGACTCCTTTTCCACTGAGGTAAGCGGGTATTTTACCCGGTACATCCTGGATTCCTTTTATGCCACGGAGGCAAGCGGACAGGAGCTGTCCCAGGCAAACGAAGTGGAGGAGAGCGCCCTGAAGACCCGTGCAACCTTCCGCTTCAGCGACTTGCTCAGCTGGCAATACGGCTACCAGTTCCTGGTGACCGGGATCACCAACAATTCCGAGGTAAACCAACCGCCCTTCCTTAGCCGGATCAAGGATGTGCTCTACACGCATGCGGCATTTACCGAATGGCAGTATACCGGGCCCGGCGGACGCCTGGACGCCCGCGCCGGGGTCCGGCTGAACTACCTCAACAACCCGGATGATTTTTCCCGCTTCCGGCTGGAACCCAGGCTCAACCTGCAGTACCGGCCGGTGCCCCACCTGGCGGTAAGCCTGCTGGGTGAAATGAAGAACCAGGCCACCCTCCAGAAAGTGGACCTGGAACAGAATTTCCTGGGTATCGAAAAGAGGCGCTGGATCCTGGCAGACGGCCAATCCCTGCCCCTGGTAACCAGCCGCCAGGCCTCCCTGGGGCTGCATTACGACCGGGGCCACTGGATTGCCGGCCTGGAAGGGTTTTACAAGGATGTGGACGGGATCAATACGGATACCCAGGGCTTCCAGAACGAATACCAGTTCAACGGGGAACTCGGCCGGTACCGGGTTTATGGCCTGGAGGCCCTGCTGAATTACAAAAGCGAGGCATGGAGCAGCTGGGTGAGCTATTCCTGGAACAAGAACAATTACCGGTTTGAAGCCCTCGCCCCCCCGGAATTCCCAAATAACCTCGATATCCGGCACACCCTGAGCCTGGGGACGAACTATACCGTAGGTAACCTGAAGGTCGGGGTCGGGGTGAACTACCGCACCGGGCGCCCCTTTACCGAGCCCCAGCCCCCGCCTGATTCCGTAGACAACACGGTTTTCCCCAACCGGGTGAACTTTGCGGACCCCAACAGCAGCCGCTTGCCGGAGTACTTCCGGGCCGATGCCTCTGCGGTGTATGCCTTCCGCCTGTCAGCGGGCCTGAAGGCTTCCCTGGGGGCCTCCGTTCTCAACCTGACCAACCGGCGCAACATCCTCAACACTTATTACCGCCTGAACGACCAGGGGGAAGTGGAAAAGGTGGAAAGCCTGTCGCTGGGGCTTACCCCCAACATCAGTTTCCGGCTTCAGTTCTGAGCCCGGTACAAACCGCTCATCACCCATACATGGGGGAACGTAATGGCGGCAAGGAAGGAGAAGAAAAGCGGCAAAAACCCGAAAGAGGGATCCCGGAAAAAGAAATAGACCACCGCCAGGCTGCCCAGGGCTGCTCCCCAGTAGACCGCCGATGCGTTCAAATATTTCAGGCTGTTTTTGCGGTTGATGCTGCCGTAGAGCAACCGCACCTGGTCCATGAGGGAAGGCAGGGCATGCCACAGGATGAAATAGATGGCAAATGCCCAGAGGAGGCTCGCCGTCCTGAACACCACGAAAAACACCGCAAGGAGGAACAATTCGGCCGGGATTACCCGGATCCACCGCCTCCAGGGGTACGCCATTAAGGTAAGCCCCAGGAAGGACGTAAACGCAACTGTCCCCGCCCAGATAAACACCGTCTCCGATACCCGGACCCCACTGATCTCCTGCATGATTTCCGAAGATGCCCCGGCGTGCAGGGAGAAAAGCAGCAGGAGGATGGTCAGGCCGTAGCTGACAAACAGGGCCTGGTGAATCCACGAATCCCTTTCCAGCCGGCCTACCCAATGTTGCTCCCCGAAATGAAACGCACTGTACAGGATAAAGCTGCAGAGGGCCAGGGCCGGCAGGAAATAAAAAAAGCAGGCAATCCCGACCACAAACAGGACGTACAGGGACAACAGGCGAAAATTGCGTCCCGGGCGCTTTGGCCCATCCTTTAAATGATTGAGGATCAGCAGGTCGTTGGACCCGTGCAGGATCCCGAAACTGAAAATCAGGACCAGGGCCAGGGCCTGTTGGGCCTGGTCGTCAAAGAATCCGGAAATCCAGAGGCAGAAAAAAGTAATCGGTACCAGGAAATTTCGCATATCGGAAATTTAAATCCCTTAAAAATACAAAATGTTTAATAATTTATGATTTTTTTTAAACGTTAATTGTTTAAGCAATGTTATATTTACTTAAACATTCTAAATAAAAATTACTATGGGAAATCTTATTACCAACCTTTCACTCGTGGCCAAGATGGCCCCGGATGATTATGTAGGCTTTACCTTTTTTGTAGGGTGTATGGCCATGATGGCCGCTGCGGCCTTCTTCTTTTTATCCATGAACCAGTTCGACCGGAAATGGCGTACCTCCATCCTCGTATCGGGGTTGATTACGTTTATCGCCGCCGTCCACTACTGGTACATGCGCGACTATTGGGCAACCAATATGGAGTCGCCCACGTTCTTCCGTTATGTGGACTGGGTACTGACCGTGCCGCTCATGTGCGTGGAATTCTTCCTGATCCTGCGCGTGGCCGGGGCCAAAAAATCCCTGATGTGGAAACTCATCGCCCTTTCGGTCATCATGCTGGTCACCGGGTACTTCGGGGAGGCCGTCTACCGTGACGCCGCCTGGTTCTGGGGGCTTGTCTCGGGGATTGCCTATTTCGCGATCGTTTACATCATCTGGTTCGGCGAGGCCAAAAAACTGGCCGAGAACGCTGGTGGTGCCGTCCTCAAGGCCCACAAAACCCTCTGCTGGTTCGTACTGGTCGGATGGGCCATCTACCCCCTGGGCTATATGGCCGGGACTCCGGGATGGTACGAGGGGTGGTTCAGCGGCCTGAACATGGACGTGATCTACAACATCGGCGACGCCATCAACAAAATCGGTTTCGGACTGGTGGTCTACAACCTGGCTACAATGGCTTCCTCAGGGGAGAAAGCTGCAGCCTGATCCCAACCTGATTGACCAGGAAAGGCCCCCGCTTTGCGGGGGCTTTTTATTTTGGGTGGGCTGCTCCGGGACCTAACAGAAAATCTGTTACTTTTAGTTCCGAATTCCTGTAGGATCAATACCGTTTTGCCATGCTCAGCCTGCTTCGCCGCGCCCGCCGGAACCTGTTGGAAAAAAAGAATTTCAGTCACTACCTGCTCTACGCACTGGGGGAAGTAATCCTCATCGTAATCGGGATCCTGATTGCCCTTTGGATCAGCAATGCGAACGAGGATTCCCAGCGCCGGCAGCGCGAACAATTCTACCTGGGAGGCCTGCAGGCAGAGTTTGAGCAAAGCCGGGCCAAACTGGAAATCCTGGTAGAGGTTAACCGCCAGACCTATAGCCGGGCCAGGGTAATTGCCGATGCGATCGCCAGTCCCGATTCGGTCCTCAGCGAGAGCGAACTCGCGGTGTTGCTTTTTCAGGCCTTCTCCGACGATCTCGCCTACAACCCGAACAATTCCCTCCTGCAGGAAATGCTCAATGCCGGGCGCATGGAACTGCTCGGCGATACGGAGCTCCGCAAACACCTGACTTCCTGGAGTGCCCGCATAGAGCGCATCCGCCAGCAGGAAACCAGCCTGCGGGAGCAACGGTACCGCGTCCTGGACGTGGCACGGGAAGGCACTGGAAGCATCCGGAGTATTTTCGAAAACACCGGGGTGGCTTCCGGGGAGTTGGGCCTCCTCCCCAGCGCGGACCCGGGGTCCAACCTGCCGCTGCTGGATTCGCCCGCCTTTGAAAACAATGTGCTGATCTTTATCCTGACGTCCGTTTATACCGAAAAAATGCATTACCAGCCGTTGCTGGAGGAAATCGATGCGATCCTGGCGCTGATTGAAAAATCCAGAGTGGAATAGGATTTCCGGGTATCCGGGTATCCGGGGTGCCCGGAAGACAATAGGTGCCGCTGCGGCGGCCCTGCCTACATGCGTTCCGGGACCTCGATACCCAACAGGGAGCAACCCCGTTTTACCACAATCCCCACCTGCTCGGTGAGTTGTACCCGGAAGGCCCGGTGGTCCGGGTCTTCTTCGCCCAGGATGGAAACCTGCTGGTAAAGGGAGTTAAAATCCTTCACCAGGTCGTAGACGTAATTGGCCACCAGGGCGGGGCTGTACTGTGCTGCGGCCTGCCGGACCACCTCCGGAAAATCGACCAGGTCCTTCAGCAATTGTTTTTCCTTCTCGTGCAACTCCCCCAGCTTCAGCCCGGAAACGGGAGTGTCGTATGCGAAGTCGGCCTTCCGGAGGATGGACTGGATGCGCGCATAGGTGTACTGGATAAAGGGCCCGGTATTCCCCTGGAAATCCACGGACTCCTCCGGGTCGAACAAGATCCGCTTTTTGGGGTCTACCTTCAGGATAAAATACTTGAGCGCCCCCATGCCGATCTCGTGGTACAGGGCGGCCTTCTCCTCCGGGGTGTAGCCGTCCAGCTTGCCCATTTCCTCCCCGATGGCTTCTGCGGTAGCCGCCATCTCGTCCATCAGGTCGTCTGCATCCACAACGGTCCCTTCCCGGCTCTTCATCTTCCCGCTTGGCAGGTCCACCATGCCATAGCTGAGGTGGTACAGGTGGTTGGCCCAGGAATACCCAAGCTTTTGGAGGATCAGGAACAGCACCTTGAAATGATAATCCTGTTCGTTCCCCACGGTGTATACCATCCCGGTAATATCCGGGTAATCCGCCACCCGTTGGATGGCCGTCCCGAAATCCTGGGTCATGTACACCGCCGTGCCGTCCGAGCGGAGGACAATCTTTTCGTCCAACCCCTCATCGGTGAGGTCGATCCAGACACTGCCGTCATCCTTTTTGTAAAAAACCCCTTTCTTCAGGCCCTCGGCCACCACATCCTTGCCCAGGAGGTAGGTATCGCTTTCGTAGTAGAGCTTGTCGAAATCCACCCCCAGGTTCCGGTAGGTCTGCTCAAAGCCCTCGTACACCCAGCCATTCATCCGCTCCCACAGGGCCACCACTTCCAGGTCCCCCGCCTCCCAGCGGCGCAGCAAATCCTGGGCCGCCAGCAGGATGGGGGCCTGGCGGGCAGCTTCCTTCTCGTCCATGCCTCCGGCCACCAGTTCGGCAATTTCCTCCTTGTACGCCTTGTCGAAGGCGACGTAATAGTTGCCCACCAGCTTGTCCCCTTTCAGGCCAGTACTCTGGGGGGTCTCCCCTTTGCCGAAGCGTTGCCAGGCGAGCATGCTCTTGCAGATATGGATGCCCCGGTCGTTCACGATCTGGGTCTTGTATACCCGGTATCCCGCGGCTTTGAGGATTTCGGCCACCGAATAGCCCAGCAGGTTGTTCCGGATATGCCCCAGGTGCAGGGGCTTGTTCGTGTTCGGGGAGGAGTATTCCACCATGACCGTACCCCTGGGCGCCCCGCTGTGGAACCCGTAATCGTCTTGCTCCTGCATCCCTTCGAAAAACCCGAGGTACCAGGCATCGCTGATGTTCAGGTTCAAAAACCCCTTGATGACATTGTACCCGCTTACCTCTTCCAGGTGGCGGGTCAGGTAGGCGCCGATAGCTTCGCCAATGGCGGCCGGGTTGCCCTTGACCTGCCGGAGCATCGGGAATACCACCACGGTGATATCGCCTTCGAATTCCTTGCGGGTAGGCTGTAATTCAACGGAGTCCAGCTCCACATCGAAGTGGGCGGCAACGGCTTCCCGGACTCCCCGGGTCAATAGGCTTTCCAGAGGCATATCACTTGCTTTACAAGCCGCAAAATTACACAAAACCATTGGGTTTCGCCCAGCCCGGTACACGGGTTTCAAATCCCCGGCCTATTTGGCTACCTTTATGGGAAAATTTTGCTATGAAAAGTCTACACCCGGGACATGCTGGTTAATGTGTCCTACAACAACCGGGAACTGGACCGCCGCATCGACGACCTGGTGGGCAAACCCTTTACCCTGAAACAGCGATGGGCCATGAAGGGGATCGGGTCCCCGAAACTCTTTATCCTGGGCGCGAGCATCGAGATCCGGAACCTGCTCCTGCTTGACAACAACCGGGATTCCTGCAATATTGAACTGCGCCCGGGGGGGATCATCCTGAGGTTCCGGTCGCTGCTGGAAACCTATGGGCTCATCATCCCCTGGTATAAACTGACCCTCTACAAGGGGGACCTGGGGGTCTACACCATCCATGTGGACCACCATTTTATCCGCGTGCAGGCCGATACCAAGGCCATTCAGAAATTCTTTGTGAAAATGCTGGGGCACAAGGCGGACCAGCACCCGCCCGGACCGCCCGACCCCCCGGCCCAAGGATCCCCGAAACCATGAAGATACTGCTGACCGGGGCCAACGGCTACATAGGCATGCGGCTCCTTCCGCAACTGCTGGATGCAGGGCACCAGGTGGTCTGCGCGGTCCGCGACCAAAACCGGCTGTCCGTGGATGCCGAAATCCAGGAACGGATCGAAATCGTGGAAATCGACTTTTTGAAAGAACCCGAGCCCGGGAAGATGCCAAAAGGCCTGGACGCCGCCTATTACCTGATTCACTCCATGAGTTCCTCCACCGGGGATTTTGACAGGCTGGAGGCCCAGGCTGCCCGGAATTTCAACCAGTACATGGAAGCAGCGCGCCCGTCGCAGGTAATCTACCTCAGCGGGATCGTAAACAATGACGAGCTTTCCAAACACCTGAGTTCCCGAAAACAGGTCGAAGAGATCCTCTACTCCGGGCCGTTTGAGCTGACCGTGCTGCGGGCCGGGATCATCGTGGGTTCGGGCAGTGCCTCCTTCGAAATCATCCGCGACCTCTGTGAAAAACTACCCGTGATGATCACGCCCAAATGGGTGCTGACAAAGACCCAGCCCATCGCGATCCGGGATGTCATCCGCTTCCTCACCGGGGTGCTGGGACGTACGGAAACCCTGGGGCACTCCTACGATATTGCCGGCCCGGACGTACTCTCCTACAAGGAAATGCTGCAGGGCTATGCCCGGGTAAGAGGTTTTAAAAACTGGATTTTCACCGTTCCGGTAATGACCCCGAAGCTGTCGTCCTACTGGTTGTATTTTGTGACTTCCACCTCCTATAAGCTGGCGGTAAACCTGGTGGACAGCATGAAAATGGAGGTCGTGGCGCGCGACCGGAAGCTCCAGGACCTGCTGGGCATCGAAACCCATACCTACGAGCAGGCCATCGACATGGCCTTCAAGAAAATCGAGCAGAACCTGGTGGTCAGCAGCTGGAAGGACAGCATGGTCAGCGGCCGGTTCAACCAGCAGCTCGAAAAATACATACAGGTACCCAAATACGGGGTGCTGACCGATAAAAAACAACTCCGGATCGAAGACCGGGAAGCCGTTCTGGACAATATCTGGAGGATCGGGGGGGAAACCGGCTGGTACTACATGAACTGGTTGTGGAAAATCCGGGGATTCATGGACAAACTCGGCGGGGGCGTCGGGCTCCGAAGGGGGCGCACCCACCCGGACAAGATATTTACCGGGGATTCCCTGGATTTCTGGAGAGTACTCCTGGCCGACCGGGAGAAGGCCCGCCTGCTGCTGTTTGCAGAGATGAAACTGCCCGGCGAAGCCTGGCTGGAATTCCGCATCGACTCTGACAACGTCCTGCACCAGAACGCCACCTTCCGGCCCAGGGGCCTCAAAGGCAGGCTTTACTGGTACAGCATCCTGCCCTTCCACTATTTTATCTTCGGGGGGATGATCAGAAACATCGCCAAAAGCAAGTGACCTAGGCCTTTGGCAGGAACACCTCGGCAATCATGCAGCGGGCGCTGCCGCCACCGCAGGTCTCAATGGTTTCCAGGGGGCTCGAAACAATCCGGGAGGATTTCTCAATGGCCGCTACCTGTGCCGCGGTCAGCGAATCATGGGCGCTTTTGCTCATGACCAGCAACCGTTCGCCCTGCCGGTTGCACAACTGGATCATGTTGCCCGCAAAGGCATGCACCTGTGCCTCGGTGATCTCGATCAGCTCCCGGCCGTCGGCATGCAGCTGGTCCGCCACCAGTTTGCGCTCCTTCCGGTCATCGATGGACTCCAGGCAGATCACTGCAAAGTCCTCGGCAATGCACATCATCACGTTGGTGTGGTAGATGGGTTTGCGCTCCCCATCGACAGACTGGTTGGCGGTAAAGATCACCGGCAGGAGCTCAAAGTCCTCGCAGAATTCAATGAGCAGGCCTTCATCGGCCCGGTCCGAAAGTGCACAATACGCTTTTTGGTTTACCCGGTCCAGCACGACGCTCCCCGTGCCCTCCAGAAAGATCCCGTCCGCCTCGGCCGAGGTATAATCAACTACCTCCCGAATGACGAAGCCTTCCGACTCCAGGCGGTCAAAGATATCCTCCCGCCTTTCCCGCCGGCGGTTCACTGCATACATCGGATAGATTACCACCAGGCCGCTGGCGTGGAAGGAGATCCAGTTATTCGGGAAAATGGAGTCCGGGGTGTCCGTTTCCAACCGGTCCTCGACCACGGTCACATGGATGCCTGCATCCCTCAAAACGTCCACAAAGGTGTCGAACTCCTCCTGGGCACGACGGTTGATTTCCGCATTGCTCAGGCTCAGGTCCTCCTGGAAAAAGTTATTGACGGCCGTTTGCTCGTTCATCCGGAACTGCACCGGGCGGATCATCAGTATGGAGTCGGTAATCTGCATATGGGAACTTGAAATTCGAGGGTAAAAGTAGGTATTTCCCCAACCAAAACTCCATAGAATTTGTAACATCTTGCGGGGTCAACTATCTTTAAACAAAAGCCTACGGAAAGATGCTGGGCAGATATCTCGGCAAATACAACGATGTCCTGCTGGCGGTGGTTTTGATCCCCGTTATCAACACCATCAATTACCATCTGACCTATTCGGTCATCCGATGGGACTGGTACACTGTGGCCACCTATACCATCGATACGGTATCCGGCTACATCTCCTGGTGGATCATTCGCACTGTGATCCGTAGACTGGACCGAACCATGAGGTATGAGAACGGCCTGGCCCGCCGGCTCGCTGTGCAGATCGGCCTGACCAACGCACTTGTTCTGGCATTTACCATCGGGGCTACCGAAGGCGTCAATGCCCTCTATTGGGACAAGCCGCTCCCACGAAGCTTCTACACTTACAACCTGTTTATCTTCTTTATCTGGATCCTCGTGATCAACGGCATTTATACGGGGCTCTATTTTTACGACCAGTTGCGCGAAGTAAGGCAGCTCAGGGAGCGCGAACGCAACCTGAAATCGAGCGGTTTCCAGGTGCAGCGCGGCGCGCGTGTCGCCCGACTGCCTTTTGCTGAAATCGCCGCCTTCTATTCGGATGAAGGACAGACCTACCTGCAAACCCTGGAAGGGGAAACCTTTGCCCTGGAACGCTCCCTGAACCGTATTGAACCCCTGGTACCGGATACGGATTTTTTCAGGGTCAACCGCAAGTACATTATCAACCGGCGCCTCATCCTGGGATACCGCAAGCAGGAATACGGCAAACTGGTATTGGAATTGCGGCCGGGTTCCCGGCTCCCCGATCTGCCCGGGGTAAGCCGACTTACGGCCCCTGCATTCAAGGAATGGCTGGGCATGGCAATTGAACGGGTATGAACTGCAAGGTCAACATTTCAAGGTGATAATTCGTGCACTTCATGATTTTACCCGCCCATGAACCGGGCCAGGTACCCGGTTATACTGCAATTTTACTGCCGAAACAATAGTAAAAGCATTGTCATGAAATATCTTATGCTGGCCATGGGGCTGATAGTGAGCGCCGGGGTATACTCCCAAGACGGAAATTTCCCAGAGGCCCGGAAAGAAGCTGTAAAATCGGTGATGAAAAAGCACATCTCCCAGGGAATCCCGGGACTTGCCCTGACCGTCTACACGAGGGAAACGGGATACTGGAGCCATGCAGAAGGTGTGTCAAACCTCGGAACGGTCGCACCACTTACACCGGACAACCTGTTTTACCTGCAAAGCGTCAGCAAGCTCTACATGGCCGTCACCATCCTCCACCTTGAGGAACGGGGACAGATTGACCTGGAGGATCCGATTACCCGCTACCTGAACTATCCCTGGCTCGAGCAACTGGACGGAATCGAAAAAGTGACCGTGCGCATGCTGCTGAACCATACGTCGGGCCTGCCGGAGTACAGTACGGAACCCAGGTTGGTTTCCCGGATTATTCAGGATCCTCGCCAGGTCCTGAGCCCGGAGGAAATGCTTCCGTATATCTCGGGACACCCGATGGACTTTGCGCCGGGCAGCCGGTACGCGTACCGGAACACGAACTACGCATTGCTTGCGCTGATCGCGGACCAAATAACCGGGGACCACCGGCACTACATGAAGACCCATATCCTGAAACCCCAGGGATTACAGCAAACCCACATCCTGGATGGCACCAATTACATGGATATTGAGGGGATCACCAGTTCCTACTGGGATGTACTACTGGAAGGAAAACCAGTGGACATTTCCATACTGCAACGGGCCAATGTCGCTTCCATGAAGGGCGATGACGGCCTGGTAGCTTCTACACGCGATGCCGTGGATTTCCTGAAAGCGCTCGTCCTTGGGAAGATCCTCAAGCCCGGGACCCTGAAACTCATGCAGGATTGGGTGACCAATGAGAACGGGGATCCGGTTTACGGCCTGGGCCTTGCCCGGTACGACCTGGACGTAACCTATGCGATAGGGCATTCGGGAGGTGGCGTCGGGGCAGGATGCGTCCTACTGTACCTGCCGGATCTGGATGCCATTGTATTTCTGGCTACCAACTTCAATACCATGATGGATTCCCCGATCCGCAGGGCGAACGAGGACCTGCAAATGAACTTGTTGCTGGCACTTTTTACCGATTGACCCGGGTTCGCGCCCGGATGGCCATCAGGGCTTCCCGCGATATTTCCGTGATTTGCACCTTTTCCTCACCCGCGGGCCAGTGGCAGCGTGCTGCAGCGCAGCAGCCCCCCCTGTTTGCCCACTTCCCCGTACGGGATCCGCTCCACGGTGAGTCCCCTGGATTCCAGCCAGTCGTTCAGGCGGGTAAAGCCCTGTTCGCTGACCACCACTTCGGGGGAGATGGAAAAGACGTTGCTGAACATCCGGTACATCTCCTCCGTGGTGATCTCCAGGATGTTGTCCGGCCCAAAATACGCCCGGAGCCATTCAAAATCGGCCGGGTTCAGGAAGCTGTCCCGGTGAAGGATGGCAAGGTCGTTACCCACCGGCTGGAAACAGCAATCCAGGTGCAGCGCATTCTTGCGCGGGTCCTTGTTGTGCTTGCGCAATTCGAACGCCCGCACTTCCCGGTTGGGAAATGCCTCCCGGAGGTATTCGACAGCCGCGCGGTTGGTCCTCGCGGTAATGTAACGGGGGTAATCCGGTGCCGTGTAGGTACCCACAAAGAGGAACTCCTTCCAGGGCATCACATCCCCGCCCTCCACATGGACTTCATCCGGGGGTACCAGGAGCTGGCCCGGGCCCACCTGCTCAAGGACGTGTACGATCGCTTCGAATTCCCTGTCCCTATCCGGGAGGATATTGGCCTCCACCAGTTTGTCGTCGACCACAAAGGCGATATCCCGGGAAAAGATCTGGTTGCAATCCGCGATGACCTCGGGGCGAAAAACCCGGGCCCCATGTTTTTTCAGGACTGCCTCAAACCCGTCCATTTCCCGGACCATGTCCGCCTCGTCCGGGTAGGTGCCGGCCAGGATATGCTGCAGGGACTTGGGGTCGTAGGCGGCTTCCGGTTTGGGCACGGGGCCGCTGCTGGCAGCCGTTCCCAGAACCACTGCCTTCAGGGGGGACGTTTCGTCCTTGATATTCAGTTCCAACATAGTTGTAGCGTAATACGGGATATAAAAAGGGGGCCTGACTGCGGCCCCCGGAATTGCTTGCCTGTGCTACTTGCGCTGGCTCAATTCCTTGAAGGGTCGTTGGTTCTCCCCTATATATACCTGGCGCGGGCGCCCGATGGGTTCCCCCCGCAGGCGCATTTCCCGCCATTGGGCAATCCAGCCGGGCAGGCGGCCCAGTGCGAACATCACGGTGAACATCTCCACGGGGATTCCCAGTGCGCGGTAAATGATGCCTGAGTAAAAGTCCACGTTGGGATAGAGCTTCCGCTTTACGAAGTAGTCGTCTTCCAGGGCTTCCTTTTCAAGGCCCTTGGCGATGTCCAGGATCGCGTCTTCGATTCCGAGATCTGCCAGCACCTCGTCGGCCGCCTTCTTGATGATCCGTGCCCGGGGGTCAAAATTCTTGTAGACCCGGTGCCCGAAGCCCATCAGCCTGAAGGGGTCGTCCTTGTCCTTGGCCTTGGCCATATAGCGCTTGGTATCGCCCCCGTCTGCCTCGATGGCCTGGAGCATTTCAAGTACCGCCTGGTTGGCGCCCCCGTGCAGCGGCCCCCAGAGAGCCGAGATACCTGCGGAGATGGATGCAAACAGGCCGGCATGCGAGGATCCCACAATGCGCACGGTGGACGTGGAGCAATTCTGTTCGTGGTCCGCATGGAGGATGAGCAATTTATCGAGGGCGTTGATGGCAACGGCATTGCGGTGGTATTCCCGGTTGGGGCGCTTGAACATCATTTTATGGATGTTCTCCACGTAACCCAGGGAATCGTCCCCGTAATCCAGCGGCAGGCCCATCTTTTTGCGGTGGGTCCAGGCCACCAGGACCGGAAACTTCGCCAGCAGGCGCACGATGGCGTGGTACATATCCTCCTTGGAGGAAACGTTGACCGAGGAAGGGTTAAAGGCGATCAGCGCGCTGGTAAGGGAGGAGATCACCCCCATCGGGTGGGCCGATTTCGGGAAACCGTCCAGGATTTTCTTCATTTCCTCATCCACGTGGGACTCGGCCTTGATATCCTTGTGGAATTTTTCCAGCTCATCCTTGTTGGGTAGCTCCCCGAAAATAAGCAGGTAGGCCACTTCGAGGAAATCTGCTTTCTCTGCCAGCTCTTCGATGGAGTATCCCCGGTAGCGAAGCACGCCCTTTTCCCCGTCGAGGAAGGTGATCGCACTTTCGCAGGAACCGGTGTTCTTGAAACCGGGATCCAGGGTAATAATGCCCGAGGCGCTCCTCAGGGTCTTGATATCGATGGCAATTTCGTCCTCCGTTCCCTCTACCACGGGAAACTCATAGGTCTTGCCATTGAATGAAATACTCGCTTTGTCTGACATTTGTTCGGTTTAAGGGTTTCGTTAGCAGGTCTTGTAAAACTACGAAAAAGCCCCCTTTTTAACAATCGCCATCCATCGTTTTAGGGTATCCTTAACGGAGTTTGGAGGCCTTTTTTGCAGCGGCCGGAACCCGATAGAGTTTTCCGTAGTAGGCAGCTACCGAATCTGCCCACGTAAACCGCGTCTTCCGGGCATTTTCCCGGATTTCCCGCCATTTGCCGGGCTCGTTGCGGTACATGTCCAGGGCCAGCCCGAAAACGGTCTGCAACCCACCGATTTTTTCCTCGTAGGTATCCCCGTCAAAGAGGAAGCCGGTTTCCAAATGGCGGATGGTATCCTTCAGGCCGCCGGTTGCGTGGGCCAGAACGGGGTTCCCGTTGCGCATGGCGAGCATCTGGCTGATCCCGCAGGGTTCGAACTGGCTCGGCATCAGGTACAGGTCGGTTTCCAGGTAGATGGAATCGATCAGGTCCTCGGATTGCCCGTTGGTAAAGATGAAGTTGGGGTGTTTGTAACTCATTTTCCGGAACAGCTCTTCGTATACGGGGTCCCCGGTACCCAGCAACAGGAAAATCCCGTTGACGGATTCGAGTTGCCCGAGCAGGTGCTCCAGGCATTCGGGACTCTTCTTGAAGAAGTAGAATTTCTGCTCGGTCAGCCGGGCGACGCTGGAACAGATAAAGTCGGGCGGGGCATCCATCAGCCGTACGATCTTCTCGCCCGTATGGGCCAGGAAGTCCGCCTTGTATTTCTTGGATTCCTCCTGCAGCCACCCGAACAAGGCCCGGATGGTATTGGGGAAGAGCCGGCCCGGGGCCACCGTCCGGATGCTGTCATAATTGCAGCCGTTGAGGATGCCAAAGAGCCGCTTTTCCTTCTTTGCCCGAACCAGGTCGGCTTCCAGGCCTTCCCCCCCGATAAATTCCGGGGGCGAGCTCGGTTTCTGGATATCTTCCATGTACGAAGGCGAAACCGTGTGCACGGCATCGGCCAGGCGGATCCCCACCGCCATCAGGTTGATGCAGTCCGGGTAGCGCCGGTCGCTGAGGGCCCGGGTTTCGTAGTCCAGGCCGGGGAACCAGGTATCCAGGGAGGCGTGGTTGTTTCCAAAGGGGCGTATCCCCTGAATGGCCAGGTTGTGGATGCTGTAGACAAACCGGATTTCCCGGAGCGACAGGAACTGCGGATGGTATTCCCGGAGGAACAACAAGAGGCTGGTGTGCCAGTCGTGCAGGTGCACCACATCCACGGCCCCGAAAACACCGTCCCTGAGGGCAGCCCCCACCCCAGTACAGAAAATGGCAAACTTGATAAAATCCGAATAAAAGGGTTCTTCCGGATCGTTGTGGTAGATGTGCGCAATATCTCCTGCAGTGATCTCCGGGTGGTGCAGTACATAGTGGGAAACCCCCGGAATATCCTTTTTGCCTGGTACGCGATAGATGCTGATCTCATAAAGCCGGCCGCGCAGGGGCACCTCCAGCACCCGCACCAGGGTGCCGTTGCCGTGCAACCTCCCGTAGGCGGGTACCACCACGTGGGCTTCATCGCCCCGGGCAGCAATCTGCCGGGGCACGTCCCGCACCACGTCCCCCATCCCCCCGGCCTTGCAGTTAGGGATCCCATCGTTTTCAGCCGCGACAAATAAGAATCGGTTCAAGTGAAGGTTTTATTAAAAGTGGGTTACGGACAAGTAATCGGATCTTCTCCCGAGGATTATCGGATCAATACCTTAAGGGATTTTTTGGAATCCCCGTCATCGATAATCAGGAAATAAATACCCGTTTTCAACCAGGACACATTCACTTCGATAAGGTCATTTACAACCTTCCAAATTCCATCCGTTGAAATAAACTGCCCGGAATAACTGTACAATTCCAAGTTGTAGTTCCTTTCCGGGTCAATGCCCCCGATTTCTATATACTCAGAGGCCGGGATAGGCGATACCATATATTTTTCGGGTTTCACACTTCCCTGAAATTTAAACTGTACGGAGTTCCAATCAGATTCACCTGCACCATTTATCGATTTAATACGGAAGGAATACTGGCTTCCGGCCACTAATTCTGAAGGGACTAGATAAGTGAAATTGTTTGTGTCAACTAACCGGTCGACATTATATATCTGCCCGCTGTTTGCATCTTCAATAATAAAGGACTGCGTACAGGCTGCATCGTCCATGTCCCATCTGAGCATTACCTGGTTATCTGTAAATTCATAGGTCAGCGCATTAACGGCTTCTGGTGCCATACACTTTGAAAAGTATGCAATTAATTCTGCGTTTTCTTCAGGAATACGATAATGCCCGTCCTCAACAGTCGCCGACCAACCGGTCAAAACATATATTCCTTCCTCTCCTGCTATTTCCTGTTCTTCAGCACTAACAGGCAGGCGAAGGGATTCGACAAATTCCTGTGTGAGCGGGGTCTGATATGCTGGTCCGTCAATCGAAATTTCAAGCCCTGGGGGTTCCGTCCGGAACGAAATTTCAGATTTCCGGGGATAGATGGCAACCGTATCACTGGACTCCTGGCCTAATTCATCATGCACACGCACTCGTAGGACGTACCAGACATTTGCTGAAGTTTCCCCCACATCTGGTAGTTCGAGGGACCCACTAGAGACCTGGAGTGCCACTGCCGGTGCATCGTGAATATGATCGTCGTGGTGAAAATCGAGGAACCATTCAAAACGAGAATCCGGCAGGACTCCTTCTTCCGGATCGGTTGCACTGGCTTCGAACATTAGTGTCTCCCCTGCCCGATACAAGTAATCCTCGTTTGGTGCATCTATTTTGACGATCGGTTTGTAGTTGAATGGAATCACCTCGAGCGAAAAAGTCTCACTCCATATTTCACCAAATTCATTGTATACACGTACCTGATAGTTACCGGCGCGACTTTCCTGGGTATCACCAAAACTATATGAACTCCGGTCCGGAGCACTATTGATCCGGTTCCCCTCTCGATACCATTCATAGTGTAATTCCCCCGCACCTACAGCGTTAATGGAAAACCTGGTTCTCTCTCCAATCATAGTTACGGAGTTCTCCGGCTGCTCCAAAATGATGGGCGCTTCTCCATCATAGAAAATTATTTTATAAAGTATGTTATCAATCCGACTGAAATAATAGAGATTCCCATCCGGACCCACCTGCAGATAAATTCCCCCTTTTGGCAGTTGTGTGCCAAAGGTTTCCCTGGTGGGGCTCAAATCATGGTAGTGACCGTGATCATCGTGGCCATCTATTTGTGCATCAATGGTGTTGATCCATTGGTTCCCGAATTCCAGAAAAAAATACTTGTCCCTGTAAATTTCCGGATAATTTGAAATTCTGGGGTTATAAAATGCTCCGCCTGTTATAGCCACACCCGTGCTGTCGTTATCCGCCGTGTTGTGTGAATAGGCATAGGATGGCGGATAATACTGAGCATCCTCAGCCACCGGATAACCTTCGTAGATCGGCCAACCAAAATTTCTTCCTGGCTCGGAAGCGTCATTAACTTCCTCCGAACCCGTTTTACCCACGTCGTTGACAAAAATCAGACCATCTTCCCGATTGATGGCCATGGTATATGGATTGCGCAACCCAAGGGACCAAATGAGGTTCTGGACTTCCCCTCCGCCATAAAACGGATTGTCGGTGGGCACGCGTCCGTCTTTGTGGATACGAAGAACCTTTCCGTGGGTAGTGTTCATGTCCTGTGCATTATCCGGGGTACTATTATCTCCGGTTGTTGTGTAAAGGAATCCTTTGGAGTCAAAAACGATTGCGCCACCAACATGCCATTTGGAATAAATGGGACTAAGTTCCAGAAGTACTTGCTCTGAACTTAAATCGATACGGTCGTTTTCGAAAACAAACCGGGAAACGCGATTGTGTGTAGCCGCCTCAACTGTATAGGTTAAGTAGATATAGGGGGAATTCGGGAAATCCGGATCGATCGCTATTCCAACCAGGCCTCGGTCACCTCCAGAAGCTGCAATGATCGTTGGTATTCGTACGATAGGATCGGGGTAAAGAACGCCTTCCTTATAAAGAAAAATGTCTCCGTCCTGCTCTGCAATCAAAATGGAATCATCATCCAGAAAGGCAAAACAGCTAACATTTTCAACTCCAGAAGTTACACGCACAATCGAAAATCCCTGCGGCAACTCCTGGCCTCCAATAGTCCCGAACTGCAAAATCAGAATAAAACAACTTATGAAGGTGCAATACCTACTCCATAAATCATTGCAGGGGGAAATTGCATTTAATTTCATGTTCACAAATGTGGCTGATCTACTACATAAACTAAATAAGTAACGAGATCGTATAAAGTCTGCTTACCTGTTTACTTTAAATGCATTCGGCCCCGGATAGTAGGCCACGCTTCCGAGTTCCTCCTCAATTCGGAGCAACTGGTTGTATTTGGCCATACGGTCGCTGCGGGAAGCCGAGCCGGTCTTGATCTGCCCGGTATTCAGGGCAACGGCCAGGTCGGCAATGGTATTGTCCTCGGTTTCCCCGCTGCGGTGGGACATCACAGAGGTATACCCGGCATTCTTGGCCATGTTCACGGCGGCGATGGTTTCGGTCAGGGTGCCAATCTGGTTTACCTTGATCAGGATGGAATTGGCAATTCCCTCATTTATGCCGCGGGAGAGACGTTCCACGTTGGTAACGAAAAGGTCGTCCCCCACCAGCTGCACTTTTTTGCCCACCTTTTCGGTGAGCATCTTCCAGCCGTCCCAGTCGTTCTCGTCCATGCCGTCCTCAATGGAGATGATGGGATATTTGGAGCAGAGGTCCGCCAGGTACTGGGCCTGTTCGGCCGAGGTCCGTACGGCCCCTTTGTCGCCTTCGAACTTGGTGTAATCGTATTTCCCGTCCACAAAAAATTCGGCTGCGGCGCAGTCCAGGGCAATCATCACCTCATCCCCCATTTTATACCCGGCCTTTTCCACAGCATTGGCAATGGTGTCCAGGGCATCCTCCGTACCGTCCAGGGTCGGGGCAAAACCGCCCTCATCCCCGACGGCAGTACTCAGCCCGCGGTCGTGGAGTACTTTTTTGAGGTTGTGGAAGATTTCCGTGCCCATCTGCATGGCATGGGTAAAGCTCTTCGCCTTTACCGGCATCACCATGAATTCCTGGAAGGCGATGGGCGCATCCGAGTGGGATCCGCCATTGATGATGTTCATCATAGGGACCGGAAGCGTATTGGCGCTTACCCCGCCCACATAGCGGTACAGGGACTGCCCCATTTCGTTGGCTGCCGCCTTGGCAGCCGCCAGGGAGACCCCCAGGATGGCATTGGCCCCCAGGCGTCCCTTGTTCGGGGTGCCGTCCAGCTCAATCATGACCTGGTCGATCTTATTCTGGTCAAATACGAGCATGCCGCGGACCTTTTCGGCGATTTCCGTATTTACATTCTCAACGGCCTGGCTGACGCCTTTGCCCATATAGGCCTTGCCGCCGTCGCGCAGCTCTACCGCTTCGTGCTCCCCGGTGGAGGCACCGGAAGGTACCGCGGCCCTGCCCAGGACGCCGTTTTCGGTAAGTACATCCACCTCGACAGTCGGGTTTCCGCGGGAATCAAGGATTTGTCGTGCGTGAACGTCGATAATTATACTCATAAGGTTGTCGATTTATTCGGTTGTGTTCAGGTTGCAAAGATACGAAAACAGGCGCGTACCCGGGAGAAGTCCCGGGGCGGGGTGTAAAGGCGTAACAATATCTTAAACAGCCGTGTTTTTTGTCATGTGTTCCCGGATGGTTTCAAAGAATTGGTCAAACAGGTACTCGGCATCGTGCGGGCCCGGGCTGGCCTCCGGGTGGTACTGTACGGAAAACACGTTTTTGTCCTTCATCCGGATACCCGCCACCGTCTGGTCATTCAGGTGGATGTGGGTTATCTGCAGGTCGGGGTGCGCCTCGGTCTCTTCCCGGTTGACGGCGAAGCCGTGGTTCTGGGAGGTAATCTCCCCTTTCCCGGTTTCCAGGTTGATCACCGGGTGGTTGATGCCGCGGTGCCCGTGGTGCATCTTATAGGTGCTGACCCCGTTGGCCAGGGCAATGACCTGGTGTCCCAGGCAGATCCCGAAGAGGGGTTTGTCTGTGGCGATGATCTTCCGGGCCAGTTCCACCGCCTCTTTCAAGGGCTGGGGGTCTCCGGGTCCGTTGGAGATAAAGTATCCGTCCGGGTTCCAGGCCTCCATGGTTTCGTAAGAGGTGTCGTGTGGAAACACCTGGATGTATGCGCCCCGTCTGGCCAGGTTGCGCAGGATGTTCTTTTTGATGCCAATATCCAGTGCGGCGATCCGGATGGAGGCATCGGCATCCCCGACAAAGTAGGGTTCCCGGGTGGACACGGCGGAAGCGAGCTCCAGGCCTTCCATCCCCGGCACCTCTGCCAGTTCGGCTTTCAGGGCGTCCAGTTCGTCCACCCTCGTGGAAATCACGGCGTTCATGGCGCCGTTATCGCGGATATAGCTTACCAGGGCGCGGGTGTCCACATCGGAAATGGCAAACAGCCCGTTTTTATCCAGGAATTCCTGAAGGCTGTAATCCGCATCGGGACGGCTGTAGCTATAGGCAAAATTTTTGCAGATCAGCCCGGCGATCTTCACCCCGTCGGATTCCGACTCCTCTGCCCGGGTACCGTAATTCCCGATGTGGGCATTGGTGGTTACCATCAGCTGCCCGAAATAGGACGGGTCCGTAAAAATTTCCTGGTAGCCGGTGGTTCCCGTGTTAAAACAAACTTCGCCAAAGGCGGTTCCCTCTTTATCGCCCACCGCCTTGCCGTAAAAAACGGTGCCATCCGCGAGCAGGATCAATGCTTTTCTCTTGGCCTGATACTTCATAAATTCTTCCGTGATTTTAAGGTGTTTAACAAAATAACATAAAAAAAGGGACAGCCTGTGAGACTATCCCTTTTTGGTTTAAAACTTTTGATAAAGTCGGCTTATTCCTTGGAACCATCCGCCTTCTGATCATTTTCTTCCGGGGCTTCCTCCGGATTCCCGGTTTCCTTCGCTTCGGCAGCGGTCTCAGCAGCAGGAGCTGCTTCAGCCGGTTTGGTTTCTTTCGGTTCCTCGGCCTGCTCAGCAGCCGGCGCCTCTTCAGCAGCCTTGGTTTCCCCGGTTGCCTTGGCTTCCTTGGCTGCAGGTGCAGCAGATGCCTCGGTGTCCTTGGACTTGGAACGGCGGCTTCGCCTTGTGGATTTCTTCTTCGGCTTATCGGCGTTGTAGAGTTCGTTGAAATCTACCAGCTCGATCATGGCCATGTCCGCGTTGTCACCCAGCCGGTTGCCCAACTTGATGATCCGGGTATACCCCCCGGCTCGGTCCCCTACCTTCTCAGCCACCGAGCTGAACAGCTCGGATACGGCTTCCTTGCTGCGCAGGCTGCTCATCACGATCCGGCGGTTGTGCGTGCCTTTTTCAGCAGACTGGTTGTTCTCGGCCTTGGATTTGGTGATCAGCGGCTCCACAAACTGCTTCAGGGCCTTGGCCTTGGCAACCGTGGTGTTGATCCGCTTATGTTCGATCAGGGAACAGGCCATGTTGGCGAGCATCGCCTTGCGGTGTGCTGTTTTCCTTCCCAGGTGATTGACTTTCTTTCCGTGTCTCATCTCGTATCAATAATTTCGCTGGATGCGCTTCCCGCAACCGGCTTAATCCTTATCCAGTTTATATTTTGACAGGTCCATCCCAAAGTTCAATCCTTTGTTGATGACCAGTTCCTCCAGCTCGGTGAGGGATTTCTTCCCGAAGTTCCGGAACTTCATGAGGTCGTTCTTGTTGAAGGAGACCAGGTCCCCGAGGGTATCCACCTCTGCTGCCTTCAGGCAGTTGAGGGCGCGGACGCTCAGGTCCATGTCCACCAGTTTGGTCTTCAGCAGCTGCCGCATGTGCAGGGACTCCTCATCATAGGTCTCGGTCTGCGCTATTTCATCGGCTTCCAGGGTGATCCGCTCGTCTGAGAAGAGCATGAAATGGTGGATCAGCACCTTGGCAGCTTCGGTAAGCGCGTCCTTGGGATGGATGGATCCGTCCGTCAGGATTTCAAAGACCAGCTTTTCGTAGTCGGTCTTCTGCTCTACCCGGTAGTTTTCAATGCTGTATTTCACATTGCGCACCGGGGTGAAGATGGAGTCCACGGCAATGCTTCCCAGCGGCGCGTTGGACTTTTTGTTCTCCTCGGCAGGTACGTACCCGCGGCCCTTCTCGATGATGATCTCCATATTGATGCTCACCTTCGGGTCCATATTGCAGATAACCAGCTCCGGGTTCAACACCTGGAAACCGGAAATGAACTTCTGGAAATCCCCCGCGGTCAGCTGCTCCTTGCCGCTGACGGATATGGAGACGGTTTCTTCGTTTACGTCGTCGATCTGACGCTTGAAGCGGATCTGCTTCAGGTTCAGGATAATCTCGGTCACATCCTCTACAACCCCCTCAATCACCGAAAATTCATGTTCCACCTTGTCGATGCGCACCGAAGTGATCGCAAAACCTTCAAGGGAGGCAAGCAGCACCCTGCGGAGTGCGTTCCCGACAGTCAGACCATAACCGGGCTCCAGGGGACGGAATTCGAACTTCCCCTCGAAGTCGGTGGAGTCTATCATGATAACTTTATCGGGCTTCTGAAAATTAAATAATGCCATAATCGGATCTGTGTGGTTTTTATTTAGAGTATAACTCGACGATCAGTTGTTCCTTGATATTCTCCGGAATCTGGAGCCTTTCGGGAACAGCTACAAACGTACCCTCCTTCTTGTCGGCATTCCAGCTGATCCATTCGTAGACACTGCTGCTGTTGGACAGGGAATCCTCGATAGCCTGGAGGGATTTTGATTTTTCGCGAACCCCGACCACATCGCCGGCATTCAGGGAATACGAAGGGATGTTCACCAGTTCCCCGTTCACGGTGATGTGCCGGTGGGAAACCAGTTGGCGGGCAGCCCTCCTGGAAGGTGCGATACCCATGCGGTATACCACATTGTCCAGGCGCGACTCGCAGAGCTGGAGGAGTACCTCACCGGTTACCCCCTTGCTGCGGTTCGCCTGGGCGAACAGGTTGCGGAACTGACGCTCGAGGATGCCATAGGTGTACTTGGCTTTCTGCTTTTCCATCAGCTGGATGGCGTATTCCGACTTCTTGCCCCTGCGGCGGTTGTTGCCGTGTTGCCCCGGAGGGTAATTCTTTTTCTCGAAGGATTTGTCGTCCCCGAAGATAGCCTCACCGAACTTGCGGGCTATTTTTGATTTTGGTCCTGTATATCTTGCCATTTTCAGAAATTTTGAGGATGTGGCTATGAATTAAGGCTTGGTCCTTCGATAGCCGTGCTACACCCCCAGTGAAAAAATTATTTAATTGGGTTCTGTGTAAACTTAAACTCTGCGTCGTTTGGGCGGACGACAGCCGTTGTGCGGCAGCGGGGTCACATCGATGATTTCGGTGACCTCGATCCCGTTGTTGTGGATGGTACGGATAGCAGACTCGCGCCCGTTCCCCGGCCCCTTCACATATACCTTCACCTTGCGCAGGCCCGCTTCATGGGCCGTTTTTACGCATTCCTCAGCAGCAACCTGTGCGGCGTAAGGGGTGTTCTTCTTGGAACCGCGGAATCCCATTTTCCCGGCTGATGCCCAGGAAATCACATCGCCCTTCTTGTTGGTAAGGGAGATAATGATGTTGTTGAAGGAAGCCGTGATATGCGCTTCCCCGGTGGATTCCACCGCAACCTTGCGCTTCTTGGTCGCTTTGGCTGTTTTTGTGCCTTTTGATCCTGTCTTTGCCATATCTGCTATTACTTGGTAGCCTTCTTCTTGTTCGCTACGGTTTTACGCTTTCCTTTCCGGGTGCGCGAGTTGTTCTTGGTACGCTGACCCCGCAGCGGCAACCCCGCACGGTGGCGGATCCCGCGATAACATCCGATATCCATCAACCGCTTGATGTTGATCTGTGTTTCGGAACGGAGTTCTCCTTCAATGGTAAATTCGGACACGGCTTCCCGGATACGACCAATCTCGTCGTCGTCCCATTCTGAAACCTTCTTATCCACATCTACCTTGGCCTTCTCGAGGATTTCCTGGGCCCTGCTCTTACCGATACCGAAAATGTAGGTAAGGGCAATTACGCCTCTTTTTTGTTTTGGGATGTCTACCCCTGCGATTCTAGCCATAGTTACCCTTGTCTTTGTTTAAATCTAGGATTCTTCTTGTTGATTACGTACAGTCTGCCTTTGCGCCGTACGATCTTGCAATCGGCGCTGCGTTTCTTTATGGATGCTCTTACTTTCATCTTGTCCGTGTCTTTAGTATCTGTATGTGATTCTGGCTTTGGTCAGGTCGTAGGGGCTCATCTCAAGCTTTACCTTGTCCCCGGGCAGCAATTTGATGTAGTGCATACGCATCTTGCCCGAAATATGAGCCGTCACCACGTGACCATTTTCCAATTCCACGCGGAACATGGCGTTGGAAAGCGCTTCTATTATCGATCCGTCTTGTTCTATCGGAGCTTGCTTGGCCATATATTATGCTACTTTTCTGTTCTTACCGGTTTTCATCAGGCCGTCATAGTGGCGGTTGAGCAGGTAGGAATTTACCTGTTGCACCGTGTCGATGGCCACCCCTACCATAATCAGCAGGGAGGTTCCCCCATAGAACAGGGCCCAGCTTGCCTGCATGTCCATCAGCTTTACCACCACGGCCGGCAATACGGCCAGCAGTGCCAGGAAAACGGAACCGGGCAGCGTAATGAGCGACATCACCTTGTCCAGGAAATCCGCGGTCTCCTTACCGGGACGGATGCCCGGGATAAAGCCGCCGCTGCGTTTGAGGTCGTCGGCCATTTTGTTGGTCGGCACCGTGATCGCCGTATAGAAATACGTAAAGATGATGATAAGCAGCCCGAAGAGGATGTTGTAATACAGGCCAAAGATATCCTGGAACTGTACTTCCATCCACTGTCCGACAGCCGTCTCGTTAAACGTACTCCCCAGCAAACCGGGCGCAAACATGATTGCCTGCGCAAAAATGATGGGCATAACCCCTGAGGCATTCAGCTTCAGCGGGATGTATTGACGGGAGCCCATGATATTCTTTTCGTATCCACCGGATGCCGTGCGGCGCGCATATTGCACCGGGATGCGGCGGGTAGCCATCACCAGCAGGACGCTGGCGAGGATCACCACGAACCAGAGGATTACCTCTACCAAAATCAGCATCGGCCCGCCGTTTCCATTGAGGCGGGAAGCCGATTCCTGCAGGAAAGCCTGCGGCAGGGTGGCGATGATCCCGATCATGATCAGCAGGGAAATCCCGTTGCCGATGCCCTTGTCGGTGATCTTTTCGCCCAGCCACATGGCAAATACGCAGCCGGTTACCAGGATGATGACGGAAGGCACCATAAAGCCGAGGCCTTTGCCCAGCAGGAAGGCGCTGTCCGGCACCCCGAGGGCCCCGAGGCTGTATAGGTAGGTCGGTGCCTGGATGATACAGATAGCGATGGTGAGCCAGCGGGTGATCTGGTTTTTGGTCTTGCGGCCGCTTTCCCCTTCCTTGTCGAGTTTCTGCAGGTAGGGGATGGCAATCCCCATCAGCTGCACGACGATGGAAGCGGAGATATACGGCATGATCCCCAGGGCAAAGACCGAAGCGTTGGCAAAGGCCCCGCCGGTAAATGCATTGAGGATCCCCAGGATCCCGGTATCCGTACTGTCGGCAAGCTGGGCCAGCTGGTTGGTATCGATACCCGGGAGGACAACCTGTGCCCCGAAGCGGTATACCAGCAGCAGACCGAGCGTCACCAGGATGCGGCTCCGGAGCTCATCGATCTTCCAGATATTTGTTATGATCTCTATAAATTTCTTCATAACGGGCTCGCTTATAAACTTATCGCCTCACCACCAGCAGCCTCAATTGCGGCTTTGGCACTGGCTGTAAATTTATGAGCAGTGATTTTAAGGGGGGCTTTGATTTCGCCCCGTCCCATGATTTTTACCAGGTCGTTTTTGTGTGCAAGGCGGAGTTCAACCAGGTTTTCCAGGCTGATTTCCTTTTTCACGGCCCCGCTTTCTGCGAGTTCCTGGAGCGTATCCAGGTTGATGCCGCGGTATTCCACACGGTTGATGTTGGTGAAACCGAATTTGGGCACGCGGCGCTGAAGCGGCATCTGCCCACCTTCGAACCCGATCTTCTTCGAATAGCCGGAACGGGATTTTGCACCCTTGTGTCCGCGGGTGGCAGTACCTCCCTTACCGGAGCCCTGACCGCGTCCAACGGCTTTTCCGCCCTTGTGAACAGATCCCTTTGCAGGTTTTAAATTACCTAAGTCCATTTTCCCTCTGTTTTAAGCTTCTTCTGTAGAAACCAGGTGTTTTACTTTTGCTATCATTCCGAGGATGCTCGGGGAGGAGGTGTGTTCCACTTCCTGGCCGATACCTCTCAGCCCAAGGGCTTCCAGGGTCCGTTTCTGGTCCTGGGGACGCTTGATGCTGCTCTTTACTTGTCGTACTTTGATCTTAGCCATCTCTCTGCTGCTTATCCGTTGAATACTTTCTCCAGGGAAATACCGCGCTGTTGCGCCACGGTATTGGCATCGCGCAACTGCAGCAGGGCGTCAAAAGTAGCCTTGACCACATTGTGCGGGTTGGACGACCCCTGGGATTTTGACAGTACGTCCTGTACGCCCACGGCTTCGAGTACGGCGCGAACCGCACCTCCGGCGATTACCCCGGTACCGTGAGAAGCAGGCTGGATATAGACACGGGCTCCCCCGTACTTGCCTTTCTGCTCGTGCGGAAGGGTTCCTTTGTTCAGGGGGATACGGATCAGGTTCTTCTTGGCATCCTCCACCGCTTTCGCAATGGCGGTAGCCACCTCCTTGGATTTGCCGAGCCCGTGACCCACCACGCCGTTTTCGTCACCGACCACGACGATGGCAGAAAAGCCGAAGGCACGTCCACCCTTGGTTACCTTGGTAACCCGTTGTACTCCCACCAAACGGTCCTTCAGTTCGAGACCGCCCGGTTTAACCGTTTCCACATTTTTGTATTTCCCGTACATAGACTTGTATTAAAATTTTAATCCGCCTTCTCTGGCTCCATCGGCCAGGGATTTTACCCGACCGTGGTATTGATATCCTCCCCGGTCAAAAGAAACCATCTCCACACCGGCAGCCTTGGCTCTTTCCGCCAGGCTCTTGCCCACGGCTTCAGCAATCTCCGATTTGGTCCCTTTGGCTTTGGCGAGCTCTTTATCGCGTGACGATGCAGCAGCCAGCGTCCTGCCGGTGGTGTCGTCGATGACCTGGGCGTAGATTTCCTTGTTGCTCCGGAAAACCGACAGGCGCGGACGCTCTGCGGTGCCGAAGGACACCTTGCGGATACGCCTCCTGATCTTGTTTCTTCTTTCAGACTTGGTTAGTCCCATGATTCCTTGGATTATGCTGATTTACCTGCTTTTCTTCTCAACTGTTCACCCTTGAACTTCACTCCCTTGCCTTTGTAGGGCTCCGGTTTGCGGAAGGAGCGGATCTTGGCAGCTACCTGCCCCACGAGTTGCTTGTCGTGGGAAGTGAGCTTGATGGTCGGGTTCTTCCCTTTTTCCGAAGTTGTCTCAATCTGGATCTCCGGTGCGAGGTCCAGCACGATGTTGTGCGAGAACCCGAGGGCGAGATCCAGTTTCTGGCCCTGGTTGCTGGCGCGGTATCCTACCCCGACCAGTTCCAGTTCCTTGGTCCATCCCTTGGTCACTCCCAGGAGCATATTATTGATCAGCGCCCGGTACAGGCCGTGCTTTGCCTTATCTTCCTTGGTAAAGTTGTCCGGCCGGGAAACGATCACCTGGCCATCTTCCACCTTTACCCCGACATTGCTGAATTCCTGGGTAAGTTCGCCCAGTTTGCCTTTAACGGTAACCACGTTCTCGGAAACTTCCACCGTGGCACCCTCTGGGATCGAAATCGGGTTTAAACCTATTCTAGACATGCTTCTTCTTCTTTATAATTCTGTTAATAAACGTAGCAAAGCACTTCGCCGCCTACGTTTTCCTGCCGGGCCTGCTTGCTGGTCATCACCCCGTGTGAGGTGGAGACGATGGCAATCCCCAGGCCGTTGAGTATGCGCGGTAACTCCCCGCTGCCGGCGTATTTCCGGAGACCCGGCTTGGAAATCCGCTGGATTTTGCGGATGACCGGCTCCTTGGTATCCTTGTCGTATTTCAGGGCGATCTTGATGATTCCCTGTGTTTCGTTTTCCTCGAACTTGTAGCTGAGGATGTACCCCTGGTCAAACAGGATCTTGGTGATCTCCTTCTTTGTATTGGAAGCGGGGATCTCCACCACACGGTGCCCGGCGCGGCTCGCGTTCCGGATGCGTGTCAAATAATCTGAGATAGGATCTGTAAACATCTTCTTTCCTGTATTTAAGAGGTTACCAACTGGCTTTTTTGACGCCGGGAATCAATCCCTGGTTTGCCATTTCGCGGAACATTACCCGGGAGATGCCGAATGTCCGCATATAGCCGCGGGGCCGGCCGGTGAGCTTGCAGCGGTTGTGCTGGCGAACCGGGGAGGCATTTCGCGGGAGCTTTTGCAGCGCTTCGTAGTCGCCGGCCTCCTTGAGGGCCTTGCGCTTCTCTGCGTACTTTGCTGCCAGTTTAGCCCTTTTGCGTTCACGGGCCTTCATTGATTCTTTAGCCATACTAATTCTTTTTAAAGGGTAATCCCAATTCGCTTAACAGTGATTTCGCTTCCTTGTCCGTCTGGGCGGATGTCACAAAGGTGATGTCCATCCCGTTGATACGGTTGATCTTGTCGATATTGACCTCCGGGAAGATGATCTGCTCGGTGATCCCGAGGTTGTAATTCCCGCGGCCGTCAAATCCGGTGGCGCGGATCCCCTGGAAGTCCCTTACCCTTGGCAGGGCAGTGGTTACCAACCGGTCCAGGAACTCGTACATCCGCTCTCCGCGGAGGGTCACCTTGGCCCCGATGGGCATGCCTTTCCGGAGCTTGAAAGCCGCGACATCCTTCTTGGAATTGGTCGATACGGCCTTCTGGCCAGTGATCATGGTCAGTTCGTCCACGGCGTGGTCAATCAGCTTTTTATCGGCTACCGCGGCACCTACGCCCCGGCTTACGACGATTTTCTTAAGCTTGGGAACCTCCATTACGTTCTTGTACCCGAACTCTTCCTCGAGCGCCTTGATCACGCGCTCCTTGTATTCCTGTTTTAATCTTGGTACGTAGGCCATAACTAAATAACTTCATTGGATTTCTTAGCAACCCGCACCTTGTTTCCGTCCCGCATCTCGTAGCCCACCCGGGTAGCGTCCCCGGACTTGTCGATCAGCGAAAGGTTGGAAATATGGATGGGAGCTTCCTTTTCAACAATCCCGCCCTGGGGGTTGCTGGCGCTCGGCTTCTCGTGCTTGGAAACCGTGTTCACACCTTCCACGATGGCTTTGTTCACCTCGCGGATGATCCGCACGACCTTGCCTTCGCTTCCCTTATGGTCGCCGGCAATGACGCGAACGGTATCTCCTGATTTGATCTTGAACTTCATATCTCGTCTGTTTAGAGTACCTCGGGAGCCAAGGAAACGATTTTCATAAATTGTTTTTCACGCAACTCCCGGGCAACCGGCCCGAATACGCGGGTTCCGCGCATTTCCCCGGTGGGGTTGAGCAGCACACAGGCGTTGTCGTCGAAACGGATGTAGGATCCGTCCGGGCGGCGGACTTCTTTGGTGGTCCGCACGACCACGGCTGTCGAAACAGCACCTTTTTTGATTGTCCCGTTGGGCGTAGCCTCCTTTACGGTAACCACAATCTTATCACCGAGGGAGGCATACCGCCTTTTGGTCCCTCCCAACACGCGGATGGTCAGCACTTCTTTGGCCCCGGTGTTATCTGCTACTTTGAGTCTTGATTCCTGCTGTAACATAATTATTTGGCTCTTTCAAGGATTTCTACGAGTCTCCAACACTTGGTCTTGCTAAGCGGACGGGTTTCCATGATCTTCACGGTATCGCCGATATTGCAATCATTGGTTTCGTCGTGCGCAACATATTTTTTGGTCCGCAGTACGAACTTCCCGTACATGGGGTGCTTTACCCGCTTGACCTCAGCAACGACAATGGATTTCTCCATCCGGTTGCTGGTCACAACGCCTATACGCTCTTTTCTTAGATTTCTATTTTCCATAAAGCAACACCAATTATTGGTTTTCCCTTTTTGTTAATTCAGTTGCCAGCCTTGCCACTGTCCTGCGGGCTGTTTTGAGTTGGAGCGGATTCTCCAGGGGCGTTACGGCGTGTGCCATTTTCAGGTCGTCGTACTGCTTCTTGAAGTCGCCCATCTTCTCTTTCAGCTCCTCTACGGACAGTTCTTTTATTTCTGCTTGTTTCATGATCCTGTTCAATTAGGAGGGATCGTAATCCCTGGCAACTATAAATTTTGTCTTGACCGGCAGTTTCTGTGCAGCCAGGCGCAGGGCTTCCTGCGCGATGTCCAAAGGCACTCCGGCCACTTCAAACATGATCCGGCCCGGTTTTACAACCGCTACCCAGTATTCCGGGGCTCCCTTACCCTTACCCATCCGAACCTCGAGGGGTTTCTTGGTGATGGGCTTGTCCGGGAATATCTTGATCCAGAGCTGTCCCTGGCGCTTCATGTAACGGGTGGCCGCAATACGGGCTGCCTCGATCTGCCGGGAGGTGATAAAGCTGGAATCGAGGGATTTGATCCCGAACATCCCGTTGGAGAGCTGGTGTCCCCGCTGCGATATACCTTTCATTCGGCCTTTCTGGGCCTTCCGAAACTTGGTTCTTTTTGGCTGTAACATGTTCTTTAAGCTTCTTTATTTATTTTCTGCGGCGCTTTTTGCCTTCCTGTTTTCCGGTTTTGCCAGTTCCCTTGGACATGCCGATCAGGGGGGACAGCTCGCGCTTGCCGTATACTTCGCCTTTCATGATCCACACCTTCACGCCCAGGCGGCCGTAGGTGGTATGGGCTTCGTGCAGGGCGTAATCGATGTCCGCACGGAAGGTGGACAACGGGATACGACCGTCCTTATAGCTTTCATTCCGGGCCATTTCGGCTCCGTTCAGTCGACCGGAGATCTGGATCTTGATCCCTTCGGCATTCATCCGCATGGCCGCCGCAATAGCCATCTTGATGGCCCGGCGGTAGGAAATCCGGCTCTCGATCTGCCGGGCGATGCTGGCCGCAACCAGGTTCGCATCCAGCTCGGGGCGCTTGATCTCAAAGATGTTGATCTGTACCTCCTTGTCGGTGATCTTCTTGAGCTCTTCCTTGAGCTTGTCCACTTCCTGTCCTCCCTTACCGATAATGATACCCGGGCGTGCCGTGGTGATGGTTACGGTAATGAGCTTCAGGGTGCGCTCGATGATGACGCGGGAAACACTGGCCTTGGCCAGACGGGCGTGGATATACTTCCGGATCTTGTCGTCCTCGGCGAGTTTGTCGCCGTAGTCGTTGCCTCCGTACCAGTTAGATTCCCAGCCCCGGATGATTCCCAGGCGATTCCCAATCGGATTCGTTTTTTGTCCCATACTGTCTTTTACTAGCTTGCGTTATTTCTGGCTCCCAATACCAAGGTTACATGGTTGGAACGCTTTCTGATTCTGTGTGCCCGACCCTGGGGTGCGGGGCGCAGGCGCTTGAGCATGCGGCCACCGTCCACGCGGATCTCCTGTACAAAGAGGTCGGCGGCTTCGATATCCGCATCCTCGTTTTTGGCCTGCCAGTTGGCAATAGCCGAAAGCAGGAGTTTCTCGAGCCGGCGCGAGGCTTCCTTGGTACTGTAGCGCAGGATTGCGAGGGCCTTCTCGACTTCTTCGCCCCGGACCTGGTCTGCGACCAGCCTCATTTTGCGGGGAGAGGTCGGACAATTGTTGAGCTTGGCAAATGCCAGCTCCTTCTTCTCCTCTTTGATCCTCTCGGCCATCTGTTTTTTACGAACACCCATAGCGCTTATTTTTTACCTTTATTTTTAGCTCCGGCATGTCCCCGGAAGGAACGCGTCGGGGAAAATTCCCCCAGTTTGTGTCCTACCATGTTCTCGGTAACATATACCGGGACGAATTGCCGTCCGTTGTGCACGGCGATGGTCTGCCCCACAAAATCCGGGGTGATCATCGAAGCCCGTGACCAGGTCTTGATTACGGTTTTCTTGCCGGAATCCACGTTTTGCTGAACTTTCTTCTCCAGGCTGTAATGAACGTAAGGTCCTTTTTTTAGGGAACGTGCCATTTCTTACTGTTTTATTTCTTTCTGCGTTCTACAATATACCGGTTGCTGTCCTTGGTCCGGGAACGGGTACGGTATCCTTTGGCAGGAACCCCGTTGCGGGATCTCGGGTGGCCTCCGGAAGCGCGGCCTTCCCCACCACCCATCGGGTGGTCGACAGGGTTCATGGCTACCGGACGGGTCCGCGGACGGCGGCCGAGCCAACGGCTGCGACCCGCTTTTCCTGAAACGATCAGCTGGTGGTCCGAGTTGGACACCGCGCCGATGGTAGCCAGGCAGTTTGCCAGGATCATCCGGGTTTCTCCGGACGGCAATTTGATCGTGGCGTATTTGCCATCACGGGCCATCAGCTGGGCAAACGTCCCGGCGCTCCGCGCCATCACTGCTCCCTGACCGGGACGCAGCTCAATGCAGGAGATGATCGTACCCAGGGGCACTTCTGACAACGGCAGGGCATTCCCGATTTCGGGGGCCGAACCGGCTCCCGCATGGACCTTCTGCCCTACCTGCAGGCCGTTCTGGGCAATCACATACCGTTTCTCGCCATCGGTGTATTCCACCAGGGCGATGAATGCAGAACGGTTCGGATCGTACTGAATCGACTTGACTTCGGCGGCAACGTCTTGTTTGTCGCGCTTGAAGTCGATTACACGATACCGCCTTTTATGACCGCCGCCCTTATAGCGCATGGTCATTTTTCCTCGGCTATTCCGGCCGCCCGACTTCTTGATCGGGGCGAGCAGGCTTTTCTCCGGTGCGTCCGTAGTAATGGCATCGAAGCCATTGACTATCTTGAATCGCTGTCCGGGCGTGATCGGTTTTAATTTTCTAACTGACATGCCGTGTCTTTAGAGATTACTGTAAAAATCTATTACGTCCCCATCCTGCACATCTACAATGGCCTTCTTGAACGCATTGGTCTTCCCTTGCTGTACACCGGTTTTGGTGTAGCGGGTCTTCCGGGAAGGGCCGTAATTCATGGTGCGAACCTTCTTTACGGTCACCCCGTAAGCAGCCTCCACAGCATCCTTGATCTGCAGTTTGTTGGCCGCCGGGTTCACGATGAAACCGTAGCGGTTGTACAACTCACTGTCGGAGGTCATTTTCTCGGTAATGATCGGTTTAATCAACACACTCATGATTTCTTACTTGTTTAGGTTCGCCGCAATTCCTTCTAAAGCACCTTCCGTCAGGACTACGTTATTCGCATTCATGATTTTGTAAGTGCTTAATTCTGAATTGGTTACAACTTCCGTACCTTTCAAATTACGCGACGACAAATATACGCTATTATTTTGTTCACCCAACACTATCAGGGACTTTTTGTCCTCCAGCCCGAGTGCCTTGAGCACCGCCTGGAAATCCCGGGTCTTCGGGGAATCAAAAGAGAAGTTCTCGACCACGGTGATGGCGTTATTCTGAGTCTTGAGGCTCAGGGCCGATTTCCGCGCCAGGCGCTTGACGTTTTTGTTGAGCTTCTGGGTATAATCCTTGGGGCGGGGACCAAAAATACGTCCACCTCCGCGGAATATGGGCGACTTGATGCTACCCGCACGGGCGGTACCCGTACCTTTCTGCTTCTTGATCTTCCGGGTACTACCGGCGATCTCCGCGCGTTCCTTGGACTTGTGCGTTCCCTGCCGCTGGTGGGCCAGGTACTGCTTCACATCCAGGTAAATGGCATGCTCGTTCGGCTCAATCTTGAAGACATCGTCGGCAAGCTCTGCTTTCCGGCCGGTCTCTTTTCCCTTGATATCTAAAACTGCTACCTTCATTACTTCTCGATGGTTATATATGCATTCTTATGGCCCGGAACAGCTCCCTTGAGTACCAGGAGGTTCTTTTCCGGAACGACTTTCAGCACGCGCAGGTTCTGAACCGTCACACGCTGGTTCCCCATTTGACCGGCCATCCTCATACCCTTAAATACCCGTGAAGGGTCCGAGCCGGCTCCGATGGAACCGGGGGCCCTGAGGCGGTTGTGCTGGCCGTGGGTGGACTGGCCTACCCCGGCGAATCCGTGGCGCTTTACCACGCCCTGGAAGCCTTTTCCTTTGGAAATGCCGTTGACATCCACAAATTCCCCTTCCTTGAACAGGTCGACACTGAGGGTGTCTCCCAATTTGTATTCTCCTTCAAAATAACGGAACTCGACGACCTTCTTTTTCGGCGCGGTGCCTGCCTTCTTGAAATGACCGTGTTCGGCCTTGTTGGCACGCTTATCTGCCTTGTCATCGAAACCGAGCTGAAGGGCCTTGTACCCGTCTACCTCTTCGGTTCTGACTTGGGTGACGACACAGGGACCCGCTTCGATAACGGTACAGGGGATGTTCTTCCCGTTCTCGTCAAAGATGCTGGTCATGCCGACTTTTCTTCCGATTAACCCAGACATACTTAATTTAATTTAGTTGGGATCCGGACCTTGGATTCCGGCTCCCTGAGGAACCGGAACCGGGTCCTGCCTCCCGGTTATTAATGGTTTACTTATTCCTTTTCAATTTTCCGACAAAAAAACAGGGTCAAAAATAATCCGACCCCGAATGTATTTTTGTTTCCGTTTTTCCTTCGCTTGCAGCTCCGGACATGTCGTGGGGGGGCGCACCCCCCGGTTTTGTCAATGGTCCCCCTGCCCTCCCGGGCCCTGGAACCGGCTTGCCCAATGGCGTCAGACCTTGATCTCCACCTCGACGCCGCTGGGAAGTTCGAGCTTCATCAGCGCATCAATGGTCTTGGAGGAAGAGCTGTATATGTCCAGCAGGCGCTTGTAAGAGCTGAGCTCGAACTGCTCCCGGGACTTCTTATTCACGTGGGGCGAACGCAACACGGTGAATATTTTCTTGTGCGTGGGCAACGGAATGGGTCCGGTAACCACCGCTCCGGTCGTCTTGACCGTCTTGACGATCTTCTCGGCAGACTTGTCTACCAGGTTGTGATCGTACGATTTCAATTTGATTCTGATTTTCTGACTCATCACTACCGGAATTAAGCGGTTACTCCTTTGGTTGCTTTAATCACTTCTTCTGCTATGTTCGACGGGGTCTCCGCATAGTGGGAGAATTCCATGGTCGAAGTGGCCCGGCCCGAGGAAAGGGTCCGCAGCGACGTCACGTATCCGAACATCTCGGAAAGCGGCACATCTGCCTTGATTACCTTGGAACCGGCACGGTCGGACATGTTGTTCACCTGCCCGCGACGGCGGTTCAGGTCACCCACGATATCCCCCATGTTCTCTTCCGGGGTCAGCACCTCCAGCTTCATGATCGGCTCCATGATGATCGGGCGGCAGGCCCTTGCAGCGGCCTTGTAGCCCATCTTGGCTGCCAGCTCAAAGGAAAGGGAATCCGAATCCACCGGGTGGAAGGAACCATCCTTGAGGGTAACCTTCATGCTGTCCATTTCAAATCCGGCCAGCGGTCCGTTTTTCATCGCTTCCCGGAAGCCTTTCTCGACTGAAGGGATATATTCTTTGGGGATGTTACCCCCCTTGATCTCGTTGACAAAGGTCAGCCCCTGGTCCTCCTCGCTGTCCGCGGGGGACATGGTGAAGACGATATCGGCAAACTTACCACGGCCACCGGTCTGCTTCTTGTAGACCTCGCGATGGTTCGCTTCGGCGGTAAGGGCCTCTTTGTATTCCACCTGGGGTTGCCCCTGGTTGACTTCCACCTTGAATTCGCGGCGGAGGCGGTCGACGATGATGTCCAGGTGCAGCTCTCCCATCCCGGAGATTATGGTCTGCCCGCTGGCTTCATCGGTTTTGACCTGGAAGGTCGGGTCCTCTTCTGCCAGTTTGGCGAGGGCCATACCGAGTTTGTCCACATCGGCCTTGGTCTTGGGCTCTACGGCAATACCGATAACCGGTTCCGGGAACTTCATGCTCTCCAGCACGATGGGGTGTTTCTCGTCACAGAGGGTATCCCCTGTCTTGATATCCTTGAACCCCACTGCTGCGCCGATATCCCCGGCGGCGATGGAATCGATGGCATTCTGCTTGTTGGAGTGCATCTGGTAGATCCGGGAGATCCGCTCCTTGTTGCCCGAACGGGTGTTCAGCACATAGGACCCTGCATCCAGTTTTCCGGAATAGCAGCGGAAGAAGGCCAGGCGCCCCACAAAGGGGTCGGTGGCAATCTTGAATGCCAGTGCGGCAAAAGGTGCAGACGGGTCCGGCTTGCGCTTGGCAGGCTCTTCCGTATCCGGGTTGATCCCTTCGATGGCTTCCTTGTCCAGGGGAGAAGGCAGGTACCGGCAAACAGCGTCCAGCAAAAACTGGACTCCTTTATTTTTAAAGGCAGAACCGCAGATCATCGGGATGATGCTCATGTCCATTACGGCTGCGCGGAGGGCAGCGTGCACTTCTGCTTCGGTGATGGAATCCTCGTCCTCAAAGAACTTCTCCATCAGGTTTTCATCGTATTCGGCCACTGCCTCGATAAGCTCGGCGCGGTATTTTTTCACCTCGGCCTCCATATCGGCGGGGATGTCGATCTCCTCAAAGGTAGACCCCATGTTTTCCTCACTCCAGATGATGGCCCGGTTCTTCACCAGGTCGACGACGCCCTTGAAGTCCGCCTCGTCCCCGATCGGCAATACGATCGGCACGGCATTGGATTTCAGCATGTCGCGCACCTGCTGGCACACGGCCAGGAAATTGGATCCCTGGCGGTCCATTTTGTTGACAAAGCCCATGCGGGGCACCTTGTAGTTATCCGCAAGGCGCCAGTTGGTCTCGGACTGGGGCTCTACCCCGTCCACCGCACTGAACAGGAAAACGAGCCCGTCCAGTACCCGCAGGGAACGGTTTACCTCAACGGTAAAATCCACGTGCCCGGGGGTGTCGATGATATTGAAATGATAAGGCCTGGTATTGTCGGTAGGCTGGCCGTTCTCAAGCGGAAACTGCCAGGTACAGGTAGTCGCCGCGGAGGTAATCGTAATCCCGCGTTCCTGCTCCTGCTCCATCCAGTCCATGGTAGCCGCCCCGTCGTGAACCTCCCCGATCTTGTGGCTTACGCCCGTGTAGAAAAGGATGCGTTCGGTCGTGGTGGTCTTCCCGGCGTCGATGTGAGCCGCAATGCCAATATTCCTTGTATATTTTAAATCTCTCGCCATTATTCTTAGAATCTAAAGTGAGAAAATGCTTTGTTCGCTTCGGCCATCTTATGGGTATCCACCCGCTTTTTAACGGCCGCGCCCTCTTCTTTGGCTGCTGCAATCACTTCACCAGCAAGCTTCTGGGCCATGGATTTTTCATTTCTTTTCCGCGAATAGCTGATGAGCCATTTCATGGCGGTGGAAATCTTGCGATCCGGACGGATCTGCATCGGTATCTGGAAGGTGGCACCACCTACCCGGCGGCTGCGCACTTCCACGTGGGGCATGATATTGGAAAGGGCTTCCTTCCACAACTCAACGGCGGATTTCTCCTCGTCCGTTTTCTTTTCCTCGACGATGTCCATCGCATCGTAAAAAATCCGGAATGCCACGGATTTCTTCCCATCCCACATCATCATATTCACAAAACGCGTTACCAGCTGGTCGTTATACCTCGGATCCGGCAACAGCGGTCTTTTCTTAGCCTGTCTTTTTCTCATTGCTTCTGATTAATGTGGTGAATTACTTCTTGGGGCGTTTGGCTCCGTATTTGGACCGGCGCTGCGTACGTCCGGCCACGCCGGCTGTATCCAGTGCACCGCGTACAATATGGTATCTCACACCCGGCAAGTCTTTCACCCGTCCGCCTCTAACCAATACTATCGAGTGCTCCTGGAGGTTGTGTCCTTCGCCGGGGATGTAGGCGTTCACTTCCTTACCGTTGGTAAGACGCACCCGGGCCACTTTCCGCATGGCGGAATTCGGCTTCTTGGGGGTGGTGGTGTAAACGCGCGTACATACTCCTCTGCGCTGAGGGCACGAATCCAAAGCAGCCGATTTACTCTTCTTGGTAATTGTGGCCCTTCCTTTTCGTACTAATTGTGAAATTGTTGGCATATAATTTTGCTAAATAAAAAAATCTACCCCTGTTTAAGGGCTGGCAAATGTAGCAATTATTTCCTGTAATTCAAATCCCTGCCCCTTAATTTTCAAGCATTTTTATCACCATCCCGGCGGGGTACTGCCGGATGCCGGTCCCGGCCCGTGGGGCACCCGGGTGGGCCACCCCGGAAACCGGAAAAATTATACCTTAATATATATACTTTAAAAACCGCTTTAGGACCGCTTGAGTATCCGGCTGCTGTTCTCGCGCTATGACCCCTTCCGGTTGGACGCTCCTTTCCGCACCTTATCCAGCCCATCCGTAGAGCACGTCCGGTCCTGTTTACTGAATCCCCCATCCACAAAGGCCTGGCGCCTGGTGTCGCATATTGGTTTCGGATTGGAACGGATTTAACATAGAATTTACCTAACAGATACAAAAGTGCAAAGCTGGCTAACGCGTCCTAATGCCGCCTGAAATTGTGTTTTTCGCAATCAGAAGCGGGGTAAAATACCGATCTAACAAACAGGAAAGGCCTAAAATTATGACTACGAATTATCTCGGGAGGGCTTAAAGTTTTATTAAAATAAGTTTGGATTATTAACACATAATTAGGATTTTCGCACTTAGCTAATTCAAATAATTTAAAAATGAGAACAAAGTTAAATGGAATCCTGACGCTATTTATGGCGTTGGTTGTGCAGATTTCCTTTGCACAAGAAAAGACGATTTCAGGTACGGTTTCCGACGCAGACGGCTTACCGTTGCCTGGGGTTAACATCCTTGTTCAGGGCACTACCACAGGTACCCAGACCGATTTTGACGGTAATTACGCCATTCAGGCGAGCACCGGCGATGTACTGGTCTATACCTACCTGGGTATGCGCGCTGAAAACCGAACCGTGGGAGCCAGCAACACAATCAATGTGCAGATGACTGAAAATGCGCAGGCCCTTGAAGAGGTGATTGTGACTGCCCAGGGTATCAAGCGTGAAAAGAAAGCACTTGGATACGCGGTTTCCTCAGTTGACTCCGACCAGTTGGAGCAGCGTACGGAAGGCGACGTGGGGCGGGTGCTCCGCGGTAAGGCATCCGGGGTTAACATCACCCAGCAAAGCGGGGTTTCCGGATCTGCCACCAACATCATTATCCGGGGCTACCAGTCGTTCAGCCAGAACAACCAGCCGCTCTTTATTGTAGACGGCGTTCCTTTCAGCAGCGACACCAACCCTGCTGGGGACTTTGTTGATGGAAACAACGGTTCGTCCCGTTTCCTTGACCTGGACCCGAACACCATTGCCAGCGTAAGCGTACTGAAAGGTCTTTCGGCTGCCACCCTTTACGGGGAGCAGGGGAAGAACGGGGTAATCCTTATTACCACCAAGAGTGGAGCCGCCGGAGCCGGCGGGCCGAAGAAATCCGAAATCACGGTGACTTCCTCCATGTTCTTCAACGAGATCGCTTCGCTGCCTGACTACCAGAACTCCTACGGAGGTGGTTTCGACCAGGCATTCGGATGGTTCTTCAGTAACTGGGGACCTTCTTTCTCCCCCAGCGGACGCGCCAGCTACACGAACCCGGCCAACTTCCCGGGCATCTACGATCTGGATCCTTCGGACGGAAGTATCCGCCACCCCTATTCCACCGCCAGCGCTGCCACAGGCATCCCGGCGGCATTCCCGGAACTGGCCAATGCGCGGTACATCTTCCAGCCATACCAGAGCGTACCGAACTTCTTCCGCACCGGAACTGTTTCCAATATCTCTGTTAACGCCAACGGCTCATCAGACGACGGAAAGATTTCCTACAACGTGAGCGGAGGCCAACTGGAAGACAACGGTTTTACTCCAGGAAACAAGCTGATCCGCTCCAACATCAGTGTGGGTGGACGCGCTCAGCTCAGCAATAAATTCACCATAAGCGGTACCATGAACTATTCCCGCACCACGTTCAGGTCGCCTCCAGTTGCGGCCAGTACGGGTAACGGATCCTTCGGAGACGGGTCTTCCGTCTACGGGCACTTGTTCTTTACACCGCGTTCGGTTGACCTGATGAACCTGCCTTTCCAGAACCCGATTACGGGAGGAAGCGTATACTACCGCCAGGGTAACGACATCCAGAACCCGCTTTGGACGGTAGCCAACTCAGGTAACAAGCAGCTGACCAACCGGGCCTTTGGTAACATCGCCACCCAGTTCGATATCAGCGAAAACCTGAATATCCTCTATCGTCTCGGATTTGACGTCTACAACGAGCGGAACACCAACTTCCAGAACAGAGGAGGAACCAGCGGAAGTACACCGGTTCAGAGCGGTTTGCTGTCTACATATGACAACAACAATACCATCTGGGACCACAGTATCATCCTCAACGGTACCTTTGACCTCTCGGAAAAACTCGATATGAATTTCAACCTCGGGGGAACCACACGTAGTACTACCTTCGACCAACAGGGGGTTCGGAGTACCGGACAGAACGTTTTCGGCGTTAAACGGCACTTCAACTTCGACCTGCAGAATGAAATCCAGTTCACCACCTACCAGAACATCGCCGGTCTTTATGGCCAGGTAGACTTCGGGTATGACGAATTTCTCTACCTGACGCTGAATGCCCGGAACGACTGGGTATCCAACCAGTCCAGGGACAACCGTTCCCTGCTTTACAAGGGAGCCAGTTTCTCCTTCGTGCCTACCGGCCTGATCGGGACCTGGAACGATGCACTGGGAATCAACTACCTCAAATTACGTGGTGGATACGGAGAATCGGCTGGTTTTGCCACTGGTTTCCCGGTATCAGTTGACCTTTCGATCGACACCCAGGATTTCATCAACGGTGATGGGAATACCGTAGTAACCAACACGGTATCCAACCGGGTAGCCAACCCGAACATCCTGCCGGAGCGTTACTCCGAATTCGAAGTAGGTCTGGAATCCAGGTTGTTCAACAACTTTGTAACCCTCGACCTTTCCCTCTACAAGCGGATCACCAACGACCTGATCGTTGACCGCCCGCTCGACCCGAGTTCCGGTGGTACGGTAATCGCCACGAACGTCGGTAAGATCGAAGGAAAGGGTATTGAAATTGACATGGGTCTGTACCCCTTCCGCAGTGGAGATTTCCAGTGGAGCATCAACACGAACTTCAACGCGAACAACTCCATCGTGAAGGACCTCGGACAGGACACAGACATCATCGTCTTTGCCGGATTCAGCAACCAGGGTAACGCCGCCATCGTTGGCGAGCAACTCGGGGTGCTGGTCGGAGGCCGGATAGCCCGCGACGCGGAAGGAAACTTCCGTGTGGACGCTGCCGGTAACTATATCAACGAAGAAGTGGATGAAAATGGCCGCCTGCCGATTATCGGAAACCCGAACCCGGACTGGATTGCCAACGTTTCCAACACTTTCTCATACAAAGGATTTTCCCTGAACTTCCTGTTGAACTATCAGCAGGGCGGGGATATCTGGACCAGTACAGTGGCCACGCTGCTCGGACGGGGTCTGATCGAAGCTACCACAGACCGGGAGCGCTCGTTCATCCTGCCTGGTGTAGGACCTGACGGCAGCCCGAACACCGTTCAGATCAACAACTCGGATTACTACTTCAACAACGTAGTATTCGGTCCGTCTGAACTGCAGGTTTACGATGCCACCACCCTCCGCATTCAGGAAGTTTCCCTGGGATACAGCTTCCCGAGCAAATTCCTGGACAAGACGCCTTTTGGCTCACTGAGTTTCACCCTTACCGGATATAACATGTGGTTCCGTGCGTTCAACATGCCGAAGAGTGCTAACTTTGACCCGAACGTTGCCGGACTGGGTGTAGGACTCGGACAGGGCTTTGACTACCTCAACGGACCCAGCTCTAAGCGGTACGGGGTTAGTGTTAAAGCATCCTTTTAATCATTATAAAAAAAAGACGATATATCATGAAAATATTGTTTAACACATTATGTTTCGTAGGCGTACTCGGGCTCTTTATGCTCCAGTCCTGCGAGACGACGGACCTGGATCTGACAAAGAATCCGAACCAGCTCTCTCCTGACCAGGCGAGCCCTGACTTCCTGCTCAACGGAATTCAGGAAGACTTTGCCCGGGTGGTTGAGGCCTTTGGCCGCACCGGAGCAGAGGTAACCCGTATCGACTATATGTTCGGTCGGAGTTACATCAATAACTACCAGCCCAACACCTTCGACGGCAGATGGGAGGATGCGTACACTGAGATCCGTACGGACCTCGGTGCAATGTATGGCATCGCAAATGAAAGGGGCCTGAATTACCACATTGGAATGGGGAAATTCATGGAGGCCTACACCATGGTCACCCTGGTTGACTTTTTCGGCGATGTCCCTTACTCTGAGGCAAACCTCGGGGCGGAGAACTTCAACCCGAACCTCGATGACGGCGCCAGCGTTTATGCAGCCGCCTTCGACTTGCTCGACGAAGCGCAAGCGGCTTTTGGCGCACCTGCTGCAGCCCTGCCGCAGAATGACTTCTTCTACGACGGAGATGAAGACCTCTGGATCAAGGCGATCAATTCGCTGCGTATGAAGATGTACATGACCACCCGCCTGGTAGACAACGGGGCGTTAGCTGCCTTCAACCAGATTGTGGCTTCCGGTAATTACATCACTTCCATTGAAGAAGACCTGCAGTTCAGCTGGGGCACGAATGTGGTACAGCCGGATACGCGTCACCCGCGTTATGGTCTGAACTACGCTCCTTCCGGAGGTGCTTCCGACTACATGTCCATTGACCTGATGAACTACATGGATACTAACGACGATCCCCGCCTGCGGTACTATTTCTACCGCCAGAACGAGGTGACTCCCGGCTCTGACGGATCTGATCCTGCCCTGGAAACTCTCCAGTGCTCGCTTCAGGAAGCACCGGCTCATTACGACGGATTCCCTTTCTGTACGCTGCCCAACGGTTTCTGGGGACGCGACCACGGAAACAACGAGGGGATCCCGCCGGACGGCTTCCTCCGTACCACAGTGGGTGTTTATCCTGCCGGGGGCAAGTTTGACGATGATTCCTTCGAAGGCATGCTCCTCGGAGACGGTGCCGGCGGTAACGGTATCACCCCGATCATCCTGAGTTCTTCCATGGACTTCCTGATTGCCGAAGCTGCTATGGTGGCCGGCAATGTTGGAGCAGCCAAAGCCGCCGTCCTGGAAGGCCTTACCAAGTCAGTGGAAAAAGTACTGTCATTTGGAGAACGCGACGGCTCATCGGATCTTTCCCTTGCACCCACGCAGGCGGAAGTTGACGCTCATGCCGACCTGGTCGACGCAGCATTTGATGCAGACACTGAAGGCGGTTGGAATGTACTGGCTCGTGAGTTCTTTACCTCCCTCTACGGAAACGGTATCGACGCTTACAACTTCTACCGGAGAACCGGTTACCCGACTAACCTGCAGCCGAATGTCGAGCCGCAGCCAGGTGGGTTTATCCGCTCGTTCTTCTACCCTGCGAACTTCGTGAACAACAACTCGAACGTTACGCAGAAGTCAGGAGTAACTTCCCAGGTATACTGGGATACTAACCCCAGTTCACCCGGGTTCCCGGAATCTAATTAAAAAACAACTGCAATGAAAAAAGCAATAAATAAGTTTCTAACTGCATCTCTGGTACTCGCCCTCTTGGGTTGTAGCAGCGATGACAAAGTAATCGATATCGTTGAGGCGGAGCTCCAGACCGGAGCCTTCCTGCGGATCACAAATACCACGGGTGGTGCCATCAACAAAAATGACACCTCTTCCAGTGCCTCTGTGACCTTCGAATTCGATGGCCAGGACCCTTCGGAGCTGGCATCAGTGGATGTTTTCCTTACCTACACAGATAATGATGACACCGATGGGGCCGATGAATCCGTAGGACCTCTCCAACTTGGTCCGACCCTTACTCCGGATGATTTCGAAGTAAGTGATTTCGGCCTGCCGATCACCACTGTGGAATATACACTTGGGGATGCCTTGACACTATTTGGGTTGAATGCTTCTCAAATTACCGGAGGAGACCGCTTCACCCTGGAGTGGACGGTAACCCTTACCGATGGCCGGACCTTCGGGCCCGGTGATGCCAACGGTAACGTTTCGGCTGTAGGAGGGTTTTATTCTTCTCCCTACAACTATGTATCACTGGTTGTTTGTCCGCCACAACCTGGCGTCTGGACAATTGACATGGAAGATACCTACGGTGACGGCTGGCAGACATCCTCCGGAGGCGGTGGTTCCGGAATCACCTTTGAGCTGAACGATGGTACTGTATTTGAAGTATCGCTTTGCTCCGACTACGGACCCCGTCCGGGTTGTGTGGAGGATCCCAATGATGTAGCCGGATCTGTGCCTTCGCAGGGTACTGCAACCATTACGGTTCCGGAAGGTACCAGCTCTATGGTCGCTACGTTCCCGGGAGATTTTTATGGTGAGATTGCTTTTACCATTACCTCGCCCACCGGAAATGTACTTGCGAATTATTCACCCGGTTCATCAGCTGGTCCTATCGATCTGGACTACTGTAACGACACCTTCTGATAGTCGCAGACCAATCTATATTTTTAAAGCTCCCTCCCTTTTTCGGCAGGGAGCTTTTTTATTAGGCCGCTTGTAAGGAACCTTGATTTTTCTTTGTTTTCTGACAACAGATGTTCTTGGTATTCCCTCGATTGGACCTTCCAGTTATTCTTTAAATTCCCTATATTACCACCTTAAATATTTCAAAATGATTAAAACAGTTTTATCAAGCTTCCTGATGCTGGCCCTCATGGGTACTGCCTTTGCCCAGGCCCCGGTTCAGCTGCGGTATGATGGCTCCAGCGCCACCCAGAATGAATTCTTTAACCAGCTCCGCAATAAAAAGGAGATCAATACCGGTGTGTTGGAAACCGTCGGCACCCCCTATATCGAAGATGATTTCAAGCCCTGTGAGATCTTTTTCGGGGATGAAAAAATCGGTAAGTTTTTCTATCGCCACAACGCCCTGAACGATGAAATCGAGATTAAGGACTCCCAGGTCGCAGGGGAAGAGGTCAGCTCCCTGGCTACCATGCGGCAACTGACCCTCATCGACCTGGAAAACGGGAATGAGCTCTCACTGATGACCTACGAGAACAAAAAGGACCAGATGCGCAATGGGTACCTGTACCGCCTCAAGGACGGGGACAAATACAGCCTGCTCTTTAAGAAAAACGTGAAGTTTACCCAGGGTACGCAGCCCGTAAATTCGCTGGTACGGCCTACCCCGAATAAATTCTCCCTTTTTATCGAGTACTACTACTTTACCCCTGACGGAAAGGTGGCCCAGTACCTCCCCACTCGTAAAAACCGGTTTATCCGTTCCTTCGACAAATCCCTGCAGGATAAATTAAAGGAATTTATCGATGAGCAGGATATCAACCTCAACCAGGAAGAAGACCTGGTACGCGTCTTCAGTTTCCTGAACAAACAGGCATGAGGCCACGATAAACTATGTAAGGAGCCATCCGCGAAACCGGATGGCTTTTTTTATTTAACTTGCCGCCTGTTCACCAAACCCTGCAGGGAAAGCCACTATGAAGGAAGAAATGGAAATATTCGGGATCCGGGCCGTTCTCGAGGCACTGGAATCCGGCAAGACCCCGGAACGTATCCTGGTGCAAAAGGACCTTTCCGGCAGCCTGTTCCGCCAGCTGCAGGATGTGGCCAAAAAACACCAGATGACCCTGACCGTGGTCCCTCCGGAACGGTTTCGGCGTTTTGCCTCCAAAAACCACCAGGGGGTGGTAGCGATCCTCTCCCCTATTACCTACAGGGATCACACCTCATTGATCGACGAGGTGATGGCCCGGAAAACCAATCCTTTGTTCCTCCTGCTCGACGGGGTGTCCGACGTGCGCAACCTGGGTGCCATCATACGCTCTGCCGAATGCGCGGGACTCGATGGCCTGTTCCTGCCGGCCAGCGGAAGTGCGCCGGTTTCCGCCGATACCATAAAAACGTCGGCAGGAGCTGCGTTTAATCTGCCCATTTCCAGATGCCCGCACCTCAAAGACGCCATCTATTACCTCCAGGCCTGCGGGGTGCGGATTGTTGCCGCCACGGAAAAAGCCGGCAAGACCCTGTACGAAACAGACCTGACAGGGCCCCTGGCAGTACTCATGGGTTCGGAAGACAGGGGGATCAACCCGTCCCTGTTGAAACTTTGCGACCAGCAGGCGCGGCTGCCGATGCAGGGCACTATCGAATCCCTGAATGTTTCGGTTGCCAGCGGCGTCTTCCTCTTCGAGGCCCTCAGGCAGCGCCTGGGATAGGTATCGCTGCGCCCCGAATGCCCGGGCAGGGCCCCTATTCCGGAGAAGACCCGGAGTCCCTGTCCGTGCGGTAATGGTACCGAATGCGGACGCCTCCTCCACTCCGGGAGCCGCCCTCCCCCTTGTTTTGGTCCGGTTCTGAGGCATTTCCGGCTCCTGTGGAGGTCCTGGCCCCGCCAGCGATATTTCCGACTCCCGTCGAGGCCTCTGCTTCCCATGCAGCCGGCCCCTCATCGGATGCTCCCGGTGTCTCGATGAAATTTCCATCCCGGTCAAAATGCTGCATAAAGGGATCGTCATCTTCCCGGTAATCCTCCCGTTCCCAGTCGTATTTCGGGGGGGACGGCAGGCGTACCCGCAATAGTGCCGCAAAAATGAGCCCGCTGACGGCCCCGCTCAGGTGCCCTTCCCAGGAAATGCCCTCCTTGACGGGGAATATGTACCAAAGCAGGCTGCCGTAAAGGAACACCACCCCCAGTGAAAGCGCCACCAGGCGGTAATGTCGGGTGAGGATGCCTTTGAAAAAGATAAAGCTCGCCAGCAAATAAATGACCCCGCTGGCCCCGATGTGGTAGGAAGGCCTGCCAATGCACCATGTAAGGATCCCGGTAAGCAGCGTCCCCCAAATGAGCGTACGCCAGGCGATGGGCCTGTAAAAATAGAAGAGCGCGGCCGTGAGGATGGCCAGGGGCAGCGTATTGTTGTACAGGTGATCCAGGGACCCGTGTATCCAGGGGCTGGTGAAGACGCCCCGTAACCCCTGCAGGTCCCTGGGGTAAATTCCCCAGGAATTCAGGTTCAGGCCCAGGCGCAGTTCGAGCATATAAACGCTCCAAATGCCCAGCACCAAACCCAGGGGGACGGTAATTACCCGGCCGGAATACCGAAAATGTTGGACCTCAGACATTGGATGCCAAGTTACTAAATTACCTGCCCACCACCTGAAAATCCTGGTCTACCGGCTGCCCCTTTCCTGCCAATTATAGTATTTTTACGGTATGAACGAGCCGCTAGCAGAACGCGTCAGACCCCGGAAACTGGAAGCCTACCTAAGCCAGTCCCACCTGGTGGGACCGGAAGGAGCGCTGACTCGGCAAATCCGGACAGGCACTATTCCCTCCCTGATATTGTGGGGCCCGCCGGGTACCGGTAAAACCACCCTGGCCCACATCATCGCAGAGGAGAGCGGCCGCCCTTTTTATACGCTCTCGGCCATTAACAGCGGGGTGAAGGACGTGCGGGAGGTGATCGACAAAGCCCGGCAGAGCGGAGGCCTGTTCACTACCCGGAACCCCATCCTGTTTATAGATGAAATCCACCGCTTCAGTAAATCCCAGCAGGATTCCCTCCTGGCAGCCGTTGAAAAGGGATGGGTAACCCTAATAGGCGCAACTACCGAAAACCCGAGCTTCGAGGTAATCCCCGCCCTGCTCTCCCGCTGCCAGGTATATACCCTGGAATCCTTCGGCCGGGACGATCTGCTGAATCTGCTGCACCGCGCCATGGAACACGATTCCTGGCTGCAATCCCGGAAGATCGAATTAAAGGAAACCGACGCCCTGTTGCGGCTGTCCGGGGGGGACGGGCGGAAGCTCCTCAATATTTTTGAGCTCGTGGTTGCCGCATCCGAATCGGACCCTGTGGTGGTCACCGACCAGCGGGTAACCGAACTGGTACAGAACCAACCGGCCCGGTACGACAAAACAGGGGAACAGCATTACGATATCATCTCGGCCTTCATCAAATCGATCCGGGGGAGCGACCCCAATGCCGCCGTCTACTGGCTTGCCCGTATGGTCGCCGGTGGGGAAGACGTAAAATTCATTGCCAGGCGCATGGTCATATCCGCCTCTGAGGATATCGGGCTGGCCAACCCCACGGCCCTGGTGATGGCCAATGCCACCTTCCAGGCCGTACAGGTCATCGGGCACCCGGAGGCCCGGATCATCCTGAGTCAGTGCGCGGTATACCTGGCAACTTCCCCCAAGAGCAACAGCAGTTATACGGCCATCCAGGCTGCCATGGATGCCGTTGGCCGGACAGGCGACCTCCCGGTACCCCTGCCGTTGCGCAATGCCCCCACCAAGCTAATGAAGGACCTGGGCTATGGTTCCGAGTACCGGTATGCCCACGACCACCCGGGGAATTTTGCCCAAATGGAATTCCTCCCGGACGACCTCTCCGGCACCGGCTTCTACCAACCCGGCAATAACCCAAGGGAAGCCTCCCTGAAGGATTTCCTCCAGTCCCGTTGGAAGGATAAATACGATTTCGGTAAATAAATAACGGGCATCGAATGATGCCGTTCAGAATTTTATCTGGAGTGCTTCAGTTCGCAGCTCACCCGCTTCGTAGAATTCGTGAACCCATTGGGTTCCCTGCTGGTAAACCATCCCCTTGGGCTGCCCGTCGACCAGGGCGATAAAACGGTCCGGCTGGGAGGTTTCCATCAGTTTCATCCGGACTTTTGGCGTACTGTCCACCAGCTGGTAACCATTTTCAATTTCCTGGGCATACAACAAATCTGCCGGAGCGGTTTTCTGGTCGGCAACGGCATTCGCGGGCGCAGCAGCGGAACTTCCCCCTGCGGCCACTGCCATCGCAGTCGATGCCGCGGGGTTCCCTCCAGCCGCAGCGGGGCTTTCCCTGCCCTCGGGCACGGCATCCCGGGCAACATCGAGGGCCTCGGCCATCCCGGTTTGGGCTTCTTCTTCAACAGGCATCTCCCGGCTGGGTGAATCCGCCACGTCAGCCCTGGTTGCAGCCACGGAAGCGGAAGCCGCAACCGCAGGGTCCCCGCCGGCTGTTGCCGGCGGATTATAGGTGTATTTTACGCCCGAAAGGGACTCCAGGGCATCGGCAATGGCTTCCTTATACGCCGAATCATAGTCCTTGATCTTGCTGGAACCCTGCCTGGTTTCCAGCAGGATATTCCCCTCGCAATCCGAGAATTCCACGACCACGCGGGTCTGGAACATGCCGGACTCGTCCCGGAGGTTGACATAGGCGGCCTGGCAGGGGTCGACCTTGATTTCCTTTGGTTGCTGGGCATCGTAAACGGCCGGCAACCCCTTTTCGACCAGGTAATACTTCAGGATGGTGCTCGTCTGGTGCTGGTTGGTCTTCCGGAAGTCCTCGAAACGCGTCGGGACCACCATGTATTTATACGAATTGAACTGGGCCCGGCCGGTAAAAAAACAACTGGCACAGATCAGGAAAGCGCTTATTTTCAGTAACATATATGGATTCTCAATTGCGTTTCCAAGATAGGATATTTAATCCGAACTGGAAAGAGGCGTAGCGGCTGCCCGCCAGGTTCCGATAGCCCAACAGGTTATCCGCCAGCAGGTATGCCTGCACGGGCCCGGCCTGGAACTGCATCCCCAGGCCCAGGTTGGAAAGGGTGAACTTATCCGCCGTATACGTAGCCTTCAGGGCAAGCCAGTTGCCAACCCGCCGGAGATAGAAAGCCGTCAGGGCCGCCTGCGGGCCCCTTGGCCGGTTGATGGCAAACAATTGGGCGCCCACGGCGTTCCGGTACCCGGATATTTGCCGGCCAGCTGCTCCCCCTGTCCTGTAATCGCAGTCACAGGGCTCGGGTACCGGCCCCGATTGCGGCTGCCCCCAATTGTATCGGATGGAACCGTAGAGCTTGGTGGGCCTGAAGCCGACAAAAGCCCTTGAATCTTCCTCAAATGGGACCAGTGCCTCAACTTCATCCACCAGGTCCTGCCAGAAATCCCGGTCGGGGTCGGCCAGGGCTTCCGGCAGGATTACCTCAACCCCTTCAACAGTAGCCGCCCCGCGAAGCGAAAAATTCCTGGTATCCGTGTGGTAGACCATGAGCCCGAGGTCCAGCAGGCTGCCCGTGACCACCAGCCTGTTGGTCAGGGAATACGTAAATCCCAGGTCCAGGCCCACCCCGAGGTCACCCCCGAAAAAGCCCCGCCGGACCAGGTGGCTGCGCAGGGCCGGAAACTGGTCTGCCGTGTCGTCGTCCAGGATTTGCCTGAGCCCCTCAAACCCTGAGGTCTGCAGGCGCATGTCTGCATCTATCGAATTGGCAACCAGGTTGTTTTCCCCCTCCTCAGTAAGGAAATAGCCGGTATTCCGGGAGCTGCGGTAATGCAGGATCCCGGAATAGATTTTCGCACGTGCCCCTAACGTCCAGCGGTTGTCTACTTGTCGGTTGACGCCAAAGTGGAATACATTCAGGAGTTCTCCCCGGGTTTTCAGGTGGCCCAGGTTAAACCGCCTTCCCAGTTGGTCCGCATTACCTTCCCAGGCGAGGATCGCCAGGTCCCGGGGCCAGTACAGGATCATGTCCCATTCGTGATAGATCCCAAAGGAATAAAAGTCGGACGGGCGGGAGCGGCTCCTGAACCCACCGCTCAGCAACTCCACCTGGTAGGTGGTGCTGAATTCGTCCCGGGTATCCATCCCGTAAACGGCCCGGTCCCTGACCTTGTCATTGATATCCAGGCCGTCATTGGCAAAGAGGTCATCCACGCTGATACCGCTGGATCCCGCCTGTACCGAGATACCCGAAAGGAGGGGGACCCCGGCATACCATTGATACCCGGCAACCGCCCCCGGGTTGACCAGCAGCGCCTGCGGGATTTCGGTAAAATCATAGAGTAACTGCCTGTTTTGCCCCGGCATCAGGCCCGTGCAGGCAATACAGAACAAGGCTGCCATCCGCAGGCCTTTCATTTTAAACGAATCCGGAATTTGGCACTGGACCTGAGGATCACCTTCGGGTCCGGAATGCTGGATACACTGGTATTATCCCCCAGGTTGGCGGCACTCAGGCGGATTGCAGAGGTGTTGCGGATAATGTCGATACTGCGGTTTCCCATTCCCCCATAGGCCACCTCCCGTCGCAGGACGGCAGTAGGTGCCGCAGGAACGGCGAACGTCTCCGTGTCCAGCACGTTGTCGGCGTCATCCAGGTATTCGAAACGGATATCCAGGGGTTTGCTGGTGGTATTTTCCAGTTCGTACGTGACCACCCCGTCCAGGACCCGCTCGGCCACGAAGTTTTCGGCAAACGCATCAAAATTGAAGGTCTGCTGGACAAAACTTATATCGGTTATCTGGTTGATGATCCGTTCCGGGGCTTCCACATAGAGCATGCTCGCCTCCACCGTAGGAGTCACATTCAGGTCCTGATACTGGTCAAAATCCTGTTCTTCGGCACACCCGGCAGGCAGGACTGCCCATACCAGGATGCCCATCCGCAAAAGGATTCCCTTGAAATTCATAGCAAATGGATTACCTGTATTACGCCGAAGCCGGCGGCATACGATCTCCGTTCTTAATGAATAACTCTATAAATAGGATTTTATTTCCCTGAGGCCGTGGATCACCGGCCCCGCAGCCCCGACAGCATCCCCGTGCACATTGAAGTGAATGGTCTGAAAGCCCACCGCCCGTGCACCAAGGATGTCCGCCTCCAGGCTGTCCCCGATCATCACAGCCTGCCGCGCCCCGATACCGGCCAGTTCCAGTGCGAGCCGGAATATTTTCGGATCCGGCTTTTTCACACCGGCCCGCTCTGAGTGGATTACCTCGGTGAAATACCCGTCAATCCGGCTATTCCTGAGCTTTTTATATTGCACTTCCCCAAAACCGTTGGTAATAATATGCAACCGGTATTTCCCGCTCAGGTAACCCAGGATGTCCTCCGCATCCGGCATCAGGTATGTGTGGGTGGATAAAAATTCGATATACGCCTCTGAAAGCCATTCGATCTGCTGGTCCCCCACCGCCATGCCCAATTTCTCAAAAACGCTGCGAAGCCGGGTATACCGAAGTTCCCGGGATCCGATCCTGCCCTCCCGGTACGCCTTCCAGAGCTCAAAATTCAGGGGGATGTAAACCTGCAGGAAGGCCGGGATATCCACCTGAAGGCCCGCATCCCGGAAGATCCGGCGGTAGGTGAGTTCCGAATTCCGCTCAAAGTCCCACAGGGTGTGGTCCAGGTCAAAAAACACATCGGTAACGGGTTGCTCAAGCATGGTATTTGGATACAACCTGTTCATACAGTTCCAGCCAGCCCCTGGTCTGGTACCCACCCAGCAGCTCATTGGAGAAAACACAGCCAAAATACCCGTTGACCCGCTTGAGGTTTGCGTACAGTTCATCCAGGGTCTCCCAAAGCGCCTTCCGGTTTGCAAAGGCCAGCAGGGAATAATCGTGGAAGGCAAAGGGGTACACGCGGATGGGTTGCTGGGTTTCCAGGTTGATGTCGTAAAAATAGAAGGGGGTACAGGTACTGGCGCGGAAACCGATCCGGTGGGTGTACCCCATGGTATAATCCTCGCTGAACTCGGCCTCGATCAGGTCCCGGTAAGACTGGGGGATGTCGACCCGGTTATAGCGCAGGCGCGAGTACTTTACCGGGCGGTTCAGGACGTCGGACAACCTCTTTTTCTCCTCTTTCAGCACAGGCAGATTGCGGGAAGCCGTGTAGGAAACGGCCAGGGAGACAATGGAATAATCGGCGACCGATTTGATCAGGTGCCGGAACCGGTTGTTGTTGGGGGATACATTCTTGTCGTAGGTGGAATATTCGGCAAACTGGAAAAAGAACATGGCTTCCACCGGGTATTTCTTGTGGATGGCAATCAGTTCCTCATAATTGTCATAGGGGTCCCGGGACGGGTCGAACCACACCTTTACCCGTTCCCAGTTCCGGCGGAATTTCAGGCGGGAAAGGTCAAAAAGGAACCCTCCCAGGCTCCTGAAAAGCCCGCGCCGGGCAAAGCAATGCGAAGTGGTCACATCGATGACCGGCCGGAATGCATATCCCTCCGGCCGGGCCTGGAGGTCCGGGAACCGCTCCTGCAAAAGGCCGAGGAGTTTATAGGCCCAGAGGTCAATCAGGGGGAGGTGGAGAAAGTCGTGCTCAAATGCCAGGCTTTCCCGGGGCGGAAACCTCCCGTGCATATCCTTTAGATGGGGCAGGTACTCCTCGTACCGGCTGATCAGGTAAAAGGAGGCGGCAAAGATGTCGTAGGGAATGTTGGAGCGCTCCCCGGTACGGAAAAAACAGGGCAGCCCGTCCCAGTCCCCCATCTGGATCGGGATGGTGTCCACCCCCTGCTGGAAGAGCAGGTCGTGGCTGCGGATAAAAAACTCATTTTGCAGGGGTTGGCGGGTATACGTAATCTTGGGGCCCTTGTGGGCGATGAAATCCTCCACCTTGCTGCTGAACCGTACGTCGATCCCCAGGGTGCGCGTAAACAACTGCCGGGCCGTGTACGAAAATCGCGGGCTGATTTTGTGTGTATAAATTAGAAGTTCTGCCAATTCCTACAGTAATTGTTCGTCTGCAAAGCTAAAATACGTCGTTCCTCCGAGTATCAGGTGGTCCAGCACGCGGATATCCATGGTATGGGCCGCTTTTACGATTTTCCGGGTGATCTGCCGGTCCGCATTGCTCGGCTGCAGGTTCCCGGAGGGATGGTTGTGCACGAGCACCAAAGATACGGCGCCCAATTCAAGTGCCCTTCTAAGCAGGAGTCGCACATCCACCAGGGTACCGGTCAGCCCCCCCTTACTGAGTTGGAACCGGCTGATCACCGCATTGGCGTTATTCAGGTATACCACCCAGAACTCCTCGTGTTCCAGCCTGGAAAGGACGGGCCGCATCAGCTGGTGTGCATCCCGGCTTTCCCGGATCCGGACCCGGCTATTGCCGGGCGCCTGGGCCAACCGGTTGCCTATTTCCATGGCCGCGCCGATGGCTGCCGCCTTCGCAGGGCCGATCCCGTCTAAAACAAGCAGCCGCTCCAACGGAAGCCTTTGCAGGCCGGAAAGTCCGCCTGCCTGCTCCAGTATCCGCCTGGCTAGCGCAACGGCCGAGGTTCCCCGGGTGCCGGAACCCAGCAGGACAGCCAGTAACTCAGCCTCCGACAGGGCCGGGGGCCCGGAATCGAGGAGGCGTTCCCGGGGACGTTCCCCCGGCAACCAGCAGCGGATGGTTACCCGTTGTTTTTCCTGCGGCATTTCAAAAATAAATAACAATTTCAAAATGCAAACCGGAAGCAGCGGGCTTCGATTTTTTTGTAATTTCCGTTCAAAAGCAACCCGTGAAATCCCTATTTGAACCGGAGGCCTACCGGGAAATCAGGCATCGGCTAAATTCGTTGAACAAGGATGACAAACCCCTCTGGGGCCGTATGGACGCCGGGCAGATGGTCTGGCATTGCCAGTTCCCGCTCAAGGTGGCCATTAAGAACAAAGACCTGAAGCTTAAAAGCAATCCGTTCCTGGTATGGTTCTTCAAAAAAAGCCTGTACAATGACCGCCCCTGGCGGAAAAGCCTGCCAACAGCACCCCAGGCCAGGGCAATCGAGCCAAAGGATTTTGAAACCGAATATCCCGTATTGCTGGATTTGGTGGACGCCTGCCACGAACTGAAAAGCCGGGAAACATGGAACCCCCATCCCATGTTTGGGAAACTCACCCCCCAGCAGTGGGGGCAGATGCAGTACAAGCACCTGGACCACCACCTGCGGCAATTCGGGAAATAAACCGATTCGTCCGGGCCTAACCCAGTTTTCCAGCCAGGGCCTGGAGGTCGAGCCCCCCGTAGTTCCCGCTGCTCATCAGCAGCAGGACCGAATCTGTGAAATCGAGTTGGTCCAGGGTATCCCGCAAAGAGGCCGTATCCGTGTAAACCTCCAGGTTGGGAAGGGCAAAGGCCCTGCGGATGTCCTCCGGGCTGATCTCCGCCAGGCCCTTAATCCTGAGCGAATCCGGGATATAGAAGACCAGGGCGCGGTCCGCGGCATCCAGGCTGCCCCGGTAATCCGACAGGAAGCCGGCATTGAGGCTGCTGTAGGTATGCAACTCCAGGCAGGCGATGAGTTCCTTCCCGGGAAACTGCTCCCGTACCGCATGGGTGGTTGCAGCCGCCTTGCTCGGGGAATGCGCAAAATCCTTGAAGAGGTACCCTGAATCGCTTTTTGCGAGCAATTCCAACCGCCTTGCCGCCCCCCTGAAAGTAGCCATAGCCTCGTAAAAATCGGTCGCATCCACCCCCATCTGCTGGCAGATCCACTGGGCACCGGCCAGGTTGTTCAGGTTGTGCTGCCCGAAGATCTTCAATGGCATGGGTCCTTCCGGCGTATCCAGCAGGGTCACCCCGTCGACCACTTCATAGGCCGGGGTTTCGTAGGGAAATTTGCGGATGGGTGCTTCCAGCCCCTCGATAAGCGCCCGTACTTCCGGGTCTTCCGTATTGTAGGTAATGCTGCCCCCCGGGACGATCCCCTCCAGGAAAATGCGGAATTGCTCCCGGTAGTTGTCGAAGGTGGGGAATACATTGATGTGGTCCCAGGCAATACCGCTCAACAAGGCAATATTCGGCTGGTAGAGGTGGAATTTGGGCCGTCGGTCGATGGCTGAGGAGAGGTATTCATCCCCTTCGAGGACGATGAAATCGTTTTCTTCCGTCAGGTGCACCATGCGGTCAAAACCCTCCAGCTGCGCCCCGACCATGTAATCGGCGGGTTTGTCCCAGTAGTTGAGCACATGCAGGATCATGGAGGTAATGGTGGTCTTTCCATGGCTGCCGCCGATAACCACCCGGGTCTTGTTTTTGGACTGTTCATATAGGAATTCCGGGTAGGAATAGATGGGCAGGCCCAACTCCTGTGCCCTGGAGAGTTCCGGGTTGTCGGCCTTGGCATGCATCCCCAGGATCACGGCGTCCAGGCCCGAATGGACCTTGTCGGGAAACCAGCCAAAGGATTCGGGCAGCAATCCGGCCCGGTCCAGGCGGGTCCTGGAGGGTTCGAAGATCACGTCGTCGCTGCCGCTGACCCGGTATCCCCTGTCGTGGAGGGCCAGGGCCAGGTTGTGCATGGCGCTGCCGCCGATTGCGATAAAATGGATGTTCATGCGGAATAGCTAATTGCCGCCAAAGATACACAATGGCCGCGGGGTTTGCCAGCTGCTACACGGGCCCCGGAAGGGCGCTGTCGCTCCGGGTCCGGGAAACGCCTTGCCATTTGGACCGAAAGACGTAATTTACCTTTCCAACCCGAAATATCAGCACATGGAATATTCCCTGCAAACCATGACCCCGAAGGAAATCATGCCGGGCTTTAGCGGCCGGATGGTCCACGGGCAAAAAATGAGCCTTGTTTTCTGGGAGGTTACCGCCGGCGCGGAAGTCCCCTCCCACCACCATGAACACGAGCAAATCATGCATGTACTGGAGGGCCGCTTTGAGTTTACCCTGGATGGCCAAACCGGCACCTACGGCCCGGGCGACCTGGTACTGATCCCATCCGGGGTGCCCCACAGCGGTAAGGCCCTTACGGATTGCCGGCTGCTCGATGCCTTTGCACCAGTCAGGGAGGAATACCGATAAACCGCCGCATATGGAAATCTCTTTAAAAGGAAAACACGCGCTCATTGGGGGCAGTAGCCGGGGGATTGGACTGGGGATTGCCCGGCAGCTGGCCCGGAGCGGGGCACAGGTGACCCTTGCCGCCCGCAGCGGAAACCGCCTGGAGCGCCTTGCCGGAGAACTCAAAGCGGAGACCGGCCGGGAACACCGCTTTATACAGGTGGACTATACCCGCCTGGATACCTATAAATCCGAAATCGGGAACTATCTGCAGGCCCACCCGGTGGATATCCTGGTCAACAACACCCAGGGGCCGCCGGCGGGCACCAGCCTGGAACAAACCACGGAGGACTATCAGGAGGCGTTTGACCTCCTGTTCCAGTCGGTGGTACATACCACCCATTGCGCGCTGCCCCATATGCAGGATCAGGGTTGGGGACGCATCATCAATGTTGCCTCGGTCTCGGTACGGGAGCCCCTGGGCTACCTGGCGCTTTCGAACAGCATCCGGGCAGCCGTGGTGAGCTGGGCCAAGACGCTGGCCTCCGATGCGGGACCCTACGGCATCACTGTAAATTCGGTCCTTACGGGCTATTTTGACACGGAGCGCCTCGCCTCCCTGAATGCCAAAAAAGCCAAACAAATGGGGATCGCCCCCGAAGAGGTCGCAGATGCACTACGGGAAAAAGTACCGTTGCGCCGCCTGGGGCAGCCCGGGGAATACGGTTATCTGGCAGCGTTCCTTGCATCGGACCAGGCCGCCTACCTGACCGGGGCGGTAATCCCGTTGGACGGGGGGTTGCTCAGGTCTTATTAGGGGGGGGTAAGTTAGCCGGGCAGGGTGCCCGGTGAAAATCTTCAGGGCCAGGCCTTATAATCAGAAATCCTATTGAGGGGGGAACCGGGAAAAGGCCTTTTCGGCCACCCGGTAGAGTTGTCTTTCCCGTTCCAGGGGATCGGCATCCTCCCTGAAGCGGTCCGTAGTGATGGCCTGCCAGACCAGGGATTCCTTTGCCCGGTCGATGACATCAAAAGTCAGCTGCCGGCTGAGGGAGTTGCCTTCCACCGGGATCCCCACGGAAACGCCTCCGCCCACATTCCGACCGGTACCGCCAATCCCAAGTCCGAAACTGCTGCCGGATGGCCGCTGGTAGGTTTCCCCGTAAACATTCACCAGGAAATCCGGCTCCTCCGACTGCCGGAAACCCTGCTGGCGCAGGACCGTTTCCACCGCATCGAGTAACCGGCGGCTATCCAGTTCACTGAGCCCGGTTTGCATGTCCGGATAAAAATTGAACGTGGAATACCCGGCCCATTGCTGCTCCCGCTCGTAATCGGTCTGCAGGCGGATGCCGGCGCAACCGGCAAGCAGGAACACACAGGTCAGGAGCAGGATACGCTTCATGTTACAGGGTCTTCAATCGTTTACCCTAAAATACGGAAATGGGGGCGGGTCGTAAAACCTGCGGGGATTTATTCGTTCAACAGCTTCCAGAGGCGATCCTTCAGGGCGGTCAGGCCCTTGCCGGAAACCGAGGAGATAAAGGTAAATTCCACATCCGGCAGGGTACGCTCCAGTTCGGCCTGCATTTCACGGGTGAGTTCCTCATCCAGGAGGTCCGCTTTGGAGATCGCCAGCAACCGGCGTTTATCGAGTAATTCGGGGTTGTATTTACGCAGTTCCCCCAGCAGGATTTCATAATCTGCCGCGATATCCGCACTATCGGCAGGGATAAGGAAAAGAAGGGCCGCGTTGCGCTCGATGTGGCGTAGGAAGTAGTGCCCCAGGCCCCGTCCTTCAGAGGCCCCCTCGATGATACCGGGGATGTCGGCGATGACGAAGCTCTGGAAATCCCGGTACTTCACAATCCCCAGGTTGGGTTTGAGGGTGGTAAATTCGTAGTCCGCGATCTTTGGTTTGGCAGAGGTCATGGCTGCCAGCAGCGTGGATTTGCCGGCATTGGGAAAGCCGACCAGGCCTACGTCGGCAAGCACCTTCAGTTCGAGAAGCAGGGTTTTTTCTTCCCCGGGAAGGCCGGGTTGCGAATACCGCGGGGTCTGGTTTGTGGAGGTTTTGAAATGCCAGTTGCCGCGTCCCCCAAGGCCTCCTTCGGCCAGTATCTCCTGCTGACCGTCTTCGGTAATCTCAAAAAGTTGCTCCCCGGATTCCAGGTCTTTGATCACCGTGCCCAATGGCACCTCGAGTACCACGTCTTCCCCGTCCGCCCCGGTACTCCGCTGGCGTCCGCCGTGCTCCCCGTGGCCTGCCTGGAAATGCCTTTTAAACTTAAAGCCAAGCAGGGTCCACAGGTCCTTGTTCCCGCGTACCATAACGTGGCCGCCGCGACCCCCGTCCCCTCCGTCAGGGCCTCCCTTGGCCACATACTTTTCTCTCCTCAGGTGGGAGGAACCCTGTCCCCCCTTCCCGGATTGCAGGTGGATTTTAACGTAATCGACAAAATTACCTTCCGTCATGGAGATGGGTTTAGTGGTATTCCGTAAGTGCCGGGTCCCCGGGTCCCCTTCAGAGGGATTCGATGACTGCGGCCAACCGGCCGGTGATCTCCTGGATCTCCCCGATGCCGTTTACGCTGTGGAATTTGCCCTGCTCCTCGTAATAGGATTTCAGCGGGGCGGTTTTCTGGTTGTATTCCTCAAAGCGATTCCGGATTTTTTCAGGATCCTGGTCATCCGAACGGCCGCTGACCTTTCCGCGCTCCAGCAGGCGCTCCAGAAGCACCTCATCGCCCGCTTCCAGGGCGATGGTAGCATCGATCCGCATCTCCTTGCTGCGCAGGAATTCATCCAGGGCTTCTGCCTGGGCTACGGTCCTTGGGAACCCGTCGAAAATAAACCCGGCAGCATCCGGGTCCTTTTCCACTTCGCCCTGCAGCATGCGGATGGTTACCTCGTCGGGGACCAGGTCGCCCTTGTCGATATACGACTTGGCGAGTTGCCCCAGTTCTGTCCCGTTTTTAATGTTTTGGCGAAACACGTCGCCGGTGGAAATGTGTTTCAGGTCGTACTTCTCTTTCAGGAAGGCTGCCTGGGTGCCTTTGCCGGCCCCGGGTTTCCCGAATAAGACAAGGTTGATCATGGGTTGTCGGTTTAGTTGGTAGATATCGCGCAGGTTCCGGCCCTGTTCTTTGTAATCCAGGCCGTACCCCACAATGAACTTATCCGGGATTTCAAGCCCGAAGTAATCGATGGGGTATTCCCCGTTGTAAATTTCGGATTTGTAAAAAAGGGAGGCGATCTTGAAATCGCGGACATTCTTGTTGGCAAAAAGGTGGACCAGTTCCTGCAGGGTCCGGCCCGTATCCACAATGTCCTCTAGGATAATCACATGCCGGCCGGCCACCTGCTCGGGCAGGTCCAGCAGGGTCTCCACGATGCCCGTGGAGGTCAGCCCCCGGTAGGAACCGAGCTTGACAAAGGTGAGCTCGCAGGGGTGGGGATAGTGCTTCATGAAATCGGACACGAACATATAGGCCCCGTTCAACACCCCTACAAAAACGGGCACTTCATCTTTGTAATCCCTGGCGATATCCGCAGCCATTTTTTCAACGGCCTGCAGGATCTCGGATTCCGGGATAAAATGATCGAAGCGTTTGCCAAAAAGTGTTACCGTGCGTTCCATGCTTACTCGAACCGCGAAGATAGTGTTTTGATTTTTCTTTTTTACGCAGGGGGTCCGTGCTTTCTGAGATTAAGCTGTATTTTTGTGGGACTGATGCCAATCGGAACACAACGGAATATGCCCGGTACCACCCCTTATTTTTCGACCGATTTTACGCTGGGTATCCTCGGCGGAGGACAACTCGGTAAGATGCTCCTTTACCAGACCCGCAAGTGGGACATCGCCACCAAGGTGCTCGATCCGTCGGCCGCAGCCCCTGCGCGACTGGCCTGTAACACCTTCGTCGAGGGAGACCTCATGGACTATGATACGGTCATGGCCTTCGGACGGGATGTGGATGTGCTCACCATCGAGATCGAAAACGTGAATGTCTCCGCCCTGGAAGACCTGGAAGAACAGGGCGTGCGCGTCTACCCGCCACCCGGCATGCTCCGAACCATCCAGAACAAGGCCTCCCAGAAACTGTTCTATACCGACAAGGGTATCCCGACCGCCCCGTTCAACCGGTTTGCCTATACGAGCGAGATCCGCGACAGCCTCAGCAACGGCGGGCTTTCCTTCCCATTTGTGTGGAAAAGCGCGCGTTTCGGGTACGACGGCCAGGGGGTGAAGGTCGTCCGGGGTTCCAAAGACCTGGAAGGCCTGCCCAATGTGGAATGCATTGCAGAACACCTGGTGGATTTTACCACCGAGCTTGCGGTGATCGTGGCGCGAAACCCCGGCGGGGAGGTCACAACCTATCCGGTAGTGGAAATGGAATTCCACCCGGAGGCCAACCAGGTGGAATATGTCCTCTGCCCGGCACGGATACCGGATCACCTGGCGCAAAAAGCCCGGGAAACGGCGCTTAAAGCCGCATCGGCCTATGGGGCAGTGGGCCTGCTTGCCGTGGAGTTGTTCCTGACCCCGGAAGGGGACATCCTGGTCAACGAGGTCGCCCCCCGGCCACACAACAGCGGGCATTTCAGTCTGGAAGGCAGTTACACGGACCAGTTTGAACAGCACCTGAGGGCCATCCTGGACCTCCCCCTGGGCAAAACGGACAACAAAGTGGCCACGGTGATGGTGAACCTGGTAGGTGAAGAAGGCTACCGGGGACCTGTCCGCTATGACGGGATCGGGGATATCCTCGCGATGCCCGGGGTGAGCCCGCATATATATGGTAAAAGAGAAACCCGGCCGTTCCGGAAAATGGGCCATGTGACCATTGCGGATGCCTCCCTGGAAAAAGCGCGGGAAACCGCTGCCCTGGTCAAATCCCGGATCCGCGTGCAATCTAATACAGAAGAGAAATGAGTAAAGTAGCCATTGTCATGGGGAGTACCAGTGACCTGCCTGTCATGCAGGAGGCCATCGAGATCCTCAAGTCCTTTGAAGTCGATTTTGAGGTGGACATCGTGTCTGCCCACAGGACCCCCGGAAAACTCGCGGAATTTGCCAGCGGGGCCCACAAGAAAGGAATTTCGGTAATCATTGCCGGAGCCGGTGGCGCAGCCCACCTGCCCGGGATGGTAGCCGCCTATTCGCCCCTGCCGGTGATCGGGGTACCGGTCAGGAGTTCCAACTCAATCGACGGCTGGGATTCCGTACTTTCCATCCTGCAGATGCCCGGAGGGGTCCCGGTTGCCACGGTTGCCCTGAATGGCGCTAAGAATGCCGGCATCCTGGCTGCTCAGATCCTCGGCAGTGCCGACCCCGAACTTCAGGCCAGGATCTCGGGGTACAAGGAAAGCCTAAAGGAAAAGGTTTTGGATGGTGCCGGGGAGGTCCGCCGGAAGTTCAATTCCTGAAGTCCGGAATCGAACCCTAAGCTCCGGAACCCACCCAAGCCCAGAATCAACCGACGAAGTCCAGAATCAACCCACAAAGCCCCGAATCAGCCCCGGAATGGACCATGCGATCCATCCGATATCTAAATCATAATTCCCTATGAACGACAACCCCCTGTTGCAGCCCTTTGATGCGGCTCCCTTTGATGCCCTGAAAACAGATCAATTCAAACCTGCTTTCGAAAAAGCCCTGGCCGAGGCCCGGGCGGAAATCGATGCCATTGCTCAAAACCCGGAGCCCCCGGATTTCAAAAACACCATTGCGGCCCTGGATTATGCCGGCTACCGCCTGGATCGCATCAGCAGCATCTTCTTTAACCTGAATTCGGCCGAAACGAATAAGGAAATCCAGGCACTTGCACAGGAAATATCCCCCCTGCTTACCGAATTCAGCAACGATATTACCCTGAATCAGGGGCTTTTTGAACGGGTCCGGGAAGTATTTGAACAGCGGGAATCCCTGGAGCTTGACCCGGAATCGGCCACGCTGCTGGAAAAAAAATTCAGGCATTTCAGCCGGAACGGGGCACTGCTGGATGAAAAGGACAAAAAACGCCTCAGGGAAATCGACTCGGAGCTTTCCCGCCTGAAGCTCACGTTCGGGGAACACGTCCTGGAGGAAACCAACACCTACGAATTGCACCTTACCCGGGAAGAGGACCTGGAGGGCTTGCCGGAATCCCTCCGGGAAGCCGCGCGCATGAAGGCGGAATCCCGCGACAAGGAGGGCTGGGTCATCACCCTGGAATACCCCTCCTACCTCCCCTTTATGAAGTATGCCGCCAACCGCGGCCTGCGCAAGAAACTCTACCTGGCATTCGGGAGCAAGGGCTTTCACGGGGATGCGCTGGACAACCGGGAGATCGTCCTTAAAATAGCGAAACTCCGGTATCAGCGGGCCCGGTTGCTGGGTTACGACAGCCATGCCGACTTTGTGCTGGAGGAACGGATGGCGAAATCCCCCGGGGCCGTGCTGGAATTTCTCGAATCCCTTAGGGAAAAAGCGCTCCCGGCTGCAAAACGGGAACTGGAGGAACTCCGGGCCTATGCAGAACGCAGGGACGGTTTGCAGCACCTGGAGCCATGGGACAAAGCCTTCTACTCGGAAAAATTGAAGCAGGAAAAATTTGAGCTGGACGACGAGGTGCTCAAGCCCTATTTCCAGTTGGAAAAAGTCATCGACGGCGTATTCGAGGTGGCCGGGAGGCTTTATGGCATTTCCTTTGAGCCGGATGATTCCCTGCCGGTATACCACGAAGAAGTGCGCACCTACCGCGTTGTGGACGCCGACGGGAAACTGGTTGCCCTCTTCTACGCAGATTTCCACCCCCGGCCCGGAAAACGCGGCGGTGCCTGGATGACTTCCTACAAACCACAGTTCCGCAAGGGGGATACGGAGGAGCGGCCGCATATATCCATTGTTTGCAATTTTACGCGTCCAACCGCCAGCCAGCCGGCCCTGCTGACCTTTGACGAGGTGACCACCCTGTTCCACGAATTCGGCCATGCCCTGCACGGGATGCTCGCAGACACCAACTACCCCGGGCTATCGGGGACTTCCGTATACTGGGATTTTGTGGAGTTGCCCAGCCAGATCATGGAGAACTGGTGTTACCAGCCGGAAGCCCTTGCACTTTTCGCGCGGCATTACGAAACCGGGGAAATCCTTTCTGAGGAGCTCGTGGACAGGATCCGGGCCAGTGCAAATTTCCAGGAGGGGATTGCCACGGTCCGCCAGCTGAGCTTTGGTTTCCTGGATATGGCATGGCACGGGGGGGACCCGACGGGAATCTCAGATGTAAAGGCACATGAATCCGGGGCTTTCGCGTCCACACGACTGTTCCCTGAGCATGAGGATACCTGCATGAGCACGTCCTTTTCCCATATCTTCCAGGGGGGGTATGCCTCCGGGTATTACAGCTATAAGTGGGCTGAGGTCCTGGATGCAGATGCCTTTGCCTTTTTTGAGGATTCGGGGATCTTTGACCCGGAGGTAGCCGGACGTTTCCGGGAACATATCCTGTCGAGGGGAGGTACGGAGGACCCCATGGAACTCTATGTGCGTTTCCGGGGGAGGGAACCTCAAATCGACGCCCTCCTGAAAAGGGCCGGCCTGGTACCGGCAGTCCGGTGAGCCGGGTTCAGCCGCCTTTCCGATAGGCCTCGTACCCCCCGGTGAGGTCCGTTACTTGGGTGAAACCCAGTTCGCTCAGGCGCCCGGCAGCGCGGGCACTGCGACCCCCTTTCTGGCAATAGACGTATATGTGGGCATCCTTTGGGATGTCCGCCCAACGCGCGTTGAAGTCTTCGGCAAACCAATCGATATTCACGGCCCCGGGCAGGTGGCCCCCGGCGAATTCCCCCGGGGTGCGTACATCCACCAGTACCGCATCCCCGGGAAGTTCCGCAGCCCGGAATTCGGTGATGGGCATTTGTTGCAACTGGGCAGGGGCCTGAAGGGCGAAAAGGGAAAATAAAAGGAACAGGGTAGTTTTCATGGCAATCCGGCTTGTGGATCCAAGGTACCAATATTCTTCAAATTTCACTTATTTTTGAGTCCTATTTCGGCCGGATGACCCAGCATGCCCTACATCCTGAAACCTGGGTAGACCGCTATGCGGACTACCTGTTCAACTATGCGGTAGTACGGGTGAACGACGACGAACTCGCCAGGGACCTGGTACAGGAGACCTTTGTCGCCGGGCTGCAATCCGCCGTCAACTTCAAGGGGAATGCCGCAGAGCGCACCTGGCTGGTAGCCATACTGAAACGGAAGGTGATTGACCATTACCGGAAATCCAACACCTTCAAGGGTCAGGCAGAGGTAAAGATGCATTTCCCGTCCCAGTCGGACCAGGAAGGCGACTGGCTGGAACAAATGGCCGCGGACCCCGAAACCACCCGCGAAAATGACCCCCTGGAAAATGAAGAACTGGGGCTGGCCATCCGGGAATGCCTGGCCCGGCTGCCCGAAAAACAGGCCCTCGTATTCACCCTGAAAACCATCCGCGGGATGAGCACGGAAGATGTTTGTAAAGAATTGGATATTAACCCGTCTAATCTCTGGGTTATCGTACACAGGGCCAGGACGTCCCTGATGGGATGCCTCAACCAGACGTGGTTTAATTGATTGCATCATGATTACATGCGAGCAGGCGGTGACCATCTGCCATAAGAACCAATACCGGGAAGCCACCTTCATGGACCGGCTGCGCCTCTGGACGCACCTGGCCGTTTGCAGGCAATGCGCCCGGTTTTCCCGGAAAAACAGCCGGCTGACGGACCTGTGCAATCAGGCCTCCCTGCGGTCCCTTTCGGAAGCCGAGAAAGAAGCCATCCGGAAACGCCTGGACCAGGTTCGCGGTCAGGGCCCGGCAAACTGAGACCAGCCCAGGTACACAAGCAGGCAGGCAATCGGGATGCTTTCCACCCAGAAAGAAGCGTAGTAAGCGGGCTGGTCCTCCTTGCTCCCCGAAACGGCAAGGCCAGTGAGGATGGCGGCAACTCCCTTACTTACCCATTCCGCCAGGGCAGGGGCGTCTTTCAATCCAACCGCCAGTACAAAAAGCATTGCAGCGATCCAGGAGAGCCGACGCGTAAGGGGCAGGCCCAGGCGGCGCGGCAGGGTGCGCATCCCCGGGGGGTCGGTTTGCATGTCCCGGATTTCAAAAGGCAGCATCAACAGGCAGACCCAAAGGAACCTTTGCCCGCTTTCCACCCATAAGTCCCAACCCAGGGAGGCGCCTGGGCCCCAAACGGGGATCCAGACCGTGGCGGCTACCCATATAAGGGCCACCAGGGGAACCTTCAGCAGACCAAAACTCCTCAGGTTCCGGAAACCCGGCATGACCGGCAGCGCATAAAGCCCTGCCAGCAGGACGCATCCTGCGCTTAGCAACCAAAAGCGGAACCCGAGTTTTAACAGAAAACAGCCCCCGGCCAGGAGGCTCAGCAGGCTGATGGCGTATATAAGCCGGTAGCGGCCTCCCGGCCGGGGACGGTCCCTCCAGTGCTCCACCCCGTATTTGAGGAGGTTATACCCAGCTACGCTGCCAAAAAAAAGGGCCCCGTAATACGATGGGGCCACCTGAAAACCCGACAGCATTTCGGTATACAGCAAAAGGGAGATCAGGGCCGCGGACACGTGGAAACTCCCGTTTACGTAAAATCCCAAAACGGAGCGGAAAAAACGCATGAGGCAAAGGTATGCCAAAGTGTTCATAAGCCCGGGGAACGGTTAAAAACTTTCGGCCTGCCGGACAACCGCACGTGCGGTTATCCAGTAATTTATACCTAATTTTGTGTCCTTAAAAGTTGAATCGGACTTCCATGAAAACTGCGCAATTTGCCTCCCGTCATTTGGGCATCCGCCCGGGGGACCTCTCGTCCATGACCGAGCGGATCGGGGTGGAAAACCTCGAACAATTGATTTACGAAACCCTGCCGGACGGCATCAGGCTCAAAAGCCAGATGCAGCTGGACCCGCCTATGAGCGAATACGAATTCCTGCAGCACATCCACGAGCTGGGCCGGGAAAACCAGCTGCTGAAGAGCTATATCGGACTTGGCTACCACCCGACCATCACCCCTTCCGTCATCAAACGGAACATCCTGGAAAACCCGGGCTGGTACACTGCTTATACCCCCTATCAGGCCGAAATCGCCCAGGGACGCCTGGAAGCGCTGATCAATTTTCAGACCGTGATCAGCGACCTGACCGGTATGGAACTTGCCAACGCTTCGCTGCTGGATGAAAGCACCGCTGCGGCCGAAGCCATGACCATGATCTTCGAGCTGCGCAGCCGGGACCAGAAAAAAGCCGGTTGCAACCGATTTTTTGTGTCCGAAGGGGTGCTCCCCCAAACAATGGCCCTGCTGGAAACGCGGTCAGCTCCCCTCAAAATTGAGCTGGTCGTTGGCGACCCATCCGAAGCCGGCCTGGACGAATCCTATTTCGGGGTGCTCCTCCAGTACCCTGACGCCAACGGGGCAATCCGGGATTACAGCGAATTCGTTGCCCACGCGCATACCCTGGATATCAAGGTGGCTTTTGCCGCCGACCTGATGAGCCTCTGCCTGTTGGTACCCCCTGGGGAATTCGGGGCCGATGTGGTGGTTGGCAGCAGCCAGCGGTTCGGGGTTCCCCTGGGTTACGGGGGGCCGCACGCAGCTTTCTTTGCCACCCGGGAAGCCTACAAACGGCAAATTCCAGGGCGCATCATCGGGCTGAGCAAGGACATGGACGGGAAACCTGCCATGCGCATGGCCCTGCAAACCCGGGAACAGCACATTAAACGGGACAAGGCCACCTCCAATATCTGTACCGCCCAGGTCCTGCTGGCGGTCATGGCCGGGGCCTATGCGGTTTACCACGGCCCGGCGGGCCTCCGGGCCATTGCGGGACGCATCCATGCGGCCGCGGTATCCCTGGCGGAAGGCCTGGAGAAAATGGGGCTCACCCTGGTACATACCTCCTATTTTGATACGGTCACTGTGGCCGCAACCCCGGAGAAGGTTCGGCCCGTTGCCGAAGCAGCCGGCATCAACCTGAATTATTTTTCCGCCACTGCTGTATCCGTTTCCCTGAACGAAACCACGGGCCCGCAGGATGTTACAGAAATCCTGGGCGTATTTGCAAAAGCCCTTGGGGCAGACCCGGTAGCCTGTGAGGATTTCGGGGACGGGATGCGCATCCCGGAAGGCCTGCAACGGCAATCTGCTTACCTGCAGCAGGACGTATTCAACCGCTACCACTCAGAGACCGAGATGATGCGTTACCTGAAAAGGCTGGAACGCAAGGACCTATCACTCAACCAGTCCATGATTTCCCTGGGGTCCTGCACCATGAAATTAAATGCCGCCTCCGAAATGCTGCCGCTGAGTATGCCGGAATGGGGGAACCTGCACCCCTTTGTACCCATCGGGCAGGCAACCGGCTACCAGAAAATGCTCCGCAAACTGGAGGACTACCTGACCGAAATCACCGGCTTCGCGGCTACCTCCCTCCAGCCCAATTCCGGGGCACAGGGCGAGTACGCAGGCCTGATGGTGATCCGGGCCTATCACGAATCCAGGGGCGAAGGGCACCGCGATGTGTGCCTGATCCCGGCTTCCGCCCATGGTACCAACCCGGCATCGGCTGTCATGGCCGGCATGCAGGTGGTGGTTACCAAGACGGACGAAAAGGGGAATATCGACGTGGCCGACCTGGAGGAAAAGGTGTTGGCGCACAGCGATTCGCTGGCTGCCCTGATGGTAACCTACCCCTCGACCCACGGGGTGTTTGAGTCATCCATACGCCAGGTTACCCAACTGATCCACGATCACGGGGGGCAGGTGTATATGGACGGCGCCAACATGAATGCCCAGGTAGGGCTGACCAACCCGGCCACCATTGGCGCGGATGTCTGCCACCTGAACCTCCACAAGACCTTTGCCATCCCGCACGGCGGGGGCGGCCCGGGGGTGGGTCCTATTTGCGTGGCGCCCCAGCTGGTTGCGTTCCTTCCCAAAAACCCGCTGATCGAAACCGGCGGGGCCGAGGGGATCCCCGCCATCTCGGCAGCCCCCTGGGGAAGCGCCCTGGTATGCCTGATCTCCTATGCCTATATCCGGATGCTCGGGGCCGAGGGGCTCACCCAGGCCACCAAGGTTGCCATCCTGAACGCCAACTACATGAAAGAGCGCCTCAAGGAGGCGTATCCCATCCTCTATACCGGGGAGCTGGGACGGGCGGCACACGAGATGATCATCGACTGCCGGCCCTTCAAGAAACTGGGTGTGGAAGTGACCGATATCGCCAAAAGGCTGATCGATTACGGCTTCCACGCGCCCACGGTTTCCTTCCCGGTGGCCGGTACCATGATGATTGAACCGACGGAAAGCGAAAGCCTGGAAGAGCTGGACCGCTTCTGCGATGCCTTGTTGTCCATCCGACAGGAAATCGAAAATTCGGGGGCGGAACCCAACCCCCTCCTGAAAAATGCCCCGCACACCCTGGAGATGGTTACTGCAAACAGCTGGGACTACCCGTACAGCCGGGAGGAAGCCGCCTTCCCCCTGCCTTACGTCCGGGAAAACAAATTCTGGCCAAGTGTGCGCAGGGTGGACGACGCGTTCGGGGACCGGAACCTCATGTGCACCTGTGCCTCCATGGAAGCCTATGCGGAAACCGTCCAGTAAGATGTACACCCACTATCCCGAAAAACGGTATCGCCTGACGCTGGAGTTCCTGAAGAAACATATTGATACCGGGGAAACCATCCTGGACCTGGGGGTGGACAACCCCTTCGCAAAAATCATGCGCGACAATGGATATACCGTGGCCAATACCTCGGGGGAAGACCTGGACGACGACCTGGAGGCTATTGAAAACACGCAAGCCGGGGTGGTGGACGGCATTTGAGATCCTGGAACACCTGGTTGCTCCATACAACGTCCTGCGGGCCATCCCTGGTGATAAACTGCTTGCCAGCATCCCGCTGAAGCTCTGGTTTGTCAGTGCCTACCGCTCCCGGACGGATGCGCGCGACCGGCATTTCCACGAATTTGAAGCCTGGCAGTTCGACTGGCTGCTGGAAAAGTCCGGCTGGGAAATCAAGGACCGGCTGCAATGGGCCCACCCCGTGCGCAAATTTGGGGTCCGCCCGCTGCTCCGGCGGTTTACCCCCCGCTATTACCTGGTCTACGCAGAACGCACGGGCCAATAACCGGAAATCCCTGGAATTGACTGACGGATCGGATAAACGGCTTACAGTAATCATGCCCGCCCACAATGAAGCGGGGCAACTCGGTGCGTGCCTGGAATCCTTTGCCGAGCAGGAACGCCCCCCGGATATGCTGCTCATCGTGGATGACAACAGTACGGACCGGACCGGGGACATCGCTGCGGACTTCGCCTCCCGGTATCCCTGGATTCAGGCAATAAGGCGGGAATCGCCGGAGCAGGGGCACCAGCCCGGGGCCAAGGTGGTGGAATGCTTCAACTTTGGCCTGGAACAATTGCGTGAGCCCTATGATTATATCGGCAAATTCGATGCCGACATCCTCCTTCCCCCGGATTATTTCGAAAAAGTCCTGGAGGCCTTCGAACAGAACCCCGGCCTGGGGATTTGCGGCGGGCACCTGTACGTGGAAAGGAATGGGAAAATGGTCTATGAACCTATCTCAGGGCCCGAGCACGTAAGGGGCCCCATCAAACTCTACAGCGCGCCCTGCTTTCGCACCATTGGCGGCCTGCGCCCTTCCATTGGCTGGGATACAGCCGATACGCTCCTTGCCCGCTTCCACGGATATGGCGTAAAAACCCTCCCGGGCCTGCGGGTAAGGCACCTGCGGCCCACGGGTTTTGCTTACTCCGCCCGGAATGCCCGCCTCCAGGGCGAATCGCTCTACCAATTGCGTTATGGCATAGGCATCAGCCTGTTGTCTTCCCTGAAGATGGCCTGGAAACGAAGGAAACCCCTGCTCCCCTTTTACCACCTTGCCGGATACCTCCGCGCGGTTTTTTCCGGCAAAGGCCGGATGCTCACCCGGCAGGAAGGCGCCTTTGCCCGGCAGTGGAGGTGGCGGGAAATCCGCAGGAAACTACTTTAAGACTTCCGCAATCGGTTCCCCGGTGGTCCCGCTTGGAAAGGCAATCCCGAGCATGGCAGCAAGGGTGGGGGCAATATCCGGGATCTCGGTCCTGCGATAGAGCTGTCCGCGCGGGATCCCCTTCCCGTAAAAAATCAGGGGTACGTGGGTATCGTAGTTGTGGACCGTACCGTGGGTGGACCCCGTTGGGCTGTACTGGGCAAACCCGGGATCGTATACGATCAGCACGTCCCCGGACCGTTTCTGGTTGAAACCGTTTTGGAGGATAGCCGGGATCCCCTGTTTGTAGGATGCCCCACGCATCTGGGTGCCGGTGTACACCTGGTAAATACCCTCATAGCCCAATAATTCAGCAGCGAGTTGCGCCTCCACTTCCGAAGGGTCCAGTTCCAGGTTCCGGATCACATCCCGATCCAGGAATAACTGGGAGTTTGATGAGGCTTTGATGATCTCGGTGGTCCCGTAGGTATACCGGAGAAATTCCCCGAATTGCTTCTGTATCAAGGCATTGTCCGGGTATCCGGCACGGACACCGGCATCTGCCAGGTAGGCAGGTACGGGCACGGCCCCGTGATCGGAAGTCAGGAAGACGGTGTACTCCCCCTCCCCAACGCGGTCATCCAGTTCGTCCAGCAGGCGGGCCAGGTCGCGGTCCAGTCGGATATAGGTGTCCTGTACTTCCTTGGAATCCACCCCGAATTTATGGCCCACATAATCGGTGCTTGAAAAACTGATCGCCAAAAAATCCGTGATCAGGTCCGCACCCAGCTCTTCTTCTTTCAGGGCCTCCAGGGCAAAGTCCAGGGTCAGGCTGTTGCCAAAGGGCGTTATCCGCAACAGGTCGAATGCCCCGTTCCCGTCCCAGAGCGCAGGTAGGTCGTATGGGAATACCGGGGCCTCCTGCCCGGCAAAGGGGCTTTCGTAGGGCACATTGTCCAGGTTGCTTTCCACATAGGTCCGCAGGGGTTCTGCAGGTTCCCAGACCCGTTTGTAGGCTCCGGCGGCACCGGACGCGTTGAATTTGCGCACCCAATCGGGAAGCGCCTCCATATAGTACGAACTACTGATCCAGTTCCCGTCCTGCCCCCCTTCGAACCAATAGGCCGCATTGGCGGTAAAACCCCCGGGAAGCACGGCACCCCGGTCCTTCAGGGAAACTGCGACCACCTTGGAACGCATCTGGTGGTGCAGCCGGAGCTCGTCGGTAATGGTAGTCACCAGCAACCTGTGGGGCGAATTCATGCCGGCCCCGGATTCAGTCCCGACCGATTGCACCTGGCTGTCGCCCGCGCAATAGACATCTTCACCGGTTTCCTTGTCGTACCAGTTGTTCCCGATGATGCCGTGCACAGCAGGGGTTGCCCCGGTATACACCGAAGCGTGTCCCGGGCCGGTGCTGGTCGGGGCGTAGTTGAAGTGGTGGTTCCTGCAGAGGAAGCCGTCCCCGGCCAACCGCCGGAAACCATCCTCCCCGTAATGGTTCCAGAAGCGGGAAAGGTAGTCGAACCGCATCTGGTCTACCACGATACCCACGATGAGCTTCGGGGGCTGGTCAAAAACTTCTTCCCGTTGCTCCCCCCTGCGTTCCCGTATGGTAACCTGGGCAGCGAGATGACCGGCTGTCAACAGCAGTGCCAGCAGCATGAATCCCCTGCCCTTTATATAAAATGACTCCATTTGATCTGGTTTTACCGCCAAAAATAGGGATTACCTCCCTTTCTATTCCCGATCCGGATTCAAATCAACGTGAATATTGTTATTTTTACGACTCCTAAGCCCAGCGCTACCTATGAACTACCTGGCATCTATAGGGAGTTACGCAATCATGATTGTCGAGACTTTCAAAAAGCCCACCAAGTGGCCAATCATGCGATCCCTGATCCTGAAGGAAATCGATGAGCTGATCTATGGTTCCATGGGGATTATCATCTTTATTTCCTTTTTTATAGGTGGGGTGGTAGCCATACAGACGGCCCTGAATATCAGCAACCCGCTGATACCGAAAAACCTGATCGGCTTTGCGACACGACAGTCCGTAATCCTGGAGTTTGCCCCGACCTTTACTTCCATCATCATGGCGGGCAAGGTCGGATCCTATATTACCTCGAGCATCGGCACCATGCGGGTGACCGAGCAGATCGACGCCCTGGAGGTCATGGGGGTCAATGCCCTGAACTACCTGGTTTTCCCAAAGATCATCGCCATGTTCCTCTACCCCTTCGTGGTGGCTATCGCCATGTATATCGGTATCCTCGGCGGTTGGATTGCGGGGGTCTTCGGCGGCTTCAGCTCCAGTGCGGATTTCATCGAAGGCCTGCAGCTGGATTTCATACCGTTCCACGTGGTGTACTCCTTTGTCAAATCGGTGGTGTTTGCGTTTATCATCGCAACGATCCCGTCCTTCCACGGTTTCTATATGAAAGGGGGCGCCCTGGAGGTGGGCAAGGCTTCCACCGTTTCCTTTGTCTGGACCAGTGTGGTCATCATCGTGATGAATTATATCTTAACCCAATTACTCCTCGGCTGATGATCGAAGTTGAAAACCTGCGCAAAACGTTCGGAGACACCGAGGTGCTCAAGGGGATATCCACCACCTTCGAAAAGGGGAAGACCAACCTGATCATCGGCCAGAGCGGATCCGGGAAGACGGTATTCATGAAGTGCCTCCTCGGGCTGCTTACGCCTACGGATGGCACCATCCGCTATGAGGGCAAGGCCTATTCGGAAATGGCCCCGGAAGTCCGGCGCGACCTGAGGCAGGAGATGGGGATGGTGTTCCAGGGCAGTGCGCTCTTCGATTCCATGACCGTGGAAGGCAATGTCATGTTCCCCCTGGATATGTTTACGAAGAAATCCCGGGCCGAAATGCAGGAACGGGTGGATTTTGTGCTCCACCGCGTCAACCTGGTGGATGCGCATAAAAAATACCCCGCCGAGATTTCAGGGGGGATGCAGAAACGGGTCGCTATTGCCCGCGCCATCGTCATGAACCCCAAATACCTTTTTTGCGACGAGCCGAATTCCGGGCTGGACCCGAAGACCGCCATGCTCATCGACAACCTGATTCAGGAGATTACCGAGGAATACAACATCACCACGGTGATCAATACCCACGACATGAATTCGGTGATGGAGATCGGGGAAAAGATCGTATTCCTTAAAAACGGGATCAAGGAATGGGAGGGCACCAAAAAAGAGATTTTCCGCACGGATAACGAGGCCGTAACCAATTTTGTCTATTCCTCCGAACTCTTCAAGAAGGTACGGCAGATGTACCTGGAAGGAAAGAACTGATCCAGCCTTTCGGCCGATCAGCCCCCTGCTTCCCGCACCTGGATTTTCGGGTTCTTCAGCCGCGTCTGCAACCAGTTGGACAGGCGTCGCTGGTCTTCCTGCCGGACGGCCTGGGGCACATTGTCTTTCCACCGGGCCTCGAACAGCGGGATCGTATCCGTCTTGCTGAAATCGGTCTGCAGCGTATAGGCAAAACCAAGGCCTTTCAGGTTTTCGTAGCTGGCACGCGCCTCCGCGGATATTTCCTCAAACGGAACCATGCCCTTTGCCAGGCTCTGCATATTGGTGAGTTGTTCTTCCAGCAGCCGGATGCGCTCGTCCTTATTGAGTACCTCGGCCTTCTTGGCCTCGTACAGCTCATTGACATACCGGAACTTTTCCTGGTCATCGCTCTGCCCCCCCTGTACGATCTTCAGCTCGGCCTCCGAGAGCTTGGAATAGGAATTTTTACGGGCGCGCCACGTCTGAATGACATTATCCGGGATGGGATCATCCCCCATACAGACCAGTTCAATGACCGAGCCGCCATCCTCCTTATAGGAGATCTGGGTGAGGTTTTCCATATACCGGCCATTTCCCGGGAACTGGTAGATACCAATCGTCTCGCTGATAAACTGCCGGGCCTGCCCTTTGAAGCGGGACTCCTGGAAGACTTTATAAAACGTATACCCGGCAGGCACCATCACCAGGACCGCCACCAGGGAGGCCATCCGTGCCACAAACCGCCGGCGCTTGGAATTGGCATAGCGCACCATGGGAAACCGCAGGATTTTCAAGATCAGGAAGGTGGCAAGTGCAATAAAGATGGTATTGATCGTAAAGAGGTACATGGCCCCGGCAGCATAATCCCAGTTTCCGATGGCCAGGCCAAAGCCGACGGTACAAAGCGGCGGCATCAGGGCGGTAGCAATGGCCACACCAAAGATCACGCTGGCAATGGTTCCCTTCTTGGCCCTGGCAATGACCAGGGCAAGGCCGCCGAAAAAGGCGATGAGCACGTCGCGGATATCCGGTTCGGTCCTCGCAAGCAGCTCGGAAGATTCATCCCTCAGCGGGAAAAACTCGAAAAAGAGGTAGGCCGTCAGGACGCTCAGGACCACCATGATGGCGAAATTCTTCAGGGAGCGCCTGAGCGTATCGATATCGTTGATCGCTATGGACATCCCGATACCGAGGATGGGGCCCATCAGGGGGGAGATCAACATGGCGCCGATGACTACGGCCGTGGAGTTGGCATTCAGGCCCACCGAAGCGATAAAAATCGAGCAAACGAGGATCCACGCGGTATGTCCTTTGAAGGGGATATCGGCGATGATGGCCTCCTTGGCCGCATCCTGGTCTGTATTACTCCGGATGTTGAGCAATTCGGACAGAAATTTCCGGATACTGCCAACAAGTCCCTGAAAGTCCTTCTTTACTTCGTCCCCGCTATCCGGGCTTTCGGTAGGGGTCAGGTTATCCTGGTTCAGTTTTTCTTCCATAGGTTTCAGATATATTCGTCCCCACAGGTCCTGCGGACCTCGGCGACCCATTGTTTGATTTCCTGTTCCCGCTCCCGCGGGATGATCATCAGGACATCGGGCTTGTCGATGACTATAAAGTCCCGCATTCCCTCGAGGACGGCAACCTTTCCCTCCGGCAGGCGGACCATGTTCCCGCTGCTGTCCTTCAGGAGTACGTTGCCCTGGGCAATGGCATTCTGCCCCTCGTCCTTGTCCATCTTATCGTACAGCGACCCCCAGGTCCCCAGGTCGTTCCAGTCAAAACTGGCCGGCAGTACCTTCACGGCATCGGAACGTTCCATGATGGCATAGTCGATGGACACGTTCTCGGCCGTGGGGTAGTGCTGGTCGATAAAGGCCGATTCCGCTTCGGTGTTGTAGGTATCCAGGCCTTTCAGAAACATCCCGTACATCCCGGGCTGGTACTGTTCAAAGGCCGAAACAATGCCGGCGGCGCTCCAGGCAAATATCCCGGCGTTCCAGAGGAAATTGCCCTGAGACAGGAATTGCCTGGCCGTTTGGTAATCGGGTTTTTCCCGGAATTGCCGGACGGTCCTGAGCCCGGAGCCGACTGTTTCCCCGGCGTCGTATTCTATATAGCCAAACCCCGTGTTGGGGAAGGTAGGCTGAATGCCGAGCGTACACAATGTCCGGTAGTCCGCACATTGCGCAAAGCAAGCCTCCACGTCACGCTCAAAGGCGGCTTCGTCCTCGATCCAATGGTCGCTCGGGGCCACCAGCATCAATGCTTCCGGATTCATCTTCCGGATCTTCAGGGCGGCGTAGAGGATACAGGGGGCGGTATTCCGCATGGCGGGTTCCCCGATGATCTGTTCCTTTGATACCCCTGGCAACTGCTCCAGTACCTGGTCGCTGTACCGGGCGTTGGTCAGGATCAGGATGTGTTCCTCCGGTATGAACCGGGCCAGGCGCGAAAAGGTCTTCTGCAACAGGGACTGACCGGTACCCAGCATATCGTGGAACTGCTTGGGAAAGCGCTGGGTGCTGACCGGCCAGAAGCGGGAGCCCACCCCGCCGGCCATCAGGACGGCGTAATAGTTCGTGTTTTTCATCAGTTTCGTGTCAATAGTTCAACTTCCGCGTGCGGCTGGAAAAGATACAATTTTCCGGTGGCTACCTCCAGGCATTGATAGCGCTTAATTTTACGGGGGCCTTTCCGGAAGATCCGGCCGTTGTACAGGCGGAAGGTGGCCCCTTCGGGCAGCTGGAAAACATACTGCTGCTCCCCTGCATCCGGGTCATAGGATTTGAGTGCGAGTGCCAGGGCAGTATCCGTGCTGCTGCTGGCTTTTGGATTCCTGAAATGCCGGGCCAGGTGGGGCAGCAGCCGCTCGGGAAAGATATCCGGCCGCAGCAGCGGCAGCATCAGGTCCCGGAAGGTATACTTCCATTCCCTGCCATGGGGTTTGATCTGACGGCCATAACGCTCAAAAGCCACAAGGTGCGCCAATTCGTGGATGAGGGTAATCAGGAAGCGGTACCTGTTGTGGGAGGCATTGACGGTAATGAGATGCCCGCCTCCGGGCAGCCGCCGGTAATCCCCATGGCGCGTCTGCCTGCTCTTGACGATTTTCAGGTGTACGCCACAGGTACGGATCAGTTCCAGGCAGGGTTCCACACTGCGTTCTGGGAGGTAGCGTTTCAAAACGTCATCCATAGGTGCAAATGTAAAAATTAATCCCTGCTGGCGGGATATGGGCAATTAATTCCCCGCCAGCAGCCAACCTCTGCCGGTTTCCCGTATCTTATAGGCATGAAAAAGATATTTGTGCTTTTCCTGGGGTGCCTCCTGCTGGGTTGCCAGGAGGACAACGATGACGTGGTCCTGGCCGATGAACTGGAAGGAACCTGGCTGCTGACCGAGGTGCTGTTTGACCCCGGGGATGGAAGCGGGGAATTCGCACCCAGCGATGCCGGTTTTGAAATCACCCTGAGGCAGGACAACACCTTCGAGGCCAACTTCCATGTTTGCCGGGTGTTCGAAGAAGGGAACCGCCAAACGGGCACCTTTACCCGGATCGGGGTAACGGAAATTCTGATCACCTGTGGAGACAGTTTCTCCAGGGGCATACAGGGGCGTTTGGAAAACGGGCAGCTGGTCTTCTATTATCCATGTATCGAACCCTGTGTCTACCGCTTTGAAAGGGTTTCCGGCGTCAGGGAGTAGAATTGCTCACCTGCAAAACCTTCCCGTTAAAGAGGGCGTGGCCCGTAAGGGCAAATTCTGCGACATAGGCTGCCATGTCTGATGCCGATACCGGTGCCTTGTACCCCGGGAAGGCAGCTTCCAGCATTTCCGTCTGCACGGCGCCGAGGGCAAGTGCGTTGAAGGATGGACCGGTTTCCGCATATTCTTCCGCCAGCAATTCGGTCAGGATAATCACCGCCCCCTTGCTTGAGCTGTATGCTGCCAGACCCGGGAATTTGGCGCTGCCCTGTATCCCGCCCATGGAGCTGATAACCAGCACGTGGCCCTCCTTCTCCATCAAAGGCAGCAGGGCACGCGTCAGCATGGCCACGCCGAATACATTGACCCGGTAGACCGCTTCAAAATCTTCCACCCCGGTATCCCGGAACGGCTTGTTTACCAGGCTGCCTGCATTGTGAACGAGGATATCCACCCCGCCCCAGTGTTCCTTTACCCATTCGGCGACCCGGTCCGAATCCGCCTGTTGGGTAATATCAAATGAGCGGGATGTTACTCCCGGGAGGCCGAGTCCGGCCACCGGGGATGCATTCCGGGAAAGGCCCAGGACCTGGTGCCCGGAAGCCGCCCATTTTTGGACCAGTTCAAAGCCAATGCCCCGGCTGGTTCCCGTAACTACGATTCGTGCCATATCAGTTGAGTTTTAAAGTCCCCGCCGGGGAATCCGCCACCCCGCGGACCGCCGGTATGAGCCGGTCCACCACCCGAGCCATATGCCCGTAATCCATTTCTGAGGCTTCATCGGCCACATCGTGGTAATAGGGATAATTGTTGAAATCAAAGGTTGAGAAGGTATGGGCAGGCACCTGGAATTCCCTGTAAAAGGAATAGTTGTCGGACCGCTGAAACAGGTTGTATTCACCGGCCGCGGGCAGGAATCCCACCAGGCCCTCGCCACCGAACTGGTTGCACAGGGCCGCCAGGTTGCTCTTTTCATACCCTGTCAGATACGTCAGGTACGTTTTGCCCTGCATGGGCACCCCGGTCATTTCAAAATTGAGCATGGCATAAAGCCTGGTATCGCGTTCCCTGAGCTTCCTCGCCAGGTGGGCAGACCCGAGCAAACCCCGTTCCTCTGCGCTGAAAAAAGCAAAGACCAGGCTCCGCGCCGGCGGCCGGACCTGGCTGAAGTACCTGGCTATTTCCAGGAGGGTTGCCGTACCGGACGCATTGTCATTGGCTCCATTGGCAATGGCATCCCCGTTTTTCATGTTGACAATGCCGATATGGTCGTAATGGGCTCCCAGGACCACCATTTCCCCCGAGAGGCCCGGATCGCTCCCTGGCAGGTAGCCCACAATGTTGAATGCGGTTTCCCGGGTATTGGAAAGGGTATCCCGGTAGGTCTCAAAATAGGGTTGGATGCCGAATGCCTCAAGCCGGGTTTGCAGGAAGTCCGCAGCCTTCTCCAGGCCTTCCGAGCCGGTATCCCGGCCCTTTAACGCATCGGATGCCAGGAGGTTCAGGCTGCCGAGCAATAACAGGGAATCCGCAAACACTACCGGAGCAGCGGACGCTTTGTTCCCCCCAACGGGATGGGTGTCGCCTGAAGGTTTGCTGACGCCTCCGGTCCTCCCTGCCCCGCAGGAGCTGAGCAAAAGGGCACAAGCTGCACCAAGGAGCAGTCCCAGCCCGGATTTCAGCCGTACCGGTAGCTGCAAAAACCTCACGCCAGCATGGTTACCGGGTATTCCAGATAGGACCGCAGCGTTTGCAGGAATTGCGCACCGGTGGCCCCGTCCACCGTGCGATGGTCACAAGCCAGGGTAATGGTCATCGTATTGCCCACTGCGATCTGCCCGTCCTTCACGACGGGTTTCTCCACAATGGCCCCGACAGACAGGATGGCAGAATTCGGCTGGTTGATGATGGATGTGAACTCGCGGATGCCGAACATCCCCAGGTTCGAAACCGTGAAAGTGCTTCCCTCCATTTCGGCGGGGGTCAGTTTCTTGTTGCGTGCGCGCCCGGCCAGGTCCTTGACGGCGGAACCAATGGTGGTCAGGCTCATCTGGTCGGTGAATTTCAGTACGGGTACGACCAGGCCATCCTCCACAGCCACTGCCACGCCTATATGAACGTGACCGTTATAGCGTGTGGTATCGCCATTCCATGAGGTGTTCACCTGGGGGTGCTTCCGCAAAGCCATGGCGCAGGCCTTCACGACCATATCGTTGAAGGAAACCTTGGTGTCCGGCAATTCGTTGATCCGTGCCCGTGAGGCCATGGCCTCGCTCATATCGACCTCAATGGTCAGGTAGTAGTGCGGGGCAGTGAACTTGGATTCGCTCAACCTTTTGGCGATCACCTTGCGCATCTGGGAATTCTTGACCTCTTCCGTGGACTCCTCACCGGCCGGAGCCATGATAGCGGCAGGCGCTGGTGCCGCTTGTCCGGCAGGTGCCTGGGCAACTACCGCCGGTTTGGCAGACGGGGTAAAGTTTTCGATATCCCGCTTCACGATCCTGCCGTTGTCCCCGGATCCGGAAACCTCTTTCAGGTCGATTCCCTTGTCTTCCGCCATTTTACGGGCCAGGGGCGATACAAAAATCCGCCCGTCTTCCGAAGCGCTGTCCCCTGAAGTTGTCTGGGGGGTCGCATCTCCTGCGCCGGGCTTGCTATCCGCAGCCGTGGAAGATGCTTCGACGGGGCCTGAATCTTCTGCCGGGCCCTCAGAGCCCGATCCGGAATCCGCTCCGCCACTCAAGACGGCATCCACATCGGTGCCTTCCGGGCCAATAACAGCCAGGACCGAATCCACCGGGGCCGATTCTCCTTCATCGATGCCGATGTACAAAAGGGTGCCCGAGTAGAAAGACTCAAATTCCATGGTGGCCTTGTCCGTTTCTATCTCGGCCAGGATATCCCCTTCTTCCACCTTGTCGCCCTTCTTCTTGATCCAGCTGGCGACCGTACCTTCCTCCATAGTGTCGCTCAGGCGCGGCATCCTTACGATCTCGACGCCTTCCGGGATTTCGCTTTTTTGGCCTTTCTTCGGTTCCGGCGCTTTCTCCCCGGCTCCGGATTTACTTTCGGGTTCCTTGTCGCCTTCAGTTTTCCCGGATCCGCCAGCACCTCCATCGAGAAGTGCAGAAATGTCTTCCCCCTCCTTGCCTACAATAGCCAACAACGCATCCACTGGGGCCCCGTCACCTTCCTCGATGCCGATATGGAGCAGCGTTCCTTCGTAGAAGGATTCAAATTCCATGGTCGCCTTGTCGGTTTCGATCTCCGCGAGGATATCGCCTTCTTCCACCTTGTCTCCGACTTTCTTCAGCCACTTGGCCACGGTTCCTTCTTCCATGGTATCGCTGAGCCGGGGCATTTTAATGATTTCTGCCATCTGCTGTATCTTATAATTTATGCGACAGGAACGGATAATCCTCCTGTTCGTAAACGGTCTCGTACAATTGTTCTACCGGCGGGAAATCCGACTTTTCCGCAAATTTCTCACATTCCTTGACCCGGTCTTTTACCCGCTTGTCGATAGCCGCGATTTCCTCGTCCGTGGCATATCTCTTGTCCTTGATCACATCGAGTACCTGGGTAATCGGATCGATTTTCTTGTATTCTTCAACCTCCTCTTTGGTCCGGTAATGTTGGGCATCCGACATGGAATGTCCCCTGTAGCGGTAAGTCTTCATCTCCAGGAAGGTAGGCCCCCCTCCGGTTCGCGCCCGATCCACCGCCTTGTAGACTTCTTCTGCCACCGTGACGGGGTCCATGCCGTCTACCGGGCCGCAGGGCATTTCGTAGCCCAGTCCGAGTTTCCAGATTTCAGTGGAATGGGAGGTCCGTGCCACAGAGGTACCCATCGCATATCCGTTGTTCTCACAAATAAAAACCACCGGCAACTGCCAGAGCATGGCCAGGTTGAAGGTTTCGTGGAGGCTTCCCTGGCGGACGGCGCCATCCCCCATGTAACAGAGCGTAACGGCGTCACGCTCAAAATATTTATCGGCAAAGGCGAGCCCCGCCCCAAGCGGGATCTGTCCCCCAACAATGCCGTGCCCGCCGTAGAAGCGGTGTTCCTTTGAAAAAATATGCATGGATCCACCCATTCCCTTGGAAGTGCCGGTCACCTTTCCGTACAACTCGGCCATTACCCTTTTCGGGTCTACCCCCAGCCCGATGGGCTGCACGTGGTTTCGGTAGGCCGTTATCATCCGGTCCTTCTCCATATCCATGGCGTGCAGGGAACCCGCGAGTACGGCCTCCTGGCCGTTGTACAGGTGCAGGAAGCCCCGGACTTTCTGCTGGATATATACGGCGGCGAGCTTATCCTCGAACTTACGCCAGAACAGCATATCCTCATACCATTGTAGATATACTTCTTTGGTGATTTTTTTCATTGAGTCTGTTTTTGAAGCCAGCACGCGGTGGCTCGGGAATGCCTGAATGCGGTGGATTCCCCCGGGCTAGGGAAGCAAAAATACATATTAAATCATTCACGGAAAAATGGATAATCCGATATGGTTTTCCCGCGCGCCCGATGGCTTCAGGAAAGGAATCCCGGATCGAATCCCAGGGGGAGCACCGCCCCTACCGACGGGCATTCATAGACCTCCCGGCCGGCATGCAACAAAATGCGGATAGGGGATTCCTGCCGGTGCTCGTATTCCAGTAGGGATTGCCGGCAATTGCCACAGGGGGCAGCGGGCGGGTGCGGTTTCCCGTCTGGGGCGCTCGCGTAGATGGCCAGCGCCAGTATTTCCGCACCGGGAAAACGAGCGCCAGCCTGGAAAACAGCCACCCGCTCTGCACAAAGGCCCGAAGGAAAAGAGGCGTTTTCCTGATTGCTGCCAATGACCGTTTCCCCCGTGGCCAGCCTCAGGGCGGCCCCTACCCGGAAACGGGAATACGGGGAATAGGACCCGGAGGTCGCCTCCCGGGCGGCCCGGAGCAGTTCCTGGTCTTCCTGCGGCAGCCCGGAAGGGTCCGCATATACGATCAGGTCAAAACCAATATGTCGTTTCTCCATAGTTGAAAGATACGTTTTTGGCCGGGCCGGTCATAAAAAAACCTGCCCGGTTCGGGCAGGTTCCAGTAAATTCGTTTGGTTCCGGGTCAGTCGTTGTAGAACTCTTCTCCCAGGTGGAAACTGAGGGAAAAGCGAAGTGTATTCTCCAGAGGGTTGCGCACCTGGGCAGTGGAAAACAGGTACGACAGGTCTATCTGAACATTGCTGTAGCGGAAGCCAGCACCCAGGCTGAAAAATTTCCGGAATCCCTTATCTTCCGATTCGTTGAAATACCCGCCCCGCAGCATGAACTGATCGCGGTATCTGTACTCGGCACCCAGCGCCCAGGTCATTTCCTTTAGCTCTTCCCCAAATCCGTCCGGGGCATCCCCAAGGGATTTAAACACCCCTTCGAAAAAGCCGATATTCTGGTATTCCTGGTTGTCCTCCGCATCCAGGTCGCCATCCCCGTCAAAATCCTGGGGGGTGGGCACCAGTAATTTGTTGATCTCCCCGGTCAGGGCAAGGACATTGTCCATATCGAAGATGAAATCGAACCCGCCGCCCAGGGCCAGGTTGGTAGGAAGAAAGTTTTCCTGCCCCCCGTCGTCGTATTTTATTTTACCGCCCAGGTTGGAAATATTGAACCCGCCACGCCAGCGCCCGTCAAAACTGTCATAGGCCTTCTCCGGCCCCCGGTAATACCCTGCAATATCCACGGCAAAGGTGCTTCCGGCCTGTACGGCATTATCCAGTTGCGGGATTTCCAGGTTGGAGTTGATAAACCGGCCTGCAACTGCCATGGAAAAAGTTTCGCTCAGCTTCAGTGCATAGGATCCGTCGATAGCCAGTTCGTTCGGCTTGACGGTAGTGCCGTTCTCCTGGAAGGTATTCCGCAATTCGATCTCCCCAAGCGTAAAATACCGGATGGAGACTGCGAAAGCACTACGTTCGTTGATTTTGTTGAAATAACTACCGTTGAGCAACGCGATATCCGTGATGATGCTCTCCAGGTAGGGCGTATAGCTGATCCCCACCCCCATTTTCCGGTCTGCAAAAGCAAACTTGGCAGGGTTCCATTGCTGGGAAAAGGCGTCCGTACTGGTGGCTACCCCCACATCGCCCATCCCCGAAGCCCGGGCGTCCGAGGCAATGGTCAGGAAAGGTACCGCAGTGGTAATAACGCGTTCTCCTTCCTGGGCCATGGTTTTAACCCCAATTGCCAGGAGGAGGAGTAAGCTGATTTTCTTCATGCTACCAAACATATAAACTATTTGCAAACTTCCTACAGAATTCTGAATAACTTAATTTTTCTCGATGTATTGTTCTAAAACGAGATAATCGACGAAATCTTGCCTGTCGGCACCAATTCCCGGTGTGACAAATTGGGCAGCTGAACCATCCGCACCTTACGGTTCAGGATTTGACTGGCCGGATGCAGCCCTCCAAAAAGTAATTTCCAAAGCATACTATAACCTGTATTTACCCGTTATCATTGGAAAGATAACCCCACCGGCGGGCCTCTGGCTTTCCGGTCGGTAAATTTTGGCAACTGGTAAAATATAATAGGCTTTTGCCCGTTGTATTAGCCGAGAAACCAATTTACAAATTGTCAGTAACCAGCAGACCGGCTTGTACGGTCTGACATGAACCTAAGTCCTAAATACAGATGAAACGAACACGAATCAGCGCATTACTGTCGGCAGCCGTTATCGCCGGTTCCCTGAGCCTGCAGAGTTGCAAGAACTCCGGAGGGGGAGGCAAGAATACCTCCCGGGCGACGGGCTGGAAGATCAACGCCAAGGAAGGCGGCTTCCAGTACAACACCGACTTTAAGGAGCAGGAAACGGCACCGGGCCTGGTATTCGTAGAAGGGGGAACCTTCACGAAAGGAAAGCTTCAGGACGACGTGATGCACGACTGGAACAACACCCCCACCACGCAGCACGTGCAGTCGTTCTATATGGACGAAACCGAGGTGACCAACGTCATGTACCTGGAATACCTCGATTACCTGAAAAGTGTTTATCCTCCTGAGAACCCTCAATACACGGCGATCTATGAAGGCGCCCTGCCCGATACCCTGGTATGGAGGAACCGCCTCGGGTTCAATGAAACGATGACCAACAATTACCTGCGCCACCCCGCCTATGCGGAATATCCGGTGGTGGGTGTCAACTGGGTGCAGGCCGTACAATTTGCCGAATGGCGTACCGACCGCGTGAACGAAGCCATGCTAGAGCGGGAAGGATACCTCGCCGAGGATGTTAAGTACCGGGCTATGAACGGGGAAATTGGGGGGACCTTCAGCACGGAGGCCTACCTGAACCGCCCCGGGTCCGTCTATGGCGGGCAGATCGATTCCCTTACCGGGAAGGCCCAAAAGGATTCCGTACCTGTTTTTGCCAAGCGGAGCACGGGCATCATCATGCCGGAATACCGCCTGCCAACGGAAACGGAATGGGAATACGCCGCCCAGGCGCTTCAGGGCTCCCGGGAGTACAACAACTACCGCGGGCGCAAGAAATATCCATGGGACGGGGATTATACCCGGAATGGCCAGCGTGTCGGACGGGGCGACCAGCTCGCCAACTTCAAACAAGGCAAGGGTGATTACGGCGGGATTGCCGGATGGTCAGACGACGGCGCGGATATTACCGCCGAGGTCAAGTCCTATAAACCCAACGACCTGGGCCTCTATGATATGGCCGGAAACGTGGCCGAATGGGTAGCGGATGTCTACCGGCCGATCGTGGATGACGAAATCAGCGACTTTAACTATTTCCGAGGCAACATCTTTATGAAAGCCGCGATCGGGGAAGACGGAAAAGTACAGGTACTGCGCGACAGCATTATCTACGATACGCTGCCCACAGGAAAAGTGGTAGCCGTCAACCTGCCCGGGGAGGTTAAAATGGTGGCTGTGGATGAGCAGGAAACCTACCTGCGGACCAATTTCTCCAAATCAGATAATCGCGGGTACCGCGACGGGGACCCGAGTTCCTCACGGTTCGCAGATTTCTATGGCGAAGACGAGGAGAAGCCAGCCATGTACAACTCTCCCAAACACTCTGTCGAACGGGATTCTGCCGGTAAGTTGGTCCGTCAGTACGACGAGAGCAACCACCGCACCAGCCTGATCAATGACGAGGTGCGTGTGTACAAGGGAGGTTCCTGGAGGGACCGGGCCTACTGGCTGGATCCGGCCCAGCGCCGCTACCTGCCGCAATATATGGCCACCGATTACATCGGCTTCCGCTGCGCCATGTCGCGGGTGGGATCCAAATCCAAAACCAAGAACAAAACCGTTCGCGGGAAAAAAGTCCGCTAGTACGTTCGGATACCATAAAAATTTAATAAAAGGCCCCGGCAATGTCCGGGGCTTTTTATATTTACCTCCATGACCACAGAAGCCCTCCACGCCCTGTTCCTGAAGCACCCAAAGGTGAGTACCGACAGCCGGAGCATCCCGGAAAACGGGATTTTTTTCGCCCTCAAAGGCCCTAATTTCAACGGAAACGATTTTGCCATCGAAGCCCTCGCCAAAGGGGCGGCTTTTTCCGTGGTGGATGAGGATTTTCCCGGGGAGCCGCGCTGCATCCGCGTGGCGGATACGCTTACGGCCCTGCAGCAACTGGCCACCCACCACAGGATGCACAGCAAGGCACGCATTATCGGGCTGACAGGCAGCAATGGGAAAACCACCACCAAGGAGCTGATTGCCGCCGTACTATCCAAAAAATTCAGGACGCTGGCCACCAGGGGCAACCTCAACAACCACATAGGCGTTCCCCTGACCCTGCTGCGCATTACCCGGGAAACGGAAATGGCGGTCATCGAGATGGGGGCCAACCACCAGGGGGAAATCGGATTCCTAAGCGAGATTGCCCGGCCGGATTACGGTTATATAACCAATTTTGGAAAGGCCCACCTGGAAGGCTTCGGGGGGGTCGAAGGGGTCGTAAAGGGCAAAACCGAACTGTACCGATTTTTAATGGAAAATGGTGGGACAGTCTTCATGAATGCCGATGATCCCATACAGGTCGAAAAGTTGGGCGAATACGGAAACCAGGCAGGGTTTTCCATTACGAATCCGGCATTCGAGGTCATCCGCAACCTAACGGGAGGTTCCACCGTAAGCCTAGAAGTAAGGGGAAGAGAGATTCATACCGGGCTCATCGGGAACTACAATTTCACCAACTGTGCAGCAGCTGCCTTTATCGGCACCTATTTCGGCGTACCCCTGGAGGGCATAGCCGAAGCCCTGGAGGCCTACCGCTCTGAAAACAACCGCTCCCAAATGCTGGAGCGGGGACAATTGCGCATTGTCCTTGATGCCTACAATGCAAACCCGACCAGTATGGCGGCTGCCCTGGAGCATTTTGCCGCCCTGGATGCCCCCAGGAAAATTATCATCCTTGGGGATATGTTCGAACTCGGTGCGGATGCGGCAACAGAGCATGAAAAGATCGCCCAATTGGCCCTTCAGCAAAGGCCCGACCAACTCTACCTGGTGGGCCGGAATTTTTATGAGACCGGGCTGCCGGTATCCCGGTATCCGGATTTTGAGTCCCTGGTTTCCGAATTGAAGGCCAGACCCATCGAAGCGCCTGCAACCCTGCTCATTAAAGGGTCCCGGGGGATGGCATTGGAACGTGTTCTGGAGGTCCTCTGAGTGCAGGGATCTTAAAATTTCGTTAAAACTGCCGCTTCCTTGCCCGGCTCATAACCAGTTTATTACCTTCCGCGTCCTCGTTGAAAAGCCCCGGATTATGATATGTACGCTCCCCCTCTCAACGGGTCTCCTGCTTCTGGCTTCCTTCCTTTCCACGGTCGGGCCCAGCCTCCTTATTGCCACATCCGGTGCCGCAGTGCTCACAGCCGGCATTTACCATTTCTTTGAAATCCCCCGCCAGCAACGCGTCAAACGCCAATGGCTTCGTTCGCATTCCGATGCCATCCGAAGCCACCTCATTGTTCAGTATTGCCTCAACCGCTGGAAGGAAGACCAGGGACATTGCAGCAAATGCGGGAGCCGTAACCTGGAACTCTGGGACCACCGGGACAACCTGCTGGTGCTCCGCTGTTCGGGATGCCGGATCAACTACACCCTTACCGAACACTCGGGGCCGATGATCGCCAAAATCCTGCAAAATATGCCCGCTGAATACGTGGTGGTATCCGGCCTGAGGGAAAACCGGTACGATTTGCTGGGACACCACCTGCGCAGGTCCTGCGGGCCCTGTACGACCTTTGTCGAAAACAAATTGTCGGATTCTTAACCGGGTACTTTACGCTCTGCGATATTTTTACGATCTTGCACCGCCTTCGGGGATATTAGCTCAGTTGGTTTAGAGCGCTGCCTTGACAGGGCAGAGGTCACCGGTTCGAATCCAGTATATCCCACATCAAGCAGAAATCCCGCGCCCAACGGCGCGGGTATTTTTTTTCATCCCTGTCAGGAGCTTGCTCCTGTAAAGGGGTGGAGAAAAAATACCCGGGAATCCGCCATGGGCGGATTCGGGATTTCTATTTGCAGGAGAGGGATTTATCTGGATCACGAGCAACGCGGGCAATTCATATCGCACACACTGACCTGGATCATTTTGCAGGCCGGATATTACTGGTACATTCAGGCGATCAATTCAATTACGTGTAACCTTAAATATGTGCCTTATGACCTTAGTAAAATTTAAAAGAAGGCCCTTTGGAGAATTGCTTTCCAAGGACTTCTTCAACATGGATGACTTTTTCGACAGCCGCACCTGGAATACCGGGTTGATGAACACCGATTTCTGGAATGGAAAAACCATGGAACCTGCCCTCAATATCAAAGAGACCGACGATCATTTTGAAATTGAACTGGCCGCCCCCGGCTTCTCCAAAAAAGACTTCGAAATCACCATCGAGGACGGATTCCTCAATGTCTCCGCGAAAAAGGAAATGACCAAAGAAGAAGAAGAGGAAAATTATTCACGTCGTGAATTCAATTACGCCTCTTTCGAACGCGCCCTTCAACTGCCCGATTCTGTAGTGGAAGAAGACATCAAAGCCAAATACACCGACGGCATCCTGAAGTTTAACCTCAAAAAAAGAGAAGAAGCTAAAAAAAGACCGCCGAAAGTGATTGAAGTTGGCTGAAAGTTTCAACCGCATCCCCTCCGGAAACCAATTGATTGGCTAAACACAAGAATCCGTTCCGGAGAGCGCGGTAACCTCTCCTCCCACCGGTAAACTCCGGCTGGGAGGAGATTTTTAGTTAACCCACCCCTCCCGCGGTATATCATGACAACTGTCATGGATTTCAGCCCTTCGGGTTCCTATCTTTAACAGAAGTCTTATAAATGGGCTGCGTATGGGCCCGAAGAGAAAATACCGCCTGGACCTGCCTGCAGAAATTCCTGCAGGGGGACTGCCATTGCCGTCCCCCCGGATACAGGTCCGACCCCGCAACACATATAAATACGAAGCCGCTCTGGGTAAAGGCCAACCCGGAGAGGAAGAAGCCCCGGAGGACTCACAGTTCAGCACTGCCCAAAAAACACTCAGCCTGCGAAACCGGGCACTGGAGGCAGCCGGCAACGGAATTGTCATCTCGGACGCCCTGCTACCCGATCGACCGGTCATCTACAGCAACCGTGCCTTTACCGAAATTACCGGATACTCGGCCCGGGAAATCCAGGGACGGAACTGCCGGTTATTACAGGGGGATGACAGGCAGCAGCCGGGCCTTGAACGAATCCGCAGGGCGCTCAATACAGGGGAGGCCTGCCGGGAACTTCTTCGCAACTACCGGAAAGATGGCACCCTTTTCTGGAATGACCTGTCAATCACCCCTATTGCCGATGACCAGGGTAAAATCACCCATTTTATCGGGGTGCTCAACGATGTCAGCGATCAGGTGGCAGCCGCCGATTACAAGGATGGCATCCGGAAAATCCTGGAGTCGATCGCCGCATACGCCCCCCTGTCCAAAACGGGGCAGGCGATTTGTGAATTGCTGGTGGCGCATACGGGATCCCGGGCCGCCCTTATTTCACTCAAGGCACAAGGAGGGGACGAACTCCGTGCACTGGCTTCTTTCCGCTTGCCCGAAGCCCTGAAAAAAGCCTTCGACAGGATTCCGCTTGGTGCAGCCACCAGCTGTCCCTGCAACCGGGCTGCCACGGAAAAACGCGAAATTATCACCCCTGACCTGTCCCGCGAGCCGCAGCGGAGCGAAAACGATATGCAGTTACTGCAATTCGGGTTCCGGGCCTCCTGGGCCTTCCCCATCCTCTCCCCAGATAGGCAATTGCTGGGGACCTGTACCCTGTATGGGGACCGGATGGGGAAACCGGACCCGGACACCCGGGGGATGATCCGGGAAGCACTTCAACTGGCAGCCCTGGCAGTGGAACGCCGCTGGAACCGGGACCAACTGGAAGCTGGCAAGAAACAGTTACAGCGGTATGCAAGGGAACTCGAGGAAAATGTGGAAGCCCGGACCCGGCAGGTGCTGGAAACCGTGGAGGAATTGAAGAAGACCAACCGAAGCCTGCAGCAGCAGTTCGAAAGCACCCGGGAGGCAGAGAACCTTGCATTCGCGAGCCAGGCATTATTTATGGCCATGGCCAAGAATTTTCCCAAAGGGGTGATTATGGTTTTTGACCAGGAACACCATTTCGTGCACCTCGAAGGGGAAGAACTCCGTGCAATGGACCTGCTTTCCTGGCAATACGCCAACCTGGGCATCGATGCGCTCCCCGGATTTGGCGAAGACCAAAAACGCCTGCTCTCAGAACGGGTCGCAGAAACCCTGCTGGGTTCACACGTGAGTTTTGAAATGGAACACGGGGCGAATACCTATGTGGTGAATTCCACCCCCCTGGAATTCGATAACGCCATCCGCTGGGCCCTGCTGGTTTTCAGCAACACCACGGAACAGAAAAAGGCAGAGCGCGACCTGCTGCGCGCACTCCACAGCGAACAGGAACTCAATGACCTGAAATCCCGCTTCATTTCCATGGCTTCCCATGAATTCCGGACACCCCTCAGTGCCATCCTCTCCTCGGCCATCCTGTTGGGCAGGATGAACGAACCCGGGAAGGAAGGCAAACGGGAACGGTACATCAAACAAATCAAAAACAACGTCCGGAATATGGTGGTCATCCTCAACGATTTCCTTTCCCTGGGTAAACTGGAGGAAGGGGACATCAGTTTCCAGGCATCCGATTTTGACTTTCTGGAACTTCTTCGTTCGGTCCTGGGGGAGCTCGAACCCAGCCTGAAGGTGGGACAGCATTTCGTGCAGGTTTGCGACAGGGCCGATTTCAATGTCCGCCTCGACCCCAAACTCACCCGTCACATCCTGGTGAACCTGCTGTCCAACGCCATAAAGTATTCACCTGAAAACAGTGCGATCCACCTGCGGGTAAGCCGGGAAGGCGATGAATTGATGCTCTCGGTCAGGGACCGGGGAATCGGTATCCCGGAGGATGAACAGCCCAACCTCTTCAACCGGTTCTTCAGAGCCAGGAATGCCATAAATATCCCCGGGACAGGGCTCGGGCTGCACATTGTAAAGCAATATACGGAACTGATGGGCGGACGCATACAGTTCACCAGTACAACGGGCCGCGGAAGCACCTTCCTGATCCATCTGCCCTGCACCTTAAAGACTGAAAAAAATGAAACGAATCCTGATCATTGAGGACAACGAAGATGTTCGCGAAAACACAGCGGACCTGCTGCAACTTGCCGGGTACGATACGGCTACATCTGCCGATGGGCACTCCGGTATCAGCCTGGCCCTCGAATACAAACCGCACCTGATCCTCTGCGACATCATGATGCCGGGTATGGATGGATACCAGGTGTTGGAACACCTGCAGTCCCATGCGCAGCTGGCCGGCACCCCTTTTGTGTTCCTGACCGCCAAATCCGAGAAATCGGATATCCGCAAAGGGATGAACCTGGGCGCCGACGACTACCTCACCAAACCCTTCGAGGAATCGGAGCTCCTGGGCGCAGTGGAATCGCGACTATACAAGCACGCCTTTTTGCAAAAAAAGTTCCATCCGGGTATGGAGGGAATGCAGCAGTTTATGAAGCAGGCTTCCTCCTACCTGAACCTGGACCACATTGAACGGACCTATTTCGCCCGGAAATACAACCCCAAAGAATATCTCTTTATGGAAGGGGATGGCGTCCACCACCTCTTTTATATCCGAAAGGGAACCATTAAGGCGCATAAATCCACCGAGGCCGGAAAGGAGCTGGTGACGGGGATATTCCGGGAGGGTCAATTCATAGGGCAACTCTCCATGCTCAACCCGGGAGGTACCTACCTGGAAACGGCAACAGTCGTGGACCCCGCGGAAGTATATCCCATCCCCAAATCGGACTTCATCCACCTGCTGGACAGCGACCGGGAGGTTGCCCATAAATTCATGGAGTTGATCTCCGGCGACCTGATTGACCTGCAGCGGCAGCTCCTGCAGATGGCCTACTGGCCTGTCAAACAGCGTGTTGCCAGGGCGCTGATCAAATTAAGGGAAGGGTTGCCCACAGATGCCAAAACAGACACCGGGATCGAAATATCCCGGGAAGACCTGGCGGGCATTGTCGGGACGGCGACGGAGACCACCATCCGGGCGCTGACCGAATTAAAAACCGAAGGCCTTATCCGGATGGGTAAGGCCCGCAGCATCATCATTTCCGACCCGGAAAACCTGAAAAAACTGGCCCGGGCAGGCTGTTGATATCATTCCTTCAGTAGTTTGCGCCTGATGGTTTTCAGGGCCCAGGAAAAGGCAAGCGCTTTCAGGGCTGGTTTTACTGCAATCGCCACGCCGTGCCTTACGGTTCCCGTAAGGGCGAGGGCAAGGTCGGATTTGATGGTCTCCAGGCAAATCTCCCGTTCCAGCGCCAGTATTTGCAGCCGGTTGTCAATCTCCTCAAAGGAATGGAACACAGGTCGTTTCATAGGTCGGAATATAAATCTGAATAATTTCTGAGCACCGGGGCATCCAGCCGGTCCCTGAACCGGTAGGCCAACCCGAATACCACCAGGTAGCCGGCGCCGACCAGCAGGAATCCCCAAATCATGCTGCCCATCCAAACACCGAGGGCCAGAGCGGTACCTACGGAAAGGAACAGCATTGCCAGTAGGGCAAACACGCCTACCAGCAGGGATTTTACCAGGGAGGTCACCAGCCGCATACTCAACCTGAAGGCTTGCAGCCGAATGGTTTCCCTGCTGCTATCCAGGTACTGCCGGGCTTCCCGGGCGGCATTTTGCAGTGCCTCCTTTGGAGCCGGGACGTTCATGGCACCTACTTCTGGAGTTGTGCATTCTTTTTGCGGAGTTCCTCGAGCTTGTGCTCCAGGCCCACGATAATATCGTCCGCCTTGTAGCTCATGTGGCTCAGCAGGTCCTCCAGCTTGTCCTCAAAGGCTACCCGCTTTTCCTCGGCAGTCCGGGTCAACTCATCTTTGGCATGTAAGATCCGGTCTGCCAGGTCATGTCGGGTTTCATCGACTTTCTCCCTGATTTTTTTCCGGGTATTGGAACCGGCATCCGGGGCGTACAGGATTCCTACCCCGGCACCTATCGCAGCCCCTGTCAGGAGGGCCAGCATGATGGCTCCGCTTTCATTTCTCATGGTAGTTAAATTTAAAGGTTCATAAATAACTACCGGTAAGATAGAGCGGAATCAGAGTGCCGCAAATGACCTGCGTCATGTGCGGTCCCGGTTCCCAAAAGCCCTGCCCTGGTTGTGGCTTAACTGATAAAAATCATTTTAATTGGGCGGTGTATTGCGGACCTTCCGGAGTAGAATCCTAAAGCGGAAGATCATGAAACCCACCCGAGTTTACGACAAAAGACTGGCCGAGTTCCAGCAGCAGGTAAGCAGTAGTTTTGAACACCTCAGGGATCTCCGCCAGGCCGATGAGCGAAAGGCCTTCAACGAGGAATTGATGAAGGTCCTCCCCGAGGTGCACCGGTATATCACCCGGGCACTGAGGCTGGCCCTTTCCAAGGGCGTGATATCCCACAACAAATACCGGCCCGACGATTTTTTCGACCAGTTGATCATCGAGATATGGGACCATTTCGATGACATCCCTTCCGGGGATATGTTCCGTTCCTGGCTGTTTGAACGGGCCGAAAAGATACTGGAGGATATGGAAGTGGAGGAAATATTCAGTTCCTGCTACAATGAAAATATCGACGACTACTCCCGGGCCGAACAGTCCGAAATGGAGGAGAACTACAGCACGGACGGGGACGGGGACCTGGTGATGCTCGAGGACCTGGACGACATTTCCTACAGGGACCACCACTACATCCTGAAGAACATTTTCCTGGACGATGCCCATGAAGACCTGATGGCCCTGATGGAGTCGGACGCCGGCAGGGATCAGGTAGAACAGCGCCTCGACGCCACCCTCTTCGGGATGCCGGCAGATGCCCGTTCCGTTTTTGAACTGGCCACCCTGCAACTGTTCAGCACCGAGGAAATCGCCCTGATCAAGAAACAGGACGAGGCCGAGATCGAGGCTTTGCTGGAGCGCGCGCGTTCCCTTTTGCGGGATACGCTGAGTGAACATTTACTGGATTGATAAAACACACGTGATGACATCAAAAAAATTAGTTGCCAGGTCCGATTACCTCCTGCCGCAGAGCCTTGAGGGACTGCATATACAGAGCAGGGAATGGCTCGACACCATTGCCTTCTGGAAAGACGAAACCCGTTTTTTCTCCCATTTGCTTCAAAAGCGGGAAGCGGAAATAAACGACCCGCTGAATTTCCCGAAAATTTTGGGCGACCTGGACACCCTCCACGAAACGCTCTTCGACTACCTGGCCGATGAGATCCGGGATCATGAAAGACTGCTCAGCCGCGTGGAAGGGGGGGCTCCGGGCCTGTCCGATTCGGATTACCGGGAACAACACCGGCAACTGGCCGGGAAAATGGAAGTGTTCAGTGCGGATTTCCGGGAATTCAAAAGGATGGTCTTCGGCTATGCCCGCAAGTGGTAGGCCAGTCAGGGGCTGAGCACCTGGTAGGTCTGGCGGGCTATTTCGAGTTCCTCATCGGTGGGCACCACCCATACTTTTACGCGGGAACCGGCTGCGTGTACTGCTTGTAAGCCCGCGCCCGGGTCCTGGTTGCGCGAGGGGTCCAGGCGGATCCCGAGATAGTCCATGTCCCGGCAGACCAGGTCCCGCATACGGGAGGAGTGTTCCCCGATCCCGGCCGTAAAGGCCAGGCCGTCCAGGCCGTTCAGGGCAGCCGCATAGGCGCCCACATATTTGCGTATGCGGTATGCGGTCATTTCCAGGGCGAGCCGGCAGGCGGCGTCCCCTTTCTCCGCGGCCTGTTCAATATCCCGCAGATCGGTTTTTCCCGTGAGGCCCTTCAGCCCGCTGTCCCTGCTCAGCATCTCCTTAACCTCTTCCAGGGAATACCCCAGGCTCTCCACCAGAAAAAAGATGATGCCGTGGTCGATATCCCCGCTCCGGGAACCCATGATCAGGCCATTGCTCGGGGTAAAGCCCAGGCTGTGGTCCATGCTGATGCCTCCCCGGATTGCCGAGGCACTGCAGCCGCTCCCCAGGTGCAGGCAGATCAGTTTGCCATCAGCGGGCAGGTGGGGCGCCAGTTGTCCGGCCACATATTTATGGCTCGTCCCGTGAAATCCGTATACCTGCACCCCGTGTTCCCGGTACAGCACCTCCGGGAGGGCATATTTCCGGGCCTTCAGGGGGATGGTCTGGTGGAAGGCCGTATCGAAAACAGCCACCTGCAATGCCCGGGGGAAGAATGATTCTGCCTGGAGGATGCCCTCCAGGTTGGCGGGATTGTGGAGGGGGGCCAGGCGGGCAAGTTCCAAAATGGCTTTCTTTACCTTTGAATCAACCACGGTGGTACTGCTGAACCGGGTCCCTCCGTGTACCACCCGGTGGCCTACTGCAGCCACGGACCCGGCATCCTCGAGGACCCCGGTTTCCGGATCGAGGAGTGCCGAGACGATTTCCCTCAACGCCCCCCGGTGATCCGATGCCTGCAGTTCCCGTTCGAAAGCTGCCCCGGAGGCCTGGTATTTCAACAGTGCATCCCCGGCGCCGATCCGTTCGACCATCCCCTGGCATATCCGGGTTTCCTCCGGCATCCGGAGCACCTGGAACTTCAGGGAGGAACTTCCGGAATTCAGTACGAGGATGATGCGGCTCATGGGGTGGTTCTGGGTTTAATGCTGCTGGGCCTGTATGGCCGTAATGACTACGGTGTTGAAGATATCGTCCTCCGTACACCCGCGGCTCAGGTCGTTTACCGGTTTATTGAGGCCCTGCAGTACCGGGCCGATTGCCAGGGCCCCCGTTTCCCGCTGTACTGCCTTGTAGGTATTGTTGCCCGTGTTCAGGTCGGGGAAGATAAACACGGTTGCCCGGCCTGCGACCTCCGAGTCGGGCAGTTTGCTCCGGCCCACCTTCAGGTCCACCGCTGCATCGTATTGAATGGGCCCTTCAACCTTCAGGTCGGGACGGCGTTCCCGGACCAGGCGGGTGGCTTCGCGGACCCGGTCCACATCGGCCCCCTGACCGGAAGTACCCGAAGAATAGGACAACATGGCCACCCGGGGTTCAATGCCGAAGGAAGCCGTGGTATCTGCAGAGGAAATGGCTATTTCAGCCAGGTCGGCAGCACTCGGGTTCGGGTTGATGGCGCAGTCCCCGAAAACCGTTACCCGGTTCGGGAGGCACATGAAAAAGACGGAGGAAACCAGGTTGACCCCGGGCCGCGTCTTGATGAACTGAAGGGCCGGGCGGATGGTATGCTGGGTGGTGTGGGCAGCGCCGGAAACCATGCCGTCCGCATCCCCTTTATAAACCATCATGGTGCCGAAGTAGGAAACGTCGGCCATCAGGTCCTGGGCCATGGTCAGTTCCATGTTCTTGTGTTTCCGCAATTCGTACAGGGTTTCTGCGTAGTCGGCAAACCGGGGGGCACTGCGGGGGTCCAGAAGTTGGATTTCCTCGGGCAGTTGCAGTTTTAACTGTTTGGCCTTCTCACGGATCTCCCCTACCGGCCCCAGGAGGGTAAGCCGGACTGCATGGTGGTTGATCAGTTCTACGGAGGCTCGGAGGACCCGTTCGTCCGTGCCCTCGGGCAGCACGATATGCCGGAGGTCGGACTGGGCTTTCCTGAGCAAATTATACTGGAACATCCTCGGGGTGATCCCGTCGGCCCGGAAAGTGACCAGGCGCTCTGCCAGGGCGTCTTCCGGCACAAAAGCCCGGAAATCCTTGAGGGACTGTTCAATCTTGAGCGTATTGCCCGAATAGATCTTGGGCTGGATGGAGCCGATCCGGTTGGTTACCGAAAACGTACCCCCCTGTACGGAGACAATGGGCACCACCTCCGACAGGCCTTCGATCAGGCGGTTGATGGTATCCTCGGGCAGCAGCCCCCCCGTAAGCACGATCCCGGAGACCGATGGGTAGTTGGTCGAAAGGTTCGCCTGCAGGGCGCCCAGGATGATGTCGGCCCGGTCCCCCGGGGTGATGACCAGGGTATCCTCTTCCAGATGGGTCAGGTAATTCCTCAGCTGCATGGCCCCCACGCCAAAGTGCGCCACCTGCTTGTCCAGGTGGTTTTCCCCGAACAGCACGACCCCCTCCAGGGCGTCCACAATTTCCCGCATACTGGGGTTGCCCAGGACCGGGTTCATCGGGATGGCTGCGGTCAATACCCGCTCCGGCAGGTCGGCCTGCAGTTGGTCAAGGACCAGTTGCCGGTTTTTGGCCTGGATCTTATTGGCTGCGACCATCAGGACCTCCACCCCCTGGTCGCGGAAAGAATCATAGGCCAGTACCAGGGAATTGACGAACTCCTCCAGGGTCTTCCCGACCCCACTGGAAAGGATCACCGTGGGGATGCCCAGGTTTTTGGCCAGGAGCACATTGAAGTCCCATTCGATGATAGCCCCTTCGCCCGTAAAATCGGTCCCCTCTACCAGGATAAAATCGAAGCGGCTTTCGAGGTTTTTGTATTTCTGGATAATGGTGTCCAGCACCTGATCTTCCTGGTTCCTGCTGCTTTTTTGGACCACCTGGCTGCGGGTACAGGCATAGGCCTCCCCGTAATCCAGGGGAATATTGAAATGAGAGAGGATGGTGGCGATGTGGTTGTCCTGTTTTCCATCGGGATAATCATCGATGATGGGGCGGAAATAGCCCACCCGGGCCATCTTGCCCAACAAAAGCCGCATCAACCCGAGGGATAGGATGGATTTACCGCTGTTGGCCTCGATGGTGGCAACGTAAATGCCTTTATTCATAGTCTGTGGGATCGTACTTGATACCTGCAAATTTAAGGGTTTACCCATGGCAATGAAAATCCCGTTGCCAATTCTTTTGCCACGGCCCAACTCCCCATGCCAGCGAACAAAAATGGCATGGCCATGACACAAATCATTTCAGCGAACACCCATGGAGTGTAATTTGGGGTATCAAAGCATACCCCTATGAAGTCAATTCTCTATGCAACCGATTATTCCGAGGCCTCCGTTGCAGCCCTCCATTGTGCGCAGGTCCTCAGCAGGAACCTGGACCTGCGCTTGGTACTCTGCCACGTTTACGATGTTCCGACCCTGCTCGGGACGCAGTTGGAAGGCCCTTTCCCGCATTTGCGCACCGATGCATATACCACCCAGCGCAAAAAACTAAAGGCTTTTTTCGAAAAAAACCGGGAGGATAACCATCCCGTCCGGGAGCTGCATGTGGAACCCGTCGAAAACATGTCCGTGCTTTCGGGTATCCTGTCTAAGGCATCCGAATGGCAAACACGACTGATCGTGGTGGGAATGAAGGGGGAATCCCTGGTCAGGGGGATGATCATGGGGAGCACCACCAAAAAACTGGTGGACAAAGCCCCCTGCCCCGTGCTGGCAGTCCCTGCCAAACACCACTTTACCGAAATCAAAAACCTGGTCTATGCAACGGACTTTGAAGTCGAGGATATCAAGGCGCTCGAGAAAGTGGTCATCCTTGCCCGCGCCTTCGGGGCCGCCGTCCATGTGGTACATGTAACGGAAGACACCCAATATTCCGGGCCGTCCAACCTGTCATGGTTCCGGCAAATGCTCGAAAGCCAGGTCAAGTACGAAAACCTGCATTTTGAGTTGCTGAAATCCGGTGACGTGGCCAACTCCCTGAAGGACTATACGGAGCACCAGGAGGCCAGCCTGATCGGCATGTTGGAGCGCTCCTCCAAACACAATACGAACAAGTGGTTCCGCCGCGACCTGGTCAAACAGATGGCCTCGAATAAAAGCATCCCGTTGCTGAGCTTTAACGAGCAAAACCTCAAAACGCTTTTTGTCTGAGAGGCCCTAGGACAATTCGGGAAGCACCAGCAGCGGCATGGTCGTTTCAAAGGCGAGTCGCTTTACCACCGGCTCCTTTACTACGGCTTCCAGGAGGGAGTGCCGGTGGCGGACCAGGGCAATCATCTCCGCCCCGATTTTATGTGCGTGTCCCAGCAACGCATCTTTCAGGTGGCCCTTTATCGGCACCTCTTCAAAGCGACAGTTAATCCCGGGCAGGCGGCTTTCCAGCAATTCCCTGTGGTCCTGCTGGGAGGGTTTCAGTTCAAACTCGGATGCCACGTATACAATATGCAGCGTGGCCCGCCACTGCAAAACAAGTTCTTTCAGCAGCTTCAGCTGGTAAGGTTCAAAAGCGTGCAGGTAATCGGTGGGGAACAGTACGTGCCGCAACCGCTGGAAGTCGAATCCGGCAGGGACGATCAGGGTGGGGCGTGTGCGGACCCGGCGCATGATGCGCACCGCGTTGCTGCCCATGAACAGCTGTTCTGCCCCGGTGGCGCCCTGTGTCCCGATGGCAATCAGGTCAACGGGTTCTGCCTCCAGCACGGCCTGGATGCAGGAAATTAGTTCGCCGGGGACGCACGTTCCCGATATGCGGTGTTTTGGATGCCGGTGTTCCCTTTCAAGGTAACCGAGCATCTGCTCCATTTCGTCCGTCGCCTCCCTTTTCCGGTTTTCCAGTACCTGCCAAAGCTTTTGTTGTTCCGGGTCTCCGGGGAGCTTTCCGGGGCTCATGGAATAGGCGTGGAGGAGAATGAAATGGCAGGCGGTTTTATCGAACAGTTTCAGGGTCGAAAAAACGGCATTCCAGGAATTTTCCGAAAAGTCTACCGGCAACAGGATGGTTTTCATGGCTGGGCGTTATTTAACGGGTTCGCTGTGGTCTGGCACCACCAGGAAGGGAATTTTTATGTGGAAGCCTATCTGGTCAATGTTCTGGCGGACGAGCAACCGTTCAAAAAACGTATGGCTGCGGTTTGTCATCACCAAAAGGTCTATCGGGTGTTCTTCAATGAACCGCAGGATTGCCTCGGGCAGGTTCCCGCCCTTCTCCTCGACAATCTCGTACTCTATTTCCTCCATGCATCGCTCCAGGTGTCGCTGGTTGTCTTTCTGGGCGTCTGTCAGCCCGCCGGCTTCCTCCTTCATATGGAAAATCAGCACGCGGGAGTCGTGGGCTCGGATGATATCGAGCATCGGTTGGAGGTCCTCCCTTTTGTAATAGCCCCTGTAATCGCTTGGGAAAAGCACCATCCGGGGCGGACGGTAGGTCGTTTCAGAGGGTACCGCCAGCAGCGGCCTGTGGGCTTTACGAATCGCCCACACGGTGTTCGATCCGAGGAACACCTGTTTGGCGCCGGTGGCCCCCTGGGTGCCCATCACGATCAGGTCGATCTGTTTCCGCTCCGAGATATCGCGGATCTCGTCCGTAAGCGTATTGAAGGACGATACGAGTTCAAAGCGGTAACGGGGATTCGGAAATTCCCGTTCGATATCTTCCAGGGTTTTTTCCAGGCCGCTCATGGAAATATCCACACCGACATCCGGGATCCCGCTGATCTCCGGCCCGCCGCTTAGGTAATCAATGCGATAGAATGCTGGCGTATACGTATGCAACAGGTAAAACGTACAGGTCTCATCCTTGAAGAAGAGCAGGGCATATTCAATCGCATGCCATGCATTTTTCGAAAAGTCGGTGGGTATCAGGATGTTTTTCATGATTCCGGTATTTGGTAGGCTTAAAGGTATTTCCTGCCCGCTCCATGGCCTATGATAAAGATCAGTCCTACCCAGGACTGATTCAGGTCATTTCCATTCCCGTAAAAAAGGGGGACCTTCTCCCAGTAAACCGGCGACAAAAAAGCCCCGTAACCACCCTCGGCCCTGCACCGGGTCGCGATACGATTGCCGTGGACCTCCTGCTGATTGCCCCCGAGGACCGGCCTGCAATTTGTCGCTCAAAAAAACAGGACCATGAAAAAGTTCGCAATTATTCTCATCCTCCTGGTGGCGTTACCCGCCTGGGCCAGCGCCCAGACCATCAAGGAAATCAACAAGCCCGCTATCGAGGGCCTGGATGAAGTCACGCCCTTCCATGAAGGGTACGCCGCAGTCCGGAAAGGCGACCAATGGGGCTTTATCAATACCGAGGGAGACCTGGTGATCCCATTCCGGGACGACCTGGTATGGCAAAGGGAACCGGACCCGGAGGCAAAAGGCATCCGCAGCATTGCCTACCCCCGGTTCAACAATGGGCGCTGCCCGTTCCGGTCCGCTGGTGAAGACGATATCCCGGTTTATGGTTTTATAGACCCCCAGGGGCGTATCGCGGTTCAACCCGAATTCCTCAATGTGACTGAATACACGCAGGGATACGCTATTGGCATCTACCATAAGAAGACCTTCAGGGGCAAAAACAATTTCCAGCTCAACATCTATGACTACTCCTTTACGGAAGTCATCCTGAATCCGGATGGGGAGATGGTCTGGCCCCTGGGAGAACGCCAGAATATCCTCATGGAGCCCCGGCGATACAAAATTCCGGACATTCATGCACGCATGCTGACCGAAAGCCTGATTGCCGTGGAAACCACACCTTCCCGATGGGAAATCCGCAGGATCGACCTGAAAAACAACTTCTAAACGGCACATACCACCTGCCCGCGGCAGTGTCTGAGGACCTGCCCGGGGCAGTGTTCGGGGAACTGCATTACCCTGGTGTTACACCGCCAGCCCGGTTGCCTTTCGGAGCATCCGCCGGAGCTCGGGCATGTTACTGGGGTTGATCAGGTTGATGGCCGGCACCGAGCAGAGGCGTTTTACCAGTTCAACTCCCGCAAGCGTATTCGAGGCAACCCCCGTAACCAGGTCCGGACGCCGGCCAAACGCGTGCATCAGGCCCCGGACAGCATAAGGGTCCGAAGCGCTCAGGATTGAAAAACGGATCTGCTCGCCCAGCAGCTTGATGGCGACTGACCCGTTGTAGGGCTCGAGCGGGGAGGCGCCAATCTCGACCACGGCGACATCCGCATCGACCGCGGCCATCCGATTCAGGAGACCCCGCAGCCGTTTGCAGTATTCGGCCACGGGGCAAATGGAGGATGGCAACCCCACATCCACAAAATCAAAAACGGCAACGGCGCCAACGTCTTTCATCGCAAGGATGTCCTTATAGCGACCTGCCCCCGCGAGCTTGCCCCCTATAACCCGGTAGCCGGCCGATTTGAATAAATGGGTTACGATCCTGGCGGATGTGGTTTTGCCGGCCGACATGGATGTGCCAAAAAAGAGGATAACCGGTAATTCAAAAGGCCTGTCCGGGACCTCCCCGACAAAATCCGACATGGTGAGCTTCCGTCCCTGTCGCATGGCGTGGCCACGGTAAACCCCCTGCATGAGGGGCGGTAAAAAAACCGACTTGGAAGTAAGTTTGCCAAATAGTCCCGCCCCTGTGAGCACATGCATCTTCAGGTCGTCGGAAATGGCATCCCACCGCCCGGTGGCCTCAAGGGTGGCATAGCGGATTCCGAAAGCACCTACGACCCACTCCCCTCCTATCACCCCCCGCATCCGCCCGTTGGATAACTCCAGCTGGAGGCTATTGCCCCCCGCATCCTCGATTTCGCAAACCACGTAGTCCCCGTTGGCCCATTGCTCCCTTGGGAGGATTTCAACCTCAAAGGGGCGGTGCGCGAGATCGGATATCCGGGTCAGGGAGGTAAATATGTCGACCTGCTTTTTCATTGCCTTAATTTTGTTTGAGCGGCCCCAGCAGGATGAGCAGCGTCAGCAAGGCCGTGCGCTCCTCCAGAAACCGGGTCCGGATATGTTCGTGACTGGCATGGGCGCCATCCCCGGGGATTCCCAGGCCATCAAGAGTTGCCGTAAACAAGCTGGTAGTGTTTGCATCCGACCCTCCCCCGGCGGCCGCCTGCCTCAATTCCAGTCCCAATTCCCTCCCCGTTGCATCGGCAAGTAACCAGAGCCTTCGGTTACGGGGGGTGCGCTCCATTGGAGGGCGGCCAAAACCTCCGTCGATTTCCAGCCCGATCTGATCGGATGAGGGCTGCAGGCCGTGGATGGCCTCCTCCACCTTCCTACCCGAAGCGAAGTCGGGAACACGCACATCAAGGACCACCCTGCTGGTAGGTGCCACCGTATTCGGGGAAATCCCGCCTTCTATAAGGCCCACATTCACGGTAATACCGCGTTCAAAATCATTCAGTTTGTAGACCTGCTGCACGAGGCTGGCCATTTCGACAATGGCGTTGACCCCTTTTTCGGGGTCGAGGCCGGCATGGGCGGCGCGTCCGTTCACGGTCAGGGTAAAACGTCCAAGGCCTTTCCTTGCGGTCTTCAGACGCCCATCCGGACCCAATGGCGGTTCCAGGACATAGGCCCTGTCCGCCAGGCGGGCCAGGCGACGGATCGCCGCCGTGGACTCCGGGCTGCCGATTTCTTCATCCGAATTGATGAAAACCACCGGGGTAACCGGCACCGGGATCGATAAGTCTTTCAGGCAGCGCAGGGCAAAGTATATCTGGGTAATCCCGGCCTTCATATCGTAGATCCCAGGGCCGCTGAGGCGGCCATCCTCCTGGCGGATGGGCATGCCGGGAAGCGTCCCCCCGGGCCAGACCGTATCGCAATGCCCGAGCAGCAACTGTAGGGGGTTCCCCCTTTTTCGATTGCGGGAACGGGCATAGAGGTAACCCCCGGTTCGGGCGCCGGGCACTTTCAGCACATACATCCCCAGTTCCTCAAATCGGCCTCCCACCCAATCCATCAGCCCTTGCTGTGCCCCGGGGTCCGAGGACGGGGTTTCCATGGCAGCCAGTTCCTTCAGAAAGGCGAGCATGTCCCCTTTCCGGGCAGAAAACCAGGGGAGCAGTTGTTTCTTTATGGACTGGTCTGACGTCATCTCTTAAATCCTTTGGGAAATGGAAAAGAATAGGTTTCGGCCACGCGTGCGAACCGGCCTTCAGCAACATAGGCAAGCAACGGGTGCTCCCTGAGCATCTGTTGTTCGTCCCTTTCGGACATCCGCAGGTAATCCCGGTCCACATAGGCGTTCCGGATCCTGCCGGTGATCAGGCTGTTCCGGCCAAAACCGTCCAGGGTCCGGAAGTGTTCGCAATCCAGCATCAGGTAGGAGCCTGAAAGGAATGGGATATCCGTTTCAGGCAAACGAACCGTCGGCAGGAACCTGAGTACCTGATCCGATTTGCACAGCGCTTCCTGACGGGGGGAGGCACTCAGGGCGGCAATCAGGGTCTGATCCGGTTTTGGGAAGCTCACTGAAAAGCCCCCTCCCTCCTGAATATTTTTGTAGGTCCCGTGCTCAGGGGAACACACAAAACCAAAATAATTGTCAAATCCCATCGGGGTAACCATGTGCTTCGGGGCCAGGTCATACCCCTCCCCCTCAAGGGTCCCGATGACCGCCAGGGGCGCGATCATGAAAAAGCGCTGCCAAACCGGCGCTTCCGTCGCAATGCGTTCTATGTGTTTTACATTCCCGTCCGACATCGCAGAGCCATTTTCCGATAAGGTACACTGGTGAAAACTGCCGGGCACTGACCCCGGTCATAAAGTGAAGGCGATCAGCGCGGAAACTGCCTGATTCAGGTCATTTCCACCACGGGGGGAAACTGCTACATTTCGCACACGGCAGCGCAAATACTGCCCATAGTAATAACTAAATCACATTGTCATGAAAAAGCTGCTACTAGGTCTTATTTTAATCGGGTTGACCAGCCCGGCCATTGCCCAAATCGTCAAGACGGAACAATTATCCGAAGTCACCGTTTACGCCACCAACTACAAATACCTCAACAACGTGGGCTCCATGGAACCCGCGGCCCTGCCGGTAGAAATGTTGGAGCGGAAGGTGGCTGCCTTTGACCTGGAAAATTCCGAGTACTACGTGGACGACTACGACCTGTACCAAATCCGGTTCTTTATCCCGGAAGGCAAGGTTTTGGCCGCCTATGACAAGGACGGAAAGATCCTGCGGACCATTGAGCGTTTTAAGGACATTGCGCTTCCCAGATCCGTCAGGGAGGCCGTGGCAGAACGCTTTCCCGGATGGACGGTCACCAAAGACGTGTACGTGGTTCATTACAACCAAAACAAGGGAGCCGAAAAAACCTACAAGCTCGTCCTTGAAAACGGCGACCAGAAAATCCGCGTAAAAATGGACGATAAAGGGCACTTCCTGTAAGATCTGTCCGCTTCGCCTTCGGGAAGCCCTTTGTCACAAAACCGGCGGGAGTAGATCCCGCCGGTTTTTAGTTGCCCAACCCCTGGTTTCCCCTCCTATTCCTTCTTCTCCTGCCGCTCGAGCTTGCGGAAATACCTTCGGGTCAGAAAGTTGTGTTTCATGGCTTCCATGTTCTGGTCGAATTTGATCATTGCGGAATCCAGGCTGATCAGGGTGCTTTGCAGGTGCCGGGCGGACACCGTGTCCTTCAGCAGGACGCCTGCAACCCCCTGGCCCTCCGCCGTTGCATCGGTCATGGAATTCAGGCGCCGGGCAAAGCGGTGCAATTCCTGCCCCGTACTGTCCAGGCGGGCAGCGGTTTGTTGCAGGCGCGCGGCAAAATCGGGGTTGTCGAATAAAAGCCCGGCAGCGCTTTCGTCCGTATCCCATCCGGCAATCAAATCCTCGAGGCGGGCAAACATTGCTGCAGAACGGGCCGTGGTCCGTTTCAGGTTGGCGAGGCTTTCGCGGAAATCCCCGGCCAGGATACTGTCGTTCAGCAGTTGCCCCAGGACGCCGGACCCGTTTTTAAGGGAATGGGTTACCGCAAGCAGGTCTGCCGTCAACTGGGCGGCATTTTCGTTGGTTACATTCAGGGTGGACAACATATCCTGGGTGGTGATCCGGCTGAAACTCGGGATTTCCATGCCTTCGGTAACCGGCGGCCCCTGGCCTTCCCCGGGCAGGATATTGACCAGCATGCTGCCCACCAGGCCGTCCGAGCCCACAAGGGCCACAGCATCCCCCTTGATATGCCGTTGCATCTCGGACTCGATCCGCATATAAACCCGGATGCTGGTATCGTTTTCCATACGGATTTCCCGAACTGTGCCCACATTGATGCCCGAATAGCGCACGTTATTCCCTTCCTGCAGCCCCCCGACATTCTTGAACACCGTACTGATTTCAAAGGTGCGGCTGAAGATCTTCTGCTCATTGCCGATCAGGTATGCGGCCAGGAGCAGCAGGGCGGTGCCGGCGATTACGAACAGCCCGAGGCGCACATTGTTTCCGGTAGCTTTTCCCATGGTCTTATTTTTTAAAAAATGCTTCAACTTTCGGATCGCTGCTTGCCGCCAACTCGGCATAGGTGCCCTCCGCATAATTCACCCCGTCCACCAGCAGGACAATCCGCTCCGATATCACCCGCGCGCAATCCACATCGTGGGTAATGATCAGGGAGGCCGTCCCGAATTTTTGCTGGATCCGCCGCATCAGCCCGATGATTTCCTTGGAGGTGATCGGGTCCAGTCCACTGGTAGGTTCGTCGTAGAGGATCACTTTGGGCTTCAGGATCAATGTCCTTGCCAGGGCCACGCGTCGCTTCATCCCTCCGGACAGGTCGGCCGGCATCATATCGATGGCATGGGCCAGCCCGACATTTTCGAGGGCTTCCAGCACCAGTTCCTCCGGGTCCGAATCCGGGCCCATCCGCTTCCGGTGCCTGCGGAGCGGAAATTCCAGGTTTTCCCGGACCGTCATGGAATCGTACAGGGCACTCCCCTGGAACAGGAAACCGATGTCGCCCCGGAGCCTGTCGAGTTCCTCCCGGCCCAGCGTCCCGACCTCCTCGCCCAGGACTTCCACATACCCGCTGTCCGGTGCCATCAGGCCCACCAGGCATTTGATCATGACCGATTTGCCCGAACCGGATTTACCCATCACCACCACATTCTCCCTTTCGAAAAGGGTGAGGTTGAAACCCCTTAGGACCGGATTGTCCCCAAAGGACTTTTTCAGGTCGGCAATGCGGATGACCGCCCGGTCGGCCGGGGCCTGGGGTTTTGTTGAATCCCTATGTGTTTTGGTTGCTTGCATGGGTCAGAGGTCATAAAAAATATCCGCGATGAAAACGGTCATGAAATCGACAAAAAACAACAACAGGGAGGCCAGTACAACCGCCGTGTTGGCCGCTTTGCCGACGCCGGCCGTACCTTTCTTGCAGTAATAGCCCTTGTAACAGCCCACCAGCCCGATGACAAACCCAAAAAAGAAGGACTTGACCGTGGCTGGCACCAAATCCCCGTAGGAAAGGGCATCGAATACCGTGTTGAAATACAGGCGGAAGCTCATGGCCCCTTTGATGTTCTCCACCAGCGCGGACCCGAAAAGGGCGATGGCGTCGGCAAACAGCACCAGCAGGGGCAGCATCAGGATGGTCGCCAGGATGCGGGTGGTAACCAGGAATTTGAAGGGGTTGGTGCCCGATACTTCCATGGCGTCGATCTGCTCGGTGACCCGCATGGACCCCAGCTCGGCCCCGATCCCGGAGGCAATACGACCGGCGCAGATCAGGGCGGTGATTACCGGGCCGATTTCACGGACAATCGAGATACCGACCATGTTGGGCATCCAGGAAAGGGCTCCAAATTCAATGAGGGTTGGACGGGATTGCAGGGTAAGGACCAGCCCGATGATAAAACCGGTGACCACCACCAATAGGAGCGACCGGTTGCCGATCTGGTAACACTGGCGGATGAATTCCCGGAATTCATAGGGCGGCTGGAATACCACACGGAAAAAACGGCCCGCAAAGGCGGCCATACCGCCAATTTCGTCCAGGAACTGGACTACCTGCACCCGGATAGAACCTATTGTACGCATCGCCTCTTAAAGGTAGGCGCAACGGGCTGCCCAGCCTATGACCAATGTCAGGTATTTGCCGGGTTGCCCCGCTCAGGGACGGGGCTCCCAGATGGATTCCATAGGGTAGACGGAACCGTCAAACAGGACCAGCTCCCCGCCTTCGGCCCAGAGCACCAAAGCCGAATACGGGCTTTCCGGGAAAAAGATATCGGTCAGGTTGGCCTTGCCCCTGTCGGCAAAAACCTCCACGGAGGCCACATCCAGCAGGATGCGCAGGTCCAGGCTTTCCTGTCCCATGTCGACGGGGGCACTGTGGGGGCCCTTGAAGAAGGCCTCCGAAAACCCCCTGGGCCCCGAACGGGTGCGGTCTACCGTCATCCGGTCCTGCTCCCGGTCGAAGCGGATGACCAGGCGGTCCCCTTCGGGGTTGCTCAGGGTACAGCCAAAGGCTGTGGCCGTGGTGTTTTCAAGGTCTACCAGGAGGGACAGGTCGCACTGGGAAGGGCTGAAATCCCCGGTGGCCTGCAGGCTGTCCCCGATCCGGACCGGCAGGGCCACCTCCTGCCCCCTCAGGCCGGTTACCGCAGGGACGGGCACAGAGCTGATCACATAGCCCCCTGCATCTTCCACGAGGCTGAGTACCCGGGGCACGGTCATGGCAGAACGCCAGGCTTGTGTGGGCACTTCCTGAGCGTACTGCCAGTTGGACATCCAGCCGATCCCCAGGCGGTTCCCCCAGCCGACCGGGGCGTTGTCCCACGTGACAAAGGCGTAATTATCGGCCCCGTAATCCAGCCATTTCTGGGAGGCGGGGTCGGCGGCAAAGGTGGTGCCGTCAAAGTCCCCCACAAAATAGGAGGTCCCGGTACCCCCGGCAGGGCCTTCCTGCTGGATGCTCACCAGCAATACCCATTTGGATTCCCGGCTGCCGGGTTGCCGCAGCCGGAACAGGTCCGGGCATTCCCAGAGGCGGGTATCCCCTTTGATGCCGAATTCGGAGAGGTACTCCCAGTTTTTCAGGTCGGGCGACCCATAGAGCATGACCCGGTCGTAAACCGCCAGGACCATGACCCACCGTTCGGTTTCCCGGTGCCAGAAAACCTTGGGGTCGCGGAAGTCCCGTACGCCCGTGTCGTTTCGGAGCACCGGGTTACCGGGATACTTGGTCCAGGTCCGGCCCTTATCCGTGCTGTAGGCAATGCCCTGGTACTGAAAATCATCCGCGCCCGCCTGTTCGCCCTGTGGATCGTGATAGGTGAATACGGCCACAACGGGAGGGTCCTCCCCGTTGCCGAAGCCGGAGGTATTTAATTCGTCCACCACAGCACTCCCTGAAAAGATATACCCCAGGGAATCCGGGTACAGGGCTATCGGCTGCTCCTCCCAGTGCAACAGGTCGGTGGAGACGGCATGCCCCCAGTGCATGGGGCCCCAAACAGTGCTGTCCGGGTAATACTGGTAACTCAGGTGGTATTCCCCTTCCAGGTAGAACATCCCGTTGGGGTCGTTCATCCAGGCCTCGGAGGGCGTGAAGTGGAACTGGGGCCGGTGGGGCTCGTCATAGCGCGTAGCACCGGCATCCCCTCCGGCAACCGACGAGGCAGATTTTCCGTTGTCGGGCCCCTCCCCGCAACTAGCAAGCAGGAGGGTCATCAAAAACAGCATGGGGCGTATCAAGTGGGTCATAAGATGAACAGTCTTCCCCTAAATGTACACTATTTTACAGAAGACGGCCGGCAGAAAATTCTGCCGGCCGTCCCGTATTGCTGCGCGAATATTGTTGTATTCGCCGTATTGATGTGCCTGCCGTTATCCCAGGGTTACTGTTTGATGATCTGGAATACGGAGTCTTCGGCATTCGTCCGGTCCATACTGATAAAGTAGGTTCCGGGGTTCAGGTTCACGATATCGAGTTCCACCTGGGTCATGCCTGAGAGAACATTGTAGTTGCGCTGCATGATCGCCCGGCCCACCTGGTCGTAAACGATAACGGTGAGCGGTCCTTCCATATCTCCCACGTACAGGTTCAGGTAATCGGAAACCGGGTTGGGCGATACCATCCCCAGGGGTTCCGGCTGCTCCGTTTCGGTGTCAAAGCTGTCCAGGTCGGTCGTAAAGGCCGTTGAACAGGGGTTCGCATTGGTTCCGGTTGGAGATTTGGCCGCACTGTTACAGCCTGTAGAAATTACCTCCCACTGAACGCCGTCCCCGGATGTAATGATGGAGAAGGTACCGGAAGAACCTGCCGGAAATACCGAAGGTGGTTCTTCACTTCCCTCCAGGAAGGCAATACTACCCTTGGTCTTAAACTTGTTCTGAGGGGAACCAAAGGGTATGTATAATGTATAAGGCGAAGGATTATCCCAAGTGAATTGCAACCTAACGACGCCTCCACCGAGATCCTCTTTGCAGATATCAGTAGGCGTTACCCGTTCACTACAACTCACAAGTCCGTTGACGTATAATTTGCCTTCGGTAATGGTCACCGGATCGTAGTTATCCAGTGGGATGGCGCCCTCAAGATTCGGAACAATGTCATAGACACCGGCAGGCAATACGGCCTCGCCGGACAGGTCAGTCAGCCGCTCCGTGTCAGCTTCGTTATAGAGGCTATACGATATTTGAGGTTCCGCATCAGCCAGTGCCAGACCTGTAATGGTCGTGGTAAAGTCTGTAGGCGTCGGATCTCCTGCTGTAATTACCGCATCATTAACCTGAACATCCAGTCCTATCGGTGTGATCGTATAAAGCGTCGTGTTGGTGAAGACCCTGTAATTCTGCGGACTAGGTGCGGTGGGATCACTCGGGAACAAAATGGCCGGAGGCACGATGGCATGTTCCCCGACATGCAATCCAGTGAGGACCGTAATCGCCTTTAGTTTAAGAGGTGCTCCTTCCACATTGCTCAAATAACTATCCACATCATTCAGCAGGAACAGGGGTTGGTCAATTGCTGTAGGACCATCCGATCCCGTTCCGGAGGATGGATCGCTGTTCACCAGGCTAAAGCCGTTGGTGGAACCATCCGCATTGACCAGGCTGAAGCCATTGACCAGGTTAAACCCATTGACCAGGTTAAAGCCGTTGACCAGGTTGAAGCCATTGACCAGGTTGAAGCCATTGACCAGATTGAAGCCGTTGACCAGGTTAAAGCCATTTGAAGTGCTCAAGAAATTGGTGGTATTCTCGGCATTCACCAAATTAAACCCATTGACCAGGTTGAAGCCATTTGAATCTACCGGATCCGTTGGTTCCCCATTCACCAGGCTGAAGCCATTGACCAGGTTAAAGCCGTTTACAAGCGAAAAGCCATTGATGATCTGATCATCGCCATTGACAAGACTGAAACCGTTCACCAGATTAAAGCCGTTGGACTGTGAATCCAGGGGTTCTGGGTTATAACTGTAAAAGTCATCTGTGCCAAAAGTTGAAATATCCGCATTATCAGCCGTTTCATCTGCTTCTACTTGTATAAACAAATTCGAAGAAATCGGGATTACCTTGACAGGGTCGTTATAGGTCGAGGATTCGCTGTTAACCAGGTTAAAGCCATTGACCAGGCTAAACCCATTTACCAGACTGAAGCCGTTGACCAGGTTAAAGCCATTGGTCAGCTCGGATTCAATGGCTGCGCTTTCTGTGGTTTCCGACACAAAGAAGGATCGGTTCACCAGTGAAAACCCATTAATGAAGGGTTCATTGTTGACCAGGTTAAAGCCGTTGACCAGGTTAAAGCCATTCACCAGGTTAAAGCCGTTCACCAGGCTGAACCCGTTGACCAGGTTGAATCCGTTGGTATGGCTGGCTGCAAATTCAGACTGGATCGAAGCTACCGGGTCATCATCATTGGTGGTCGCGTCCCCGTAGTTATAGACAAACTCGATATCCGGGATGGGATCACCGTATTGCAGCGTGGTTACCCCGCCCGCAAAGACTGCCTCAATGGTAACCGGCATGGGATTTATGAATATCGTTCCGCTCTGCAATTCAATATTGAACAATTCCGACAATCCGGGATCGATCGAATTAATCGTCAGGTTGACATTGTAATTCCCGACATTCGAAGTGGGCGTTGCCAACGTCGTGTAACTATAATCGAACAACGTTACATCAGCGAATAAATCAAGTATAGCTGTGTTGGTGATTTCGGCCCCGATCTCACCGCCTGTGCCGGGTTCATAAATGGTAAAAGTAAATTCCGGATTGTCCTGCCCGTAAAGGCGCGTAACCTGATCGGGTTTAATGATAATCGAGGTGGATGGAATATCCAGCAGGTTTTCAGTATCCGAAGTACCACCATCCGTACCATTGGTCAGGGCACCGGGAGGCGTATAAACGTATATGGCGGGGTCCCCGATAAAGGCGCCGAGATACAACAAGATGGTATTCTCGTCCAAAACCGTATAGGTATTTTCGTCATCCGAAGTCAAAGTAGTTATATCTACAGGTTCTCCCGTAGCGGGGTCCACCAGATTTGAGTTTGTATCAAGAACTTCACCCCTGTAAAAGACCTGGGTTGCATCCACGAAGTACTCCCCGTCAATAATCACATAGGAGGGCACGGAACCGTCCCCGGAGTAGGGAGTCGTCCCGTCCAAATCCTTAAAGGGTGCATCTGCCACAAAGGAAGGGATGGGGTTTGCAAAGGAGCCAATGGCGGCATTTACCGAAATAAACCCGCTCCCGTTTTTGAAGTCGTACCCCCCAAAATCATTTGTCATGGGAACCGTGTTCGATAACAACAGGTTTTTGGCATTGTATACATTCGGATCGATTCCTGGCAGGAAGGCACCGGAAGCGTCCTTCAAAAACTTATTAATGGCTTCTTCCACGAGAACCGCGGCTGCAGCCACGTGAGGGGCCGAAGCGGATGTCCCAAAAAAGTTAGGGAACCCGGATCCATCCGTATCCCCGACTCCCCCGAGATCCACAGAGGTATCCACGCCGGTAGGCGCCATCAGGTCCGGTTTGTTCCGCACCCCATCATTTGTCCAGGTACCTCCCAGGGAAGATGATTGCTGGGGGATGGGTAATCCGCCTGCAACCCCGAAATTGGGGGTGAAATCATAACGTACGGCCCCAACGGTAATGGCGTCTGTCGCATTGGCATGCCCTACGATTGTTGAAGCATTCATTGCGGGCACCGTATTGATCTGGAGCTGGCCTCCCGCCCGGAAAAAGATAAATTTCATCTTGGTGCCGGCCGGTACGGGCGTACTACCGGGGGCATATTCAATCATGAGGTGCGTATCCGCCCCAGCTGTGTTCACATTAAAATACAGGACCTCGATGGGATCGACCCCGGTATTCACCACGTTGTCGCCGTCCTGCTTATTGCCGACGGCATCCGTCAGGTACATATCCACGTCATACAGGGCCCCGCCTTCCCCCAGGGAGTAATAGTTATCATCCCATTGCAGGACGACTGCATAAAATCCAACCGGGAGGTCATTGAGGTCCATCAGGAAATCATCGTCGAACTGGTGCCTGTTTTCATTCGGGCTGGGGGCAGCCGTAAATTCGAATTCGTACGAGCGATCCCCAAAATTTCCCGCGGATACCACATATTTCTTGCCTGCTGCCACAGCCGCATCCGCTGCCAGTGCTATATAACCGTCACTGAAAAAGGGTTCCTTGAGATACGTCAGGTCATCGACGATCCAGTCCACATCCGGGTCGGCTGCGAACAGATCGATATTCGCCGCAAAATTATATTCCCCCAAAAAGCCGGTCCTGAAAAAGAGCTCGGCACCGGGGGCCACGTCATGGGCGATTTGCGCCATGGCCCTCCCTTCGTCGCTTCCGCCGCCGGGGAATTCCAAATCGACGGAAACAGGCGTGGTAAGTCCATTCGGGTTGCCAGCGCCGGGCAGGTCGCCATTCGCAACATCATTGGCTGCGGCAAAGAGGTTGTTGTAACTATCGGATATCACAGCAATACCGAAACCGTTACCAAACAGATCCCAACCGAGACGAGCTGCAAACGATCCCTGTGCAAAATCCCCCTGGGTATCCGCCGCACTTATAAAATCAGCTCCCCTTAGAGCCACTACCTCACTTACGCGATTTATGGAAGGCTCGATATCAAAAGCGGGAAGGTCACTGATCCTTACCAATCCGGAGGCCGTTAATTGAAGGCCAGCAGGGTCATATACAATATTCAAATCGCCTATCGGATTAGGGCTTGGCAGGGTTCCCAGAAAAGCAATGAAGGCAGTGTAATCATTTATGGTAATGTCTACCTGAATTTTATCATCTGCAGTTATCACCAGCACCTCCGGCACCACATAACCCGCGGCACCATAGGAATCCGACAGTTCCCTGAGGATCATGGTCAGGTTTTCGAATGTTTTCAGGCGGTCATCGCTTGAATCCGTGATATCGCAATTGTCCACGATTACCGTGCCACTGCCCTCACCGCTGGGGGCAGCCCCGGCCGTGAAAGCAAAGTTATCCGTGACTGTTACCGTATACTCGGTGTTGATATCCGGGCTTACCGTAATGCTCTGGGTCTCGGCTCCACCGGGACTCCATAAATAACTATAGTTTCCATTTCCGCCACTCGGGGTAGCCGTAAGAGTCGCAGTCTGTTCCCGGCCCACGCAAAGGGCTTCATTGTCGTTTTCAGTCGGGTATACAATGGACACCGCAACAGTTATGGTCGGGTCCACGGTGACGGTTGCCGTGCCCTGCGCACTGCACTCGGCACCCGGGGTGGTAATATAACCATCGGTAACGGTTACTGTATATTCCGTGGTTGTTTCGGGAGTCACGTCAATGCTCTGTGTGGTGGCTCCGCCGGGGCTCCAGGAGTAACTATAATTCCCATCGCCCCCCTCTGGAACTGCTGTGAGGGTAACGGTTTGGCCCTCATAGATGGATTCGCTGTTCACAGAAACGGTAATTGCGGAATTTACCGAAACGGTCACTGAGGCCGGCGGGCTCGCGCAATTGTTCGCCGAGTCATAAAAGAAGGCGTAGTACGTCCCCGCACCGGGCACCAGAGAAGTCAGGTCGGTAATGTGGTCGCCGGTGGCCAGGAGATCCGGGTTTGCGCTCCATACAAGGGCAGTGCCCGTAGGTGCGGAATCCGAACTAAATGAAGAAAAGGCCGGTAAGGTGTCATCCGCGCAAAATGCCGTGGGGGCATCCGCAATGAGGCTGGGCGCTGTCTGCCCGACGTTGCTAAGCGCACAGGCGCAGGTTTCATCCACTTCTGCCGCCGTGCTAGGAGGGAAAGTAAGGCCGCTGCTGTTGTTGGCATAAAAGTAGAGCACACTCTCTTCCCAGACACTAAAGTTATTAATGTTCCCGGCTAGTACCTTAATACCTCCACTCCCCGTGAGAGGGGCATTGTTGACGAAATTGCCGGTGGTTAAGGTAAAGCAGGCATTCGATAACGCAATTCCCACATTATTATTGACATTGCCGTCCTTGGTGATAACGGAATTGGTCGCTGAGAAGGCTCCATCCACATTAAGCACCCCCGGACCAATTTCAACAATGGCGCCGGATGCCTGGAAGGTACCCCCAGACTGTACATTAAGGTTGCTGCTGTTATTGAAGGTGGCACCCGTGATGATCAGAGAACCATTATTCCGGATATTGATCGGCGGGTTTCCCAAATAATTTATGGTATGCCTCATGTTAATGGTGCCCCGGATATCCGTATTTGGGAAGTTCCGGTTGCCGCAGTTGCCCGAAAGGCATCTCCAGGCAGCGGCACTTTCCCAATTATCGGAGGCCCCGGTAGTTTCCCAATCTTGGGCAGAAATAGTCTGAAAACCTGTCAGCAGTAATGCAAATAGAAACAGACAGAATTTGATGTTCGGGTAGAAATTTTTCATAGAATCACAGAATTGGTTGACGCATCCTCTTTAAGAGGCTGTAGGTTAATTCTTGCGATTCGGGGAGAATGCTTTGAATTATGTCGTAAAAACCTGTTTTTCAATGGTTAATAACAGGTAAATCTAAACGAAGATATGGCAAAGTTTACTGATTTTGGTCAATTATTTACAAATGGTTAATAAAACAGGATAATCGGTAAGTTTTGAGGTATGATTAACCAGATCAGCCTGATGAATGACAACGGGATAGCCATGAAATCTGCCGTTAAACCTACAATCCGGTGTCCCTGTCAAACATTTATTGTTAACTTTAGCCGGGCAGAGATCATTCCCAACAAATGAAGGAAACAACCAAGCAACATTCCGGCGATACTGCCGATAGCCGATCGGACGCAGAGGGGCCATCCAAGAAAGCGGCCGCAATGGAGGAACCGGTCGAAAAGAAACGGGAGGGTGATATCCTATCTGCTGAGGATAAAATTGATGTTTACTGGAATACCATTGAGTATATTGTGGGGCTGAACCGGACCTCAGAGGTCAAGGCCGGTCTTATCATTTCTTTTTACGGGCTGTTGTTCGGGGTATTCCTGGAAGTGGGGACCTCCCCCTTCGAGGCGATGCTGGAAGTCAGCAATTTCGTGGTCGCCGTTATAGTGATATTCATCTTCTTCGTGGCAAGGTCCATCTACTTCAGCTTCAAGTGCTTCCTGCCCCAGATTGAGACGAAATTCGACAAGAATATGTTCTTTTTCCACGATGTGGTCACCGCCTATGGGGATAGCCGTTCCTTCGCCAAGAAATTTGCCGATTTGCTGAATGACGATGAATCGCTATATGGGCAACTGGGCCAGCAGATCTACGTGAATTCGCTGATCGCCACCAAGAAATTCAGCACCGTGAATAAATCCGTCCGGAACCTGGTATACAGCTTCATACCCATGTCGCTCGGCGTAATCCTGATAATCGTCGAAAATGTTATTCTGTAGTATGGCGGGTTAAGAGGCCTTTGAGGAGGCAGTACCTGCCTTGTTCTTGAGCATTTCCAGAACTTGCAGTTTGCTGGCTTTGCGATTTCTTATTGCCCAGTCCGTATGGTACCTGTGATTGTCAAGGAACCGGATCTGCACGTCCAACCAGTCACACTCGTTTTTCACAACCCCAAAATGCATAAATTCCTTGTACAGACCGGTACTTAATGTATCGTAGTCCGAACGGCCCAGGTAATCCAGGTCGGCATCGGCCATAATCTCTTCATATATATTCTTGGGCTCCTGGGGCACCTTGGTTGCCCGGATCATCCCCGATATCAGGAAAATCTCACGCTCCGAACAGGAATCCTTGAGCTGTGGCACAATTTCCTTTATACTGCGTTCTTCATGCTCCTTGGGGCTATATATATAGCCATAATCATGGGACACTGCCGCAATGCGAATGAGCCGTGCAATGCGTTTGGAAATCATGTAATACTCAATGTAATGTTCGCACACATTGGCTACATCGATCGTATGATCGAGGCAATGGTACGTCAGGTAACCTGGAAGTTTCTTGTCCAGTTCGTCCAGGATGCGGTGGCAGATATCGGGATATAAACTACGATTAACCAGCTCCATAGGTAGGTTTAACGTCGGAACAGAATTCCGCTATATTATAACTTTTTGAAGTGTTTTTTATTGCACGCTTCGGTTGAATCTCACTATGGCGGTTTTCAAAACCTGCTGGAAAATCCATTTAATTCGGAGTCAATATAGAAATTTTTGTCAGAAATACCATCATAATTTAAACATTTGCGGGTTCCGCCTCCTGCTCCAGATCTGCGAAGTACATACGCAGGAACATGCCGTTTTTAACTTCAATTTCACCCCGGTACGAAAAGCGGTGTGAATCCTTTAGCTTCTGGTAGGTGTTTTCGGAAACGTTAATCCGACCTACCTCCGAGCTCGATTCCATGCGCGAAGCGATATTCACCGTATTCCCCCAAATGTCATAGGCAAACTTTTTGGTCCCTACCACCCCGGCCACGACAGGCCCCGTATTCAACCCAACGCGGATCTCGAAGGGATAGATACCCTTGGGCGGGTTCCACTCGGTTTCATTGGTGAATGCGACAATTTCCCGGGCTGCATTGAAGGCGTCCTCGGCGTTGGTGGTATTAGGCGTGGGAATGCCGCCTGCACACATATAGGCATCCCCGATGGTCTTGATCTTTTCGATGCCGTATTTATCCATGATGGCATCGAAATTCTTGAAGTAATAATCCACGCTTTTCACCAGCATCTCCGCTGAAACCCGCTCCGCAATGACCGAGAATGCCCTGAAATCGGTAAACAGCACCGTTATTTCTTCAAATTCCTTGGTACGCACATGGCCTTTTTCCTTGAGTTCCGCGGCCGCCTCCTCAGGGAGGATGTTCAGGAGAATCTCATCCGAACGGTTGCGTTCAATGGCGAGGCGGCGGTTAGTCCTCTTAATGTAGAAATACTGGAAAATAAAACCGGCAATGATCGCCAGGAAGAGCCCCAGGATAATGAGCAGTAAATTCTTGGCACGGGTTTCCTCCTCGATCTGCACTTCGTAAAGCTTGTTTTGGGTATTGAGGAGTTCATTCTCCTGCTCCCTGCGCTCCAGGTCAAAAACGGTCCGGAGTTGAGACATCTCTTCCGCATATTTACTGTTGCGGAGGGAATCCTCGGCCTCATTGTGCTTTTGCTGCATCTCATAGGCATTCCCGTAATCGTTCTGCAGCGCATAAGCTCTTGAGAGCCCCAAATAGGCGTCACTGATTTCCCGGAGCAGTTGCGCATCCTGAGCGATTTCCAGCCCACTGTTAAAACTACTGACCGCAAGAGCAGGGTTTTGTCGTTGCAAAGCGACGTTTCCGATGCCGAGATATGCCTTGGCCTCTTCCAGTTTTGTCTCTTTTTCAACAGAAGATGCCAGCGCCTGCCTGTAAAAATCCTCTGCATTGGCAAAGTCCTCCATTTTGAGGTAGGCGGCACCAATGAGGTTCAGGGGGGTCGCCGGGTCGAAGCCAACTTCCCTGAAGCGCTCCAGGGCATCATTCAGGTAAGGCAGGGCGGATTCAGGGTCTTCCTGAGCCAGAAAAAGTTCCCCGATATTTACATAGGCTGAAGCCAGCCCCCGGCCATAATTAATTCCTTCAAAGTAGCGTATGGACTTATCGAAATTTTCAATCGCCTGGTCATAGGTCAAATCGTCATTCTTGTAAACCGTGCCAATATTCACATAGGCCGTCCCGATGCGCAGTGAGTCATTGACGATTTCTGCATTCCTGAGGGATTCCATGAATAATTTAAGCGCATTAGGATCATCCCCGGTAGTTTGATAGACCGACCCGATATTGCTTTGGATATTGCTGATCCCCAGGGTATCATTCTCCTTTTCGTAGACCAGCAGGGAACGGTTGAAATAATCCAGCGCTTCGCTGAAATTACTCCTGTAATAGTTCACGACCCCTATGCTTTTAAACCCTTTTGCCTTGCCGATCTCATAATCGATGACATTTGACAAGTCAAGGGCCCGGATGGCCAGGGTAATGGATGAGTCGGGATTCGTTAACCACAAATCCTGGGCTTGGTTCAGCAGGGAATCTACTTCGGCAGTACTTGTTCGTTCCTGCCCCTGCAGTGGATCCGAACCTATCTTATTAATCTGGTCCTGTGAAGCGCAAACCAGGGGGAAGAGTGTGCAACACAGCAACAGACAGATGGACCACCTGATCCCAATTTGGCGTGCTCTGTTGGCTTTCATGGTTTTAAAATTAGGAATAAATCTCAAGTTCCTAAACTGTCCGGGGTAAAAGTGTCAAAAATCTCTGTGGGGCATGCAGGACACCCGGGATAACCTACAGGGAAAATCCCGATATCCCAATAGGGCTGGCAACAGGTAAATTGCCCTATTTTAGCTGGACGTCTGTTGCATTAATCGGACGTTTGTATAATTCATCGAATAGATGTACATGGCGCTCGACAAATCAGGCTATTCTGGCACGCCGCTGGCCCGAAAACTGGGGCTGAAGGATGGGATGCGCATCCTGGTACTGAACCCGCCCGGGCCCTACCATTCATTTTTTCGCGAACTGCCGGACCTCAGGATTTCCACATCCCCCGGCCCGGGGAAAATTGATTTCATCCATCTGTTCGCCCAGACCTTTGCAGGGCTGGAAAGCGGGCTTGAGGTATCCGTACCGGTGCTGGAAAAAAGCGGCATGCTGTGGATCAGCTGGCCCAAAAAGGCTTCCGGGCTGGCATCCGAAATCGATAAGTTCGATGTGTTGCGGGCCGGGCAGGCAGCCGGGCTGGTGGATGTGAAGGTGGCATCGGTCGATGCGATATGGAGCGGGCACAAATTTGTGATCCCCATTAAAAACAGGTGACGGGGCCAGGTCAGAAGGAAGAATCCGGCAGGAACTGGCAGCGGGCCCCGAGACTGGTCGTATGCCCAATAAACGGGTCGTAGATAATCAGGGAAGGCCGCGGACAAACCGTCCCCGCCATGAATAAAAAAATCCAAGGGTACCGCGTTGCATCTAGAATATTCGCGGACTTGCCTGGTAACCCGGCCCGGGCACCCTGGTCATTCCCTGGATTTCGGTTCCACAAGGGTAAACAGAATCCCTTGCCGCATTTTGCTTTTTCGGACGAAAGAGGTGCCTGTTTGCTTTTGGGGTAAATGGCTTCAACAAAATAAGGGTCAGGGATTTAGCCTGTAAAATCGGGGTTGTGGATGTTTTGGGTGACCGACCCGTCCCATCCCCTGCCAAAATCCCCTTCGGCTACCCATCCCGGCCCCGGGAAACCCGTTTTTTTGTACTATCTTTTGGAAATCAATACCCTAATAACCAGGAACACATGAAAAAATTACGCAAAGAAGACATCAGCCAGGAAGTCTTTGACCTCTATGACGCCTATGCCCACAACCAACTCAGCCGCCGCCAGTTTATGGACAAACTCTCCACCTATGCGGTCGGGGGGATTACAGTGATGTCCCTGCTGAGCTTTATCATGCCGGATTACAAGAACAAACTACAGGTTTCCCAGGACGACCCCCGGTTGAAAACCGAATATATCACCTACCAGTCCCCCGAGGGGGGCGGCACCATCAAAGGCCTGCTGGCCATGCCGGCCGAAGTCAACGCCAATCTCCCGGGGATCGTGGTGGTCCATGAGAACCGGGGGCTCAACCCCTATATCGAGGATGTTTGCAGGCGGGCAGCTCTCGAAGGCTATATCGCCCTGGCCCCGGATGCCCTCACCCCTTTGGGTGGCTACCCGGGCAACGACGATGACGGGCGTGCCCTGCAGCGGGAACGGGACCGGTATAAAATGCTGGAAGACTTTATCATGGGGTTCAGGTACCTGAAATCCCACGAACTTTGTACCGGCAAGGTCGGGGTCGTCGGCTTTTGCTTCGGGGGTTGGATCTCGAACATGATGGCAGTCCGCCTCCCGGACCTGGGGGCTGCCGTACCGTTTTACGGGGGCCAGCCGGATGCCGAGCTGGTACCGGAAATCCAGGCGCCCCTCTTGCTGCAGTACGCGGGGCTGGATGAGCGGGTCAATTCCGGCTGGCCAGCCTACGAGGCGGCCCTCCAGGCCAGCGAGAAGCAATATGCCGTCCATTTCTACCCGAATGTAAACCACGGCTTCCACAACGACACGACCCCCCGGTACGACGAAGAAGCGGCCAAGCTCGCGTGGCAGCGGACGGTCAACTTTTTCAACCAGCACCTGAAATAAGCTCATGCCGCAAATCCCATGGAGATTTTACGAAGCCTTTTAAATAAGTTTCCCGATGCCCTGGGGTATCTCCTGGTTGCCTGTATGGCCCCCTGCATGCTATCGGCCCAAAGCGCACCTTACGACGGCCCGGTCATCGATATGCATGTCCACGCCTACCAGGAGCCCCAGCCGCTCTTCGGGCTATCGTTCACAAACCCACTCACCGGCCTGCAATACCAGACACCGGCAGGCCTGGAGGCCCACAAGGAATGGACTTTTGAAAAAATGCGCGAACACCGGATCGTCAAGGCAATGGTCAATTACAATCCAGACTGGCAGGCCGAAGACCCGGACCGAATCCTGGGCGGGCTCGGCACCGGCGACCCGGAAGACCTGCGCCGGCTTGCCAGGGAGGGGAAGCTGCAGGTAATGGCCGAAATGTCCCAGTATTACGGGCAGCAACTGGCGGACGACCCGGCCCTGGACCCCTACTTTGAGCTGGCGGAAACCCTGGACATCCCGGTGGGCTACCACATTTACCCGGGCGGCCCCCCGGGAGGGCTGTACTCGGGCGCTTATCCGGGTATCCGGGCCGCCAACGCCAACCCCATGCAAATCGAAAACGCGTTGCTCGCACATCCCGGACTCCGCATCTATATCATGCATGCGGGATGGCCCTACCTGGAGGACATGAAGGCATTGCTCTACGTACACCCGCAACTCTATGTGGATATCGGGGTGATCAGCTGGGCCCTGCCCCGGGCTGAATTCCACGCCTACCTGCAGGGCCTGGTGGATGCCGGGTTCGGGAATCGCATCATGTACGGCACTGACCAGATGGTTTTCATGGGGACTTTTGACCAGGCCATGGAAAACGTCAACAGTGCCCCCTTCCTGAGTGCGGAGCAAAAGGCGGATATCTTTTACAACAACGCGGCTGCATTCCTGAACCTGACCCCCGAGGAAATCGCCCTTCACAAGGAACTGACCCGGGAATGATGGTTTATTTCGCGCTCCGGTGGATCGCCTCTTCCGGGAACGGGAACAGGATGGTAGAGTTCTTTTCCGCCGCGATATTTGAAAGCGTCTGGTAGAGGCGCAGCTTGATGGCGGACGGGGAATCATCGATCATCTTCCCGGCCCTCAAGAGCGCGCCGGCTGCCTGTTCCTCTGCCTGGGCAAGTATGACCCGGGCCCTGCGGGACCGTTCTGCCTCGGCCTGGTTGGCCATCATCCGGCGCATGTTCTCCGGCAGCTGGATATCCTTGATCTTGACATCGATGATATCAATCCCCCAACCGGAGGTTTCCTTTTCCACGGTTATCTTGATGTTGTTCCCCATCTCCTCCCGTTTGGAAAGGATGGTATCCAGTTCGACCTTCCCGCAGACATCCCGCAGGGCGGCCTGGGACAACTGGGTGATGGCGAAGTTGTACTCCTCCACTTCCAGTACGGCCTTTTCGGGGTCGTTGATCCGGAAGAAGACCACCCCGTCGATGCTGCAGGGCACGTTGTCTTCGGTCATTACTTCCTGGGATACAATATTGATGGTAATTACCCGGATGTCCACCTTCTGGATGGTTTCCACCAGGGGGATGATCCAGCGGAGGCCGGGGTTGAGGGTCTTAACGTACTTCCCGAACCGGAATTTCAGGGCGCGCTTGTATTCATAGACAATGCGGATCCCGGAAAGGATAAAAACCAGCAGCAGGACTGCAAAAAAGAATAAAGGGTTCATAGCTTCTTGTTTTAAGGGGTTATGCAGGAGAAAATGGAATAGAATTACGATACCGGGGGCTCCCGGAAAACGCGGGTCCCGGCCTTGAAGATCCAGTACTCCCTAATTTACGCCGAAGTTGCCGGATGCCGAAATGCAAGCCCAATCCGGTTCGTTAAATTTTTGGTGCCAGCAGCCGCGTCAAACTGGCCTGATGCCAAAAGCCTGGCCCACTGGCCTGGTCAAACGAGCCAGGCGCCAGCAGAGCGGTCCCGCCAGGTCGCAGGCAAAATCCCTAAAGGACCTGCTAATCCGCAATCACCAGGGTCGGATCCAGCGGATAGCGGCCAAAGCCCGCGCCGTAAACGGCAATTCCCCCCTCCCCTTCGGTCTGCAGGGTGATCCGGACCTTCCGGTCGGTTGCCCTGGCCCTGCGCAGCGCCTCTGCCGGGATGGGCACCTGTACCAGGAAGCCGTAAGAGCCGGCCTCCCGGAGTTTTCCGTCCCGAAGCTGGTAGTGCCAGGACAGCACCCCCCGGTGGTCGGCCGGGTCGTCCGGCAGCGTCAGGGTGTCGACGGCTTCCCCGTTTACTTCCACGCGAATGCGGGAGGGGAACAACACCTCATCGGTCATGGGGTAGGAATTCGGGTTGCTGCTCGGCGCCACCCGGGAGCCCTTCATAAAATCCTGGTCGGCCTCATAATTCTCCCGGTCCTTCACAAAGAATTCCTTAGCCGAAAGCTCCGCCAGGAAGTAGGCGGAATCCCCCGCAGCCGGACCGGCAGGCAACTCAAAAGTATATTCAAAATACCCCGAACCGGCGCCGTTGGCCTTCCGGCCCTCCAGCACCTCCCAGACCTTCCCGCTCCAGTCCGCGGCGGTCCAGGCACCGGGCTTTTGGGTGATCCTCCGGACACCCGCCGGTTCGGTCCCGCCTTCTACGATCAGGTGCATGAAATTCCGGCTGAGTACAGTGCCATCCGGGCCCGCCACCTCAAAGGCCAGCAGCCCGAGGCCATTTTCCCCGGGCACCTGTATCCCGAGGGGGTCCAGGGATGCCTGCATCCAGGGTGTATGCGCCACTTCCAGGCTGCCGGACAGGGCTTCCCGGTTTTGCCCCAGCGGATTGGTCATGGTAAGGGTATACCTAAGGGTCAATGGCCCCCCTAAATCCCGGCCGGACATATCGGATAGGAAAAGGGGGACCTCCACCTGCGAGCCGGCTGTGACTTCCCGGCTGATCTCCTGCCCGGTGGAGAGGTAAATGCCTGCATGCAGGTCCCGGAGGCCCATTCCCGGCACCAGCTCGCCCATGCCCGTTTCCTTCTCACTCCGGTCAAACCGCCAGTAGCCATTCCATTCGTTGACCACGTCGTGGTGCTCCGTATAGAGCCAGCCGGCCACCTTCGGATAAGTGCGGAAGGCGTTCATCATCTTGTGGTAGTCCCAGCTCCAGTCCACATCGCCCGTGCTGCCGTCATAGCCCCATACATTGCCGCATTCGGAATTCAAAAGGGGCTGATTCCCCTGCCGGAAGCCGTCTTCAAAATGGTACGGGCTCCCCGGATAAGTGTTTTCGGTGATTTCCCGCAGGTGTTCGTCCCATTTGTATCCTGGCAGGTACTGGTGCCAGGAATTGATATCGGTTTCCGTATGCCCGTAGCCACAGCATATGGAATTGTCCTCGGCCAGGCGGGTGGTGTCCAGGGACTTCGCCAGGTAGTACATTGAGGCTACCCAGTTCTGGGTATCCCGGGTATATTTCCCGTCCCGGGTCAGGCCCCAGGTCTCGTTGAAAACAATCCAGGAGAAAATGGCCGGGTGATTGAAGTCCCGGTCGATCATCCGCCGTAGCGTATATTCGGATTCCGCCTGCATGGCCGCATCCGGGCTGCCCCAGCTGTTGGGAAGGTCTGCCATGACCAGCAGGCCCAGCTTATCCGCCCAATAGAGCTTTCGGGGCACCTCCACCTTGATATGGATGCGGATCCCGTTCAGGCCGATCGCCTTGGACCGCTCGATTTCCTCCCGCATGAACGCATCGCTCGGGAAGGTGTAGAACCCTTCCGGGTGGTAGGACTGGTCGAGCGCCAACTGCAGGTAGACGGGTTTGCCGTTCAGGGCAATGTAAGGGTATTCCGTCCCCGGCAGGTTGGCCACGGAGATCTTCCGCATCCCGAAATAAGTGCCTACCCGGTCGTCCCCCAGGGTCGCCGCCACCTCGTAGAGATAGGGGTCGTCCAGGGTCCAGAGGCGGGCATCCGGCATATCGATGCGCAGGGATTGACGGGATTCCCCTGCGGGGATGGTAATTGTGGCCTGCAGGGGTCCCTGGGGGGTAGCTATCACCAGGGCGACCTCGGTGGTATCTGTTGCAGGGGCCGGCAGGACCGCGGTGGCTGCCACCTGGGACCGGTCGATGTCCGGCTCGAGCCGCAGGGCCTCCAGGTACTGCCCGCCCCGGGCCTCCAGGTAGACCGTTTGCCAGATCCCCCGGGCATTTCCGTACCCCTGTTTCCCGTAAAGCGTAAAATCCCGACGGGTATCATCGGCGCGGATGACCAGTTGCTGGGCCTCCCCGGGCTTCAGGTGCCGGGTCAGTTCGAGTTCGATGGGGACATACCCGCCCTGGTGGGAACCAACGCGCTTGCCATCCAGCCAGACCGTGGTCTCCCAGTCGCTCGCCCCGATGATCAGGTAAACCCGCCGGTTTTTCCAGGTGGGGTCTACCCGGATGGTCCTCCGGTACCAGCCGATATCCGCAGCATCCTCCACTCCGGACAAAGCCGAGCCCCAGGGAAAGGGCACGGTAATTTCCCGGTCAAAGCCTGTGTTCCCGGAAGCCCATCCGGCCTCCATGCCCTTGTTTTTGGGGTCAAAGGTAAATTCCCAGGTCCCGTTCAGGTTCACCCAGTCCGGCCGGTGCCAGTCCGGACGCGGGTGTTCGGGGAGCGGGATTTCCCCGGTTTGGGAATGGGCAGGGACCACGGACAGGGCCAGGATCAGGATGGGCAGGTACAACTTTAGCTTCATGGAAGGAAATATGGCTAGGTTCACTTTTCGATAATCGCTTTAAAATTTATAGATAAAATACCGGACCAGACAGCCTTCGTCCGTTTATTGCGGACCAGGCGTCATCAGATTTTAAAATTAAAACCTTCCTCGGCCACTTTGCGGTCGTACTTCTCTTTATCGAACGTGTAGAGGTAGGCGCCCTTTCGCGCCACCGTCATGTCTTTTTCGTCCAGTTTGATGAGCACGTCCAGGGAATTGATCTTGTTCACAAAATTCCGCTTGTCCAGTTTTTTGTCCAGGATGGACTCGTAGAGGGTTTGGAGCTGGCGCATGGTAAATTTCTCGGGCAGCAACTCAAAGCCGATGGGCCTTTTCAGTGCGCGCCTCCTCAGGCGTGCCACTGCTTTCTCGACCATGTCGTTGTGGTCAAAGATCAGGTCTGGCGCTTCGGAGAGCTTAAACCACTGGGCCGTTTCCAGGCGCGGACCGTCAAACTGGTGCGAATCCACATCGATCAGTGCATAATAGGCCACGGAAATGGTGCGCTCCCCGGGGTCCCGGTCCACCTTGCTATAGGCCTGCAATTGCTCCATGTAAATATCCCGGAGTCCGGTAAGGGCCTCGAGCACGCGGACCGCCGCCTGGTCGAGGTCCTCCTCCCGTTTCATGAAGCCACCGATCAGCGACCATTTCCCTGATTCCGGTTCAAAATTCCGCTTGATCAGCAGGATCCTCAGGTGGTGTTTGTCGAAACCAAAAATGATACAGTCAACAGCCAGCAGGACCTTGTCCTCTTCCCTATAGTGATTTAAATCCATTCCCGATCCGATAAGGCCCGTGACCAGGCCGAAAATTTCTTTGTTGATTCCACGGAAAAAGTACCATTTTTTTTCCCATTTGTTAAAAAATGTATTTTAAAATCTTTTTTTGAATAATTCGGGAGAATTACTATCTTAGAAATGTACAAAAAACACTTATGTGTTCCCGGGTCCTCAAATCCCGGTGCTGTTTGAATTAGTTTTGAGTTTTAGTTAATTGATAAGGGCCGTGTCTGCACCACGGCCTTTATTGTCTTTAATACACGTTCACCTTAATACACGTTCAACTTCAAAACACCTAATCATGTTCCGATTCAAGATTTTTTTGATGCTGCTGGTATTGGGGCCCGCCGCCATAGGACAGCAGGCAACCCCGGTCAGCATTGCCCAACCCGAAAACCCGGAAACCATCAGCAGGCACATCTACGGCCACTTCGCCGAACACCTGGGCCGCTGTATCTATGAGGGATTCTACGTGGGCGAAGGCAGCCCGATCCCCAATACGGACGGGATCCGCAGCGATATCGTCGCGGCCCTGCGCGAATTGTCCATCCCAAACCTCCGCTGGCCCGGCGGCTGTTTTGCCGACACCTACCACTGGAAGGACGGCATTGGCCCGAAGGAGGAGCGGCCCACCATCGTCAATACCTGGTGGGGCGGGGTTACCGAGGACAACAGTTTTGGCACCCACGACTTCCTGAACCTCTGCGAGCTCCTGGACACAGACCCCTATATTACGGGCAATGTGGGCAGCGGGACCGTACAGGAACTGGCAGATTGGGTACAGTACACCAACTTTGACGGCAAAAGCCCCATGTCGGACCTCCGGCGCCAGAACGGCAGGGATGAACCCTGGAAGGTAAAATACTGGGGGATTGGCAATGAAGCCTGGGGCTGCGGAGGCAACATGCGCCCGGAATACTATGCGGATGAATACCGCAAATACGCCACCTTCCTTTCCAACAGCGGCATTGAGGGCGGGGTCTACAAAATTGCCTCCGGGGCCAGCGACGACGATTACAACTGGACGGAGGTGCTGATGAAAAATGTACCGGCCCGCCTGCTGCAGGGGGTTGCCCTGCACCATTACTCGGTGATTGACTGGAATGCCAAGAGTTCGTCGGTGGATTTTACGGAGGAGCAGTATTTCCAGACCATGGAACGCTCCTGGCGGATGCAGGAACTCATCGAAAAGCATGTGGCCATCATGGACAAATACGACCCGGAAGGCCGGGTGGACCTGGTGGTGGACGAGTGGGGCGGCTGGTATGACGTGATCGACGGCACCAACCCCGGCTTCCTCTACCAGCAAAACACCATGCGCGATGCAATGATTGCCGGCCTGGTGCTCAACATCTTCAACAACAATGCCCGCAGGGTGAAAATGGCCAACCTGGCCCAGACCGTCAACGTGCTGCAGGCCGTCATCCTCACCGAAGGCGAAAAAATGCTCCTGACCCCCACCTACCATGTGATGCATATGTACAAGGTGCACCAGGACGCGGCCCTGTTGCCGGTAACTCTGGATTCGCCGGAGTACGAAGTAGCCGGGGAAAAATTACCGGCCCTGTCCGTGTCGGCCTCCCGGGACCCCGCGGGCAAGGTGCATATTTCCCTGGTGAATATCGACGCCGGCCAATCCCACCCGGTATCCATAGACCTGAAAGGCGTGTCATCCGGCAACCTTACGGGTAAGATCCTGCAATCGGGCAACCTGCAGGACCACAACACCTTTGACAATCCCGACAAGGTCCGGCCGTCGGATTTCAGCGACTTCCGGGTACGCAACGGGATGCTGACCATGGAACTCCCCCCGTTTTCGGTAGTGGTGCTTTCTGAGGATTAAGGTTACTTAAACGGATAAGATGGAGCAGTATGTCATCGGCCTGGATTACGGAACGGACTCGGTCCGCGCCGTCCTGATCGATACGGCCGACGGGTCTGAAAAGGCTTCTGCCGTCTTTGCCTACCCGCGTTGGGCAGCCGGAAAGTATTGCGACCCGGCAGCCAACCGATTCCGGCAACATCCCCTGGACCATATCGAGGGGCTGGAATCCACTATCCGGGAGGTGTTGGAAAAAAGCAATGTGGACCCTGCCGCCATCCGGGGCATCTGTATCGATACCACGGGCTCCTCCCCGGTGCCTGTTACTCGGGAGGGGAACCCGCTGGCGCTGGAACCGGGGTTTGAGGAAAACCCCAATGCCATGATGGTCCTATGGAAGGACCACACGGCCATTTCGGAAGCAGAGGAAATCAATGTGCTGGCGCGCAGCGGCAATGGTCCGGACTACACCCGGTATGTGGGCGGCATCTATTCCTCGGAATGGTTCTGGGCCAAGATCCTGCATGTCGCCCGGGAAGATACCGGGGTCCGGAAAGCGGCGTGGTCCTGGATGGAGCACTGCGATCTGATGACCCACCTGCTGACCGGGGGCACCGATCTGATGGCTTTTAAGAGAAGCCGGTGTGCGGCCGGGCACAAGGCCATGTGGCACCCGTCCTGGGGGGGACTGCCCCCCGCCGGGTTCCTTTCACGCCTCCACCCCTACCTGGGGGAGCTCCGGGGGCGGTTGTATTCGGGAACCTTTACCTCCGACCAGCCGGCCGGCCGACTCAGCGCGACATGGGCCCGGAGGCTGGGTCTGACCACGGATACAGTGGTAGCCGTCGGCACATTCGACGCCCATGCAGGAGCCGTGGGCGCCCGGATAGACGACCACACGCTGGTCCGGGTCATGGGCACCTCCACCTGCGACATCCTGGTTTCCCAAAACAAGGAACTGGGCGAACAAACGGTCCGCGGGATTTGCGGGCAGGTGGATGGCTCGGTCATCCCGGGCAGGACCGGTCTGGAGGCGGGACAATCCGCCTTCGGTGACCTTTTGGCCTGGTTCCGCGATGTACTCAACTGGCCATTGGAAAACCTGGTGTACAATTCCCCCGAACTCGACGCCTCGAAACGGGACGCCCTGAGGGCCGACATCGAAAGCCGCCTGATCCCGGAACTCACGGCAGCCGCCGCAAGCATCCCCTGGTCCGAAAGCCTGCCGGTGGCCCTGGACTGGATCAACGGGCGCAGGACCCCGGATGCCAACCAGGAACTGAAAAGCGCCCTGGCCAACCTTTCCCTTGGCACAAAAGCCCCGCATATCTTCAAAGCCCTGGTTCTTGCCATTTGTTTCGGGTCCAAAAAAATCGTGGACCGCTTTGAGGAAGAGGGCGTTGCCATCCGTTCGGTAATCGGCATTGGCGGGGTGGCGCGCAAATCCCATTTTGTCATGCAAACGCTGGCCGATGTACTCGGCAGGCCCGTGGCCGTTGCCGCATCCGACCAGGCCCCGGCCCTGGGAGCAGCTATTTACGCGGCTGTGGCGGCGGGGATCTATCCGGATGTCCCTGCAGCAGCCGCCAAAATGGGTAGTCCCATCGAAAAGGAATACCACCCCAGGCCCGGGGAATCCGAAGCCCTCCAACCGTACATGGAACAATATGACCGGCTGGGTGCATTCGCCGCAACCTTAACAAAATCCGATTGAAATGGCATCTGCATATACCGCTTTAAAAGAAGCATGTTACCAGGCCAACATGGAACTCAACGCCCTGGGCCTGGTCATCCAAACCTTCGGCAACGTCAGTGCGGCCGACCGGCAGCAAGGGGTTTTCGCCATCAAACCCAGCGGGGTCCCCTATAGCGAATTGCGGGCGGAGGATATGGTAGTCCTTGATTTTGAAAACCAGGTGGTGGAAGGAAAGCTCCGCCCCTCCTCCGATACCCGGACCCACTCCTACCTCTACAGGCAATGGGAGGGGATCGGGGGCATCGCCCATACCCACGCCCTCTACTCGGTAGCCTGGGCACAGGCACAGCGGGACATCCCCCTGCTGGGGACCACGCATGCGGACCACCTGACCCATGACATTCCCTGCGCACCCCCCATGGCCGACTCCCTCATCGAGGGGGACTACGAACACAATACGGGGATACAGATACGGGATTGCTTCGAATCCCGGAAGCTTTCTCCCGAAGAAGTCCAGATGGTCCTGGTCGGGAACCACGGGCCTTTTTGCTGGGGAAAAGATGCAGCGCAGGCCGTTTACAACAGCAGGGTGCTTGAAACCGTGGCACAAATGGCCTACCTGACCCTGCAGATCAACCCGGGGGCAGATCGGATGAAAGACACCCTGATCGCAAAACACTATAACCGGAAACACGGTAAGGACGCCTATTACGGCCAATAAAACAGAATGGATTGAACATGGAGATACAGCACAAAGAAATTTGGTTCCTCACCGGAAGCCAGCACCTGTACGGGCCGCAAACGCTTAAACAGGTAGCTGCGGATGCGGAGGCGATCGTGGCCGGCCTGAATAGCTCAGGGAACCTGCCCGTCAACCTGGTTTATAAACCGATACTTACCACGGAAGGGGAGATCACCAGCCTGTGCCGGCAGGTCAATTCCAACCCGGCGTGCATCGGGGTCATTCCCTGGATGCATACGTTTTCGCCGGCCAAAATGTGGATCAGGGGACTGGGCGAACTGGGCAAGCCCGTTTGCCACCTACACACCCAGTACCGTGCCGGGATCCCCTGGGACAGTATTGACATGGACTATATGAACCTGCACCAGTCCGCACACGGGGACCGGGAATTCGGGTATATGATGACCCGGATGCGAAAGGCGCGCAAGGTAGTGGCAGGCCACTGGCAATCCGCAAGGGTTCAGGAAAAGCTCAGCGTCTGGGCCCGGGTGGCACTCGGGGCAGATGCGCTTCGCAATATGAAAGTGGCGCGCTTTGGGGACAACATGCGGGAGGTAGCCGTCACCGAAGGAGACAAGGTGGAAGCCCAGATGCGTTTCGGCATTTCGGTCAACGGCTACGATTCCTCGGATATCACCGGCCGCCTGGCATCCATCGCAACAACCGATATCGACCGCCTCCTGGAAGAATATGAAGCCGGATACGACCTGGCTCCCGCCCTCCGGAAAAACGGGGCGCAAAGGGCCTCCCTGGTGGAGGCGGCCCGAATAGAACTGGGGATGCGGGCTTTCCTGGAGGAAGGCGGGTTTGACGCCTTTACCGATACCTTTGAAAACCTGGGCGCGCTCCGGCAGTTGCCGGGCATTGCCGTTCAGCGGCTGATGGCAGACGGTTACGGTTTTGGGGCCGAGGGCGACTGGAAGACCGCTGCCCTTGTCGCAGCCTGCAAAATCATGGCCAAAGGCCTCAAAGGGGGCACGTCATTTATGGAGGATTACACCTACCATTTCGGCGAAAACAAAAGCCTGGTGCTCGGATCCCATATGCTGGAGATCTGCCCGTCCATTGCATCCGGCAGGCCCAGTTGCGAAGTCCACCCCCTGGGGATCGGCGGGAAGGAAGACCCGGTCCGCCTGGTATTCAACTCCCCGGCCGGGCCCGGCATCAATGCCTCCCTGATAGATATGGGCAACCGGTTCCGGCTGGTTGTCAACGAAGTGGAAGCCGTGTCCACCCCGGCGGAACTCCCGAAACTGCCCGTGGCCCGGGTCTTCTGGGACGCGAAACCCAATCTGGAGGCGGCGGCCACTGCCTGGATCCTGGCCGGGGGTGCCCACCACACCGTGTATTCCCAGGCCCTGACCACTGCGTATATGGAGGATTTTGCCGATATTTTCGGTATTGAACTGTTGGTCATCGATGCAGAAACGCGGATCAGGGAGTTCAAGGACCGGATCCGTGCCAACGAGGTGTATTACCAGCATTTTCGCCATGGCATGTAGGCAGGCGGATTGGCCTTCCGGCAGGATGGGGAACCGCTGCCGCGGATGAGCCCTCTTGCGGTTCTCCCCGGTCACGCGTTACAAATGCAAGCAAACACACGAATACAACCAAACACACAAACAAACTGAAAAATGATGGATCGGACTTTCAAACAGGCAATTCGGATTTCCCTGTGTTCCCTCTTGCTGCTCGCGGCAGGCTGCGGCGGACCCAAAAAGGATGCAGACGCTGCAGGCGGTATTGAACAGGCCCCCGACACTATGGCCATTGGCCAACAATCCTTCGGCACCCTTCCCGACGGGCGTGAGGTTACCCGGTATTCCCTGCGGAATACCTCCGGGATGGAAATCGGGGTTATCAACCTCGGTGGGATCATCACGGACTGGACAGCCCCCGATGCCTCAGGGAACTATGAGGATATCGTCCTGGGCTTCGACAACCTGGAGCCCTACCTGGATGGCAACCCCTATTTCGGGGCGCTGATTGGCCGGTACGGGAACCGGATTGCGGGCGGATCCTTTTCCCTGGACGGTCAGGCTTATACACTGGCCAAAAACAATGGCGAAAACCACTTGCACGGCGGGGTCAAGGGATTTGACAAAGTCCTGTGGCAGGCCGAGCCGCGCCAATCCGACGCGGGCAATACCCTGGAACTTACCTACCGCAGCCCGGACGGGGAAGAGGGGTACCCCGGGAACCTGGATGTCAAAGTCACCTATACGCTTTCCGAAGCCGGCGAGCTGGATATCCTGTACGAGGCAAAGACCGACAAGCCCACCGTGGTCAACCTCACCCAGCACAGTTATTTCAACCTGTCGGGGGATTTCTCCCGGCCCATAACCGACCACATGTTAACCCTGCAGGCCGATGCCTATCTGCCTGTGGATGCCGGCCTGATCCCAACCGGGGAGATCCGCCCTGTCGCGGGTACGCCCTTCGACTTTACGCAGCCCAAAACCATTGGGGCCGAAATCGATGCCGATAACCCGCAAATTTCCCTGGGGGGCGGTTATGACCATTGCTGGATCCTAAACGGGCCCGATGCCGGCTTCCGCAAGGTGGCCACGGTGACCCATCCCCCAAGTGGCCGCAGGCTGGAGGTATTTACCGATGAGCCGGGGGTGCAATTCTATACGGGGAATTTCCTGGACGGTACGCTTCCCGCCAAGGGGGGAGGTACGTATGCCCGGCGGAGCGGCTTTTGCCTGGAAACCCAGCACTACCCGGATTCCCCCAACCAGGAAGCTTTCCCGTCCGTCAGGCTCGACCCGGGGGAAACCTATTCTTCTCATACGAAATTCAAACTCACAACCAACTAAACCCTTCAAGCCATGCAAATGCTCGATTCCCTGGACTGGGTAACCATTTCCATCTATTTCCTGATCCTGCTCGGAATTGCCGTATGGGTGATCCTGAGAAAAAAAGAAAATACGGAAGACTACTTTCTGGCCGGCCGCAACATTGGCTGGTTCGTGGTGGGGGCCTCCATCTTTGCCTCGAACATCGGGTCCGAACACGTAGTGGGGCTGGCCGGGACGGGGGCCAGCAACAAGCTGCCCCTGCTGATCTATGAAATCCACGCCTGGATCGTGCTGGCCCTCGGGTGGATTTTTCTCCCGTTTTATGCGCGGGCCGGGGTGTTCACCATGCCGGAATTCCTGGAAAAGCGCTTCGATGCGCGTTCCCGGTGGATTCTGTCCATTTTTTCGATTGTCGCCTATGTGCTGACCAAGATTTCCGTGACCATCTATGCGGGTGGCGTGGTGGTCTCTGCCTTGCTGGGTATCGACTTCTGGACCGGGGCCATTGCCACCGTGGTGCTCACCGGCATCTATACAGTCCTTGGGGGAATGCGCGCCGTGGTGTACACGGAAACCTTGCAGGCGATCATCCTGGTCCTGGGGGCCGCTGCCCTGACCTTTATCGGGCTGGACCGCGTGGGCGGGTGGGAAAGCATGCGGGAAACCGTTACCCCGGAGTACCTGAATATGTGGCGCTCCGCTACAGACCCGGATTTCCCATGGCCCTGGCTGGTGATTACCAGTACCATCGTCGGGATCTGGTACTGGTGTACGGACCAGTATATCGTGCAGCGGGCACTGACCGCCAGAAATATCAAGGAGGGCCGCCGGGGGACCATTTTCGGGGCCCTGCTCAAACTTATGCCCGTATTCCTGTTCCTGATACCCGGGGTTATTGCCCTCACCCTCAAGATGCGGGGCGAACTCCACTGGGACAGCCCGGACGAAGCCTTCCCCGTGCTGATGAGCAACCTGTTGCCTTCCGGTCTCCGGGGCCTGGTTGCGGCTGGATTGCTGGCAGCCCTGATGAGTTCACTGGCTTCCGTCTTCAATTCCTGTTCCACCCTGTTTACGGTGGATATCTACAAAAAGCTCAAACCGAAAACCCCGGAGAAAAAACTGGTGCGCACCGGGCAGATCGCCACAACCATCGTGGTGATCATCGGCATTATCTGGATACCGATCATGGCGAATATCTCCGGCGTGCTCTACGAATACCTGCAAAGCGTGCAATCCTACATCGCCCCGCCGATCACGGCGGTATTCCTTCTGGGGATCTTTTACAAACGGATCAATGCACAGGGGGCTTTCATTACGCTGGTAACCGGGTTTGTGGTGGGCGCGCTCCGTATCGTACTGGAACTTTCCAAGGGTTCCCTGGAACCCGGAACCTTCCTGCACACCCTCGGGGCGATGAACTTCCTGGTTTTTGCGGCCTGGTTCTTCCTGTTTTGCATGGCGCTGCTGGTCGTGGTCAGCCTCCTCACCCCGGCACCTGCCGCGGAAAAAGTGGAAAACCTGACCTATGCCACCATCACCGCCGAAGAAAAACAACGCAACAAAGCCAGTTACAACTGGAAAGACATCCTGGTGTCGGTGATCATCGTGGGCATCGTGATCGGGATCATGGTCTGGTTTAACGGGAAATAAAAAACCGGCAGCCCCATGGCTGCCGGCCTGTCTTATCGATCGGCCATCACATTGTTGTAACGGGTGGCTGCCTCTGGGAAATCAGGTAATTAGGTTGCCTGCATCGTCCCATTCGGCCTGGATATTCCGCTTTTCCTGGTCCACGCACTTGGCAATCCATTCCGGGTCGTAGGCCACCCCGTGCTGGGCGAGGACTTCCTCGGGGACGCCGTCCCACACGTTCGGGGAATTGCCTTTGTACCCCAGTTCCTCGATGCCGATTTTCGAGGTGTAAAAACCGGTGAGCGTCAGGTTCCGGACCAGGGAAAAGAAATTCACTGCCGGGTCCCTTTCCAATTGGGGTACTTCCGGATCGTAATAGGCTATGGGGTCGATCAGTTCTTTTTGTTCCGCCTCCGTGGTATCCACAAAGGATTTTCCAAACTGGGTGTTGGACTTGTGGTCCAGGTCCAGCAAGCCGCCGCGAAGGGGGGTCTGCAGGTCGGGCAGGTCCTTTGCCATGAATTCGATGAACCCGGCCACATCCGCATCGGAGGCCCCCTTAAATTGCTCGCCCGGGGGCAGGATCACATCGCATAATACGGTGAGCAATTGCCGCTCATGCTCCGTCAGGAGGGTTTCCTCCATCAATTCCTCATCCCTCTCGAGCTCTTCCGGGGTACGGCCGTAGTAATCGCTGGCCTTCTGGTCAATGGCGGCTGCCAGTTCCTGCTCTTCGCCGGGTTTGCACCCCTGTAGTACCAGGCCCCCGGCCAGGGAACCGAGCACAATGGATTTTAGGCTTTCTCTTCTGTCCATCTGATCAGATATTTTGTTGTTTCAATTCATTGACGATATATTCCGAAGCCCGCATCGAGAGGGCCAGGATGGTCCAGGTACAGTTCTTGTCGGCCTGGGATACAAAGGGGCCCGCATCCACCACAAAGACATTGTCCGCATCGTGGAGTTGGTTGTAACGGTTGGTCACCGAGGTCTTCGGGTCGTCCCCCATCCGGGTAGTCCCCACTTCGTGGATGATCATCCCCGGGGCCAGCAACCCGTAGTCCCTGTCTTTTCCGGGTTTGTCCCCCAGGGGTTCCCCGCCCATGTTCACAATGATCTCCTCAAAGGTGTCCTGCATATGGCGCGCCTGGTTCCGTTCCAGGTCGGACCATTTGTAATGGAACCTGAGTACCGGGATACCCCACTGGTCGCGGACGTTGGGGTCGATTTCGCAGTAGTTCTCCTTCCGGGCAATGGATTCCCCGCGGCCGCTGAGGCCGACCACCGCACCGTAATATTTTTTGACATCGCTCCGAAGCACGTCCCCATAGCCGCCCACTTTGGTCCCGAAGAACTTATTGAACTCATTGGCATTGAAACCGAAGCCATAGGAGGGCATTCCCATCCCGCCCCATATCTCGATATGGTAGCCCCGTGGGAAATCCAGCTTCGAATTGTCGCCCCACCAGGGGGAGTACACATGCATGCCCCCTACCCCGTCTTCGTTGTAGGATACGCTGCGGTTCATCAGGTCCGGAATGAATCCGGCCCGGCTGGCGCCCGTGGAATCGTGGAGATATTTCCCCACCAGGTCGCTGCTGTTCCCCAGGCCATTCGGGTGCTGCGGGCTCTTTGAATTCAGCAGGATCCGGGCACTGCTGCAGGCAGACGCCCCGAGGATCACCACTTTGCCTTTTAATTTGTATTCCTTGCGGTCCTCCTTGTTGATATAGGACACGCCGGTGGCCCTGCCGTTTTCATCCGTGGTCACTTCCCGTACCACGCAGTTCACAAACAGGTCTACCTGTCCCCGGCTTTTCTGGGCCGGGAATATCAGGCAGGTGCCGGCGGAAAAATCCGCATATACCTGGCAGGCGCGGCTGCACTGCCCGCAGTAAAAGCATACCCCCCGGTCCGGGTTGATCCGCTTGGTAAGCATTGACATACGCGACGGGTATACCGGCACCTTGGTCTTCTGGGCCCCGCGGATATAGAACAATTCGTGCAGGCGCGGTTTGGGGGGCGGCAGGAAAAAGCCGTCCGGGTCGTTGGGGAGGCCTTCGTTGGTGCCGAAAACCCCGATCATCTTGTCCACCCGGTCGTAATAGGGCTTGACATCCTCATACCCGATGGGCCAGTTGTCGCCGTATCCGTCGATATCCTTGTGCTTGAAATCCTGGGGGCCGAATCGCAGGGAAATCCGCCCCCAGTGGTTGGTCCGCCCGCCCAGCATATGGGAGCGGAACCAGTGGAATTCCGTGTTGTCTTTGTGGGTATAGGGCTCGCCCTCGATTTCCCAACCGCCATAGGCAGCGTCAAAATCCCCGAATGCCCGGGTGGTTGAGGCTCCCCGCCTGGGGCTTTCGTAGGGCCATTTCATCTGGGTCCGCTGCTTTTCATCGGCCGGGTCAAAGAAGGGCCCCGCTTCCACAACGGCCACGTTCAGCCCGGCATCCGCCAGGACCTTGGTAGCCATGCCGCCGCCGGCACCCGACCCGACGACAATCGCATCGTATACCTTGGAATCTTCAATAATCTGCATAGTAATGGGTTTGCTTAGTTTATTCTGGAAGTTCAGTCTGATTCGTAAAGGAAGTCAGTACACATAGGCTTAAAGATACACAAATCATCAAATGTGCAGGGGGCATTTGCCGCTCGTTTTGCGCAGTGTCCCCTGATTTTTCCCTTACCCCCTGGAATGCCGTTCCTCGTACTCCCTGAGCTTCAATAACCTGCGTTCGTGCCGCAGATCCCCGCTGAAACTTGTTTCCAGCCAGAGCCCGATCACCTCAACGGCTTCCGATTCCGAGATGAACCGGGCCCCAAGGGAAAGGACATTGGCATTGTTGTGCGTCCGCGAAAGGGAGATGATCTCCCTGGGCCCCCCGTAATACAGTGCGGCACGGACCCCCCTGACCTTGTTGGCCGCCAGGGCCTCGCCCTGGCCGGACCCGCCGATGACCACCCCCAGGCTTCCTGGGTCGGCGGCAACCGCTTCGGCAGCAGGCAGTATATAATCCGGGTAGTCGTCTTCCGGGTCATACGTTTCAGGGCCCATGTCCCGGACCTCACGCCCGGAATCCCGAAGGAACCGGACCAATGCCGTTTTCAGGTCAAAACCGGCGTGATCGGATGCGATGTAAATCATAGCTGCGGATGCGTAGGCCGGCTTCCCTTCGGCTGCCGGCATTGTTGTTAAAGATACAAACACCGGGGAAAGCGGGAATGAATCCTGGGCGGATGCTTGCGTTTTGCGGCCTGGGAGGCGATATTGAAATCGGGTGGGTGGGGCCCCGTCCTAAAAAAACGCATCATGCCCCATTGCCACCTGATCCAAAAAAGCGTAACTTTTTGCAAATCAATACACCATGCAAACGATCCTGGGTTCCGGGGGTGCCATCGGCAAAGCCCTCGCCAACGACTTAAGAGCATATACTTCGGATATCCGCCTGGTTAGCCGAAATCCGGAAAAAGCGGGTTCCGAAACTGAAATTTTCGCGGCGGACCTTACAGATGCGGACCAGACACGCAATGCCGTGGCCGGTTCCGAGGTCGCTTACCTGACCGTAGGCTTACCCTATTCGCATAAAACCTGGGCAGCTGCCTGGCCCCGGATCATGGAAAACGCAATCGAAGCCTGTTCCCACCACGGGACCCGACTGGTTTTCTTTGACAATGTATACATGTACTCCAAAGCCCGCCTCGACCCGATGACCGAAAACCACCCCGTGGATCCCCCCAGCAAAAAAGGACAGGTGCGTGCCCGCATTGCACAGATGTTGATGGATGCCACCAAGGAAGGGCGGTTGGAAGCCCTGATTGCACGCTCAGCGGATTTTTACGGGCCTGCTGTGAAAAACGTCAGCATCCTTGCCGAAACCGTCATCAAGCCGCTCAGCCAGGGCAAAAAGGCCAATTGGCTGGGGCGGGCGGACAAAAAGCATTCGTTTACCTATGTGCCGGATGCCTCCAGGGCAACCGCCCTGTTGGGTAACAGCCCCGGGGCATATGGGGAAGTATGGCACCTGCCCACAGCGCCGGATCCCTATACCGGCAAAGAGTGGGTGGAATATATTGCGAAGGCGCTGGGAACTGAACCGGCCTACCGGGAGGTAGGAAAGTATATGCTGCAGATTCTCGGGCTGTTTATGCCTGTTATGCGCGAAACGGTTGAGATGATCTACCAGTACGACCGGGATTATGTATTTGACAGCTCCAAGTTTGAAAGCCGCTTTTCGTTGACCCCCACCCCCTATGCGGAAGGAATCAGGCAGGTTGTTGCCTCCGATTTCAGTTAATCCGTCCCCATGGTCAATTGAACCAGACGGCATACCCCTTTCGCCTCAGTTCCAGGGCAAGGGTTTCCTCCATCCGGAGCGCTTCGGCCCGGGTTTTCAATGGTTGGATATGGTTGTAAAGGCTGGGGCGAAGGTACATGCCGTATTTGCGCACGATGGAGGAAGAGAGGTTATGGCCCTTCTGGTTCCGGTAACCCGTACGGTGCTGTTCAAACCGGATCCGGGGCGTTTTGCTGGTCATCCCGACATAGAGGCATTGCAACACCCCGTTGAATTGGGGGTTCGCTTCGCGAAAGCGCCTGTTTTCTGAAAAAACGCGGCGCGATAATTCAATGACGTATATGGTATATGCAGTTGCGGGCATGGCCAATCTTGAACGTTTCCTGTCACTGGGGTGGGCTACCCATTTCAACAGAGAAAAACCAGGTTAAAGACGCTTTTTTATGGCTGGAAAAAATCGTAAATTAAGGGGTTCCGGATCCGGCGCGACCCCGATAGGTTTTGTCGAATTCACATAAGTTTTAACTATTGAGAATCCATCCCCATAAGTTTGGATTATCGTAAATTTATAGCTGAAAATCATTTAAATCAAAGATACACATGGGAAAAGATATTCACGCCAGCACCTCCCAAAACGGGAAGGCATGGGACGTAAACGAATCCAGCGCGTCAAACTGCCCCTTTCTGAACGGGGAATTGCATCAGGCGGCCGGAGGGGGTACCACCAATCGCGACTGGTGGCCCAACTCCCTGAACCTGAACATCCTTCGCCAGCATTCCGAAAAGGTCAACCCGATGGACGAAGGGTACGATTACAAGGAGGCCTTTAAAAACCTCGACCTGAAAGCGGTCAAAAAAGACCTCAGGGAACTGATGACCGACAGCCAGGAATGGTGGCCGGCCGATTACGGACATTACGGTCCCTTCTTTATCCGTATGGCCTGGCACGCCGCCGGGACCTACCGCATAGCCGACGGCCGGGGAGGCGGCGGAACGGGCGCCCAGCGCTTCGCACCCCTGAACAGCTGGCCCGATAACGCCAACCTGGACAAAGCCCGGGTGCTCCTTTGGCCCGTCAAGAAAAAATACGGCAAGAAAATCTCCTGGGCGGACCTGCTGATCCTCGCCGGGAATGTGGCCCACGAATCCATGGGGTTGCCCATGTACGGTTTTGCCGGGGGCCGCGAGGACATCTACCAGCCAGAGGAAGACATTTACTGGGGTTCCGAAACCGAGTGGCTCGGCAACAAGGAACGCTACAATGAAGACGGGGAACTGGAGCGCACCATGGGGGCAGCCCACATGGGACTCATCTATGTAAACCCGGAAGGACCTAACGGGAAGCCCGACCCGGTTGCGGCAGCACACGACATCCGGGAAACCTTCGGGCGGATGGCGATGAACGATTATGAAACCGTCGCCCTCATCGCCGGGGGGCATACCTTCGGGAAAACCCACGGGGCTGCCAAGGATACGGAATATCTGGAGGCGGAACCCGCCGGGGCTTCCATCGAAATGCAGGGTCTTGGCTGGAAGAACAATTTCGGTTCCGGGGTTGGCTCGGATACCATCACCAGTGGCCTGGAAGGTGCCTGGACCGACACGCCCATACAGTGGAGCCATAAATACCTGGAAAACCTTTTCAACTATGAGTGGGAACTGACCAAAAGCCCTGCAGGTGCCTGGCAGTTCAAGCCCAAGGACGGGGCCGGCGCAGGAACTGTCCCGGATGCCCACGACCCGAACAAGAAGAATGATCCCTTTATGCTCGTAACGGACCTGTCCCTGAAAATGGATCCGGCCTACGAGAAGATATCAAGGCATTTTCTCGAAAACCCGCAGGAATTCAAGGAAGCCTACCAAAAAGCCTGGTTTAAGCTGACCCACCGGGACATGGGGCCAAAATCCCGTTACCTTGGTGAAGAAGTCCCGAAGGAAGACCTCATCTGGCAGGATCCGATCCCCGCTGTGGACTATGACCTGGTCGATGACAAGGATATCAGGTCCTTAAAAACCACCATCCTGGATTCCGGCCTGACCGTTTCCGAACTGGTTGGTGCCGCCTGGGCTTCGGCATCTACTTTCCGCGGTTCCGACAACCGGGGCGGTGCCAATGGCGGCCGCATCCGCCTGGAGCCCCAGGTGCAATGGGAAGCCAATAACCCGGTCCAACTGGGGAAAGTTCTGGATGTGCTGACGGAGATCCAGAAGGACTTCAACGCCTCCCAAAAAGGCAACAAACAGATATCCATGGCCGACCTGATCGTACTCGGTGGCTGCGCAGCCGTGGAAAAGGCAGCAAAAGATGCCGGGCACGACATTGACGTGCCTTTTACCGCCGGGCGGGCAGACGCCACCCAGGAGATGACCGATACGGAGTCCTTTGAACACCTGGAGCCGATCGCAGACGGATTCAGGAATTACCTGAAACAGCATTACTCCGTCAGGACAGAGGAGTTACTGGTCGACAAGGCCCAGCTCCTGACCCTGACTGCACCGGAAATGACGGTGCTCGTAGGTGGGATGCGTGCCCTGAATGCCAATTACAATGGCTCCAAGCATGGTATTTTCACCAGCCGGCCCGGGGTGCTGACCAACGATTTCTTTGTCAACCTGCTGGACATGCAGACCAGCTGGAAAGCGGTTTCGGAAGATGAAGAGTTCTTTGAAGGCAAAGACCGGAAGACCGGCAAGGTGAAATGGACGGCTACCCGCACAGACCTGATCTTCGGATCCAATTCCGAGCTCCGGGCACTTGCGGAAGTGTATGCCTGTGACGATGCCCGGGAGAAATTTGTTGCAGACTTCGTCAAGGCCTGGGACAAGGTGATGAACCTGGACCGGTTTGACCTGGCATAGACGTTTAAAAACAGGCAGAAATGCCTGTTGACACGTGTTAAAAGTGGCCCCATTGCGGGCCACTTTTTTTGCATGACGCCAGGGATCAGTTACAAAATTAACTGATAAATGCCTATATTATAGAAGTTTAACTGCCAAATACTTTAGACAACCAATACACCATTATCATGAAAATCAATAAAGAAAACATCCCGGTTACCATGGAGGCCCCGGGAACCGTGATGCGCGCCCTTCCCGGATTCGGTGGGATGACCGTGGCTTTCCATGAATTGCCCAAGGGGACGGATTTTACCCCCCTGTTAAAAGGGCTTAAAAATGACAGTTGCCACTGCCCGCACTGGGGGTATATCCTGGAAGGGGCCATGCGGGCGATATACGATGACGGGAAAGAGGAACTTTTAGAGTCCGGAGACCTGTTTTACCTGCCGGCAGGCCATACCGCTATTGTGGAGAAAGACCTTAAAATAATGGATTTCAGCCCTACAAAGGAACTGGACGAAGTAATGAGTCATATCGGCAAGGTCATGGAACAGGCGGGGGGATAAAAACCCGCCTTTATAAGATCCGCGTAATAGATTAAACTCGCCTACCTCTCCGAAAGTGTGCCGTCTATTTGATAACGGTAATTTTCGGGACCTGTCCATCTCCTGTCCCGGTACCCGTATTGCGTCCAGGATTTCCGGGCATGGCTGTCAAAAGCGTCGATGTCCGAAAGGCCCCATTCGATCTCCACGGCCTTGGAGTCGGCGTAGTCCAGCATCCCACGCCGCTCATCCACCAGGCCGATAAATCCGCTGCCGGAGGTCCGGAAAATCTTGGTCCAACCCTGGTCGGCCACCAGGGAAAAGCCAAAGACTTCTTCATAGTAACGCTGCATCCCGAGCAGGCCCCGGTGATAGGTCCAGGTTATGGAACCGTAAAACCCCAGGGAATCGATTTTAGTGGGAACCGCCCCAGCCGGGTTCAGGACAGCCATGAGCCGCTCGTTTTCGGGATGTTGCTTAAACAGTTCAAATTCCAACAGGTAGCCTCCCGGGTCCACCGCCACAAAGCCGTCATGAGGCCCGCCGTCCCGGGGCTTGTAGGTATATTTTATAGGGACATGCTGCTGTTGCAGGTGGGCATACCAGTCGGGCAATTGATCGGTCAGCAGGGCAATGGCTGTGGATTTTGGCAATCCAACCGGATGGGATGCATCCGGCGGGTGTACCTCCAGGTAGGTATCCGAACTGATCCTGAAACGCGTTGAATCGGCACGTTCCAAACCAAGAACATCCGAGTAAAACGCTACCGCCTCCCCCGGGTTGGCATAGTACAAATGGGTGACTTGCCGGGTGATGCCTGCCGAAGCCAGGTCGCGGTAATCGGAATTGGCGCGCAGGAGGCGATTGATCCCTTCCGGGCTGTATCCGAGCAACCTCCCCAGGCGCCTGGCCAGTTCGCGGTCGGAAAAGGCCTCCCCGGAACCCCTGCCCCGGACATCGGCCCTCCACTGCTGGTACTGAATAAGGCGATCCGGCTCCCTGTAGATAACAAGCAGGGATTTCCCGCTTGTCAGGGCAGATGGGAATAGCCGGGTTTCCGGAAATGCATCTTCCCGGTAAAGCTCCACTCCATACGCGCCCGCGATCCTGAGGAAATCGGACCAGCTCGCATCCAGTTCTTCCGGTGGCATGGGATGGCTAAGGGCGATGGGTTTGGCGCCATTTTCCACGAGTTCACAAAAAACGCCCAAGGCGGTCAACCCTGATTTTTCCGGTGGGGTGACGCAGGAAACGGGCCAAAGCAAAAGCAACCCTGCCATGGCCGGTAACAGTCCGCGCATCCCTTCAGGAAATAGCATCCTACGCAACCGATTTTTCATACGCCTTCCGGATCCATCCTTTGAGTTGTTCATCAATTGTCCCCGGCCCGTTTTTTCAGGATCTCCCCAAGCTTCTCCTGGTTGACCCCGAAGATCCCGTCCTTTTCGATGTCATCCAAAAAGGTGTTGATATACCTGCGGCTCAGCGAATCGCTGTCCCCGTATTTCTCCCGGATCGCCTCGAGCTCCCCGTGCAGCCGGTCCCGAACCTCCGTATAGGCCGGGTCGTCGTACACATTGTGCAATTCCTTCGGGTCCTTTTTCCGGTCGATCAGTTCCCAGTAGTCAAGGTCAAAATAGTAGTGGATCAGCTTGTAGTCCTTGGTGACGATGGCGTAGTGCCTGTTTACCATGTGTTCGGCCGGGTATTCGTAGTAGTGGTAATACACGGCTTCCCGGTCCCAGTCCTCCATCCGGCCGGTAAGGATAGGGAGCAGGCTTTCCCCCTGCATATCCCCCGGCTGCTCCACCCCTGCCGCATCCAGGAAGGTCTGGGCAAAATCCAGGTTCTGCACCATCTCGTCCGACCGGGTACCCGCTGCTACTTTTCCGGGCCAGGCTACCAGCAAAGGGGTCTTGAAGGATTCGTCATAGACAAACCGCTTGTCGAACCACCCGTGTTCCCCAAGGTAGAAGCCCTGGTCCGAGGTATAGACGATAATCGTGTTGTCCATCATATCGTTCGCTTCCAGGTAATCCAGTAACCGCCCTACATTTTCGTCCACCGCCCGGATCGTCCCCAGGTAATCCTGCATGTAGCGCTGGTACCGCCATTTCATCAATTCCTGCTGGTCCATCTGTGGATACGCCTTCCGGAAAGCCTCGTTAACCGGGCCGTAATACTTTTTGAACGTTGCCAACTGGGCGGAATCGAGCTGGTTGGTGCCAAAGGGGAGACGGCGCCTGTCGATGCCGATCTCCTGCAGGCCCAACGCTTCCATGACTTCCTGGTATACCTTCGAATCCCCGGACCAGCTCATGTGTTTCAGGATACTCATTTCCGCCTCGGCAGCTGCCGGACGGCCCTCGTAGCCATCAAAAAGCGTTTCGGGTTCCGGGAAGGTCCGGTTGGTGAATTCCTCCAAATGGCGCCCGGCCATTTGCCAGGACCGGTGGGGGGCCTTGTGCAGGTACATGAGCAGATAGGGTTTGGTGGTATCCCGTTGGGTTTCCAGCCAGTCAAGCGTCATGTCAGTGACAATATCCGTGACATACCCCCTGACCTGTATGGTGCCTTCGTCCTTTGTAATGAACTCCGGGTTGTAATAAGCCCCCTGGCCGGGGAGGATCTTGAACTGGTCAAATCCCTTCGGGCTGTTGCCAAAATGCAGCTTCCCGAACATGGCGGTCTGGTAACCCGCCTCCTGCAGCAACTGGGGGAACGTTACATTGGTGGTGTCGAAGGGGAAGTGGTTGTCCACCTTCCCGTTGATGTGCGAATGCTTCCCCGTAAGGATGGTGGCACGGGAAGGGGCGCAGATGGAATTGGTGACGCTCGCATTGGTGAACAGCATCCCCATCCGGGCAATCCGGTCGATGTTGGGGGTCTCGATGAGCCGGTTGTCGTAGGCCGAAATGGCCTGGTAGGCATGGTCGTCCGACATGATGAAAATGATATTCGGCGGCCGATGCGGCGCCTTTTCGACGGGGCTGCAACTGGGCACGAGCAGCACGGCCCCCAGCAAGAGGGTGGCGACAACGTATTTTTTCATGGACCAGGTTGTTCTTGAAGAAGTAATTTAAGGAAAATGGGGGACCTGTGCTTATCCGCCGGGTAAAATCCGGGGCGCCAGCCAGAGCCAGCCCATCCCAAGCAGGAAGGCTGCAAAAAACCAGATGGGCGGGACCGGCTCCTTTTGTTTTACCAAAGGGGAAACGTCTTCGGCATCGGAAAAAGCACGCCGGTTAGCTTGAAGCAACTGGTGGGCCTCCACAGATTCCCACGCCTTTTCATCATATACAAAATACGTATGGGTGGGAAGGCTGTCGGGCCCCGCACGTAAACGGTTCCAGCCGGTTTCACGCGGATAATCCCTGCCCTGCCAGTTCCCCGGGAGCAAAACCTCCCGGATAAGGGGTATCCTGGCTTCCCGCGAATTGCGAACCTCAGGATCTGTAATACCGGTGCGAACCCGGAATTCAAAGGGTTCGTCTACCCGGGGTATTCCGGTAAGCGCCTCCCATTCCAGGGCTTCCCCTTTAGCGGTTACCACGGCGTCCAGGAGCGTGGTCCAGATTTGGGCGTAGGCGGCTTCCTTTCCGTCCAGCACGAGCGGATAGGTCTCCCGGAGCCAGGTAGTCGCTACCCGACCTGCTCCCAAAGGGCGGACCACCCCGATGGGTCCGCTCCCGGGATTTTGAACTTCCCGGGCAGTGAATGGCCCGGACAGGAAATAGGGATATCGTTCCAATTCCCCATCCTCCCCCGGGTTGGCAGATTCTCCGGGTCCCGCTGAAAATTCAAAATAGGCCCTTCCCGGATTCTGACGGAAATAATCTTCATCGGGCTGTATGAACAACCCGAGACCGGATTCTGCCACGCGCTTTTCAATGGCCCTCAGGGAGGCCGGGTCCAGGTTTTGCAGGGAAGGCCAGTCGGCAATCACCGCGTCAAAATCGGACAGGATTTTGTCGGAAAACCTGTATACAGGGGTAGCCTCCCGGTTGAAGTACTCGAATTTATAGCGGCCCCGGGTGAGCTGGCTGCGCACCAGCAAGGCATTGCCCCTGCCCGCCAGGAAATTCTTCAGGTATTTTGTTTCGAAGGTCGGATAGGTGTTCAGGATCAGGAGGCGCAGCGGGTTCCCGGTCCGGATACGCACGGGCAGGGGCTCAGCGGACAGGACCTCCCCGCGGGGATCCCTGGCTTCAAGGGTGAACACGTAGTCCCCGGCAGCCTTCGGCACCCCCCTGAGCTGAAATTCCGACACGCCTTCCCCTGCCAGCAGGACGGAATCTGCCGGGTTCCCGCCCGGGTCCAGCAGCAGGAGGCGGGTGCTGTCCGGGGCATTCGAGTAAAGGCCGCGCACCGATAAGTCGCCCCCCAGCCCAAGCGTTTTCCTGTACTGGATGCCCATAATGCCCGCTGGTGGGGAAGCCCCCAGGAAATGGCAGCGATGTCCGGCGAATTGCCAGTGGTCATATCCCTGGGGCCCATACCCCAGGATATAAAGGGTCTTAACCTCCCCGGGGACCTGCAATGGCTGTCCCGCTTTGTAGTCGAAGGTGCGTATACCGGGGTGAGCCTTTTTCAGGCTATCTGCCTGCCCTTGCCGGAACCCCTCGGTAAGCAGGATGCCCAGCCTTCCTTCCCGCTCCGTTTCCATCACTGGTTCCAGGGCGATCAGCACCAGGGAGGCGACGCTGATACCCGCTGCCAGGATCCGGCTCCAGAGGGCGCCCAAATCCCGGTCCGCCCACTCCTTGATCAGTAACAGGGCCAGCAGTGCCGCCCCGCCTATCAGCGCAGGCAGGATCATCCCCGGGTTGCCGATGCCAAAACTACTTATCATAAATCCGGAGTTCCTTTAGCAACAGCGCATTGACGGGATCAGGGAAGCTGGGAGATGCCGTTGGGGTTTTTTCAGGTTCGGGGAGGATACCCAGAAGACCCTTGCGGAGGGAGCGGTAATTTTCCGGGGCCCTCCCGGATACGCGTTCAAGGCCCTTCAGGCTGCGCAGCAGCCCGAGGTACCTCCCCGGTTCGGCCACGGCCTTTTCGGCCAGTTCATTGCCGGCCTCTTTAAAAAGTGGGAGGTCGCCTTCCCCAAATGGCGGGCCACCCCCCAGGAGTTCCTCCAGGCGGCGCACGGCCTCCCGGACAGCAGCAAGCTGGGGCTCGTACCGCACCGATTCCTTTTTCCGGTAATCTGCGATTTCCGATATATCACCTGAAAGGCGTCTGTCTTCCTTGATAGGGGGCGGGTCAAACCCGATCCGGTGGACATAGACGCGCGCGCTGTTCTTGATCTCCTGTATCAGTTTCAGGGCCGCGTATTGATAAGGAAGGGATTTTTCGGGCTGGTACAAACGGAGTTGCAACTCCGCATCCCACATAATGTTAAGGGCTTTCCTGAGTTTGGTTTTCAGCGATTCCTCGAATAGGGTGGATTCCTCCGGGTCGGCGTGGTTGTGCAGGTACTCGTGCAGGGGGTCCGCTTCCTCCCCTTCCGCATCCCCGGCTTCTTCGGACACAAGTTGGTGTTCGTTGTCCCCGTCGTGGTCGTGGGTATATGCGTCCAGCGGATCTTCACTACCTGTCCCGTCTTCCGCGCCGGCAGTCACTTCCTCCCCGTCGGCTTCCACCCCGGCGGACTGTCCCCCGGGGGCCGGGGCCATTTCCATCTCGGCCTCATCGCCCATAAACTGCCCGTATTTGAGCCGCAGGGATTTCTGGTCAAAGCCCAGCTCGTTGCTCCTGAATTTGAATTCCTTTTCGGGAATCCCGGGTTTTTCGGCTATCAGGCGTTCGGTATCGATAATGAGCTGCCGTTGGGACCTGAAATATGCGGGCATCTGGTCTACCCCGAGGCTGCCCTCCACGGCAAAGCTATCCGTAACCGTATCCCGGATTACCGCGAAAAAGGTCTCACTCCGTGCCACGTTCGGCTCCGGCACCCGGAGGTCGGAAGCCTCTATATAAAAATAGAGCTCATCCCCGGGTTCCATCCGAAGGCTGTCCAGGAAAATGGTTTTGGGCAATTGCAGCTCACGGGCGCCACGCCTGAAACCCCCGTCAAAGGCGAGCCGTTCCTCCCGGAACTTCACGGATTCCCCGCTCCCTTTGCTCACGGTAGCCACGATCGCCGCCTCCCCGATCCCGTAGTCGTCCGAAATCCGGCCCGTAAAGGCGAATTGCCGCGGGTCGTCCCCTTCAAAATAGGTATACTGGGGCACTCCTTCGATGGCGATTTCCGGCTCCCGGTCCGGGACGGCTTCTATGGAAAACAGGTCGGAAACATAGGAGCGGCCCAGGGTATCCCGGTACCGGAAGTTGTAAAAACCGGAGGCTCGAAGCGGCCGTTCCAAACCGTATTCCTGCCCGTTTTTCCGAAGCGCATGCTCCGCCCCCATCGACTCCATCCACACGCTGTCCACCGGACCCGTAAATTGCAGTTGCCAACGGATAACGGAACCCGCCAGCGCCCGGATATTCGGGTTTTCAGAGGAGACGGCTGGCTGCCCCGTGTACCCAGGAAACGAAATGGTGATACGCTGCCCGTCTAGTTCGGGGACCGCCTTCCCATTTCCAGTGGAATCCACGGGTGCAAAACGGATGCTTTCGGGGGTGGCGTCCCGCGGGCCGGTAAAGAGGTCCCAGCGGTTTGGCAGGTTCAACTGCCGGCCGGCAAGGCCCGCAATTAACAGGAGAACAAGCCAGGATATGGCTGTTTTTATCCCGGTGGGCGGGTGGAGTTTCCGGGAAACCCGGGGCAGGTGTTCCGCAACCCGGTACTTCTGCAGCCTGGATAATCCCGTCAGCTGATTGTCGGGGACTGCCAACAACCCACTGCTATAGGCGGCCTCTTCCAGGTGGGCATCGATATACCTGCTGCTCCGTTCCAGGGTCCGGGTCCAGGGTCGGGACACCCCGATTGCGGCCAGCAGGACCAGCAGGAAGACCCCTGGGCCTGCCCATGGGTACGGCATCAGCAACCCGGCACAAAGCCCCGCCCCCAGGGCATAGCACAGACTGCGGAGATACAGCAGGCGTTGCCATCGGTCCCTGAATGCATGCAGGAAGGTGTTGCCGGTTGCCTTCATTGCCTGCGGTATTTGGTGAATGCCCTTTCCACGAGTAGCAGGACCAGCAAAACGGCCCACCACCAGTTACTTGTCCCGGCACGGACCATGCGGGTGGGCCCAACAGCCCCGGGACTTCGCCCAGGCCTGATCTCCCCCCCATCCAGCTGGCGTTTATCGTAGGGTTCCAATACTTCCCGGAACCCGTTTAGGGGGACCAGGATTTCCAGCAGTTGTTCCGCATAGTGACCGGCAACCACATTTTCCGCGTTTAACGGGCCGGTCAGGTGAAAACAGTCCCGGCAGTCCCCCAGGGCAATCGGCCGGTTGGCCAGCATTTCGGCCCGGTAGGACAATAACCGACCTTCCCAGGCGGGCGGGGGACCGGTATCCAGCCAAACCAAAAGGTCCGTATCGGGCGGGATGGCCTCCGAGGGGGACCGCAGGGTTTCAACCTGAATCTCCCATTCCAGGAAAGCCGAAAGGGCAGCAAGGGCAGCGGCCGTATACCGGCTTTCATCCACCAGGCTGTCCGAATGGTACATGGCAACCCGGAGCGTATCCCGGGAAAACAGCGGCAGGGTATTGCCTGCAAAAGGACCGGCTTCGAGTTTCAGGCTGTCCGGGTTGCCGGGCGTGCGGACTGCAGCTCCCCCCTGCATGCCTCCCCCAATTTCCACGGGTTCCAAGGGTGTCCAGGCATAAGCGGTATAACCCGGGGCGCTGCGGGCCGTAAGCACCTCATATCCGCCCCCTTTTTCCATGGCCAGTGCGGGGCGGGGTCCGGTGGGCTCGTCGTCCATCACCACCCAGTGAACGGAATGTGCGGATTGGGGGCGGCGGGATCGCACCCCCGTGAGGTAAGCCCGGGTAAATACCACCACGCTGTCGGCCTGCAGGGAATCGAGTTCGGGCAACAGCTGCCAGTAGTTGGGCGGTTGGGCGGGTGCCGGACCAGGGACCTCCCCTTCCCATTCGGGAAGTCCCTTTTTCAATAACCGCACCGGGGTCTCCGTAGCCACGCTGTCAAGGAACTCCTTCATGGAGCCCCGTTCCAGCAGGGAAGCCTCCACCACGTAGACCAGGGGGGTGTTCGCCTCCCTGGAAATCCACTGGGGACGGGCCAGTATCAGAGACAGGGCAGCCACAACCAACATGCGCAAAGCCAGCAATCGCTTTTCATTCAACCTCAGGCTTTGGGATTGGCGGGAATCGCTTTCGGTCAGGAGTTCGATACTGCCGATTTTAATGGTCCTTGCCTCCCGCTTGCTCCACAGGTGGATACCCAGGGGGACCAGTAAGCCCAGCAGGGTCCAGAGGTATATGGGGGCTGCAAAGGTCATATCAGTTCAATCGGTTGCGTTGTCCGAGGTAATACCTCAGGGCCTCCCCCAGCGGTTCGCCGGTTTGGAACAGGTGGTGGTAAATGCCCTGGGACAGGAGTTGCTGCCGGATTTCTTCCATGCGCGCTTCCATTTTTTGGAGGTAAGCCGCCCGGGCCTTCCGTGCATCGACCTTCACCCGGGCCCCGGTTTCCAGGTCCTCAAAGGTCAGCATCTTGCCATAGTCAAACTGCATTTCGGAGGGACCTGCGATCTGGAATACAACCACTTCGTTCCTGGGGGATTTCAGTTCCCGGATAAATGAAGTCAGTTCGGCCTTGCGCTCGTACATGTCGGTCAGGAAAAAGACGAGCTCGCGGGATCCTTTGTTGGGGATCCTCCCGGAGGCAACCCCCGGGTCCGGCCACTGGCCGCTACCGGTTATTTTAAGCAATTCCAACAGCAACCGGTTGTAGTGTTTCTTCCCGGCCCGGGAAAACAGACTGACAAAATCCTTCTCATTCAAAGCAAACAGGCTTACGGAATCGCCCTGCTTATAAGCCAGGTAGGCCAGGGCTGCAACCAGCAGGCGGGCATATTCCAATTTGGACAGGTTCCCTTCCCGGTGCAGCATGGACGCGCTCGCATCCACGATGAATTTGACGCTGACCAGGCTGTCGATCTCCGATTGCTTGATGTAGTACCGTCCGCTCCGGGCCAGCATTTTCCAGTCCAGCAGCCTGAGGTCGTCCCCCGGCTCATAGCCCCGGTACTGGCTAAATTCCTGCCCGTGCCCGACACTGATGCTCCTATTCAGCCCGGAGGTATACCCCTCTACGGCAATGCGAGATACCAGGGACAACCCGGAGACGGTATTGACCACCTCCGGCCTGAGCAGGTCCTGATAGCCCTGCCTGCCCATCAGGAGTCCTTTGGTTTGACGGAATCCAGGATTTTATGGGTGACCGTGTCGGCGGTGATCCCCTCGGCTTCCGCCCGGAAGTTTACGATGACCCGGTGGCGCAGGACGGGCAGGACCACTGACCGGATATCTTCCGGCGTCACCGCCAGCCGACCGGCCAGCAGTGCATGCGCCTTGGCAGTCAGGATCATGGCCTGGCCGGCCCGGGGTCCCGCCCCCCAGTCGACCCAGTCCCTGACGTAATCCATAGTGGTGGTCGCCGGCCGCGTGGCCCGTACCAGGTCGCTGACGTATGCGATAAGCCCGTCGCTAATGGAAATCTCACGGACGAGTTCCTGCAGCCTCAGGATCTCCTTCCCGCTGATGACTTTCCCAACTTTTGGCTTTGCGGTACCCGTGGTGGCCTTGAGGATGCTGGTTTCCTCGGCCCCGGAAGGATAGCCGATCTTGATGTACAGCAGGAAGCGGTCCTGCTGGGCCTCTGGCAACTGGAACGTGCCGGATTGTTCTATAGGGTTCTGGGTGGCCAGGATAAAGAAAGGCCGGTCCAGTTTATAGGTCTTGTCCCCATAGGTCACCTCGAATTCCTGCATGGCTTCCAGCAGGGCCGCCTGGGTTTTGGGCGGGGTCCGGTTGATCTCGTCGGCCAGGATGATGTTCGAGAAGATGGGGCCCTTGTTGAATTTGAAAAACTTCCGGCCGGTGCTGTGGTCTTCTTCCAGGATCTCGGTCCCCAGGATATCGGAGGGCATCAGGTCGGGGGTGAACTGTATGCGCTTGAAGGAAAGGTCAATGGCATCCGCCAGGGTCCGGATCATCAGGGTCTTGGCCAGCCCGGGCACCCCTTCCAGCAAGGCATGCCCCCCGGAAAGGAAGGTGATGAGCAGTTGGGAAACGATTTCCTCCTGCCCGATGATCACTTTGGCAATCTCCGACTTGAGCTGCTGCAGCCTGGCGGAAAGCGCTTCCACCTCATCGGCTGCCTGTTTTAATTCTGAATCCATGTACAATTGTTATGAGGTTAGGGCATACAGGACAATGTTTACCGCGAAACGCGTATTGTCGATCTTATACCATCGTTTGTTCCGGAAATCATAGTCCCACTCGCACCCGTAATCCTTGTTGCTGTAAAGCACCCCGATCCGCCCGTCAATCCGGATGGCCTTCAGGTAATCATGAACCAGGTCGTCCCCCCAGCCGTTCAATTCCTGGGAGGTCGTGGGCGGCCCGTCCTCAAAATTGAAGAAGATGGAATAGATTTCATGGTCGTTCGGGATCTTTGCCAACTGCCCGGGGCCAAATATTTCCTCCATCTGCCGCTCAAAGGACTTGGCGAACAACCCGTCGATATCGTGGTTGCAATCGTCTGCAAAAACGAAGCCGCCATTGCGGACGTATTTCTCGAAGTTTTCCCGTTCCTTTTGGGTAAACTGCACCAGTTTATGGCCGGAGAGGTAACAGAACGGGCTCTTGAAAATTTCCTCGCTCTCCAGGGAAATGATGCGCTCCCGGGTGTCCACCTGCAGGGTCGTATACTCCACCAGCGAATTCAGCAGGTTGGAGGGCATGCGCTGGTCCACGTCCCAGTCGCCGGATTCGTACTGCAGTCTCGTGAAAAAAAATTCGTTGCTCAATGCGCTTCTTACTTCATTTGATCGTTGCTCCGCCGGGCCTTAAAAAAAACTGGCTGCCCGCGGGGACGGGCAACCAGCTCTCAGGTCTTAACCATGCCTATACCGCATCGGACAGACTGGTAAAGGTAAAGTCGCGGATTTTCATATAGGGGATCAGGTTTCCGTCGATGCGGACCTGCTGCCCCAGGGTTTCCAGGTTGTTCAGCATGATGATCGGGCTTTCGTTGAACCGGAAGTTTTTTACCGGGTGCTTGATCTTCCCGTTTTCGATATAAAAGGTCCCGTCACGGGTAAGCCCGGTGTACAGCAGGGTCTGCGGATCCACACTGCGGATGTACCACAGGCGGGTCACCAGGATCCCCTTGCTGGTGCTTTCAATCAGGTCCTGCAGGCTGGCATCGCCCCCGGCCATGATGGCGTTGGACGGGAAAGGCACGGGCTCCACGCCTTTCTGCTCGGCCCAGTACCGGTCGTAGGCCAGGTTCTTGACAACCCCGTTCTCGATCCACATGGTTTTCTTCAGCGGCTGGCCCGCCCCGTTCCAGGTGGCGGTGGGCACATCGGGATGCTGGGGGTCCGACCAGAGGGTCACCCGCTCATCCACGATTTTCTGCCCGAGCTTGTTGCCGCCGTCCGGGGTGGACATGAAGTTCCGGCCCTCATCGGCCGAGCGGGCACTGAATGAAGAAAACATGTTACTCAACAGGTCGTTGGAGGCCGCGGGTTCCAGGATCACCGTGTATTTCCCGGGTTCGATCGCACGGGCTTCCCGGGACATGACCGCCTTGTCGATGGCGATTTTGGAAGCTGCTGCCGCATCGAATTTTGTGACGTCGTTATAGTCGCGGCTCACCCAACCCGAACCGGTTCCGTCATTGGTTCGCATGGTTACGGTAAAATCCATCCCGGTTGCCTGGTTGTAGGCAAACAGGCCGTTCGAATTGATCATGGCGCTGAAACTCTCGGAGTCGTTAAAAAATCCCGCAGCAGTCACATCCTGTGCCGCGGCAGGATCGATGCTGCTGCTGGCCACTTTGGCCCGGTACTCCGGGGTAATATTTGCGGTAGACTCCCGGTAGGTGCGGGAATCCGCATACTCCTGAGGGCCCAGGGGCTCCATAAACTCAGGGTTTTCCGGGGAGAGCTGTGCCAGTTCCTCAGCCCTGCGGACCACTTTTTCGAGGGAGGCATCATCGAATTCGTCAATGGTGGCCGTCCCGGATTTCTTGCCAAAACTGGATTGCACCACCAGGGTCTGGTTGGAGCTGTGCCCGGAGGTGGAAACCGTGTTCCGCGCATAGCGGATATTGCCGCTGTTGCTGCCGTTGAGGTTGATTTCACAGGCATCGGCCTTCGAAAAACTCAATGCCTTTTCGAGAATGGTTCTCGCTTCGTCTTTTGTATATATAGCCATTGTCTAATTTTTTAGGAAAACCAATGTCAAATGGTCCTGCCTGTGTTGATCACGTTTACATCGTTGAACCTGGAGGTGGAGCTGCCGTGGGATACGGCACTGATCTGGGAGGGTTGCCCCTTGCCGTCAAAGAAGGAGCCAAAGAGGCGGTAATCGCTTTCATCACAGATCTTGACACAGGAATTCCAGAATTCCTGGGTGTTGGACTGGTAGGCCACATCGTCGAGCATCCCGACGACCTCCCCGTTCCTGATCTCATAGAATACGGTTCCCCCGAACTGGAAGTTATACCGCTGCTGGTCGATGGAATACGACCCGCGGCCGGCAATGTAGATTCCCTTCTCCACGTCCCTGATCATATCGGCAATGCCGTATTTCTCAGTCCCGGGCTCCAGGGAGACATTGGGCATGCGTTGAAACTGCACGTCGTCCCAGCTCTGGGCATAGCAACAACCGTGGGATTCGTTCTGGTCGATCATATGTACCTGGTCCCGGATGGCCTGGTAGTTCGTAAGGATGCCGTTGCGCACCAGGTCCCATTTTTTGGTTTTGACCCCCTCGTCGTCGTACCCCACGGCACCGAGGGATCCCGGCTGTGTCTTGTCTGCGACCAGGTTGACAATGTCGCTTCCGTATTTGAAGTCGCCTGATTTCCATTTGTCCAGGGTCGCAAAACTCGTCCCCGCGTAATTCGCCTCATAGCCGAGCACGCGGTCCAGTTCCAGCGGGTGGCCCACCGATTCGTGGATGGTCAGCCCCAGGTGGTTCGGCTCCAGTACCAGGTCGTACTTCCCGGCCTCCACCGATTTCGCAGTCAGCATCTGCTGGGCCTGCTGGGCTGCAAGGACCGCATCTTCCACGATGTCGTAACTGTTGCGATAGAGTTTGATCCCTGCCGGGCCTTCCAGCTTTTCGGAATCCAGCCCGTCCATATATTCAAATCCCATGCCCATTGGGGCGCTCATGGCCTGGCGGCTCTTGAATTTGCCGGCCTGCCGGTCTATGGCAGTCACGCCGAAAGTAGGCCAGATCCGGTGGACATCCTGGTCGATGTAGTTGCCGTCTGTGGATGCAAAATACTTTTGTTCATTGACCATGAAAAGCGCGGAGTTCACAAAGCTCGCACCGTTCTCCATGGCTGCCGCATTGGCCGACAACAGGAGGTCTACCTTGTCGGAAACGGGCACTTCCCGGAAGTCCTTGGTGATGGGCGTTTTCCAGGATACCTCTCCATGGGTTTGCACAGGGGCGAGTACCACGGGTTCCTTCTGAATGCCGGAATTGGCCTTGGCGATGGCGACTGCCTGTTCGGTGGCCTTCTTTATCCCGTCCTCGGTTACCGAGTTAGTGGAGGAAAAACCCCAGGTGCCGTTGGCGATCACGCGGATGCCGATACCGAAAGATTCGGTATTCACCACATTCTGAACTTTATCCTCCCGGGTAAATACGTATTGGTTCAGGTACCGGCCGATACGGGCATCGGCATACGTGGCCCCAAGCGATTTAGCGGTGTTCAGGGCAACATCCGCCAGTCTCTTTTTGACGGCGTTATCCATACCGGGATGCAGCAGGGCTTCCTGTGGGATTTCGCGGCCCATCAGCAGGGAGGGCATCAGGAGTGCACCGGTGCCTAATCCCGCGTACTGGACAAAATTTCTTCTTTTCATAAAATGTGGTTTAATAAGGTTTAGCTCATCGACAAATGCCGGTGGTAAGAAGCGTTGTGTACGCTTCCATCGATTTATTCCCGGCCCGGGAATCCGAAAGCCCCTAAAAATAAAAAGGCAGGCAGAAGTATTATGTTAATCTTACCTTAATATGTTAAAATCCGGGGGTTTTTTAACACGCTCCGGGGGATATCCGGATATATATCCAAGAATTACCCTAAAATAACCGATCTCAAAAGGCCCAGGGATAGGTTTCGGGTATCTGGTCCGTGTCGACAAAGAGGTACATCGGATGGACGGCTTCGGAACGATCAATATGGATGAAGGCATCGTATCGCTCCGGCAGTATGGAAGGCACATAATTCCCGATCCGTTCATGTTCCGGGTGGTATACCACCCCTATGGCCCGGTGCGGAATGGGATCCCGGAATATTGTAAAGGGCCGGATGTCTTTCATTAGCAGTAATTGGTCTCCTTTGGCAGTGTTATGCAGCAAATGTTCCCAGGAGTCTTCCCGGGCCTCCGGCACACGCATCTTCCGCATGGGAGCACCCCATTCCGCCCCGGCTATCACCGTACCGGAGTGTGATCCAAATCCGACGATAAATGGTTTCATTTCCGGTAGGCGCTCCCGCACCAACTGCCCGATATTGAGGGTTCCGCTTCTGGCCATGTCCGTTGCCCTGGCATCCCCTACATGGGTATTGTGCTCCCAGACGATGCCTTTGGCGTCCGGGCCGTAAAAACTGAGGAGTCGCTCCAACGCTTCCATCATATGCCTGTCCCGGATGTTCCAGGAATTGTCGTTGAGGTGCACCATCGAACGGTAGTACATCTCGGCATTCCTTGCTACCGCAGCATTCTGTTCCATGTTGAGGGATGCTTCCGGGTCGGTATTGAAAGAGGCCATTCGATGGCGGATTCCCGTCAAAAGCTCCACCAGTTCATCCTCGCAGGTTTTTGGCAGATAGCCGCGCAACGACCGGGCATAGGCAAGCCCCACTTCGCTACCTGCATTTCCGAAGCACGCCAAAGCCTTTTTGGCATTATCCAACAGGGTTTTGTCGCGGGTCTTCAGGTAGTCGAAAATCGCCTCCATGGATTCCCACAGGCTATAGACGTCCAGACCATAGATACCAGCGCTTTCCCCTGCACTTTTGTCCTTGTTGAAGGCATGCAGCCAGTTGACCAGGGCCTCGGTTTCCCAGTTGGCCCACATCCAGGTGGGCCAGCGGTTAAATGCAGTAAGGGTCTCATAGGCAGACGAGGCACTGCTTTGGTAATGTTTCACATACCGGTTGACCCGGTAAAAGTCCGGCCAGTCCCCTTCGACCGCGATAAAACGAAAACCGTAATCGGAGAGCAACCTCTTACTGATTGCAGTTCGCCAGGTGTAGTATTCATGGGTACCGTGGGAAGCCTCCCCGAGGAGCACCAGGCGGGATCGGGACATTGCTTCCAACAAGGGTTCGAGGTCGCCGTGGTCTTCCAGTTTCCGGCTGCTTCTTTGCAATATGTCGATTCTGGGATCCATTGTTTTTGAAAATAAGGTCCTTCAGGCCGTCCACTCCTGGTTTGACCGGTCGAGCAACTCAATGGCTTCCTCGTCCGTCACCTGTTCGAAGGAGTCGTAAAACTGGCCCACTGCCTGGAAATACCGCGGGGTGGAAAGACATACGACTTCATCGATATATTCCGAGTTTTGGAGCTTCTGAAGGGCCGTTGGGGATGCTACCGGAATGGCCACCACCGTTTTTAAAGGATTTTGCCCATACACCAGTCGGGCGGTTGCCAGAATGGTATTCCCAGTCGCGATCCCATCGTCGACAATCACGACAATTTTCCCTGTCAGATCCACAGGCGGCCTTCCGTGGCGGTACCTTATCGCATCGGCCGCCAGCTTTTTGCGGATGCGGCTTATTTCGGACTCGATATACTCCCGGCTGGCGGCACCTTCATCCGTTAAAATGAAGCTTTCTGGGCTCACGGCCCCGATGGCGAATTCCCGGTTCCGTGGATGCCCTAGTTTTTTGGACAGGACCACATCAAGGGGCGCGCCAAGAGACCTGGCGATAATCTTCCCAATGGGAAGCCCTCCCCTTGGGATGGCCAGCACCACCAGGTTTTCACTCTGGTCCCTGTAGCGCAACAATTGGTTGGCAAGGTGTTTTCCGGCATCTTTGCGATCTCTAAACACGATTCAAATTTTTTTGGAACCACCGTACAAACCATGCTGTCGATTCCCTGGCTACCATTTCCAGTTTACCAGGTTCTTCAAAAAGGTGGGACGCCCCGGGAACTATCTTAAGTTCCTTTGTACAATGCAGTTCATCATATGCTTTTTTATTCAGTTCCAGTACCGCAGGATCCATCTCACCGACCAGAAACAGTGTGGGTGATGCCACATCGGATAGCCAGGCCATGGCCAGGTCCGGCCGTCCTCCCCGGGAAACAACCGCCCGGACAGCCGGCCCGAAGCGGGCTGCAGCCCGAAGGGCAGAAGCTGCTCCGGTGCTGGCCCCGAAATAGCCCAGCTGGAGGGAAGAGAGTTGCTCCTGCTGTTTAACCCAGTTTGTCGTCCCGATTAGCCGTTGCGTGAGCAGGTCGATATTGAAACGGTTATCGTATTCGACATCTTCCAGCTCGGTCAAAAGGTCAAAGAGAAGGGTGCCCACATTTCTCTGCTGCAGTTCGCCTGCCACGTAATTGTTCCTCGGGCTCAACCGACTGCTCCCGCTCCCGTGCGAAAAAAGCACCAGGCCCAGGGCATTGTCGGGGACATGGAGATTCCCTTTCAAAACTGCCCCCTGCAACCTTATTGAAACGTTTCCGTGTAGTTCCTTTACTTTCATGACCCGCGGTTTTCAGGCTTAGGAACATAAAGAAACAGCAATCCGACAGCTCCCGAAATGATCTGGATCAGACCCCGATCGAAACAGGATTACCAGAAGAAGCTCCCCAGGCACAACAGGTTGCCCAGTAGCAACACCAGGGTACCTGCAAGGACTTCCCTTTCCCGGAATTTTCGGTACCGGATGATCCCCAGCACCAGCAGGACCAATTGGGCGCCCAGTGCCGGCAGGGTCAGGAGTTCCCTCAAAAACCCCAGTCCGGGCCATTGGGTTCCCAGCATCCCGCTCAGGTATACCAGCAACAGAAAGCCCGATACCGCCAGGGCAGCGAGCAGGAAAATTTCCTTTCTGGCTTTCATGTATGCAAAGTATTATTGGTTTCCTCATTTAAATTTAACAGAAAATCCCTCTTGTCCGGTTCGGGCCCTGCATATCTTAAACCCGGAAGATGACATAAGTCACTAAATCATTGGATTATCCGGGTTAACTTTCGAAAAGAATGCGCAAGAATAGAACAAACGACAGACGCGGAAAGGCCTTCAAACTGCTTTTGGTGTGCCTGCTGTGCATCGCCATTATCGCGTCGGTCGTCTGGCTTGTGGAAGTTGTAACCAAATAAACTTGCATCATGAAGAAAAACATGGGGTCTGCGGACCGAATCATCCGATTTATCATCGCCGCCCTGATCGGCGTGCTGTATTACACAGGGATCATCAGCGGTACCTGGGGTATCGTGCTGCTGGTACTGGCAGCCGTATTCGTGCTTACCAGTTTTATCAGCTTCTGCCCGCTGTATGCGCCTTTTGGCATCCGGACTTGTAAGGAGTAAGCTCGCACAGCAATAAATCATCTTCCTGAAATTTCTTACATTATACAGGAAGTTGAACCCACCAACCCGGGCCGGACGACCCTATCCCGATTTTAAGGCCAAGGAATGCAGAAAAACGAAACCTGGACGGACATTTATACGCGGCTTTCGAAAGCCGAACCCGCCTCGTTGGGTCCTGAATCCCATGTAGACCTGGCCCTGGCAGCTTACCTGACTGGCAGGGATGATGAGAGTTTTGGCTTTATGGAACGCGCACATCGGTGTTATCTGGAATCAGGCCAGAGCAAATACGCCGTGCGCTGTTGCTTCTGGCTGGGCCTCATGTTGATGAATAATGGAGAAATGGCCAGGAGCAACGGGTGGATGACCCGGGGACAACGACTCATGGACACGGGGGCGGAACAGGATCAACCCGAACGAGGATTGTTCATTATTCCAAAGGCCCTTGGAAGTCTGGCCAACGGACATTCGGAAGAGGCAAGGAAACTTTTTGAACAGGCCGCCGTAATCGGCGAAAATTTCTGCGATCCGGATCTGCTCGTGCTCAGCCACCTCGGACAGGGTCAGGCACTCATCCAGGTAGGAGAAGTGCAATCGGGTATTGAATTGCTGGACGAATCGATGGTTGCCATAAATACGGATGAAATTTTTCCCGTGGTCAAAGGGATCGTTTATTGTGCCGTTATAGAAACGTGTAGCAAGGTCTGGGATATCAGCCGGGCCCAGGAGTGGACGGCTGCGCTTACCAAATGGTGTAATTCGCAACCGGACCTGGTCCCATTCAAGGGCCAGTGCCTGGCGCGTCGGGGTGAGATCATGCAGTTTCAGGGCGATTGGCACAGGGCTTTGCGTGAAATCGGCGATGCCTGTAAGTTGCTGTCCAGGTATCGGAGCGCGGCGGCGGGCGAGGCCTTTTATCGCAAAGCCGAACTGCACCGGCTGCTGGGCGCTTATAAGGATGCTGAGGCTTGTTATAACGAATCCGCAAACTGGGGCAGGAAACCCCAACCGGGCCTGGCTCTGCTACGGCTCGCCCAGGGCGATGAGCAAGGTGCCATAAGAGCTGTACGGACCGCCTTAAAAGAGAGCGGAGATCCTGTCCAGCGCATGCAATTATTACCAGCTGTGATACAGATTATGGTGGCCGGCGGCGCCCTTGAAGAAGCCTTCGGGGTACTTGAGGAGCTATGTGAGATCGCCAACAGGACAAACGTACCTTTCCTCCAGGCAAAAGCAGCTTATTCCAGCGGCTTGGTCCGATATGCGGAAAAAAATTATACCCGGTCCATCGAACATTCCCGGGAAGCGATGAAACATTTGAACAGGTTGTACATACCCTACCATTACGCCCGCATCAGGGAATTGAAAGGACAGGCTTACCGGGAACTGGACGATGGTGAAAATGCCGCCCTGGAATTATCGGCTGCCAAATGGCTTTTTGAGCAACTCAAAGCCAAACCCGATCTCGAACGAATAGCGCCTATGTTACGCTCAGCCCGCGTTCACCATACCCAGGGCCTTACACTTCGCGAACTGCAGGTCCTGCGCCTTGTTGCTTCCGGTAAAACCAATAAATCGGTTGCCCGCGAGTTGTTCATAAGCGAACGGACGGTAGACCGCCATGTCAGTAATATTTTTGATAAACTGGGGGTGTCCTCGCGCGTTTCCGCCACGGTCCTGGCAATTAAGAATAAATTGATAGATGCGCCGGTTTAACTGTTTTTCCATCGCGCTACTGACCATTGCCTTCGAACCCTGCTGCCAGGTCCTGCCTCTTTAAGCTATTAATAGGTAGAATTACCCATATCACTTAAAATTTTTTGGGTAATACTGCCGATGCGACCAAAGCGCTTTCCAAGGTATTTTGCACCTGTACCTGCAAAGTCTTTAAACCATGAAAAAGTATAGTCTAGTTCTCGCCCTGTTTTGGTTAGGCCTGCTGGCTTTTCCCCAGGATAAGCCTGGTCAGAGGGGGCTGCAACCCATAATCGATATGCATATGCATACGGGCCTTCCCGATGAAATCCCCGCCGGGACCCCGGCGCTTTGCAGGCCCGATCCCTGTGAAGGCGACGGAGGTGCAACCGTGGATGACACCCGGTTGATGGAAAAAACCCTGGAGGCCATGGATCGATACAATATAAAAAAAGGGTTTCTGAGCGGGATCGATATATCGACCGTCCAGGCATGGTCCGAAGCGGCCCCGGGACGCTTTATCGCATCGCCTTTCATCCTTGACCCCAATAGCACAACTCCCGGTCGACTCCGTGAAGCATACCGAACCGGCGAGCTCCAGGGCATGGGTGAAATCGGAACCCAACTCATGGGGTTGTCCCCCACCGATCCCGCACTCGAGCCTTATTTTGCGCTGGCCGAGGAATTGAATGTGCCGGTTTTGATCCATACCCTGGGCATAGGGCCGTACATGCCACATTTCCGGTCTGCATCAGGAAGTCCGCTCTTGCTGGAAAATATCCTGGCGCGCCACCCGAAGCTCAGGCTTTATGTGGAGAATGCCGGATTCCCTTTCCGGGATGAAATGATTGCTGTGATGTACCAGTATCCACAACTCTATGTCGATGTATCAACCATTACCTGGGTAATCCCAAGAACTGCATTCTATGACTATCTCGAAGCCCTGATACGCGCCGGACTCGGTAAACGCATCATGTTTGGATCCGACCAAATGGTTTGGCCGGAAAAAATCAGCGAGGCGGTTGAGGCAATTCAACAGGCGCCCTTCTTGACCGAGGCGCAAAAACGGGATATTTTTTACAACAATGCCGTGCGTTTTCTGGGTATTGACGGGGAATCAGCCTCCCAAGTAACATCCGTCCATGATTGAATGGTCGACAGTCATTTTTACACGCAAACCCGGGTTGTATCACTGATTAACTACAGCATATAATCCTATGGTTCCCTTTCCTTCTTTTTCTTTTTTCTATTGAATAGAATAGTGACATCCGTAGTGCCATTCATTATTATTTGTGAAGATCAGGAAGACATACAAACGATGAAATCCCTAGTGTTTACTGAGGGTTTCGTGATGTGGGCCCTGCTGGATTACGTTCTGCCCGGGGGTTCCGAACCGCAACAGGGCAAACCGGTAGTCCGGGCCTGTCGGCACCGGTTCACTGCAGCATGCGGGCCAGGAGTTCCTTGGCCAGCTTGGCAGCGAGGTAGGCCGTCATCTGCTGGAAGTCGCGGTTGGGGTTGTACTCGACGATATCTGCCCCCACTACCCGGGCATCGAGACCCCGGATCAGGTCGATTACCTGTCGGGAGGTCAGCCCCCCGGGTTCATGGTGGGAAACCCCGGGCGCGTAGGCCGGGTCCAGTCCATCAAGGTCCAGGGATATGTATAGGGGATTGCTGAATTTTGGGATTTTATCGAGATTCAATTTCGACATGGGGTGCATTTCTACCCCAAATTTCTGTGCCTGTTCCGCCTGGTGCGGGTTGAGTGTCCGGATACCTACCTGGACCAGGCGCTCGGCCAGTCCGTTCTCCATGATACGTGCAAAAGGGCACGCATGGGAATGGGGATCCCCTTCGTACTGGTCATATAAATCCGCATGGGCATCGATATGCAGGATGTCCAGTTTCGGGAACTTTTCATGGAAGGCTCTCAGGATCGGATAGGTAATGGAATGGTCACCGCCAAGGGTCAATACCCGGGCTCCCTGCTCGAGGTGCTTTTTCGTAATGGTTTCAATGTCGAAATATTCGGCAACCTCGAAATCCCCCCGGTCGGTAACCCGGTCGCTGCCTGTGTCGGTCTGGTCCTCGGAAAATCGATTGGAAGACCCGCTTTGCAAGGCTTCACGGATGAGCGGGGGCGCCAGGGCAGGCCCCTTTTGGTAGGAGGATTTTTCATCGTAAAGGATGCCCTGTAGAATAATATCGCTCATTACACTCCCTTTTGTTGCGTTATGATTTGGCTGTGCAGGCAGATGGCAAAAACCCCGCCCCCGGACTGGCCCCTGGGTTATACGTGGATGCAAATTAGGAAAAAGAAAAATTCCATGAATCCGGAAGATAGATAATACGCAGGGAAGGGAAGGTTGGAGTACTCGCTTCGCCTGCCTGCCAGCAGGCAAGCTCGTGATCCAAAATGGGAAACCGCGACTGCAAATAGAAAACCTACGCTTCGCTGACGCGAATCGAGGCATTTTTTTCGTCCCTGCCTTACAAAAGCAAGCTTTTGACGGCAAGTCCAAAAAAAACCCCGCAACTTGCGTTGCGGGGTTTTCTGCTTGATGTGGGCCCTGTTGGATTCGAACCAACGACCCCCTGCTTGTAAGGCAGGTGCTCTGAACCAACTGAGCTAAGAGCCCGAAAGGGAGTGCAAATATAGAATAGTTTTTTCCTCCCCAAAAGAAAAAAAACAAAAAAATGATTGCCTGCTTTTGGCAGGTTGGGCCCAGAAGATCAGGGGGTTTCAAAGGCCGTGGTATCCGATCTGATACGCCTGTATTCCACCATCAGGGAATCGCGGATTTCCGGGAAATCCCCGGCCAGGTTCCGGGTCTGGCCCGGGTCGGAATCCAGGTGGTAGAGCCGGGTTTCCGGAGCATTGCCAGATTCGATATTCACGGTGGTGAAAACGGAGGACCCGTCATAGGGCGGGATCAGGGCCCAGGCTCCCCTGCGGAACGCCGTCCGGCCAAGGGCTTCGAGCACCAGGGATTCCCTGCCCGCCTCGGACTGGCCGCTCAGGGCAGCCCACAGGTTCCGGCTGTCCGTTGCCGGGTCGGGGGCACCGACCAGGTGGGCCAGGGAAGCCATCAGGTCCATCTGGCTGACCAGCGCATCGCTGACCCCCGGCTCAATGGTGCCGGGCCAGGAGACGATGAAGGGGACCCGGGTACCGGCTTCGAACAGGCTGTACTTGCCGCCCCTGAACGGGCCCCAGGGCGAATGATCCCCGTTTAATTCAACGGCCTGGTCCCTGTAGCCGTCATTCAGTACCGGGCCGTTATCACTGGAAAAGATGACGAGCGTATGCTTTGACAGGCCTTCCTCCTCCAGGGCCTTCATGATTTGCCCCACGCACCAGTCGGCCTCAAAAATGGCATCTCCCCTGGGGCCCAGGCCGGTGGCCCCGACAAAACGCGGATGGGGAGTCCTGGGTACATGGGGTTGCTGGAGCGCATAATACAGGAAAAAGGGCTGGTCCGGATTCCGGTTCCCTATAAACAGCCGCGCTTCCTCCAGGAAGGTGTCGGCCATGTCCTCGTCTACCCAGCGGGCAGCTTCCCCGCCCTTCATAAAGCCGATGCGCGGGATCCCGTTGACGATGCTGTTATTGTGTCCGTGGTCCCAATCCATCCGGAGCATTTCCGGGTGGTCCAGGGCAGTGGGTTCCCCGGGGAAATTCTCCTCATAGCTCACCTCGATGGGGTCATCGGGGTCCAGGCCCACCACCTCCCCGTTCCGGATATAGACCGTCGGGACCCGGTCCTGGGTGGCTGCCAGGATATAGCTCTCGTCAAAGCCAACGTCATTGGGGCCCGGCCGGATGTTCCGGTTCCAGTCGATGGCACCGGAACCCAGGCCCAGGTGCCACTTGCCCACGATCCCGGTCCGGTAGCCCTGTCGCCTCAGCATACCCGGGAGCGTCAACCGGGCCGTGTCGATCAGCAGGGGGGCATTCCCCGGCAGGATCCGCGCCTGCTCCTTGCGCCAGGGATAGCGGCCCGTCAGCAACGCATACCGGCTGGGGGTACAGGTGGCCGAGCTGGCATAGGCACGGGTGAACCTCAGCCCGCCCGCCGCCAGGGCATCGATGTTGGGAGTTTGGATTTGCGTTGCCCCGTACGCCCCGGTATCCCCGTAACCCAGGTCATCGGCATAGATGATCAGGATGTTGGGCCTGCCGGCAACCCCGGACACATCGGGTACGGCATCTTCCCTTTCTCCTTTGCAGGCGGCAAAAAGGCAAAAAAGCAGCAGTATCAGGGGGTATCTCAGTAAGGCAGGTGGGCGCATAAGGAATGGCTGGTTAGGGGCCGGGTTGCACTCCGGCAATTCCCTAAGGTAATAAAATGCAGGATTTTTGTTGGATTATGGACAGTTGTCAGAACGGCACAGTCGAGGCTCCCGGAAATCCGCGTGGATGCATGCCAGTATACCTGTCTGGTCAGAGGACGCCGGCCACTGTTCAGAGGACTTCAGCTACCGTGAAATTGCTGCCCCCTATGAAGATGAGGTCTTCCGGGTCGGCAGCGGCCATGGCGGCCTGGTAGGCTTCGGCAATGCTCTGGAACGCCTGGGCATCCAGTCCCATGCGTTCCACTGCGGCTGCCAGGGTTTCAACGGGCATCCCCCTCGGGATATTGGGACGGGAGAGGTAGTAGCGCGCCTCCCGGGGGAAGAGCGGCAGGATGCCGTCCAGGTCTTTTTCCTTTACAAAACCAAGGACAAAATGGAGGGTCCGGTAGGATTGTCGGGCGAGTTGTTCCAGTACCAGTTCGAGCCCCTCCCGGTTGTGGGCCGTATCGCAAAGTACCCGCGGGTGCTCCCGGAGGATTTGCCATCGGCCCATGAGCCCGGTATTCTCCGAAACGCTGGCCAGGCCCTTGCGGATGGCTTTTTCGTTTACCCGGAACGAACCTGCAACGTTCAGGGTATCCAGGGTGGCCAGCACGCCCCTGAGGTTCCGCTGCTGGTAACTCCCCAGCAGGGAGACGGGGTAGTCAGGCCATTCCTGCTGGTCGGCGAACCGGATCGGGGCCTCCCGCATTTGGGCCGTGGCGGTGAATACATCGGCGATATCCGGCTGGGTTTCGCTGATGACCACCGGTACGCCCGGTTTGATGATGCCCGCCTTCTCCCCGGCAATCTGCCGGGGTTCCTTCCCGAGGAATTCGGTATGGTCCAGCCCGATGTTGGTGATCAGGCTGACCTCCGGGGTAATGATGTTGGTGGCATCCAGGCGCCCGCCCAGGCCCACCTCCACCACGGCGATATCTACTTCCCGGGAGGCGAAATAGGCAAAGGCCATGCCCACGGTCAGTTCAAAAAAGGAAAGCCCGGCCTTTTCGAGGTAGGGTTTGTGCTGTGCGATAAATTCGATGACATAGGCTTCCGGCACCGGTTTCCCGTTGACCCGGATGCGTTCCCGGAAGTCTTTCAGATGGGGGGAGGTATACAGGCCCACATTGTATCCTGCCTCCTGCAGGACGGAGGCCAGCATATGGCTGCTGGAGCCTTTGCCGTTGGTCCCGGCTACGTGGATGCTCCTGAATGCGCTTTCCGGGTGGCCCAGGCGGGCGGCAAAGTCCCGGATGGGTTCCAGCTTTCCCTGATAGGCGGTGGCGCCTTGCTGCTGGTACATGGGCAGACGGGCAAACATCCAGTCCAGCGTCTGGCGGTAGGTCATCTATTCCCCCAGTTTGAAATTCACCACCACAAAACCGATTTGCTGGTTCGGGGCGTTGGGGTCGGGGTTCCACCGGTGCATGAAAGCCGTTTTCCGGGCGGGTTCGAGCAGGCAGGGATCGTTGTTGGTCGTACCCCGCACCCCCGGTTGGGCGGCCACGACCTTCCCGCTGCGGTCCACAGTGATCTGGACTACCACACGTCCGGCCTGGTTGCATTGCTGTTCCACCTGGCCCTTGCTGGCCAGCGTGCGCCCGCCCAGGCCATACCCCCCTGTGCCGCTACCGCTGCCGGGGCCCCCGTAATACGTGGTGGCATACGGATCGCCCCCTGGCTGGCCCTTGTCCCCTGCCTGGTTGTCGTCCCCTTCACTTCCCTCGGCGGTGCCGCTGGAGGTGTTCAGGCCGCCCATCATGGCGTCGAGTTCCCGTTTCTTGGCTTCCTGTTCCTGGCGGGCCCGTTCGGCGGCCGCCTGGCGCTCCCGTTCCTGCCGTTCGGCTTCCGCCTGGGCCTCGGCCTTGATGCGGGCTTCCTCGGCTGCCTTTTTGCGGGCCGCTTCCTCGGCCTTCTTACGGGCTTCCTCCCGCTGGCGGATCCGGATGGACTCCTCGTTTTCCTGGGTGAGTACTTTTTCGGTGGGGGATTCGGCCTGGGTGGATTCCTCCGGGACTTCCGGCTCGGTGGCCGGTTCGGTGGCCGGCTCGGATACCGCTACTTCTTCCGGTACATCTTCCACCAGTTCTTCGGGTTCGGGTTGCTGCCGGCGGACGGGCTCCAGGGGTTGCTGGTTGCCCATGCCGAATTCCATGGTGCCGAAGTTTACGGTAATGCCATTCTCCTCGGGCGGGTCCATATAGGTCAGGCCGATGTAAAACAGCAAAAGGACCAGCAGGCTCAGCAGCAAGGTGGTGAGCGTGAAGGATTTTTTCTTGTGTCTCGTATCGAGTAGTGACATTAATTCGGACGCACGGCAAGGATCACTTTATAGTTGTTCCTGTTGGCGATATCCATCACGTTGACGGCCTCTTTGATCGCTACGCTCTCTTCGGCCCGGAGGATAATCGTCGGGTTCTCCTGTCCCTGCAGTGCTTTTTTTAATTCAATTTCAATGTATTCTCCGTTGATCTGCTGGTTGTTCACAAAATAGTCGAGGTTCCGGTTGATGGTCACCGAGACATTCTGCGTATTGGTGGACTTCCCCTTGGCCTTGGGCAGCAAAAGGTCCAGGGCATTCGGGGAGTTCGCCGTCAGCATAAAAAAGATAAGCAGCAGAAATACGATGTCCGTCATGGAGGACATGCTGAACTCCGGGCTCACCTTGTTCCTTCCCTTCAGTTTCATAGGCGGTGCTTAAATTGGTTCGCTCAGCAAGTCCAGGAACTCCACTGCATTGGCTTCCATCTTGTGGATCACCTTGTCGGTGCGGTTCACCAGGTGGTTGTACCCCACATAGGCAATGATACCCACGACCAGCCCGGCCACGGTCGTGGTCATGGCGGTGTAGATACCCGAGGCCAGGGCTCCCATTTCGGCCTGTCCGCCGCTGGTGGCCATCTGGTGGAAGGCCAGGATCATCCCGATCACGGTCCCGAGGAACCCGATCATCGGGGCGGCACCGGCAACGGTTGCCAGTACGCTTACGTTCTTCTCCAGCTTGTAGACTTCCAGGGTCCCGGCATTTTCAATGGCCGTGTTGATATCATCCAGGGGCTTGCCGACCCGGGAAATCCCCTTTTCGGTCAGGCGCGCCACCGGGCTGTCCGTCTGGGCGCAGAGGATCTTGGCCGCTTCCAGCTTGCCGGACATCACATGGTCCCGGATCTGGTTCATGAAATTCTTGTCGATCTTGGACGCTGCCTTGATGGCGAGCAACCGTTCGAAATAAATATACATGGCTACCGCCAGCATCACGAAAAGCACCGAGATGATCACGATGCTTCCTGTCCCTCCGTTGAAGATCAGGTCGATGACGGAAAGGGTCTTCTCTTCGGATGCAATCTCGCCCAGCTGGGCATCGGCGTCCTGAAACATTATCATAATAGCTCTCTTATTAGGTTGCTTCTAATAACGGGGTTTTGCCATTTTAAGTATTCCAGCCGAAAAATTATACCGGGTTGAGCACCAGGTCGCGCAACAGGATAAAGGTCAATGCCCCGGCCAGGAAGCCCGCAAGGGCCAACCAGGCGATCTTGCGCAGGTACCAGAAGAAGTCGATTTTTTCCATCCCCATGGCAACCACACCGGCTGCCGAGCCGATGATCAGCATGCTGCCGCCGGTTCCCGCCGAATAGGCTATAAAATGCCATAAGGGGGCGTCCAGGCCAGGGGAGAACATCCCCATACTGGCGGCTACCAGGGGCACGTTGTCGATAACGGCCGACCCGACGCCGAGGAGCAACACCACAATATCCGTATTGGGTATGGCTTCATTCAGGGCCTCCGCATAGGTAAACAGGTATCCCAGGGACTCCAGGGCGGCTACCGCCAGCAGGATTCCCAGGAAGAAGAGGATGCTGGGCAGCTCAATCTTCCCAAGGGAGGCATGGACAGGGCTGTGGGTGGCATGCTCGTCACTCTCCCTGTCCACGTTGCTGATGCTGAATTTGGTCTGGCTGTAGATCTCGGCAAAAGTTGCCACCACGGCCAGGGAAAGCATCATGCCCACATAGGGAGGCAGGTGGGTAATGGTTTTGAAAAACGGCACGAAGACGATGGATCCGAGCCCGAGATACAGCATGGTGGGCCCGAATTTTGATGTTGCCTCGGTATCCTCACCGACCTCTGCGTCTATATTCCCCCTGAAAACCTTAAACCGGCTGGCGATAAGGGTAGGTACCACGGTACACATAATGGATGGCAGGAGCACGTGCTCGATGAGCTGGAGGGCAGACACCTTGTCGGCGATCCAGAGCATGGTCGTGGTCACGTCTCCGATTGGCGACCAGGCCCCACCGGCATTGGCGTTGATAATTATCATCCCCGCAAACCACAACCGGGTATTCCGGTCCTTGATCACTTTTTGCAGGATGGTCACCAGTACAATGGTGGCCGTCAGGTTGTCGATGATGGCAGACAGTATAAAGGCCAGCATGGAAAATAGCCAGAGCAGTTTGGTTTTGCTGCGCGTCCGGATATACCCTTTGATAGTGGCAAAACCGTTGAAGTAGTCGATGATCTCCACAATGGTCATCGCCCCCAACAGGAATACCAGTATCTCCGCGGTTTTCCCCAAATGGTGCAGGAGGATTTCGTCCAGGTGCGAGGGTTCCAGCTCCTTGAGTTCGGCATTCACCTCAAAGACCGGCATGTGCGCCAGGGCGATGATCGCCCAAAGGAGCGCCATCATGGCCAGGGCGGGTATCAGTTTGTCGATCTTTAGGTTGTGTTCAAGGGTGATGGCAAGGTAGCCGACCAGAAAAACGATGATAATTATGGTTTCCATAGGTTGGTTTGTTTAAACAAGTTGTTTCAGCGCGATCTCGAATGCAGTCCGGCTGAGGTTCCTTCGGGTTGGATTTTGGTTAAATATATTCAAAATTGCCTTTCTAATCGTTTCCGAGGTGTCATTAAAAATGTCTGCGTCCTCCATGGACACCCGTCCTTCCATAAAATAGGCAAAAACCCGGGCCATGCCACAATTGGAAACGAAATCCGGAATCAGGCTGACCCGCTGGTCCGTATATTCCATGATGGGACCGAAGAAAATCTCCCTGTCCGCAAAGGGCACGTTGGCCCCGCAGGAAATCACTTCCAGGCCCGTTTCGATGAGCGTGCCGATCTGTTCTTGGGTGACCAGACGGGATGCCGCGCAGGGCGCGAAGATTTCGCACGGCAGGCTCCAGATCCGCCTGTCGAGTTCGTCCGATGGGATCAGGTCCTCGGCGATCAGCGCGTTGCCCTTCTTTTTGCCGAAGAGCTCGCGGATTTCCTCGAAGCTGAAGCCATCTTCATTGATGACCCCGCCGGCCCGGTCAATAATGCCGACGATCCGGGCGCCCATCTTGGACAGGTAGAAGGCCGCGGCCCCCCCCACATTGCCAAAACCCTGGACCACGGCCCGCTTCCCGGAGACGCTTTCCCCGTGGATATCGTAGAAATGCCGCACCGCCTCGGCCACGCCAAAACCCGTGATCATGTCCGCCACGGTGTATTTCCTGCGGGGGTCCGGGGAATAGGTGTCGGTTTCCAGTACCTTGATCACCCCAATCCGGAGCTGGCCGATCCGGTTGATCTTATCGGCTTCCGTGGGGCGGAAATGGCCGTTGAAAACGCCTTCCTGCGGATGCCACACCCCTGCGTCCTCGGTAATGGGGATGACCTCGTGGATTTCGTCCACATTCAGGTCGCCCCCCGTGCCGTAATAGCTCTTGAGTAAAGGGGAAACCGCCTGGTACCAGCGCTGCAGAACCCCCTTTTTCCGCGGGTCGTCCGGATTGAAATTGATCCCGGATTTGGCCCCGCCGATCGGCGGGCCGGAAACGGTGAATTTAACCTCCATGGTCTTTGCCAGGGACAGCACTTCGTTCTGGTCGAGGCCCTCGCGCATCCGGGTTCCCCCGCCGGCCGCCCCGCCGCGCAGGGAGTTGATCACCGCCCAACCCTCTGCCTCCGTCTCCGGGTCCTTCCATTGAAAAACAATTTCGGGGGGCTTGTTTTCATAGCGCTCCAGGAGCTCCTTCATCAACATAATACCATTTTTGGTTTGGTTCGCAGCAGCTAAGGCCCGTGGCCCGGGCCAGGTCAGCTGCCGGCTGGTTTCTTCGGGCGGCCGCCGGATGGGGCGACCCCGACAAATATAAAAATAAAGACCTGCTTTTTGTGGGATTTCCGGAAGGGATCGCGGAAAAAGACCCGGATGCGCCATTTTTGGATTCGCAATAATGAGCCTGCTCTGTTGAATATCATTTAGCCAGAGCGTATATTTGCACTGCTTCATTGAGAAAAATACAAATCAAATGGATTTCAGTTTCACCGAAGAACAACAGATGGTGCGCCAGGCTGCCCGCGATTTTGCACAGAACGAATTGCTGCCAGGCGTCATTGAGCGGGACGAAAAACAGGAGTTCCCGGCCCGCCAGGTCAGGCAAATGGGGGAGCTGGGATTCATGGGGATGATGGTATCCCCGGAATACGGGGGCAGTGGCCTGGATACGCTTTCCTATGTACTGGTCATGGAGGAACTTTCCAAGGTGGATGCCTCGGCCTCGGTGATCGTATCGGTGAACAATTCCCTGGTGTGCTGGGGGCTCGAAGCCTACGGCACGGAGGAGCAGAAGAAAAAGTACCTGCCGGCCCTTGCCGCCGGCGAGAAAATCGGGGCCTTCTGCCTTTCGGAACCCGAGGCAGGAAGCGACGCCACCTCACAGAAAACCACTGCGCGGGAAGTTGGGGACCATTACATCCTCAACGGCACCAAAAACTGGATTACCAACGGGAGTTCGGCGGATATCTACCTGGTCATCGCCCAGACCTACCCGGAAAAAGGGCACAAGGGGATCAACGCCCTGATCGTGGAGAAAGGGATGGATGGGTTTGAGATCGGCCCGAAAGAACAAAAAATGGGGATCCGGGGCAGCGATACGCACTCGCTGATCTTCAACGATGTAAAAGTCCCGAAGGAAAACCGGATCGGGGCAGACGGCTTCGGCTTCAAATTTGCGATGAAAACGCTCTCGGGCGGCCGGATAGGCATTGCTGCCCAGGCCCTGGGGATTGCCGCGGGCGCCTATGAGCTCTCCCTGAAATACTCCAGGGAGCGGAAGGCATTCGGCACCGAAATTGCCAACCACCAGGCCATCGCCTTCAAACTGGCCGATATGCATACCCAGATTGAAGCCGCCCGCATGCTCGTCTATCGTGCAGCGATAGACAAGGACACCGGTAAAGACTATGACCTCTCCAGCGCCATGGCCAAACTCTACGCCTCCCAGGTGGCCATGGATACGGCCGTGGAGGCCGTGCAGATCCACGGGGGTAACGGATATGTGAAGGAATACCATGTGGAGCGAATGATGCGGGATGCCAAAATCACGCAGATTTACGAAGGCACCTCCGAAATCCAAAAAATCGTAATTTCAAGGAGTATCCTAAGGGACTGATTCCCTGCGGGAACCCCTAATTGAAAAACTCGTGAAAACCCGTATCCCGGCTTTCTATCCGGCTTTAGCAGCAGCCGGGCTCCTGTTATTGACTTGTCTGAACTCCTGTAGCCGCGGGGATTCCACCCGGATATCCATTCCATCCAGACCAAATGTGCTTTTTATTCTGGTCGATGACCTGGGATATTCCGACCTGGGGGTGTACGGCAGTTCCTTTTATGAAACTCCGAATACAGACCGGCTCGCCGCATCCGGCAGCCTCTTTACCCAGGGGTATGCGACCAGCCGGGTTTGCAGCCCTTCGCGTGCCAGCCTGCTGACCGGGCGTTTCACCACGCGCCACGGGATTACCGACTGGATCGGGGCGGCTTCCGGGGAAAACTGGCGCGAGGTTGGCCGGCATTCGAGAGTATTGCCCGCTGCCTATGCAGAGGCGCTCCCGAAGGCAGACACAACGCTCGCAGAAGCGTTCCGGGAAGCTGGCTACCGGACCTTCTTTGCCGGTAAGTGGCACTTGGGCGGTGCAGGTTCCCTGCCTACCGATCACGGCTTTGATGTCAATGTCGGCGGATGGGAAAAAGGCAGTCCGATGGGCGGATATTTTTCCCCCTGGGAGAACCCGTTCCTGCCAAATACAAGGCCCGGGGAAAACCTGCCGATACGGCTGGCAAGGGAGACGTCCTCCTTTATAGCTTCGAGCCGGGATACCCCTTTCCTTGCGTACCTTTCCTTTTACGCTGTCCACGGACCCATTCAAACCACCCGGGAGCGCTGGCATAAATTCCGGGATAAAGCCGATTCAATGGGAATCGCCGCCAGCGGATTCCGGATGGGGAGGTACCTTCCCATCCGACAGGTTCAGGATAACCCAGTCTATGCGGGGCTCGTCGAAAATATGGATGAAGCGGTCGGGCTTGTACTGGACACCCTGGATTCGCTGGGCCTGGCCCGGAATACAATCGTCGTATTCACCTCCGACAATGGAGGGGTAGTCGCTGGTGATTCCTATTCCACTTCCCTGCACCCGTTGCGGGGCGGGAAGGGCTACCCCTTTGAAGGGGGGATCCGGGTTCCCCTTATCCTGCGGGTTCCCTGGCTGGACGCAATGCCGGCCACACATACCCAGCCGGTAACGGGGGCAGACTTATACCCCACCCTGCTGGAACTTGCCGGCCTGCCTAAAAAGCCCCTCCAGCACCTGGATGGAAAAAGCCTGGCACCCCTGTTGGAAGGGGCTGGAAGTAGCGACTGGGACCAAAGGCCCCTGATCTGGCATTATCCCCATTATGGAAACCAGGGGGGCGAACCTTCGTCGGTGATCCGGCAGGGACCCTGGAAACTGATTCACTATTACGAGGACGGGCGGGACGAACTCTACAACCTGGAAACGGATCTGGCCGAATCCCGCGACCTGGCCGGCACACACCCCGGTAAGGCGGCAGAATTGTACGGCATGTTAAGTAATTTCCTTTCTGCGACCCATGCTAAATATCCCCGAATGGACCCACAGTACAATGCGTTGCGGGAAGCTGCGTATTTAAGGGAAGTGGTCCGCAGGGAATTGCCTGCGAGGGAAGCCGGGAGGATGCGGCTGCTCAGCGAGGATTTTGACCCCGGAAATAACTGGTGGGGGAGTGATACCCCGGAATAACTTGGTGGATTGCTATCAGCATGGTCCTGACGCACCCCTGTTAATCGTTACAATTCCAGCAGAATTTCATCAAATGACTACCCACCCCCGTATTTTTTAAGGGGTGACCCCCGATCAATCAAAAATTCCACCGGCCGACCCCTCCCTCGGGCCGACCCGGGGCATTCCCGCTTCGTGGTTTTAGCAAATCCACAATATGATTTACCCTCTGTTCCTAATTTGGGATTTTTTTAATGTTTAATTACAAACGTTGAATTTTTTGCATATTATCACAAAATACCATGAATTAATGGTATGCATATCGCTAATTTTGAGATAATCGTGCAATCGGAATATGCCGGCACGGCCCTAGGTCACAGGCCTTATTGACGCGGGCAACGGCTGCGATAACACAGATCGAGACGACTATGAAAAAACAAGGATTATACCTACCCGAATTTGAACACGACAACTGCGGTGCGGGCTTTATCTGCAGCCTGAAGGGCCGCAAGTCCAATGACATCATCCACAAGGCACTTGAGATCCTGGAAAAACTGGAGCACCGCGGGGCCGTTAGTGCCGATGGGAAAACAGGGGATGGCGCCGGAATCCTGATTGATATCCCCCACGAATTCTTTACCGAGGTCTGTTCCTTTGGCCTTCCCGCTCCGGGCAACTATGCCGTGGGCAACGTGTTTCTGCCCCAGCGGGAAAACCAGCGGGATTTCTGCACCCAGTTATTCGGGGAAAACCTGGAACAACAAGGCCTCAAGTTGCTGGGATGGCGGGATGTGCCGGTTAACCGGCGGGTCCCCGGGCGTATTGCTGCGGAAACCGAACCCTTTGTAAAACAGGTTTTTGTCGGGAAAAACTCGGACGAACAGGGGGATTTTGAATTTGAACGCAAGCTTTTCATAGCCCGGAAAAAAACGGAACGCGCCGTGATCGATTCCAAATTGTCGGAGCGTGGGTTCTTCTACCTGCCCAGCCTCTCCACGCGGATCATCATCTTCAAGGGGCTGCTGATGCCCATCGACATCAAGCTGTATTACAAAGACCTGATGGACCCCCGGGTCGTTACCAGGCTGGCGCTGGTACACCAGCGGTTTTCAACCAACACCTTCCCTACCTGGGACCTGGCACAGCCCTTCCGCTATATGTGCCACAACGGCGAAATCAATACGCTCCGGGGGAATGTCTCCCGCATGCACTCCCGGGAAAACCTTTTCAAGAGTGACCTTTTCGGGGACGAGATCAAGGATATCCTGCCGACCATCCTGCCGGGCAAGTCGGATTCGGCTACCATGGACATGGTGGTGGAACTCCTGCTGATGACCGGCCGCTCCCTGCCGGAAGTAATGATGATGCTGGTCCCTGAGGCCTGGGAGAAAAACCCGGACATGTCAGAATCCAAACGGGCCTTTTACGAATTCAACTCCTGCCTGATGGAACCCTGGGACGGCCCGGCATCCATCCCCTTTACCGATGGGAACTACATTGGCGCGGTCCTGGACCGGAACGGCCTGAGGCCCTCCCGGTACTCGGTGACCAAGGACGGATACGTGGTGATGTCCTCGGAAACCGGGGTGCTGGACCTGGAACCGGAAAACATCGCCTTCCACGGCCGGTTGGAACCCGGCAAGATGTTCCTGGTGAATATGGAGGAAGGCCGCATCGTCAACGACGAGGAGATCAAGGAAGCCATAGCGGGGCAACACCCCTATCGCGAATGGCTCAAAAAGAACCTGGTGCACCTGCGGGACATCCCCTACAACGACTGCCCGCTGTTCCTGGGGGAAGCATCCCTGGAAAAGCGGAAGGCAGCCTACGGATATACCCTGGAGGACATCAACACCATCATCCTGCCCATGGCCAAAGCGGCCAAGGAGCCGATCGGGTCCATGGGGTCCGACACACCCATCGCCGTCCTTTCCGAACGGCCGCAGCTGATCTACAACTATTTTAAACAGCTGTTCGCCCAGGTGACCAACCCGCCCCTGGACGGGATCCGGGAAGAACTGATCTGCGACATCAGCCTCACCCTGGGGGCAGACCACAACCTGTTCGATATTTCCGAGCTGCAGTGCCGCAAACTGAAGATCCAGAACCCGGTCATCTCCAAGGAAGACCTTGACAAAATCAAGAATTACGACAGCAGCCCCCATTACAAGGTGGTTTCCATCCCCATCCTCTACGAGATCGAAAAGGGGCTCAACGGGTTGGAAAATGCGCTGGAAAGTGTCCTGGCCCAGGCCTCCCAGGCCATCGACGAGGGCGGGAACATCATCATCCTCTCGGACCGGAACGTCAGCCAGGAACTGGCCCCAATCCCGGCCCTGCTGGCCTGTTCCTATGTGAACAGCGGCCTCCACCGGGTGGGCAGGCGTTCCAAGCTCAGCATTATCATCGAATCGGCCGAACCCCGGGAAGTCCACCACTTTGCGCTCCTCTTCGGTTTTGGCGCCAGTGCGATCAACCCCTACCTGGTCAATGAAATCATCGCCGAGCAGATCGAGGAACACGACATACAGGATGTCAGCCTGGAAGAGGCCATCCAGAATTACAATAAGGCCATCGGAAAGGGCATCCTGAAGGTGATGAACAAGATCGGGATCTCCACCCTGAACTCCTACAGGGGGTCTCAACTTTTCGAATGCATCGGCCTCAACTCGAAAATGGTGGAAAAATACTTCCCCAACACCCCTACCCGGATCGAGGGGATCGGGCTGTACGAGATGGAAAAAGAAATTGCCCTGAGGCACCACAAGGCCTTCGACCGCAAGGAAGTGGCCGCCACGCTGGAGCTGGAAATCGGGGGCGAGTACCGCTGGAGGCGGGATGGCGAAAAGCACATGTTCAACCCGTTGTCCATTGCAAAGCTCCAGAAGGCCGTGCGCCTGAACGAGCCCCAAACCTATAAGGAATACGCCGCCCTGGTCAACGAGCAGACCAAAAACCTGATGACCATCCGGGGGCTGTTTGAATTTTCGAATTACGACCCCATCCCCCTCGATGAGGTGGAACCCTGGACCGAAATCGTCAAACGCTTCAAGACCGGGGCCATGTCCTATGGCTCCATCAGCAAGGAAGCCCACGAAAACCTGGCTATTGCCATGAACCGGATCGGGGGCAAAAGCAATTCGGGCGAAGGCGGGGAGGATGCCGACCGGTTCTACCGGAGCCAGACCGGCGACTGGCGGAACAGCGCCATCAAGCAGGTGGCTTCCGGCCGGTTCGGGGTGACCTCGAATTACCTGACCAACGCCCGGGAGATCCAGATAAAAATGGCCCAGGGCGCCAAGCCAGGGGAAGGCGGCCAGTTACCCGGGCCCAAGGTGAATCCGGCCATTGCAAAAACCCGGAATTCCACCCCGTATGTGGGCCTGATCTCGCCCCCGCCCCACCACGATATCTATTCGATTGAGGATTTGTCCCAGCTGATCTACGACCTGAAATCGGCCAACCGGAATGCCCGGATCAATGTCAAGCTGGTTTCGGAAGTTGGCGTGGGAACCGTGGCCGCCGGGGTATCCAAGGCCAAAGCCGACGTCATCCTGATATCCGGGCACGACGGCGGGACGGGTGCCTCCCCCCTCACCTCCCTGAAACACGCCGGGCTGCCCTGGGAACTCGGGATCTCCGAAGCCCAGCAAACCCTGGTGATGAACGACCTGCGCAACCGGGTGGCACTCGAATGCGACGGCCAGTTGAAAACCGGCCGGGACGTGGCTGTGGCCTGCCTGTTGGGGGCCGAGGAGTTCGGGTTTGCGACCGCACCCCTGGTGGCTTCGGGCTGTATCATGATGCGTGTCTGCCACCTGAATACCTGCCCGGTGGGGATCGCCACCCAGAACCCGGAATTGCGGAAGAAGTTCGAGGGCAAGCCGGAACACGTGGTCAACTATATGTATTTCGTGGCCGAGGAGCTGCGGGAGATCATGGCCAAACTCGGCTTCCGGACCATCGACGAGATGGTCGGCCAGGTACAGAAACTCGACCGCCGCAAGGCAATCGACCACTACAAGGCCCGGGGCATCGACCTGAGCCCCATCCTGTACCAGGTACCTGTCCCAATAGGCACCAAGTTGTACAATACCACAAAGCAAAACCACAACATCGAGCGGTCCATCGAGTTCGAAATCATCGAGAAGGCGCATCTCGCCCTGTTCCGGAAGGAGAAAACAAGCCTGGACTTCCCCATCCACAACACGGACCGTGCCGTGGGAGCCATCATCAGCAATGAGATCTCCAAGATTTACGGGGCCGAAGGCTTACCGGACAATACGCTCCGCCTGAATTTTACGGGCTCGGCGGGCCAGAGTTTCGGCGCGTTTGCCACCAAGGGGCTGACGATGATCGTAAACGGCAACACAAACGACTACCTGGGCAAGGGGCTTTCCGGTGCCCGGCTGATCATCAAGGTACCCGGCGGCTCCACCATCCGCCCGGAGGAAAACATCATCACGGGAAATGTATGCCTGTATGGAGCCACCTCGGGGGAGGCCTATATCAACGGGAAGGCCGGGGAGCGCTTCTGCGTCCGGAATTCCGGTGCCCGTGCCGTTGTGGAGGGGATCGGCGACCACGGTTGCGAATACATGACCGGGGGCGTGGCCGTGATCCTGGGCGGGGTCGGCCGCAATTTCGGGGCCGGTATGAGCGGCGGGATCGCCTATGTCCTGGACCGGGACAAGACCTTTGAACGAAACTGCAACAAGGAGGCGCTCAACCTGCTCAAGGTAGAGGAGGACCAGGATATTGCAGAACTCAAGGCGATGATCGAAAACCATTACAATGCCACCTTCAGCCCGCTGGCACAGGAAATCCTGGAGAAGTGGGAGACCTTCCTGCCCCAGTTTATCAAGGTATTCCCGGAAGAATACCGGCAGGCGCTGATCCGTTTGGAAAATGAAAAGCTAGAGACGATTTAAAATGGGAAAGATTACAGGATTTATGGAATACGAGCGCAAGGTAGAGCCCTATGCGCCCGTGGAGGAACGTCTGAAGAACTACAGGGAATTCACCAAGCCCCTGCCCGAAAAGGCCTTGAAGGAACAGGGCGCCCGGTGCATGGACTGCGGGATCCCCTTTTGCCACAGCGGCTGCCCGCTGGGCAACCTGATCCCCGATTTCAACGATGCCGTATACCGGGGCAAATGGGACAAGGCGGCCGAGATATTGCACGCCACCAACAACTTCCCGGAGTTTACCGGCCGGTTGTGTCCGGCCCCCTGTGAGGAAGCCTGTGTGCTCGGGATCAATGAAGACCCTGTCAGCATAGAGAATATTGAGAAAAGCATTGCCGAAACAGCATTTGAAAAGGGTTGGGTGCAGGCCCTCCCGCCGGCTGAACGCACGGGTAAAAAAGTTGCCGTGGTCGGCTCCGGGCCCGCAGGCCTTGCGGCAGCCCAGCAACTCAACCGCGCCGGGCACCTGGTCACCGTTTTCGAGCGGGACGAGAAACCGGGGGGCCTCCTGCGGTTTGGCATCCCGGACTTCAAAATGGAGAAGCACGTCATCGACCGAAGGCTCGAAATCCTGGAGGCAGAAGGGATCGAATTCCGGTGCGGGGTACACGTTGGCAAAGACATCAAAGCCCCCCAACTCCGGGAGGAATTCGATGCCATCGTACTGTGCGGCGGGGCAACGGTGCGCCGGCCGCTCCCTATCCCCGGTGCCGACCTCAAGGGGGTCGTGCAGGCGATGGACTTCCTTGCGCAGAACAACCGCCGGGTAGCCGGCAGTTCCTTCGAAGGGGAAGCCATCAGCGCAAAAAACAAGAAGGTCGTTGTAATTGGCGGGGGAGACACCGGTTCGGACTGCATCGGTACCTCTTTCCGGCAAGGGGCTGAATCCGTGGCGAATTTTGAGATCCTCAGCAAGCCGCCGGGAAGCCGGCCCGAGGACCAGCCCTGGCCCTTCTGGCCCATGCGGCTAAGGACCAGCTCGTCCCACAAGGAAGGGGCCGAGCGCTACTTCAGCATATCCACCAAGGAATTCAAGGGCGATGAAAAGGGCAACCTGAAGAGCCTGGTTACCGTGGAGGTGGAATGGGAAAACATTCCCGGACAGCGGCCAAAACTGGTTGAGCTCAAGGGCACGGAGAAGGAATGGCCCTGTGACCTGGCACTGCTGGCACTGGGCTTCACCGGGTCCGAGTCCACCCTGGCCGACCAGCTGGGTCTGGAAATGGACCCGAGGACGAATATCAAAGCGCCTGTTTCCGACTACCAAACGAATGTCCCCGGTGTCTTTGCCGCGGGGGACCAGCGCCGGGGCCAGTCCCTGATCGTCTGGGCCATTTCGGAAGGCAGGCAGGCAGCGCATTATGTGGATACCTATCTTATGGGAAGTTCTGAATTGCCCCTAAAGGGCGAGGGGGACCTTCCCAGGGTTTGAGAATTAGCTATAGGTTTCTGATGGAAAGCCGCGGGAAACCGCGGCTTTTTCCTTTTAAAATGGTCAGACAGCCCGTCCTTTGGGCTGTTTATACATTTGTTTCATCATTTGATACATCTGTTCGATGCGTTCTCGCGCATTCCCAATACTTTCAGTTTGCAGTTATCCCCGCACGGGGCATGCCTGAATGAGGCATCCCTTCCGACTGCAGCACAAATCCGGAAATTATTAATAAAAACCCATCTATATGAAACGCGCAGTATGTATACTGTTTTGCCTTATCACAGCAAATGTTATGACAGCCCAGGAGGATACCCGGATCGGCGGATTCCTCGCCTATGGCACCGAAATCGAGAACCTGGGTATCGGAGCGAATGCAGAATTCCCCATAGCGACAAGCCTGACGATTTCCCCATCCCTCATTTACTACTTCCCCAGGGAAGAGGGAGGCGTGGATTTCAACTGGTTTGAAGTCAACGGAAATGCCAATTATTATTTCCTGGATACGGACGGGGCAGGCGTTTACGGTCTGGCCGGCCTGAATTACTCCCGCGTCAAAGTTTCCGGGGATACCGGTTTCGGGGGTACGGTCTCCGCTTCGGACGGTCGGTTCGGTCTGAACCTCGGGGCCGGGGCCAACTTTGACATCGGGGGGGCCATCATCCCCTTTGCCGAAGTCAAATACGTGATCATCGACCAGGGGCAGCTCGTGGTTCTGGGCGGGGTCAGATTCCCCATTTAAACGAAAACACATCTATATTCTCATTATTAAATCCAACTGAAATCATGAAAAATTCAATGAAATTAATGGCTTCCCTTTTTGCAATGTGCCTGCTGCTGAGCTCCTGCTATTCCTACACCAGTGTGGTGGGCAGTGGCGCCCAGGGGAATCAGCAGGTTACCAAATGGAACCACTATGTAGTCTATGGACTGGCCCCGGTTGGGGTTTCCGACTCCAAGGAAATGGCGGACGGAGCCGAAAATTACACGGTCCACACCAGGCATTCCTTTATTAACGGTCTGGTGGCGTCCCTCACCTTCGGGATTTATACACCCACAACGACCACTGTAACAAAATAAACCTGTTCATAAAGGGGTAAACCGGATCCGGTTTACCCCTTTTTTATTTACCTGTATGAAAAAGGCAATCTTTTACGCCTCTGCCCTGATCGCCGCCCTCCTGCTGATCCATATCATCTCCATCGTTTCGACGGACCTGGACAGGCTAACGGAGTACGGGTACGGCTTCCTGGCGGGAAAAGTGATCTTATTGGTCCTCTTCCTTGCAATTGCCTGGTTTACCAGAAACAAAATCCTTTCCAAAAAATGAAACTAAAACATCTTTTAAAGCACGTTTCCCCGTTGGCGGGGATGCTGGCCGTCCTGATTGCGACGGGTTGCAAATCGGACAATAAAAAATCCGGGGAACCCCTTGCGGAGGAGCCCGCGGCACCCCCTGTGGTGGAGGTAGTGACCAAATCGATGGAATTTTTTGCACCGGACACCATCCCCTCGGGGTGGAATACCTTCGTGTATAAAAACCAGTCCACCGAACCCCATTTTATCCTGCTGGACAATTACCCGGAAGGAAAAACCATTGCCGACACCAAGAAGGAGGTCATACCTCCCTTTGATGCGGGGATGGAACTGATTATGGAAGGCAGGAACGATGAGGCCATGGAGGCCTTTGGAAAGTTGCCGGAATGGTTCTCACAAATCGTGTTTTCCGGCGGCACCGGCATTATTTCCGCAGGTGAAACCGCTATCAGCACCGTTAAGCTGAAACCGGGTTATTACGTGATGGAATGCTATGTAAAGATGCCCGATGGCAAGTTCCACGCTTCCATGGGTATGGCCAAACCACTGATAGTTACCGAAGCCGACAGCGGGCTGGAGGCCCCGGAGGCAGACGTGTCCATCACCCTTTCGAGCGAAGAAGGCATTGTATTTCCCGCTGAGATCCCGCCAGGGGAAAGCATCTTTTCAGTTACCCATGCCGATCAGATCGTCCATGAAAATTTCATGGGGCACGATCTCAGCCTCGTACGCCTGGACGAAGGTGCCGACCTCGAAGCACTGGAAGCCTGGATGAACTGGGCAACCCCCGATGGCCTGATGAGTTCGACCCTCCCCGATGGTGTGACCTTCATGGGGGGCATCAATGATGCGCCAGCAGGTACCACCCAGTATTTTGAGGCCGTGCTGACGCCCGGTTCCTATGCCTTTATCTCCGAAGTGCCGAATGCCTCGGAAAAAGGGATGCTCAAACCGTTTGAGGTAGTGATAGAATAGGGGTCACAGGTTTTTCCGGATTCCCGATGTTTGTTTTTCCCCTGCAGTCCGACGGTTGCAGGGGATTTTCTTTCCCCGTATGGCATGCTCAACTTGTTTCACGTACGCGCATAAAAAAAGCCCCCCACATTACTGTGAGGGGCTTTAAAGGAGGCGGCGACCTACTCTCCCACCTTGTGAGGCAGTACCATCGGCGCTGACGGGCTTAACTTCCCTGTTCGGAATGGTAAGGGGT
>NZ_JACLZF010000001.1:1662681-2064540 GCF_014243345.1 Robiginitalea sp. SC105 | reverse complement strand
GTTTATTTATTTTTTGTACAATCACTTCTATCCGTTATCAGGAAATCACGCCTTTCGGCCGACCTCCCCGAACAGAAGCTACGCTGTCTGTCAATATGTCAATGAACTCTCTTTTGCTTATTCACCCTCAGGTTTACCCCGAAAGCGGGTGCAAATATAGAATGCTTTTTTTAAAAACAATCACATAAATGCGTAAAAATTATTTCTTTTTTCCGGCCTCCCGGCTAACCCTCTTAGAACGAGAAAATTGCTGGAAAGAACCTGAAAAAAAGGCTTACTAAGATAGCAGAAAAAAAAGAACCCTGCAACTAATTATCCTTCTTTTTGGAGCCGTTCCACTGGTTGGTCAGCGTTGCGTAGTCGTAATCCAGCACGGACTTCTGGCGCTCCAGGATATTACCCGCAAAGGCCCGCTGCAGGATGTCCTCGATCAGGTAATCCTCATGGATGCTTTCCGGGTGGAATTCCTCCTTGATACTGATATCGAAAAGGCTTGCCGTGGTCTGGTACCAGAATGCCCGCCACCCGCTCCGGAGCTCTTTGACCAGGTCAAAAGCGGTGATCCCGGTCTGCCGGTAGATCAGCTTGACCAAAATTTGACCTTCCGTGCGGGTGAGCTTCTTGAGCTCAGCTGCAAATTCATCCTCGATGAACCGCTGTACGATCTTGGTATACCGCTTCTGTTTCCGCCTTGAAGTGATGTTTTCCAGCCGGCTGTTCAGTTCGACCAGGCGTTCCGATGCGAGTTTGGCATAGGGGTACACCTTCAGGGTCTTCCGCCTGAGGATCAGATAACGAAGTTTATCGTCGTAGGAATCGAATTTGAGCTTGCCAAAGATATATACCTCATCCAGTTCGATGGAATTGCGGAAAATGGAATCCCCTTCCAGGATGATCATCTGCTCCTCCACCGAGTCCAGCGGTTGCTCGTCTACCTGGCCAAAGAGTCCCAAAGGCAGGAAACAAAGCAGTGCGATGGGATAGGTCTTGCACATATATCTAATCGATCAAAGGCCTTGCCAAAAGTAACGATAAAGCGATGCCTTAAGTATTAAATAAAAGTGAATATTGCTAAGTTTGCAGCAAAGACAACTACATGAACGCTGACAGCATCCTAACTCCGGAATCCCTGGGATTCTTTGAAAAATACCTCAACAACGCCTCCCCTACCGGGTATGAATGGGAAGGCCAGAAAATCTGGATGTCCTACCTCAAGCCCTATGTGGACACCTTTATAACAGACACCTATGGCACGGCAGTTGGCATAATCAACCCGGATGCCCCTTACAAGGTGGTCATCGAAGGCCACTCGGACGAAATTTCCTGGTATGTGAATTACATTACGGACAACGGGCTCATCTACGTCATCCGCAATGGCGGCAGCGACCACCAGATCGCCCCCTCCAAATGGGTGAACATCCACACGGAAAATGGGATTGTCCGGGGCATCTTCGGTTGGCCGGCCATCCACACTCGGGACAAATCAAAAGAAGAACCGCCCAAGCTGGAAAATATCTTTATCGATATCGGAGCCAAGGACAAGGAGGCCGTAGAAAAGATGGGGGTCCATGTGGGTTGCGTGATCACCTACCCGGACAACTTCCAGGTCCTGGCCGACAACAAATTCGTATGTCGGGCCATCGACAACCGGGCAGGTGGCTTTATGATTGCCCAGGTGGCCCGCCTGCTGAAGGAAAACAAGAAAAAACTCCCCTTTGGGCTGTATGTGACCAACTCCGTTCAGGAAGAAATCGGCCTGAGGGGGGCGGAAATGATCACCCAGCGGATCCGTCCGAATGCGGCCATCATCACGGATGTCTGCCACGACACCACCACCCCGATGATCGACAAGAAAAAGGAAGGCCATACCGAAATCGGGGCAGGCCCCGTTATTTCGTACGCCCCGGCGGTGCAGAACAAGCTGCGGGAGCGCATCCTCCAAACGGCCCAGAAGCACAATATCCCCTTCCAGCGCCTGGCGGCCTCCCGCCAGACTGGCACGGATACGGACGCCTTTGCATACAGCAACGGCGGTGTTGCCTCTGCCCTCATATCGCTTCCACTGCGCTACATGCACACCACCGTGGAGATGGTACAGAAGGAAGATGTGGCCAATGTGATCCGGCTGATCTACGAAACGCTGCTCACCATTGAGGAAGGGGAAACGTTCAGCTACTTTGACTAAACCGTGGACGAGCTCGTGGACATCTGGTCGGCGGACGGGGAACCGACGGGGCAAACGGCCCTGAAGTCCGAAGCCCACCGGCAAGGCCTCTGGCACCCCACGGCCCATGTCTGGTTTTACACAGACCGCGGGGAAATCCTGCTGCAGCGCAGAAGCGAAACAAAAGCCACGGACCCGGGCCTCTGGGACGTCTCGGTGGCCGGGCATATCGATGCCGGGGAAACCATACGGGAAGGTGCCCTGCGGGAAATCCGGGAAGAAATTGGCCTGGAGGTGCCCCCAACTGCCCTGGAAGCGATAGGTGTATTCCCTTCCGACCGGCAGCACCCCGGCGGCATTTGCGACCGGGAATTCAACCACGTGTTCCTCTGCAGGTTAAACTCCCCCCTGAACCAACTGCGCCCCCAGGAAGAGGAGGTGGCTGCGCTCAGACTCATGCCCTACACCCGGCTTGCCGAAGAGGCCTGGGGCCTCGCTCGCCCGGGCAGTTATGTGCCCCATGGGCCGAAATACTACGGAACAATCATCCGTGAGATCAAAAAGCGGCTGTGATCAGGGCTCCAGGCTGTCCGCAAAATCGGACCACGCCTCCAGCGGATAGGAACGCTGTTCCCCTTTGCGCATGTCCCGGACGGTAAACTGCCCCGCCCGGAGTTCCTCGTCCCCGATCAGCACGACATAGGGAACTTCGCGCTTGTCCGCGTATTTAAACTGCTTTCCTACCTTGGTATCGTTCGGGTACAGGTCGGCCCGGATGCCGCGGGACCGCAGCCGCATGACCAGTTTGAGGGCCTCCCGTGCCTCTTCCTCACCGAAATTGATGCAGAAAACATCCAGGGCCCGGTCCAGTGTCTCCGGGAAGAGGCCGAGTTCCTCCATGACCAGGTAGATCCGGTCCAGGCCAAAAGATATCCCGACCCCGCTAACGTCATTGAGGCCAAAGATGCCCGTGAGGTCGTCATACCGCCCCCCGCCCCCGATGGAGCCCATGTTTACGGCTTCCGGTGCGGCCACCTCGAAGATGGTCCCCGTATAATAATTCAGGCCGCGTGCCAGGGTGACGTCCAACTGACAGGTCGCTGCCCGCAGGCCGAGCGCTTCCGTTTGGGCGAGGATTTCCTCCAGTTCCCCAACGCCTTCCCTGCCCGCCGCAGATCCCGCGAGCAGTTTTTTCAGGGCCCCGAGCTGTTCCGAGGTACTCCCCTGCATCTCGAACAGGGGCGCTGCCCTGCGGATGGAATCGGGGGAAATTCCTTTCTGGGCCATTTCGGCCTCCACCTTATCCCGACCGATCTTATCGAGCTTGTCCAGGGCCACGGTGAAATCAGTAAGCCGGTCCCCCGCCCCGATAACTTCGGCAATGCCGCTGAGCACCTTCCGGTGGTTGAGCTTGATGGTCACCCCTTCCAGGCCCAGGGACGCAAAGACCCGGTCGTACAGCTGGATGAATTCCAGTTCCTGCACGATCCCCGGGGCGCCCACCACATCCGCATCGCACTGGTAAAATTCCCGGAATCGGCCGCGCTGGGGCCGGTCCGCCCGCCATACGGGCTGTATCTGGTACCGCTTGAAGGGGAATTCGATTTCGTTCTGGTGCATCACCACATAGCGGGCAAACGGGACGGTAAGGTCGTAGCGGAGGGCTTTTTCGCTCAACTGGGGCGTCAACCTGACGACATCCTTCTCGCTCCAGGCCGATTCATCCACCTTTTTCAGGTAGTCCCCGGAATTCAGGATTTTAAAAATCAGCCGGTCCCCCTCCTCCCCGTATTTCCCCATCAGGGTGTCGTAATTTTCGAAGGACGGCGTCTCGATGGGCTGGAAGCCGAAGCGCTCAAATTGCTCGCGGATGGCACCGGTGATGTAGTTGCGCCTCGCTACTTCCTGCGGGCTGAAATCGCGGGTTCCCTTGGGGATGGATGGTTTCTGTGCCATAATTGCGCCTTGAGCTGCTGCAAATATAACGGAAAGGCCTCAGGATGCCAGTGCCGGTGCTAGTTTTCGATGACCTGGTCGAACCAGCGGTAGAGGTCCCCCCTGGTAATGACCGCGCCCTGCCGCACCAGTTCGAATTTGTCGGCATTCGGGTCGTCCGTATACGCCTTGGAGGCCGTGAGGTATTCCACGAAATCGGATTGCCAGTTCTTTTTGAACCAGCCAAACCCCTCAGGGGTCCTCAGGTCGATGTCCGGGTTCATCACCTTCACCGAAATGAGTTTCATTTCCTTTTCGGTCAGGTGGAAGAGGTGCATTTGCTGCTGGGCGATGTTCTCCATATAGGCCACCCGGGTCAGCACACCTTCCCATACCAGGTCGCTGAAGACGTCCAGTTCCTCTTCGGCCACCCCGGGCTGCTCCTCCTTGATCCGGGACCACTCCTCGGCGGTAATGGACTGGGTCGCCAGGAAGTTGATGAATTCCGGGTGCAGTTCTTCGAGTTGTTCGCGGGTCAGGCGCTCGTATTTCATCGCATTGATTCGGTTTGGGTTTCGGGATACGGGTCCCCGTGGGGTCCCGGGTTTCATAAAAAAAGTCCACCCCGTTGGCCGGGATGGACTTAGATGCTCAAGCCGTTCCGGCTTAGTTCTGTTCGGGTACCACCTCAAAGGCAAACTCTAACTGTACCTCGCGGTGCAGCCGGATTTCGGCCTCATAGGGACCGGCGCGCTTGATGGCGCCTCCCTTGATGCTGATGTACTTCTTATCGATGGTGTGGCCTTCCTTTTCAAGGGCAGCAGCCAGGTCGATATTGGTAACCGAGCCAAAGAGCTTGTCAGCCTCACCAACCTTGGCGGTGATTTTGATTTCCAGTGCCTTCAGGGCTTCGGAGGTCTTTTCGGCCGCCTCGATGGCTTGTTTCTCCTTGTGGGCGCGCTGGCGCAGGTCTTCTGCCAGTACTTTCTTGGCGGAAGGGGTTGCCAGTACCGCCATTCCCTGCGGAATCAGGTAGTTCCGACCATAGCCGTTCTTGACGGATACCAGGTCGTCCTTAAAGCCGAGGTTCTCTACGTCTTTTTTGAGTATCAATTCCATGATTCCTTCGGTTTACTTTAATAAATCACCAACATAGGGCATCAGCGCCAGGTGGCGCGAACGCTTGATTGCCTGCGCTACTTTGCGCTGGTACTTCAGGGAGGTCCCTGTAAGCCGGCGCGGCAGGATCTTGCCCTGTTCGTTTACCAGTTTCATCAGGAAATCCGGATCCTTGTAATCGATGTACTTGATCCCGGACTTCTTGAAGCGGCAGTACTTCTTGTCCTTGGTGGTTTCAATGTTGAGCGGAGTCAGATACCGGATCTCCCCGTCTTTTTTTCCTTTTGCCTGTTGTTGCAGTGTGGCCATATCCTTAGGCTTTAGCTTTTAATTTGTTACGGCGTTTTTCCGCCCATGCGACGGCGTGTTTGTCGAGCTTCACGGTAAGGAAGCGCATGATGCGCTCGTCCCTCTTGAACTCCTGCTCGTACGGGCCAATGACCTCGCCGGGAGCCGTGAACTCGAACAGATGGTAAAATCCGCTCTTTTTGTGCTGAATGGGATAGGCCAGTTTCTTGAGTCCCCAATTCTCCTTGGAGACCATCTTGGCACCATTCTTGGTCAAGAAATTCTCGAATTTCTTAACTGTTTCCTCTATCTGGGTGTCAGATAGAACGGGATTTAAAATGAAAACAGTTTCGTAATGGTTCATATATAGATATTATTTAAGGAGCGCAAAAGTAAGAATTCTTTGGGCTATTTACAAGAAATCAAAAAAAAGTTCGTTATAGCTAGGAAGGATTAAAAACAACAGCTTAACCTAAACCCAAATCAATAGTTAAGAATGTCGTTTGCAAGTTATACAGTAATTCACACCATGTTTACAACTTTTGTTGTGGATACCGCTGGCTTTTAAGAACTTTGCTCACGATTTAACCCCACAAATCAACCATTTATGAAACTACGGAGTATTGTGGTTGACGATTCATCAATGCAACGAATGGCGGTTGCGAAATTGGTGAATAATCATCCAAATTTAGCCCTGGTTGCCGAGTACAGCAATGCGATCGAAGCCAAAAACGGCATCAAAAACAACGAAATTGACCTGATTTTCCTCGATGTGGAGATGCCGATCATCAACGGTTTCGACCTTCTGGAATCCCTGGAAAACCGCCCTCAGGTGATCCTGATCACCGGAAAACCGGATTACGCCCTCAAGGCGTTTGATTACGACGTCACCGATTACCTGCACAAACCCATTACCATGGCGCGCTTTGACGCCTCCGTGAAACGCGCGGTGGCCAAGTTCGAGCAAATGCACAAGGTCAATGAGGACGAGGAGCACATCTTTGTAAAAAGCAACCTCAAAAAGCGCAAGGTCATCCTCAACGACATCAAGTGGATCGAAGCCCTCGGGGATTATATCAAACTGGTAACCGACGAGGCGAATATCGTGATCCTCTCCACCATGAAGGCATTTGAAAAACAGCTGCCGGAAGACAAATTTTTGAGGATCCACAAATCCTATATCGTCAACCTGGAGAAGATTGAGAAATTCAACAGCAAAAACGTGGAAGTGAGCGGAAGGTCCATCCCGCTGAGCCGGAACAAGAAGACGGAACTCGCGGAGGCCCTCAGCAATGTGTAATTAAATGTAGTCTACATTATAGATAACACGAATACTTCTGAATTGCGAAATAGCATTAAAGGACGCCTCGATTCTTTTAATGCTATTTTTCGTTTGTGCCAGTCCCTGGCCGGGCCGGATCTTTAAGAGGATGTTTTTATGGTACTGGTTCCGGATACGGGCCACCGGCGGGAACTCCGGTCCCAGCACATCCTTGCCAAAATGCATCCGGAGGGATTTGGCAAACCAGGCCGCCCCGTCCCCTACCCGGTTGTACTCCCGGTGGCGGAAGGTGATTTTTATGATGCGAAGGGCGGGCGGGTAACCGAATTGCTCCCTTTCATACACCTGGTCTGCATACATTTCTTCGTAAGATCCTGTTGAAACCTGTTTGAGGATCTGGTGGTGCGGGTTGTAGGTCTGGATGATCACCTTCCCGCGCTCCCTCGTGCGGCCCGCGCGCCCGGCTACCTGGGTCAGCAGCTGGTAGCAGCGCTCGTGGGCGCGGAAATGGGGGAAGTTGAGCAGGGAATCTGCATTCATGATGCCAACCAGCCCTACATTCCGGAAATCCAGCCCCTTGGTCAGCATCTGTGTCCCCACCAGGATATCCGTTTCCCGGGCTTCAAAGGCCTGGATAATCCGGCCGTATGCGTGTTTCCCCCGGGTAGTGTCCAGGTCCATCCGGGAACACCGGGCCTCCGGGAATAATTCAGCCAGTTCGGATTCGACCTGTTCCGTCCCGAAGCCCTTGGTATCGAGGGTCGCATTGCCGCAGGCTTCGCAGGTGGTTTCCAGCTGTCGGTGGAAGCCGCAGTAGTGGCAGCGCAATTCCTTACGGTGCTGGTGATAGGTCAGGCTGACATCGCAGTTCCTGCACTGCGGGGCATGCCCGCAGCTGGCGCATTCCACTATGGGCGCATAGCCCCTCCGGTTCTGGAAGAGGATGATCTGCCGGCGTTCGGACAGCGCCGCTGAAACCTCCTCCCGCAGGCGCTCGGAAAAATGCCCCTTCATCTTTTTTTTACGGAATTGCTCGGACAGGTCCACCAGTTCCATTTCAGGCAGGAGCACGTTCCCGTACCTGCGGTCCATCCGCACATAGGCGTACTTATCCGACCGGGCATTGTGGTAGCTCTCGATGCTGGGGGTGGCCGATCCCAGCACGATCCGGGCCCCCGCCTGCTGCGCAAGTACGATGGCGGCATCCCGCGCATGGTAACGAGGGGCCGGGTCGAATTGCTTGTACGTATTCTCGTGTTCCTCGTCCACGACAATCAGCCCGAGGTCCGCAAAGGGAAGGAAAAGTGCCGAACGCGCGCCCAGGACCACGGAAGCCTTTTCCTGACCGGCCTGAACGTGATACCAGAGTTCCGCCCGTTCCTGCATGCTGTGGCGGGAATGGAAGACGACCACCCGGTGTCCCAGGACCCGCTGCAGACGGCGCACCAGCTGCTCCGTGATGGCGATTTCCGGTACCAGGTAAAGCACCTGGCGGCCTGCCTGAACGATCTCCTTAATCAGCCGCAGGTATACCTCCGTTTTCCCGGAGGAGGTTACCCCGTGAAGGAGCACCGGACGGCCGGCATCCAACCCGAGTCGGATGCCCGAAAGCGCCTCCGTTTGCCCGGGGTTCAGTTCGGGGAGATTGCCCGTGGGGGCCTCCCCTTCGTAGGTGACCCGGTCTTCCTCCAGGAAATATTCCTCCAGGATGCCCTTGTCGATCAATGCCTTGAGGATAGCGCGTGAAACGCCCGACCGCTCCTGCAGCGCCTTGCTACGGATGGGTTTGTCGGTGCCCTCCCGCAACTGGAAAAGGTGCAGGATCAGGCCCGATTGTTTGGGGGCCCGGCTAAGGGAGTCCATCAGTTCAGACAGGGCCTCCTCGTCTTCGAAATCCGGGTGCAGGCGGATGTACCGGGCCCGCAGGGGCTTGTATCCCTCCTGCAGCTTCTCCTGGAGGATCAGGATTTTCCTGGCAATCATCCGGTCTAAAATGGGGAGCACGTGCTTGCGGTCCACGATATCGCTGATCTCACTGACAGACAATACGGGTTGGTGCTCCAGGGCTTCCAGGATGAGGAACTCGGTATCGTCCAGGTCCTCCTGGTCGGGGCGGCTGCCCTCCCGCAGGACCACCCGGGTTTCGCTTTGCAGCAGGAAAACCGATGGGACCGCAGTGCGGAAAACCTCCCCCAGGGTACACATATAATACTGGGCAATCCAGCGCCAATGCCGGATCTGACCCGGGCTTACCAGGGGGGTTTCGTCCAGTACCCGGTAGATTTCCTTGGGCTCATAGGCCTCCGGCGGGTTATCGTGGACCCCCAGGACCAGCCCGGTGTACAACTTCGATTTTCCAAAGGGGACAGCGACCCGGGTCCCGGGTTCCAGGGAATAGCCTTCGCCCGGGCCCGCCGCATAGGTATAATTCCGCTCCAGGGGCAATGGCAGCAGGACTTCCACAAAACGCCCGGATCCTCCCTCCCGGGCGGCAGGGGTCTCCGGCGGTGCACCGGCTGGTCCGGACCCCGTGCTATTCATCCCGTTCGTAGCTTTTGTGCAGGTAGTTGAGCGTCGCGTTGAGTTCGAACCCCAGCAACAGGATGTTGGAGTTGATCCAGATATAGATCATCAGGATCAGCAGGCCGCTCAGGGCGCCATACAGCTCGTTATAACGCCCAAAATTGTCAATATAAACGCCGAACAGGTAGGAGGTGAGCAGGATGAGCAGGGTGGTCATCAGCGCGCCGTAAGAAAAAAACTTTGCCTGTTTTCCCTCTGCCGTCCCGAAATAGTAGAGGATGGCCGTGGTCAGGTAGGTTAGCAGGATTAAAAAGAGCACCTTGCCCACCTGCACCCCCAGGATTTCCCCTTCATCCAGGACCACGCCGCTGTTGCGGGCCGTAAAATCCGTCAGGTACCCCAGGACGTAAAATTCAAAATACACATAGAACACAGCCCCGACGATCAGGAGTAGGGACAGGATCAGCCCTACGAAGGTCGCATAGGCGTACTGTTTGAAGAAATTACGGGTCAGTTCGATGTGGTAGCTGTTTTCGAAGCCGGCGAAGATCGAGTTTACGCCGTTAGCCATCAGCAGGATGGAAAGCATGAAGGCAGAGGAAACCAGCCCCCCCTGTTTCTGGTCGCGTATCTGCTGGTAGACTTCCGTAAAATACTCGCCGGTTGCCCGGGGCAGGAACGCCTCCAAGAAACTCAGGAACTGGGCGTCGAAATTGCTGTTCCCCACGCTAACCAGGGGAATGACAAAGGGGATCAGGGTCACCAGGAAGATCAGCAGGGGGAAAATGGCCAGGAACAGGCTGAAGGAAATCGCACTGGCCCTTGTAGACAGTGCCCCGCGGATGATCCCCTTGGTGTACATGGCAATCAGGTCGTAAAGGGAGAGCCCCTCGAAGGCCCGGAGTTGCACCCGCTTCAGGGCAAAAACCACCCAACGTATTATCGGGATCCTTTCCAGCTTTTCCTCGATCGTTTGCCCCATCTAAACAGCCTTTAAGCTAAGGTCCAGGTTGTGGACCGAATGGGTAAGTGCCCCGGAGGAGATATAATCCACGCCGCATTCGGCGTAGGCCCGGAGGGTTTGTTCATTGATGCCCCCGGAGGATTCGGTTTCGCAACGGTCCCCGATGCGCCGGACGGCCTCCCGGGTATCCGCATAGTTGAAGTTATCCAGCAGGATCCGGTGGATACCCTGGGATTCCAGTATTTCGTCCACCTCTGCCAGGTTCCGGGCTTCGACGATAATCTTCAGGTCCCTCCCGGTCGCCTCCAGGTATTCCCGGGTCTTCCGGATGGCTGCCGTGATCCCCCCGGCAAAATCGATATGGTTGTCCTTGAGCATGATCATGTCGTAGAGGGCAAACCGGTGGTTGGTACCTCCCCCGATCCGCACGGCCCATTTTTCCAGGGCGCGGATCCCCGGGGTGGTCTTCCGGGTGTCGAGTATCCTGGTGCCGGTCCCCTCCAGTAGATCTGCGTATCTGCGTGTCTTGGTGGCAATGGCGCTCATCCGCTGCATGGCATTCAGTACCAGGCGTTCCGCCTTGAGGATGCTCCTGGAGGAACCCTGCACCTGAAAAGCCGTATCCCCGCGGGTCACGGACGCGCCATCGGGCAGGTATACCTCCAGCTGCAGGCCGGGGTCCACCGCCCTGAATACCTGGGAGGCAAAATCCACCCCGGCCAAAATTCCTTTGTCCTTTATGAGCAACCGCGCGGTTCCCGAGGCGCTTTCGGGGATGCAGGCAAGGGAACTGTGGTCGCCGTCCCCGATGTCTTCCTCGAGGGACATCTGGATGATGCGGTCTATTTCCTGCTGGAATTTCTCGGCGGATATCATGCTTGGCGTTTCTGCCACTAAAGTAACAAATTGTGGTGGGTTGGCCTGATACTTAGGGGCCGAATCGATTCCTTCCCGGGAAGCGGGGCAGGCGTTTCCCAAATTCGGCGGCAAAGCGTATTTTTGATAGATGAAAGTGATCCTGCTGGCTATCGGCAAAACCGATTCCGCCCCTTTGGAATCCCTTATCGGGGACTTTTCCAGGAGGATTGGCCGCTATATCCCTTTTAAGGTGGAAATCATACCGGACATCCGCCTGAAGGGGAAACCGGACCCCACTGTAATAAAGCAAAGGGAAGCGGAATTGCTCCTGAGAGCCCTGCAGCCGCAGGATGCCGTCTGGCTCCTGGATGAGAAAGGCCGGGAATACACCTCCCGGGGCTTTGCCAGTCGCCTGCAGAAGTGCATGAATGCCGGCCCGAAACGGCTTGTACTGGTAATCGGCGGGGCCTTCGGGTTTGACGGGGCGGTCCGGGAACGGGCCGATGCCCTGGTGAGCCTGTCCAGGATGACATACAATCACCAGGTAGTGCGGTTGCTCGCGGTGGAGCAACTCTACCGCGGTTTTTCAATCCTGAGGGGAGACCCGTACCACAATGACTGAATTCCCGGAAACCCGATGAAACCTGTACGCAAATGAAGCAACCCAAGGACCTTTTTTCGGATCAGGCAGCCGATTACCGCCGGTTCCGGCCCTCTTACCCGGCGCGCCTGCTTCAGGATATCGCAGCCCTGGCACCAGGCCGTGGACGGGCGTTGGACTGCGCAACTGGCAACGGGCAGGTTGCCCGTGCCCTTGCAACCTATTTCGAGTCGGTGGATGCCGTGGACATCAGTGAAGAACAATTGAAGCGAGCCCCCGCAAGCCCCGGGGTTACCTACAGCCGGCAACGTGCGGAAGCCACCGGATTCCCGGATGACAGCTTTGATCTGATCGCTGTAGCCCAGGGCATCCACTGGTTCGATATCCCCCAATTCCACCTGGAAGCGCGGAGGTTGCTGCGCCCGGGCGGCATCCTGGCCGTCTGGGGCTACGGGCTCCTGCGGGTGGAGCCCCGGACCGATGCCTGGCTGGACCGATTTTACCGGGAGGTAACGGGGCCCTACTGGGAACCGGAGCGAACGTATGTGGAAGCCGGTTACGCCAACCTCCCCTTTCCCTGGGAGGAACTGACCCTGCCCGCAACCTATACCATCCGGCGTGAATTAGGCCTGGAAGACATTGCGGGCTACCTCTACTCCTGGTCGGCTACACAGCACCTGCTGCGTACGGAGGACGACCCGGTACCCGAATGGATCGGGCGGTTGAAAACCATCTGGGGGGGCAACCTGACCCGGGAGGGCCGCCATGATATTTTCCTCCGGATCGGGCGGGCTGCTCAATAGAGCACGCGGAACTTGATCGTGTGCTCGATCGCCTTGAGCTCCTTGATGACTGCCTTGTTGTATTCCCGGTCGAGGTCGGTGATTACATACCCCACCTCCGGTTCCGTGGACAGGTACTGGCCGATGATGTTCATATCATAAGAGGCCAGGATCTTGTTGATATGCGCCATGATGCCCGGTACGTTCTTGTGTATATGCAGGAATCGGTGGGCACTCTGCTGCTTGGGCAGCCGGATGTTCGGGAAATTGACGGCATCCACCGTATTCCCTGTATTGATATAGTCCATGATTTTATTCGGGACAAAATCCGCAATATCCCGTTGGGCTTCTTCTGTGCTTCCCCCGATGTGCGGGGTAAGGATCACATTCTCCAGGCCGCGAAGCTCGGTCTCGAAGGCGCCGTTGCTGGCAGGTTCTTCCGGGTAGACGTCTATGGCCGCCCCGGCAAGTTTCCCTGATTTCAGGGCGGCGACCAGGGCCGGGATGTCCACCACAAACCCCCGGGAAAGGTTGATCAGGTGCGCCCCGGTGCGCATTTGGGAAAGTTCCCGTTCCCCTATAAAATTCCGGTTGGCCGGGTTGTCGTCAATATGGAGGGTCACCACGTCAGATACCCCCAGCAAGTCTTCGAGGGATTGGCACTTTACGGCATTCCCCAATGCAAGTTGTTCGTCCACATCATAATAGTAAACCCGCATTCCCATGGCTTCTGCCAGTACGGATAATTGCTTGCCGATATTCCCATACCCCACGATTCCAAGGTTCTTCCCCCTGATTTCCCTGGAATTCGCGGCAGTTTTATTCCATTGGCCGTTGTGGATCTCGGTACTTCTGGGGAAAATGCTGCGCATGAGCATGATGATCTCTCCTATGGCCAGCTCTACCACGCTCCGCGTGTTGCTGTAGGGGGCGTTAAAGACAACGACCCCCTTACTGCGGGCGTATTCCAGCTCTATCTGGGTTGTGCCGATGCAGAAGGCCCCGACGATCAGCAATTTGTCTGCAGCGTCCAGCACCTTTTTGGTAACCCTTGTTTTGGAGCGGATCCCAAGTACATGGACCCCCTTTATCTTTTCGATCAGCTCTTCCTCGGAAAGGCTGTGTTTGACAAGCTCAACGGAAAATCCGTCTTCGGCGAGGTTTTCAAAAGCTGCCGGGTGGACATTCTCCAGCAGCAGGATCTTGATCCGGTTCTTGGGGTAGGATAGATTTCGTGGCAAATCGTTTACAAATAAAAATTCATCTAGGTTTGGTGCGATGTGGTCCGCATTCCGGGCCGCTTTTTCGCGGTGGACATTCTCGGTGTAGGCAAAGAATTTGTGGGCGATCCCTGCTTCACGCATCACGTAGTCGCTGTATCCGTCGCCGATGACCTGTACCTCCCCCTCCAGGCCAAGCGCCTTCAGGCACTCGATCTTCCCATTGTGGGTGGCCAGGACATTGGCCGTGTCAAACCCGATGATATTTCCCTGCTCATCGAATTCAAAGGTGTTGGCGAATACGCGTTCTTCCGGGATATTGTACTCCCGGACTATCGGGTCGATAAACTCTTTGAAACCACAGGAGATCACATAGATATCCGATGCGTACTTTTCAAAGAATTCCTTGTTGGTGGCTATCGACCGGGAAATTTTCTGGCGCAACTCCCTTATCAGGGGTTCCAGATCTTTTTTGTTGGCGCCCAGCAGCCGGATTCGCCTTTCCAGGGATTCGGTGAAGGAGATATCCCCGTCGATCCCCAGGTTGGTGATGTGCTGGATCTCACGGATGACCTCCTCCCGGTCGTCGCGATCGTGCAGGGTGATTTCGGCCAGTACGTCCAGGGCCTCCACCCGGGTCAGCGTGCTGTCAAAATCAAAGACGAATTTCCGGCTCACGTACAACTTTTGTTTAAGGCCGTGAAGATAAAAAGAAATTGCGGCAACCCCTCCATGCCGCGGCCAAAATGAAACGGGTAGTACAAAGCCGTGGCAGGTTGTTACATTCTCAGTGGTTTTCTGCTGGATGGGATCCCTGATTTTCCTAAAACCATCGGCGTACCAGTTTGGAGTACTGCCGGTAGGCCGCCCCGAAACGCTCCAGCAGTGCCTGTTCTTCCGGAAGGATCTGGTAGCGGTTCATATACCCCACAAACCCGGCGGCAAGCAGCGTATTGAAGGCATTTTCAAGGTGCAGCCCCCAGGCCAGCAGGAACATCAGCATGGCGAGGTACATCGGGTTGCGGGTGTAGTTGTAGATGCCGGAAGTGACCAATTGACCTGCATTTCGAGGGGCCATCGGATCCACCGTTGTCCGTTTGATTGCAAACTGAATCAAGGCGACCGTCATGACCACCAACCCGGCGCCTGACAGGGCATAAATCAACCAGCGCCTGCCAAAAAAATCGAAGTGCCCTACCGGGAGCCACAAGGCCAACAGGTACATGGCGCCTCCAAAGGACAAAAAGACAAGTGCGGGCGGGATGCGTAATTCCAGTGCTTTCATAACGGGCGGGGATCCCCAAAAATAGTACTTTTGCCACAGCTTCAATAACGAATTAACGCCTAGCCGTGAAACTGGTCTTTGCCACCCACAACCCCAACAAAGTCCTGGAAATACAGAAAATGTTGCCGGGAGGTATCGAATTGTTGTCCCTGGACGATATCGGTTGTTCCGAACCGATCCCGGAAACCGAAACTACCCTGGAAGGCAATGCCCGCCTGAAAGCCAAGTACGTCCGCGAGAGGTACGGGTACGACTGTTTTGCCGACGACACCGGGCTTGAGGTGGCAGCCCTTGGGGGTGCCCCCGGGGTATTTTCAGCCCGATACGCCGGACCCCGGGCCGATGCCGTCGCGAACATGCGCAAACTGCTGGCGGAAATGGCTGGCTGCGACGACCGGAGGGCCCGTTTCCGGACGGCCATTGCCCTGTCCCTGGACGGGGAATACCATTTTTTCGAAGGCGAGGTTACGGGCGAGATCCTGTGGGAACCAAAAGGGGACCAGGGGTTCGGCTACGACCCCATCTTTATGCCGGCGGGTAGCGGGAGGAGCTTTGCCGAGTTCCCCCTGGCCGATAAAAACCGCATCAGCCACAGGGGGAAGGCCTTCCGGGCGCTGGAATCCTTCCTGAAAGGACGGGTGTAGGGGACTTCCACCGGGCCTTCAGCAGGATGCAAGTGCCTGGGACAGAAAAAGATAAATTGCCGTTGGTATGTCGAATTTTCGGGATATCTTTGCCGCCGAATTTCAACCGCCGGTAATCCCGGGTTTACGGGGCACCAACAATCCGATCGCCTCCCCTGTTATTTGCGTTTGTACAGCAAGTTTTATCCTATGACATCATTTAAAGATTTGGGGCTCAGCGAGCCGCTCCTTCAGGGAGTTGAAGCCCTTGGCTTCGAAACCCCCACAGACGTGCAGCAGGCAACCATCCCCTTGCTACTGGAAGGGGAAACCGACCTGGTAGCCCTCGCCCAGACCGGAACCGGCAAAACGGCGGCCTTTGGCCTGCCCCTGCTGGAAAAGACAGATCCGGCCAGCCGGAAAAGCCAGGCACTTATCCTGGCCCCCACGCGGGAACTCTGCCTGCAGATTACCGCTGAGCTGCAGTCCTACGCAAAATTCATCAAAGGCCTGTCCATCGTTTCCGTATACGGGGGCGCTTCCATCCAGACCCAGGCAAAAGCACTGAAAAGTGGCGGGCAGATCATCGTGGCGACACCGGGGCGGATGAAGGACATGATCAGCCGCAGGATGGCGGATATATCTGCCATTGAATACTGCGTGCTCGACGAAGCCGACGAAATGCTGAACATGGGTTTCTACGAAGACCTGGTAGATATCCTTTCGCACACGCCTGCCGACAAGTCCACGTGGCTGTTTTCGGCCACCATGCCGGACCCGGTGGCGCGCATTGCCAAGGATTTCATGGACAAGCCAAAGGAGGTGACTGTCGGTACCCGTAACAAAGGGGTGGCCAGCGTCCACCACGAATACTACATGGTAACCGGCCGGGACCGCTACCCGGCGCTCAGGCGCCTGGCCGATGCCAACCCGGGCCTGTTCTCGGTGATTTTCTGCCGGACCAAGCGGGATACCCAGAAAGTGGCCGAGAAACTGATCGAGGACGGCTACAACGCCGGGGCCCTGCACGGCGACCTGAGCCAGCAGCAGCGCGACCTGGTGATGAATGCCTTCCGGAAAAGGCAGCTGCAGCTCCTGGTGGCCACGGACGTGGCGGCCCGTGGCATCGACGTGGACGACGTCACCCACGTGATCCATTACCAGCTACCGGATGAGACCGAAACCTATACCCACCGGAGCGGAAGGACCGGGCGCGCCGGAAAATCCGGGGTCTCCATGGTGATCCTGACCCGTTCGGAACAACGCCGGATCCGGGCCATCGAAAAGATCATCGGCAGGCCTTTTGAACAGAAGAAGCTGCCGGGCGGTATGGAAATCTGCGAAATCCAGTTGTACCACCTGGCCAACAAGATCCGGTCTACCGAAATCAATCCTTCCATCGACGCCTACCTGCCGGCCATCGAGGACGTCCTGGAAGGCCTGGACCGGGATGCGCTGATCCGGAAGATGGTTTCGGTGGAATTCAGCCGCTTTTACGATTTTTACAGCAGCACCCGGGACCTCAACCCGGCGGCAGCTTCCGCGGAGGAGTCCGCAGATAAGGGGAGCACGCGGTTCTTTATCAATGTCGGCGAGATGGACGGGCTGGACTGGATGCAACTCAAGGACCTGCTCAAGGCCGCCACGGGGCTGGGCAAGGACGACATCTACAAGGTGGAGACCAAGGACAGTTTTTCCTTTTTCAACACGGATGCCTCCCTGGCACCCCTGGTCATGGAAAGCGTAAACGGCGTGCAATTCGAGGGGCGGGAAGTCCGCGTGGAAATTTCCTCGGATCCCCAGGGTAGCGGGCAACGCCCGAAAGGGGGAAAGAAATACAACAAAGGCGGCTTTGGCAAAAAAGGCGGATATCCCAAAAAAGGGGGCTTTTCCAAGAAAGGCGGGTATCCGAAAAAGGGGAAGGGCCCCGGGGGCAAAAAGAAAAAAGGCGGCAAAAAGTCCGGAAAACGGGCTGGTTTCTATTAGTTAAGGCCACGCTAAAATTTGGGAATCAGCCATTTTTTTTATTTTCTTAGCAACCCGATTCCCGGCATCCCAATGAAAAACTACCTGCTCCTTCTGCTCCTTTTCCTGGCATTGCCCCGCGTATGGGCCCAGGATCCGGCACCCGAAGGAGTATTTCGGGCAAAGGTCATCAACGCCCAAACGGACCAGCCTCTGGAAAGCGTGCATGTGATCAACCTGAACCAGGTGGTGGGGACCATTACCGATCAGCGGGGGGATTTTGCGATTCCCGCAGCGGTGAATGATACACTGTACTTCTCCTATCTGGGATTCAAATCCCAGAAGATCCGGGTCACCAACGACATGTTCAAATTCCAGGAAACAGAAATCGCCCTGACGGAGCTGGCCTATGCCCTGGAAGAGGTGGTGGTGCAGCCTTACCAGCTGACGGGCTACCTGGAAATCGACGTGAAGAACCTGCCGATCAACACGGCCTACCAGTACAGCATTTCCGGGCTTCCGGTAAGCTATGAGGCCGGGAGCAAGAGCCCGAATGCCGTTACCAAGGTCCTGGGGGCGATCATGAACCCGGCGGACCTGCTGCGGAACCTCTTCGGGAGGCACCCGAGGCAGATGCGCAAGCTGCGGCAGATCAAGGAAGACGACCGCATCCGGGATCTGCTGGCTTCCAAATTCGATAGGGAAACGCTCACAGAGCTCCTGCAGTTGCAGAAGGTCGACATCGAGGACATCCTCACCAACTGCAATTACTCCAGTTCCTTTATCCGGACGGCAAACGATCTGCAAATCCTCGATGCCCTCAGCAGTTGCTATGAGGAGTACAAGGTCCTCAACCGCCAAAAATAAATTTTATATATCCCCTTCCATTTTTTAGTTTTAGGCAAAATCCTTTTGCGATGCGACGACTCCTGTTGATCCTGGTGGTTTCGGTGTGTTTTATCCGGTGCAAGCCCGAACCGAAGACCAAACAACCCCCGGCAACAGCGACGGAAGAGATCGCCCGGGCCGACAGCATCCCCTTCCTCTGGGAAGCTGCCAACGTCTATTTTCTCCTTACAGACCGGTTCAACAATGGACAACCCGAAAATGACATCCATTTCGACCGGACCAACCCAACCGGACCGCTTCGCGGCTTTATGGGGGGCGACCTGGCCGGCATCACCCAGAAAATAGAATCCGGGTATTTCCGTGACCTCGGGATCAACGCAATCTGGTTTACCCCGGTGGTGGAACAGGTCCACGGAGACACGGACGAAGGCACGGGCAACACCTATGCCTACCACGGGTACTGGGCCAAGGACTGGACCGCCCTTGACCCGAATTTTGGCACCCGGCAGGAACTGGAGGAGCTGGTGGAAAAGGCCCATGGCCAGGGTATCCGCATCCTGATGGACGTGGTGCTCAATCACACGGGGCCGGTTACGGAGGAGGACCCGGCCTGGCCGGAACCCTGGGTGCGGCTGGAGCCCACCTGCACCTTTGAGGACTACGAGACGACGACCGCCTGCACCCTGGTCGATAACCTGCCCGACGTACGCACGGAATCCGAAGAGGCCGTGGTACTGCCGGATGCTCTGTTGGCCAAATGGAAGTCCGAGGGCCGGTTGAGCCTTGAGCTGGACGAATTGCAGGTTTTTTTCGACCGCACGGGCTATCCCCGGGCACCCCGGTACTATATCATCAAATGGCTCACGGACTATGTGAATGACCTCGGTATTGACGGGTTTCGGGTGGATACGGCGAAACACGTGAATGAAAACGCCTGGTCCGAACTGTACACAGAGGCCACCTATGCCTTTGAAAACTGGAAGAAGAAGCATCCCGGCGAGGTGTTGGACGATACCCCCTTTTTCATGGTCGGCGAGGTCTATGGTTACGGGGCTTCCGGGGGGCGGGAATACGATTTTGGCGACCGGAAGGTGGACTATTTTGACCACGGCTTCAAAAGCCTGATCAATTTTGAGCTGAAAACGGATGCGGAGCAATCGTACGACCGCATTTTTACCAAATACAGCACCCTGCTCAATTCGGACCTGAAAGGGCTTGGCGTGCTGAATTACCTGAGTTCCCACGATGACGGGAGCCCTTTTGACCCGGAACGAACTCAGCCTTTCCGGACGGCAAACGTCCTGCTGCTGACGCCGGGTGCCTCCCAGGTCTATTACGGGGACGAGACCGCCCGCAGCCTGACCGTGGCGGGGACCGTGGGGGATGCCACCCTCCGGTCCTTTATGAACTGGGAAGAACTGGACAGCCTGCAGGAAAAGCAGGAGGTGCTGGCACACTGGCAGAAACTGGGGCGCTTTCGCAGCCGCCACCCGGCCATCGGGGCCGGCCGGCATCAACGACTTTCGAGCAGGCCGTATGTATTCAGCCGATCCTATTCGGACGAGGCCTACCGGGACAAGGTCGTGGTCGGGCTCGATTTGCCCGAGGGCAGGAAGTCCCTTTATGTACGGGGCTTTTTCGGGGAGGGTACCCGGCTGAGGGATACCTATTCGGATACCGAAACCGTGGTAAAGGGCGGTCGTGCGACGCTGGACACACCCTATTCGGTGGCCCTTCTGGAACTTGCCGCCCAATAAGGTTTCGGCCGTATCAGCGGGTTACCTGCGCGAATGCAAGGCCATACGGTTGCCCTCCGAGTCGATAAACAACCCCATATAGCCATGCTCCGGGGAAATCTGCTTTTTCGGCTGCAGCACCTTCCCTCCTGCCTTCTCCACCAATTCCAGGGTCGGTTCCACGTCCCCGCAATTCAGGTAAATCAATACCCCTTTGGAATCGCTCGGCTCGTAGAATTCCTTATGGTAAACCAGGGACCCGGAAGCCCCCGGCTTTCCCGGGTCCATGGGAAACCAGCCCATTTTCAGTTCGTGCATGTCATGTACCGAGATCTCGACGCCCAGTATCTGCTCGTAAAACTTTTTGGCCCGATCCATATCGGTGACTGGTATCTCGAACCAGCCTACAGGATTATTTTCCATAACCATGAATTTAATTATTGACTAACCGGGGCCCTCCGGACTAACCGGCCCCCTCCAGTTTTGCCTTCAGGGATGCCAGGCCCTCTTCAAAATCTTTTCCAACCATTTTATCCATGCTGATCACCAGCATCATAAGCCGCATGGGGAAACCACTCTGCCCAGAGAAGCCCCAGCGCACCTTGCTGCCATCGCCCGGGGCAGGTTCCACTTCCAGATAGGCGTCGGAGGTGGATTTCCAGGGCTTCAAAAAGCGCAGCTGGCTTTCGATGCGGGTGCCTTCCTCGATTCGCGTCAGCTCCTGCTCCCCGGCGCCTACCTCCTTGTTCCCTTCCCAGCTGCTTACGGCCCCCACCGTACCGTCTGTCCCCCGGAAATCCTTCTTCATGTCCGGATCCCGCCGGGACCAGGGAGACCACTCGTCCTGGTTTTTCAGGTATTTCAGGTATTCGAAGACTTCACCGGGCGGCCGGTCGATACGGATGCTCCGGGATACATCGTAACGGGCGGGGGCAATCAGGTAGAGCGCGATAAGCAGTACCAGAATGGCTGCGAGGATATAGATAAAAGTCATCATCTGGCAGGTTTGGTTGTCTGTGGTCGAAATTGGTTGGGAAAACCGCTAATCCTCCCAACTGTAAGATACAAAAAATCAGGTGGATTTCCGGTAGCGGGCGATAATGTCCGGGGCGGATTTTATGGTTTTTTTGGTCCAGTCCAGGCGCTTTTCGAGGATTTCCGGTTCGGTGAGCTGCCAGGGGATTCCCGATGCCCTGAGGCGGGTTGCCAGTTGGCGCAGGATGATGGCCGCCGCCACGGAAACGTTGAGGCTCTCGGTAAACCCGACCATGGGGATGTGTATGGCTTCGTCTGCCTGTTGGAGCAATGCGTCGCTCAGCCCCTCTTTTTCCGTGCCGAAAAATAGGGCCACCGGTTGGTCCAGCGACAGGGACTCCGGGGTCGCGCTGCCTTCGCGGGGGCTGGTGACCACAATGCGGTAGCCCTTTTCACGCAAGGTATGCACGCACGCCCTGGTGGAGTCGTACCTATGGATGTCTACCCACCGCTGGGCGCCCATGGCGATTTTCTTATCCAGCCGGCTGCCGAAGCGCGCCTCGATCAGGTGGGCATCCTGTATGCCGAAGATATCGCAGGAACGGATCACCGCACTCGCATTGTGCAACTGGTACACATCTTCCAGGGCTACCGTAATATGGCGGGTGCGGCACGAGAGGACCTCCAGGAAACGGTTCCGTCGCGCCTCGGTGAGAAATCCCTCCAAATATTCCAGCAGGTCAATATCCATGCGTATCTTTCATCTGAATAAATCCATCCCCTTCCCCATGCGTCTAAAAGTACTAAAATTTCATGCTGCCCTTTCCGGGCCTGCCTCCCGGCGCGACACGGCAGATATCCCGGGGGATACCCTGGGAAGGCTAGCTCCAACCACCGGGAAGTTATGAGGGAATTGGTTGTCCTCAGCGGTGCCGGCGTAAGTGCGGACAGTGGTATCAGGACGTTCCGGGATTCCGGGGGGCTATGGGAAGGGCACGATGTACAGGAAGTTGCAACCCCCGAGGGATTCCGGCGAAACCCTGCTCTGGTACTCGACTTTTACAACCAGCGCAGGCGGCAGTTGCGCGAAGTAGCGCCCAATGCCGGGCACCGGAGCCTCGCCGAACTGGAACGGACCTTCCGCACCACCATTGTTACCCAGAATGTCGACGACCTGCACGAACGGGCCGGCAGCAGCCGCGTGCTGCACCTGCACGGGGAATTGCTCAAGGCCAGGAGCACCGGACCGAACCAGTTGGTGCTGCCCTGGGAAACCGATATCCGGATCGGGGATACCTGCCCGGAGGGATACCAACTGCGGCCGGACATCGTCTGGTTTGGCGAAGCAGTGCCCATGTTGCAGCGGGCGGCCGAGGTGACGGCCCGGGCAAATATTCTGATTATAGTGGGCACTTCCATGCAGGTGTACCCGGCTGCCGGCCTGGTACACTACAAGAAAACAGGGACCCCCATCTATTTTGTCGACCCGGCACCCCAGGTGCGTCCCGGGGATTTCGAAAACCTGGAGATCATCCCGGAGCGCGCCTCCGTAGGCCTGCCTATTCTGGCAAGGCGTTTGATGCAAGGCGGGTCCGGGTAACCCGTACCCAATCCATCACCGCATCGCGTTGTTCCTGGGTCAGGCGGGCCTCGCCGTGGGTCCAGGTATACTCCTTCAACGGCATCTCGCCGGATTCCACCGTTTCGTAGATTTCCTCCAGTTTGTGATCCTTTTCCCCTGTATCGTATTCCGTCCAGGCAGAGAAATTCAGGTGGCCCTTGCCGTGTTCGATGTGGTCCGCCAGCCAATAGTTTATCGGCGCAACCTGGTTGTACCAGGGATACACCGTATGGTTGCTGTGGCAATCGAAACAACTGGTCTTCATCACATGCAAGACCGGGTCCGGCGGGTTGGTCTCCGAGAGGAATGCGGCCAGGTGGTCGGAGGTATCTTCATTCTTCTCCGGGCGGATAAACTGCATCACCACAAATATCAGGAGCAGGGCCCAGGCAATTTTTTTACCTATTTTCATATACGTTTAATTGATTTTGGTCGACCTAAAATACACCATTGGAATTAAATTCCCAATTGCTGGAACGGCTTCAAAATGTGGATGCCACCCGTGAGAAGCGCCTGGAAATGGCGCGGTACATCCGGGAGCGGCCCGGGCTCTTCGGGGATTTGCTCCGGATTGCACTTCAGTGCCGGGAGGCAGAAGGGCCCCGGGCCTGCTGGGTGGTGGAATTCGTTTTCAAGCAGGAGCCCGGCATGCTCTATCCGTTGCTGGGTTCCTTTTCTGAAGAGCTCTCCGGCCTCCGGGATGAATCTTCCATCCGGCCGATGGCCAAGATATGCGAAATGCTCGCAACCGCGTATTACCGTCCCGGGCACGGGCAGGTGCCTCCATTGGAAACGCCTCACAAACAGTGCCTGGTGGAAACCTGCTTCGACTGGCTGATCGGTCCGCATAAGGTGGCCACCAAAGCCTACAGCATGGCCGCGCTGTATTGGTTCGGGGGTGAATTCGGGTGGATCCGTCCGGAACTCCAGGCCATCCTGACCGCGAGTTACCCCCGGGAGGGAGCCGCCTACCGGGCTCGTGCCCGTCAGATACTCAACCTACTCGAAAAACCGCAGTAATCAGTATCTTTGCCCTTTCCAAAACCAGGAATCCCATGGCCAACGATCCGCTATTTGCCATTTCGCCTATCGACGGGCGTTACCATTCCAAGGTAAGCGCCCTGGGGGCATATTTTTCCGAAGCTGCCCTGATCCGCTACCGGATTCGCATAGAAGTGGAGTACTTTATCGCCTTGTGCGAATTGCCACTTCCCCAATTGAAGGGGGTCGACCCGGGGGTGTTTGGAAAATTGCGTGCCCTGTACCTGCACTTCGAGGCGGAGGATGCCCGGGCGGTGAAGGAAATCGAAAAAACCACCAACCACGACGTGAAGGCTGTGGAATACCATATCAAGCAGCGGTTCGACGAACTGGGCCTGCAGGAGTTCAAGGAGTTCATCCATTTTGGCCTCACCTCCCAGGATATCAACAATACCGCCATCCCGCTCTCCCTGAAGGAGGCTGTAAGCGAGGTGTATCTCCCGCTGCTCATGGAATTGCAGGAAAAAATAGCCGAACTCGCCCTGCAGTGGAAAGACGTGCCCATGCTGGCGCGTACCCACGGACAACCGGCCTCCCCTACACGCCTGGGCAAGGAAATCAGCGTTTTCGCCACCCGCCTGAAGGAACAGGCAAACCTGTTGGACCATATCCCCCAGGCCGCCAAATTCGGTGGTGCCACCGGGAATTTCAACGCACACCATATCGCCTACCCGGATATAGACTGGAAAGCCTTCGGGTCGGAATTTGTCCAGGACCGGCTGGGCCTGCACCATTCGTTCCCGACCACACAGATTGAGCATTACGACCACATGGCGGCGCTTTTCGACAACCTGAAACGCATCAACACCATCCTGATCGACCTGGACAGGGACTTCTGGACGTACATCAGCATGGACTATTTCAAGCAGCGCATCAAAAAAGGGGAAGTGGGATCCTCGGCCATGCCGCACAAGGTGAACCCCATCGATTTCGAAAACTCCGAAGGGAACCTCGGGATCGCCAATGCCCTCTTCGAGCACCTCTCGGCCAAGCTACCGGTATCCCGGCTGCAACGGGACCTGACAGACAGTACCGTACTGCGGAACGTCGGGGTGCCCCTGGCCCATACGCTGATCGCTTTCAGGGCAACCCTGAAGGGCCTTGGGAAACTCCTGCTGCAGCCTGCGCGAATCGAAGCCGACCTGGAAGCCAACTGGGCAGTGGTCGCCGAGGCCATACAGACGGTCCTCCGGCGGGAGGGGTACCCGAACCCCTACGAAGCCCTGAAGGGCCTGACCCGCACGAATGAAGCCATTACGGCCCATACCCTGGCGGCCTTCATCGACACCCTGGACGTATCGGATGCGCTAAAGGCCGAACTCCGGGCCATCCGGCCTGAAACCTATACCGGGATCTGACGGCCTGCCAACCCGTTTCAGCTTGTCTTCTGGATCTGAACGCGATGCGGGAAGGGGATTTCGATCCCTGCCTGGTCAAGCGCCAGCTTGCACCCTTCATAGGTGGCAAAATAGACCTCCCAGTAGTCTTCGGGTTTGCAGTAGGGGCGGACGGCAAAATTCACGGAACTGTCCGCCAGCTCCAGCACGTTGACGGACGGGGCCGGGTCCTTCAGGACCTTCTCCTGGGCAGTGAGTACGCCCAGCAGGACTTCCTTGGCTTTCCGGATGTCCTCTCCATAGCCCACGCCCACGACGGTATCTACCCGGATCTTCCCCTGGGTGGTGTAATTCACGATATTTCCGTTGGCCATGGCGCCATTGGGCACAATGGCGAGTTTGTTCTGGGGCGTACTGAGCTTGGTGGCCAGGATATCGATATCCCGGACAACCCCCAATAATCCCTGGGCCTCTATCAGGTCCCCGATCCGGTAGGGCTTGAAGATCATGATGAGCACCCCTCCTGCAAAATTGGACAGGGAGCCCTGAAGAGCCAGGCCAACGGCCAGGCCGGCAGCCGCTATGGCCGCTGCGAAAGTGGTGACATCCACCCCGAGCTGGGAAATAACGACGAGGATCAGGAAGACCTTGAGCCCCCAGGATATCAGGTTCATCAGGAAGCGTTGCAGGGATTTGTCGTAGTTGCTCCGCTCCATCATCCGCCGCAGTGCGCCGGTGATTTTCCGGATAACCCATGCCCCGACAAAGTAAAGCAGGATGGCGCCGATCAGGCGCGGGCCGAATTCCATAATAAAATCGACGCTCTTGTCGATCCAGATCTGTGCTTCTTCCATAATAGTAGTTGGTTTGAGTTTACAAATGGCCGGCAGGGGGAGGGCGGCGCCTGTCAAGATAAGTACAACCGCCAAAAAAAAGAAATCCCGCTGAAAACAGCGGGATTGGGATTCGTCTGGCGGAGTCTGGTTTTCAGATTTTCAGCAGGCCTGAGAGTCCGGCCAGCCCCTCCCCTTCCAGGTCGGCATTCTCAATAGCCTGGAGCAGCTGCATGAAATGGGCGGGGTTCATGTTTTTCCCCAGCACGCGGATGACGGCAAAGCCGCTTTCCTTGCTGTCCCCGTAAATGACCACCTCGTCTATCGCATCTTCATTGCCCAGGTATTTGACGACCCCCCGGCCGTATTTCGTGTTGAGTTTCATGAGCTCCTTGAATTCCGATTCCTTGAGGATTGCCTTGATCTTTGCGCTTTCCTCTTTATAAGAGTCGGCATTCGCTTCAGTCTTCCGGAACGTCAGGATATTAAGTTTACGGAGGGAGCTGAGCGCTTCAAGTTCCGTTGCACTGAGGCCGGCTTCATCCAGTTTCAGGATATTTGCCGGGACGTCCAGCACCAGAAAATTAGGGTTTTCCGAACTGTCCACGTAATACTCCTGCAGGCTCTGGGTACTGGAACAGCCCATAAACAGCAGCAGGGAGGCAAGTCCCGCAAACAGCAAACCGTATGTAGTTGATCTTTTCATCCCCATGGGGTTATAACAGGGACGTCCGGGCGGCGCATGGCCGCCCGGAACCGCTCCCGTCAGTTTGTTATTTATTGGATTTCTTCTCTGCTTTGTTCAGCTCCTCCGGGAGATTCATCTTCCGGGTAAGGGCGCCTATCTTGGTCAGGTCGATATCGCCGGTCAGGGTCAGCAGGACGGTTTCCACCTTCCGGTCGTTCATTTCCAGGTCCATGTTCTTGATCCCGGTTACGAACATCAGCAGTTCACTCACGTGGTCGCTGTCCTTTCCCTGGCGGATATAGAATTTGACATTGGCGTCCTTGTCTTTCACCCGCATCAGTTCACTGAGGGATGCGGATTTCAGGTAGCGGTCCACCGTGGATTTCATATCGGCCGAAACCCCTTTGTCTTCGGTGACAAATACCTTCACACCGTTCAGACTCTTGGCGATTTCCATGAATTCCTTGGCTTCCGGATCGTCCACGTCCACATCCATTTTTATCAGGAGTTCGAACATGTTCTTGTTGACGATCACAGAGCTCACCTCATCCATTTCCTCGTATTTATCGAAGATCGACTGGGCCGAAGCGGCCAGGGGGGCGATGAGCATCAGGGCAATTATTGCGTACTTTTTCATTTTTCTGGGTTTAATTGTTTTTGTAAATCTTTTGTTTGGTTTCTTCGAATTCACTCAGGTGGGCTACTTTCTGCGTACCCCGGTCGAGGTTCTGGGCAATCAGGCCCAGGGCTTTACGGGTTTCCTGGTAGGCGAATTCAGCTTTTTGCTGCTCCCGGTACTGGTTCCCGAAATACAGGCCGAGCATCAGGACGGCCACTGCGGCAACGGATACCCACCGAACGTAGTTTCTTCTGGCTTTTAGCGGGACCTTCCGGGTAGACCTCTGATTTTTGGCCTCGGAAAAGAAGGTGAACATCGGTGCGTGGTGCTCCAGGTGGGGTGCTACGTCCCCTCCTGAGAAATACTCCCGGAGTTCGCGCTCCTCGGCTGCCGTGCTGGTGGCCTCGAAGTACTTTTCCAATAACGTTTCTATTTTTTTATCCAATTCCATAGCGATGCATTTCAATTAGTTTATCGCGAACCGCCTTCCGCGCCCTGGAGAGGGTCACCCGTACGGCGGTGGGCTTCATATCCATCAGTTTTTCAATCTCCTCATACTCGTACGACTCCACGTCGCGCAACTGGAGGATCAGTCGCTGCTGCTCGGGCAAATCGTCCATGATCCGTTCCACCAGGGAAACACTGTCCCGGGCTTCCACCTGCTTCTGCAGGGAGGATGCCCCCTTGTCGGCATAATTGCTGTGCACCAGTTTCAGGTTTCCCGACTGCTTGGACTTGAGCCGGTCCAGGCAAAAATTCTTGGTCATGGTCATTGCAAAAGCCTCGACGTTCTTGTACCGGCCCATTTTCTTCTTGCCCGCCCAGAGCTTCATCAGGACTTCCTGGGTGGCATCCTCGGCCTCTTCGGACGAGATCAGCAGCCGTTTGGCTACCCGGTACAACTTATCCTTAAAGGGCATTACGATTTGCAAGAACTCAGCTTGTGTCATTATCGATCGGTCGGTGGCGGTTGTTACCAATTTGTCATTGCTTTTCAACAGGAAGACGAAAGAGGACGAAATTTGTTACAAAAAATTTTTTATTCGTGGAGTTGTCTATATTTTTGAAACGTAAGACTACTGATTAAAAGGGTTTAACGCGTTATTTCTCAGTGCTTTTGCAAAGATAGGGCCGTTTTTTTGGAACGGTCTTTGCTCCAAATATTAAAAAAGAAAATTGACCATGAAAAAGTTAGTGTACCTGCTGGCCGGCCTTCTTGTGCTCTCCTGCAGCAAAGATGACGATGGCCCTACCCCCCCCGGTACCACTGCCGATGTCAACGTCCAAAATTTTATGTGGCAGGCCATGAACCTCTGGTATTTCTGGCAGGGGGATGTAGCCGACCTGGCTGACGACAGGTTTGCCACCGATGCCGAATACAGCGAATTCCTCGCCTCGGAGACCGGTCCGGAGGCTTTTTTTGACAACCGGCTGCGATTTGTAGAGGACCGGTTTAGTTTTTACAGTGACGATTACACCGAGCTGACCCAGAACCTGGCAGGGATTTCCCGCAGCAACGGCCTGGAGTTCGGACTGATATTCGACGATGCCAACGGCAACAACCAGCTGGACGACACGGATCCCATCTTTGGCGTGGTCCGTTATATCGTCAGTGGTTCCAATGCAGCGACCGCCGATATCGAGCGGGGCGAAATCTTCGTGGGCGTGGACGGCACCATGCTCAACGGCGGGAACTATGCCGGGCTGCTCTTTGGCGACAATGCGACCTACACCCTGATGATGGCCGACTACAACGGGGGCGACCCCGTACCCAACAATAAGGAAGTTACCCTGACCAAGGAGGAAAACCTGTCCGAAAACCCGGTCTATATCGTCAAATCTTTTGAGATCGGGGCCGATAAGATCGGGTACCTGATGTACAACGGATTTACCAACGAGTACGACGAGGACCTCAACAACGCCTTCGGCAGCTTGGTGGCGGACGGGGTGACCGACCTGGTGCTCGACCTGCGCTACAACAGCGGGGGATCGGTAAACTCCTCCCGCCTGCTCTCCAGCATGATCTACGGCAAAAAGACCAACGACCTCTACCTGCGCCAGCGCTGGAACGACAAGATACAGGAGGCCTTTACCCGGGACGATGCCACTGCATTAAACGATTATTTCGCCTCCCAGACCGGGGCGGGAACCCCCATCAATACGCTGAATCTGCAACGGGTCTATATCCTGACCACCCGCAGTACGGCTTCGGCCAGCGAATTGGTCATCAATGGCCTGGACCCGTACATCGAGGTCATCCAGATTGGCACGACCACCACCGGGAAAAACGAATTTTCCCTGACCATGGTAGACGATCCCGGCCGGCCCGGCGCCCCCTTTATCTATAGCCCCAGCCGGGTAAACCAGATCGACCCGGAAAATGCCTGGGCCATCCAGCCCCTGGTGGGCAGGAATGAAAATGCGGATGGTTTCTTTGACTATACGGCAGGCTTTGCACCGGAGATCGAACTCCGGGAGGACCTGGGGAACATGGGCGTGCTTGGGGATGCCAACGAGCCGCTGCTGGCCAGGGCCATACAGGAAATCACCGGGGTAGCCGCCAAACGGAGCTGGATACCGGAACGCCCATTTGAAACCTTTACGGACAACCGGATGTTCACCCCCCTGGGCAACAACATGGTCCTCGACAAGGAAATTGAGTTGCCACAGGGCCTGCTGGAGCGCATGCCGCAGCAGTAACTCCCGGTCACCCGTAAAGGTCCCGGGAGGTTTGTTGTTTTACAACTTCAGGGACCAGCCGATGCTCAGGGTACGGCCGGGCACCTGGTAACCGATCACCTCCGTGTAATCGGTATTCAGGATGTTATCCGCCCGCAGGTAGGCATCGAGCTTCCCCGGTAGCAGCTGGTACCCGATCCGTCCCCCCACCAGTGAAAACGCCGCGAGTTCCCGGTTGGTAAAGGTGGAAAAGTCGGTGTCGGTCCGCGTCCCCGTGTACCGGTAATAAAGGGAGGCGCGCCACCACTGTGAAAAGCGGGCATCCAGCCGCAACTGCGCCTTGTGCGCAGGTATCCGTATGGCAGCATCCCCCTGCCTGTCGGTATAGGTGTACCCCCCGGTCACCTGCCAGCCGTCCATGGGAATCCAGGTGATTTCCACTTCCGCGCCCTTTACGTCGATCGCAGAAAGGCTGTTCCGGTACTGCATGTTCGCGCCGTCGTATATGACGGCATCCGTTTCCTTCCGTGAAAAATAGACCGCGCTGATTCGCAACGACCCGCTGCGTTGCCACCCCAGGCCGGCTTCGAGGGTGCGGTCCGTCTCCGGCTGCAGGTCCGGGTTGGCGCCGAAATCCCCGAAAAGCTGGCTCAGCGTCGGCGTCAGGTAGGCGGTGGCCCAGGTCGCCAGGATCTTATAGGTATCCCTTCCCCTGCGGAAGGAAAAGGAAGGGTTGACCTGGTACACCCACTGGGTGCCGTATTCCGAATGCAGGTTGGCCCTGCCTCCCGCATTCAGGTTGAAGCCCATGTCCGACGCCCAGAGCAAATTGAAATACGGGTCCACAAACCGGAAGGATTTCCGTTCCGGATCCCCGGCCCGGTCCTCGGTGGCCATCAGCCCGCCCAGGACGGAAACCTCCTCGCTCACCCGGTGCTTGTAGACCCAATCGGTCGTCCAGGTACTCCCGCTGAATTCCCCGGGGAAATCGCTGCGGTTCTCTGAGTGGAATGCCGCATAGCCCGCCCGGGCTTCCAGGGAACCCTTGCCGAGGTCATTCCGGTAAAACAGGGCCAGCCGGGTTTGTTCGGAAAGGTAGCGGAATGGGGCATCGGCGCCGTTGAATGCATCGTCGTAATCGGTGCGCATATTGGTTCTGTTAATGCTGAATTCGAGGTCTGAATGGTCATCCGGCCGGTAAGCCAGGCGCCCGCTGAGGGACACGTTGCCGAACGGGTCGGTTTCCTCCCCGGACCGCAAAGACGAAAGCCCCGTGGCGCGCACATGGGAAACCCCCGCCTGGTAGCCAAACCGCCCGGAATTGCCCCCCAGCCGGGCATATTGCCTGTAGTTCCCGAGCTGGCCTTCCGGGTCCTGTCTGGACCGGTGGGTGCCCAGTTCGCTGCCCACCTGCAGGCCCAGGGGAGAGTCCGGGGGCCGGCGCGTACGGATGTTGATGACTGCTGTTGCCGCATTGGTGCCGTACAGGGTGCTGGCGGCACCCTTGATGATTTCCACCAATTCGACGTCCCCTGCCTGCAGGAACCTCAGGTCGTATTCCTGGGAAGCGGAGGACGGGTCGGTCACGCGCACCCCGTCGATGAGCACCAGCACCTGCCGGCCGCGCCCGCCTCGGGCAAAAACGCCGAGTACCTCCCCGGGCCGTCCCCGGCTGCCGGAAATTTCAAAGCCCGTCTGGGCGTTGAGTATTTCTGCCATACTCGCCCCCCGGTAGTTTTCGAGTTCCTCCCGGCCCAGCCGGATGACCGTTTTGCCGCTTTGCTGCCAGCGCAGGGGAAAGCGGCTGTCGGAGACGACCACTTCGTCCAGTTTTTCAACGATCGTGGTGTCCGTTTGACCCATCGCCCCTATGGCCGCAACCAAACAGGCTGCAGCGGAGCAGGTCCGCATTAGATGTTGCATGTCTTCGTGTTTTAAGACACGGGAAAGGTTTTTCACAGAAAACTGCTACCTAAACTTTTATCCCGAAAGTTTAACAATGAATACGGATGGCGGCAGGTCTCCTGGCTTGCGTCCCGGCCGCCTACCTTCCCGTCCCTGAGGACAGTGGTAAAACGAAGTTGGCAGCGGGCATCCCCATCGGGGACTGAGCTTACAGTTGCGGGAACAGCTCCGGCATTTAACCGGATTCCCTTTTAATCCTGCGACCCGGAGGGCTGCAGGAACCGTTATCCGGGCTCAAGTTACGCATTTGTCCGGGACTTTGACACCCGAAATTTTCAGGCTACTTTTGAAAATCCTAATACGCAATCCGTGGGCCGTACCCTTTGTTTCCTATTCCTGATGCTATTGCCCCTGGGGTGCCGGGAAAAGCCCGAGACCCAAAAGCCCCCCCTGCCTCAGGCAGGACGGGAGTCACATCTGGAACTGCAGTACGCCAGTGGCTTTACAGCCAGGACGGACAGCTCCGGCATCACCTACCTCACCATAAGCGACCCCTGGCCGGGGGCTTCTCGCAAATTCGAATATGCCCTTGTCCCCAGGGAGCAACTGGCTTCGGTCACCCTCCCCGCCGATGCCTTTGATGCCATTATCCCGGTACCCGTTAGTAAACTGGTCCTGACCTCCACCACCCATATCCCTTCCCTGGAAGCCCTGGGGGCCCTGGAAACCCTGGTCGGTTTCCCGGGGCTCGATTACATCTCCTCCCCCGGGGTCCGTCAGCGGATCGCCCGGGGGGAGATTGCTGAACTGGGGGCAAATGAACAACTGAACATCGAAATGGTGATGGAAACCGCGCCGGAACTGGTGGTCGGGTTCGGTGTATCCGATGCACCGGGTTCGTACCGGAAAATTGCCGACGCCGGGATTCCGGTCGTATACAACGGGGACTGGATGGAGCAAAACCCGCTTGGAAAGGCCGAATGGGTAAAATTCTTCGGGTTGCTGCTCAATGACCTCCCGCGGGCCGAGGCCTATTTTGCGGAGGTGGAGGCTGCCTATCTCGAGGCGCGGGAAGTGGCCCGGTCTGCAACCTCGCAACCTAGTGTACTCAGCGGGGCGCTCTACCGGGATATCTGGTACCTGCCCGGGGGCGACAGTTGGGCAGCCGCCTTCCTCGAAGATGCCAACGCACGTTACCTCTGGGCCGATACGCCTGGTGGCGGGAGCCTTTCCCTCAGCCTGGAAGCGGTCCTCGACAAGGGGGTTCAGGCCGATTTCTGGGTTTCCCCTTCCCAGTATACCTCGTATTCGGAAATGGCAGCCGCAAACCCCCATTACGAACAATTCCGGGCGTTCCGGGAGCGGCGTATCTTCGGGTATGCCGGCACCCGGGGCCCCGCCCGCGGGCTGTTATATTATGAACTCGGCCCCAGCCGGCCCGACCTGATTCTCAAAGACCTGGTCCATTACCTGCACCCGGGGCTCCTGCAGGATTATGAACCCGTGTTTTTTAAACCGCTGAAACCGTGATTCCAGCGGCCCGAAAACCCGGCAGGTTCCTGTTGCTGGCACTTCTGCTGGCAGTAGCCTTCCTGGTCAATTTAGGCCTGGGTTCCGTGGATATCCCCTTTAGCGAAACGGTCAGCTGGCTTTTTGGCGGGCAACCCACCGAGCCCAGTTGGGCCTATATCATCCGGGACTACCGGCTACCCAAGGCCCTGACAGCCATCCTCACCGGCAGCGGGCTGGCCCTGTGCGGGTTGTTGATGCAAACCCTTTTCCGTAACCCCCTTGCGGGACCCTTCGTACTCGGGATCAGTTCCGGGGCCAGCCTGGGCGCCGCCCTGCTGATCATGGGGGCCTCCCTCCTGGGCCCGGCGGCTGCGGCCTGGGTTGTATCGGACTGGTCCCTGGCCCTCGCGAGCAGCCTGGGAAGCCTGCTGGTCCTGCTCACCGTCCTGCTGGTGGCTACTCGCCTGAAGGATGCCATGGCCCTCCTGATCGTGGGACTCATGTTCGGCAGTATCACGGCCGCAGTGGTTACGGTACTGTCATCCTTTGCCCGGGCCGAACGCCTGCAGCAGTATATTTTCTGGTCCTATGGGAGCGTCGGCAGCCTGGGATGGAGCCAGCTGGGAATCCTTGCCCTGCTCTTCGGGATCGGGACAGGTGTATCCCTGCTGCTTTTGAAAGGGCTGAACGCGCTGCTGTTGGGGGAGCATTACGCGACCAGCCTGGGAATTCCGATCCGGCGGCTCCGTTTGTGGATCCTGATCGCCACCGGCCTCCTGGCAGGCGGCATAACGGCCTTCGCAGGGCCCATCGCCTTCGTCGGGCTCGCCGTACCCCACCTGACCCGCCAACTCCTGGGAACATCGGACCACCGTCTGCTGATGCCCGGGGTGCTGCTTTACGGGGGGTTGCTGATGCTCATCTGCGATACGGTGGCCCAGATGCCCTATTCCTCCTATGTACTCCCCATCAATGCCATTACCTCGGTGGTAGGCGCCCCGGTGGTCATCTGGTTGCTGCTGCGCAGGAACCGCATGCTGTTCTGAGCAAAAAACCGGCAAGCGCCTTGATTTGTCTAGGATTTCCAGGCCAGAGCCCCTAATTTTAGAACGTTGTGAAAACCACGCCCCTGCATACTGAAAATTCTCCGGAGAAGCCGGCCCTGGAAGTCCAGGGGCTGCAGATCGGGTATCCCGGCGCCAATCCACCCCTATCCCTCTGCGGTACCCTGGAATTCGACCTGCCCGAAGGGGTCCTGACGGCAGTGATCGGGGTGAACGGGGTGGGTAAATCCACCCTTTTGCGGACGCTGGGGGGGTTGCAACCGGCCATAAGCGGCCGGATACGCATCGGCGGGCAGCCAGCAAGTGGTATCCCGGCAGCCAGCAGGGCCAGGCTCCAGAGCATCGTGCTGACCGAACCCCCTGCCTCCCGGAACCTGACGGTGGCCGAACTGGTGGCCCTCGGGCGGCACCCCTATACCAACTGGCTGGGGAAACTTTCTCCCGAAGACTCCCGGATCACCGGGGAGGCCATCCGGCGGATGGAGCTGGAAGCGCTCCGCGACAGACCCTGCCATACCCTCAGCGACGGGCAGCTGCAGCGGGTGCTGATCGCTCGGGCACTGGCACAGGATACCCCGCTGATCCTGCTGGACGAACCCACCACCCACCTGGACCTCTACCACAAGGTCCGTATCCTGAAGGGGTTGCGCAGCATCGCCCATGAAACCCGGAAAACCATCCTCTTTACCACCCACGAAATAGACCTGGCCATCCAGCTCTGCGATCGCATGCTTATCCTGCAGCAGGCGGAATCGGTTTTCGGGGAGCCCTGTGAGCTGATCCGGGTAGGGGCCTTTGAGGAGCTGTTCCCGGAAGACACGGTGATATTTGATCCCGACAGCGGCGTTTTCCGGATCAATAAGTAATCCGATATTCCCGCTTTCTTTCTTCGGGCTTCTTGTTATCTTTACCTGAAAGTCACAGACTGATGAGCGAATTCTGGATAGTTGGGATCATTGCCGTAGCAGGCCTTGCGGCCGGCTATTTCCTGGGCAGCTACATTGTGAAGCTCAAGACGCAGTCGGACCAGAGCACGCTGAAGGAACGGGAGCAGCAACTGGGCCGGAACCTCGAACACCTGGGCGCCGACCTGAAGGAGGTACGGGGACGCAACGAATCCCTCCAGCTCGAGAAAGAGCGGCTCGGGCAGGAAATCGTGCGCAAGGACGCCGAAATCGCAAACCTCCGGGAAAAACAGGAAGAACAGCAACAGCAACTGGAGGAACTCCAGGAGCGGTTCACCAAGGAATTCGAGAACCTGGCCAACAAGATCCTGGACGAAAAGAGCAGCAAGTTTACCGAGCAGAACCAGCAAAATATCAAAAGTATCCTGCTTCCCCTCCAGGAACGCATCCAGATGTTCGAGAAAAAAGTGGAGGAGACAAGGAAGGAAAATTACGGGATCCACCAGGCGCTCCGGGAGCAATTGATGAACCTCCAGAGCCAGAACCTCAAAATCACGCAGGAAGCCGAAAACCTGACCCGGGCACTGAAAGGGGACAGCAAGATGCAGGGCAACTGGGGGGAGCTCGTCCTGGAACGCGTACTCGAAAAATCGGGCCTGGAACGCGACCGGGAATATTCCGTACAGCAGAGCTTCACCCGGGAAGACGGAAGCCGCCTCCTCCCCGATGTGATCATCCACCTCCCCAACGGCAACAAGATGATCGTCGACTCCAAAGTTTCCCTGACCGACTATGAGCGGTATGTGAATGCCGAAGAGGAGGAGCGCGAACGCCACCTGAAGGACCATGTGGCCTCCCTTAAGCGCCATGTGGAACAGCTGTCGGCCAAGAAATATGAGGATTTATACGAAATGGAGAGCCCGGACTTTGTCCTGATGTTCGTGCCTATAGAAACGGCTTTTTCCATTGCCATCAATTTTGACAACGACCTGTACAACAACGCCTTTGTCAAAAACATCGTCATTGTCACCCCTTCCACCCTACTGGCCACCCTGCGGACCATCGACAGTATGTGGAGCAATGAGAAACAAAGGCGGAATGCCATTGAAATTGCCCGGCAGGCCGGGGCCCTGTACGATAAGTTCGAAGGGTTTATCGCCGATATGACCAATGTGGGCAATAAGATCCAGGGGGCAAAAACCGATTACGAAGAAGCGATGAAAAAACTGTACACGGGTCGTGGCAACCTGATTTCCCGTGTGGAAAACCTCAAAAAACTGGGAGCCAAAGCCAAAAAGACGCTGCCCCAGCCATTGATCAAAAGGGCACTCGAAAAAGAGGAAGAGTCCGAAGTTTCCATCACCGACCCGTCAGGGTCCTTAAAATAACCGATCGTGAAAAAAGCGCTGTTCCTATTCCTGGCGATCCTTGCAATCATATTGGCGGCCAGCTATGCCTTTATTTACTACGTCCCCTACAGCGAGGGGGTGCGCTCCGGGGAACTGATCAAATTCAGCCGGAAAGGGGTGCTTATCAAGACGTACGAAGGCGAAATCAGCCAGGGCATCTCAGGGGCCCAGATCTTTGAATTCTCGGTCCTGGACAAGGATGAGGAGGTAATCCGCGACCTGCAGGAATTTGAAGGGGACTATGTGAAGTTGTACTATATGGAGCGATACGCCACCTTTCCCTGGCTGGGGGATACCCAATACTTCATCACCCGAGTCGAGCAGGACGAATCACCGCATGTCCGGCAGTAAGCCCGAAGCAGCCGCCTCATCCAGGATCCAGATCAGCCTGCCGTCCCCGGGTGCCACCCGCCCCGCCGGATAAGCAGCATCCCCTTTTCCGCCAAGGATGTCTGCCACGCGACCTGCCTTGCCGGCACCCGTCACCAGAAATACGATGCGGGCGGCGTTGTTGATGATCCCTCCTGTCAGGGTTACCCGCAGCTGGCCGCTTTCCGGATGCTGGGCAACTTCACAGAGATTTTTGGAATCCCACAGGTGAGCCTGGTGGGGGAACACCGAGGCGGTGTGTCCGTCGTCCCCCATCCCCAAAAGGATCAGGTCAAAACGGGGCAACCCGTTTTCAAGGGGTAACTGGCTGCGCAGCAATGCCTCGTACCGGGTAGCCTCCTCGGCGGGCTGGGCCTCACCCCGGATGCGGTGGATGTGTGCGTCCGGGATCGGAAGCGGGTCAAAAAGGTGCTCCCGGGTCATCCGGAAGTTGCTCTGCGGATCGGTGGGCGGCACGCAGCGCTCATCCCCCCAGTAAAACTGGAATTCCTTCCAGGGCAGGCGGAACCAGTAGTCTTCCGCCAGGGTGTCGAAAAGCACCTCCGGGGTGCTCCCGCCGGATAGGGCGATGTGTTCCATGCTGCCTTCCCGGGCCCATTCGGCCATTTGTTCGGCCAGGGCTTCAGCAGCCTCCTGTTTGCCGGGGTAAACCTGTATTTCCATAGTCTTCAGTTAAGTTATCACACAAAAGCCGGGGTCATCCGTCAGGTGGGTGCCCGGGTTCCTCCAGCCGTAGGCCCCCTCGATCAGGTCGTCGGCATTCCTCGGGCCCCAGACCCCGGCGGAATACCCGTAGGTAACCACATCCTCCGATTGTTCCCAATAGGTCAGGATCGGGTCCACGAATTCCCAGGCCGCCTCCACCTCATCGGCACGCGCATAGAGAGTGGCGTCCCCCTGCATGGCGTCCAGCAGCAGGCGCTCATAGGCGGCCATGATGTTGGCATCCGTCATGTCGGAATAATAGAAATCCAGGTTGGCACGCTCCACCTGGAACCCCTGTCCCGGGACCTTCACTCCGAACTTGATCAGGATCCCCTCGTTGGGCTGGATCCGGATAATCAGTTTGTTGTCCTTGCTGTCCATGCCGATGTCCCGGAATATCTGGTGGTGGGGCGATTTAAAGTGGATGACCACCTCGGTCACCTTGGTAGGCATCCGCTTGGCGGTACGCACGTAAAACGGGACCTCTGCCCATCGCCAGTTGTCCACGTAAAACTTCAGGGCGGCATAGGTTTCCGTAGTCGATTCCGGGTCCACCCCCTCCTCCTCCCGGTAGCCCGGGACGGCTTTCCCATCGATTTCCCCGGCCATATACTGACCCCGGATGGTGTGCTTGTAGAGGGTTTCCGGGTCGCGCATGATCCGCAGCGACTTGAGGGCCTTTACCTTTTCATTCCGTATTTCCTCTGCGTCCGGCCCGATGGGCGGTTCCATGACCACCAGGGAGATGATCTGCAGCAAATGGTTCTGGAACATATCCCTCAGGGCGCCGGCCGAGTCGTAATACCCCCCGCGCTTGCCGACCCCAACGCTCTCCGCGTTGGTGATTTCCACATGGCGGATGTAGTTGCGGTTCCAGAGCGGCTCGAAGATACTGTTGGAAAACCGGGTAACCAGGAGGTTTTGAACGGTTTCCTTACCCAGGTAGTGGTCGATGCGGAAAATCTGCGACTCCCTGAAGTAGCGCTGCAGCCCGGTGTTTAGTTCGCGGGCACTTTCCAGGTCGTAACCAAAGGGCTTCTCCACGATCAGCCGGCGGGTTCCCCCTTCCTCGGAGGACAATCCCTGATCATCCAGTTTGGAGGCAATCGTCTCGTAAATCCGCGGCGGCACGGAGAGGTAGAACATGAAATTCCCCTGGGTACCCTGTTCCTCATCCAGCGCATCAATCCGCTGCTTCAGCCCCTCGTAGGACTCGGTGTAACTCTCCAGGTCGTGGTAGAACAACCGTTTGGCAAATTCCTTACGGTCCCCGAAATTGCCCACTGTCTCCGGAATATGCGGGTTTTCGAGCGCCACTTTTTTCCGGAAATCCGCATCGTCCATATCGCTACGGCTCACCCCTAGGACCGCAAAGGACTCCGGCAGGTGCCCCCCCTGGTACAGGTTCATCAGCGAGGGGATGAGCTTGCGCTCGGTGAGGTCTCCAGAAGCCCCGAAAATGATCAGGAGTTGTCCGTTTATGCCATTCATGGTATGTAGATTATTTGCCCTATTTTTGAGGTAAAAGACGAATATACGTCGAAAATCGGGCGCGGAAAAGACTTCCTCCTTTCCCGCCTTCAGATTTAAGGACATCCACTATGCAAGCATCCAAACAATACGAATTTGGTTTAATCGGCCTTGGGGTCATGGGCCGGAATTTCATCCTCAACGTGGCCGATAACGGCTTCTCCGCCCTGGGATATGACCTCGATCCCGGGCAGGTGGAAGCGCTGAAAGAAGAAGGGGGTGACCTGGAAAAGGTAAACGCCACCGGGTCGCTGGAGGAATTCGTACACGGCCTGGCAACCCCCCGGAAAATTATGCTGCTCGTCCCCGCGGGGCCTATTGTAGATTCCGTCATCGAGGATTTGTTGCCCCTGGTATCCGAAGGGGACCTGATCATCGATGGCGGGAATTCGTTTTTCAGGGATACGGACCGGCGGGAGGCCTACCTGAAGGAAAAGAAAATCCACTTCTTCGGGGCCGGGGTCTCCGGGGGGGCCGAAGGGGCGCGGAAGGGGCCCAGCCTCATGCCCGGCGGCGACCGGGAAGCCTATGGGGAAGTCCGTCCCATCTTTGAAGCCGTGGCTGCCCAATTCGAGGGTACCCCCTGTGTGGCCTACCTGGGGCCGAAATCCGCCGGAAACTACGTCAAGATGGTGCACAATGGCATCGAATACGGCCTGATGCAGCTCACCGCGGAGGTATACGATCTGCTGAGGCGGGCCGGGGGCCTGGGCAATGCGGAGATCCGGGAGGTTTTCGCCCGCTGGAACCAGGGCCGCCTCCAATCCTTCCTGGTGGAAATCACTTCGGAAATCCTCGGGAAGAAAGACGACCTGGATTCGGGCGACCTGATAGATAAAATCCTGGACCAGGGCAAACAGAAAGGTACGGGCAAATGGACCTCCCAGAACGCCATGGACCTGGGCATCCCCGTGCCCACTATCGACATTGCCGTCAGCATGCGGGCAATCTCAGCCTTTAAGGCCGACCGCCTGCGGGCAGACGGGCTGTTTGACCGGCCCGCCGGCAAGGCCCCCGACAGGGAGACCCTGGTGCGTGATTGTGAAGCCGCCCTCTATTTTGGTTTCCTGCTCACCTATGCCCAAGGGCTGCACCAACTGGCCGAAGCCTCCGAAACCTACGGCTACGAACTGGAGCTGGCCACAGTGGCCCGGATCTGGCGGGCGGGATGCATCATCCGCGCAGCCCTGCTGGAAGCCATTTCAATGGCCTATGAGCAGGAGCCTTCCCTGGTCAACCTGGTTTTCTCGCAAACTTTCAGGAGCCCCCTGCGGGAAACGGTGGCGCCTGCACGGAACGTGGTTGCCCTGGGGGTAGCTTCAGGGATCCCGCTGCCCGGCCTCTCGAGCGCCCTCTCCTATTTTGATTCGTATACCACGGGCAGGCTGCCGATGAACCTGGTGCAGGCCCAACGGGATTTTTTCGGCTCCCATACCTACCAGCGAACCGACCGGGAAGGCACCTTCCACACGGATTGGGAAAGCTAAAGCGGTCGCTTTAGAAATTAAATACGCGGCTCAGGTTGAAACCGAAATAGATGATGCCGTCCGACCAGTCTCCCACGGCATTGCCAAGGAACCCGCTTTCGAAAGTAGGTTGCGCATTGGTGAAATGCAGCTGGAAAACGTGACCGCCTGTTTCGATATCCACCCCAATGGACAAGGGGTTGCGGAAGGGCGATCCATCCGCCCGGTTCAGGTGCCAGCCGTAATCGACGTTCAGGCTCCAGCGTTTGCCCAGCTTATACCTTCCTCCAATCCCCAGCGCCCATTGGGAATTATCCTGCGGCAGGTAGTCCACGTAGCCTTCATGGAAATAAGTCGGCATCAATTCCAGCGACAGCCGGTCGTTGAATTTGCGGGAAATAAGAACCTGTTGCGTAAAGGAAAGCCGATCCCCGAAATCCACGGGAATGGTGAGCAGGTCTTCGTCCAGCTGGGTATTGATCGCCATCTGACTGTATCCCACAATGGTTACGGGCATGTTCAAATCCTGTTGTATCAGCCTGTATTTCAAGGACAGATCGTAGGTTTTGTTGAAAGAGCTCCGGGATACGGAGATATTGAAACCATCGGATATCCCATATAAAAAATGAAGGCGGGTATTGGCGAAATCAAGGCCGAAGAAATCATCGAATCCGTTACTGATACTCCCGAATCGGTGGGAAACGATAAAATAGAATTCCCGCTTTGACAATAACTTGGTGGATTCGAAGTTGACTATTTTGAGGCCCTTGAAGGCGGCATCCTCTATTCGCGTTGAATCGGACTTGTCGATGGAGGCCAGGAGGTCTTCCTGACCGAGCAGGCAGCCGGGCAAAAACAGGGCCAGGCAGGCTGTTACAAATAACTTTTTCATAGCTGTTGAAATTGGTTAGGTTATGCCCGATGGCCGAGAATTACCAGGGGCTTTTTTCTTTAAACTTAGTAAATTAATTTTTTGTCCACCCCAATTGAACCTTCCAATTCTATGGTACGCAAAGCAACCCTGCCGGAATTTCTACATCTATTAAAGGAAGGCACGCTATTGGCTTCCAGTCCATTAGGTGAATCTTTATTCCTAACCTAAAAAAACAAACTATGAAAAAGCTGATCTATTTGTCCCTTGCCATGCTGCTGGCCACATCACTGGCCTGTTCCAAAGGCGGGGATTCCGATCCCTTGAACGACCCCCCCACCAACAACCCCGACAGCGGGCCGGATACCGACCCGGATACCCCGGAGCCCTCAGCCGTATCCTATCAGGCAGATATCGCTCCCATCATAAGTTCCAATTGTACCACATGTCATGGTGATCCACCCACCCAAAACGCCCCCATGTCGCTTCTTACCCTGGAGCAGGTACGCAGTGCCGTCGAGAACCGGGGTCTGCTCGGGCGGATCAACAGCACCTCCGACCCCATGCCGCCCACGGGCCGCCTTCCACAATCCACCCGCGACCTGATCGAAGAGTGGGTCAACCAAGGCTTCCCGGAATGAGTCGTAGTTACTTTTTGCTGGCCTGTTGTTTTTTCCTCGCCTGCCAGGCCCGGGCACAGGACCGGTGGATTACCCGGAAGGGTGAAGTGCGCATCAATGCCTCCACCCCCCTGGAGGATATCGATGCCACCAACCATCAGGTGAATGCCATTCTGAGTCCTGCAGATGAAGGGTTCGCGGTGGTGATGCTGGTGTCTGAGTTCCAGTTCCGGCGCAAACTGATGCAGGAGCACTTCAATGAAAACTATATGGAATCCCACAGGTACCCCAAAGCGACCTTTAGCGGCAGGATTCAGGGGATCTCCGGGCTTGATCCCGGAGAAACCCGACACTTGCCGGTAAGCGGCACCCTGACCATTCACGGAATTCCCCGGGAGGTGGAAACGGAGGCCGAAGTTACCCGCCAGGGAGACCGGTGGCTGGTCGGAGCCAACTTTACCGTTCGTACGGAGGACCATGGGATTGATATACCGACCATCGTCTTCAAAAAGATTGCCGAGGAGGTCCAGGTTTATGTGGACCTGGCCCTGGAAGCTACCGGTAAATAAGCAGGGGAATAATATTTTCACCCCTTTGTCGGGAGTGGCAGCACGCGGTGTATCTTTGCGCCTGCTTTTAAATGACGATTGATCCTGTACCATAAAGTCCGGGCGGTGGAACGGGTGTTCCGCCAACTGGAAAAGGAAGTAGCCACCTTTCAGCAAGCTACAAACCTCTCCTGCCTTTCCGGCTGTGGCAAGTGCTGCCGGAAACCGGACATATTTGCCACGCCCCTTGAATTCCTGCCGCTCGCCTACCATTTGTTTAAGGCCAATGAGGCCCAGGCCTGGTACGACAAGTTGAAGGAAGAAACAGATGGTCTTTGCCCTGCCTTTGCACCCTTCCTCAAACCCGGGGCAGGCGGTTTTTGCAACGCCTACGGCAACCGTGGGCTGATCTGCCGGATTTTTGGGTTTTCGGCCGTGCTGGACAAGTTGGGGAACCCGAGGCTTGCGACCTGCCGGACCATCAAGGAGGAAAAACCACTGGAAGTAACCCGGGCCACGGAACACATCCGGTCGGGAGGGGCCGTGCCCCTTACCCGGGATTACTATTTCCAGTTGCTGGCCATAGATGAAAAGCTCGCCGGCCGGCACCTGCCCATCCGCGAGGCCATACGGGAAGCCCTGGAGGCCGTCCTGGCCTACTACGCCTACCGCAGGCCCAGGAAAACCATTTGATACCCCCCTGTTCCCCAGGTGCCCCTAAATCCAAGTCCCGGCTGATTGCCAGATCTCGCTTAGGCGCAATGTTCCGTAAGCCGGCCGCCTATTTGCTCAGGTACATGGTCCGGCGGGAATACAGGTTGTAGAACTCATCGTCCTTGAGGCTGTCGATAAAGAGGATGCTCTCGCCTGTGCTCTTCATCTCCGGCCCCAGGTTTTTGTTGACGTTCGGGAATTTGTTGAAACTGAAAACGGGCTGCTTGATGGCAAACCCTTCCAGTTTCGGGTTGAAGGTAAAGTCCTTGATCTTGTTGTGCCCCAGCATCACCTTGGTGGCGTAATTCACGTAGGGTTCCCCATAGGCTTTCGCGATAAAGGGCACCGTACGGGAAGCCCGTGGGTTTGCTTCAATGATGTACACCTTGTCGTCCTTGATGGCAAACTGGATGTTGATCAGACCCACCGTGTTGAGCGCCAGGGCGATCTTCCGGGTATGGTCCTTGATCTGCTGCAGGACGAATTCGCCCAGGTTGAAAGGCGGCAGGGTGGCGTTGGAATCCCCCGAGTGGATGCCGCAGGGTTCAATATGCTCCATGATGCCGATGATGTACACGTCCTCCCCGTCGCAAATGGCGTCTGCCTCTGCCTCGATGGCCCCGTCCAGGTAGTGGTCCAGCAGGAGCTTGTTGTTGGGGATTTTCCGGAGCAGGTCCACCACGTGGGATTCCAGCTCCTCCTTATTGATGACGATCTTCATCCCCTGCCCCCCCAGCACGTACGAAGGGCGTACCAGTAGGGGAAAGTTCAGCTCATCGGCAAGGGCCAGTGCCTCGTCGGCGCTCTCGGCCACCCCGAATTGCGGATAGGGGATATCATTTTCCTGCAGCAACCGCGAGAAACTGCCGCGGTCCTCCGCCAGGTCCAGGGAGGAAAAGCTCGTCCCCATGATGCGGATGCCGTATTTGTCCAGCTTTTCCGCAAGCTTCAGGGCCGTTTGCCCACCGAGCTGCACGATGACCCCTTCCGGTTTTTCGTGCAGGATGATATCGTAGATGTGCTCCCAGAACACGGGTTCGAAATACAGTTTATCCGCCGTGTCAAAATCGGTGGAAACGGTTTCCGGGTTGCAGTTGATCATGATGGTTTCGTAATCGCATTCGGCCGCAGCCAGGACTCCGTGCACACAGCAGTAGTCGAATTCGATCCCCTGCCCGATCCGGTTGGGCCCGGAACCGAGCACCACGATTTTCCTGCGGTCGGTCACCTGGCTGTCATTGGCCACGTACCGGTCGCCGTCCGGGGTTTGAATCTCCTCCTCGAAGGTGGAGTAATAGTACGGGGTTACTGCCTTGAATTCGGCTGCGCAGGTATCCACCAGCTTATAGACCCGTTTAATGCCGAGTGCCATCCGCTTGGAATGCACCTCGCTCTCCCAGCATTCGAGCATGTGGGCGATCTGCCGGTCCGCGAAGCCCTTTTGCTTGGCCTCGAGTAGCAGCGCCTTGGGCAGGGTCTCCACGGTGTATTTGCTAATTTCCTTCTCCAGTTGGTAGAGCTCCTCATATTGCTTGAGGTACCACATGTCGATCTTGGTAATCTCGTGGATGCGGCTCAGCGGGATCCCCAGCTGGATCGCATCGTAGATGACAAAGACCCGGTCCCAGCTCGCGTGGGTGAGCTTGTCGATGATCTTGTCGTAGTCCGTATACCCCTTGCCGTCGGCACCCAGGCCGTTGCGTTTGATTTCAAGGGACTGGGTGGCCTTGTGGAGGGCCTCCTGGAAGGAGCGGCCAATCCCCATCACCTCGCCCACGGCCTTCATCTGCAGTCCCAGGGTGCGGTCGGCCCCTTCGAATTTATCGAAATTCCAGCGCGGGATCTTTACAATCACGTAGTCCAGGGTAGGCTCGAACAGGGCCGAGGTAGATTTGGTGATCTGGTTTTCGAGCTCGTCCAGGTGGTAACCGATCGCGAGTTTGGCCGCCACTTTGGCAATCGGATACCCGGTGGCCTTGGAAGCCAGGGCCGAGGAACGGGACACCCGGGGGTTGATTTCAATCGCGATGATATCCTCCTTCTCGTCCGGGCTCACCGCAAACTGCACGTTGCACCCACCGGCGAAATCACCGATGCTCCGCATCATGTGGATCGCCATGTCCCGCATCCGCTGGAAGGTCCGGTCCGAAAGGGTCATGGCCGGGGCCACGGTGATGGAATCCCCCGTATGGATCCCCATGGGGTCCATGTTTTCGATCGTACAGATGATCACCACGTTGTCGTTCTTGTCCCGGAGCAACTCCAGCTCGTATTCCTTCCACCCCATCATCGCCTTGTCGATCATCACCTCGTGGATAGGGGAAATCTCCAGGCCACGGCTCAGCATTTCGTCAAAATCCTCCGGTTTGTATACGATGGACGCCCCGGCACCCCCCAGCGTGTAGCTGGCCCGGATAACCAGGGGAAATCCGAATTTCTGTGCAATTTCCTTTCCCTGCAGGAAGGAGGTCGCGGTGGCCTGGGGTGCCATCGGGATACCGATCCGGGACATCAGGTCGCGGAACTTTTCCCGGTCCTCGGTGATGTTGATCGCATCGATATCCACCCCGATGATCTTGATCCCGAAATCCTCCCATATCCCCTTGTCCCCGGCTTCGATACAAAGGTTCAGGGCCGTCTGCCCTCCCATGGTGGGCAATACAGCGTCGATTTCCGGGTGTTTGCGCAGTACCTCCAGGATGGATTTGGTGGTCAGCGGCAACAGGTAAACGTGGTCGGCCATGGAGGGGTCCGTCATAATCGTGGCGGGGTTGCTGTTGATCAGGACGGTCTCGATGCCATCCTCACGCAGCGACCTGAGCGCCTGGGAACCGGAATAGTCAAACTCACAGGCCTGTCCGATAATAATAGGGCCGGAACCAATGATCAGGATGGATTTCAGGTCTTTTCTTTTCGGCATGGGGTCATTCTTTGTTTAGCAGTTAAAGGATAAAAAAAAGGTGTTACTTTCAAAAGTAACACCTTCAGATTTTATGATTGGATAAACCATTATTTTTTGTGCCGTGGCTCAGAGGATACGCTCAGTTTCTTACGTCCTTTGGATCTTCTGCGGGCCAGCACCTTGCGACCGTTGGCAGATGCCATTCGCTCGCGAAAGCCGTGTTTGTTTCTTCTTTTGCGCTTAGAAGGCTGAAATGTTCTTTTCATTTTGAATTTTTTTCCGCTTGTGGATATGGGCCCGGAGCCTCTTGAAAATCTGGGCGCAAATATACGAAGAGTTTTGGCAATCCCAAATGCAAATAAATTTTTTTTCGAATTGTTTTTACTACTTTTGCAGCAGATTTTCCAGTACCTGACAGACATGCTCAAACCCCTTGTTTTCACGCTTTCGGCCATGCTCTTTTGCGGCGGCATCCAGGCCCAGCAGTCCCTGGGCTATACGCTTCGGGAAGGGGATGTCTTTACGGTGGAACAACGGGGCGAACAAATCGTTTCCCAGCAGCTCGGGGAAGGGTTCCATCAGTTGACCAACCGAATAGCGGCCGTGCTGGAATTCCGGGTCCGGGAATCCCGGGATACCTCTTACCTGCTCGAATTCCGGTTCCGGGACCTGTTCTTCAAAATTGAGAGCGACATGCAGGGGGTCCTGCTGAATATCCGGGCTAGGGAACTCGACACCTCCGACCTGCAGTCCCGTGTATTCAACAGCCTGATTGATGTCCCGGTTTCCATGGAGATCTCCAGGCGGGGAGAAATCCTCCGGGTCGTGGGAGGCGACAGCCTTGTGAGCCGGATGATGGCCAGTACGCACCTGGCGCCCGGAACGCAGCGTTCCGCCATGCAGCATACCCTGGATGCAGAATACAGCTCCAAGGCCCTGGCCGCCAGTTTTGAACAGATGACCTTCTTTTATCCGGCCCGCAGGGTGCGCACCGGGGACCATTGGCAAAACCGTCTGGACGGTGGCGTTGAGGCCCTGAATACCTGGACCCTGGACACCTACAGTGACGGCAGCGCAGGAATCAGCGGGGAGGCGGACATCCGCATGCGGGACGGCGGCCGCTTTGACGGGGCAGGCCTTTCCGGCAGGCAGACCATTCAGGTACAGACCGAGGCTGGCAGCGGGTTCATCCGAAAAATGGTGGTCTCAGGCGAGGCCTCTGGAAACGGGCCGGCGGCCGTTGCCGGGGGTGACCCCGTCCCGACCCGGATCCGGACAAAAAGCAGCTATACACTAATAGACCATAAACATGTTCAATAAAAACATCAAGCTCGTCCTGGCCGTACTGATCATCGGCTTTGCGGGCTACCAGTTTGTAGAAGGAGAGATTGGCAACGGGATCGCCCTGATCCTTCTTTCCCTGATCTTCGTATTCCTGTACTTCAGGAACGAACTCATCCTACTAGCCTTCCTGCGCATGCGCAAGCAGGACCTGGAAGGGACGGAGAAATGGCTGGGGAAAATACGCAACCCCAAGGCCGCCCTCACCACCAAACAACAGGGGTACTACGAATACCTCCACGGCATTATCTATTCCCAGAAAAACCTGACCCAGGCCGAGAAGCATTTCCGGAAAGCTCTGAAGCTTGGGCTTAACATGGATTATGACGTGGCGATGGCCAAACTGAGCCTGGCGGGGATTGCCATGCAGAAAAGGCGGAAGCGGGAGGCCACCACGCTGCTCGGTGAAGCCAAAAAACTCGACAAGAACAACATGCTCACGGACCAGATCCGGATGATGCAACAGCAGCTTAAAAAGATCTGATCCCCTAGAGCAAGGGAGCCCAGAGCCTGTTTAGGGATTCCTGGAACTTGCGGGAAAAACCGCGCTCTTCCCAGCGCTCCAGCTCCACCTCTTCCGTTTCCTTTAAATCTTCCATAAAAACCGCTTTCATCTCGGTGGCCTTGGCGGGGCTGTACAGCAGCGCATTGACTTCAAAATTGATGGAGAAGCTGCGGTAGTCCAGGTTGGCTGTCCCGATACTGGAGAAAAGGTCGTCCAGCACCAGGGTCTTGGCGTGAACAAAGCCCTTCCGGTACCGAAAGATGCGCACGCCGGAACGCAACATGGTCTCGATATAAGAATCCGTGGCATACTGGGCCGCCCAGGAATCCGACTGGTAAGGGATAATGACCCGCACGTCCACCCCGGAGCGTGCAGCTGTGGTAAGTGCGGTCAGGATGGACCCGTTAGGTATCATGTAGGGTGTGGTGATATACACGTAGTCCATGGCGTTGTTGATGGCGGTAAAGAGGGCCTCCATGATGTTCGCATAGTCCGAATCCGGCCCGCTGGCTGCAATCTGCACGGCCACCGGTTCCTGGGTCTCGGGTTTGGCTTCCGGAAAGAGGTCGAGGTCAATGGAGGTAATATCCTCGGATACAAAATCCCAGGAGAGCAGGAAACTCGCCTGCAAAGAGCCTGTGGCCGGGCCTTCGATCCGCAGGTGGGTATCCCTCCAGTACCGGTCATTTGACAGGGAATTGTCGTACTTCCGGCGGATGTTGATACCGCCCACATACCCGGTATGCCCGTCGATGACAATGATTTTCCGGTGGTCCCTGTAATTGAATTTCCCGCTGAAACGCGTAAACAGCACCGGCATGAACGGAAAATGCCGCACCCCGCTTTCGCTCATCCGCTTCTTGGTGCTCGCCGACAGCTTGCTGCCCACATCGTCGTAGATGACCCGGACGATGACCCCTTCCCGTGCCTTGCGGCAAAGCACATCGATGACCGGAAGGCCGGCCGCGTCGTCGTAAAGCACAAAGTATTCCAGATGGATATGGTGGGTGGCCTTTTCGAGGTCCGCAAGCAGCCGCGGGAACTTGGCCTCCCCGTTGATCAGGATTTCCACGTTGTTCTCAAAGGTGAGAACGGAACGCTGGTTGTACTGCAGCAACTGGTAGACGCGGAAAATGCCCGGCCCGAAGCGCTTTTCCAGGTCCTCCCCCTGGGCTTCGGTGAGGCCGAACCGGCTGCGCCATTTCTGCAACTTGGTATTGTCGGTGAGGTAGCGTTTCTGGAAGATCTTGTTCTTGCGGTGATCAATGCCAAAGAAGTAATACACCAGCAGGCCCACAAAGGGCAGGGTAGCCAGTGCAAAAATATAGGTTAGCGTCTTTACCGGATTGTCGTTCTTCAGCAATATGATGAACGCAATGACAATGGCCAGCAGGTAATTGACCAGCAGGAGGAATGTCCAGAGATTGTCCTGCAGGTACTGAGACATCAGGGACCCGTCTTGTAGTATCCTTTATGCGGGATGGCGATCTGGTACATCTTGCCGGAGGCATTGTTCAGGTGCGGCTCGCGCAGCCACGGGTTGTGGCGTTTGAGGATTTTATAGTTGATCTCGTACTGGCGCGCAAAATCCGCGAAGTCTGCAACAGGCGTATCCACTTCCACGGAGAAGGTGGGCACGTCGCTGTAGAGGTCCCCTTTCTCGATGATAAACCCGTACTTATCCGGGTGGGAAAGGATTTCCTTGATGGCCAGGATCCGGAACACGTAGCGGCCCGTTTCGGCACCGAGGAGCAGGTCGTAATAGTTTTCCACCTTCTGGATGCCCATGTACCTGTCGATGGAACCTGTCCCCGTATTGTAGACGGCTGCGGCCATGGTCCAGCTGCCGTATTTTTCCTTGTAGCGCTTGAGGTAGCGGCAGGCTACTTCAGTCGCCTTTTCCAGATGGTACCGTTCGTCCACGTTGTCGTTGATTTCCAGGCCGTACTCCCGTCCGGTCGCCTTCATGATCTGCCAGAAACCGGTTGCGCCTGCCGGGGAAACCACATTCTCCAGCCCGCTTTCCGCAACGGCCAGGTATTTGAAATCGTCCGGGACGCCGTTTTTAGCGAGGATGGGCTCGATCACGGGGAAGTATTTATGCGCCCGTTTCATCAGCAGCAGGGCATTGGATTGCCAGTAGGTGTTGACCAGAAATTCCCGGTCTACGCGTTCCATGATTTCCGGGTCTTCCTGGGGTACGGGCTCACCGGAAAAGTTGAGGTCTTCCGGGATATCGATGGCAGATATCCGGTAGGCCGGGGAAACATTCTTCTCCGGGTCCTGAATTGGGGTCTCCGCAAGGGGCTGTTCCTCCGGTTCCATTGTTTGCTGTACCGCAAAAACCAGGGTGCTGAGAACACTCAGCAAACCGATCAGCATCAGGCCGTTTTTCAGAAGTCGCATAGGAAAAAGATTAAGGTTTGTTGCCCAAAGGTATTAAATAGAACTCCCATCCTGCAAAATAATTGCAGGCAAGTGCTCATTAAACCAGCGATGCCGGTGCAGGATCATCGTATGGGTACCCTCCGGTATGGCAATGCAATCCCCTATGTAGCTGAATGGGAATACGGCGTCCTTCTCCCCGTGGATATGCACCAGGCCCGGAACTGGCTCTTCGCGGTCCCAGTTTACGATCTTGTCAATGGACCAGTCGAGGTAACCGGCGTCCCGGATGCCCAGGTAGCGCTCATAGAGTTTCAGCCGTTTCCCGATGGCCTCCCCGAAGGCAACCCGGGACAGCACCTCCACATTGTTTACGAGCGAGGTGGGCAGGAGCTTGTGCAGTTTGGTGTACCGGGCTACCAGCAGCCGGCGTGGCATCTCATTCCTGCTTTTGATGCTGGAGATAATGATCACTTTCCGGACGGAAAGGAATCGGGTCATCTCCTGGACGAGCATCCCGCCGAATGAAACCCCGATCAGCACCGGGTTCGCCTCTCCCACCTGTTCGCTCATTTTCCGGGCATAGTCCAAGAGGCTCATCCCGGCTTCGGGGAGGAACCATTCCAGATAGTGAATCCTGAATCGAGCCTCCGACAGGCTGATATGCTCAAAGATATCGGGGCTGGCGGCCAGACCAGGCATCAGGTATACGGGGATCGGGGAATTCTGAGCTTTGGTCAAAACCGGTTTATTCTTAGGTTTTTAGCATAATTTTGCCTAAATTTGATCGCTATCGGGGTTAATTTTTGCATAATCGAAAAACCAGGCCCCTTCAAAGCCAAATTACGACTTTCCATAGTTCGTAATTTTTTTATCTGAAACCAAAATAAATCACAACATATGAGCGAGCTGGCGATTAAGGACAATAGCTTTCTGCGTCAATTTGAAACGCGGGAAAACGGGCATCTGGCCAAGATTGAGTACTCTTCTCAGGAACGCAAGGTGTTCCTGACCAAACTGGTGATTCCGGAAGATATTACCCGGGAGGGTTTCAAGGAGGATTTCATCAAGGCGGTATTGAACCACATCCAGGATCAGAATCTCAGGGTAGTCCCAACCAGTCCCCAGATAGCAGGCTTTCTCAGGAAGAACAGGCAATATAAGGAGATGCTGCCCGTTGGCATCCGTATCTGACAGTTTCCGGCCTGGCAAACATCCCTGTTTGCCGTGCCCCTCGATATGATCCCGGTCACACCCGGGATTTTTTATGCCTGTATTTCTTCGGAAACAGGTTCGATCCGCACCAGGCCATCCGGGTCAATCGCCGTCAGGCGGATGCGTTGCAGGGTACCCGCCAGGGATGGATCCCAGGGGGCCTTCACTTTCACGTAGTTTTCGGTAAAGCCGTGGATGTAGCCCCGTTTGTTCTCACTTTCGAACAAAACTGTCCGCACCGTACCCAACTGCCCCCTGTAAAAGGCCCGCCGCTTCTTGGCAGAAAGGCTCCGGAGCATCTTGCTGCGCCTGCGGCGCTCGGCAACGGGAACTGCACCCTCCATGGCCGCGGCCGCGGTATCGTCCCGCTCGGAATAGGTAAACACATGCAGGTAGGAGATATCCAGTTCATGGAGGAACCGGTAGGTCTCCATAAAGTGGGCTTCGGTTTCCCCGGGAAAGCCAACGATTACGTCCGCCCCGATACAGGCGTGGGGCATTACCTCCCGGATCCGCCCGACCCGGTCCGCGTACAGTTCACGGAGGTAGCGGCGGCGCATCTGCTTGAGGATGTCATTGCTGCCACTCTGCAGCGGGATATGGAAATGGGGTACAAAATGCCGGCTCCCTGAGACAAAGTCAATGGTCTCGTTCCGCAACAGGTTTGGCTCGATCGATGAGATCCGAACCCGCTCAATACCGGGGACCTCATCCAGGGCCCGGACCAGGTCGAGGAAAGTGTGCTTGTGTCGCTTGTCCCCGAATTCTCCTTTGCCGTAATCGCCGATGTTTACACCAGTCAGTACGATTTCCCGAATCCCCTTTTCCGAAATTTCCCTGGCGTTCGCCAGTACGTTCTCCAGGGTATCGCTGCGGGAGATGCCGCGGGCCAGCGGGATGGTGCAATAGGTACATTTGTAGTCGCAACCGTCCTGAACCTTCAAAAATGCCCGGGTCCGGTCGCCGATTGCATAGCTGCCCACATAGAAATCGGCCTCCCCGATTTCGCAGGAATGCACCTCCCCCATATCGTTCTTGGAGAGGTCGTCCAGGTAACGGGAAAGCTCAAATTTCTCGGAAGCCCCCAGGACCAGGTCAACTCCGGGGATGGAAGCGATTTCTTCCGGCTTGAGCTGGGCGTAGCACCCCACCACCGCGATAAATGCCTCCGGGTTGGTCCTCAGGGCCTGCCGAACGATCCCCCGACAGCGTTTATCCGCATTGTCGGTGACCGAACAGGTGTTGATCACGTACAGGTCCGCGGGCTCCTCAAAGGCTGTCTTGACGAACCCCTGCCGTGACAGGTCGCGGGCGATCGTCGAGGTCTCGGCAAAATTCAACTTGCATCCCAGGGTGTAATAGGCAACGGTACGATCCATAGTCGGGCTTCCGGATTCAGGTGGGCAAAGATACGGATTTGCGCCCTTTGGGCAAGCGGGCAGCAGGCCGGCTTACTGTTTTCGCCATCTGGCGCTTTCCTCAAAGACGTGTTGCAGGATGCGTGCATCCTCCTCCGTGAAGTCAACTCCCCGCCTGGCCATCATGACCTGTGCAGCCTCAAAGGCCTTTCCCGGCTGGTAGGTGGAAAATCCGGAAGCACCCCCCCAGCTGAAGCTCGGGACAAAATTCCTCGGGAAACCGGGCACGTAGATATTGCAGTTGACCCCGATGACCGTCCCCGTATTGAACATGGTATTGATGGCCGTTTTGCTGTGATCACCCATCATCAGGCCGCAGAATTGGAGGCCGGTAGGGTCGAAACGCTCGGACTCGTAGTTCCAGAGCCGCACTTTGGCGTAGTTGTTCTTCAGGTTGGAATTGTTGGAATCCGCCCCGATGTTGCACCACTCCCCAAGGACGGAATTCCCGAGGTATCCGTCGTGTCCCTTGCTGGAATAGCCGAAAATCACGGAATTGTTGATTTCCCCGCAGACCTTCCCATACGGCCCCACCGTTGTGGGTCCATAAATCTTGGCCCCCATTTTGACCACCGCGTGCTCACAAAGGGCCAGACCTCCCCTGACCAGGTTGCCCTCCATGATCAGCGCATTCCGCCCTACGTAGATCGGTCCCTCGCTTGCATTGAGGATGCTGTGCTCCACCTCTGCCCCGGCTTCCAGGAAAATCCGCCCGGGGTTTACCAGCCGGTTGGTCTCCGATATGGGGGCAGAGGTCCGCCCCCGGGTCACCAGCTCGAAATCGGCCTCCAGGGCGCGGCCGTTCATGGAAAAGATATCCCAGGTATTGCGCAGCTGCCAGACCTCGCCCGGGTATTCGTGGTTCCGGAACCCGGACCGGTCGGCCTCCACATCCGGATCCGCACTGCGGAAGCCCAGGATCAGGTCCCCCTTCCAGAGGGCTTCACCGGATTTGAGTTGTTTCAGGGCAGCCACCAGCGGGGCCTCGGGGAAAACAGAAGCGTGGATCAGCAGGTTGTCGCCCCCTGCTTCCATGGGGAACTTACCGGAAAGGTATTCCTCCGTCCTGAAACTTACCGGGGCGTCCAGGTGCTTTTCCCATTTTTCGCGCAGGGTCAGGATCCCTATCCGGATGTCGCCCACCGGGCGGGTATAGGTGAAAGGCAGGAGGGCCGTCCTGCGGTCCCCGTCAAAAAGGATGTACTGCATGGAGCCGTTTTACCGCAAAGCTACAAAAAGCGGTTCACGGACAAATTCCGGTTGGACCCCGATTGTTGGCGGATGATCGAAAAGGGCATAAAAAAACGGCCCCTTGAAGGGCCGTTAATATGTTGACAGAAAAGTACCGGGTTATTTTTCTTCCTTCTGCTCTTCCTTCTTGTCGAACTTCTTGTATTTGTTCTTGAACTTGTCGATCCGGCCGGCGGTATCGATCAGTTTGGATTTGCCCGTGTAGAATGGGTGGGACGTACGGGAGATCTCCAGCTTGACCAGCGGGTACTCCACCCCATCAACCTCGAGGGTTTCCCGGGTTTCCGCGGTAGATTTGGTGATGAATACGTCATCATTCGACATATCTTTGAATGCCACCAACCGGTAATTGTCAGGATGAATATCTTTTCTCATCGTACGCTTGTTTTGAATCCTCAATTTTTCAGGCTGCAAATGTAAACAAATTTAATGATAAACCTCCAAGTGTCGCAAAGATTTTTCTCCAGAGAATCACTATCTTTCCTGTAACATTTGAGCCGCAAACGCAACTAACAACCAACAAAAAACTAAAATTCGACAAATGGAACAGAACCAACCAAAAACCGGCAAATATTCCCTGAATTACGGACTCATACTGGGCGTGATCGGAGTGGCATTTGCCCTGATGCTCTTCCTGGTGGATGCCCACACCACCCAAAGCCCCGTGATTCAGGTCGTCAATATCGTGATTTCCGTCGCGGTCATATTCTGGGGCATCCTCAGTTTCAAAAAGGCCAACGGGGGGCTGCTGAGTATCGGCGAGGCCCTGAAGCTGGGCGCCGGGATTGCCGTTATTGCCGCCCTGATCCAGGTACTATATACCATCCTGATGGCCAACGTCCTGGATCCGGATTTTGCCACCAAGATCATGGAGGCGCGGATGGCGGATGCCAGCTCCACCCAGAACATGACGCCGGAGCAAATCGAGCAGAGTATTGAGATGGGCAAGAAATTCTTCTGGTTCGGCTACCCGGTCATGCTGATCGTCTCCGTGGTTTTCGGACTGATTATCGGCCTGGTAGGCGGACTCATCTTCAAAAAATCGGAAGAAGCCTGATTTAGGCCTAAAATTGTACATTTGGGCAGAACCGGAATTCCAACCATGCACCTGTCCATTGTCATCCCCTTGCTGAACGAGGCGGAATCGCTAAGCGAACTCCACGATTGGATTGTATCTGTGATGCAGTCCAATCGTTTTTTGTACGATATCCTCTTCATAGACGACGGGAGCACGGACGGCAGCTGGGAGGTCATCGAAGGGCTGGCGGCAGCCAACCCCAACGTGCGGGGCATCCGCTTCCTGAAGAATTACGGAAAATCACAGGCGCTCCATGCCGGGTTCCGCCAGGCACAGGGGGACATCGTCATCACCATGGACGCTGACCTGCAGGACAACCCGGAGGAGATCCCCGCGATGGTCCGTCAGATCCGGGAAGAGGGCTATCACCTGGTCTCGGGCTGGAAAAAAAAGCGGTACGATTCCCTGCTGATGAAAAACCTGCCGTCCAAACTGTTCAACTGGGCGGCGCGGAAGACTTCCGGGGTGCGGCTGCACGATTTCAACTGCGGGCTCAAGGCCTTTCGCAGCGAGGTGATCAAGGAAATTGAGGTTTCGGGGGAAATGCACCGGTATATCCCAGTGCTCGCCAAGAATGCTGGTTTTACCCGGATCGGGGAACAGGTCGTGCAACACCAGGCGCGGAAATTCGGGAAGACCAAATTCGGGGCCGAACGATTTATCAACGGCTTCCTGGACCTGATCACCATCTGGTTCGTTTCCAAGTTCGGCAAACGGCCCATGCACCTTTTCGGGGCACTGGGGGTACTCATGTTCCTGATTGGTTTTGGCTTTGCGCTCTACCTGGGTATCGATAAGCTGTTCCTGAACCCGGCGGGCCGCCTGCTTACCGACAGGCCGCAATTCTTCCTGGCCCTGGCTGCCATGATTATGGGGACGCAGTTTTTCCTCTCCGGCTTTGTGGGCGAGATGATCCTGAGGACCAAACGCGGGGGGGAGCGCTATTCCATCTATGAAACGGTCAACCTGGGTGAAACCGCTCAGCAGGTTCCGGCCCCCCGGGCAAACCCCTGACCGGCACCCTGGCCGGCGCCGGATCAGTTGCCTGTACAGCCACGGCTTTTGCCAGCCGGTTCCCCCTGTTTTGTAATTCTAATGTACCTTTGTTTAAAATTGAGAATATGGATTCGGAAACCATCCTGGAAACCGCGAAAAGCTGGCTGACCGACTTCTTTGACCCGGCCGTTAAAAAGGAAATTCAGGACCTTATTGAAAACGATCCCGAGGAGCTGAAAGACCGGTTTTACAAAAACCTGGAATTCGGCACCGGCGGGATGCGCGGGATCATGGGCACCGGCACGAACCGCATCAACAAATACACCCTGGGCAAAAGCACCCAGGGGCTGAGTAACTACCTGAAAAGCATCTATGAAGGCGAGAAGATCCAGGTGGTTATTGCCTACGATTGCCGCAACAACAGCAAGTCCCTGGCGCGGCTGGTGGCCGAGGTATTCTCCGCCAACGGCATCCAGGTTTTCCTGTTTTCGGAACTCCGGACCACCCCGGAACTCTCCTTTGCCGTCCGCAGGCTCAACTGCCATGCAGGGGTGGTGCTTACGGCTTCCCACAACCCCCCGGAATACAACGGTTACAAGGTGTACTGGACCGACGGCGGGCAGATTGTCCCACCCCAGGACGGGGAGATCATAGGGGCGATCAACCGCCTGGGGTACGAGGATATCCGTTTCAGCCCGAACGAAGAATTGATCCAGACCATCGATGCGGAGGTGGACGAGGCCTTTTTCGCAGCTTCCGTTTCCAATGGAAGTATCGGAGCCTCCGGTAAGGATGACTTTTCAATCGTGTTTACCTCCCTCCACGGCACCTCCATTACCGCCATCCCGCAGGTACTGGAACAGGCCGGCTACCGGAAGGTGACGATTATCGAGGAACAGGCCGAACCCGACGGGAACTTCCCGACGGTTGCCTCCCCCAACCCGGAAGAACCGGCCGCCCTGGAACTGGCCCTGAAAAAAGGGGAAGCCATCGGCGCCGATATGGTGGTGGGTACCGACCCGGATAGCGACCGCCTGGGTATTGCCGTCCGCAACAACGAGGGCCGTCTGGAACTGCTCAACGGGAACCAGACCATGGTGCTGATGACGCGCTTCCTGCTGGATGCCCGCAAGAAAAAGGGGTTTGCAGGTAATGAATTTGTGGCAACCACCATCGTTTCCACCCCCATGATGCCGGCCATGGCCGCTGCCTATGGCGTGGAATGCAAGACCTCCCTGACCGGCTTCAAATGGATCGCCAAAATGATCGAGGATTACCCCGATCAGGAATTCCTGGGTGGCGGCGAGGAGAGTTACGGTTATATGGTAGGGGACTTTGTGCGCGACAAGGACGCGGTCACCTCCACCCTGCTCGCCTGCGAGATCGCAGCCCAGGCCAAGGCGGACGGCAGCAGCTTTTACCGGGAACTGCTGAAGTGCTATGCCGATTTTGGCTGCTACCGGGAACGCCTGGTATCCCTGGTCAAAAAGGGAATGGACGGGGCCCGGGAAATCCGGCAGATGATGAAGGATTTCAAAGAAAATCCCCTGAAGGAGCTCGACGGCTCCCGGGTGGTGCAAATCGATGACTACAACGACCTCACGTCCCTAGAGGTCGCCAGCGGGAAGCGCAGCCCGATCGACCTGCCAAGCTCCAACGTGCTGATCTACAACACCGCAGACGGCACGCGGGTGGCAGCGCGCCCGAGCGGTACGGAGCCCAAGATCAAATTCTATGTCAGCGTCAATGCCCCCATGGAGCAGGTGGCCGACTATCCTGAAGTGCACCGGGAACTGGAGGCAAAGATCGACCGCATCCTCGCCGAACTGAACCTGGAAGGATGAAGTATTTCCGGAAAATCCTCCGTTTTGCCGCCCCATACAGGCGCTACGGGATCCTGAACATTTTCTTCAATATCCTCTATGCGCTATTCAGCGCCCTGTCATTCGTGGCATTGATCCCCATGCTGGAAGTCCTCTTCCAGCAAACGGAGCCCATTGCCCAAAAGCCGGTTTACACAGGGATTGGCCAGCTGGAATCCTATGTGAAGGAATCGCTTTATTACGAGTTGGGTGCCGTGGCCGGGGAAGACAAAATGCAGGCGCTCGTCTGGGTGATCAGTCTGGTGCTGGTGTTGTTCCTCCTGAAGAATTTCTTCAACTACCTCGCCATGTACTACATCACCTTTTTGCGGAACGGGGTGCTGAAGGACCTGCGAAATGCCATCTACGACAAAATCGTCGGCCTGCCCGTTTCCTTTTATTCCGAGAAACGGAAAGGGGACGTGATTGCCCGAATCACCTCGGATGTACTGGAGATCCAGCACTCCTTCCTCTCCATCCTTGAACTGATCGTCCGGGAGCCCCTGACCATCCTGTTCACCATCCTGGCGATGTTCTTTATCAGCGTAAAGCTTACCCTCTTTGTATTTATCTTCATCCCCCTGGCCGGGATCATCATCTCCCGCATCGGCAAGTCGCTCAAACGGCATTCGGACCGCGTCCAGCGGGAACAGGGCGCCTTCCTGTCGATCGTCGAGGAGACCCTTGGGGGGCTGCGCGTCATCAAGGCGTTCAATGCCGAAAAGCGGTTTTCCAGGTCCTTCTCGGATTCCACCGGCCGGTTTTTCCGGTTTTCGAACAGCCTGCTCAACCGGCAGAACCTCGCCTCCCCCGTCGGGGAATTCCTCGGGATTCTCGTAATCGGCATCCTCCTTTGGTTCGGGGGGAAAATGGTCCTGGTGGAAGGATCCCTGAACGCCGCCTCGTTTATTGCGTACATGGGCCTGTCCTATAACATCCTGACCCCGGCAAAAGCTATCAGCAAGGCTTCCTACGGGGTGAAAAAGGGGAATGCCGCAGCCGAACGGGTGCTGGAGGTACTGGAAACCGAATCCACCCTCCCCGACCCTTCGGACGGGAAGGAACTCAGCGGTTTCCAGTCTTCCCTCAGGCTGGAAAATGTGTCCTTCCGCTATGAGGATGAACCCGTGTTGAAAGATTTCAGCCTGGAGCTGCCCAAGGGGCAGACCATTGCTCTGGTGGGCCAGTCCGGGAGCGGCAAGAGCACCATCGCCAACCTGGTTACCCGGTTCTACGATGTCAATGAGGGTCGGATTACCGTGGATGGCACAGATATCCGCCAGGTGACCAAGGCCTCCCTGAGGCACCTGATGGGTCTGGTCACCCAGGACTCCATCCTGTTCAACGACAGCGTTATGAACAATATCCTCCTGGGCCGGGAAGGCGCCTCCCCGGAGGAGGTGGAGGAAGCTGCCCGCATCGCGAATGCCCACGAGTTCATCATGCAGTTGCCCAGAGGCTATGACACCAATATCGGCGATGGGGGCAACAAGCTCAGCGGCGGGCAGAAGCAGCGCCTTTCCATTGCCCGGGCCGTCCTGAAGAACCCGCCCATCATGATCCTGGATGAGGCCACCTCCGCCCTGGATACGGAAAGTGAACGGTTGGTGCAGGATGCCCTCGAAAAGATGATGAAGGGCAGGACTTCCCTGGTGATCGCCCACCGTCTCAGTACCATCCAGAGCGCAGACCGGATCGTGGTGATGCAGCAGGGGCAAATCGTTGAACAGGGGACTCACCGGGAATTGCTGGACCGGGGCGGGGTCTACCAGCGCCTGGTGGAAATGCAGCAGCTGGCCTGATCCACCGGGATAGGGTTTAAACCTTTTCCGGGTGCTGGCATCTAAATTTCGAACAACCGTATGTCAAACGAAGCCGATTTAATCGCCCGCCTGCAGGATCCTTCCCGCAAGGAAGCTGCCTTCAGGACCCTGCTGGCCGAGTACCAGGAGCGGCTGTACTGGCAGATCCGGCGGATGGTAATTTCCCATGACGACGCGGACGATGTGCTTCAGAACACGTTTATCAAGATTTACAAACATATCGGCACGTTCAAAGGGGAAAGCAAGCTCCATTCCTGGATGTACCGGATTGCAGCCAACGAGGCCCTCAGTTTTATGAAGAAGCGGTCGCGCCGCCTGGGGGTTTCCGATGAGGGCCTGCAGGAATACCTGGTATCCAACCTCGAGGCCGACCCGTATTTTGACGGGGACAAGGCCCAGCTTCAGCTCCAGCGGGCGCTGGCGCGGCTGCCGGATAAACAGCGTGAGGTGTTCAACCTGAAGTATTTTGACGAGATGAAATACGAGGAGATGTCGGAGTTGCTGGATACCTCCGTAGGTGCCCTGAAGGCCTCCTATCACCTGGCGGTAAAAAAGATTGAAAGCTACCTAAAGGAAATTAATGCATAATGGGATTAAACCTTTTTAAGTAATTGGAATCTAAATAGTAATGAAGTCAAATAAGCACAACGGGGGATTTCGAGTTCCGGAAAACTACTTCGAGGGTTTTGCGGACCGGATTAAGGACCGTCTGCAGGCATCCGGCGGGGCCGGTTTGCCTGAAGAGACGGGATTCCGTGTGCCCGGGGGATACTTCGAAAACTTCCAGGACCGTTTAACCCAACGCCTGGCCGGGGAGCAACCCGGGGATTCCCGGGGGAAGGTAAGGCGCCTTTGGCCTGCCCGACTGGGGTGGACAGCTGCCGCAGCAGCAGCCGTCATCCTGCTGGTCACCTTTTGGCCAGCGTCCACGGCGGATGCCCTCGGATTTGAAGACCTGGCCCAAACTGAAATCCAGCGCTACCTGGAAGACGACGGGGACGACATGGGTGCCTATGAATTGGCAGAATCCCTGCCTCTGGAAGAAATCGCCTTGAGCGATGTCCTGGAATCCCTGCCGGAAGAAGACCAGATACTCGATTACCTGAACCAGGATTCAGAAACTGTTGATGAACTATATTGGAATGGCGATGAATAAGAAACCTACCCTACTTATCGCGCTGGCAATGACCCTTATCTTCGGGCTGCAGGTCCACTCGCAGCAAGGGGAAAACAAGGAGAAAATCAAGTCGCTGAAAATTGCCTTCTTTACCGAACGGCTCGGGCTGAGCTCCGATGAGGCCGCTGTTTTCTGGCCTATGTATAACGCCTACGAGGCGGAAAAGGAAGCGCTCCGTGATGCCAAGTGGAAGGAAGTTTACAGCAGGATCGAGGCAGGCAACTACTCCGAGCAGGAAGCCCGGAATATCCTCAACCGCTACCTCGAACTGGAAGAACTGGAGGAAGAACTCGACAAGAAGTTCAACCTGGAGTTAGCTCAGAAATTCTCAGCCACACGCACGCTGCTGCTTTTCCAGGCCGAGCACAGGTTCCGCAAAAGGCTGCTCAGCGAATTCCGCAAACGCAGTGGCAACGAGCCCTGATGTCCCCTTATTTTAAGAATACAAGACGGGCGATGCGGCCCCTGCCGGAGGCATAGGCCACCGAATCATTGGTAAACCGCAGGGAATAGAACCCCTCTTCCGACAATTGCCGCCAGCTATTGCCCTGGTCCTGGGAATATACGATCCCTGTATATCCGACGGCCACCAGGTCCTCCCCCCCGGACCCCGGCACAAACTGTACACAACTTTTGTATCCCGGCAATGCCCCTTCCGCCACCCGTGACCAGGTCCTGCCACCGTCCCGGGTAACCATCTTGTTTCCGGTAGTTACATCCGGATCCGCGTAGTCCCCGCCAATGGCAAAACCCAACTGGTCGTTGTGGAATGCGATACTGAAAATCCCCTGGCTGTCGCGGGTGGTTTCCGCAGGGGTTTCAAAGACTTCCCAGCTTTTGCCGCGGTCCGGGGAATGGAAAACCCGACCCCCAGAGGTCGCCACCCAGCACTGGTCGCCCGAAAGGGCAATGTTCGTGTTGCTGGCGGCAAAAGCGCCTTCGCCGGGCAGGGCAGGCGGCAGGTCCCCGCAGTCGAGCTTCTGCCAGCTGTTACCGCCGTCCCGGGTTCTCAAAATGCTCAGGCAGCCATCCCGGGAATCCCCGACCGCCAGCCCGTCCGAGTTATCCCAGAAAGCCATGGCATCGTAAAATACACCCGGTCCGGTCTCGGAATAGACCAGCTCCATGGATCCGGCATCCCCGGTCTTATACAGCAGGGCCGGGTCCCCGGCCGACAACAGGAAAAAATCCGTCTCCGTATGGGCCGCTGCACGGAATTCGGGATGCGCTCCCTGATGCTCCAGGCGGCCGGCGCGAACCGTGCCATCCGCGGTGGAAATACTTCCAAATACCCCTTCACTGCCGGCAAAACCGATACTCCCCTGCAGCACGTCCAGGGCGCGGAAGGAAGCGGAATCCTCATAGATAACCGATACGGTGACCTGCCGGTAGCCGTGGGATCCGGGGGAAGGGGCACAGGACAGGGCCAAAAAGCTCAATAGGGCGGAAAAGAATAATCGCATCGTCCGGGTTTTTGCTTAAAGATACCTTTATTCTGGCCAAAACGATACCTTTGCCGGATGATGCGAATGCACCGGAATTTAGTGATAGCCGTCTGGGACGGCCTGGACCAGATCTTCAACGAGGGCACCTATGCCGACAAGGCCGTGGAGCAACTGCTCCGCCGCGACAAGCGCTGGGGGAGCCGGGACCGGGGTTTTATTGCAGAAACGATTTACGAAATGGTTCGCTACCGCAGGCTGTACGCGGAGATCGCAGAGGTGGCCGCCCCCTTCAAGCGGCAGGACCTGCAGCGGATGTTTGCCGTCTGGGCCGTCCTTCGGGGACATCCCCTGCCCGACTGGAAGGAATTTAACCAGACCCCCGAGCGTCGGATCAAGGGACGCTTCGATGCGCTGCAGGGGACCCGTGCCATCCGGGAATCTGTTCCCGACTGGCTGGATACCCTCGGATCGGAAAGCCTGGGTTCCGAAAAATGGGAACTCGAATTGAAGGCATTGAACGAACAGGCCGAAGTGGTGCTGCGCGTCAACCGGCTGAAAACTACCCCCGGGCAGGTTAGGGAGTCGCTTTCCGGCGAAGGGTTTGAGACCGATGCCGTCCCCGGGTATCCGGATGCCCTCAAATTGCGCGAACGCGCCAATGTATTCCGCTCCCAGGCGTTCCAGTCCGGCTGGTTCGAAATCCAGGATGCCTCCTCCCAGTTGGTAGGCCCACTCCTCGGGGCTGAACCCGGCATGCGCGTCATCGATGCCTGTGCGGGCGCAGGCGGTAAAAGCCTGCACCTGGCCGCCCTGATGCAGAACAAAGGGCAGCTCCTCGCCATGGATATCCACAGCAATAAATTGAGGGAATTAAAAAAACGCGCCCGGCGGGCGGGTGCCTTCAACATCGAAACCCGGCCCATCGAATCTTCCAAGACATTCAAACGCCTTGCGGGCTCGGCCGACCGCGTACTGATCGACGCGCCGTGCACGGGCCTCGGCGTACTCCGGCGGAACCCGGATGCCAAATGGAAACTCCGCCCGGAATTCATCCCGGAGGTAGTGGCTACCCAGCAGCAGCTCCTGCAGGACTGCAGCAGGCTGCTGAAGCCCGGTGGCAAACTGGTGTATGCCACCTGTTCCATCCTGCCCCAGGAAAACCAGCAACAAGTGGCCCGGTTCCTCGAATCCGAAGCAGGCCAGGGCTTTGGCCTGGAAAAGGAACTGCCCGTATCAGCGCACGAATCGGGCTTTGACGGGTTCTATATAGCGCTGTTGGGCAAGCAGGGGTAATCAACAATACCGGGACTGGTTTGTTAATTATTCGCAAACATGCTTACCGCTAAAATTGGTACCTTTGTGACCGCATCGTCCAATTAACAAGCCGGTACCCAATGATCCAATTTTTCGGTGACCCCAGTTCCAAGATTTTTGCCGTACAATCCGAACAACCCCTCACGCCCGAAGCCATCCTCAAGCTGACCTGGCTTTTCGGCAACCAGCCCAAACTCGATTCGGCGTCCGTGGACGCCTTTTTTGTTGGCCCCCGCGCTGCCATGATCACGCCCTGGAGCACCAATGCGACGGAAATCACCCAGAACATGGGCATCAGCGGTATCCGGCGCATCGAATCCTACAAAGCCGTCCCCGGGGATTTTACCGGGTTCGACCCCATGCTGAGCCAGAAATTCGACGGCCTCGGCCAGGACCTCTTTACCATTGAACACGATCCCGAGCCGGTGCGCCGCATCGATGATATCGCTGCCTACAACGCCTCCGAAGGCCTGGCGCTGAGCGAGGAAGAGGTGGCCTACCTCCAGGAATTGAGCGAGCGCCTCGGGCGCCCCCTGACGGATTCCGAGGTCTTCGGCTTCAGCCAGGTGAACTCCGAACACTGCCGGCACAAAATATTCAACGGCACCTTTATCATCGACCACCGGGAGATGCCGGATTCCCTCTTCAAACTAATCCGCAAGACCTCCGAGCAAAACCCGAACGGCATCGTTTCGGCCTACAAGGACAACGTGGCCTTTGTCAGGGGCCCTGAACTCGTGCAATTTGCCCCCCGGAGCGCGGACAAACCGGACTTTTACGAGGAGAAGCCCTTCCGCTCCGTACTGTCCCTTAAGGCGGAAACCCATAATTTCCCCACCACGGTGGAGCCCTTCAACGGGGCGGCCACCGGTTCGGGCGGGGAGATCCGGGACCGGCTCGCCGGCGGCAAGGGGGCCATCCCCCTGGCCGGAACCGCTGTCTATATGACCGCCTATTCCCGCCTGGAGGAAAACCGCCCCTGGGAGCAAAACACCGAAGCCCGCCCCTGGCTGTACCAGACCCCCATGGATATCCTCATCAAGGCGTCCAACGGGGCCTCGGATTTCGGGAACAAATTCGGGCAACCCCTGATCTGCGGCTCGGTACTTACTTTTGAACACGAAGAGGATGCGCGGACCCTGGGGTTCGACAAGGTCATCATGCTGGCCGGGGGGATCGGCTATGGCAAAGCCGACCAGGCCCTGAAGGACAAACCGGTACAGGGCGACCGCATCCTGGTAATGGGCGGGGACAATTACCGCATCGGCATGGGCGGGGCGGCCGTATCCAGTGCGGATACCGGGGCCTTCAGCACGGCCATCGAACTGAACGCCGTCCAGCGTTCCAACCCGGAGATGCAGAAGCGGGCCGCAAACGCCATCAGGGGGTTGGTGGAAAGCGACAAGAACCCGGTAGTCTCCATCCACGACCACGGGGCCGGCGGTCACCTGAACTGCCTCTCCGAGCTGGTGGAGGAGACCGGCGGATTCATCCACCTGGACAAGCTTCCTGTCGGGGATCCGACCCTGTCTGCCAAGGAGCTGATCGGGAACGAATCCCAGGAACGCATGGGCCTGGTTATCGCCCCCAGCGACCTGGAGCTGCTGCGCCGGATCGCCGAGCGGGAACGCGCCCCCCTGTATGACGTAGGGGAGGTAACGGGCGACCATCGCTTTACGTTCGCATCCGAAACCGAACGGCCCATGGACCTGGCGCTGTCCGATATGTTCGGGAGCTCCCCCAGGACCATCATGCAGGACACCAAATTGGACCGGACCTATGGGGAGCTATCTTATGAGGTGCTGCTTTTCCACACCTACCTGGAACAGGTCCTCCAACTGGAAGCCGTGGCCTGCAAGGACTGGCTGACCAACAAGGTGGACCGGTGCGTGGGCGGGCTGGTGGCCAAGCAGCAATGCGCCGGCCCCCTGCAACTGCCCCTGAACAATTGCGGGGTGATGGCGCTTGACTTTGGCGGGAAAGCCGGAATGGCTACCTCCGTGGGGCATTCGCCCGTATCCGGTTTGATCCACGCGGGCGCCGGCAGCCGGAACAGCATCGCCGAAGCGCTGACCAACCTGGTCTGGGCCCCGCTCGAAAAAGGATTGAAATCCGTGTCCCTCTCGGCCAACTGGATGTGGCCCTGCAACAACCCCGGAGAGGACGCCCGCCTGTACGAAGCCGTTGAGGCAGCCTCCGAATTTGCGATTGCCCTGGGGATCAACATTCCCACCGGCAAGGATTCGCTGTCGATGAAACAGAAATACAAAGACCGGGAGGTACTGGCCCCCGGCACCGTGATTATTTCCGCAGCAGCCCATTGCAGCGACCGGCAGGGCGTTGTGGAACCTGTTTTGCAGGAAGATGGCGGGCCCATTTACTACATCAATTTCTCGGGGTACGGCTATGCCCTGGGGGGATCCTCCTTTGCCCAGGTCCTGGGTAAAATAGGCGCACAGGCTCCGGATGTGGCGGATGCCAGGAGGTTTGCCAAATCCTTTGACGCGCTGCAGGACCTCATCAAAAAAGGGAAGGTCCTCGCAGGGCACGACGTAGCCTCCGGCGGGCTGGTGACCACCCTGCTGGAACTCTGTTTTGCAACCCCCGGCACCGGGGCAGACCTCGACCTGACCGGCCTTGGGGAACCGGATTCCCAGAAATTGCTTTTTTCGGAGAATGCCGGGGTCGTATTCCAGGCCGTGGACGCCAAAATAGAAAAGGACCTCCGTGCTGCCGGGGTGGAATTCCACCGCATTGGAAAAGCCCTGGCCGAACCGCGGGTGCATATCAAAAACCACCGCCAGAGCATGGACCTGAATGTGGATGAACTGCGGGATATTTGGTACAAGACCTCCTACCTGCTGGATCGTCGGCAAACAGCCGGGGACCTGGCCCGTACCCGTTATGAGGCGTACAAAAAGCAGCCCCTGCAGTTCACGTTCCCCAAAAAGTTCCGGGGGGCGCTGCCCAACTTCAAATCCCCGGCCGGGAAAAGACCCAAGGCAGCCATCCTGAGGGAAAAAGGCAGCAACTCGGAACGGGAGATGGCCCATGCGATGTACCTGGCCGGATTCGACGTGAAAGACGTCCATATGACCGACCTGATCTCCGGGCGGGAAAACCTGGAGGAAATCCGGTTTATCGGCGCTGTCGGCGGTTTTTCCAATTCGGACGTTCTGGGCAGCGCCAAGGGCTGGGCCGGGGCCTTTAAATACAACGAAAAGGCCAACCAGGTACTCAGGCGCTTCTTCTCCCGGCCGGATACGCTTTCCGTCGGAATCTGCAACGGTTGCCAGCTCTTTATGGAACTTGAACTGATCCACCCGGACCACGAGGTGCATGGGAAACTCACCTATAACGATTCCGGCAAACACGAGAGTGCCTTTACCTCGGTAAAGATTTCCCCCAACCGGTCGGTCATGCTCGAAAGCCTGGCCGGCACCACGCTGGGTGTATGGATCTCCCACGGGGAAGGAAAGTTTGCGCTTCCCTATGAGGCGGGCCGGTACAATATCGTGGCCACCTACGGGTACGAGGGGTACCCGGCCAACCCCAACGGCAGCGATTTCAATACCGCTATGCTCTGCGACGACAGCGGCCGCCACCTGGTGACCATGCCCCATATTGAGCGGTCTATTTTTCCGTGGAACTGGGCCTATTACGAGCCCGGGCGTGAAGATGCGATATCGCCCTGGATCGAGGCGTTTGTCAATGCGCGGAAATGGATCGAGGCCCACAGCTGATAAAATAATTTATCCTATGGAAGAAGAACTGGACATCTGGCGCACCAACCGCAAAAACCTGCAGGGGTTCCTGCATGCCTTCGATGCCGGGCAGCTCAACCGGGTGCCCGATGGCTTCTCGAACAACCTGATCTGGAACCTGGGACATATACTTGTGGTCCAGCAACTCCTGGTCTACGGCCTCTCGGGCCAGGTGCTGCACATCCCCCAGGAACTGATCCCGAAATACCAGCGGGGCTCCCGCCCAGAAGGTGATGTCGGCCAGGAGGAAATTGCCCTGATCGGGAAACTGCTGGCCGACACGGTACCCCTGCTGGAGGAGGATATCCGGGAGAATCGCTTCGGCACTTTCAGGCCCTTCACCAATTCGGCAGGTTTCCGTATCACGGACCTCCCCCAGGCAGTCGCCTTCAACAACTTCCACGAAGGCCTGCACCTGGGGTACATGATGTCGATCCGCAAACTGGTCTGAGCGCCAGCCTATTCCACTACGGGCACCTCGACCTCCAGAAACTGCGGGTTGCCGTTGGCGTCATCCCCCTGCCAGAACCGGAACGTATAGGTCTGGTTGAATAGCACCTGGAAAATGAGGGTTTCGGTGCCTTCTGAAACAGCCTGGGTGCAGCCTCCGGAGTCGGTCCGGCTGCCGATTGCGACCACCTCCCGGATGTTTTGGGTCGGGCTGCCCACATTCAAAGTGAAGAATTGGGTGCAGCCGTCGGGAAGCTCGTACGTGATCGGGATCTCGTAGAGTTCTCCCAGGTTGAAGGACGCGGGCAGGCCAGCTTCGGTGATCACCAGTTGCTCAAAGGTAGTTTCAGGCCCGTCGTCGTTGCTGGAGCAGGAAACCAGCCCGGCAAGGCCTGTAAACAAAAAGAAAATCAGGGTAAACTTTTTCATGGGGAGATTGTTTGTTGATAGTAATTGAATTCGGTTGAAAGTTGTATCCGGAAGATGGAATCGGTTCCAAAACGTTGCGTCCTGCTTTATTATACCAACGCCTTTTCTTATTTTGCGAGAACGCTTTAGAAACAAACTATGCAAACCATTACCCGACTCTTTGACTTCCCGTATTTCCAACTCGAAAAATACAACATGGATCGCGCCTTTGCCACCAAATACGACGGCAAATGGACCTACACCTCCTCCAGGGAGTACCTGCAAAAGGCCAATGCGGTCAGCCGGGGGCTGCTTCGCTTGGGGGTGGCCGCAGACGACAAGATAGCGCTGATTTCCATGACCAACCGCACGGAATGGAACATCATGGATACCGGTATCCTGCAGGTCGGGGCGCAGGACGTGCCGATCTATCCGACCATCTCGGAGGATGACTACGCCTATATATTGAACCACTCGGGGTGCACCTACTGTTTCGTATCCTGCCAGGAAGTCCTGGAAAAAGTGGAGGCCATCCGCGGACAGGTCCCCAGGCTGAAAGAAGTATACAGTTTTGATACGCTGCCGGGCTGCAAAAACTGGAAGGAATTGCTGGAAATTGGGGCGGACGACGGGAACCAGCAGGAGGTAGAGGCCCGCAAGGCTGCGGTAAAACCTGGCGACCTGGCCACCCTCATCTATACGTCGGGGACTACCGGCAGGCCCAAAGGGGTGATGCTCTCCCACGACAACATTGTTTCAAACGTCCTTTCGAGCGAGGAACGCGTCCCCTTTGAACAGGGAGGGCTTTCCCTGAGCTTTCTGCCGGTGTGCCACATCTTTGAGCGCATGATCCTGTATCTCTACCAGTACTGTGGGATCTCGGTCCACTTTGCGGAGGGGCTGGATACCATCAGCGAAAACCTGAAAGAAGTGAAACCCAATGTGATGACGGTCGTTCCCCGCTTACTGGAAAAAGTGTACGACAAGATCATCGCCAGGGGGGCCGATTTAACCGGGGTCAAAAAGGCCCTTTTCTTCTGGGCGGTGGAACTCGGGCTGAAATTCGAACCCTACGGCGCCAACGGATGGTGGTATGGTCTTCGGCTTTCCCTGGCGCGCAAACTGATATTCAGCAAATGGAAGGAGGCCCTGGGCGGGAACCTGGAAACCATGGTATCCGGGAGTGCGGCCCTGCAACCCCGACTGGCCAGGATTTTCGGCGCAGCAGGCATCCCGGTGATGGAGGGGTACGGGCTAACGGAGACCTCCCCCGTGATTTCGGTAAACGACCAGCGCAACCGTGGCTGGAAAATCGGCACCGTGGGCCGCATCATCCCCGGGGTGGAAGTGCGGATTGCGGAAGACGGCGAAATCCTCTGCAAGGGGCCCAACGTGATGCTGGGATATTACAAGGACCCGGAGCGCACGGCCGAGGTACTGTCGGACGGTTTTTTCCATACCGGGGATATCGGGGAGATCGATGCAGATGGCTTCCTGCGGATCACCGACCGCAAAAAGGAGATGTTCAAAACCTCGGGGGGCAAATACGTAGCCCCCCAGCTCCTGGAAAACCGGTTCAAACAATCCCGTTTCATCGAACAGATCATGGTGGTGGGCGAAGGGGAAAAAATGCCGGCCGCCCTGATACAGCCCAATTTTGATTTCCTCGCCGAATGGGCCAGGCGCCACGAGATCAACGCGTCCGGGAACGCCGAACTGATCCGGGACCCAAAGGTACAGGAGCGCTACCAGGAGGAAGTCGAAAAGGCCAACGAGGACTTCGCCCGTTGGGAAAAGGTCAAGCAGTTCCGCCTGACCCCGGATGCCTGGACGGTGGAGGATGGCCACCTCACCCCTACCATGAAGCTGAAGCGCAAGAGCATCCTTGAGCGCTACAGGGACCTTTACGACGATATCTACCGCCAATAATCGCCCCGGCAAAGTCAGGCGGCAGACCGGGGTGCACTGGTTACCCGTTTTCCCTCGAGGCATCGCCTCTTGCCCTGTCCCATTCCTGCTTCCCCTTTCCCATTATTTTTTAATTCATTTATTATGCATGCATAATAAATTTTGCTATATTTGAAAAACATCCCCGCGAGGTATGAAAGACATTACAATTGATTACGCATTGCGCGCTACCTGGCAGGCCGTGGCAAGGATGTATAACGAGGAGGCCAGGAAGTTCGATTCCACCATGGCCGTGGGTTTCTGCCTGCTGAGCATCGACCCCAAGGAAGGAACCCCATCAACAGCGCTGGGGCCCCGCATGGGCATGGAGGCCACCAGCCTTTCCCGGATTCTCAAAAGCATGGAGGAACGGGAGCTGATCCAGCGCAGGCCCAACCCGGAGGATGGACGCGGGGTGCTAATCCACCTGACGGAATTCGGGCGGGAAATGCGCGGAAAGTCCAAGGAGGTGGTGCTCCGTTTCAATGAAGCGGTACGGGCAGCGGTGGGGGCCCAGGAACTGTCGGGTTTCTTCGAGGTCACTACCGTGATCAACCAGTTGATCTCCGAGCGGAAAATTTACGATCAAACTCCGGATGCCAAGGCTGCCGGGAATAAATAATTCAGAATAGTACCTAAAGCATGAAAAGACGTATCAACAAGGTGGCGGTTATCGGTTCCGGAATCATGGGCAGCGGTATCGCGTGCCATTTCGCCAACATCGGGGTGAAAGTCCTTTTGCTCGACATCGTTCCCCGCGAGCTGACCGATAAGGAAAAGGCCCGCGGCCTGAGCCTGGAAGATGCGGTTGTCCGCAACCGACTGGTGAACGACTCCCTGACCCAGGCCCTGAAATCGAAACCTTCGCCCATTTATCACCCGGATTTTGCCAGCCGGATCGAAACCGGCAACCTGGAAGACGACATCGCCCGGGTGGCGGAGGCGGACTGGATCATCGAAGTGGTCGTCGAGCGCCTGGACATCAAGAAAAAAGTATTTGAAAACCTGGATACCCACCGCAAAAAGGGTACCCTGATCACTTCCAATACCTCGGGGATCCCCATCCGCTTTATGAGCGAGGGGCGCAGCGAGGACTTCCGGGCGCATTTCTGCGGCACGCACTTCTTTAACCCGGCGCGTTACCTGAAACTTTTCGAGATCATCCCCGGCCCGGACACCAAAGCGGAGGTGCTGGAATTCCTGAACAACTACGGGGAACAGTTCCTTGGGAAGACCTCGGTGGTGGCAAAGGATACCCCTGCATTTATCGGGAACCGCATCGGCATCTTCAGCATTATGAGCCTGTTCCACACCGTCAAGGAAATGGGGATGACCGTCGAAGAAGTGGACAAACTGACCGGGCCCGTCATTGGCCGGCCCAAATCGGCCACCTTCCGCACAGTGGATGTCGTCGGGCTCGATACGCTGGTCCATGTGGCCGAAGGGATCCACAAAAACTGCCCGGACGATGAGCGACACGACCTGTTTGCCCTCCCGGGGTATATCCGCACCATGGCAGACAACAAATGGTACGGCAGCAAAAGCGGACAGGGCTTTTACAAAAAGGTGAAAAAGGATGACGGTTCCAGCGAAATCCTGACCCTGGACCTCGATTCGATGGAGTACCGGCAGCGCAAGAGCGCCAAATTCGACACCCTGGAGGAAACCAAGGCCATCGACATGGTGATCGACCGGTTCCCCGTACTGATAGCCGGCAGGGACAAGGCCGGGGAATTCTACCGGAACAGCTTCGGCGCCCTTTTTGCCTATGTATCCCACCGCATCCCGGAAATTACCGATGCCCTCTACAAGATAGACGACGCCATGAAGGCGGGCTTCGGCTGGGAACACGGTCCGTTCCAGATCTGGGATGCCATCGGCCTAGAAAAAGGGATTGAACTCGCCAAAGCCGCCGGCCAGCCGGTGGCCTCCTGGGTCGAAGAGCTGCAGGCGGGAGGAAAGGATTCCTTCTACGAGGTCCGGGATGGGGCAACGTACTTTTACGACTTACCGGACCGGGAATTTAAAAAAGTCCCGGGGCAGGATGCCTATATCATCCTCGATAATATCCGCGAAAGCAAGGCGGTCTTCAAAAACAAGGACGTGGTGGTCCAGGACCTGGGCGACGGCATCCTGAACGTGGAATTCCGCTCCAAGATGAATACCATCGGCGCCGAGGTGCTGGCGGGCCTCAACAAGGCCGTGGACCTGGCCGAGGCGGATTTCGACGGGCTGGTGGTAGGGAACCAGGCAGCAAACTTCTCCGTGGGCGCCAACATCGGCATGATCTTCATGCTGGCAGTGGAACAGGAGTACGACGAGCTGGCCATGTCCATAAAATATTTCCAGGATACGATGATGCGCATGCGGTATTCCTCCATCCCGGTGGTTGCAGCCCCCCACGGGATGTGCCTCGGCGGCGGTTGTGAACTGAACCTGCATGCCGACATGGTGGTGGCCGCGGCCGAAACCTATATCGGGCTGGTGGAATTCGGGGTAGGAGTGATCCCCGGCGGTGGGGGCTCCAAGGAAATGACGCTCCGGGCGTCGGATACCTTCCGGAAGAACGACGTGGAGCTCAATGTACTCCGCGAATACTTCCTGACCATTGGCATGGCCAAGGTGTCCACCTCCGCCTATGAAGCGTTTGACACGGGCATCCTGCAGAAGGACAAGGACGTCATTGTGGTGAACAAGGACCGGCAAATCGCCACCGCAAAGGCCTATGCCCGGCTGATCGCAGACCGCGGCTATACCCGGCCCATCGAACGGACCGATGTGAAGGTACTGGGGAAACAGGCCCTGGGGATGTTCCTGGTGGGGACTGATTCCATGCAGGCCGGAAACTACATCTCCGAGCACGATAAGAAAATCGCCAACAAACTCGCCTGGGTGATGGCCGGGGGCGACCTGTCGGAGGCGAGCTATGTAAGCGAGCAGTATTTGCTGGACCTGGAACGGGAAGCGTTCCTGTCCCTTTGTACGGAACGCAAAACACTGGAGCGCATCCAGCACATGCTCAAAAAAGGCAAACCGCTGCGCAATTGATGCAGTCCGGTTGCACCCGTTTTCCTGAAAAGGATAAGCAGCCGGTGGACAGACAACTAAAGAAGACAAAAAGTAGCATACTACCATGAAAACAGCATACATCGTAAAAGCGTACCGGACGGCAGTGGGCAAGGCCCCGAGGGGGACCCTGCGTTTTAAGCGGCCCGACGAACTGGCGGCCGAAACCATCGCCTACCTGCTGGAGCAGGTTCCGGGCCTGGACAAACAACGCATCGACGACGTGATTGTCGGCAATGCCATGCCCGAAGCCGAACAGGGCCTCAACATGGCCCGGCTGATCTCCCTGATGGGGTTGAAGATCGAGGACGTCCCGGGGGTTACCGTGAACCGGTATTGCGCCTCTGGGCTGGAGACCATCGCCATTGCCACGGCCAAGATACAGAGCGGCATGGCCGATTGCATCCTGGCCGGCGGGGCAGAGAGCATGAGTTATATCCCCATGGGGGGATACAAACCGGTACCGGATTACAAGCTGGCCAAGGCCGGGCATGAGGATTATTACTGGGGTATGGGGCTTACGGCCGAAGCGGTGGCCAAACAGTACAAGGTCTCCCGGGAGGACCAGGACGAATTTGCCTACCAGTCCCACCAGAAAGCCCTCAAGGCACAGAAGGAAAAACGATTTGAATCCCAGATCGTGCCCATAGAGGTGGAACACACCTTTGTGGGCAAGGACGGGAAAAAGACCACAGACCACTATTCGGTGTCCCAGGACGAAGGGCCCCGGGCCGATACCTCCAAAGAAGCCCTGGCCCGGCTGCGCCCCGTATTTGCAGAAGGGGGCAGTGTTACTGCGGGCAACTCGTCCCAGATGAGCGACGGGGCTGCCTTTACCCTGGTCATGAGCGAAGGGATGGTCAAGGAACTCGGCCTGGAACCTATTGCCCGTCTGGTGAACTATGCCGCTGTGGGCGTGGAACCCCGCATCATGGGGATCGGCCCGGTCAAGGCAATCCCGAAGGCATTGAAACTGGCGGGGGTTGCACAGGACCAGCTGGAGCTTATTGAACTCAATGAGGCCTTTGCGTCCCAGTCCCTGGCTGTGATCCGCGAGCTGGGCCTGGACCCGGAACGCGTCAATGTCAACGGCGGGGCCATCGCCCTGGGCCATCCCCTGGGCTGCACGGGCGCCAAGCTCTCTGTACAGTTATTTGATGAAATGCGACTCCGCAACCTGCAGGGCAAGCACGGCATGGTCACCATGTGCGTGGGTACCGGCCAGGGAGCAGCAGGCGTCTTTGAATTCCTATCCTGAATCTAAAAAACAAACGAACATGAGTACTCAGACCCAAGAAAAAGAAATCCTGCGCGGCGGCCAGTTCCTGGTAAAGGAAACCCGGTGCGAAGACATCTTCACCCTGGAAGACCTAACGGAAGAACAGCGGATGATGCGTGAAAGCACCGTTGAATTCGTGGACCGCGAACTCTGGGCGCACTGGGAGCGCTTCGAAAAGAAAGACTACGAATACACCCGGCAGTGCATGGAAAAAGCCGGGGAACTCGGATTCCTGAGCATTGCCGTCCCCGAGGCTTACGGCGGCATGGGCCTGGGGTTTGTGGATACAATGCTGGTCTGCGATTACATATCTGGGGCCACCGGGTCCTTCAGCACCGCCTTTGGCGCACATACCGGTATCGGGACGCTGCCCATCACCCTGTACGGAACCGAGGAACAGAAAAAGAAATACGTGCCCAGGCTGGCTAGCGGGGAATGGTTCGGGGCCTATTGCCTCACGGAGCCCGGGGCCGGATCAGATGCCAATTCGGGCAAAACCAAGGCCGTCCTTTCCGAAGATGGTAAATACTACCTTATCAGCGGACAGAAAATGTGGATCTCCAACGCGGGGTTCTGCAACCTGTTCATCGTCTTTGCCCGTATTGAAGACGACAAATACATCACCGGCTTCATCGTGGAGAACGACCCGGAGAACGGGATCTCCCTGGGGGATGAAGAGAAGAAGCTCGGCATCCACTCCTCCTCCACCCGCCAGGTATTCTTCAACGACACCAAAGTGCCCGTGGAGAATATGCTCTCGGAACGGGGCAACGGGTTCAAGATTGCCATGAATGCCCTGAACGTGGGCCGGATCAAGCTGGCCGCCGCCTGCCTGGAAGCCCAGCGGCGGGTCACGGACGAAGCGGTCCGTTACGCCAAGGAGCGCAAGCAGTTCCAGACCTCCATCATCGAATTCGGGGCCATCAAATCGAAAATTGCCACCATGGCCACCAATGCCTATGTGGGGGAGGCTGCCTGTTACCGGGCTGCCAGAAATATCGAAGACCGCATCGCCATGCGGGTTGCCGCCGGCAACCCGCACGGGGAAGCCGAACTCAAGGGCGTGGAGGAATACGCCATTGAGTGCTCCATCCTCAAGGTGGCGGTCTCCGAAGACGTACAGGAAACCACGGACGAAGGGATTCAGATCTTCGGGGGGATGGGCTTCAGCGCCGACGCACCCATGGAGAAGGCCTGGCGGGATGCACGGATTGCCCGTATCTACGAAGGCACCAACGAAATCAACCGGATGCTCTCGGTGGGCATGCTCGTCAAAAAAGCGATGAAGGGTCATGTGGACCTGCTCGGGCCCGCCACGGCAGTGGGGGAGGAATTGCTGGGCATCCCCTCTTTCGAAACCCCGGATTACAGCGAATTGTTTGCAGAGGAGAAGGACCTGATCGCCCGCCTGAAGAAAGTCTTCCTGATGATTGCCGGAAAAGCCGTGCAAACCTTTGGGACGGAACTCGAAGAACACCAGCAGGTACTGCTGGCGGCGGCAGATATCCTGATCCAGGTCTACATGGCCGAATCGGCAGTCCTGAGGGCCGAGAAAAATGCGAAACGCACCGGGGAAGAAGCGCAGGCCGCCCAGATCGCGATGGCGCGGCTCAACCTGTATGATGCCGTGGACATCGTGATCCGCAAGGGCAAGGAGGCCATCGTTTCCTTCACGGAGGGGGATGAGCAGCGTATGATGCTCATGGGCCTCAAGCGCTTTACCAAATACGCAAACCAACCCAACGTTGCCGCCCTGCGCGAACTCATCGCGGACAAGGTGACGGAAGAAAACGGGTATACCTTTGACTAATTCAAGTAGCACTTTTGGCGACAGAAGTGAAACCGCCTTCCGCAAGGGAGGCGGTTTTTAGTTGCGGCCGGCCGATTTGGCTTTGACAACTCGACGCTCCGGACTACATTTAGGCCATGGCACAATCGCTTTTGGAAAAGGCCTACGACCCCGAGGCTTTCAGGCAGCTGGGTAAAGGGCTGATCGATACGCTGGCAAACCACCTGCAATCGGTGCAGCAGGGACGTGGCAATGTCCTGGATTACCGGGAACCGGCGGACGAATTGACCTTCTGGACAAATTTTCCCGATACGGCCGATTTTGGGGCGTGGACAACCGCCGTGCTGCGGCATACCACCCACGTCCACCATCCCCGATGCATGGGGCACCAGGTGGCCCCTCCCCTGCCGCTGGCCTCCCTGGCCGCCCTCCTGGGGGAACTCCTCAACAATGGGATGGCCATATACGAAATGGGGATGGCGCCGACCGCCATGGAACGCCAGCTGACCGACTGGCTCTGCAGGCGTGCCGGTTTCGGGGCGGAAGCCCGGGGGTTCCTGACCTCCGGGGGGACACTGGCCAACCTCACCGCCCTGCTGGCCGCCCGACGTGCCCGGGGCCGCACCGATGTCTGGAATGAGGGATACTCCGGGAAACAGGCTATTCTGGTCGGGGAAGCTGCCCATTATTGCGTGGACCGGGCCGCCCGTATCATGGGGCTGGGCGATGCCGGGGTCCTCAAAGTGCCGGTAGGCCCGGACAACTCCATGCTGGCCGGCGAACTTCCCCGGATTTACGAAAAGGCCCTGGCCGACGGGCTGGAACCCATCGCCCTGGTGGGAAGTGCCCCGTCCACGGCAACCGGCAGCTATGATCCCCTGGACGAACTGGCCGATTTCTGTGAACCCCTGAACCTGTGGCTGCACGTCGACGGGGCACACGGGGGGCCTGCCATCCTTTCCGACAAATACGGCGGGCTGATGCGGGGCATCCACCGGGCCGATTCCCTGGTCATCGACGGCCATAAGATGATGGGGCTTCCGGTACTGACGACGGCACTGCTTTTCCGGGATGGGGGCGTGTCCTACACCACCTTCAGCCAGCAGGCGGATTACCTGCTAACCGAGAGCCGGGAGGAGGACTGGTACAACCTGGCCAAGCGGACCTTTGAATGCACCAAGCTGACCAGTGTCTTTTGCTGGCACGCGGTCATCAACCAGTACGGGGAGTCCATATTCCCGGCCTACCTGGACCGGCAATACGATCTGGCCCGCGAGTTTGCAGGGATGCTCCGGGAGCGTCCGGGATGGGAACTCGCCCTTACCCCGCAGTCCAACATCGTTTGCTTCCGTCGGACACCCACGGGTGCCGAAAGGGAAGCCTGCAACGCGCTGAATGAACGCATCCGCCGGCGGCTGCTGGAGGACGGGAAATTTTATATCGTTCAGACGCGCCTGGACGGGCTGACCTACCTGCGCACCAGCCTGATGAACCCGTTTACGACCAGGGCGCACCTGTCGGAGCTGCTGGAGTTGCTTGAGTCTTATGGAGCCGGCTAGCGCTGCATGGATTCCAGGACCTTTTCCACGGAGTCCTTTTGTGAAAAGTTGATGGCGCATTCGATCAGCGCCAGGTGGGAATAGGCCTGGGGGAAGTTCCCCAGGAGCCGCTTGCTTTTAAAGTCGATGTCTTCGCTAAACAGGCCCAGGTGGTTGCTGTAGGAGAGCAGCCGGTCGAAGAGTTCCCTGGCCCGGTCCTCCTCCCCTATTTTGAACAGGCTGTTGATAAACCAGAACGTGCAGATGGTAAAGGAGGAAGACGGCAGGCCAAAGTCGTCCTCGTTCCGGTAGCGGTACAGCAACCCGTCATTGCTCAGGTGTTTTTCGACGGCCCGCACCGTGCTGACAAACTTCGGGTCCCGGGCGTGGATAAACCCGTAGCTCTCCATCAGCAGGACGGAGGCATCCATGTGCGGCGACCCGTAGGACTGGGTGAACGCCTGCATGTCCTCATTCCAGGCATGCGCGTGTATATCGTGCTTGATTTCCTGTTCCAGGGCCGTCCAGCGTTCGATCTTCCGCTGTTTCCTGAAGATGCGCGCTATCTTGATCGCCCGGTCAATGGCCACCCAGCACAGCACCTTGGAAAAGGTGAAATGCCGGTCCTCCGTGCGGAATTCCCAAATGCCCTTGTCGGGTTCCCGCCAGTGTTTCTGGACGATCCACACAATGCCCTTGGTCAGGGTCCACAGCTCCTCCCCGTTTTCAATGTCGTTCTTAAAACGCACCAGCTGGGCGTAGATCACATCCATCAGGATCCCGTAAATATCGTTCTGCCGCTGTTTATAGGCTGCATTCCCAACTCGGACGGGCCGGGAGCCCTGGTAGCCGTCCAGGTGGTCCAGGGTGATTTCGGTCAACCGTTTCTCCTTGTTGATGCCATACATGATCTGCAGCTTCTCGTCCTTGTCCGGGATCAGGTCCACGATAAACCGCAGGTAACGCCTGGCGACGTTCTTGTGCCCAAGCTCGGAAACGACCTTTACCACCATGGAGGCATCGCGGATCCAGCAAAAGCGGTAGTCCCAGTTCCGGGTCTCCCCGATGGTTTCCGGCAGGGAGGTGGTCGCCGCTGCCAGGATGGCACCGGACCGCTCGTAGCTGAGCAGCTTCAGGGTTACCGCGGACCGCTGGATCTGGTCGTTATAGGCCTTGTACAATGGGGTCTGGTTGCTCCAGTTGAGCCAGTAAACCTTGGTCCGCTCCTGTTCCAGGTACATCCGCTTGGTGGTTGGCCGCACCAGTTTTTCGTTGTAGGAGAGCAGGAAAAAGCCGTCCTTTTTCAATTCCAGCGGGCGGCCTTCCACCACGGCATTCTTGTTGAAGGAGGTGTAGAGGAATACCGTATCGTACTTCTCCCCGTGGTTCACGCTGGCGATAAAGCTCTTTTTCACGAAGGTCTCCGTAAGGCCCAGGGCATACTCCAGTTTGGGGTCGTACGCAACCCGGAACACCGGACGCCCTTTTATATGCCGGATATAGCGGACAATCTCGGGCGGGGCGTGGTAGTTGCCGTTCTCCTTGTGGTAGCGGGGCATGAAATCCCGCACTTCAAAGATGTTTTCCCCGTCCGAAAAGCGGGTGATCAGCAGGGCTGTATCCTTTTTGTACCGCTGGCTGATCGTATAGGAGGGATCTGCCTCAATGGCAAAGTACCCGCCTTTTTTTTCGTCCAGGATACGGGCAAAAACAGAAGAGGAATCAAATTCAGGCAGGCAGCACCAGTCCAGGGAAGCCGTTTTGGAAATCAGTGCCGCCGAACGGCAATTTCCGATAATACCATAATCCAGGTTATCCATGGGTTGCGGAATCTTTAAAAGTCCTCAATTTATTGGCTAGGCGCTGCAATTTGACGAAATTTAGGCAAAATGAATGCAAAAACGGTTAAAAACCCGGCATATGCCCAAAACTATCATCATTTCGAACCGATTGCCGGTTCAATTGCAAATCCAAAACGGAAAACTCAATGCGACGCCCAGCGTGGGCGGTCTGGCCACCGGGATGAAATCCGTCCACCGGGACGGGGAGAGCCTCTGGATTGGATGGAGCGGCCTGACCGCAGAGGAAATCCCGGAATCCCTGGAGGGGGAAATTGACCGGGCGCTGGCGGACCACGGCTGTTCGCGCGTAGACCTGGGAAAGGCAGAAATTGACGGGTTCTATTACGGGTTCAGCAACCGGACCATCTGGCCCCTGTTCCACTATTTCATGGAGTATTCGGAATTCGAACTGTCCAACTGGGAAACCTATGAACAGGTGAACCAGAAATTTGCCGACGCCATCGTGGAGGCTGCCTCGGACGACGACGTGATCTGGGTGCACGACTACCAGCTTATGCTGGTCCCCCGGATGGTGCGCGAGCAACGCCCGGGGCTGTCCATCGGTTTTTTCCTGCACATCCCCTTCCCTTCCTATGAAATTTTCCGCACCATGCCCTGGAGGCGGGAAGTACTTCGCGGGCTCCTTGGAGCGGACCTGATCGGGTTCCACACCTACGATTACGAACGCCATTTCCTCAGTTCAGCGCGCCGGCTGCTCGGCCTGGAGGTTTCCTTTAATGAGATCCACCTGGAAGACCGGGTGGTCAAGGTGGATTCCTTCCCCATGGGGATCGACTATAAGAAATTCAACGAAGCGGCAAAACGGCATCGCGATATGGACCCTTCCGAAATATCCGACCTGCAGAACCGGCTGAATACCCACAAGGCTTCCACCCCGAACGCCAAGTTTTTCCTGTCCATCGACCGCCTGGACTACACCAAGGGGATTGCCCGGCGGATCAAGGCGTTTGAATATTTCCTCCAGAAATACCCGGAACACCGGGAAAAGGTCCGCCTGATCATCCTCGCGGTTCCCTCCCGGTCCAAGGTGCCCCAGTACCAGCGGCTCAAAAAGGAAATCGACGAACTCGTCGGGCGGATCAACGGGGAGCTCTCCACGGTGAGCTGGACACCCATCTGGTACTTTTACCGCTCCCTGCCCTTCGACAGCCTGATCGACCTCTATACCACCTGCGACATCGCCTGGCTCACCCCCATCCGGGACGGGATGAACCTGGTGGCCAAGGAATACGTCGCCACCCGCACGGACCAGACCGGGGTCCTGATATTAAGCGAAATGGCCGGTTCGGCCAACGAGATGAACGAGGCGCTGCTGATCAACCCCAACAATTTTGAACAGATTGCAGACTCCCTCTACCAGGCCATCAACATGCCGGAGGAAGAGCAAAAACGGCGCAATGCCGCCATGCAAAAACGCCTGGAGCGCTACAATGTCGAAAAATGGGCAAACGACTTCATGGATTCCCTGCTTGTCCAGAAAAGGCAGGATTATTCCCTGGTGGCCCGGAAGCTCTCTGTGGACCTTACCAACACCCTGCTGAAAAAGTACCGGGAGGCCAATAGCCGGATCCTCTTCCTGGACTACGACGGCACCCTGGCCGGGTTTACTAACGACCCCCAGGACGCCAGCCCGGATGACGCACTGATGGAATTGCTGGACAAACTCCAGGCCCAGGGCCGCACGGATGTATTCCTGATCAGTGGCAGGGACAAGGACACCTTTACCCGGTGGTTCCGGCATAAGGATTATGCGATGATCGTGGAGCACGGGGTCTGGATCAGCGAAAACGGCAAACCCTTCAGCATGCTGGAAAACGTCAAGAACAACTGGATGGCCAAAATCCGTCCCGTACTGGAATCATTTGTGGACCGGACACCGGGCTCCTTTATCGAGGACAAGAATTATTCCCTGGCCTGGCACTACCGCAACACGGACCCGGATTTTGGGCAGAAACGGACCATGGAACTCAACACGGTGCTCACCTCCCTGATTGCAAACGACGACCTGAGCGTAATGAACGGGAACAAGGTCGTGGAAATCAAAAGCAGCAATGTCAATAAGGGCCGGGCGGCCATGCGGATGATTTCGCGCAAGCAATACGATTTCATCTTTGCCATTGGTGACGACTGGACGGACGAATTCATGTTCCAGGAATTGCCAAAGGAGGCCGTCACCGTAAAGGTGGGCCGGATGAAAACCCAGGCCCGGTACTACCTGGACGGCATTGGTGCCGTTCGTGAGTTACTCGGGCGCTTCGCGGAAGTATAGGTGCATTCGGTTGCACAGCTACCCCGAAATAGCTACATTTCTCAATGGCAAATACACACCTTATGTGCCCCCGGATTTCTGCAGGTCTGAGCGGCTTAGGAAAACGCTTCAGGCTTTTTGGGTCAGCCCTGGTTTTCCTGGCCGGAATCCAGGGTACCCATGCACAGCCCGATTCCGAAATCTACCTGATCCCCGTTTTGCCCAACAGCGATTCCCTGCTACTGGGGACCCCGGTCAATATCACCGAAAACCCGGGGTACGACAACCAGCCGTCCTTTACCGGGGACGGGTTGCTGCTGTATTCCCGGACGCGTGCCGGGCAGACCGACATCGCCCGGTACGACCCGGGCACCGGGGAGCTTCAATGGCTCAGCGATACCCCAGGCGGGAGCGAATACTCCCCCCTCCCAATCCCAGGCACCCGGGATATTTCGGCCATCCGCCTGGATACCAGCGGGCTCCAGCGCCTGTACCGTTACAACAGCGATACCTCCCGGCTGATGCTGAAGGACCTCAAGGTCGGGTACCACCTCTGGGTATCCCCGGATATCCTGGTGTGCACCGTCCTGACCGAACAGGGGATGGACCTCGTGGTGGCGCGTCCCGGGGCGGGGAATGCCTATACCCACCAGAAAAACGTGGGCCGGTCCCTGCAGCGTATCCCCGGGACGGGCCGCATCAGTTTTGTAGCCCTGGAAGGCGGGAGCCCCACCCTCAAATCCATGGACCCGGTTTCCGGGGCCACTTCGGAGATTACCCGACTCCCGGAAGGCATGCAGGACATCTGCTGGTGGGATGAACGAACCGTGGTGGGCGGGCAGGGGAACGCGCTCCTGCTTTACCGAACCGATGGGGATGGCAAGTGGACAATGGGGTACCGGTTGCCGCCCGGGATAGGCAGGATCAGCCGCCTGGCCCTCAATCCCGGGGGCGATCTGCTGGCCCTGGTGGCCGAACCCGAATAGCGATCTCGGAGATTTTGGGGCGGGAAAATCAGCTGAATGACCGAAATTTGTGACTAACCATGAAATTTCCACATAACACCGGACGACTTGAAGCCTTCAGTGATGGGGTGCTGGCCTTTGCCGCTACCCTGCTGGTGGTCGGGTTCGAATGGGATGGCAACTTTGAGGTGCTCCGGGCAAAGGGGACCAGTTTCCTGGCTTTTGCAGCGAGCTTTTTTGTCCTGGTGGCGTTCTGGACGGTCCACTACAATTATTTCCGGAGGTCCGGGTATGTGGATAACTGGATCATCGCGATCAATACCCTGCTGCTCTTTTTCATCCTGTACTATGTGTTCCCGCTGAAATCCCTGGTGAGTTCCTGGCTGGGCGACCAGGCCATCACCAAAGAGGGGCTTGCCAACCTCTTCCGGATGTACGGCCTGGGCTTTGCCCTGATCTTCCTGTGCTTCGCGGGGATGTATTTCCGCTCCTTTAAAAAACTCCGCGCCATTGAGCCGGCCCTGATCAGCCTGTTCTACGCGCGCCATTTTTCTATCTACGTCCTGGTAGCGCTCCTATCCATGGTACTGGCCTTTGCCCAGGTCGGTATCGGGATCGGATTGCCCGGGTTTATATACGGGCTGCTGGGGCCTTTGTGTTACTGGCATTCCCAATGGTTTAAACGCAAATTCAAAGACATCGATTTATGAAATTGAAACTACTTCTCCTCCCAACCCTGATTTTATTTTCCTCAGGCTTACTGGCCCAGGCCGATCCGCGCATGTACGACATCATCGGCTCCGTTTCGGCCGACCGCCTGGAGTCTGACATTTCCACCCTTGCCGGCTTTGGCACGAGGCATACGCTGAGCGATACGGTATCCGATACGCGTGGAATCGGGGCGGCCCGTCGCTGGATCAAAAAGGAATTTGATAAAATTTCCGCGGACTGTGGGGGGTGCCTGGAGGTGTTTTACCAGCGCAACCTGGTGCCGGAAGGCGAAAACAACCGGATCATCCGGGACGTCTGGGTGGTCAACGTGGTGGCCATCCTCCGGGGTACCGACAACCCGGGGCGCTACGTCATTATGAGCGGGGACATCGACTCCCGGGTCAGTGACGCGACGGATTTCACCTCGGACTCCCCCGGGGCCAATGACAACGCCAGCGGGATGGCCGGGGTGCTGGAGGCCGCCCGCGTCTTATCCCGTTATAAATTCCGGAACAGCGTGGTCTTTACCGGCCTGTCCGGGGAGGAGCAGGGGCTTTTCGGGGGCAAGGGCCTGGCCGAATACGCCGGCGAACAGGACTGGAAAATCATCGGTATCCTCAACAACGACATGATCGGCAATACCACCGGCGTAGACGGGGTTGTGAGCAACCGGGACTTCCGGATTTTCTCAGAGCCGGTCCCCCCGAACGAAACCGAACAACAGCGACGGGCACGCCGGTTTTTCGGCGGGGAGGTAGACGGCATATCCCGACAGCTGGCGCGGTATGTACACAAAACCACCCTGACCTATATGCCCGAAATGAACCCGATGATGATTTACCGCCTGGACCGCTTCGGCCGGGGTGGGCACCACCGGCCCTTCAACGATGCGGGGTATGCGGGGGTGCGGATCATGGAAGCCCATGAGAATTACACCCAGCAGCACCAGGATATCCGGCTCGAGGATGGCATCCTCTACGGGGATGTCCTCGAGGCGGTCGACTTTGACTATGCCGCCAAACTGACGGCGGTCAACGCCATTGCACTAGCTTCCCTCGGGTGGGCCCCGGCGGCCCCGGAAAATGTACTGATCGGCGGGATCGTCGAGCCATCGGCCCGCCTCAAATGGGACCCGGTCCCCGGTGCCGTGGCCTATAAGGTCTACTGGCGGGATACGACCTCCCCCACCTGGGACCACTTCCGCCTGATTAGTGGCACGGAACATACCCTGGAGGGAATCGTAATCGACAATTATTTTTTCGGGGTTGCAGCGGTGGGCGCCGACGGACATGAGAGTCTGGTGGCCTTTCCGTCGGGCATCCTCAGGAATTAAGAACCTATGAAGCAATCGCTCCTTCTTATGGCCGGATTGGCCCTGCTGGCGGCCGGGTGCCGGGAATCCGCAGCCGACGACCCGCTCGCAAGGTCATACCTGCCGGATATCAACCAGCTGTTTGAGGCCTACTACACCCTGGACAGCCTGGGGCAGCATCAGGAGCTGGGGGAGTTGCTGGTTGCTGAGAACCGGGATTTGAAATCCTCCGAACTCTACCTGATCGCGGCCTGGGCGTTCGAATCGGCAGGCCGGCCCGATTCGGTGGTCTCCCTGATCCACCAGGCGATTGACCGGGGCATGGCCAATCCCAATATCCTGGATAAATTCGCCGAGCTCCGGCTCCCGGAATCGGACCCGTCCCTACAACGACTCAGATACCGGCTGGATTCCATTGCGGCAGCGGTCGGGCATGTATCCAACTTCAGCATGGAGCTGGGTTCCATGGAGGCCTTCTGGCCCTATTTTGAAAGGGCCATGGCCGATACCACTGCCGCCCGACGGGAACTGCGCGCCTTCATCCTGGAGGGGCCCAGGGAACTCCGGGATTTCTACACCGTCCGCTATGGGAGCATTGACCAGATGTACGGGCAGATGGTCAACGGTGCCCCGGATTATTACCGGTACCTCCGGCAGCAATTCCGGCCCGACAGCATCCTGTCGCTCCGTGCAAAAACCACCCGCTGGATGGAGCGTTTCCAGTCCCTGTATCCCCAGGCCGTTTTCCCCAAGGTCTTCGTGGTGCCCGGTATCCTGAATACCGGGGGTACTGCAACGGAAATGGGCCTTTTTGTCGGAGGGGATATGTACGGCAGGTCGGATGGGATGCCCACAGACCAGCTCACGGACTGGCAGCGGGGGGCGATCATGAACTTCGGGGACCTCCCTGCACTCACGCTCCACGAACTGATGCATTTCCAGCAAAATTACCGGGATACGCTCCTCGGCGAATCCGTCCTTGCAGGGGTCATCAGCGAAGGGGTCTGCGACTTCCTGGTAGAATTGAGTTCGGGGGAACCCCTGGCAAATGAGAACCTGCAATTCCTGGAAGACCCGGAGAACCACTACCGGATCTTTGCCGACCTGCGGGAGGACCTGCTGGGAAGCGACAATTCCCGTTGGCTCTACAACGGCGGCAGCATCGACGACCGGCCTCACGACCTGGGGTACACCGTCGGCTACCTGATCTGTAAATCCTATTACAACAACCAAACCGATAAACGACAGGCAATCTACGAACTGCTGAACGCATCCGACCTGGTCTCCATCGTACGGCAGAGCGATTACGCCTATATCCTGGCGGGTCCCGCGGGGGTATCCCGCTGAACACAGGAATCATGGCAGGATTTTTGAACCCGGACGCGCGTAAACTGAAAAGATGAAACACCTTCTTCCCCTGATTGGCCTGATAGGCCTGTGCTCCCTCGCCCCTGCCCAGGAGGCAGAATCCTTCACCCGGCAGGACAGCCTCCGCGGCAGCATAACCCCGGAACGCGCGTGGTGGGACCTGAACTACTATTCCCTGGAGCTGGAGGTCGACCCGGAAACGGAGCACATCTCCGGCCGGAACACCATCCGCTACCGGGTACTGGAAGCAGGCCAGCGGATGCAAATCGACTTGCAGGAACCCCTGCAGATCGACGGGATCTGGCAGGACGGGCAGCCTTTGCGATACCGGAGCGAGGGCAATGCGCATTTTATAGCACTCAAAAAGAAGCAGGAACCAGGGACCTTTGAATCGGTGACCATCGCCTACAGCGGCAAGCCCCGGGTCGCCGTCCGGGCGCCCTGGGACGGGGGTTTCTCCTGGAGCCGCGACAGCGAGGGCCAGCCTTTTGCGGCGACTTCCTGCCAGGGCCTCGGGGCAAGTGCGTGGTGGCCCAATAAGGACCATATGTACGACGAGCCGGACAGCATGGCGATTGCCGTAACCGTTCCCAAACCCCTGATGGATGTTTCCAACGGGCGGTTGCGCAAGGTGGAGGACCTGGGCGACAGGCGGACCTTCCACTGGTTTGTGGCCAACCCGATCAACAATTACGGGGTAAACGTCAACATTGCGGACTACGCCCATTTCGGGGAAACCTACATGGGGGAGAAGGGCTCCCTGGACCTGGATTACTACGTGCTGCCCGAAAATCTCGAAAAAGCCAAAGGCCAGTTCATTCAGGTACCCATGATGCTGCAGGCCTTCGAATACTGGTTCGGGCCCTATCCGTTTTACGAGGACAGCTTCAAGCTCGTGGAAGTCCCCTACCTGGGCATGGAACACCAGAGTTCAGTCACCTACGGGAACCAATACACCAACGGCTACCTCGGCCGGGACCTCTCCGGCACGGGCTGGGGGAAGCGTTTCGATTTTATCATCGTTCACGAGGCCGGGCACGAATGGTTTGCAAACAACATCACCTACCGGGACATCGCCGATATGTGGATACACGAATCGTTTACGGCGTACAGCGAAAGCCTGTACCTGGACTACCATTTTGGCACCCGGGCAGCTTCGGAATACGTGATCGGCACCCGGCAGAATATCCGGAACGACCGCCCGGTCATCGGGCCTTACGGGGTGAACCAAAGGGGTTCCGGGGATATGTATTACAAGGGCTCTAACATGCTCCATACCCTGCGGCAGCTGGTGGAGGACGATGCCCTCTGGCGCTCGGTGCTGCGGGGGCTGAATTCGGAATTTTACCACCAGACGGTGACCACCCGCCAGGTGGAGGCGTACCTCAGCGCCCATACCGGCAAGGACCTCAGCGCCTTTTTTGACCAGTACCTGCGCACCACCATGGTCCCGACCCTGGAGTACCGCCGGGCCGGGGACCAGCTGGAATTCCGCTACACGGAAATCGTGGAGGGTTTTGACATGCCCATCCGGATCGAGGCAGACGGGGAACCCCGCTGGATTTTCCCGGAAGCTGCCTGGAAAACGGTGCCCCTGGCGGCCGGCGCCCCATTGCGTTTTGATCCGAATTTTTATATTGAGCCCCGGGTGGTGGATACCCGTGGGGCCGCCGATGATTAAGAAGTCCACACCGCGGGGGCAAAAACTGATACCGGCCGGAAGTCCCTTGATAAGGCCCGGTATCCGCAATTGGCCCCGGTATCCGCAAAACGCCCGGGAATGTGTAAAACGATCAAAAGATCAACCTAAATCACCGATATGAAAAAATACCTGTTTACCACTGTCTGTACCGCACTGTTGTTTGCCTGCAAGGGGCCCGCAGAAAATGCGTCCAATTCCCCATCTGCGGATGCTGTGGTCACCCCGGGCACAACCGCGCGCATCGACTCCCTGCTACAGGATATGGTGGCCCGTGGCCAGGTAGCCGGGATCTCTGCCCTGGTCTATGAAAAAGGGCAGGAAGCCTATTTCGGCGCCTATGGCTATGCCGACCGGGAAGACAGCATACCGATGGCGCGGAATACCATTGTACAGATCTATTCCATGACCAAGCCCATCACCGGGACGGCCCTGATGACACTCTATGAAACCGGGGCGTTCCAGCTGGACGACCCGCTTACCAAATACGCCCCGGAATTCGGTGACATGCAGGTATATACGGGCGTGGACGGGAAGGGACGCATGTTGCTGGAACCGGTGGACCGCCCCATTACCATCCGCGATATCACCCGCCACACCACTGGTTTCCCGAACCGTCCGGACATCCCCGGGTTAAGCGAGGCACTGGCAGCCTCCGACCCGCTCAACCGGGAAAACACGCTGCAGGAGCTCGGTGCCAAATTCGGGGCCCTGCCCCTCTGGTTCCAGCCGGGTTCCCAATGGGAATACGGTCCGAGCGTGGATGTCCAGGCATTCATGGTCGAGCGAATTTCCGGCCAGCCTTATGGGGAGTATGTGCGGGAAAAGGTCCTGGACCCCCTGGGCATGGAAGAAACCCGCTATTATGTTCCCGAAGAGGACCGCGGCCGCTTTTCGGCCATGTACCGTCTGGAAGAAGACGCCACGCTTACCCAGCTCCCGGATTCGACCGCCAAGATCGAACAATTGCAACGCTGGCCGCTCACCCGCGGGGGCTGGGGGCTCACCTCCACCCTGGACGATTACATGCGGTTTACCCGCATGCTGCTGGGCAGGGGGACCCTGGACAGCACCACCATCCTCCGTCCTGAGACCGTCCAACTGATGGCTACCAACCACCTGCCGGACAGCGTGGAGGAACGCTCCTGGTTGCCCAGCAAAGGGAGTGTCGGGTTTGGGATCGATTTTGCCGTCCGTGTGGCCCCACCGGCCAATGCCGAGGAAAACAACGGGGTAGTAGGGGAATTCTTCTGGGACGGGGCCGCCAGTACCCTGTTCTGGATAGACCCCGTAAACGAACTCTCGGCCGTGCTGTTTGTGCAGTTGTTCCCCTACGACCCGGTGCGCCTGCACAAGAAATTCCGGGATGCCGTCTACGGCCCGTACAAACCGGCCCCCGACCCGGACTCCCCGGGATCCACAGCCGCGGAAACAGGCCAGGGGCTTTGAGAGGAATGGGAAAACAATTATAGAAAATAGAAAAGGGCGCGGTTGCGCCCTTTTTTATTTTGGTATGTTCCTTTTTGCCGGAAACGAAAGCCGGCATCCAATCTCCCTACTGGAACTGTATGCCCATAATGGCCATCATCCCCGGTTCATCCCCTTCGGCCTCCTGCCGTTTATAGGTCAGTACGATGGGCTGGCGCCCGCTGAGTTCCCGCGTCAGGGTTACCGGGATCGCGGCCCCCTGCCCACTTGGGGCGTCCAGGCTGCCACTCCCGATGAGTTCGCCATCCGGGCTACCCAGGTGCAGTTCAAAATCCGATCCGGCTGCGGGCGCAGATTGCCATCCCGCCTGCAATACCAGGGATTTTACTCCGGTCAGGTCGTACCCGTCCATTTTCAGCCAGCCCTGTGGGGCATTGAGCAGGACCAGGTCCATCCCTCCGAAGCTCATGGACTGCATCCCTTCCTTGGGCATGTCTTCCCGGGGGGAGATACGGTTGCCGGTCAGTGCCAGCTGGTCCCCGCCCGTCAGGGGTTTGACCCCATTGAGGCCCGGGTCCGTGTAGGATGCGGTTAGGATCATCGTGTTGGCCGCCTGGGAGGCATCCGGCATGATCATGCCGCTTGCCGGCAGGGAAGGCGGCCGGGGCCGCTCATCCGCCAGGGACAGGATATAGGTAGCCATCTGTTCGAGTTCATCCGTGCTCAGGTCCGGGTGGGCCGCCATGGCCACCTCTCCCCAGACGCCACTGCCGCCGTTGCGGATTTTATCCATCAGGTAGCGGCGGTTTGTATTGCGCCGTCCCTCCTGGTACTTTTTGGATACCTCCATATAGGCCGGCCCGATGGAAGCCTCATTCTCCTTGTGGCAGGATTTGCAATCCAGGCTCTGGGTAAGCGCCTTCCCGGTAATGGTGGCGGAAGCCTGCTGGTGTCCGAAATCCCTGGAACTATCGTCCATCCCTTCCCGGTAATCCACCGAGATATAGAGGTTGTCGTCCGCGGGTATTTCAGCCCCTTCGTCCATTACGGTCACGCTGTACTTGACGGGTACCCCAGGCATAAAGAAGGATTCGTTCCCCCCTTCCATGGAGATGCGCACCTCGGGCCTGGTATTTCCGACAAAAATGGTTTCGGAAACGCCTTCCGAGATCTCCCCGGAATTGTCCATGGCCCGGGCCATCATTGAATATTCCCCATTTTTCTCGTAGGTATAGGAAAGGGTAGGAACGTCGGTGACCAAACTGTCGCCGTTGCCCATCAGCCAGATATACTGCATCGCATCCCCTTCCAGGTCCTCAGCCCCAAGGGTCGCCTGAATGGCCAGGGGGGATGTACCGGAGGTGAGATCGATTTCCAGGCCTTCGATCATCGGCGGGCGGTTGCCGCCATTGTATTCGATATAGCTCAGGCCGCTGTTGTCGTTTGCGGTAAACCAGCCGGTACCGTATTCGAGCAGGTACACCCGTCCGTCGGGGCCCACTTCCATATCGATCAGGTTATTTAGCTCAATATCGGACGCAAACGGAACCATCTTGTTGAAGGTGCCGTCCTCGAAGAGTTCCACGGACTTCATCCAGCCGCGCATCCATTCGTATACCAGTACCTTGCCGTCGTAATAATCCGGCAGGGATCCCTCGCCGTTGTAGAGGTCCTTGTAATAGGCAGGCCCGGCCATGGCATTCCGGCCACCGGAGGCTACCTGCGGAAATTCGGAGCTTTCCCCATAGTGGTAATATACCATGGCGGGCTGGGCCGGAGGCAGTTCTCTCAGGCCGGTGTTGTTCCGGGAGTCATTGATCGGGTGTTCCGGGTCAAATGCCTCGCCGCTTTCGCCCGTGCTGTAATCGTAATCCACATAGGCCTTGTTGTTGGCGATAAAAAGCGGCCAGCCATAGTTGCCGGGCTCCCGGGCCTGGTTGATTTCGTCATACCCCCTCGGCCCACGGGTCTGCAGGCTGTCGCCCCGGGCATCGGGTCCCACATCGCCCCAATACACGTAGCCGTTCTTCGGGTCCACGGAGATCCGGTAGGGGTTGCGGTGGCCCATGGTATAGATTTCCGGGCGGGTGTTTTCGGTCCCCTCGGCAAACAGGTTGCCTTCAGGGATGCTGTAACTGCCGTCCTCGTTGACGCGGATCCGCAGGATCTTGCCGCGGAGGTCGTTGGTGTTCCCGGAGGAACGGCGGGCGTCGAATTGCTCGCTTCCCGGCAGGTCGTTCAGGGGTGCGTACCCGTTGTTCACATAGGGGACATCCTGCTGGTTGAATGGTGTCGAGTTATCCCCGGTAGACAGGTAAAGCAACCCGTCCCCGCCAAAGGCGATGGAACCACCAGTGTGGCAGCAGATTTCCCGATCGCTGGCGACTTCCAGGATGACCTGTTCCGAGTCCAGGTCAAAGTTCCCATCCTGGTATTTGAAGCGCGAAAGGATGTTTTTTTCTTCATCCCCGGTGGGGGCGTAGTAGACATATACCCAATGGTTGTTGCTGTAGTCCGGGTCTTTCTGCAGGCCCATGACACCTTCCTCTGCATTGACCCCGGGGGTGTGCAGCGTCTTGTGGTAGACATCCAGTAAGGCCACCTGCCGGAAATCCCCCGTGGCGGCTTCGTAAAGCATGATCTCCCCCCTGCGCTGGGCCACCAGGATATCCCCGTTGGGGAGGATGGTCATTTCGGTTGGCTCGTAGAACTTCCCTCCCACCAATTGTACTTTGGTAAACCGGTTGGCCTCCGGCGGGATCTGGGAATGGGCCATGTCGTAATCCAACTCCAGGTTCTTGCCGATGGCGTACTGTATGCCGCCGAGGAGGTGTTTCAGGTACAGGTCCTCGGAATACGTCTCGTCCGTGTGCCCCAGGGCGGTATAGAAAGCGCGCCCCCCGTCGTACTCGTGGTACCAGGCCATGGGGTGGTAATCCCCGTTCTCCCCTCCTTCATAGGTGGATTCGTCGATGGTGACCAGTACGTTGATGTCCGGATTGATTTTCTTGAAGTTGTACATCTCGTCCGTCCGGTGCCAGACGGTATCCTGGAAAAATTCGGTGGCGGGATGGCTGCGGTCCACCACGTGGAAATCCGCTTCGGGCGTCCCGGCGGGGTGGCTCTGGAAATAGGCCCCGGCGAGCTTGCCATACCAGCCCCAGTCGTATTCCGTATCGGTGGCTGCGTGGATGCCCACATATCCGCCGCCCGCCTGGATATACCGTTCAAAGGCGGCCTCCTGGGTCGCATCCAGGACATCGCCTGTGGTACTCAGGAAGATCACGGCACTGTACTGGCCCAGGTTTTCCTCGTTGAAGCGATCTGCATTTTCGGTCGTATCCACCTCGAAGCCGTTCTCGGCCCCCAGTTTCCGGATGGCGGCAATTCCGCTGGGGATGGATGCATGCCTGAAGGCCATTGTCTTGCTGAAAACAAGTACCTTGGGGGGACCCGTGCGCTCTTTATCGCACGAAATGGTCAGGGCCAACCCCAACAGGACCGGCAGGATAAAGCGTAAGAATCTCATGTACAGGGATGTTTTTTAGTTTGGCTGACTAATGTACATATTACACGTATTGATTGCCAAAAAAACCGTTAACTTTCTAATAATTTTAAGAAGAAGTTGTATTTGAAACATCCAGGGTTTGGAGTCCCACTACTTTCCGACAGCAATTGAATGGCGCCGTTGGCTGGAAGCGCATCACGCGAAAAGCCAGGGCATCTTCCTTGTTTTTTATACCGTCGACCATGAAAAAGAAAGTATGCGCTGGGAGGAAGCAGTACGGGAAGCGCTCTGCTTCGGCTGGATCGATTCCACGGTCAAAAGCCTTGGAAACGGGAAGAGGCGGCAATATTTCTGTCCCAGGAAACCGGGAAGCGTCTGGAGCAGGCTGAACAAGCAACACCTTGACGAGCTCACCAGGGCCGGGAAGATGCACCCGGCGGGACTTGCCCGTATAGCGGCAGCCAGGGCCGACGGATCCTGGAGTGCCCTGGACGATGTGGAAAACGGGGTGATCCCGGACGACCTTGAAGCCGCTTTCGGGGCCCACCCGGATGCCCGGGCTTTCTACGAGGAAATCTCCTGGACCCATCAAAAGAGTTACCTGTACTGGCTGTTCCAGGCGAAAAGGGAAACCACGCGGGCCAGGCGCATTTCAGAAATCACCCGGCTGCTCAGGGCCGGAAAGAAAAACCGATACGAATGAAGACAAGAGACCAGTTAAATTGTTCCCCGGGAAGGGTTTCCGGGATGTTTGTTTCCTGCTTGCTGGCCTGCTGCATGCTGGCCTGCCAGGGGACGCCTTCGGATTCACCCAGCCCGACCGCCCGGTTGTTTACCAACGTCCATGTGGTGGATGTCGAAAATGGCCAGGTCCTGGAAAACCAGGTGATGGTGGTGGACTCGGGCCGGATCCAACACATTGGCCCGATGGTTGAAAATGCCGGGGCCTATCCGAACCCCATCGATGCCGGGGGCGCCTATGCGGTGCCGGGCCTGACCGAGATGCACGCCCACATCCCTTCCCCGCCCACATCGGCCCGGCGGATCGAGGAAACCCTGTTCCTCTACCTCTCCAACGGGGTTACCACCATCCGCGGGATGCTGGGGCATCCGTACCACCTGGAACTCCGGGAAAGACAGGCGGCCGGGGAACTCATCAGCCCGCGAATCTTTACTTCCAGCCCCTCCCTGAACGGGAATACCGTGCCCACCCCCGAAGCGGCACGCACCCTGGTGGGCCAGTATGCCTCAGAGGGCTATGATTTCCTGAAGATCCACCCGGGGATCCTGCGGCCGGTATTTGACACCCTGGTGGCAACGGCCCGGGAAAATGCCATCCCGTTTGCCGGCCACGTGCCGGTGGATGTGGGAATCCGGCACGCGCTGGAAAGCCGGTATGCGACCATCGACCACGTGGACGGGTTCCTGGAAGGGCTCGTTCCCGAATCTGCGAATGTAGCCCCCGCCGAAAACGGGTTTTTCGGCTTTAATTTCACGCCCCTGGCGAACACCGGTTCCATGGACGCCCTGGTGGCACTGGCCCTGGCCTACAATGTAGCCGTCGTGCCCACCCAAAGCCTTTTCGAGCGCTGGTTTGCACCCACGGATGCCGACAGCCTGCTGGCCCAGCCGGAGATGCGCTACATGCCTGCCGAAACACTGGCCAACTGGAAACAGACCAAGGAGGCCTATATGTCGGACCCTTCCTGGGATCCGGATCAGTGGGAGCAATTCAACGCCATCCGCCTGAAGCTGATCGGCAAATTGCAGAAAAATGGCTTCGGCCTCCTGCTGGGTTCGGATGCCCCCCAGGTCTTCAATGTCCCGGGTTTCTCCATCCACCACGAAATCGACGGGATGCAGCATGCGGGTATCCCCCCGGAGGAAATCCTACGGATGGGCACCCTCTACCCTGCCCGCTTTTTCGGGATACAGGATGAGACCGGTACGCTGGAGGCGGGAAAACGGGCGGAATTCTTCCTGGTGGGCGGCAACCCCCTGGAAGACCTCGATGCCCTGAAGGACCTCCGCGGGCTGATGCTGGGAGACCAGTGGTTTTCGCGCGAAGCCATCGATGCCCGCCTGGAGGAGATCGCCCAAAATGCGGCCGGGGAATAGACCCGGGCCGTTTCGTTGGGAAACAAATAACTTTACAAAAAACCCTGTTACGATGATGAACCGAAACCAATTTTTAAAGACCACTGCCCTGACGGCTGCGGGCAGCTTCCTGCTTCCTTCCCGGTTATTGGGACAACTACCTGAAACCGGGCTATCCGGGAAAATCCAGCGGATCGGGGTGCAGCTGTTTTCGATTCCTAAAATGCTGGATGACCGCCCGGAAGCGGCCCTGAAAATGCTGGCGGACATGGGGTATGAGGAACTGGAACTCTACGGGCCCTACCCCTTCAGCGATCGACGGAACAAAGAGCGGTGGGCCAGCCTGGAGCCCATGCTGGGCTTCACGGCCAGCGGATTCTTCGGGTACGAACTGGCAGCCTTCAAATCCCTGCTCAATTCTTTCGGTTTCCGGGTACCTTCCATGCATACGGACCTGGATACTTTGGAAAATAACCTGCCCGCCCTGGCTGCCGCAGCCAGGGACCTGGGCGCCACCTATGTAACCCTTCCGTCCATCCCCGAAGACCGGCGGCAGACGCTGGATGATTACAAACGGATGGCGGACGGCTTTAACGTCATCGGGAAAGCCGCCCGGGAGGAAGGGATCCGCTTTGCCTACCACAACCACGGTTACGGCCTGCAGGAAAGCGACGGGCAGGTCCCCTTTGAGGTGCTGATGGATGCCACAGACCCGGAAGGGGTATTCCTGGAGATGGATTTATTCTGGACCGTATCGGGACGCGCCAACCCATCGGAATACCTTCGGAGGTACCAGGGGCGCTACAAAATGATGCACATCAAGGATATGAAGGAATTGAAATATTTCGCGGGGGACGGGGGCGACCCCTCCCAGTGGGTGGGCCTGTTCCCGAACATGACTACCCTTGGGGACGGTGCCCTGGACCTTAAGCCCATCCTCGATACGGCCCTGGAAACCGGGGTCGAACACTTTTTTGTGGAACAGGACATGGTCGCCGACCCCCAGTCCGCACTCAGCGCGAGTTATGCGTATCTCCGCTCGCTGGAATAATCAGGTGGGGCCTCAGGCGCGGTTTTCCCGCCACCCGGCTGTTCCCCCGAAATGTTAAATCCACAGTTGGGATTAAACCTTTTGGCGCTGTAGGGTTCTAAACTACAGCAGGTTCTGCGTCTTAAACTTAACTTTCCGGCGCCCAGGCTGCCTTCCGGTAGCGACCTGCCTTCTTAAAAAATGATTTTTACACAAACGCATTTCTAAAATTTATTTGCAAACCTAACACCTATTGACAATGAAAAAATTCAACTTCCTGATCCTGGCCCTGCTGGCCACCCTGACCCTGAGTGCCCAATCCGAGTGGAAAGCCGATGGCGCCCACTCCAGTGTGGAATTCGAAATCCCCCACCTGATGATCTCTACGGTCACGGGGACCTTCGGGGAATTCGACATCTCCGCAACGGCCGGGGATTCGTTTGCCACCCCAGAATTTACGGCGACCATCCAGACGACCAGCGTTGATACCGGGGTAGAACGCCGGGACAACCACCTGCGCAGCGCGGACTTCTTCGAGGTGGAAACCTACCCGGAAATGACATTTACCACCAACTCCAGCACCTCCACAGGCGAAGGCACCTTTGACCTTACAGGGGACCTGACCATCCACGGAGTTACCAAGGAGGTGACCTTCAAAGGCAAGGTCGGAGGGGTGATCACCGACCAGCGGAGCGAGAAACTCAAGGCGGGCGTCCGCCTGGAAACCACCATTGACCGGCTTGAATTCGGTGTGGGCGGGGAGACACCCACTATCGGAAACGAACTGGATATCACCATCCGCCTGGAGATGGCGCAACAGTAACCGTTCAACACCGTAAAAGGCTTCGCCAGGAAAGCGGAGCCGCATTCCAATAAACCAAAAACCAAATCCCCCTAACATGTTTCCGAAAAACTATCGCACGGCGAGCATTCCGGGCTTCCTCCTGGCTGCATTGCTACTGAGTGGCTGCGGCCCCAAATGGAAAGAAACCCCGAAAGAAGGATACAACCTAGTGGAGAACGAAGGGGGGCAAACCCTCGGATACTCCCCCGAATCCGGGGTTCAACTCCTGGAGGCAGACCGTTTTGCCTTCAAGGACCTCAACCAGAATGGCACCCTGGAGCCCTACGAAGACTGGCGCCTGCCAGTTGCAGAACGGGCCAGTGACCTCGCAGGGCGCATGTCCGTGGAACAGATCGCCGGACTGATGCTTTACAGCGCCCACCAGCGGATACCCGGAGGGGGTTTCGGCGGCGGGGGCACCTATAATGGAAAACCCCTGGGGGAAAGCGGGGCCCTCCCCTCGGACCTTACCGACCAGCAAAGGGCCTTCCTGACGGATGACAACCTCCGCCACGTGTTGATGACCGCCGTGGAGAGCCCGGCCGTAGCGGCCCGTTGGAACAACAATGTACAGGCCCTGGTGGAAGGCCTCGGGCTCGGGATCCCGGCCAACAACAGCAGCGATCCCCGGCACGAAGCCGAATCGGACGAAGAATACACCCTGGGGGCCGGGGGGGATATTTCCCGCTGGCCGAATGCCCTGGGCCTGGCAGCGAGTTTTGACCCCGCGCTGGTGGAAGCCTTCGGGCGCATTGCCTCGGTGGAATACCGGGCGTTGGGGATTGCCACCGCCCTGTCGCCTCAGGTAGACCTGGCCACAGACCCGCGCTGGTACCGTTTCAGCGGGACCTTCGGGGCCGACCCCGGCTTGTCTACCGATATGGCCCGGGCCTATGTGGATGGCTTCCAGACCTCATCCGATTCGGCGATGATCGGCGGTGGTTGGGGGTATGAAAGTGTCAACGCCATGGTCAAGCACTGGCCTGGCGGGGGTGCCGGGGAAGGCGGCAGGGATGCGCACTACGGCTTTGGCAAATTTGCCGTTTTCCCGGGCGACAACCTGCAGATGCACATGAAGCCCTTTGTCGAAGGGGCCTTTGCCCTGGAAGGAGGTACGGGTCGGGCTGCAGCGGTGATGCCCTATTACACCATCTCCTTTGGGCAGGATCCCGGGGGGGATAATGTGGGGAATGCCTTCAGCAAGTATTTCATCACCGACCAGCTCCGCGGCAAGTATGGCTATGATGGGGTGGTCTGCACAGACTGGGGCGTTACCCGCCCCGATGAGGGGATGGCGGTTTTCGGACGCACCCCCTGGGGCGTGGAGGACCTGACCGTTGCGGAAAGACATTACCGCATCCTCATGGCCGGCTGCGACCAGTTTGGCGGGAACAATGCCGCAGGACCCGTTCTGGAAGCCTATCAGATGGGGGTTGCCGAGCACGGGGAGGAATTTATGCGGGACCGTTTCGAAACCTCTGCCAGGCGCCTGCTCACCAACATCTTCCAGGTAGGATTATTCGAAAACCCCTATCGGGACGTGCTGGAGACCGAGGCAACTGTGGGCAAACCTGAATTTATGGATGCGGGTTACCGGGCCCAGCAGCGGTCCGTGGTCGTTCTGAAAAACGAGGAAGGCATCCTGCCTTTGTCCAGGGAAACTTCCGTATACATACCGGAGCGGTTCGTGCCGCCTTCCCAAAGCTTTTTCGGGGATGTCATCCCGGGTCGCATGGAAATGCCCATGAGCGGGGAACTGGCAGGAAAGTACTTCGACCTGGCGGACAGCCCCGAATCGGCCGATGTCGCACTTGTGGTAATCACCGACCCGCAGAACGGGCGGACCGCGGGCTATAATCCGGAAGATGCAGAATCCGGGGGCAACGGATTTTTCCCCATCAGCCTGCAGTACGACACCTATACCGCCGATACGGCAAGGGACCCCAGCCTGGCAGGGGATGCCCGGGAAGGGGATGTCCTGAACCGGAGTTACCGGGGCAAGACCGTTACTGCCAAAAACAAATCGGACCTGGAACTCGTCCTGGAGACCGTGGCAGCCATGAATGGCAAACCGGTGATCGTGATCCTGAAACTCTCCAACCCGACGGTAGTTTCCGAATTTGAAGCGCAAATCCAGGGACTGGTGCTGAATTTCAATGTGCAGGACCAGGCCGTACTGGATATTCTGACCGGTGCGGTGGAGCCTTCGGGGTTGCTGCCCATGCAGATGCCTGTGGATATGATGACCGTGGAGGCACAGTTCGAAGACGTCCCCCTGGATATGGAACCCCACGTGGACACTGCCGGCAATGCCTATGATTTTGGTTTCGGCCTCAACTGGGAAGGCCCGATCCGCGATGCACGAACCGAAAAATACGCACCCGGAAAGGAATAACATGGCATACCTTAAAAAATACATCCCGGTTTTCGCCGGGATGTTGTTTCTTTTTACATCCGCCTGGTCTCAACCCGGGCTGGAGGATTTACGCACCACCTACGGGTTAAGGATCGCCAGGACCGAAGAACCCATTGAACTCAACGGCCTGCTCGGGGAACCCGCGTGGCAAAATGCCGATGTGGCCACCGATTTCTGGCAAAAATTCCCCACGGACGGGGAACGGGCCGCCAAGCGCACGGAGGTGCGGATGGCCTACGACGACCGCTTCCTGTATATTTCGGCCGTATGCTATGACTCGGACCAGTATGTGGTACAAACCCTCAAACGCGATAGCAGGTTTTTTGACGGGGACGGCTTCGGGGTGGTCATCGACCCGCTGAACCGCAGGACCAACGGCTTCCTCTTCGGGGTGAGCCCCTTCAATGTACAATCAGAGGATTTGCTCAGCCAGAATGCCTTCGGCAACCTGAATTTCAGCTGGGACAACCGTTGGTTTTCGGCGGTCACCCGACTGGACGACCGGTGGATCGTGGAAATGGCTATCCCCTTCAAGACGCTCCGGTTTGAGGCCGGGATCGACACCTGGGGGATCAATTTCTTCCGCAACGACCTGAAGGAAAACCAGTATCACAGCTGGACGCCCATGCCGGTGAATTTCAACCTGGTAGACCTGGGGTATACAGGCTCCCTGGTGTGGGACAAAGCCCCGGAGAAGACCGGGACGAATGTTTCCCTGATCCCCTACGTGCGCACCTCCCTCTACCGGGATAAGGAAGCGGACCCGGTGGGCACCGACACCGAGTTCGACGCGGGGATCGATGCCAAACTGGCCCTAACCTCCTCCCTGAACCTCGACCTGACGGTAAACCCGGATTTCTCCCAGGTGGATGTGGATGTACAGCAGACAAACCTCACCCGCTTCAGCCTGAATTTTCCGGAACGCCGACCCTTTTTCCTGGAAAACAACGACCTGTTCACCAGTTTCGGTACCCCACCCGCCCGACCGATATTCACGCGCCGTATTGGCCTGGACGAAAACCGCATGCCGGTACCCATCCTCTTTGGCGCCCGCCTGAGCGGCAACCTCACCAAGCGCTTCCGCCTGGGCCTGCTCAACCTGCAAACCCAGGCCGAAGAAGGCCGGAACGGGCAGAACTATACCATCGCCACCTTTAACCAGAGCCTCCTGAAACGCTCCCTCATCAAGGGGTATGTGACCAACCGCCAGGCGGTGGTCAAAGGGGAGGGCCTGGATTACGACGACTACGGGCGGAACGCAGGCCTGGAGTTCAACTACCTGAACCTCACCGGCAGCTGGAATGTGTTCGGGGGCCTCCACCTTTCCGATAAGCCCGAGATCGGGTTGGGGACCTTCCGGAACCTGGCGGTACAGCACAACAGCCGCAACCTGGATTTCTTTGTGGATTATTTCGGGATCGATACGGATTACTATGCGGACATCGGGTTTATCCCGCGCCTGGATAATTACGATGCCGCCAATGACACCATCGTGCACCTGGGGTACGAACACCTTTTCAAAAGGGTTGGCTATACCTTCCGGCCCGCCGGGGACCGGGCAGTCATTGCCCATGGCTTCAGCCTCCGTAACGTGATGGACTGGCAACCGGACTGGACCTTCAACGAGAGGAGCAGCTCGGTGGAATACGAAATCCAGTTCCGCAATACGAGCGCCATGCGGGCCAGCGTGGAGGACAACGATACCCGGTTGCTGTTTGCCACGCGGTTCACCGGCCAGGAACCCTTGCCGCCGGGGAAATACACCTACAGCCAGGCGGCCGTCGCCTATCAGTCGGATGCGCGCAAACCGCTGGCCTACGAAGGGGAAGTACAGGTAGGGGAGTTTTACAACGGGACCCTGAACCGTTTCAGCGCAGGCCTGACCTACCGCATCCAGCCCTGGGGGAATTTCAACTTCAGCCTGGAGCAGAATTACCTGAGGTTGCCGGAGCCCTATGGATCGGCCGACCTGACGCTGATCGGCCAGCGGTCCGAGGTGAACTTCTCCAACAAGCTTTTCTGGACCACTTTTTTCCAGTACAATACCCAGTCGGACAACTTCAATATCAACAGCCGGCTGCAGTGGCGGTTCGCGCCCATGTCCGACCTGTTCCTGGTCTATACGGACAATTACCTGAGCTCCCCTTTCCTGCAGGTCAACCGCAACCGCGGTGTGGTACTGAAGATCAACTACTGGCTGACACTCTAATACTGGCTGACACTCTAATTGCCCGTACTTCGCCGGTAGAGGGGGTTGCCCCCTGCCCGGGTCACCGGCGAATCAAATGTCCGGTCCGGCAACGACTAAAATTGGCAGGAAGGCTTTCCTCAAAAAACTTTACCTTGACTTCAAATGCCATTTAAGATGAAGCACCTATTGCTATTTGCACTTCTGATTACCTGTCAATGGGGACAGGCCCAGCTCCTGCTCCGGCCGGATCGGGTATTTGACGGGGAGACACTACATACCGGCTGGGTAGTCCTGGTTGCCGATTCCACCATCCACTATGCAGGCCCTCCACAGGGCCTGCAACTGCCTGGGGACACCCAAACGCTGGAGCTGGCCGGGATGACCCTGATGCCCGGGCTGATCGAAGGACACGGCCACCTGTTGCTGCACCCCTATAACGAGACGGACTGGAACGACCAGGTGCTGAAGGAATCGGTGGCCGAACGGGCCATCCGGGGGGCGGTTCACGCCAGGAATTCCCTGATGGTCGGGGTCACCACCCTGCGCGACCTGGGTTCCGAAGGGGCCGGGTATGCAGACGTTGGGCTCAAACAAGCGATTGAAAAAAAGATCATACCGGGTCCCCGGTTACTCGTGGCTGGCCCGGCCATCGTGGCCACCGGAGCCTACGGGCCCAAAGGTTTCCATGAAGGCGTTACCGTACCCCTGGGGGCCGAACCGGCCAGCGGGGTGCCTGACGTCATCCGGGCAGTCCGCAGGCAACTCGGGGGAGGGGCCGACTTTATCAAGGTGTATGCCGATTACCGGTGGTCTCCAGGGGCACCATCCGCCCCCACATTCCTGCCGGAAGAACTCGGGGCCATGGTCCGGACAGCCCGGTCGGCCGGGAAGTACGTGGTGGCCCATGCCAGCACACCGGAAGGCATGAGCCGGGCCATAGAGGCCGGGGTGGAGACCATCGAACACGGGGACGGGGGCACCCTGGAAATCTTTACCCGCATGCGGGAGCTGGGCGTGGTCTTCTACCCCACCCTGGCGGCAGGCGATGCCATTGAGCGTTATAAAGGGTGGACCGGGAGCCCGGATACGGACCGGATCGCCAAAAAGAAACAGAGTTTTGCCCAGGCGCTGGAATCCGGGGTCACCATCGGTTTTGGCGGGGATGTGGGGGTGTTTACACACGGGGAAAACTACCGGGAACTGGAATTAATGGCCGCTTATGGCATGGAGCCTGTGGCTGTCCTCCGGGCGGCCACTTCGGTAAATGCGGAAACCTTCCACCTGGACCGCCTGGGAAGGATCGGCAAGGGCTATTGGGCCGACCTCATTGCCGTCCCCGGAGACCCTTCAAAAGATATCAAAGCGCTGCGAAACGTGGCATTTGTGATGCGCAGTGGATCCGTGGTCAGGGGCATGGGGCGGTAGAGCTGTAGCGCGGGTGCCTGGAAATTGCAGGCCAAAGGCCGAACTTGTAACTGGGGCGACGGTGAGGAGGCCCCCTACCCGATTGAATCAATTGTTCTTCAAGGAAACAATAACCTGATTTCAGTGCCCATACCTACCTGGCTGCGAAGCCGCACCTTGCCCCCGTGAAGGGTCATGATCTGCTTACAAAGGCTCAATCCGATCCCGCTACCCGTGCTCTTCGTGCTGAAAAAAGGAACGAAAACCGTTTCCTGTATCTCTTCGGGTATCCCTTTGCCGTTATCGACCACCCGAATGGTATGCTGCCCGTTCGTATCTTTCCTGGCCATCACCTGCACCAGGGCATCGGACCGGTTTTCACAGGCATCCATCGCATTGATAATTAAATTGATCAGGACCTGTTCGATCAGGTAGGTATCAATATCCAGCTTGATGTCGGGTTGGGGGCTGGAAAAGGACAGCTCCACTTCCCGTTGTTTCAGGGAGGGTTCCAGCAGGATCCGGATATTGGCAAATAAGTCTTCACTGGCGATGGTAGACCGGTTCAGTTGGGTGACCTTGTGAAGGCTGCGGTAGGTCTTTGCAAATTTCATAAGCCCTTCGCTGCGTTTGCGGATACTCCCGATCCCTGCATCCAGGTCTTCGAGTTCCAGTTCGGTCCCCGGGTTGTCTATGGCCTCCCGGACGTGCCCCTGCAAGGTCTGGGAAAGCGAACTGATGGGGGCAATACTGTTCATGATCTCGTGGGTCATCACGCTGAGGAGTTTTTTCCAGGCATCGCTTTCGTTCCGGTTCAGGGTTTCTTCAATATTCTGCATCACGACCAGTTTATACGAGGACTCCCCCACCTCGAAAACCGTATCAGCGATCAGGACCCGAAGGGTATCCCGCCGAAGGGGCAACTGCACGGAAACCGTAGCAGCGTGATAGGTTTCGAAGAGTTCCTCGTACGCCTCCGGGAGGCGCTTTGCGATAAACCCGATGCGTTTGAAGGAGGGCAGGTCCAGTATCTTCAGCAGGTATTCGTTGACCCACAATACCTTGCCGGTCTCCAGGTTATACGCAATAATTCCCACCTCCACCATTTCCAGGATTTTCTGCAGGTACTGGAACTGCACTTCCCGCTCCTGGTTGATGTCCCGGAAGGTCTGGTTGACCAGGTTGAACCCCCGATGCAGTTGCCGGATTTCCAGGGAACCGTGTTTTTCGCTGAACCAGCGGGAGAAATCCCGGTATTTGACTGCCTCGAAAAAATCATCCATCTCCCGGAATCGCCGCATGACGCTGCGGTAGAGGGACCGGAAGAAAACCAGGGTCATCACCCCGCCCCCCACTGCCCAATAGGGCGACTGGGCAAGGATCCCGTACAGGAAGGCCGCCAGGGCACATGTCAGGAGGAAAGTCCTGAGCAGCAGGAAGGTGGAATAATTCCTAAAGGTCATATTTTTCGAGTCTGCGGTAGAGGGCGGTACGCGTCAGACCGAGCTCCCTGGCCGATTTGGAGATATTGCCATTGTTCTTTTCGATCACTTTCAATATGGTGTTCTTTTCCAGGGCTTCCAAATTGGTGGTCCGGGTGGCCGGGGGGGAAGGCCTGGGCTTTTCGATGGCCGAGAACACCAGGTCGCTACCCTGAAGCACATTGTCCTCGGCCATGATGACGGCGCGTTCCAGGGCGTACTGCAGCTCCCTGACATTCCCCGGGAAATCATGCTCCCCAAGTTTATCCAGGAAGGCTTCGGTTAATGAGAAAGGGCCTTTCCCATATTTTTCCGCATACCGCTCCGCAAAATGGCGGGCGAGCAGGTTCCGGTCTTCCCCCCGCTCCCGCAACGGGGGGATCAGGATATCCACGGTATTGATCCGGTAAATCAGGTCGCGCCGGAATGTCTTTTCATCCGATAATTCCTCCATGGGCCGGTTGGTGGCGCAGATCAGGCGGATGTCCACGGGAATGGGCTGGTTGCTCCCCAGGGGGGTCACCTGACGGTTCTGGAGTACCGTAAGCAGGCGGGCCTGCTGGCGCAGCGGGATGTTCCCGATCTCGTCCAGAAACAGGGTCCCACCCTGGGCCGCCTCGAAACGCCCCTTGCGGTCTTCCCGGGCATCGGTAAACGCCCCTTTCCGGTATCCGAAGAGTTCGCTCTCAAAGAGCGTCTCGGTAAGCGCCCCCACATCCACCTTGACAAAAGGGCCTCCCTTCCGGAGGGAGTGTTCGTGGATTGCACGGGCGATCAGGTCCTTCCCGGTCCCGTTCTCGCCAAGGATGAGGATATTGGCATCGGTGGGCGCCACCTTGCGCACTTTGGTGAATACGTGTTCCATGGGTTCACTCTCCCCCACGATCTGGTCGTCCTCGCCCACCGGGGCCGGTTTGGGCTTATTCCCCTTGCGCCGGGCGGCTTCCCGTACCGCCTCGAGGATCTTCTCGTTTTGCCAGGGCTTGACCAGGAAGTCCGAGGCGCCCTGTTTCAGGGATCGGATCGCCAGGTCGATATCCCCGTAGGCGGTGATCAGGATTACCGCAGCTTTCGGGTCTTTTTCCCGGATTTTGCCCAGCCAGTAGAGCCCTTCGTTGCCCGTGTGGACCAACCCGTTGAAATTCATATCCAGGATAATCACATCAAAAGCCCTGCCCTCCATCAGGCTGCCGATCTGGTTCGGGTTACGGGCCGTAACGACTTCGGCCACCTGGGATTTCAGCAGGAGCCGCAACGCGATGAGCACATCTTCGTCGTCGTCAATGACCAGTATTCGGGCTTTCTTAAGCGACATATACACAATATTACGATTTTCACCGGCTTTGCATGAATTGGGATCCTGCATTTTTCCACCGGGCTGACAGGTGTTTCATTACCGGACACCAGGTGTATCAAAACCGGACACTCCCCATAGGTCAAAAATTCATAATGTATTGTAATTCAGAATTTTATTTTTTTGGCACGGAATTAACAACAGGTAGTACGAACAGTTAATGCAACTATGGATATCCCGATTGAAAAGAAACGATTCAACAATCGAAAAATAGCAATGATTGCCGGAGGTGCTGCCCTCCTCGCCCTGATTATCTATGTGGCAATCGCCACGGGTGGAGGGGCCCGGCTCAACGTACAGACCGAACGGATTACGGTAAGTACCATAGAGCGGGGCGCTTTCCAGGAAAATATCCCCGTTAATGGAATCGTACTTCCCATTACCACCATCTACCTGGATGCCCTCGAAGGCGGGCGGGTGGAAGAAAAATTCGTGGAAGACGGGGCGATGATGCAGCAGGGCGAACCCATCCTGAGGCTCTCCAACACGGACCTGGAACTCAGCCTGGTAAACCAGGAAACACAGGTGTACAACCTGCTGACGCAGATGCAGATTTCCCAGAATGCGGCCCGCCAGAATACCATCAACAGGCTCAACCAGTATACCGACGTGGAAAACAGCCTGGTCGAAGCGCGCAGGTTGTATGAACTCAACAAGCGGTTGTACGAAAAAGATGCCATTGGTCGGCAGGAGCTGATCATTGCCGAAAACGACTACAACTACCAGAAGGAGCGGATGGAACTGGCCGAGGAGATCCTGCGCCAGGATTCCATCTCGGTCAGCCAGGAGGAGCGGCAGATCGCCAATTCCCTGGCCCGTACGCAAAACGCACTGGAACTCATGCGGCGGAAAGTGGCCGACCTGGTGGTTCGGTCGCCCATAGAAGGCCAGCTCACCTCCCTGGATGCCGAAATAGGGGAATCCAAGAACAAGGGGGAACGCCTGGGGCAGATCGATGTCCTGAGTGGCTACAAGGTGCGCGCGGATATCGACGAGCACTACATCTCCCGGATCTATACCGGACAGCGGGGCTCCTTCCCCTTTAACGGGGAGCGCCATGAACTCATCATCAAAAAGGTCTACACCCAGGTGACCAACGGCCGTTTCCAGGTAGACATGGAATTCGCCGGGGAGGCCCCGGAGGGCATCCGCCGCGGGCAGTCGCTGCAGATCCGGCTGGCCCTGAGCGAGGAAAAGGAGGCATTGCTGGTTCCCAAGGGCGGCTTTTTCCAGAAAACCGGGGGCAACTGGATCTTCAAAGTGAGCGAGGATGGGGGGGCCGCCTACCGGACCGATATCACGCTGGGGAGCCAGAACACGGAATATTACGAGGTGCTGAGCGGCCTGCAGCCGGGGGACCGGGTGGTTACCAGCAGCTATGACAATTACGGGGATATACAGGAACTGGTCCTCAAGGACTGATCCCCCATGAATACGAATCAAGAAAGAAATTGTACTAACACGGAATAACAATGATCAAAGTAACAGAATTAGAGAAGTTTTACAGTACCGAGGAGGTACGAACCATTGCCCTGAACAAGCTTTCGTTTGAGGTGAAGGAAGGGGAATTCGTGGCCATCATGGGGCCCTCGGGATGCGGCAAGTCCACCCTGCTGAATATCCTGGGGCTCCTGGACGATGCCGACGGCGGCAGCTTTGAATTTAACGGTATCGAGGTGTCTGGGTTCAACGAGCGCAAACGCGCCAATCTCCGCAAGCACAATATCGGTTTTGTCTTCCAGAGTTTCAACCTGATCGACGAGCTGACCGTTTTTGAAAACGTGGAACTCCCGCTGATTTACACCGGGGTAAAGGCTGCGGACCGCAAGGCCCGGGTGGAGGAAGTGCTCGAGAAAATGCAGATCATGCACCGCAGGAGCCATTTCCCCCAGCAGCTCTCCGGGGGGCAGCAGCAACGGGTGGCCGTGGCGCGGGCCGTGGTAAACAACCCGAAGCTCATCCTGGCGGATGAGCCCACCGGGAACCTGGACAGCACCAACGGGAACGAGGTGATGGACCTGCTTACAGAGCTCAATGAAAATGGCACCACCATCATCATGGTTACCCACAGCGAGCACGACGCCAAGTACAGCCACCGGATCATCCGGATGCTCGACGGGCAGAAAGTAACGGAAAATGTGCTGGCAACCTATTGACCATCCCCGGTCATAAACGGGGTTTATTCATCAAAACCTTCCTTCGGGAAGGTCCAATCAAAAAACGAATTTATGTTGCGCAATTATTTTAAGATCGCCTGGCGGAATCTCTGGAAGAACAAAATCTATTCGGGGATCAACATCATTGGGTTAGCTGCCGGCATGGCCGTCACCCTGCTGATCGGGCTATGGATCTGGGACGAGCTGAATTACAATTCGCATTTCCCGAACAGGGACCGGATTGCCCAGTTCTACCAGACCCAGACCTTCAACGGGAAGCAGGGGACCGGCTCTGCCATCCCCAGGCCGCTGGAGTTTGCCATCCGGGAGAGTTACGACCAGTACTTTGAGCATGTCGTCATGTCCTCCTGGCAATTCCCTAACTATTTGGAAATAGGGGATAAAAAAATCAGCCGGCAGGGGAATGCCATGCAGGAGGGCGCTGTGGACATGCTCTCCCTGGAAATCCTGGAAGGGGCCGCCGACGGGCTGAAAGAGCCCAATTCCATCATGCTTTCCCAATCAGCCGCCGCGGCATTGTTCGGTACAGATGAACCGGTGGGTCAGATCTTACGGCTTAACAGCCAATATGATATGAAGGTGACGGCAATTTACCGGGACATCCCCACCAATACGAACTTCGGGGAAATGGACTACCTGATCCCCTGGAAATTTTATGCAGATAGCCAGGAATGGATCCGGAATGCCATGGATACGTGGGGCAACAACTCCTTCCAGCTTTTTGTGCAGTTGCGGGAAGGGATCGATATGAAGCAGGCATCCGAGGCCATACGGAACGTGAAATATGACCGGGTGACGGATGAAGGCCGGACTTTTAACCCACAGCTCACCCTATTGCCCATGACGGATTGGTACCTGCGCGGCCGGTTCGAAAATGGCGTACAGAGCGGAGGCCGTATCGAGTATGTTTGGCTCTTTGGCTGGATCGGGCTTTTTGTGCTGATACTGGCCTGTATCAACTTTATGAACCTCAGCACTGCGCGTTCCGAAAAACGCGCCCGTGAGGTGGGCATCCGCAAGTCCATCGGCTCATCCCGCGGGCAGATCATCCGGCAATTCCTCGGGGAATCCCTGCTGACGGCAGCCCTGGCTTTTGTCCTGGCTGTCGGCATCGTATTGATTTCCCTGGGAGGGTTCAACCAAATCACGGCCAAGGAGATCAGCTTCCCTTGGGCCAATGGAACCTTCTGGGCCGCAACCCTTGCCTTTATCCTGCTGACGGCCCTTTTGGCAGGCAGCTATCCTGCCCTGTACCTCTCCTCTTTCCAGCCTGTGAAGGTGCTGAAAGGGACCTTCCGGGCCGGGCGGTTTTCAGCCCTGCCGCGCAAGGTGCTGGTGGTGACCCAATTCACGATATCCGTGGCACTGATCATCGGTACCCTGGTGATCATGAAGCAAATCCACCATGCCAAAAACCGTCCGATGGGCTACAATACCAGCGGGCTCATCCAGATCCCGGTCATGAGCCAGGATTTTTCAGGAAAATACGACTTGATGCGCAACGAATTCAAGAATTCCGGTGCGGTGCTGGAAATGTCGGCTTCCAGCAGCCCGACGACCTCGGTGTGGTCGAACCGCTCCGGTTTCACCTGGGAAGGCAAGGACCCGGGGTTCCAGGAAGATTTCGCCTGGGTGGCGATCACGCCCGAATACGTCGAAAGCATGGGACTGAAGGTTACCCGGGGACGGGATCTCTCCCGGGACTTCGCCACGGATTCCCTCGGAATCCTGCTGAATGAGACCGCCGTGGCCTATATGGGCGTCCAGGATCCGGTTGGGATGATCATACGGGACGACGACGAGGAAGACCCCGACCCGCCCCTCACAGTGATCGGGGTGGTCGAGGACATGATCATGCAATCCCCTTACGAACCGGTCAAGCAGACGTTTTTCGTTTTTGACCGCTACGATGAAATCAGCTATTACAACCTCAAGCTGAACCCGGAACGCAGCGTGTTGGAAAACCTGGCGACCGTGGAAGCCGTCTTCAAGCGCCAGTTCCCAAACCTCCCCTTCCAGTATGACTTCGTGGATGAGGAATACGGCCGGAAATTTGCGGCCGAGGAGCGCGTGGCCGACCTGGCGATGGTCTTTACCATCCTGGCAATCCTGATCAGCTGCCTGGGCTTGTTCGGCCTGACGGCTTTTGTCGCCGAGCGGCGCACCAAGGAAATTGGCGTCCGCAAAGTGCTCGGGGCAAAGGTCTCCAATATCTGGATGCTCCTGTCCAGGGATTTCCTGCAGCTCGTGCTGATCTCCTGCCTGGTGGCCTTCCCCATCGCCTGGTGGCTGATGGACGGGTGGATCCAGAAATTCACCTACCGCACCAGCATTACCTGGATCATTTTCGTGGCTGCCGGCCTCGGTGCACTGACCATCACGGTGCTTACCGTCAGCTTCCAGGCCATCAAGGCGGCCACACAAAACCCCGTAAAGAGCCTCCGGACAGAATAAGCAACGCATCCAACCCATCAATCGCAAATAAACCGTCATGATCCGCAACTATTTCATTACTGCCTGGAGGAGCCTGAGAAAGCGACGGACCACCAGCCTGATCAACCTGCTGGGACTGACCATAGGCTTTGCCTGCGCCGTTCTGATCTACCTCTTTGTTTCCCACCACCTGGGCTTCGACGATTTCCATACCGACGCGGACCGGATCTACCGGTTGAATACGGACGAGGAAACCGATTATATCGAGTATGAAGGCAGCGTCCCCCCGGGGATGGCCAATGAGATCCGAAACGAATTCACCTTTTCGGAAGCAGTGGCACGCTATGCGGACTGGCAGGAGGACGTGCTGGCCGTGGAACGGGACGGGGCCACGCAGAAGTACCGGGAAACCCTGGCATTCGTGGAGCCGGAATTCTTAGAAATCTTCAACTTCCCGGTTCGCGGGGGCACTCCAGATGCCTTGGAGGCACCCAATTTGGCATTTATCACCGAAGAAGTGGCCATGAGGCTCTTCGGCCGCCGGGATGCCATTGGCGAAACCTTTGTCCTTGGCAATACCGAAACGATCCGGGTAGCCGGCATCCTGGACCCGCTCCCCGAAAAGTCCCTGTTCGACCGGGAAATCCTGGTTTCCTTCCCGACCCTTAAAGTCTATTCGGAATGGGTGACCAGCGATAGTTTCCGCGGCATCACCAGCATGCTGCAGACCTTTGTGCGTGTGCGCCCGGGGACGGATCCCGCAGCGGTTGAAGCCCAGCTGGCCGCCCTGCCCGGCAAGTACCGGCCGGATTCCAAAAATATCCACCATTACCGGCTCCAGCCGCTTCTGGACATCCATCTGGGCGGGTTGTACCCCGGGGGCATACAGGAACGCATCCTCTGGATCGTTTCCCTGATCGGGTTCCTGGTACTCCTGCTGGCCTGTATCAATTTCATCAACATCACCACCGCCCAGTCCCTGAACCGTTCCCGCGAAGTAGGGGTACGCAAGGTCCTGGGATGCGGCAGGCACCAGTTGCTCCGGCAATTCCTTTCGGAGGTCTTTCTGCTAAGCTTGTTCGCGCTTGTGGCCGGCCTGCTCACGGCCTGGCTGGCCCTGCCTTATTTTAATGACATTACGGGCCTTTCCCTGGGTTTTGAGTCCCTGGTCAACCCCGGCTCGATACTTTTTATGCTGGGAATCCTCGTATTGGTAACCCTTTTGGCGGGTTTTTACCCCGGGGTGGTCCTGGGCCGGATCCCGCCGGTACTCGCCCTCAAGCGAAAGCTGACCCAGCGCGATTCAGGCGGCCTGCGCACGCGCCAGGTACTGGTCACGCTTCAATTTACCATCTCCATCGGCCTGATCATCGCTACCCTGGTGGTTGGCAGGCAGCTCCGGTATGCCGTGGAGTCCGACCTGGGCTATGACACGTCCGTCCTCATGCTGCCCATTCCTTCTGACCTGGAGCCCCGGCAGCTCGAAAGCCTGAAAGCGCGCCTGTCCAACCATTCGGCCATCAGCCAGGTTTCCTCCTGCTTTGCCAGCCCGGGCGCCCCGAACAACATCTGGGGAACCAGTGTGCGATACAACAGCAGGCCGGAAGTTGAAGAATTTGCCATCGATGTGAAGGTGGCCGACAGGGACTACCTGGGCACCTTTGGGCTGGACCTGGTGGCCGGTCGCAACTTTTTTGAAAAACGGGATACCGTGGATGAAGTTCTCGTAAACCGGACCTTTGCCCGGATGGTGGGCGCGGAATCCCCGGAGGCCGTTTTGGGGAAGGAGATCGCCGTGGGCGGGAAGTATGTCCGTGGCCGGATCGTAGGGGTGGTGGAAGACTTCCATGATTCCGATTTCACCTCGCGTATCAACCCTGTTTTTATTGCCCCTGAACCGGGCAACTACGGGGAATTTGCCGTAAAACTGCAAGCCGGCCGGCTGCGGGAGGGGATCGCCCACCTTGAAAAGACCTGGACCGGGGCTTTCCCCGATTTGCTTTTCGAATACGAATTTGTCGATGAGCGGGTGGCCCAGCAGTACGCCACGGAAACCCAGTTCCTGACCCTGGGCAAACTATTCAGCCTGCTGGCCATTGGGATCGGCTGCCTGGGTATCTATGGGCTTGTGTCCTTTTTCGTCGCGCAGAAAACCAAGGAGATCGGCATCCGGAAGGTCCTGGGCGGGTCTGTGACAGATATCCTTGCACTCTTTACCCGGGAATTTATCGGCCTGGTGGTCGTGGCCGGGGCAATCGCCATCCCGCTCACGGCATTCCTGATGGAGAGCTGGCTGCAGAATTACCAGTACCGTACACCCCTGGAATGGTGGGTATTCGCATTGGCTACGGCAGCCGTACTCTTGATCACCCTGGCCATAATCGTGCTCAAGGGCAGCAAGGCCGCCTGGTCGAACCCCGTAAAAAGCCTGAGGACCGAATAGAAAAGCATCAAGCAACTCAATCAAAAAAACAAACGCCATGATCCGCAACTACCTGAAAATCGCCTGGAGAAGCCTGATGCGCTACAAGGGGTATACTTTCGTGAAGGTCAGCGGCCTGGCGGTAGGCGTGTCCTGTTGTCTGCTGATCCTGTTATTTGTGCGCAGCGAATGGAGCTATGATGCCTTCCACACCCAATCGGACCGCCTGTACCGGGCCTGGCAGGACGAAGCCTTCCAGGACCAGCGGTTCATAAATGTCATTACCCCCCTGATCCTGGGCCCCACCCTGGAAGCCGATATACCGGAAGTGGAGCAAACCTGCCGGGTGATGAGCCTCCGGCCCATCGTTACCCTGGGGGCCAACCGTTTTACCGAAGCGGTTCTCATGGTAGACCCTTCCTTCTTTGACCTGTTCGACTTCCCCGTCCTGCGCGGCAATACCGCGGCGCCCCTAGCGGGGCCCGGAAGCCTGGTCCTCTCGGAATCTGCGGCCCGGAAGTATTTCGGCGATGCAGGGGCCGTGGGGCAGGACCTGGAAATGGATCTGGGGGATGAACAGCGCCGCTTCACCGTTTCGGCTGTGGTTGCCGACGCACCCCAGGCTTCCAGCATTCAGTACGAGATGCTCATTTCCTATGCCAATGCCGGTACGCTCATGCCGCAACAGGCCCGGGACAATTGGTTCAATGTCAATACGGAAACCTATGTCCTGCTCCGGGAGGATGCCACAGCCGAAGCCGCTTCGGCCAAGTTTCCGGCGATGATGCGCAAGGCCCTGGGGGAAGACTATCCCGAGGGTGGTTTTGATATCTACCTGCAGCCCATAACGGACATCCACCTGAACAACAGCCTTCCCGCCGGCAACCAGCCTGTGAGCGACCCGAAATACAGCTATATCCTGGCCTCGGTGGGACTCATCATCCTGTTGGTGGCCTGCGCCAATTTTGTGCTGCTGTCCGTGGGGCACTCCGGCAACCGGGCCCGGGAGGTGGGGGTGCGCAAGGTGCTGGGGGCCCGCAGGCGGGAACTCATCCGGCAATTCCTGGGGGAAGCCTTCCTGGTGACCTGTATGGCCGTGTTGCTGGGCCTCGGGCTGGCGCTGCTCCTGCTCCGCCCCTTCAACAACCTGATTGTCCGCGACCTTGACTTCCCGGCCGACTGGGGATTTGCAGGCTTCTGCCTGGTGCTTACCCTGGCCGTGACACTCCTTTCGGGGTTTTACCCGGCCCTGGTACTCTCCCGGTTCAACCCGGCCAGGGTACTCAAGGGCCTGATGGCCGCCGCAGGGGGGTCTGCGCTGCTCAGGAAGGGCCTCGTGGTTGCCCAGTTTGCTGCTTCCATTGCCCTGATTATCTGTTCGGTCTTTATCGGGCAACAAATCCGGTATTTTCAGGAAAAAGACCTGGGGTATGAACGTGAGCACCTCATCGTGGTACCCACCAATATGGGCCGGCAGGAAGGCATCCCCCTGGCGGAACGCTACCGGACTGCCTTGCTGTCCCATCCGGAAGTGGCCAATGTGTCTGTAGACCTGTACAGTTTTGCCGAGACACCCTGGATCACCATGGGGTTTACCGATGAACAGAACGCCTACCAAAGCTTTCAATACAACCTGGTGGATCCGTATTTCGTGGAAACGATGAAGCTCCGCATCAAGGAGGGGCGGTCGTTCGATCCCCAGGTCACTTCCGACCGGGCCGGGGCTGCCGTGGTCAATGAAGCCTTTGTCAGGCAGTTTGGCCTTCAGGAACCCATCGGCCAGAAACTTCCGGGCCGCTTCCCCCCGCGCATCATCGGGGTGCTCGAGGACTTCAACTACGAATCCCTCCACAGTCCGGTAACCCCCCTCGTGTTGACGCTACAGCCGGATTCCATGATGCGCTACACGGAAAATGTGGGCATGGCCTTTTCCCCCCAGCCCAGGGTCACGGTACGACTGAAAGGAGGGAGCCTTGTAGGGCAGGTAGACCTGCTCAAGACAGCCTGGGCTTCGGTAGCGCCCGACCAGGATTTCGAGCACACCTTCCTGGATGAGTCCCTGGCCGCCCGCTATCAGGCAGAACGCCGCACCGGGACCATCGTAAAAGTGGCCTCGGCCCTGGCTGTCTTTATCGCAGTACTCGGCCTCTTTGCCCTGGTCACCCTGACCCTTGCAAGAAGGCGGAAGGAAATTGGAATCCGACGCGTACTCGGGGCTCCTGCAAGCAGCATTGTCCGCCTGATCTCGATGGACTACGCCAGGCTGATCGGACTGGCATCCCTGATTGCCATCCCCCTGGCCTGGTGGTTTATGCGCAGCTGGCTGCGGGATTTTGCCTATACCATCGAACTGCACTGGTGGGTATTCCTGCTCGGGGCCCTGGGGGCCCTTGCCATTGCCCTGCTGACCATCGGGGTCCAGTCGGCGCGCACGGCCCTGTCCAACCCAGTGAACAGCCTGAGGACCGAATAGAAAAGCATCAAACAACTCAATCAAAAAAACAAACGCCATGATCCGCAACTACCTGAAAATCGCCTGGAGGAACCTGAGAAAAAACAGGGTCTTCTCCTTTATCAATATTTTCGGGCTCGCCCTGGGCCTGGCCTGTTTCATGCTGATTGCCCTGTATGTGGCGGATGAATGGAGCTACGACCGCTTCCATGCCAAGGCCGAACGCATCTACCGCGTCCATTCGGATGTCCGGATGGGGGAGACCGACCTGCATATGTCCGAAACCTCAGATCCCATGGGGGAAACCCTGAAGAACGAATTCCCCCAGGTGGAGGAGTTTGTACGCCTTTACAACAACTCGGGGGCCAAACTCATCAAACACGGGGACGAATACCTGAACGAACCTCGGGTGGCCCACGCCGATTCCACGCTCTTTGATGTCTTCACCCTGCCGGTGGTAGCCGGGACCGGGAAGGGGGCCCTGAGCGAACCCAACGCCGTGGTGATCTCCGAATCCGCCGCAGAACGCTATTTCGGGGGGGCTGCGGCAGCCATTGGCCAGAACCTGGAAACCGACGACGCCGGCGGAACCGCCTACCAGGTCCGCGCCGTCTTCCAGGACCTGCCGGAACAATCGCATTTCCATATCGACTTCTTCTTTTCCATGGCCAATGTCAATTACGACTTCGGGAATTTTGCGAGCCACAATTTTAACACCTATATCCTCTTGCGCGAAGGGGCCGACCCGGCGGAATTTCCGGCAAAGTTCGAACAGGTGATCCAAAAGTACCTGGCCCCCCTGCTCCAGCAATATATGCAGACGGACCTGGAAACCTTCCGCAAAAGCGGTAACCGGATTGAATATTCCCTCATGCCCCTTACCGACATCCACCTGCATTCCGACCGGACGGCAGAATTCGAACCCAACGGCAGCATCCAGAATATCTATATCTTCTCCGTTGCAGCCCTCTTTATCCTGGTGCTCGCCTGCGTGAATTTCACCAACCTGTCCACGGCCCGTTCGGCCGGCCGGGCACGAGAGGTGGGCATCCGCAAAACCATGGGTACCCGGAAACCTGCACTGATCGGGCAGTTCCTCACCGAATCTGTCCTGCTGGCCTATATTGCCCTGGTCCTGGCGGTCGGGATCTGTGCCCTGCTCCTGCCCTGGTTCAATGGAATATCGGGGAAGGAACTGGTGCTCGCCGACCTGCTCCGCCCGGGTTACCTGCTCTTCCTGGGAGCCCTGCCTTTGCTGGTGGGGGTGCTGGCCGGGGTCTACCCTGCTTTTTTCCTGGCTTCCTTCAACCCCATCCGGGCGCTCAAGGGCAAAAAAGGCTCCGGGAGCAAGGCGGAACCGGTTTTACGAAACGCCCTGGTCGTTTTCCAGTTTGCGGTGTCCATCATCCTGATCGTAGGCACCCTGGTGATCTACAACCAGCTGGAGTTTATCCGGAAGGCCCGGATCGGTTTTGACAAGGAACAGGTGGCCGTGGTGGATACCGGTGGCATCCCCGGGTCCAACCGCGCGGCCTTCAAGCAGGAAGTCGCCGCCCTGGCGGGGGTCCGGTCAGCAGCATTTGCAGGGTACCTGCCGGTGGCGAATTCCTCCCGAAGCGATACCTCCTTTTCAACGGATCCGGTAATGAGTGAAACCAATATGTTCAACATGCAGATCTGGCGGACGGACTACGACTATATCCCCACCATGGGCATGGAGCTCCTGGAAGGGCGGAATTTCTCCACCGAATTCGGGTCGGACTCCACGGCCCTGATCATCAACCAGCGGGCAGCGGAAATCCTGGGGGTTTCCAACCCCGTCGGCAGCAAGCTTTACTACAGGAGTGCCCCGGATCAGGAAGAGGCGGAGATCTACACGATCATCGGCATGGTGAGGGATTTCAACTTCGAATCCCTCCGCCAGAACGTCGGTCCCCTGGCGATGCGCCTTGGGCGGAACGACTGGGCCACTGCGCTGCGGATGGCCCCAGGGGACCTGGAGTCAACCCTCGCACAGGTGGAGCAGCAGTTTCATGAAATGGCACCGGGAATGCCTTTCAGCTATACCTTCCTGGATGAATCCTTTGACCAGATGTACCGGCAGGAACAGCGCATGGGCCGGGTAGCCCTCAGTTTTGCCGTACTGGCCATCCTGATCGCCTGCCTGGGCTTATTCGGGCTGGTCACCTACGTGGCCGAGCAGCGCACCAAGGAAATCGGGATCCGCAAGGTGCTCGGGGCATCCCTGGGGAATATTCTGGGCCTGCTTTCCCGGGATTTCCTCAAACTGGTGTTGCTGGCATTTGTCATCGGCAGCCCCATCGCCTGGTGGGCCATGAGCGCCTGGCTGGAGGATTTTGCCTACCGGGCCCCAATCGAACTGTGGATATTTGCGGCAACCGGGGGCGCAGCCCTGGCGATCGCTTTGTTCACCATGGCTTTCAAGGCCTTACGGGCTGCCTTACAAAACCCTGTAAACAGCCTGCGGACCGAATGACCCATCCATCAAAAAACAAATGCCATGCTACGCAACTACTTTAAAATCGCCTGGAGGAATCTACTCAAACACAAAGCCTATTCCCTGATCAACATCGCAGGACTGGCGCTGGGTGCAGCCATCTGCCTGCTGATCGTGCTGTTCATCCAAAGCGAGCGGAGCGTGGATGCCTGGCGGCCCGATGCCGACAACATCTACCGGATGGTGGTCAAGCGCAAATACCCTACACGGGAAAGCTCCTATTCCATTATCCCCCAGTCCTATGCAGAGGTGGTTACGGAGGAATTACCCGAGGTGGAAATGGCGGTCCGCGTCTTCAACTTCTTCAACAACGGCACGCTCCGGATACGGCAGGGCGATGAACGATTCGAGGAGACCGGCGTGCTGCTGGCAGATCCGGGTTTCTTTGACCTGTTCAAATCCAGGCGGTTGTTCGGCGATGACGGGGACCCGCTGGAGGGGCCGAACTCGATCGTCCTGAGCGAGCGTACGGCCCGCAAGTATTTCGGTGACCCCGCCAAGGCGGTGGGACAGATGCTGATCCCCGAAATCAACAACGAACAGCCACTTCAGGTTACCGCCGTGTACGAGGACTGGCCGGAGGCCTCCCACTTCACTTTCAATGCGCTGATTTCCACCGCGGGGAACGAAAATTTTGATCAGGAGAATTTTGTCGGTTTTTCCGCCCACACGTATTTCCGGCTACACCAGGGAGCGAACCCGGAGAAGGTCGAAGCGGCCATGCCGGGGATCATCCGCAAGTATGCCGCAGGGAACATCCAACGGTCCTTTTTCATGCCCATAGACGATTTCATGGCAGCCGGGAATGGCTATACCTACTACCTGCAGCCCCTGAAGGATATCTACCTGACTTCCCACCTCGAGAACGAATTCCGGGTAAACGGCAGTGAAACCACCCTGTACATCTTTGGCCTGGTGGCCGCATTTATCCTGTTTATCGCCTGCGTCAATTTTATTAACCTGGCCACCGCCCGTTCATCGGAACGCGCCAAGGAGGTAGGTATCCGCAAGACCTTTGGATCGGTGCGCAAAGCATTGATCGCACAGTTCATTGCCGAATCCTTCCTGATGAGCCTTATGGCCATGGCAGTTGCCATTGGATTTTTCGCCTTGTTGGTGCCTGTTTTCAATGATATTTCAGGCAAGGATTTCAGCATGGCCTCCCTGCTGACGCCGGGCGCCTTGCTCTTGCTGGTTTTATTCACCTGCATCACCGGTTCCCTGGCCGGGGTCTACCCGGCCTTCGTCCTCTCCCGGTTCAACCCCATCCAGGTGCTGCGCGGGAAATTCCATTCGGGCAGCCAGGGGAGGAACCTCCGGAGCGGGTTGGTGGTTTTGCAGTTCGCCATCTCGGTAATCCTGATCATCTGCACCCTGATCGTGAACCGTCAGATGAACTACATGACCAGCGAACGCCTCGGATTCAACAAGGAACATACGCTGATCCTTGAACGGACCGACCTGTTGGGGACCGACACCCGGGCGTTCAAAAACGAATTACTTGCCCTGCAGGGTGTGCAGCAGGTATCCGGGGCCACAGCGCTGCCTGGCCAGCAGAATTACTTCGGGGTGAGCTGGGCCACCCTGGACAAAAGGAATGAACCCATTACCGGGCGGGGGATCATCGTGGACGAATACTACGGAAAGGCGCTGGACCTGGAGCTGGTAGCCGGCCGGTTTTTCTCCGAAGACTTTCCGACAGACTCCCTGGCCGTGGTCATCAACCAGAAGGCGGCCGCCGAACTCGGACTGGACGACCCTATCGGCCAGCGGCTGATTACCCCCGATGGCTTCCTCAATGCCCCGGACGGAAGTGAACATACCTACCACGTCATCGGGGTGGTCAGGGATTACCACTACCAGTCACTTCACGAGCCCATCACGCCCCTGATTTTTACAAGCGGTGCCCGGTTTAACAATGTCATGCAGCTCACCGCTGTCCGGGTGGCCGGGGGCTCCATGGAACAGGTACTCGACCAGGTCCGCGGGGTCTGGTCCCGGTTTGTCCCGGAAAAGCCCCTTACCTTCCAGTTCCTGGACCAGACCATTGCCAACCAGTATGATTCGGAACGCACTGCCCGGAAGGTTTTCACATTTTTTTCGCTCGTGACGATATTTATTGCCTGTATAGGCCTTCTCGGGCTTGCTGCCTACACCACCCGCCAACGCGTCCACGAAATCGGCATCCGCAAGGTCCTCGGGGCTTCTGTGGGCACCATCGTGATGATGCTCTCCAGGAATTTCGTCAAACTGGTTGGGATTGCCACCCTGATTGCCCTGCCGGTTGCCTGGTTTTTCATGGACCGGTGGCTGCAGAATTTCACCTACCGGATCGACTCGAGCTGGGACCTGTTTGTTTCCGCTTCCGGTATTGCCCTGGCAACCGCATTTTTAACCATCAGCTTCCAGGCGATCCGGGCGGCGATGCAAAACCCGGTAAAAAGCCTGCGCACCGAATAGGATGCAACCGATTTTTCACATAAAGCAAATGGCATGTTACTGAAATTGGAAAATATCTATAAATGGGTCAACCAGGGGGGGAACCGCACCTTCCTGCTCAAGCACCTGGACCTGGAAATTGACGAAGGGGAGTTTGTCTCCGTGATGGGGCCCTCAGGCTCCGGGAAATCCACCCTGCTGAATGTAATCGGGTTGCTCGACGGGTTCGATGAGGGGGATTATTATTTCCAGGGTGAGGCTGTCCACCAAATGCGCGATAAGGAAAGGGCGCGGCTGCAGAAGGAGCATATCGGGTTCATTTTCCAGGCCTACCACCTGATCGACGAGCTGACGGTATATGAAAACATCGAGACCCCCCTGCTGTACCAGAAGGTAAAATCCTCGGAGCGGAAGGCCCTGGTGGGGGACATCCTGGACCGCTTCAATATCGTGGGGAAAAAGGACCTGTTCCCCAGCCAGCTGAGCGGGGGGCAACAACAACTGGTGGGCGTGGCCCGGGCGCTGATTTCCAGGCCCAAGATCCTGCTGGCCGATGAACCCACCGGGAACCTCAACTCACGCCAGAGCAGGGAAATAATGGAATTATTTAAAGAACTCAACAGGGAAGGGATGACCATCGTACAGGCCACCCATTCCGAATTCAACGCTTCCTATGGCACGCGCATCCTGCATTTGCTGGACGGGAGCTGGACCGATACACCCGAATTATGATCAACCTGTTCAGAATCCTATTGCCCATCCTGCTGCTCGCTGCCGCCCAAATGGTTGCCGCCCAGGATACCGGGGTACTCACCCTGGAAGCCTGTATAGCCCGTGCCCTGGAAAACAACCTGGACCTGGCGGGGAACCGCCTGGATGCCGAAACCGCCCGGGTCAACTACCGCCTGGCGGCCGGGGATATGCTGCCCGGGGTAAACGGCGACTTCGACCTGGGTATCAATGATGGCCGGAGCATTGACCCCTTTACGAACGACTATATCAACGAAAAACTCACCTTTTCCAATATTGGGTTAAGCCTCAATGCCCTGGTGTTCAATGGCTTCAGCCAGTATAACACGATGCGACGCCAACGCCTGAACCTCAAGGCTGCGGACCTGGAATACGAAGCGGCGCGGCAGGCACTGGCCCTGGAGGTCACCCTGGCCTTCCTGCAGGCGCTCAATGCCCGGGAGCTCGTCCGGCTAACCGAGGGGCGCATTGGCTCCACGGAGGTACAGGTAGTGCGACTTCAAACGCTGTTTGACCAGGAAACCGGCAACCCGGCGGCCTTCCGCGACCTGCAGGGACAGTATGCCTCCGACCGGGCGACCCTCGCCCAGGCGCGGAATGCGCTTACGGCCGCCGTGCTCGAACTGGAACGGCTGATGAATTCGGAAGCCCCCATTGACCCGGAGCGCCTGGGTATCCTGATGGATTTCGAGCCCTACGGCCTCTCCGCCGGGGAGGTCTACGCGGATGCCCTGGCCAACCTGGACGCTATCGAGGCGCGGCGCCTGCGGCTCGAAGCCGCCCGGAAAGGCGTAGCCGCTGCCCGGGGCCGGTTCACGCCCGAAATCTCCTTCTTTGCGGGACTTCGTTCCAACTATTCCAGCCTGGCAAACCTCTTTACGGAAACGGGTACGGAAATAACGGAAACCGGGGATTTCGTAACCATCGCCGGGCAGGATTACCCGGTACTGAGCGAAAGCATCCTTTTCCAGGCAGACCCGATCAGCTATCGCGATCAGCTGGATAACAACCTGAGTACCTTTTACGGAATGAGTGCCCGCATCCCCCTTTTCAACGGGCTGAGGGCCCACAACAACCTCAAGCAGCAAAAGATCGAGCGCACACGGGCCGAGGTGGCCCTGGACCAGTCCGAATTGCGGTTCCGCCAGGCCATACGGGGTGCCCATGCCGACATGGAAACCGCCCTGGAGCGGTACCGGGTGCTTGAAGAGCAGGTGGCGGCTTACGAGGAATCCTTCCGGATCAATGAAATCCGATTTAACAACGGCGTCTCAAACAGCACGGAATACATCGTGAGCAAAAACAACCTGGACAATGCGCGCATCAACCTGGCCAACGTGCAATACGAATACCTGCTGCGGGTCCGGGTGCTGGAGTACTACCGCGGGAATGCACAGTGGTAAAGCGGGAGGTCCGGGATGGATGGGTCCAGGTTGAATGGAATCGGGATGGATAGGTCGTTTCAGGCGCCCCCTCTCCCCTTGGCTTTCTGCTGCCCGGGGGCATAAGCCTTCGCTGACTTTTCACCGGTTATTTTCTTGGCCTGCCCGGGTGGCAGCCCACCATTACCTGTGGTCTGGATGGACTTACAGGCACCCAGGGAAAACAGGGCAATCAAAACAAATAGGGCATACTTTTTCATGATCGGAAGATTTGGTTAGCGGCGGGTACAAAACCGGCCTATTAACCAAACGCTTCGTGCCCAGAATTAGTATCGGGTGCAAAAGACAAGTCCCCGGCTGTCAGGCAGGGGCCGTAAGCAGACTACTCGGACGTTTCATCCAGGAATGCCCCCACCTCCGACCGGAACTGGGCCATGGATTCGGGTTGCGTATACATCATATGCCCGGCGGGGTAGTATTTCATGAGGATGTTGTCCCGCAGCTCTTTCGGAAGGTTCATATGGCTGATGGAGTGCTCCACCCCGTAGAAGACGGTTGCAAGGTCAAAATACCCATTCAGGATCAGGATCTTCAAGTTCGGGTTGCGCTTCATGGCGGTGGTCATGTCCGGCAGCGTGCTGATGGCGACCTGCCCGCCCCAGGCGGAATTCCCGTCGTGTTTCCAGTCCCAGCGGAAGCCGTCCCGCTGGCCGGCAGTGGTGACATAGGTCAATTTTTTATCCACCCCCAGGTCTTCGTACAGGTAGTTTTTGAAGGCCGAGATGTACGGCGGGGAGATGGCATCGCTTTGGGGGTCGGTTGCAGCGTACTGCCCGATCAGGTCCTCATTGATGCCCGTAAAGCGGGAATCCAGGCGTCCCACCGTCCTGCCTTCATCCCGCAGGAGCTCCTGGAAAAATTCCTGGTTGGTCACCCGCAGCCCGGCACGGGACCAGAAATCGGCGCTGACCCCTGTCCAGGCGGCCAGTTTAGCCGCCATGGCCTGTTTTTCGGAGGCGGTGAGTCGATCGCCCCTGAGCAGGGCCGGGGCGTATTCATTCTCGGTAAACCGGCGGACCTCTGCGGCAAATGCGGCCAGGTCCGGATTTTTGTTGGGGATTTTGTCGTGATACCAGGCAGTGGTGGCATAGGTTGGGAAATGGACCAGGTAGGCCACATCATCCCCGGGGCCGAACAGCAGGTGTTGCAGCTCGAAAACAGCCGAGACCATGATCACCCCGTTCATCGCTACCCCCCGGTCCTGCAGCCATTTGACCAGGCCTGCGTTGCGGAAGGTGCCATAGCTTTCCCCCAACAGGTATTTGGGTGCGGCCATCTTGCCTTCACGGATCAGGAATTGCTCAATAAACAGGCCAATGCTGTTGATGTCCTGGTCCACCCCCCAGAAATCCTTGAATTCCGATTTACCGACGGGTTTGCTCAGCCCCACCCCTACCGGGTCAATCATCACCAGGTCGGCTTTGTCCAGAAGCGAAAATTCGTTGTTTACCACCTGATAGGGGGCCGGCCCCGTGTAACCGGGGTCTTCCACCACCACCCTTTTGGGACCCAGGATGCCGAAATGCAGCCAGAAACTGGCGGAAAGCGGCCCCCCGTTAAAAGCGAAGATGATCGGCCGGTCGTCGCGCCCCCCTTTCAGGGCGTAATGCGTGAACCCGAACTGGGCAATGGGCTCATCCTCCGTATTTCGCAACAGGTGGGTACCCACCTCGGTATCCAGGGTATAGGTGCGCCCCTGGATGGTCACCGATTGCTCGCTGGTAAAAGACAGCGGCTCGGGTATTGGCCGGTCGTTTTTGAGTTGGTCTTTGGTGTCCTGCGCAAGGGATGGCAGAGCCAGGCACAGGGCCAGGGCGATCAGGAAAGTTATTTTCATAGGGTGGTTGGTTTCAGTCTCGGATTAAAACCTCAAAAGGTAGCGCTTCCCCCAGGAAATGACAAAGAAATTACCGCGAATTCTACCCGGAAGCAGCCACTTCCACCCAGAGCAGCCCCGAGTTTGCACCCCTGCCCGACTATACCTTCCGGGCGAGGAGCCGGAGGCCCGGTTCTTCCACGGTGAGGCTTGCAACACGCTCCCCAGCCATTTGGAAGGTAACGGTGACCGAAGGGGTGCCGTTGTACACAAACGCATGGTTCCCCAGGTAGTACAAACCTCCCCCGAATGCGCCGAGGCGGCCCAGGGAAAGCATCTCGCGCATATTTTTCCGGACGCTGAAGCCGTCCTTATCGCCGGGCCCGTAACGATAATCCCCCAGATATTGCTCCTTTTCGGCCTCTGTCATAGGCTGGTCCGGCCATTGGGGATCGGCATCCCCGAGGTCCTGCAGGTAGTCGATCAGCTGCTGCTGCCGTGCCTTGTCGACCGGGAATCCGGCTACTTCCCGCATCCCGGTCCGGGCATGGGAAAGGAGGGAGATGCCATGCGGCCCATAGATGCCCTGTATCCCCGGTGTTTCGCTAATCATCGCCTTCACCGCATTGATTGCCCCGAACATCGCATAGGTAAAGATATCCGGCCGGGCCCCTTTTTCCATCAGGTAACTGGCAATATCCCGCCTCCCCACATGGGATGCCGCCCCCAGGGCGGTTTCAAAATCCCCGAAGGCCCAATCCCAGCAGGCGCGGGCCAGTTCAGGCCTGGGTTCGACCAGGACCTTGACGCGGTCGAGGTCAAAGTGGCTGGCACCGACCACTTCGCTCACCGTTCCCTGGTCCAGGGCGGGATAGTTCGGGGATAGCTCCGGGTCGGCAGTATTCACGGATTCGGTCCGGCGGATGTGGCCGGGATGGGCATACTGTATATTGGGGATACTAACGGCCAGCAGGCCAAAAAACGAAGAATTCAGGAAATACCGGCGGGAGGTGTTCGGGTCCATGCCACAAGGTATTGAAAATCAAAATAAAAAGCTGTGAAGTCTTTGTTAATCAACCTGCTTATCACCGGATCCCCTTTCGCTGGCCAGGCGCAGGCCGGCGCGGACGAGCCTGTAGATGATATAGGATAAGATGCAGAGCAGGACGCCAATGAAAATTGGCAGGACGCCCCCGAAGGTGTAGGTCAGCCCCATTACAAATCCCAGCAGGCACTCGGCCCGGTACACCGGCAGAAAAAAGGCCAGAGCAAGGGGGGAGAACAACACAAAGGGCATGAAGTCCGCAAGTCCAAACTCCCAGAGGGATGCCAGGAAGATGCCTAAAGCCAGCGCCAGTAGAAACCCGATCACAACAGGCGGTTCGGTTATTGCATTTTTCGTCTTCTTCCCGGTCCGTTTTTCTACCCGCCACAGGGCATAAAAGGCCAGAACGGGGATGGTCAGAAGGCCCCAACCGTTCGAGATGGCCGGTAAATCCTGCCTTGCCAGCAGGTGGTGGGCCGTTATCCCTCCGTGGAAATATTCCCAGAGGACGTGCGCCAGTACGGGCAACCCTGCGAGTAAGGCAATCAAGGCCCTGGTGACAAGTGATCGTTTGGGCATTAATGGGATCTTGATGGTTATAACATAGGTCGGTTCAGTGAACGGATTGTTACAGTGGCTGAACGGATTCGGGCGTGTTTCCACAAAAATACCCTGGCCTGCTTTCTGTTTGCAGCCCTGGCCGGTAAATTAAAACCGGGTGGGTCACTGCCCCACCCGGTTTCATCATCAACAAATCTACCAGGGGTTTTTTCTAAACAGGCCGGCAAAACCGGGAATTACTGCCCGCGCGGATTGGATTCGGCCACCTTTTCCCTTTCAGCTGCCACGCGGGCCTCGTTTTCGCCGTAGAAGGCATATTCCTCCTCCAGGAACGACAAATAGGACTGGCCCCGGGCATAGTCGATATTATCCCCGAACAACACCAGGATCCCTTCCAGCGGCTCCGGGTAGGGGTTGTAGAGAATATGCTTCATATAAGGTGCCACAAAGACGCTCATCCCCGGCTCCAGGTCTATATGCTCCTCCCCGATCTCAGCCTTGCCCCGGCCCTTGATTATAATGAACAGGTTGGGCACCTGGCTTTTATCGAGCCCGCGGTCTGCATTGGCTGCTTCTTCCTGGCCCAGGGTAAACCAACCGATTCGCTTATCCTTCATGGTATACAGGGAGACGATCTGGGCGCCATGACTGGGGAGGGAACTTTCCCTGGCGAAGCGGGTCACCTCCACAGGGGAGCGCTTCCAGAAATGCTCCATGGTGAGGTAGGATAAGGCGGTGTGTTGTTGCGTGGAGCGGAAACCCTCCATGTCCTCCACATCAAAGGCCACGTAATCCGCTCCGGTAGATTTGGCGGCGGCCGTACTGGCCGTAAGTACTCCGGTGAAGATTTTTTCCAGTATCTCCCGGTCGTCGAACCGGAAGAACCAGGTAGGGCTTTCCGGTGCCCCTTTCCGCAGGGTTACCGTATTCGGGCCAAATTCGTGGTAGGTGTACTGCAGCTCTTTACCAACCGCATAGGGCTTTTCAGCTCGCCTTACGCGTACCTGCCACCAGTCCTGGCCCACCCGGATGCCAAAATCGGCATCCAAAGCCATCACATCGCGCCGGTAGCTTTCGGCAAACTCCTTTAGGATCGTTTCTGTGGGGGGGATTTTTCCGGGCTCCTGGGCCTTGAGTGGGAAGACCATAAAGAAGGCCATAAGTGTGCAAAAAATGAGGACTCCCGGTTGTTTGATAATCGTTGTTGGTTTCATTGTGTTATTGATTTTAATTGGACATTGTTCTGCTATACAGACGATGGCCGCGACCTCGTTGTTACCCTTACATACGGGCTTTGTGGCGAATGGGCGGTATTTGGGGCGAGCGGAAATTCCCGTGGGGTGGATGGAAACTTCCCGGGGCGAATGAATCAGGCCAGGGGGCTGGATAAACGGGGCATCGGGATGCATCAAACCGCCAAAGTGGTTGGAGAGGGGTAGGATAAAGTTGCCTCAGGAGGCCTTCAGGGGCAGGTTTCAGGCCGGGATGGAAGCCGGCCTTAATCGGGATAAAACCGCTTCCCTGTACGAGCGTGAAACGCGGATGGGATCCGGTACATCCCGGAGGGTGAGCTGCAGTGGATGGCCCTCGGTAAAGGAGTGGACCTGCTTCAGGTTCACCAGGTAGGAGCGGTGGCAGCGGATCAGCCCCGGATATCCGGTGGTTTCCGATATTTCGGCCAGGGTGGTGCGCAGTAATTCGCTTTTCAGGTGCCCGGCTTTCACGTAGTACAGGGCCACATAATTATCCTGTGCCCGGGCGAACCTGAAATCGGAAGCCGTCACGGCAAAACCCTCATTTTTTCCCTGTCCCGTAAAGCGCAACAACTGGTTGGGATCTCTTTCCTGTTGCCAGTTAACCCGCATCTCCCGGTACCGAAGGCTGAGGGACCGGTAACGGAAATAGAAAAAGATCCCGACCATCGGGAATATGAATACGGAGGCGCAATTGAGCACAAAGCCAACCGCACTCCCCAGGCTGAGATCGTGCCAGTTTCCCAGGATATTGTACAACAAATAGGTGCCCAGGCCGAGGCAAAGCATCAGCCAGAGGGACCATAGCAATACCTGCCTCAGCCGTGCTCGTCTGATTACCAGTGGTTTGACAAGGAATTCGTTCAGGGCGGTCAACCCAATGACGATCAGGCCGAAGTACCCGATTTCGATAAAAAAATCAAGCCTGTACTGGTGGTTCGGGTCATAGTTGTTTACACCGAAGGGCAGGAAAACCACGAGAAATGCATAGAGGAAGCAGCCAAGCCCCAGGCTGATGGCCCGTTTGTAAGGGGTCTCCAAATAGAAGTCGTAGGAGGTGTCTTGCCGCACGGGGTTCCTGTTTTTTCAATTCAAGTTAAAAAAATTCCGCGTTTCCCAACCTCTATGAAAGGGACTACTGGTGGTACCGGTCCACCACCCGTTTGAGGGTTTGGGCCTGGTCTGCATCCAGGGGTCCGGTATACTCGAGTGCGGTTGGGTTACTCCCGGTGAGCAGGTAATAGAACTCGCAGGCATTCAGGAAAGCACCTGCTGCGCTTGGGTGGAAGGCATCGTCAAAAAGGTCGATTTCACCGTGGTCATTCCGGATCCTTTCGAATAAATCCCCGTGGTTGGATTTTTCCATATTGGCGGCCTTTGCGAGCTCCTCATAGCCCGCGTTCAGTGCCCGGGTGTGTTCGGACAGGTTGCCGAATTCCCCGGAGCAGTAAGCATCATCCGGGAGGGAGGCATCGATCAGGCCGGAGGGGTAGCAGTACCGGCGGGGATAGGTGGTGTCTGCCGCCCAGGTATTGAACAGGATAAACCGGCACGGGGCATTCAGGTAGGCCTTGCTGCTGGCAATAGCAGGGGCCACCAGGAATGCCCGGGCTTCAGGGATCATAACGGGCACGGTCCCTTCCTGCAGGACCACCACATCCCATTCCCTTTCCCTGAGCGCATTCTCCGTACCCGTTATTTCCCCATCCATTTTGGGCCGCGTGTAGGTGGACTCCCCGTCCATGCGTGTGATGATCTGGTCCAGGTGCCCACGAAGGGACATGCCGGGTACCGTGCTCTGGTGGATGCGGACCGTATGGCCCCCCTCGGCGAGCATTGCCTGCAGCATCTGCGGCATATCGTGGTAATAAGTCAGGCTGTTGCCGACAAAGAGCACGTGGGTGGAATCCGCATTGGCCGCAGGCTGCCCCTGGGCGGACATCCCTGCGAGGACCCAGAAAGTGAACAGGAAAAGGTTTTTCAATGAAATGCGGGGTTTTCGGGCCGGGCCCGGTTTCCTTAAAGGTAAATAGAATTCGCAAGATGTCCGTTTTGCACCGGGCCCGAAGGATTCGTATTAACAGAGCTTTAAGAAATCCCCTATCCCCTTTTTGTATTTTAGAGCGCTAACTAAATCAGACATGAAGAATCAATTACTCTGTGCGCTGCTCCTGGCAGCGGCCCCCCTGTTTTCCCAACAGTTCAACACAAAACTCGCAGGCGACCTCAAGCCCCGGAATATAGGCCCCGGCGGGATGAGCGGCCGGGTCACCACCATCGATGTGGTAACCTCCGACCCGGAGGTCATGTATGCGGGGACTGCCTCCGGCGGCCTTTGGAAAAGCACCTCAGGTGGTGTCAAATGGGAGCCCATCTTTGAAGACCAGGTGACCGCGAGCATCGGGGCGGTAGCCATCCAGCAAAGCAATCCTTCCGTCATCTGGGTGGGTACCGGTGAGGGGAACCCCCGGAACAGCCTCAACGGCGGCTATGGCGTCTTCCGATCCCTGGATGCCGGCAAGACCTGGGAGCGGATGGGGCTGGAAAAAACCCGCCATATCCACCGCATCCTTATCGACCCGACCGACCCGAATACCGTCTACGTGGGCGCCATCGGCTCCCCCTGGGGGGAACACCCGGAACGGGGCGTCTTCAAGACCACGGACGGGGGGCAGACCTGGGAAAAGATCCTCTTTGTCAACAATAAAACGGGCGTGGGCGACATGATCATGGACCCGACCAACCCGAACAAACTGCTGGTGGGCATGTGGGAACATCGTCGCTGGCCCTGGTTCTTCGAATCCGGGGGTCCCGGCAGCGGCCTGTACATGACCCATGACGGGGGAAAGACCTGGAAACACCTCACCGAAGAGGACGGCCTTCCCAAGGGCGACCTGGGACGCATCGGCCTGGCGATGGCCACCAATAAACCCAACCGGGTGTACGCCCTGGTGGAATCCAAAAAGAATGCGCTCTACCGGTCCGAGGACGGGGGGTTTACCTGGAAAAAGATCAACGATGGGGACGACATCGGGAACCGCCCGTTTTATTATTCTGACCTGTGGGTGGACCCTGAAAATGAAAACCGGGTGTATTCGGTGTTTACCTATGTGAACGTCTCTGAAGACGGGGGAAAATCCTTTACGGAACTGATGCCCGCCTATGGGGTGGACAACGGCGTCCACCCGGACCACCACGCCTGGTGGATCCACCCCACGGACGGGCAGTTCATGATGGATGGAAATGACGGGGGGCTGAACCTGACCCGTGACGGCGGCAGAACCTGGCGCTTTGTGGGCAACCTCCCCGTGGCCCAGTTTTACCATATCGCAGTGGATGAAGAGTACCCGTACAACGTCTATGGCGGCATGCAGGACAATGGTTCCTGGCGAGGCCCGGCTTACGTTTGGCGCGCCCAGGGCATCCGGAATTCCTACTGGCAGGAAATCGCCTTCGGAGATGGCTTTGACGTAGTGCCCGACCCGGACGATTCCCGATATGGCTATGCGATGAGCCAGCAGGGTTATGTGCGGCGGTACGACTACCTCACCGGGAACGACTACTCGGTGCGGCCCACCCCCCCGGACGACACTACCGAGCTCCGCTTCAACTGGAACGCGGGCATCGGACAGGATCCCTTTGACAACAACACGGTGTACTTCGGCAGCCAGTTTGTCCACAAAAGCACGGACAAGGGACTGACCTGGTCGGTCATTTCGCCGGACCTGACCACCAACGACCCGGCCAAACTCAAACAGAGCGAAAGCGGCGGCCTCACCATGGATGCCACCGGGGCGGAAAACCACTGTACCATCCTGGTTATAGAACCTTCCCCGGCCGAGCGGAACATGCTCTGGGTGGGGACGGATGACGGCCGGGTTCACATCACCCGGGACGGGGGCGGTTCCTGGACGGAAGTGGGCACCAACATCAAGGGCCTGCCCAAGGGCAGCTGGATCCCGCAGATCAAGGCTTCCCCGGACAACCCGGGGGAGGCGTTGCTCATCGCCAATGATTACCGGCGCTTCAACTACACCCCCTATGCCTACCGGACCCGGGATTACGGCCGAACCTGGGAACGCATCGTGGACGGGGAGGACGTGGCCTCTTATACGCTGTCTATCGTGCAGGATCCGGAAAACCCGAATCTGCTCTTCCTCGGCACGGACGACGGGTTGTATTACAGCATGGACGGGGCATCGAGCTGGTCCAAATGGGACCACGGCTACCCGACGGTATCCACCAAGGACCTGGTGATTCACCCCAGGGAACAGGACCTGGTCATCGGCACCTTTGGACGCGCCGCCTGGGTACTGGACGATATCCGGCCCCTGCGGGCCATCGCCGGAAACCCGGCAGTGCTCAACAAGGAAATCGGGCTCTTCCCCACCCCAACCGCCTACCACGCCGCCTACCAGCAACCCACCGGGTCGCGCTTCGGGGGGGATGCCGAATACAACGGGGAAAACCGCCGGGGCGGCGCCATGATTACCTATTACCTGAAAACAGGTAAAAAAGAACTGGAAGCCGCAAAAAAGGATTCGAAGGAAACGAAAACTACCGGGATGGATCCGGAAGGGGAAGCGGAATCCGACAACGATAACAAGGAGGAAAACAGCCGGGATTCCGTCATCTTCAAATTCTATGACGGGGAGCGGTTGATCCGTACCCTGAAGTACAAAACCCCGGATTCCGCCGGCCTGCACCGCATCTACTGGGGGCTGGACGAGGCCGGAGCCGACCGCCCCTCCCGGTCCCTGCGCAAGCGCAACCGCGAACCCGGGGGGCCGGACGTGTTGCCCGGCACCTACAAGGTAGTGGCTCAATTGGGGGAAGCTACCGACAGCACCACGGTTACCGTCAGCAGCGACCCGCGTTTGGACATTCCTCAAAAAGCCCTGACCGATGCCTATGAAACGGCGAAAAAACTGGAAGCCTGGCAGCAAACCGCAGCCGATGCGGTGGAACAACTGGTAAAAAGCAAGAATGTTGCCGGGGAGTTCGAAAAGGAACTCAAGAAAAAGGATAAGGAGGCCTACAAAGACCAGATCGAAGCCTCCCGGGAAATCGTCAAGTCGATAGATTCGCTCATCGCCAGGTATATTGGCAAGGAGGACAAGCGGCAGGGCATTACCCGAAACCCGGAGATGACAGTCGTGCAGCGCCTCGGGAATGCCTATGGCTATGCTTCCAGCCGGCCCGGGGGCCTGACCGCCACCGAGCGCCGCCTGCTGGAGTATGCCGAGGCAGACCTCAAAGAGGCCCTGTCGGCGACCAATGCGTTCTTTGGGGACCCATGGAAGGCCTATCGCGAACAAATGGAGTCCCTGGACCTCACTCCCTTTGTGGAAACCGAAACCTTTTCGATGGAATAGGCGTCCAACAGGGAAACAACGGATTTTTATAACCTAACAAACAAACAAATGAAACGACTCTTATTTGTATTAGCCCTCCTTGCGACGGCCCTGGCCTGTAAGGAAGAGGTACCTGAACCTTCGATAGCAGATACCCTGGAGGATTACACCATCGAGCAGATGATGGACAATGAAAATGTCGGCGGCGGCAGCTTCAGCCCGGACAACAGCAAGTTGCTGGTCTCCAGCAACCGCTCCGGCATCTACAACATGTACACGGTGCCCACCTCCGGGGGCGACTTTGTGCCGGTAACCGCGTCGGACAGTTCCTCGGTTTTTGCCATTTCCTATTTTCCGGACGATGAGCGGAAGCTCTTCCGGATGGACAACAACGGGGATGAAATCTGGCACATTCACCTGATGGACCGCGATGGCACCTCCAGGGACCTGACCCCGGACGAGGGCGCCCGCGCCCTTTTTTACGGGTGGTCGGAGGATAAGCAATCCTTCTATTACGGCAGCAATGCCCGGGACAACCGCTTTACCGACCTCTACGAAATGGACCTTGAAACCCTCACGCCTTCCCTGGTCTACCAGAACGATGAGGGGTACAGCGTGGACCTGATCTCGGACGACAAACGGTACATTGCCCTTTCCCGGAACCTGAATACGAACGACAGCGACCTGTTCCTCTATGACCTGAACGAGGAGTCCCTGACCAAGGTAAACGAAAACCAATCGGCCAACAGTGCCCAGGACTTCGGGCCGGACGGGTATTTTTACTATACCACAGACGAGGGGGGAGAATTTGCCTACCTGATGCGCTACAACCCGGGCGACGGCAGCCGCCAAAAGGTCCTGCAGCGCGATTGGGATGTGATCGGCAGCTATTTTACCGAAAAGGGCACCTACCGGGTGACCTATATCAACGAGGATGCCAAGAACAGCATCGAGGTTTGGAACATGGCCGAGGGCAAGCCGCTGGAATTGCCTTCCCTTGAGGACATGGATATTACAAGTGTCGGTTTTTCGGACGACGAATCCATGATGCGTTTCTATGCCGGTGGCTCCCATACCCCTTCCGACCTGTATGTGTACGACCTCGAAAGCAAGGAAATGCGGCAGCTTTCCAATGTACTGAACCCGGAGATCGCAGCGGAGCACCTGGTGCAGGCCGAGGTGGTGCGCTTCCCGTCCTTTGACGGCCTGGAAATTCCCGCTATCTACTACAAACCCCACCAGGCCAGTGCCGACAGCCCGGTCCCTGCCCTGGTCTGGGTGCACGGCGGCCCGGGCGGGCAGTCCCGCCAGGGGTTCAGCCCGGTAATCCAGTACCTGGTCAACCACGGCTACGCCATCCTGGCGGTGAACAACCGCGGCAGTTCCGGGTACGGGAAAAGCTTTTACCGCATGGACGACCAGAACCACGGGGACAAGGACCTGAAGGACCAGATTGCAGGCAAGGACTGGCTGGCTGCCCAGGCAGAGATCGACGGTGAAAAGATCGGTATCCTCGGTGGCTCCTATGGGGGGTACATGACCATGGCCGCCCTGACGTATGCGCCGGAGGAATTCGACGTGGGGGTGAACCTGTTCGGGGTGACCAACTGGATCCGCACCCTGCGCTCCATCCCGCCCTGGTGGGAATCCTTCAAGGATGCGCTCTACGAGGAAATGGGCGACCCCTACAGTGCGGACTCCGTGAGATTAAGGGCCATATCCCCCCTGTTCCACACGGATAAGGTCACCAAGCCGCTGATTGTCCTCCAGGGTTCCCAGGACCCCCGGGTACTGCAGGTGGAATCCGATGAGATCGTCGCCGGGGTCCGCAAAAACGGGGTGCCCGTGGAATATGTGCTCTTTGAGGACGAGGGCCACGGCTTTGTCAAGAAGAAAAACCAGATCGAAGCCTACGGGCGCGTCCTGAACTTCCTGGATACCTACCTGAAAGGCGAACCGGCAGCACCCATCCGGGACGGCGCCATGGAAGAACCCGAACTGCCAGGCGACAGCCAATAGGAGAGACCCAATTGTATGCGATTATTTAATGATGTTTTCAAGGCAGGCCGGGTTACCGGCCTGCTCTTTGTTCTTAGTCTGGCAGGCAGCAGCCTGCAGGCCCAGGTAAACGGGGAGGACCAACTAGGGGCCTGGTATATGTACTTTGGCACGAACCGGATCAGTGAGCGGCTCAGCGTGCACAGCGAGGCCCAGTTCCGGTATTACGACCTGGCCAGCAACTTCAACCAGTTGCTCCTCCGGACCGGCCTCAATTACCATATTTCGGACCAGGCCATGGCCACCTTTGGCTATGCCTACATCTGGACCGACCCGACCTTTGAGGACGGGCCCGCCCTGGCCGATAAGATTTCGGAACACCGGATCTTCCAGCAGTTTATCCTGAGGAATGCCGTCGGGAAGCTGGCCTTTGAACACCGATACCGGCTGGAACAGCGATTCCTGGATTTTGACGGGCCAACGGAAACCCAGCACCGGGCGCGCTACCGCCTGCAGCTCACCCATCCCCTGGGGGACACCTTCTTTATCAATTGGTACGACGAGGTATTCCTGAACCTACAGGATAACGTATTCGGCCAAAACCGGCTCTACCTGGCACTCGGGGCCCGGCTAAGCCCTGCCCTGAGCGTGCAGGCGGGGTACCTGAAAAACCATTTCCGCACGGCGCATTACGACCGCCTGCAGCTGGGGATCTTTTTCAACCCGGATTTGCGCAGGGGATCCCCTGAGCCCTGACCTGCTTCCGGGAGCAGGATGAAAACCTTACATTTAGGCTGGGGTCCCTTTTCGGAACCCGTCTAAAATTCATCCACCCATGAAATCAGCACCCGTAAGTTTTCCATCAGCCGGGGGATACCAGCTCTCCGGACGCCTGGAATTACCCCCGGGGCGGAAGCCCCATTCGTTCGCCCTCTTCGCGCATTGCTTTACCTGTTCCAAAGACCTCCGGGCGGCACGCGAAATAGCCCGGGCCCTGACCACAGCAGGCTTTGGTGTCCTGCGCTTTGATTTTACGGGTCTGGGAAGCAGCGAGGGGGATTTTTCCGCCAGCGGTTTCAGCGGGGATATCCGGGACCTGATGGCTGCCTCGGCCTTCCTGGAATCCCAGCATGCGGCTCCTGCCCTGCTGGTCGGGCACTCCCTGGGGGGTACCGCCTGCCTGGCAGCGGCCTTTGAACTCCCCGCAGTCCGCGCCGTGGCGACCATTGGCAGCCCGGCGAGCCCCGGACATGTGGCCCATCTTTTCAGTGGTTCGCTGGAGACCATCCAGTCCGAGGGCAGCGCCGAGGTACAGATCGGGGGGCGTCCGTTCCGCATCCGGAGGGAGTTCCTGGAGGACCTGAAGCAGCACCCCCTGGAAAACCGTCTGGATGCCCTGAGGAAACCCCTGCTTTTCCTGCATGCCCCCCAGGATACGGTGGTTGGGATAAAAAATGCCGAGTTGCTGTACCGGGCTGCACGCCATCCGAAGAGTTTTATTTCCCTCGACGGGGCCGACCATTTGCTCGGGAAAAAAGAAGATGCGCGGTACGCCGGGTCCGTGATCGCCTCCTGGGCTACCCGCTACCTGGATGTTCCGGGCAGCGGGGGCCTGGAAACCGACCGGCAGGTAGTGGCAAGCCTCGAAAAAGATGCCGGGTTTACCACCGAGATGCGCGTGGGCAACCACCGGATGCTGGCAGACGAACCCGAGGATTTCGGCGGGGAGGACCTGGGCCCTTCCCCCTATCAGCTGGTTGCGGCCGGCCTTTCGGCCTGTACGGTGATGACCCTGCAAATGTATGCCCGTCGCAAGGAATGGGACCTGCAACGGGTGGAGGTACATACCTCCCACGACAAGGAGCATGCGGCAGATTGCAATGCCTGCGAAAACGAAGGTGCCCGGATCGATACCTTCCGCCGGGAAATCCGCCTGTTCGGGAACCTGGAGGAGGCCCAGGTACAAAAATTACTGGAGATTGCAGATAAATGCCCGGTCCACAGGACCCTGCACGGCCCCATTCAAATACTCACCCGCCTGCTGCCCTGACCACGGCTCATGAATATGGCGGTGATGGCCCATCGGTGCCCCGGAAGCCCGCGATCTGGTCAAAGGAAAACCGGATCGAGGTTGCCTCCGACCGGATAATTCCGTATTTTTAGTCGAACCTAAAACCAGTAAAATGAAAAAGACCACTATAGGAATTCTCGCAGTTCTTTTTACCCTGAGCTACAGCTGCAAGGAAGCGAAAAAAGAAGCGGACGCCGCGGCGGATGAAATGGAGGAAACCATGGAAGCCGTCACCGAGGAAAGCAGCGAAGAAGTCGTTAAATTTTCCATGGAACCCAAAAGTGAAAGCGGTGTCCAGGGGGATGTGACCTTTACCGAGAAAGACGGGCAGGTCATGATGCACGCCGAATTTACCGGCCTGACCCCCGGAGACCATGCGATCCATATCCATGAAAAAGCAGATTGTACCGCAGCCGACGGCACCTCTGCGGGCGGACACTGGAACCCCACCGGGCAGCCGCACGGCAAATGGGGGGATGACGCCGGGTATCACAAAGGGGATATCGGCAATTTCACCGCTGCTGCAGACGGGACCGCCGCTGTGCACTTTGAAACGGACCAGTGGTGTTTGGGTTGCGATGACCCCAACAAAAACCTCATTGGCAAGGCCGTAATCGTGCACCAGGGCAGTGACGACTTTACTTCCCAGCCCAGCGGGGCGGCAGGTGCGCGTGTCAGTTGCACCGGAATCATCCAGTAACCCCCGGGTTTATTTTCATCTAACCCGATAAAAAGCAGATCCGGCAGAGCTTGGAACAGGACCCCCTGATTGACCGCTTCAAAAAAGGTGACGCCGTTGCCTTTGAACAGCTGCACACGAACTATTCCACCGCTATCTGCGGGGTGGTTCATTCGATCCTGCGCAACAGGGAACGGGCCGAAGAGCTTACCCAGGACGTATTTGTCAAAATCTGGAATTACCGGGACCAGTACGACGCAGGCAAGGGCCGCTTTTTTACCTGGATCCTCAACATTGCCCGGAACGCCGCCATCGACGAACTGCGGTCAAAGTCCCACAAGGAACAACAATTGAACCTTCATTCCAGTTTCTTCGTAGATATGGCAGAAGAGGCGGAAGCGCAAGACTTTGGCGTGGACATCAATCGCGTGAAAGAGCTGATCCGGGACCTTGGAAAGAAATGCCATCAAATCATCGATTTGCTGTATTTTAAGGGCCTGACGCAGAAGGAAACTTCGGAATTCCTGGATGTTCCCCTGGGGACGGTGAAAACCAGGAACCGCAATTGCATCTCCCGACTCCGTAAAAATCTGCCGAACTGATGGATGTGCAAGCCTACATAGATTCCGGGATTCTGGAGCTGTTTGTGGCCGGGGTGCTCTCCGAGGCTGAAAGCCGCGAAGTGCAGCGCCTCGCTGCCAAACACCCGGAAATCCAGGCCGAAATCCAGGCCATCGAAAATGCCTATGTCGCATTGGGGGAAAGCATGGCCCCGAAGGGATCGGCTTTGGCATTTGGACCCGTCGGGAAGGAGATCGGGGTTGAAACCCCCGGCGTCCGCACCCTGCAGGCCAGCCGGAAACCCTGGATCACCTGGGCAGGTTGGGCTGCTGCCCTCCTCCTGGGGGCAGGGCTCATCTGGATGGCGTCCGAAAGGCAGCGCCTGCGAGAGGATGTCCAGGTACTTCAGCTGGACAACCAGCTGCTCGAGGAGCAGGTGGAAGCCGCCCGGGAGGCATTGGCCGGTACCGATTCCCTGATGCGGGAACTCCGGGCACGGGATATTTCAGTAGTCCCCCTGCAGGGACAACAGGCTGCTCCGGAGGCCTATGCCAGGGTTTACTGGAACCGGGAGTCGGGGCAATTGCTGATCGATGCCCTCGGCCTGCCCGAACCGCCCCCGGGAATGGTCTACCAGGTCTGGTCCCTGAAACTGGACCCCCTGACCCCCACCAGCCTGGGGTTGCTGGAAGACTTTTCTGCTGAGGAAAACCGCATCTTCGCCCTCAACAACCCGAACGAATCCGAAGCTTTTGGTATCACCCTGGAACCTGCCGGTGGGAGTGAGTCGCCTACCCTGGAGCAGCTCTATACCCTCGGGGCGGTGTAGCGCCCTTCGGGAACCACCAGAATCCCCGGACCTTCCACCCAACTTATTCAACGGACCGCAGCAGGCTGTTGTGGAGCTTGCGCAGGGCAGCCGGGCGGCAGCCGCACCGAAACAGGATCAGGAGCATGAGGTTGCCCAGGTTCACGCGCAGGTAAGAATTAACCCGGTACTTCCGGGCCGAAACAACCAGGTCGTTGGGTACGATCCGATAGGGCAACCGGGCGCGCTTCATCCGGCCAAAGAATTCAAAATCCTCCATCAGCACCTGGCCGGGATCAAACCCGCCCAGCTGGTCAAAGGCCTCCCGTTCGATAAACAGGCACTGGTCCCCTCCCCCGGTAAAGAACCCATCCCTACGCGTAAAGCGGCTGTTAATCCGCAAGAGCAGGGTGTCAAGGTCGAATCGATAGGAGAAGAAACCGGCCTGGAAGGGACCGGACAGGGTGTGCCGGATGTCTTCGAAAAACTGTTCGGGGGGCCAGACATCCGCGTGCAGGAATACCAGGGTGCTGCCCCGGGCCCGGCGGGCACCGGTATTCATCTGGGAGGCACGGCAGGTCTCCGTGCATTGCAGGGGCTCCAGGCCGCATTGCCGCACCACTCCGGCTGAACCGTCATCAGTGGCGGCAGAGAGGACAGGCAGGAGTTCCACAGGACCGCCTGCCTGCAACCCGAGCAGGTACGGCAGGAGCCGGCGGAGGTTTTCGCATTCGTTATGGGCGGGAATCACCACACTGATCATGGTCGGGAAGTATACGTAAAATGTACGGATGTTTCCCGAGACCTGTGGATTTCCGGAACCGGTATCAGTGCACCATAGGCAGTTACCTTCCGGTTTTGCGGGTTTTCCTGAGGGAGTGGTGGGCCAGGTAGACCATTGTTCCTGAGGTGGCCATTACAGCCAGCCAGATGGAGAAAAGCAGGATTTCCATGACATATAGTTTTAAAGTTCGGTACCCGAAGGCGGGGCAGCCCGCGGGTTGATTTGGTTCTGAACACACTAAAATAGTCTATTCGCTCCATTTCAGGTGATAATTATTCACAGTATTCGATGAAAAGCCCGGAAATCCATCGGATGCCGGGCTTTCGTTGCAGCAGGGTCCAATTTAATCCTGAGGAACCTCCTGTATTGACCTTACTACATTTTCAGGGATCTCAGGCGCGCCCCGGTTTCCGGGCCCAGCTCGTAAACGGCCTCCTCCAGTTCCCCCGCGAGTTCGGCAGCACGGCCTTCCCGGCCGGTCGCCTTGTAGATTTCTGCTGCGTATAACAGGGGTTGAGGTTCATGGGTTCGGCCATCCACCTGGTCGCGTACCAGTTCGAGGGCCTTGTCGGCCTGGCCGTTGCGGTAATAGGCATAGGCCAGCAGGCTGAAGACCTCGGGAGTTGCCCGGTTCGTCGCCTCTTCCCCGGCAAGGGTCAGGGCCTTCTCGACCTGCCCGGTTGTCTCCAGGTAAAGGGCAATGGCGTGGGAATTGTACATCCCCCCGTAATCGGGGTTTTGGATCATTTGAGAAAACCGGTCCAGGTATGCCGCCCGGTCCAGGTGTTTGCCCAGGGCACCGGCGATATCCGCCTTGAGTAGCCAGATATCCGGGGTGCGGTAATAGGAGGTTACCGAATCGAGGATGCGCATGGCCTCTGCCGGGTTGCGCTCGTGGGAATAGACGATCCAGGCCAGGCCCTTTTTGGCATAGGCGTTGGAAGGATCCAGCTCCAGGGCTTTCAGGTAGTGGCGGTAGGATTTTTCGATTTCCCCTGCATGCCCATAGTAATCGGCCAGGTTCGTATAGAACCACTGGACCAGGGCCGGGTTTTTGCTGCGCTGCGCTTTACCCGCAGCCAGTTCCAGGCAAAATATCGCCTTTTTGAGGTCCCCCTGGTGGTCGCTCCATTTCGCCAGGCGGATCAGGTAATCCATCCGGGCCATATCGGCGATCTCCCCAAGGTGTTTTTCGGCGGCATCGTACCGGCCCAGCTCCATCAGGACATCGAATTGCAGCGCGTGGTTGGCACGCATGCCGCTTCCCATGGCCATAGCGGAATCGGCCAGCAAGGCCGCTTCCCGGAAGCGGTGCTGGGAGATATAGTTTCGCGCCAGTGCCCGGTAAAAGTCGGCTTTCCCGATGGCAGCGATTTCCACGCCCCGCCTGAGGGCCTGTTCGGCCATTTTGAGGTATTCAATATTCCCGGAATGCTCAAAAGCGCGGGCGTATTCACCCGCCACCACGCCAAAACTGGTTAGTTGCATGCTGTCCGGGCGGATCTTGGAATTCCAGATCCGGAAATATTTGGAATCAGGCCCGGTGGGTGCACTACCAAGGTAGCTGTTGTAATCGTCCGGGTGGGTGACCGCCTGGTCGGCGGGTTGCTGGCACCCGAGCATCACAAGTGCCGGGATCCACAATAGGTAGGGTATAATTTTCACAATACAGTGTTTTTCAGGTTCATCAAAAAGAAGGGGAGGGCCGTCGGGGGAAACGGGCTCCTCCCCTGTCCTTCTTCACAGCAATTTTCGCTTATTCAGGGGCGCCTATGTACGGGAAGTCGGCGCTGATATCCGCTGTCAGGGACACTCCATCCGAGGTGAGCCTGGGCAGGTCCTGCATGCCGTCCCCATCAAGGTCCTGGCCGCTGAACCGGTCGCCCTCAGCCCCGCCGAAAAGCAGGATCAGGCTGATATCGATCACATCGTCCCGGAGGGTGCGGCCGGTCAGGCCAATCTCATCCCCGTCGGGGACCAGGATCCGACCGTCATTGTCGTTGTCGGTTCCGGGGTTAAAATAGGTGGTCGGGGCATCCGGGGCCACCTCAAGCACATCGGCCGACAGGTAGGTGGTCAGCGTGGCGGCGTCCAGGCCTAGGATATTCGTCTCGTAATTCACATCGGCCGGGTCCAGGCCGAGCAGGTTGGCATACACGTCGTGGTACGCTTCAAGGCGCGCCTGGAACCCCGCCTGGAAGGCAGCAGTCATCTCCGAGGGAATGGAGGCGTTGTGGGCGTCCTTTACGCTGGCCTCCCCTTCCATATCGGCACTGAGTACCGTGTTGATACCCGGGCGGCCCATATGGTCCTGTTGCTCATAGGTGCCGCTGAAATCGGGTGCCATCCCGTCCATACAGGGGGCACAGCTGCCGCCGCAGTCAATTCCGGTTTCGTCACCGTTCATCATTCCGTCCATGCAGGTCGGGGCCATGCCCAGTTCCTGAGAGTCGTCGTCGCTGCAGGCTACAGCCAGGCTCATCATGCCGAGGAGCCCTAGGCCTGCTAAATAGGTGTTTAATTTCATTGGATTCTTTTTTTAAGGTTTCAGGATTTGCGGTTGGTGGTGACCCACGTCTTGTATACGGGTACACCTAGGGCATTCTGCCCGGTAGGGGTGCCCAGCATGCTGTTGGGGATTTCGATGACGATAGACAGGGTGTTGGCCCCGTCGAACGTATCGGCTGCCTCTCCCGGGGGCAGGAACCCCTCCGGGGCCATACCGCCGATCACCGCATTGAATTGGAAAAAGTCAAAATAAAACGGGTCCTGCCGGGGCCCGGCAAACAAGCGCACCCCATCCGTGGTGGTGGCCACGGTGGCCGAGGGTCCGGAAATGGCGACGCTCCCGATAGGGGAATCGGCCTGTACCGCGCTGCTGGTTCCCGTCCGGGGGGAATCCGACAGGAAGAAATACATGGTCCCGCTCCTGGGGATTGCCTGGATGACGCGGTCCTCCACAAGGTCCCCGTCCAGGTCGATGTTGATCTCGGTCAGCACTTCTTCGTCAAAGCTGCCGTACGCCAGGTCCGGCAATACATTCGATTGCAGGTCCACGATAAAAACCGTGTTCGGGGAACCTTCATTGGGTTCAAAAGCAAAAAAATCGGCGATATCCGCAGTACTTCCGGCTGCAGAAGGGGCGTCGATGTGGTCGGCTGCCACAAACAGTGCGGCAAGGCCGGCCAGGACAACGGCGCCTCCAAAAATGGGTCTTCTTTTCATTGTTTCTTATTTAAGAGGTGATTCGCCAACACTTACGCAACGAATCCCGCAGGGTTTGGTTTGAATTGTTAAAAAATCGTTAAAGCTATCGGGGAGGGGCTTTAAATTATCCGTTGGGGCTACCTGTGCTGGGAAATAAAAATTAATTTGCCCCCCTAAATCCGACGGGTCGTGAATCCTTCATCTTCGGGCTGGATCGATAAATTCGGGTATCTGGCCGCAAAAAAATCGGAACCTTTTGGCAATTTCGGGGAGCTCTACGAGGCACTCCGCAAATTGGGCTTCTCCTATGGCATGAACATCGCCATCCCCTCCTTTATCAAGCCAACCCACGAACTCACGCAGGACGAGAACGCCAAACTCAACCTCTTGTACGGGCTCTATGCCACCTATCAGCTGCGAAACCAGAAGGTGCGGTTCCCGCATTTCCTGGAATCCGTATTCAATTTCTACAAGGACCTGGAGGTGGGGCGTATCGGATTCCTCCAGAAAATACTCACCGGCAAGAAAACGTCCACCCAGCTCGAAAAACTGATGGATTCCCGGATCTACCTTGAAGCAAACATGCTGTCCAAGACCTTTAACAGCATCATCACCAATTCGCTCCTCTTTGTGGATGTGCTCACCTACAAGCATTACCTGGACGGCCACCAGGACCTGAGGCCATACGCCAGGAACCTGGAGTTTGTTACCATCAACATCACTTCGGAGGCTCTCGGGAGCAAAAAGAAGAACCCCACGGACGAGCGGCTCCGGGAACTCTTCCGCTCATCCATTACGTTTATGGAGGATCCAGATGCCGAACCGGATCTCGGCTACCGGGACTTGCTGGGGGGGTACCGGGGGACCGGGGCGGCCCGTTATTTCCTGGACGTGGCCTGCCTGACGGTTTGGGAGGATGGGAAGCTGGAATACCAGGAATCCGACTTTGTCTATCGGCTGGGGGAAGACCTGGGGTTGGAAAAAGACTATATCCGTACAGCCCTGGACGAAGTCACCCTGTTCTATTCGCAGCACGCCACCGAATTATCCGTGCTGCATGACGGCCGCTTTTATGACGGCATGACCAAGGTGGTGAACAAACTGATCCGGCGCAACAGCAAGCGCCTTCAAAACGAATTGTCCCAGAGCCGGGAATTGATGTACCTCCTTTCCAAGTCCACCATACGGGAACTTACCGATGAGGAGAAAGCCAAGGTGCAGGAACAACTGGTGGATATCTTCAAAAGCATTCCTTCCCTGGCCATTTTCCTGCTTCCCGGCGGGGCCGTTTTACTGCCCATGTTCATCAGCCTGGTACCACGCCTGCTCCCCTCCTCTTTTGATGAAAACCGGGTGGATCCCAAGGAGGAATAACTGGTATAAGAAATATCTATGATGTATTTTTTATAGCTGTTTACCAGCTATTTGAAGTAATTTATTCCAACCAAAGCTTAAAGTCCCTCACCCGTTCCCGGCTCACGATGATTTCCTGCTCGGAATAGCGGTTCATCTTGATTTTCAGGCGGGAATTCGTGTAGGCGATGATATCGTTGATGTGGTCGATGTTTACAAAGAACTTCCGGCTGACCCTGAAAAATTTTGAGGGTGAAAGCTCTTCCTCGAGTTGTTCCAGCGTGGTGTCCAGCAGGTAGGTGCGCCCCTCCGAAGTGGCGGCATACGTCCCCTTGTTTTCGGAAAGGAAGCATTCGATTTCATCCGCATTGAGGATTTTGAGGTGTTGGCCCACCCGGGCCGTAAACCGTTTTTTGTACTCCCGTTCCAGGGGGTTGACCAGCAACTTGCGGATGTCTTCAAAATCGACCTGCAGGGGGGCCTTGCCGGCTGCCCGTTCCCGGAATTGCTTCAGGGCTGCTGCCAGCTCGTCCTCGTCTATGGGTTTGAGCAGGTAATCGATGCTGTTCAGCTTGAAGGCCTGCAGCGCATACTCGTCAAAGGCCGTGGTAAAAATGATGGGGCAGCGCACGTCCACGGCATCGAAAATCTCGAAGGACAGGCCGTCGGAGAGCTGGATATCCAGGAAAATCAGGTCCGGGTCCCCGTGCTGCTCAAACCAGTTGATGGCCTCTTCCACCGAGTGCAGCATGACCGAGGCGTCCAGGCCATGGCCTTCCAGCATACGCGCCAGGCGGCGGGCAGCGGGTTTTTCGTCTTCAATGATAATGGTATTCACAACGGTTCTTGGGTTATTTGAATTTATCGGATTCCTTCCGGTCCCTTTCCATGTACTTGCGGATCTGCTCTTCTTCCCATTTTTTGCCAAAGAAAGGGATCCAGCCGAAAACCTTGGCGCCGTGGAAAGCCAGGCCAATCCCCCAGAAAAGGGGGGTAAAAAGCGTATTCCAGGCGAACCAGCCCCCGTTTTCGTGGAAGCCATTGACCTGGTGGACCACCAGAATAACCACATTGATCACCAGGTAAATGCTCAGGTGGACGTAGAATCCCTTGATTTCCGCGACGCGTTTTTTGGCGCGTTCTAGTTTATCGTTCTCATTCATCGGATACTGTTTCGGATGCGTTATTGGTTATTCCCATTTGCCGGGCCGGCGTTCCTCATCCTCCATGAATTCACGGATCTTCCGCTCCTCCCAGTCGCGTGAGAAAAAAGGATTCAGGTCAAAGGTCCGGATGGCGTGGAAAAAGAGCCCGATGCCCCAACCCAGGGCTGCCCACAGGAACCATTTGTATTCCCAGTAGGTCAGGTAATTCACGATGGCCAGGAGGGAAATTACAAAAACATAGGCAACTGCATTACCGTAAAACTTCTTCAGTTCCTGTACGCGCTCCTTGGCCCTCAGGTATTTGCTTTCCTTGTTGAAATCTTCCATGACGGTGGTATTTTGGTCGTTCAATTTATTAAAGGTCGTCTTTCGACATGAATTCGCGGATTTTGCGCTCCTCCCATCCCCTGCCGAGGATCAGGTCGTACCCAAAGGCCCGCAGACCATGCATGGCCAGTCCAAAGCCCCAGCCCAGGGCGGGAAAAATAACCCAGGGGAAACCGGAGGTCCTCCAGTTGAGCCAGGCCAGGAAAGGGATTACGATCAGGTAGGCAAAAAGGTTTGAGTAAAAGCCCCGTATGCATGCCACGCGTTCTTTGGCGCGCAGGTACCGGGCAGCTTGAGACGGTTCGTTCATCGGAGTATCATTTATAATTACATTCCAAAGATCTTATCCAAAGCTTCCTTTACGAAGAATTTCCGACTGAATTGTCGGAAGTGGCTACCGAACCGGAGGGCATTAAAAATCCTCCTTTTCCATCAGCTCCCGGATCTTGCGCTCCTCCCATGTCTTGCCCCAGAGCGGGTTGTAGCCATAGGCCTCCAGCCCGTGCATCACCAGGCCAAACCCCCAGCCGGCGGCCGGGAACAGCGCCCAGGGGAATTCCGTACTCCTGAAATTCAGCCAGACCAGAAAGGGGATCACCACGCAATAGGCAGCCAGGTTCCCGTAAAAGTTCTTGATGGCCTCCACCCGCTCCCGCGCTTTCTCGTAACGTTTGTCCTCGATATAATCCCGGTGGGCGCTCCCGGCACGCACCTGTCGGGTAAGTATGGGCAGGGAGACCCGGAATTCGGAAGCGCTGCGCCCGATTTCGAGTTGCCGGTCCGTCAGCAGCGCATAACGCTGCCGGATATTCTGCAGCCCCACTCCGCTGGACTTTTTGACCACCTGCTTTTCCTGCAGATTATTGGAGACCACAATGTTGTTGCCCTCCTCGCTGACCCTGATATGCAGGGGCCTGGAGGAAGTGACCACATTGTGCTTAACGGCATTTTCCAACAGGAGCTGCAGGGAAAGCGGCACGATCCGGGCTTCGGGGTTCCGGCTTTTTTCCGGGATATCAAAGACAATACTGTCTTCGAAACGCATCTTGAGCAGGCGTACATAGGTCCGGGCAAATGCAAATTCCTCATCCACCGTCACAAGCTCCTTGTTTTTCTGTTCCAGTACATACCGGTAGACCTTGGAGAGGGACGTGGTAAACCGCTGCGCCTGTTCGGGGTCTTCGTCGATCAGGCTGGTGAGGACATTCAGGCTGTTGAACAGGAAGTGGGGGTCCAGCTGGTTCTTCAGGGCATCGAACTGGGCGGAAGCCGTACCAGCGATGATCTTCTGTTGTTTGACCCGGGTCTCCTGACGGTACTTGTAGTAATAAAAAAGGTAAAAGATCCCGGACACCACCAGGGCAATCAGTAGGGAAACCGAATAGTATTCCGGTGTCTGACGCGCCAGGAACGTATCCATGGGTTCCCCGTTCAGCAGGACATAAACCGTAAAGTTGGCAATGAATATGGCCAGCAGGGACACCAGCACATTCCCAAGAAGGGACTGGACCAGGTTCTTCGGTTGGAAAATCCGGTACCCCCAGCGGCGCATGGCATACATGATCACGTAGGCATTGGCCATGTAGATGTACCAGGCAAACACCATGTTTTCGAGGAAGTCCCAGAGCGTGTCGAGGTTCCAGGCGATTCCCCTGCCGGTGAAGTAATAGATGGTCAGGAAAACCGCGTAGATGGCGATTCCCACTACCGTGGCCCGTCCGAATTCAATGATAAAGCGCCTGGTTCCCATAATTACAGATAAATGTAGCAAATGTTCCGGGAGCTGCCTACGGGTAAAGCCCGAACGGTCCGGGGAGACGTACGAGGGAGACGTGCCCATGCACCCATTGAGAAACCCGGAGGCATTCCCCACGAGTTCCAAAGAACCGGTAAATGCTCCGGGCAATCAAAATGCAGCCTACCGAACTGTCGGATTCGGCGGCTGAGTTGTTGGACTGAATTATTTTTTCAGGAAGCCGATCAGCAATTCGTTCAGCTCCCGTGCATGGGTCAGGTGCAGGCCGTGGGGGGCACCCTCAAGCACCTTGAGCGTGCTGCCGCTGATACCTTTGGCCGCTTGATGCGCCGAGGTGCCTATGGGGACCGTCTGGTCCGCGTCCCCGTGGACGATCAGGGCGGGCACCTTAACGTTTGCCAGCTCCTTCCGGAAGTCCGTGTGCATCCAGGCCAGTGCGGTCTCGATGGTGGCCCGTGGGGAAGCGTGGGAGGCAATGATGAAGTCGTAGTCGAGCTGGGCCTCACTTACCCGGTCTTTCCCCTGGTTTTCGTCAAAATTGTAGAATCCTTTGGAAAATGTTTTCAGGAATCCCACCCGGTCCTTTTGCAGCGCATCCTTGATAGTGTCCAGGGTTTTTAAGGGTACCCCATCCGGGTTGTCTTCCCGTTGCTTGACAAGCGGGATGATGGAGCTCACCAGGGCAATTTTGGCAACCCGGTTGTCCCCGAAATCGGTCAGGTAGCGGATCACTTCCCCCCCGCCCATGGAAAACCCGACCAGGAGGCAATTATCGAGTTTCAATTGTTCGATGAGCTCATGGAGGTCCCCTGCCAGGCTGGAATAATCATATCCGTCCCATGGGGCGGAAGAAATACCGAAACCCCTGCGGTCATAGGAGATGCACCGATATCCGGCTTCCACGATCTTCCAGACCTGCTGCTCCCACATCTTGCTGCTGAGCGGCCACCCGTGGATCAGGATCACCGGCCGTCCCTTGCCGTAATCTTCGTAATAAATACTGTGTGCTTCTTGTTTGCTGTGTGTGATAAATGGCATATGCTTTTTTTTATAAACTAGCGGAACTATGCCAAACCCCTTGCCGGGAAGGGCCTTATTCCGTGCTTTATCCCCCGGGCTTACCCAGGGCTTCCCCTGGCTCCCTCCAGTCCTCCCACTAAACCTCCCCAGGCCTTCCCCTGGACTCCCCCGCCTGCAGACCGTGGACCCTTTCCGTATCCGGCCGAAAAACCGCCCGTTTTCCTACCTTTGAGATTCTGTCACTGCCTTGTTATGTACATCCCCGAAAAATACCGATTGGAAGACCCCGTGCTTATCCGCGAATTCCTGGAGTCCAATGCCTTTGGCCTGCTGGTTTCCAATGGCGAAGCCGCCCCCCTGGCCACCCACCTGCCGCTTGAAATCGAACCGGGGCCGGGGCCGATGACCCTTTTTGGCCATTTTGCCAAAGCCAACCCGCAATGGCGCCAAATCAAGGACGGGCAGCAGGTCCTCTGCATCTTCCAGGGAGCCCACAGTTACGTATCCTCTTCCTGGTATGAGGAGGAGGAGGTCCCGACCTGGAATTACATTGCGGCGCATGTGCAGGGCTCCTTCCGCTTCCAGGATGCGGCCGAACTGCGCGTATCCCTGGGCCATTTGATGGATAAATACGAAAGGGACTCCGAGCGCCCGGTTACCATGGTAGGACTTTCCGCAAAAACCCTCCGGCAGGTCCGCGGGATTGTGGGGTTCACCGTAACCGTTGACCGGGTGGATGTTGCCCTGAAACTCTCCCAGGGCCGGGAGCTAGACCACGGCCGGATCATGGAAGAACTCACCCGACGGGGCGGTCTCTCCGCCGCCGTGGCGGCAGCCATGAAAAGATACCTGCAGCCTTGATTCTGACCGGCGAATTCGATACCTTGTAGGAAAATCTCCTGATCATGCTGAACAACAAATTCTGGCAGGGCTTCTTTGCCCTTGCGCCCCTCGCTGGCCTGATGCTCCTCTTTGCGGGATATGCCGTCTTTATCTTTGCGATCCTGGGCAATATCGACGGGCTGGAAGACCAGGGGGGACCCCCCGCCTCCTTTTTAGGTGGCCTTGGGCTGTTTTTCCTGATCGTCGTGCTGATGGTCCTGATCAGCCTGGGGAGCCTGGTCTTTTATATCGTACACGCCGTAAAAAACCCGAACCTGCAGCACAACAACCTCCTGCTGGTCTGGATCCTGCTCTTTATATTCGCCAACGGCATCGGCCAGCTGATCTACTGGGTGGTGGAAATCCTCGGCAAGCCAAAAGCGGATTCCCCCGGGGGCAACTGAACCCTGGGCATACGGCGGCAACTGAACCCCGCCCGCACGGGCAGAGAGGTATGGGCCACTGCCAAAAAACCCCCTCTTTACGATTCGGAACCGGTTTTCTTCAATTCGGTAGGATGGTTTTCCCCCATTCCGTTCCTCTGGACATCTTTGGGCCATGTTTAATCTTAAAAGAAAACCTATGCAACCCTTCGCCTTACTCAAACTAGTATTTTTTCTGATCCTCTCCCTGCTGAGCCTTATGGGGGTTTCCGCCCAGGAATTCAAAGGGGTCACTGTAACGGTAACTATAGAAAACGTCCTTAACGACCAGGGAGATATCCTGGCAGCCCTGCACACCGATGCAACCTTTATGAAAGGTGCCGGGATCAAAAATTTCAAAAAAGAAGCCAAAGCGGGATCCCTCACCTTCACTTTCGAGGATGTGGCCCCGGGCACGTACGCCGTTTCCGTCCTTCATGACCAGAACAGCAATCAGCGCATGGATTTTGAAGCCAGCGGGATGCCCATGGAGCCCTACGGGATGAGTGGCAATGACATGGCCTTGGGGCCGCCCACTTTCGGGGCGTGTGCATTCGAAGTCGGCTGGGAAGATGTGGACCTGGATATCCGCTTTTAGTCCCGCCGGGTGTTTGGGACCGGCAACCTGCCCCCTGAAACGGCGGGTTTCCCGGGTTTCCTTACAGCATCCCCCGAATTAGCAGTAGACCGCATAAAAAAGCCATCCTGTGGGATGGCTTTTGCCGCGGATATTCCAGTGGATCCCCCGGAGGTTCCGGTAATACGCCTGAAAATTGGCCGGCAGCTGGTTGAGCTGCCCGGCAAGTTCCCGCGACCGGGCCAAAGGGAGGCCGATACAGTCAAGTTCCATGGGTCCGATGTTTTCCATGAAATTATCGGATATCCGGATGGCAAACAACCAATACTATCGATACATTTTATACTTTTAAGTGACCAAACCAACTCAGATGACCATCACCCAACTGCAATATGTCCTGGCCGTTGCTGAATACCGGAACTTCACTGTTGCAGCCGAGAAGTGTTTTGTCACCCAGCCCACCCTGAGCATGCAGGTACAAAAACTGGAGGACGAACTGGACCTGCTGATTTTCGACCGGGGCAAAAAGCCCATCAGCATTACGGAAGCCGGGCAGAAAATCGTGGACCAGGCGCGGAACATCGTCAATGAGGCAGCGCGCATCCGCGACATCGTGGACCAGGAAAAGGGCTTTATCGGGGGTACTTTTACCCTTGGGGTCATCCCGACCGTGATGCCCACCCTGCTCCCGATGTTCCTGAAGCCCTTTATCAACCGGTACCCGAAGGTGCGGTTGATCATCAAGGAACAGAGCACGGAAAGCCTGATCGCCAACCTGCAGGAAGGCCATCTGGACGCCGGGATCGCGGCCACCCCGCTGCGGATCGACAACCTGGTGGAGCGCCCCCTGTATTACGAGCCCTTTGTGGGATATATCCCGGAAGGCCACCGACTGGCAGGGATGGGAAAAATCCGGCCCGAGGACCTGGACCTGGAGGATATCCTGTTATTGCAGGACGGGCATTGCTTCAGGGATGGCGTGATCAACCTCTGCAAGGCCGGGGGGCGGTTGGAATCGGATCACTTCCAACTGGAGAGCGGCAGTTTCGAGACGCTGATCAAACTGGCGGATGAGGGCCTGGGCATGACGCTGCTGCCTTACCTGCACACGCTGGACCTGGGGGAGGCCAGCATGAAGAAGCTCCGCTATTTCCAGGAGCCACCCCCGGCCCGGGAGGTGAGCCTGATCTACCATAAAAAGGAGTTGAAATTCCAGATAACCGATTCCCTGAAGGAAGTAATTGCCTCTGTGGTACGCGGGGCCATCGCCTTCCAGGACGTAAAGATCATCAGTCCTGCCCGGCATGTTGCCGGGAAGCCGTAGACATAAAAAAACCCCGCAGAAGCGGGGCGTGTATCAGACGGGCAGGTATTGCAGGCTATGTTGCAATTCCGGTTTGTCAGTTGTGAAGAGCAGCAGCCAGTTGCGCAATTCTTCAAGTTCGTTTGGCAATAGTCTTTGGATAGCTTTCTGGAGTTCCCTGCTGAATAAACGCGCATCGAAACTCACTTTTTGGAGCACCGTTTTGGTGTACTCCAACATGGTACCAGCCATTCTTTGAGTTTTGTTTAGTTAGACGTTGTTTGTTTAAAATTAACCAAAAATGTCTTTCTTTTATTGCTCCGGAATCGTTAAAACTTGGATAAATTCTATTAAGGATGTGTAAAACCCCTGTTAACGGGCACTACCGGGGTATGGAAACCATGGGGTCGGCAGCCGTGGTCTTCCTGCTGCTGCTCGCTTTTTCGGGCTGTTCCCCGGCCCGGAAGGTCTCCCGGTACCTGAAGCGGGAATTCCGGGCCGAAACGCAGTCCAACCAGTTTACCGGACTGCTGCTGGTCGATGCCCGCACCCGGGATACCCTCTATGCGCTGAATCCGGAAAAGTACTTTACCCCGGCCAGCAATGTGAAGCTATTCACCTTTTATGCCGCCCTGAAAACCCTGCCGCAACACATCCCGGCACTCAAATATGCCCGACTCGGCGATACGCTCTATGTGGTGGGGACCGGGGACCCGGCCGCCTTGCACCCGGACCTGCGGGACAGCACGGCACTCCGGTTCATGAGGGGCTTCCCGGAAATCACCATGGTCAATACGAACCTGGCTGACCCGACCTACGGCCCGGGCTGGTCCTGGGACGACTTCGACCAGTATTATATGCCCGGACGGAGTGCCTTTCCCATCCACGGGAATATCCTGCGCCTGACCGCCACTTCCGATGGGGTCCGTGCCGAACCCGCTGTGTTCGGGGACAGCCTTCTGGCGGGCAGCGGGAGCCGCTTGCAGATTGAAAACGGGAGCCGTTTGCGGGCGGAAACCCGGAACCTGTTTTATCAGGTTCCCGAATCCGGGGATACCCTGGATATCCCGATTCGGGTAAGCCCGGGGCTCGAAAGGCAGCTCTGGTCTGAAGCCACTGGCAGCCGCATCCACGAAGGCCGGCACCTGCCGCCTGACTCCCTGGAATCCCTGCCGGGGATGGCAGTGGACACCCTCCTGAAAAAAATGATGGCCGAAAGCGACAACTTTATCGCCGAGCAACTGATGCTGGCGGTCTCCGGTACACGGTCGGATACCCTGAGTTTCCGTTCGGCCCGGGATTTTGTCCTGGAGGAGTACCTGCCCGGCCTGCCTCAAAAACCCCGTTGGGTGGATGGGTCGGGGTTAAGCCGGTACAACCTGTTCACGCCTGAGTCCGTGGTATACCTCCTTGGGAAACTCTACCGGGAATTCCCGGAGGCCCGCTTGTTTGCCCTGCTCGCCCAGGGGGGTCGCAACGGGACCATTGAAGATTATTACCGGGACGGGGAGGCCCCGTACCTGTTCGGTAAAACCGGCAGCCTGGGAAACAACCACAACCTCAGCGGCTACCTTAGGACGCGATCCGGGAAACTGGTGCTGTTCGCCTTTATGAACAACCATTTTACGGAGCCTTCGGGGAACGTCAAAAACCGGATGCAACGGATATTGCGCGAGGTAAGGGATACCTACTGACCCGGTTGCCATCCCTGGCGCAGTGGCCCGAACAATGCGGCATACTGCAGGATCACCAGGGTCTTGGCGTCCCGTATGTCGCCCGAGGCGACTGCCCCCAATGCCTCCTCATAGGTATATTCCAGCAATTCGATATCCTCGGATTCGGCTTCCACCCCGCCCCCGGCCCCGGTTTTCATTTCCGGGGAGTAGGCCGCCAGGTAATAATGAAGTTTTTCGGTCACCGCACCCGGGGTACTGTAGGCTTCCAGCACCTTCTCAACCGCACCGACGGCATACCCGGTTTCCTCCAGGATTTCCTTCCGGATGGCCACTTCCGGATGGTCGTTGTCGAGCAATCCGGCGCACACCTCTACCAGCAGGCCCCCGTCATTGCCGTTAACCAGGGTGGGCATCCGGAATTGACGGGTGAGCAGCACCCTGGACCTCCCGGGGTCATACAGCAATACGGCCGCCCCGTTCCCCCTGTCGTAGACTTCCCGCACCTGTGCGTCCCACCGCCCATCGGACCGGAGGTACTCATACCGGTAACGGTACAGGGTATACCAGGCATCTGAAAGGGTTTCCCTGCGGACATTTCTCAGTCGGTCGGAAGGCTGTTTCATGTGGATGGGCGTAAATGGGTAATGGCGTTGCCCCGAAAATACGGCTTTTGATGATTCCCCCGCTTCCCGGGCCGGCGGACTTATTCCCGCAGGGCTTCCAGGATGCGCCTTTGGAAATGGCGGTCATCCTCCAGGATATTGAAACCCTCCCCGATGTATTCTTCGGCTACGCGCAGCTGCCTGACATCCTTGAACAGCGGTTTTACCGAGGCCATGATGTCAAAAATGTCGGCACGGCTTTCCAGGATGTCGGACCGGACTTCCTGCAATACGGCATCCGGCCGCTGGTACCCCTTGTAGATTCGCTGGCGGACATCGGTAATGTTGCCCTTGAGGTGCTGGGTATTGGAGACGGTGGCATAGGGAGCATTTACAAACCCGGACATGTCAAAGTCGTAGGGGATGCTCACGTAGGTCTCGTCAATATAGTACAGGCGCTGGTTGTGCTGCTTGCGGATGGAGAAATCCGTATGGCCGATCAGGAACTGGAAGAGGTTGTTCAGGGCAGTGAGGCGGTCATCCTGCATCTGGGGAGGCATGTCCCTGCGGATGCGCTTGCCGCCGTAACGCCTGGCCAGTGTCCCGTGGTCCTCAATGAGGAAGCCCAGGAGCTCATGGGTGCGCTCGCGGCGCCCCTTCAATTCGATAAAAGTTACCTGCACCAGGCGCGTGCGGTAGTAATAGGGGGCCAGCCGCTCGAAAAACCGGTACGCCAGGTATTCCTTGAGTACAAGGTCGTCCCCCTCGCTCCCGATCAGGCAGGGAAGGACCAGTTTGAGTTCCCGCTGGTCGCGGAAGATGGTCGGGCGGGCATCCTTTTTCCGGAAAGTCAGTTTCAGGGGCGCAAAATAGCACTCGGTCCTGCGGAAATTTCCCCGGGCCTGTAGCCGGAGCGCCAGGGAATCCGGTTCGCCGGGCCACTGGTAATACATCATCCCATCCAGGTAGGTGGAATCGTTGGTGTCCCTTTTGAGCGTTTCGATGGAGGCCCGGATGGTAATGGGCAGGGGTTCACTGGAGGCGAACAACCGGTCCGCGCCGGCCTGCAGGCTGTCCGTGGATTCCCCCTGGGAGATCCCCCGGAAGGGAAGCAAAAGTAAAAACACGCTTAGGGTGGAAACCAGTTTCCGGCTCATGGCCTGTAATTTACCCAAAAAGATACGCATTTCCTTCCAGATGGCTATACGCTGAGTGCGCGGTTCAGATAGCGTCGGAAGGGGAGCATTTCCCGATAGGTATTCAGGATGTGCTCCTCGAAATCCGGTGCGAGGATCCGGGACCGGCTAAGGGGCGCAGCCACCGCAAAGGTCTTGTGTTTCAACAGATCGGCATGCGGGTGGTCTGTCGGGTAGCCCTTGGGCATGCGGGTGAGCTTCTGGTCCGGGTAGAGACCGCCAAATGCCTTGCGGAAAGCCGGGCGGTCCAGGATCGCCTGCAATACCTCCCCGTCGTAATCGATGGCTTCCCGGACCTTTCGGAGCCTGTCGGGGCCGGGCCGCCAAACCCCCCCGGCCAGCATGGACTGGCTCAGGCCGACTTCGATATAAAAATCCGCCGTCCCCGGGGCCTTGTCGAGGCCCGCCCCGAAATGGTCCTTGTAAACGGGCCGGTCCGGGTGGAACATCAGGTTGTTGTTGATCCGGTTGATACCCACCCGGCCGGGGGTGGGATAATAGTCCGGGTCCATTTCTGCGAGGCGCGCATCCAGGCGGTCCAGCCAGGCGATAAAATCTTCACGAAGGGCCTGGTAAGTGGCGCGGTGGCGGTCCATCCAGTCCTTGTGGTTGTTCCGGCTGAGGGATTCCAGGAAATCGAAGAGGGCTAAAAAATCCATGCAGGATCAGAACCGGTTATCCCCGTCGAGCAGGTCGCCCAGTCCGCCGAGGATACTCCCCTCCCCTTTGTCTTTCCCGCCGCCTTTGGGTGCCGAGGCGAGTACCCGGCCCGCGAGCCGGCTGAACGGCAGTGACTGTATATAGACGGTCCCCGGGCCTCGCAGGGTCGCAAAGAACAGGCCTTCGCCCCCGAAGATGGTGTTTTTGATCCCCCCGACAAACTCGACGTCGTAGTCCACGGTCTGGGAAAACCCGACGATGCACCCGGTATCCACCCGGAGCACCTCTCCGGCCAGGAGGGTGCGTTTGGCCATGGTCCCCCCGGCATGCACGAAAGCCATCCCGTCCCCCTCGAGTTTCTGCATGATGAAACCTTCGCCCCCGAAGAGGCCGCGGCCCAGCCTTTTGGAGAATTCGATGCCCACCGATACGCCTTTGGCCGCGCAAAGGAAAGCGTCCTTCTGGCAGATGAATTTCCCGCCCTTCTCGGACAGGTCGATCGGCAGGATCTTCCCGGGATACGGGGAGGCAAAACTGACCTGCTTCTTCCCCTGCCCCACATTGTAGAAAGCAGTCATAAAGAGGCCTTCACCGGTCAGGATCCGCTTGCCGGCGGAAAAAATCTTGCCCAGTACCCCGCTGTCCCTTTCGGAACCGTCCCCGAAGATGGTCTCCATCCTGATGTCGGGGTCCATCATCATGAAGCTCCCGGCTTCTGCGATGACGCCCTCGTTGGGGTCGAGTTCCACCGATACGTACTGCATCTCCTCCCCAAAAATTTCATAGTCGATTTCGTGGTTTTTGTTGCCCATGTCACAAACTGATTTTAATTCATTCCTATTTCTACCGGATAAGTACTAAAAAACTTCCTTTGTTACAAGGATCGATGCGATTTGATAAAATCACCCCCCGGCGCAGGCCAGTCCCGGGGCCTCCCGTCGAATCCTCAGGCGAGCAGCCATTATTTGGCCGGTTCAGGCACCCTTTACCTTCAGGGTCCATTCAAAATCAAAGGTGCTGACCACCACACCCTCGGTGTTCGTCCCCACGGAGCGCATCCAGACCGTTTGCCCCTTCCCGGAGGCTACTGCCCGTTCCACCGCCTCCCGGACCTCTCTGCCATCGGTGCAGGTAAAGCGGATTCGGCCGGTGGCCTTCTTGGAGAAATTAGCCTTGTTGTTCAGCACGAGCATGGATACGGGCTGCCCGCTGTCGCGGATATGGTACATGACCAGGGCCCCGGTTGCAAATTCTGCCGCCATCCCCTGCACGGCCCAGAACATGGATCGAAACGGGTTCTGGTTGATCCAGCGGTGGGTTACGGTGCAAACCGCCTGGTCACCGTTCAGGCTCCTGAGCCGCACCCCGCACCACCAGGCAGCAGGCAATTTAAAAAACATGAAGCGGTTGAACGTTTTTGCCGACAGGGCCATAAGCATGGGATTTACCCCTAAATGTATCAAAAATACAGGGAACTAATTTTGTTAAAACTATGTTAATTTTTAGTACTATGTTTTGCACAATACCTTCTTTAGTATATATATTTGCATAAGAAACAACTAGGCCATGACAGAAACACTATCAAAACACGAGCGAAACCTGTCTGCTCTCATTCACGGATCCACCCTGTCCAGGTTCTTTATCCCTTTCGGGCAGTTTCTGGTCCCGCTGGTGCTCTGGCTTTCCAACCGAAACCAGCATGAGTTTGTGGATTACAACGGCAAACAGGCCCTGAACTTCCAGATCAGCATGTTCCTGTATACGTTCCTGGTCGGGGCCATCAGTATCCCCTTCTTTATTGCCTCCCTCCCGGGTCTGCTGGACCATGGCCTCTTTTCCTGGAACGACCACCACAATTTTGAATCGTTCCACTTCAACTGGGAAACCGGCCTGATGGACTTCCCCCTTTTCTGGTGGCCCGTCGGCATCGGGGGCCTGATTGGCATGGGGTTGTTCGCCGTGAATATCGTCTATACGATCCTGGCGACCATCCGCACCAACGAAGGTCAGTATTTCCGTTACCCGCTCACCATAAAATTTATCCGATAATGAAAACATACCCCCTGCACCGTCCACCCCTGTATGCCAGTATTCGTCACCTGTTGCTTCTGCTCGCCATCCTGGTAGGGGCCCTGCTCGACGCCACGGCCCAGGTGCCCGAAGATTCGGAATTGTACAACACCATCCTGGAGCTGGACAACAGCTACTTTACCGCCTACAACCAATGCGATATGGAAACCCAGGGGAAACTCCTGAGCGACGACCTGGAATTCTATCACGACCAGGGCGGGCTGAGTACCTCAAAAAAAGAGATTCTCCAGAGCATTGAGGTCAACATCTGCGGGAAAGTAACCCGCAGCCTGGTGGCGGGCAGCGTGGAAGTCCATGAAATAAAAGGGTTTGGCGCCGTCGAAATCGGGCTGCATACGTTTTTCAACAACCGGGAACCGGACGCCATCTCCAAACCAAGCCGGTTTGTAACCGTATGGAAACAGGCCGGGGACGGTTGGAAAATGCACCGGATCATCAGCCTGCATTAGGCATCACCGAGTTTATTCATCAATCAAATCATCATGAGATCAAAAAACGAACAGTTAACCCCCACCGCCCAGGACTCATCCCCCGGGGCAGCGGATTAAGACCCGAAATTATGAATGTAGAAAATACAAAGGCACAAATGCGGAAAGGGGTCCTGGAGTATTGCATCCTCTCCATCCTGAGCGGGGAGGACAAATACGCCTCCGAAATTCTGGACACCCTGAAAGACGCAAAGATGCTGGTGGTTGAAGGGACAATCTATCCCTTGCTAACCCGCCTCAAGAACGCGGGATTGCTTTCCTATCGTTGGGAGGAATCCAGCTCGGGACCGCCCCGTAAATATTACGGCCTCACCGAGACCGGGACTATTTTCCTTAAGGAGCTGAACACCACCTGGGACGAGCTCCGTACCGCCGTAAATGTGGTTACCAACGCAAAAAACAAGTAAAATGAACAAGACTGTAAATATAAATCTGGCCAATATGCTTTTTCACATCGATGAAAATGCATATCAAAAGCTCCTCCGGTACCTCGAGGCCGTCAAGCGATCCTTTGCGGGGACCCCGGGCAGCGATGAGATCATCGCCGATATCGAGGCGCGTATCGCGGAGCTCTTTTACGAGAAAATGGAGAACGAACGGCAGGTCATCACCCAAAAGGAGGTAGACGCCGTGATCGCCATCATGGGGCAGCCCGAGGATTACCAGGTTGACGAGGACATCTTTGAGGACGCCCCGAAAAGCGAAACCTCCACCGGCAGCCGTCCCACGCGGGCCGCCAAAAAGCTCTACCGGGACATCGACCACAAATACATCGGTGGTGTGTGTGCCGGGCTCGAGCATTACCTGGGCATAGACGCCCTGTGGATCCGCCTGATATTCATCCTCCTGGCCATCTTCGCCGGCGGCTTCGGGTTTATCGCCTACATCCTCCTGTGGATATTGGTCCCCGAGGCGGCAACCACTGCTCAGAAACTGGATATGACCGGGGAACCGGTCAATATCAGCAATATCGAGCGGAAGGTAAAGGAAGGCATTGATGATGTGGCCGAACGGGTGCGCAGCGTGGATTACGAGAAGGTGGGTTCCAAAGTAAAAAGCAGCGGAAAGACCTTTTTCGACACACTGGGCGATGTCATCATGTTCTTTTTTAAGGTGATCGGCAAGTTCATCGGCATCCTGTTGATTATCATCGGAGCCGCCACGCTGATCGGCTTGTTCATCGCACTCTTTACAGTGGGGGTCGTGGACGCGGTGCATATCCCCGGCGTCGACCTGATCGGCCTGCTCAATTCAACGGAAACACCGGTCTGGATCGTATCCCTGCTGGTCTTCCTCACCGTGGGCATCCCGTTCTTCTTCCTGCTGTACCTGGGCCTGAAAATCCTGGTGAACAACCTGAAATCCATCGGGAATATCGCCAAATTCTCCCTGCTGGGCCTCTGGCTGATCTCCGTGATTTGCCTGGCCGTGCTCAGCATCCGGCAGGTATCCGCCCATGCGTATACGGAAAGCGTGACCTCCAGCGATACCCTTGCCCTTGCCTCCCCGGCCAGCGATACGCTGCGCATCCGCTTCCGGGGCGGGGCGTTTGACGGGCAGTCCGGCCCCATGGTAGGCGGCATGCGTATCCGGTACGACGCCGACGATCAGCCGGTGTTATACTCGGACGACCTGATGCTCGATATCCGGAAAGCCGAGGATTCGGTGGCCTACCTGCGCCTCCGCAAAGACGCCGACGGCCGATCCTATGAGGATGCGCGCGACCGCGCCGCCGCAATTCAATATCAGTATGCGCTGGCCGGTTCGGTACTGAACCTGGACAATTTCTTTACCACCGATGTGGACAACAAGGTGCGGAACCAGGAAATGCGGCTCACGCTCTTCGTTCCGGAAGGCACCCCGCTCCTCTTTGAGCCTTCGGCCCGCAATTACCTGGGCCGGCGGACCCAAAACGACCGCGGGCTATACCACCGGGAAATCGTCCGTTACCGGTGGAAGATGGGCGCCGACGGCGTCCTGGTTTGCACGGATTGCCCGGATGACGTGGGCAATGGCGATTGGGAGGACGGAGATGGCGACAACCGTATCATCATCGACGAGAATGGCGTGGATATCGACCTGAAGGACAAAGAGGACAGCTTCCGGATGAAAATCGACGAAAACGGGGTCCGGATCAAGGCGGACGAAGGCGGGCGATGACAGTTCGTCCCCCATCCGCGACAATTCGGTAGGAAGGATTGGTGCAAAAGCCGCCCCTGCCGCAAATTTGAAAACAAAATAAAAACAACCAGAACCAAAAGTTAAACCGGGGGTTTCCCCCACAATCAAAAATCGAATATCATGGCAACACTAGCGAGAATAACAATCGGACTCATCCTGGCCCTGCTGGCATCATCCTGCATGCTGGACATGAACTGGGGCTCGGGTAAAAAAGGCAATGGCGTAGTAGTCGAAGAAGGCCGAACCGTTACCGGCGACTTCACTTCCGTTTCGGCCTCCGAGGGCCTGAATGTCTTTGTGACCCAGGGCGACGACTATGAAATCCGGGTGGAAGCGGACGAAAACGTAATCGACCTGATCGGTACGGATATCCGCGAGGGGAAACTGAAAATCCACGCGATTGAAAACATCGGACGGGCCACCAAGAACATCTATGTCAGCCTGCCGGAAATCACCGCACTCAGCGCTTCCAGCGGCAGCGACCTGCAAACACAGGGGACCCTTGAAGTGGGGGCGATCCGCCTGGATTCGAGCAGCGGAGCCGACCTGGATGCCACCCTGGTGGCCGACGAAGTGGAGGCCGATTGCAGCAGCGGGGCCGATATCCGCCTCAGCGGCAGGGCCAACCTGCTGTATGCTGACGCGAGCAGCGGGGCCGATATCAAAGCCCAGGACCTGGAAGTCAAGGTATGCCATGCCAATGCGAGCAGCGGGGCCGACATCCGCGTCCACGCCTCGGAATCCCTGACGGCAGATGCAAGCAGCGGGGCCGACATCCTCTACACCGGGGATGCCAGTGTCCAGGCCAAAAAATCTGCATCGGGGAGCGTTCATAAATATTGATCCCATCACCAATCATCAGTCAGGACACGAACCGCCTGCTTAAAACCCCTGTGAAAATCGCAGGGGTTTTTTGCTGCTATTCCTTACATTCGGTAAAAAAATCGGCAGACGTGAAACTCAAGCTGCAACGCTACCAGCTGGAACTGGCGCATACCTTCGGGATATCCCGGGAACGCTACGATACCCAGCCCACACTCATCGCAAGCCTCTCCTCCGGCGGAAAAACGGGATACGGGGAAGCCACTTCCAATCCGTATTACGGGGTTACCCTGGACACCCTGACCGCCGAAATCGAACGTGCGCGGGAGCCGCTGGAAGCCTTCCGCGGCACCGATCCCGCGGAATTTTTCCGGTTGCTGGAAAGCCTGGACCTGTCCAACTTTGCCCGCTGTGCGCTGGACATGGCTTGCAACGACCTCCACGGGAAATGCCTGGGAAAACCGCTTTACGCCCTCTGGGGCACCCGCCTGGAAAACCTCCCGGTAACCAACTACACCATTGGCCTGGATACCCCCGAGAAGATGGTAGAAAAAATGAAGGAGCGGCCCTGGCCGGTATACAAGGTCAAGCTCGGCACGGACCGGGATGTGTCCCTGATCCGGGAATTGCGGGCACATACGGATGCGGTATTCCGGGTGGATGCCAACTGCGCCTGGACGGTTGCGGAAACGCTCGAAAATGCGCGGGCCCTGAAGCCGCTGGGGGTGGAATTCATCGAACAGCCGCTGCCTGCCGAAGACTGGCAGGGGATGGAATACGTGGCCCATTCCAGCGTATTGCCTGTAATCGCGGATGAGAGTTGCATCACGGAGTCGGATGTAGACCCGTGCGGCCTGCATTTCAACGGCATCAATATCAAACTGACCAAATGCGGCGGGCTTACCCCGGCACGGAGGATGATCCAAAGGGGGCGGGAGCTCGGGCTAAAAATCATGGTGGGCTGCATGACGGAATCCACCGTGGGCATTTCGGCCATCGCCCAGTTGCTACCCCAGCTGGACTATGTGGACATGGACGGCGCCATGCTGCTCCGCCGGGACATTGCCCGGGGGGTGGTCATCCGGGAGGATGCATCCGTCATTTTCCCTGAAACCGGGGGATGCGGGGTAACCCTGCTCGACGCATGATGAGGTATCCCGGATCCGGTTGCCCCATACCGGCCCAATCCCCTTGAAAATGGAGAAAAAAACACACAGCGTATCCAGGATCCCGGGGGCGGAATTCCGCTCCGATGGCGCCCAATGGCTGTATTTTGGAGGCACCTCCTACCTGGGGGTGCAATCCCATGAGGGTTTTCAGGAACTGATGACCCGTTTCACCCGGGAAATGGGGACCCACTGGGGGGCCTCCCGGGAGGGGCAGCTGGTACCCGCCATTTACGGGGAAACTGAGGCAGCCCTGGCTGCCTGGACCGGAAGTGAAGCCTGTATTACGGTATCTTCCGGGTTCCTGGCCGGCCGCCTGCTGGCCGATGCATTTTCCGGGAATGGGTACCATTGCCTTTTCAGCCCGAATTGCCACGCCGCGCTCCTGCCCGCCCGCTCCGGCAGGGCGAGCAGTTGGGAAGCGCTGGAGCTGGATTTGCTGAAAATCCGGCAACAGGGCGGCAAACAGGCTGTCCTGTTCACCGATACCATCGATTTTTCCGACGGGCCGCGGTTTGTAGTCGAAAAGCTGAGAACCCTGGATTTGACCGATGTAATCCTCATCGCGGACGATTCGCATGGCACAGGGGTCCTGGGGGACGGGGGACGGGGATCTTTCCCGGAGTTAAGGGGACTGGCCGTGCGGGACCTGATGGTCTGCGCCTCCATGGGCAAGGCCCTGGGGGTTACCGCCGGACTGATCCTGGGGACCTCAACCCGGATCCAATCCCTGAGGCAGGAACCCGCATTTGCCGGGGCGAGCCCTGCCCCCCCGGCCGCCCTGGCCACGTTTTGTGCGGCCCTGGATTCCGGGCTCTACCTGGAGCAATTCGAAAGGCTTTGGGCGAATGTCCGTTTGTTTTCGGGGTGGTTGCGGGACCTGCCGGGGGTGACGGGCGGGGCGCATTTTCCGGTCTTCCTCTTCCGGAAGGCAGCCCTGGCGGCTTTTCTGGAATCCAATAACGTGCTGGCCACCCACTTCAGCTATGCCGCTGAGCAACCGGAATCCCCGGGGCGTATCGTCCTGACGGCCAGCCATTCAGAGGCACATATCCGGAGCCTGGCCAAAATCCTGGGCGCATTCCAGGATCTGCAATAATTTGGGAATAAAATTTTCAACCCATTATAAATTATATTGCATTTATATGGCTTTAGTAAAAATTATTGTATCTTTTTAACACTTTATTAGGACACTAATTTTTTATCGCCATGAAAAAATCCTTCGGTATCTTTTCCCTCCTAGCCTTGTTTGTAACCACCATTTCGATGACTACCAGCCCGCCGGCGTCCATGCACAGCCTCCAGGGAACCTGGGAACTCGAGAGTTTTTGCAACTACGCCGACAATGTATGTGACACGGCAAATTTGCAGGAAGGCTATCGGCAGGTAAAGATGTACTACAACGGGAAAGTCATGTGGTCTCGTACGGACCCGAATGACACCATCGGCCGCTTTGGTTTTGGGTCCTATCACATCACCACGGACGAGTTGATCGAAAACATCGAGTACGGCGACCATTACTTTATGGAAACCCTGGGGCCCACCGAATTCCGGTTCCAGCTGATCCTGGGTGATAACACCTACAGCCAGGTTACCCTGGACGAGGAAGGCAACCCCGAATTCTCGGAAAACTACAAACGTATTGATTGATCAGCAGATCAGGTATTTGAATTAGCTGATGGAAATCCCGGGGCGCCCTGAAGGTGTTCCGGGATTTTAGTTTTTCAAGCGGTTACTGCTGGCCTACTTCCTCCCCGGTTTCCACTTCCGAAAGGTAGCGCTCGGCATCCAGGGCAGCCATGCAACCCGTTCCCGCAGCCGTAACGGCCTGGCGGTACTCCTTGTCCTGAACGTCCCCGCTGGCGAAGACCCCGGGTTTATTCGTTTTGGTGGATTTCCCCCTGGTGATGATATAGCCCGTCTGGTCCATATCCAGCTGCCCTTTGAAAATATCCGTGTTCGGTTTGTGCCCGATGGCGATGAACAAACCGGTGATGGCGATGTCCTCCTTCTCCCCGGTCTGGTTGTTTACCATCCGCAAACCTTCCACTACCTGGTCCCCCAGCACTTCATCCACTTCCGTATTGAAGCGGATATCGATATTTTCAAGGTTCATCACCCGGTTCTGCATGGCCTTGGAGGCACGCAGGTGGTCCTTGCGCACCAGCATGGTAACCTTGTTGCAGATTTTGGCCAGGTAGGAGGCTTCCTCGGCGGCGGTGTCCCCGCCTCCGACGATGGCCACATCCTGCCCTTTATAGAAAAAACCGTCACAAACGGCACAGGCGGAAACCCCGCCTCCCCGCAACCGCTGCTCGCTGGGGATATTCAGGTATTTTGCCGAAGCCCCGGTGGATATGATCACGGTTTCGGCTTCCACCACGGTGGTATCATCGATGGTAACCCGATGAATCCCGCCGGGTTCGTCGCTGAATTCCACGGCCGTGGCCATCCCGATACGCACCTCCGTACCGAATCGCTCGGCCTGTTGTTGCAGCTGGACCATCATGGTGGGCCCGTCTATCCCATCGGGATATCCGGGGAAATTTTCCACTTCCGTGGTGGTGGTCAACTGCCCCCCGGGCTCCATCCCGGTATACATGACAGGCTTCAGATCTGCGCGTGCCGCATAGATAGCTGCGGTATAACCGGCCGGGCCGGATCCCAGGATAAGGGTTTTGATTCGTTCAGTGCTTTCGGACATAATAAAAGGCAATTAATTGAACTGCAAAAGTAGGATTTTAAGCCTGTTCCTTACAACCCAAGTTATCAAAAGTTTTAAGTAAAACACAGGCCTTCCATGTACCCGGCACTGCTGCTTCGGATACCTGCCGGAACCTTCCCGCTAATTCCGGCTGTTTGCCTGCTCCAAGCGGGATTCCCATTCCGTCAACCTGAATTTGGCGATTTCCGGCACCTCATATTCCTGCGCAAGTACCCCGAGCAGGCTGTCCAGCATTTCCGGGAATCGTTCCGAAAGGTCGGTGCCTTCGCCCGGGTCTTCATCCAGGTTGTACAGCTCGGGGGCCGGGTTTTCGGCCGGGTTATTGAGTTCCCGCAAGACCACTTTCCAGGGCCCGGAGCGGAGCGCCAGCTGCCCGCCGTATTCAGGGAACGCCCAGACGAGCTGGTCGTGCTTTTGCTGGGTCCCCCGGCCGGTCAGCGTCGGCAGGAAACTGATCCCGTCCCCTTCGGAGGGAACCTCAAAACCAGCCAGCCCGGCGAGGGTGGCCATGAGGTCGTACTGGGCCGAAAGGTGGTCGGTCACCTGTCCGGCGGCGATGGCGCCCGGCCAGCTCGCAATGAGGGGTACGCGGATACCCCCCTCGTAAACAAAACCCTTTCCCCGCCCGTAGGTTTCCCGGAAGGGGCCGCCGCTGTCAAACCAATCCGGGTCTGCGCCGCCCGCATAGGAAGGGCCGTTATCGCTGCTGAAGAGGATCAGCGTGTTTTCCAGCAACCCCGAAGCGGCCAACCGGTCCAGCAGGCGGCCTACCTGCTCGTCCAGGTAGGAAATCATGGCTGCATAGGCGGCCCTGGGAAATTCCTGGGGGAAATACCCGCTGTCCGGCCCGGATTCATAGGGCGGCTCGGGGCCGAATTTATCCCGGTAGTAGGAAATCCAGCGTTCGGGCGCCTGCAGGGGGACGTGGGGGATGGGTGTGGCCCAATAGACAAAAATGGGGCTCCCGTCTCCTTCGCGGATAAACCGGTCCATGGCGTCAAATATGAGGTCCGGGGCATAGTCCTGTTGATCGAACCTCCCGTAGTCCCGTAGCGCTACCCCGGGTTCGAACCCGCTGTGGGGCGCAATCGTATCATTTTCAAGATGCACCCTGCGATTGTTTTCGTACAGGTGGAGGGGGTAGTAGGTGTGCGCCTGCCGCTGGCAGTTGTACCCGTAGAAATAATCGAAGCCCCGCTCCGTGGGAATGGAGTTGGTGTGGGGTGCCCCGAGGCCCCATTTGCCGAACATACCGGTGCGGTATCCGGCTTCCTGCAACTTTTCCGGCAGCAGGACTTCGCTTTCCGGCAGGGGTCGCTGTCCCTCCAGGGTGGAGTCGCGTGCCATGGCCCGGTAATCCCAGACCGGGCCCCGGTCCGCCCATTCGTCATTGCCCCGGATATAACTGTGGCCGCTGTGTTTGCCGGTCAGCAGCATATACCGGGAAGGGGCGCAGACCGGGGCCCCTGCATAATGCCGGGTAAAACGGATCCCCGAGGCAGCCAGGCGGTCGAGGTTTGGTGTTTCGATGCGCTGCTGCCCATAGGCGCCCAGGTCCCCGTAACCCAGGTCGTCGGCAAGGATGTAGATGATATTGGGCTTTGGGGCAACAGGTGGGGCCTCCTGCCCCTGCCCGCAACCGGTGAGCAGCCATCCCCCGCCCGCCAAAAGGCACAGGACTGGGAGCCATGAAATAGAACGGGCAGTCGTCTTTTCCATAGTGGAAATATAACCAATACCGCCCGGATACGCGCTACAGGGTTTCCCGCACTTCTCCGCAGGTGAGCATGGCATCCCCGTAATAGGGGTTGCGGATGGCTTCATCAGAACTGATCCAGTAGGCCCCCTGGTTGCTGTTGGCCATGGGGCAATACTGAATGTAAAAGGTGCCGGGGAGGTCGGATACCTGCCGGGCCAGGCCGATCATCTTCCCGGAAAGCCCGATAAAGGCATCCCGTTTTTCCCCTATGCCCGTTGCCGAGGCCAGGGCCCGGAAATCCAATGCCAGGGCTTCCAGTCCGCCACCGGAGGCAGATCCGAGGAGTTTCGATGCCGAAGCGGCCAGCTCGCCCGCCCTTTCCGCTTCGGAAGCAACCAACGCATCCTTAAGCTGCAGGTAGGGCCCGATCACTTCCCGCAAAAGTGCCTGCTGGGCATCGGTCAGTTTCACGGGGTTGGCTGCAGGGACCTGCTGTCCCCCTGCCCCATGGTCGTGCAATTGAGCCTGCTTCCCGTCACTGGTTGGGTTCATCATGGATTTCTTCCCCTGCAACTGGGCCGCGGCATCCAGTGTAAAGGCCCCGTTGGTGACTACTTCCTCCCCGTTTTGCAGCCCCTGCTGGATGCGGTATCCGCCGGGTACCGCTGCACCGAGTTGCACCTCCCGGAGTTCGAATACAGGGGTTGCAGGATCGGGTTTGACATAGACCACGGACCTTTCACCCGTCCAGAGCACCGCACTCCGGGGGACGACCAGGCCGCTTTCGGCAGCGTCCGCGGCAACCTCGAGCTCGGCGGTGACAAACATCCCCGGTTTGAGTGCCCCGCCCGCGTTGTCTATGACAGCGCGAACGACCGCCGTCCGGGTAGTGGCATTGAGGACCGGGCTGATAAAGTCAATGGGGGCCTTGTATTCCTTGCCTCCAACGGCAGCTGCCCGTATGGTCACCAGCTGGCCTTCTTCAAGGATGGAAAGCTGGTTTTCAAAGGCGTCGAATTCCGCCCAGACCGTCCCCAGGTCGGCAATGCGGAACAGGGGAGCCCCTTTCTGCACATAGTCCCCGGCAGCCACCTTGATTTCCGAAACGGTGCCGGATACATCCGAAAAGACGGGAAAGTACTCCTGCACCTTTCCCGAAGCTTCAATTTCACGGATCTGCGCCTCAGAGAGCTTCCAGAGGTCGAGCTTTTTGCGTACCGCCCGGTACAGGTCGGGTTGGGTCTCCTTCATCCCGGAAGCGGTGAGCAATTCCTGCTGGGCAGCCACCAGTTCCGGGGCATAGAGGGTTGCCAGCCGTTGCCCCTTCCGGACCGCCTCGCCCTCAAAATTGACCGAGAGGGTTTCAATCCGGCCGTCGAAATAAGCGGACTGCGTGGCAATTTTCTTTTCGTTGGGCTCGATGGTCCCCGAAAGCCGGAGGGTACGGTTCACCGCTTGCCCGGTACCCAGCCGGGTTGTTTGCACATCGGCAAGGGCAAGGGCATTCTCCGACATGCGGAGCTGTCCCGGTGCCAGCCCGTCCGCGCTGCTACCGGCCGGGATCAGTTCCATGCCGCAAATGGGGCAATTGCCCGGTTCGGGCTGCATGATCTGGGGGTGCATGGAACAGGTCCACATTTCAACCCCTGCCGCTTCCCCATGTTCGTGATTCCCGGGTACCACAGGTCCTTCCGGGGTCCCTGAAAAAATAAAATACCCCAGCAGGAGGCCTGCCAGCAGGGCGCCGCCGATTACAAAGATTGTTTTTTTCATCGTAGTCATTTGTTAAATTTTAATAGTCGAATGCACTTCCTGAGGGTCGGCGAACTGATAAACCAAAGGGCGAACCCGCTCAGCACCGTGACCAGGCCCAGTAGGGAGAAGGCCCGCAACAGGCCCGTATTGAAATCGTCCCGGGTCTGGTAATCCATCGTGTGGGTCATCCACAGGAAATCGAACCAACGCCAGCCCCGGTGGCGCACGGTCTGGAAGGCACCATTGCGCACGGCCACGTAGGCCTTCAGGTTCTCCGGGGTGACATAACTGATCTCATAAGCCGGCAAAGGGCGTCCGCGGTATTCATGGTGCGGGCCGACGCTGTCGATCCTGCGGATCCCGGCAACCCGGAGCCCGGTTTTCATTTCCCTTTCAGAAACCCGCAGGGCTTCTGCCTGCGAAACCTCCTGTTTTTTCACTCCCGTCCTGGCATGGACCAAATGGGCCCCGTTCACCCAATAAAAGGGCTCCCCTCCGATATCCAGCAACCGGAGGCTGGATATGGGCTGGTCAATGTCCAGCTTATCGGTACCGAGCAACCCGGAAAACTCGGTTTCCACGGGTACCTCCTTCAGGAAATGGTCCCCGTGAATTTCGTCGATATCCGTCCAGCTGAAGTACAACCCGCTCATGGTCCACATCAGGAATTGTATCCCCAGGAAGATCCCGAGGTAGCGGTGCGTCAGGCGGAATTTCCGCGCGGTTTTTCTGGTTACCATCATTTATTTAATCGATCTTGGTGGATTTCAGGCGCAGGGAATTGGCAATTACGGATACCGAGCTGAAGCTCATGGCGGCAGCTGCTATCATGGGCGACAGCAGGACGCCGAAAAAAGGATAGAGTACCCCGGCTGCCACCGGAACGCCCACCGTATTGTAAACCAGCGCAAAAAACAGGTTCTCCCGGATGTTCCGCATGACCTTTGTGCTGAGGTTCCTTGCTTTGACGATCCCGTGAAGGTCCCCGTTTACCAGGGTGATCCCCGCACTTTCAATCGCCACATCCGTCCCGGTGCCCATGGCGATGCCCACATCGCTTTTTGCAAGGGCAGGGGCATCGTTGATGCCGTCCCCTGCCATGGCCACGACCTTGCCCTGACTTTGCAACCGCTCCACTTCCCGGAGTTTATCTTCGGGGAGCATCCCGGCCCGGAAATCAGTCAATCCCAGGGTATCCGCCACCGTTTGCGCCGTCCGGGGGTTATCCCCGGTAAGCATGATGACCGCCACCCCTTTTTTCTGCAATTCCCGGATGGCATTCCCACTGCCTTCCTTGATCCGGTCACCAATGACGATCAGGCCGATGACCTGGCCATCAGCGGCCAGGTAGGAAACGGTCTTGCCCGCATCCTGAAAGCCCCCGGATTTTTCCACGAGGGATTCGGGGATAACGGCCTGCTCCTGTTCCATCAGCGCCCGGTTGCCCAGGGCCAGGGATTGCCCGCCCAGCTTCCCTGTCACGCCTTTTCCCGTTACAGAATGGAAGTCTTCGGGCTTACCGGGTTTCAGGCCTTTCCCCTTGGCGTACTCCACCGTGGCCCTCGCAAGGGGGTGTTCGCTTTGCTGGTTCAGGGAAGCAGCCCGCTCCAGGACCGAATCGGGATCTGAGACCCCGGGCAGGCCGACCACCGTTTCCACCGCCGGCCGGCCTTCTGTGATGGTACCGGTCTTGTCCACGATAAGCGTATCCACTTTGGCAAGGGTTTCAAGAGCTGCCGCCTCGCGCATCAGCACGCCGTTTTGGGCCCCCTTGCCGACCCCTACCATTACAGACATGGGAGTCGCCAACCCCAGGGCGCATGGACAGGCAATGATGAGTACGGCTATACCATTGACAAGGCCATAGACGTACGAGGGTTCCGGCCCGAAAAACGCCCAGATGGCAAAAGTCAGTACGGCAACCAGGACGACCGTGGGCACGAAATAGGCCGAGACCCGGTCGGCCAGGTTCTGTATGGGTGCCCGGCTCCGCCCGGCCTCATTGACCAGCTGGATGATCCGCGCCAGCAGTGTTTCCGAGCCGATTTTTTCAGCCGACATGAGGAAGGACCGGTTCCCGTTGAGGGTACCACTCCTCAGGGTGTCCCCCACCGCCTTATCCACGGGCATCGGTTCCCCGGTGATCATCGATTCGTCCACCGTGGTTTGCCCCTCGGTCAGCGTTCCGTCCACCGGGATCTTCTCCCCGGGCTTTACCCGGAGGGTATCCCCGATTTCGATGGCGTCGATGGGGATTTCCTCTTCCCTGCCATCCCGGACACGGACGGCCTTGTTGGGCGCCAGTTTCAGCAGCTCCCGGACAGCGGAATTCGTTTTCCTGTGGGCCCGGGCTTCGAGCAACTGCCCCAGCAGCACGAGTGTCAGGATCACCGTGGCTGCCTCGAAATACACGTGGACATCCCCGGAGGCCGTCTTGAACTGGGGCGGGAAAAAGTCCGGGAAGACAATACCGAAAACACTGAAGAGCCAGGCGACGCCCGCGCCAATCCCGATCAGGGTAAACATGTTCAGGTTCCAGTACCGGATAGAGCGGTAGGCCCTGGTAAAGAACATCCAGGTGGCGTAGAACACCACCGGCAGGGACAAGCCCAGTTGTACCCAGTTCCAGTAGCTGCGCGGCATCCAGCTGTAGAGCGGGTTTCCGGGCAGCATTTCGGACATCGCGATAAAGAAAACCGGCAGGGTGAACGCCAGGGCGATCCAGAATTTCCGCAACAGCCTGCGATAGGTCTTATCCCCTTCGCTGGCTTCCGGCTTCATGGGCACCAGGTCCATGCCGCAAATCGGGCAGCTTCCCGGGGCGTCGCGGACGACTTCCGGGTGCATCGGACAGGTGTATTGCTGTTTGGCAGCCTGGCTGAAGTCCTGTTGTTCCACCAGGTCCATGCCGCAAACAGGGCAATCCCCGGGCGCCGTATAGGTCTTGTCCCCTTCGCAGTGCATCGGGCAGTAATACGTACCGGTGCCCTTTCCCGCCTGAGGGGTGTTTTTACCGCTTTGCGCTGCATGTGCCTTCCCGGATGCATGCGACGTGGGAGCGTCACCGGGCAGGTGGATACTGTAGTGGCTGTCGCTGAGGGCCTCCTGGAAACGCTCGATAGGGACATGGGATCCCATCTCGATTTCCGCCTGGCCCTTTTCCAGGTCTACCACTACGGAAAGCACCCCTTCGACCGCCGACAGGGATTCCGCGACATGCTTCCTGCAGCCTTCGCAACTCATGCCTTTTATGTCATAGGTGTGTTTCATTTCCATTGCACGGTTTCATTACTGGGTTAGGGTTGCGCGACCAGGCGGTCATCCACCTTGCCGCATTTGAGCATTTTATCGCCAAAATAGGGGTTGCGTATTTCCTCCGAATCGGAGAACCAGTATCCGCCGGTATTGTTGAAGGCCATCGGACAAAACTGCTTGTAAACCGTCCCGGTGCTCAGGTGGTCCCGGAGTACGGGTTCCAATTTTGCGACCAGGCTGGAAAAACTTTCCCGCTGCCCCTCGATCCCTTCTGCCGACAAAAAGGTTTCCAGTTCCTCCCTGACTGCCGGGTTGTCCAGGCCCGGGGCGCGCAACATTTGTGTTGCGGCGCTTTCGGCTGCAAGTGGGTCGGACGCCACCAGCGCATCTTTCAGGTCCAGGTACGCCTCAAAGACCTGGTTGGTCCCGGATTCCCGGAAACCGATACCTCCGTCCTGTGCCGTAACGGCTTCCACCGGGGTGGGGTCTTCCGCTGTTTTAGGCCCCTCCTTGCAGGAAACCATCAGGGTAATCGCAGCCAGCATCAGGCCGGTCATTTTTGGTGCATTCATTTTCATTTGTATCATCTTGTTTCAGTTTAAAATTAATCAATGTATTCCATGTTTCTTATCGTTTCGGCAGGGGTTCCCTTAAAGATCGGATTCCCCGGCCAGGTAGTTGACCAGTGCCCCTTCGGACAGGAAGGCGGCCAGGGCTTCGGTCTGCTGCAGCTGCAGTTTCAGTTCCAGCTCGTGCATTTCCAGCAATTCATCGAAGTCCACGGTCTGTGTTTCATAGTTGCGGAGCAGGATCTCTATCGCCTGCCGGGTCCGCTGGGTGTTTTCCGCCAACGCGGCATAGCGGATGCGTTCGGATTGCTGCCCCTGCCAGGCCTCCCGCAACATACTTTCCAGGCGGTTGCGGCGGGATACCTCCTCGGCCTCCAGGGTGGCCTGCCGGATCTCATTCTGGCGGGTGCGGGAACGGTAGGCCCCGTTGAACAGGGGGACCGAAAAGGACACCATGGGCATCAGGATATCCTTCCCATTGTCCGGGACGGACATATCGGTGCGTTCCGCCACAGGGATATAATCTACCCCCAGGCCTATCCGGGGCCCGGCAGCTTTCCGGTTTACCGCTTCTTCCTTCGAAACCGATTCGTAGAGGCGGTCGTATTTTTCGAGTTCCGGGTGGGGCCCGAGTGCGGGCATTTCCGTTGCGGGCAAATCTGCCGGCAGGTCGGTGACCAGAAAGCCAATGGCGGTTTCCGTCGCGTTGATCAGCCGGAAAAAGGCAAAGGACCCGGACTGGTACTGGTTCTCGAGGATTTGCCTGCGGGCATCCACATCATTCCTGCGGATATCCAGCCTGAGGACATCCACGGCCGAAGCCCTGCCTGTTTCCACGGAAGCCAGCGCAATTTCCCGATAGGCTTCCAGCAGCCCGGCCTGATCTTCCAGGATCCCGATCTGCTGCCGGAGTGCCTGCAAGCCGTAATAGGAACGGGCAACATCCAGCCGGAGCTGGCGGCGGGCTATCACCCAGTCCAGGTATTCGACCTCTGCCATACTGGAGGCGTAGGCTTCCCGGGCGGTAATCTGGCCGAACCAGGGAAGCATTTGCCGGAGGGAAAACCGCGCCTTCTGGGCACCGGTCCGGGTTTCCGGTTCACTGACAAAAACCCCAGCGCCGATTTCGATATCCGGCAGGGCACCTGCTTCATTGACCTTCTCGCCTGCCAGGTCGGTCCGGAGCCGGAGCGCCTGGAGGTCCGGGTTATTGGCTTCGGCCAGGTCTATAAAATAACGGATCTCCTGGCTTTGCAGGCCCTGGAAAACACCCAGGGCGAGGATCAGTTGCATCAGGTAGTAACGCGCTTTCATATCCATTTGGTTTTGACCGTTTCCGGGCCTGTTTTCCCGCTACGGCGTTTCAATCGCAATTCTTCCCGCCAGCAATAGAGCACCGGCACCACAAAAAGCGTGATCAGGGCAATGAGCATCCCCCCAAAACTGGGGATGGCCATCGGGATCATGATATCGCTCCCCCTTCCCGTGGAGGTCAGCACGGGCAACAGGGCGAGGACGGTGGTGGCCGTGGTCATCAGGCAGGGGCGGATACGCTTTTCACCGGCTTCCACCACGGCATCCCGGACCTCCGGTAGCGTTTCGGGCTGGTTGCGCCGGAAACTCTGCATCAGGTAAGTGGCCATGACCACCCCGTCGTCCGTGGCAATCCCGAACAACGCGATAAACCCGACCCAAACGGCAACGCTCAGGTTGACCGGGTGCATCTGGAACAGGTCCCGCAGGTTTTCGCCGAATAACCCGAAATTCAGGAACCATTCCTGCCCGTAAAGCCAGATCATGATGAAACCGCCGGCAAATGCCACGGCAATACCGGTGAAGACCATCAGGGAAGTGGTCACGGAGCGGAACTGGAAATAGAGGATCAGGAAAATGATCAGCAGGACCAGGGGCACCACCACGGAAAGCGTCCGCTCTGCCCGTACCTGGTTTTCATAGGAACCGGTAAACCGGTAACTGATCCCTTCGGGCACCAACAGGTCGCCGGAATCGATCTTCTCACGGATAAGCTGCTGGGCATTTTCGACAACGGTCACCTCGGCATAGCCGTCCATCTTATCAAAAAGGACATAGCCCACCAAAAACGTATCCTCGCTTTTGATGGCCATTGGCCCGCGCTCATAGCGGATTTCCACCAACTCGCTCAACGGGACCGGGTTGCCCCCTGGCACAGGGACATACACCGAACCAATATCCTCGGGGCTGTCCCTAAGTTCCCTGGGATAGCGGACGCGTACCCCGTAGCGTTCCCGTCCCTCGACGGTCTGCGTGAGCACCTTGCCCCCCAGGGCCACCTCCAGCACCTGCTGCACGTCATCCAGGAGCAGGCCGTAACGGGCGAGCCTTTCCCGGTCGATATCGATGAGCAAATAGGGCTTGCCCACGATCCGGTCGGCAAAGACCGCTTCATCCTTGACTCCGTCCGCTTCTTTCAATATCGTTTCGAGTTCCCGGCCAAAGGCTTCGATCTGCCTGAGGTCCGGTCCCTTGACCTTTATTCCCATGGGCGCCCGCATACCGGTCTGCAACATGACCAACCGTGTTTCGATGGGCTGCAGCTTGGGGGCTGAGGTGACCCCGGGGATACGGGTTGCGGAAACGATCTCGTCCCAGATGTCGTCGGGGGATTCAATCTCCGGGCGCCAGTTTCGGAAATAGGCCCCGTCCGCGTCCGGGATGAGCATGGAGTGGGTCACATCGGCAAAATAGACCGCAGTCGCGGAATCCGTTGCCGTATTGGGGTTGGTCACCCGGCCGCCGTCCTTCAGCACGAAAAGCCCATCCGGGTCTACCCGGTATCGCTGCCGCTTCCCGGAAGGATCCTGCAGGTATTCCGGTTTGTATTGGATCACATTTTCATACATGGAAAGGGGAGCGGGGTCCAGGGCCGATTCCGTCCTGCCCGCTTTACCCACCACCGATTTTACTTCGGGGATGGCCGCCACGGCCATATCGAGCTGCTGCAGCACCCGCTGATTTTCCGCCACACCGGCATGAGGCATTGAGGTAGGCATCAGCAAAAAGGAACCCTCGTTCAGAGCAGGCATGAATTCTTTCCCTGTATTGCGCATGATCAGGAACCCCAAACAGATCAGCGCTGCTGGTGCCGCCAGGAACAAGAGCTTGTTCCGCAGGGTCCACCGGAGGATGGGGGTATAGCTTCTCCGGAACAGCATGAAGCCGCCAAGCAAAACCGTACATATAAGCGACACGAACAGGAAATTCAGGAAGAGGTTCTGGTTCAGTCCCAGCGGGCGCCAATAAACGGTCAGCAGCCAGATGATGGTTACCACCGTGATCCCCAGGTTCAGCCGGGAAGGATCGGTTCCGATCCGGGCCAGGCCGGCGGGCAGCCTGCCAGCCACGGCCGGCTGGGACAGCAAACCGACGAGCCCGAAGGCCACCAGGGCCAGCCCTATGGTGAATCCTCCTGCAAGCACCGCGACGCCCGAAGCGGTCAACAAACCATAGGCCAGCAGTCGCAACCGGCTCCGTTGGGGCGTTTTCCGGAAAAGGAAGGCCGCAAAGGGCGGGATGAGGAAGAGGGCCACCACCAGGGCAGCCGCCAGGGCAAAGGTCTTGGTGAATGCCAGGGGCCGGAAGAGCTTGCCTTCGGCCCCGATCAGCGTGAACACGGGGATGAAGCTGATGATGGTCGTCATCACGGCAGTCAGGATGGCACCCGATACCTCTGCCGTGGCGTTGTAGACCACCGTGTTCACCGGGACGGACTCCTCCGATTCGTCCAGGTGGCGGATGATATTTTCACTCAGGATCACCCCCATATCCACCATGGTACCGATGGCAATGGCGATCCCGGAAAGCGCCACGATATTTGCGTCCACCCCCCCGTAGCGCATGGCGATAAACACCATCAGGACGGCCACGGGAAGTAACCCGGAAATCAGGACGGAAGCCCTGAGGTTGAAGACCATGACCACGATGACCAGGATGGTGATGAGTACCTCCAGCGTGAGGGCCTCCTCCAGGGTCCCCAGGGTCTCCTGTATCAATTCGGTGCGATCGTAAAAAGGCACCACGGTCAACTGGGAGATGCGCCCGTCCCTGAGTTCCTTGGAAGGCAGGCCGTCACTCAGTTCCGCGATCTGGGCCTTGACATTGTTGATGACCTCCAGTGGGTTGGCACCGTATCGCGCCACGACCACGCCCCCGACCACTTCGGCCCCGCCCTTGTCGAGGATGCCCCGCCGTTCTGCCGCGCCGAGGGAGATGTTTGCAATATCCCCCAGACGCAGGGAGGTAAAATCCTCGGAGGCCACCACCGCATTGCGCAGGTCGTCCAGGGATTCGATATACCCCAACCCCCGGACCAGGTATTCCGCCTGGTTGATTTCAATGGTCTGGGCGCCGATATCCCGGTTGCTCATGCGGACGGCCCCCACCACCTGATCAAGGCCAATGCCGTATTGCCGCATCTTTTCCGGGTCCACATCGATCTGGTATTCCTGCACATACCCGCCAATGGAAGCGACTTCCGAGACGCCACTGGCAGACGAAAGGGCATACTTAACGTAAAAATCCTGGATGCTCCTGAGTTCCTGCAGGTCCCAGCCGCCAGTTACGTTCCCCTGGGCATCACGCCCCTCCAGGGTATACCAGAAAATCTGCCCCAGGGCGGTCGCATCGGGACCGAGGGCCGGGCTGACCCCATCCGGCAACAGGCCGGGGGAAAGCGAATTCAGTTTTTCGAGGATCCGGCTTCGGCTCCAATAGAATTCCACCCCTTCCTCGAAGATGATGTAAATGCTGGAAAACCCGAACATGGAGGAACTGCGGATGGTGCGGACCCCGGGGATCCCCAAAAGGGAAGTGGTAAGCGGGTACGTCACCTGGTCCTCGATATCCTGGGGCGACCTGCCGGGCCACCGGGTAAAAACGATCTGCTGGTTTTCACCTATATCCGGGATGGCATCTACCGGGACCGGATCGGACGGCAACCAGTCCGTCTTCCAGCCAAACGGGGCATTGACCGTGCCCCAGCCCACAAAGAGGACCAGCAGCAATACAGCGACCAGTTTGTTTTCGATGAGAAATTTTATGCCTTTATTCAGCATGGTGTCGATTTAGCTTTCTTTTGATTTACAATCGCTTCCGGCTAAAGCCGCAAACAGGAGTAGCCCATGGCCATTTCCGGCCCCGGGCGCATTTCAAAAAAAGCTTAATCAAATCAGGAATACCTGGTGGCGAACCGGGATGTCGCGGACCAGGCGGGGAGGCGAATAGGCCTCATAGGGAAGTTCGGCCGACCGGGGTTCCAGTTGCAGGAGAAAGGGAAATCCGCTGGCAATGAAGGTCGCCAGGACTTCGATCTGTCCGGTATGTGTATCTGCCTTGGCACTGTCCAGGTCATCCTGGCCGACCACGACAATTTCCACGTCATTGCAGCAGCCGGATTCGGTCGTGGCGGAATCGTCCATGGCCATGCCGCAACCTTCTGCCTTATGGTAGAGCTTAAAGTCCACCAGCGTCTTCCCGCAGAAATGCATGTCCATGCTGAAAGACAACGTGGAGAACAAGAGCAGGAAGGCGAGTAAAACTGCGCCGGATTTATGGGCCAATGGCTTCATAACAACATCAAAACTACAAAATTCGGCGGATTATTGTATTGTTTAAGAGAAGTTTAGGAGGGTTTGTTTGGTTTCCGAACTGCGCCGCCTGCCTAAATCACCTGAAAACCCCTTGGGAAGGGATGGGACTCATCAATAATGAGCGTATTGTATCCATGGACCCAGGCCGACCCGCGAATCTCGGGGATGATTGCCGGGAAGTCCCCCACCCGGGTTTTTTCCAATACCCGCCCCTCGAAGCGGGAGCCAATAAAGCTTTCATGCAGGAAGGGTTCTCCGACCTCCAACCGCCCCTGCTGGTGCCACTGGGCCATCCGGGCGGATGTACCGGTGCCGCAGGGGGAGCGGTCAATGGCATTGTCCCCGTAGAACACGGCATTCCTGGCCGTGGAATCCGGCTTCAGCGGCTTGCCCGCCCAAAGTACATGGGATACCCCCCTAATGCTGGGGTCTTCCGGGTGAACAAAGCGGTCCGGGAACCGGGCCGCAATCAGGGTCCGGAGTTCCCGGCTGAAGCGGATAAGCTCCGACGCCCGGTAGTTTTCCAATCCCGAAAAGTCCGGCTGGGGATCCACAATGGCGTAGTAATTGCCCCCGTAGGCCACGTCGAACCGAAGGTTTCCCAGGGAAGGGGTTTCCAGGCTGAGACCGGAAGCCGCCACAAAGGACGGTACGTTGGTGAGGGCGACCCACTCGATTTTTTCACCCTCCTGCCCGTACCGGATGCGGACCAGGCCGGCAGGGGTTTCCAGCCGGACCTGTCCCGGGACCTTCGGCCGGATCAGGCCCTCCTCGAGGCCGATGGTGATGCTCCCGATGGTTCCGTGACCGCACATGGGAAGGCAACCGCTGGTTTCGATAAACAGGATCCCCAGGTCGTTGGCCGGGTCGCTGGGCGGGTAAAAGATGCTGCCGCTCATCATATCGTGGCCCCTGGGTTCGAACATCAGCCCCTGTCTGATCCAGTCAAATTCCCGCAGGAAATGCTGCCGTTTTTCGGACATGCTGCGACCGGAGAGCTGTGGCCCCCCGGAAGCCACTACCCGGACGGGGTTCCCCGCCGTGTGGCCGTCGATACATTTGAAGACATGCCGGCCCATGGATCAGGGGTTTGCGTTTTTCTCGATATAGGCCCGGACCCGGCGCATCAGGATGGGCAGGGTAACCGTCCCCTGTTCGAGGATCACCTCGTGGAATTCCCCTATGTCGAAATCGGGGCCCAGGGCATTTTCCGCTTCGGCCCGCAGTTTCCGGAGGATGATCTCCCCCATCTTATAGGAAAGGGCCTGCCCCGGCCAGGCGATGTAGCGGTCGGTTTCCGTATTGATTTCATGCAGGGAAAGTGCCGTGTTGCGGCGCATGTAATCCACCGCTTCCTCCCGGCTCCACCCCAGGGCATGGATACCCGTATCCACCACCAGCCTGCAGGCGCGCCACATCTCATAGGTCAGCTGCCCGAATTTTTCATAGCCGTTGCGATAGATCCCCATCTCTGCGGCCAGGTATTCCGCGTACAACCCCCAGCCCTCGCCGTAGGCGGAAAGGTAGAGGCGACGGCGGAAATCGGGGATGCTGTCCGCCAGCTCCCGGTTCAGGGCACCCTGAAGGTGGTGCCCGGGGACCGCTTCGTGGGCGGTAAGTGCGGGCAGGGTATACAAGGGGCGGCTTTCCAGTTTATAGGTATTGACCAGGTAGGTGCCGGCTTCCCTGGGTCCCGAGGGTGGCTTGTAGCGCCCGCCAGTATACTTGGGGGCGATGGCATCCGGCACGGGTTCAACCCCGTAGGGACGCCGGGGCAGTGTGTTAAAAAATCGCGGCAAGGTCGCGTCGATGCGCTTGGCGATATCCCGGGCATGTATCAGCAGCTCCTCCGGGCTGCCGGCATAGAACTGCGGGTCGGTCCGCAGGTAATCCAGGAAATCGGCAAAGTTGCCTTCAAACCCCACCGTATCGATAATCGTTTGCATTTCGCTTCGGATCCGGGCCACTTCCGAGAGGCCGATCCGGTGGATACTGTCCGCGGTATATCCCGGGATGGTGGTGTAAAAATCGATGCGGTTCTGGTAGAAGGCGCGCCCCCCTGGGGTAGCCGATACGCCGATGGCCTCCCGGGTGGCCGGGAGGTACTCGGTTTCAAAGAATTCCCTGATGGACCGGAAAGCCGGAACCACAGCCGTTTCAATGGCCTCCCGCCCTGCGTCCAGTACCGAATCCTGCTGGCTGGGGCTGAGCCCGGCGGGAAGGTCGCGGAGGGGCCCGTAAAAATCGCTTTCCTGGTAATCTTCGACGATGTGGTCCTCATAAGTGGAGGCATACCCCTCAAAGATCACCCGTGGTTGCGATATACCGCGCTCCAGGCCCTCCCGCATGAGTTCAAAATGCTGGTCTGCATAGTCCGGGAAGGCACGGAGCATTTTCAGGTAGGATTTGACTTCCTTGTAATTGTTCAGGGGGCGGATGCGGTAATTGAGGTTCAGGTGGAACCCCTGGTCGGCCTGGATGGGGTTCAGGTGCATGCCCAGGCGGAATTGGTCCGCTTCGTCCTGGAGGCTGAACCGGAGCAGGTCCAGGGAAATCCGGTCCGTTTCATCCAGCGTCGATGGATCGATGCCCTGGATGCGTCCCACCATTTCGGTGGCAAAATCGGCCTCCCGGCGGAAGCGCTCCACCGTATGTAACCCGAGGGGATATTCGGACCAGTCATAGGCTTCAAAAGAAGCGACTTCATGGAGGATGCTGTCCAGGGGTGAAGTTCCCTCCTGGGCCCGGACTCCGATTGAGAACAAAATACTGGAAATGGCCATGCAGCAGCTTGCTGCTACAGGCCAGGCGCGTTGTTTCATAAGGTAATGATACTTTCGTCCGACCAGGTGCCGTCAACCAGGCGCCATACCCCGCCGGGGTTTGTATTCCGCAATACCTCGGGGAGGAGGGATTGCGGACAGTTCTGGAACGAGAGGGGCCGGACCCACCTGAGGATCGCATCCGTTCCCACCGAGGTGTACCGGGAATCCGTCGTTGCCGGGAAGGGGCCCCCGTGGTGCATGGAAGGGCAGACTTCCACCCCCGTCGGTACCCCGTTAAAGAGGATCCGACCCGCTTTGGACCGCAATTTATCCAACACGCCCGGGTGGTTCCTAAATTCTTCCTCAGTACCCAGGACGGATGCGGTGAGTTGTCCTTCCAGGCTGACCAGGGCACTTTCCAGTTCCTGCACGTCCCTGCAGGACACCAACAGGGTAAAGGGACCGAAGACCTCCTGCTGCAGTTTCGGGTTTCCCGTAAAATCCGAACCCCCGACCACAGCCACCGTGGCAGGCACTTCATTGGTCCCCGCAGGGGGATCGTCCGAGGTCAGGTACCGGACCCCCGGCTGCTGCCCCAGGGCATTGCGCATTTCCATGAAATTCCCGGCCATGTTGGGGTGGAGCATGCAGGCCGGAGGGATGGCAGCAACTTCCCCGGCGAGTGCTTTCCCGAAGCGGTCCAAACCAGGCCCCTCAATGCCGAACAGCAGGCCGGGGTTCGTACAGAACTGCCCGACCCCCAGGGTTACCGAACCCGCGTAGGATTTGGCCCATCCGGCTTTCGGGTCCAGAGCAGTCGGCAGCAGGACCACGGGGTTTACGCTGCCCATTTCGGCAAAGAACGGGATAGGGACCTCGCGGCCCGCAGCAATTGCAGATAAAGCCAGCCCACCAGCACGGCTTCCTGTAAAGCCCGCCGCTGCGATGCACGGGTGTTTGACGAGTTGCTCCCCGAGGCTCCTGGAAGTCCCCTGCAAATACGAAAACACCCCTTCAGGCATTTTGGATTTCCGTACAGCCTGTATGACCGCCCTTGCGACCAGCTCCCCGGTAGCCGGGTGCATGGGATGTCCTTTGACCACAACCGGGCAGCCTGCAGCCAGGGCAGAAGCCGTATCGCCCCCTGCGGTCGAAAAGGCAAAGGGGAAGTTGCTCGCGCCGAAGACCACCACAGGCCCCAGTGGCATCAGGCATTTGCGGATGTCTGGTTTGGGCAGGGGCTCCCGGTCGCTCTGGGCCGTATCGATGCGCGCCTGCACCCAGGAACCCTCATCCACAAGTTCCGCAAAGGACCGCAGCTGGGCCGTGGTCCGGCCGAGTTCCCCGTTGGCACGGCCTTCTGGCAAACCGGACTCCTGCATATACACGGCAACCAGGGATTTCCTGTCCGACTCCAGCTGGTCGGCAATGGTATGCAGGAAAGCGGCCCTTCGGTTCCCGGGAGTCCTGGAATAGGCCTCAAAAGACCGGGCCGCCAGCCCGACGGCCTGGTCAATCTCCCCGCTGGTTGCTTCGGAAAAATGCCAGGGGTTTGCCTCCCCGGTAGCCGGATTGATGCTCTGAAAGGTTTCCTGGCCTGCCGAAATTTCTGAAAAGCCGATGAGTTGTTTGCCGGTGATAGGTTGTTGCATGGTAACTAGTTATCTTGATTGCCGGGGAGGAGGATGGTGGCCCCTTGCCCAGTATTACAGGTACTGTTTATACTCCGGCAGGAGCGGCCGCCGATCCATCGCCCTGTTTATAATCCCAAGGACCCGTTCCCGCTCCGCGCCCTCCAGGGGCAACCTAGGCGGGCGGACGTGTTCGGAACCCAGCCCGGTGGCGACTTCCGCCAGCTTGATATTCTGCACGAGCTGTGGGCTGATGTCGAGTTCCAGAAGGGGCAGGAACCATTGGTAAATGGCCCGGGCCTCCCGTATTTTTCCTGCCTTTCCCAGCGCGAAAACGGCAACCGTCTCCCTGGGGTAGGCACATACCAGGCCCGCAACCCAGCCATCTGCCCCCATCAATACGCTTTCCAGGCCCAATGTATCCACGCCAGTAAGTATTTTCAGCCGCTCCCCGAACCGGTTGCGAAGGCGGGTAACATTGGAAATATCCCGTGTGGATTCCTTCACGGCACCCACCGTAGGGCAGGCTTCCAGTAATTCTTCAAACATATCCGGGGTCACTTCGATCCCGTAATCCACCGGGTTGTTATATATGAGGATAGGCAGGTCGGTGGCGCCTGCAACTGCCTTGAAATAGGCGACGGTTTCCCGGGCGGTAGCCTTATACCGCATGGGCGGCAGGAGCATCAGCCCGTCTGCTCCGTTGGAGGCTGCGCGCCTGGCAGCTGCACGGGCTCCGGTGGTGCTTTGCTCGGCAATATTGACGATTACGGGTACCTTTCCTCCGGAAGTTTCCAGGGCCACTGCAGTCAGGGTATCTTTTTCAGCTTCCGTCAGGGTGCTGGCTTCACCAAGGGTTCCCCCAAGGATAAGTCCGCTTGCCCCGGCATCTATCTGAGCCAAAACATTCTTGCGGAATAATCCGGTATCCAATTGGTCCGATGCATCGAACTTCGTGGTCAATGCGGGCATGACGCCCTCCCAGGTAAATTTCATCTGAAGTATTTGCCGTTAAAGATACATATCCATTGCTTAAATTAAGGGGCCGGGGGGAGACATTTTTGGCGGATTCGACCCGTAGCTTGTGTAACACGGGTTACAGCATTGCCCCCATACATCCGGTATTTTTGTGCCTGTATAAAAAATATATTTATGAAAATCAGACAATTCGAAGATAAACCCCTGGCCCATTATTCCTATGCCATCCTGAGCGAGGGCAAAATCGCGCTGGTAGACCCTTCCCGTGACCCGATGCCCTATTACCGGTTTGCCGAGGAGCACAATGCGCGGATCACCGCTGTTTTCGAGACCCATCCCCATGCCGATTTTGTCAGCAGCCACCTGCAGATACACAAAGAAACCGGCGCTGTCATTTACGCCAGCAAGCTGGTGGGCGCCAGTTATCCCCATAAAACCTTTGATGAGGGCGACAAACTCCAGCTTGGGGAGGCCGAAATATGGGCGTTGAACACCCCCGGACACTCTCCCGACAGCATTACCGTAATGGCCCGGGATTCCCGGGATACCTACGCCATGTTCAGCGGGGATACCTTGTTTATAGGTGATGTGGGGCGGCCCGACTTGCGGGAGAAAGCAGGGAACCTCACCGCAAAACGGGAAGAACTGGCCCGGATGATGTACCGCACCGTGCAAGATAAATTCACAGACCTTCCGGACAAAACCCTGGTATACCCGGCCCACGGGGCGGGGTCTCTCTGTGGCAAAAACCTCTCCTCGGACGCCTCCAGTACCCTGGGCAACGAACGCATGGGAAACTGGGCGTTCCGGTCGCAATCCGAGGAAGATTTCGTAGGAGAGATCCTGAAAGGGCAACCTTTTATCCCACACTATTTCGGGTATGACGTGGATACGAACAAGGAAGGACCAGACGATTATGAACCCTCGATGGCTCAGGTACCGTTACTTTTGGGGCCTGACTCCCTGGAACCGGGCATCCCTGTTGTGGACACCAGGAGCAGCGATACCTTCAAGGCAGGCCATTACCCGGGCAGCATCAACATCATGGCCCGGGACGAAAGCGATAAGATCGAGACCTGGCTGGGCTCCATCCTGCTTCCTGAAGAACCGTACTACCTGGTTATCGGCTCCGTTTCCGAACGGGATGCCGTACTGGCCCGTGTAGCCAAAATCGGTTACGAGAAAACCATCCGGGCCGTGGTAGTTGCCGCGGACTCACCGGGCGCGCATTCAGAGAAACTGGACCTGCAAGCCTTTAAAGACCATCCCGGGGCCTATACGATAGTAGATATACGGAACCCCAGTGAGGTGGCCGACGGCAAGTATTTTGAGCAGGCCCTGACCATCCCCCTGAATGAACTGCGGGACCGGACCGGGGAGCTGCCCACGGACAAGCCCTTTGTGGTGCACTGCGCCGGAGGGTACCGGAGTGCCGCAGGCAGCAGCATCCTCGAAAGTGTCCTTCCCGGTCAAAAAGCTTTTGACCTCAGTGAGGCGGTTGCCGAATTCAAACCCAGAGCTGCAGTACATCAGAAATAACAGGAAGGAACCATCCATAGCTGGTAGTATGGATCGCAGGTAGTATATTAGCCGCGATTTGGGTTCAACCCCCGAGACAAACGCCAGCTATGGATTATTTTGTTATTACCACGGTCCTCGTTCTTTTTTCGGCCCTTTTTGGCTACCTGAATACCCGGTTCGTAAAGCTTCCGAATACGATCGGGCTAACGGTCATCACCATTGCCTTCACCCTGGGGGTATTCGCCCTGAGCGCCTTTGACAGCACGCTGCTGGAAGCCGAACGATACATCCTGTCCCAAATCGACTTCCGCACCGTCCTGCTGGATCTGATGCTCGGCTTCCTGTTGTTTGCCGGGGCACTCCACACCGACCTGGAAAAGCTCAAGGAACAGAAATGGCCGGTCCTGTTGTTTGCCACCTTCGGGGTGCTGGTATCCACCTTCCTCATTGGCGGTGCTACCTTTTTTGTGCTCGGCCTGGTGGGGTTGGAGGTGCCCTTTATCTACTGCCTGCTGTTCGGGTCCCTGATCTCCCCTACCGATCCCATTGCGGTCCTCGGCATTTTGAAGAAGGTTGGGGCCCCCGAAAAACTGGAAATTAAAATTGTAGGGGAATCCCTCTTCAACGACGGGGTGGGCGTGGTAGTCTTCCTGACCCTCTTCGGCATGGCAGCCGGCGGCTGGGAAGCCGTCTCCGTTACGGAAATCCTGTCCCTTTTCCTGCTGGAGGTGTTCGGTGGCCTGCTGCTCGGGATCGTCATGGGCTGGATCACCTACCGGATGATGCGCACGATTGACGAATACGACATCGAGGTGATCCTGACCCTTGCCATGGTGATGACCGGGATGGTGCTCGCACAATACCTGCACGTTTCCGGCCCGTTGGCCATGGTAGCTGCCGGTCTGATGATCGGCGGGACCCATTCCCGGAACCAGGCGATGTCCGAAACCGTCGAGCTCTATGTGGACAAATTCTGGGAACTGATCGATATCCTGCTCAATACCATCCTGTTTGTACTGGTGGGCATGGAAATGCTGGTCCTGGAGGTGGAAACCGAATACGTGATCGCCGGGGTAATGATGATCCCCATCGCTCTGGTTTGCCGTCATGTATCCCTCTACCTGCCAATCAAGATTTACGAGAAGCGCCTGAATTTTGTCAAGCACACCCATGTGGTAATGACCTGGGGGGGACTGAGGGGCGCCATCTCCATCGCCCTGGCCCTCAGCCTCGCCGAGGATATGTACCGGGACCTGTTCCTGGTCGTTACCTATATCGTGGTGATCTTTTCGATCATCGTACAGGGGCTCAGCGTCGGGGCGCTGGTGAGCCGGTTGCGCAAATGGTGGGAATGACCTTAGTCCACCAGCGCCTGGTATACCAGGTTCCCCAGTAATCCGTGGTCGGGAACCCGGGTGTTGGGCCGGACCTGGGTAAAGTACACGACGATCAGTTCCTCCCTGGGATCCACCCAGTACGTACTGTGATAGGCACCGCCCCAGCCGTATTGCCCGACAGAACCGTAGGTGCCGTTGCGGCCCATATCGGTGACTACCTCAAAACCGAGGCCGAACCCGCGTCCCGGTCCGAAATCCACTTCCTCCCCCAAATGGTTGACCGTCATCAGTTCCACGGTGCGGGGAGACAGCAATCGTACCCCGCCCAGGGTCCCCCCGTTCTCCATCATCTGCAGGAAACGGTAGTAATCCGCGGCTGTGGATACCAGGCCGGCGCCCCCTGAGAAGCTTTTTCGCGGACCGTTGACGTAATTCCCCTGGGTGTTCATCCCCGGCCCGTCGGGGGCCCGTTCCAGGCCTCCCCCATCGGCCGGGGTGTATACGGTGGCCAGGCGGGGCGCCTTTTCCCGGGGTACGTAGAAAAACGTGTCTTCCATCCCGAGCGGACCGAATATGCGTTCCTTCAGGAACACATCGAGCGGCTGACCCGAAACCACCTCGATTACCGCCCCCAGGATATCCGTGTTGTAGCCATAGACGAATTGCTCCCCCGGGTGTGCGCTATTCGGCAGGGCGGCCATCCGCCTGACGGTTTCCAGGATGGGTTCGTCCCGGTCCGCAAAATACCATCCCATGATCCCCGCAGCTTCCCATTTTTCCTGTGCGGGGCCCCATCCATAACCAATACCGGCCGTGTGGGTGAGCAGGTCCCGGAGCGTGATGGGGCGTTTTGCAGGTTCCTCCCGGTAACCGGCATCGTCACTGACCGCCACCGTGGTTTCCGCAAACTCGGGAATGTATTTCGATAAGCGGTCCTGGATAAGCAGTTTGCCTTCCTCCTGCAACAGGAGGATGCCGACGCTGACAATGGCTTTGGACTGGGAGGCGATCCGGAAAAGGGCCTCCCTGGGCATGGGTTTACGGGCTTCCAGGTCCGCGTAGCCGAAGGCGCGGTAGTATGCCACCTGGTCTTTCCGTGCTACCAGGATAACCCCGCCGGGCAGCTCCCCTGCCTCTACATACCGGTCAAAAGCCGCATCGAGCCGGCTCAGCCGGTCGGGCGAAAACCCCAGTGCCCCGGGATCCCCGGTCGGAAGGCTTTGGGCCTGCAGCCCGGTGCTGAGAACAAAACAAAGGACTAAAAATAAGCGGTTGAAAAAGTTGGATGGTTTCATCAGTTGGTTTTTTTAGTGGTTCGGGCCAAAAGGAAAAAGGGAAGGCTTCTCCCGAAAATCGAACCCTGTAATTTACTATAAAAATCCTATATTGAAGAAGGTGTTTCCTGCACCCTGCGACCCTAAAACCAACCCAAATGCAAACGTCATCTCTCTGTCCAGCCAGGTTGCTCATGGGCCTGCTGGCCTTCCTGGTACCCCTGCTGGCCAACGCACAGGCCACCGATCAAATCAACCCCGAACTGCGCCACGCCTGGTCGGCCCGCTGGATTTCGCATCCGGAAGACCCTGGCGATACCTTCGGGGTGTTCCATTTCAAAAAGGAAGTGAACCTGGATGCCGTACCCGAATCCTTCGTGGTACATGTCTCCGCCGATAACCGGTATAAACTCTATGTCAACGGCCGGTACATTACGTTTGGCCCGGCGAGGGGCGACCGGCTCAACTGGCGCTATGAAAGCCTGGACCTGGCCCCTTACCTGAAAGAAGGGGTGAATGTCCTGGCCGCCACGGTCTGGAATTTTGCAGACCACCGCCCGGTGGCCCAGCATTCGGTCCGAACCGGGTTCATCCTGCAGGGGGACGGCCCGGCCGAAAGGCTTGCCGATACAGACGGCAGCTGGCTGGCTGGCCGGTGCGGGGCATTTGAACCCCTCCCGGTAGAACTCAATGCCTACTACGTGGTAGGGCCCGGGGAATCCTTTGATGCCGCGGCACACAACTGGGGATGGCAGGAAGCCGGCTACCGCGACGGGTTTGTCCCGTCACGGGAAGGGGAAGCGGGCCGGCCCACCCTGAGCCTTGAAAAATTCGGGGGTATTGCCGGACACGTACTCATTCCACGGACCATCCCCCTGATGGAGGAAACCGCCCAGGAATTCTGGGCCGTCAGGCGCATGGACCCCCCGGATGCGGCTGATAAGGCCTTCCGCGGGACGGAGCCGCTGAACATACCGGCCAACCGGGAAGTCACCCTTTTGTTCGACCAGGGCCACCTGACCACCGCCTATCCGGTAGTGCGATTTTCAGGCGGCAAGGGCAGCCGCCTGGAATTCACCTACGCCGAAAGCCTGTATAACCCCGACGGGGGCAAGGGCAACCGAAACGAGGTGGCAGGTAAATCCATCCGCGGGAATACGGATGTGATCCTGCCGGACGGGGGCGCAGACAGGATGCACGAATCGCTCTGGTGGCGGACCTTCCGCTATGTGGAAGTCCGGATCAAAACCGGGGGTGCTCCCCTGGTGTTGGATGGCTTTACCTCCCGTTTTACCGGATATCCCTTTGAAGAAAAGGCCCAATTCACGGCCAACCGCGAATGGCTGGCACCCGTCTGGGAAGTGGGCTGGCGCACCCAGCGACTCTGTTCGGGCGAAAATTATTTTGACTGCCCCTATTACGAACAATTGCAGTATACGGGGGATACGCGCATCCAATGCCTGGTATCCACCTATGTGTCCGGGGATACCCGGCTTTTCAGGAATGCGCTTCACTCCTACCGGGATTCCAAGATGCCGTTCGGGCTCACCCAGAGCCGCTACCCGAGCTATGACCCCCAGCTGATCCCGACCTTTTCCCTGGTCTGGATTGCGATGATGCACGATTACTGGATGCTGACCCCGGATTCGGAGACCGTTCGGGAACTGGTGCCGGGCATGCTGAGTGTGCTGAATTGGTATGAAGGCCACCTGGAACCCAATGGCATGCTGGGCAAACTGGAGTGGTGGAATTTCGTGGACTGGGTGAACGGGCACGGATGGGATTCCGGGGTGCCGCCCGGGACCCGGGACGGGCAATCCGCCATTATCAGCCTGTATTATGTATACGTGTTGAAAAAAGGTGCCGAACTCCTCGAAGCATATGGATACCCGGAGCAGGCCGTGCGCTACCGGGGCCTGGCCGACCAGGTTGGCGCGGCGGTCCGCGATTCCTGCTGGGACCCGGGGAGGGGCCTTTTTGCGGATACCCCCGAAAAGGTCTATTACAGCCAGCACGCCAATGCACTCGCCCTGCTTACCGGGCTGGTGCCCCCGGCAGAGCAGGCCAGCTTTATGGAACGCGTCCTCTCGGCAAAAGACATGGCCCCGGCTTCCTATTACTTCTCGTTTTACGTAACGGAGGCATTGCAGGCCGCAGGGATGGGCGATCGCTACCTGAAAACCCTGGGGCCCTGGCAAACCATGCTGGACAGGGGCCTGACCACCTTTGCCGAGCAGTCCGATCCGACCCGCTCGGACTGCCACGCCTGGAGCGCCTCCCCCCTCTATTATTTCCTGTCCCTGGTCTGTGGGATACAACCCGCCGCTCCTGGCTTCAAATCGGTCGCTATCCGCCCCAGCCTCGGGGACCTGGAAGCGGTAGCAGGGGAAATCCCCCACCCCGCCGGGTTTATCAAAACGGAACTGAAAAAGTCCGCGAACGGGGGGCTGAACGGCAGTATCACCCTGCCCCCAGGGATTACCGGAACCTTATATTGGAACCAGGCGGAACTCGCGTTGCGCCCGGGCGCAAACGACATCCGGCTCTGACCTAGACCGCCTGGTACTGTCCGGGCGTGGGGATCGGGTAGCGACCGTCTGCATCCGGTAGGGAGGGCGGGGTGGTCTCCCAGGTAACTTCTTCCGGCATGAGCCGCACCTGGGAATTCATGGCTTCTTCCCAGCTGATGACCTGGCCAGTGTAGGTGGCCATCCGGCCCATGATCGCTGTCAGGGTGCTCCGCGCCCCGTTGTAGGCATCATTGATCTGCCCGCCCTCCCGTATGGAGGCAAACAGTTGCACATGCTCCTCCTGGTAGGGGTTGTGCCCTTCCGTACTGGCGATGGAGGCCGTTTCCTTCCCGTCGAGATCGTAGAGCTTCGCCACGCCCGCATCGTTGGTAACCACTGAACCTCCGGTGCCCTGGAAGCATTCGCCTACCCGGTACATGGTGCCTGGCTGGTGCCGGCACTGGCTGGCGATGACCGCCCCGTTCGGATAGGTATATTCCACAAAATGGTGGTCGAAGATTTCCCCGTGGTCCTGCCCGGTGCGCACCAGGCGCCCGCCCATCCCCTGGGCCGATACCGGGTATTCCCCCAGGAACCAGTTGGCCACATCGATATTGTGGATATGCTGCTCCAGGATGTGGTCCCCGCAGATCCAGTTAAAGTAGTACCAGTTGCGCATCTGGTATTCCAGCTCGGACTGGCCGGCCTCGCGCGGCCGCACCCAGACGCCCGCACTGTTCCAGTAGACCTGGCCGGATCGGATCCTGCCAATGGCCCCGGACTGAATCTGTTCCAGGGTTTTGATGTAGTTCTCCTGGTAGTGGCGTTGCAGGCCCACCACCACGTTGAGTTTCTTTTCGTCGGCCAGCCTGGCGGTTTCCAGGACCTTGCGGATCCCCGGGGCATCCGTGGCCACCGGTTTCTCCATAAAGACGTGTTTGCCGTTTTCCACCGCATAGGCAAAATGGTAGGGCCGGAAGCCCGGCGGCGTGGCAAGGAGGACCACGTCGGCCAGGTCGATCGCCTTTTTGAACCCGTCAAAACCGACGAATTTATGTTTGTCTGCCACGTTGATTTTTCCGGTTCCCTGATAGGCTTCGGCCAGGTTACCATAGCTGTCGTTCAGCCGGTCCTCGAACAGGTCGGCCATGGCCACCAGTTCCACGTTCGGGTCGGCCTGCAGCGCCTGATTGGCAGCGCCCGTCCCCCTGCCGCCGCAACCGACCAGGGCAATTTTCAGTTTGGTTTCATTGAATACCCGGGCCATTGCCTGCATCTCCAGGGAAGGCAGCAGGGCTGCCGAGGCCGCCAGGGCCGAGGTTTTAATAAAGGTCCTCCGCGTATCGTTTGTCTGGGTTGATTTTTTCATTTTTCTGAAGTTTAAGGTAGCTCTTCGATCGATTGACTTTGATTACTTTTATGGTTCCTGTTTGTTTTATTCCGTATCCCAATAACGGGAAAATTCCGCAGGTGGGGGCGGTTGTGCCGGGCGCACAATGCGGAAGCCTGCAAATGGCGCATCCGTAAACCACCATTTACTGCGCGGGAACTGGGGATCGCGCTGCTTCCAGACGGGGTCGGAAGCCATCCGAAAGGTGCTGGTCAGGTTCCCGGGCGGGTCGCGATAACTGCCTCCCCTCAGGGTGCCGGGATATTCGGATGCGGGCGCATCGAAATCCGAGGCCAGCTCCCCGTAACTGCCCGCCTGGTAATCGTCCAGCGTCCATTCTGCCACATTCCCGTAAATATCGTAAAGTCCCCAGGGGTTGGGTTCCTTTGTCCCCACGGGGTGGTAGGTCCCGCCGCTATTGGCATCGTACCAGGCAAAGCGATCCAGGTTGTCCGGCCCGTCTTCATAGAAAGAGGGGGTTTCTGTCCCGGCCCTTGCCGCGTACTCCCACTCGGCTTCGGTGGGCAACCGGTAAAAATAGCCGGTTTTGGCGGAAAGCCACTTGCAGAACCGGGCGGCGGCCCTTCGTGTGACATTGCTCACCGGGAAGTCTTTCCCGGTCCCCATGCCCAGGCTCATATCCACATAAGGCACCGTGGCCCCGGAAACCGCATCCACGCCGAGGTCCACGTCCCTCCCTGGATCCGGCTGCGGCTCGGTATCGGCCGTACGCTCCAGGAACAACTTGTAAAGGCCCCAGGTGATTTCCCGGGACGACATCCAGAAGGGTTCCACGCGGACTTCCCGCATTGCGCTTGCTGCTGACCGGGCGGCCGGGGTAAATTGCCCGCCGGGAATAGGGACCATCTCCAGGGTCAGATCGGTCCCCCCGATCTGCTGGGTGTAGACATCCTGCGGGGGTTGGGCCGCCTGACCCGGACGGGCTTCCTTTGGGGTCCGGGCCTCCTTCGGGGTTCCAGCTCCCTGTTGGGTGTGAACCGAAGCATGGAAGAGTCCCACCAGGGCAGCTAAATAAAGCCTGTTTCTCATATTGCATGATAAATTATGAAATTCGAAGGACGTTTGCCGGAAAAACGACCTGTTGCCTTTCTTTTGACCCTTCGGTTGCGTTATATGGATATCACCCTAAAAATAACGGGTATTAATTCGGACGAAGGGGAGCCAGTCCAAATGAGTTTATTGCTCTTCCAATCCTAGCCGGCTAATGGCCGCCGGGACCTCAAAGGAATAGGTGCCCGACACCAGCTCCAGTTGCACTTTGCCGTCCTGGTCATTTAAACGCTTGATGCCCCTGGAGCGGCTAACCATTTGCCCACTTTCACGGATAGTTTCAACAGTACCATATGGCATGATTAATCTTGCCGTAGTATTCACAGGGATATGCACCTTGTGGATATACCTGTCCCCTTCAAACGCCCAGGCGCTCTTTATTTTTCCGTAGTAGGTACGAAGTGTGCCTTCGGCATGTTCGATAGCCGCCCCGGGTGTGGCCGCGATTCGGAATCGTTGGTAACCTGGCCCCTCTTCCAAAGCCTGGATACCGGCAATATGCTGGTACATCCAGTCGCCGATGGCGCCATATGCATAATGGTTGTAGGAATTCATGGACGGGGTCTGGAAAGTCCCGTCCGGTTTGATCCCATCCCAGCGTTCCCAAATGGTGGTGGCCCCCCGGGTCACCGGATACAGCCAGGAAGGATAGGATTCTTGCATAAGCAGCCGGTAGGCGATGTCCGAGTGCCCGTACCTGCTGAGCACGTGGGCCAGGTATGGGGTCCCCAAAAAACCTGTCGTCAGGTGGTACCCGTAAGATTGGATGTTTTCAACCAACCGGTCCGCCGCCTGCTCGCGCTGATCTTCCGGTAGCAAATCGAATTGCAGGGCCAGGACATAGGCGGTCTGGGTCCCGGAAACCATCCGCCCCGATGGGGTCAGGTACTCGTATTGAAAAGCAGCAAGGACATCGTCAAGCAGGGCTTCATACTCCCGGATATCCTCGTGTTGGCCCAGCACCCGGGCCGCTTTGAGCAGGAGCCGTATCGAGTAGGCGTAAAATGCCTGTGATATCAGGTATTTGTCTGTTACTGCGGCCCGACCGTCATTGTCGTCATCGGGCCGGAAGAACAGCCAGTCACCAAAATGGAAACCCGTATTCCAGAGGTTTTCATTACTCCTGGAGCGAATGAATTCTACCCATTTCTTCATGCTGGGGTACTGGGCCTCCAGCAATTCCCTGTCCCCGTACAGCAGGTAGCTTTCCCACGGTATGATGGTGGCCACGTCGCCCCAACCGGCACTCCCGGAAGCATTCGGCCCGAGCACATTAGGCACAACAAAAGGCACCGAACCATTCTCCAGCTGGTCTGCAGACAAATCCTTCAGCCATTTGGAGAAAAAGGGGTTTACATTGTAGTTGTAAGCAGCCGTCCGGAAAAAGGCCTGGGCATCCCCGGTCCAGCCCAGGCGCTCGTCCCGCTGCGGGCAATCCGTCGGCACATCCAGGAAATTTCCCCGCTGGCCCCATTGGATGTTGTGCTGTAACTGGTTGAGCAGTTCATTGGACGAACTGAATTCGCCGGTTTGGTCCATATCCGAATACAGGGCAATAGCAGTCATATTGTCAATTGTGGGGGTGAACCCCTCCACCTTTACATACCGAAAACCATAAAATGTAAAATGGGGTTCCAGGACCTGGCCGGAGCTTCCGTTTAGGATATAGGTTGCCTTTTGATCCGCATCCCGCAGGTTGTCCGTGTAGAAATTACCCTCCCTGGTAAGGACTTCTGCATGCTGCAGGCTTACCTTCTGCCCGGCCGTCCCGCCGAGCCTGAGTTGTACCCAGCCCACCAAATTCTGACCGAAGTCCACTACCACGTCACCCTGGGGCGTCGTCATGATTTCTGCAGGTTCAAATGACTCGTGCTTCCGGACCGGTTCGTTCTCGGTGGGGATCAGATTGTCTTTCCCGAAATCCGCGACCTGTACCCGGTCCCACCCGGAGTCGTCATATCCGGCCACATCCCAGCCATCCAGTTCCCGCGTGGAGTCGTAGGTTTCCCCGTCGTAGATTTCAGAATTCCGGACAGGCCCCGTGCTGCTCATCCAGGTGCCATCGCTGAGGATTTGCTGCGTAGTTCCGTCCGCATAGGTAATATTTACCTGCATCAGCAGTGAAACATCGTTCCCGTAATGGTTGCGCCGGTCGCCCCAGGCAAGGTAATCCCGGTACCATCCGTTCCCCAGGATCGCCCCAACCGCATTGTTCCCTTCACGAAGCAGATCGGTCACGTCGTACATCTGGTATTGCAGTCGCATTTGGTAACTCGTCCATCCCGGTGTCAGGTACGCATCCCCCACACGCTGCCCATTGATTCGGGCCTCGTACATCCCGTGGGAGGTTACGTAAGCCGTTGCAGATTTAACAGGTTTGCCGATTGAGAATTCCTTTCTGAAATAAGGACTCGGTCGGTTGATGGTATCTTCCTCAGAACCGGGTCGGATCCATTGGGCCATAAACCCGGTCTCCGGGTTGAGCATTCCCATCTGCCAGAAACCGGTAGCACTCCAACGGCTCCTGCGCCCGTCTGCATCCCAGACACGTACCTGCCAGGCGTATTTTTGCCCGCTTTCCAGGATGGGTCCGGCATATTTGACGTGAACGGACTGTTCGGACGCAACTTTGCCGGAATCCCAGAAATCCCATTCCGGATCGGTGTTGGCACCAGCCACCTGCCCTACCCGGACCTGGTAGGCCGACTGGGCTGCCCCCCTCTGGTCGGAGACCATTGCCCAACTCAACCTGGGACTCTGCGTGATTATCCCCCTGGGGGAATCCCGGTTTTCCACCCAGGTTTGTTCAATGGTCAACTGGGCGTTGCTCAGCACTCCGCTGAGCATAAGCAGAAGGGTCAGAAGGAAGTTCAGTTTCATAATCGGTTGGTTTTTCGGCCAGGAAGTCCCGAGGTCCCCGAGCCGGGAATTGGCATTGCTTCAAGATGAATTAAATTAAGAAAAATATCCATTCCGTATCCTTCCGGACGGGGTAATTGAGGATGCTTTATATGCGCGATGACAGCCAATGGATTTTCCTTCGGATCCGAAATTTCCAATGCATGTTTGATGGAATTGGCGACTCGTCAAAGCGAACTTCTGGCAATGACATAAAACGGGTTTTCTATCTGCTCGCCTTTCCGACCCAGTACCAGTTCGGCTGCCGTCGCTCCCAGGTTCTCAAAATCTGTGGAAATGACTGTGATGCCGTCCAGCAATACCTCCTTCAGGGGGGTGTCATTATAGGATATGATCCCCACGTCCTGCCCGATGACCAGGTCGGATCGTTTGATTTGCTTGATCAGCGCCACCAAATCGTCTTCCTTTAGGTTGATATAGGCGGTCCCGGCTTCGGGCAGTTCCTCCCCTATGGCCCCGACCGTCGTGAACTCATAGGCGTATTCCCCGCAGAATCGGATAAAACCCTTTTTGATTTCCACCGGGTGGTACGTCTTCTCGCGCATCAGCAAACACAACCGGCGGTATTTTTCCAGTTGGGGGTTCAGCTCGACCAGAGCGCGGTAGATGTCCTTTTCAAAATCCTGAAATACGGCGGAAGCACCCGGGCACTCGTCGGGAAGGCGTTTATCCAGGACGATCAGTTTTTCCGCTGGTATTTCCGACTTCATAAAATTGCATAAGTCTTCCCCCCCTTCCTCAAAATGGCAAATGATCACAAAGTGGCTGTAATCCCTGTTTTTTGCGGCCAGAATCAATTCCTTGAAATGGCGGTAATTGTTTTCGTAGATAAAGAAATCGATGGTTGCCCTGTCCCCGAGTTTGCGGGAAAAAGCATCGTAGATAATCTTTTTGTGGGCGCTGAGTTTGTTGAAGAGCAAAAATACCCGTGCTTTTAACTCGAGCTGGTCATTTCGGATATAATACCCCTTTCCAGGCACGGATTCGATGACACCGGTTTTTTTCAGGTGGTCATAAGCGCGAACCACCGTATCCCGTGAAATGTCAAAAGCGATCAGCAACTGGTTTACCGATGGCAGCCTGTCGCCGGCACGGACCCTTTTGTTGCCAATGGCAGAAAGGATGGAATCGGTCACCTGTTTGTATTTCGGAACCTTGGATTCCTCCTTGATTTCGATAAACTCGAGCATTATTTCTTAACTTAATCCAAACTGAACAGTACAGAACGGCCAATACCGCAAATGGGGATATTTTTACAAGGTAATGAAAGTAAGATTTAGCAGATGAAAACAAAAACCTTCAAGCACGTCGACTACCTCTGGGACGAAGAGGAGGCCGCCGCACTTGGCGACGACCAGGTGGCCCTTTTCCTGTATCGTTCCAACATCCTGGGTGCGGACCTGCGGATAACCAACTACGGGGGCGGCAATACCAGTTGCAAGACCATCGAAAAGGACCCCCTTACCGGGGAGGACACCGAAGTGATGTGGATCAAGGGTTCCGGGGGCGATATCGGCACCCTCACCCGCGCGGGCATCGCCGGGCTCTACACGGACCGCCTGCGCAGCCTGAAAAATGTGTATGAGGGCCTGCACGACGAAGACCGGATGGTGGGCCTCTTCAACCACTGCATCTATGACCTGGACAGCCGGGCACCCTCCATCGACACCCCCCTGCACGGCCTGCTGCCCTTCAAACATATCGACCACCTGCACCCCGATGCGCTGATTGCAGTTGCGGCCGCTGCGGACAGCCAGGAAGTCACGCGGGAAATCTGGGGGGATACCATGGGCTGGGTGCCCTGGCAGCGACCCGGGTTTGACCTGGGCCTGCAACTGGAAAAGTGCCTGGAGGAAAACCCGGGGATCCGCGGAATCGTGCTGGGCAGCCATGGCCTCTTCACCTGGGGGGATACCTCCTACGAATGCTATATGAACAGCCTGGAAGTCATCGAAATGGCTTCGGAGTTTATCACCAAAAATATCAAGGCGCAGGAACAGGTATTCGGCGGCCGGAAGGTCGCTTCCCTCCCAGCCGGGAAACGCAGGGAACAGGCGGCCCTGCTCATGCCCCTGCTGCGGGGCCTGTGTTCCTCCCACCGCCGGATGATCGGGCATTTCAACGATTCGCACCCCGTGCTGGAGTTTGCCGGCAGCCACGACCTGAAAAGGCTGGCGCCCATGGGTACGTCCTGCCCGGACCACTTTCTGCGGACCAAGATCCAGCCACTCGTGCTGGACCTCGCCCCGGGGGAAGACCTGACGGACCCGGAGGCCACACTCTCCAAACTGCAACCGGCCTTTGAACAATACCGACGGGAATACGCGGAGTATTACGATACCTGCAAGCGGGAGAACAGCCCGGCCATGCGGGACCCAAACCCGGTGATCATCCTCTATCCCGGGGTGGGTATGTTCAGCTTTTCCAAGGACAAACAGACCACGCGCGTGGCCAGTGAATTCTATATCAATGCCATCAATGTCATGCGGGGGGCCGAGGCGATCTCTTCCTATACTTCCCTGCCCCGGCAGGAGGCCTTTGATATCGAATACTGGCTGCTGGAAGAAGCCAAGCTCCAGCGGATGCCCAAACCTAAGGTGCTTTCAGGGAAGGTTGCTTTTGTCACCGGTGCCGGAGGCGGCATCGGCAAGGCCATTGCCGACAAACTGGTCGAAGAAGGGGCCAATGTGGTACTCTCGGACATTGCGGAGGACCGCCTGAAGGAAGCGCTTGCCACCTATAAGCGCGATCAGGCCGCCGCTGCGGTTTGCGACGTGACGGACAAGGCCTCCATACGCGAGGCGATCCACAGCGCCTGCCTGGAGTTCGGGGGCGTGGACATCCTGGTGCACAGTGCCGGGCTGGCCATTTCCAAACCCCTTGCCGAGACCACTGAAAAAGACTGGGACCTCCTGCAGGATGTCCTGGTCAAAGGACAATTCGAGCTGGCACAGGAGACCACCACCATCCTGCGGAAACAGGGCCTGGGAGGGGATATCATCAGCATCGCCAGCAAAAACGGGCTGGTGGCAGGCCCCAACAATGTGGGGTACGGGACGGCCAAAGCTGCCCAGCAGCACATGGTCCGCCTGCTCGCCGCAGAGCTCGGGCCGGAGAAGATCCGCGTGAACACAGTGAACCCGGACGGCGTTATTGTCGGCAGCAAGATCTGGGAAGGCAAGTGGGCCGAGGGACGCGCCAGGGCTTACGGGATTTCTGTGGAAGAACTGCCGGCCTTTTATGCCAAGCGCAACCTGATGAACGAAATTATCTACCCGGAAGACATCGCAGCCGGGGTCTTTGCCCTGGTAGGCGTGCTGGAGAAGTCCACCGGCAACATGATCAATGTGGACGGGGGCATGGCCAATGCCTTTACGCGGTAGAAACGGTTTTTGTTTAGTTAATTCAAGTGAAAGGCTCGGGTCCCGGTTGCGGGACCCAGGGGTCATTCCAAATGATTGCTCAACCCAATGACATGAAAATATCCAGGGACCTAGTCGCAACGATCAATAAAACAGGGGCGGCCGACCAGGAAGCCTCCTTCGGCTTCCTGTCCGGACAACTCGACAAATCCGGCCGGGATGCCGGGGAGGTGGTCCGGAAACTTTCGGAATTCCAGGTGGCCATCCCCAGTTGGGCGCTGGGGGCAGGCGGCACGCGTTTCGGGCGCTTTTCCATGCCCGGCGAGCCCAGGAGCCTGGAAGAAAAAATAGACGATGTGGGGCTGCTGCACGCCCTAACCGGTTCGGCCGGGGCCATTTCCCTCCACATCCCCTGGGACGTCCCTGAGGATTACCGGGCCATCCGGGAGCGGGCCTCCGAAGCTGGCCTGGTGTTCGACGCCATGAACTCCAACACCTTCCAGGACCCGAAAGGGGCCCCGGAAAGTTACAAATACGGTTCGCTGAGCAACAGCGCCCATGCGAGCCGGGAGCAGGCGATTGCCCATAACATCGAGGTAATCCGCATCGGGGAAAAGCTCGGTTCCAAAAGCCTGACGGTCTGGCTGGCCGACGGGGCCAATTTCCCGGGGCAAGCCAATTTCCAGCAGGCGCTTGACCGCGCGGCGGACAGCCTGTCACAGATCTATGCGGCCCTTCCCGGGGACTGGAAGCTCTTCATCGAATACAAACCCTATGAGCCGAATTTCTACAGTACAGTGATACAGGACTGGGGCACCTCTTTCATGCTGGCCAACCATTGCGGGCCAAAGGCCTACACCCTGGTGGACCTGGGCCACCACCTGCCCAACACGAATATCGAGCAGATCGTAGCGACCCTCATGTACAAGGGGAAACTGGGCGGCTTCCATTTCAACGACAGCAAATACGGGGACGACGACCTGACCGTGGGCAGCATCAAGCCCTATGCCCTCTTCCTGATCTTCAACGAACTGGTTTACGGCATGCGAAACAACCCGGGCAACCCCTACCCGGCCTGGATGATCGATGCGAGCCATAACACCAAGGACCCCCTCGAAGACCTGATCCAATCCCTGGAAGCCATCCGGGAAGCCTACGCCAAGGCGCTGCTCGTAGATCAGGAAGCCCTCGGGAACGCGCAGCAGGAACACGACGTGGTCCGTTGCCAGGAAATCCTGCAGGATGCCTACCGGACCGATGTCCGGCCCCTGCTCCGGCAGGCACGGCTCCAATCCGGAGCAGCCCTTGACCCCCTGGCTGCATACCGCCAGCTGGATGTGCGCCGCCACCTGACCGATCAGCGGGGAAGCGAAACCGTAGCAACAGGACTTTGAACCCCACCCGATGAAAAAACCGCTGACTGCCGTTTTCGATATCGGAAAAACGAACAAGAAGTTCTTCCTCTTCGATGAGGATTTCCGGGAGGTCTACCGGGAATACCACAAACTCCCCCTGACCCGGGACGAAGACGGCTACCCCACCGAGGACCTGCAGGCCCTTGTGGCCTGGATGCAGCAAACCCTCGGGAACATCCTGAATTCCGGAAAATACGCAGTCGGCACCCTGAATTTTTCGAGCTACGGGGCGAGCCTGGCCCATCTGGACCAGGAGGGAAAGGTGCTCACCCCCCTCTACAATTATACCAAACCCATGCCGCGGGACGTGGAAGAATCCTTTTATGCCCGCTATGGACCGGAAACCGGGTTCTGTACGGCGACGGGCACTTCCCGGGCCGGGATGCTGAATTCCGGCCTGCAACTCTACTGGCTTAAGGAAAAACAACCGGAGACCTTCGGGAAAATCCGCTGCAGCCTGCACCTGCCCCAGTACCTCAGCTATGTATTTACCGGAATTCCTGTTTCGGAATTCACCAGCATTGGTTGCCACACGGCGCTCTGGGACTATTCCCGCCAGGCCTACCACCGATGGGTGGAGGAAGAAGGGATTAACCACCTGCTCCCGCCTTTGGTCCCGGCAGATACGATGGCACGGGTGCAATGGGGCGGACACGACCTGTTGGTCGGGCCGGGCATCCACGACAGTTCGGCTGCCCTGTTGCCCTACCTGGAAAGCATCGGCAAGCCTTTTGTCCTCCTCTCCACTGGTACCTGGAGCATTGCCCTGAACCCGTTTACCGGGGGCCGGCTGACGGTGGCGGACCGGGAACGGGATTGCATCAACTACATGCGTACCGACGGACAACCGGTCCTGGCTTCCCGCCTGTTCCTGGGCAACGAATTCCGGTTGCAACTGGACGAACTGGCCAGCCGGTACGACTGTCCCAGGGACTATTACCACCAGGTGGCCTTCGACCCAAAATGCTTCCGGTCCATCCGCAAGGCGGGCACGGCAGCCTTCCGTTGGAAAAGCCTGGAAAGTGACAATTGCCCCGAAAATACCCGTTGGGTCCACGATACCTACAAAGCAGCCTACCACCAGTTGGTTTACGAGCTCTGCCTGTTGCAAAGCAGCCATATCCAACACGTAATCGGGGACGCCGGCATAAAAAGGCTCTATATTGACGGCGGATTCAGCCGCAACGAAGTGTTCATCGAAATGCTTTCCCAGCTATTGACGCCCATCCGGATCCGCACCACGGATGCTTCCCTGGGCTCGGCCCTGGGTGCTGCTCTGGCAGTTTCCGGCAGGCACATCCCCAAGGGTTTCCTCCAGGAGCACTACGCATTAAAAAAACACAAACCATTAACCCTGTCCTGATATGGATTTCAACACCCGCTATCCCTCCATTGACGCCCTGCGCGAAAAGGCGCGACGCCGGATGCCGGCATTCGCCTTTGAGTACCTGGATGGGGGGTGCAACGAGGATATCAACCTGCACCGCAACACCCGGGAGCTTCGGGAGGTGCAGCTGGAACCCCGGTATATCCGCGAATTTGGCGGTGTGGATACCAGCTGCGAACTCTTTGGCCACCGGTACGACATGCCGCTGGGGGTGGCCCCGGTGGGTCTGCAGGGGCTCATGTGGCCCAATGCCCCGGAAATCCTGGCCAAAGCTGCCTTGAAACATAACCTCCCCTTTATCCTGAGTACAGTCACCACCACGGATATTGAACGGGCAGCCGAACTCACCGAGGGCCGGGCCTGGTTCCAGCTCTACAACCCGATTGAGCCGGAGATCCGGAAGGATATCCTCCGCCGTGCCGATGCCGCAGGCTGCCCCGTGCTGGTACTCCTGTGCGATGTGCCGACTTTTGGCTACCGGCCGCGCGACATCAAAAACGGGCTGGCCCTCCCGCCGAAAATGTCCCTGGCCAATGTCCTGCAGGTCCTGGGCAAGCCCCGATGGGCCATGCAGACGCTTCGCTACGGACAGCCGACATTTGAAACGTTGAAACCCTATATGCCCGGGGGCATGAACCTCCGCCAGCTCGGGGCGTTCATGAACCGCACGTTTTCGGGCCTGCTGGACGCGGAAAAAATCAAACCCATCCGGGATCAGTGGAAGGGCAAACTGGTCTTAAAAGGCGTGGCTTCTGAATGGGATACCGAGCAGGCGGTGAAACTCGGTTTTGACGGGATCATCGTCTCCAACCACGGCGGGCGGCAGCTCGACGCCGGCGAGGCGACCATCCACCCGCTGACCCGGCTGGCCGCCAGGTACCGGGACCGGATCACCGTGATGGTGGATAGTGGCCTGAGGGGTGGCCCGGACGTGGCGCGCGCCATGGCCTGCGGGGCCAATTTCACCTTTATGGGCCGTTCCTTTATGTACGGGGTGGGCGCCCTGGGGGCCCGTGGGGGCGACCATACCATGGCCATGCTGAAAACCCAGTTCCGCCAGGTGATGGACCAACTCTGCTGCGAGCGGGTGGAAGACCTTCCCAAACACCTGGTCACCCACCGGACTGCCCGGAATTCATCTTAATAAAGCGCGGGGAACCCCGCAAAACCAACCAAACAACTGAATCCATGACACAATTCGACATAGAGGAACAGATCGAGGAACTGGCCGGGGGCGAATTTGAACGGCAGCCCGTACCGGAATCCCGCCTGAAAGGCTGGAAGAGCTTTTTGGGCATGTATGCCGGGGAACACGCGGCAGGAACGGAATTCGTGATCGGCCCGCTCTTTCTGACCACGGGCGTGAGCGCCTTTGACCTGATCATCGGTTTGCTGGTGGGCAACCTGCTGGCCGTGCTGAGCTGGCGTTACCTGACGGCGGAAATCGCGGTCAAACACCGGCTGACGCTTTACTACCACCTGGAGAAGATCTGCGGGAAAAAGCTCGTCATCGGGTATAACCTGGCCAACGGCATCCTCTTCTGTTTCCTGGCCGGGGCGATGATTACCGTCTCCGCCACCGCCGTGGGCGTGCCCTTTGATATGGAGATGCCCAAACTGACCGATACCATGCCCAGCGGCCTAACCTGGGTCCTCATCGTACTGGCCATCGGGGCGGCCATCTCCCTGATCGCCGCCAAGGGGTATGAAACCGTCTCCAGGGCAGCCAACTGGATGTCTCCGGTGATCGTGCTGGCATTTGTCGCCTGCGGGGTGGTGGCCCTGCGCCAGCTGGGGATCGGCTCTTTCGGGGAATTCTGGGATATCTGGGGGGAAGGCTCTGAGCCCTTCCCGGGCCAGATCAAATACACCTTCTGGCATGTGGTGCTCTGGTCCTGGTTTGCCAATGCGGCCATGCACATCGGCATGTCCGATCTGTCCGTTTTCCGTTTTGCCAAAAAGGCCAGCAGCGGCTGGACCACGGCAGCCGGCATGTATGTGGGGCACTACATGGCCTGGATCGCAGCTGCCCTGCTCTACGCCGTCTACCTGCGGACCCCCGAAGCCCAGGAAATGCTGGGGATGGGGTCGGCCCCCACGGTGGCACCCGGGCCCCTGGCCTATAACGCCATTGGATTTTTCGGCATCATCGCCGTGGTACTCGCCGGCTGGACCACCGCCAACCCGACCATCTACCGGGCCGGCCTGGCCTTCCAGGCCCTTTTGCCCAAGGCATCCACCTTCCGGGTAACCCTGTTGGCCGGGGGCATCGCCACACTTGCAGGGCTGTTTCCGGCCTTTGCCATGAAACTGCTGGATTTCGTGGCACTCTACGGGTTTATCCTGGCCCCGGTTGGGGCGGTTATTGCCTTTGAACACTTTTTCGGGAAACGGGCCGGCCTGGTCCCCAACTACGCGGAATTCCACAACCTGGGGATCAACCGGGCGGTCCTGCTGGCATGGCTCCTCAGCGCCGGCGGTTTCTACCTGCTCTCGGTCACCCAGGGGATCTTCCTGTCCTTCCTGACGCTGCCTGCCTGGATTGTAAGCGGCCTGCTCTTCCTGTGGCTGAGCCGCCTGGCCCACGTAAAGCCCAAGGCTGCGTAGCCGGCTATTCCGCGACCCGGAAGCGGTAATTCCCGGAGGCCAGTTCCATCCGCACCTGGCCGGCGGTTTCGGCGATCCCTGAAATGCCCTTGCTGCGCTTCAGTTTTCGGCCGCCTTCGGTGATTTGTTTCGCGCTCACTGCATCCAGAATAAGGGTGGCCCGGCTGTTCGGGGGTACGGTAAAGGCATAGTCCACCCCGTCACCGGTCAGCTGCCAGCTGCTTTCGATCCGGCCATAGGGGCTGTCGTAATGGCCCCGGGCAAATCGGAGTTCCCCGTCCGGGTCCGGGGTCGGGGCCAGGATAAAGTGCTGGAATCCCGGGTGGGCCGGGTCGCGCTGTATCCCCAGGGAATGGTTGTACATCCAGGATGCCACGGCACCAAAGGAATAGTGATTAAAGGAGTTCATGCTGTTATTGCCGCCAAAGCCGTCTTCCACTGTATAGGAATTCAACCGCTCCCAGATGGTGGTCGCCCCGTTGACCACGGGATACAGCCAGGAGGGGTAATCCCGCTGCCGCAGCAAGCGGTAGGCATCCGCATCATATCCGTGGCGGGAAAGCGCGTGGTTGATGGACGCCGTGCCGATAAAACCCGTCATCAGCGAATACGCGGGGCGCTGCACACCTGTATCGTCCGGGTTCCCGCGCCGGACGGTTTCGGACAAATGCACTGCAGCCGGGCCTTCGTGCTCCCTGTTGAATATCCCGAAATTGAGCGGAATCGCATAGGAGGCCTGGGTATCCACCAGGTCGCCTGGCTCGGGCGATTCGTAACCGGGAGGTGGCGGGCCGAACATCCGGCCGGCAAACCCGGAATGGATGGTCCGGTGGGTTTCCGGGTCTACATAGGTCTTGTTAAAATACGCCTTGCGCTCCTCGTACCGCTGCTGGTAGCGGGAAGCGTCCTCCCCCTTGTCCAGGAGGCTTGCAATTTCCGCCATGATCTTCAGGTCGTAGGCGTGGTAGGCGGCCCAAAGGAGGGAATTGTCGTTTTTGCTGCCTTCCGGGCTCAACCAGTCGCCCAGGGGCCCCTCTTCGAGCCTGCCGGTTTCCGGGTCGATGCGGCTGTCCAGGAAATCTAGGTACTGGGCCATGGCGTCGTAGTGATCCTCCAGGATGCGCGTATCCCCGTATTGCAGGTACACCTCCCAGGGGAGGATCATCCCGGCACTCCCCCAGAGGGTCCCGCCGAAGCCGCCCCCGACCGGGGCCACATCCGTGAACCGTCCGTCTTCCCGCTGTATGTCCCGCATCGCCAGGAGGTGGCGGGACAGGAACGGGGCCACCCCGGCCAGGTAGGTGGCGGCCTGGGAAAAGACGTTGATGTCCCCGCTCCAGCCCATCCGTTCGTTCCGTGCCGGGGTATCGGTGGGGATGGACAGGAAATTTGCCCGCAGCGACCAGGTAATGTTCTCCCAGAACCGGTTGACCAGGGGGTCGGAGGTTTCATAGTGGGAGTCCAGGTGGCGGATGGAACTGACCACCAACCCCTTTACATCTTCTTTTGCAGGTGCCTGCCCCACCCCGGATAGTTCCATAAAGCGGTACCCGTGGAAGGTGAAGCGGGGCCGGATCACCTCATCCCCGCCTTTGAGGATATACAGGTCCTGGGTCAGGGCTGCGCGGATGTTCTCCATCATGACCATGCCTTCATTCCCCGCATATTCGGGGAGCTCCGGGTAGCGTACTTCCGCATACCGGAGCAGCACGGTGTCCCCGGCCTGCCCGTCCCGTATCCGGATTTCCGGGAACCCCACCATGTTCTGCCCCATATCGTAGACAAAGACCCCGGGGCGCACTTCCTCCATACTATCCGCCTCCAGGGTTTTTACAATCGCCGGGGGCAGGCCTATCTGGCCGATCAGCTGCAGGTTGGCATAGTCCAGCCCCGGAAAGGTGGTCCCTTCCAGGGGAACTTCCACTGCGGGTCGCCAGGCAGAGGCGTCATAGCCCGGTGCGGACCAACCCGAAACCCCGGCTTCCAAACGGGCATCGTACACCTCCCCCTGGAAATAACTGCCGTACCGCAGCGGCCCTTCCGTAAATAATTTCCAGGACTCCGGTTCGGTAGCCACGGTGGTTTGTGTGCCGTCTTGGTAGGTGACTTCCAAAAGCGCCCGCAGGGAGGGCCTGTCCCCGAAGAAATTCCAGTTTTCCCCGCTGTAGGTGATGTTGCCGCTCCACCAGCCCTCGCTGAGCCAGCCGCCAAGCACGTTTTCGGACCCTGCCTGCAGCTGGTCCGCCACGTCGTAAACCTGGTACTGGTGATGCCGGTTGTACTGGGTCAGGCCCGGGGTAAAGTAATAGTCGCCCACCCGGTTGCCGTTCAGGTGGAGTTCGTAGATCCCCCGCGCCGTGGCATAGACCCGGGCCCGGGCTATGGGTTTGTCTTCGAGGATAAATGCCCGGCGGAGCATGGGCGCCGCGCTGTGGCTGGGGTCCGCGGTTAACAGCAGCCCCTCCTCGCCCCCATCGGCCATTAAGCCTGCTGGGGCAGCCCGGAAGGCCGGGGATAAGTGATCGGAAAACAGGCCGGAATAGCCCGTGCCCGGCTCCTCCCGGAAGAGGATGTTGGCCGGTTCCCGGTAGTTCCGGACGGTTATGCCCGTAAAGGTCGCCTGCTGCCCGGGATGCAGGTGTAAACCGATATCCGCCAGCATGGGGAAACTGATGTAGTTGTTGCCGGGCCCCACCGGGTTCAGGTTGAAGCCCTGGGGGCCGAACGGGCCCCCGCCCCCTTCGGCTTTTGAGATTTCATGGGCCTCGTCCTCACCGTCCAGGTACACCTGGAATATGCCGAAGTTCGATTTCAGGAACACCCGGTGGGGGGCGTATTGATTGGCGGGGTTGAGGAGATCCCTGGGGATATCCAGGGTCTTGAAGGGGGTTTCCGGGGAATCCCCCCGGGCATACCCCACCCGATAAACATGGAGCTTTGCCAGGCCGTCTGCCGTTTCCAACCCGCTGATATCCAGCTCAAAACTGATATAATGCCCGTCCCTCCCAGAGGCCACCCCCTGCAGGTTCCTGTCCGCATCCATCAGGCGGGGATCGTTGGCACCGATCAGGAACGCGGCCCGGGTGCTGCGGGAGGCTTCGTCCAGCTGCAGGCCGAAGTCCAGCTGGAAAACCGACAGGTAATGGGAATAGAGTTGCAGGTCCTCCGGGCCACCCCCGATCCAGGCCGCACCCTTCCAGCCTTCCGAATCCGGGTCGGTATCCAGCAGGCCGGTTTCGAACCAGCTGCCCCCCTGGTGCTCCCGGTTGTCCTGGTCCCAGACGGTAATGCTCCAGGAATACCGGGTCTTGGGCAACAGGCGCTCCCCTTCGTAGGCGATGTTCAGTGCACGGGCCCCTTCCCGGCGGCCGGAATCCCAGGCCGGGGTATCGCCCGGTCCGCTTACACGTATCCGGTAGGCTGCCTGTTGGATGCCCCGGGCATCCCCGTCTGTGAGCAGTTGCCAGGAAAATCGGGGCTGCGCCTCATCCAGGCCCAGGGGGCGGTCCAGATATTCGGTCCGCAGGCTGTCGACCCGGACCTGACTGCTGAGGGAAGCACTGAATAGAAACGAAAGGAAAAGGAGTCCGAGCCGGGACGATCTGCAAGTAATTGACATGTAATGCGTTTTTTGGTTTTTAGGGTATACCAATAATAATCCAATCCGCCGGGCCAACTGTTCCGGACTGTTTTGTACCTCCCGGGCGCTGTAATTGTAAAATACGCTAAATTTAAAATTCCAGAACTCCTACCCCGATGATAATCCGCAGCCTCCTGATGAAAATCCGCAGCCTATTGAGGCATTCCGCCCTGTTGTTGCCGGCCATCGCGTTGCTGGGGTGTTCCCGAACTGCATCCGACAGCACCATACCTGGAAGCGAGGCCGGGGAAGTACCTGGCATTGCCGTTCCCGACTATGCCTCCCTGCAGCTTCCCGAGAAACCCAACATCCTCTGGCTGGTAGCCGAAGACCTGAGCCCTTACATTGCCGCCTATGGGGATTCCACTGTACCCACGCCCAACCTGGACCGGCTGGCCGCAGAAGGGGTGCGGTATACCCGCCTGTTCTCCCCTTCGGGGGTCTGCGCCCCCAGCCGTGCAGCCATTGCCCTGGGGATGTACCCCACGCGTGCCGGGGCCATGCATATGCGCACCGGCCCCTGGTGGGACTTCTACCACGAGCTCCAGGACACGGTATGGCAGGGCGGACGCCGCATATACGAAGCACTCCCCCCGGCGGGCACGCACATGCACAGCACGCTGTTGCGGGAAGCCGGGTATTATGCCACCAACCATTCCAAACAGGATTACCAGTTCCGCGCCGAGATGACCGCCTGGGATGCCAGCGGGGATACGGCCCATTGGCGGAACCGCACTAATCCCGCGCAACCGTTTTTTGCCATCTTCAATTTCGGGGTGACTCACGAATCCCAGATCTGGGGCCGGGCCAACGATTCCCTGCAGGTACCGGCCGACCTTCCCGTTAAAGTCCCCCCATACCTGCCCGACACCCCCACCGTGCGGCAGGACCTGCGCCGGCTCTATTCCAACATCGTCCTCATGGACCGGCAGGTCGGGGAGATCCTTTCCCAGCTGGAGGCAGACGGGCTGCTGGACGAGACCATCATCTTCTGGTATACCGACCACGGGGGCGTTCTGCCCCGGAGCAAGCGCACCCTCTACGATACAGGCCTGCAGGTGCCCCTGCTGGTCCGGTTCCCCGGAGCGCAGCTGGCCGGGCAGGACGACGGGCAGCTCCTGAGCTTTGTGGATTTCAAGCCCACCCTTTTATCCCTGGCCGGGATGCAGCCACCGGATGGTCTGGACGGCAAACCCTGGCTGGGGCGATACCGGGAACCGGTTCCGCGAGAATACATCCATGCGGCTGCAGACGATTTTGACGGCTGCTGCCACGGCCGCCTCCGCGCCGTGCGGGATTACCGCTATAAATACATCCGGAATTACCTCCCGGAACAGCCCTGGTACCAACCCGTGCCCTACCGGGAACAAATGGCGTCCATGCGGGAGTTGCTGGAGTTGCAGCAGGCGGGTTCCCTGGACAGCATCCAGCTTCAGTGGTTCGGCACCGGGCAGAACCCCGAGGCGCTCTTCGACACCCGGGCAGACCCCCTGGAACTCCGCAACCTGGTTTCCGACCCAGCCCATGCTGCCAAACTTGGGGAGTTGCGACGGGAACTCGACCGGTGGATCGAAGATACCGGCGACCTGGGGATGCAACCGGAAAGGGAGTACCTGGAAAGTATCTGGCCCGGCGGGAAACAGCCGGTGACGTCCCTGCCGACGATCGGGGAGTCCGACGAAGGGCTGGCCCTGGATTGTGCTACGGAAGGTGCCGCCATCGGCTATCAGTGGGTGGTCCCCGGTGGCGAACCAAAGTGGGCCTGGCAACCCTACACGGGCCCTGTCTCCCCGGAACCCGGGATGGAACTGATGGCCCGGGCCCATCGGATCGGATACGTACCCAGCAAAACCGTGCGATATCTCCCGAGATAACCCCCTTGGCAACCCTCCTTAACCGATGGAAACGGGCATGGTAATACGGGCTGTTTCGGCCGTATCCAGCTGGTAATAGGTCAGGTCCATCCGCTCCCCTTCGAGGAGCATCTGGGTGATGCTGACGGTCCGCACCTCGGGACGGTCCAGGACAAACGGGGTAGCCCCCTCCCACCCGTGGATCTTCAACAGGGCTTCCCGGCTGATGCCCTGGGCTTCCAGTGCCTCCCTGAAATAAGCTTCTTTGTGGGCGTGTTGTTCCCGGGTGTAGAGGGTGGCCGAGGACCACAGGCGTTCGGACCGGGGGTCGGGCTCGAATTGATGGGAATGCCTGCCGTCCCATACCCAGCGTTGGAGCCTGCCGGGTTCGATGAGTAAAAGCGTAAAAGGCTCCAGGCCTTCCGGGTCGGCATCCCGCAGGTACTGGTCAAAATCGGGAGCTTCAAAGGCCTGGAGGACCACCTGCCCCCGGCTCATCCGGTAGGGCGGGTTCCGCCTGTGATTCTCAAGGGCCCCGTTCATGATACAGGCCGTCCGGCCCGTTGTATCCGCGGCGATCCAGGTCCCCCCTTCCCGACCGTCGACAGGCCCCATGATCTGTACCCCGTTTTTCAGGGTACGGGCCCGGGGCAGGAGGGTTTCCCTTTTCGGGTCTTCGTCCCGGTTGGTGGTGAGGATATAGCCGGAGGTAAGGGGTACATAACTGACTGTGCACATAATCGTTCTTCGTTGCGTTGCAGGTTTAGCGCGGTATTCCGGGGGCATGGGTCCGCGGAATGTGCGCCAAACCAGGAATAAGGTATGGGTGCCCGGAAGGCATTTGTCCCAAGTTACACACAAATCCTTATTTTTAACAGGACAATCCCATCCCAATCAGGCAAAACAGGCAATCCATGCAAATCACACTAACCAATCAATCGATGCAATCAAAATTATCGCTCCGGCTGTGGGCCCTCCTCCTCATCGTCCTGACCACTGGCCTGCGGGCCGGCGGCCCGGGACCGGGGGAGCCCCAGAAAAAACAGCGCAACGTCATCTTTATCCTGACCGACGACCACCGATTTGACTATATGGGTTTCACCGGAAAAGTCCCCTGGCTGGAAACCCCGAATATGGACCGCCTGGCCGCCGAAGGGGCCTACCTGCCAAACACCTTCGTGACTACCTCCCTTTGCTCCCCCAGCCGGGCTTCCATCCTGACGGGCCTCTACTCCCATACCCATACCATTGTCGACAACCAGGCACCCAACCCCGGGAACCTCACGTATTTCCCGCAATACCTGCAGGAAGCGGGATACCAAACGGCCTTCCTGGGCAAGTGGCACATGGGCAGCCATACGGATGAGCCCCGTCCCGGCTTTGATCACTGGGAGAGTTTCTTCGGGCAGGGCGTCTACTATAACCCCACGCTGAACATCAACGGGGAGCGGATCGAATACAAAGATTCCACGTACATCACGGACCTGCTCACGGAACACGCCGTGGACTGGCTGGACAGGCGGGACAGGGACAAGCCCTTTTTCATGTACCTGTCCCACAAAGCCGTTCATGCGGAATTCCAGCCGGCCAGACGCCACAAAGGGCGGTACGCGGGGATGAAAATAGACCTGCCGCCCACCTACGACCAGACCAAAACCGGGGCCTGGCGCGACCTGAAATGGCCGGAATGGGTCGCCAAACAGCGGGTCAGCTGGCACGGGGTGGACTATATGTACCACAGCAATACGGACATGCAGGAACTCGTACAGGCATATTGCGAGACGCTGCTGGGCGTGGACGACAGCGTGGGCGCCGTCCTGGAGTACCTCGAAAAAGAGGGGCTGGACAAGGAAACCCTGATCATTTACATGGGCGACAACGGCTTCAGCTGGGGGGAGCACGGCCTGATCGACAAGCGGCATTTCTACGAGGAATCCGTAAAGGTCCCGCTGCTGGTGCGGTGCCCGGAACTTTTTGAAGGGGGCAGGACCCCCACAGCCATGGTGCAGAACATCGATGTGGCGCCCACCATCCTGGCCGAAGCCGGGGTCGCCCAGCCCGCTGAGATGCCGGGCGTCTCCTTTGTGCCCATCCTGACCGGGGCGGAACCCGGGGGCAGCCGCGCGCATATCTTTTACGAATACTACTGGGAAAACGACTTCCCGATGACCCCGACGGTTTTCGGGATGCGGACCGACAAATACAAGTACATCCGCTACCACGGTATCTGGGACCGCAATGAACTCTACGACCTGGAGAACGACCCCCACGAGATGTACAACCTCATCGGGGCCCCTGAAAAGCAGGACGTCATCAAGCAGATGCTCGATTCCCTCTATACCTGGCTGGAGACCACCGGCGGGATGCAGATCCCGCTAAAGAGCACCGACCGACCGCGCTGGGGCGACTTCAAGCACCGGGGGGAATACTGATATAACCCGGGTAAACAACCGACAAGTCCGCAAGGCCTAGGAGGGCAAAGCCTCCCGAGCCTCCCGGTCCGGGTCGTTCCGAAGTTCACACTGGTCGTCCAGGATCATCGTCTCCCCTTTCTCGGGTGAGTAGGCCGCCCACTCGGGCAGGCCCCCGCCATTGGGGTTGCCGGTGCGCATAAAATTCAGCAGGGCCCCGGACATCTTCTCCGAGAGCGCCCTGGGCCGGCTGCCGCCCCCCGTATGGGTAAGCATCAGGTCTGTATTGTTGAACCAGAAGCAGATATCCAGGCAATGGAAGGCCCGCATGCGGTTGTTGAACAGGGGCGGTTCCCAGCCGAACCAGGCCACATAGACCGGCGCCGGTTGCCCTGACTTGGCGTTGGCCGTCTCCACCACGCTTTTCCGGTTGCTGGCAACCAGGCACATGATCTCAATGGGTTTGGCCGCGGGGAAGACCCTGGCATAGGCGTCGTACACCTCCGGGGCCTTGTCACCCAGCCCGCCCCGGAATCCCGTCCGGTCGGACATCATTTTCTTGGCGCCTGCCTCATCGATCTGTTCCAGCTCCGGGTTGGTGCGGGACATTCCCCACTCGTGGAAGGTACTGCAGATGAGCATGGGCACATCGGACGATACCCCGCCGGCTTCCGAATAAAAAGTCCCTTTGGGGATATTCACCCCGTCCGCCACCGGCCGGAAACCACCGCGGAAGCCGCCGCCCTCAGGATTTTCCTTTTCCATAGCGTCCTGGGCGCGGCCCGCGAGCTCGAGGTAGTCCTTCCAGGGCATTTCCTGCAGCTTCCCGATTTCCGAAGGCTGCAACCCGGCCTCCTTCAGGATATAGGCGCCCAGCTTCCTGCTGTACTCCTGGTCCAGGGCCGAGGTGGACGACCCGCTTAGCGGGACCACCTTGTGGACAAGCCCCCGGGCTGCCGGCATGGCAGCCAGCGTACATACCTTGGAGCCGCCCCCGGACTGGCCCATGATTGTGACATTCCCGGGGTCCCCGCCAAAGTTGGCGATATTCTGTTTTACCCACTCCAGGGCAGCCACCATATCCAGGGCCCCGACATTCCCGGAATCCTTGAACGCGTCGCCCCCGACCCCGGAAAGGTCGGAAAAGCCGATCGGGCCCAGACGGTGGTTGATGGAAACGAATACGACGTCCCCCTTGCGGCTTAGGTTCTCCCCCATGTAGCCATCCTGCTCAATGGCGTTACCGTTGCGGTATCCGCCTCCGTGGTACCAAACCATAACCGGGCGTTTCCCCCCGTCTGCGATAGCCGGCGTCCAGACGTTCAACCGCAGGCAGTCCTCACTGACATCGTCGTAATTCCAATGGTCTGCAAAGGAATACCAGGGGTTGCCATAGCGGTTTTCCATGTCCTGGGGGGCCGAATTGCCCCACCAGACCGCAGGCCGTACATCGGACCAGGGTTCCGGTTTCTGCGGGGGCATGAAGCGGTTCTTGCCGCTGGTATCAGCCCCATACGGGATTCCCCGGAACTGGAAGATGTCCCGGAGGATAAACCCCTGCACTTTGCCGTAAACCGTATCGGCTATGGCCGTGTCGTCCCCGATGAACAATACCTGGTCTTCAGCATCGTGGGGGGAGGCGGCTCCCGGGCCGGGTTTGGAGGCCCCGAGGGAAATACCGGAGGCCAGGCCGATCCCGGCGGCTCCCGCCCCCATGGTATGGATAAAATTTCTTCTGTTTGTCTTCATATTGGGTTGGGTTTAACCGGCGGGAGCAGTGACCTCCCGAGCCGGGATTAATTGGATTTATTTCATGTTAGAAGATACAAAATAGCCGGCAATTCCGGATTGCGGAAAATCCCCCGGTAATCCAGGACCTCCGGCAGACAAAAAAGGGCTCCCTCAACGGGAGCCCCAGGCTTATAAAATGCAGGCTTTTCTGCATTTTACCAGTCCTTCAACCCGAGCAGCTTCTCGCCAAGGGGGGACAATTTGGCCCGGTCATACCGGGTTTGCTCCCAGTTCCTGGGATCCCCGGGAAACGCATAGCCTTCGGGCGCAATCCGGTCCTTCCAGGAACGGATCCGCCATTGCCGAAGGTCCGCGTTGGATTCTTCGGCCGGCATCATCGAGATATACTGGGCGATACGAACTTTGTCGCCCGAGTGGTTGGGCCGGATGCCATGGGGTTGGGAGCTGTTGAATATGAGCAGGTCCCCGGCTTCAAGGGGTACCTTGACGATTTTGTCTTCCAGGCCGGTGATATCCGGCTTGAAGTGGTCGCGGTCCGCGGGCTGGGACTGTTTCCAGGTATCGTAATTCCGGAACAGCCAGGGGATACACTGGAATCCCCCCATTTCCGGGTCTGTTTGGTCGGCTAGTGCCAGTACGCCCTGTACCTGCTGCGGTTTGGTCTCCGGGTCGTAATCCCAGTGGATAAAACCCTTGTATTCATGCCCGGGCCGGATCGGGAAATTCAGGTTGGCCCGGTCAATGGTCACCCAGAGTTTTTCGGTGCCCCAGATATCCACAAAGGCATCGTACACCCGTTGGTTCTGGCGGTTGTTCCAAAGCTGCTGGTGGTTGTAGACCTCCACCATCCCGGTGCCGGTGAGTTCCTTCATCTGGATGGCCGCCCGTGGGGGCGCATACCAGGTGCCGGGGTCATTGGGGTCCTTCTCGTCGAATTCCCACAGGAAGTCTGCTGTTTGCCGGGCCTGCTCCCTGGGAACGGCCCCCTTTACGACGATATAGCCGTTCTCTCTCCAAAAGGACCAGTCCTTTGGCGTAAGTACGCGGAGCGAATCGGCCGTGGCGTGTTCGCGCAACCTTACACGGCTGGTTTTTGCGGTGGAAGGGTTGCCCGGGATGTCTTTGTGCTGGTTGTCTGGAATCACGGTTTGGGTGTTTGGGTCCATCTTCATCTAATTTAAGGTTTTTCCTGCGGTTCTCCGTCCGTAGAAACCGCTCAGGTTGAATAATATTAACAGGCAAAAGCCTGTACGGAATCATTTTTGTGTGATCCAATGCGAACCATCTCGCATTTTACACCTTGTTTCAACGATTAATTATACAAATTTGCGATTTGGGACGTTGATAAGGATGAAGGCCTTTGATCAATAGTTGTACTAAATTGATTTTTCAGGTAGTTTTACTAGCGCACCCAAAACTGTTAAGACCTGAAACTGATAACAGCTTAAAGAGGCAACACCCTGAACAGGGTATACTTTAAACCCAAGCAGATGCAGATCCGGCTGGAAACCATTACGAGTTCGGCGGCCCGTTCCTTCTCCCTGATGTTCAACCCCAGGTTGAGCGACCTGTTTTTCTGGCATTTCCACCCGGAATACGAGCTGGTCTATATCGAAAATGCCTGGGGGAACCGCCACGTGGGGGAACATTTCTCCCGGTACAACGAGAGCGACCTGGTACTGATCGGGTCCAACATCCCCCATCTGAATTTTGACTATGGGGTGACCACCGAATACCGGAAGGTGGTGCTTCACCTGAAAAAGGAATGGGTGGAATCCCACTTTCTGGGGACCCCGGAACTGGACCGGATCAACCGGTTATTCAGGCTTTCCAGCCAGGGTGTGGCCTTCCGGGGGGCGTTGAAGCGACAGGTGGGGGCATCCCTGTTTGAACTGGAAGGCCTGACCCCCTATGAACAGTATTTCCGCCTGGTAGCCCTGTTGCAGGCGCTGGCGGAATCGGGCGAAACGGAATTACTGCACGAGAAACCCTACCAAAACCCCGCCAGCACATCAGACCAGGAGCGGATCCGGAAAATCTTCGCGTACATCGATGCCAATTACCAGGACCCGATTTCCCTGGAGGCGATCTCCGATACCTGCAGCCTGAGCCGGGAAGCCTTTTGCCGATATTTCAAAAAAATGACGAGCTATACCTTTACGGAATTCCTCAACCGCTACCGGGTGAGCCAGGCCAAGCGGGAACTGCTGGCCGGCAGCTCCGTCAGCGATGCCTGCTTTGCTTCGGGGTTCCAGAGCCTCTCCTACTTCAACCGGGTCTTCAACCGGATTACCGGGAGCAACCCGAGCGCATTTCGGGAGGCGCACCGGAAAGGGTTTCCCGCTACCCGCTCCTGAAGGGCACCCACTCATTTTTCCGCCATACCGGCGGGACATCAACCCCATTACCGGGAAAACAGCCTGTCCCAATTTGGGATGGTAAACGTCCCCTGTTGGAATTCCATGGACCCGCCGGGGAACCCCACGAATTTTCATATCTTGGCAGGAAGGGCAAACCCCTTAACCAATAATTCATGAGATTCAGTGACAAAACGGCCATCGTTACGGGCGCGGGAAAAGGCATCGGCCTGGAAATCTGCCGGGAACTCCTGGGCGAGGGTGCCCGGGTGGTCCTCAACGATGCCGATGCCGGTCTGGCAGAGGAAGCCGCCTCCGGACTCGGGCCAGCCTGTATACCGGTTCCCGGGGATGCCAGCGACCCGGGGGTGATCGGAGCGATGGTGGCCGCAGCCACCTCCCAGGGGGGGCGCCTGGACATCGCCATCGCCAATGCAGGGATCACGCTCTTCGGGGGCTTCCTCGATTATTCCAGGGCCGATTTCGAACGGGTGATGGAAGTCAACCTGGCCGGCACCTTTTTCCTCGCGCAGGCGGCCGCCCGTCAGATGAAGGCACAGGGCGATGGGGGTGCCCTGCTGTTCATGTCCTCGGTAACCGGCCACCAGGCCCACAAAAACCTGGGGGCCTACGGAATGACCAAAGCCGCCATCGAATTGCTGGCGCGGAACCTGGTGCTGGAGGTCTCGGATCTCGGGATCCGGGTCAATGCCATTGCCCCCGGGGCCACCAAAACGGAACGCACCCTGGAAGACCCCAATTACGATGCCCTCTGGTCCCGCCTCACCCCGATGGGCAGGCCTGCCGAAACAACCGACATTGCCCGGACGGCCCTTTTCCTGGTATCGGACGATGCCCGCCACATTACCGGGCAAACCCTCATAGTAGATGGCGGCTGGACCGCCGTAAGCCCATCCCCCTATGAAAACGAATGACCTGTTCCGCCTCGAGGGGAAATTCGCCCTGGTGACCGGGGGAGCCAAAGGGATCGGGGCTGCCATCTCCGAAATGTTCGCGGCCCGGGGCGCACGCGTATGCATCCTGGATACGGATGCGGAAGCCGGGGAGGCCAGGGTGCAAAGCATCCGTAATTCCGGGGGAATTGCCGCTTTCCATTTGTGTGACCAGGCAGATGCGTCCTCAGTCCGCCGGGTGGTCGAAAGCCTGGTTCGGGATGGGGAAACCCCGGACATCCTGGTAAACAACGCGGCCGTGTCCCATATCGGGACGGTGGAAACCACCAGCGAGGCGGATATGGACCGCCTGCTCAATGTAAATATCAAAGGGGTGTACAACGTCCTGCACGCCGTGTTGCCGCTGATGAAGGAACGGGGCGGGGTGGTCCTGAACATGGCGTCCATTGCAGGCACGGTAGGCCTCCGGGAGCGCTTTGCCTACAGCACCACCAAGGGGGCGATCCTGACCATGACCCTATCCGTGGCAAAGGATTACCTCGATTACGGCATCCGGTGCAACTCCATTTCCCCTGCCCGGGTGCACACGCCCTTTGTGGACGGGTACCTGAAACAGCATTATCCCGGCAGGGAATCCGAAATGTTTGAGAAGCTCTCAAAAACCCAGCCTGTAGGCCGGATGGCAAAGCCGGGGGAAATAGCCGCCCTGGCACTGTACCTGTGTTCGGACGAGGCCTCCTTCATAACAGGTTGCGATTACCCGATAGACGGGGGCTTTAGAACCTTAAATACCTGACGCAGATGCCATCGATACCCCCTGTTGCTTTTGAAGTCCCCCTTGCCCACCACTGCGAACTCGGGGAGGGCCCCGTTTGGGATTCCCGTGCCCAGTGCCTGCTGTGGGTGGATATCCTGAAGGGGCAGCTCCACCAGTACCATCCCGAATCGGGTGAACACCAGAGCCTGGAGACCGGTTCCCTGCTCGGTGCCATTGCCCTTTGTGAAAGCGGGCAACTCCTGGCTGCCCTGGACACGCGTATGGCGTTCATTGAGCGTTCCACTGGGAAACAGCAGCCGGTACTCCAATTGGAAGGCAGGGGCCCCGAACTCCGGTTCAACGATGGAAAGTGCGACCCTGCGGGCCGGTTCTGGGCGGGGACCATGCCCCTTTCCGAAAACCAGCCCATCGGGAACCTGTACTGTGTAGGTAAGGATTTAACCGCATCGGTGCGGGTGCCGGGGGTTACCATCTCCAATGGCCTGGCCTGGGACGGTGACGGGACCACCCTCTATTACATCGATACGCCCACCCGGGCCGTGCAGGCCTTTGATTTCAACCGGGAAGACGGAACCCTGTCCAACCGACGGATCGCCTTTGGCATCCCGGAATCCGAAGGGTTCCCCGACGGCATGACCATCGACTCGGAAGACAAGCTCTGGATCGCCCACTGGGGCGGCTCGCAGGTAGCCCGTTGGGACCCGGACTCCGGTAAAAAGCTGCTGGGGCTCAGCCTGCCTGCTGCCCACATCACCAGTTGCACCTTCGGCGGGCCCGGCCTGGGCGACCTGTATGTGACCTCGGCCCGGAAAGGGCTGGATTCCGAAGCGCTGGCCAACCAGCCCCTGGCCGGGTCCCTGTTCGTCTTCCGCAACTGCGGGTTCCGCGGGCGGGAAACCGACCGCTTTGCCTATGCACCAAAAACCGACGCCTCATGAAACTCATTCGATTTGGCCCGCCCGGGGCCGAAAAGCCGGGCATCTACAGGGATGGAAAACGGTGGGACCTGTCCGCGCATTTTCCGGAATGGGACCGCCCCTTCTTCAACTCCGGGGGCCTGGCCCGCCTGGCCGAGCTGCTCGGCGGGGATTCCGGCCTGCCCGAAGTCCCGGAAGCATCCCGCTGGGCTGCCCCGGTGGCCCGTCCGGGAAAGGTGATCTGCATCGGGCTGAACTACTCGGACCATGCGGCCGAAAGCGGGATGGAACTCCCGAAGGAACCCATTGTATTCCAGAAAGGGGCCAATACGGTGGTCGGCCCCTACGATGCACTGCTGATCCCTCGGGGGAGCAAAAAAACCGACTGGGAGGTTGAGCTGGGCATTATCATCGGCAGGGATGCGCGCTACCTGGGGTCGGAAGCGGAGGCGGCCGACCATATCGCCGGGTATTGCATCTCCCATGACGTATCGGAGCGGGAATTCCAGATTGAACGGGGTGGGCAATGGACCAAGGGGAAGTCATGCGACACCTTCAACCCCCTGGGGCCCTGGGTGGCTACGCCGGACGAAATCCCCGATGTACATCGACTGAAAATGGCCCTGGAGGTAAACGGCATATCCCGGCAGCAGGGGAATACGGCAACCATGGTATTCAACTGCCACTACCTGGTGTATTACCTGTCCCAGTTCATGACGCTGGAGGCGGGTGACCTGATTTCGACGGGGACGCCACCGGGGGTGGGCCTGGGCATGAAGCCCCCGGTGTACCTGAAAGCCGGCGATGTGGTGGAGCTGACCATCGAGGGCCTGGGCTGCCAGCGGCAGGTCTGCGAGGACGCCTGAATTTCCGATGAAGCCTATTTCCCAATAATAATTTATCTTAGGAGAAATGGTGCGCAGACCCAACAAGCAAAAAATGAAACAGGCCTCCGGTTACATTTAAGGGAAAAATCAGGGATCCCTGGGTTATTTTATACTAGACTATATTAACGAATATCATAAACCATTAAAAACCAACCACAAAACCCGAGATATGAAAAAAGTATTGTCAATAATTATTCTGCTGCTCTTCCTATTGCTGCTTTGGCTGGCATGGGGGTGGTATCGAGATACGGTGGTTTGCTGCCCCGAAGAACCGGAAGTGGTTCAATACGGACCTTTGGTCTTTGATTGCGAAACCGGCGCAGTCGTAACCAACGAATTATGGCCGGATAAAAAAGCGGAGATTATTTCAGCGCGTACGGATGAGAAAAACCTGTTGCTTTCAGGTCCCTATTTCGAAGGAGAAAGCGAAGAGGCAGGGATTGCCCGGGCAGAAAAAGTGAAAGCATTGTTTACGGAAATGCCTGCAGCACAAATCCATACGGCAGCTCACCCTTCGACAGATTGCGAAGGGACAAAAATGAATATGCTTCACGAGCTGAAATACAAATGGGTAATCAACAATGAAGATGTCATCGAGCGCCTGGACAAAACCGTGGTTTTCTACAAATACGACTCGGACGAGGAAATCACCAATCCAAGGATCCTGGCTTATTTTGACGAACTGTCGGGCTTTCTCAAGTCCTCAGGAGACCGGATCATGATCACGGGGCATACCGACAGTGATGGCACGAATGAATACAACATAAACCTCGCAATGAAGCGGGCAGAGGAATACAAAAATCACCTGATAAGCCTTGGGGTGAGTGCTGACAAGATAGACATTCAGTCAAAAGGGGAATCCATGCCCATGAGGCCCAACGATACGGAGGAAAACAAAAGGATGAACCGCCGTGTGGAAGTACATATTATCGAATAACCAATCACAACACTATAAAATACCTCAATTATGAAACTATTACAGATAAATACAATTGCATGCGACGGGTCGGACGTTTTTTGGCCCTGGCTCCTATGGTTGCTCGGAGCCTTTATCCTGGGCTTCCTTTTGGGCTGGCTGCTGAAACAACTTCTCGGAGGAGCTCCGGCAGGTCCGGGCGGGAAGCAGGATCTCACCAAAATCGAAGGTATCGGCCCCAAAATCGAGGAACTCCTCAACCAGAAGGGGATTAAAAATTACAATCAGTTATCTAACACCACCGTGGCTACGCTCGAAAAGATCATTCACGATGGTGGAAACCGTTTTGCCGCACACCGCGGCATGACCCTGACCTGGCCGGCCCAGGCAAAATTAGCCGAACTGGATGAGTGGGATGAACTGGCCAAATGGCAACAAATCCTGAAGGCGGGGGTATAAAAACCTGAAAACCACTATTTTTCAGCAGCATCGTATTTATTGCGATGCTGCTGCTTATTTAAGCCCCTGTAAATGGAGCCAAACGGCCTTTAAAGGCCTTTAAAGGCCTTTAATAATTTTCTTTTTGTTGGATACTATCAAGCAATCCAACGGACCATATCCATTCTATTGGTTAAAAACGAACATTTACCCCTTGAAAAAATCCAATTAAAGTCTGACCCTTACAATTGCGCTTCTGGTTATGGCTTCAGCAACAGGCCAGAACCAAGCGTCGGGCGACCTGGACAAACTCAACGGGATGCCCATTTTGGAAGCCCATAAGGAATTGATCAAAATGGGGTATGAATTTACCCATTCCAGCCTCTTCAGCAAAAAGCAGCCCTGGTACAACGAAGCGGAGAACGATTGCATCGTCTTTCGGTTTGCCGAAACGGAGGGAAATGCCATAGAATTCATCGTAGCGGACAAGGAAAAGAAATGAATACGCGGCGTACAGGCGGCCCGCAGGGTCCGGGCAACCTGGATTGACGGCGGGCGCCCAGCCAGCTCGGTCGACATTGACCGGTTAATTGTAATCCGGAATATTCATTCCAAGGATCAGGTCCCTGTGGACCGTCAGGATACCGTTCTCCGATTGAGGAAGAACAATCCCCGACCCGCCCCTATTTCTCATGTTGTCACGGACCGCCGGGGTTAGCAACGGGTCGTCTTCAAAATGGTAGGATTCCAGGTAGTAGGGGATCGTTCCCTGTTCCTTTACGGTGAGGTGGATATGTTCCGGCTCCCGTCGGCTGGGATAGGCGCCCGGCCGGAAAGTATACAGGGTATAAGACCCATCAGGGCCTGTCCGCAACCATCCCCGGATGTAACCATGGGTTCGGCCCCAGCCGGTTTCATCCCCCCGTTTCTCGTAGATGCCTTCCCGGTTCGTGTGATAGAAATATAAAATGATGTTTTCTGCCGGCGTTTTGCCATCTGATTCGAACACGGTCCCGGTAAGCTTGATTTTGGGTGTATTGGCTTTAAATCCCGGCAGCGTATCCGTTGAGTGGAGCGTTCGATCCCCGAATTCAAGCAATGCTTCGCACCCTTCACAGGGCCCTCCTACCCTGCGCTCAGCAAGGGAATTGCGTTTTTGCTGCCCGTTGCAACCAAGAATACCGATCGCAAGGATCAGCAGGAGCGTCAGACGGACGGTTTGCCAACAATCCAGGACTGGGCATATCCCCAGGCTGCTTCGTAAAAAAAATAGCGAATTGGAATACATATAGGGTAGGTTACCTACACTATAATTTACAAAATTTATGCCAAGGACCTTCCAATCGGTCTTATTCGGTTTCTGCCCCACCGGAGATTCGTATCCCTTTCCAGCGCACGCCCTGGAAATCCATCAGGATGAAATAGCGGCCATCGGGATCCGGCACGAATTCCAGGGACTCCGCAGAGTTTGGATCCCCGAAAAACACACGTTCGCTTTCCGGGTACAAGACCCCGTTGTATTGTCCTTTCTGATAGACGCGCAGGCTGTCCTGCTCCAGTTTCAGGTCCAGGATCAGGTGGCCTGCTTCCACGAAATCATAGGTGCCCTCGTACCGGCTCAGGATTTCCGGGGCCACTGCCACTGCTTTTCGCTCAACCCGTTCGGGCAGGGGTAACTCCCCCCCGGCCAGGATCAACCGCAGGTCAGTTACCAACTGTTCAAATGGGATCCCATCGTAATTGGCCAGGAAAACCAACTGATAATCCGGCTCAAAACTTCTCTCCACATAGGCCCGCTTGCCCCGGGTGCCCCCGGCATGGGAAATCCGGTTTTCAGCGGCCAGGCCAGCGTGTTTTCCGGGGGCGAGCCATGAGAGGAAGCGATCCAGGTCATCGACCGTGGCATGCAGGTTTCCCTGTTGCAAATCATCGGGAGGAAAACGGTCTTCGCACCGGAGCGAGCCATCCCGGTCCTCGTAGTGTCCGTAGGCATAGTTGCTCAAATAGGTGGTATCCGGCCCGAAATTGCTCCCGGAGGCTTCCATGCCCAGCGGACTAAAGAAGTGTTCCTGCAGATAGGCCGAAAAGGTTTCATCCCCGGAGTATTTCCCGATGATGCGGTACAACAGCTGATACCCGACGTTGGAGTATTGCTCCCGGGTTCCCGGTTTGAATTCCAGCGGTTCCAGGGCTGCGAGGGCCACCAGTTCCCGAGGGGTCTTATCCAGGAGGTTTGTCAATGAATCGTTGAATTCCCTCGGGAGCCCGGAACTGTGGTCCATCAGGTGCCGGATGGTGATTTCACCCCCATTCGGGAAACCCGGCAGGTGGCTCCCGATTGTATCTGACCGTTTGAGTTGCCCCCCTGCCTCCAGTTGCAGAACAGCGGCCTTTGCAAAGAGCTTGGCCACGGATCGCAGGTCGAAGCGACTCTCCGGGGTTACTGCCAGGTGGGCAAGTCCCTTTGAAGGCATGTTATAGGCTTTCCGAAGCAAGAGCTCTCCTTCGGCCCGCAGCAGGACGACCCCATTGAACTGATGCAGGGCCGTCAGCTTTTCCAGGTAGTTGTCTGCCAGGACCGCCCGGGGGTCGGTCGCCACCAAAACGCTTCCCTTGCCACCTGCTTGGGATTGTCCCAGGCCGCCTGCCTGCGATTGTACCGGGCAGGACAGGCCGCTTGCGAGTGTTAAAAGGGCAATAAGGGTATTCCGTATCATCTCCAGATAGTTTATGGCAAAGCAACGGAGATCCTCGCAAAGAACATTGTAAAAATGGAAACCCTCAGTGCCGCAGGAGGAATTCGGGCAGATTGCCGAAAAACCGGGTAGGTGTGACCCCGCAAATGCGCTTGAAGTCCCGGTTGAAGTGCGGCTGGTCAAAATACCCGAACCGGTAACAGAGTTCCGTCATGGAAACCTCCGGGTTTTTGATGCGGAACTTCACCAGCCCCATCATGCGGACGGTAAGGATAAAGTACTTGAGCGAATACAGCACTTCCTGCCTGAATACCTTTCCGAGGTACTGCCGGGACCGCTCAAAGGACTCGCTGAGTTCTTTTACGGTTATCCGCCCTTCCGATTCCGCGATGGCCTGGCACAGCTGCCGGGCCATTTGGGCCCCGGGGGACAATGCATCGGCAGTATCCCTGAAAAAATTATCGGCCAAACCAAAACAAACTTCCGGGGAAGGCGCCTCCATCAATGAGGCATAAAGCCCCTCCAGCCGGGGATATACGGGCAACAAATCGGCAACACCTGGCTTGCCCAGGCGCCCGAAAAAATGGGCATTTGCCCAGGGCTGTGCTTTTACGGTAAAAAATGTCAGGGAGTCCCCGAAGCGGATTTGATAGGGGGGGCGGAGCTGGTGGATCGTAAATACCTTGTAGGGTACCGGTATCCGCGATGGCTTCCCGCCCCAGACAAGCGTGCTTTCCCGTTCCCTGAAAAAGATGAAGTCATAACAGCAATCGTCGATGACCGGGACAAACCGGGAAGTGGCCTGCTCCCCGCTGGAGAAATAATAGTACTCTTTTAAGAGATGCCGGAGCGCAGGTTCGGGGAGGTGGCTTTCGATTTGCATGGAGGAGCCTCGATATAAAGGAATCCGAAAATAACCATAATCCGTCCATTTTGCCAATCACTGTATCTTTAAGGCAAAAACAGTTGCCATGAAACATTTGTGCTACCCGCTTTTTGCCTTCCTGATCCTTTTACCCCTGGGTTCCTGCCGGGGACAGGAGAAGGCCCAAACACCTCCGGAAACACGCGGGGGCGCAGGGCCTGGAACGAAGCAGGAAGAACCGTACACCTATAAGAACGGCAGCGTTTTTGGTACGGGTAAATGGTATATGGGACGTGAAATCGCCCATGTGATGGGCTTTCAGGGGATGCGTTGGCTGGAGCGCCCCGAGCGGGAGGCCGAGGAGCAAACCGCGAAGCTTTTACGCAATATGGATATACAACCCGGGGACATCGTGGCCGATATCGGGGCGGGATCCGGCTACCACGTTTTCAAAATGGCGCCCATGGCGGAGCCGGGCCATATCTATGCCGTCGACATTCAGGAGGAAATGCTCGCTGCCATCCGGAAGAAGAACAGGGAACTGGACCTGAAGAATATCAAGCTGGTCCAGGGGGGCGAAAAAAGCACCAACCTACCTAAAAATACCGTGGATAAGGTCCTGATGGTGGACGTCTACCACGAATTCGCCTTTCCGGTGGAAATGCTCGCGTCCATCCGGGAATCCCTGAAACCCGGGGGGGCCGTCTACCTCATCGAGTACCGGAAAGAGGACCCGGAGGTCCCTATCAAGGAACTGCATAAAATGTCGGAGGCCCAGGCTGTAAAAGAGATGGAAGCAGCCGGTTTTGAACTGCGGCGCAACTTCGGCAACCTGCCCTGGCAGCACTGTATGGTATTCGTGAAAAAAGGCGGCTGAGCCTGGTATGTTAACCCACAAGCGGCGGCTTGTCCGTAATAAAAGGCTGGTTGTAATACCTGCGGCCCGTTGCCTTGTACATGGCATTGGCCAGCGCCCCCATAACCGGCGGGAAAGGGGGTTCCCCCAGCCCTGTCGGGTCTATTTCGTTCTTCACAAAATGCACATCGATGTTTTTCGGCGCCTCGCTGTGGCGGATCAGCCGGTAACGGTCAAAATTGGTTTGTTCCGGTGCCCCGTCCCTGAAGGTCAGCGCACTGTACATGGCGTGGCCGATCCCGTCCACTGCCCCGCCTTCGGCCAGGTTGGTGGCGGCATCCGTGTTGATGACGATCCCGCAGTCGATGGCCGTGCACACCCGGTCAACCACTGGTTTTCCGCCTTCCATTACCACATCCAGTACCTGGGCCACGTAGCTGTCATGGCAGAAATAGGCCGAGACACCCCGGCTCTTGCCGCCGGCATCCTGACCCCAACCTGATTTTTCCCGCACCAGTTCCAGCACGCCCGCATACCGGTCGGCTTCGTAGTCGTTGTTTTCCCCCACCGGGTTCTCCTGGGCCCGTTTGAGCAATTCCAGGCGGAATTCGATCGGGTCTTTCCCGGCCGCTTCGGCCACCTCGTCCAGGAAGGCCTGTTCGGCACCGGCGATAAAGTTCGACCGGGGCGCGCGGAAGGCGCCGGTCGTGATGTTCGATTCAAGCGTCCAGTCCTCTGCCAGGTAGTTCTCCAGCGCTCCCGCCGGGAACCGGTTGGCAAATAGCGGGCTCTCGGGCACCCCGCCGGCTCTTACGTGGAAGGCGGTCATGTTGCCGTCTGCATCCAGGGCCGCCCGGTAAGTGGCCATATAGGCAGGGCGGTAGGTACCCTGGGACATATCGTCTTCCCGGGTGTATACCAGTTTGACGGGTGCCTTCACCCGCTGGGAAATGGCCGCGGCCTCCACCAGGAAATGGCCGTAGAGCCGCCGGCCAAAACCACCGCCCATCCGGGTCATCATGATATCGATTTTTTCCAATGGCATCCCCAGGCGCGCTGCAACCGCCGGCTCCATCCATTCCGGGGTCTGGGTGGGGCCCAGGAGTTCCGCCCGGTCTTCAGTGACATGGGCAAAGAAGTTCATCGGTTCCATGGTGTTATGCGCCAGGAACGGACAGCTGTAGGTGCTTTCAACCACCTTGGCGGCGTTGCGGAAGGCGGCCTCCGGGTCCCCGTCCTTGCGGACAACCCGGCCCGTGCGGGCATTGAGCTCTTCCATCTGCATGCGGTGGTCCGCCGAATTTTCGGCCCCCGCCGGGTGGTTCACCACAATGTCGTTGCCGAAGAAGGTCATGGGGAACGCCTGGTCGGGTGTGGCTTCCCATTCAACGTTCAGGGCTTTTTTGGCCTGAAAGACCTGCCAGGTGGTTTCCCCAAGGACGATGACCAGCTCATTGAAGGCCGTATGGTCAAAGGCGCCCCGGCTGTAATCGTCATCGTAAAGTTTTATGGAGAATACATCCCGGATCCCGGGCATGGACTTCACGCCCTCGGCGTCAAATGACTTTAATTTCATACCGAATGCCGGCGGGTGGACGGGGGACGCAATCAGCATGCCTTCCCGCTGTACGTCCAGGCCATAGAGGGGTTTCCCGGTGACTATTTTCCGGCCGTCCACATTCTTGCGGGCAGTCCCGACAATCTTGAATTCGGAGGGCTCCTTGAGGGTGACTTCCTCCGGTACCTCCAGCAGAGCGGCCGCTGCAGCCATTTCCCCGTAACCGGCAGATTTGCCGCTGGCCTCGTGGTGGAGTACCCCGTCAGAAGTGGTGATTTCTGCAGCGGGCACCTGCCAGGCCTGGGCAGCTGCCTCCCGGAGCATGTGCCTTGCCGTTGCGCCGGCCATCCGCAGTGCGGGCCAGCCGTTGGCGATGGAGCGGCTTCCCCCGGCAACCTGCCAGGTGAAGTTTTCCGTATTCAGGGCCGCCTGTTCCACAATGACGTTGTCCCAGTCCACATCGAGCTCTTCCGCAACGATCATGGGCATGGAGGTTTTTACGTTCTGGCCGATTTCCGGGTTGGGCGACATGATGGTCACTACCCCGTTATCCCCGATTTTGAGGAAGGCATTCATCTCGAACCATTCCTCCGGCATTTCCAGCACGGCCATTTCGGCTGCCTCCTTGGGTTTGCAGGAATTGAGCCAGCTGAAGCCCAGCACCAGTCCGCCCCCGGCCATACTGGTATTCCGGATAAAGGCTCGGCGTCCGATCTTGGTTTGTATATGCGTCATTGTGTGTCTTTTTTGATTCGTTGGGAAGATGGATTTTCCGGGCCTATGCCTCGGAGGAACTGGATGCGGCCAGCTTGATGGCCTTTTTGATCCGCACATAGGTGCCGCATCGGCAGATGTTGCCGTTCATGGCACCTTCGATGTCTGCATCTGTCGGGTTCGGGTTGCTCTTCAGCAGGGCGGCCGCCGACATGATCTGACCGGCCTGGCAGTACCCGCACTGGGGCACGTCCACTTCCAGCCAGGCTTGCTGTACCGGGTGGTCGCCGTTTTCGGAAAGCCCTTCAATTGTGGTGATTTCCTGGTTGCCCACCGAGGATACCGGGAGCATGCAGGAGCGCGTCGCGGTATTCCCCAAATGGATGGTGCAGGCGCCGCACTGTGCGATCCCGCAGCCGTATTTGGTGCCGACCAGGTTAAGGTGGTCGCGGAGGACCCAAAGCAGGGGCGTTGACGGATCGGCATCCACTTCCATGGATTTGCCGTTGATGTTGAGGTTGTATGTTGCCATGGTATCTGAAATTCTTTTAAATATACAATAATTTAGTTCTCGCTGCCAGTCCTTTTTACCAGGTGCCAGCCCTTCTCATAAGTTGCCGGTTGTGGCCTGCAGATGCAGGCAGCCTAGGCTTTCAGCGACAGGGACTTCATAAAGGGCTGGCTGTAAAACCGCCTGCCGGTAGCGCGGTAGAGCGCATTGGCCAGGGCGGCAAACGTCGGGGGGAAGGAAGGTTCCCCCAGCCCGGTCGGGTCGATGCCGTTCTGTACGAAATGGACGTGGATCTCCTTCGGGGCCTCCGCCATCCGGATCATCCGGTACGCGTCAAAGTTGGCCTGTTCCGGTTTTCCGTCGGCAAGGGTCAGCTCCCCGTAGAACGCATTGCCGATGGCGTCCACTACCCCGCCTTCCACGAGGTTCCGGGCCGCATCCGGGTTGACCACGATGCCGCAGTCTACCGCGCAATAAACCCGCTCCACATTTGGCCGCCCATCCACCATTTTCAGGTCCAGGACCTGGGCCACGTAGGTGTTGTGGCAGAAATAGGCAGACACGCCCCGGTAAATCCCCGGTTCCTCCTGCCCCCAGCCGGATTTATCCCGAACGAGTTCCAGCACGCCTGCGTACCGGGCAGGGTCGTAATCGTTGTCTTGCCCCGCAGGGTTTGCCTGCGCCTGCTCCAGGAGTTCCAGGCGCAGTTCAATGGGGTCCTTCCCCATCGCCTCGGCCAGCTCGTCCAGGAAGGACTGTTCGGCGGGGGCCATGAAATTGGACCGGGGGGCCCGGAAGGAGCCCACGGTGATGTTCGAGGGGATTTCCCAATCCTCGGCCAGGTAGTTGGCCACTGCGCCGGCCGGGAACCTGTTGGCATACAGAGGGCTCTCGGGGATGCCCCCGGCATTTACGTGGAAACCCGTCAGCCGGTTGCGGGCATCCAGTGCGGCCCGGTAGGTCGCCTTGTACCTGGGGCGGTAGATGCCGGAGGTCATGTCGTCCTCCCGGGTGTAAACCAGCTTGACCGGTGCCCCGACCTCCTTCGAGATCACGGCGGCTTCCACCAGCCAGTGGGCATAGGAACGGCGGCCGTACCCGCCCCCAAGGCGGGTTATCTGGATGTCGATGTTTTCAAGGGGGATGCCCAGGCGTGCAGAAACGGTCTTCTCGGTGTATTCCGGCTTTTGCAGGGGGCCTGCCAGTTCGGCTTTGTTTTCGGTCACATGGGCAAAGAAGTTCATCGGCTCCATGCAGTTATGTGCCAGGAAGGGGGCCGTATAGTCGCGGCTGATCACCCGGGCCGCATCCCGGAAGGCCGCTTCGGGGTCGCCGTCCCGGCGCTGTTCCCGGATTTCATTTCCCGGCAGGTTCGCGATCTGCGCATCCTGCTGGCCGGTGCTTTCCAGGCCTGCGGGCATCTCCAGGGTCTGCTCCGTCCCGAAACGGTCCCGGACCACCTTTTTTGCAGGGGCTTTCGACCAATTGACTTCCAGGGCATTCCGGGCCTGCATCACCTCCCAGGTGGTTTCCCCAACAATGGCGGCAACCTCGTTAAAGGAACAGGTGTCAAAATATTGCCAGGTATAGTCGTCCGGGTAAACCTTTACCGGAAAGACGCCCCGGATACCAGGCATGTCGCGAATGGATTCCTCATTGACGGCATCCAGCTGCATCCCGAAAGCTGGGGGGTGAACCACCATCGCGATCAGCATCCCCTCCCGGGCCACATCGATCCCGAAGAGCGGTTTTCCCGTCACAATCGCCCTGCCGTCCACATTTTTCCGGGAGGTCCCGATCAGGCGGAATTCCGTAGGGGCTTTTAACAGGGCGCTTTCGGGAACCGGCAGGGAAGCCGCCGCGGTGGCAAAATCCCCGTAACCTGCTTCCCGCCCGCTGGCCTCGTGCAAAAGCCGGCCGCCGCTGGTGCGGATTTCCCCGGCGGGTACCCCCCAATCGGCAGCGGCAGCTTCGATAAGCATCGCGCGCACCGCTGCCCCTGCCCTGCGGAGGGGTTCCCAGCCCTGGCGCAGTGCCTGGCTCCCGCCGATGAACTGGCGGGTATACAATTCGGTGTTGAGGGGTGCCTGTTCCACGGTGACACTGGCCCAGTCTGCATCGAGTTCCTCCGCCACGATCATCGGCATGGAAGTCTTGACGTTCTGCCCCCCTTCGGGGTTCGGGGAGATGATGGTGATCCGGCCGTCCGGGGTAATTTTGATATAGCCATTGAGCTCCACCCAGTCCGCCTCCCCGGGCCCTGGGGCCACTTCCCCGGGATTGCCGCAGGAAGCCATCCAGCTAACCCCTAGCACGAGGCCTCCCCCCGCCAGGGCCGTGGATCTAAAAAACTGTCGCCGGGTAAACGCGGTATTCTGTCTCTTTTGCATGCTTCACAATTTAAAGGGGCGCCAAACCGGGCGCCCCTTTAAATTTACGGATTATTTCACTGGATTTCAGTCTTCCAGTGCTTCCGTGACCTTTTTCACGTACTCCTCCGCGGTTTTATAGGCATCCTTTGGGTCCGACAACTCGGTGGACACCACAAAGACGAGTTGGTTTTCCGCTTCTTCATCCAGGTTGTACCCCACCGTCTCCAGGACATAGGTGGTGGACTTGCTCGTGGTGGTCCCCATGGGGATATACCCGGCCGTGCCGTAATAGGGGCCATAGGCATACGGATACATATAGTAGCTGTTGAAACCGCCGTAATACCCCGGGTAGTAGCCCCCGTAGGCCCTGACCGATACCCCGGTGGTGGAGGTATGTACGGTCTGCTGCTTGTCCTTTACCGTGGTGAGGACAATCGCGTCAAACCCCTCGCTTCGGATCATCGAGAGGACCCGCTGGGCGCGTTCCTCCGAAGGTTCCTGCTGGGGGTTGAGCCGGGGCACTTTTTTGTAGCTTTCGGTTGCACTGATGCCTTTGGCGCTCAAGGCCTCTGCAATTTCAATCTCAAAGGCCGTACGGGCCGCATTGTCCGCGGTCCGGGCGATGACCAGGACTTCCTTTTCTTTGAATTTCGCCAGGGTGGGCGGTTCGGCCTTCCAGGAACTCAGTACTTTGACACCGCCGCAAGCCTGCAGCATCATTGCCCCCAGGGCTATTAAAATAAATCGGGATTTAATCATATTTGGTTCAGAATTTTTCTTTTTATGGGCATCCGGCCTGTAAACCCAAAGGTGGTAAAGCTGATTGCCATGATTTTCAAATATAAAGCAGTTCCTGCAAAGAACCGGCGCGAATATCTGCTGAATCCACAACTTTGCCCCTTATTTCCCGTTGGGTGCAGAGACGGGCAGCCCCTATCTGCCTGTTGGTACACCCGAAGTATAAAACTGGCTTCCTGACCCAGGTCATTGTCGAAATTCAAATTGCAGGGTTCCTTTGCCGAAAAAGGAAAAATGTACCTGATCGCCATCCTGGTTTTCCTGATGCTGCTGTTGGTCGGCCTGTTGTTGCTCCCCCTGGAAGTATACCTCAATACCGGCACGAACGAATATTGGGCCCGGTGGCGGGGACTGGTCCGGGTACGTGTGGAAGGTGACCCGGAAAACATCCTGCGGATACGCCTGCAGGCCTTCTTCCGGAATTTCTACTTCTACCCGCTAAAAGCACGGCCCACCCACAAACCGGCAGATACTGAAAAAAAGAAGCAGAAACGGAAATCTTCGCGGAAGCGGCCGGGGTTTCGGAAAATCATCCGCATCCTGAGGACCTTCCGGGTACGGGAACTAACCCTGTACCTGGATACCGGAAATTTCCCGCTGAATGCCAAACTCTATCCGGCTTTTGCACTCCTCAACGGCCGGCTGGGGAATTTCAACTGCAACTTCGAGGGAAGGAACCAATTGGTGGTGCACCTGGAAAACAGGCCCCTCCGATTACTTAAATCATTCATTAACAATTAAATAATACATCATGGAACTGCATTTCGAAGAATTACTGGGTAAGATTACCGACTTCATCAAGTCGGAGGCAAAAACCGAAACCATCATCGGGGAGCCCTTTGATCTGGGTGCCTTCAAGTGCGTGCCCGTCATCAAGGTGGGCATGGGCTTTGGTACCGGTGCCGGCGAAGGCGAAGGCTTTGACGCCAAAAACCACAAGGGAAAAGGCCAGGGCGGTGGCGCTGGTGCCGGGGTTGGCATCGAGCCCATGGGATTCCTGGTCACCCGGGGAGAGGAGATTTCCTTCCTCGCCGCCGGCAAGACCCACGGGCTGGCTGCAGCCTTTGAAAAGGTACCCGACCTGATCGAGAAACTGGCCAAAAACAAAAACCGCAAGGAAGAAGCTGAAATGGCCTAGGGGTTTATTCATTGAATCATCGGCCGGATGGGTGTGCAGGTTCTGTGTGCTTGTCCGGTTTTTCCCCTTTTATTTTTCGATCCGCTTGTGAAAATGGGTTTTCTGCGGGTTTGGGATTTCGCCTCGCAGGGCTCGGCGCAATCCTGGGCATCCTTGGGTGCAAACAGAGGGCCGAACGGACGCAAAAGGTCCGGTGGACCTTTTGTAGTGAGGAGCCTGCTGGTGTGTTGGCCGTTCAAGGACGATGAGACTTCGGATTTCGACTCCCGTTGGTCGGCGCAATCCGTTTTATCCCTCATTGCAAATAGAAAAGCGGGCGTTATGACGCCCACTCGTTTTTTACTCCTCCCAGCTTACGAAAGAAACCTTTCGACGCTGGTCGAAATAAAAAACGGTTTGCTCTCGCAAACCGCTTTTCTGCTTGGTCGGGATGACAGGATTTGAACCTGCGACCCCTTCGTCCCGAACGAAGTACGCTACCGGACTGCGCTACATCCCGAAACCGGTGGGCAAAGATAAAACTTTTGTTGGATTCCGGACAAAATTCCGGGGATGGATCTGCGCGAAACATGTACCGTATAGGGAGGATTTCACGACGAGCCAGCAGATTCACCGGCAATGGGCTATCAGAGCGGAAAATAGGGCGCTTCGCCCCTGTAGTCTTCGGCGAGCTTTTGAAGGGTGGTGTTTTCCAGTACGCTGTTGAATGCCGACTTCCCTGGCCCGACCAGGTGGTGCAGCGCACAGGGATTGGACATGTCGCAATGGGCGATGCCCAGCACGCAGGCATTTACATTATCCGGCCCGTCGATGACCTTAACGATATCCATCAACGTCCGTTGCCGGTTGGAATCGGTGGTATAAAAGCCCCCTCCCCTGCCCTTGGTAGATGAAATGATGCCATGACGGGAGAGTTCCTGCAGCAGCTTGGCCAGGTAGGATTCGGAAACATTCACCTTCTGGTGCATGTCGCGGACAAGGACCTTTTTATCCTTATCTGTATTCAGTGCCAGATAGATGGCCGCCTTGATGGCGTATTTGGATGATTTTGAGAGCATGCCGCAATTTCGGTTTATTTATATAAAGATCAAAAGATATTTTTATCCTTTTTATGATATATATCATCTTTTTCCCCTGATTCTCCCAGTAATTTTGATTCGAATTGTAATCCCATATGGTATGAAAAGATACATGAAATACCCCACCCTGCTACTGGTCCTCCTCATCATGAGTTGCGGCGGGAAGGAAGAAAAGAAAAACGACGGATTTGAAATGCAACGCAAATCCGAACCTGCTGCCGCCCCCGCCACCACCCCGGAACCAGGGGTGAACGCCTCGGAACGGGTGGCCCTGGACAACAAGGGCGTGGGCCCTGTCCAGTCGGTAACCCTGGATCCTGATGTGGATACCGGCATGGCAGCCGAAGGCGAGAAAATTTACAACCAGATGTGCCTGGCCTGTCATAAAATAGGCAAACGCTTCATCGGGCCTCCCCCCAACGGCATCCTGGAACGCCGCACGCCGGAATGGGTCATGAATATGATCCTGAACCCGGAAGTGATGGTCAAGGAGGACCCGCTTGCCAGGGACCTGCTGATGGAATTCAACGGCTCGCCCATGGCCAACCAGGGCCTGACCGAGGAACAGGCCCGCGCTGTGCTCGAATACTTCAGAACCTTAGAATAGCTAACTATGAAAACACCCAAGCAATTAACCGTTTTTCTGGGCGCATGCCTGATTTTGCTCGCTTTTGGCAGCTGCAAGGATACAGGCAGGGACGCCGCCACCCCGGAACCCGAAGTTTCCGGTGAACCCGCCCGTACCGGGCAGGCATTTATTGAAGACGACGTCTCCCGTCCCACCGTCCTGAGCATTGCCATCGGGTCGGAAGACCACAGCACGCTCGTGGCTGCCGTCCAGGCCGCCGAATTGGAAAATGCCCTGGTCAATGCCGGGCCCCTGATGGTCTTTGCACCTACCAATGAGGCGTTTGACGCACTGCCTGAGGGTACGGTGGAGGACCTGCTCAAGCCCGAGAACAAGGCAGTCCTGGCAAACATCCTGAAATACCATGTGACCCCCGGGAATTACAGCAAGGAGTTTTTGAAGAAATTCAAAAAACTCGGCCAGGCCAACAACCAGGACGTAGCCGTCGAAGTCAAAGGGGACGAGGTATATGTAGGGGGCGCCCGGATCCTTGCGAGTGTACCGGCCGGCAATGGGATTGTCCATGTGGTGGACAAGGTACTGCTGCCCCCCGCTGAATAACAACCATCAATGCAATTAACATAAACACCAAAAAAATGACACGATTCAAATACACCATTGCAACGTTCCTGGTTGCCTCCCTGTTTTTTGTAAGATGCGGGGAAGGGGGCCAGGGTTCCAACGGGGCCCTTACCTCGAACGCGGCAGAACGCGTATATGTAGCCCCCGGGGAACACGACGAATTCTACGCCTTTATCTCGGGCGGCTTCAGCGGCCAGCTCTCGGTTTACGGCCTGCCTTCCGGACGCCTTTTCAAGGTAATCCCGGTGTTTTCGCAGGACGCCGAAAAGGCCTACGGGTACAACGAAGAGACCAGGCCCATGCTGAACACCTCCCACGGGTTTATTCCCTGGGATGACTCCCACCACCCGGATATCTCGCAAACAGCGGGCGAACTGGATGGCCGCTGGGTATTTATCAACGGGAACAATACCCCGCGGATTGCCAAAGTAGACCTGAGCCTTTTTGAGACCACGGAGATCATCGAGGTGCCCAACAGCGCCGGGAACCACAGTTCCGCCTTTGTGACCGAAAACACGGAATACGTGGTGGCGGGGACCCGTTTCTCGGTACCCATCCCCCAGCGGGATATGCCCATATCCGAATACAAGGGAAATTTCAAGGGGGCCCTCACCTTTATCAGTGTGGACCCGGAGGATGGCGGGATGGATATCAAATTTCAGCTGATCATGCCGGGGTTTGATTACGACCTTTCCCACCCTGGACGGGGCAAATCCCACGGCTGGTTCTTCTTTACCACTTATAACACGGAAGAGGCCAATTCCCTGCTGGAGGTGAACGCCTCCCAGAACGACAAGGATTTCATTGCGGCCGTCAACTGGAAGAAAATCGAGGAATATGTAAACAACGGGGGCGGTACGCTGATGCCGGCCAATTACGCCCACAACGTGTATGACGAGAGTACCCAGATGGCCACTTCGACCATGAAGAAGGAGGTCCGCGTGGTAAACCCGGCGGATGTCCCCGGGGCCGTATTCCTGTTGCCAACCCCGAAATCCCCCCACGGATGTGATGTGGACCCTTCCGGGGAATATATTGTCGGGAACGGGAAATTATCGGCGGACCTGACAGTGCATTCCTTTACCAGGATGCTGGAAGCCATCGAGAATGAAAAATACGACGGGGACGCCTACGGCATCCCGATCCTGAGTTTTGAGGATGTACTGGCAGGCACGGTCAGCCAGCCCGGCCTGGGCCCACTCCATACGGAGTTCGACGGGGAGGGAAATGCGTATACCACCTTCTTTATCTCCTCTGAAGTGGTCAAATGGAAACTGGGTACCTGGGAAGTGGTAGACCGCCAGCCCTGTTTTTATTCTGTCGGGCACCTGATGATCCCGGGCGGAAACTCCCGGAAACCCTTCGGCAAATACGTAGTGGCTATGAACAAGATTACCAAGGACCGCTACCTGCCCACCGGGCCGGAGGTGACCCAATCGGCCCAGCTCTACGACATCTCCGGGGATAAGATGGAACTGCTGCTGGATTTCCCGACGGTTGGGGAACCCCACTATGCCGCGGGGATTGCCGCGGATATCGTCAAGGCACGGTCCAAGAAGATCTTTGAGCTCAAAGACAACAAGCACCCCTATGGTGTTTCCACCGATGCCGATGTCCGGGTGGAACGCGATGGCAAGGATGTTCATATTTACATGACCACAATCCGAAGCCATTTCAACCCGGACAATATCGAGGGGGTCAAGGTGGGCGACAAGGTCTACTTCCACGTCACCAACATGGAACAGGACTATGATGTTCCCCACGGGATTTCGATGATCGGGGCAAATACCTCCGAATTGCTGATCATGCCCGGACAGACCGAGACCTTTGTCTGGGAACCCAAACAACCCGGTGTCTGGCCGTTTTACTGTACGGACTTCTGCTCGGCCCTGCACCAGGAAATGCAGGGATACGTCCGCGTGTCCCCGGCCAACTCCAATACGGAGCTGACCTGGTCGCTGGGCGAATAAGCCCCGTAAAACCCGGGATAGCCATATCCTGATAATCAGAGGGCCGGCTCAGGCCGGCCCTTTTAACCTTCAGAACCCGAAGCCATGAAAAAAGGACGATTAATGATGTTTGCAGCGGCCCTGCTACCCCTGCTCCTCTTTGTCTTCCCCTTGTGGAAGATCACCCTGGAAGCTCCGCAGTACCCGACACCCCTGGGAATGTATATCCATATCAACGACTTTACCGATGCCAACCCCCACGACATCAAGAACATCAACCTGATGAACCATTATGTGGGGATGAAGTATATCCCCGATGCCATCCCGGAATTCAAGATCTTCCCCATAGGGATCATCCTGACCTCGCTGATCGGGCTGTTGATCGCCTGGAAAGGGACTTATAAATGGTACCTCTACTGGTTCCTCATGATGCTTCTGGTAAGTTCGGCAGGGCTGGTTGATTTCTATCTCTGGGAGCATGACTACGGCCATGACCTGGACCCGCGGGCCATCATGAAGTTCACCAACCCCGACGGGTCCGTAATGGGCTTCCAGCCGCCTTTTTTTGGCACGAAGCACATCCTGAATTTTACGGCCCACTCCTATCCGCAGGCAGGTGCCTATTTCCTGGCCGCCGGGATCCTCCTCGGGTTTGTGGCGTACCGGATGGGACGCAGGTCGAAACATAAAATTACGGCATGATGAAACGATGGATACCCCTACTTCTTATTGCGATCCTGTCTGCCTGCCAGACCGGGCCCCGGCCCATCGCCTACGGGACGGATGGTTGCCATTTCTGCCGGATGACCATCGTGGACAGGCAACACGCTGCCGAGTTAGTCACCGACAAGGGCAAGGTCTATAAGTTCGATGCCACCGAGTGCATGATCAACTACCTCCGGGAGGTACCCGGCGTGGAGATGGCCCATTACCTGGTCACCGATTTTGCCAATCCCGGCGGCCTGACCGATGCCCGGGAGGCTTCCTACCTGATCAGCGAAAACCTGCCGAGCCCCATGGGCGCCTACCTGACGGCCTTTGCACACCCCGGGGATGCCCGGGAGGCCCTGGCGCGGTTCGGCGGTGAACTCTACGACTGGCAACAAGTCAGAAAAACTATAAACCCCTAGCACATGTACCAAAAAGACGATACCATCCTCCGCCAACCCATGGACCAGTTGCAAATCCGCAGGCTGTCCGTGGAAAACACCCCGGAAGTGCTGAGCATCAGCCTGGAAAAGGCTGCGGTTTTCCCGGAACACGTCTCCCCCAGGGATGCTCTCCTGGTGGTCCTGGAAGGGTCCATTGATTTCCAGATCCGGGATGCCTCCTACCGGCTGGACAGGTTGGAGGCTTTGCGGTTTGAGCGGGATACGCCCCACCGGGTTACAGCCTGTACCGATTCGAAATTCCTGATCATCCGATAACTGCCCACATGGCAAAGCGCCTAACATATCTGAGACCCCGGGTTGCACCCCACGGCAGCACCTTCCCCGATGCAGCAGGCGCGCTTAGCTTAATTTTGCTATTAACCCTGTGCCTGACCTGGGTGCCGGCCCTGGCCCAACCGGGCACTATTCGGGTATGCCCGGACTGCGGGGTAAGCAGCCTCCGGGAAGCCATCGCCCTGGCCACGGCCCACGATACGCTGCTGATCGGGGCGGGTACTTACCGGGAATCGGAAATCGCCATCGACAAACCCCTTACTTTGATCGCGGAGGGGCGGGCCGTCATCGACGGGGAAAAAAAAGGCGAAGTGATTACCATCGAGGCGGACAGCGTCACCATCGACGGCCTCGAAGTGCGGAATGTGGGGGTCAGCTACACCCGCGACAATGCCGCCATCCGGGTGGTCAACAGCCGGGCCTTTACCATCCGGAACGTCGTGATGGAAGGCCTGTTTTTTGGAATCTACCTGGAAAAGTCTCGTGAAGGCCTCGTGGAGGACAATACCATCCGGGGCGAGGCCGAGGAAGAATTCAATTCGGGAAACGGGATCCAGTTGTGGTACTGCAAGGATGTGGTGGTTACCGGCAATATTGTTAAAAGGGTACGGGACGGGATCTACCTGGAATTTTCCGACCGGATACTGATCGAAAACAACACCAGTGCCGATAATATCCGCTACGGACTGCATTTTATGTTCTCCAATGACGACCAGTACCGGAACAACCGGTTTGAGAACAACGGGGCCGGGGTGGCCGTGATGTTTTCAAAACACATTGAAATGCACAGCAACACCTTCCGGAAAAATTGGGGAACCGCCAGTTTCGGGTTGTTGCTCAAGGAGATAAACGATGCCGAGATCACCGGGAACACCTTTGAGGAAAACACGGTAGGCATCAGCATTGAGGGGTCCAACCGCATTGCATACCGCGGGAATGTATTCGCCAATAACGGTTGGGCCATCAAGGTCCGGGGGGCCTGCTACGCAAATACGTTCAGCGGCAATGACTTTCTACACAACGCCTTTGACGTCTCCTACAACAGCAATGTGAACGACAATGTATTCCGGGGCAACTTCTGGAGCGATTACGCGGGCTACGACCTGGACAGGGACGGCCGGGGGGACGTCCCCTACCGACCGGTAAAACTGTTCTCCTATATCGTGAACCGCACACCGGAAACCATCGTCCTCCTCAGGAGCCTGTTTATGGACCTGATCGATTTCTCGGAAAAAGTATCCCCCGTCTTTACGCCGGATAACCTGGTGGACCCGTACCCCAAAATGAAACGCAACCTATGATACAGATTAAAAACCTGCACAAGCGATTCGGAAAAAACCAGGTCCTCGAGGGGCTGGCCCTGGACTTGAAGCCAGGCGGCATCTACGCCGTACTCGGGCCAAACGGGTCCGGGAAGACCACGCTCATCAAGTGCATACTCGGGATGGTGCTCCCCGACCGCGGAACGATCTCGGTGGGCGGGGCCGATATCCGCAGGAACCCGGGGTACCGGGAAGCGATCAGCTACCTGCCCCAGATTGCCAGTTTCCCGGGCAACCTGCGGGTTGGCGAACTCATCGACATGATCCTCGACCTGAGGAAACAAACCGCAGACCCGGCCCCCCTGATCGGGATGTTCCGCCTGGAACCCCACCTGGACAAGCGGCTCAGTGCTTTGTCCGGGGGAACGCTCCAAAAAGTGAATCTGGTGCTGACCTTTATGTTCGACACCCCGCTCTATATCCTGGATGAACCGACCACCGGCCTGGACCCCGCCTCCCTGATCCGGCTGAAGGAACGCATCCACTCAATGAGGGAGCAGGGGAAAACCCTCCTGGTCACCACCCATATCATGCAGTTTGTGGAAGAGGTAGCCGACCAGGTCATCTACCTGCTCGAAGGCAAAATCTATTTCCGGGGAACGCTGGACGCACTGAAGAACAAAACCGGGCAGCAGGATGTGGAGCACGCCATTGCGGCCATAGCGATGAAAGACCATGTTTAAAATACTCAAATACAGCTTTTACGACCTGATGCGGAGCCGGTGGAGCTATGTCTATTTCATCTTCTACCTGGCCCTTGGCTTTATGTTGCTGTTCCTGAACAACGACCTCTCCAAAGCGGTGATCACCCTGATGAATGTGATCATCGTCCTGGTACCCCTGATCGCAACCATTTTCGGGGTGATGTATTTCTACAATTCCCGTGAATTCACCCAGTTGCTGCTCGCCCAGCCCCTGAAACGGACGCAAATCTTCCTGGGCCAGTATTTCGGGGTGGCCGGTTCCCTGTGCCTGAGCCTCGTTTTGGGCCTGGGCATCCCCTTTGTTTTTTACGGCCTGTTCAAAAGCAGCGCCATCTGGGATTTCGGGCTGCTGCTGGTGACGGGTGGCTTCCTCACACTGATATTCACTGCCCTGTCCTTCAATATCGCCCTGTCCAATGCGAACAAGATCAAGGGGTTTGGATACGCCGTGCTCCTGTGGCTCTTCCTTGCCGTGATCTACGACGGGCTCTTCCTTTTGTCGCTCATCCTCTTCGAGGCCTACCCCCTGGATAATTTCTCCCTGGCCGGGACGCTGCTCAACCCCATCGACCTGTCCCGCACACTGATCCTGCTGAAACTCGATATCTCGGCTTTGCTGGGATATACCGGGGCGGTATTCAAACAATTTTTCGGCACGGAGGCCGGCTTGCTGATCTCCCTCGGGGTGCTGCTCCTCTGGACGGGGCTTCCCATCTGGTGGCTCACCCGGCAAGCGCGGCGGAAGGATTTTTGACGCCTCCGGGAAAACTTCACCCTGGGATCCGGATGCTTCACCACCAAATTCGGACGCTTCGGTCAGAACAACCCTCCCGACGCATGGATGCCGGCCTATATTTGTCCCGTAAATCATTGAAAACACAATTCTTTAAAATTTATATACCATGAAAATTGCAACACTCGTTTTAGGTTTCAGCCTGCTGGGAAGTTCGGTTTTCCCGCTTAGCGCAAACACCGACTGCCATAACATATATCCGGGACCCTGCCACGACCTGGTCGCCGAGATGAACCAGGAATTCGAAGCCAGCCTGCGGGCCCAGTCGGAAGTCCTGGACCTCGATGCGCGGACGCTGGAGACCGTAGAAGCGGAGGCGGACATCGACCTGGGTTTTGATCCGTCGGCCTACCTGCCGGAGGACTTTGATGCCTACGCCGGGAAGCTTTCCGACCATGAGGTCCCTGCCCTGATCAAGGTGGAAGAAACCGTCGACCTGGGTTTTGACACCACGCCCTACCTGCCTGCCGGGTTTGACCCGTACCTGGGCCAGTCGGTAACCGATACCCGTACCGCCGAAAGGATTCAATAAGTACGTTGATTGTTTGATTGAGGGGCCCCGGCCCCGCACTTCGGGCCCCCGCTACTCAGGGGGCCCCTTTTTATAGTACATTTAACACCGAATACAGATCGATCATGGCTGCCAAACCCATCAAACAAGCGACCATCCTCCGGATATCCCTCCTGCTGGCCCTGCTGGTGTCCATCCCGAGGAACGTGTACCTATACAACATGATGATCGAAGGGAAGATGGGATTTTCGGGTATCTGGTTTGCGGATTTCCTGTTCCGCATCGCCTTTCTGGTAACCTTCGGCTGGCTCATCCTCCAGCTGAATGCGAACCTCGCCTATACCCGGGTTACCTGGCCCCCCTACCTGCGGTTTACCGCTCTGATCCTGGCCGATATCGGTATCCTGGTCCTGTTTATTGCTCTCTGGGAATTCCTGCACGGCTTCCTGGCGGAAACCGAGCTGACCCGGGAGGACATCGGCTTCCTCAAATTCCGATATGCCATTCTGCTGCTGGTGTTGTTTTTTATAGCGCGTATCCTCCGGCTGCAGACCGAACAGCAGGAAAACCTCATTGAATACGAACGCCTCAAGCAACAGAACCTGCAGAATGAGCTCGCAGCCATCAAGAACCAGGTGGACCCGCACTTCCTGTTCAATTCCCTGAACTCCCTGACTTCCCTGATCCGGGACAATGAACCCGCCACCAAGTTTGTCCGCAAGCTCTCGCACATGTACCGGTACATCCTTCAGAGCGGGGACAACAACCTGGTCCCGGTCCGCGAGGAGCTCAAGTTCCTGGAAAGCTATACCTACCTGATCAAAACCCGGTACCGCGACCGGTTCGACATCGGCCTGGACATCGCCCCGGAACTATTGTCCGCCACCATACCGCCCCTGGCCCTCCAACTCCTGGTGGAGAATGCGGTGAAACACAATGAAATATCCGAATCCAACCCGCTGAAGGTGGAAATCTATTCGGAGGGTGACTCCCTGGTGGTGGCCAACAAGATCCGCGAAAGGACCTCCCTCCCGGACCAGACGGGCTATGGGCTGACCAACCTGCAGAAGCGGTTTTCACTGATCAAGAAAACGGATATCGTGATCCGCAGGACAGCCGATACCTTTACGGTTACCCTGCCCTTAAAGCCTGTCGCATGAAAGTGGTCATCATCGAGGACGAACTGGCCGCCAGCGAAAACCTGGCCTACCTCCTGGGGCGCATTGACCCGGGGATCCGGATCCTAACCGTCCTGGATTCGGTAAAGGCTTCCGTGGACTACTTTGGTGGCGGAGGGGAAGCCGACCTGATCTTTATGGACATTCACCTGGCCGACGGCCTTTCCTTTGAGATATTTGAGCAGGTGCCCATCCATTCGCCGGTGGTCTTTACCACGGCCTACGACCAGTACGCCCTGAAGGCCTTCAAGGTCAACAGCATCGACTACCTGCTCAAACCCATCGACCCGGAGGACCTCAGAAAGGCCCTCAAGCAATTCCACGACCAGAAGGAAGCCCCAGCCATCCGGGAAGAGCAGGTGTCCGGGTTGCTCGAGCTGCTCAACCGCGGGTCGCGTACCTACAAATCCACCCTCCTGGCTGCCCACCGGGACGAGCTCATCCCCCTTAAGACGGCGCAAATCGCCTATATCCATATCGATACGGGCATCGTGAAGGCCACCACCTTTGAACGGCAGTCCCATGCACTGGACGGCAAACTCGAGGAGCTGGAAGCTTCCCTGGACCCGTCCCGATTTTTCCGCGCCAACCGGCAGTTCCTGGTCAACCGGGATGCCATAGCCAACATCAAATACTACTTCAACGGGAAGCTGATCCTGCAGCTCAACCCGCCCTCCGGGGAACGCGTGGTGGTCAGCAAGGCCAAAGCCCCGGAATTCAAGGAGTGGATCAACTCCTGAGGGGGGGCTTCAGCACCCCTCCCCTTTCGGCCAGGGCTTCCGGTCCAGCCGGCAAATTCGAATAATTATCCACATTGGACCTTTCCTAAGGCATGTCAATACATTGAAAAACAGGCAAATTTTGCCCGTAATTTCTATGGAATCCCGTTTTTATGCCACCAGATTCCCCCAACCCCGCAAATTGATAGCGGAAACCTGCATTTGATCGAAAATTCCGTGGATAAGTATTGAAAAACTGATAGCTTTCAAACTGGGTTTTGAGTAGATATTTGTTTAACTAGCTGCCAGAAACCAACCATCGAGAACACCGCCCCATGCTAGAGAAAATTGGTTTACTATTCCAAACCAACTATGTCATCCCGTTGGTGCTTTTTGCCTCCTGGGCCGTCAGCATACGGATATTCCCCGTCATCATCTATATTGTCCAGAAGAAGAACCTGATGGACGAACCCGGCGAGCGCAGTTCGCACAGCCTGAAGACCCCAACCTTCGGGGGGATCGGGATGTTCCTTGCGTTTTGCCTTACCTTGATGCTCTTCGGGCTCTTTATCGACTTCCCGTACGGGGACCTGCGAAAACTAATTTCCCTGGTGGCGTGTTCCACCGTCCTGCTTTTTTTGGGCATGAAGGACGACCTCGTGGTGCTCGCCCCTAAGAAGAAATTCGGCGGGCAGATCCTGGCGGCGGCAATAGTCATTGTGCTGACCGACCTGCGGATCACCGGCTTTGGCGGCATGCTGGGGTTCGGGGAAATGCCCTATGCGGTATCCGTACTGTTCACCGTTTTTGTCTTTATCACCATCATCAACGCCTTTAACCTGACCGACGGCATCGACGGATTGGCCGGTTCCCTGGCCACCCTGTCCAGCCTGGTTTTCGGGGTGTTTTTCCTGGTCAACAACCAGTTGCTGCTGGCCGTCACCTCCTTTGCGCTGGTAGGTGCCATCATCGGCTTTTTGGGATATAATTTTTCGGAGAAGGACAAGCTGTTCATGGGGGATTCCGGCTCCCTGTTCCTGGGCTACCTGCTGGCCTGGCAGGGGGTGAGCTTCGTGGCTGTGAATAATACATTGAGCTCGATGGACTCCATCGAGCATGCACCCAATATGTTGCTGGCCATCCTGTCCTACCCGCTCCTGGATACGCTGCGGGTATTCTCTATCCGAATTTTCAATAAACGCAGCCCCTTTAGCGCGGACCGCAACCACATCCACCACCGGTTTATCGACAAGGGGTTTACGCACAAGCAGGCCACCGCGGCCATAATTCTGAGCAACCTGCTGCTCATCGGACTGGTCTGGGCCGTCAATGACTGGGACCCCACCCTACAGCTACTCATTGGCTTCCTGGCCGGAGTGGCGCTCTATATGTACCCATTCGTGCTGCCGGTGCCGCGCCCTGCTACTTCCGGACCCATCATGGTGCCGGAAAGCCAGCCGGAAAACTACTTTGTGCGGAAATCCCAGGAAATCTACCGGAAACGTCAAAGCGTATTCACCCATGCCAAACAGGCTTTTGTTAAAGAGCCCGGCGAAAAGCGAGACCGCTCCGAATCCTGGAAAAAAGCCGGTAAATCGTACCGTGAAAAACACCTGGAGGGACAACCGGACTTAAAATAATACAGGGACCAAACCCCGCAACCAACATATCAAAAATCCCCCGTATCAAGCTTTTTTTGAATAAATGATAAGCAGACAGAAGAAACGAATCAATGAAGCAAAAAGTAGCTTTTATAACCGGGGTCACCGGACAGGATGGGGCCTACCTCAGTGAGTTCCTGCTGGAGAAGGGGTACATCGTCCACGGATTGAAGCGGCGCTCCTCCCTTTTTAACACGGAGCGCATCGACCACCTCTACCAGGACCCCCACGTGGAAAACCGCAATTTCATCCTCCATTACGGGGACATGACGGACAGTTCCAACCTGATTCGCCTGATCCAGCAAATCCAGCCGGATGAAATCTACAACCTCGCCGCCATGAGCCATGTCCGGGTTTCCTTTGAGATCCCAGAATATACAGCCAATGCCGACGGAACCGGCACACTTCGCATCCTGGAAGCCGTGCGCCTGCTGGGGCTTGAGCAGAAAACACGGATCTACCAGGCCTCAACTTCCGAACTCTATGGAAAGGTACAGGAGGTGCCCCAGACCGAAACCACCCCTTTTTACCCCCGGAGCCCCTATGGGGTGGCGAAGCTCTACGCCTACTGGATCACCGTCAATTACAGGGAGGCGTATAATATGTTTGCTTGCAACGGCATCCTGTTCAACCACGAATCCCCCATCCGGGGGGAGACTTTTGTGACCCGGAAGATCACGCGGGCCGTTTCCCGGATTGCCATGGGCCTGCAAGAGGTACTCTACCTGGGCAACCTGGATGCGGAACGGGACTGGGGCCATGCCCGGGACTACGTGCGGATGATGTGGATGATCCTGCAGGCAGAGGAACCCGAGGACTGGGTGATTGCCACCGGTAAAACCACCCGGGTGCGGGACCTGGTGCGCATGGCCTTTGCCGAGATCGGGGTGGAACTCGAATTTTCGGGAACGGGCGAAAACGAAACGGGATACGTAACCGCCTCCAACCACCCGGATTACCAATTGGAAAAGGGAAAGGAAGTGGTGCGCATTGACCCGAAATACTTCCGCCCCACCGAGGTGGACCTTTTGGTAGGGGATGCCACCAAGGCGTATGAAAAGCTCGGCTGGAAACCCTCCTGCACCCTGGAGGACATGGTGAAAGAAATGATGGCGAGCGACTTGCTGCTCATGCAGAAAGACCGGCACCTGAACCACGGCGGATTTCCCACCCCCAACTATTTCGAATAATTGTGGAAAAAGACACTAAAATATACGTGGCAGGGCACCGGGGGATGGTGGGTTCCGCCGTCTGGAGGGCCCTGGAAGCCTCCGGGTACACCCACCTTATAGGCCGGTCGAGCTCCGAGCTGGACCTGCGGGATACCCAGGCCACCCATGACTTTATCGCGAAGGAAAAGCCCCATGCAATCGTGGACGCTGCGGCGCGCGTAGGCGGGATCCTGGCCAACAGCCGGAACCAATACGAATTCCTGTTGGAAAACCTTCAAATCCAGAACAACCTCATCCAGGGCGCCCACCAAAACGACGTGGACAACTTTATTTTCCTGGGGAGCTCCTGCATCTATCCCAAAATGGCGCCCCAACCGCTGAAAGAAGAATACCTCCTGACCGGCCCCCTGGAGCCCACCAACGAGGGCTATGCTCTGGCTAAAATTACCGGGGTACGCCTCTGCCAGGCCCTGCGCGACCAATACAACCGCAACTATGTGAGCCTCATGCCCACCAACCTCTACGGCCCGAACGATAATTTTGACCTTGAAACCTCCCACGTGCTGCCCGCCATGATCCGGAAATTCCACGAAGCCAAACAAAACGGCAACGCCCCGGTAACCCTCTGGGGCAGCGGCACCCCCCGGCGCGAGTTTCTGCATGTAGACGACCTGGCCCGCGCTGTAGTGCATGCCCTCGAGCACCCGCTACCGGACAACCTGTATAACGTGGGAACAGGTACTGACATCACAATAAAGGAACTGGCCGGGATTATCCAAAAGGCCGTTGGGCATACGGGGGAAATCCGATGGGATACCTCCAAGCCGGATGGGACGCCAAGGAAGTTGATGGATGTGTCCAAGATGAAGGCACTGGGGTGGAAGGCGGAGATTGGATTGGATGAAGGTATTCAGCAGACACATGAATGGTTTTTACAGTCATTTTTATCTTAATCTTTACAAGAATGCCTAAATATCTTTCGATCCGTATTCGATGAAAAGTCATGAATAAACCTGCAGTAACTTTTATTGTCCCTGTTAAAAGTACAATGGTTACACATTCATGGTCTCACTTTTCAGCATTATTCGAAAGATCCTTAAAATCAATTCTCAATCAGACCTCAGCTAATTTTAGGGTGGTGGTTATTTGCCACGAGAAGCCTGATACGACTATTGAGCATCCAAATGTCCACTATCTCCATGTCGATTTTAATCCTCCAGCTTTACTTAATGACAATCAAGAAGTCCACTGGTCGCTAAAAGAACAGGATAAGTGTAAAAAAATATTGGCCGGAATTGAATTCGTAAATGAAAATCCAACACCATTTGTTATGGTTACGGATGCCGACGATTGTATATCAAATCGGGTTGTGGAAATAGTTGAAAAACATTCGTCACCTGAAGTTCAAGGATGGTATTTCAAGAAAGGTTGGATCTATCAGGAAGGTAGCGGGATTATTTACCTTAACATCAATAACTTCAGTACCATTTGCGGTTCTGGTATAATTATAAGGCCTGAACTGATTGAAGATCTGATAATTCGTCACCCCAATTTGCACTACGCTCATGAAAAAAAGGCGTTGAATTCGGGACAAGAATTATTGCCATTTCCAATTCCAGGTACTGTATATAGCATTATTAATGGTGAAAACCACTACATGTCTTCTGCCAAAGTCCGGGAGCGGATTTACAGTAAAAACAGAACCGGTCTTGCTCGCATACAAGGCCTTTTCAAAAAATTGAACGATAATCGATTTCGAATTCTGAATACAAAAATCCGAAAGGAATTTGGGCTCTACAAGGTTCGGTATTTAAAAGATATTTCTCGTAATCTTTTATTTGGGGCCAAGTGGATAAGTGTTCAAATTGTGCTATCAAAAATATTTTCAATTCTTGGTCAATTTGCACTGGCATGGATACTGCTTCCAGATGATTTTGGGAAAATGGCCATGGCCCTATCCATAACCAGCTTTGCATTTCTTTTTCAAAATTTCGGTTTGCAAGATGTATTGATAAACAGAGGGAAATCCTTTAATGTTCTTTTGCCGCTATCTCAATCCATAAGTCTTGTTACCGGCTTATTATGCCTGTTAGTTACTGTTGGGCTCGGTTTCTTGGGGGGAATTATTTATGAGGATATTCAAATTACCCATCTCGTACTGATATATAGCCTATCAGTCCCTTTTAATGCCCTTAGTACCGTTTCAGAATCGAAACTAAGAATAGACCTGCGGTTTAAAGAAGTTTCAAAAGTTCAAATCAAGTATGATTTTTTGAACCAGCTACTAATACTCGGGCTGGCATTGTTTTCATTTGGTGTTTATAGTTTTGTCATCTCCCCTGTAATCCTATCCATTCTAAGGTTGCTATACTTAAACAACCTTGCTGATATTAAAATAACAAAAAGGCTCACTCTCAGAAGATGGAAACATCTTGTTTCCAATAGTTCATGGGGGTTTCTGCATGCCGCTTCTCAAAGGGTTATTCAACAAGCCGACTATTTGGTTTTGGGGTTGTTTGTCATTAAAGCGACAGTAGGAATCTATTATCTTGCCTATAGTTTAAGTGTTCAGGTAATTGGGTTTGTTGTTAATAGTATAACCCCTGTACTATTTCCAACACTTATGAAGATTCCGAAATCAAGATCTGGCGAAATCCCCCCCCTGTTGGTCAAGTTCGTAATTTTTCTTTCAATGGCTGGTATGCCATTTGCTTTATGGCAGGCTGCTACGGCACAACCTTTGGTGACATTATTTCTCGAAGAAAAATGGAATCCAACTATTCCGCTAATTCAAATGCTGTCTTTGGGTATCGGATTTTCAGTAATTGGTACGCTTTGGCCCTTGTCCTTAAAGTTGAGGGGGGATTTTCGAAAACAGGCTAAATATTCAATTTTTTCCGCCCTATTGTTCTTGGGTTTAATAATTCCTTTTACATATGCCTACAGTGTAAAAGGTACCATAATATCCGTTGCAATATTCCATGTTTTTGCTTCACCGTTTCTCACCATCCGAGCTCTTAAGTTTTATGGTGTTGACTGGTATGAAGTTTTATCGCCAATTCTGAAATATTTCGCAATAAGTATGCTGGTTTTTGGGTTTTGCTTCTTTTTATCCAGGGAATATATTGAGAACCTGTATTTAGTGCTCCTAATAAATGGGATTTTCGCCCCAGTTATCTATCTGTTAATCCTTTACCTGAGTGACTCGTACTTTCACGAATTACTAATCATGTTAAAAGCAAAGAGATGAAAATCAATATTGCTTCATTCGGAGGTCGTTCCCATCTTCTGGACCTGGCAAGAGAATTGAGCGAACTTGGGCATGAAGTACGTTTTTACTCATTTGTTCCCGACAAACGAGCGAAGCATTTTGGGTTACATCCTAAAAATAACTACTCCTATTTCCTGGTCGCATTACCCTTCATTGCCTTGATGCGCCTGACCAAACAGGCTATCTGGTCGGAATTCCTTTTTCAAATCACTTTTGATTACTACACAGCATGGTTTTCAAGGCCATGTGATGTTTTCATTGGTCAAAGTCCAATGCATTTATATTCCTTAAAATATTTGAAAAGGAAATATGGCGCAGTAACTGTTCTGGAAAGGGGGAATAGTCATGTTCTAGATGAAGTTGAAGTGCTCAGTAGGAATCCTAGATACAAAGGGAAAACTGCCAAACCTAAGTTTATTATTTCTCGTGATTTAAGGGGCTATAAAACTGCAGACTATATTTCAATCGCATCAGATCACGTGAGACGCAGCTTTATTAAAAATGGTATTCCAAACCAAAAACTACTTATTAATCCTTATGGTGTTAGCACCATCGATTTTAGACCTACAGAATTAACCAAAGAGAATCCATATGACATCCTAATGGTAGGTCAATGGAGTTTTCGGAAGGGAAGTGATCTATTGATAAAATTATGCGAAAGGACAGGTTACAGACTCCTACATGTCGGTCCTATTGTGGATATGGAGTTTCCTGATGCCAGCAATATGGATCATGTGGATGCCGTCGACCAGAGAAAACTCATTGAATTCTATAAAAAAGCCAAAATCTTTGTGCTTCCCTCCCGAGAAGAAGGATTGGCAATGGTTCAATTACAAGCAATAATTTGTGGTCTACCCCTGGTTTGTTCAAAATATACAGGGGGGCGTGATTTAAAATCGTTTATTTCTGATCCAAAATGGATCGTAGAAATGGATGAATATAGTTTGAAATCGCTCGAGCAAAACGTAACTGAGGCCCTCGCTTTAGCAGCAAGCCAAATAGGCATCAGAAAATATATTGATCTTGAATCAATAAGTGAATTTAGTTGGAATGCATATGGAAAAAGATATCATGAAAATCTTCTCAAACTATAATTTTGAATATTAGTCGACATAAGAACGGTAAATGCAATTCCAACTAAACACAACATCTTTCTATTGGTTAATTAGGTCAATAAGGGTAGGATATTTATTCTATTTTATTATTGTCCTTTTCAGCATAGATTCTGAAGAATTAATTATTGCAACTGTCTTTAGCTTTATAATAATTGAACTTACAATTATTCGTTTTTTAAAAAATTGGTACAGGTTTAAAAGACCCAAACTTCTTGATTGGTTTAGACTTTCAACATTTGTTTTTTTAATATTAAACTTTCTATTCCTGCTATTTTTCCTAGACCAAAATAGTCATTTGGTTTTATTAGAGGCTGTTTATGTTAAATCATTGACAGCGTTGCCTGCAATAATTACTATACTAATAGGATTGCTCGCTATAGATTGCGGAGAAGTATTGGCTAAACAATTTTACTCGATTAACAGTTCTAAATCTACAATTCGATTTGGAATACGAAATAGAAGTTTTTTTTACACAAGTGTAATACTCGTAGGTCTAGTACAAATCTACCTTATTTTAAATGGGATTGTAGGCTATAAATCAGACTTAGAGTACAATCTTTCATCCTTTTCATTTTTAATAATCATTGTTGATATACTAGGCCCATTAATACTACTCATACTTTCATCCTTATTTTTCCTATACGAATACAGGACATTGTTGTTTAAGTTATCATTCGCCGGGTTCTTCTTGCTAGAAATAATATTTGGCTTTCTATCAGGAATGAAGGAACAAATAATCGTACCATTTTTATTGGTTATAATTCCATTTATTATGTCAGGCAGACAATTAAACAATGTACTAATAACCTTGGGAGTAATTTTTGTCCTTTTTCTTTATCCTATAAATAACAATTATCGAAAAGAATTAGGCGAAGAAAGGTCTTCCGGTAAAATCACAGTTTTCATAAATGCAATAGAAAGAACTTTTGAAAATGGAATTGCTGAAAATTTTCAAAGTGGTACAGATAGCTATCAGGACAGAATATCTCTTTTTCCCGTTTTAATGTATAGTATTGAAAATGAGAAAGACTGGAATGAATATAAATACTTCAATCGATACATATATCTCCCCATATCATGGATAATCCCACGATTTTTAATCCCGGATAAGCCGGTAGCGACCATTGGTGGAACTTTATATAAAACATCTACCGGTAGACAAAATAGGACGTCAATTACCCCTTCCACCTATGGCTGGGCCTTTTTTGAGGGGGGGTATATCACAACATTCATGGCTTTTGCTTTATTTGGTTTCTTTATATCCTATTTGGAGAATAATTTAACTAATCGTTTTTTACATCGATTGATATATATCACGCTACTTATTTCGCTCTTGAAGGTTGAATCAGATATTTATTTCAAGATTGCTGAGATACTGCAAAATATATTTATAATATTCTTAATTCATAGATTGATGTTTAGACAAAAACATTTGCTGAATGTCTAAAATTATTCTTCTTTACAGATTACAAAGTCCAGACAGAAAAAGCATCGAAAATGTATTTAAACCATTGGAAAGGTTGGGGTTTGTTCATCGTAAAGAATTACCATGTGACCTAAAATCTCCCTCTGATGTTTTTAGGCTTTTTTGGTTTGCATTTAGCGTAAAGGAGAAAAATATTCATATTACCGGCGATGTCCACTATATGGCGTTTTTCCTTTTCTGGAAAAAAACAATCCTCACAATTCACGACTGTAATCACTACGAAATTCTCGGGGGAATGAAGAAATGGTTAATGGGTTTCTTGTGGTACAGGTTACCCATGAAATTTGCAAATGCCATTACCGTAATTTCTCCATTTACTAAAAATCAATTGGACGCACATTTCAAGATTGCAGGGGCCAAGACCCATGTCATTCCTAATAGTTTTATTCCAGTTGAAAAGAGGAAGGTAGTAAAGGATGCAACTGGATTTACTATCTTGACAATCGGATCATTGGAATTGAAAAATCAGCTTCGTCTGGCGAAAGCAATACTAAATATTCCAAATGCCCGATTATGCCTTGTCGGGAGAATTAATGCAGAACTTAAACGATTCCTGGAGTTAAACCAGATTGATTTCGTACAGCATTTTAATATCCAACGCAAGGAATTGGAAGAATGCTACAACAGCTCCGACCTGCTTTTCTTTGCCTCAACAAGAGAAGGTTTCGGACTACCCATTTTAGAAGCCCAATCGTGCGGGCTTCCTGTTTTAACTTCAGATAGATCATCCATGCCATTCGTGGCCGGAAATGGAGCGCACCTCGTTGACCCATACAACATTGAAGAAATCAGGAAATCCATAATTAAAATTATGAATGATAACACATACAGGGTGGAATTGATACAGAAAGGTTATGAGAATACACAAAGGTTTTCCCAACAACAATTTACTTTATCTTTTATGAAGCTGTACAAGGAAGTCTTTGAAGCACAATGAAAATCTCCTATATAGTACCTACAATGGACAAGTCATATGGTGGACCTCCGCGCAGCGTGGATGATATCCTTACCGCCCTAGTTGGTCTCAATGCCGAAGGCCATTTTTATTTGCACACAAAAAAGAGTGACAATTCCATTTCTGAAGCGGAAGGAGCACTTTATAGGTATTTAACCTACTCCAAAAGTATTACGGGACAATTCCATCAATTGAAGAACCAGATCATAGAACTAAGTCCGGATCTATTGCATATCCATACAATCTGGCCTATCTCACTCCATAAATCTGCGGTGATAGCAAGGAAAAATGGAATCCCTTATATAATATCACCTCGTGGTATGCTTGAACCCTGGTCCTTATCACAGAAATTTTGGAAAAAGAGAATTGCTCTTCATTTATATCAGCGAAAAGACTTGAAAAACGCATCCTGTATTCATGCCACCTGCACCACGGAGGCAGAAAATCTGAGGGATTTAGGGTTTACAAATCCCATTGCTGTAATTCCAAATGGGATTAAATTGAACAATTTCCCTCTTAAGGTTACAGGTAAAAGAAAAATCAAAAAAGCATTATTTCTCTCGCGTATTCATCCTAAAAAGGGATTAGAACTTTTTATTAATGCCTGGTCAGAATTGCCTGCAAAGTTATCGAGAGATTGGATTGTAGAGATTGTCGGCAATGGAAACAAAAAATATATTAACTCTCTAAATCGATTGATTTCCAGTAAAGGACTTGAAGATATTATTAATATCAAGCCTCCTGTATATGGAAAAGAAAAATCCAATCTTTACCAAAATGCCAGCATTTTTGTTCTTCCAACTTTTAGCGAAAATTTCGGTATCGTAGTTCCCGAAGCATTAGCCTGTGGCACTCCGGTAATTACTACTAAAGGGGCACCCTGGAGTGGCCTTCCTGGGTATAATTGTGGCTGGTGGGTGGATATTGATCGGACGTCCATTCAAATTGCGTTGGAAGAGGCTATGAGTATGAATCAGGAGGAATTGGAAATTATGGGACTAAATGGCAGACTACTGGTTGAAAATCAATATGATATCAATGTGGTTGCTAAACAAATGTTACAACTTTATCAATGGATGTTAGGAAAAGTACCAAGACCAGATTTTATTGTCTGAATAAGCAAAATTTCCAATTTTGAAGTTATTGAAGTATATCTCACAAACTCTTAAAACGGGTAGACAAACACTAAATTTTGAAAGAAGTCAAACTCAAGTCATATGATAATACCTGGTACAATCCAGGAGGTTTGCCAAAGCGAGTACTATGGTATGCGTGTAACCGTCTTTTTATAAAAACTTCTATTCCATTCCCAACAAAGTTTAAAATAATATTGTTGAGAGCTTTTGGTGCTAAGGTTGGTAAAGGGCTTATAATAAAGCCGGGTGTTTCAATTAAATATCCCTGGTTTTTAGAAATTTCTGATCATGTTTGGATAGGAGAAAATGTATGGATAGATAATTTATCATCTGTTTTCATAGGTTCCAACGTCTGCATTTCTCAAGGGGCTATGCTCCTCTGTGGTAACCATAATTATAAAAGTCCGGAGTTTGATTTAATTACAAAGAAAATTACCTTGGAAGAAGGGGTTTGGATTGGAGCTAGGGGCATAGTATGTCCTGGTGTAATATGTCGTAATCATTCAGTCCTAGGTGTTGGCTCTGTTGCCACATCAGAATTGGAATCCTACCGGATTTACATGGGTAATCCGGCCAAAAATATTAGAGAACGAGTCATCAGTTAAAGCGAGTCTGATTTATAAGGTTTATTTATACAATTAATAGTTTGAAAGTCTCCCTCATCACCGCTACCTACAATAGTTGTCAAACTCTTAGGGATTGTTTGAATTCAGTGGTTGCTCAGGACTATCCTCATATCGAGCATTTCATCCAGGACGGAGGATCAGTAGACGGAACCTTGAAACTTCTAGAAGATTACAAAAATGCAAGTTCCGGGGCTCGCGTAAATTCAGAACCGGACTGTGGCACCTATGACGCTCTGAATAAGGCTCTTTTTATGTCACAAGGAGAAGTTATAGGCTTTATACATTCAGATGACTTTTTGGCTGGACCAAGCGTGATTGGCAAAATAATTGAACTTTTTAAAACAGATGAGGTTGATGGAGTATATGGCGATTTACAGTATGTGCGGAAATCGGACGCCAATCATATAATTCGCCACTGGAAAAGCCGGTCCTTCAATGTGCAGCTGCTTAAAAGAGGTTGGATGCCTCCCCATCCTGCATTATTTCTCAGGAAATCAGTTTATGAAACACATGGTGGATTCAATCTATCCTATAAAATCGCAGCAGATTATGACTTTATTTTAAGGGTAATGCAAGATCCGCAATATAGATTTGCCTATATCCCTGAGGTCATTACCAAGATGCGCGTCGGTGGGGTCAGCAACCGCAGTATTAGGAACATCATTAGAAAATCCCTTGAAGACCTACGTGCCTTGAAGGCTAACGGAATACCCAGACCACTTTACGCACTTTTCCTGAAAAATTTTTCAAAACTCTCCCAGTTTTTCTGATAACGTTAATTACAGTAGAATTCATGGGTACTTTAAAATCTTTCCTATTTTTACTGCTCCCAGATCCGGAAACCTTATGGCAAAATCGACATTAGAATTCGACAAAGACGAAGGTGAAGGCGGCGGCGATCTGAAACAGGTGATCGGCCGGTATCTCCCCTACTGGCCCTGGTTTCTGCTGGGGGTGGTCATCTGCCTGGGGCTTGGCTACCTGTACATGCGTTATGCTCCGGTGACCTACGAGTCGGTTGCCAAGATCGAGATCATCGACGAATCCGAGAGGGTAGATATCTCACAGAACGCCTTGTCACTGCTTGGCCAGGGGACTTCGGCCAATATGGAGAACGAGGTGCAGGTACTCCGGTCCTACCGCATTTTGAAACAGGTGGTGGAGTCCCTCAACCTGGATATTTCCTATTTCCAGGTGGGTAACATCAAAACAACGGAGATCTGGAACCCGCCTTTTGGCGTGACCAAACTGGTTACCGAGGATAGTCTAACAGTCTCCCGTTCTTTCCATGTATCAATCCAGGGTATGAATGCGAAAATTACGGACGAGGCCGACCGGACTTATTCCGTATCTCTGATGGAACCGGACTCCTTGGAGACGGAATTGCCCTTTGACATTACGCTGCGACCCGACGAAGAACCAGAAGAATATACGAGCATCCTATTCCGAGTGGAATTGACCCCAGTCAAGCAGGCCGTGCTTAACCTTGCGAAAAAGCTACGGGTTTCTCATGTTAGTAAAAACAGCGAAATCCTCGCCCTCTCCATCAAGGGAGAAAGCGTGGACCGTTCTGAGGCCATCCTGAATGAGCTGATCAACAAATTCAACGAGGACGGCATCCGGGACCGGCAGCGGATATCGAAGCTCACCCTGGACTTTATAGACCAACGCTTTCTGAGCCTGTCCCAGGAGCTCGATTCCATAGAAGTGGGCAAGGAGGATTTCAAGCGGACCAACGACCTGTCCTATATTGAATCGGATGTGGATTTTTCCCTGCAGCGGCGGGCCGTGGCGGAAGACGAGGTGACCCAGCTGGAGACCCAGGTGTCCCTGGCCGAGCTGCTTAAAAAAGCGGTTACCGCCCAATCCTCCTACGAATTGCTGCCTGTGGATGTAGGCCTGGAAAACACGGGACTCAATTCCATGGTTTCAGATTACAACCGGACGGTGATCCAACGGGAAGAACTTCTCAGCAGCGTGGGGGAAAGCCACCCAACCCTGATCGCCCTTTCCGCCCAGTTGCAGAACGCCCGGGTGAACATCCTGAAAACGCTCAACATCTACCAGACGCAGCTCAAACTCTCCCTGCGGCAGCTTACCCGGGAGAAAAACCGGGCCAATACGGTATTTTCCCGCCTGCCCGAAAAGGAGAAGATGTTACGCTCTATCGAACGCCAGCAGGACATCAAGGAAAACCTCTTTATCCTGCTCCTTCAAAAACGGGAAGAGGCGGCCCTGAGTTATGCGGTTACAGCCCCCTCGATCAAGGTGGTGGATTATGCGCTCACCGACACCGAGCCCCTCTCGCCCAAAAAACGGATTGTCTACCCCATGTCCCTGATGGTGGGCCTGTTTGTGCCCTTTATCGTGCTCTACCTGCACTTTACGCTGAACGGGAAAATCCAGATTCGGGGCGACCTGGCCCGCCTGAGTCCGGACGTACCCATACTGGCGGAGATCCCTACCTTCAAGAAATCCCGGAAAGTCATCAATTCGGAAGACCGCTCGGTCCTGGCCGAATCGTTTCGGATTGCGACGACCAACCTGGATACGCTCCTGCCGGAAAAGGCGGAGGGCACGGGCCACTGCATCCTGGTAACCTCCTCGGTCAAAGGGGAGGGCAAGACCACCACTGCCCTGAACATGGCCCAGGCCTACGCCAGCATGCACCACAAGGTCCTGCTGGTGGGCGCCGACCTGCGAAACCGGGAACTGATGAAGTACTTCAAGCCGGATTCCTTTGCCTACGGGCTATCAGAATACCTGAGCGAATCCCGCGTGCAGTGGAAGGACATTATCATGGGCGGGTTCGACAACCTGGATTACCTGAAGGTCTGCTTTGGGGGCAAGATGCCGCCGAACCCCACCCAACTCCTCTCAGGTAAGGGGTTTGCCCAATTCATCGAGCGGGCTTTGGCGGAATTCGATATTGTCCTGATCGATTCTCCCCCTTCCCTCTCAGTGGCCGACCCGCTGCTGATTGGCAAGCATGCCGACGCAACGGTGTACCTGGTGCGTTCGGGCATTTCCGATAAAAACATGGTGCGGCATTCCCGGGAGCTCTCCCAGAAAAAGCAACTTCCCAACATGGCCTATGTACTCAATGACGTGGGATCCCTGAATTCCAGGCGGTACCATTACTAAGGGGTCGGGGCTCTTGGCGCCCTCCGTAGCAAAGCACCTTCCACGACCCGGAGGTATCCGGCTTGCACCCCGTTTTAGCACGCCTCCCCTTTCGGGTTCGGGAAGTTCTCCGACTGGTCTTCTGCAGGGTTATCGATACAGGCAAAATCCTTTTCCACCAGGATGGAGAGGCGGGCTGGGTCGTTCCAGTCGGCCGAATTGCTGAATCCCACCCGGTCTTCGGCCAGCCAGTCGCTTTGGGCGGAAGCGGGGAGGGAAACCACCACGCACCCATCGCGGAAATCCGCGATGGGTTCCGAAATGGAATCCTCCGCCTGGAGCACATAGCGGAATGTCCCGGACGGGAATACCGTCTCTTCCTCCAGATAGCCCTCCCGGCAAAAGGTGTCCACCTCGGGGCGGGTGAGCCGGTAGCGGATCGTGTTTCCCCGGATTCGTATTTTCATAGGTTTTTGGGTTTATTCAGCGCTTTCGGGATTGTAAGGGTTTTCGGGTATCTCATGGGTCAGCATATAAGTGTTTTTCATTTTTGCCGCGGGACTGAATATTACCAAGGTGCCCTGACGCGCCCGGGCGTGCTATTCTTCCGGGCAAAAGCAAGTTAAAACTTTCCATGGACCCCGCGGGTCACGATCCAAATTTTAAAGATTCCTTGTGTAGGAAAAATAAGGGAAAATAGTATCTTCCCGTATTGCTATGAAGGGTTAATTAAAGCGGTATTACATGTTAGGCCTGCGGGAGAGCTCCCCAATTGATATGTTGCGGCAATTCGCCGTATACCTGAACGCCAAGTTGCAGGAAGGCCCGGTTTCGGGGAACCTCCTCCTGGATAACAACCGGGGCTCCGGGACCATCAAGCTGTTCGAATTGCTGTCCGGGCTGACGGCCTGGGTCTATGACATCACCTTTACTTCCGACCTGACCCTCGACCTGAATTTTTCCGAGGACAAACCCTACTATTTTGGCTACCACCTTTCCGGGCACCAATTGCATAAATTCGGCCATGAGGCCGATTACCAGGAGATCCGCCAATGGCAGAATTTCCTGCTGATGGGCAAGCCCGGTACCCAGGCAGAATTTATCATACCAGCCAACGTCCCATTCAAGAGCTGTTACCTGATCGTGAACCCTAAGCTCCTGAAAAAGGCGGACTTCAAGGCCAAAAACCACCTGGAAGCCTACCTGCAGGAACTCATCAGCCGCAGCGGACAGGAGGGGCCCTTCCGGTTGCTGGGATCCATCGACACCAAGATTGGGCAGTACGTGGAAACCATTGTGAACAACCGCCGGACGGACCTGGTGGGGCGGTTGCTCACGGAAGGGGCGGTGATCGGCATGCTCGCCTCCCAGCTCGAGGCCCACCGGGAAGACCAGGCCATGGGCACTGCGCTACCCACCGACCTCAGCGCATCCGAACTGGAACGTGTCCGGGATTTGGCAGACAACATCCGGGACCATATCGAGCGGAAAATAACCCTCGAGGACATGGCCCGGGAGATTGGCCTGCCCGTAAAAAAGCTGCAAAAGGGAATCCGTTACCTGTACGGACACTCCGCCCACGAGTTCATCAGCAACATCCGCCTGGAACTGGCCCGGGAACTGATCGAAACCACTGATATGAATATCTCCGAGATCTGCTACAGCATCGGGTATTCCAGTCGCAGCCATTTCTCTAAGATGTTCCGGTCCCGCTACGGCGTCCTGCCGAGCTCGTACAAGAGTTCTTCCTGAAGGATTCCCTTTTTTGGGTGGCCAATGCCAGGGAATACGTGCCGGCCACAGGGAACTCAGCACCCGGGCCGTTTCACCGGCAGAAATTGGGAACGGGTACCCGGTTCGCTAATTTTCATATCTTTTCACTGGGTGCAAATGCCTGGTTTTTAAAAAAGAATAAATCATTCAGCCCCTTTCCGGCAGCTGGTAACCAGATGGCTTTGCCCTGCTAAACCAAAAGTTATGATAAAATTCATCCGTACAACCCTTGTGGGGGGCTTGCTATTCCTGACCCCGTTCATCCTGCTCCTGATCATCCTATCCAAGGCCTACCAGCTACTGCTGCAGGTTGCCAAACCCCTGGGCAACCTGATTCCGCTGGATAACTTGGCGGGTGTGGCACTTGCCGATATCCTCGTGGTTTTGCTGATCCTCTCCATCTGTTTTATCGCCGGGCTGTTCGCCAGGCAGAAAATCATGGAAAAACTTCGGGAAGGCATTGAAAGCAGGTTGCTGGTCAAGATCCCCGGATATGCCATGGTAAAAGGATTTACGGAGAGCCTGAAGTCTACCGAAGAGGCTTCGGAAAATTTTATACCGGTACTGGTCACCTTTGACGACAACGAGCAGCTTTGCTTTGAGATTGAACGCACCCCGGACAACAAGGTGGTGGTCTACCTCCCGGGCGCGCCCAGCCCCTGGTCGGGCAGCGTACTCTACGTAGAGCCCTCCCGGGTCCGGAAACTGGGGATCAGCGTACCCGAAGCCGTAAAAAATTTACAGCGGATCGGATTGGGAACAGGGGATTTGCTGACGCGGTAGTCCGGACCGGGTCCACGGGGATTGGAAAAAAATCCGGTACAACGGGTAGGGTAAACCCAGTGTTGGTTGTTATCTGTATAAAAACCTAATACTGTACTATGAAAATTACCCATTTCCTACCGAAGTTATTTACCGCCCTGATAGGGCTCTTTGCCCTTGTCCTGACCGGATGCTCCAAAGATGAAGACCCCGCAGGGACCGGACGTTTGAGCGTGAGTGCCAAAAGTACCCTGAATAGTTCCACCGCTAAATCGGCTACGGCCAAGAGCATCAACAGCGACGTGGAGATCACCGATTTCAGGTTGAACCTCAAGGAATTTGAACTGGAGTTCGATATGGAGGACCCCGGGGACGATTACGAGGACGACGAGAACGAGCATTGGGACGACGATGGCTATTACGATTATGAGGATGAGATTGAACTGGACGGCCCCTTTGAGCTGGACCTGCTGGCCGGCCAGGTTACTTTCCTGAACGTCTCCCTGCCCATGGGCAACTTTGAAGAATTGGAATTCAAGTTCGATGCCGGGACTAATGCCACCAGTGACCTTTTTGGTAAGTCCGTGCTGATCCAGGGAACTATTCAGGGTACCCCTTTTATCTTCTGGCATGATTTTGAGGATGAGGTGGAAGTCGATTTCGAGGACCAGAACTTCGATATAACGATTTCCGAAACGCCCGAGGGAATCGTGATCGATTTTGACCTGAGCCTGGTTTTTGACAGCACAGCGGGGGTGGACCTCACCCAGGCGGCAGATGGGAACGAGGACGGCACCATTGAAATCAGCCCCATGGACCCGGATGGCAACAACGACCTGGCCGAAAGTATCCGCCAGGCCATCAAGGCCCATATCGACCTGATCGATGATTAAATGATATTTGCATTGGTAAAAAAAAAAGGCTCCCACCGGGGGCCTTTTTTTATGGGATAAGCCGGACATGATCGCGGAAGGCCCTCAGGTAGCAGGGGGTCAGTTGCAGGTTTCCTTCACGCTGAATTCCGCAGCCCGATCGATAGCCATGTTTTGGGAAATGTCCTCCCGGAAGAGCAGAATGCGGTCGATCCCGTGGAAATCAGACCGGGCAGAGACTTCCATCAGATAGATTCCCGGCATAGAGAAGGTCACATAGATATCGTGGGGATCATTGTCTGAGGTCCTGGCCTGCCAGCTGAAGGCGTTGTCGTTGCCACTGCGGTAAATCTTGAACCACCCGTCTGCGGAAGCACCATTCGGGTTGGGCTCCTTCCCGGAACCTGCCGGGTATACCGTACTGCCATCCCCCTGCCTGCCAAAATAATCATCCGCATCCGGGAATCGCAACCAGGAATCATTGTGCTCGGTACCGTTGTCCCCCTTCCTAAAGGACGAATACCAGGTAAATCGATAGGTCCCGGTTGTAGCGATCCGTATCGGAAAGGTGATGGTCCCATTACCGGGGCTTCCCAGGCTGGGGCTTCCTTCCCACTGCAGGTAGCCGTCTCCAGAAACGCCGCTCACGTCTGTTTTCAGTACCCAGCCATCCGGATAGGCGCTGTCTTCAAACTCAATGGATACGATACCTTCCGATTCCGCGAATACATAACCCACGTTCGCCGGGCAATCGCCCTGGGGGTTTTCGGATTCCTCCGGGGGCATTTCTTCTCCCGGTGTTTCTTCCGTCCCATCTGCGGGCGTTTCCTCTGTCCCGTCTCCCGGGGTCTCTTCCGCACCATCTACGGGGGTGGCCTCCACCAGGTCATCCGGTGGGGCCTCATCCTTGCTGCAGGATACTATCAGGGTCAGGGTCAGCAGGAATAAAACGAAAGGGCACCTCATAACAGTGGTATTTCCTGTTGGAACGTCATTGCCGGGCAGGAGATTGCCCAGGGATCCGGATATTCGACAAAATTCAAGGGTTCAGCCGGGCTGGGCTACACCCAGCATAGGTTTTTCATTCCCCTCCGGCGCTTTGAAGCGAGCCTGGATTACCTCACTGCGCTCGGTGATCCAGCGTTGGGGGTGGCCTGAAGCAAACACCGGCTGGGCTACACCCAGCTAGGGTTTTTCATTCCCCTCCGGCGCTTTGAAGCGAGCTTCAGCGCCTGCGGGAAATAAAAAACCCCGGCAACTTGCGTTGCCGGGGTTTGCTTCGTCGGGATGACTGGATTCGAACCAGCGACCACACGCACCCCATGCGTGTATTCTACCAGGCTGAACTACATCCCGGACTGAGCGGTCAAAAAAGGTCCGGTGGACCTTTTTTAGCGAAGGGCCAGCTGGTGCGTTGGCCTCGTGTGAACTTGCTCGCCTGTTCACATTCCGAAAGAAAACCAGCCTGGGATTTCTTTCGGCTTGCAAATATAAAACAATAGCGAAACTATCCTCAACAAAAATGAACTTTTAGGGTCCCCTTATCACCTCATGCCCTATCAAATGGAGGTTCTGGAATTCCCGGCGGCAACCGGCCCGCGACCTTATTCCAACCCTGAAATCCCAAATAACCTGATAATTGTCATAGTTCTTCTTTGTAACCTGGGTTACATTAGGTGCAATCTTATTTAAATGACCGGCCTTATGAAAACATTCGGATTTATTAGATTTTTGCTTTTGGTTGCCAGTGCAACCTTTATGGTGCAGTGTACCAGCGACCCCATACCGGGACCTCCCGGGGCCGACGGCATCGACGGCATCGACGGGATCGACGGGATGGACGGGGTGGATGGCACCACCTCCTGTATCAACTGTCACTCCAACGCCTACCGGGAACCCATCCTCCTGGCATATTCGGAATCCGCACATGCCAACCTGAGATCCTTTGGCGCAAGTGCCACCTGCGCCCGCTGCCACAATGACCAGGGGTTCCAGGACTACCTGTCCAACCTCTACATCGACTCGCTGGGTTTTGCCACAGCCAATCCGGATGGTTACGATGTCCCGGACCCGATCAGCTGCACCACCTGCCACGATATGCACCGATCGTTTAATTTCGAGGAGGACGGCAATGATAAGGCGGTCCGCAGTATCACGCCGGTGGACCTCTTCCTGGACCCGGATATCACCATCGATATCCGGAATGCCTCGGATGAGCTGGGCCTGAGCAACCTCTGCGTGAACTGCCACCAGCCCCGTAACCAATATGACATCCCCGGGCCAACGGCGGATTTTGAGATTACCAGTAGCCGCTTCGGGCCGCACCACGGGCCACAGTCCACCATGCTGGAGGGCATCTTTGGCGCGAATATTTCCGGGGCCTTGGACTATCCCGGGCGTGGATCGGCCGGGCACCGGCAGGGATCTTCCTGTATCGCCTGCCACATGGGCCCCACGACCAATGGCTCGGATGGGGGGCACACCTGGGAGCCCACTACAAACACCTGCCTGAATTGCCATACGGGTGGACCACCATCGGAGGTGGACGGTTTTGAAGCCGACTTTGATCGGCTCCGCGACCTCCTGATAGCGGCCGGTTCCATTGCCCCGGACAGCAGTGCAGTCCTGGGAGTATTCCCTGCAAATGTCGCCCAGGCAACCTGGAACTGGAGGATGCTGATGGAAGACAAGAGCATGGGAGTGCACAATCCGAACTATGCCAAGGCACTTCTCAAGAATTCCATCGAGGCCCTTGAAAATTGATCGGACACAGGTGCAACTGCTTCCGGAACTGAAAAATTTTAGCGCATGAAACGAGTACTCGGAATATGTATGGGCATCGGATTACTATTATTCGTGGGCTCCTGTTACTACGACCAGGAGTTGCCGCAAGCACCCATTGATAACCTGCCAGACGATATAGTGATTTCATTTGCCGATGATATCGAACCCCTGTTTTCCCGGGCGAACAAGAACTGTACCCAGTGCCACAACGGCCTGATCCAGGACCCGGACCTCCGGGTGGGGCAGGCCTATGCGGCACTGCAGCAAGGGGGGTACATACAGGCCGGCAATGCCGAGGGCAGCTTGTTCTACCAACGGTTGCCCGGGGTTGGCCACCGCATACAAATCTCTTTTGAATTGACCCCAGAAGAAATACAGCTAATCAAAACCTGGATAGACCGGGGCGCCGAAAACAATTAAAAACTTCCAAACATGGACATCTTAAAAAAGGGCTTCCTGTTACTGGCGTCGGGCCTGATCGCACATGGTGTTGCCCTCGGTCAGGAAACCGCCAGGGACACGGTGCAGGATAAACCCGAAAGGGCTGCGTTCGAGAGTTCCCATATCATAGACAACCCAACCAATGTCCTGTACCCGAAAAACACCCTGGAAATTGTATTTTCCCACCGTTTCGGGCTGATTAATGCAGAAGGAAGCAACAACAACGACCTGATCGGGATCTGGGGACCCGCGAATATCCGGGTTGGGGCCTCCTATGCGATACACGACCGGCTGACGATCGGATACGGGACCACCAAGGTAGACCGTTTGCAGGACTTCAGCTGGAAACTGGGCCTGATCCAGCAGACCCGCTCCGGCAGGATACCCGTAAGCGTCAGCTATTACGGGAATTTTACCATTGACGCCCGGAACAAGGGAAGAGGCCTCTTCCCGACCAGGCAATCCCGTTACTCCTTTTTCAACCAACTGATCGTAGCACGCCGGTTCAACCGTAACCTGTCCCTGCAGGTGGGCGGCAGCGTTTCCCATTACAACCTGGTACCCCAGCGCATGCGTAATGATGTGATCGCCCTTTCAGCCGGCGGACGGTATAAGATCAGCCCGCAAACGGCCATCCTGCTGGACTATACCCAGCCCTTTGTACACCACCTCAATGGAGTAGACCTGGATATGGACCCGGAACCGGGGTTTAGCCTGGGAGTTGAATTCGGCACTTCGGGCCACGCATTCCAGCTGTTTATCAGTAACTATTACGGCATCGTACCCCAGAAAAATGTCATGTTCAACCAGAACGATTTTTTTAAAGGAGAATACCTCATAGGCTTCAACATCACCCGTAAATACAATTTTTAAAAATGGAAGACGAAAAAAACGGCATCCCAAGGAGAAAACTGCTGCCACTGCTCGCAGGCGGCCTGGCCATACCGTTCCTGGCCGGGGCCGCGGAAGGGCCTGGTGCCGGGCAAAATACCGGGGGGGAATCCCTGGACGAGCCCTATGAAACCCTGCTGAAGCCTGATGGAACCACTGTGCGTGTACCCAAAGGCACGATTGACCGGGCCCGGGTAGTGGCCAAAAACATTTCAAACGACTCGCTGAAGAGCTGGTTGGACACCATAGACAATGAATGAGCCTAGCTAATGGATGATACGAACAACAAACGACGGGAATTTGTCCGGAACGGAGTAAAAGCCGCCCTGCTGGGCAGCGTGGCCACCGGCGCACTGCAGGCACTCAAAAGTTGCTCGGATGCAGGTGCCGCTGCATCCGCTTCCGCAAATTCCGAAACCGTGGAATTAATGACTACCGACGGCCACCTTATAGAGGTACCGGTTACCGCCTTGTCGGAAACGGAGAACCTGAAGGGGGACGATTACCGGGTCCGCGAGGGTTTCCCAAACCGGAAGTTCGTGATGGTGGTAGACCTGGCCCGGTGCAAAAATGCCAAGAAGTGTATTTCCTCCTGCAACAAGAGCCACTTCATAACCGGTGAAAACGCCTGGATCAAGGTATACAAGATGCAGGAATCGCAGGAAACGGCTCCCTATTGGCAGCCCACCATGTGCATGCACTGCGATAAACCCGCCTGTGTCAAGGTTTGCCCGGTGGATGCGACTTTCAAAAGGCGTGACGGCCTGGTGCTGATCGACAATGAGCGTTGCATCGGGTGCCGCTTTTGTATGGCTGCCTGCCCGTATTCCACCCGGGTATTCAACTGGGAGGAACCCAGACAGGGGGAAACCACCGAGATCCACATGCATCTGGAACACACGGAAAGCTCCCCGGATTATGCCGGGATGCCCAGCCTGAAAGGAACCGTCGACAAATGCGATTTCTGTCCGCACATGATCGATAAAAATGAGCTGCCCCATTGCGTGACTGCCTGCCCGAACGGCGTGTTTTTCTTTGGGGACGCCTACGAAGATACCGTGACCAACGGGGATGAATCCTTCCGCCTCAGTGAGTTACTTGAGGAACGGGCCGGCTACCGCCTGCTGGAGCAACTGGGGACAGAGCCCAGCGTTTACTACCTGCCCCCCTCCAATCGCCTGGTGGATTTCCAGGAAGGACTTGAGAATTACGAACCCTACAAATCGGTTGACTTATCCGAAGAATGATGGAAGCACAAAAGGAAATCCTGGAGAAGTTGGCACCCCGTAAGTTTACGCGGGTGGGTAAGGTTTGGGTAGCCTGCCTGCTGGCCATTATCCTCGCCTCTTTAATCGCCTATGGCATCCAGTTGCAAAAAGGACTCGTAGTAACCGGGATGCGGGACTACGCCCTCTGGGGGGTTTACATCTCCAATTTCGTTTTCTTTGTGGCCATCAGCCTGGTGGGATCTCTGATTTCGGCAGTGCTCCACCTTTCCGGAGCCAAATGGGCAACCCCGCTCACGCGTATTTCGGAAATCATTGCTGTCGCGGCCATAGTGATGGCCGGGCTCACCATCATTATCGATATGGGACGGCCCGAGCGGCTGTTTTTCCTGTTTACCCATGGCCGCCTGCAATCCCCGATCATCTGGGATGTTATCGTGATCACCACCTACCTGGTCATCAGCCTGTTGCTGCTCTATTACCCCATGTTACCCGATTTTGCCCTGTTGAAACGGTATTTTAAAGACCGGCCCAAATTAAGCCGCAGGTTCGCGAAACTATCGCTCAACTGGAACAATTCGGAACGGCAAAAAAAACTGTACCGGACCTCCATCCAGATGCTTAGTGTACTCATCATACCCGTGGCATTCGGGATTCACACCGTCACGGCCTGGCTTTTCGCAACCACCTACCGCCCGGGCTGGGACAGTACCAACTTCGGTCCATATTTCATTGCTGGCGCCTTCGTCGCCGGGGCTGGCGCGGTTATTGCAGTTATGTACGTGATACGCCGCGCTTACGGATTGGAAAAATTTATCACGGATATGCATTTTGACCGGATGGGACGCCTATTGGTACTGCTTTGCCTTGTCTACCTGTATTTCAACGTAAACGAGTACCTCGTGCCCGCATACAAAAATACGGTTGAAGAGGCCCAGCACCTGCAATCCTTGTTTACGGGTGCGTACAGCACCTATTTCTGGTTTGTTACCGCAGGCGGTTTGGTCATGCCCATTGTCCTGCTGGTTTTCCCCCGCTTTCGCAAACCGATGCCCCTGTTTGTCATCAGCCTGGTGGTTGTAGTCAGTGCCTGGTGGAAACGCTACCTCATTGTCACGCCAACCCTGCTGCACCCGTTTCTGCCTATTGAAGGAGTGCCGGAGAGCTGGCACCACTACTTCCCAACGGGACTGGAATGGACCGTGACCTTTGGTACCCTCGCGATGGCGCTGCTCATAATCACGCTGCTGGTCCGGATTCTTCCGATAGTCCCGATTCACCATGCCATCGAAGAACGGGAAGCATCAACTGCTAAAAACCGGGAGCTATGAGTCCTTGCCTTAAATATACCCGACACCTCCTTTGGGCATCCGCCCTGTTGCTATGTAGCGGCCTGAACCTGAGCGCCCAGGAAAAAAACCAGGTCCGGGTCTCCCTGAACCATATCGCTGAAATGCCGGACTTTTCTGCAGTGGAACTTCAGGCCCGGTTCCGTGGGGAAAATGGTTTTGAACCTGCAGAGGGTCTTGGTTTTGACCTTTTCTGCGTGTATCCGAACGACAGCCTGGTGGCCACGGGTTCTGCAATTACGGACAACATGGGTAAAACTGTTTTTGTCCTACAGGAACCCGGGGCATGCAACCGGGATTCTACCGGCACCTACACCTACCGTGCAATCTCTCTGGATCATCCCGACTTTAAACAGGTCGAACGGGAGATTTCTTTCAGGCGCGCCATACTGGATATCCACATCGTAGAAGAAAACGACCAGCATTACGTGAAAGCCACCCTCACCGACGAGTACTCCGGAGAACCGGTAAGCGAGAATCCGGTCCGCATAAGCGTTTCCAGGCTCTTCCGGCCACTGGCCATCGGCGGGGATTTCAACCTGACCGATGACTCCGGCAGTGTTATGGTCCCCGTTCCCGGGGATATACCAGGTGTCGATGGCAACCTTACCTTCGAGGCCCGGGTCTCCGACCACGAGGACTACGGCACGGTCAAAAGCCGCTTTACGGCACCCCTCGGAGTCCCGGTAACGGACCAGTCTACTTTTGATGAACGCACCATGTGGTCGCCGCCCGATAAAACCCCCATATTCCTGCTTACGATACCTAACCTGCTGATTTTGGGGGTTTGGGGGACGATTGCCTATTTACTGATAAATCTTTACAAAATTTCTAAATCCAAAAATGATCTGACATGAAAAATAAGATGCTACTAACCGCTGCAGGGATCCTGTCCCTGTTTCTGTTCGCTTTCACTACCAATTACCAGGATACCTGGGTGGTACCCAAGGAATACAAGGACATGAAAAACCCAACCGATGCGTCCGACCGGGAAAATATGGCCATCGGCAAATCCCTCTATTCCAAGCATTGCAAATCATGCCATGGGTCCGAGGGGTATGGGGATGGCCCCAAGGCAGCCGACCTCACAGGTAACCTGGGGGATTTTTCCACCTCGGATTTTCAGGCTCAAACCGACGGGGCGCTGTTTTACAAAACCACCTTTGGACGCGACGATATGCCGGAATTTGCCAAAAAACTACCGGATGATGAAGACCGGTGGCTCATTGTAAATTATGTGAGAACCCTGAAAGAATAGTCCTGTTCCACCCCGAAAATTCTATTCGTAATGGCCCGGCCCGCAGGGTGCAGGCCGGTCTAAACCTACCAATTAAATAGTATGCAACTCAGATTCACCAGTATATCCCATCATTCGGCCACTGTTTCCCAGCGGGAGCGGTTCCACTTTACAGAAGCGGACAAAGAATCCTTTTTACAGGGCCTACAGGAAGCTTTTCCCGATATTACCGGATTTTTGCTGTTGGTAACCTGTAACCGGACGGAAGTCTATTTCGAATCCAGCATCACGACCGCCGGACAACTTCGCGATTACCTGCTGACACATTCCCCGGGCAAACCCGGGACCCGGGAAAAGAACCTGTTTACCTGCTGCGATGCCACCGGGGAATCCCTTCAGCACCTGCTTGCTGTATCGGCCGGTCTGGAATCGTCCGTTATCGGGGATGCCGAAATCCACCACCAGGTGAAGCAAGCCTACCGGCGTGCCATTCGGAGGGGAAGGCAGGGATCGCTCCTGGAAAGGGGCATGCAGACCGTTTTCCGTTCACATAAACGGATCCGCAACGAAACGGCCTTCCGGGACGGGACCACATCCACCGCCTACAAGGCCCTTAAAATGGTCCAGGACAGTTTTGGAACGGATGCCAAAAATAAGCGGATCCTGCTGGTGGGAGCCGGGGACATTATCCGACAGGTATTGAAGTACAGCCCGCGATTTGGTTTCCGGGATGTGAGCATCACCAATCGCACGGAGGCAAAAATGATGGCCCTGGTACGGGAAAACAATATAAAGAGCTGGCCCTGGGTCCGGCTCAGGGAAAACCAATTGGAAGCGTTCGACGTAGTGGTTTCCGCAGTGTCCGACTGTCCCGGGCTTATTACGGGCGGGATTGCGGCTGATCGCAAGGTTTTGCTTATCGACCTCGCTGTACCGGGAAATATCGACAAATCCCTCGGTGCGCATAAACATGTAATCCGATGCGACCTGGATACCATTACAGCCCAACTGGAAGGCACCCGTGCCAAACGCAAAGCGGCAATCCGCACGGTGGAACGGATTCTCGCCGAAGAACTTCAAGCCTATATGGATTGGGTGCAGAAAGAACCCTTCCGGCAACTGCTGGCCCGCCGCAAGCGATCTATCCGGAAGCAACTGCAATCCACCTATCCGCTTGCAAGCCCGGAACAGATTGACCAGATTGCCAACCGGATGATCCGCGAAGTGATCCGGCATAACGAGGAGCCGCCCATCCATTATCAAGACGAGGGCAATTCCCGACCCCAATTACCTGTACCGTGCTCAAATTAAAACGGATTCCCGTGAAACAACCGATAAATCTCCAAATGTGGACTGCCTTGATTGCCTGTCTGCTGCTTTCCTGCGGAGGGCCAAGAGAAAGGGATTACCAGTTAAGTGCCACAACTACGCAACCTTCAAACACTGGCGATGTGGTCCTGGACCTCCACGAGGTCCGCGTATCGGAAGTCCTTCCGGCAGATAACTACTGGTACCTGCAGGTAAACGAAGGCGATCGGGTATACTGGATTGCCACCCGCACAGGGAACGCCACCAAAGGGGGCACGTATTTCTACAATGAAGCAGTTCAGAAGAAAAATTTTGAAAGTCCGGCCCTGGGCCGGGTATTCGATACGCTCTACCTGGTAACCCGATTGGTGACAGAATCAGAGCGTTCCCGACTGCGCAAGGGGCCCCCCAATCCCCATGCCCTTCAGGGGGACAGATCCGAAAACCCGGTGTCCCCGGAGGGCAATCCGGAAAAAGTGACCCGCATAGGGATCCACCAACTCTTGAAAAGCCCTGAGGAACATGCCGGCTCCTGGGTAGAAGTAACCGGTATCTGTACGAAGGTAAATTCGGGGATAATGGGCCGAAACTGGGTGCACCTCCGGGACCCTGATGAAGAATCGGCCGAGCTGGTGCTCACGACAGGGGCCACCACAGAGGCCGGGCAGACTGTCACCTTCCGCGCCCGGGTCAGCCTAAACCGCGATTTTGGGGCGGGTTACCGGTATGATATCCTGCTCGAGGACGGGCTTTTGCTCCACTAGCTGGCCAGCAATTTTCAGGCAGTTACCGGGGACCCGCGGATCACCTTCCAAAATAAATAAACCGGCACCCGGAAATACATCCGGATGCCGGTACCAACTTGCTCCACGTATCGCTGGCTATCTGTAAAGGGTAAAGTGCCCTACATATTGCTGTTTTTCATTGTCGTTGGCATTGACTACATACCAGTAGTCGCCGCTGGGCAGGTCCGATCCCTCGTAGGTGCCGTCCCAGTTCCTGACCTGGTCCAGGATGGCCACGACCCGGCCGTAGCGGTCGTAGATCTTGATCTCGATATTCGGGAAGAATTCCCGGTTTCCGGGCGACCACTGGTCGTTCATCCCGTCCCCGTCCGGGGTGAAATAATTGGGCAGCTCCACCATACCCTCAAAATCGAAGGGGAAACTGATCTCCACCGTACATCCCTGCTGGTCCACCACCCGGATCCGGATATTGGCATCGTAGCTGATGGTGAATACATTGTTGCTGCCAAAGGAATCGCCGTTGAAGAAATACTCGTAGCCGCCAAAACCGCCGCTGGCCGTGGCCGTGATTTCATTCGGGCCGGTCTGCATGGCATCCAGGGTCAGCGGCTGGTAGTCGTCGATGGTGAATTCCTCAAAGATCGTACAGCCGTTTTCGTGGTAGATGTACACGATGTGGTCCCCTGCAGGCAGGTCGCCCCAACTGCGGACATCCGTGGCTTCGGCCGTAATGGCATCGGTCGGGTCCAGGGGGTCCAGCGCGATCAGCACCCCGGAATACAGGTTGCTGTCGTTCAGGGTTACTTCTGCCGAATTGTTCGGGAAAATCCCGTCGCACCCGTAGCGCACATCCACGGTGGCCGTCAGGTCCACGCCTATCTCGATGGGGACGACGATATTGGCCATACAGCCATTGGCATCCCGGACAAAGACCACATAGGACTGCCCGCCCAACAGGTTGTCGTAGAAAAGGGCATCGTTCCGGACGTAGTCCACATCGGCGGAGGAATCCAGGCTCGTTTCGTAATACGGGATCCCGGAGGCATCCACAAAGGGGGTGCCGCCCGTAATAGTCAGCTGGGCCGATCCGTCCGCCGCACCGATACATGTTTCATCCGTGGCCGAAAAGCTCAGCTCCAAGGGTTGGGGTTCGGTTACCGTCACCGTCGTAAGCTCGGAACAGCCCTCCGCATCCTGGATCAGGATGTCGTAGGTACGCCCTCCGGGTGCGCCTTCCAGGTCGGTGAAGGTATAGCGCCCCGGGGTGGCCGGGTCACTGAAGAACTCATTGAAATTCGGCGCGATGGCAAACTGGATCAGGCCTTCGCCCCCGCTGGTCACCTCAACGGTAATGCTGCCGTCGTCCTCGCCCGCGCAGGAAACCGGAGTGGCAGATGCGGTGAAGACAATCGGTGCGGGGCGCATGATGGTCAGGGGGCCTTCCACATCGCCGCAGGTATTCCCGCTGGTTACCGCCACGTAATACTGGTTCCCGTCCGAAAGCTGTTCAAAGGTGCCGTCCGGCTGGGGCCCGCGGACCACTGTTGCGCCCGGTAGCGGGTTGAAAGGGTCCGGCCCCGGATCCCCGTCATACAGGATAAAGCTGTTGTTCCCTACCCCGCCGCTGGCAAAGGATTCGATCCGGCCGTCGATCTCATTGGCACAGGAAATATCGTCCGGCAGGTTGACCACCAGGTCCAGGTCCTGGGCATCGATGAGTGTCAGCCCGTTGGCGCGGACCACGTCACATACATTGGAGGCGTTGATCTTGCGGACGTCGAACTGGTAGAACCCGGGGCCTCCCATGATCAGTACGGAGGTTTGTCCGGGTCCCATGGAAATAAAGGGATCCGATGGCAGGGCCGTAATGGACCGGTATTCGTAGTCGAACCCAGGCTCGGGGTTCTGGATGCTCAGGCGCATTTCGCCCTGCCCCCCGCAACCCGGGGCACGGACCTGTACCAGGGTTGGGATGATGGGGGGCGGGGGGTTTACGAAATAGGGTTCGCTCACCCCGACGCAGTCGTAGGTGGAGGATACCTCGATGGCATACCAGCCCGTGCTGATGTACCCTTCCCCCGCCGCACCGGCGAACACCGGGGTGTCCTGCAGGCCGCTGCGGGAGATTTCGTCCGTGATGTCATTGCTGCCCAGGTAGATCAGCTGGTACTTGTATCCGGAACCCGGGACACCGCCCGAAGCGCCGGTCAGGGCCGTGGTGGCATCGCCTGTGGCCGGGTCATAGGCCTCCAGGATGGCATTGTTGCCGCCGGGGCAGATCAGTGCCTGGGGCTCGCGGATCCCCACGAGGATGGGCGGTATCGGGGAAAGGGTGATATCTGCCGCTTCGATGCAGCCTTCGATATCCCGGACTTCCACCCGGTAGTCACCGCTGCTCAGGTTCTCGAACCGGTCGCTGGCAGAGAAGGCCACTACCTCCGTATAGCCGCTCCCGTCATCCCGGAGGAGGCGGTACTCATAGGGGGCGATATCCCAGCCACCGGTAGCGGAAGCCACGATAACCCCGAGGTTGTCGTTACAGGATACGTTGCCCTCCTCTTCGAGAGTCGGCAGCAGGGGGCCATTGGGGGCGCGGACGGTGGCCACGTTGGATTCGGCCGGGCATCCCGGGGAATCCTGGGAAACGATATCCACGATAAAGTTGCCGCCGGGCAGGCCGGTAATCCGGGCCGGATCCCCGCTCACATCCGGGTAATTGGCCGTATCAAAGCTGCCGCTGGCCAGGGCCGGCAGGATGCGGTTCCCGCCGCTGTCTACCCGGTAGACCTGGTAGTCGTATACCCCGGTATAGTCGGAAACCTCGATAAACAGGGCCCCGTCATTCCCCGGGATGGCGCAGCGCACCGGGTTGGCTTCGCTGATGACCGGGACGGGATAGGTGGGTTCGAACACCTCGTGCAGGGGCAGCGGATAGGTACACCCGCCGATATTGTCGGTGATTTCCAGCAGGTAGCCACCGGCCACCGGCAGGTCCATCTCCACAAAGCTGTCGCCCGGGTTGTTCGTCCTGGGAGCCGGGGCCGCCGGGCCGCTGGCCACGGAAAGGGTAAAATCAGTGCTTCCCACTACGTCTACCCGGATACGCTCGTCCGTGGTACAGGTGAGGGCCGCCTGCAGGGAGAGTGTCGGCAGCACGTCCGTAGGAGGATTGAGGGTTGGCAGTGCAAAGGTGTCTTGGCAGCCATTCGCATCGATGGCATACACCACGATGTTTTGGGGCGAACCATTATCCACGATCTCAAAGGTGTTCGAGGTCTGGTAATTCCCAAAGCCCGTAATGCTGTACTGGTAACCAGGTGTACCTGCGTCCACCACGTTGACGGTCACAATGGTGGAACTGTAGCGGTTGGCACCGGGTTCGCAGGCAAAATCCGGGGCGTTGGCCGAGATGGAGAACACCGTCGGCTCGGAAATTTCAATGTCATCCTGCCGGTCTTCGCACCCGCGGCTGGTCACCACGGTGACGTCATACGTGCCGGATGACAGCCCTGTAAATGAACCGGAACTGTTTTGCTGGACGACCGTCGAGGTCCCGGCCTGGTAGAGCGTATAGGTGATCGGGCTGTCTGCATCCGTGCCCGCCTGGAGGAAGACGTCGATGGCGCCGTCATCGGCTCCGTTGCAGGAGATATCCGTATCCAGCACGGCGCTGATCACGGGCGGGATGGCCGGATCCAGGGTAATCCCGTCTACGAGGAAGAAACAGTTGATCACCCCGTCGGTCACTATATTGTCGGTAACAAGCACCTCATAATCCCCGGGGGCATAGCCGGTGAAGACGCCGGTGGTATTGTCTGCCAGGTACGCGCCGGCGCCGGTGCGCAACTCAAAGGTAAAGTCCCCGCTGCCGCCCAGGGTGCTGATGGTGATCTCCCCATCGGGCGCATTGCAGGTGGGGTCTGTACTGAACCCGCCGGAGGCGCTCAGGAATTCATAGACGGTAGCCGTCCCCTGGCTCGTACAACCATTGGCATCCACTACGTCCACGGTGTAATCCCCGGGGGTTGCAACCGTAAAGGTATGCTCCCAGAACCCGCCGTTGAGGACCGGGAACTGTTCGTCCCCGTTCAGGGTAAAGCGGGGCGTATCCACACTGGAAGGCATCTGCACCAGGATATCGAAGGAAGTCACCGTATTGTCGCACTGGTTTTCCACCACGAAGGCGGGGCTGGGCAGGTCCGGTTCCAGGTTGATGATCTGGGCGATCGCAAAAGAGGTACACCCGGTGGCGTCCTGCACATAGATGTCGTAGTTCCCGGCCGGGCCAATAAAGGTGGTCGCCGTATCGAAATCCCCAGGGGACGGGGGTACGCCGGCATCCATAAAGGCAAAGGTATACGGGCCGCCTCCCCCGCCGGATCCCTGTACGGTAAACTGCCCGAAGGCATTACAGTTGGCCGGTTCCTGGGCCAGGATGTCGATGGAGGGCGTATTCTGGTCGATCATGATGGCTGTGGCATCCGTACAGTCGTTCGTCAGGTCGGTGACGATGACCTGGTAGTTGCCCGGCAGCGTCTCGTGCGAACCGGAATAGGTCGGACTGACATTGGTCGGGTTGTCGATAGTGATCCGCGTGCCGTCATCCGTATTCAGCAATTCGATGAGCAGGTCCGAGCCGGGCGCAAAACCGATTACCTCAAAGAGGATCTGCCCGTTCCGGTTTGCATCGCAATAGCCCGGGGTGCTCGTGGCAGTCACGTCCAGGGGGCTGGGGCCGTCGACCGGGTCGATTACATCAAGGTAGATGCATCCTGTTCCCAGGTCGGTGACTTCTACCTCGTAGGAAACCCCGAACTGCAGGCCGCTGAAGGTATGGCGCCGCGGCGGGCTGTTGGGCGATACCGGGGGGATCGGGTCCGTAGCCAGGCGGATCAGGAAGGGTCCTACCCCACCGACGATCTCCACGGTGTTGGTAAAACCGCCCGGATCGCAGGTCGGGGCCGGCACCGGGTCCGGGACCACATCCAGGGTGGTCTGGTCTACAGTAACTGTGTCTTCGTCCCGGCAGCCCAGGGCATCGATGGTCACCACGGTGTAAATTCCCGGGATGACGTTGGCAAAGGTTTCGGAAGTACTGGCCGTCGGGCCGATGCGGTCGAGTTCCACGCCAAAGGCGTCCTGCAGGATGTACGTATAGTTGGCGGTGCCGCCGGCTACGGACGTGACCTGGATGCTGCCCTCCACGGTCCCGGCAGCGCAGGTTGCGGTTATCGGGGCCACGGTGGCATCCGGCGGGGGCGTCCCGTCGAGGGGGATGGTAATGTCATCAGGGATGGTTTCACAGCCCCGGGCATCCCGGACGACAAAGGTATAGGTCTGGCCTGCAACCAGGTTGGAAAACACGGACTGGGAACCAAAGGCCCCGCCGTCAAAACTGATTTCATAGGGGGGGATGCCGCTGGTGGCATCCGGGGTAATCGTGACGATCCCGTTGTTGGTCTCCCCGCAGCTGGCTGGGGTTACCACGGCCGTAGCCGGGTCGATATTCACCGGCGGGCTGAGGGTAATCGGGGTGGATACTGCCACGCAGCCCTGGTTGTCGGTTACCCGGAATACGTAATCCCCGGACACGTTGGTGTTGTAGGTAAAGCTGTTGCTGGTCAGCGGGACGGCACCCCCGAAGGAAGTACCCCCGTCGATGCTCACCTCGTATTGTTTGGGCCCGGCCCCGGCCAGGTACCCGCCGGTAACCTGGACCCGGATGCCGCCGTCTGCACCGCCGCAGGGGATTTCCGCGTCAATGCTCGTGGTGACCCGAAGCTGGGAGTTGATGGTAGCGGTCACCGCGTCCGAACAATTGTTGCCGTCCACTACCTCGATGGTGTAGTTACCCGGGTTCAGGCCGCTGAATACCGGGCTGGCCTGGAGGGCGCCCCCATTGATACGGTACTGGTGGGATCCCAGGGGTGCGGTCCCGGCCGTGGAGGTCACCGCAAGGGTGGCCCCGGTACCCGGCACATAACAATAATCGGATGCCCCTGCATCCAGGGCAATAGCCGGCGCATCTATGGTTGTCAGGCTGAAATTGAAGGTGGCCGTACACCCCTCAGCGTCTTCCACGCTGAGGATATAATTCCCGCTCTGGGTCAGGTTCCCAAAGGTCCGTCCGCTTTTGGGTCCGCTCACGAAACCGTTCGGCATTTCCAGGCTGTAGCGGTAGGTGCCCCAGCCGCCAGAGGCAGTCGCCACTACCCGGCCGGTGTTGCCGTTGGCACAGCTCATGGTGGTCACGCTGCCGGTCAGGGTGATCGGGCTGGCGGGCTCCTGTATCGTAATGCTGGACGTATCCGAACATCCGCTATCCGCGTCGGTAACGGTGATGGTATAGGTCCCCGCGCCAGAAGGTGGCAGGTTGACCTCAGCATCGTTCTGGGGGGCACTTTCCGGCCCGCCGTTGATATTATAGGTATAGTTGTTCGTGAACCCGTCTACCAGGAAGGTCCCGGTCCCGTCCGAGGCCCCGGTACAGACCCGGGTATCTCCCCCGGATTTGACGCGGGCCCGGATGGAACTGATGACCGCCGGTGTAAAACTTTCGGTATAGCTACACCCGTTGGCATCGGTGATCCGAAAGGTATAGGCCGTGTTGACGGCCAGGCCCGAAAAGGTGTCGCTCCCCCCATTGTTCAGGGTGATGGGGCTGATCACTTCATAGAGGACGACAGGGGCATTGCTGGTGGGCGTCAGCTGCACATCGGAAGTCCCGGTCGCACAATTGATGGCACTCTGGGCGAAGGCCAGGTCGGTGGGCGGGTCCACGTCGGCAATGGTGATGGCCGTAAGCTCCAGGCGGCACCCCCCGGAATCCCGGATAATGGGCGTGTAGGTTCCCGGCGCAAGATTCGCATAGGTCTCCTGGGTGCTGAAATTCACCCCGTCGATACTGAACTGGTAGCCGCTGCCGGAACCCCCGGAATACGGCCCCTGGAATTCGATGATCCCGCCATCCACGCCGGCTCCGTTACAAAGCCGGTCCTGGATCTTGACCGCATTGCCTGTGATGGCCCCCACATTGGTCACGGAAATGGTGGTGGGCAGCGTATAGATACAGCTGAAGGCGGCCTGCTGGTACTGTACCTGGATCTGGTTGTAGGTCCCGGTAGGCACGCTCAGCACGGGGTTGGTGGACCAGGGGTCTCCGGGGTCTGCCCGGAATTGCAGGTTATAGCCCTTGGCATCGACGATACTCAGGGTGATCCGGGCTCCGTTGTTGCAGTCCCCGTCCGTACCCGCGGCCGTTACGACGGGAGGCGTCAGCTCTTCCACGCTGGCGGTCGCCGTGATGGTACAACCGTTGGCATCGGTAATATAAAACTCATACGTCCCGGCAGCCGTGACATTATAGGTCGTTTGCCCCGTGTAGGAGCCGCCGGAATTCCCCCCGTCGCTGACGGAAAAGGTATAGGGACCGGCCCCGCCGGAGGTCCGGACGATGATATCCGCATCATTGGCGCCGCAGGCCGGGTCTGAACTGAGGCTTTCATTTACCTCCGTGGATGCACTCAGGGCCATCAGGCCGTTCCCGATCACGATGGGGTTCCCGTTGATATCCAGGCTCTGCCGGGGCGGCGGGATCCCGTTGCCCGGGTCGCCGGCGCATTGCTGGGTCTCCACCTGGACGCTGTAGGTGCCAAAGCCAACAGCTGCAAAGGTATAGGGGTTGTTCGGGATGAAGGTGGTGAACTCCTGGGGGACCCCGGAGGCATCCAGCAGGGTGTACTTGAATGGGCCAGGCACATCGTTGACGGTCACCGTAATGCTCCCGGTTTCCCCGGAACACTGGGCATCGGTGAATTCCACGTCGATATCGATCTCCTGCTCCTCAACGACTATGGGTGCATAGGGGTATTCGCAGGTATTCGGCGTATTCTGCAGGCGTGCCTTGACCACATAGGTCCCCGGGTCCAGGTTGCCGAAGATGGGCGAGGTTTGCCAGGGGCCAAAGCCGGTACCGCTGTCGATGCTGTATTCATAGGCGCTGGAGAGGTTCGTGATCTGTATCCGCCCGGGTACCCCGCAGATATAGTCCCGCTTGACATGGGTCTGGGTAATGGTGCTTTTCTTGACCTTGAAGTAATAGTAGGCCCCTCCCCCGGCGCGCACGCGGAATTCGGCCCCACTGGAGGCGGGGATGGAAGCGGCGTTCAGGGTAAGGGTGGAAGAGCTGGCGATGGTTTGCCAGTTGGTGTTGCACTCACTCCCGATAATGGGCGGGCAGTCCTCATTCACATCAAAGGTACAGCTCCCACCGGGTACCAGTTGTTGCCATTGATAACTGCCATAACTACCGCTCAGCGAGATGATGCGATCGTCAAAATCCCCGCACAGGTTGAACCGCGCTATGGTGAACCCGTTGTCCGCACAGGTGACCTCCTCGTCGGCATTCTGGATGATGGTAGCAAAGAGCGGGGATGAAGCGGCTGCAAACACATCCATTCCGGAAGACGCGGAATCCTGTGGACGAACTGCCGCCTGCTCCTTGGATGAAGCAGTTTGGGTAAACGAACTGTCGATACGGGACAAAAAGCTTCCCAGAGTACCGCCAGCAATCGCTGAAGAGCTGATGATAGTGGCCACTAGCATCAACAGGGCATACCAGTGATGCCTGTTCTTTTTCGGGAGCATAGGTTAAGTCTTGTGGCGCTTATCCGCGATTTGGGAAACGAATATCCGCCGGGGTAATTATTTATCTTATAGAAACCCTTTAACTTAGGCGTAATGCCTATTATACTTTAGATTCTAACGAACCAAGATGCGAAATAGTATTGTTTTATCTGCTTTTTTGGCCACATTATCGATGAACTCCTGTGCACAGGGCCCTGAAAACGAGGTAAGCACGCCAAAATCCGAGGTATTCACCCCTGAATTGCTGGTCCCCGACCTGGATATCCCCTGGGGGATGGCCTTCCTCCCGGATGGCTCCCTGCTGATCACCGAAAAAGCCGGCAGGCTCCTCCGGTTTAAGGATGGCACCAGGAACGAAATTTCCGGGGTCCCCGAGGTATACAACCGCGGACAGGGAGGGCTGCTGGATATCGAACTCCACCCGGACTATGGTTCCAATGGCTGGATCTACCTGACCTATGCCTCAGAAGACGGGCCTGGATCCGGCGGGCATACGGCCCTGGCCCGGTGCAAATTAACAGGTAACAGCCTGACAGACCTTGAAGTCCTCTACAAGGCGACCCCGAATACCACCGCAGGCCAGCACTTTGGTTCACGGATTGAATTCGACGAGGCGGACCACCTGTATTTCAGCATAGGGGAACGCGGCCAGCGGGATGTCAACCCCCAGGATCCGGAGCGGGACGGGGGCAAGGTGTACCGGATCAACCCGGATGGCAGCATCCCCCAGGACAACCCTTTTGTGGGCTCAGATGGCCTGGATGCGGTGTACTCCTACGGGCACCGGAACCCCCAGGGCATGGCCCGGCATCCGCAGACGGGTGAAATCTGGATACATGAACACGGCCCAAGGGGCGGTGATGAAATCAATATCGTCCGAAAAGGGGCCAATTACGGCTGGCCCGTGATTACCTATGGCATCAATTACAGTGGCACGCCCATCACCGACCAAACGGAGATGCCGGGCATGGAGCAGCCCATCCACTACTGGGTACCCTCCATTGCACCCAGCGGCATGGCCTTCGTAACCTCGGAGCGCTATCCCCAATGGCAGGGGAGCCTGCTGGTCGGGTCTCTGTCTTTCCAGTACCTGGAACGGCTGGAATTCGAGGGTGCCGCGGTGGTAAAACGGGAAAAACTGATGGACGGCATCGGCCGGGTCCGCAACGTGCGCCAGGGACCCGACGGATATGTATACGTTGCCGTAGAGGGCAAGGGCATCTACCGGCTGCTCCCCAACGGCTGAAATGAGGATTCCCTAAGTGCGGAATTCCTGGGGCAACCGCCCTGAGGAGACCCTCCCGTAACCGAAGAGGAGGTTGCCGGGACGGGCCCGCGCTGATACCCCCGCCCGCTTCCTAATCCTTCTTCAGGTTTTGCAATGCCTCCTGCACGGAGCCATACCGCTTCAGGGCTGCCCCTGCCGCCTGGTAATCCAGGTCCAGACTTTCCATCAGGTAGCGCGTCCCCCTGTCGATCAGCTTGTTGTTGCTGAGCTGCATGTGGACCATCTTATTCCCCTTCACCCTGCCAATACGGATCATCAGGGACGTTGAAATCATGTTGAGGACCAGCTTCTGGGAGGTGCCGCTTTTCATGCGGGTACTGCCGGTGACAAATTCCGGGCCCACGTCGACCGCGATGGAAATCTCGGCGGCTGCCGCCAGGGGGGATCCGGGGTTGTTCGTGATCCCGGCCGTCAGGATTCCTTCCTCCCGGGCCTTCCGGATACCTCCCAGTACATAGGGCGTTGTACCCGAGGCCGCTATCCCCACCAGGGTGTCCAGTTTCCCGATATCGTAGGCGGCCAGGTCTTTCCAGGCCTGTTCCGTGTCATCTTCCGCGTGCTCCACCGCTTTGCGGATGGCCTGGTCTCCCCCGGCGATGAGACCGATCACCCGGTCGTGCGGCATGCCGTAGGTGGGCGGAATTTCGGAGGCATCGAGAATCCCGAGGCGCCCGCTGGTCCCGGCGCCGATGTAGAACAGCCGGCCCCCGCTCAAAAAACGCGGCTCCATGGCAGCTACCAGCCTTGCGATTTCGGGAATGCAGCGGGCCACGGCGGGGGCCACTTTGCGGTCCTCCTGGTTGATTTTTTCCAACAGGGCGGCGGCATCCAGCTTTTCGAGGTGGTCGTGGTTGGATGCCTGCTCGGTAATCTTGTGAAAATCTGACATGGTCCGGTGGAGATTTGCGAATGAATGGTTTGTGAAAAGTGACTGGGGATGGATTGATTATAACAGGTGAATTTCCCGTTCCCGGAACGGGTTGAGGCGGTTGTGCTCCGGTGGAAGTTCCGTAACCAGCGTATTGATGGCGCTGATATCGCAGGTGCGGTACCGGTGCTGGGAATTGAGTTTTTCGGAAATACAGAGTAAGATCGCCTTTCGGGAAGCCTCGATCACGGATTTTTTGACCTGAACGACTTCCCAGTCAAATTCGGTAAGGCCATGCAGGGCATCCACGTACCCGGTACCGATAAAACCGTAATCGACCCGGATGTCGGATAAGGCGTGAATCGCACTGGCCCCCGTGGCAATCTGGGCTTCACGGGAAATCTTCCCCCCGATCAGGATCACCTCCACCCTGGGTTTGGAAAGGAGCTGCAAGGCTACGGGCAGGCTGAGGGTAAAGCAGGTCAGACTCAGGTTCTCAGGCAGCTCCCGGACCAGCTCCAGGCAAGTGGTACCCCCATCGATGAAGATTACGGAGCCTTCTTTTAGCAATCCGGCCGCTTTCCGGGCAATCACCCGTTTCTCTTCCAGCGCATAGGTGTGGCCACTGCCGGTGGCAGGGCTGATGAAACCCAGGGATACTGCCCCTCCGTGGACCTTGCGGAGCTTCTGCTCCGCATCGAGTTCCTTGACATCCCGACGCACGGTATCTATGGAAACCTCCAGCAAATCAGCCATGTCCGTTAACTGGACACGGTTGTGCAGGTCCACTTCACTGAGGATAATGCGCTGTCGTTCTTCCTTGAGCAATTTAAAGGGATTTGCGGCAAAGATAGTAAATTCCTGAACTTGCAGTTTTCTGAGGTTGCTGTTTAATTTAAGGTTAAATATTGCATGTTACTGCAAACTAAACTGCAAAAAGCTGCAAATATCAAATTTTATTATTATTTTTGTCCCAGCAAACAAACAGCTATACTATGACCGAAATCGCAACTACCTCTCCCTATGGCGTCATCCCCACGGATGAGGAATCCCGCAAATTCGAAAAGATCCCCACCCGGATTTACGACAATTCGGAGACTGCCTCCTACCAGGTAGCCTTAGAAATCGCCGGGCTGGTCCGCCAGCGGCAGAAACAGGGCAAGAAAGCCGTCATCGGACTGGCCACCGGCTCCACTCCGACCAAGGTGTACGACTACCTGGTGGATTTCCACCGGAAAGAAGGCCTGAGCTTCAAGAATGTCATCACCTTCAACCTGGATGAGTACTTCCCCATGCAGCCGGATTCCATCCACAGCTATGTCCGGTTTATGAACGAACACCTGTTCGACCATATCGACATCAAAAAAGAAAACATCCATATACCCGACGGGCGGCTCGACAAGGAAGACGTGAGGGATTTCTGCAAGGCCTATGAAGAAAAAATCCGCGAGGCCGGAGGCCTGGATATACAGGTACTCGGCATAGGCCGGACGGGCCATATCGGCTTTAACGAACCGGGCTCCTCCCTGAAGAGCGTTACGCGGATGGTCCGCCTGGACCGGGTTACCCGCCTGGACGCGGCCAGCGACTTCTTTGGCCTGGAAAACGTCCCCACCAAGGCAATCACCATGGGGGTCGGCACCATTCTGGCCGCCAAGCGGATCATTCTGATGGCCTGGGGGGAAGGCAAGTCCGGTATCATCAAGCAGGCTGTGGAGGGAAAAGTCCGGGAATCGGTACCCGCCACTTTCCTGCAGCACCACCCGAACTGTGAGGTCATCCTGGATATGGCAGCAGCTTCCTCCCTGAGCCGGACAGATACGCCCTGGCTGGTTTCCGAGTGCGACTGGAATGACGCCCTTATCAAGAAGGCTGTGCTCTGGCTTTCCGAAAAACTGGACACGGCCATCCTGAAACTGACCAACGAACACTACAACGAATATGGCATGGGGAACCTGGTGGCGGAAATCGGGTCGGCCGAACACATCAACCTGCGGGTTTTCAATGCCCTGCAGCGGACCATCACGGGATGGCCGGGAGGCAAGCCCAATGCGGACGACAGCAACCGGCCGGAACGCAAGGATCCCTATCCGAAAACTTCCCTGATTTTCAGCCCGCACCCGGACGACGACGTGATCTCCATGGGCGGCACCCTCCTGCGCCTGGTCGACCAGGGGCATGAGGTACATGTGGCCTACCAGACTTCCGGGAACATTGCCGTGTTCGACGACGAAGTGATCCGATTCCTCGATTTTGCCACGGACGTGCAGCGGGACAACAAGGCGCTGATGGAACAATTCCGCGAGGTACGGGAATTCCTTGCCAACAAGGAACCCGGGGCTGTGGACAGCCCGGAAATTCAGGAATTCAAGGGACTGATTCGCAAAGGGGAAGCCCTGGCAGCCTGCCGCTACTGCGGGGTAAAGGAGTCCAATGCCCACTTCCAGAACCTGCCTTTTTACGAGACGGGAACGGTTAAGAAGAAACCCCACTCCGAAAAGGACATACAGATCACCTACGACCTGCTGCAAAAGGTAAAACCCCACCAGATATTCGCCGCCGGGGACCTTTCCGACCCCCACGGGACCCACCGCGTGTGCCTGCAGATTATCTTCCAGGCCCTTGAACGACTCAAGGAGGAGGGGGCCGAATGGCTGAAAGACTGTTATGTATGGCTTTACCGCGGGGCATGGCAGGAATGGGACATCGCCGACATGGAAATGGCGGTCCCCATCGGCCCCAAGGACATGGAGCGGAAAAAGAACGCCATCTTCAAGCACCAGTCCCAGAAGGACAGCGCCATGTTCCCGGGAAATGACGAACGGGAATTCTGGCAGCGGGCCGAACAGCGGAACAAGGAGACCGCCCGGAAATACAATGCCCTTGGCATGGCAGAGTACGAGGCTATGGAAGGCTTTGTGCGCTACCATTTCCTGTAAGCGACCTGCATAATTCGAATCTTAGGCCCCGGCAGCATAGCCGGGGCTTATTTTTTTGACTACCCGTCGGTCCGCAGGCATTTATTACATTTAAGCCAAATTCGCATAATGACGCCAAAAGATAAACGGGCCTGGCTCTGGGTACCCACACTGTACTTTACCCAGGGACTCCCCTATGTGCTGGTGGTTACCGTATCGGTAATACTCTATAAACAACTGGGGGTAAGCAATGCCGACATTGGCCTCTACACGAGCTGGCTCTACCTCCCCTGGGTCCTCAAGCCCCTCTGGAGCCCTTTTGTGGACCTGCGCAGCACCAAGCGCAAATGGTTCCTCTCCATGCAACTCCTGATATCGGTTGCCCTGCTGGCTGCCGGCCTCAGCCTGCCCACCAACCAGTTCCTGATCACCTCCCTGGCCTGTTTCTGGATTGCCGCGTTTGCCTCAGCCACCAATGATATTGCCTCGGACGGTTATTACATGATTGCCCTGAGCCAGAAAAAGCAAAGTTTTTTCGTGGGGATGCGCAGTACCTTCTACCGCCTGGCCATGATTACCGGCCAGGGGCTGATCGTCATCCTGGCCGGTTTCCTGGAAACCTATTACGGCGACAACACCAGGGCCTGGTCCGTCACCCTCACGGCCACGGCCGGTCTGATGCTGCTGATGACCCTGTCCAATTATTTCGCCACACCTGCCTATGAAACCCCGCGGGCTCCGGACGGCCCGGGGGGCTTCTGGAAAATATTCAGGAGTTTCTTCGACCGGCCGCATATCGGGTGGGCTCTGGCCTTTATCCTGACCTACCGGCTCGGCGAGTCCCAACTGGTCAAGATGGCCGCACCCTTCCTGCTCGACGACGCGTCCGCAGGCGGGCTATCCTATTCCACGGAGGCAGTCGGGACCATCTACGGGACCGTCGGGGTCATCTGCCTGTCTACCGGGGGCATCCTGGGGGGGATCCTCATTTCCCGGGACGGGCTCCGGCGGTGGATGCTGCCCATGATCCTCTCCCTGAACCTGCCCAATATCCTCTATGCCGTGCTAGCACTCACCCAATCGGACCATACATGGGCAGTGGTGGGCACCGTGGTAGCTGAACAATTCGGGTACGGGTTCGGTTTTGCAGCCTTCCTGATCTACCTCATCTATATTGCGGACGGCCCGTTTAAAACGGCCCATTATGCCATAGCCACCGGCTTTATGGCGCTCGGCATGATGCTCCCGGGCATGATCAGCGGGTACATGCAGCAATGGCTGGGGTATGGCGGTTTTTTTACCTGGGTGGTCATCGCCGCCCTGCCGGCCCTGCTGATGCTTTCCAAAATCCGGTATCCTGCCGAATACGGCAAAAAATCCGCATCCGATGCCTGAGTTCCCTACATCCAGCCAAATGCAGGACCGCACCACCCTCGAAGAGCGCGTGGGACAACTGTTCATGCCTGCTGCCTTTATCAACGATACGGAGGAAGCCATCGGCCGGTTGGAACGCCTGATCCGGGATTACCATATCGGCGGCCTTTGCTTTTTCCACAGCCCGGCCAGCGCCGCAACAAATTTTGAAGGTGAGAAGGAAATCCCGAAGAACCCGGACAGCCTGGGCAACCTTAAATCCCTGATCCGTCGCTACCAGGCTGCAGCATCCCACCCACTGCTGATCGCCATGGACGCCGAATGGGGGCTTGCCATGCGGATTGAGAACGGGGAGGGCTACCCCTATGCGCTGTGCCTGGGGGCACTGGAACCGGGGGACCCGCTGATTTACCAGACCGGCCTCCGGATGGCGGCCGATTGCCGGGAAGCCGGCATCCACTGGAACCTGGCGCCCGTTGCCGACGTGAACAACAATGCCGCGAACCCGGTAATCGGTTACCGGGCCTTTGGGACGGATCCCGAGGCCGTGGCCCATCGGGCAACCGAACTTTTCCGCGGGCTTCGCAACGGTGGCATCCTGGGATGCGCCAAACATTTCCCGGGGCACGGGGATACGGGGGTCGACTCCCACCTGGCGCTGCCGGTCATCGACAAAACCGCCGAAGCCCTGGACCAGGTGGAGCTGGCCCCTTTCCGGTCGCTGATCGCGGCAGGGGCCGATGCCGTAATGACCGGGCACCTTTCGGTACCTGCCCTGGACCCCTCCGGCATGCCGGCAAGCCTTTCCGCAGCCATCATCCAAGGCACCCTCAGGGGAAAGCTGGGATTTGAAGGCCCGGTGATCAGCGATGCGCTCAACATGCATGCGGTAAGCAAGATGTTCCCCGAGCTAGGTGAAGTGGCGTGGCGGGCCTTTGCCGCCGGGAACGACATGCTTTGCTTTGCGGAAGATATCCCTCTGGCCCATAAGCGCATTTGCAAGGAAGGCGACCGGGGCAAGATCGATATGGCCTTCGCGCGAATCTGGGGTTTGAAGGAGCGGGTATATTCCGAAAACACCCGGCCCATCCAACCGGATTTCAGCCCGGCCGGGCTCCGGGAGGAACTGGCGGCCCGGTGCCTGACTGCCGTAAGGGCAACCGGGGCGCCGCCGGAGCGCTTTGCCTCCGATGGGGATACCACCCTGGTCTGCGCCGGGGACATGGCGGAGGTATTCCTGCACGGCCTGAAGGGGGTTGTCAAAAGGCCGCCCTTGCACTGGGGATGGACGGATACCCGGGAGGCGGGTTACCCGATACCCGCCACCAAAAAGGTCCTTCTTGCTCTCACCCCGCCCCGCGTGAAGCCCGCCAATAGTTTCGGCATGCCCCCTGCTGCCCTGGAAGCCATCCGGGAACTCTGCAAAAACCGGGAAGTCTGGCTTTGCCATTTCGGAAACCCGTATGCGCTGGACCTTTTCAACCTGGAGCCGCTGGCCGGGATCCTGTTGGCTTATCAGCCCACGACGGAGTTCCAGGGACGGGCCGCTGCCTATTTCAAGGGGGATGCACCCGCCCCCGGCCGATTGCCCATTCCCCTGAAAACCCTAAAACTCCGAAAACCATGAAAACCCCCTGAAATCCATGAAGACCTATCGCATACTGGGCATGATGTCCGGGACCTCCCTGGATGGCCTGGACCTGGTGCTGGCCGAATTGACCGACACAGGCGAAACCTGGAAATACCGTATCCTGGAGGCGGATTGCATCGACTACGACGCCCCCATGCGGGAAAGGCTGCACCAGGCCATCGGCCTTGGGGCGGTAGACCTGCTCGCGTTCCACACGGAGTACGGTCGCTGGCTGGGCAGGGCCGCACGGCAGTTTCTCCGGACCCGAAATACCAGGGTGGACGCGGTGGCCAGCCATGGGCACACCATCCACCACCGGCCGGACCGCGGTGTGACCTTTCAGCTGGGGTGCCCCCAGGAGGTCGCCCTGCATTCCGGGGTGACCTGTATCGGGGATTTCCGCTCCCTGGATGTCCGCCTGGGCGGGCAGGGGGCACCCCTGGTTCCCATCGGGGACCGGCTGCTCTTCGGGGAGTTCGACTTTTGCCTGAACCTGGGGGGCATCAGCAATATTTCCTTTGAAAGGGACGGAAAGCGGACCGCATTTGATATCGGGATAGCCAATATGCTGCTGAACCACCTCAGCCGGGAAGCCGGACATCCATACGACGCCGGGGGGAACCTGGCGCGGAAAGGCCGCGTCCTTCCCGGGTTGCTCCGGGCGCTGGACAACCTGCCCTATTACCATCAGCCGTTCCCGAAATCCACCGGGTACGAGTGGTTCCGGGATGCCATCCTGCCCCTGCTGGCAGATGCCCCGGACTCCCCGGAAAACCGGCTGCAGACAGCCGTCAGGCACATTGCGGGGACAATAGCACGCCAGATTGATCAACTAGCCGGGGGAAATCCCGGGAAGGTGCTGGTCACGGGGGGTGGGGCCTATAATGCCTACCTGATGGAAGTGCTGGAAGAGGCGACTGCCCCGGGGATTCGTCTGGTGGTCCCGGAAGGGGGGTTGGTGGAAAACAAGGAGGCCCTGGTCTTTGCCCTCCTGGGGGCCCTCAGGCTGCAGGAAGGCGTGAATGTGCTCGCTTCGGTCACTGGGGCGAGCCGGGATTCCTGTTCCGGGGTGATCTACCTTCCCGGGGGCTAAAGGGGAATGTTGCCATGCTTGCGCCTGGGGGCCTCCACCTCTTTGTGCTGCAGGGATGCAAAGCCCCGGATGAGCTTCCTGCGGGTTTCCCTGGGTTCGATGACCTCGTCGATGAAGCCCCTGCCGGCAGCGCGGTAGGGGTTGGCAAATTTTTCGGCGTATTCCGCCTCCTTTTCGGCCAGTTTCTTTTCGGGATCCTCCGCCCGGGCGATTTCCTTCCGGAAAATAATCTCACTTGCGCCTTTGGCGCCCATTACCGCAATTTCGGCCCCGGGCCACGCGTAGTTCAGGTCGGCCCCGATGTGTTTGGAGTTCATCACGTCATAGGCCCCTCCGTAGGCCTTTCGGGTAATCAGCGTAATACGGGGAACGGTGGCCTCGCTCAGGGCATAGAGCAACTTGGCCCCGTGCACGATGATCCCGTTCCATTCCTGGTCGGTTCCCGGGAGGAACCCGGGCACATCCACCAGCACCAGCAAGGGGATGTTGAAACAATCGCAGAAACGGGTAAAACGTGCCGCCTTCCGGGAACTGTCGCGGTCCAGGACCCCGGCCAGTGAGAGCGGCTGGTTGGCAATCACCCCCAAAGGCCTCCCCGCAAGGCGGGCAAAACCGGTCAGGATGTTGTCCGCATAATCCGGGTGGATCTCAAAAAAGGAATCCGGGTCCACGATACCCCGGATCACTTCCTTCATGTCGTAGGGCTGGTTCGGGTTTCCCGGTACGAGGTTGCCCAGGTCTTCCCGCCACTCGGATCCCATTTCGTAGGGGACGGCCGGGGGCTGTTCCCGGTTGTTCTGCGGCAGGTAGGACAGGAGTTTGCGCAGGTCCTGCAGGCAGGCTGCATCGTTGGGTGCCGTCCGGTGGGCGACCCCCGATTTGGTCGAATGGGCCCTGGCCCCGCCGAGCTCCTCGGAATCCACAGATTCGTTGGTTACGGTGCGCACCACGTTGGGCCCGGTGACGAACATGTAACTGGTTTGTTCCACCATGACGATGAAATCGGTCAGGGCCGGGGAATAGACCGCTCCCCCGGCACAAGGCCCCATAATGGCAGAAAGCTGGGGCACCACCCCCGAAGCCCGGACATTCCGGTAGAAGATGTCCGCATAGCCCGCCAGGGACCGCACCCCTTCCTGTATCCGGGCGCCGCCGGAGTCGTTCAGGCCTATGAGCGGGGCACCCGCCTTTACGGCCAGGTCCATGGTCTTGCAGATCTTCTCTGCATGTGTCTCGGAGAGGGATCCCCCGAACACCGTGAAATCCTGGGCAAATACATAGACCAGGCGACCGTCGATGGTCCCGTAACCGGTTACGACCCCGTCTCCATAATACTGTTGGTCTGCCATGCCAAAATCGGTAGTGCGGTGGGTCACCAGGCTACCGAGTTCCTCGAAAGAACCCGCATCCAGCAGGTAACGGACCCGTTCCCGGGCCGTCAGTTTTTTGTTTTCGTGCTGTTTGTCGATGCGTTTCTGCCCGCCTCCAAGCCTGGCGGCTTCCTGCCGGCGGCGCAATTCCTCAAGATTATCCTTCATCGGTTCCTTTGTTGATACTTAGTTTATCCAGGTGATTTAGATACGCATGCAGGGCCACCCTGGCTGCGACGGAGGCCTCCCGTTCCAAGTCGTTTTCCAGTTCTTCGGGGGAGTAATGGTCCCGTACAAAATGCGTGGTGAAGCTGCCGCTTGTAAATGCCGGGTGCCGGCAGACAAAATCGCCGAATGGCAATGTGGTTGCAACCCCGGCCACCTGGTAACCTGCAATGGCCTCCCGCATCCTCCGGATGGCAGCCGGCCGGTCTTCCCCATGGACGATCAGCTTGGAGAGCATGGGGTCGTAAAAGATCGGGACCTGCATGCCTTCTGCAAACCCGTCATCCACGCGGATCCCCTCCCCTGCGGGGGGACGGTATAGCTCAAGCCTGCCCACGCTGGGCATGAAATCCTGCAGCGGGTCCTCGGCATAGACCCGGAGTTCCAGAGCGTGCCCGTTTATCTTCAATGCTTCCTGCTTCAGGGTAAGTTCCTCCCCCCGCGCCACCCGGATCTGCAGCTCCACCAGGTCAAGGCCCGTTATGAGTTCGGTTACCGGGTGCTCTACCTGCAGGCGGGTATTCATTTCGAGGAAATAAAAATGATGGTCGGCATCCAGCAGGAATTCCACGGTGCCTGCCCCGACGTAATTGCAGGCGCGCGCCACATCCACGGCTGCCCGGCCCATCCGGTCCCGGAGTTCCGGCGTCAATACAGAGGAAGGCGCTTCTTCCACCACTTTCTGGTGGCGGCGCTGAATGCTGCATTCCCGTTCGAAAAGGTGGAGGATATTCCCGTGGGTATCTGCCATTACCTGGATTTCGATATGCCGGGGGGCTGTCACATACTTTTCGATAAATACGGACCCGTCCCCGAAGGCCGATTTGGCTTCGCTCATGGCGCGCTGGATCTGCCCTTCGAGTTCGCCCTCCCGATCTACCACGCGCATCCCCTTGCCCCCGCCCCCTGCGGCGGCCTTGATGAGTACCGGGTAACCGATCCCGGCCGCAATTTCGCGGATCTGCTGCAGGTCCGTTACCGGCTCGTCTGTTCCCGGGACAAGCGGTATGTCGTATGCCTGAACAGCTCTCTTGGCGGCAAGCTTGTCTCCCATGGTGTGGATGGCGTCGGGTCCGGGGCCAATAAAAATGAGGCCAGCCTCGGCCACTGCCCGGGCGAAACCGGCATTCTCGCTCAGGAACCCGTAGCCCGGATGGATGGCTTCCGCCCCGGTATCCAGGGCAACTTCAATGATACGATCCCCGAGGAGGTAGGATTCCGCAGAAGGGGGCGGTCCGATACAAAAAGCCTGGTCGGCAGCCCGCACATGTGGTGCATCCCGGTCCGCTTCCGAATAGACGGCGACCGTGGAGATCCCCATCCGGTGTGCCGTGCGCATGACGCGCAGCGCAATTTCGCCCCGATTGGCAACGAGTATTTTTTGCATGGGTCCTATTTTTCGAATTCGATGAGCACGCTTTTCTTCTCCACTGCGTCGCCTTTACGCACCGGTATGCGGCCGACCACCCCGTCCGCCGGCGCAAGGATAGCGTTTTCCATCTTCATGGCTTCCAGCACGAGCAGCGTATCCCCCTGGCGGACCTGGTCCCCTTCGGAGACTGCTATGGAAAGGATCAGGCCCGGCATGGGTGCTTCGATGGTCGATATCTGCTGGGCAGTCTGGAGTTCGAAGCCCATCTGGTCGATCTGCAGGTCCAGGTCGTCTGCCAGACGGACTTCAAAAACCCGGCTGTCCACGCCAATCCGGTAGTATTTCTCGAGGGGTCGGGCCTCAAGGATCCTTACCAGCCCGGGTTTGCCGCCATCCAGCAGGTGGAATTCCATCGGACCTGTGGGTACCAGGTCCAGCTTCCGCACTTGTTCCGGGTCCAGGTCAAATTTCCGCGACCCGTCTACTGTGGCACGGTAGGTGGTACTCATCGCATGTTCAGATTTTGATTCTCTCTAAAAGTAAGGTTTCGGGACCAAAACAACGACTCCTATCAATTTTTTCGCGGAGACCGGAACAGCCGTCGACCGGGCAAACTATCTGACCCGGGCATGGGGCAGGTTACTTCTAAATTCCTAATTTTGTCCAAAACCAAGGTCATGTTGACGATCGGAATTGCGGGGGGTACCGGGTGCGGCAAGACGACCGTGGTAAATCAGATTACCGGGCAGTTATCCGAGAGCGAGGTAGGCGTGATTTCCCAGGATTCCTATTATCGGGATCTCTCCGATTTGACTCATGAAGACCGGTGCAAAATAAATTTCGACCATCCGCGGGCCATCGACTTCGACCTGTTGCGCGCCCACCTGGAGGAACTGAAGGCAGGACGGGCCGTAGACCAACCCGTGTATTCCTTTGAGCAGCACAACCGAACTGCGGAAACGATCCGGACAGAACCCCGGAAAGTAATGATCGTCGAGGGTATCCTGATCCTGACCCACCCGGAAATACGGGATTTGTTCGATATCAAGATCTTTGTACACGCCGACTCGGATGAACGCCTGATCCGCAGGTTGCGGCGGGACATTACGGAACGCGGCCGGGACCTGGACGAGGTGCTGCGGCGCTACCAGGAGACCCTTAAACCCATGCATGACCAGTTTATAGAGCCAACCAAGGAATTTGCGGACCTCATCATCCCAAACAACAAATACAACACCGTGGCCATCGACGTCGTGCGGGCCATCATCACGGAGAAAATCGCCACGCCATGAATTGGAAGCAGCTGCGAAACAAGTCCTGGTTTAAGTTTGCCAGCAACCTCTATGTTCTGGTACTGACCGTATTTGTGGTCTGGATGGTCTTTTTTGATCAGAATTCCCTGTTGATACACCTCGAACTGAGACGGGAAATCCGGAAACTGGAAAAGCAGCAGGAGTTCCTCAGGGAGCAGATTGCGAGCGACCGGGAGGTGATCGAAAAACTCTCAGACCCGAAGGAACTCGAAAAGTTTGCGCGGGAGCACTACCTGCTGAAAAAAAAGGATGAGGAAATCTTCCTGATCGACCTAGACAGCCTTAAAGATGCGGAAGATGACAACTAACGAACTTTTTGAAGGGTTTCCGCCCGTATCGGCAGCGGCTTGGAAACTGCAAATTCAGGCCGGGCTGAGGGGTGAGGACTACAATGAGCAGATGACCCGTACCACGCCTGAGGGTATCCGGATCAAACCGTTCTATACCGCAGAAGACCTCCCGCCTGCAGACAGGGCCCGGTTGCCCCTCCCCGCCGGCTGGAAGGCGGGGATGCTGCTGGTCTCCGGTGACGGGGAGGCAGCCGAACGAGCCCGTAAGGCCATTGAAGGCGGGATTTCACTCTTTTTGGTCCGGGTCGAAGGCCCCGCGGAATGGCTGGGCGGGTTGGGAGCGGATGCAGGCCCGTTTTGGCTCGAGTGGCCGGATGTCCACCTGGATCCGGAAAGCGTACTGCCCGGGTCCCTTGGCGGCGATTCGGTGCTCCTGCCCGACCCGATCGGGACCCTTGCGGAAACCGGCAACTGGTCCCGGGGCAAATCGGCCGATTTGGGGCGCCTGCAGGAATTGTGCAGGCAGTGGCCGCAGCAGCTGTCCCTCTCCATACGGGCCGACCACTACCAGCAGGCCGGGGCCCATGCCGTCCAGCAACTCGCCTACGCCATGTCGCACATTCAGGAATATGTGCTGCAGGCACAGGAACACCCCGAACTCCTGCCCGCACTGGAAAACCCCGTGTTCCGCGTGGCCGTGGGCGGGGACTATTTTATGGAGATTGCCAAGATCCGCGCCCTCCGGCGCCTCTGGATCCTCCTGGCAGCTAAATACGAACTGCCCGGGGCATGTCGCGTGATCGCCGTGCCCAGCCTGCGCAACAAGACGCTGTACGATTACAACACCAACCTGCTGCGGACCACCCTGGAATGCATGGCGGCGGCCGTGGGCGGGGCTGACCTGATCTGCAACCAGCCCTATGACACGCTCTACCAACAACCCAACGATTTTGCAGACCGGATTGGCCGGAACCAATTGCTGATCCTGCGGGAGGAAGCCCATTTCTCCAGGGTATCCAACCCTGCCGACGGCTCCTTCTACCTGGAAAGCCTGACCGACCAGCTGGGACGCAAATCCCTGGAATTGTTTAAAAACCTGGAAAAAGGGGGCGGCTTCCTCGTACAGCTCAAGGCGCTCAAGATCCAGGAGAAAATCCGCGAGGCTGCGAAAAAGGAGCAGGACGCTTTCGATGCGGGCGACCTCCAGCTCGTCGGCAGCAATGTATTCCCCAACCCCGCAGACCAAATGGCGGGAGAGCTCCAGAAAGAGGTATTCCCTCGGAAATCCGGCAAGACCCTGTTGGAGCCCCTGCTGCTGAGGCGGCTCACTGCCCGTTATGAACAAAAAAGGCTGAAGGATGAACCGCGATAGGATACAGGAACTTCAATGGGAGAACAGCCAACCCGGAGCCCCTTCGGGCAATGGGGCGTCGGATACCTTCCGGACGGCGGAGGATATCGAGCTCAAAGACTATTACGGGCCGGGGGATTCCAGGGACCTGCTCCATACGGGTTACGCCGCCGGGATACCGCCCTACCTGAGGGGTCCTTACAGCAGCATGTATGTCCGGCGTCCCTGGACCATCCGGCAATACGCCGGATTTTCGACCGCGGAGGAGAGCAATGCCTTTTACAAACGGAACCTGGAAGCCGGCCAGAAAGGCCTTTCCGTAGCCTTTGACCTGCCCACCCACCGGGGGTATGACAGCGACCACCCCCGCGTACCCGGGGATGTGGGCAAAGCTGGTGTGGCCATCGATACCGTGGAGGATATGAAACGCCTCTTCGACGGCATCCCCCTGGATGAGATGTCAGTCTCCATGACCATGAACGGGGCGGTGATCCCCATCATGGCGTTCTACATCGTGGCGGCCCGGGAGCAGGGGGTTGAGCCGGCGGCCCTTTCCGGGACCATACAGAACGACATCCTCAAGGAATTCATGGTCCGCAACACCTACATATACCCCCCGGCACCTTCCATGCAGCTGGTGGCCGATATCTTTGAATACAGCAGCCGGCACATGCCCCGCTTCAACAGCATCAGCATCTCCGGTTACCATATGCACGAGGCCGGTGCCCCGGCTCACATGGAACTGGCCTACACCCTCGCCGACGGGCTGGAATATATCCGGACAGGCCTGGATGCCGGTCTGGAAGTAGACACCTTTGCACCGCGTCTGTCCTTTTTCTGGGGCATTGGCATGAACCATTTCATGGAAATTGCCAAGCTCCGCGCCGGACGCATGCTTTGGGCCCGGCTGGTCAAACCATTCGGCCCCCAGAACCCGAAATCCATGGCCCTCCGTACCCATTGCCAAACCAGCGGCTGGAGCCTTACCGAACAGGACCCCTTCAACAACGTCGCCCGGACCATGGTGGAGGCGGCAGCGGCTGTTTTCGGGGGCACCCAGAGCCTGCACACCAATGCCCTGGACGAGGCCATCGCCCTGCCCACCGATTTCTCGGCCCGGATCGCCCGGAACACTCAGCTGATCCTGCAGCGTGAGTCCGGCGTAACGCGCACTGTGGATCCCTGGGGGGGCAGCTATTATGTGGAGCGCCTGACAGCCAGTCTGGTGGAAAAAGCATGGGAATTGCTCGAGGAGGTCGAGAGCCACGGCGGGATGACCAAAGCCATCGAAGCGGGCATCCCCAAAATGCGGATCGAGGAGGCCGCGGCCCGCAAACAGGCCCGGATCGATTCCGGCCGGGATGTGATCGTGGGGCTGAACCGGTACCCAAGCCCGGAAGACGATCCGCTTCAAATCCTGGAAGTGGATAACACCCGGGTCCGCAGGCAACAGATCGAACGGCTGGAAGCCGTCCGCAACAGCCGGGATGCCGAAGCGGTCCGGGAAGCCCTCTCGGCCCTGACAGCAGCCGCCCGGAGGAAACAGGCCGGGGAATCCCGGGGGGAAGCCGATAATTTGCTAGCTTTGGCAGTAACGGCTGCCCGTCACCGGGCCAGCCTTGGAGAAATCAGCGGGGCACTCGAAGCTGCCTATGGGCGGCACCGTGCCAGCGTTCAAACCATATCCGGGGTGTATTCCAAAGAAATCCAGCAGGACCCGGCCTTTGAGAAGGCCCGTAAGATGACCGATGAATTTGCGGCCAGGGAAGGCCGCCGTCCCCGTATCATGGTCGCCAAAATGGGGCAGGACGGACACGATCGCGGGGCCCGGGTGGTCGCCACGGCCTACGCGGACCTGGGCTTTGATGTGGATATCGGGCCGCTCTTCCAAACCCCGGAGGAAGCCGCCAGGCAGGCCGTGGAGAATGATGTGCACATTTTGGGGGTATCTTCCCTGGCTGCCGGGCACAAGACGCTGGTGCCCGAAGTAATCCGTGCACTCCGGGAGATGGGCAGGGAAGATATCCTGGTTATTGTAGGGGGTGTCATTCCCAAACAGGACTACGACTTCCTTACCCGCGCCGGTGTGGCAGGCATATTCGGGCCCGGCACACGCATCAGCGAGGCCGCCATCCAGATCCTGGAACTTCTCATGGGAGGGAACTGATCTCTCCCCGCGTTTTGCCCCCCGGGAGGTTCCCGACCAACTGCAGTGCGAAAAGGCCGCGAATACGGAAAGTTATTCACCCCATGTTAACAATTTACGTTTTCCCGGAACCCAAATAATCGTATTTTTAACCCCTAACTTACGTGTCAAATGGGCAAGACTATTGCTATTGCGAATCAGAAAGGAGGGGTCGGTAAAACGACCACCACGGTGAATCTGGCAGCCTCCCTGGGGGTGCTTGAAAAGAAGGTATTGCTCATTGATGCGGACCCACAGGCCAACGCCACTTCAGGCCTTGGCGTGGACGCGGACGAGATCTCCCTGGGCAGCTACCAGCTGCTAGAGCACACGCGGTCCGCAGAGGATTGCATCATTGCGACCAGTTCCCCGAACGTGGACCTGATCCCGGCGCATATTGACCTGGTGGCCATCGAGATTGAACTCGTGGACCAGGACATGCGGGAATCCATGCTCAAGAAGGCCATCGAAAGCGTTCGGCACCGGTACGACTACGTGCTGATCGACTGTGCCCCGTCCCTGGGGCTGCTGACCCTGAATGCGCTGACCGCGGCCGATTCGGTGATCATCCCCATCCAATGCGAGTATTTCGCCCTGGAAGGCCTTGGAAAACTGCTCAATACCATCAAAAGCGTCCAGCGGATCCATAACCCGGACCTGGATATAGAGGGGATGCTGCTGACCATGTACGATGCCCGGCTGCGGCTTTCCAACCAGGTAGTGGAGGAAGTCAAGAAACATTTCGGAGACATGGTATTCGAAACGATTATCCAGCGGAACGTCCGCCTGGGGGAAGCACCCAGTTACGGGGAGAGCATCATCAAGTATGACGCCAGCAGCAAGGGGGCGACGAATTACCTGAATATGGCCCACGAACTGCTGCAGAAAAACAGGCAAACCGTATAATGGCAAAAGCGACCAAAAAACAGGCTCTGGGCCGGGGGCTTTCGGCCTTATTGAAGGACCCGGAGAATGACATCCAGTCCGTATCCGACAAAAATGCGGATAAGGTGGTGGGCAGCATCGTCGAACTCGATATCGAAAGCATTGAGGTAAATCCCTTCCAGCCGCGGTCCAATTTCAACGATGAAGCCCTGGACGAGCTCGCCTCCTCCATCCGGGAACTGGGAGTCATCCAACCGATTACGGTGCGGAAACTGGGCTTTGACAAATACCAGCTGGTCTCCGGGGAACGACGCTACCGGGCATCCCGCCGGATTGGCATGGAACGCATCCCCGCTTATATCCGGATCGCCAACGACCAAGAAACCCTGGAGATGGCCCTGGTGGAAAACATCCAGCGCCAGGACCTGGACCCCGTGGAAATCGCCCTGTCCTACCAACGCCTCATCGAGGAGATTGGCCTGACACAGGAGAAACTGAGCGACCGCGTGGGCAAAAAACGGAGTACGGTTACCAATTACCTCCGGTTGCTGAAGCTGGACCCCATCGTACAAACCGGGATGCGGGACGGGTTTATCAGCATGGGCCACGGACGCTGCCTGGTGAACCTGGAAAACCGCTCGGAGCAGCTTCGGGTCTATGAAAAAATCATTGCCGACAACCTGTCGGTTCGCCAGACCGAGGCGCTGGTCCGGTCCCTGGGGGAAAAAACCCCGCCCAAAAAAAGCGCCAAAAACACCGAATTGCCCGAATTTGCATCTGACGGCCTGGCCATCCTGAAGAATTACCTGGATGCAGCCGTTTCCGTACAGGCTTCCGACAAGGGCAAAGGGAAGATCACCATCCCCTTTCATAACAAAGAAGAATTCAGAAGGCTGAAAAAACGGATAACCGGTGACTAAGGCCGCCTGTTTGTTCCTTCTGCTGGCCGGTCTTGGCCCTGGGCTGCAGGCCCAGGAAACCAATGCCCGGGAGGTTCCTCAGGATTCGCTGGCCCGCCAACAGGTAGCCGATTCCCTCGCCTTGGAGCAGGAGGCCGATTCCGCGGCCCGCCAGCGAGTTGCCGATTCCCTTCGCAACCGGGATGAAGAAGCCGTGCAGCGGCAGATGGCAGGAAGCGGGATCCGTTTCGAAAAGGTGGAAAAACAGGAGATAAACCCGCTGGCCCCCAGCAAGGCGGCCTTCTTTTCGGCCGTACTTCCCGGCCTTGGGCAGATCTACAACCGCCGGTACTGGAAGGCCCCGATCGTCTGGGCCGCCATTGGTACAGGGACCTATGTCTACATCTACAACGACGACTTGTACGACCGCTTCCGGACTGCCTTCAAACGTCGCCGGGCCGGTTTCACCGATGATGAGTTTTACGACCTCAACAAGGACGACAACGTGACCCCGACTACCCCGGATTTTTCGGACGAAGCCCTGCAGGACGCCCAGGAGCGCTACCAGCGGGATCGCGACCTCGCCCTGCTGATCACCATTGGCCTCTATGCCCTCAACATCATAGACGCCAATGTGGATGCACACCTGAAACAATACAACGTGGATGAGGACCTGAGCATGGAGGTAACACCCTACCTGGAAACCAACCCCATCAACGGAAACCCCCATTACGGGCTGGCCGTGAACCTGCGATTCTGACGATATGAAAATAGGACTATTCGGATACGGAAAGATGGGAAAAATGATTGAAGGCCTCGCCCCGGGCAGGGGGCACGAGATCCGGGCGCGTATCGACGGGCCTGGTGATGTGGTCCCTTTTGGCGAACTCGATGTCGCCATCGATTTCAGCAGCCCCGAAGCAGCCTTTGACAATATTGCCCGATGCCTGGAAGCCGGGGTGCCGGTAATATCGGGGACTACGGGCTGGCTTGAACGGTACGGGGAGATTACCCGGAAATGCGAAAAGCTCGGAGGCGCCTTTATCTATGCCTCCAATTTCAGCCTCGGGGTGAATCTCTTTTTCAGCCTGAACGAATACCTGGCCGGGCTGATGGCAAAAAACCCCGGCTACCGGGCTTCCATCGTGGAGACCCACCACACCCAGAAACTGGATGCCCCCAGCGGCACAGCCATCACGCTGGCAGAGGGGGTCCTTTCGCATACGGACTATGACAGCTGGAGCCCGGACCCGGAAACGGACAGGGAACTGCCGGTACAGTCCCGAAGGTTGGGGGATGTACCCGGGACGCATGTGGTATCCTGGAATTCCTCCGTGGACCGGATTGACATTACCCATACGGCGCACAATCGGGAAGGCTTCGCCCTGGGGGCGTTGGTTGCTGCCGAATGGCTGGTTGGCAAAAAAGGGGTTTACAGCATGAAAGATGTGTTAAACCTCCGTTAAGCACTATAGTAGAAAGCCCCTATTGGGCGTTATTTGAAAACAAAAGACTCCTATGGATTATACCCAGTGGATCCTGTTTATTCTTCTTGTCCAGGTCATTCATTTCCTGGGGACCTGGAAATTGTACCAGAAAGCTGGGCGTCAGGCCTGGGAAGCTGCGATCCCCATCTACAATGCGATCGTGCTGATGCAGATTATCGGCAGGCCCCGCTGGTGGGTCTTTCTGCTGTTTATCCCGATTATCAACTTGCTGATGTTCCCGGTAATCTGGGTGGAAACCATCCGGAGCTTTGGCCGGAACCGCCTGACCGATACCTGGCTCGTCCTGCTGACCCTGGGCTTTTATATCTACTATATCAACTATACGCAGGAGGTTACCTATCTGCCGGAGCGGGACCTGCATCCGAAGTCTGCCTCCGGGGAATGGGTGAGTTCCATTGTCTTTGCCATTGTGGCTGCCACCCTGGTGCATACCTACTTCATGCAGCCCTACGTGATCCCCACCGGCTCCCTGGAACGTACCCTGCGGGTCGGGGACCTGCTGCTGGTCAGCAAATTTCATTACGGGGCCCGGGTGCCCATGACTACCGTGGCAGCTCCCATGGTACACGATACGCTCCCGGTGCTCGGGGTTCGCTCCTACCTGAACAAGCCCCAGCTGCCCTATATGCGGCTGCCGGGATTCCAGAAGGTATCCCGAAACGACCTCGTGGTGTTCAGCTGGCCCGCCGATACAGTACGCCAGTTCTTCCGGGCGGAACGCGGGGTGGAAAAGCCCATCGACAAAAAGTCAAATTACGTCAAACGCTGCGTGGGGGCCCCGGGCGATTCCCTGAAAGTGGTTGACGGTTATGTGTATATCGACGGGAAGCGCCTGCAGCTCTCGGACCGGGCCCGCCCCATGTACGACTACACGGTTTACGGGCAAAAGGGCATTTCCACGCGTTGGCTCCAGGAGATTGGCGCGGATGAATTCCTGCGCACCTATGTGTCCCAGGGGCTCAGCGGGCCCCAGCTGAACATGGTCGGGCCGTACATCTACGACTACGACAACCAGAATGGGCAGACTGTCATGCTGACCCCTGCCGAAGGGCTTCCCCTGGATGTGGTGCGGGCGGCCGGCATCACACAGATCCGGGAAATTCCCACCCGGGAAAGGGTGGTGGCACTGACTGACGCCATGGCCGAAAAGCTGCGCGCCTATTCGGGGGTGGACTCCCTGGTGCGACAGGTGGAGCCGGCCGGGGTGCCGGGCGGGAATATATTCCCGCAGAGCCCGCTCTATCCCTGGAACAACGACCAGTTCGGCCCTATTTATATCCCGGCGGCCGGGGACGAGGTGGCCCTGACGGTAGAGACCCTGCCGTTCTACAAGAAAATCATCCGGGACTACGAAGGCAACACGGTAGGCGTTTCCGGCAACCGGGTACTGGTCAACGGGGAACCCGCCACCACCTATACCTTCAAGCAGAATTACTACTGGATGATGGGGGACAACCGGGACCATTCGGAGGACAGTCGGGCCTGGGGCTATGTACCCGAAAACCATATCGTGGGCAAACCGGTCTTTATCTGGATGAGCTTTGACAACTTCAATCAGGGGATCGCAAACTGGAAGCCCCGATGGGGCCGGATTTTCACGACGGTCAGCGGTTCGGGGGAACCCCGCTCCTATTTCCGGTATTTCCTGATGGCACTTGCCGCCTATTTTGTGATTGATTTCCTGGTCCGCCGCCGGCGCCGGAACCGGAACAAGGCCTGACCCTGCCATGGCCGAGCTCCTGCACCCGGTATATTTCCCCAATTGCCTGACCCTGTCCCGGGTGGCCCGGGCAGAAGTGGTTTGGGAGGTGTGGGACAACTACCAAAAGCAGACCTATCGAAACCGCTGCTACATCTGCACGGACCAGGGGAAGCAAATGCTCAACCTGCCTATCCGGCACACAGGCGGAACTTCAGGACGACAGCGTTACCGGGACGTCTGCCTGGACAACACCTATAACTGGCAGCGGCAGCACTGGCGGGGACTGCAGACCGCGTATCGTTCGGCACCGTTTTTTGAGTTCTACGAAGCCGACCTGTTGCCCCTGTTTGAGTCCCGCTTTGACCGGTTGCTGGAGCTAAACCTGGCGACGGTGGAAATCCTCTGCAAACTCCTGGGGTTGGAGTTCCCTGTCCGGAAAACGGAAAAATACGAAGCGGCCCCGACAGGGGTGGCGGACCTCAGGTTCCTCGTGGATGCCAAATCGGAAATCCCCGCGGAGCTCCCCCCCTATCCTCAGGTATTTACCCAGCGGCACGGTTTTATCCCGAATGTGAGCGCCCTGGACCTGTTGTTCAACGAAGGCCCCGCAACCCGGGACTACCTGATGCAGGTCCAACTCAACGGATAGGATGCGGGAAGCGGTACATTACGGTCTGCACTTTGGCTTGCCCATCCTGGTGGCTTTCGGATGGTATCCACGGAAAAGCTGGCTGGTGTTGGGCATCCTGCTGGCAGGGCTGCTCATTGATCTGGACCACCTGCTGGCCGACCCGGTTTTTGACCCTGGGCGATGCAGTATCGGGTACCACCCGCTGCATTCATACTTCGCGATAGCTGTGTATGTCGCCCTGTTGCTTTTCCGGAAAACCCGGCTGCTGGGCCTGGGCCTGATGATCCACATCGCCGCGGACAGTGCGGATTGCCTCTTACTGGCTATGGAGGCGCAGGGTGGCTGAAACGGGGAGGTGATCCGAAAGGCGGATGTCGTGGGTCTGGTGGCGCAACACCTCCATGCGGAGATCCGCGAGGATAAAATCGATGCGGAACGGGATGCCGCGGCGGCTATAGGTGCCGGCATAACCGGATCCGGCTTCCCCGAAACTATCGTTTAACCCTTTTGAGAGGATCCGGTGGGTCCGGGAAAAAGGGGTGGCGTTGAAGTCCCCGCAAATCACTGACCGATACGGGGAACTTTCCTGGTGCTCCTTGACCAACTGGGCTTGTTCAACGTGCAGGTTGGCAACCGCCTGAATTCGTTTAAGAAAAGTCATCCCATTGTCCCGGAAAATAAAGCGTTTTAATCGCGGTGACCTGATCCGGTAGGACTGAAGGTGCACATTGTAGACGCGGATGGTGTCTCCCTCAACGACGATGTCCGCGTACATCGCATTGTTTGCCGATTCGTTAAAGTCGATATTACCGGATCCCACTATGGGGTAGGTGGAAAAAATGGCCTGGGTGGATTTATCCGGTTTATCCGGGGAAATGGCCCGGTAGGGATACCTTGGGAGCGAATAGGAACTGCGCCGGTCTAGCTCCTGGAAACACAGGATATCCGCATCCATTTGGTCCAGGGCCGTTTGCAAGGCAGTGGTCCGCTCCCTGCCACCGGGGGTCCGGGTGTTGCCGGTATTGAAACTGGCAATCCGGATGCCTTTCGTCCCTACGCGTTCGGCGGGTCCGGATAACCGGTAATAGGGTCCGAAAGAGAAAAGGGACAACAGCAGAATCAGCCCGGGGAACCGCGCCCGGCGGCGGTGCGTGGCCAGGAGGTAAACCACCCCGATGGCATTGAGCGCCCACAACAGGGGTACCCCGATACTCAACAGGTCCAGTGGCGGCCAGAACAGTCGGTAATAACTGATACACGCGATGAGCAAGAGCAGGGCATTGCAGAGAATCAGGGCGTACAGCAGGCCTGCTGTTAGTTTTGACCTGTTCACGTATCAGTCTTCTTTGCCGGCTTTGAAAAGGAAGTCCTTTTCGTCCTGGGTCAGGCTCTCGTAACCGGATTTGCTGATCTTGTCCAGAATGGTGTCGATTTTGCGCTGCCGGGCTTCCTTGTCGTAATCCACCTTGCCGGCCTTTTTTGCGTCCTGCTTGCGGTAAACGGTCTTGAGGGGTGCCTTGCGCTCCCGTTTCTCAAAAAGGCCCGCAAACCAGTCCAGCATACGGGAGAACCCGGCCCCCAGGTCACTGCCCTGGGCGGACCGACGGGCATACAGGTAGCCCAGCAACGCGCCGCCCAGGTGGGCGATCCGGCCCCCGGGGTTGTCCCCGGTGGGGATGAGCACCAGGTCCATCAGCACAAAGAAGGCGCCGATATACCACAACTTGACGTTAAAGAAAAGCAGGCGTACCTGCTGGTGGGGGATGTAGGTGCAGACAAAGATCAGGACGGCCATTACCCCGGCGGAAGCCCCGATGAGGGGCGACTGGCTCTGGTAAAAAACGGGGAAAATATTGTAGGCTGCCAGGAAGAAGGCACCCCCGAGCATTACGCCCAGAAAATACACGTTTACAAACCGCCTGGGTCCGTAAAAGTTCAGAAAGATCCGCCCCACATAAAAGAGCATCAGCATATTGAAAAAAATATGCAACAGCCCCCCGTGCAAAAAAGAATAGGTCACCAGCGACCACGGCTGGGTCAGGAATTCGAAGAAGTCCTTTGGAAGCTCAAACCAGCGTTCGAGGCTCCTCCCCGGGAGGTCCAGCAGGAAACCTGCCAGCCCGAAAACGATATAAACCACCAGGTTGACCACGATGATCTTCTCCGCGATACTGAGCCGTGCATATTGATATTTAAGGTTGCTGTTTGTCATTTACAGGTCCCACCGGTTTTTGTTAAACTCATTTTTTTTCCAGTACCACATCATCAGGAACCCGAAAATAGCCCCTCCCACGTGGGCAAAATGCGCGATCCCCGCCCCGAAGATGGAGTAGCCCGTAAGGCCGGAAAACAGATCCAGGCCAATGAGGGCAGGGATAAAATATTTTGCCTTGATGGGTATCGGCAGGAAGATCAGGAAGAGTTCGCTGTTGGGGAAGGACATCCCGAATGCGACCAGGATACCGTAAATGGCACCGGAAGCCCCTACGGCCGGCGTGAAGTAGGATTCCAGCATCTTGTTGACCGCCCCGCCGGGGGCCATCATTTCCCAGTTTTCGTTGTATTTGCCCTGGGCGAGCAGGTTCATGATGTCCGCTTCAGACGCACCCGCGTTCACCAGCGCATCCACCCCCTGGTGCACCTGGTAGTAATTGACGCCGGAGTGGATCAGCGCAGCCCCGAGCCCTGCAGAAAAATAGAAAAACAGGAACTTTTTTGTGCCCCACATGCGTTCCAGGGGGGTCCCGAAGGCCCAGAGCGCATACATATTGAACAGGATATGCATGATCGTCTGGTTGCTGTGCATGAACATATGGGAAACCACCTGCCACAGGAAAAAATTCGGGTTCTCCGGGTACCACAGTGCGAGCCAGTCGTACAACTGTTCCCCGTAAAGCATCGCGGCCACGTAGAGGATGATGTTAATTATCAGCAGGTGCTTGATACCTTCGGTGAGTCTTCCCATCTAACTGAGTTTTTTTTCGAGTTCCTCCATGGGGAGGGTAACATAAACCGGTTTGCCCCCCGGGCTCAACCCGGGCTCCTTGCAACCGAAAAGGTCGTTGACCAGGGCCAGTTGCGCCTGTTGTTCGAGGGCCGTCCCGGGCTTCACCGCCAGGGAGCGCGAAAGGGCCTTGGCAATCCGGTCGCTCTGGGAAAAATGCTCCCCGCCCTCATGCCGTTGCCAATCCGCTATCACCCCGTCCAGGATGGATTCCGCATCGGATTCCGCCATCAATACGGGAAGCCCCGTAATTTCTGCAGAATGGTCACCCATGCGGCCAAACCCAAAGCCCATACCCCTCAGGGCCTCCTTGATCGCATTGAGTACGTGCCATTCGGCCGGGCTGAATTCAATTTTCAGCGGAAACAGCAGGGCCTGGGTCGCAGGCTCCTGCTGGGTGGTGTTCCGCAACAGCTTTTCATAGAGCACCCGCTGGTGGGCACGGTGCTGGTCGATCAGCAGCAACCCGGATTTGATCCGCGTGAGCAGGTATTTGCGGCCCACCTGGAAGATCCCGGCCTGATCGGGTGCCGGGGCTGTGTCCCCCCGGAACAGGGAGGGGTTGCCCCCTTCCGATTCGATCGTCCAGTCCTGTCGGGTAGCTTCTTCCACCACTTCCTCATCCAGGCCTTCATACAGGACTTCCCATCCGGCCGCACTGGTCTTTTTTCCGGCCCGCGAAGCGCCCCGGGCAGTGCTATCCCCTGCAAAGGGGTTAAAGGTTCTGTCGACGCTGACCCCCGGGAGGGCAGCCTGTTTCCGCTCGTACGCGTAAGGGGTTTCCAGGTTCGGGTCCCTTTCAAAATCCAGTACCGGACTGATATTGAATTGTCCCAGGCTATGTTTTACGGCCGATCTCAGGATGGCGTACAGGCTCTGTTCGTCCTCGAACTTGACCTCCGTCTTGGTCGGGTGGATATTGATATCGATGGCATCGGCAGGGACCTGCAGGTACAGGAAGTATCCGGGGTAGGTATCCGGTTTGAGCAGTCCCTCAAAAGCGGCCATGATAGCATGGTGGAGGTAGGCACTGCGGATATAGCGGTCGTTGACGAAAAAAAACTGTTCGCCCCGGCTCTTTTTGGCAAATTCGGGTTTGCACACAAAGCCGTCTATGGCAGCCAGCTGGGTTTCCTCCCGTACGGGGACCAGGCGGGTATTCATCCGGGAGCCGAAAAGGTGGCCGATACGCTGGCGCAGGTTGGATGCGGGAAGCTGATGCACCTCGCTGTCGTTGTGGGTCATGGTAAATGCCACCCCCGGGTGTGCCAGCGCTACCCGCTGGAACTCATCCAGTACGTGGCGGAATTCCACCTTCCCCGACTTCAGGAAATTCCGGCGGGCCGGGATGTTGAAAAACAGGTTCTTGACACTGATGGAAGTACCTTCCGGGGCAACGGCAGATTCATTCGACTGAACCGTATCCCCGGCAATCCGGATCCGGGTGGCCAGTTCGGCTTCCCCTGTCCGGGTCTGCATTTCGACCTGGGCGATGGCGGCAATGGAAGCAAGGGCTTCGCCCCGGAACCCCTTGGTGTGGAGCCGGAATAAATCGGCCGCTTCAGAAATCTTTGAAGTGGCATGCCTGCGGAAACTCAGCAGGGCGTCCGCCGGGCTCATTCCGCAACCGTCGTCCACCACCTGTACCAGGGTTTTGCCCCCATCCCGGATTACCAACTGGACCCTTTGGGCACCGGCATCCACCGCATTTTCGAGCAATTCCTTGACCACAGATGCAGGGCGCTGGACCACCTCGCCAGCCGCAATCTGGTTGGCTACGTGTTCCGGCAATAATTTGATACGGTCCGTCATTCGCTGGGGAAAAATATAGAAAGGTCAAAATCGAAGATAAACAATACGATCAGCAACAAAACCACGAGAATTATCAAGAAACGCAGCCGGAGGTTTCGGTCGCCCCGGTGCTTCATATCATTTATGGCGCTGTTCCAGCGGGATTTCAAGCCGCCCGGCCCCTGGGCCGTGGTTCGGTATTTGTCTAACTTGTGCTGGATCTTGAAAGGGTTACCCTCTCCGTTATCGTCGTAATACCGGGGCCTGTAACTGTATTTTTTATTCTTGCGAAGTTTCGAAAATCGTCCCATAACCCGAATCCCAAAAGTACTGAAAAACGGAAACCCTGCCTCGGGACGCGTGCCAAAAATTGTTAACAGGGACGTGCCGGACTTCTGGCTTCCGATTAAAGGGCTGCCATCTTGAGGGCCGCGATGGCCGCCTCGGTGCCCTTGTTCCCATGCCGGCCCCCACTGCGGTCGCGGGCCTGCTCCATGGTATCGTCGGTCAGCACGCAGAAGATGACCGGGACCTCCATGCGGATATTCAGGTCCTTGATACCGGCGGCAGTTGCATGGCATACAAAATCGAAGTGGGCGGTTTCCCCCCGGATCACGCTCCCGATGGCAATGACCGCATCGGGGCGCTCCCGTTCGATCATCCGTTTGCAGCCGAAAGCGAGCTCAAAGCTCCCAGGGACACGCCACCGCAGGATACGGTCGTCGCTCAGGCCGCAATCGATCAGGGCATCGTAGGCCCCCTGGTAAAGTGCTTCGGTGATTTCAGGATTCCATTCGGATACGACCAGGCCGATCCGCATCCCCCCCGTATCCGGGAGGTCCTCCTTGTCATAGGCCGACAGGTCTTTTCCAGAGGTAGCCATCAGCTCCCCTTTTTGGCCATGCCGATAAGGGCTTCGACCCCTGAGGCCTGGGCAGACTGTGGATAACTGTCCCGAATCCGGCTGAAGTAATCCACTGCCTTGTCGTACCGCTGCATTTCCAGGGCGGTAACCCCGGCCTTCTGCAGGTAGAGGGGGGTGGTAAAGTCGTTGGTATCGTGAGCAAGGGCCTTTTCGTAGTAACTGAGCGCTTCGTCCGGCTGGCCGAGCTGCATGAAGGCGTCCCCGATGGAACCAAGGCTTACTGCCCCCAGGATAGCGTCTTCCGAGGAATAATCCTCCAGGTAGTTGATGGCCTGGTCGTACTGGTTGAGTTGCAGGTAGGAGACCCCGGCGGCATAGCGCGCGAGGTTGGCCGCTTCCGTGCCGGAGTATTCATCGACGATGTCGATAAGCCCGTATTTGCCCTCTGCCCCGTTCAGGGCAAGGGTGTAGAGGGAATCCGTGGCGGTTTCGCTCTGCTGTGCCTGGCGAAAATACTGGAGCGGGTAAAAAAGTTCGTTGCTGGCCGCTTCCTCCCGGGGCTTCTGAATGAACTGCTGGTACCCCAGGAACCCGAGTACCCCAACGGCGATCACGCCGATGACCCCCAGGATGTAATTCTGGTTGCGGGCCACCCACTGCTCGGTCCGGGATGCACTGCTGTCGAGCGTGCTGAAGACCTCTGCCGTGGTGCTCTCGTGTTGCTGCTGCTCGGTTGCCTCTGCCTTATTTTTAGGCTTGTGCCCGCGCTTTTTGTATGTCGCCATTTTTTGTAATATTGGTCGCGCAAAAATAAGGGTTTTATCCAAAACCGAAAGGCAATTTATTCGTTATTTTTGAATAATTTGCCCGGAACGCTCCTCCCGGGTGCCGAGCTGAATCACATGCATTTAAACCGCTTATCCTTACTGAATTACAAGAATTTCGAGTCCCGGGATTTCTCCTTCGACAATAAGATAAATTGCCTGGTGGGGCCCAATGGCATCGGGAAGACCAACGTACTGGATGCCATATACCACCTGGCTTTTGGCAAGAGTTACTTCAACCCGGTCACCACACAGAACATCCGCCACGGGGAAGACTTCTTCGTGATCGACGGGGTCTTTGACCGGGAAGGGGAAACAGAGCATATCGTCTGCAGTTTCAAAAAAGGGGCCCGCAAGGTCCTCAAGCGCAACGACAAGGCCTACGACCGCTTGTCGGAACACATCGGGAACGTCCCCCTGGTGATCGTCTCCCCGGCCGACCGGGACCTCATCCTGGAAGGGAGCGAAACCCGGAGGAAATTCATGGACGGGGTGATCTCCCAGTCGGACCGCGCCTACCTGCAGGACGTGCTGGATTACCACAAAATCGTCTCCCAGCGCAATGCACTGCTGAAATACTTCGCGGCAAACCACCGCTTTGACCCGGATACACTGGGCGTTTACAACCTCCAGCTTGCCGGTCTGGGCACGCGGATCCACCAAAAACGGCAGGCCTTCATGTCGGAATTCCAACCCATTTTTGGGGAACAATACCGGGCCATCTCCGGGGGGGACGAGGCAGTGTCCCTGACTTACGAAAGCCAGTTGGGCGAGGCCCCCCTGGAGGAACTGTTCGCCTCCAGCCTGGAGAAAGACCGGCTGTTGCAGTACACTACCCAGGGGATCCACAAGGACGACCTCCGCATGGACATCGCCGGGCATCCGATCAAGAAATTCGGCAGCCAGGGCCAGCAGAAATCCTTCCTGATCAGCCTGAAATTTGCGCAGTTCCAGTTTATGAAGGCCCGCCGTCCCGGTACCCCAATCCTCCTGCTGGACGATATTTTCGACAAACTCGACGAGCACCGGGTAGCCCACATTATCAGCCTGGTCAACCAGGACCTGTTCGGTCAGATATTCATCAGCGACACCCATGCCGACCGCACCGAGGCGGTGGTAAAAAAAATACACCAGAGCTATGCGTTTATCGAACTTTGACCCGCGGCGCCTGCCGATCCTGCTGATCCTGCTGCTGGCAACGGCCTGCGGAAACGGCGTTTCCACATCGGACCTCCAGTACCTGCAGGGCTATTGGGAAATCCGTGAGGTCGTCTTCCCGGATGGCAACAACAAGGACTACGTGGTGAACCCGACCATCGATTACTTCAACCTCGACGGTACGACCGGCTATCGCAAAAAGCTACAGCCCAACGCGGACGGCACGTTTCAGACCTCCGACGACGCCCTTCCCCTGCAGGTCCTGGAAAGGGATGGCAGGTTCTTCCTCGTTTTTGAGGGGGATGAAGGCAGCTGGGAGGAGGAGATCGAGGAGCTCAGGCCCGGGTCCCTCGCCCTCCGGAGCCCGGCCGGCCTCCTCTTTGAATACGCCCGCTATGAACCCCTGCAAATACCCGGAACCGATGGCCCGTAAAGACGACAAGCAATCCCTGGGGGATGCCCTGAAGGACTTCCTGAAACAACGCGGGCTGCAAAAGGGCATCGACCAGGTAAATATTGCCGAGGCATGGAAGGAAGTCCTCGGTCCCGGGGTAGCCGGATATACGCGCCGCGTGCAGCTGAGGGGGGGCACCCTCTACGTCTCCCTGGGCTCCTCGGTGTTGCGGGAGGAACTCAGCCTGGGCACCTCCAGGATAATCGACATGCTAAACGAGCGGATGGGTCGGGAGCTGGTGGAAAAACTGGTACTGCAATAGGGGAAGAACTGGTGCTGCAATAGTGGAAAAACCGGTATCCCAATAAAAAACCCGACCGGGAAGGTCGGGTTGGGTATACATTGGCGGTTTAGAAGGCCTCCCCCACAACCGGGGGGATTCACGGGTGTTTGGACCCACAGGGGGCCGAACCTGGGCCTGCTTGCCTAGGAATAGATTTCCCGCCCTGAAAAGTGGAAGGCCCCTTCGATTTCCGCGTTGGCATCGCTGTCCGAACCGTGGATCGCATTCTCGGCGATATCCGAGGCGAACAACTTCCGGATGGTTCCCTCTGCGGCTTCTGCCGGGTTGGTGGCACCGATGAGGGCACGGAAATCCTCCACGGCGTTGTCCTTTTCCAGGATGGCCGAAACGATCGGACCCCGGGTCATGAAATCGACGAGCTCCCCGAAAAACGGGCGCTCCTTATGGATGGCATAAAATTCCTTCGCATCGCGCCGGCTCAGCTGGGTGTATTTCATGGCCACAATGCGGAACCCCGCTGCGGTGATCTTTTCCAGGATCGGCCCGATATGCCCGTTCTCAACCGCATCCGGTTTGATCATGGTAAAGGTTCTGTTTCCAGTCATTTCAAAAAATTTTGGGCAAAAGTACACTTTATTACCCCAACCACCAACAGAAATGACAGTGCGCCAATCGGTCTTCTTTTGAATTAGTTGTATCTTTGCACGCATGAATTGTGAAGATGCCCGTACGCTGCGACACTGGTTATCTACCCCCCAGCGCATCCTGCTTATTCCACATAAAAACCCCGATGGCGATGCCATGGGGGCCTGCCTGGGCCTGCAGCATTTCCTGCTCAGAACCCAGCAGGCGGTTACCGTTGCCTCCCCTAACGAATTTCCGGCTTTCCTGAAATGGATGCCCGGGGCCGGGGAAGTCGCCTACTATTGCAAAGAGCAGGAACGCGTGGAAGCGCTCATCCGGGAAGCCACCCTGATCTTCACCCTCGATTTCAATGCGCTGGACCGGACCGGTCCCATGGAGGAGGCACTGAAAGGTGCAGAGGCCCGCATGGTGATGATCGACCACCACCAGAGCCCGGAAGATTATGCAGACATCCGGTATTCGGATGTTTCCATGAGTTCCACCTGCGAGATGATCTACAATACCATCGTTGCACTGGACGGTGCCCAGGTGCTTTCCCCTCAAACGGCAGCCTGCCTCTATGCCGGGATCCTCACCGATACCGGTTCCTTTAAATTTGCCTCCACCAGCCCGGAAACCCTCCGGGTGGCTGCCCTGTTGATGGAACGCGGGGCAGACCATACGGAGATCCACCGGCAGATATTCGACACCAACAGGCCCGAACGCCTGCGGCTGCTGGGTATTGCCCTGAAAAACATGCGGATCCTGGAGCCCTACAACACTGCCTACATCACCCTTTCCCAGGAAGAACTCGACAGCTGCGACTACCGCAAGGGGGATACGGAGGGGTTCGTGAATTACGGTTTGTCCATCTCGGGCATGGTGCTGGCGGCCATTTTTATCGAAAGCCGGGAAGAAGGGATCATCAAGATCTCCCTGAGGTCCCGGGGGTCGTTCTCCGTCAACGATATGGCCCGCACGCATTTCAATGGCGGTGGCCATATCAATGCGGCCGGTGGCCGGAGCGAGGCCCCCCTGGAGGAGACCACGCGGCGCTTTGAGGCCCTGCTTCCCGAATACCAGGAAAAACTATCCAATCCATGAAAACGCGACTATTGGCTTTGCTGGCAGTACTGACCGTCAGTTGCGGGGAACCCGAGGTGCGCTGGCCGGTCACCCGGAAGGCCGGGTCCTTTTTAAAACTCTCTGCAGAGCGAAATAAACGGCTGCTGGATCAGGAACAGGCCTGGCTGGACGAGCTGGTTGCGCGGGACAGCCTGCATACCTATATCAACAGTGAAAGCGGTTCCCGGTACTACTACCTGCAAAAGGGCGATACCGGAGGCTATACCCCCCGACCGGACGACCTGGTTACGCTTACCTACGATATCCGCACCTGGGAAAACGATACGCTGTACACCCGGGACGAGATTGGACTGGTGCGTTACAAGGTGGACAAACAGGAGTTGTTCCCCGGACTCAGGAACAGCGTGAAGCTCCTGCAGGAAGGGGAAAGCGCGGTATTTTTCTTCCCGTCATCCCTGGCCTTCGGGTACCACGGGGACCAGGAACGCATCGGCCCGAATGTCCCGGTACAAAGTACGCTGACCCTGTTGCAAATCGAAAAAGAATCCGATACCCTATCACTCAAACCCTAAGATATGAAATACACCTTTTCCATTCTGTTTCTTCTGGCCCTGCTGGCCACCGGTTGCAAATCCAATCAATACGCCGACCTGGGCGATGGCCTGTACGCCGAGATGCAGACCTCAGAGGGCGAGATCATCCTGCGCCTCGAATATGAAAAAACCCCGGTGACGGTTGCGAATTTCGTGACCCTGGCCGAGGGGACCAGCCCGTTTGTCAGTGAGGAATTCAAGGGCAAACCCTATTATGACGGGGTTTCCTTCCACCGGGTCATGAAAGACTTCATGATTCAGGGAGGGGATCCGACCGGTACCGGACGCGGTACGCCCGGCTACCGGTTTTCCAACGAAATTGTGGATTCGCTGGTCCACGACCGGAAGGGGATCCTCTCGATGGCCAACTCCGGGGGCACCAAGACCAACGGCAGCCAGTTTTTCATCACCCATGCGCCCACCCCCTGGCTGGATGGAATACACACGGTTTTCGGGGAAGTCGTCAAGGGCATCGAAGTAGTGGATTCCATAGCCGCCGTAACTGTGGAACCGGGCAACAACAAGCCGGTGGATTCCGTGTTGATGGAAAAGGTGGAGATTGTCCGCAAGGGCAAGGATGCCAGGGACTTTGACGCAGTGGCCGTCATGGAGAACTATTTTGCACAGGAGGAGGCAGCGGAAGCCGCGCAACGCGAGAAGCTGGAAAATGCAGCGGCGGAATTCGCCAGCCAGAAGGCGGAAGCAACAAGCCTGCCCTCCGGGCTTTCCTACAAGGTGGTCAATGAGGGGGAAGGCCCCAAACCGGCCATCGGGGACATGGTACTGGTCAATTACTCCGGCTGGCTCGAGGACGGCACCCTGATTGACAGTTCGGAAGAATCGGTTGCCAGGGAATTCGGGATGCTCGACCAGCTGGTGCAGATGCACCGCGGGGCTCTTACCCCCTATCCGATGCCGTACAGCCCGGATACCCAACTGATTGCCGGGTTCAAGGAAGCGCTATTGTTGATGGAGGTAGGCGACAAATGGCGCGTCTTCATCCCGTCCCACCTGGCGTATGGCGAACAGGGCAACGGCCCGGTCCCCCCTGGCGCATCCATGGTTTTTGACCTGGAAATACTCGGGATTCAGGGAGGGGAATAAACCCCGCATCGGATACAATGCTAATAATAAACCCGGTTTCGAAACCGGGTTTTTTTATTTGTCCTGCCAATTGGGGCTCCTATGTGCCGATGCGTGAGAGGACGTCCTTGAGCAGTTTCCAGAATTTGACCGTGGAGGGTACGTTTGCCCGTTCGTCCGGGGAATGTGCACCCCGGATCGTCGGCCCGAAACTGATCATATCCAGGTCCGGGTACTTGTCCCTGATGATTCCGCATTCGAGGCCACCATGGCCGGCAAGTACATGGGGCTCCCTGCCGAACAGCGCCTTGTACCGCTCCAGGAGCAGTTCCAGGATCCGGGATTCCGGTTCGGGTTCCCAGCCCGGGTAGTCCCCGCTGGTCTCCATCCGGAAACCCGCCAGGGAGAACACCGCCTCCAGCCTGCGAACTACTGCGGCCTTGGCCCCTTCGCGGGAGGACCGGGCCAGGCAGCCGATCTGAAGTTCCCCCGAACCGGCTTCCACCCGGGCAACATTGTTGGATGTCTCGGTCTGGCCCGGGAATTCCGCGCTCATCGCAACCACCCCATTGTGCAGGCCTTCCAGGCATCGCAGAAAGCGGTCCGCATCTGCCCCGGGCATGACAGCCTCTGGGGTATGCGCCTTACTGAATAATATTTCCAATCCGGGTTCCACCGGGCCGAATTCAGCCAGCACGGCCTCCCGCTCCCGTTCCAGGGCAGCCCTGATGGCGGCCTCCGAGGCAGGGTCCAGGGCAAGCAGCGCCCGGGATTCCCTGGGGATGGCATTGCGCAGGTTCCCCCCGCTGAAACCGGCCAGGCCGAAGGTTGCCTCCTGACGGCAGGCATACAGCAGCCGGCCGAGGAGTTTGTTGGCATTGCCAAGCCCCTTGTGGATATCCATCCCGCTGTGGCCGCCCTGCAATCCCCTGACCAGGATTTCCATACCGAGCTGGCCTCCGGGAACGCTTTCCGGATCATAGCCGGAGGTGCCCGACACGTCCACGCCCCCTGCACAGCCCACACTGAGCTCGTCGTCTTCTTCCGTATCCAGGTTCAATAAGATACGGCCCCGCAACCAGTCGGGCCTGAGCCCCTTGGCGCCGGTCATCCCCGTTTCCTCATCGATGGTGAAAAGGGCTTCCAGGGGAGGGTGCTCCAGGTCATCGGCCTCAAGGACGGCCATGATGGCAGCCACCCCCAGTCCGTTATCCGCCCCCAGTGTAGTCCCTCGGGCTCGAACCCAGTCCCCGTCCCGGTAAAGCCGGATCCCCTCGGTTTCAAAATCGAACTCTGTGGCATCGTTCTTCTGGTGGACCATATCCAGATGGGCCTGAAGGATTACCCCCGGGGCCTGCTCCCTTCCCGGGCTGGCCGGCTTTCGGATAAGCACGTTGCCCACCTCATCCCGCATCGTTTCCAGGCCCAGTCCGTGGCCAAACTCCATGGCAAAGGCAATGATGCGCCCCTCCCCCTTGGAGGGCCTGGGTACCGCACTCAGAGCTTCGAAATGCTTCCAGACGCGTCCCGGTTCGGCCCGGGTCAGTAATTCTTCCATGGTATTATCTTTCTGTGGGGTAAAAATAGCGAATGCCCGTTAGCTACCCGCGTGAAATAGCTATTTTTGGGGGCATGCATAAACGGCTCAAGAATATCATTGCCCTGTCCCTGCCCCTGCAGTTCCTGCTAATCCGCTGGATGGCCGCATCTCCCGAATGGGTGGAACAGTGGTACAGCAGGGGCCTGTACCCCTACCTTTCCGGGTTTTTCCGCGGGCTCTATGGCTGGGTGCCGTTTTCCGTGGGAGACCTATTATACCTGGGGCTCCTGGGCGCGTTCTTCGTCTGGCTGGTCCGCAATCGCTCTGCCATCCGCAAAAACTTTGCTGGCTTCCTGCGGGACCTGGCAGCGGGTTTTGCTGTGTTGCATTTTACCTTTTACCTCCTGTGGGGCATGAATTACTTCCGGGTTCCCCTGGGGGAACACCTGGGCATGAAGGAGACCTACACCGGGGAAGAGCTGTCACAAACCGCCCGGTTCCTCGCCCTGCGGGCCAATGCATTGCAGCAGTCCCTCAGCGGCGATTCAATATCCCCGGTGGAATTGCCCTACTCCGAAGCAGAGATTCGCCAAAAGACCATCGACGCCTATCAAAGCCTGGGGGAGGAATTTCCCGGGTTCCGCTACCGCCACCCAAGCCTGAAGAATTCCCTGATCAGCACCGCGCTGACCTATATGGGTTACGGCGGGTACCTGAACCCGTTTACCGCCGAGGCCCAGGTGAATGCGCGCCTGCCGCTTTTCCGCTATCCCGTTGTCTGCGGGCATGAAGTAGGCCACCAACTGGGGTATTCGGCGGAAAACGAAACCAATTTCATCGGCTACCTGGTTACCGAGCGCAACCCGGATCCTTATTTCCGGTATACGGCTGCAGCTTACGGCCTGGGATACTGCCTGGCAGAGATCGACCGGCGCGACAGCCTGGAGCGAAAGCAAATCGTAGGTACCCTCAATGCAGGGGTCCGTGCCAACTACGCCCAGATGCAGGCTTTCTGGGAAGCGTACGAAAACCCTCTTGAGCCGGTTTTCAAGGCCCTGTTCAACCGGTATCTGGAAGTCAACCGCCAAAAAGACGGCATAAAAAGCTACAACCGCGTGGTATCCCTGTTGGTCGATTACCACCGCCAGGAGCTTCAGATAACACCGGATCCGGACGGTCCCTAAAAATTTGTTAAAGTAGGCACCTGCCCGGGGCTTGCATACGGATTATTCTATTTTTAGACCGCTAATCCAATAAACTACCGAATTTTATGAAATGGAGACTCTCCCTCCTGGCCTTCATGGGGCTGGGGATGTTCGCTTTTGCTCAGGAATATTTCCCCAAAAACGACGGTGTAAAAGCGTCCAACGAAAACTATACCGCGCTCACAAATGCCCGGATCCAAATAGCGCCCGGCCAGGTGGTCGAAAACGGGACACTGCTCATCCGGAAGGGGTTGGTCGTGCAGGCAGGTGCCGCTGTACGGGTACCGGAAAACAGCGTGGTGATCGACCTCAGCGGAAAATACATCTACCCTTCCTTTATCGACATCTTTTCCGGATTCGGAATCCAGGAACCCAAACGCGCCCAGGGTTCCGGTCGCACGTCCCAATACGATGCCAGCCGGGATGGTTTTTACTGGAACGACCACATCCGGCCCGAACAACAGGCCATCGAAGCCTACCAGTTCGACAAGACCAAGGCACAAACCCTGCGAAAAGCGGGTTTCGGGGTGGTCAACAGCCATGTCCATGACGGGATTGCACGGGGTACCGGAATCCTGCTGACCCTCAGCGATTCCGACGATGATGCGCGCCGGGTACTGGACGACGGCTCCGGGCAGTATTTTTCCTTTGAGAAAAGCGTGACCTCCCGACAGTCTTACCCGACCTCCCTGATGGGGGCCATGGCCCTGCTCCGGCAGATGTATTACGATGCCGACTGGTATGCCAAAGGGAATACCTCCAACACCGACCGCTCCCTGGAAGCACTGAACGCCAACAAGGGGATGGTACAGTTCTTCGCGGCCGGGGACAAAAACAACGTCCTGCGCGCAGACGGCATCGGGGATGCCTTTGGCGTGAATTACGTGATCCTGGCAGGCGGGCAGGAATACGAGAACATCGGTCAGATAAAAGCTGCCGGGGCTTCCCTGGTGGTACCCCTGAATTTCCCCGATGCCTTTGACGTATCCAACCCCTACGAGGCTAAAATCGTGAGCCTCGAGGACATGAAGCACTGGAACCAGGCGCCCACCAACCCGAAGGTACTCGCTGATAACGGGATTACCTTTGCCTTTACCCTCCACGGCCTTTCCAAGGAATCGGACTTCCACGAGAAGGTCCGCAAGGCCATGGCCCACGGGCTTACGGAACAACAGGCACTGGAGGCACTGACGACCACCCCGGCCAGGCTGCTCGGCAAAAGCGGGCAGATCGGATCCCTGCAGCCAGGGCGTCTCGCCAACTTCCTGATCACCTCCGGTCCCGTTTTCGATGAAACCACCACCCTGTATGAAAACTGGGTGCGGGGAAACCGCGATATCCTGGAGGATATGGACCGCAAGGACATCCGGGGCGAATACGCCCTGAACGCGGGCGGGAAATCCTTTACCCTGAGTCTGACCGGGAAGGCCGCCTCCCCTAGCATCAAGGTGATGCGGGACACTGCCGAACTCAAATCCAACCTGAATTACAGCGGGGACTGGGTGGACATCAGCTTCAACGATACCGGCGAGCGTTACCGGATGACGGCCCGTGTAAGCGAAAGCTCGGACAACCTGCAGGGCAAGGGCGTTTTGCCCAACGGCAATGAGAGCAGGTTCACTGCCCGCCTGACCAAGCCATTTGAGGCGGGGGATTCGGATTCGGATCCGGAAGGCGCTTCCGCAAAAACCCCCGAAGTGCTCCCATTGACCTACCCGAATGTCGGTTATGGCTACGCAAGCCCGCCGACCCAGGAAGACGTACTGTTCAGGAACGCAACGGTTTGGACCAGTGAGGACGCCGGTATCCTGGAAAACACGGATGTCCTGGTCCGCAAAGGCAGGATTGCCCGAATCGGGCAGGACCTGAGCGCGGGCGGGGCACACGTCATCGATGCCACCGGGAAACACCTGACGGCCGGGATCATCGACGAGCACAGCCACCTGGCCGCCGTGGCCATCAATGAAGCCGGCCACAATTCTTCGGCGGAAGTGCGGATGTCGGACGTAGTGGATCCGGAAGACGTGGATATTTACCGCGACCTGGCCGGAGGTGTTACCTCCATACAGCTTCTGCACGGATCCGCCAACCCCATCGGGGGCCAGTCCGCCATCCTGAAGCTGAAGTGGGGCCGACCGGCATCCGAAATGCTGTACCAGGAAATGCCGAAGTTTATCAAATTTGCCCTGGGGGAGAACGTCAAGCAGAGCAACTGGCAGAGCTATGAGCGGTTCCCGCAGACGCGTATGGGCGTGGAACAGGTCTTCCTGAACTATTTCCAGCGTGCCAGGGAATACCAGGCCAAAAAGGATTCGGGGGAACCCTACCGCCACGACGAGGAAATGGAAACCCTGGCAGAAATCCTCAGGGGGGAACGGTTTATTTCCTGCCACTCCTATGTGCAGAGCGAAATCAACATGCTGATGAAAGTGGCCGAGAAAATGGGCTTCCGGGTCAACACCTTCACCCACATCCTTGAAGGCTACAAGGTAGCCGACAAAATGGCCGAACACGGTGTTGGGGGGTCTACCTTCAGCGACTGGTGGGCCTACAAGTTCGAGGTAAATGATGCCATCCCTTACAACGCCGCCATCATGTCGCGGGCCGGGGTGACCACCGCCATCAACAGCGACGACGCAGAGATGTCCCGCCGCCTGAACCAGGAGGCTGCCAAAACCGTCAAGTACGGGGGCATGTCCGAAGAGGAAGCGTGGAAGATGGTCACCATCAACCCTGCAAAACTCCTGCACCTGGACGAGCGGGTGGGAAGCATTGCGGAAGGCAAGGACGCGGACCTGGTACTCTGGTCAGGGAATCCCCTTGCCGTTTATTCCAGGGCGGAAAAAACCTATATCGAGGGGGTCCCATACTTTGACCTGGAGAGGGATGCCCAGATCCGTCAGCGCATCGACCGCGATCGCACCACGCTCATCAACATGATGCTCGAGGAAAAGGACGGGGGGTCCAAACGAACCCCGCGCCAGAGCCGGAAAGAACGGTTCCACTGCGACAGCCTGTAATCCCGAACACTTAAAACAAAACGTATGCAACGCTATAAAAACATTTTTCTCTTAATGCTTTTGGCCATGGGAACCCTGGGGGCACAACAAACCCCTGCCCCGGCCCAGAGCGAAACCATCAGTATAACCGGGGCCACGCTCCACCTGGGTGACGGGACTGTCGTTGAGGACGGTACCATCGTTTTCCAGAATGGGACCATTACCGCCGTGGGAGCCGATGTCGCCGCCAGCGGCAAAGTGATCGACGCGGCCGGCAAACACGTCTACCCGGGCATCATTGCCCCGGCCAAGTCCCTGGGCCTCGTAGAGATCGATGCAGTCCGGCCTTCCGACGACGAGGACGAAATTGGCGGGATGATCCCCCATGTCCGCAGCCTGATCGCCTACAATGCAGAATCCAAGGTGGTGGAGAGCATGCGCCCCAACGGGGTGCTGCTCGGCCAGGTCACGCCCCAGGGGGGCACCATTTCCGGCACGTCCTCCATCGTGCAGTTCGATGCCTGGAACTGGGAGGATGCCGCAGTCAAAACGGATGACGGCATCCACCTGCACTGGCCCCAATCCTTCCGCAGGGGTCGCTGGTGGGCCGGGGAACCCCGTGGACTGCGACCGAATAAGGACTACGAAAAAGACCAACAGGAAATCCTGGAATTCATCCGGGATGCCCGGGCTTACGGCAAAGGGGCCAATGCACCCCTCAACCCGGCCTTTGCAGCCATGCAGGGCCTCTTTGACGGCTCCAAACGCCTCTACGCCTATGCCAACGGGGAACGGGAAATCATCGACGCCGTAAGTGCCCTGAAAGAGGCAGGCATCCGGCAAATTGTCCTGGTGGGTGGCTACCAGGCCCACCTGGTGACAGATTTCCTCACGGAAAACGACATCCCGGTACTGGTCAACCAGCCGCACATGCTCCCGGAATACTCGGACGACGACTATGACCACCCCTACAAACTCCCCAAATTACTGGCCGATGCGGGCATCCTGGTGGGGTTGCAGAACGAGGATATGGCCAATTTCCAGACGCGGAACCTCCCTTTTTATGCCGGACACGTGGCCGGCTATGGCCTGGATAAGGAAAAGGCCCTCCAGCTGATCACCGGGAACACAGCCCGGATCCTGGGGATAGACGATCGCTACGGGACACTGGCCCAGGGAAAAAGCGCCACGCTGTTCGTTTCGGAAGGGGACGCGCTGGATATGAGGACCAACAAACTGACCCACGCATTTATCGACGGTCGCGAAATTTCCCTGGAGACCCACCAGACGGAACTCTGGAAGCGCTATGCCGGGAAGTACGGACAACAGTAATCCGGATTAACCCTATATTTGAAACGGAACAATTCTCATGTTGTTCCGTTTTTTTATTGCCCATGGCGTCCGAAAAGCATATCAGCAGTATCCAGAACCCGGAAATCCGGCAATTGCAGCACTGGAGCCAGAAATCCCGGGACCGCAGGAAATCCGGCCTGTTTGTGCTGGAGGGGTATCGGGAGTTGGGCCTCGCATTAAAGGGGGGGTACCGGATCCGGACCCTCTATTTTTGCCCGGATATCCTGCCGGTAGAAGAGCTGCACCAACTAGGGGGCACCACGGGGTGCCCGCTGGTCAGCCTCAGCCCGGAAGTGTACCGGCACGTGGCATATCGCGGCAAGACCGAAGGAGTGATCGCGCTTATGGAGGCAAAAAGCCATCGTCTCGGAGACCTTGAGTTCAGGCGGGAACAACCGCTGATCCTGGTGGCGGAGTCCCCGGAAAAACCCGGTAACCTCGGGGCGCTGCTGCGAACCGCCGATGCAGCCTCTCTTGATGCGGTTATCGTCGCGGACATGCAGGGCGACCTGTACAACCCCAACGTGATCCGGTCCAGTGTGGGGTGCCTCTTCACCGTGCCGGTGGCCACCGGGACCACGGAAGAGGTGCTGGACTTCCTCAAAAAAAGGCATATCGGGATTTTTGCCGCGAGCCTGGGCGGGGCCGTGCGCTACGACCGGGCAGACTTTACCGGGGCATCGGCCATCGCAGTTGGCACGGAGGCCACCGGGCTGACCCCGGGCTGGACCGAGCAGGCGGCCGCATGCGTGGAAATCCCCATGGGGGGCGAGATCGATTCGATGAACGTATCCGTGGCAGCGGCCATACTGATATTTGAGGCTTGCCGCCAACGGGGATTCGCACCCGTTGTCGAAAAATAGGCTGGCAGGGGTGTATCTGGTCGTATTTCTTGTGCCTGCCGTCAGAATTTACCTATTTTATGCGCTGCCAAAAACTAACCTATGACCGCTGAGGCACTTTACTACCTGATTATCGGGATCCTCCTGCTGGACTACCTGGCAGACCGGATCCTGGACTACCTCAATGCCCGGAGGTTCGGGGATCCAATGCCCGAGGAGGTACGGGACCTCTACGACCAGGAGGCCTACCAAAAATCCCAGGCCTATAAAACCGTGAATTACAGGTTCGGTCTGCTGGCCGCAACAGCCTCCCTGTTGATCACCCTGGCTTTCCTGATTTCCGGGGGGTTTGGATGGCTGGATTCCCTTGCCGCATCGGTAAGCCCCCACCCGGTGGGGCAGGCCCTGACCTTCTTCGGGCTGCTGTTCCTGGGCGGGGAAATCCTGGGCTTGCCCTTCGCCTATTACCAGACCTTTGTGATCGAGGAACGGTTCGGGTTCAATAAGCAAACCCCGGCCCTTTTTTGGACGGATAAATTGAAAGGCTGGGCACTCGCCATGGTTTTCGGGGGCGGCATGCTGGTCCTGGTCATGTGGTTATACGCGTGGGTCGGGCAGGGCTTCTGGGTGTACGCCTGGATCCTCATTACAGCCTTTACCGTATTCATGAATTTGTTTTACAGCCGCCTGATCGTCCCCCTGTTCAACCGGCAACAGCCCCTTGAGGACGGGCCCCTGAAAGACCGCATCTACGAATACGCCCGGCAGGTGGGCTTTGAACTCCAGAAAATCTTTGTGATCGACGGCTCCCGTCGTTCCACGAAGGCCAATGCCTATTTTTCCGGTTTCGGCAACCAGCGGCGGGTAACCCTGTACGATACGCTGATCAAGGATCTGGAGGAGCAGGAAGTGGTTGCCGTGCTGGCCCATGAGGTAGGGCATTACAAAAGAAACCACATCCTGTTCAACCTGCTTACCTCCGCGGCGCTTACCGGGGTAACCCTGTATGTGCTTTCCCTGTTCATCAACCACCCGGAACTCTCCCTGGCCATCGGGGTGGACCGCCCGAGTTTTCATGCCGCCCTGCTGAGCTTTGCCCTGTTGTACAGCCCCATATCGGAAATCACCGGCCTGGTGATGAATTACTTCTCCCGGAAATTTGAATTCGAGGCAGACGCTTTTGCCCGGGAGACCTTTGCCGCAGAACCGCTGGTCAGCTCCCTCAAGAAGTTATCCCGCAACCACCTGAGCAACCTCACCCCCCACCCGGCCTATGTATTTGTCCGGTATTCCCACCCGCCCCTGACGGCCCGCATCCGGAATTTACGGGATGCCGAAAAAGGGCGGAAAGTGCGATAATCCCCGGGGATCGCGAAGAATTCGACGCCGGACCCCTCCCGGAAATGGGCGAAGGCCTTACCTTTGCAGCGTTCCAATTCCCGAATACAATGATTGAAATGAAACAGAATATTGAGAATATCGAGCTGCGGTATCTCACCATGAAGGACTACGAGGAGCTGAAGGAAGCCATGATACAGGCGTATCCGAGCATGCCGGAAGACTACTGGGAAAAAGGGGATATCCGGTCGCTGATCAAAAAATTCCCGGAAGGCCAGGTGGTGATCAAGGTAAACAATTCCCTGGCGGGCTGTGCCCTTTCGATCATTGTCGACAGTGCGCTCCTGGACGGCACCCACACTTACCAGGACATCACGGGGAACGACACGTTTAACACCCATCATCCCGAGGGGGATGTACTCTATGGGATTGATATATTTATCAAGCCTGAATTCCGGGGCCTCCGCCTGGGGCGGCGTTTGTATGACTACCGGAAGGAACTTACCGAAAAACTGAACCTCAAGGGCATCGCCTTCGGGGGCCGGATGCCGAATTACCATCGCTATGCCGAAGAACTCACCCCCAAACAATACATCGACCGGGTACGCCGCAAGGAACTGGACGACCCGGTCCTGAATTTCCAGATCGCCAACGACTTCCACCCTTCCAAAATCCTGAAAGGCTACCTGAAGGACGACTCGGACTCCAACGGGTTTGCCGTACTGATGGAATGGGACAATATCTACTACGAAAAGCCCACCCGCAAGGCCACTACCCGGAAAAAAGTGGTCCGCCTGGGCCTGATCCAGTGGCAGATGCGGCATTACCGCGACCTGGACGGGGTCATGCAACAGGCCGAATACTTCCTGGACTCCGTCTCCGAGTACCGTTCGGATTTTGCCCTGTTCCCCGAATTTTTCAATGCCCCCCTGATGGCAGCCTACAACCACCTGCCGGAAGCGGAGGCCATCCGGATGCTGGCACAGCATACCCCGGAGGTGATGCGCCGCTTTTCGGAACTCGCTATCTCCTACAACATCAACATCATCACGGGCAGCATGCCCGAAATCAGGGACGGCCTCCTCTATAATGCCGGCTACCTGTGCCGCCGGGACGGAACCACCGAGCGCTATGACAAGTTGCACATGACCCCTGATGAGGCCCGGTTGTGGGGCATGCAGGGAGGCGATATCCTGCAGTCCTTCGATACGGATTGCGGCAAGGTAGGCGTCCTGATTTGCTACGACATCGAATTCCCCGAACTCAGCCGGTTACTGGCAGATCAGGGCCTGGACATCCTGTTTGTACCCTTCCTCACGGATACCCAGAACGGGTATTCCCGTGTCCGTAACTGCGCCCAGGCGCGGGCCATTGAAAATGAGTGTTACGTGGCTATTGCCGGCAGCGTCGGAAACCTTCCCAAGGTCCATAACATGGACATACAATATGCGCAGTCTGCCGTATTGACGCCCTGCGATTTTGCCTTCCCTTCGGACGGGGTCAAAGCGGAGGCAACCCCGAATACGGAAATGATACTGATTGCCGACCTGGACATGGACCTGTTGCTCGAACTGAACCAACTGGGCAGTGTCCGGAACCTGAAGGACCGCCGGCTGGATTTGTTCGAATTGAAGAAAAAACGGGTAAAGAAGCCAAAAGAGGAAGAATGATTCCCGGGCAGTTCATCGGGAACCCGCCGCAGGGAAAGAACATGCGCTCCCGGTACCGCGAAGCCGGGGACATCCCGTACCGGGTTTTCGGACAGCCCGCCCCCTGAATGGCCCGGTGCAAATTCAGGGGGTGATATTCCCATTTGGGCATCTTTTTCTGTATCTTATTTCCCTTATCTGATCAGCTATGGCCAAACTTTCCTTCAACATCAACCAGGAGCAATTCGAAGCCGAGGTCAAAAGCGGAACTTCCCTGCTGTGGGTGCTCCGGGAACACCTGGGGCTTACCGGAACCAAATACGGGTGCGGCATCGCCCAGTGCGGCGCCTGTACCATCCACATAGACAACCGCCCGATGCGCGCATGCATCCTCCGTGCGGAGGATTACGCCAACGGGCAGCAAATCACGACCATCGAGGGACTATCCGGTTCGGGAGAGCATCCCCTCCAAAAAGCCTGGATAGAAGCACAGGCACCCCAGTGCGGTTACTGCCAGTCAGGCCAGATCATGCAGGCCGCTGCATTACTCGATCAGAACCCCAGTCCCACAAGGGAGGAAATCCGTGCGCATATGAGTCCCATTCTCTGCCGGTGCGGCACCTACCTGCGGATTGAAAAGGCGATCCGGATAGCCTCGGAAAACGGTACCCCTTTACAACAATAGCACATGGAAACAAACACTTATACTGCAAGTCGCCGTAATTTTTTAAAGGCCACAGGCGGCTTTACACTATACATCGGGGTATCCGGCATCCTTCCGGGACTCATTTCCTGCGAAGACCCGAAAAAGCTCGAAGCGGCCCTGAAAAAGGAACCGCTGACGGCCTGGGTTAAACTTTCATCAGACGGGGAAATGGTCATTTTCAACCCGGCAGCAGAAATGGGACAGGGTTCCATGACGGCCCTGCCGGCCATTTTCGCAGAGGAAATGGATGCGGACTGGAGCAAGGTGCATGTGGAATTTTCGCCCCAGGTAACCGAGGTGTATGGCTCCCCGGGCTGGGCCCCGGGCAGCAAGCTGATGTTCACCGTCGGCAGCCGCACCACCAACAGCTATTTTGATGTGATGCGCCGGGCCGGGGCCGAGGCCCGCTATATCCTTCTGTACTCCGCTTCGAAAACCTGGGGGGTACCAATGGGCGAACTGACAACCGAGCCGGGATATGTGGTTCACCCCGAATCGGATCGCCGGCTCGGGTACGGGGAGATCGCCTCCGGCCTGCAAATACCCGAAACCCTCCCGGAGAATATCCCGCTTAAGAAATCCTCGGAATACCGGTTGGTGGGCCAGGACCTGCAGCGGACTGAACTTCCCGAAAAGGTAAATGGACGGGCACAATTTGCCATAGATATCCGCCTGCCGGATATGGTTTACGGGGTGTTGGAACGAGGGGATTTGCACGGGGCAGCCCCTGAGCTGCAGAACGAGGCAGAAATCCTGGGGATGGACGGCGTGCTAAAAATCATCCGCCTGGACTATGCCATAGGCCTGATCGCGACCTCTCTGGAAGGCGCGCTGGAGGCGAAAAAAAACCTGCGTATCTCCTGGGGGACTTCAGCAGCCAGTGGTTTTGATTCCGGGACGGCTTACCGGGAATACGAAAAAATTGCCGCAGGGAATGCCCGGGGCGAGGTCATCGTGGAAAGCGGGGATGTCGACAAAGCCTTTAACTCGGCAGCCCGGCGAATAACCGCAGATTTTAAAAACGACTATATCTATCACGCGCAGATGGAACCCCTAAACGCGGTGGTGCAGGTTGCCGCCGACGGGGGCAGTGCGGAAGTATGGGTAGGGAGCCAGCAGGGCCCGGATTCCAAGCTGGGGGTACCGGAACTCCTGGGCATCCCGCCCGAAAATGTCACCATAAACCTCCAGTACCTCGGCGGGGGCTTTGGCCGTCGCAGCATGAATGATTTTGTTTCCGAATGCGTCCTACTGGCCCAGGAAGTGGCCCCTAAGCCCGTAAAACTCATCTGGACCCGTGAGGATGACGTCCGATACGGTGCCTTCCGGCCGATGAGCCTGCAGCGCGTCACAGCAGGAGTGGATTCCGGTGGGAAGCTCACGGGGTTTGCGCATTGCGTGGTCGGGGACGGGGGGAACCTGGTGGCCAGCGGCATCCGCAACGACCATTACCGGATCCCGAACCAATTGGCCGAATGGCGGGAAGCCCGGCACGGGATCCGGCTCAAGCACTGGCGATCCGTGGGGCATGGCCCGAATAAATTCGCAATCGAACACATGCTCGACCTGGTTGCAACCGACCTGAAAAAAGACCCGGTGGCCCTCCGCCGGGAATTGATGGCCGACGCGCCGAGGGCCCTTGCCACCCTGGACAAGGTAGCCGAAATGGCGGATTGGGACACACCGGCCCCGGAGGGCCGCGCCCGGGGGGTGGCCTTTGTGGAACACGGCTCCCTGGGGTCGGGGATCTGTGAAATCTCCCTGGACCGGGATACCGGGAAAATCACCGTCCACCACTTCTGGTGTGCCGTGGACCCCGGCATAGCCGTGCAGCCCGATAATATCAAAGCCCAGATCGAAGGGGGGATCATCATGGGCATGAGCAGCGTGCTCAGCGAACAGATCACCATCCGGGACGGCCGGGTACAGCAATCCAATTATAGCGACTACCGGTTGTTGCGGATGCAGGATGCACCCGAAAGCATCGAAACGGTCATCCTCGGTTCCGACCAGCATCCGGAAGGTGTGGGGGAAACGGGCACCCCCCTTGTAGCCGGGGCGATTGCCAATGCCTTTTTGAAACTGACCGGAAAATCCCTCAGGCACCTGCCCTTTACCCCGGAACGCGTCCTGGAAGTCCTCAACGCCTGATTGGAATGCCCTGCAAATGAAAACAAGATTCCATCCCGTGCTCAACCTGACGGATTCCGAACGGAAGGGCCTCCGGGCCCATGGCGTCAAAATCCGTGAAATCCCCGACTACGCCACCGACGAACTGGAGGTCATCCTCGGTGCCTCCCCCGAACGGGCCGATCTTTTGAGGGCCCGGGCCGAATTCCAGCAGATTCCCTCCGTGGGGATCCACTTTGCCGATGACCTCTACTTCCTGGGGTACCGGCGTATCCAGGAGCTCCGGGGACTGGACGGTGCCACCCTTACGGACACCTATGAGTTCCGGAAAGGATACCGGACGGACCCTTGCGTGGAAGACCAGTTCCGGCTCGCGGTACATTATGCGAAGACCGGGGACAGCAGCCGCAGGTGGTGGGATTTTACCGCAGAACGCAAGGCCTTCCGGGAAACGGCCGGGTATCCGGAAAACCGCCCGGAGGTGTCGTATTTTGACCTCCTCCAATCCGAAAACTGAGTCCTGTGCGCCTGAAAACGAAACCGAAATACGGAATCCAATTTTTTGTCCTCCTGCTGGCCGCGACCGCACCCACTGCCTTCGCCCAGCCAGCCGGGGCCGTTGCCCCAACCGATACCCTGGTCCTTGACCGGGCCGGTTATGCAGAAAAACTAGAGGGGTTCTGGCTTGCCGAATGCATTGCCAACTGGACGGGCCTGGTCACCGAAATGGACAAGATCGGCAACATCGGGGATATCCGGACCGGGGAATTTTACACCCGGGAAGACTGGGGGAAACCGGACCAACCCAGCATCTTTACGCCGGATTCGCCCAGTCCGCTTTCCGCTACCATCGATTTTGTATTCCGCGGGCCGGACAGCATCTGGGGTGCCGACGACGACACCGATATCGAATATATGTACCAGCACCTGCTGGCCACTCACCAAACCGCCGTATTGACGCCGGAACAAATCCGGGAAGGCTGGCTCAGGCATATCCGGAAAGAGGAGGAAAACTACCTCTGGGTCTCCAACCAGCGCGCCCTGGACCTGATGCAGGAAGGAATCCTGCCGCCCCGAACCAGTGACCCCGCGCTCAATGAACACTGGGAAATGATCGATGCCCAGCTGACCACGGAAATCTTTGGCCTCCTCTCCCCTGCCCGCCCGGATGTGGCGCTGCAGATGGCCCATCTGCCCATCCGCACCTCGGCTGGCGGGCAGGCGGCCCTGATTTCCGAATTCTACGTAATCATGCATTCCCTGGCCCCCCTGGTCGACCCCGGGAAACCTCTGGAGGGGCAGTTGTTCGAAATTGCGGAAATGGCCCGCACCCATTTGCCTGAAAGCGGCTATTCCGCCCGCATGTACGACTTTGTCAAATCCCAATACGAATCCGGGATTCCCTGGGAACAGGCACGGGATGCCATTTACCAGCGCTATCAGGTCGAACGGCAGGACGGGTATGACATTACCTCCCAAAACCTGTATTGCAACGGGTGTTTTGCAGCAGGGATCAATTACGCGGCCAGCCTGGTCAGCCTGTTTTACGGCAGGGGCGATTTAAAGGAAACCATTAAAATTGGCGTTTTGTGTGGCTGGGATTCCGACAACCCGACGGCCACATGGGGCGGGTTGCTCGGGTTTATCCTGGGACGCCAGGGGGTGGAAAAAGCCTTTGGCCGCACCTTCTCCGACCGGTTCAATATCCACCGGACCCGGCAGAATTTTCCAAACGGGGGTATCGATACCTTCGGGCAAATGGCCCAGACGGGACTGGAGGTGATCGACCGGGTCGTCCCCCGCGAGATGGGTGGCAGGCTCAGCGACGGGGATACCGCCTGGCGGATACCCCTGATATCGGATCCCTTTCCCGTATCCCGACTCAAAGAGTAAAAAATGCTTCCAGAAACAGCCAGAAATCCCTTATTGCCGAGAATTGAAACGATGCCCGGAATGCTCCTTGCCGGTAGTTGCCGCGCCATGTCCCTGATGGATAATCAGACCCGGGAACTCTGGCAGGAATTCATGCCCCTTCGCAACCACATCCCCGGGCGGGTTGGAAACGAACTCTACTCCGTCGACATTTACCCGGACGCGGAATACCTCAGGGACTTCGACCCCCACCGCACATTCAGGAAGTGGGCCGGCGTCCCGGTAACCACCTGGGAGGGCCTCCCGGAACCGTTAGAAAAACTGGAACTTCCCGAGGGGCTGTATGCAGTCTTTCGCTACCGGGGCAGTCCCCGGACTGTCGGCGCATTTTATCACCGGATACTGACCGAATGGTTACCGGCCTCCCTTTACGACCTGGAACACAGGCCGCACCTTGCGGTTATGGGCCCGACTTATCTGGGGGACCACCCGGATTCCGAAGAGGACCTCTGGATACCCGTCCGCGTAAAGGACGGGGCTTCCTGAAACCGACAAACTACCCACATTCAAGGGCAGCCTCGGGTTACCGGCCAAAATTCAAATCTCCATTTCCAGCAGAAAGGAACCCAGGGTCTTCCCGTGTTTATCCAGGGTGGTGGCCGAAGTTACACCGCCTGCAAGGGCGTTGTGGAGCACAAAATTCAGGGCCCCGAGCTGGGGCAATTCATAGCGCCGGACTTCCGTGACCCCCAGGCTGGAAAAAAACTCCCGGACCCGGGATGCGGTAACCCGCTCCCGGAGCAATTCAAAATCAGTTGGGTCATAGGCGATGAGGGAAATATTCGAGATGTTCCCCTTATCCCCGGTACGTGAATGCGCTATCTCGTAGAGTTTCATCTGATCAGGTTTCCATGTATTTGACCGTATGTGCCACCTCGCTTTTGGGGAGAAGCACGGATGCCACCGAAATCAGTTCTTCGACCCGCTTGGAGGCACCGCCTCCCCCAGCCGGGCCATTCGTATACAAGGCTTCCACCTCGTTGGCGATCCGGCGCGCAACTTCCGGGTCTTCCGACCTCCCTGCCACCCGCAGGCGGACTTCCCTGGGGGCGGGGCTGCGATTTCCGGCAGAAGGGCCCAGGGAATCATAGCCGATTAGGTCAATCCTCAGGTCTGCTATGGATCCGGCTACCGGCTCCAGCCACCTGCGGACCACCTCGCCGGCCAGTCGGGCGCGATCAAGGCAGTTGGCACCCCCGTAGCTTATCTGTCCTTCCCCGAGATAGCCATTGCGATACCCCACGCTGACCTTATAGGTGTCGGTCGGGGGACTGCCCCCGGCCCCTGAAAAGGCCACTTCATCCGTTTTTTCCGAATGGAGGTGAACGCCCGAAAAATCTGCTGTACAATCCGGGGTCAGATACGCAGCGGGATCGTGGATTTCATAAAGCAACTGTTCGGTAACCGTCGCCGTACTCACCTGCCCGCCCGTACCCTCCAGCTTGGAGATAAAACCGTTCCCGTCCGGGTATACCTCCGCAAAGGGGAATCCCACGCGCCACAACTCGGGGACGTCCTTCCGGCCGGGGTCGGCAAAATACCCGCCACTTACCTGGGCCGCACATTCGAGCAGGTGCCCGACCAGTGTACCCCTGCCCAGCCGCTGATAATCGGAGATATCCCAACCAAAGGCATGCATGATGGGTGCAAGGAAGAGGGCGGGGTCGGCCACCCGACCGGTAATGATGACATCCGCCTTATGCCGCAGGGCTTCAAGCAAGGGGGCAACCCCCAGGTAGGCATTGGCGGATACGATCCGGCTACCCAGGCTTTCGAGGGCCATTCCGGTTTCCAGAATTTTCAGACCGGGCCGGTTGCGTACCTGTTCCAGTACGTCGTCACCGGTCACAGCCGCAATCCTCATGCCCCGGAGGCCTTGTTTTGTTGCAATCCCGGCGGTTTTAGCCGCTGCCCCCGCAGGATTGGCAGCTCCCATGTTGGTCAGCACGCCAATGCCGTGTTTCCGGGCCAGGGGGAGCAGGTGTTCCATCCGATAAGCCAGCATGGGGTTGTAACCCGCCTTAGGATCCCGGTCCCGTTCGCGCTGGGCCAGGGCGATGGTCCGCTCTGCAAGGCATTCGAAACCGATAAAGTCCAGGCGGCCCCGCTCCATGAGTTCCAGGGCAGGTTCCAGGCGGTCGCCCGCATATCCCGCCCCGCTTCCGATCCGTAAACTATCGCTCATATTATAGAGATATTGCGCCAACGAGCAGTGAAACAAACAGGATGATCAGGGTGGTCAGGAAGGCATAGGGGATGGTCTTCCGCTGATGGTCCCCAAGGTCCACCCCTGTGAGACCGACAAGGAGGTAGGTAGCCCCCGTGAGGGGACTTACAGGGAATCCCGTGGTCATTTGACCGGATATGGCCGCACGGCCTACTTCCAATGCATCCCCCCCAAAATATTCCGCCGTTGAGCCTAAAAGGGGCAGGATCCCGAAATAAAAGGAATCCGGGTCAAATAACAAGCTGGCAGGCATGGAGCAAACCCCGGTGATAATCGCCAGGTGGCCCCCTACCCAATCCGGCAGTACGGCTACCGAACCCTCGGCCATTGCATCGATCATGCCGGAGCCTTTGAGGATCCCTGTAAAGCATCCGGCGGCAAAAAGGATCCCCGCCATCAGCAGGGCCGCCTTTGCATGTGCATTGATCCGATCCGCCTGCTGTTTCAGGTTGGGGTAATTCAGCGTAACGGCCAGGGCAAAGGCGATGATAAACACCACATGGGGCGGGGCAAGGCCGGAAATCAAAAAGACCACCGCGGCCAGGATCATCGCGATGTTGACCCAAAACAGCCGGGGACGTTCCAGGTCGGGGTCCGTTTCGGGAAGCTCCATGGAAATCCCCTCCGTATTTCCCGGGTCGGCCCCTGTCCCGGACGCGGCCCTGAGCCCCATTCTGTAAGACAGGAAGAGCACAAATCCCAGGCCCGCCAACACAGGCAGCAGCATCGGGTTGAAAAGTTCGGTAACCGGAACCTCCAGGGCCGAAGCCGCCCGCAGCGTCGGCCCCCCCCAGGGAAGTATATTCATGGTCCCGGCTGCCAGTGCCACAATGGTGGCCAGGGTCGTCCGGGGCATTTTCAATTCGTCGTACAGCGGCAGTAAAGCGGGAACGGTAACCAGGAAGGTTACGGCTCCGGAGCCGTCCAGATGGACCATCATGGCCAGCAGGGCCGTTGCCACGGCAATCCTTGCAGGATGTCGCCCGGCGGCTCTTAACAACCGTTCAATGATGGGCCGGAATGTGCCCGCGTCGGTGAGGATACCAAAAAAAAGGATGGCGAAAATAAACATGACCCCAGTCGGGGCAATGGTTTGGATGCCCTCGGTCATAAAACCGAAGAGTTCCGTCCCGAACCCGCCTGCCAGGCCGGTCAGGAGCGGGACAACGATAAGCGCCACGATCGCTGAGGCCCTTTTGCTCATAATCAGGAAAAGCAGGATGGCGATGGTAAGGACTCCCAGGAGGGCTAGCATAGCGACTGATCTGAACCCCTAAAGTACAAGATTCCCGGGGATCCGTGAAAATGCCGCTCAGGAAGTCGACAGGTTTTGCTTAAATTCCTTAATTTCCAGCTGATTTCCAATTGATTTCCAACTGATCAGATCTTATGAAAAAAACGATGCTCCTGCTGCTGATCCTTTTTGCGGAGTTGCTGCAGGCACAAACCGCCGGAGGCAAAGTCATTGTCGATTCCCTTTACTCTGCCCGTCTCGAAAACCCCATGGGGGAGGCAACCACCCGGGCACTCTCCGTGTACCTGCCTCCCGGCTATGACAATAGCGGGGAGCGTTACCCGGTAATCTACTTCCTGCATGGCTTTATGGGGGATCATACCCTGTATCCCCAGATGGTGGATATCCTGGATCACGCCATCGAAAAAAAGAAAATCCGGCCATTTATCCTGGTAATCAGCGACCAGAAAACAACTTATGACGGCAGCTTCTACAGCAACTCGGGCCTTTTTGGCAACTGGGAGGATTTTACCGCCCTGGACCTGGTCGGGTACATGGATACCCATTACCGGACCCTGCCGGACAAAAACAGCCGGGGGATCACGGGACACAGCATGGGAGGGTACGGGGCCCTGAAGATCGCCATGCACCACCCGGATATTTTCGGGAGTGTCTATGCCCTGAGTCCGGGTGCCCTTGCAATCGTCAGGGAATACGGCCCCAACAGCACCACCTACAGGGACCTGGCGGCAATCCGTACAGCGGAGGAACTCAGTAATTCCTATTTCCCCAGGGTAATTGTCGCCTTTGGGCGCTCCTGGTCCCCCAACCCGGACAACCCGCCTTTTTATTGTGACGTACCCTTTGAATACCAGGGGGACTCCCTGGTTACCCGCCCGGAGGTCCTGGCCAAGTGGCAGGCAAACATGCCCGTCCATATGATCGAGGACAACCTGGAAAACCTGCGGCAGCTCCGGGGCATTGCCCTGGACTGGGGGAGGAATGCCGGGGAGCGTTTTACCCAGCAGTGCAACATGTTCAGCCAGCGACTGGAAAATGCGAATATCACTCACTTCGCCGAGGAGTACATCGGCACGCACACCAGCGGCATATATACGCGGGATGGCCGGATCCCCAATGACATGCTGCCATTTTTTGACCGGTACCTTTCCTTCGAGTCCGATTAATCTTTATTTACATGAATCGACCGCTTTTTACCTTCCTCATCCTGGCCCTTTTAGGCCACTACAACCTCCTTTGCCAGGCGGATCCGGATATCCGCACCCAACGGATCGAATGGCCCGGCGATACCCGGACGGCAGTGGTCCGGGACACGCTCTCCGGATACCGGATCGCGGACTACCTGTTCTCGGCCCAAGCCGGGCAATACCTCAATATCAGCCTGGCGACCCAAAACAGCGCCAATTACTTCAACCTGATGGAGCCCGGGGAAGCCTATGAGGCCGTCTTCATCGGGTCGGTATCGGGGAACCAGTACGAGGGGACGTCTGCAAAAAGCGGGGAGTACCGCATCCGGGTTTACCTGATGCGCAGTGCGGCCCGCAGAGGGGAAACAGCAGATTTCCGGCTGGAGGTCATCCGGGGCAAACAACCCGAGGCGGATGCCTTGGTCCCGGGGACCCCTTTCCACGCCACGGGCCAGGTGCCTTGTGGGGTGAACGGAACGGAACAATGCAATTTCGGGGTGATCCGCAGCGGAAACGGCTCCGGCAGGGTGATCCTGACCCTCCAGGACGGCACGCGCCAAACCATCCTCTTTGAGAACGGCCGGGCAATTGGCTGCGACCCGCTACCCGCCACCGGGGAATTCCAGTCCTCCCACGAGGGAGACGTGTTCATCATCGGGATCGGGGACGCGCAGTATGAAATTCCGGATGCGGTGATTTACGGGGGCTGAACCCGATAAAATGGCCGATACTTCCCGTCAACAGGCATGGTTTTTGTTGGTATGCTTTTGAATTTGTGCTACTTTTAATCCATGGCGCCGCAAACACTCATACAAAAGGAGAACAAGGAGATCGCCAAGCAGTACAAGGAACTGCTGCGCATCAGCTACCAGACGCTGTCCGACGAGGACAAGCGCCTGATCCGGCAGGCCTTTGACGTAGCCGTGGATGCCCATAAGGACCAGCGCCGCAAATCGGGCGAAGCCTACGTATTCCACCCGATAGCGGTAGCGAAGATCGTCGCTTCGGAAATCGGGCTGGATGCCGTGAGCATCGCATCGGCCCTGTTACACGACGTGGTGGAGGATACCCCCTACACGCTGAACGATATCGAGCGGATGTTCGGGGAGACGGTTGCGCGGATCGTCGACGGGCTGACCAAAATTGCCCACCTGAAGAAGGACACGAATATTTCCCAGCAGGCGGAGAATTTCCGCAAGATGCTGCTGACCCTCCACGACGACGTCCGGGTGATCATCATCAAGATCGCCGACCGCTACCACAACCTGCTTACCATGGACTCCATGCCGGAATACAAGCAGGTGAAAATCGCCTCGGAAACCCTCTATATCTACGCCCCCCTGGCGCACCGTATCGGGCTGTACAATATCAAGACGGAACTCGAGGACCTCAGCCTGAAATACACCGAACCGGAGGTCTACAATGATATCCTGAGCAAAATTGAGGATACCAAGGAGGAACAGACCCAGTATATCGAGGATTTCTCGGCCATCATCCGGGACTCCCTGGACCGGGAGGGGCTCAACTACACGATCAGGGGGCGGATGAAATCCATCCATTCCATCCGCCGCAAGATGCAGACACAGAATGTGAGCTTCGACCAGATCTACGACAAATTCGCCATCCGCATCATCTATAAATCGGACCGGAAAAACGAGAAGTTCCTCGCCTGGAAGATCTACTCTATCGTAACGGACCACTTCACCCCCAACCCGGTACGCCTACGGGACTGGATCTCCTCCCCCAAAAGCACCGGGTATGAAGCCCTGCACATCACCGTGATGGGCCCAAAAGGGCGCTGGGTAGAGGTGCAGATCCGCTCGGAGCGCATGCATGAGATCGCCGAAAAGGGCTATGCCGCCCATTTCAAGTACAAACACGGCGACCAGAAGGAACAAGGCATCGAAATCTGGCTCAACCGCCTGCAGGAAGCCCTGGAGAGTTCCAACGGGAGTGCCGTGGACTTTGTAGAGGAATTCAAGCTCAACCTCTATTCCAAGGAGATCTTCGTCTTTACCCCTTCAGGGGAACTGAAATCCCTGCCTAAAGGGGCGACCCCCCTGGATTTTGCCTTCCACATCCACACGGAGGTGGGCATGCATACCCGGGGCGCCAAGGTCAACGGCAAACTGGTCCCGCTCAACACCGTACTCAGGAGCGGCGACCAGGTGGAGGTGATTACCTCGGAAAGCGCCAAACCCAACCAGAACTGGATGGATTATGCCACCACCGGGCGGGCGCGTTCCAAGATCCGCTCTTCCCTGCGGGAGGAGAAAAAGGAACTTGCCGTGGAGGGCAAGGAAACCCTGAGGCGCAAACTGAAATCCCTGAAAATCACCCTGAGCGAGGATGTGGTCAACAAGATGGTCGTGTTCTTCAAGCTGCAGACCAGCCTGGACCTTTTCTACCGGGTGGGCAACGGCGCCATTGACAACCAGCAGATCCGGGATTTCGCGGCTTCCTACAACAATGCGTTCATCAGTTTTTTCAAGAACAAGATCCGGCGCAAGGAAACCCCCAAGGATATCGACCGGGACGAGATCACGGCCAAGTACGATATGCTCGTCTTCGGGAAGGAAGAGGAAAAGCTCAGTTATACGCTCTCCAAGTGCTGCAACCCGATCCCCGGGGATGAGGTCTTTGGCTTTGTCAGTGTCAACGAAGGCATCAAAGTCCACAAAAAGAACTGCCCCAACGCCATCTCCCTCCAGTCCAATTACGCCTACCGGATCATCTCCGCCAAGTGGGTGGACTCCACCCAGGAGGAGTTTACCGCCCAGATCCGGATGAGCGGCATCGACAATATGGGGCTGATCAACGACATCACCGACCTGATTTCGGATGAGATGCACGTAAATATGCGCAATATCAATTTCAGCACGGACGGGGGTACCTTCGAAGGCAAGATCACCGTGGTGGTCAAAAACAAGGCCATCCTCAAAAAACTCGTCGCAAACCTCAAGGAGATCAACGGCATCGACAAGGTGATCCGCCTCTGAGGCGACACCCGCCTAAATTCGGCCGCAACTTGTGGCTATTCCTAATTTTAAGCGTATTTTTGTAGGCGGATTTAGCTCCACTGCCCATGGCCGACAAGAATCAGGAAATCGTCAAAAACGTGTTTACCAGTTTTCTGGAAGACAACGGGCACCGCAAAACCCCCGAGCGGTACGCCATCCTGCAGGAAATCTATGACAGTGACGACCATTTTGATATCGAATCGCTCTATATCAAGATGAAAAACAAGAATTACCGCGTCAGCCGGGCCACCCTGTACAATACCATCGAATTGTTGCTGGAGTGCAAGCTGGTGCGCAAGCACCAGTTCGGCAAAAACCAGGCCCAGTACGAAAAATCTTATTTCGACCGACAACACGACCATGTGATCCTCACCGACACCGGGGAGGTTGTGGAGTTCTGCGATCCGCGCATCCAATCCATCAAGAAGACCATCGAGGAGGTTTTCGATATCAAAATCAACAATCATTCGCTTTACTTCTACGGGACCCGGAACCGTAGCGAGGAAACCGCCAAAGAATCATAACCGACCCATGTCTGTAGATCTGCTGCTCGGCCTCCAGTGGGGAGACGAGGGAAAAGGAAAAATCGTCGATGTACTAACTGCCGATTACGATATAATCGCGCGCTTCCAGGGCGGGCCAAACGCCGGCCATACCCTGGAATTCGATGGCATCAAACACGTGCTGCACACCATCCCCTCAGGGATCTTCCACCCCAAAGCCATCAATGTGGTCGGGAACGGGGTGGTCATTGACCCGGTCATTTTCCGGGGGGAGCTGGAAAAATTGAAGGACTTCCCGGTCGACCCCAAAAAAAGCCTGTTGATTTCCCGGAAGGCACACCTGATCCTGCCGACCCACCGCTTGCTCGACGCCGCTTCGGAAGCTGCTAAGGGCAAAGCCAAGATCGGCAGTACCCTCAAGGGGATCGGACCGGCCTACATGGACAAGACCGGCCGCAACGGCCTCCGGGTGGGGGACCTGGAAATGTCCGACTGGCGGGATAAATACCGGGCCCTGGCCGACAAGCACGAGGCGATGATCCACTTCTACGACGTGGACATCCATTACAACCTTCAGGAACTGGAGGCGGATTTCTTCACGGCCGTGGAACGCCTGAAGGAACTGACCTTCATCGACAGCGAGGAATACCTCTTCCGCGCCATGGATGCGGGGAAACGCATTTTGGCGGAGGGCGCCCAGGGATCCCTGCTGGATATCGATTTCGGCACTTACCCCTACGTAACCTCATCCAATACCACTGCTGCGGGAGCCTGCACGGGCCTGGGCATTGCCCCGGGCACCATCGGGGACGTCTACGGTATCTTTAAGGCCTATACCACCCGGGTGGGGAGCGGCCCCTTCCCCACGGAGCTTTTTGACCAGGACGGGGAAACCATGGGCCGCGTGGGGAACGAATTCGGCGCCACGACGGGCAGGCCGCGCCGCTGTGGCTGGCTGGACCTGGTGGCCCTGAAATACGCGGTACGCATCAACGGGGTCACCCAGCTGATGATGATGAAGGCCGACGTGCTAAGCGGCTTTGAGACCATCCGGGTCTGCACGGCCTACCAGTACAAAGGCGAGCAGATCGACCACCTGCCCTACACGCTTGAAGCGGAACACCTGACCCCTGTGTACACGGAGATGCCCGGCTGGAAGGAAGATCTGACCGGGATGACCAAAGCTTCCGAGCTGCCCGAAACCCTCAACGCATATATCGCATTCCTGGAAGAAGCCCTGCAGACCCCCATCCGGATTGTCTCCGTCGGGCCGGACCGCCTGCAGACCATCCGGCGCTGATGCCTGCCCGGGCTCCCTGTGAGCGGGTGGCAACCAAGTGCTAAATGCATGTGAAATCCTTCGGGACCGGTTCAATTTATGCTACTTTTGGACAAATTTCCAGATTGAAAAACGCCTTTGCCATACTGGCCTTCCTGCTGACGGTACTCCCCCTGGGTGCCCAGGCGGACAGCACCCTGGACCGGAGGATCACCATCGTGTACGGGGGGAATTTCACCAAAGATGAAAGCCTGAGACCCGGGGCGTCGATTTTCAGCAAGGATACCCGGCAGGTCCAATTTGAGCACCAGGGTGCCGACCTCTGGTGCGATTACGCCTTCCTGTACCAGAAGGACAACCGGCTCGAAGCCATTGGGAACGTCCGCCTGCAACAGGGAGATTCCGTGCTGATGACCAGCGGCAGGGTGGAATACAACGGCAACCTCCGACTGGCCAAAGCCTATGAAACGGTGCGGCTCAAAAACCGGTCGATGACGCTGACCACGGATACCCTGTATTTTGACCGGGAAAAACAGGAAGCGTACTACCGGGATTACGGCCGGATCGTGGATTCCGTCAACACCCTCACCAGTCGGGTGGGCCGCTACTATATGGAGCCCAAGAAATACCAGTTCCAGGATTCGGTGCTGATTACCAACCCGGACTACACCCTGGAATCCACGCGCCTGGACTATTACACCACTTCCAAAAATGCCTATATGTATGGCCCCTCAACCATTACCGGGGAGGACTACACCCTTTACTGCGAGCGCGGGTACTACGACACCCAGGTAGAACAGGGGTACGGCATCCGCAACACTGAAATCCACTACAACAACCGGATCATCGAGGGAGACAGCGTCTACTTTGACAAGGCCACGGCCTTTGCCTCGGCCACCAACAATATCAAGATCACGGACACCCTTAACAATGGCGTGATCCGGGCCCACTATGCGGAGGTGCACCGCGAAAAGGATTCGGTGTTTGCCACACGGCGGGCCGTCTCCATCAGCCTGGTGGAACAGGATTCCCTCTATATGCACGGGGATACGCTCATGGTGACTGGCAAACCGGAAGCGCGTATCTTAAGGGCTTTCCGGGGGGCCCGGTTCTATAAAACGGATCTCAGCGGGAAATGCGATTCCATCCATTTCGAGGAGCGAACCGGTATCACGCAGCTGATCCGCGACCCGGTGATGTGGAACCTGGAAAACCAGATGACCGGCGACAGCATCTACCTGCTCAGCGACCTCGAAACCGAAAAGCTGGACTCCCTGAAGGTCATCGGGAATGCCTTCCTGGTATCGGAGGATACCATCGGCCATCGCGGTTACAACCAGGCAAAGGGCAAGGACCTGCTCGGCAAGTTCATCGACGACCAGCTCAAAATCGTGGACCTTGTCGGGAATACCGAGGTGGTCTATTTCATGTACGACGATGACAACCAGCTGATTGGCATTGACAAAACCCTCTGCAGCCGGATCCGCCTCCTGATGGAGGACAGCGACATCGAGGACATCACCTTTTTTGTAGACCCGGACGGGGTTATCTTCCCGGAAAAGGACTTGCCGGAGGACAGCCGGATCCTCGAGGGGTTTACCTGGAGGGGGGAGGAACGCATGCGGTCCTGGGAGGAGATCTTTGACGATGACGACAACAACCTCGTCCTGCCGGAAATCCGGGGGCTGAGCGAACCGATCGACCGGGATTCGGACCCCACCCCCGGTGAGGAACCGGCGGCCTCCCCCGCCGGGACACAACCCGTACCGAAACGAAGCGCGGGCAAACCGGCCCCCGAAAAATCCGGAAGGTGAACAAAGAATTCCTCTCATACCAGGCACAGACCACCCCCCACCCCCTCGGTCTGGAGATCGAACGGGCCTCTGGGAGTTATGTGTATGACCGGGAGGGAAAAGCCTACCTGGATTTTATCGCCGGGGTTTCCGCCTGTACTCTGGGCCATTGCCACCCCGGGGTGGTGGCGGCCGTGCAGGAGCAGGCAGGGAAGTACATGCACGTGATGGTTTACGGGGAATTTGCCCTGGAACCGGCTGTGCGATTTTGCAGGGAACTGGCAGACGCCCTCCCGGCTCCGCTGGAAACGACCTACCTGGTCAATTCCGGGACGGAGGCCATGGAAGGGGCTATGAAACTAGCGCGCCGGGTAACCGGCCGATCCCGGATCATCGCCGCAGCAGATGCCTACCACGGAAATACCTACGGGAGCCTGAGCCTGATGAGTTTCGAATCGCGCAAAGCCCCGTTCCGTCCGCTGCTGCCCGATATCCGGCACATCCGTTTCGGGGAGGAGGCCGACCTGGAAAAGATAGACCACCATACGGCAGCCGTTGTCCTGGAGACCATCCAGGGGGGTGCGGGGTTCCGGCTCCCCCCGGAAGGCTACCTGGCAAAGGTCCGGGAGCGGTGCAACCAGGCCGGGGCCCTGCTGGTCCTGGATGAGATCCAGCCCGGATTCGGCCGGACGGGAAAACTTTTTGCCTTTGAGCATTACCACTGTGTACCGGACATCCTCGTGATGGGCAAAGGCATGGCGTCGGGCCTGCCTGTAGGGGCGTTCACCGCCTCCAGGGAGCACATGGCCACCTTGAGCGACCAGCCAAAACTGGGGCATATCACCACCTTCGGCGGCAACCCCGTCATTGCCGCAGCGGCCCTGGCCACCCTGCGGGAGTTGCAATCCGGGGATTACATGCGGGAAGCCATCCGTAAGGAACAGCTTTTCAGGGAGCTCCTGAGGCACCCGCTTATCCTCGAAATCCGGGGACGGGGCCTGATGCTGGCCCTGATCCTGGCAGATGCGGCTGCGGCAAATCACCTGATCCTGGAGTGCCAGCGACGCGGGCTCCTGCTCTTCTGGCTGCTCTTTGAACCGCGGGCCGTGCGCATTACCCCGCCCCTGACTATCTCGGAGGCGGAAATCAGGGAGGGATGCAGGACCCTCCTGGAGGTACTGGATACCTCCCCGGGGACCCCTGTTAACTAATTTGTTGATAACAAAGGCTCCTTCCGCCCCTTTTCAAGCTATCAAAAACTATTTTTAAATCCATACGGAAACCAAACGGACTTCTATGACGCTCGATCCGAATGAACAACCCAGCCAATCCATCCTCAAATTTGAATCCATGTTAAAGACCGATGAGGTCTATTTCTTTGATTCTGAGGATTTTGAGGAAATCATCCACCACTACCTGAACAACGGTAAAATCGCCCTGGCCAAAAAGGCCATCCGCATGGGGTTGCAGCAGCACCCGGACTCCCTGGAACTGCAGTTGCTGAAGGTGGAGGTACTCGTTTTCGAAAACCACCTGGACCGGGCCGAACACATCCTGGATCAATTGCAGGTGCTCGACGGGCTGAATGAGGAGATCTATATCCAGCGTGCAAATATCTGCTCAAAGAAAGACAACCACCCGGCGGCCATCGAACTCCTGTGGCAGGCGCTCGAAATTTCCGAAAACGATTTTGACGTCTATTCCCTCCTGGGGATGGAATACCTTTTCCTGGACGAATACAGCCAGGCGCAAACCTGTTTCATGAAGTGCCTGGAAGCCGATCCGGAAGATTACGCCTCCCTTTACAACGTGGTATACTGCTTCGAATTCCTCGAGGATTTTGAGGGGGCCATCCGCTACCTGAACGACTACCTGGAGACACGTCCCTATTGCCAGGTCGCCTGGCACCAGTTGGGCAAGCAGTACTACGCCATGGAAATGTTCAAGGAATCCCTGGCCGCCTTCGATTTTGCCATTATCTCTGACGACAGTTTCCTGGGTGCCTATTTTGAAAAGGGCAGGGTGCTCGAAAAACTGGGCCGGTACCAGGAAGCCATAGAAAACTATACGGTGACCACGGAAATGGACGACCCGACCTCCCACGCCTACCTGCGTATCGGCCGCTGCCACGAAAAACTGGGCATGGACCAGAAGGCCCGGGATTACTATTACCTGACCGTGCATGAAGACCCGCTGCTGGACAAGGGCTGGCTGGCCATCACGGATTACTATTTCAAGAAAAAGAATTACGGCAAGGCCCGGGAATACATCAACAAGGCCATCAATATCGATGGCGAAAACGCGGCCTACTGGTCGCGCTGCGGCAGGATTCACCTGGCCCTCCGGGAACTGGACCAGGCCGATTACGCCTTTAAAATGGCGGTGGACCTCGGGAATTACGAACTGGATACCTGGCTGCAATGGGCCCGCGTGTTGCTGGCCAACCAGGAAGTCGCCGCGGCGGCGGAAGTCCTGAAGCAGGGGGCGGAATTCCATCCGGATGCGGCCGAGGTACGGTATCTGCTCGCCGGAGTCTGCCGCATCCTCGGCCAGGACCGGAAGGCCTGTGGCCACCTGCGTGCCGCACTGGAAACTGCCCCCGGAAAACTCAAGCAATTCAAAAAACAATACCCCGATCTCTACGGGGCTTCCTGGGCGCAGCGCATCATTGGCGAATGCCGGAAAGCTTCCAAATAAAAAAGCTACTTTTGCTTTTTTATTGCTATGGATAAACCGGGGAAACTCCACTACTTCTGGATACTGGTCAAGGGCATGGCCATGGGGGCTGCCGATGTGGTCCCGGGGGTGTCAGGCGGCACCATTGCCTTTATCTCGGGTATTTACGAGGAGTTGATCACCTCCATTGACCAAATCCGGCCGAGCCTTTTGCGCATCTGGTCCAAACAGGGGTTCGCGGCCTTCTGGAAGGCCCTCAACGGCAGCTTCCTGCTCGCCCTCTTTGCGGGCATCGTCATCAGCGTATTTTCCCTTTCCCGCCTGCTCAGCTGGCTGCTTACCGAACACCCCGTACTGCTCTGGGCATTCTTTTTTGGCCTGGTCCTGGCCAGCATCATCTATGTAGCCCGTCAGATCAGCCGCTGGCGCCTCGCAGTCTGGACCATGCTCATTGCCGGCATCGCCATTGCCACCCTGGTGGTGTCACTGCCCGTTGCCGATCCAAATCCCGGGCTTCCGTACCTGTTCCTGTGCGGCGCACTGGCCATCTGCGCCATGATCCTCCCCGGTATCTCCGGGGCATTTATCCTGGTGCTGCTGGGGGGATACAAAACGGCTCTGGATGCTGTGCACCAGCGGGACCTCACGGTATTGCTGACCCTGGCGCTGGGGGCGGTATTCGGGCTGCTCAGTTTTGCACGCCTGCTCAAATGGATGTTCGTCCGGTTCCGCAACGGCACCCTGGCGCTGCTTACCGGCTTTATCATCGGGTCCATGCAAAAGATCTGGCCCTGGAAAAAGGTTCTCGAAAGCCGGATATACGACGGGAAATCCATCGTAGTCCGGGAAGCGAATGTCTCCCCCTGGAATTTTGACGGGGACCCCATGCTCTGGCAGGCGCTCCTGCTCGCAATTGCCGGCTTTGTAATGATCCTGCTGCTGGAACGGCTTGCCGATCAAAAGAATGTATCCCACTGATGTACCAGCCCAGAACCATATCGGACCGTATCCTCTTGTTCATCAAGGGACTCGCCATGGGGGCTGCCAACAAGGTGCCCGGGGTTTCCGGGGGGATCGTGGCTTTTGTAGTGGGATTCTATGAGGAATTCATCTACTCCCTGCAAAAAATAAACCTGAAAGCCTTTAAACTCCTCCTGGGGGGACGGTTCCGGAGTTTTTACCGCTATGTCAACGGGCCCTTCCTCTCCATGTTGATCCTCGGGATGCTTTTCAGCTATTTCAGCGTTTCCAAAGTCCTCGATTATTTCCTGGAACAAAAGGAACTCTTCGTGTGGGCCGCCTTCTTCGGGATGATCATCGGATCCATTTACTTTATCTCCAAGGATTTTGAGCACTGGAATAAAAAAACGGTACCCGCAGGCATCCTGGGGCTGGTGATCGGGATTTCCATCAGTTTTTTGAGCCCCGCCCGTGAAAACGACAACCTGCTGTTCATCTTCTTCTGTGGGATCATCAGCGTTTCCGGGATGACGTTGCCCGGTCTCTCCGGGTCCTTCATCCTGATCCTGCTGGGCAACTACGTCCTCCTGCTGGTGGATTCGGTAAATGCGCTCTACGACACCCTTGCCGAGATGCTGGTGGGGGATTTCAGCTTTATCCGCAACCTGCCCCGGCTCCGGACCCTGCAGATACTGGCTGTATTTACCGCGGGATCGGCCGCAGGCCTGGTTACCCTCTCCCACTTGCTGGGCTATGTGCTAAAGCACTACAAACACCTGACCACGGCGGTGATCATCGGGTTTATCACAGGTTCCCTGGGGGTGGTATGGCCGTGGAAACGGACCATCTTCCTGACCGGCCCGGACGGTGAGCCCCTTCTGGATTCCAACGGGGACCGGATTATCGCAAATTACCAGCGCTACCTGCCCGACCTGGGGGTTTCCGAAAACCTTTGGGCCCTGCTGTTTATCGGGATCGGGATCGGGATCCTGGTGCTGCTGGAGTGGTATGGCAAAAACAGGAGGCTCAACTTAAAAAAACAGCCGTAGCATGCACAGGTACGGGCTTATCGGCAGGAATATCTCCTACTCTTTTTCCCGGGGGTTCTTCAGGGAAAAATTCCAAAAGCTGGGCCTGGACGACCATTCCTATGAGAATTTTGACCTGGATGCCATTGGTGACTTTCCCGGCCTGCTCCGGGAAAACCCCGACCTCCGGGGACTGAACGTAACCATCCCGTACAAGCAGGCCGTGATGCCCTACCTGGGCCGCATTGACCCGGAGGCCGCCCGGATCGGGGCCGTCAACACCATCTGTTTCCGGGACGGTACCACTTCGGGTCACAATACAGATGTAACCGGGTTCCGGGAATCCCTCAGGCCGCTGTTGCGGTCCGGCGACCACAGCGCGCTGATCCTGGGGACCGGGGGGGCCTCCAGGGCAGTCGCTTACGCCCTGGACCAATTGGGGATCGGATACCGGTATGTATCCCGGAACCCGTCCGGGGAAAGGCTCGGGTACCACCAGCTGGACGCATCCATCCTCGCCGGGGTTCAGGTGATCGTAAACTGCACCCCCCTGGGGACCCACCCGGAAATTGAAAAACACCCGGACCTGCCCTACGATGCCCTCGGGCCCGCCCACCTGCTCTACGACCTGATCTACAACCCGGAGCGAACAGAATTCCTTTCCAGGGGCCTGAGCCGGGGGACACGCATCAAAAACGGCCTGGAGATGCTGCAGATACAGGCCGAGCACGCATGGAAGTTGTGGACGGCCACCGGCGCCTCCGGGCAACCCTAGGGCTTACCCTCACCCGAAAAGAAAGGGAATACCCTTTGTTTAACGCCCGCTTGTTAGTATCTTAGGTAGGCATTAGGGCAGGCACCGAAAAATCATTTGCATGTCGGAAGAGGAAAACAAAGAACTGCAGGGAACTGCAGGGGGGAATAAAGGGAGTGACACCTTAGAAAAGCAGGAAAACCCGCAACCGGACAGCAGCCCGGAACCGGAGGTCGACAGGCAGGAAACCGCCCGCGATCCCGGGGCAGACGGGGAGACGCAGGACCAGGCAGATCCGGTTTCCGCCAAAAAGGCAGGGGTCGACAGCAATAAAAAACCTACGGCAAAAACCGCCGATGAGACGGAAACGTCAACTGGGAAAACGGGCGAAACCCCGGTTGGGGACGACCAGACGGCCGGCAACTCTTCCCCTGAGGCAGCCCAGCCATCCGCCGACCCGGATGAAGACGACACGGAAAAGGAGATTGACGATTCCAATGCCGAGGATGCCGAAGACTCCGAGAATGAACGCCGCCACCATATCCCCTTCCTGGACTACCACGCCCTTTCTATGGAAAACCTCGTCGGCGAACTGCAGCGCCTGCTCCGGACCGAGAAGGTTCAGGCCATCCGGCGGCATGTGGAGGGCATCAAACACGAATTCGACCAGAAATTCTCCGAATTCATCGAGCACAAGAAAGAAGAGTTCGTGGACCGGGGCGGGAACGAGGCCGATTTCCGGTACAACTCCGTCACCAAGCGCCAATTCAACGAACTCTATGCCGAGTACCGGGAAAAGCGCAACCAGTATTACAAAAGCCTGGAACAGAACCTGAAAAAGAACCTGGCCATCCGACAGGAGATCATCGAGGAGCTCAAGGGGCTGGTGAACCTGGAGGAGGACATGAACACCACCTACAAAACCTTCAAGGACCTTCAGGAGCGCTGGAGACAGGCCGGGCCGGTACCCCGCGCCCAGTACAACGACGTCTGGCGCACCTACCAGCACCACGTGGAAATTTTCTACGATTTCCTCCACCTGAACCGGGAACTGCGCGACCTGGATTTCAAGCACAACCTGGACGAGAAGGAAAAATTGATCGCCCGGGCAGAAGCACTCGCGGAGGAACCGGACCTGAACAAGGCATTCCGGGAATTGCAAACCCTGCACAAGATCTGGAAGGAAGAAGTGGGCCCTGTAGCCAAAGAACAACGGGAAGCGATCTGGGAACGGTTCAGTGCGGCCACCAAACTCATCCATAAACGGCGGCAGGAGCACTTCCAGGAACTGGAAAAGAAATATGAGGAGAACCTCCGGAAGAAAAACGAAATCATCGCCGGTATCGGGGAGATAGCGGACCATGTGGCCAACAACCACCGGGCCATCCAACAGCAGATCAAGCAGGTGGAAGCCCTGCGCGATAAGTTCTTCCAGGCCGGCAAGGTACCCCAGAAAGACAATGAAACAACCTGGACCGCCTTTAAGAATGCCGTTCGCCGGTTTAACCGGACCAAAAATGCCTATTACAAAAACCTCAAAAAGGAGCAGCAGGTCAACCTCGACAAAAAACGGGCCCTGCTCGCACGGGCGGTCGAGCTAAAGGACAGCGAGGACTGGGACGCCGCCACCCCCGAGATGAAGCGAATCCAGCACGAGTGGAAACAGACCGGGCATGTCCCGAGGAAGTTTTCGGATAAGATATGGAAGGAATTCAAAGCTGCGTGCAACCATTACTTTGACCGGCTGCACAGCCGGCGGAATGCATCCAATGCCCAGGAGCAGGACAACCTCAGGGAAAAGGACGAAATCCTGGAAAAAATCAAGGGATTTGAGTTGGGCGGGAAGCGGGAAGCGGACCTGAAACAGATACAGGAATTCGTCAACCAGTGGAAAAGCGTCGGCCGGATACCCGGCAACAAAAAACACCTGAATTCAAAATTCTATAAGATTGTCGATGCGCTTTTCCGGAAGCTCGGGGTGAGCAAGGCGGAGGCGGACATTTTGAAATACGGCAACAAGATCCAGAAACTTTCGAATGAGGATGATACCCAGGCCATTGAACAGGAACGGCAGTTTGTCCGCAAGAAAATAGAGGAGAACAAAGGGGCCATCCGGCAATTGGAAAACAACCTGCAGTTCTTTTCAGACCCTTCGGAAGACAACCCCCTTGTAAAAGACGTGGTCGCAAATATCGAACGGCAGAAAAATACCCTGGCCGGTTGGAAGGCAAAGTTGAAAAAACTCAACATCATGCGCAACGAACTGAACCGGGCGGAAGATGCAGAAAGCGAGTCCGGGGAAGCCGATACGGAAGATGCTGCCGGCCACCAGGCCGGATAGGAACGCCTCAGTTGGCCGGTTCGCCGTACAAATCAAAATCCCCGCCCTCGGTAATGCGGATATCCTCAAAATCCCCGACCCTTAGATAGTATTTGCTGGCATCCACCCGGACTTCATTATCCACATCCGGAGAATCGAATTCGGTACGGCCAATGAAAAACCCCTCCTCTTTCCTGTCTATCATGCAGCGGAAGGTCTTCCCGACCTTCTCCTGGTTGAGTTCCCATGAAATCTGCGCCTGCAGTTCCATGATTTCAGACGCGCGGGCCTGCTTGGTGGCCTCCGGCACATCATCCTCCAGGTGGTAGGCATGCGTGTTTTCCTCGTGGGAATAGGTAAAACAGCCCAGCCGCTCGAACCGGGTTTCCCTGACCCAGTCCTTCAATACCTGGAAATCCGCATCAGTTTCCCCGGGATATCCGACGATCAACGTGGTCCGGATTGCCATTCCCGGGACTTCCTTCCGGAAGGTCTCCAGCAAACGGGTAGTCTTTTCCCGGGTGGTCCCCCTGCGCATACTTTTCAGGATGGGGTCGGAGATATGCTGCAACGGGATATCGATATACTTGCAGATCCTGGGTTCTTCGCGCATCACCTGGAGCACATCGGTGGGAAAACCTGTGGGGAAGGCGTAGTGCAGCCGGATCCACTCGATGCCCGCAACGCCGGCCAGCGCGCGCAGCAAGTCTGCCAATGCCCTTCTTTTATACAGGTCCAGGCCATAGTAGGTAAGGTCCTGGGCGATGAGTATGAGTTCCTTCACCCCCTTGGCCGCCAGGTTTTCGGCTTCCCGTACCAGGTCTTCGATCGGTTGGCTGCGGTGCCCTCCCCGCATGAGGGGGATGGCGCAGAAGGAACAGGGCCGGTCGCAGCCCTCGGCAATCTTCAGGTAGGCGTAATTGGCCGGGGTGGTCGTCAGGCGTTCCCCCACCAGTTCATGGCGGTAGTCTGCCCCCAGCGCCTTGAGCAGGCGGGGGAGGTCGCGGGTGCCAAAATAGGCATCCACATCGGGGATCTCCTTCTCCAGGTCCGGTTTGTAACGCTCGCTCAGACAGCCGGTGACAAATACCTTCTCCACGAGCCCCGCCTCCTTTTGCCGGACGAATTCCAGAATGGTGTTTACGCTCTCTTCCTTGGCATTGGCGATAAAACCACAGGTGTTGATCACGACGATATTGCCATCCTGCTCATGGACCACCTCCTTGTCGGATGCCTTGAGCTGCCCCATGAGCACCTCGGAATCATAGAGGTTCTTGGAGCAGCCCAGGGTCACCACGTTGATCCGGTTCTTTTTAAGCGTCTTCGTTCGCATACCACACAATTGGGGCGCAAAAGTACGAACTGGGGGGCTAAGTTGGGCAGTGCAGAGACGAAAAGGGTGCGGAATTCGTTATTTAATTATGTACCAGACCGCAAAAAGATTGCGTTTCGGGCTGTGGATCGCCCTGGCCGCCCTTACAGGCCTTACCGGGTGCTCGGGGGATACAGAACCCGTCGACACGGAATTGCCGCCGGAAACCGGTTTGTATTTCCCGGAACCCACGGCCTTTGCCCCATGGGAAACTGTGGATCCTTCTGCGCTGGGCTGGGACGCCGAAGCCGAAGCCGGTCTGGACACCTACCTGGATTCCAAGGGCACCAAGGCCCTGATCATCCTCAAGGGGGGCCGGATCGCCAAGGAAACCTACTTTGGTTCCTTTACCCGGGACAGCCTGTGGTACTGGGCCTCGGCGGGCAAAACCCTGACCGCCTTCACGGTGGGGCTCGCCCGGGAAGAGGGCTTGCTCGAGCTCAGTGATGCCACTTCCGGGTACCTGGGAACGGGATGGACCTCAGCCCCGGCCGAAAAGGAAGCCCTGATCACTATAGGTGACCAGCTCCGGATGACCACAGGGCTCAACGACCTGGCCTTTGATTGCGTGGCCCCGGGCTGCCTGCAGTATATGTCCGATGCCGGGCAGCGGTGGGCTTACCACAATGGCCCCTATACGCTGCTGCAATCCGTTGTGGCCCAGGCGGCATCGGAAAACTTTGCAACCTACTTCAACAGCCGGCTGCGCAACCGCATTGGGATGGACGGGCTCTGGTTCAGCACCAATGGCAGCAATAATGTCTATTTCAGCACGGCCCGCAGTATGGCGCGTTTTGGATTGCTTGTCCTTAGGCGCGGCAGCTGGAACGGGGAGGCGATACTCGGTGATTCCGGCTATCTGGAGGATATGCTGGCCCCTTCCCAATCGCTGAACGCCTCCTATGGATACCTGTGGTGGCTCAACGGCCGGGGAAGTTTCATGCTTCCCGGCTCTCAGGTGGTCTTCCCAGGGTCCCTGGTCCCGGAAGCCCCGCCCGACCTGGTGGCCGGTCTGGGCAAGAATGACCAGAAGCTCTACGTCGTGCCTTCCCTGGACCTGGTGGTCATCCGGATGGGACAGGATGCCGGGGAAAACCGGGCAGGGCCCTCCAGCTTTGACAATACGCTCTGGGAACTCCTCTCGGATTACATGAAACTTTAAGAGTTACTCGGTATAGGCAGGCGGCATTTCCCGCGCAGGCACCAGCTGTTCAAAAGCCAATCCCAGTTCCAGCAGGGGTTTTTCCCGATAAACCATCCCAATAAAGGTGAGCCCGGCGGGTTCCCCATCAGCCCGGTAGCCCATGGGCACGCAGAGTGCAGGGTACCGCGCCAGGGCTGCATATCCGGCGTGGCGGTTGTTCACCGAAAGGACGGCATCGAGGCGGTGTTCCTTCCAGGGCGTCGCAAAAAAGTTGCGGCCGGCCTCGAGCAGGCGTTCCCTGAGCGCCACGAATGCCTCTTCCGTGGTCGTATCTTCCAGGATGCCTTCGAGCCGGGCCTGCCCGTAAGGTGCCCGGATCAGGCTGTCTTTCCGGTTGAAGGCCACCACCTCCCCTACATCCGCCACGGGTACGGCGTCCCGGTCGAGGACCCGGGTGTCCAGGTAGGCAGGCAGGTCGCGCCGCATGTCCCCGTTGAGCAGCTGGGTAAATCCATCGAGGTCGGTTTCAGGGGGGTCGATAGGGATAATGAACGCCCCGGCATCACGCAGGCGTATGACGGCCTTCCGATAGAGGGAATCCGAATCCAGCAGGCTGCTGAATACGCCCAGGCGCTTCCCTCTCAGGTCTGCAACCTGTACTCCCGCCCCTTCGAACAGGCTGGGGACCCCGCGGGACGCCGGATCCTCATAGTCCTGGCCTATCATGGCATCCAGCAGGATGGCTGCATCCGTAATCGTCCGGGCCATCGGACCCGGGGTGTCGAGGGTAGACGAAATGGGGACGATCCCCGTCCGGCTCAACACCCCGACGGTGGGTTTGAGCCCCACCACGGAATTCTGGCCCGAGGGGGACAGGATGGAACCGGAGGTCTCCGTCCCCACGGCCCCCATGGCGTATCCCGCAGCTACCGAGGTACCGCTGCCCGAACTGGACCCGCCGGTCTCAAAAACCCTCCTCCCGTAAGGGTTCAGGGTCTGGCCGCCCACCGCGCTGTAGCCCACGGGACAACCCCCGCAGAAATAATAGGCCCATTCGCTCAGGTTTACCTTCCCGAGGATCAGGGCGCCATTCCTTTGCAGCTGGTTTACGATAAATGCATCCCCGGTCCGGTTGTCTTTCAGGGCCACGGCACCGGCCGTGGTCGGCATGTTCTCCGTATCGATATTGTCCTTGAGCAGCACCGGCATACCGAACACGGGATGCCGGTGCCCATCGGGCAGCAGCCGCTGCACCTCATCCCTTTCCCGGGCCTCTTCCAGGACATCCGGGTTAATCGCCAGTACGGTGTTGAGGGTGCTGCCATTCGGGAGCTCGTAGGTATAGATGCGGTAGAGGAAAAAACGGGTGAGCTCTTCGTAACTCAGGGCCCCATGCCGGATTTGCTGCTGCACTTCCGGTATGGTATGGCCCAGTACCAATTCCCGCAACTCGGCGTACCGGTCCGGGTCCAGGGACATCGCCTCGCCGTATAGGGGCTTGAAGATATCGTTTTTGTCGGTTACCTGCGACTGAATCAGTTTATAGCGCATTCGGGGGTTTTCGTGATCCGCATTCGCAGCCACTTCTGCAGAATCATCGTAGGGTTGCCAAACGGTTTCGGGCACATCTACAGGACGGTTTCCGCGAGTCGGGCCACTTTCCCCGCAGGCCATGACCCACAGCAGGGCCATACCGGTCAGGGTGAATGCTTTGAACCTTCGGAAGCAAGTTGTTTTTTCCATCGTCTGATATTTTTGGTGTTCATCCGGACGAACTCGTCCTTTCCCTCGGCTCCAGCCAGATCCCGGGACCATTCCGCTTCCCGGACCGCTTCGCCCAATGCACCCAGGTCGGCCAGGATCAGGGAGCGCACCCGGTGGAAGTAATAGGTATGCCCGCCAAGCTCAAGCGCCTTGTCCACATAGGCCAGGGCGCGTTCGGGCTCCCTTCCCGTTTCCTGAAGGTACCGGGCGGCCTCATAGTAGGATTGTGCGGAGGGATCCGCATCCAGGGCCTGCCGGATTTCGGCCTCCATGGCGCTATGGGTGTCCAGGGAGATTGGGATACGGACCTGTACATGGTCCCATCTCCAGATCATCTGTGCCCCGTCGTGACGGATGCTGTCAAAGCTTATTTCAAAATTTTCACGGGACCCGGCGACTATTTCCGGAGATACGGGGTACCGAAACAGATCTTCCGCAGGATCAAAGGCGTCCCGGCCGTCCCCCCAGTGCGTGGTGTCCCTGTGGAATACGATTTCCCACCGGGTTTCTTCCGGGAATGCATACAAAGCATACGTCCCGGCCGGCACCTCATGGGGTCCCACCCTTACCGGGCAGCTCAGCCGTATTTTGGTGGACTCATTGGCCCCTACCCGCCAGATGCGTCCGTAGGGCACCAGGTCACCGAAGATCTTCCGGCCGCGTACTGCCGGCCTGGAATAGGAAACCCCGATGTTGCAAAGGCCTACCTCCTGCCGTATTTCCTGTGCCGGGCTGGCTTTGGGATGCCGCAGCTGTGCCTGGCCGCGGGGGGCCAGCAGGAAAAAACCTATCAGGAAAATGTATTTCAAGACTTAAGGTTGAAAAAGGAGTCCACAAATTCGTATTTGTTGAATACCTGCAGGTCTTCGACCCCCTCGCCTACCCCTATGTATTTGACCGGGATACCGAATTGGTCCGAAATGCCTATGACCACGCCCCCCTTGGCAGTGCCGTCGAGTTTGGTGACTGCCAGGGAGTTGACCTCTGTGGCACGGGTAAATTGTTTGGCCTGCTCAAAGGCATTCTGCCCGGTGGATCCGTCGAGGACCAGCAGCACTTCGTGGGGGGCATCCGGGATCACCTTCTGCATCACCCGCCGCACCTTGGTAAGCTCATTCATCAGGTTGACCTTGTTGTGCAGCCTCCCGGCCGTGTCGATCAATACCACGTCTGCCTGCTGGTTAACCGCTGAACTCAGGGTATCAAAGGCTACTGAAGCCGGATCGCTGCCCATCCGCTGCTTCACCAGGGGTACCCCTACGCGGTCTGCCCAGATTTCAAGTTGTTCGATGGCTGCGGCCCGGAAGGTATCCGCGGCCCCCAGCACTACTTTCTTTCCCTGTTTCCGGAGTTGGTGTGCCAACTTGCCGATGGTGGTGGTCTTGCCAACCCCATTAACGCCAACCACCATGATCACATAGGGCCCCGCCACCTCGGGCAGGGTGATTTCGGTCGCTTCCCCAGTATGGGTCTGGGCCAGCAGGGCCATGATTTCCTCGCGCAGGATCCGGTCGAGTTCGTCCGTTCCCACATATTTGTCGCGGGCGACCCGTTCCTCAATCCGCCCGATAATCTTCAAAGTGGTGTCTACGCCTACATCCGAGGTGACCAGCACCTCCTCCAGGTTGTCGAGCACCTCGTCATCCACCCGGGATTTACCAACCACGGCCTTGCCAAGCTTGGAGAAAAAACTGGTCTTGGATTTTTCGAGCCCCTTATCGAGGGTCTCCTTCTTTTCGGAGGAAAAGATTTTCTTGAATAAACTCATGGGTTTGGTGGTGAATTGCAAAGATAGTGTTTTAACAATTCAGACCGCGCAGCCACCCGTTGCCACAGGGGTAAAAAAAAACCGCCTTCCTGATGGAAGGCGGTCTGAATGCTATCTCTGGAGGGCCCTTACTTGCTGTTGAGCCACTCGTTTACCATTTCGGGGGGCATAACCGCCTCTACAAAGGTATAGGCCCCGGTTTTGGGGGATTTTACCATTTTAATGGCTTTGGTAAGCCGTTTGGAGGAGGATTGTAATGTTGCTACCGTTTTCTTAGCCATGATTCCTTATTTTATCTCTTTATGAACCGTCATGCGTTTCAGGATGGGGTTGAATTTCTTCAACTCCAGCCGGTCTGGCGTATTCTTCTTGTTCTTGGTCGTGATATAACGCGAGGTTCCGGGCATTCCGGACTCCTTGTGCTCGGTACACTCCAGGATCACCTGTACTCTGTTTCCTTTCTTAGCCATGGTGCTGACGCTTTAGTATCTGATACCTTATTGGATGATTCCTTTCTGTTTTGCCTCTTTCAGCACAGCCGAAATCCCTTTCCGGTTGATGGCTTTCAGTGCCCGGGCCGAAACCTTCAGGGTGATCCAGCGATCTTCCTCCGGAATGTAGAAACGCTTCTTGGAGAGGTTTACATCGAATCTCCTGCGGGTCTTGTTGATCGAAAACGATACATTGTTGCCAAACTGGGCACGTTTACCGGTAAGTTCGCAGACTTTAGACATTGTGCTTTAATTACTTGGTTCAAAACAGGCTGCAAATTTACGGCATTTTTCGCGTACCCCCAAACTTCTTTTTTAGAATTTTATGATTTCTTCCCGGAGCATTTCAAAGGCCTTGTGGACCGACTTCCGGACGATCCGCTCCCGGTGGTTGCCCATGGTGAATTCCTCGGCCCGGGTACCGCCGGGGCCGGAAACCGCGATGACCACTGTGCCCACAGGTGCGTCCGACTCCCCTTTGTCGGGTCCGGCATTACCCGTAGTGGCCACGGCAAAATCCGCACCCAGGACCCTTCTTGCACCTTCGGCCATGGCGGCGGCCACCTCCCGGCTGACCACGGAATGCGCATCGATGAGGTCCTCCGGGACACCCAATACCCCGGACTTGACCGAGGTGGCGTAGCTGACTACGCTGCCCCTGAAATAGGCAGATGCCCCCGGCACCGAAGTCAGCTGAGCGGCGATCGCACCGCCCGTAAAGCTTTCGGCAGTTGCCAGGGTGGCTTGCCGGGCAGTAAACAATTTTCCCAGGGTGGCTTCCAGGGTTTCCCCGTCTTCCTCCCCGAACAGGATATCCCTGAGCTGTTCCCGGAGTTCGCCCACATAGCGGCCGAGTTCGGCCTGCACTGCTTTCAGGTCCCTTCCCCTGGCGGATACCCGGAGGCGCACCTTGCCCAGGTTGGGCAGGTAGGCCAGGCGGATGTGGGGCGGCAGCGCATCCTCCCAGGCTTCCAGCCGGTCAGCGATTGCGCTTTCGCCCAGACCATAGGTGATCAGCGTATGGTGCATGAGCACCGGGCGGTCAAAACCCGCGATGATTCGGGGGACCACATGGTCGGAGAACAGGGCCTTCATCTCAAAGGGGACTCCCGGAAGGGAGACCAGGATCCCCTTGCGGCCCTTCATCCACATACCCGGGGCCGTCCCGTGGGCATTGGGCAGGACCTCGGCCCGCGAGGGAACCAGGGCCTGCCTGCGGTTCAGGTCGGAGATGGGGGTGGAAATGTAGGTGTTGAACAGGTTTTCGACGTGCCGGAGGACTTCGGGGTCCTCCCGGAGCTCGTCCCCGAGGTATTCGCTGAGGGTGTGCTTAGTAATATCGTCCTTGGTGGGGCCCAGCCCACCCGTCATAATGACGATATCGGCGCGGGATTCCGCTTCTTCCAGGGCCTTGAGTATGTGCTCCCGGTTGTCCTGCACGGAAGTGATCTGGAAGACCGATACGCCGATCTTATGGAGTTCGGAGGCGATGAAGGCAGAATTGGTATCGACGATTTGGCCGATGAGTATCTCATCGCCTATGGTCAGGATTTCAGCATACATCAGACATCGAAGTCTTTCTGCAATTCACCTATAACCTGTTCGACATCCCGTTTGAGGACGGGGAACCGGTCCCGGATGGTGGCCATGTTCCCTTCGCTTTTTCCAAGGGTTTCGATCTCAAGGGCAATGGCCCGGGTCTGTTCCATCCCCAGCAGGTCCACATTGGGCTTGATCTTATGGGCAAGCTTATAGACCTGATCGTAATTGGAGGCCCCGATCGCCGCCTCCAATTCGCGGAGGTCTTCGGGTACCTCCTCCAGGAAAACCGAAATTACCGATAGCACGAAATCTGTATCGCCTTCGGCCATTTCATTGATTTTATCGAGATTGTAGATCATTATTTCACATTTAGGGAGAAAAGCTCCATCCCTTCCAACTTGCCGGAAAGGTAATCATTTGGCATCACCTGTCCAACACCTGCCGGGGTCCCGGTAAAGATAATGTCCCCCTTCTTCAGGGTGAAAAAAGTGGAGATATACGCGATCAGTTCATCGGTCTTCCAAAGCATGTGCCGGGTGTCCCCCCGCTGTACCGTTTCGCCGTTGCGCTCCAGGGTGAATTCCAGGTGGTCCCTGCCCTCAAATCGGGATTTGGGCACCCATTCCCCGATCACGGCCGACCCGTCAAAACCCTTGGCCTTCTCCCAGGGGAGCCCTTGTTCCTTGAGGGATTGCTGCAGGTCGCGTGCGGTAAAATCGAGGCCAACGCTCAACTGGCTGTAATAGGTGTGGGCAAATTCGGGGGCAATGTGCTTCCCCACCTTGTCGATGCGGACCAGCAATTCGAGCTCATAGTGGATTTCCTTCGAAAAGTCGGGCAGGTAAAAATCCTGTTCCCGCGGCAGGATGGCCGAATCCGGCTTGATGAACAGGACCGGGGAGTCGGGTCGCTGGTTTTTGAGTTCTTCGATATGGGCGGCGTAGTTCCGCCCCACACATACGAGTTTCATAGGCATTGTATGGTTTAGGGTTCCCGGACGATGGCAGGTCGGTCAGGACTCCGGGGGCAGGCAGCAATCCTCCCGGACAGATCCGGATCCGGGGCCGCCGCAACCGCTTGCCGGGCCGCCGGCAAGCCCTGGCCCGCAGGCAAGCCATAGCCCGCCGGGTTACCCGAGTTTGTTATTAAGTTTACTGAGCTTTATCTGGGTCAGGACCTTTTTGGTGTACAGGGGGAAATCCGCATTGAGCATCCAGCCAAAGTAGCCGGGTTCCTGTTCCAGGACCTCCAGGACGCTGCGCCCCTTGTGCTTGCCAAAGCCAAATACCTCCTCCCCGTTCTCATCCCGGCGGATGAAACCGGCAAAATCCACCGTTTCGTTCTGGGTGGAAAACGCCGCCAGTTCCCGGACGTTGTTGGTGAGCTCCGGGTAGCGCTCCAGCTGGGACAGGAGCACCTCGTAGGTGGCCTGCGTATCTGCCGTCGCACTGTGGGCATCGGTAAGGTCCTTGCCGCAATAGAACTGGTAAGCGGCGCCCAGGGTCCGCTTCTCCATCTTGTGGAAAATCGTCTGCACATCCACTGCAACCGCATTCTTCATGTCAAAATCCACCCCGGCCCTCAGGAGTTCCTCCGCCAACAGCGGGATGTCGAACCGGTTGGAATTGAACCCGGCCAGGTCGCAGCCCTGAATCATCTGGTACACCTCCCTGGCGAGTTCCGGAAACGTGGGTTCCCCGGCCACCTTTTCGTCCGTGATGCCGTGAATAGCCGATGCTTCCGGCGGAATCGGCATTCCCGGGTTTACCAGCCACGTTTTGCTTTCCTTGTTGCCATTGGGATGGATTTTCAGGATGGCCAGTTCCACGATCCGGTCCGTGGCGATATTGGTCCCGGTGGTTTCCAGGTCAAAAAAACATATGGGCTTGCTCAGGTTCAGTTCCATGCTATCTGAATTTATTGGGGCAGGGACAACGATTGCCGCCTGCCCGTGGGGAATTAAATTTCCCGTCCGGTGTCCCAGGCCTCCAGGTAATCGGCAACGGCTTTGGCAAAGAGGCCTCCCAGGGCCCCGTTCACCACGCGGTGGTCGTAGCTGTGGGACAGGAACATCTTGGAACGGATCCCGATAAAATCCCCAGCGGGGGTTTCGATGACCGCAGGCACTTTCCGGATCGCCCCCAGGGCGAGGATCCCCACCTGGGGCTGGTTGATGATCGGGGTACCGAATACGCTGCCGAAAGACCCCACGTTGGTTACGGTATAGGTCCCGTCCTTCACCTCATCGGGTTTCAGGGCGTTGTTGCGCGCGCGGGTTGCCAGGTCGTTTACGGCACGGGCCATCCCCACCAGGTTGAGCTGGTCGGCATTCCGGATGACCGGCACGATCAGGTTTCCATCGGGGAGGGCTGCTGCCATCCCGATGTTGATTTGTTTCTTTTTGATGACGCGGTCCCCGTCGACGGAAATATTCATCATTGGGAATTTCTTGAGCGCCTTCGCCACGGCTTCCATAAAGATGGGGGTAAAAGTGAGCTTCTCCCCTTCCCGTTTCTCGAATTCGGCCTTGACGCGTTCCCGCCACTCCACTACCGCGGTGACATCCACTTCCACAAAGCTCTGTACGTGGGCCGAGGTGGAAACGCTCTCTGCCATGTGTTTGGCGATGAGTTTTCCCATCCGCGTCATGGGGATTACCTCGTCCCCTTCCGAAATCGCGACAGGCGGTTGCGGTGCCCCGGAGGCGGCAGAAGGGGTTCCTGCTGCCTGCCGGGATGCGGCATGGCCTACTTCCGGTTTTTCGGTTCCGGATTGGCCGCCCGGGGCCTGCGCGTTCCCGGGTTGGGAGGTCCCTGCCCGTTCAGCAGGCTCTGAATCGGCCTGCGCTGTTGCCGAGGCTGCTTTACCCGTCTCCCCCCCACGGGCTGCAATATAGGAGATCATATCGTCCTTGGTGACCCGGCCTTCCTTGCCGGTCCCGGGTATCTGGTCCAGTTCTTCCTGGCTGATGCCTTCTTCCCGGGCCATGTTGCGCACCAGGGGTGAATAGAACCGGTCGCCGTGTGATGCAGGTGGTGTGGAGGGGCGGGCGGTCTGCTCCGCCTTTTCCATCAGGGCCTCCGCCCCGGCGGCGGCATGCGCTGCAGTTTCCGGTGCTTCGGGTGCATCGGCTTCAGGTACTTCCGCTTCGGTTTCGGTGGAACCAGCCCCGGAATCCGTTGCGTCCCCGGATGCCTCCCCGTTTAGTTCGATAACCGCCACCACCTGTCCTACCTTGATCACGTCATCCACATCAAAGCGTTTCTCCAGCAGGACCCCGTCCACTTCACTGGGCACCTCGGAATCCACTTTGTCCGTTGCGATTTCGAATACGGCCTCGTCCGCCTCTATGGCATCCCCCACTTCCTTCAGCCAGGATGTCAGCGTCGCCTCAGCCACGCTTTCCCCCATTTGCGGCAATTTCAATTCAAACTTTGACATATTCTTATTTTGACACCTTACCTGAAGTTATTTTTTGCAAAAATAGTAAAAAACAGGGCGGTTTAATGGATTATCTATTTTCCCTGGCCGTGAAAGGACCCTTCAAAGGGGATCCGCTGCAGGATGGAGCGGCCCAGGGTCACCTCATCCGCGTATTCCAGGTCATCCCCCACCGGTATCCCCCTGGCAATGGTCGAAAGCCTCACCTGCGTCCCTTCCAGTTGCCTGAACAAATAAAAGTTGGTGGTATCCCCTTCCATGGTAGCGCTAAGGGCCAGTATCAACTCCGCGACTCCCCCTTCGCGCACCTTGCGGACCAGGGACCCGATATTCAGGTCCTGCGGGCCCATCCCTTCCATGGGGGATATTTTGCCCCCCAGCACATGGTAGAGCCCCCGGTAATGTCCCGTGCTCTCAATGGCCATGATATCGCGGATGTCCTCCACCACGCAAATGAGCGACCGGTCCCTCTTGGGGCTTGCACAGATATCGCAAAGGTCCGAGTCCGAGATGTTGTGGCATTCCCTGCACTGGCAAATACCCGTCCTCAGACTGGTAAGGGCGTCTGCGAGGCGCTCTGTCCGGGTTTCGGGCTGGCGCAACAGGTGCAGTACCAGCCTCAGGGCCGTGCGTTTGCCGATACCCGGCAACTGGGATACTTCGTCCACCGCTTTTTGGAGTAACTTGGATGTGATTTCCATAACCGCAAAATTACGTATCTATTTTAAGTTTTGTACTTTGGACACCAAATTAAATGGAATGTCCAACCCGGGCAACGCCCTCGCCTCCCGCCCGGATCCAAAGGCGCAGAACCCCGGTTACGGCAAGCTGACTGACCTATGAACGCCTCCCACATCCTGTTGCTCATCGGGCTGTATTTTGCCCTCCTGTTGCTGATCTCCTACTTTACCGGCAAGAACGATTCCAACGAGGATTTTTTTAAGGCCGGCCAGTCATCCCCCTGGTACCTGGTAGCCTTTGGCATGATCGGCGCTTCCCTTTCAGGGGTTACTTTTATTTCCGTCCCCGGTTGGGTGGAGAGTTCCCAGTTCAGCTATATGCAGGTGGTTTTCGGGTACCTTGCGGGCTATGTAGTCATTGCCCTGGTCCTGATGCCGCTCTACTACCGTCTGGGAGTCACTTCCATCTACGAGTACCTGGAGCAGCGTTTTGGCTGGGTGAGCTACAAGGTGGGCGCCCTCTCCTTTTTCATCTCCAGGGTGCTGGGGGCCGCTTTCCGCCTCTTCCTGGTAGCCATCGTATTGCAGCAATTTGTCTTCGATGCCTGGGGGGTGCCCTTCGAGGCCACAGTAGTCCTTTCCATAGCCCTGATCTGGGTCTATACCTTCCGGGGGGGCATCAAGACCATCGTCTGGACGGATACCCTGCAGACCCTTTTCATGCTCCTGGCGGTAGGCCTGTCCATCTATTTCATCAACCAGAGCCTCGGCTGGAGCCTGGCCGAATTCCTGGAATCCGAAGAGCTCGGGGCGTACAGCCAGATCCTGTTTACCGACTCCCTGGCCGACAAAAACCACCTGGTCAAATCCTTCCTGGGCGGTATGTTTATCACGATTTGCATGACCGGCCTGGACCAGGATATGATGCAAAAGAACCTGACCTGCCGGAGCCTGGGGGACGCCCAGAAAAACATGCTCTCCTTTTCCGCAGTGCTGGTGGTGGTCAACCTGGTGTTCCTGTTGCTTGGCGCACTGCTTTTCATCTATGCGGACCGGTTCGGCATTGGGACCCCCCTGATGGACGGAACCCCCAAACCGGACCTGCTATTTCCGGAAATTGCGCTCAACAGCGGCCTGGGGCCGGTGGTTGCCGTTACTTTCATGCTGGGGCTCATCGCAGCGGCCTACAGCAGTGCAGACAGCGCGCTGACTTCCCTGACCACTTCTTTTTGCGTGGATTTCATGGGGATTGCCCGCATGCCCGCCAACCTGCAGAAGCGCCTGCGCAAGCGGGTGCATATTGGCATGAGCCTGCTACTGATCGGGGTGGTGATCCTGTTTAAATACGTACTGGACCGCAACGTGATCGACGGGTTGCTGACCGTTGCCACCTATACCTACGGGCCGCTGCTCGGGCTGTTTTCCTTTGGTATCCTCACCCCATACGCCCTGAAGGATTCCAGGGTATGGATTGTCGCGCTGGTCGTGATCCTGCTGGTCTCCCTCCTGGCCAACCTGCCGCCGGAACTGTTGGGCGGCTATGAAATTGGTTATGAACTCCTGCCGCTGAACGGCCTGCTGACCTTCCTGGGCCTGCTTTTGATCCGCCGGAAACCCGTGGGTGATCCAGTTGTCTAATAAGTACCCATGGACAACATGACCAGCGTACAGGCTTCCTCGGCCTGAATACCCTTTTTTTTGAGCAGGTTGTAAAACTCCCGGTTCTCTGTGCCCGGGTTGAAGATCACCCGCTTGGGTGCCAGGTCGACAATCGCCTGGTAAAACGGTTCCTGACGACGCGGGTTCATATATAAAGTTATCGTATGAATCCCTTGGAAATCAGAAAGATTACGAGTAATTTCAATACCGTGGTCCCTACCTTCGACCAGGCCGAAGGCTACGGTGTCTACCCCCGCTTCTGCCAGGCGCTTCATCGCCAGATTGCTGTATCGGTTGCGCTTCAGGGAAGCCCCGAAAACCAGGGTTTTCTTGGAATTGTCCACCAGTTCAGTTTTTTTAACCCGTTTGTGTAACGAAAGCGAAAGTAACACGTCTTTAGGAAACAGCGGGAGAAAAAATCCATTGATACAGCTGTATTTTTATAGTTAATGGTTAGTGTTTAGTGCGGCTTATCAATGTAAGAAACCCCGGCTCACCTTCAATGGGAAGCCGGGGTTTCGCATTCTGAAAGCCCCGCAGCGCGGGCCTGCAGATGTTAAATTGCCATATTCCCGTAACATTCTACCTCCCCTGTCGTCTTGTTAATAGATTCATCAATCAATCAATCTAATCAATAAACGAACAGTCATGAAATTCTGCTACCTGGCAGCGGTCCTGCTATTGACCGCCATCGCCCCGGCCCGGGGGATGGCTGCGGACCCTGAAACCAACCCAGTCACAGGTACCGTTTCCGGTACCATTATCGACGAAACCCTTGAACAACCTGTAGCCTACGCCACCGTGGTGATCAAAAGCACGGACGGCTCGCAGACCATTACCGGAGGAATCACCCGCGAGGACGGAACTTTTGAAATCGAAAAGCTCCCCGACGGGGATTTTACCCTCGAAGTGCAGTATATCGGCTACCAGTCGGTGTCACGGACCATCCATATCGACGGCAGCCACAAAAAGGTGGATGTCGGTACCATCCGTATTTCGGAGGTCGCCACGGAACTCGATGGCGTGGAAGTGGTCGGGGAGCGCACGACCATCGAACAGAAGGTGGACAGGAAGGTGGTCAATATCGGGAAGGACCTCACCACGGCGGGGGCCACGGCTTCCGATATCATGAACAACATCCCCTCGATCAACGTGGACCAGCAGACCGGGGAACTCAGCATGCGGGGCAATACCAACGTGCGGGTGATGGTGGACGGGAAACTATCCAATGTACCCGTGGCCCAGCTCCTGAGGCAACTCCCCTCGTCCTCCATCAAATCGATCGAGCTCATTACCAACCCGTCCGCCAAGTATAACCCGGAGGGCATGAGCGGGATTATCAATATCATCCTCCACAAAAACGCGAACATCGGGTTTAACGGGACCCTGAACCTGGGGCTGACCAAAGGGCTGGAGGCGAAATTCAACAACTCCCTGGACCTGAATTACCGCAACGGGAAATTCAACATCTACGGGAATATCGGAAGCAACATCGGCAAATATGTGAACGACGGGAACATTTACCGCACGGCCGAGCAGACGCGGCAACTGATCGATGTGCTCAGCAACAACAAATCCTACCTGTACAAACTCGGGATGGACTTTTACCTGAACGATCACCATACGCTCTCCTTTTTCACCAACCAGAACAGCTTCGACGGGGATTTGGGGGTGCGCAGTGATATCCTGTTCGATCCGGACCCCGACCGCGATTTCATTCAGTTTTTTGACAGCCGGCAGGAAAACCTCAGCCAGCAATACAACTTTGACTACAAGCTCAAATTTGACCGGGAAGGGCACGAACTCGAACTGGAGGCGGACCTGAACCGGTTCGACAATGACGAGGATGCCGATTTCCGCACGATCGGGGTTACCGTTTTCCCGGACTATATGGATTTTGTGGATACGCGGCGCACCCAAACCACCATCAACCTGGATTACGTAAACCCGCCGGATTCGGTCTCCAAGCTCGAAATCGGGGTACAGGCGCGGCTATTTGAGACGGACACCGATTACCGGTCTACCGGCATATCCTACAACGCCCAGGGGGAATTGCAGCCAACCCCGAGCACGGATTTTATCTACGGGATGGACATCTATTCGGCCTATGTCAACTACAACCGTTCCTTCGGGGAGAAATGGTCCGTCCAGGCCGGGGTGCGTGTGGAAAATGTGGAGGTGATTGCAGACACGAACCAGGTGCGGGCCTTCACGGACAACTATACCGAATTCTACCCATCGGCTTTTGTAACCTATACGCCGGCAGAAAAGGACCAGTTCCAGATCAGCACGAGCCGGCGGGTGGACCGGCCGGGGCTCTCCCAGGTCAACCCGATCCGGGAATTCAGCACCCCGCTGATCTCGTCCTTCGGGAACCCGTCGCTGCGGCCGCAATTCACCAATTCCTATGAATTCAACTATACCCGGCGGCTCAAAACAGGCAGTCTCACCACGGGGGTATTTTACCGGACCATCCGCGATGAGATCAACCGGGCCATCTTCGTGGACCGCCTGGACCTGAACAAGCTCGTGCTCACTTTTGACAATTTCGATGATACCTACGCCTACGGGGCCGAAGTTTCCGGGAGCATCAAGGCAACCAAGTGGTGGAATATCAACGCGAGTTTTGATCTCTACCGGCAAATTCAGCGGGGCCTTACCGAACGGCTCCCCTCGGACATCCCCGATCCCTCCGCCGATGACATCGTCACGGAATCCCTGGAGGTGGAGAATACCGCCTGGAACCTGCGGATAAACAACAGCCTGCAGGCTACCAAAAAACTGACGTTCCAGGTATTCGGCTTTTACCGGGGCAGGAACCAGAGCCTGCAGTTTACCCAGGAACCCATGTACTTTATCAACACGGGGGCCCGGTACAGTTTTGCCCAGGGCAAGGGGACCCTCAGCCTGAATGTCAACGATGTATTCAACTGGATGCAGGCCGAGATCCGGGCAGAACAGCCAATCCCCCAGGAAGCCCTTTTCACCTGGGAAAGCCGGCAACTCTACCTGGGCCTGTCCTACCAGTTTGGCAGCGGCAAGAACCGTTCGCTCTCGCGCAAACGCCGCGACAGCAATACCAAGGAAGGGGGCGGCGGCCTCTTCTGAAAAGAACCGGCGGGCTTGTGCGGGGAATTGGTTGGTTAACCCCCACGGCCAAGTCGAAAGGGACCCCGGCATCCGTGCCGGGGTTCTTTATTTTACAGCCTCTGTTTTACGAGTATTCCCGGCATCGGCATAGGGGCCGGGCCGACCGCTACCAGCGGATGATGGCGCTGCCCCAGGTAAACCCGCTGCCAAAGGCTGCCAGGACCACCAGGTCCCCCTCCCTGATCCGGCCTGCTTCCCAGGCCTCGGTGAGCGCAATCGGGATACTTGCCGCCGTGGTGTTGCCATAGCGCATGATGTTGTTGTAGACCTGTTCGTCGGAGAGCCCGAATTTCTGCTGGATAAACTGGGAAATCCGCAGGTTGGCCTGGTGGGGGATCAGCATATCGATGTCCGCGGTTTCCAGCCCGTTGGCAGCCAGGCCTTCCCGGATCACCTCACTGAAGCGGACCACTGCATTCTTAAAGACAAACTGCCCGTTCATATACGGGTAAAATGAGGTGTCTTCAGGGTCGGCATCCGCCAGGATATCGGTTACCCAGCGTTTTCCCATGCCGGGGGCCGTAACTGCCAGCTCTTCTGCGTGCTGGCCTTCACTGTGCAGGTGGGTGGAGAGGATCCCCTTTTTTGGATCGGTCTCCCGGCTGAGGATTGCCGCCCCGGCCCCATCCCCGAAGATCACGGAGACGCCCCGGCCGCGGGTGGTCATGTCCAGGCCTTTGGAATGAAGTTCCGATCCGATCACCAGGACATTCCTGTACATGCCCGATTTGATGTACTGGTCGGCCACCGAAACCGCATAGACAAACCCGGAACACTGGTTGCGCACATCCAGCGCCCCAACGGTGCGAAGCCCCAGGTCCCGCTGTACCAGAACCCCCGGACCGGGGAAATAGTAGTCCGGGCTCAGCGTGGCAAATACGATAAAATCGATCTCGTCCTTGTCGATCCCTGCCCGCTCGATGGCAATGCGGGCGGCTTTGACCCCCATGCTGGTGGTGGTGTCCTCCCCGGGGACCACGTGCCTGCGGGATTCGATGCCCGTCCGTTCGCGGATCCAGGCGTCGCTGGTATCCATTTTCTTTGAGAGATCTTCATTGGTAACGACCTGTTCGGGTACATAGAACCCAAGACCGGTAATCTTTGAATTGTACATGAGATATGCCGTTTAGTTTGGAAGCTGTCCGGGCGGGGACAGCAGGTAAAGGTACCCATATTTGTTTTTTTTGCCCAAATCCCGGAGAAAAAGTTGCAGGCTGTCTGCCGGGACTGCCGGTTGGTCAGAAGTTAGTATCTTAAGGGCGTCTTTTTGAATCCTCAGGAGGGCAGGCGGTACCCCCGGGCCCACCCTGTTTCAACCAAAAACTACTGCGCTATGAGAAATTTGTTTGCCATTATCGCCTTCCTTTGCCTGTTTCCGGTAGCCGGGCAGGACCAGCTGGAATACCAGCAACCCCCCGAAGAGATCCTGGAACTGGTCAACGCCCCCCTGGCGCCCTATGTATGGTTGACCGATAGCGGGGATTATATGGTACTCCTCTACCGGAGCGCCTACAAGACCATCGCCGAATTGTCACAGCCGGAATTGCGACTGGCCGGGCTCCGGATCAACCCGATGACCAACACGGGAAGTCGCACCACCTTTTACAACAACCTGGAAATCCAGGTTCCCGGGGAAACCACCGCAAGGCCCGTCAGCGGCCTGCCGGAGGAACCGCGCCTTTCCGATTTCAGCCTTTCCCCCGACCAGGAGAAACTCGCAATGACCCACACCACAGACTCCGGAGCGGAGCTCTGGGTCGTGGACCTGGGCAGCGCGATGGCCCGGAAGCTAACCGGACCCGACCTGAACGCGAACCTCCGGGATGTCATCAACTGGTTCGGCGACAGCCAATCCCTGCTTGTGAAGTCCCTGCCAGCCGACCGGAAAGCGCTGATCGACCGGAGCGAAAAAGTTCCTTCGGGCCCCACCATTGCCACCAACGACGGTAAAAAAGCCCAGAACCGGACCTACCAGGACCTGATCAAGAACCCGGACGACGCCTTCAATTTTGAACAACTTGCTCGCTCCGAACTCCGGCGGGTTACCCTGGACGGCGCGGTTTCGGATTGGCTGGATGCTGCCATGTACCGGACGATCAGTTTTTCCCCGGATGGGAATTACGTCATGGTGGTGACCGTGGAAAAGCCCTTTTCCTACCTGGTACCCTACAGCCGGTTCCCTTCCCGGACTGCGATCTATACCCGCCAGGGTGACCTGGTACGGACCGTACTGGAAGTACCGCTCATCGAGGACCTTCCCAAAGGTTTTATGGCCGAGCGTACCGGCATGCGCGACCTCAGCTGGCGGGACGACCAACCGGCCACCCTCGTGTATGCGGAGGCACTGGACGGCGGGGACCCGGCCGTGGAAGTGCCTTTCAGGGATCAGGTATATACGCTTGAGGCTCCCTTTGACGGCCCCGGCAAGCCCCTTTTGAAAACCCGGAACCGCTTCAGCGGCATTACCTGGGGAACCGATAAGATGGCCATTGCCAGTGATTACTGGTGGAACGACCGGAATACCAAAACCTATCTTTTCAACCCCTCGGACCCATCGGAAGCCCCCACCCTGCTGTTCGACCGAAATTACCAGGACCGTTACAGCGACCCGGGGGACTTCGTAACCCGCCGCAATGAAATGAACCGGCAGGTACTGGCGCTGGACCGCAACGGCCGGGCCTTCCTCCTCGGCGACGGATATTCCGAAGAGGGGCAGTTCCCGTTCCTGGACAGGATGGACCTGGAAACCGCGAAAACCACGCGCCTTTACGAGTCCCGGTTGCAGGACCGGAAGGAAACCCTGATCGACTACAAGCCGGAAAAAGACGAACTGGTCGTGCAGATCGAGTCCCCCAGCGACTACCCGAATTACTACAGCCGGAGTGTGGTGCGCCGCCGGGGGCCCGAACAGCTTACCTTTTTCGAAAACCCCTTCAAAAGCCTGCAGGAAGTCCACAAGGAGGTAATCACCTACCAGCGGGAAGACGGGCTGGAACTCAGCGGGACCCTGTACCTCCCGGTGGGATACGATCCGGCCTCGGGGGAGAAGAAACCGATGATCCTCTGGGCCTACCCACGGGAATTCAAGGACAAGAACAGTGCCTCCCAGAATACACAGAATCCAAATGAATTCACCTACCCTTACTGGGGCTCCCCCATCTACTGGGTTGCCCGGGGCTATGTGGTGCTTGACGACGCCGCCTTCCCGATCATCGGGGAAGGGGAGGAACAGCCCAATGACAGCTTCCGCAAACAATTAGTAGCCAATGCCCGGGCAGCCATTGATGCGGTGGACGCCATGGGCTATATTGACCGGGACCGCGTAGCCGTGGGAGGGCACAGCTATGGGGCCTTTATGGTGGCCAACCTGCTGTCCCACTCGGACCTCTTTGCCGCAGGGATCGCCCGCAGCGGCGCCTACAACAGGACCCTGACACCCTTTGGCTTCCAGAGCGAGGAACGGAATTACTGGGAGGCCCCTGAGGTCTACTACACCATGTCCCCGTTCATGCACGCCGACAAAATGAAGACCCCCCTGCTGTTGATCCACGGGGAAGCCGATAACAATTCGGGCACTTACCCCATGCAGAGCGAGCGCTATTTCAATGCGCTGAAAGGGCTGGGGGCCACCGTCCGCCTGGTGATGCTGCCCAGGGAGAGCCACGGATACCGCGCCAAGGAAAGCATCCTGCACCTGCTCTGGGAACAGGACCGCTGGCTGGAAAAATACCTGAAGCCCGGCCTGGCAGACCCTGCAGGCAAGCGGTAGCGGCCGGACCCCCTGGATCGGAAAGCTGACGGCGCAGGCGGGGATATTCCCATAACGAGGCTGCCATTTGCCCTGTCAGGGCTTGCCTAGTCTAGGTATTTGCGGTAGTCGTTGACCCGTACCCGGGCCCGGAGGTCGTGAAGCAGGTTGTACAGTCCGAAAAAGGTGCGGTTGATATACAGGAAATGGCGGGAACCCCTGCTGGCATTCATCTTCCGGATCTGGGGGTCCCGGGAATACCGCTGGCTCAGATCGGCGATGCGCCCCCAGAACTCCGTCGAGGAGAAATCGAACACTTCCCCGTTGAAAGGGCTGGTGAATAATTCCAGCATTTCGCGGAACAACGCCTTGAAATAGGCGAGTTCCTCCGGGCTGTCCGAGGGGGTCAGAATTTCAAGCTGCTCCAGCTTCCGGGTAAGGATGTCGTCATTTTCAATATTCTCCTTCAGGGCCAATTCAAAATACGGGGTATAGAAACTATCCGGGATCTCCTTGATGCACCCGAAATCAATGGCGATCAGCCCGCCATCCCCCCCGACCAGGAAATTTCCCGGATGGGGGTCGGCGTGAACTTTTCGCAACCCGTGGATCTGATACATATAAAAATCCCAGAGCGCCTGTCCGAGCCGGTCGCCAGTGGCCCTGTCAAAGGTTTTTTTGGTAAAAACCCCCAAATGCTCGCCTTCCATCCAATCCATGGTCAGAATGCGCTCGGAGGACCACTCAGGGTAGTATTCCGGGAACTGCATCCCTGTAATATGGCTGCAAGCTCTTGTGATGGTCTGGCTTTGCCGGAGTTCCAGGAGGTAATCCGTCTCTTCCAGCAACTTCTCCTCCACTTCTTTGAAATACTTGTCCGAATCCTTCCCACTCAGGTTGAACATGCGCAGGGCAATGGGTTTTACCAGGGCCAGGTCGCTGCTGATACTGTCTGATACGCCGGGGTACTGGATCTTTACAGCCAGTGGCTTTCCATCCTTCCAGGCCCGGTGCACCTGGCCAATACTCGCCGCATTTACCGAATCGGGTTCGAACCGGTCAAAAAGCGCCTCCGGGTAGTCCCCGAAATAGTTTCGGAAGGTTTTCCGCACCAGGGGGGCCGACAGGGGAGGTACGGAGAACTGCGCCAGGGAGAAACGCTCCACATAGGCCCTGGGAAGGAGGTTTTTCTCCATGCTGAGCATCTGGGCCACCTTCAGGGCACTTCCTTTAAGGCTTTTGAGCCCGTCATAGACGTCGCGGGCGTTATCCGCATCCAGTTCCTCCCGGTCCATGGCCGGGTTTACGAGTTTCTTGCCGTAATATTTGACGTAGTTGCCCCCCAGTTTGACCCCGGTTTGCACCAGTTTCCCGGCGCGTTCCATCTTGGTAACGGGTATGTGGTCGAGTGTTTTCATAGTTGTTTCAGGACTGGTGCTCCTTATACAGGAATTTGCCGAAATCCAGAATCCGTTCCAGGGGGGTGTTGTCGAAGATGTCAAAGATCGTGTTGACAGATTTTTCAATGGCCACATCCGTTTTCTCGAAACCGGCGGAATCGTCTTTCATCCAGAAACGCAGCAGGAACAACATCTGTACCCAGGCGCCCTCGGAAAAGAGGGCAGGCTGTTGCTGGGTGATCCGGGATTGCTTTTGTTCATTGCCTTCTTCGATAAGGACCCGGGCAAATCCCCGCACTTTTTTCCGCAGCCCGCTCAGCTGGGGTAACTGCCGGGCCGGATTGGGCTCGGACCCGAGGACAAAAAGGACATAGGACCTGTTGAGCGCCAGCATCTCAAAAAACGTATAGAAAAAACTCAGGAACTTCTCCCGGTTGGAGTAGCTTTCATAGTTCTTGTCCTTTTGGATGCGCCCGATCGTTTGGTCATAAAATTCTGTCCAGACCTGTTCCCTGACAGATTCGAGGGATCCGAACAGCTGGTAGAATTCAGACTCCTCGACCTCTAGTTCCTTGCAGAATTTATATACGGATGCCGGGAACTGCCCTGTTTCCAGTACGGAAGTCATATATGCGGTAAAAACCTTTTGACGATTCAGGGAAGGTGCCTTCTTTTTCGCTGCACTCATGAAAGTATTTTTTGTTTATACAAATTTACTATTTGTAAGACATTTTATGTGTTAAGATTACTGTAAATAGCAAAAAGAAAAGCGCGCCTTCAAAATTGAAAGCGCGCTCTTCAAACAACCTAACCAATTAATAAACAAACTGATTACTGATTCAAAGTGCTTCTTCATAGCATTTTTGAAAGCAATCATTCAAATATAATAACGTTTAACTTATGTTGTTCTTTTTTAAACACAAAAATTTGTTAAAAATGAATTCTTGACAAGATGTGAGGTATTTGTGTCAGTTTGTCACTTCCTGGCAGGTTGGTATTTTTTTTGAGTACTGGAATATCAAAACTTAGAAAAATGGCATCTGGTAAGATTAATGTTTCCGTCGACAACATTTTCCCGCTGATCAAGAAATTCCTGTACAGCGATCATGAGATCTTCCTGAGGGAACTGATCTCCAACGCTACGGACGCAACCCTCAAACTGAAACACCTGACCTCCATCGGCGAGGCCGAAGTGGAGTACGGCAATCCGCTTATCGAAGTGAAAATCGACAAGAAGGGGAACAAGTTGCACATCATCGACCAGGGGATCGGGATGAGTAAGGATGAGGTGGAGAAATACATCAACGAGGTCGCTTTTTCAGGCGCAGGGGAATTCCTGGACAAGTATAAGGAGGCCGGCAAGGAGGCCGGAATCATCGGCCACTTCGGCCTTGGGTTTTACTCCTCCTTTATGGTGGCCGAAAAAGTTGAGATCCTGACAAAAAGCTATCGCGAGGACGTCCCCGCCGTCCACTGGGTGTGCGAAGGCAATCCGGAATTCACCATCAAAAAAGGCAAAAGGACGGAGCGGGGGACCGAAATTATCCTGCACATTGCCGAAGATTCCCGGGAATTCCTGGAAGAGGCGCGCATTCGCGAACTCCTTGTCAAATACAACAAATTCATGCCGGTGCCCATTAAATTCGGCACCCGCACAGAGACCCTGCCCAAACCGGAAGGCGCCAAGGAAGACGATCCGGCTCCAACCCGGGAAGTGGACAACATCATCAACAACCCCAACCCGGCCTGGACCCAGAAGCCCACGGATCTGGAGGAGGCCGACTACAAAAAATTCTATCGGGAACTATACCCGATGCAGTTCGAGGAACCGCTTTTCCACATTCACCTGAATGTGGATTACCCGTTTAACCTGACCGGCATCCTGTACTTCCCCAAACTGACCGGGGACATCAACCTGCAGAAGGACCGCATCCAGCTTTACCAGAACCAGGTATTTGTTACGGATAACGTCGAGGGTATTGTACCGGAATTCCTTACCATGTTGCGCGGGGTGATTGACTCCCCGGATATCCCCCTGAACGTCTCCCGTTCCTACCTGCAGGCCGACGGGGCAGTCAAAAAGATATCCTCCTATATTTCCCGGAAAGTGGCCGACAAACTGGCCTCTCTCTTCAAGGACGACCGTAAAGCCTATGAGGAAAAGTGGAACGACATCAAGATCGTCATCGAATACGGGATGCTCTCAGATGAGAAATTTTTTGAAAAGGCGGATACATTCGCACTCTACCCAACGGTGGACGGCGACTATTTCACCTTTGACGAACTCATCGAAAAGGTAAAAGACCACCAGACCGACAAGGATGGCAAGCGGGTACTGCTGTATGCCTCGGACACCGAGGCGCAGCATGCATACATTGAAGCCGCGCGGGCCAAGGGGTATCAGATCCTCCTGATGGACAGCCCGATCGTTTCCCACCTGATGCAGAAACTCGAAACCAGCAAGGAGGATATCTCCTTTGCACGGGTAGATGCCGACCACCTGGACAAACTGATCCGGAAGGACGAACCGGCCATCTCCAAATTGTCGGATAAGGAACAGGAAACCCTCAAAGGGCAGATCGAAAAGGTGCTGGGCGAAAAAAGCCCGTATACCGTCCAGCTGGAGGCCATGGACAGCGACCAGGCACCCTTTGTGATTACCGAACCCGAGTTCATGCGGCGCATGAAGGAGATGCAGCAGACCGGCGGGGGCATGTTCGGCATGGGCAACATGCCGGAACTCTACAACCTTGTGGTCAATACGAACCACCCGCTGGTGGGGGAAATCCTCGGCACAAAAACAGACAAGAAGCGTAGCCGCCTCATTTCCCAGTCCCTGGACCTGGCGCGGCTATCCAAGGGATTGCTCAAGGGAGAGGCGCTTACCGCCTTTATCCGGCGGAGTTACGAAATGGTCAAATAATCCGGCCCGGACCTTCGAAAAAAGCCGCCCGGAATTCCGGGCGGCTTTTTTTTGCCCTACCTGACAGATGGCCGCCAGCTACTACCTTCCCAACTTGCAGATAACCGCCTGCCACGGGCGCAGGGTCCCGGCATCCAGCGGGGCCATTGCATCCGGGTCGTAGTTGTCGATGAGCCGGTTTCCGGGAACCAGGCTGCCGGGCAAGCTATAACCTGCCGCTTCAGAGCTGAAATTCAATAAGACCAGCACTTGCTCATCCCCCAGGGAACGGGTATATGCATATATATCCGGGTTGCCGGCATCCACCAGCTCATAGGCCCCGTAGATGAGCACGTCGCTCTCCCTGCGCAGGCGGGTGAGCTTTCGGAAATGGTTCAGTACGGAACCAGGCAGGGTATCCTGACGGGCGACATTGATCCGGTCTTTGTTTTCGTTGACCGGCAGCCAGGGTTCCCCGGTTGTAAAACCGGCATGGGGGCCATCGGTCCACTGCATGGGGGTCCGGCCATTGTCCCTGGAGGTGAAATTGAGGCGTTCCATGAATGCCGCCATATCCGCCCCCTCCGACCGGGCCTTCTCATAGCCGTTGATTGCCGCGATGTCGTTGTATTCCGAAATGCTGTCCATATCCATGTTGGTCATGCCCAATTCGTCCCCGTAATAACAGTAGGGCGTCCCCCGCATACTGAGGATAAACGTATTAAGCAGGCTGGCAGAGGCATCCCGGAATTCCGGCCGGTCATCTCCCCAGCGGCTGACCATGCGTGCCTGGTCGTGGTTGGCCAGGAAGATGGAAAGCCATCCTTGGGTTGCGAACTCCGCATCCCACCGGCCAAATACCTCCTTCATCGTATCCAGGTCGTACCCTTCGTATTTCGGGATGTCCACCCCTTCGAACGCATAGGCCATGTCGAGTTCCTCCCGATCCGCATCCACCAGCATGTGGGCATCCTCAAAGTTCCGACCGGCCCCCTCCGAAACGCTCATAACATCGTACCGGCTCAGGACCTCCCGGTTCATTTCCTTCAGGTAACCGTGCAAACCGTCCTGCATGGCGTAGTATTGGATAAAATCCTTCTCGAAGCCCTCGGGGAATTCGGGGTAGGTGGTATCCTTGGCGGCGAACTGGAAGGCGTCCAGCCGGAAACCGTCCACCCCTTTTTCCGCCCAGAAGGTCATGATGTCATAGACTTCCTGGCGCACCTCCGGGTTTTCCCATTTCAGGTCCGGCTGCTGGGCCGAAAAATAGTGGAGGTAATAGGCATTGGTCACGGAATCGAATTTCCAGGCGTTGCCCGTGGCATCGAAGAGGCTGTACCGGTAAGGGGGGACACCTTTTTCGGCAGGCCACCAATGGTAATAGTCCCGGTACGGGCTGTCCCGGGAACTCCTGGCCGAAAGGAACCAGGGGTGCTCCTCGCTGCTGTGATTAACCACGATGTCCATGATCAGGCGGATCCCGCGCTCGTGCATACCCTGCAGCATCCGGTCAAAATCCGACATCGTCCCGAACTCCTCCATGATGCCCCTGTAATCGCTGACGTCGTACCCGTTGTCTGCATTGGGGGATGAGTAGATGGGGTTCAGCCAGATAGCAGTAATCCCCAGGCTTTGCAGGTAGTCGAGTTCCTGGATGATCCCGTTGAGGTCCCCCACCCCGTCCCCGTCCGAATCCTTGAAGCTTCTGGGGTACAGCTGGTAGATGACCGCTTCTTTCCACCAGGTTTTGCCAGCGATTGCCGGCGGTGCCTTTTCGGGTGTTTCCCCGCAGGAAACCCCCAGCAGCAGAGCGAAAAGGACGATGAGGTAGTTTTTCATAACGCGGTATTTTCGGATACCCAAAAAGATAAGGATATTCCGCGAACCGAAAGGAACTCCATGGCTTTTCGGGCCAATTGGGAAACCGGGAACCCGAAGAGCCCATACCCGGGGTAAAAGCGGTATCTTACCCCCATGGCTTATTCATGGCATTATTACTTGATGGCCGGCATGTACGTGGTGGCCGGATTTGCACATTGGATCTTCCCGAGGGTATATGGCAGGATCCTCCCCCCCTGGATACCGTTCAAACGATTTACTGTTTGGGGAAGCGGGGTCCTGGAAGCAGGCCTGGGCATTGCCCTCCTGTTCCCGCATGCGAAGGACCCGGCCCTTTACGCGATCATGGCGATGCTTGTGCTGTTCCTGCCGGTCCACATCCACATGCTGAGGGACAAGCGGGCAGCGGGGGGGTTGCCTGGGTGGTTACTCTGGCTGCGTCTCCCCTTGCAGGCTGGCCTGGTCTACTGGGCGTATGTCTATCTGGGCTAACCGGGTATTACAGTGAATAGCGGCTGTCCAGGTACCGTTTCACCCATGCCATCTGGAAAATGGCGAATACCAGCAGGAATCCGACCCCGTATAGGTAGGGTGCCGGTAGCTCGGGGAGTTCCGGGAAGCCCATCTTCGGGATCCGCAGGGCCGCTGACCTGTCAAAAAGGTAGCCGATAAATCCGGGGGCTTCCCCGGAGCCCCCCGACGCGGTCATCCCCCAGAGCGCCAACCCCGCCACGCCGGCAGCAATACCGGCCCAAACCTTGCCCGAAATGAGCGGGGCCTGCACCTGAACGGTCTTTTCCTTCCGGATCCGGTCCATGACGGATCTGGTAAACCCGGGCGGGGCTTCTTCAAAGGCCGATTCCCTGAGGATCTTCCGGTAAATTGCTTCTTGTTGCTTATCGTCCATATTCCCTGAGTGTTTGATAGCCGGCCGATGCCGACAGTAAGTCCCGCAGCCGCTCCCGGGCGCGGAAGAGCTTCACTTTAACCGTGCCGGGCCGGATACCGGTAATTCCCGCTATTTCCTTCAGCGACTGCTCCTGCAGGTAATGCAGGCTGAGCAGCACGCGGTCCTCCTGGGCCAGTTCCTGCAGCGCCCCCCGGAGCAGTTCGCCCCGTTCCCGGTCCATGAGCCGGGACCAGGTATCCTCCAGGTCCCGGAGCGGCATGCCCTCCGGCACAATATCCGACCGGTAGGGCTGGCGGCGTTTCTCACGGGCCGCCACATCGAGGATGCGGTGGTAGGCGATCGTATACAGCCAGGTCGAAAACTTGGCGTTTCCCCGGAATCCCGACAGGGAGGTATAGGCCTTGACAAAAACGTCCTGGGCGGTTTCCTCGGCGAGTTCCCGGTTCTGCAACATTTTGCAGGCCAGGGTAAATACCATATGGCTGTAACGGTCTACCAGGACTTCATAAGCGCTTTCCCGCCCATGGAGCACCTGCTCGATCAATTCCCCGTCGGTAAGTTGTTGGCTCATGTATCTTTTAGACGCCCGGCAGGCGTGCCGGGTTACATAATTTACGAAGATTCTGTAACCTCTTCGCGAGCCGTGCCGTCCAATGGGGTATAAACTCAATCAAAAACCAATAGTATCATGGGAGGAGAAATTATCGTTTTTATCACAATGTTCTCGGTTTTCTTCGGGATTGCCTACCTCTACTTTTCAACACGGAACAAGGAGCGCATGGCACTGATCGAGAAAGGGGCCGATGCCAGTATTTTTGTACAGGGGAAGCGCCCGTCGCAACCGCTATGGAAAATCCTGATCCTCAACCTGGCGTTGCTGCTGATGGGGATCGGGGCCGGGGTGATGATCGGGGGAAGCCTTGCCCAGATCGGCGGGGTGGACGACGACATTGCCATGCCGGGATCCATCTTCCTGCTGGCGGGTACCGGCCTGCTTATCGGGTTCTTTATCACCAAAAAAATGGACGAGAAGGAATCCTGACGACCTTTTTTTAGCAACACTTTCACAAATGCATCAACCGCCCGGTCCCGGGCGGTTTTTTTATTCCCTGCATTCCCAACCCGGACAGGTCTTCCTCTGACAGGCCGTAAAATTGCAGGCCCCTGCCCGGAATTTCACCGGAATCCTGTAACTTGGTGGCACTACCATGGAAATCCTCAGCACCAATACTGCAAACCTCGTAACCATACGCTGGAAAGGGCGGGAACAACAAACAGGCATCTACAAAAAGCCCCGGGAAGAAGGGATTTTCCTGGACCGGGCCGGGATACGGGAAGACCGGATCGGCAATCCGGAGGTACACGGGGGCGAATTGAAGGCCTGCTACCTGTTCGCCGGGGAGGAATACCCGTACTGGAAGCAGCTTTACCCGCTGCCGGACTGGGGCTTTGGCATGTTCGGGGAAAACCTCACCATCCGGGGCCTGGAAGAAAAAAACCTGAGAATGGGAGCCGTCTATCGCTTGGGTGGGGCTGTCATCCGTATTACCACGCCCCGGGAACCCTGCTTTAAACTGGGTATCCGCTTTAGGGACCAGGGGATCATTGAAAAGTTCATCGACCGGGGCAGACCCGGGGCCTACGGGGAAGTCCTTGAACCGGGCAGGGTACGCCCGCGGGACCCTTTCCTGCTGATAGATTCCGATGAAAAGGCGCCGGATATTGCTGCCTATTACCGGTTGTTGTACAGCGAGGAGAAGGATCAGCGGCTCCTCACCCGGGCACTTGAAACGGAAGTGCTGCCGGAAAAATCCCGGAAACAGCTTATGCGCTGGCTGTCGTAGCCCGGGAACCGGTTCGCCGCCGCGGCAAACCGAAACCAGGGACCCAGACCGTCACCCCTTACCGAACCACCCCAAAAAAAAGAGGGAACACAAGTGCTCCCCCTTTCCCGAATTAAACAAACTAAACTAAACATCCATTACCTGACAACTTTCAGGGATTCTGAATAGGTTCTATCTCCTGATGTTACCTCTACTTCAACTTTGTAGATACCTGATTTGGCACTTTCAAAGTTAAAAGCCTTCTCGACAACCGGAGAATCCTTGAAGCGCTCTATATAGAGTACCCGGTTTTCCTGGTCGGTAACCTTGACGATTACCGTATTCCCCTCGAGGTTGAGGTAGTTGAGATATACTTTCTCTCCGTGCTTCCGCATATACGGGTCCGCATCGGCGATTTTTTCGATCATTCCGGCCACCGGCTTCACGGGGTTAACCGATGCCGTGGCTACTGTAGTTCCGGCTATCATCAGGAAAGCCGCGGAAATAGTCATTACATTTTTTTTCATAACTGGTTGTTTTTTGAATTACACAAGGCAAATCTAGGGCGGATGTTGCGGGAATACTACTACGGCATTATCCAGTTTATGTGCTATTTTCACATGAATTAGTGTTAATTAATTGTAAAATGGTAATATGCCACAGGTTTTGGGTAATTTTGCATAGTCCACAGGACATTGGTCAACGTATCTTTAGTATAGAATAAATGGATATGCTTAAACTCAAACCTGCTTTTGAAGCGATTGAACCGGATTTCGGGCAGTCCTTTACCTACCAGAAATTCGACGCGCACAAACCCAATAAGAACCTTGTCTGGCATTACCACCCGGAAATCGAATTGGTTTATGTAAACGGGGGCAACGGGAAGCGGCAGATTGGCAGCCATGTGTCCTATTATACCCAGGGGGACCTGATCCTGATCGGTTCCAACATGCCGCATTGCGGATTTACCGACGCCTGCACCGGAAACACCAGCGAATCTGTGGTGCAGATGAAAACGGATTTTCTGGGATCCGATTTTTTCTCCATTCCCGAAATGCGCCATATCCGGCAGCTTTTTGAAAAAGCCAAGGGAGGGATTGCCTTTACGGGCAATGCGAAAAAGAAAATCGGGGAGAAAATCGAAATCCTTGAATATAAATCCGATTTCCAACGGCTGCTGGCCATCTTAAATATCCTCAATGAGCTGGGCAGCACTTCGGAATTCCAGATACTGAACGCCGACCACCTCTCGGTGGAAACCCAGACCAAGGAAAACGACCGGATCAACACCATTTTCAATTTCGTCAAGGAAAATTACCGGGACCCCATCTCCCTGGAGGAAATGGCCGACCTGACGCACATGACCGTCCCGTCGTTTTGCCGGTATTTCAAAAAGGTCACCAACAAGACGTTTGTGCAGTTTGTGAACGAGTACCGGATGGTGCACGCCTCCAACCTGCTTTCGGAGAACGAAATGTCGATTACCGAAATCTGCTTTGAAAGCGGATTCAACAACTTCTCCCATTTCAACAAGTCCTTCAAGGCCTTTACAGGTATGAGCCCTTCCGAATACCGGAACCAGCTGAAGACCGTGATGCGATGAAATCCACGTTACCCGAACTGGAGGAGCTCCCCGACGCGACCATCCGCTACCAGGCGGGATTCCTGGATGCGGAAAAGGCCGGCGCCTGCTTTGAAACCCTGTACCGGGACACCCCCTGGCGACAGGACCCGATTCGCATCTTTGGCAAGACTTACCCCCAGCCCCGGCTAACCGCCCTCTACGGGAATAACGGGAAATCCTATTCCTATTCCGGTATTGAGATGCAACCCCATCCCTTCACCCCCCTGTTACAGGAGCTGCTGGAAAAAGTATCCGGGGCCACCGGACAGGAATACACCACCTGCCTGCTCAACCTGTACCGGGATGGTTCGGACAGCAACGGGTGGCACGCAGACAATGAACCGGAACTGGGCCAAAACCCGGCCATTGCTTCCCTCTCCCTGGGGAGTCCCCGTATCTTCCACCTGAAACACCGGCAGCGCAAGGACCTGCGGGTCCGGTTGCTGCTGGAACCCGGGAGCCTGCTCCTGATGGCCGGGGCGACCCAGCACCACTGGCTCCACCAGCTACCCAAGACACGCCGGCCCATCGGGCCCAGGATCAACCTGACCTTTCGTAAAATATATTAGGCGGACAGGGGGCGGCTAAGCAAGCAGGGAGCGGCCCAAATTTCCCTGTCATCCCCCGGATGCGTATTTTTGTACCATGGAAAAGGAAACGCTCAGTCCGGCCGATACGGACCGGATCATCGAAATGGCCTGGGAGGACCGCACCCCGTTCGAAGCCATTACCTATCAATTCGGTCTTTCCGAACAGGAGGTAATTTCTCTGATGCGCGCCCAACTCAAACCCGGGAGCTTCAAAAGGTGGCGGAAACGGGTGCAGGGTCGGTCTACCAAACACCTGAAACTCCGCGCAAAAAGCGTCCGGCGCTTTAAATCGAGCCGGCAGCGCGCCATCAGCGGGAACGCCATCCCGAAAAGCAGGTAGTTTACCCGTAGATGTCGTTGAGGATGGCGGAAAGCCTCAGCCCCCCGCGGAGCAATTGCTGCTCCACGGTATCCCACCAGTCGTAGTGGTACCGGTAGTAGAGTTTTTCCCCTTTTTCCACGGAAGGGTACACGCGGTAGACCAGCTGCTGTACCTCCGCCGCCCAGTCCCGGACGGAACCCGTCCGGATGGCCCGGAGCTGTTTCCTGCTAACGCGCGGCAGGGTACCTGCCAGTTCGCTGTAACTCATCCCGTAATCCTCGATCAGGTCGGAATCCCACAGGCGGTGCAGGTTGGTACCCCGGTCAAAATACTGGAGCTGGATGTCGTTACCCCCACTGTCCTCTGAGCGTCCTACGTGCAAGGGCTGGTGCAAATCCCCAACCAGGTGGACCAGGAGTTTCAGGTGGAAAACGCGTTCCGGCCGGGAACTGCCCGGGTCTTTCAGGAGGGCAATGCATTTTTCAATGCCCTGTATGACATCTCCCTGGGGGGAATGCGCGATCTCCCCGTACCCCTTGTCCGGGGGCAGGTTTACATAATGCCAGGGACTGTAGCGGCGATAGGCCGTATCCGATTTGATATCGTCGGCGAAGGTGGAGACCCGGGCCAGGGATTCACCCTCCAATAACTGTTCAATGGCCTTGCGCGCCTTTCGGGAGAGATGTTTCTCGGCAATTTCCCCGATGACCCGGTGGCCTGTGCGCCCCCAGTCGGGAGGTTTGGCCAGTGTTAAAAATGGCAGGCAGAGCAATAGGAGGAATACGCGATTCATATGAGGTTGAATTGGTTTCAAAAGTAGGGATTCGGGAATTAAGGAATTGTTAATTTGCCCACTCAATCCTCCGGATTATCTGAACTTCGCAATGTGAAAAGTTTCTTCAACGCCTTCCGCTCCATCCGCCCGGCCTGGTTCCGTTACCTCCTGGCAGCCCTGTTATCCGGGACCGCCCTTGCCGTACTTTTCGTGGGGACGGTTTATTTCGGGTTGTGGGGGCGGATCCCCGGGTATTCCGAACTCCGTGAAATCCGCCAGGACCGGGCATCGGAGGTGTATTCCGCGGACAGCGTACTGATTGGCAAGTACTACCTGGCAGACCGACAGCCCATTGGGATGGAAGAGATCCCGGGACACGTGCTCGATGCCCTGGTCGCCATCGAGGATGAACGGTTTTACCGGCATTCCGGCATCGACTACCAGAGCCTGATGCGGGTCTTCTTCAAAACGCTGCTGCTGGGCGAAAGCAGCGCCGGGGGTGGGAGTACCCTGAGCCAGCAATTGGCCAAGAACCTCTACCCGCGCACGGGCAGTGGCACCGTAGGACTGGCAGCAGACAAAGTCCGGGAGATGTTTATCGCCCGGCGGCTGGAACGCCTGCACGAAAAAAAAGAGATCCTCCGGCTTTACCTCAACACCGTTTCCTTTGGGGATAACAGTTTCGGGATCGAAAGTGCCGCTCGAAAATTCTTTAATGTAAAGACCCGGGACCTGAAACCCGAGCAGGCCGCGGCCCTGATCGGGATGCTCAAGGCAACCCACTCCTATAACCCCCGCCTTTTTCCAGACCGGAGCCTGGAGCGCAGGAACCTGGTGCTGGGCGCCATGGCGCGGAACGGCTACCTGGAAGACGGGGTGGCCGACAGCCTGCAGTCCCTCCCGCTGGTCCTCGATTACAGGCCCTATACGGCCAATGAAGGCCTGGCCGCCTATTTTCGCGAGGCGGTCCGGAGGAAAGTCTCCAGCTGGCTTGGCGACCGGGCTGGGACGGATTCCATGCTCAACCTCTACACCTCCGGGCTGAAGATTTACACCACCCTGGAGCGGGGGATGCAGCAGGTGGCGGAGCGCACCATGCAGCAGCACATGAAACGCCTGCAGGCCGATTTTGAAAAGGCCTTTGGCAACCGGGCTCCCTGGAAAACCGACGATCGGTTTATCGACCGCTATATCCGCAGTTCACCCCCCTACAAGAAACTGGCCGCCTCCGGCCTGGAACACGCCGCCATTATGGATTCCCTGGGGAAGGCGCGTCCCATGGTGCTGGCAGACTGGGAGGGCGAAAAAGAAGTCCGGGCCAGTACGGTAGACAGCCTGCTGCACTATGCCCGGTTCCTGAACACCGGCTCACTCGCCATCGATCCCCGGACTGGGGCCGTACTCAGCTGGGTGGGCGGTGTGGACTTCAAACATTTCAAATACGACCATATCTCCCAAAGCCGCCGACAAGTCGGGTCGACTTTCAAACCGGTGGTCTACACGGCAGCCCTGGAAAAAGGCCTGGACCCTTGCGACTATTTCTCGGCACGGGAGGTGCGGTACGAGAACCTGGAGGACTGGACGCCCTCCAATTCGGGGGATAAGGAAGAGGACTACCTGAACTATTCCATGCAGGAGGCACTGCGCAACTCCGTGAATACCGTGGCGGTAAAAGTCCTTGAAGAAACTGGGATCCCCCGGGTCCTTTCCCAGGCGAAGGCCATGGGGATCGGGGCACCGTTGCCGGAAACGCCCTCCCTTGCATTGGGGACGGGATCCATCGGCATCCCGGAGATGGCCGGGGCGTATGCCAGCTATATCAACGATGCCAAACCGGTAACCCCCTACCTGATCCGTCGCATCACGGACCGGGACGGGAATGAAATCTACCGGCATGAGGAAGAAACTGTAGCGGCACCGGCCTATAGCGAGCGCACCCGCCAATTGATGCTGCAAATGCTCCGCTCGGTGGTGGAAGGCGGTACGGCTTCCCGTATCCGTGGCACCTATGGCCTCAAAGGCGATATAGCCGGGAAGACGGGTACCACCCAGAACAATAAGGACGCCTGGTTTGTGGCCCTTACCCCCCGGCTGGTGCATGTGAGCTGGGTAGGGTTGGAATCGCATGAAATCGGCTTTCCCAATACGCGGATCGGCCAGGGGGCCAACGCCGCCCTGCCGCTTTTTGCCCTGTGGTATCAGGGATTAAGCCGGGATGCCGGTCTCCGGAAATGGACTGGGGGAAGCTTCCCGGAGCCTGGCCCTGATATCGCGAACCTGTTGGATTGCCCGCCGGTAAAACGGGATGGTTTTTTCAAGCGGTTGTTTTCCAACCCGGACAAGGCCAAAACGCGGAAGTTCCGGGATCGCTCCGGGGACTGAGGATGGTCGCCCCGGCATGGCCCGACGCGTAAATTGCAGGACTTCCCGGGAAAAAATATAATATAGTGTTAACAGTACACGATATCCGTCCAATACTTTTTACTTTTGAAGTCCACTGACCGACAACCCTTCCAATTATGAGATTCCCCCTCCTGGCAACCTGTCTGCTGTGCGCCCTCAGTATCCGTTCCCAGGACCAGTCCCACAAAACCATTACCGTCAAATATATCCCCGACCTCGCCAAGGAAATCACCCTGGACGGGGTGTTGAAGGAATCCTTCTGGCAGGAAGCGGAAAGTGCCGAAAATTTCTGGCAATACTTCCCGGTGGACAGTGTCCAGGCCAAACAGCAATCCCGGATCAAAATGCTGTTTGACGATGAAAACCTGTACATCGGTATTTCGGTGCAGGCAGCGGGGCGGAATTATGCCATCCAGTCGCTGCAGCGTGACTTTCGTGCCGGGAATTCGGACAATATTACCCTGTTGTTCGATACTTTCAACGACGGCAACAATGCCTTCCTGTTCGGGACGAATCCCTACGGGGTACGCCGGGAAGGCCTGGTTTCGGGGGGCGGGCTGGACCTGTCGGGATTTACCATTTCCTGGGATGTGAAATGGCGGGGGGAATCCCAGATTTATGAGAACCACTATACCTCGGAATTGATCATCCCGCTGACCTCCTTTAAATTCCGGGAAGGGGAAACCCGCTGGAGGTTCAACAGTTACCGGTTCGACACCCAGTCCAACGAAAGCAGTACCTGGGCACGTATCCCCCAGAACCAGAATATCTACGGGCTCACCTTTATGGGCGAGATGGTCTTTGAAAAGCCCCTGGGGCGGTCGAGGACGCCCATGGCCCTGATCCCTTATGTAAATACTGGCTGGTTCAGCGACCGGGAAGCGGACCAGGCGGAGTCCTCTGTAAAGTTTGGCGGGGATGTCAAGGTCTCCATTGGCAACAGCATGAACCTGGACATCACGGCAAACCCGGATTTTTCCCAGGTGGAAGTGGACGACCAGGTGACCAACCTGACCCGTTTTGAAGTCTCCTTACCGGAAAAACGCCAATTTTTCATCGACAACAATGACCTCTTTGCAGGTTTCGGGGATGACAGGGATGCCAACCCCTTCTTTTCCAGGCGTATTGGAATCGCCCAGGATACGGCGGGGAATACTATTGAAAATAGCATCCTGGGCGGGGTGCGCCTGAGTGGTAAGCTCAACCAGAAACTGCGGCTGGGCTTTTTCAGTATTCAGACAGAAGCAGACGTCGCGAACGAAATCGCGTCGAACAACAACAGCATGCTGGCGTTGCAACACCTGGTATTTTCCCGTTCGAATATCGGTATGTTCATAATCAACAGGCAATCGTTCGGCAACGAAGACTTTATCACCCCGGAAAACCGCTACAACCGGGTGGCGGGCATCGATTACAACCTGATTTCCGCGGACAACGTCTGGAGCGGGAAATACTACATCCACAAATCCTTCAACGAGGGGGTCAACGATAACGACTGGTCTGCAGGTGCCAGCATGCGGTTTAATTCCCGGAACTGGAATGGCTTTACCAAATGGGTTTACCTGGGTGAGAATTTCGATTCCGACCTGGGGTTTGTCCGGAGAACCGACATCTTTAAGGGAGTCGGCAATATCGAAAGGGTATTCTGGCCGCAGAGCGGGTTTATCAACAACCACAGTTTTTCCATTATCCCCGTATATACCTGGAGGCCCAGCGCGGATATGCAGAATACGGATTACACCATCCGGACGCGGTGGGAGGCGCGCTTCCGGAACCAGCAGCAAATGCAAATCCAGTGGACCAATGATTACACCTATTTGTTCGACTCCTTCGACCCCACCGGGACGGACGGGGCCCTGGAACTTCCCGCGGATTCCGAATACTACTACAACAGCCTGGACATGCAGTACAGTTCGGACCAGCGGCGCATTTTTGCCTACCGGGTGCAAACCACCTACGGGGACTTTTTCAACGGGGAGCGGTTTTCGGTGGAAGGAAGCACAACCCTCCGGATCCAGCCCAAGGCATTTATTTCCATGCAGTTGAACTACGACCGGATTTCGCTGCCGGACCCCTACCCCAGTGCGGATATCTGGCTGGTCGCCCCGAAGATAGAGCTCACTTTTTCCAAGTCGCTCTTCCTGTCGACCCTGGTGCAGTACAGCAACCAGCGGGATAATTTTGGGGTGAACGCCCGGCTTCAATGGCGTTTTGCCCCCCTTTCCGACCTGTTCCTGGTCTACACGGACAACTACTACGTGAGCCGGTTCAGCCCCCGCTTCCGGACCATCAACCTGAAACTGACCTACTGGCTCAACATCTGACCTGCTAGCGCAACGTCTGAATTTCTGGCTGAACAGCTGACCTGCCAGCCGAATAGCTGGCCGGGCATCTGACTTCCTGGCGCGGGATCGGCCGATGACCCGACAAACCACCGTTGGCTCTGCCAAAAAACGAGTATCTTTTCGCCCGTACTGAAACTGCCAACCATGGACGAACCACTTATTACCAACGACGCGATTGTCTTTGGCCTGCTTGCCTGTTGCCTGGGCTTTGTTTTCTATACCTCGGGGATCGGTAAGGGATTCTGGGGGAAATTCTACAACATTGTCCCGGCCATCCTGCTTTGTTATATGCTTCCAGCTGTTTTTTCGAGTCTGGGGATCATATCGGGGGATACTTCCCGACTGTATTTCATGGCGAGCAGGTACCTGTTGCCGGCCGCTCTGGTCCTGATGACCCTCAGTATCGACCTGAAGGCGATCCGTAACCTCGGGTCCAAAGCGCTGATCATGTTCCTGACCGGTACGGTGGGGATTGTCCTGGGGGGGCCGCTGGCCATCCTCCTGGTTTCTGCCATCTCGCCGGAGACGGTTGGCGGGGTCGGTTTTGATGCCGTCTGGCGGGGCCTGGCGACCATTGCCGGCAGCTGGATCGGTGGCGGGGCCAACCAGGCCGCCATGCTCGAAATATTTCGCTTCAACCCGGATCGGTTCGGGGAAATGGTGCTGGTGGATATCCTGGTGGCCAACCTCTGGATGGCCATCCTGCTGCTGGGCGTGGGCAAGACCCGGCGGATTGACCGGTGGCTCAAGGCGGATGCCTCCTCCATTGAGGTGTTGAAAAAAAAGGTGACGGAGTTTTCTGAGCGGATCACCCGGGTACCCACCCTGAATGATTATATGGTTCTGCTTTTCCTGGCATTTGCTGCGGTTGGTCTGGCCCACTGGGCGGGGGGTTACCTGAGTGCGGCCCTCAGCGAAGGGTCCCGGCTGGTTAGCGACCCCAAAAGCTTCTTATCGTTCCTGAGCGGGGAGTTCTTCTGGATGATTGTTTTGGCAACCCTGTTCGGGATTGCCCTCTCCTTTACGCCGGCCCGGAATTACGAAGGGGCGGGTGCCAGTAAAATTGGTGGTGTCTTCATCTATATCCTGGTGGCGACCATTGGCATGCAGATGGACCTGAGCCGGATCCTGGAAAACCCGGGGTTGCTGCTGCTGGGGCTGATCTGGATCGGTTTCCACGCCGGGTTGCTGATCCTGGTGGCCAAACTGATCCGTGCCCCGTTCTTTTTCCTGGCCGTGGGGAGCCAGGCCAATGTAGGAGGCGCGGCCTCTGCCCCGGTTGTGGCAGCAGAATTCCATCCCTCCCTGAGCTCGGTGGGCGTATTGCTCGCCGTACTGGGTTATGTGGTGGGGACCGGCGGGGCACTCGCATGCGCCTACCTGATGGAGGTTGTTGCCCCGGCCGCCGGATAGTACTTAACCGGCCTTCCGGGATTGGAAAAAAAATGGCATCTTTGCCGCGCTAATATTCAAGGATGAAAAAACGGATTCTGATCGCGGCAGCGGGCCTGTTGCTTGTAGCCTGCGGACCTGACAGGGCTTCAGATGAGCTCATTGTGGAGGGGAATGTGAGAGGGCTGAAAAAAGGGACGCTTTACCTGCAGCAGGTTGCAGATACCACCCTGGTGAACCTGGATTCCATTTTGGTCAGCGGGACCGGAGAATTCCGGCTGAGCAGCCCGGTTGACGGTGCCGACATCTATTACCTCTACCTGGATAAGGCAGACAACAACCAGTTGAATGACCGGATCATCTTTTTTGCAGAACCCGGCACTATACGCATCGATACGCGTTGGGATGAATTCGAAACGGCTGCAAATATTACGGGGTCGGCTGCCAATGAGAAATTTGCCGAATACCGCAAAGTGCAGTCCCGGTACCACGTACAGCAATTGGAACTGGCAAGAGCCATGGGGGAATTGCAACGCCCTGCCGACAGCGCGGCCCTGGATTCACTGGATCGCGCAGGGGAGCGGTTGACGCTCCGGTCCTACCTGTATGCGCTGAATTTTGCGATGAACAACACGGATTCTTACCTGGCCCCCTTTGTAGCGATTACCGAGGTTTCGGATGCGAACCCGAAATACCTGGATTCCATCTACCAGGCACTCCCGCCGGACATAGCGGCCTCCAAATACGGAAAGCAGTTAAAGGAATTACTGGAAGAATAGAACGCAAAAGGTCCATGCGACCCTCTTTCCTGATGGATCCTGAAATCCCCTGCCCGGTTTACCGCCCTTTGCAAAAAAAAAAATCGGATCAGGCGAGTTTGTTGACACGGTCCACCAGTTGGGTGGCCTCCTTTTCCAGGGTTTGGCGAACGCCTTTCAGGTGTTTTTTCCGGTCTTCTACGTCCTTTTTGTTGACTTCTGCAATCAGTGAATCAAAGGTGTCGATTGCCTTGTCGATAATTTCGGACCCTTCTTTTGAGCCTTCCTGGTTACTGCTCTGCTCGGCGATATAGACCGCCTCGATAATGCCGCCCAAAACGCTGTTGATATCTTTCTTGAGATCCCGGATGGTTGCCATGGTGCTAGATTTATGCCAAAAATACAACTTCCGCCCGAACCGGTACGTATCTTTTTCAGACGGTTACCTCCAGTAATTCACACTTCCGGGTGGCGAGGTGCAGATGCCTGCATGCAGCAGGGAGCATCAGGGTCTCCCCGGCCCGGAAATAAACTGCCGTATCCCCCGCCGTCAGGGTAGCTTCCCCTGAAGTGCACAGGTAGATGGTGAAGGCATCCCCGTTGAAACTGCGTTCCATGTCCCGGTCCAGCTTGAGGTAGCGGGTAGTAAAATACGGGCTGCTGGCCACCTCGTTGACTTTATTGGGTTCCGCACTGTAATCCAGGATAAAATCCTCCCGACGCTCGTAATCGATGGCATCCAGTGCCAGTTCCGTATGCAGTTCACGAAGGTTCCCGTCTTCGTCCCGCCGGTTGAAATCGTACACCCGGTAGGTGACGTCGGAACTCTGCTGGATCTCCGCCAGCAGGATGCCCCCGCCGATTGCATGGATTTTACCGCTGTTGATGAAATACGCGTCCCCGGGAGAAACGTTCTGGTAATGCAACAGCTGCGGAAGTTTCCCTGCATCGAGCGCTTCCTGGTAGGCCTCCCGGGACACGTCCTCTTTAAAGCCAATGATCAGCTGGGCTCCGGGGTCCGCATCCATGATATACCACATCTCGGTTTTGCCGAAACTGTTATGGCGTTTTCGGGCGAGCGTATCTCCCGGGTGAAGTTGTATGGAAAGGTCCAGGCGGGCATCGATAAATTTGATAAGGATTGGGAATTCCCGTCCGAAACGATCCAGTACACGGCTTCCCAGCAGTCCTTCAGGGTCCATTTCGATAAGTTCCGGCAGGCTCTTCCCGGCGTAAGGGCCATTGCTGAGCACAGTACCATCCCCGGGTACGCCGGAAATTTCCCAGCTTTCACCCACGCGGTCCCCGCTTACCCCTTTTTTAAGGACCGTTTGCAATTTGGTGCCACCCCACAGGCGCTCCTTGAAGATCGGTCTGAATTTCAGGGGATAGATTTCCATTGGTTTCTTATTAGAAGTCCTGCCAAAAGATACGGTTTCGCGGATTTATCCGCCGAAGGTTACAAAATTACGGGGGGTTTCGTACAAAGTAACCTCCAGGTCGCAGGCAGGTTTCAGGTGCGGGCGGAGTTTGTTCCAGATCACGACGGCAATATTCTCTGCCGTGGGATTCAGGTCCCGGAATTCCGGGACTTCCTCATTCAGGTTTTTATGGTCCAGGGCCTCCTCCACTTCGTTGCGGATGAGTGTTTTCAGGACGCTCATGTCCACCACAAAGCCCGTCTCGGGATCGATGGGCCCGGTAACGCTCACCACCAGTTCGTAATTATGCCCGTGAAACAGAGGGTTGCTGCATTTTCCGAATACTTCCCGGTTGCGCGCGTCATCCCAGTCAGGCCGGTATAGCCGATGGGCTGCATTGAAATGGGCCTTGCGGCTTACTTTTACTTTCATTTGATCAGATTATTTGCGGTGATATACGCATAGAACCGGTCAAAAATGATCCGGAACCAGGCCGTATAGCGGTCCGGGTGGGTCCTCATGTCTTCCCGGATATCCTCCAGCCTCATCCATTTCCAGGCAGCGACCTCATCCGGATTGAGTTGGGGTTCCCCATCGAAATAACCAAGGAGCACATGGTCGAGTTCGTGCTCGGTGAGCCCATTGTCAAAAGGGGCCTTGTAGATAAAGGAAAACAGGTCCTGCAGGTCGGTCTTGAAACCCATCTCCTCCATCAGCCGGCGCTTGCCAGCCCCGATATTGGTTTCCCCAACCCGCTGGTGGCTGCAACAGGTGTTGGTCCACAGCAAGGGGGAGTGGTACTTGTGGGCAGCCCGCTGCTGCAGCATGGTCTCCCCTTTTTCATTGAGTATAAAAACGGAAAATGCCCGGTGCAGCCGGGCCTTTTCGTGCGCCTCCATTTTGGGCATGGTGCCGAGGACTTCGTCCTGTTCATTTACCAGTATGACTTCTTCTTCCATAACGCCCCAAAAATACGGCCTTTGGGGTATTTTTGGGTTAAGAGGTTCATAAAATGTGGGGAATGGGCCTCCCCTCCCACCCAAAATCAAGGTAGCCCCCACTGCTGCAAACCGCAAGCAGTACGCATCCTTGCAGGAAACTCAGAAGAACCTGGGCGATTTGATATTGCCAACCATCCGAAGAAAATCGTACCTGAGGATCACCTCAAAGGAACCGTCGTTAAAGGCCGCACTTCCGAGCTCCGTGATCTCCCGGTCATAGGCAAGGCCCACCATGAAGGAGCGGGATATATTAAACCCGACCATTCCGCTGAAAGCCGCATCCCAGCGGTATGCTGCCCCGAAAATAAAGGTTTCATTATACATGAAGTTGGCAGAAACATCCACCTGTACAGGCGCTCCCAGCGTGGCCTTGGTCAGCAGGCTTGGCTTGAATTTCCACAGCGGGTCAAAATCCCAGACATAACCCGTGATAAAGTAGAAATTCAACTGCTCCCGGGCTGTGGAAAGGGAGGACTGGTCAAAATGGCTGGTCTGCAGAAACCTGGGTACAGAGAGGCCCGCATAGAAATGCTCGGTATGGTAATAAACCCCTGCCCCCACATTCGGAGAAAGGCGGTTCTGGATGTCGGATTGCAACTGGGCATCCGGGAAATTCGGATCCGTATTGAGCTCGGAAAACCGGATATCCAGTAAATGGACGCTTCCCTTGAGCCCAAAGCTCAATCGCTGCTCGGGCCCTACCTGAAGCGTATAGGAAAAATCCCCGTCAAAATAGGTTTCCGAAGTCGGTCCGATCTGGTCGTTGACGATGGAAAGCCCCAGGCCCACCCCTCGGTATCCAACAGGGGAATGGAGGTTGAATGTCTGAGTTTTTGGGGCCCCGTCGAGGCCCACCCACTGGGAGCGGTAGAGTGCAGCAATGCTGAGGTTTCCCCGCGACCCGGCATACCCGGGGTTGATCGAAACCGTGTTGTACATGTACTGGGTATACTGCGCATCCTGTTGTCCGAAAACCCCGGAAAAAAAGCATAGCAATCCCATTGAAAGGAAGACTTTCAGAAATTTGCCAGGTGGTTCAAAAATCATATGCAGTCCCATGCTTTTATCGGTTTAGGTACAGGTATCCGGTTCGTGTGCGCATAATGCCATTCTCATCTTCGAAATCCAGGATATAGAAATAGGTCCCGACCGGAAGTTTATTGTCCTGGGCAACGGTTGCCCGCCCCTGGGAAGTTCCATCGAATACGTTGCCCTGGGTATCGTAAGCACGAGTGGTGAACACCAGTACCCCCCATCGGTTGTAAATGCGGATGGTGTTGTTCGGGAAATCCTGGATGCCTGCAATGCTCAGGTAGTCGTGCGCACCGTCCCCATTGGGCGTAACCACATTGTATATTTCCAGGTCTTCTGCCGAACTGTTCGGTTCCAGGTAATCCGGGATGCCATCCCCATCTATGTCGTCATTGTAGAAGAGCCCGTCATTGTTCGCGTCTTCTCCGGCAGTCGGAATTTGGTCGTTATCGTCATCCGTATCCCTGTAGTCGAGTTCCCCATCGGAATCTGTATCCGGGAGGTCATTGATGGGATCGTCCTTTTCGTCATTTACATCTGTGTCGATGGCCGTTGTACCCTCGAATCCGTCATCCAGGCCATCGCCATCCTTGTCCGACCCCACGATCACATTCTCCGCAATGCCATCCATATCCGTGTCATTGGCCTCTATGCTATCCGGAACCCCGTCGTTATCGCTATCGCTGTCCACGTAATCGGGAATTCCATCCCCATCCGTGTCTTCAGGAACAATACCGACCGCGCCGCCATTTTCATAGGCATCATCCAGGCCGTTCATGTTGGCGTCCGTTCCCCCCGGCGGTATGTATCCGGCGGTGGATTGCCCTTCCACGTTATCCGGTATCCCATCGTCATCACTGTCGATATCCCTGTAGTCCGGGATCCCGTCCCCATCGGTATCCGTGGGATTGGTAGCTGGATTTCCGTCACCGTCCGGATCCAGGTCCTCAAAGCTGTCCACAATCCCATCGTCGTCTGTATCAATATCCAATCCACCGGGGTTTACGATTACTGTTACGGTTGCCGTACTGCAGTTGCCCAGATCGTCACAGACGGTATAGGTAAAGGCATCGGAACCCACAAAGCCGAAATCGGGTGTATAGGTCGGTATATAGTTGCGGGGATCGCCGGGTGTTCCCCCGTCATCCCAAACGACCGTGCCATTGGTCGGGGCCGTCGAAGTCACCGTGCCCGATGCGGGCAGGTCATTGTCATTGCTCATTACATCCCACTGTACGGGTGTATTTTCCGTAGTGGCCATTGCGTCATCGATGGCGTCCACAATCGGGTTTACCGTTACCGTAACCGTGGCCGTACTGCAATCGCCGGATGTGTTGCAAACGGTATAATCAAAGGAATCCATCCCATTAAAATCAGGGTCGGGCGTATATGTAAGCGTATCATCCGTCGGGTCGTTGGGCGTGCCATTCTGGTTGATGATTACGGCACCACCCGCTGGATTGGTGGCGGTAAGTGAGCCGCTGACCGGAAGGTTGCTGTCGTTGTTGTAAATGGGGATTACCACTGCAATATCTTCGTCCGTGACTGCGGCATCATCCACCAGGATCGCGGCCTGCTGCATACATACAATTGTAAATGACGGGAGGGGCATACTCACACCTGCCTTGATAACCGAGGCGGTATACGTAGTAACATTCTGGTCTGCGATCACCACCGGGCGCAAGGGATCCCCTCCTACCGCCGGATTCCAGGATACACTGGCGCCGCCGTTCACATTGGCGGAAATATCCAGGGTTACCTCGTTGTCGGGGCTGCTGCAATCCGTCAAAATGAAATATCCTGTGGCATTCGAGCCACAGAGTGTCCCGTCATAGGTCGCAAAATAGATTCCAGGTTGGGTGGCCTCGTAGAAGAAGTCTGTCCCCAGTACCGTTCCCATATCCGAGGCCTCGTACCAACGATAGTTCGATTCATCCCCTGCGCTGGGTGCCTGAAGCAGGAATTGCCCCTGAGCCTGGAAAATTCCCAGGAAAAGGAACAAAATCCCTGTTCTTAATGCGGTATGAAGCTGCTTGGATTTCAAGAATTATGGATGGGTTGTAAGGGTTACTTAACTACAAAAACCACGTTGATCAGCGCATTGTAATCCGCAGGCTGCCCGATAATGTCGTAGGTGAGCACCCCATTCGCATCGATGCTCATATTCGCAAATACGGTCGGGTCTGCATAGGTGACATAATAGTATAGTTCACTGGCGGCATAGGTAGGCAATGCGGCGGGTGCCCCGGCACTTGCAACGGCCGGTGTCCCGAATTGAGCGATGTATTGGGCATAAAGATTTTCCGTCAAGCCCGTGCCATTTGCCGATGCGTCGATCGCAATGGATGGCGGATAGAAAATCCTGGCTGCTTTCGAGGTGATCGGGGCTATCGCATTGATCACTTCCTGTACATTGGTTTCGCTGGTCGGGGAGGTTTCACCTCCTTCGTCCACATCAATGGGTGTCCTTAGGAGGACCTCATCGTCATATTGATCGTCACTGCCCAGGCTGGATAATGGCACGGAGAGCGTGCTCCCCGCATCGGTAATTTCCAGGTTGGCCCCGTTTACCGCAAAGGTCGTGTTGTATTCGTTGGTCGGGTCTGCGTCGGCATCGTCTACCAAAGCGGTAAGGTCCACACTCGCAGAGCTGCCGTCTTCGATATCGATTTGGAGCGTATTGCCCGTCAGGCTCGCACCCGTCAGGTTCTGGTCGTCCGTGCTGCCCGCAGCCAGTTCGGCCAGGGCTCCTTCCACATCGCCCGAGGTAAAGTTCCCCCCCGCATCCGCAATGGTTACTTCCGTAGCAGTCTGGTCGTCGGTATTGTCAAGGTAGCCGGAGAGGTCTACCGTAGTGGCATCCCCGGTCAGGCTCAGCGTGTTGCCGGTCAGGCTCATGTCCTGGATTTCATTGGTCGGATCCGCGTCTGCGTCATCGACGTTCAGGTTGAGCGTATTGCCGTTCTCGATCTGGATATTTCCGGCTGCTCCGCTGGTGGAGAGGATCTGGTCGTCACTGCCCAGGTTTGCTAACGGTACGGAGAGCGTGCTGCCCGCATCGGTGATTTCCAGGTTGGCCCCGTTTACCGCAAAGGTCGTGTTGTATTCGTTGGTAGCGTCGTTGTCGTTATCTGCCACCGAAATGGTGCCTCCGCCATCGGAGAGGGTCACATCCGTGCCCGTCTGGCTCAGGGTCTGCAATTCGTTGGTAGGGTCCGCGTCGGCGTCATCCACCAAAGCAGTAAGATCCACACTCGTAGAGCTGCCGCCTTCGATATCGATTTGGAGGGTGTTGCCCGTCAGGCTCGCGCCGGTCAGGTTCTGATCGTCTGTGCTACCCGCGGCCAGTTCGGCCAGGGCACCTTCCACATCGCCTGAGGTAAAGTTCCCCCCGGCATCCGCAATGGTTACTTCCGTGGCTGTCTGGTCGTCCGTGTTGTCCAGGTAGCCGGAGAGGTCTACCGTAGTGGCATCCCCGGTCAGGCTCAGCGTGTTGCCGGTCAGGCTCATGTCCTGGATTTCATTGGTCGGGTCGGCGTCGGCGTCATTGACGTTCAGGTTGAGCGTATTGCCGTTCTCTATCTGGATATTTCCGGCTGCCCCGCTGGTGGAGAGGATCTGGTCATCGCTTCCCATGTTTGCTAACGGTACAGAGAGCGTGCTGCCCGCATCGGTGATTTCCAGGTTGGCCCCGTTTACCGCAAAGGCCGTGTTGTATTCGTTGGTCGAATCATTGTCGTTATCCGCCACCGAAATGGTGCCTCCGCCATCGGAGAGGGTCACATCCGTGCCCGTCTGGCTCAGGGTCTGTAATTCGTTAGTTGGGTCCGCGTCGGCGTCATCTACCAAAGCGGTAAGGTCCACACTCGTAGAGCTGCCGTCTTCGATATCGATTTGAAGCGTGTTACCCGTCAGGCTCGCGCCGGTCAGGTTCTGATCGTCTGTGCTACCCGCGGCCAGTTCGGCCAGGGCGCCTTCCACATCGCCTGAGGTAAAGTTCCCCCCGGCATCCGCAATGGTTACTTCAGTAGCAGTCTGATCGTCCGTGTTGTCCAGGTAGCCGGAAAGGTCTACCGTAGTGGCATCCCCGGTCAGGCTCAGCGTGTTGCCTGAAAGGCTCATGTCCTGGATCTCGTTAGTCGAATCGTTGTCGTTATCCGCCACCGAAATGGTGCCTCCGCCATCGGAGAGGGTCACATCCGTGCCCGTCTGGCTCAGGGTCTGCAATTCGTTGGTTACATCCCCATCCACTTCAGTACCGGTTACCACATAAGGATCGGCTGATGTTCCACTGCCCGTGACCACATTGATGCCTCCTCCGTTTACTACCGTCTCAGATCCATCTGCCACGGCTACCGACAGGTCGTAATCCGAACCGGATGGGGTCAGAGTTACCGAACCGTCCGAGGAGGTCAGTGCCTGAATCTCGTTGGTCGGGTCCGCGTCTGCGTCATCTACCAAAGCGGTAAGGTCCACACTCGCAGAGCTGCCGTCTTCGATATCGATTTGGAGGGTGTTGCCTGTAAGGCTGGCACCGGTCAGGTTCTGGTCGTCTGTGCTACCAGCGGCCAGTTCGGCCAGGGCACCTTCCACATCACCTGAGGTAAAGTTCCCCCCCGCATCCGCAATGGTTACTTCCGTAGCAGTCTGGTCGTCGGTATTGTCAAGGTAGCCGGAGAGGTCTACCGTAGTGGCATCCCCGGTCAGACTCAATGTGTTGCCTGAAAGGCTCATGTCCTGGATTTCATTGGTCGGGTCTGCGTCGGCGTCATTGACGTTCAGGTTGAGCGTATTGCCGTTCTCTATCTGGATATTTCCGGCTGCCCCGCTGGTGGAGAGGATCTGGTCGTCACTTCCCAGGTTTGCTAACGGTACGGAGAGCGTGCTGCCCGCATCGGTGATTTCCAGGTTGGCCCCGTTTACCGCAAAGGCCGTGTTGTATTCGTTGGTCGAATCATTGTCGTTATCCGCCACCGAAATGGTGCCTCCTCCGTCGGAGAGGGTCACATCCGTGCCCGTCTGGCTCAGGGTCTGCAATTCGTTGGTTACATCCCCATCCACTTCAGTACCGGTTACCACATAAGGATCGGCTGATGTTCCACTGCCCGTGACCACATTGATGCCTCCTCCGTTTACTACCGTCTCAGATCCATCTGCCACGGCTACCGACAGGTCGTAATCCGAACCAGATGGGGTCAGGGTTATCGAACCGTCCGAGGAGGTCAGTGTCTGGATCTCGTTGGTCGGATCCGCGTCGGCGTCATCTACCAAAGCGGTAAGGTCCAAACTCGCAGAGCTGCCGCCTTCGATATCGATTTGGAGGGTATTACCCGTCAGGCTCGCACCCGTCAGGTTCTGGTCGTCCGTGCTGCCCGCAGCCAGTTCGGCCAGGGCTCCTTCCACATCACCTGAGGTAAAGTTCCCCCCCGCATCCGCAATGGTTACTTCCGTAGCAGTCTGGTCGTCGGTTTCCGTAAAGGTGGTTACCGTGCCGTCCTCTGATGTATAGGTAAAGCTGCCATTTCCATTGTCTGCCAGGGTGGTCACCGTCTCATTGATATCTGTCGAAGATCCACCGGCATCGGTTACCGTGGCAATGCGGTTGCCCGTAACGGTATTGGAGATGGCAATGCCATTCGTATTGATCGTTACATCTGAGCCGTCATTGTTGGTAAAAGTATAGGTACCATTCCCGTTGTCTGTGACATCGGCCTTGCTGACCGTCTGGGACACCCCATTCTCATTGACATAGGTGAAGGATCCGTCATTGTTGTCCGTCAGGTTAGTGACGGTTTCTGATATGGTTACCGAGGCTACATTCAAATAAAGTGCTCCGTCAGAACCGGCAGTAATATCATTATTTGCATCCGCACTCACCAAATTGGCGGATTGCGTTCCCCCCGCATCAGTTATTTCCAACAAGCCGGCATTCATGGCTGCACCCGTGTTGTATTCATTTGAGGGGTCATTGTCGTTATCCGCAACTGAGATGGTACCCCCGCCGTCGGAGAGGGTCACATCCGTGCCCGTCTGGCTCAGGGTCTGAAATTCGTTAGTCGGGTCCGCGTCGGCGTCATCTACCAGGGAGCTCAGATCCACTGTTACATCAGTAGTGCCTTCGCTGATGGTCAGCACATTGCTGCCGTCCAGGGCTGCACCTGTTATATCATCATCGGCAATGGCATCCACATAGGCCTTGGTTGCCGCATCCTGGGCAGCCGTGGGATCCGCAAGGTTCGCAATCGCTGCGCCTCCTGCATCATTGCCCTGGGTCAGTACCCCGGAGAGGTTCTGGATTTCGTTGGTAGCGTCATTGTCGTTATCCGCCACTGAGATGGTACCTCCTCCGTCGGAAAGGGTCACATCCGTGCCCGTCTGGCTCAGGGTCTGCAATTCGTTGGTAGGGTCCGCGTCGGCGTCATCCACCAAAGCGGTAAGGTCCACACTTGTAGAGCTGCCGCCTTCGATATCGATTTGAAGCGTGTTACCCGTTAGGCTCGCACCCGTCAGGTTCTGGTCGTCCGTGCTGCCCGCAGCCAGTTCGGCCAGGGCACCTTCCACATCACCTGAGGTAAAGTTCCCCCCGGCATCCGCAATGGTTACTTCCGTGGCTGTTTGATCGTCCGTGTTGTCCAGGTAGCCGGAAAGGTCTACCGTAGTGGCATCCCCGGTCAGGCTCAGCGTGTTGCCGGTCAGGCTCATGTCCTGGATCTCGTTGGTCGGGTCTGCGTCGGCGTCATTGACGTTCAGGTTGAGCGTATTGCCGTTCTCGATCTGGATATTTCCGGCTGCCCCGCTGGTGGAGAGGATCTGGTCATCGCTTCCCAGGTTTGCTAACGGTACGGAGAGCGTGCTGCCCGCATCGGTGATTTCCAGGTTGGCCCCGTTTACCGCAAAGGCCGTGTTGTATTCGTTGGTCGGGTCCGCGTCGGCATCGTCTACGAGGGCTGAAAGGTCCACACTCGCAGAGCTGCCGTCTTCGATATCGATTTGGAGGGTGTTGCCTGTAAGGCTGGCACCGGTCAGGTTCTGGTCGTCTGTGCTACCAGCGGCCAGTTCGGCCAGGGCACCTTCCACATCGCCTGAGGTAAAGTTCCCCCCCGCATCCGCAATAGTTACTTCCGTAGCAGTCTGGTCGTCGGTTTCCGTAAAGGTGGTTACCGTGCCGTCCTCTGATGTATAGGTAAAGCTGCCATTTCCATTGTCTGCCAGGGTGGTCACCGTCTCATTGATATCTATCGAAGATCCACCGGCATCGGTTACCGTGGCAATACGGTTGCCCGTAACCGTATTGGAGATGGCAATGCCATTCGTATTGATCGTTACATCCGAGCCGTCATTGTTGGTAAAGGTATAAGTGCCATTCCCATTGTCAGTCACATCGGCCTTGCTGACCGTCTGGGACACCCCATTCTCATTGACATAGGTGAAGGATCCGTCATTGTTGTCCGTCAGGTTGGTAACCGTCTCGGCAATAGAAACAGAAGCCACATTTAGATACAATCCACCATCCGAACCAACGACAATATCGTTGTTTGCATCCGAACTGATCATGCTGATTGTAACGGGCGTACCGGCCTCATCCGTATAGGTAAAGGTGGCATCCCCGTTGTCCACCAGGGTGGAAATGGAAGTGTCACTGATGGTAGTGATACTCCCGGCGGCATCTGTAAAAGTATAGGTACCATCACCGTTATCCGCAAGGGCTACAGTACCTGCCAGTGCATTGATCTCGTCGATCGCATCCTGAACGTTGTTCGCGGCAAGTCCGGATCCACTGTTATCGTAGGGGTTGCTGGCGGCTTCCGTAAATATCTGCTGGATGTTCCCGTCCTCATCTGTATAAGAATAGGTTCCCCCTCCGGCATCTACCAGCGAACTGGTAGTCTCCGTAAAGGTGGTGACCGTGCCGTCTTCCGAGGTGTAGGTAAAGCTGCCATCCCCGTTATCCACAAGAGTAGTTACCGTGTTGTTCGTGTCGATGGTCACCGAGGTGCCGAAATCGTCCGTAAGCGTATAGGTGCCGTCTGCATTATCCAGTACCGTGGCGATCTTCGCATCGAAGATCGTGGTGGCCCCGTTCTCATCCGTGTAGGTGAAGGTGCCGTCCCCATTATCGGCCAGCGAGCTGGTATTCTCCGTAAAGGTGGTGACCGTGCCATCCTCCGAGGTGTAGGTAAAGCTCCCGTCTCCGTTGTCCACCAGGGTGGTTACCGTGTTGTTCGTGTCGATGGTCACCGAGGTGCCGAAGTCGTCCGTAAGCGTATAGGTGCCGTCGGCGTTGTCCAGTACCGTGGCGATCTTCGCATCGAAGATCGTGGTGGCCCCGTTCTCATCCGTGTAGGTGAAGGTGCCGTCCCCATTATCGGCCAGCGAGCTGGTGGTCTCCGTAAAGGTGGTGACCGTGCCGTCTTCCGAGGTGTAGGTAAAACTGCCATCCCCGTTGTCCACCAGGGTGGTTACCGTGTTGTTCGTGTCGATGGTCACCGAGGTGCCGAAGTCATCCGTAAGCGTATAGGTGCCGTCGGCGTTGTCCAGTACCGTGGCGATCTTCGCATCGAAGATCGTGGTGGCCCCGTTCTCATCCGTGTAAGTGAAGGTGCCGTCCCCGTTGTCCGTAAGGGTG
>NZ_JACLZF010000001.1:1550267-1662582 GCF_014243345.1 Robiginitalea sp. SC105 | reverse complement strand
ATCCGTAAGCGTATAGGTGCCGTCGGCGTTGTCCAGTACCGTGGCGATCTTCGCATCGAAGATCGTGGTGGCCCCGTTCTCATCCGTGTAAGTGAAGGTGCCGTCCCCGTTGTCCGTAAGGGTGGAAAGGGATGTATCGCTGATAGTGGTTACGTTCCCTGCAGCGTCTGTAAAATCGTACGTCCCATCGCCGTTATCGGTGAGGGACACATTGCTTGCGGCCGCATTGATCTCGTCGATCGCATCCTGAACATTGTTCGCCGTAAGACCAGATGCACTATTGTCATACGGGTTGGTGGCGGCTTCCGTAAATATCTGCTGGACATTCCCGGCTTCGTCCGTATAGGTATACGTCCCGCCCCCGCTGTCTACCAGGGTGGATACCGAGGTGTCCGTAATGGTGGTGACATTGCCAGCGGCGTCAGTAAAGTCATATGTCCCGTCACCGTTATCGGTGAGGGATACATTTCCTGTAGCTGCGTTGATTTCGTCAATCGCATCCTGTACGGTGGTACCGGCCAGCCCCGAGGTGGTATTGTCATAACTGACCTCCGCCGCGGTTTGGTCGTCCGTATCCACCAAGGCTGCAATGTCGGCAAGGGGCACGCTGACGATGTTCCCATCGCTGTCGGTAATTACGAGGTCGGTGCCGGCCACCGAAAAGCTTACATTCGTGGTATTCGTGTCCAGGACGGATGCCAGGTCGGACAGGAGGATGCTCACCGTATTGCCATCGCTGTCCGTAAGATTAAGGTTGGTGCCGTCCTCCGTCAGGCTGGCGTTGGTGGTATTCGTATCTGTGAGGGCCGCGATATCGGCTACCGGAACACTCACGGCGTTCCCATCGCTGTCGGTGATCACCAGGTCCGTGCCCGAAACGGCAACCGAAGTATTTGTCGTATTGGTATCCGTAACCGAGGCCACGATATCCGCAACCGGCACGCTAAGGGTATTCCCATCACTGTCAGTCAGCACCAGGTTCGTTCCGACAACCCCCATGGACGCATTCCTGGTGTTGGAATCGCTGGATGTCAGTTCCCAGGAATTCCCGTCCCAGAAATAGATGGTCCCGGTATTCGTGTTGACGTAGATGTCTCCGGTATCCGCACCTGATGGAGTTGTCAGGCCCGGAGCGGTCACGGCAGTACCACTCAGCACCTCACAGTTGCACTGATCTGCAAGATTTACCGTGGTTTGGGCAAACCCTGTGGCGGACAGAAGCAACAGGAAGAGCAATAAGCTGAATTTTTTCATGATACCTGGATTATCGGTAAAAAGCTTGTTGAAAGTCATGGCAGAGCGCTTATGGAAGCCTAAATGGATTGGATTCCCGAAGGTTTTCCTTTTTGATAAAAACCCGTTTTGGGGTCAAAAAGGGATTGTTTTAAAGCGTTCAAGACATTGGGGGGAAATACCACGATTTTTGTCATGGCTGCAATGATCTCTCTATTCGGATTTTGGTTCGTCATTGGTTTGATTCGGTTGGTGTTGCTTGGAACACAGTATTTTATAACCTTACAATAATAGCCTGACCCAGGGGGGGCGGGAAATAAATGTTGTGAAGGGAGCATATTCCACAGTAAAGGGCTTTATTCCTGAAGTCAGGACCCCCGAAACCCTGTCGTTTTTAGCAGGTCGTTAATCGATAAGCCTCGTATTGACGGGCATTTCCAAAGCCTGATTTTGTAAGAAAAAGGATTCAAAAACCCTCTGGACCAACGGGGTAATATCTTCGGCGTTCAACGCGATTAACAGCGATAAATCAAGTGCGTGAGGCATGGGAAGTACCCATCGGGAAATCCGGCTGAGGAAACCGGGCTAATCCCGGTTGACCCTATAGGTAATCCGCCGGTTGGTAATTACGGAGCCCACCCGGACGCTGAGCGTCCCGGTATTGGAGATGGCCTCCGTACCGCACACATAGGAAGGGTTATCAACGCGAACACGGTAGAGGTATCCATTCATGGTTAGCTGCACAGCGTTCAGTGTCAGCGTCCCTGTCTGTGTACCGGAATACGTGCCGTCATCGACCAGGTCTGTAAAGGAGCCCCCCCCGTTTGTGCTGACCTGCCACTGATAGGTATCTGCCTGATCGGTTATGGCACTGAATGCACCGTTCTGCCCGGCCAGTAAAACCTGGTTGGTTGGTTGACCCGTTACACTGGCAGCGCTTTCGGCCTGCAGGAAATCATCCGTCAGGTCCGAATCCCGGTCGGCTGGAGCCGTGTAGCCGTCTGTCTGATTGGTCCCTGTCACCCGGCCGGCAGCGTTTACCGAGGTAGGCGCATCTGCCAGGATGCCGTCCGAATCCCCGTCTGAAAAACCGGCTTCGAGGACGTCGGGACACCCGTCCCCGTCGCTGTCCAGGTCCATGTGGTTGGCAAGTCCGTCACCGTCCGGGTCCAGGTTGGCGCATATACCAAACCCATTGAGGGTGCAGAAGTCCGGGTCGCGGTAATTCGGGATCCCGTCCGAATCGTTATCAGCACTTGGGTCCACCCCGCCCGATTCGACCAGGTCCGTAATCCCATCGTTATCGTCATCTTCGTCCTGTGTATCCCCCACCCCATCCAAATCATTATCATCTGACAACGTGATCGTTACAGCAGCCGTATCGCATAAACCAAAGGAATCGCAAACCTGATATGTAAAGTTGTCCGTTCCTGTGAACCCCGGGTCCGGCGAATAGGTAAATCCGCCATCGGCAGCCAGCACCAGGGTGCCATTGGATACATTGCTGACGGGTGTCGTACTCACAGACAGAACATCCCCGGAATCGTCATCCAGGTCGTTTCCTAGAAGGCCGGCGGCAGCGATATTGAGGTTTGCACCTTCGGTGGAGGTATAATTGTCCGGGAAAGCACAGGGAATGTTGCGCACCTGGATAATATCCAAAGGATCGGTGGTTGGCGAGCAATCCTCAAGCGGTGCGATTCCCAACTGGTAATCCCCGGCCGCATCGATAGTTACATTATCCATGCCTACCCCGCGGATTTCGGACAAGCCATTGTCCGGAAACACTACCCCAGGCGTGAGGGAGTACCATACGTATTCTGCGGAGGCAGATAAAAATTCCGCCTGGAGGGTCCTTGTTTCGCCCGAGGTACAAGTATCAAAATCCCCGGGATCTGCAATCGCGGTATTGACCTGTGTATCCGCGGCACTCCCCAGGAAGACATACGGCCCGGCAAAATCCTTTAGGGAGGAAGTAAATGAGGAGGAAGTCCTGGACTTACTCAGAATAGCGCTGAATGGTGAATCACAGGCTGCCCCGCTACCAAATAAGGCCCGGGGATCGAATCCCAGTTGGGTAAAGTTTATTCCCACCTCGGCCATGTAACCCGCCTGGTAACTGGTATCGTATCCCGAGGTGTTTGTGGTGCCCCAGGGGGGTGCGGCGGTAGCTAATGTATTTACATTGCTCAGGAGTGAACCAGCCGGAACCACGATCTGTCCGTATCCGTAGGTACTGCCACCATCAATATTGGTACCCCAGGTAAACGTGGAAGTGCCTCCGGGAGACGTCCCGGGGGCAAACTCGGTACGCTCCACCCAAAGGCGGACTTCAACCCCTGTAACACCTCCCCCGCTATAGGAGAATCCCACGATCATGTCGCCAATGGTCGTTACGTTGCCGAATGCGTCAAAGCGCCAGGCCGTATGGCCTTCGTCCGGTCCCGAATTCTGGAAACCGCCTCCCGAAGTTTGCAACTCGGATACAAATAATTCAAAATCGATAAAATGGTTTCCGTTTGAAGACAGGGTAGATATCATCATATTCACCCAGAGGTCGTCAGTGACATCCACCCCGTCTCGCCGCATATGAACCCCCATATCCACAATATCCGTTTTGTCTGGGACGGTCCCGTTACCATTAGTCCAGGCAAGCATGGGGTTATCCCCATTTTTTCCAGCTATAAAAACCGATTGGTCATTACTCGTTGAGGAAATATGATCTCTCCCAAACCGGGTGGAGTACCAGATATAGCCATTGTTTGTGGCATAATTCGGGATGCTCTGGTCCAGGTCAAAAGCGATATTATTGCCGGCGGCAAGCTGAGCCGCATACCCCATAGCGGTTGCACTGGCTTCATCCACTACCCCAGATCCGCTTAGTCCTCCGAAAAACCAGTCATCTGTGGTGGGTCCGGAAAGCACGTCCCCGGAATACGCATCCGCCTCAATGCCAAATTGGGCACCGACTCCGGATTGGCCCAGGACGGGTGTGGTGAATATGAAAAGGAAAAATAAAGGGATAAGGGCCGGTATGCCTGAGGCATGGCTCCTGGAACGAATTCTATGGATATAAAAAACCATTTGTGGATGTTTGGCAGACCTTGATTGCGCGAACCAAAGGCAATGAACCTTGTTTTCCGTGATGGTTTCAAATATAGACCATGCCTGAGGCAACGCCTTTTTTATGTTGTGAAACGGCGATAAAACCGGGTCGGAATACGAAAAGATGTAGTGTGACAGAAAATTCCGCAAGCAGATATGCGTATTTCATCGATCAGGCGCCATGAAATGGGGCTCCGGAAGCGCCCGATTTATCAGGATATCGCGCGACATCCCAAGCCAAGGGCAGAAAATCAGCAGGCTCCTATTCAAAGATGATGAACTCCGAACGGCGGTTGAGCTGGTGTTCCTCGTCGGAGCAACGCACCCCGTCCACACAGCGGTTGATCAGGCGGCTTTCTCCGAAACCTTCCCCCTGCAGCCGCTCGGGTGCGATCCCCTTGGAGATCATATACCGCACGGTGGCATCTGCCCGCCGCTGGGACAGGTTCAGGTTATAGGCTGCCGGTCCGCGGCTGTCCGTATGGGAATTCGCCTTGATCTTCAGGCTGGGGTACTTCTCCATGGCCGCGATCACCTTCTGTATCTCGATCTCTGCATCCGGGCGGATGACCGCCTTGTCGAAATCAAAATAGATGGTACTCAGCTGCAGGAGCTTGGCCAGGTCATCTCCGTATCCAGCCGTGACAGATTCAGGCTCCAGGTAGAAATCCACCACCCGGGGCTTCCCGTCGGATGGGGAGAGGTACTCCTCGGCCGGTATGTAGCCTTCCCGGGACGCCCGGACAAAATTCGCCTGGTTGCAATCCAGGGTAATCTCGTAGTTGCCGTTTGTATCTGTAATGGCGGAAGACACTTCGTTGTTTTGCTCGTCGATGATCCGGACGGTTGCGCCAGCAAGCACTTCATTGGTGATCTTGTCCCGTACCGTACCGGTAATGGATTGGATGCACTCAAACTGCAGGGGACGCGTCTCGATGAAGCCGTAGATATCGTCCCCGCCCATACCTTCCGGACGGTTGGATGCAAAATAGCCCTCCCGCGTCTCATCTGAAATCACATAGGTAAAGTCGTCCCAGGCCGAATTAACGGGTTTGCCCACGTTTTGGACAGATCCCTTCCAGGGCAGGTAATCCAGTTTAGTCGCAAAGATATCCAGCCCCCCAAGGCCCGGATGCCCGTCAGAGGAAAAATAGAGGATGCCTTCCGAGCTGACAAAGGGAAAGGTTTCCCGGGCTTCCGTGTTGATTTTCGGCCCGAGGTTTTCAGGCTGGCTAAAGGTACCGTCCTCTTTTATGATAACCCGCCATAGGTCGGACTGCGCCGGGGAATCCCCGTTACCCACGCGGGACCCGGGCATATCCGAGGCAAAATACAGCACCTTGCCGTCCGCGCTGAGGGCCGGGTGTGCTACCGAATAGCTGTCGCTGTTGAACGGAAGTTCCTCGATGGTTGACCATACCCCGTCAATTTTTTCGGCCCGGTAGATCTTCAGGCGCACAAAGCCTTCCTGGTCGCGCGCGAACTTGCCCTCCCGGACATTGTTCCGGGTAAAATAAAGCGTATTCCCATCCGGGCTCAGGGCGGAGGTCGATTCGTGGAAACGGGAATTCACCCCTTCCACCTTGGTGACCCGATGGCCCCGGGCGCTATCCGGGGATACTTCGTACAGGTCCAGGAAATCCTGTGAATTCCAGGTGTGGCGGTACCGGGCCAGGTTACCCGTATCCCGGTCCGACGAGAATAACAGCCCCTCTCCGGTCAGGGACGGGGCAAAATCTGAGTAGCGGGAATTGAACACAAAGGGGGTCATGTCGTAGCGGCCCGAATTTGCTTCAATCTCTGCCCGGTAATCCCGGTTGGCTTCAAAAAGTTCCGCCCGGGCATCGGACGAGGCCCGCGTGATTTCCGTAAACCGCTGCATGATCGAATCGGCACGGTCCAGCTTCCCGGTGCTGCGAAGCGCCTGGGCGTAGCGGAAATAATAATCCGGGGTGGCCTCCGCTTCAAATTCCTCGAGCAGCCGGCCGTAGGATTCGGCTGCCTTTTCGTAATCCGCGTTGAAATAGTAAGTGTTTCCGAGTCGTTGCAACAGTTCTGCCGTTACGTACCCGCGGTCCACCACTTTCTGATAGATGTCCTGGGCCGGTTTGAAGGAATAGTCGGTGTATTGCCGGTCCGCACGCTCAACAAGCCGCTGCTGGGCATTCAGGATGCCACTTCCCAGCAGGGAGATCAGAAGGATGGAACAAAAATGCTTCATGTTTCTTTGATATTTAGAAGAAACGAGGTGAAATCATCCGCTGGAACGACCGGATGAGTTCCCAGCGGACAAACAGTTCGAAAGACCCGTCGTTGAACTGCGTACCGCCCAGTTCCGTTGTTTCCCGGTCATAGGCCAGCCCGATCATCAGTTGCTCGTTGAGCTGGAAGCCGATGAGACCGCTGACCGCCGCATCCCACCGGTAGGCTGCTCCGAAGGAAAATTTCTCGTTGAACAGGAAGGTCCCGGACAGGTCCAGTTGCAGCGGCGCACCGCTTACCACCTTGGTCAGAAGTGCCGGTTTGAATTTCATATTGGGGTTCAGGTCAAACACATACCCGGTAATCATGTAGAAGTTCACCCGGTCCACCGAGAGGAACTGGTCGGACTCCCCTTGCTGGTCCGAGTTGTCAAAATGCTCGGATTGCAAAAGGTTTGGGGCGGAAACCCCCGCATAGAAACGGTCCGTATGGTAATAGATCCCCAGGCCAAAGTTGGGCGTAAACCGGTTGTCGATATTGTCCGCATCCACGGTTTCCTCCTGGTAACGTGCCAATCCTGTAAAATCCAGGCTCAGCAGGTTTCCACCCACCTTCAGGCCAAAGGAGAGCTTGGCATCCCGGGAAACATCAATGGTATAGGAAATGACCCCATCCACGTAGGTTTCCTGTACTACCCCATCGCCAATGTTGTCATTGACCACAGATATCCCGTACCCCAGGCGCGAATTCCGGATGGGGGAATGCATATTGAGCGTAAAGGTTTTGGGGGCGCCTTCCAGGCCCACCCACTGGGACCTGTAGAGCGCAGCCACGCTCAACTGCCCCCGGGATCCCGCATAAGCCGGGTTCACCGTCATGGTATTGTACATGTACTGCGTATACTGGGCATCCTGCTGGGCATGGCCCAGGGTTGCCGCCAGGGCTAGCAACAGCAGGGAAATCGGGCGTGCAATCTTGCGCATGTTCATTATTTATTCCCGACGTACAGGTAGCCGCTGTCCGTGATCCGTCGTTGGTTCAAATCGTATTCAAAGATATAGAAATATACCCCCGAAGGCAGGTACCCTTCTGAATTAACAGTGGAGCGGCCTTTGGAGCGTCCGTCGAATACATTGTTCTGGTTGTTGTAATTAGTACCCTCGTAGACTGAAACGCCCCAGCGGTTGAAAATTTTCAGGGAGTTGTTCCGCGCCAGCTGCACGTTTTCGATAAAGAGGAAGTCATTCTGGCCGTCGTTATTGGGCGTGACCAGCTGGAATACGATGATCTCCCCGTCCGGGTCGATGGTCGGGTCCGGGTCCAGGTATTCCGGCGTCCCGTCCGAATCCGAATCGTCATTGGTAGGGTCCCCGTTGCCGTCCAGGTCTTCGTCCGGCGTATCGATACCGTCCCCGTCGTCGTCGAAGTCGCGATAGTTGACATCCTCCGTGCCGTCGGTATCTGGCAGGTCCAGGGCGGGGTTGTCGATCTCGTCGTTCACGTCGAAGCCGTCGTCCGCATCCAGGCCCTCGTAGCCGTCGTCCAGGCCATCAAAATCAGTGTCCACGCCGGTAAATGCCTGGTCGGGCACCCCGTCGAAGTTAAAGTCGTTCCCTTCGTTGTTGTCCGGCACCAAATCATTGTCCGAATCGCCGTCAAGGTAGTCGGGTGTCCCGTCCCCGTCCGTGTCTACAGGGTCCAGCCCGTCAAGGTAGGCCGAATTTACCCCGCTGTTGGCCGCATAGGTGGCAGCATCGTCGTTATTGGGAGGGATATAGCCAGCCGTTGTCTGGGCCTCCACGTTGTCCGGGATGCCATCATTGTCCGAGTCAATGTCCAGGTGGTCCGGGAACAGGTCACCGTCCCCGTCGGCAAAGTTGGTCAGCGGGTCGTCGTCCCCGTCCGTGTTCGGGTCCTCACGGGTATCCAGGACACCGTCGTTGTCGTCATCCAGGTCGATGGCGTCCGGTACACCGTCCCCATCCGTATCCGGTCCTGTCGGTGGCCCGTCGGGATCCAGGTAATCCGGGGTGCCGTCTTCGTCCGTGTCGTCATTGGTCGGGTCGCCATCTTCGTCGGCGTCCTCATCAATGGTGTCGATGCCGTCCCCGTCATCGTCCGGGTCCCGGTAGTTCACATCCTCCGTCCCATCGGTATCCGGCAGGTCCTCCGCCGGGTTGTCGATCTCGTCGTTCACGTCAAAGCCGTCATTGACGTCGGAGCCTTCATAGCCGTCGTCCAGGCCGTCCCCGTCCGTATCGGTACCGGTAAAAGTCTGGTCGGGCACCCCGTCAAAGTTAAAGTCGTTCCCCTCGTTGTTGTCCGGCACCAAATCATTGTCCGAATCGCCGTCCAGGTAGTCCGGTGTACCGTCCCCGTCCGTGTCCTCGGGGGTAATGCCCGCATTGCCGGCGCCCTCATAGGCGTCGTCCAGGCCGTCATTGTCACTGTCCGTGCCGCTCGGGGGCACATAGCCGTCGGTGGGCTGTCCTTCCACGTTGTCCGGGATGCCGTCGTTGTCCGAGTCGATGTCCAGGTAATCCGGGTAGCCGTCCCCATCGGAGTCCGTAGGATTGGTAGCCGGGTTGTTATCCCCGTCGGTATTGGCGTCTTCGGTCGTATTGAGCAACCCGTCATTGTCGCCGTCCAGGTCGATGGTATTGGGGACTCCGTCATTATCATCGTCATCACCCCCTTCGTCATCTCCTGCTCCGCCAGTGGGATCCAAATAATCCGGGGTGCCGTCCCCATCCGTGTCGTCATTGGTCGGGTCGCCATCTTCGTCGGCGTCCTCATCAATGGTATCGATGCCGTCCCCGTCATCGTCCGGGTCCCGGTAGTTCACATCTTCCGTCCCATCGGTATCCGGCAGGTCCTCCGCCGGGTTGTCGATCTCGTCGTTCACGTCAAAGCCGTCATTGACGTCTGAGCCTTCATAGCCGTCGTCCAGGCCGTCCCCGTCCGTATCCGTACCGGTAAAAGTCTGGTCGGGTACCCCGTCGAAGTTAAAGTCGTTCCCCTCGTTGTTGTCCGGCACCAAATCGTTGTCCGAATCGCCGTCCAGGTAGTCCGGTGTCCCGTCCCCGTCCGTGTCCTCGGGGGTCACACCTGAATTGCCGGTACCCTCATAGGCGTCGTCCAGGCCGTCGTTGTCGCTGTCCGTGCCGCTCGGGGGCACATAGCCGTCGGTGGGCTGTCCTTCCACGTTGTCCGGGATGCCGTCGTTGTCCGAGTCGATGTCCACGCGATCCGGATAGCCATCCCCGTCACTATCTACATCCTGGCTGAAATTTACAGTTTGCGGATCCAGAAAGTTATCAAGGCAGGAAAATTGTATCCCCGACTGACGGGCCACAGAGGTGGTAAAATTTTCATCCACAGAGGCCTGTATACCTAAGCGGAATACAAAAGTGGAAATGTTGACAAATTCGACCGCCAGGTTAACGCTTGGATTCTGGTTCGAAATGCCGTCGTATTCCATAAGGCCTCCGTTGATGAGTAACCCGCCAATTGTATTGTTGACAAGGATTTCCGTTGGATTGTCAAATGTGTAACGGGCCGGGGTATCGAACCGGTTGAATTCCTGATAGCGCTCGTTGCCATCCACATCCAGGAAATTGGCGATGAGCTCTTCCTGAACTACAGGAGTGGTAGTCCCTGCGGCAACCAGGGTAATCCTTAAATCTGCATATGGGCGACGCTGTCCTTCGGAAGTAGTGAAGAATATTTCAGGCTTGAGATACCCCGGGTCGGTGGCATTCTGGTCCAGGGTTTTGATTTCAGCTCCCTCGAGCGACTCAATGGTTATCAACCCATCCAGCCCCATTGCAATACCAGGGAAGCGGAAGACGGCATTTTTTTCAAAGCCGTTGCCGGATACTTGGACGGGTTCCTGGTCAAAACTTAGGGTTGGTATTTCATCACAATTAAAATCGGTGCTGAGCACACTCGACTCTACACTGTCAAGGATGCCATCATTGTCCGAATCCGGATCCCGGAAATCAGCAACCCCATCCGATTCGGTGTCAACCGGGTTGAGTCCCTCCCCGGCTCCCGGGAAAGATTCAAAGGCATCATCGAGCCCGTTTCCATCAATATCGTTACCCGACGGTTGCACCAGACTGAGAGGGGATTGCGCCTCAATCAGGTCTGAAATGCCGTCATTATCCGAATCGAGATCGAGGTAATCCGGAACCTGATCCCCATCGGTATCTGTTGGCTGGGTTGCGGGGTTATTGTCGCCATCCGCATTCAAATCTTCAATGGCATCCGGGATGCCGTCCCCGTCATCGTCAATATCATCCTGGTTTTGAACCCCGTCTCCGTCCGAATCGAGCGCAACCGGGTCTGTTGTTAAAGTGAGGCCGGCTTCGGAAAAGGAAAGCATGAAAAAGGAAGAGGAAAGTATCAACACTACGGAAAGTGCCAGGATACCGGAACGGAATTTGGAAAAAAGGTTGGGGTAAAGTTGTTCCATAGATGGTCGTTTAGAGTAACGAGCACCATGGCAATTGTGGTTAGGTTCTACTGGCAGATTGGGGTGCCAAAAGTACGATGCAAGATAGTGCTAAATAGCCCGGAACCAAATTGTTTTAAACGGATATAATCCACAATATCCGCCAACTGCCGCATTTATCGATAAACGGTTTTTGGCGGGAATTTATCCATTTCATTTATAGGAAGATATCCACATTTCATCGAAGTAGCAGGGGGTCTGATATTAACAATCAAAAGCTCTTCTGGTTGCCATTTTGACCGAAAATTCCTGTAAACGATCCCATGTGAAGTAGAATCCCCAACCCATAGCCGTGTTCATTTCCTTTTTGGTATTTTTGCGCAAATTTTCCGACACGTGAGTTTTAAGAGCGAAATTGAAAAACGCCGCACATTTGGCATTATATCCCACCCGGATGCAGGTAAAACCACCCTTACCGAAAAACTCTTGCTTTTCGGGGGTGCCATACAGGAAGCAGGGGCTGTAAAAAGCAATAAGATCAAAAAAGGGGCCACCAGTGATTTTATGGAAATCGAGCGGCAGCGGGGGATCTCCGTAGCCACTTCCGTCCTGGCTTTTATCTACAGGGACAAGAAGATAAATATCCTCGATACCCCCGGCCACAAGGACTTTGCAGAGGACACCTTCCGGACGTTAACGGCGGTGGACAGCGTTATTGTAGTGATCGATGTGGCCAAGGGCGTGGAGGAACAAACCGAAAAACTGGTGGAGGTTTGCCGCATGCGCAACATCCCGATGATCGTTTTTATCAACAAGCTGGACCGCGAGGGAAAAGACGCTTTCGACCTGCTGGATGAGGTGGAACAAAAGCTCAGCCTCAGCGTCACGCCATTGAGCTTTCCCATTGGCATGGGTTATGACTTCAAGGGCATTTACAACATCTACGAGCGAAACCTCAACCTTTTCCAGGGCAGCAGCAAGAAGAAAGTGGCACAATCCATCGCTTTCGATGACCTGGATAACCCGGAGCTCGAAAAACTGATCGGCACGAATGCCGCCGCGGAACTACGGGAAAACCTCGAGCTCGCACAGGGGGTATACCCGCCCTTTGACCGGCAGGCCTACCTTTCCGGGATCCAGCAACCTGTATTCTTCGGGTCGGCACTGAACAATTTCGGCGTCCGCGAATTGCTGGATTGTTTTATAGAGATTGCACCGCCCCCGCGACCCAAAAAATCCGAGGAGCGGCTGGTTCAGCCCTCGGAGGAGCAGATGAGCGGCTTCGTGTTCAAAATCCACGCCAACATGGATCCGAAACACCGGGACCGACTGGCTTTTGTCAAAGTCGTTTCCGGCACCTTTGAGAGGAACAAACCCTACCTCCATGTCCGCCTCGGGAAACAGCTGAAATTCTCCAGCCCCAATGCCTTCTTTGCGGAGAAAAAAGAAATCGTGGACGCGTCCTACCCGGGGGATATCGTGGGGCTCCACGATACCGGGAATTTCAAGATCGGGGATACGCTTACCGAAGGGGAGGAACTGCATTATAAGGGGATCCCATCGTTTTCCCCCGAGCATTTCCGCTATATCAACAATGCAGACCCCATGAAATCCAAGCAACTCGCAAAAGGCATCGACCAGCTGATGGACGAAGGGGTTGCCCAGCTCTTTACCCTTGAAATGAACGGCCGGAAGGTAATTGGGACGGTCGGGGCCCTGCAGTACGAGGTGATCCAATACCGTCTGGAACACGAATACGGCGCGCGGTGTACCTATGAGAACTTTCCGGCGCACAAGGCCTGCTGGGTGGAGGCAAAGGATCCCGAAAGCGAATCCTATCAGGAGTTCCTCCGTGTCAAACAGAAATTCCTGGCTCGCGACAAGCGTGGGCAACTGGTCTTCCTGGCCGATTCGGCCTTTTCCCTTCAAATGACCCAGCAGAAATACCCTGATGTAAAGTTGCACTTTACCTCGGAATTCGAGCCGCAGGAGGCCTGATTGCGGGTGCAGTGACCTGGGCGTAGCCACAGGTGATTGGGAACAAAAGTGTGAATAATAAAACAATAAACGGATACCTGGTCATAACGCTTGCCATCTGGTTTGAAAACAAGATAGGCCCTAAAAACACCGGGGGTTGTCGGGAATCCTGCCGGTCGCAAAAACCGGTCGCCCCCTTTCAATCCAGGTAATCGGACTCCAGCAGCGCAATGATTTCCTCGGCCTGGGATATCAGTTTTGGCAGCTCCAGATTCGTCCGGACATTCAGGAAAAACCGCAATCTCAGGTAGCCGTTTACCATTTCCCTGACCCTGGCGGTGTCGGATATCACCCATTCATTCGGATATTCCCTGGCCGCCAGATAGGCTTCCGAATGGCTGAAATCACCGGTATGGATACGGTAGGTGTTCGGGTTCCAGTATTCCGTGGCCAAATCGACGAAATTCGGATAATTCAGATCCACAATGCCATCGGCCAGGGCGAGGACGTGTTGCTGGGCGTTGAGGTCCACCCTGTAATCCTCCTCCATGTGCTTGGTAAATGCCTCGTATTCGCCTATCAGACGGGAGAGTTTTTCGTTGCCTGTATTCCGCAGAATCCCGGATTGTTTCAGGTCGTCTATGGTTACCCGGTTCCAGGAATAGGGTCTGTTGGCGCTCAGTACCAAAGGAAATAAGTCGAGGTTGGCGAGGCGTCCTGCATCCACGCTCCGGACATACGCCGCCAGGCTGTCAATCCGGTCGATGTATTCCGCCATCACGGTACGGACTTCATTTACATCGGATATATCATCTTCAAGGTCCGAAATCAGCGAAATGGCATAGGACCGGCTGAGGGACTTCCGGATAGCGTTATCATACCAGCTGTCCAGGGCAAAAGCTATCAGGATACCCAGGATAACTACGATTACCTCAAAAACATATTTGTACCAATCGTCTTGAATATGCGCCAGCAGGGACCGCCAAATGCTTCCTTGCCGCAGGTGCTTTTTTGCCATCATCTCCCGATTTCAGGCAAACTAGGGATTTACAGGAAGAATGCGTATGACAAAGGTCATCTGAAGCGGTCCCTGAATCCCCGGCAGAGCCGGATAAATAAAAAACCCGCTCCTTGATGTAGGGGTTGGTCGCTGAGTTTCCTTTTTAGGAGTTAGTGGCAATTAAACGTGGAAAACTTAATTTCCGTCTGTTTACTGCATGTGCATTATCAAATCGGAATACGCAGGATTTCAGTTACCCAAAGGTTTATTCCGGGAACCCCACCAGCGCATTGTCAGTAAGGCCAGGGCCAGGATCGGGAGAATCAGCAAACTCCCCTCAGGTCCAAATTCACCACCACTCGCCCAATCCGGGCCGCTGATCTCCAACTCCAACAAGGAGGCCATTTGGTGCCCGCTGGCACCAAAACCAAAAACCGGGCCCTGGAAAAAATTCCAGCCAATGTGCATCCCGATGGAAAGCCAAAGGAATCCCGTGGCGAGCAGGCCATAAATACGCAGAAAACCAAAAAACATGATAATGCCGGTGGAAAGAATCCCGGCATTGGGGTTCGTGGCATGTATCAGGCCATATATGGCGCAGGAAATACCGATGGCGAGATTTTGGCCCATCCCATCCGATAGGTTGTCAAATAGGTACCCCCGGAATACGAGTTCTTCCCAATAGCCCACCAGGATATGTTCCATTAACAAAAAAAACAGGACTCCCCCACTCATCACCTGGATATAGTCCCCAAAGCCGGAATCCCATAGGCCGGGGCCCGGGGTATCAGGCATACCAATAGCAGTAATCTCCACCAACCCGAAGGCAAGGGTCACCAGTAGAAAGCCGCCGGCCATGGCCGCGCTGAGGAAAAAACCAAATAATACATCCGGTAGAGCCCGTCGGATTCCCCCAAGGCCCAGGGATCGAAAACTCTTTTTGTCGAGATACTTGCGGGCTATAGCAACCGCCACGGAGGCAGCAAAGGCAAGTACAGCAACGATTACCAGGCTGTACCGGCTCAGGTACTCCCGCTTGGTGATATCGCCAAACACTGGTTTCAGAACGAAAATGAGGGCAGCAAAGACCCAAAATAAAAGAACGAAGAGCAGGATACGCCAGCCAGCTCGCAGGCGCCCTTCAGCAGGGTTGGTAAACATGATGGTTGTTTATTGATTGATTACTTATGAGACGGTATAGGGGGTAAAACGTTACAACCTATCCCGTTTTGGGCAGCTGCAATACCCACTGGCAGTCTACCCGATCCATCTATGAATTTTCAAATGGACCCGATTGCAAATGGACCCTGTTCAAATAAAAAAACCGCGCTTCCCAGCGCGGTTTACTATAAAAGCAAATCATTCAGGCCTCCCCTGTGGGCCCGAAATTAAGCGGTATGGGTGGCTGCTCGTAGTCCTTGATCGGCCCGTGCGCCTGTTCAAAGCGGCGCACGTTTTCATCCAGCGCCTTAAGGAACTTTTTGGCGTGCTGTGGAGTGAGCACAATCCGGCTCTTTACCTTGGCTTTGGGCCTGCCGGGCATCATGCTGATGAAATCCACGACAAACTCGGAAACCGAGTGGTTGATAATGGCCAAGTTCGAATAGACGCCTTCGGCCATCTGTTCGTCCAACTCAATATTGATCTGTTTCTGTGGTTGCTTCTCGTCTTTTTCCGCCATGGGTAGGATATTAAAAAACCCCCGGGTTTAAGGCCGGGGGTTTGTAGTATTTGCACTATCAGAATTTCAGTTCCTCCTTGCGGGCCATGATCTCATCGTATTCCTCCTTGGAGCCCACGATGATGCTGTCATAGTCTCGCATGCCGGTACCGGCAGGGATCTTGTGACCCACGATCACGTTCTCCTTGAGGCCTTCCAGGTCGTCGATCTTCCCGCTCACCGCCGCTTCGTTCAGCACCTTGGTGGTTTCCTGGAAGGAAGCCGCCGAGATAAACGATTTGGTCTGGAGGGAAGCCCGTGTGATCCCCTGGAGGATCGGGGTTGCGGTTGCCGCTACGGCATCTCGTCCCTCTACCAGGGCCTTGTCGGCACGCTTCAGCAGGGAATTCTCGTCCCGGAGTTCACGGACCGAAACAATCTGGCCGCGTTTCAGGTTTTCGGATTCCCCGGCATCGGTAACGACCTTCATCCCGAAGATGGTGTCGTTTTCCTTGATGAAGTCGTCCTTGTGGACCAGCTGGTTTTCCAGGAAGATCGTATCGCCCGGATCCTGGATCTGGACTTTACGCATCATCTGGCGAACCACCACCTCGAAGTGTTTGTCATTGATCTTTACACCCTGGAGGCGGTAGACCTCCTGAACCTCATTGACAAGGTACTGCTGTACGGCAGACGGGCCTTTGATGGCCAGGATGTCTTCCGGGGTAATGGACCCGTCGGACAGCGGCATTCCGGCGCGGACGTAGTCGTTCTCCTGTACCAGGATCTGGTTGCTGAGTTTCACCAGGTATTTCTTCACTTCGCCCAGTTTGGACTCGATGATGATCTCCCGGTTCCCCCGCTTGATCTTGCCGAAGGATACCACCCCGTCGATTTCCGAAACCACCGCCGGGTTGGAGGGGTTCCGCGCCTCGAACAGCTCGGTAACACGCGGCAGACCCCCGGTGATATCCCCTGCCTTGGCAGATTTTCTCGGGATTTTAACCAGGATCTTGCCTTCTTTGATCTTCTCCCCGTTGTCCACCATCAGGTGGGAACCAACCGGCAGGTTGTACGAACGCAGTGTCTCCCCTTTCTTGTCGCGGATATGCAGGGTCGGGATCAGGCGCTTGTTACGGGATTCAGAGATCACCTTCTCCTGGAACCCGGTTTGTTCGTCGATTTCCACCTGGTAGGTAACCCCCTGGTCGATGTTCTCATAGGCGATTTCCCCGGGGAATTCGGATACGATTACACCGTTGTAGGGGTCCCACTGGCAGATGACATCCCCTTTCTTCACCTTGGCGCCGTTCTTGATATGCAGCGTGGATCCGTATGGGATATTATTGGTACTCAGCGTGATACCGGTTTTGCCATCTACGATTTTGATCTCGGAGGTACGGGAGATGACGATTTCCGCCTTCTTGCCCTCTGAACCCTCCCCGGTAACGGTCCGCAGGTCTTCGATCTCGGCCACCCCGTTGTATTTGGCTTCCAGTTTGTTGTCTTCCGAAATGTTCCCGGCAATACCCCCCACGTGGAAGGTACGCAGCGTCAGCTGGGTACCGGGCTCCCCGATGGACTGGGCAGCCACCACACCGACGGCTTCGCCCCGCTGGACCATTTTGTTGGTCGCCAGGTTGCGTCCGTAACACTTGGAGCAGATCCCCTTTTCCGCCTCACAGGTGAGGGGCGACCGCACCTCGATGCGTTCGATGGGGGAATCGGCAATCTTCTGCAGGTCCGCCTCCAGGATTTCCTGTCCGGCAGTTAGCAGCTGCTCTTCGGTAAGCGGGTCGTACACGTCGTGGAGGGATACCCGTCCCAGGATCCGTTCCCCAAGGGTTTCCACCACTTCTTCGTTTTTGCGCAGGGCTTCCACCTCGATGCCGCGGAGCGTGCCGCAATCCTCGATATTGATGATCACGTCCTGGGAAACATCCACAAGCCGGCGGGTCAGGTACCCGGCATCGGCCGTTTTCAGTGCCGTATCCGCAAGTCCTTTCCGCGCACCGTGCGTGGAGATAAAGTATTCCAGGATCGAGAGGCCCTCCTTAAAGTTCGACAGGATGGGGTTTTCGATAATCTCGCCCCCTCCGGCGGTCGATTTCTTGGGCTTCGCCATCAGCCCCCGCATACCGGTAAGCTGGCGGATCTGTTCCTTGGAACCCCGGGCTCCGGAGTCCAGCATCATGTACACGGAGTTGAAGCCCTGTTGGTCTTCGCGGATCCGCTTCATGGCCAGCTCGGTGAGCATGGCGTTGGTTGAGGTCCAGACGTCGATCACCTGGTTGTAACGTTCGTTGTTGGTGATCAGACCCATGTTGTAGTTCATCATGATGCCGTCTACCTGTTCGTTGGCGTCGGCAATCATCTCGTGCTTCTCCTTGGGGATGATGATATCCCCGAGGCTGAAGGAGAGTCCGCCCCGGAAGGCGAAGTCGTACCCCATGGTCTTGATCTTGTCCAGGAAATCGGCCGTGGTCGGCACATCCGTCACGGAGAGGATGCGGCCGATGATGTCGCGGAGGGACTTTTTGTTCAGTACCTCGTTGATATAGCCGGCTTTGGCGGGAACCACGGAATTGAACAATACCCGTCCAACTGTGGTTTCGATGATTTTGGTAATGAGTTCGCCTTCCTCGTCCAGGTCCTTCACGCGTACCTTGATGGCCGCGTTCAGGTTCACCCGTTTTTCGTTGTAGGCGATTTCCACCTCCTCCGGGCTGTAGAACGTGAGGCCTTCCCCGATAACGGGCACCTCTTTGGTCGATTTCCGCTCCTTGGTCATGTAGTACAGACCGAGGACCATGTCCTGGGAAGGTACGGTGATGGGCGACCCGTTGGCCGGATTGAGGATGTTGTGGGAGGCCAGCATCAGCAGCTGGGCTTCCAGGATGGCCTCCGGCCCCAGTGGCAGGTGCACCGCCATCTGGTCCCCGTCGAAATCCGCGTTAAAGGCGGTACATACGAGCGGGTGCAGGCGGATGGCCTTCCCTTCGATCAGGCGGGGCTGGAAAGCCTGTATGCCCAACCGGTGGAGCGTGGGGGCCCGGTTCAGCAGGACCGGGTGGCCCTTGAGCACGTTCTCCAGGATATCCCAGACCACGGGCTCTTTCTTGTCGATGATCTTCTTGGCCGATTTGACCGTTTTCACGATGCCGCGCTCAATGAGCTTGCGGATCACGAAGGGCTTGTACAGCTCGGCGGCCATGTCCTTGGGCAGACCACATTCGTACAGCTTCATCTCCGGCCCGACCACGATCACGGAACGGGCGGAATAATCGACCCGTTTTCCGAGCAGGTTCTGGCGGAAACGCCCCTGCTTTCCTTTGAGGGAATCCGAAAGGGATTTCAGCGGGCGGTTGGATTCGGTTTTCACGGCCGAGGCCTTGCGGGTGTTGTCGAAGAGCGAGTCCACTGCTTCCTGCAGCATCCGCTTTTCGTTCCGCAGGATCACCTCCGGGGCCTTGATCTCCATGAGCCGCTTCAACCGGTTGTTCCGGATGATCACGCGGCGGTACAGGTCGTTCAGGTCGGAAGTGGCAAAACGCCCCCCGTCCAGCGGTACCAGCGGGCGGAGTTCCGGCGGGATCACCGGGATCACCTTCATGATCATCCACTCCGGGTTGTTTTCCCGGTTGTCCTGGGACTCCCGGAGCGCCTCCACTACCTGCAGCCGTTTCAGGGCCTCGGTTTTCCGTTGCTTGGAGGTTTCCGTGTTCGCCTTGTCGCGCAGCTCGTAGGAAAGCTCCTTGAGGTTGATGCGGGAGAGCAGGTCGATCAGGCACTCGGCCCCCATCTTCGCGATGAATTTGTTCGGGTCGCTGTCTTCCAGGTACTGGTTTTCCGGCGGGATGGTCTCCAGGATATTCAGGTACTCCTCCTCGGTGAGGAAGTCCAGTGGCTGGATCTCCTCCCCGTCGGGGCCCTTGGCGATACCCGGCTGGATTACCACGTAACGCTCGTAATAGATGATCATATCCAGCTTCTTGGACGGCAGCCCGAGCAGGTAGCCGATCTTGTTCGGGAGCGAACGGAAGTACCAGATATGTGCAACGGGAACCACCAGGTTGATATGCCCAACCCGGTCGCGGCGTACCTTTTTCTCGGTCACCTCCACCCCGCAGCGGTCGCACACGATACCGCGGTACCGGATGCGCTTGTATTTACCGCAGGCGCACTCATAATCCTTTACCGGCCCGAAGATGCGCTCACAGAAGAGCCCGTCCCGTTCCGGCTTGTGCGTACGGTAGTTGATGGTTTCAGGCTTCAGGACTTCCCCCCTCGATTCGGCGAGGATGGCTTCCGGGGAAGCCAGGCCGATGGAAATCTTGTTGAACCTCTTGATTTGTGTATTGTCCTTTAGTCGTGCCATTATGCTATGGTACTAAAATTAAATGTGTTGTGTTAACAGGCTTACTCCTCCAGGCGGATGTCCAGACCCAGACCTTTGAGTTCGTGCATCAGTACGTTGAAGGATTCCGGCAGGCCGGGTTCCGGCATGCTTTCTCCCTTGACGATGGACTCGTAGGTTTTGGCCCGGCCGATCACGTCGTCGGACTTTACCGTCAGTATCTCGCGCAGGGTGGCAGAAGCACCGTAGGCCTCCAGGGCCCATACTTCCATCTCCCCGAAACGCTGGCCTCCGAACTGCGCCTTCCCGCCCAGCGGCTGCTGGGTGATAAGGGAGTACGGGCCAATGGAACGGGCGTGCATCTTGTCGTCCACCATGTGGCCGAGTTTCAGCATGTAGATCACCCCGACAGTGGCAGCCTGGTGGAAACGCTCCCCGGTTCCGCCGTCGTAGAGGTAGGTGTGCCCGAAACGGGGGATCTCCCCCTTGTCGGTCAGCTCGTTGATCTCGTCCAGGGTAGCCCCGTCGAAGATCGGTGTGGCGAACTTCTTGTCGAGCTTCTGTCCGGCCCATCCGAGCACCGTTTCGTAGATCTGGCCGATGTTCATCCGCGAGGGTACCCCCAGCGGGTTCAGGACGATATCCACAGGGGTTCCGTCCTCGAGGAACGGCATATCCTCCTGGCGGACGATCCGGGCAACGATCCCTTTGTTACCGTGGCGCCCGGCCATTTTATCCCCGACCTTCAGCTTCCGCTTCTTGGCGATATACACCTTGGCCAGCTTCATGATGCCCGCGGGCAGCTCATCCCCGACCGAGATGGTGAATTTATCGCGCCTCAGGTTCCCCTGCAGGTCGTTCAGTTTGATCTTGTAGTTGTGCAACAGGTCCGCAACCAAATCGTTGGTCTTGGAATCCGTGGTCCAGCTGCCGCCTACCAGGTGGGCGAAATCGTCCACGGCATTCAGCATTTTCAGGGTGTATTTCTTGCCCTTCGGCAGGACTTCCTCGCCCAGGTCGTTCATCACGCCCTGGGAGGTTTTCCCGTTGACCAGCTGGAAGAGTTTCTCTACCAGTACGTCCTTGAGCTGCTCGAATTTGGTTTCGTACTCAAGCTCGAGCTTCGCAATGGCCTCTTTGTCCTCGGAGCGCTTGCGCTTGTCCTTGATGGAACGGGAAAAGAGTTTCTTGTCGATGACGACCCCGTTCAGGGAAGGCGGTGCCTTCAGGGAAGCGTCCTTCACGTCCCCGGCCTTGTCGCCGAAGATGGCACGCAGGAGCTTTTCCTCCGGCGTCGGGTCGGATTCCCCTTTCGGGGTGATCTTCCCGATCAGGATGTCCCCGGGCTTCACCTCGGCCCCGATACGGATCATACCGTATTCGTCCAGGTCCTTGGTAGCTTCCTCGGAAACGTTCGGGATGTCATTGGTGAGCTCCTCGGCCCCCAGCTTGGTATCCCGGACCTCCAGGGCGTATTCGTCGATGTGGATGGAGGTAAAGATATCCTCCCGGACCACCTTCTCGGAAATCACGATCGCATCCTCAAAGTTGTATCCCTTCCAGGGCATAAAGGCCACCTTCAGGTTCTGGCCCAGGGCGAGTTCGCCGTTTTCAGTGGCGTATCCTTCACAAAGCACCTGTCCCTTCTTCACCTTCTGCCCTTTGCGGACGATCGGCTTCAGGTTGATGCTGGTCCCCTGGTTGGTCTTGCGGAACTTCACCAGTTCATAGGTCTTGGAATCTTCGTCGAAGCTCACCAGGCGATCCTCGTCGGACCGCTCGTATTTGATGGTGATCCGCTTGGAATCCACGCTTTCGACCACCCCGTCTCCTTCTGCATTGATCAGCACGCGCGAATCGGTCGCAACCTGCCGCTCCAGTCCGGTACCCACAATGGGGGATTCCGGCTTGAGCAGGGGTACGGCCTGCCGCATCATGTTCGATCCCATCAGTGCCCGGTTTGCATCATCGTGCTCAAGGAAGGGGATCAGGGAGGCGGAGATGGAAGCGATCTGGTTCGGGGCGACGTCCGTATAGTTGATCTCCTTGGGATCCACTACCGGGTAATCGGCCTCCAGACGCGCAATAACCTTCTCCGAATCGATGGCCCCATCCTTTTTGAGCGGGATGTTGGCCTGGGCAATCTTCTTGCCTTCCTCCTCTTCTGCGCTGAGGAAGGTATAGTTGGCGGTATCCACCTTGCCGTCTTCCACCTTGCGGTAAGGGGTCTCCAAAAAGCCCATGCTGTTTACCTTGGCAAACACGGACAGGGAGGAGATCAGGCCGATGTTCGGCCCTTCCGGGGTTTCGATCGGACAAAGCCTTCCGTAGTGTGTGTAGTGTACGTCACGAACCTCAAAACCGGCCCGCTCCCGCGAAAGACCTCCCGGCCCGAGGGCCGACAGCCGCCGCTTGTGCGTAATCTCCGCCAGCGGGTTGGTCTGGTCCATAAACTGGGACAGCTGGTTGGTGCCGAAAAACGAGTTGATCACCGAAGACAGCGTCTTGGCGTTGATCAGGTCGATGGGTGTAAACACCTCGTTGTCCCGGACGTTCATCCGCTCGCGGATGGTACGGGCCATACGGGCGAGACCCACGCCGAACTGGGCGGAGAGCTGCTCCCCTACCGTCCGCACCCTCCGGTTGGAAAGGTGGTCGATATCGTCGATCTCCGCTTTGGAGTTGATCAGCTCGATCAGGTATTTGATGATGGTGATGATGTCTTCCTTGGTGAGCACCTGCTTGTCCATGCCGATGTCCAGGCCAAGCTTCTTGTTCATCCGGTAACGCCCTACCTCGCCGAGGTTGTAGCGCTGGTCGGAGAAGAACAGCTTGTCGATGATGCCCCGGGCGGTTTCCTCATCCGGCGGTTCGGCATTCCGGAGCTGGCGGTAGATGTGCTCTACGGCTTCCTTCTCGGAGTTGGTCGGGTCCTTCTGCAGCGTATTGTGGATGATGGCGTAATCGCTCTGGGCGTTGTTTTCCTTGTGCAGCAGGATGGTCTTGACATCCGTATCGATGATCTGGTCGATGTGTTCCTTTTCCAGGACGGTATCCCGGTCCAGGATGATCTCGTTCCGTTCGATGGATACCACCTCTCCGGTATCCTCGTCCACAAAGTCCTCGTGCCAGGTGTTCAGCACACGGGCAGCCAGTTTGCGGCCCAGTACCTTCTTCAGGCCGGTCTTGGACACCTTCACTTCCTCCGAAAGGTCAAAGATCTCCAGGATGTCCTTGTCCCTTTCGAAGCCGATGGCGCGGAACAGGGTGGTCACGGGTAATTTTTTCTTCCGGTCGATGTACGCGTACATCACGCTGTTGATGTCGGTCGCAAATTCGATCCAGGACCCCTTGAACGGGATGACCCGGGCCGAGTACAGCTTGGTGCCGTTGGCGTGGAAGGACTGTCCGAAGAAAACGCCGGGCGAACGGTGCAGCTGGGAAACCACCACGCGTTCGGCCCCGTTGATCACGAAGGTACCGCTCGGGGTCATGTAGGGGATGGTACCCAGGTACACGTCCTGTACGATGGTTTCAAAATCTTCGTGCTCCGGGTCGGTGCAGTACAGTTTCAGTCGTGCTTTCAGGGGCACGCTGTAGGTGAGCCCGCGCTCGATGCACTCCTGGATGGAATACCGGGGCGGGTCGATGAAGTAATCCAGGAATTCCAGCACAAACTGGTTCCGGGTGTCAGTGATGGGGAAATTCTCCATGAAGGTGTTGTACAAACCTTCATTGGCCCGCTGGTCAGATTTGGTCTCAAGCTGGAAAAAGTCCTGAAACGATTGAATCTGAATGTCCAAGAAATCCGGGTATTCCGGTATGTTCTTAGCCGAGGCAAAGCTTATTCTTTCAGTCTGTTTTGTGAACATCTACGGACAACATTTAGTGTGAATACGAGAGAGGGGGCTGTATATGACTTTATATACATCGTATAAAAGGGTTTAGGCCTAGCCGCCAGAAGGCGGAAGACCTAAACCTAAACCATATGGTCGACGCAATTATTTAAGCTCAACTTCCGCTCCTGCTTCTTCCAGTGATTTTTTGATACCTTCGGCTTCGTCTTTCGAAATTCCTTCCTTAACAGCTTTCGGTGCGCTGTCAACGATGTCTTTCGCATCTTTCAGACCCAGGCCGGTCAGTTCTTTTACCAATTTAACCACAGCCAGCTTGGAAGCTCCTGCAGCTTTGAGGATTACGTCAAATTCGGTTTGCTCTTCAGCGGCTTCACCAGCGTCTCCGCCAGCAGCAGCACCTCCGGCAACCGCAACCGCAGCAGCGGCGGGTTCGATACCGTACTCCTCTTTCAGGATATCAGCCAATTCGTTTACCTCTTTTACGGTAAGGTTGACCAGCTGTTCTGCGAATTCTTTTAAATCTGCCATTTTTCTATCGTTTACTCTGTTTGAAATTTATACTTAGGTTTTAGTGCGTACTTATTCTCTTTCGGAAAGGGTTTTGAGGATACCCGCCAGTTTGCCGCCGCCGGACTTCAGACCTGAAATCACGTTCTTGGCCGGTGACTGCAGCAGGCCAATGATATCTCCGATTACCTCTTCCTTGGACTTGATGCTTACCAGCGCGTCCAGTTTGTCATCGCCTATATAGATCGCCTCCTCGATGAAAGCGCCCTTGAGCAAAGGCCGGTCGGACTTCTTGCGGAAGTTCTTGATCAGCTTTGCGGGGGCGTTCCCGGTATCGGAAAGCATGAGCGATGTGTTCCCCTTCAGGACCCCGGGCAATTCCCCGAATTCCTTTTCAGAGGCTTCCATAGCCTTGGCGAGCAGCGTGTTTTTCACTACCGCCAGCTTGATATTTGCTTTAAAGCAAGCGCGTCTGAGGTCTGAGGTACTGCCTGCATCCAGGCCGGAAATATCGGCCAGGTAAATGATGCCGGAGCCGCCCAGCTGAGCGGTCAGGTCCTCGATTACAGTTGCTTTTTCTTCTCTGGTCATCTTAGGTTCTTTTAGATTTGGACCACTTTCGGATCCAGTTGAACACTCGGACTCATGGTGCTGGACATGTAGATACTCTTCATGTAGACACCCTTGGCTGCCGCCGGTTTCATCTTGACGAGGGTCTCGATGAGTTCCTTGGCGTTGCCTGCGATCTTGTCGGCCGAGAAGGATACCTTGCCGATTGCGGCATGTACGATCCCGGTTTTGTCGACCTTGAAATCGATCTTACCGGCCTTCACCTCGGAAACCGCCTTGGCGACATCCATGGTCACCGTACCGGTCTTGGGGTTCGGCATCAATCCGCGCGGCCCCAGTATGCGGCCGAGTGGTCCGAGTTTCCCCATGACGCTGGGCATGGTGATGATTACATCCACATCCGTCCAGCCTCCTTTGATCTTCTCGAGGTATTCGTCCAGACCCACGAAGTCTGCTCCAGCTTCGGTTGCTTCCGCTTCCTTATCCGGGGTCACCAGCGCGAGTACCTTGACGTCCTTACCGGTACCGTGGGGCAGGGTCACTACCCCGCGCACCATCTGGTTCGCCTTCCGGGGGTCTACCCCGAGGCGGACCGCCAGGTCTACGGTTGCGTCAAACTTTACGTTGGTGATTTCCTTGATAAGCTCGGAGGCCTCCTGGATGGAGTAGAGCTTGTCGCGTTCGATCTTCGCCCGAGCCTCTTTTTGCTTCTTTGTTAATTTTGCCATCTTGTAAAAGTGCTTTTCGGATTAAAAGGGACGTTTGCCTGCAACCTTCAGGCCCATGGAACGGGCCGTACCGGCGACCATCATCATGGCCGACTCGGTGGTGAAGGCATTCAGGTCCACCATCTTGTCTTCTGCGATGGTGCGGATCTGATCCCAGCTCACACTCCCTGCTTTCACTCGGTTCGGTTCGCCGGATCCCTTTTTAACCTTTGCCGCTTCCATGAGCTGAACTGCCGCTGGCGGTGTCTTGACGACAAAGTCAAAGGACTTGTCCCCATATACGGTGATAACAACAGGTAATACCTTACCCGGTTTGTCCTGCGTACGCGCATTGAATTGCTTGCAGAACTCCATGATGTTAACGCCGGCAGCACCTAAAGCGGGTCCAACCGGTGGCGACGGATTCGCAGCACCTCCCCTAACTTGTAGCTTAACTACTTTACTTACTTCTTTTGCCATTGTTCTATTTAATTTACAGCTCCCGGCCGTTTCACCCCGGCCGGCTTAAATCCCGCAGCCCGAAGGCCGCGGAAACCAAAAGCGAGTCAAATTGGAAGCGACTCCACTTTCAAGCGTAACAATTAATCTTTAAACCTTTTCTACCTGCATATAGCTCAGCTCCAGGGGCGTCTTCCTTCCGAAAATCTTCACCATCACCTCGAGCTTCCGCTTCTCTTCGTTGATCTTTTCGACCGTTCCGTTGAAGCCGTTAAAGGGACCATCGATCACCTTTACGGTTTCCCCGAGTACAAACGGGATCGCCACGGAATCCGTGCTGATCGCCAGTTCATCCACTTTTCCGAGCATCCGATTGACCTCCGATTTCCGGAGGGGCACCGGGTCGCCCCCTTTGGTTTCACCCAGGAACCCGATCACGTTGGTGATCGAGCGGATAATGTGGATCATCTCCCCGGTCAGGTTGGCCTTCACCATGATGTACCCCGGAAAATAGACACGTTCCTTGTTGATCTTTTTTCCGTTGCGGATCTGAACCACCTTTTCGGTCGGAACCAGGACTTCTTCAAGGTTTTCCCCGAAACCGTGGCGTTCCACCTCGCTTTCGATATACCCCTTGATCTTGTTTTCCTGACCACTTACGGCGCGAACTACATACCATTTCTTCTCCAATACTTCTGACATCCTCTACGCCTTATCCTATTAATGTTTGGAAATACAGCTGGATGAGGTTTGAAAACAGGGAATCAACCCCCCAGGTCGCCAGGGCAAAAATGATTGAAAAGACCGCTACGATCACCATCAGGTTAGACGCTTCTGCCCGCGAAGGCAGGGTTACCTGATGCCTCAGTTCATGATAGGATTCCTTGAAATATGTCAACATCGCTTGCTGTATTTTTCTAACGAAGGCACCCCTCGAGGCGTCCCTTCTGTTGCTCTGCACGGGAGGAGAGACTCGAACTCCCGACACCCGGTTTTGGAGACCGGTGCTCTACCAACTGAGCTACACCCGTATTTACAGTGAAAGGGTTCCGTCCCGATTGGTATCAGGACGGGACCCCTCACTGCCTTCTTAAACCCTGTTTCTAGGCTTAATCCAGAATCTTGGTTACCTGTCCGGCACCCACGGTACGACCTCCTTCGCGGATGGCGAAGCGCAGTCCCACGTTCAGGGCGATCGGCTGGAGCAGGTCCACAGTGATGGTCAGGTTGTCCCCTGGCATCACCATCTCCACGCCGCTGGGCAGGTTGATGGTTCCGGTAACGTCCGTTGTCCGTACGTAGAACTGGGGACGGTAGTTGTTGTGGAACGGCGTGTGGCGTCCACCTTCTTCTTTTTTCAGGATATAGACCTCAGCCTCGAACTTGGCGTGCGGTTTAACAGATCCTGGCTTGCAGATAACCATTCCGCGCTTGATATCTTTTTTCTCGATACCGCGCAGCAGGATACCTACGTTGTCCCCTGCTTCCCCGCGGTCGAGGATCTTGCGGAACATCTCTACCCCGGTGATGGTGGAAGTCAGTTTCTCGGCACCCATACCGATGATATCCACAGCGTCACCTGTTTTGGCGACACCGGTTTCGATACGGCCGGTGGCTACGGTTCCCCGTCCGGTGATGGTGAAGACGTCTTCAACCGGCATCAGGAATTCCTTGTCCACATCGCGCTGAGGCAGCTCGATCCACTCGTCAACGGCTTTCATCAGCTCCATGACGGTGTCTACCCATTTTTGCTCCCCGTTGAGGGCGCCCAGAGCAGATCCGGCGATTACCGGGCTGTTGTCCCCGTCGTACTCGTAGAAAGACAGCAGCTCGCGAACTTCCATTTCAACCAGTTCCAGCAGCTCCTCGTCGTCCACCATGTCAACCTTGTTCAGGAAGACAACGATGCGCGGGATACCTACCTGGCGTCCGAGCAGGATGTGCTCGCGGGTTTGAGGCATCGGACCATCTGTCGCAGCCACAACCAGGATCGCACCGTCCATCTGGGCAGCACCGGTTACCATGTTCTTTACGTAATCCGCGTGACCAGGACAGTCAACGTGAGCGTAGTGACGGTTTTCAGTCTGGTATTCTACGTGAGAGGTGTTGATGGTAATACCACGCTCCTTTTCTTCGGGTGCGTTGTCGATGGAGTCGAAGCTCCGAACATCAGACAAGCCCGCGTTAGCCAGTACAGTAGTAATGGCAGCTGTCAGCGTAGTTTTACCGTGGTCGACGTGTCCAATCGTACCGATATTTAAGTGCGGTTTGGAACGGTCAAATGTTTCCTTAGCCATTGTTAGTGAATTTAATCTTAGTTTATATTAGTGTATCAATTTTAAACGCATCCGGCCCGCTGCTCCCGACCCTGACTCCCCTGTGGGATTCAGGCTGCGGATCCAACGGGGCTCCGAAGGCGGATATTCCGGCCACCGGGGCCTTTTCTTTGAGCCAACGACGGGAATTGAACCCGTGACCTCTTCCTTACCAAGGAAACGCTCTACCCCTGAGCTACGTCGGCTTGTTGGCGCAAGTTTCTCTGGAGCGGCCCCGCCGAAGCCTTACCGCATTCCGGCCCAAGCACCACAAACGCTTGCCCAAGGTCTTTGAGCGGGAGACCGGGTTCGAACCGGCGACATTCAGCTTGGAAGGCTGACGCTCTACCAACTGAGCTACTCCCGCAATCTTTAAATCTCAATATGTCAAACTTCTCGTGGCCTTACAAAAGCGAGCTTTCGGCGCCCACTCAGAAATTTTCTTTGTGGGGAGAGCAGGATTCGAACCTGCGAAGGTGAAAACCAACAGATTTACAGTCTGTCCTCGTTGGCCGCTTGAGTATCTCCCCGGACCCTAATTTTTAAGAACTTACGAGCCGATGGAGGGACTCGAACCCACGACCCCGAGATTACAAATCACGTGCTCTAGCCAGCTGAGCTACATCGGCTTAATGGGCCTTTTTTACGCATAAAAAAGTCCGCTATTTCTAACGGACTGCAAATGTAGATAATTATTTATTTATTCAAAACTATATTCATAAAAATTTTAGGGATGTATAGACCCTGGGTTTCTTCTTTTTCTTCACCAGTTTCCGCTCCAGGGAACTGCAGGCAGAGTCGACGGCTTCCTCGAATGATTTGCATTGTTTTTTGACGACAAATGTCTCCTTGGGTACCAGTACTTTTATCTCCGCGATCTTGTTCTCCTTTTCACTGATGTTCTGGACCTTCAAAAACACTTCGGCCCGGATGACGCGGTCGTAGAACTGCTCGAGTTTGTCGAGCCTCCTCTGGGTAAAATCCAGCAGTTTTCCTTCGGCATTGAAATTTACGGATTGAGTGGTCACGTGCATACGCTAAGGATTTTAGGGTTGTTACTTTTTCTTGTTCCTCGGGTGCGAAGTTCCATGGATCCGCTTCAACTCGGCAATACTGTTGTGTGTGTAAACCTGGGTGGAGGCCAGTGAGGTATGTCCTAAAAGTTCCTTGACGGAGTTCATATCGGCTCCCTGGTTTAGAAGGTGAGTTGCGAAGGTATGCCTGAGAATGTGCGGGCTCTTTTTGGACTTCGCGGATACCTTACTAAGGTATTTATTTATAATTCTATAAACAAGGTTTTCATACATTTTATTGCCCCTGGGTGAGAGGAAAAGGTAGGGCTCCTCCGCCTCGGGGAACTCGGTTTCCCGGAGGCGGATATAGGCCTCCAGTTCCCGGCCCACTCCGGGCAGCAGGGGCAGGATGCGTTCCTTGTCCCGCTTGCCGGTCACCCGGAGCACGCCTTCTGCCAAATCGAGGTCGGAGAGCTTCAGGCCGATGAGTTCGGCCCGCCGCATGCCAGTGGTATACAGGAGTTCCACCACCATCTTGTCGCGCATCGCTTCGTACCCCCCCTCCGGATCCCAGTCTTCGAGCAGCCCCCGCATCTCCGATTCGCTGAAGGGGACCTCGACCCGCCGGGGGGTTTTAAGCGGCTTATGGCCTGCCAGGGGACTCGCTTCGATCCGGCCCTCCCGCAACTGGAATTTGTAATAGGCCTTGAGCGAGGCGATTTTACGGTTCACCGAACGGTTGCCGAGGCCGGATTCCATCAGGTGGATGATCCAGTTCCGGATGATGGGATAGGGCAATTCCTCGAGTTTCATGTCCCCGGCCCCGGCGCAGGCAAATTCCGAGAACTCCTCCAGGTCGGTCAGGTATGCCCTGACCGTATGGCTGGCATATTGTTTCTCGAGGGTCAGGTATTTTCGGAAGGCCTCTGCGGACATGAACGAAAGATACGAAAGGTGGGGCAAAAAAAACGACCCGTGCCGTGGGGCGCGGGTCGTTGCTTTGCGTCTTTTGGGGAACCTAGTATTCTTCCTGGTCCCTCAGATGCTGGATATATTCTGCCTTGAGCACTTGCTGGCGGCGTTCCACGGACGGCTTGGTAAACTGCTGCCGCTTGCGCAGCTGGCGCATGGTGCCGGTCCTGTCGAACTTGCGCTTGAAACGCTTGAGCGCTCGGTCGATGTTTTCTCCTTCTTTAACTGGTATAATTAACATGGGCTACAACCTCCTTTCTTTAAGCATTCGGGCTGCAAATATAATGGGATTCCGGGAAAACTTCCTAGTTATTTCAAAAGATTCTTGGAGATGACCACTTTCTGGATCTCCGTAGTCCCTTCCCCAATGGTACAGAGCTTGGCGTCCCGGTAGAACTTTTCCACAGGGAATTCCCGCGTGTATCCGTATCCGCCGTGTATCTGCACTGCCTCGTTGGCCACGCGGACGCACATTTCGGAGGCGTACATTTTTGACATGGCGCTCAGCTGGGTTACCGGTTTGCCGGCATTTTTCAGGAAACCCGCCTTGTGGACCAGCAATTCGGCTGCTTCGATCTCCGTCGCCATGTCTGCCAGTTTGAAGGAGATGCCCTGGAAGGCACTGATGGGCTTTCCGAACTGTACGCGCTCCTTGGAGTATTTCAGGGCCGCCTCAAAGGCACCCTTGGCCACCCCCAGGGAGAGGGCGCCGATGGAAATCCTGCCGCCGTCGAGTACCTTCATGGACTGGATGAAGCCCTCACCGACCGGGCCGAGCCGATTGGCATCCGGAATCCGGCAATCGTCGAATATCAACTCGGCGGTTTCGCTGGCACGCATGCCCAGCTTGTCCTCCTTCTTCCCGCTGGAAAACCCGGGGGTTCCCTTTTCGACCACAAAGGCCGTCATGCCCCTGCTGTCGCCCTTCTTCCCCGTGCGGACAACCACCACGGCGATATCCCCGCTGATCCCGTGGGTGATAAAGTTCTTGGCGCCGTTCAGCACCCAGTGGTCCCCGTCCCTCCGGGCCGTGGTATTCATCCCGCCGGCGTCCGAGCCCGTGTTGTGCTCGGTAAGTCCCCAGGCCCCGATCCATTCTGCGCTGGCGAGTTTCGGGATCCACCGTTCCTTCTGGGCATCGTCCCCGAACATCAGGATATGGTTTGTACAAAGCGAATTGTGGGCGGCCACCGAAAGGCCAATGGCGGGATCCACCTTGGAGATCTCCTCGATAATGGCGATGTATTCATGGTAACCCATGCCGGAGCCCCCTAGGGCAACCGGTACCAGGACCCCCATAAAGCCCAATTCGCCCGCCTTCTTGAGGACTTCAACCGGGAAGGTCTGGGAGGCATCCCATTCGGATACGTGCGGACGGATATATTGTTCCGCGAAATCCCGCGCCGATTCGGCGACCATACGCTGGGTTTCGGAATATTCAAAATTCACAGTACTCGTGGATTCTGCGATCATAGCAATCATTCTTTTTCAAGGGACAAATATAACGCTATTCTCCCAATTCTTTCCGCCGGAATACTTTCGACCCCCGCGAGTTCGGCAAAGGACCGGTAGGGTCCCGCTGCCTCCCTCCGGGCCACGATATCCTCGGCCATCTCGCGGGTCAGGTAGACCAGGGATGCCAGTTCAGCGGCCGATGCGCTGTTGAGGTCCACCCGCCGGATCTTCGGTGGCCGGAGTATCCGGAAACGCCGGCCGACTCGTTCGGCTACCTCCGGGGACAACCCGTAGACATCCCGGAGCTGGGAAGTGTCCAGGAAGCCACCCAGGGCCTCCCGGAAGCGGACGATGCGTGCCGATAGCACCGGGCCCACTCCCCGGACCGATTGCAGGGACAGGGCTGTTGCCTCATTCAGGTCCGCAACCGGCTCATGGGCAGCACCTCGGCCGCCGGGAACCGGTTGCGCCGGCAACCCGGGGCGGGGCTTGATCGCGGGAAAACGCAAAAGGGGCAATAGCCGCTCCATGACTGTATCCGGGAGTCCCGTGGCCCGGCGGAAATCGGATTCGGTTTTGATCCGGTTTCCCCCGGCAAGATACCGGTAGAGGGAATCCAGGCAGGCTGCCGGGATACCGAGCCGGTATCCGGTGAAATCGTCCAGGCGGTTGGGATCTAAGGGGTGGTTGGCCCCGGGCCTTTCCGGGGGTATTGCGCGGGTGGTATCGGCGTAAAGCCGGTAGGTCGTATCCGGGCCCGCATAGGCCTGCGGTGCAGGCGACAAATGCGGCAGCGCCAGACGGAAGCCCTCCAGCAGCAACATCAGGCAGAGAAAATAAAAAATCCCACTCCGGACGCGCTGATTGCCTCTGAAGTGGGATTCGGGTCGCCTCATCCGTCTAAAATACGGATGGGGGCTGCCCTTATTTTGCAGTCTGCTTGTGGAAAAGCTTGCCTTCCTTGAGTTTTGTGAAATAATCCCCCAGATCTTTCTTTACTTCCCCGGACATGATGTACAACCCGATGATATTCGGGAAGGACATGGCCAGGATCATCATGTCTGAAAAATCCAGCACCGCACCAAGGCTGACGGAAGCCCCGATGACCACGAAAACCAGGAACAGGGATTTGTAGACCATCTCCGATTTCTTGCTTTTGCCAAACAGGAAAGTCCAGGCGCGCATGCCGTAATAGGACCAGGAAATCATGGTCGAAAAGGCGAACAGGAAAACGGCAATGCCGAGCACGTAGGGGAACCAGCTGATCTGGCTTCCAAAGGCATCCGAAGTGAGCTGGGCACCGGCCATGCCTTCCACCTCATGCATCCCTGTAAAGATGAGGACCAGGGCGGTAAGGGTACAGACCACCACGGTGTCGATAAAGGGTTCCAGCAGGGCCACAAAACCTTCCGACGGCGGGTTGTTGGTCTTGGCGGTACTGTGTGCGATCGCGGCGGAACCCACACCTGCTTCGTTGGAGAAGGCGGCACGCTGGAAACCTACGACCAACACGCCGATGATACCCCCCTTGAGGGCACCCGGGTTGAAGGCGCCTTCCACGATGGCGGAAAATGCGGGCCCGATATTCTGTATGTTCATGATGATTACGGCAAGGGCGGCCAGCACATAGATAGTAGCCATCAGGGGCACCACCTTCCCGGTAACCTTTGCAATACTCTTGATCCCGCCGATGATAACGACGCCGACGAGGATGGCCGTCACCACCCCAAACCAAAAGCCATTGCCCTGCAGCATGGTAAATTGTCCCGCCAGTTGCTCAAAGGACTGGTTGGCCTGGAACATGTTCCCGCCGCCAAACGAAGCCCCCACGGCCAGTACGGCGAACACCCCGGCCAGGACGCGCCCGAGGCCCTTGAGGTTCCTCTTTTCAAGGCCGTACCTGAGGTAGTTCATGGGCCCGCCGAAAACCCGGCCATCGGGAAGGATATCCCGGTACTTGACACCCAGGGTACATTCCACGAATTTGGATGACATCCCGAGCAATCCGCATACGATCATCCAGAAGGTTGCCCCCGCCCCGCCCAGGGAAACCGCCACGGCCACCCCGGCGATATTCCCGAGGCCCACGGTGCCGGATACGGCTGTGGCCAGTGCCTGGAAGTGAGTGACCTGCCCGGGGGCATCCGGGTCGTCGTACTTGCCACGTGCCAGCTCCAGGGAATGCTTGAAGCCGCGGATGTTGATAAAGCCCATCCGGATGGTGAAAAAAGTAGCACCCAGCACCAGCCAGATAACGATAAACGGGATGCCGTTGGTAATCGGGTCGCCATTGGGATGGGTCATCACCACGGGCTCATCGTATTCTACCTGCGCCAGGTAATGCGCCCCCTGCTCGATCACGTGTTCCGCATTCTCCGGGTTATAGATGACCTCCCCTTCACCGGCAAGGTGTTTCAGCGTACCGTTTGCATTGGCCAGCACGGTCTGGTCGGGCCCATTGTCGGAGCTGATGACGGCCACCGGATCGCCGGTACGGACTTTTTCACCTTCGGCTTTCAGCCATTGCTTGAGGATGAAGCGGTCGGTCACATCCGGGGACCAGTCCGGGATCCCGATATTCTTTACATCTGCATATACGGCGGGGTCATAGATCCCAATGGCCGCAAAAGGGTCCCAGAAGAGTACGGAGCCCAGGGCATTCACAGCAGGAGTCATGGTCCCGTTGAACACCTCGGTGATCGCCTCGGTGGGGACCTTGTATTCGCCGGTTACGGTCTTGCCCGTTGCATCGGTGACCATAACCACATAGGGAACCCCCTCGGTCAGGCCCGTGGAGCGATTTGAGGTAATGGGCGTTTCCTGGTTGCTCCAGCGATACAAATAGGGCTCCGTACCCCCGGTCACGCTCACCCGGATCACACCGTCATTGATATTCGTGGACGGATTGCTGATAGTCTCCCGGATCTGCAGGTCCTGGGCCGAGGCCCCAAAGGTCAGGCAACAGATCACGAGGGTATATAGATACTTCATAGGGGGTGGGTCAATTAGTTTGGTTTCGCTTTTTCAGACCGCGGCAATATCCTAAAAATAAGGATGCCGTCCAAATTATATCCGGCGGCGGTCAGTCAATATGGAACATCTCGTTGAGCTTGCGAATCTGTTCGGGCCGGCCCAGTACAATGACCTTGCTTTTGGGAAGCAATGGGAGGTCGGCTTCCGGGTTGATGATATAGTTCCCGTTGGGTTCAATATACCCGATGATCGTACAACCTGTTTTCCTGCGGAGGTCCAGGTCGCGCAGCGTATTGCAGTCTACCTGGTTGCGGAAATCCTCGATCCCCACCTCCTCCAGGTTGGTGGTGTGCTCCCCTTCCATGGAAAGCTGGTCCATGAATGTGATCAGGTCCGGCAGCACCACCAGCGAGGCCATGTGATCCCCGCCGATCTTGTCCGGCATGATCACCTTGTCGGCCCCTGCCAGTTGCAACTTTTTGACGGAGGAAAGCTGGGAGGCCCGGCTGATGATAAAGAGCTTCGGATTCAGTTGGCGGGCAGATAGCACCACAAAGAGGTTGGCCGCATCGTCCGGGAGGGTGGCGATCAGGTACCGGGCCCGGTCCACACCCGCCTCGAGCAGCGCTTCATCCTCATTCGCATCCCCTTCCACGAAGAGGATGTCTTCCTCAAACTTTTCAATAATGGCGGGGTCTTTCTCAATCACGACAAACGGGCGATTGTAGGCCCGCAGCTTCTGGGCGGCCTGGGTCCCGTTCCGCCCGTGGCCGCAAAGGATGACGTGTTGCTGGAGGGCATCGATACGCTGTTTCACTTTCTTCTTTTTTAGGGTTTGGAGGGAATTCTTGCTCAGGATGTATTCGGTAATCACCGAAAGGCCAAAGGCAAAGATGAACACGCTGGAGACAATCAGGATAACGGTGAATATCCGGGCTTCTGTATCCAGGGGGCGTACCTCCTGGAAACCGACGGTGGTTACCGTGATAATGGTCATATACAAGGCCTCGCTCCAGTTGAAGCCGGCCACGAACCGGTAGCCGAACACCCCGAAGAGCAACACGATTGCCATCAGGAAAAGCGCCAGGTAGATTTTAGACCGGAAGAGCTTCAGCATATTCAGAGGTCAAAAACGGAGGTTCGCTTGGTATAGATCAGATCCTTGATCTTGAGCCAAAATGCCAGGAACAGGTACAGGGCAAAACCGAATCCAAGGGTCACGAATGTAAGGTAAATAAAGGAGGTCCGCACCACCCTGGCCCTGATCCCAAGGCGTTCAGCGATCCGGCGGCAGACTTCAAAGCCCCGCTTCTGGAAATAATAGAGTGCTGTGTAAAAAAGATTCACCTGTTAAAATTAGCACATTCCGCCCGAATGTTCCCCCGGGTTTTGGCATGTATTGGTCATCCCCAATGGCAACTCCTTTGGGAATGGGTACTGGTGATCAATCGGCCACTTCCCCGTCCCATTCGAGCATGCCGCCCTTGAGGTTGAAGGTCCGCTCAAATCCTTTGCTGTTCATCAGCGAACAGGCTTGTCCGCTGCGGTTGCCCGAACGGCAGTAGACGTAATAGCTCTTGCTCTTGTCCAGCTTGTCGAGTTCGTCCAGAAATCCCTGCCCACGGTAAAAATCGATCTGTATGGATCCGGGGATGTAGCCATCCTCCACTTCCTCATCGGTGCGAACGTCCAGTATAACCGCATCCGGGTCGGACTGCATCTGTTCGCGCCACGCTTCTTGGTTCAGGTCTGCCATAATGCCTAAGAGATTTTATCAGCACAAAAATAGGGATTTTGCCCCGATGTCCGATACGGGCTCAGGCCTTTATGCTGCACCCGATGGCCCGCGTGGTTTCCATGGGTACGGGCCTGCCGCTCAGCAGTGCCTCCACGGCTGCCTCCACATAGGGGGTCTCCACGGCCTTGGCATCCTGGTAGTTATCGTCAACCGCCCCGATGTAACGCACCAGGAGATCGCCGCCGGATCGCTCCAGCAAAAAGACATGCGGGGTGCGGGTTGCCCCGTATCGGGGGTAGACTTCCTGTCCCTCGTCCAGCAGGTAGGGGAAGGTAAAGCCGCGTTGGGCTGCCCGTTCCTTCATTTTTTCAAAACTGTCCCCGGGCTGTATGGAGGGGTTGTTGGGGTTGATGGCAATAACCGGGAATCCCCGGGAGGCGTATTGCCGGTTGAGGGCCTCGATCCGCTGTTCATAGGCCTGGGCGTAGGGGCAGGTATTGCAGGTAAATACAACAATGAAGCCCCTGGCGTCAGGAAAGTCGGATAGGCTAACGGTATTTCCGTCAACGGCAGGCAAAGCAAAATCCGCTGCCTTGTCGCCGATGGCATATCCCTGAGAAAAAACCGGGAATACCGAAAGGGACAGGAATGCCAATAGCAGGAGTGTTTGCGGGATCGTTTTCATAGTCGTGCTTTTAATCGTTTAAAAATGAATTGATGACGGCCTCCAGTTGCGGGCCGTCGAAAGATTGTTCATAAAATTCCCGGCGTTCGTGGTCATAGATCAGGGTAGCCGGGATTGCGCCGGACCACTGAGGGGAAACCCGTGGGATCCAATCGTTCTGCCTGGGGTCGTCGAGGACCACTACAGGGCTTTCAATCCCGCGCTTTTCAATAAAAGCGGGCAATCGCTTTTCCCAAAAGGCCGGCATGTCCAGGCTTACCAGGGTTACCTTGACGCCCCGGTCGGCAAAATCCTCCCGGAGGCTTTCGAAATGCGGCAGTTCCTTGATGCAGGGGGCGCACCAGGTTGCCCAGAAGTTGATCACGTGGATGCCGGGTCCGTCTTGCTCGAGCAGGGGTTGGAGTCCACTGAAATCCACCACCGGGATGTCACCGACCCGTGTGGATACCATGGTTTTGGGCGATACCTCCAGCCAGGGATACCGGTTCTGCTGGGACTGCAGCAGGGATGTAGCAGACAGGAAACAGCACAATAACAGGGGTATTCTGTTCATAATCATTCTGGTAAGCCTTTTAAATTTAGGGAAGGACATCCCCTGTCGGCAGACGTTTAACAAAAATTTAGCGAGTGGGTACTTGCAGAATGAAAAAACATTGTCTTATATTTGTATATACAAATGTTGTATTGACATGAATGTTGAAGCCATTATTAAAACCGATGCGGTCCTGCCCCCACAGCGAAGGACCATCATCCACCTGCTGCTGGTTCACAACCGCATCAACGAAGCCATGGCCAATGCCCTGAAACCCTTCGGAGTATCCATGCAGCAGTTCAATGTGCTTCGGATCCTGCGCGGCCAGAAAGGGGAACCTGCCAATATGAGCACCCTCAACGAACGCATGGTAACCAAAATGAGCAATACAACACGCCTGGTTGACAAGTTGATCGCCAAGGGGCTCGTAAGGAGGAATGTCTGCCCGGATAACCGCAGGAAAGTAGAAATTTTCCTCACCCCAGATGGCAGGGAGCAGTTACTGGTCATGGACCAGGTCATCGATGCGGAAGAAAAGCAACTCATGGAGCAACTCTCGGGAGACCAGCTTCAGGAACTCAACAAATTACTGGACCTCATAAAATAAAAAACAATGCAAACAAATTCGGAAACCGAAATCTCAAATTATATCGAATCGCTTAACTGGCGGTATGCCACGAAAAAATTCGACGCGGACAAAAAGCTTTCCGCGGAGGAAATCGAAAACCTAGTTGACGCCATTCGCCTGAGCGCATCCTCTTATGGGCTGCAGCCCTACAGGGTCCTGGTCATCAGCGATCCGGAAGTGCGCAAAACGCTGCGACCCGCCTGCTGGGACCAATCGCAGATCACCGATGCCTCCCACCTGTTGGTTTTTACCCACCAGACGGATTTCGGGCCCGAACTGGTAGACAGCTATATCGACACGGTCTCCGAAACACGGGGCGTGGCCAAGGAAAAATTGTCCGGTTATGCCGACTTCATGAAATCAAAACTGGTGGAACTGCCCGCGTCTGCCAAAGCAAACTGGACTGCCCGCCAGGCTTATCTGGCCGTTGGCAACCTGTTGTCCGCGGCAGCTGCTGCACGGATTGATGCCTGCCCGATGGAAGGCTTTGAGGCCGAGAAAGTAAACGAAATTCTGGGCCTTACATCCAAAGGGCTGAGTGCCGCCGTTCTGGTGGCTGTGGGCCATCGCTCCCAGGAGGATGCCACCCAGCACAATGAAAAAGTGCGCCGCCCCCACGAAGAAATTTTTACCCACATTTAATTTTTAAAATCAAATATCTCTTAACTAAAATCAAAAGCAAAACCATGAAAAAGAATGTATTTACCCTTATCCTGGCTGTAGTTGCCGGGTCCGCTACCTACGCAACCGAGCCGGTGGCAGAAGAAACCAAAACCGTGAATGCCCAGGCCAGCACAGTTACCTGGAAAGCCTATAAAGTAACCGGCTCCCACACCGGGACCGTGGCACTGCAATCGGGTAACCTGATTTTTGACGGTGACAACCTGACCGGTGGGGAATTCCAGGTGGATATGACCACCCTCACGGCCACAGATGTGGAAGGTGAATCCCGCGATAAGCTCGTCGGCCACCTGAAGTCCGAGGATTTCTTCTCCGTAGCTACCCACACTACTTCCAAACTGGTCTTTACCAATGTAAAGGCTACCGGGAAAAATTCATACGAAGTAACCGGTAACCTGACCATCAAGGGGATCACCAAACCCGTAACGTTTGATTTGTCTGTATATGGCAGCAAGGCCACGGCTTCTGTAAAAGTTGACCGTACCGCCTATGATATCCGCTATGGTTCCGGTAGTTTCTTCGATAACCTCGGGGACAAGACCATCTACGACGAGTTTGACCTCGTGGTTGACCTGGAATTCGCATCAGCCAGCTAGAAAATATTTCCAGCTAATTCTTAGAACGCCGGTTATGCCGGCGTTTTTTTTTGGAGTTGGTTGGCGGAAACCAATTTCCTTTCTATATTTGGATCCGATGAAAACAATACATACAACAAACTGGTGGTGGGCTGCAAATCGCGAAATCTCGTGACCTGAGCCCCCTGTGTTTGTACACCATATTAAAAGGCTTGTCTGTCACGACAGGCCTTTTTTAATTTTTGACAATACCCGTTTCTCATGGCATATAAGCTTCAAACGCACCACAAAAAGATCCTTGCGGATACCCTCACCCCGGTAAGTGTCTACCTGAAAGTAAGGGATTGCTTCCCGGGCAGCCTGTTGCTGGAAAGCAGCGATTACCACGCCAACGACAATTCCTTTTCCTACATCTGCTGCAACCCCATTGCCTCTATCCGGGTCCAGGGCGAAAGGATCTTCACCGAATACCCGGACGGAAAACGGGAAGAACAGGCCATTGGGCCGGATACCGATATTCCGATGGAAATCCATGCCTTTGCCGGCCGGTTCCAGGCCCGTTCCGGGGGGTTCAAGTTCATCAACAACGGCTTGTTCGGTTACATGGCCTACGACGCCGTGCGGTACTTCGAGGATATACAGATTTCCCGGAAGCCGGATTCGCCGGATATCCCGGATATCTATTACGCGGTATACCGGAACATCATCGCTTTTGACCACTTCAAGAACGAGGCCTACCTTTTTGCGCATTCCTATGACGGGGTCAACAACATCCCCGAGCTCGAACAACTGCTCTCGGTACAGACCTTCGCCTCGTATTCCTTCCGGAGGGACGGACAGCGGCAGTCCAACCTGGAGGATTCCGAGTACCTGGAACACGTGGAGCTGGCGCGCAAGCACTGCGGCAGGGGCGATGTGTTCCAGCTGGTGTTGTCCCGCAGGTTCGCCCAGGGATTCAAGGGGGACGAATTTAACGTTTACAGGGCGCTCCGTTCCATCAACCCCTCCCCCTACCTCTTCTATTTTGACTACGGGAACTTCAAGATTTTCGGCAGCTCCCCGGAGGCCCAGCTCGTGGTCGGGGACGGCAAGGCGGAAATACACCCGATCGCCGGCACCTTCAAGCGGACCGGCAATGACGAAGAAGATGCCCAACTGGCCCGGGAACTCGCGGCCGACGACAAGGAGAACAGTGAACACGTCATGCTGGTGGACCTCGCCCGGAACGACCTGAGCCGCAATGGCAACACCGTGCAGGTGGAGACCTACCGGGAGGTCCAGTATTTTTCGCATGTGATCCACCTGGTATCCAAGGTCACCGGCATGAAAAAGCCGGATATCCCCACCATGAAGGTGGTCGCGGACACCTTCCCGGCCGGGACGCTCAGCGGGGCACCCAAGCACCGGGCCATGCAGCTGATCGAACAGTACGAAAAAACCAGCCGGACCTATTACGGGGGCGCCATCGGGTTTATGGCTTTTGACGGAGATTTCAACCACGCCATCATGATCCGCACCTTCCTCAGCCACAACCACATCCTTTACTACCAGGCCGGGGCCGGTTTGGTAGCGGCATCCGACCCCCGGGCAGAATTACAGGAAACCTATAACAAACTCGGCGCCCTGAACCAGGCACTGGAAATAGCCGAAACACTCTGATATGAAAAAGGTTCTGGTCATAGACAACTACGACAGCTTCACCTACAACCTGGTCCATTACTTCGAGGACCTGGATTGTGAGGTACATGTCAGGAGGAACGATAAGCTGAGCCTGGACGAAGTGGCCGCATATGAGCGCATCGTGCTGTCACCCGGGCCCGGGATCCCCGATGAGGCAGGGCTGCTCAAACCGCTGATCAAACGGTATGCCCCCACCAAGAGGATATTCGGGGTGTGCCTGGGCCAACAGGCCATTGCCGAGGTATTCGGCGGCTGCCTCATCAACCTGGACCGGGTCTACCACGGGGTCGCCACGACTATCGATATTGTCGCTGAAGACACGATTTATCGCGGGATGCCCGATCGGATCGAGGTGGGCCGGTACCATTCCTGGGTGGTGGACCCTGAATTACCCGATTGCCTGGAGGTAACGGCCCGGGATGCGAACGGGCAGCTGATGTCCATCCGGCACAAACAATACGATGTGCGGGCGGTGCAATACCACCCGGAATCCGTGCTGACCCCGAGGGGAAAAGAAATTCTCGCCAACTGGCTAAACGAAGAAGCATGAAAAAGACACTGAACAAACTGATCGAACACCAGCTGCTGGAACGGGAGGAAGCCCGGCAGGTACTGGTGGAAATAGCCCGTGGAAGCTATAACACCAGCCAGATTGCCGCTTTCCTGACCGTTTTCATGATGCGGAGCATCCGTACCGAGGAACTGGAGGGGTTCCGGGATGCCCTGCTGGAACTCTGCCAGTCCGTGGACCTTGGCGGGTATGAACCCATTGACCTTTGCGGTACCGGGGGGGACGGGAAAAACACCTTCAATATCTCCACCCTGGCCTCTTTCGTCACAGCCGGGGCGGGGATCCCGGTAGCCAAGCACGGCAACTACGGGGTATCCTCCCAGTGCGGCAGCAGCAACGTACTCGAATTCCTGGGGGTGCGGTTCAGCAATGACCAGGACTACCTCAGGCGCTGCATGGAGCGGGCCGGCATCTGCATCCTCCATGCCCCCCTGTTCCACCCGGCCATGAAGAACGTGGCCCCCATCCGCCGGGAACTGGGTGTAAAAACGTTTTTTAACATGCTCGGGCCCATGGTTAACCCTGCATTCCCGAAGTACCAGATGGTCGGGGTATTCAACCTGGAACTCGCACGCATGTATGGTTACCTGTACCAGAATACGGACAAGATATACAGCATCCTGCACGGCCTGGACGGATATGATGAAATTTCCCTGACCGGGCCTGCCAAGGTGATCCGCAACAAGAGTGAATCTGTCCTGAATCCGGAGGATTTCGGGCTGCAATCGCTGCAGGCGGAGAGAATCCACGGGGGCGAGAGTATCGAGGAAGCGGCGGGTATTTTCCTGAAGGTCCTGCAGGGACGCGGTACCCCGGAACAGCAGGGAGTGGTCTGCGCCAATGCCGCGGTGGCCATTTCGACGGTAGAGGGCAGTACTCTGGAGGCAGCCTTTGGCAAGGCCCGGGAATCCCTTGAAAGCGGCAGGGCGCTTCAGGCTTTGAGGGAATTGCAGGAATTGAGCCGGCAGGCGTAAAGGAGGCCGGTGGTTCGAAAGTTGCCACAAAAGAAAAGAATGCGAGGAAACTTCAGCAACCGGCAGTAACTTGCTGACCGGGGCGGGGGGACCCCCAATAAAAGATTGCGAAAAACGAAACCTATGAACATCCTGGAGCGAATCGCGGCTACCAAAAGGCAGGAAATTGCGCTGAAGCGTAAGGTCGTACCCGAGTCCCAGCTGGGGGCGAGCGCGCTGATGGACCGCGTCCCGGTTTCCATGAAGGCCTCGCTTTTGAGCCGGCCTTTCGGGATCATCGCGGAGCACAAACGCCGTTCCCCTTCCCGATCGGTGATCAACCAGAGCCTCTCGGTGGGGGAGGTGGTCCGGGGCTATGAAGCCGGTGGCGCGGGTGCGGTATCCGTGCTTACGGATGCCACCTATTTTGGGGGTTCCCTGGAAGACCTGCAACTGGCTCGGGCTGCGACCACTCTGCCACTATTGCGGAAGGAATTCATCCTGGATCCCTACCAGGTACTGGAGGCCCGGGCCCACGGGGCGGATGCCATCCTGCTCATCGCTGCCCTGCTGGAACCTGCGGAAATCCGGCAGCTCTCGGATTCGGCCAGGCGCCTTGGGCTGGAGGTTCTGCTGGAGGTCCACGACCTGGATGAACTCCGGGCTGCTCCCGCGGATGCCGCAGATATGATCGGCGTCAACAACCGCAACCTCAAAACCTTCGACGTGGACCTGGCCACCAGCCATAACCTGGCACCGCACATCCCTGAAACCGCCCTGCGGATTACCGAAAGCGGCCTGGGGAATCCCGGCGAACTCCGGGCGCTCCGGGAGTCGGGGTACCGGGGTTTTCTGATGGGGGAAACCTTCATGAAACAGCAGGACCCCGGGAAGGCACTGAGGACGTTTCTAAAAGATCTGGGGACATGAGGCTGAAAGTCTGCGGCATGAAGCACAATCCGGTGGAGATCGCCCGTCTCGGCCCGGATTACCTTGGCTTTATTTTCTGGGAGGGTTCCTCCCGGAATTTCGAAGGGGAACTTCCGCAGGGATTCCCGGAATATCCCCTGCGCGTAGGGGTTTTTGTGGATGCGGCCCCCGGAGACATCCTGGAGAAATGCCGGGCCTTTGACCTGTCTCTGGTCCAGTTGCACGGACAGGAATCCGCTGCCTACTGCCGCGGTCTGAAACGGCGGCTGGAGGAAACCCTGGCACCCCCACCCAGGCTGATCAAAGCCTTTTCGGTGGGCAGCTCATTCGATTTCGGGACCCTTTCTGAATACCGGGAAGCCTGCGACTTTTTCCTCTTTGACAGCAGGGGACCGCTTCCCGGGGGAAACGGTACCGGGTTTGACTGGAAGGTACTCGAAAACTATCCCTACGAGACCCCTTTTTTCCTGAGCGGGGGGATTGGACCCGGGTCCCTGGACGAGATAAAGGACTTTTCGGCCTCACCGGCAGGCCGTTTTTGTTATGCGATTGATGTGAACAGCCGGTTCGAAACCGCTCCCGGACAAAAAGATGCCGGGACGCTCAAGGAATTTATGGATGCGGCACCCTGGTTTCAACCGGGACCGCGGAATTAAGCGGAATTATAAAGACAGCTATGAGTCAGTACAGTGTAGATGAATATGGATTTTACGGGGAATTCGGCGGCGCCTTCATCCCGGAAATGCTTTACCCCAATGTGGAGGAACTTCGCGAAAACTACCGGGAGATCCTGGCCTCGGAGGAGTTCCAGCAGGAGTTCCGCGCCTTGCTGCGGGACTATGTAGGCCGGCCCACCCCCCTGTATTATGCGGATCGGCTCTCCGATGCGTACAACTGCCGGATCTACCTGAAACGGGAAGATCTGTGCCATACCGGTGCGCATAAGGTAAACAATACCATCGGCCAGATCCTGCTGGCCAAAAAACTGGGCAAAAAGCGGATCATCGCTGAAACGGGAGCCGGCCAGCACGGGGTGGCAACCGCCACGGTATGCGCCCTGATGGGCCTGCCCTGCGTGGTCTATATGGGGGAAGTCGATATTGCGCGCCAGGCGCCGAATGTCGCGCGGATGAAGCTCCTGGGCGCCGAGGTACGGCCTGCACGGTCCGGGAGCCGCACCCTGAAAGATGCCACCAACGAAGCCATACGGGACTGGATCAACAATCCGGTCGACACCCATTACATCATCGGGTCCGTGGTAGGACCCCACCCCTACCCCGATATGGTCACCCGCCTCCAGGCTGTTATCTCGGAAGAAATCCAGGCCCAGCTCCAGGAAAAAGAGGGCCGGCCGGACCCGGACGTCCTCATCGCCTGCGTGGGGGGCGGCAGCAACGCGGCGGGCACCTATTACCACTACCTGGACAGGGAACACGTACAGATCATAGCGGCTGAGGCAGCCGGAAAAGGCGTTGATACAGGGGAGAGCGCGGCGACCTCGGCCCTTGGGCGCGTCGGCATCATCCATGCCAGCAAGACGCTGCTCATGCAGACCGATGACGGGCAGATCACTGAACCCTATTCCATTTCGGCCGGGTTGGACTACCCCGGGGTAGGCCCCCTGCATGCCCACCTCTTTGCCACGGGCCGGGCCCGCTTTATCCCGGTTACGGACGAGGAGGCCATGGAGGCCGGAAGGGAGCTGGCCCGCCTCGAAGGCATTATCCCGGCCATTGAAACCTCCCATGCCCTGGCCGTGCTCGCCAAAGGTGCGGTGCCCGAAGGATCCCTGACGGTGATCAACGTATCGGGGCGGGGCGACAAGGACCTGCAAACGTATATCGACTATTTCAAGCTTGCATAAAAGACACCCATGGCATCAGTAAAAAAACAGCTTTCGGAAAATAAACTATCGGACCGGCTCGCCATTGCGCTGCGCAAACCAGGTAAACTGGTATCCATCTATTTTACAGCCGGATACCCCGGCCTAGGGGATACCGTTCCCATAATCCGGGAGCTGCAGGCGGCCGGGGCGGATATGGTGGAAATCGGCCTGCCCTTCAGCGACCCGCTGGCAGACGGCCCGACCATACAGGAGAGTTCCACCGCTGCCCTGAAAAATGGCATGACCACCTCCCGCTTATTCGAACAACTCCGGGGCATCCGCAGCCAAATCGATATCCCCCTCATCCTGATGGGCTATTTCAACCCCATCCTGCAATACGGGGTAGAAGCTTTCTGCCGCAAGTGCCGGGAAGTGGGGATCGACGGTTTGATCCTGCCGGACCTCCCCCTGGAAATCTATGAGCGGGACTACCAGCATCATTTCAAGGCGCAGGGGCTGAGCATGATCTTCCTGATCAGCCCGCAGACTTCCGAAACCCGGATCCGCCGGATAGATGCGGCCTCCGACAGTTTTATCTACATGGTGAGCTCCGCCAGTACCACCGGGGTACAGGAGGGTTTCGGGCAGGGACAGCAGGCCTATTTTGACCGGATCGCGGCCATGGACCTGGAACACCCGCAACTCGTGGGTTTCGGCATCAGCGATGCGCAGAGTTTCCGGGCGGCCACCCGGAACGCCAAAGGCGCCATCATCGGATCTGCCTTTATCCGGCTGCTTACCGAAAAGGGTGTCGCCGGCATCCGGGGGTTTGTAGAAGGATTGCGCAGTTCATAACCGGGAATTTCCCCGACCAGGCAGGAAGATTCCGGTAACCAGTGGTAATTTGAGGATAATTGTCCGACAAGTGGTAAATTGGCCCTTTAAATTCCAACACCCGGGTTCGTACCAACGCCCGGCCTGATTCCAACTAAAACCATACCCATGAAATACCGGCTGCTGTTTTTGCTGAGTTTACTCCAACTGCAAGTGTTCCCCCAGGAGGACCCGCTAATGAAGGCACAGGTCCGCCATACCATTGACGAACTGATCCAGTTTGTCGCCATTCCGAACGACGCCCTGCAACACGCGGACATCAACCGGAACCTCACCTGGCTGACACGGGCCTTTTCCGAGCGGGGTTTCAACACGAGCCTCCTCCCGACCGAGGAGGAGTCCCTGTTTTTTGCCGCGCTGCCCATGGAGGAGGGCAAGCCTACCCTGCTCTGGTACATGCACTTCGACGGCCAGTCCGTGGACCCCGCCAAATGGGACCAGCCCAACCCCTACCAAGTGGTGCTGAAATCCCCTGCGGAAGAAGGGGGCTGGACGAGTCGGCCGCTGAGTGAACTCAGTGAGGATATCCCCTATGACTGGCGTCTTTTCGGGCGTTCCGTTTCGGACGACAAGGGGCCGATCATCATGTTTCTCAATACCCTTGACCTGTTAAAGAAGAAAGGGGTCGAAATCCCCTTCAACCTGAAGGTGATCCTGGACGGGCAGGAAGAGCGCAGCAGCAAACCCCTGCCCGGCGCAGTGCAGACGTACCGGGAATTGCTGGAAGCGGATTACCTCCTGATTGCCGACGGACCGGTGCACTATTCGGGCCTGCCCACCGTGGTCTACGGGTGCCGAGGCATCACCACCCTCTCCCTTACCACCTATGGGCCGGTGCTACCTCAGCACAGCGGCCATTACGGAAACTATGCCCCCAACCCGAATTTCCAGCTGGCCGAAATCCTGGCCAGTATGAAGGATCGGCAGGGACGCGTACTGATCCCGGGTTACTACGACGGCATTGAACTTACAGCGGATGAAATGGAGGTGCTGCGTTCTGTCCCGGACGAGGCATCCCGCATCGACGGGGACCTGCAAATCGCCGAACCGGACCGGGTGGGGGCATTCTACCAGGAGGCCCTACAATACCCGTCTCTGAATGTGCGCGGCATGGGCTCCGGGTGGATTGGACCGGAGGCGCGGACCATCGTACCGGCAAGCGCCACAGCAGAAATCGATATCCGCCTGGTCCCGGAAACCGACGGGCAGCGCATGAAGGAGCTCGTTAAAGATCATATCCGGGGGCTCGGATACCGCCTGACCGACAAGGAACCGGATGCCGCCATGAGGCGGGCCGAACCCCGGTGGGTACGCGTTGCGGAAAGCGAGGTGACCGATGCGTTCCGGACCCCGCTGGACAACCCTTTCGGACAGCACCTGGTTTCCCTCCTGGGCACGACCTTCGGGGAGCCGGTGGTACAGATCCGGATCGCAGGGGGGACCGTGCCCATTGCCCCCTTTGTCAATGCGCTGGACATACCGGCTTTCCTGCTGCCACTGGTGAATCCCGACAACAACCAGCACAGCCCCAATGAAAACCTGAAGATCGGGCAGATTGCCTATGGCCTGCGCACCCTGGAGGCAATACTCAGTACCCCGGCAGGGAACTGATTTTAGCATTTTTTAACGGTTATTACGAATGTAATTACCTATATTTCAGATAGTTAATTCGATAACAGTTAAGAACAAGATATGAGTAACCCAAGAAAATTCAAGAGAAAGAAAGAACAGCACAATCCGACGAATCCGACGGCAAACACCAATGTGGACACGAACACCTTCGACATTGACGAACCGACGATCAAGGACCAGCAGAACAAAAGTTAAGCGGCGAACCGCTTAAGACCAATAAAAAAAACACCCGGGAAATCCCGGGTGTTTTTTTATGCAGCAGGTCCCTTCGGGGCACCCGTCAGGCGGAGTTACGGCTGGCGTTTATATTCCCGTACAGGGACCGCGTCACGATTTTTTCATACAGCTCTTTCCGGTCAGTCCCCTCTCCGATTTTCTGCAGGGCATATTGCTGGATCACCAGCAGGGGCAGCACGATGTTTTCCCGGATCTTGATCGATTCGCGGGATACGGATTCGTTTTCCATCAGCACCTTGTAGCCCGACAATTGCAACAGCATCTGTTTGGAAAGTTTGTATTCCCGGTAGAGCATTTCCCAGAAAGCCCGGTACTTCTTGTCCTCCTTCATATAGCTGGTAAGCTCAAAATAACACTTGGTCAGGGACATCATGCTGTTGAGCATCAGCGCGCGGAAAAAGGCTACATCCTTGTACATTTTCTTCAGTTCCGGCATGCGGCCCTGCTCCTTGAGCTGCTTCAGGGCGGTCCCGATCCCGTAATACCCGGGCACGTTCTGCTTGAGCTGGCTCCAGGAGCCGACAAAGGAGATGGCGCGCAGATCGGAAAACTCCAGTTTGGCCTTGTTGCCGCGTTTTCCGGGCCGGCTGCCGATATTGGCATTGGAGTAGTATTTCAGCGTGCTGCGGTTTTCCAGATAGGGCAGGAACAACTCGTGCTGCTTCAGGGAATCGTACTTTTTAAAACTCAACTCCGACAAGGCCTCGAGTAAATCCCGCTGTGGTTTGTCGATCACGTTTTCCTTGCCGAAGATCGTATTGGAAAGGCCTGCGGTAAGCAGCTGCTCGCTGTTGTGCATGAACAGCTCCTTGGTGCCGAAGGTACTGGTAATGGTTTGCCCCTGGACGGTCAGCTGAATTTCGTGGTTGGCAATCGCCTTGGTCTGTGCAGCGTAAAAGCGGTGCGTCTTCCCTCCCCCCCGGGCGGGCGGCCCGCCACGGCCATCGAAGAAAATCGCCTTGATCTTGTTGCGGCGGCACACCCGGGAAAGCGTTTCCTTGGTTTTAAATATGGACCAGTTGGCCTTGAGGTAGCCCCCGTCCTTGGTACCGTCGGAGAAGCCCAGCATGATGGTCTGCAGGTCCCGGCGCTGGGCCACGTGGGCCCGGTATTCCGGCAGGTCAAACAGGGTTTGCATTACCTCTTCGGCTGCTTCCATGCCCTTCATGGTCTCGAAAAGCGGGATGATGTCGAAGGTGATATCGGCACCCTTCCAGCCGGACCAGCGAAGCAGGCCAAAGACGAAAAGGACCGAGAAGATATCCTCGGAGTTGCTGATGATATACCGGTTGCAGCCATCCTGGCCGTTTTTGCGCTGTATCTCTTCGAGCTGGGCCATATTGACCAGTGTATCCCGGACAATGTCGTCCTCATAGGCGCCAGGGTCCAGTTCCAGTTCCTCCCGCACCAGGATCTCCACCAGGCGGTCGCCGGAGAGCTCCTCCAGGGACTCCCGGATATAGCCGTGGCGTTGCAATACCGTCTCCACCACGCGATAGTGCATCCGGTGGTCCTGGCGGATATCCAGGGTCGCAAAATGCGTCTTGAACAACCGGACCTTGTCCATAAACTGGTCCAGTTCCTTCAGGTAAAGCCCGTAATAATCGGCCACCAGGATGTCCCGCACTTCCCCGAGGGTGGCCATCATCTCTTCGTAGCCGAGGGTTTTGCTCGTATCGAACATGGCTACATATGCCTTGTTCCTGAGCGCCTGCATCCTTTCCTGTACCCCCCGGAAAGAGATCCGCTTTTGCAGGGTCTTCAGGTCGTTGTAATAGCACTTCATCAGGGTGGTCCGAAGTTCGTCGGCCACATCCATGGTGATATCGGCGGTCACAAAAGGGTTGCCGTCCCGGTCGCCCCCCGGCCAGAATCCGAGCTTGATGATATCCGGGTTGTTGTACTGGTCGTTTTCTATACTGCCCTTGATATACTGATAGAGGTCCCCGACCGCCTGGTAGTAGACGTGGCGCAACGTATAGATGATATTCTTGGCTTCATCCAGGGGGGTGGGCTTCTTGCTGTTGATCAGGGACGTCAGCCCGAGCTGTTGCAGGGTGACATCGATTTCGTCGATCTTGTTCTCCAGGATGAGCGTGCGGAGCTCGGCGATGATATCCAGCACGGCGGGGGTATAAAACTGGGTCGGGTGGGCGGTCAGTACGATCCGGGCACTGAAGGATTCCAGTTTCTTGGAAACCTTGTCCCAGCGCTTGTTCTTTTTGGCGAGTTGGAAGTAATCCCGGACGGACAGGGAATCCGTGTGTACGTGCAGCCTGGGGAAGGCCGCATCCTCCACGCTGTCGTAGAGCACCACCTGCCGTTCCACATACTGGATGATCCGGAACATCAGGTCGATGCGTTCCTTTTCGTTGGAGGCCCTGGTGAAATTGTCAAAGAACCCGTCGAGGATTTCCGTGGGGTTCTTGCCCGACTTCAGCCCGCTGTCGCACTGCTGGAATAGCAGGGGGATGTAAATGCCCACGTTTTCCCCTTCTGTATAGGGCAGGTTCAGGAACAGGCTGTTGTAGATATTGAATTTGTTCCGTACGGTTTTCTTGAATTCCTTTAGTCGTTCGACCTGACTCATAGTTTTTGATGTAATTGTTTTACCGGGGGCGGCTGGGTTTGCCCGCCCCGGGTCGTTGGCATAAAGTTCCTGAATTAGCCGGTATATTCAAGGCATTGCCGGCACTCTTAACAAAATATGGCAAGCCGTACACAAAACCAACAAAAACCCTCAGAAATACGGTCTGTATTGCGCTACCCGGAAATCCATCACCGTATAGCCGGGGTCCTTTTCTTTTCGCTTCTTGTATTCGGGAAGACTGCCCACCGCCCGGTTTGCAGAACCCGAGGGTGCCGTAAGGGAAACCGTGGTGATGTACCGGTGCGCTCCACCGGCCAGGGGCAGGTAAAAACGGTGGACCCGGGGGAGGCTGTCGGAAACGACCTCCAGCTTCAATCCTGCCGAAGCCAGGAGCTGCCTGAACAGGTATTCCGGGCCATTCTTGCTGTTGCCCCCCGTAAACAAAAGCTTTTCAACCCGGGGGTACTCACGGAGCAGGCCCAGGAGGTCGCGCAGCTCGATATCCCGCATGCCGGTATCCGAAGCGTCCGGTTTTTCGCGCCACGCCCGTTGCACGATATCGCATATCCCAATTTTCCGGGATTTTAAAAAGTGCCTGCGCGCAGCAATGGCCGCATGCGTGTTTTCAAAGGCGAGGTCCAGGCCGAAGATCCGGTCCAGGATGGTCCAGAGCTGGCCGTCGCGGCTCCCGTAGCAGAAATCCACATCCCCCGGCAGCAAATCCCCGGTAGTAAATCGGGGGGGCGGCAGGGTGCCTACGATCCATTTGGTCGCCGAATCAAATAAAAAAGGGTCATATGGATGATAGTGCTCGAACATGGTTGCTTTCCACTTTTTTCTTAGGGTTTTCCTACCCGCAGGCTCGCACCTATCTTACCCACTGGAATAGGTCTGCGCCTACCGCAAAACACGGCGACGTCCCCATTCGGGTTCGCCGGGCTTTCATGGGTCCCGGCCTTGATGGTTCCTCCCGAAATGCCTAAATTAGAAGGTTAAAGCAACAAGGCCATGGGAAAAGGAGATAAAAAGACGAAACGGGGAAAAATAGCCAACAAATCCTACGGGGCACGCCGCCCCCGGAAAATCCGAAAAAAAACACCGGTAGAGGAAAAGATAAACATCAAGGGTAAAACCTGATAGTTGGCCCGGGAATGCCCCGTCGGCTCTCCGACGGGTCGCCCCATGGGTTTCCGGCTACCTGACAAAAACGGGCTGGTCTTCCCTCAGGGTATGTTCCCGGCTGTACTGGTAATCATCGTAATCAAAGCCGAGCAGGCCGTCCGGCCGGTCAATTCCCTTATCGAGGATATACCGCACCATGGAGCCCCTTGCCTTTTTGGCAAAGAAACTGATGATCCGGAGCTTGTCCTTGCTCCAGTCCTTGAATACCGGGGTAATGACAGGAGCCTTGAGTTCTTTCGCATTCAGGGCGCTGAAGTATTCTTTGCTGGCCAGGTTGACCAGTGCTTCACCTTCCGCCAGCTCCTCGTTCAGCCTTGCCGTAAGCGTCTTCTTCCAGAATTCGTAAAGGTTCTTCTTCCGACCCACCCGCAGTTGGGTCCCCATCTCCAGCCGGTAGGGCTGCATGAGGTCAAGGGGCCGCAGCATGCCGTAGAGTCCCGAGAGAATCCGGACCTTTTCCTGCAGGGCATCCAGCTGCCCGGGTTCCAGGCTGTAGGCATCCAGGCCCTGGTACACATCCCCGTTAAAGGCAAAAATCGCAGGGCGTGCATTCTCCGGGGTAAAGGGCAGTGAAAATTCCTGGTTCCGGGTCCAGTTCAGCTCCGCCAGCTCCGTTGAGATGTCCATCAGCTTTTCCAGGGAACGCGGCTTCTTTTTGGCAAGGATCTTGTTCAGTTGCCCCGCCTCCTTCTGGAACTGGGGCTGAGAGTGGCGCTGCGTGGGCAACTCGCGTTCATAGTCCAGGGATTTAGCCGGGGAAATAACAATTTTCATGGTACAATTCTTTGGTCTAAAAATACGAAGCTGCCGCCAATTGTCGCGAAGCCTCCGAATGCTGTTCCCTATGGCACTATCGCCGGCTTCTATTTATCGGAACCGTTATTCATCGGCACGGTGTTTGGCGTAATCCCTCCATTTGTCGATGCAGGAGGCCATGTCTTCGGGCACCGGGGCCTCAAAATCCATGGATTCCCCGCTTACTGGGTGTACAAAGCCCAGGGTACGCGCATGGAGTGCCTGACGCGGCAGCAGTTTGAAGGCATTCTCCACAAATTGCTTGTATTTGGTAAAGGAGGTCCCTTTAAGGATGCGGTCGCCCCCATAGCGCTCATCATTGAACAGGGTATGCCCGATATGCTTCATATGCACGCGGATCTGGTGGGTCCGGCCGGTTTCCAGCTGGCAGGAAACCAGGGTAACATACCCGAGGCGTTCCACTACCCGGTAATGGGTAATGGCCGCTTTGCCCTGGGATTCGTCGGGAAATACCTGCATCTGCAAGCGGTTCTTGGGGTTCCTGCCTATGGCCCCTTCGACCGTGCCGGAGTCTGCCTCCACATTGCCCCAGACCAGGGCAAGGTATTCCCGGCGGGTGGTCTTGTCGAAAAACTGTTTGGCCAGGTGGGCCATGGCAACCTCCGTTTTGGCGATGACCAGCAGCCCGGAGGTATCCTTGTCGATCCGGTGGACCAGGCCGGGACGGTTGTCCGCGTTTACCGGAAGCTGGTCAAAATGGTGCACCAGGGCATTGACCAGGGTACCCGAATAGTTGCCGTGCCCGGGATGTACCACCATCCTTGCGGGCTTGTTCACCACCAGCAGGGTGTCGTCCTCATAAACGATATCCAGCGGGATCGCTTCGGGTAGCAGGAGGTTTTCATATGGGGGATGCTCGAACAGGACGCGGACGGTGTCTCCCGGCTTCACCCGGTAGTTCTGCTTGACCACCTGCTCGTTGGCCCGGATATTCCCGTCCCGGGCAGCCTGCTGAATTTTATTCCGCGTGGCGTTCCGGATGCGGGTCATCAGGAACTTGTCCACCCGGAGCGGCTTCTGGCCGGCATCCGCCGTAAAGCTGTAGTGCTCGAATAATTCGTCTTCCTCGGAATCCTCCTGGTCGGGAAATACTGCCATTGCTACTGGGATTCGGACTGAATCCGCGCCTCGTCCGGGATGGTCCCGTTACCGCATATCAACTCGATGCTGGACGTTTTCGGGAGCTTGTCGCCCGGGTTGATGTATTCGCCCTGATGGCGGATACGGTACACCATATCCTTGCCGAGTTCATCGATATAGGTGACCCGCTCTACCTCGAGGCCGACAGCCCTGAGCATGGAGGCGGCATTTCGCTGGGTGACCTGAATGATATCCGGGACGGTTACCTTCTTATACCCCGATGGGTTCACGGTCACATAGATCTTCCGGTTTTCCTTTACGCGGTTTCCCGCTGGCGGATTCTGTTCAATAATGGAAAATCGCGGGTAATCCGGGTCAAAATTGGCGGAGTCCACCACCTCAAACCGCAGCCCGGCCTCCTCCACGGCCTCCCGCATCTCGGGCACCGACATCCGCCCCAGGTCGGGGACCTGTACGAATTCACCGTGCCGGGTTGAGCTTTCGAGCCACTGCAGGGTCAGGAAGGAGATCACCACAATGGCCACCAGGGCCAGGGCCAGATTGATCAGGAATATCCGGGAACGGAGAAAATTCAGGAAGTTTCGCATACCGTTTTTATTAACCAGACAAATATAGGGAACCCGCATGTTTTTTATTTAAATTGAGCCGGTCTTACGACCAATTTAACGCAAAGCAAGGCATGGGCTCCACCAAAAAAATCGCCATCATCATGGGTGGCTATTCCAGTGAATACGAAATTTCCCTGAAGAGCGGGGAGGTGGTCTGCAAGTGGCTGGACCGGCGGCAGTACGACCCTTACCGCATCCTGATCCGCCGCGACCGCTGGGTCCTGCTCACCGGGGACGGCCGGGAACTGCCGGTAAACCGCCACGATTTCAGCGTGGACCTTGGGGGCGAAATCCTGAAATTCGACTGCGTCTTCAATGCCATCCACGGCACCCCTGGGGAAAATGGCCTGCTCCAGGCCTATTTCGAACTGATCGGCATGCCCCAGACTTCCTGCGGGTTTTACCAGGCAGCGATAACCTTCAACAAGCGCGACCTGCTGAGTATCCTGAAGGCCTCCGGGGTCCCCGCCGCCCGTTCCTACCATCTGAACAAGGGGCAGGAGCTGGATGAGAAGGCCATCATACAGGCGGTTGGGCTTCCCTGCTTTGTCAAGGCCAACCGGGCGGGCAGCAGTTACGGGGTAAGCCTGGTCAAGGAGGCCGCCGGGCTACATGGGGCAGTGGAAGCTGCTTTCCGGGAGGATGACGAGGTGCTGATTGAGGCGGCTTTGATAGGCAGGGAGGTATCCGTTGGGGTCATCCGGCACCAGGGGCAAACGCTGGTGCTCCCAATCACCGAGATCATCTCGGAAAACGAATTCTTCGACTACCAGGCCAAATACGAGGGTAAATCCCGGGAGGTCACTCCCGCACAGATCCCGGAACCCGTTGCCGCCAAAGTTCGGGAACTCGCCGCAGCCATCTACGACCGCCTTCGGATGACCGGTTACAGCCGCTCCGAATTCATCCTGGTAGGCGATCAGCCGCACCTGCTGGAGGTCAATACCACCCCGGGGCTCACCGAGGCAAGCATCCTCCCCCAGCAGGCAGCCGCAGCGGGCATATCGCTGGCGGAACTCTTCGGCGGTGCCATTGAGGACGCTTTGGCTAAAAATGGTTAGCTTTAAAAAACCAAACTGACAGGCATGAAACGCGCCGTTTTTCCGGGATCCTTTGACCCGATCACCCTGGGGCATTACGACATCATCCAGCGGGGGATTTCCCTTTTTGACGAATTGGTGATCGCCATAGGGGAGAATTCCGAGAAGTCCTATATGTTCAGCATGGAGCAACGCATGGAGTTTATCCGCAAGGCCTTCCGGGACGAACCCCGGATCAGCGTGAGCGCCTACAGCGGGCTTACCGTGGATTTCTGCCGGGAAGTCGGGGCATCCTTTATCCTCCGGGGGTTGCGCAACCCGGCCGATTTTGAGTTCGAGAAGGCCATTGCCCATACCAACCGGAAACTTTCCGAAATCGAAACCGTCTTCCTGCTTACTTCATCCGGGAAATCCTATATCAGTTCCTCCATCGTCCGGGATGTGATCCGCAACGGGGGGGATTACACCGTACTGGTCCCGGATACGGTCCGGTTCTGACCTTAGCCTGCTGCGGAAGCCCTCAGATAACGGGGGTCTGCAAGTCCCGGAACGGTGAAAGATCACCCGGGACACCCCTCCTACCGCTAAAATCGGCAGGCTCACCACGGAACAGGGGCAGTTCACAACAATACTTGCATATGTAAGGTTAAACAAAATATATTCGTAGGAAATTACTTATGTATTTTGAAGGAGGCAAAAGTACAACCCCGGAGTTTTCTGATTGCGCAACTACCCAATCCAACCGTATTCCTCAACGCGGAGCTGGAAGTGGTACACGCCTCCGATTCCCTGATCCGGGCATTCCATTTTGATCGGAAAAACCTTTTCGGCCGCCGAATTTACGAAGTCCTCCCACAGGCCCCTGAACACCTGATCGGCGTACTGCGGCGTTGCCTGGAGGGAGCGGAAACAGACAAAGGCATCGACCGGTTCATCTCCTCCGACAATTCCGAGTACTGGTATGAATACAGCAACACCCCGTGGTACGACAAAGGGGAAAATATTATCGGCGTCATCCTCCAGATCGTCAATATCACCGACCGGATCAAATTGGAGCTCGATTACGAAAAAGCCCAGATCCTCCTGGAGGCCAAGGCCGTCAATGCGCGGATCGGCAGCTGGGAATACAATGCCATTACCGGGAAGCTCACCTGGTGCGACATGACCCGGAAGATCCACGAAGTCCCGGAAGATTTTGAGCCCAACATCGAATCGGCCATCGAATTCTACATGGAGGGCTATTCCCGCAACACCATTTCCATGGCGGTCTACAAGGCCATGGAGTCCGGCACGCACTGGAAGGAAAAGCTGAAGATCATCACCGCCTCCGGCAAGGAACTCTGGGTGGTGGCCTCCGGCAAGCCCCTCTACAAAGACGGCATCTATGTGGGGCTGATCGGCACCATTCAGGACGTTACCGAAGTCAATGTATCCAACCAGCGCTCCACTGAGAGCGAGAACCTGCTGCACACGGTGGTGGACAACCTGCCCCTGAATGTTTATATAAAAGACCTGGAATCGAAGAAAATACTGGTAAACAAATCAGAGTGTGCCTATCTCGGGGTACAGGATGCCTCTGAACTGATCGGGAAATCCGATTTTGACCTGTACGACCAAAAGGTAGCACAGGAATCCAGGGACGAGGACCTGTTTGTACTCAACAACGGCACCCCCATACTGGGAAAGGAGACCATTTCCGTACAGAAGAACGGGAAGGTCACCCACTTCCTGACCTCCAAGATACCATTGTTCGACGAAGAGCAGGAAGTCTACGGGCTGCTCGGCCTGAGCATGGATATTTCCGACCTGAAACAAAAAGAAGGGGAATTGCGGGAGTTGATCAATGTATCCTCCCAGCAAAACAAGAAACTGGTGAACTTTGCGCATATCGTCTCGCACAACCTGCGCTCGCACAGCGCCAACTTTTCGATGTTGCTGGATTTCCTGGCTAACGAGCAGGACGTGGAAGAAAGGGACCGGATTCTGGGTATGCTGAACGACGCTTCGGAAAACCTGCTGGAAACCCTGGAAAACCTCAACGAGGTAGTGGCCATCAACACGAATGTCCGGCTGGAGAAAAAACAAATACGCATCCACCGGGCGGTACACGCCGTTCAGCAGAACCTGTCCGGGTTCCTGCAAACCCACGAGGGCGTGATTCACAACGAAATCCCCCACGACGCCACCCTGCAAGCCGTGCCCGCCTATCTGGACAGCATTCTGATCAATTTCATCACCAACGGGATCAAATACCGGCACCCGGACCGCAGACCCGAGGTACGGATCTGTTATGAGCATACCGGCTCCCAGGCCGTGCTGGTGATCTCGGATAACGGGATTGGCATCGACCTGAAAAAATACGGGGATAAGCTGTTCGGGATGTATAAGACCTTCCACAACCACCCGGATGCCCGGGGTATTGGCCTGTATATCACCAAAAACCAGATCGAGGCCATGAACGGCCGGATCCTGACCTGCAGTGAGGTCGGGAAAGGAACCACCTTTAAAATATACCTGGATGAACAAAGTTGACACCGTATTCATCATTGACGACGACCCGATCACTGTATTCGGCATCCGCAAAATGCTGATGGCCATGGAGGCTGCGGAACACACCGAATCCTTTGCCAATGGCCAGCTGGCCTTCCAGAAGATCCAGCAGCTCATCGAAACGGGCGGCCACCTGCCGGAGGTCATTTTCCTGGATATCAACATGCCCATCATGGATGGCTGGCAATTTCTGGAGGCGTTTACCAAACTGCTCTGCCCCCGGCCCATCCGGATCAACATCGTGACCTCATCCATCGACCCGTACGACCTGCAGCGCTTTGAAGGCTTTAAATCGCGCACCAGGCACCTGTTGGAATACCGCAACAAACCCATCAAAATGAGCGACCTGCAGGAGATGACCCGTGCCGCTTAGGCCATAAATTTTGATACCTTTGCCGAAATTCTTCTAATTCGGCGGCAATGGGTTTGGTTCGTTTTTGTTTCTGGGCAATGTGTATCCTGTATCTGACCGGCTGCGAGAAAAAGGTGGCCGACCAGCAGGCCGAATACCCCACTCCTTTCGAGGAGGGCGACGGAAACACCACGGCGACCTATGGCGAAACCATTGATTTCTATATCCGCCTGGCGCGGGAATACCCCGAAATAAACATACAGACGCTGGGGATGACCGACAGCGGGAAGCCCCTCCACCTGGTAACTTACAGCCCGGAAGGGGATTTCAACTTTGAGCGGCTTCGAAGGGAGCATGCCATACTGCTGGTCCTCAACGGCATCCATCCCGGGGAAAGCGACGGCATCGATGCGAGCATGCTCCTGTTGCGGGACCTTGCCACCGGGGCCCTCAGGGCTCCTGAGAACGTTGTGATCGCCACCATTCCGGTTTATAACGTCGGGGGCGCCCTGCAGCGGAACAGCACCACCCGTGCCAACCAGAACGGCCCGGAATCCTATGGGTTCAGGGGCAATGCACGGAATTATGACCTGAACCGGGATTTCCTTAAAATGGATACGCGGAACGCCCGGACCTTTGCGCAGATCTTCCACCTGGTGCGGCCCGATTTTTTCCTGGACAACCATGTGAGCAATGGCGCGGATTACAGCTACACCCTTACCCACCTGTTCACCCAGCACAACAAGCTGGGAAGCCCCCTGGGGGAATTCCTGGAAGACAGCCTCCGCCTGGGCCTGGAGGCTTCCCTGGCGGAAAGGCAGTGGGACATCACCCCCTATGTCAATGTCTTCAACCGCCCCCCGGAAACCGGATTCAGCCAGTTCATGGATTACCCCCGTTACTCCACGGGGTATGCGGCACTTTGGAATACCCCGGGAATGATGCTGGAAACGCATATGCTCAAACCCTATGACCAGCGTGTCTCAGGCACCTATGCCGTGATGGAAAGCCTGATCGGTCTGGTATCCCGCCAGCGGGAAGCGTTGCGGGAAAAGCGCCGCCTGGCCGATTCCTCCCTGCTGGCCGGCAGGCAGTATCCCCTTGGCTGGTCCGTAGACAGCACCCGCTACCAAACCCTGGATTTCAAAGGGTACACGGCCGAAATGGTCCCCAGCGAGGTTACGGGGCAGCCACGCCTGAAATACGACAGGGAGCGACCTGTAGCTTTTGAGGTGCCCTATTACAACGAATTCCGGCCCGCCGATTCCATCCGGATCCCGAAAGCCTATATCGTGCCCCGGCAATGGCAGTCCGTTTCCGAGCGCCTGGACTGGAACGGCATCCGGTACCGGGAACTGGAAAAGGATACCGCCCTGCAGGTGACCGGCTACCGGATAGAGGACTACAGCACCTATGACCGGGCCTATGAAGGACATTACCCCCACTATGCCACCCGGGTCAGCGCGGACACCGTCCTGAGGACTTTTGCCGCAGGTGACCTGCTGGTCCCCACGGACCAGCCGGGGATACGGTACATCCTGGAAACGCTCGAGCCCGCGGCCCCCGATTCCTTTTTCAACTGGAACTTTTTCGATACGGTCCTACAACAGAAGGAAGGGTTTTCACCTTATGTGTTTGAAGAGACGGCAGCCCGGTTGCTGGAATCGGACAGCACCCTGCGGCATGCCTTTCAGCGCATGAGGGATTCCGTCCCCGGCTTCGCGGATTCGGGCTATCGTCAACTCGACTGGTTATATATGCACAGCCCGAATTATGAACCGGCCCACCGGCAGTACCCGGTGTATCGTATGGAATAGTATCTTAAACCTGGGGTTGCGGCGGTTCGAACAGGATCCGGATGTTGATGTAGGATTTCTTGAGGGCTTTCTGGATTTTCTGCGGCCCTTTCCACTTGACCTTGACAATCCCCTCGCTCTTCTGCCCCTTGAGCTTCCCGTCATAGTCCGTCTTCATCGCATACCAGTGTACCTCCTTGAGGTGGTATTTCCCCTTTCGCTTGAAGACATGGTAGGTGGTGCGCAGGAAATTCTCGATCTTCAGCCCCTTCACGCCCGTCTCCTCCTTCACTTCCCTCAGTGCGCATTCTTCCAGGGACTCTTTTTTCTTGATCTTTCCCTTGGGCAGGTCCCACTTTTTATTGCGGTAGATAAACAGCACCTTTCCCTGCGGGTTGGTCACCACGCCCCCCGCGGCGACGGTGAGCGGGATCTTGGCAGCAAATTTATTCAGGATTTCCTCCAGGTTGGGGTGGTAGATAAATGCCTTGCTCAGTTTTTTCTTGGAAAGGGATTCCACGGCTGTCTGCACGGCATCGTCGTTCATCATAAAGTATTCGCCCTCCTCCGACTCCACGATTTTGTCAGTCAAAATCAGGGGTCTTTCATTCACAAAAACTTTATACATTTACAGCATGGTTTTAGAAAATGAAACGGCTCGGAAAACCGCGGAGCTGCTACTGCAAATTAATGCAATTAAATTAAAACCTGAAAATCCCTTTACCTGGGCCTCAGGTTGGAAATCCCCCATTTATTGCGATAACAGGATTGTGCTGTCCCATCCGGAAATCCGGGGGTACATCCGCGACCAGCTGGCCCGCCAGCTCACCGATCGCTACGGCAGGCCGGACCTGGTTATCGGCGTGGCAACCGGTGCCATCGGCATCGGGATGCTGGTTGCCGAAAAACTCGGGCTCCCCTTTGCCTATGTGAGGCCGGAACCCAAGTCCCACGGGCGTCAGAACCAGATCGAGGGGCAGGCTGCCTCCGGACAGCGGGTCGTGGTCATCGAAGACCTCATCAGTACCGGGAAAAGCAGCCTGAACGCCATTTCCGCCCTGCAGCAGGCCGGGCTGGAAGTGCTGGGGATGCTGGGGATCTTCAGCTACGGTTTTGACATCGCTGCCGAAAATTTCAGGGCACAGGGCATCGAGGTCCACACCCTGAGCAATTACGAACACCTGATCGAACTGGCATCCCAATCGGGGTACATTCAGCCCGACCAGTTGGAAACCCTTGAAAAATGGCGGGGAAACCCGCAGGAATGGAACCATTGACATGCACTTAGAATCACCAGCCGTACCACTCGGCAAAAGCCAGGAGGAAGCCTTTGCCTACCTCAGCGACCTTTCCAATTTCGAACGGCTCATGCCGGATACTATTCAGACTTTTGAATTGCTGGATCCGGATACCTTCCGGTTTGCCCTGAAAGGGATGCCCGAAATCGTGCTGAAACGCAAGGAGGAAACCCCCCCGGAGCGCATTGTGCTGGGGGCTGCCAGCGACAAGCTCCCCTTTACGCTCACAGCGGATATCCGCGATTTGGGATCCGGGAAAAGCGAGGTGCAGCTGACATTCCAGGGGCAGTTCAACGCGATGATGGCCATGATGGTCAAAGGCCCCATCACCAATTTCCTGGGCACCCTCAGTTCCAACCTTTCGAAAAGCTGAGTCCCTCTTTGCCTCTTTGTGTTCACCGTACCGCCCAGCCCCCGGCGGGCTCCTAGTAATGCATCCGGATTTCGCGGAAATCATAGGTTCGGATCCCCAGGCCCCGGCGTTCGACGCGCAGCCTTCCTTGTGGCCCGACACCGCGAATGATCCCTTCAAATTCCCTTTCCGCCCCTGAACTGAAAATCCCGGGCTGGTCCTTGAGGAAAAGCCGTGACTCATACTGCCTGCGGATGGATTCAAGTGGCCTGGAAGCCGGGTCCCGCAGGGATTCCAGCAATTTCCCCTCCAGCGCATCCAGGACGTCCCCGGTATCAAAGGGCTTCCCGGCCCTCAGACATAGGGACGAAGCCGAGGGCAAACCCGGGAAGGTCGTCTGGTTCACATTCAGGCCGATCCCGATAATACTGTGGGCGATCCGATCCCCCTGCAGGGAATTCTCGATCAGGATACCGCAGACCTTGAACCGGCCTGACAGAATGTCGTTTGGCCATTTTACAGTAATTTCCGGGATTTCCAGGGCATCGAGTACCTGGGCAATGGCCAGGGACACGCACATATTCAACCGGAAGTGTTCCCGGGCAGGCAGGGCCTGGAATAGCTTTAACAAGCTGAAGGTTAAGTTTTTATCCCGCTCCGATATCCATCCCGCCCCCGGCTGGCCCCGGCCCCGGGTCTGGACGGCAGCGGCAACCAGGGTGCCGTCCGGCAAATCCCTTTCCTGCATCAATCGTTTCAGATGGGCGTTGGTGGAATCTGTGGCACTAAGTTTGATCCGGTACATGAGGCAGTTTGGGCCGTGAAGCTTATGTTAAAAACAGTGCCCTAAAAAACAAAAAAATAATAACTTTGTAGAAACCTAAAACTTTTGGATGCAGAAAAGGAAAGCAAGTGCAGATGAATTGATTGCCTTAATTTTACATGGAATAGAAGAAGTAAAAGGATTAGACATTAACCTACTTGATTTACGGGCCATTGACAACACCGTTTGCGATTACTTCGTGATTTGCAACGGGACCTCCAACACCCATGTCAATGCAATCGTAAATTCCGTCCAGAAAACTGTTAGCAAAGCTATTAATGACAAGCCCTGGCACGTAGAGGGGTCGGAGAACGCCGAATGGGTGCTGATCGACTATGTGAATGTTGTCGTGCACGTATTTCAGAAACACGTACGGGAATATTACGATATTGAGGGACTTTGGGGAGATGCCGAAGTGACGCTCGTCGAAAGCAGCTATAATTAAAAGAAAATGGCAAAAGACAATAAAACCCCCCAGAAGAAGCCGCGTTTTAGCTCCTGGTGGATATACGGACTGATTATCGTATTCCTGATTGGTTTCCAATTTTTCGGAAGCGACAGCCTGTCCCCTACCAGCAAGACCACCACTTCAGAACTGCAGGAATTCCTCCGCAATGGGGATATAAATAAGATCCTGATCATCACCAACACGCGACAGGCCAAGGTATTCCTTACCGAGGAAGCCATGACCAAGGACGTGCACCGCGACGTTTCGGACCAGCCCTTTTCCCTGAGTTCGGGCAGTGTGCCCCAGTATGTGCTGGATTACGGAGACCTGCAGAATTTTGAGAACGACATCAAAAAGATCAAACAGGAGAACAACCTGGATACTGTGGTGGACTACGACACGGAGTCCAACGTGTTCATGGAACTCCTGCTGACCATCCTCCCCTTTGTGCTGATTATCGGCATCTGGATCTACCTGATGCGGCGCATGTCCGGCGGGGCAGGCGGCGGGGCAGGCGGCCAGATCTTCAATATCGGCAAATCCAAGGCAAAGCTCTTCGACGAAAAGACGGACACCCGGACCTCCTTCAAGGATGTGGCCGGCCTGGAAGGTGCCAAAGAGGAAGTGGAGGAAATCGTGGAGTTCCTCAAGAACCCGGATAAATACACCTCCCTGGGTGGTAAGATCCCGAAGGGCGCCCTGCTCGTCGGCCCCCCCGGAACCGGGAAAACCCTTTTGGCGAAGGCCGTTGCCGGAGAGGCAAAAGTGCCCTTTTTCTCATTGTCCGGATCGGATTTTGTGGAGATGTTTGTCGGGGTCGGTGCCTCCCGGGTACGCGACCTGTTCAAGCAGGCAAAAGACAAGTCCCCGGCCATTATTTTCATCGACGAGATCGATGCCATCGGCCGTGCCCGTGGGAAGAACAATTTTACGGGATCCAACGACGAGCGGGAAAACACCCTCAACCAGCTCCTTACGGAAATGGACGGCTTTGGCACTAATACAAACGTCATCGTGCTGGCTGCCACCAACCGGGCAGATGTCCTGGACAAGGCCCTGATGCGGGCCGGACGGTTTGACCGGCAGATCTACGTGGACCTCCCGGACATCCGGGAACGCAAGGAAATCTTCGAGGTGCACCTGCGCCCGATCAAAACGGCGGAAACCCTGGACCTGGATTTCCTGGCCCGGCAGACCCCCGGGTTTTCAGGGGCGGACATCGCGAATGTCTGCAACGAGGCAGCCCTGATTGCCGCGCGCAAGGAACGCAAGGCGGTTACCAAACAGGATTTCCTGGATGCGGTTGACCGGATTGTAGGCGGCCTGGAGAAGAAAAACAAGATCATTACCCCCGAGGAGAAAAAGACGATTGCCTACCACGAGGCCGGGCATGCCACGGTGAGCTGGATGCTCGAACACGCCGCCCCCCTTGTCAAGGTAACCATTGTCCCCAGGGGCCAGTCGCTCGGAGCGGCCTGGTACCTGCCGGAGGAGCGCCTGCTGGTCCGCCCGGAACAGATGCTGGACGAAATGTGCGCCACCCTGGGCGGCAGGGCCGCCGAAAAGGTGATCTTTGACAAGATCTCCACCGGTGCCCTGAGCGACCTGGAAAAGGTCACCAAACAGGCCCGGGCCATGGTCACCATCTACGGGCTCAACGACGCCATTGGGAACCTCACGTACTACGATTCCTCCGGACAGAACGAATACGGTTTCACCAAGCCCTACAGCGAGGAAACCGCCCGGAAAATCGACCAGGAGATTTCCAAGATCATAGAAGATCAATACAAGCGGGCAATTATCGTTCTCCGGGAAAACAAGGACAAATTAATTGAGCTGGCGGAAAGATTATTGGACAAAGAAGTTATCTTTAAGGAGGATTTGGAAAAAATCTTCGGCAAGCGCCCGTTCGAAAAGTTCGATAAACTCGGCCAGGAAAAAACCCTGGATGAAACCCCCTCGAAAGACGGGGACACCTCCAAGGCACAGGATCCGGTAAAAGGGGAGGAAAAGCCCGATTCACCGGAGGAAGAAGAAAAGACCGTTGAGAAAGAAAATTGACGGTTGTGCCTGGTGAATGGCGCGATGCCTGGTAACCAATAAGAATATATGGGGCTTTTTGACAAGCTTTTCGGCGGAGGAAAGAAAAAGAAGCGTTCCAAGGAAACGGTTCAGACCCGTGGTGTGCACATGCCCGACCTGAAAATCCCCGTAGACGAAAAGTTTACCATCCAGTTCAAAAAGAACGGTGGCAAGTTCATCTACTGCGACAATTTCGAAGAGGTCCGGGAAGCCCTGAAAAACATCGTCGCAGAAAACCAGTGGCAGCAGGAATCCTTTTTTGTGATGAACCCCGCCCTCGAAGAGCGGTTCAATCGCGAAAACCTGCGCTTCTCGCAGAAAAGTTCGCAAAGCAGCGTCTTTTTTACCACCTGCGAACACCTGGTCGCCCAGAACGGGTCCATTCTGGTATGCTCCAACCAGTTGATGGAGAAAAAGCTCAACGAACTCCCGGAAAACATCATCGTATTTGCGACTACCAGCCAGCTGGTGGAATCTATCGGGGAAGGGCTTAAAATCATAAAGAAGAAGTACAAGGACCGGATCCCGGCGAACATCACCACCCTGAAACACTTTCAGCCGACCACTGAGAACTCCAAGGACTTCCTGACATACGGCAGCAGTTCCAAACACCTGTACCTGCTATTACTGGAGGACCTGTAGCCATGAGGGAAGTATTCAGACGCCTGATAACAGGCGCCCTTTACGTGTTGCTCCTGCTCTCGGCCATTTTCCTCAGCTCGGATGCCTTCGATTTCCTGTTCATGGTTTTCGGGCTGGCCTGCCTCTATGAATACAAGCGGCTGGTATTGCTTCACGGCTATTACATCTTTATCGCCTACCTGGGGCTCTGGTGGGTCTTTATCTACCTCACCCGCGACCCCATGCTCATCCAGATGCTGCTCCTGCTGACACTGGCAGTCAATATGACGCTTATCGCCTGGCTTTACAGCAACCGGAAAAAACCCTTCACCAGCCTCCAGAAATTCCTGGTAGGCCTGTTTTATATCGGGGGAGGTTGTATCTTCCTGACGATGATCCCCTACAAGGACGACGTGTTTGCCAAATACCTCATCATGGGGATCTTTATCATTATCTGGGTCAATGATTCCTTTGCCTACCTGGTGGGGAAAACCCTGGGGCGGAACAAGCTGTTTCCGTCGGTTTCCCCAAAAAAAACCATCGAAGGCTCCCTCGGCGGGATGGTCTTCGGGCTGGGTGCCGCGGCCCTGCTGGGTTGGCTGACACCGGTCCTCCATACCCGGGAATGGGTGCTGCTCGGCATGGTCCTGGTAGGGATGGGGACCTATGGGGACCTGATCGAATCCCGGCTCAAGCGGGTGGCCGGCATCAAGGACAGCGGCGCCATCCTCCCGGGACACGGCGGCATGCTGGACCGGTTGGACAGTTTGGTATTTGCCGCACCTTTCGCATATTTGACATTAATAATACTGAGCTATGTTTCATAAGGAAGGACAACGGATCATCCTGATCACCTTCGCACTCTGTGCCGGGCTGGTCTTTGCCGCAGAATACTATGTGCCCGGCGAGGCCCTGCGGATCGGGTTGCAGCTGGCGGCCATCATCTGCCTGGTGCTGATCCTCCAGTTTTTCCGCAACCCCAAACGGGTCGCCCCAAAAAATTTCGATGAGATCCTGGCACCGGTAGACGGGAAGGTGGTCGTTATCGAGGAGATCGAGGAAAAAGAGTATTTCCGGGACCGGCGGATACAAATCTCTATCTTCATGTCCCCGGTGAATGTCCACGTAACCCGGTATCCCGCCAGCGGGGTAATCACCTATTCCAAATACCACCCCGGCAAGTACCTGGTGGCCTGGCACCCGAAATCGAGCGAGGAAAACGAACGCACCACGGTGGTGATCCGGACCCCGAAATTCGGGGAGATCATGTACCGGCAAATTGCCGGGGCCATGGCCCGCCGCATTGTGAATTATGCGGAAGAGGATGAAAGCGTCCAGCAGGGGGAGGATTCCGGTTTTATCAAATTCGGGTCGCGGGTCGATGTCATCCTGCCGCTGCGCAGTGTCGTAACCGCCCAGCTGAACCAGAAGGTCCGCGGAGCCCATACTTGTATTGCAACCGTTCCAAAACCAACCGATGACCAGTGATCCGCTCCATACCCGCTTCCGGGAAGCCGTTGCCAGGGTCAACAGCTATACCCGCCCTCTGCCCGCGGACTTCCTGTTGAAGCTCTACGCCTATTACCGGATTGCCAACAAGGATTTCAGCCATCCGGGAAGTAAAAAGCCGCTTATAAATGCCTTTAAGTCGAATGCACTGATCCAGGCCAGGAACGTCACACCGGAAGAGGCCATGCAGGCGTACATCGACCTGGTCGACAAGGAATTGCCCCTGGAATGACCGGCGGCGGCACACCGCTCCGGGCCGCATGAATGTTACCCGCAACAAAGTTACCTGTAGCCGGGGTGGATACCCCGGACCACGGAATTACTCATACAGGTCCGCCGGGTCAGCCATGGATAATTCCAGCAGGAACTCCCCGATCTTTTCCGACACATCCCTGAAAAACCGCGCCCCCTTTTCCGCCGTGGCAGCCGCCGGGTCCCCTACCCCCGTGTCTTCGCTTACCTGCGACCACTTGCGCTCGGCCCAGGCCCATCCCTGGTTCAACCCCCCGATACGAAACCTGCGGGAAGCCCCGCTGCCCCACGCATCCGCCGGAAGCACCAGGTCGGGCCGCAGGTGCAGCATCAGGCTGGTTTCCGCCTCATCGGCATGGTCGCCAGCCGCTTCAAAATACGCCTCCCGGTCCATGGCCTGGAACCAGTTCGTCATACAGACGAACAGTTGGGGGTACCGAAGCCCGAGTTCCCGCAGGAGGGCCTTGAAATTATTGCCTCCATGGCTGTTGAAAACGACCAGTTTGCGCACCTGGTGGCGGCAGAGGGTGGCAGCGACATCGTCGAGGATGGCCAGCTGGGTGGTCGGGTTCAGGTTCATATCCAGGTAGATATCCGCCTGTCCGGTATTCACCCCGAAAGGGATGGTGGGCAGGACCACCACCTTGCCCCCCTTATTCCAGGCATATTCCGCAGCAGCTGCAGCCAGGGCATCCGCCTCGTAGTTGTCCGTGCCATAGGGAAGGTGGTAATTGTGGGCTTCCGTGGCCCCCCATGGGAGCACAGCCACGTCGAATCGGTGTTCCTGCAGGGCTTTCCAGTTGGTTTCCGCAAGGATATAAGGTCGCATAAAGTTTCGTATAAAGGATTAAGTTTTTCAGTACGCCAGGGGAGAGTCCCTCCGATGGCCGGCCAGGCCTCCGAAATAGATCCCGCCTGTCAGGGTAATGCCAAAATAGGCCGCCACGGCCAGGCTCCCGTATTCCCAAAAGGCGTCAAGGCCAAACCAATCGCCGGTTTGGAAGATGAGCCACCCCCCCACCAGGGCGCGCCCGACCTCAACCCAGGCGGCAAAGGGCTTTCCGTCCATCAGGGAGGTATACCCGTATATCCCGGCAAAGAGCATCGCACCGCAATATAGCAGGCCCTCGGTCCCGATCTGCCCGAAATTGTAGAACATAAAGACGAGCAATAACAGGGTGACGGCCAGTTGAAAAATAACATACCCCCTGAAAAGCGGACCGGCCGGCGTATCATAGCGCCTGAAATGGTAAACGTCGGTAATCACCTCCCGGGGATACAGGCTTGCGACATCCGCCGGTCGCCAGCCGGTTGGCATAAACCAAATACGCAGTTTGTCCCTAAGGCTGCGGGTCCTCCAGGCATCCTGCACAAGCCGCCATAAATGCTGGAAATTGATGAGGATGGGGTTCCAGGTGGCCGCCGGCTTCAGTACGCCGTACTGGGGGGGCACCTCCGGCAGTTCCTCCTGGAAGGTGCCGAACATCCGGTCCCAGACACAGAGGATCTGCCCCAGGTTTTTATCGATGTATTCCGGGTTGATCGCATGGTGCACCCGGTGCTGGGACGGGGTGACGATTACGTATTCCAGCCATCCCATTTTGCCGATATGTTGGGTGTGGTACCAAAACTGGGCGAACAGGTGGAGGGGTGCCAGGATGGCAATTACCTGTTCGGGCACCCCGAGCAGGGCGGCGGGCAGCAGCAACAGGGAAAAGTACCCCACCAGGTTGGATATGGGTTGCCGCAGGGCGCATGCAAGGTTGAATTCCTCGCTGCTGTGATGGATGACATGCTGGTTCCAGAACAGGTTTACGCGATGGCTCAGCCGGTGGTTCCAGTAGCCCGCAAAATCGATGGCCAGGAAGGCGATCAGCCAGACGGCCCACCCGGCTTCCACCTGGAACAGGGCAAGGTGTTCGAGCAGGTAGGGGTAGGAAATCAGGACAAATACCAGGCCCAGGGAATCCTTGACCACATTGGTGAGGCCGGAGGAAATACTGCTGACCGTATCCATCACCCGGTAGTGTTGTTTCCGGGTCCAGGCGCCGTAGGCGATTTCCACAGCCATGAGCAACAGGAAAAAAGGGATGGCATATAACAGGGCCGAGGCGTATGCTTCCATCAGTCTGCTGGTTTGCCATAAAAATAGGAAATCCGTCCGACTCGGACGATACCTGTCCGGTATGGCTGGCTGCAATTCTCCACTAAATTCTATAACTTATGCGGGTGGGTTACCCATAAATGCATCATCAAAGTCTTAATCCTGTATCCATGAAAAAATATTCCCTTCTTTTCCTAACGCTGCCCCTGATTTTCGGATCCTGCTCCCAGAAGGACCAGGAAGCCATTGTCCGCTCCCCCGAGCTCACCAACCAGGTCGAATTTGGGCTGACGGAGGCGGGTGTGCCTTATTACCGGGTCCTGCACAACGGAGAAGTGGTCCTGGATACCTCCGCCCTGGGCTTTGAACTCGTGGGTCAGCCGCCCCTGCGTTCCGGTTTTGAAATCACGGGTTGGCAGACCGGCTCAGAGGACGAAACCTGGGAGATGCCCTGGGGCGAACAACGCGAGGTCCGAAACCGTTATAACGAAATGCTGTTTACTTTGAAGGAAACCAAGGCTCCCGGCCGGGAATTGAAAATCCGGTTCCGCGCCTTCGAAGACGGCATAGGCTTCCGGTATGAGTTCCCGGCCTGGGAAGGGACAGACAGCCTGAAAATACAGGACGAACAGACAGAGTTCCGGCTTACCGGAGACCACACGGCCTGGTGGATCCCGGGCGACTGGGATATTTACGAACACCGGTACAATACCACCCGTGTCTCCGGAATTGACGCGATTTCAAAAAGGGACAACGAGGACCTGGCTGCCACCTATATCCCCGTGAATGCGGTCAATACACCAGTGACGCTCAGGACGGACGAGGGGCTGCACCTGGCCTTCCACGAAGCCGACCTGACGGACTATGCAGGGATGACCCTGAAAGTGGACCCGGAATCCCTGACCCTGACCAGCGGACTGGTGGGATCCGACCGGCACGGGTACAAGGTTAGCAGGAAACTGCCATTCCACACCCCCTGGCGGACGGTACAGATCGGTGACCGGGCCGGTGACCTGATTGAATCCCGACTGATCGAAAACCTGAATGAACCCAACAAACTCGGTGACATCCCCTGGTTTACACCCATGAAATATGTTGGGATCTGGTGGGAAATGCACCTGGGACTGTCTACCTGGGACATGGAGGCCACCCAGGACATGAACACTTTCTCCACCCTGGGGAACGAGCAGACCAGCTCCAAGCACGGGGCCACTACCGAAAACACGAAAAAGTATATTGATTTTGCTGCCGAAAACGGATTCGGGGGGGTCCTGGTCGAGGGCTGGAATACCGGCTGGGACCACTGGATCGGGTTTGAGGACCGCGAAGGGGTTTTCGATTTCGTGACCCCGTATGCGGATTTTGATATCGCCGAAGTAAACCGGTATGCCAGGGAAAAAGGGGTGGAGATGATCATGCACCACGAGACGAGCGCGGCCCCCAGGACGTACGAGCAGCAGATGGAAGCAGCCTACGAGCTGATGCAGGAGTACGGTATGCATACGGTTAAAACGGGCTATGTGGGGAAAATCATCCCCAAAGGGGAATACCACCACGGGCAGTGGATGGTGAACCACTACCGCAAGGTACTGGAAACCGCCGCCGGTTACCAGGTAGCCATCAATGCCCACGAGCCCATCAAGGCCACCGGGCTGAGGCGTACCTACCCGAATGCCATAGCCCGGGAAGGGCTGCGGGGCCAGGAATTCAACGCCTGGGCGACCGACGGGGGCAACCCCCCGGAGCACCTGCCCATCGTCGCTTTCACGAGGATGCTCGCCGGTCCCATCGACTTTACCCCGGGGGTTTTTGATATTGCCCTGCCCACCCGTGCAAACAACCAGGTCAACACGACCCTGGCCCAGCAGCTCGCCCTGTACGTAGTGATCTACAGTCCGGTACAGATGGCCTGTGACCTGCCCGAAAACTACGCGGGCCAGCCGGCCCTGCAATTTATCCGCGATGTGGGTGTGGATTGGGAACAGAGCCGGGTCCTCGACGGGGAAGTTGGGGACTTTGTGGCCATCGCCCGGGAGGAGCGCGGCACCGGCAACTGGTTTGTGGGCGGCATCACGGATGAGAACGAGCGGGAATTAACGGTGGACTTCGGTTTCCTGGAACCGGGTAAAACCTACAGGGCCCGGATCTACCGGGACGCGGCAGATGCCCACTACCGGGATAACCCGACAGCCCTCGCCATCGAGGAAGCGGAAATCACCGCAGAAACCACCAGGACATTCCACCTGGCACCGGGGGGCGGTTTTGCGATCAGCCTGATGACAGATTAAATCGCGGACAAGACCACGTAGCTCCGGGACTGGGGCGAATGGGGCCCGGGAGGGGCAAAGTTACTCCCGCCTACGGACAGTTTTCGCTGTAGGTATCCTCCGGGTCGCTCGTCCAGCCGGCCGGGATGCTGGCCAGCTGGGAGGGGCTGACCCTGATACATTCCAGGGGGTTACCCTCGGCGGACAGTGTAATGAGATCCGGGCACATGGATACATCAAGGGTCCCAAGCCGGTTATCGGCGAGGGTCAGCAATTGCAGCTGGGTATAGGCTTCGAGGTTCAGGGACGCCAGGTCGTTCCCCGAGAGCCCGACCTTTTCAATTTCCGGGTTAACCCCGATAGTCAGGGAAGTAAGCGCGTTGTCCTCTGCCCAGATAAAGAGTAGGGAGGTATTGGATGAGACATCGAGGCCCGTAAGGGAATTCCCCCGGACCGAAAGGTTCACCAGGTCCCGGAATCCGGATATTCCACTCAGGTCCGATATGCCGCGGTTATCCACGTTCAGGAAGGTGATAAATTCAATGGATGCCGTAGCGACGCTCCCATCCACCTGGTCGTCCAGGTCCAGGTCCACCAGCGCAGATTCAAAATTCGCATCCGGGATTTGGGTGCGCGCCTCGGGCGCAGATTCCGTTGCTGTTTCCTTTTCGTCCGTGCTGCAGCCGAGCGCCAGCGCAGCCAGGAGGAATATCCATGTCTTTTTCATCGTATTTTTTTTTTTCAAAAATACGGAATCCCGACAGGCTCCGGGATGAATTGGAGGGGCGCATACGACATTAATCGCCGTTGGCAGGCATCCGGAAGATAAATCCCTGTCCGTGGATATTCTCTATTTTCAGTGAGGCGTCCCGTTCCAGCAATTTCCGCAGCCGGGTGATGAATACGTTGAGGCTTTTCCGGTTGAAATAATCGTTGCGGCCCCAGATGCGCTTGAGGATTTCCCCGTGGGTGCACAGACGGTTGCTGTTCCGCGCCAGGTAGGCCAGCAATTCGCTTTCCCGGTTGGTCAGGGAAAGCTCTTCCCCCTCAAACTCCAGCTTCTGGTTCAGGCTGTCGAAGGTATACCGTCCGAGCTGCTGCACGGTATGGGGTTCCTGGCCGGAGGTGGTTTCCAGGCGGGACAGGAGTGCCTCGATCCGCACCACGAGTTCTTCCTCGTCAATGGGTTTTTTCAGGTAGTCCACCGCTCCCACGGAAAAGCCCTTGAGCACATCGATTTTCATGGAGCGGGCCGTCAGGAAAATGAACGGCAGGCCCGGAAAGCGCTCATGGATCTCCCTCCCCAGCGTAAAACCGTCCTTCCCCGGCATCATTACATCCAGGATCAGCAGGTCAAAGGCACGTTGTTCCAGCAAGGGCATTACCTCCTCCGGGGCCTGTATCCAGCGAAGCTCGAAACCTTTCATCCCGAGGTATTCCGTCAGCAGGTAGCCCAGGGAGGTGTCGTCCTCCACCAACAGCAGTTTATATTGATTGTTCTCCATGATTGCGTAGTGGTAATTCAACTGTTATTTCCGTTCCCCTGCCCGGCTGGCTTTTTACCCGGATAGTGCCCCGGTGCCGGTCGATTACGGTTTTGACATAGCTCAGGCCCAGGCCATACCCCCGGACGTCCTGCCGGTCGCCTTCCGTGATCCGGTAGTATTTTTTGAAAATCCTCGATTTTTCCTCCGCCGCCATGCCCGGACCCTGGTCGCTCACCGAAATCAGGAGGCGGCCGGATTGCCGCCGGGCCGACAGGTGCACCGGGCTCCCCTTCCCATATTTGCGGGCATTATCCAGCAGGTTGTTCACGGTATTTTCCAGATGGAATACCGACCCGTCCAGCAAAATCGGGCCATCGGGCAACTCAAATTCAAAAGGGATTCCTTCCAGCTCGCAAAGGGACCGGAATTGCTCGCAAAGCACCCCCAGGGCAGGTGCAAAGTCGATAGGTTCCAGGGGGATGGATGCCGAGGCGCGTTCCAGGCTGCCGAGTTCAAGTACCTGATCGATATGCCCGGAAACGCGTGCGGTCTGCTGGAGGATGGTCTCGGTGAGGGCCTTTTGCTCTTCCGGCACCTTTTCCTTCAGGATTTTGGCGGCCAGGCTGATGGAGAATACCGGGGTGCGCAATTCGTGAGTGAGGTTGTTGATGAACTCATGGGTGGTGGAGATGGTGCGCTGCTGCCAGTAATAGGTCCGCAGGACCCAAAGGACCGCCACCAGGATACCCGCCAGGAATAACAGACTGGGAAAGGTAAGCCCGTTGAGCTGCAACAGGAAGTAGGTCGTCAGGTCCGCAAACTGCAACTGCAGGATCAGGCGCTGGCCTATCCGCATGGGAAGGTATCCCTCCAGTTCAATGGGATAGGCGAACCGGCGGTCCGTGGGACGACTGGAATTGACAGCAGAAGTCAGGTAATAGCTGCTATCCCGTGTCATCAGTTCAAAAGTGAAGTCCGCATCAATTTCATTGTCGATCAGTTTCTCCCGGAGGTAGTCCTCCAGGAAATGCCGCGAGGCGTCCGTCATATGGTCGAGGCCCGTGTTAAAACGGGTGCTGTCGCGCTCCAGGACGCTCCCCAGCAAATACGTCAGCTGGTTGTTCCCGTACAGGCCGCTGCGGATATCCCCCCCGGCATCCGCGATGTGCTGTCCAAATTGCAGGCGGGCCAGGCTCAGGCCTATCCTGAGGTAGCGGTACTGGACAAAGGCAAGTCCGCCAATGGATATCACAAAAAGCGCAATAAAGAGAACCTTCCTGTTCAAAATGACGTTACAAAAAAGATGAATTAATCTTTACGGGAAAAACCGTTAACCCGGGTTTAACTTCATTAACCTTTCGTTAACCGCATTAACCGGCTACTAGCCGCCGGCAGCTCCTGCATCACCTAGATTTGACCCGGTTAAAGTTAGCACTTTATCCACGTTCAACCCATTGGATGTACCAACCACATCCTTCGAATTCCAACTTAAAACAAACCAGCATGCGTAAAGACCATTCAAAATACCTTTTTCCTGTTCTGTTTTTTATTTCCCTGACGCTCCCTGCCCTGGGTACCAGCCAGGGGTGCGTGGCCATACGGCATTTTTCGAGCTGTTCCGGGGCCCATCCCGAAAGCAATGTACTGGCGGCCGGGTCGGTTTTGCTGGGCACCAACTACCGCTACTTCAAATCCTTCCGACATTTCCGGGGTACGGAGGAGGAGCCGGACCGGGTTGCCAACCAGACGGAGGTGATCAACCATTCCCATGCCTGGGACTTTTTCCTTACCTATGGGATCACGGACCGGTGGTATGCCAGTGTGGTAGTGCCTACGGTAATCAATACCCGGTCCTCCCTTTACGAACACGGCCGGGAAGAGCGGAACACCACCTTTTCCAGGGGGCTGGCCGATATCCGCTGGAATGTGGGATACTGGCTGCTGGATCCCGCGGCCCTACCCAAGGGCAACATCGCCGTCGCCCTGGGGATGAAACTGCCTACCGGCAACTACCAGGCAACGGATATCTTTTATAACGTCGGGGTGGACGGAAGCCCGGAAGTGCGGCCGGTGGACCAGTCCATCCAGCCCGGGGACGGCGGGTTCGGCATTACTGCGGAATTCCAGTTTTACCGGGAACTCAGCCCGTCGTATTTCTTATACGGAGGGGGTTTCTACCTGTTCAACCCCAGGGAGACCAATGGGGTGCGCACCTTCCGGGAGACCCTCAGCCCGATCCTGCAGAACGAGGCGATCATGTCCGTACCGGACCAGTTTTCCCTCCGGCTGGGATTGAGCCACCCGTTTTCCCCTGAATTCACAGGATCGATCGGGGCCCGCTTCGACGGGGTGCCCGTGGAGGATGTGATCGGGGGCAGCGGGGGCTTCCGCAGGCCGGGGAACGTACTGGCCATAGACCCGGGGATCAGCTACACCAAGGGTCCCCTTGCCCTGAACCTCAGCGTGCCCTTTGCCGTTCGGCGCGAACGGCCCCAGAGCCTTACCGACCTGGAAACGGAGCAGGCAACCGGGAACCCCCGCAACGGGGATGCTGCCTTTGCCGATTACGTGATCAACGTGGGTGTCATTTATCGGCTTGGCGGAAACAGTGTAGCCCTGGACCCGGAGAAACAGGACCCATTTAACCGGTAACACGGGCACAATAAGCAATCGGGGGGGCTACCAGGACCGCCCCCCTTGCTTGCTTGCCTGCCTGCCTACTGGAGGTTGGCCAGGCTTTTTTCCAGGGTCTCGATCTTGGATTCGGCGTCTGATGCCTTCTTCCGCTCCAGGGCGACCACCGATTCCGGTGCGTTCCCGACAAACCGTTCATTGGAGAGCTTTTTCCGTACTGACGCCAGGAAGCCCCGGGTATACTCGAGTTCTTCCCGGATCTTCCGGATTTCCTCCCCGATATCCACGGCCCCTTCCATCGGAATAAAGTATTCGTTGCTGCGTACCCGGAACGACAGGGCGCCCTCGGGGGCTTCTTTGGTGTATACCGGAGGCGCTACGTTGGCCAGCTTACCTACCAGCACATCCCACTTCCTGGGAAGGTGTTCCTCATCAAGGACCAGTAGCTCAAGGGTCTCCTTAAAAGGGATGTTTTTGTCCTTGCGGATGGTCCGGATGCCTGAAATGACTTCGCTGGCCATTGTAAATTCCCCAAGGAGGTCCGCATCCGCGGTAGCTGGTGAAGGCCAGGCAGCCACCACCAGGGCCTCCTCCGGGGACCGGGTGGCCATATGTTGCCAGACCTCCTCGGAAAGGAAGGGCATAAAGGGGTGCAGCAACCGCAGGTTGTCTTCGAAAAGGCCGGTTACTTCCCGGAATGTCTTTTGATCCATGGGTTCCCCATAGGCCGGCTTGACGATCTCCAGCAGCCAGGAACAAAAATCCTCCCACAGGAGCTTATAGGTAGCCATCAGGGCATCCGAGATCCGGTATTTGGAGAAGTGGTCCTCGATCTCGGCCCGCACCGCCTCGAATTTGGCCCGGTACCAGGCAATCCCCAGGGATGCTGCTTCGGGCTGATCGCCATCGGCCACCTCCCAACCCTGTACCAACCGGAAGGCATTCCAGATTTTGTTGGCAAAGTTCTTGCCCTGCTGGCACAGGCTTTCATCGAACAGGAGGTCATTCCCCGCGGCTGCACTGAGCAGCAGGCCCACCCGGACGCCATCGGCACCATACTGTTCAATCAGTTCCAGGGCGTCCGGGGAATTCCCAAGGGATTTGGACATCTTCCTCCGCTGTTTGTCCCGGACCAGGCCGGTGAGGTACACGGTTTCAAAAGGGCGCTCCCCGCGCAATTCATACCCGGCAATAATCATCCGGGCCACCCAGAAAAAGAGGATGTCCGGCCCGGTCACCAGGTCGGTGGTGGGATAGTAATAATTGACTTCCTCGTTGTCCGGGTCCAGGATGCCCCCGAAGACGCTGATCGGCCAGAGCCAGGAAGAGAACCAGGTATCCAGCACATCTTCGTCCTGCCGCAGGTCCCCGGCCTCAAGGGAGGTATTCCCGGACTTCTCACGTGCCAGATCCAGGGCGGATTCGGCCGATTCGGCGACAACGAATTCCGATTTGCCGGGCCCGTAATACCAGGCCGGGATGCGCTGTCCCCACCAGAGCTGCCGCGAGATATTCCAGTCCCGGATATGTTCCATCCAGTGGCGGTAGGTATTTTCGAACTTGGCCGGTACCAGGCGGACCTCCCGGGATTCCAATACGGCTTCCAGGGCGGGTTTGGCCAGGTCCTCCATCTTCAGGAACCACTGGTCCGACAGGCGGGGTTCGATCACGGCCCGGGTGCGTTCCGAGGTCCCCACCTTGTTGGTATAGGGCTCCTTCCGGACCAGGTAGCCCTTCTCCTCCAGCTCGGCGACGATCGCCTTGCGGGCCTCAAACCGGTCCATCCCCTGGTAGTGCAGCCCATAGGCGTTCAGCGTGGCATCCGGGTTAAAGATATCCACCAGTTCCAACCCGTGCTTCTCGCCCAGGACGTAGTCGTTTTCATCGTGGGCCGGGGTAACCTTCAGGCAACCCGTCCCGAATTCCATGGTCACATATTCGTCGGGGATTACCGGCACTTCCCGGTCGCATATAGGCACGCGCACCGTCTTCCCGTGCAGGTCCAGGTACCGCTCGTCCTCCGGATGGATGCACACGGCCGTATCACCCAGGAGGGTTTCCGGACGGGTAGTGGCAATCACCACCTTTTGGTCGGTCCCCACCACGGGGTAGGCAATATGGTAGAGGAAACTCTGACGCTCCTCGTAATTGACTTCTTCGTCGGACAGGGTCGTTTTCGCTTCCGGGTCCCAGTTCACCATACGGTAACCGCGGTAGATGAGCCCCTTGTTGTACAGGTCCACGAATACTTTAAGGACGGAGGCCTCCATATCCGGGTCCATGGTGAATTTGGTGCGGTCCCAGTCGCAGGAACACCCCAGCTTCTTGAGCTGTTCGAGGATCACCCCGCCGTAGTTGTGGGTCCAGTCCCATGCGTGTTCCAGGAATTCCTCCCGGCTGATCGAGGATTTGGAAATGCCCGCTGCCTTCAGTTTTGCCACCACCTTTGCCTCCGTGGCAATGGAAGCGTGGTCGGTACCCGGTACCCAGCAGGCATTTTTACCCAGCATGCGGGCCCTACGGATAAGCACATCCTGTATGGTATTGTTCAGCATATGCCCCATGTGTAGCACCCCCGTGACATTCGGAGGGGGGATCACGATGGTATAGGGTTCCCGGTTATCGGGGACGGAACGGAAATAGCCGTGCTGCATCCAATAGGTATACCACTGCTTTTCAACCCTTTGGGGGTCGTATTTGGAAGGGATTTCCATTATCTTGGTATGGTTTTTGAAGTAGAGGGGCTGACGGTTACGGGAACGGGGCTTGTGCCTGATTCAGGGCTGCCCGCCCGCAATTTGTCTGCAAAATTAATACGAAACAAAAATAACTAACGTTAGAACATAACAAAAGAATTTTGGATGTTCCTGCCTCAATGGCTACATTTGAAGTTCACCCAAAATGATCTAAAATGAAAAAAGTAGCAATTCTGTTGTTTGTCGGCCTACTGACATGGAGTGTTTCCGCCCAGGAAAAAACAGCCAAGATCGAATTCAAATCAGAAACGGTCGATTACGGTGAAATTGATAAGGGAAGCGACGGGGTTCGTGTCTTTGAATTCACGAATACCGGCGATGCGCCCCTGGTCATCAGCAAGGTGAGTTCCAGTTGCGGGTGTACCATCCCGAAAAAACCCGAGGCCCCCATCATGCCGGGCAAAACCGGAGAAATCCAGGTAAAATACGATACAAACCGCGTGGGACCGATCCGCAAGGCAATTACGGTCATCTCCAATGCGGACACCCCTACCAAGATCCTCAAGATCAAAGGTACCGTGAAGGGTGTGGAAGGGAAATAAGGAAAGAACCTTCAAGAAACATCAAACCCCCGGCATTCCCGGGGGTTTTTGTTTTTTAGGACCCCTGACTCCATCCGGGGCAGCCCTTGCCGGATCCGGGGAAGTTGAATTTGTATGCTGGTGGGGGCCGCATCCCTGGCAGCGGGCTCGCCGGGGTGCCTATTCGAACAATTCCCGGAGTACGAAGGAGAACAGCAGGTCTTTGTTATAGCGTTCAATCAGCAGGCGGATGCGCTTGCCTTTCTTGTCGTTGATCATCTTCATCACCTCCTGCAATTTATACCGGTGGACCGATTTGCCATTGACAGCCAGGATAACATCCCCCTCCTGCAGGCCTACCTCTTCTGCCGGGCTGCCGGCGCGTATGGCAGATACGATGATTTCGGGTACCAGGCTCAGGCGCGTCCGCTGGGCGGTAAGGATCTGGACGGTCCCAAAAGTGTCTTCTTCATCCCGCTGCACCACCCCGCGCGTATCCGTAATGCGTTCGGCGATATACCGCATCCCGGCATGTTCCAGTTCGATCCCCGCCAGGTTGAAATGGAAGGGTTCCCCGAAAAGATTGTTGGTCCGCAGGGTAAGTTCCCCACTGGGATAGTTGATGACCATGTTGAAGCGCTTCAGCAATTCCCCCCCAACGCTGCCATCCCGGTCGCCCAGGTTCGGCAGGGCTTTAAAGGATTCCAGGTAGGGGAAGGCCGCCTTGGCATCCCGCAACACAAAGTCCCCGATGCGTATCTGTTTTACCTTGGTCCTTTTGCCATATATGGTACCGCTGAGGCCCTTCCCCAGGTAGTCTTCGTAGTTTTTCTCCGGTATTTGCAGGCCTTCCTGTTCATCCCGGAACAACCAGAGGGCATCGCTGCTGCCGGTGTCCATGAGGAGTTTGACTGCGAGTTCCTCCCCGCCTTCGAGGGTTACCCCGCCTTCCACATACGCCTTGTTCCGGTCCACGGTGATCGGGATGGTCACCTCCCGGGACCGTTTACGCTGCCTGTAGGTGGCCGGGTTGTGGAATCGCAAATAACGCCGGCCGTAATTGATTTCCACCACATGGTCCCTGAAAAGGTCGTACCCGATGATCCCGTGAATGGTCACGCCAAGGGAAGGGGAAAAATTCATGTCCCTGTCGAGGACCACATAAACCAGTTGTCCCGGGTTTACCATCCCGCGGACCTTGAAGATATTTCCGGCAGAGCTTAGGGCGTCTATTGGGTCGCCAGTGCCCAGCCCCTGGATCTGGATCTTTGCAACATTCCGCAATTCGACCGAATCCGTATCGGACAGGTTGAATAGGATCGGTTTGCTGACGCCTGTATCCAGGATAAACCGCAAGGGGGTCCCGTTTACCTCCACCGGGATAATCATCAGGTTGTTGACAAGCTCAAAACGGATCTTGGGGCTCTTTTCCGCCCCGTCCAGCAGTTGGTAATGCTGCGCTTCCCCCCGTGGGCAAATCAGGAGCAGCAGCAAGAGGAATACAGTTTTTAAGAAGTGTATGCCGTTCATTACCAAGGTCGTATCTACTAAAGTTACTGTTTTTTGCGATACAAAGCGCATTTTTAACATCCCCTTGGGTCAGGCCCGGAAGACCCCGTGCAAAATGAATCGGAGCCGGGATTTCGGTTGCGGGGACCGATTCCTTTTCTCATTTTTGCGGTAGAAACCATTCCTATGCCCACCCTCTCCAAAAAAGGCCAGGCCATGCCCGCCTCCCCGATACGAAAATTAGTGCCCTATGCCGAAGCGGCAAAGAAAAGCGGGGTGGAGGTGATCCACCTGAATATCGGGCAGCCAGATATCAAAACACCGCCCCAGGCACTGGAAGCAGTCCGGAATTTCCACATCGACGTGCTGGAATACAGCCGTTCCGAAGGCAACGAGTCCTACCGGGCCAAATTGGCGGAATACTATCGCAAAGTGGGCATAGATGTAGGGAAAGAAGAAATCCTGGTGACCACCGGGGGTTCGGAAGCCCTCTCCTTCGTGATGAATTGTGTGGCCGACCTGGGGGACGAAATTATCATCCCGGAACCTTTTTACGCCAATTACAATGGTTTTGCCACGGCCACAGGGGTCACAGTGGTTCCCATAGCATCCGGCATTGAAAACAATTTTGCACTCCCACCCATTGCCGATTTTGAATCCTATATCGGACCGCGGACCCGAGCCATCCTCCTCTGCAATCCCGGTAACCCAACCGGCTACCTCTATTCCCGGGAAGAAATAAGGTCCCTGGCGGAACTCGTGCGCAGGCATGACCTGTTCCTCATCGCAGACGAGGTCTATCGGGAATTCGCATACGACGGAGCGGAGCACTATTCGATCTTACAGGAAGAAGGGCTCAGGGAGCATGCCGTGGTGGTCGATTCGGTCTCCAAGCGCTACAGCATGTGCGGCGCACGTATCGGTTGCATCATCACGCGGAACGCCGCCCTGATGCAGACCGCCCTCAAATTTGCACAGGCACGGCTCTCCCCCCCGACTTTTGCGCAGGTGGCCAGTGAAGCCGCCCTGGATACCCCCCCCTCCTACTTTGAGGGGGTCATTGCCGAATATACCCGGAGGCGGGACCTCCTGGTGGAGGAACTCCGGAAAATACCGGGGATCATCGTGGCACGGCCCCGAGGCGCATTTTACTGCATGGTGGAGCTGCCCATCCGGGATGCCGACCATTTCGCCCAGTGGTTGCTGGAGGACTTCCGCCTCGACGGGGCCACCGTGATGCTGGCGCCGGCCGCTGGTTTTTACGCCACGCCGGGCCTGGGGGAAAACCAGGTTCGGATTGCCTATGTCCTTGAGGAAAAATTACTGCGCAAAGCCGTGAATATCCTCAGGGCCGCCCTTGAGAAATACAGGGAAGATGGATATTGAGCACAGGGTTTCCCTCAAAAAATACAACACCTTCGGCATTGATGTCCCGGCGAGTCATTTTATACGGATAGACAGCCTGGAAACCCTGCGGGAAGCGCTGGCCGAACCGGGCCTGCCGCCCCCCTTTATCCTCAGCGGGGGGAGCAACCTGCTGCTGACGGGACCCCTGGAAGCCCGGGTGCTCTACATGGATACGCGTGGCCGGGAAGTGGTGGCGGAGGATGCGGGCCGGATCAACCTGCGGGTGATGGCCGGTGAAAACTGGCACGAACTGGTCATGTGGACACTGGACCAGGGCTTTGGGGGATTGGAGAACCTGGCACTGATCCCGGGAAAGACCGGGACCGCCCCCATTCAGAATATCGGCGCCTACGGCGTGGAGATCAAGGACGTACTCCAAAGCCTGGAGGCAGTGGATATGCAGACAGGCGAACTGGTGAGTTTCAGCAGGGAAGCATGCGGATTCGGCTACCGGGATTCGGTTTTTAAACGGGGTGCCAGGGGCCGGTATGTCATCTGGTCGGTAACCCTCGGGCTTACCAGGAAAGGCCATGAAATCCGGACGGGTTATGGGGATATTGCGGGCTGGCTGGAACGGGAAGGCATCCGCCATCCGGAACCGGCCGATGTAGCCCGGGCCGTAATCGCCATCCGTAAGAGCAAGCTGCCGGACCCCGCGGTATTGGGCAATAGCGGTAGTTTTTTCAAAAACCCGGTGGTCCCGAAAACGCAGTACGAGGAATTGCTCCGCACACACCCCGGCATGCCGGGCTACCCACAGGAAGGCGACGGGATAAAAGTGCCTGCGGGTTGGCTGATCGACTCCCTCGGTCTGAAGGGAATGCGGCGCGGGGATGCCGGGGTACACGAAAAGCAGGCCCTGGTCCTGGTCAACCACGGGGCTGCAACCGGGGAGGAAATCCTGCAGCTGGCCCGGGAAATTCAACAACGGGTACTGGAGGCTTTTGATATCCGGATTGAACCGGAGGTGAACATCCTCTAAGTCGTGAATCCCCGGCCCCGGGGCCGGTATTTTACCCAAAGGCGCAGCCCGGGCAGCGGGCAGCCCCCAGCCCTGCCGGATGACAGGACCTGGTGGGTGGTAGCAGAGGTCATCCGGTTGAAAACCAGTGTCATACGGGAGGAAGCAGCAAACCGTCGGGGGAACAAAAGGCAACCGGGAAGGGCGGTAAAAATTAACCCCCGCAGGGATTATTCCTGCGGGGGTTATACCAAACCAAACTAACCAAACTAAACGCACAAACAGAAGACGCTGTGCGTCGAACTAATTCAAAGTATAAAACGCTGCAGAACAAAAATTCTTAACTTAGCGTTTCCCTATATACGTCAAGACCATAGGGTTTGGATGCCGGGTGGAATACTTTTTCCGGCCATCGCCCCGAATCATGAGCACACTACTCGAAAAACATATTGTTGAATTGCTCCGGGAGGGGGATGAAAAAGCCATCAGCCTGTTGTATGAACACTATGGGAACACCCTCTACGGGGTGGCCCTCAAGGTGGTGAAGAACGAGGAACTCGCCCAGGACGTCGTACAGGAGAGTTTTGTCAAAATCTGGAAAAAATCGCATACCTACGATGCCTCAAAGGCCAAATTGTTTACGTGGCTCTTCCGGATTACCCGCAATGCGGCCATCGACAAGCTGCGCAGTCTGAGCACAAAATCCGACAAGGAAATCCAAATCGATGTTTCGGACGTATATACGATAGGTGTGGAGGGCGTAAGCCCCGAATTGATGGACATGCAGAAGCACCTCGGGACAATAGAGCCGAAGTATCAGGTGGTACTTGAAGCCCTGTTTTTCCAGGGAATGACCCAACAGGAAGCCAGCGAGGAGCTGGACATCCCTCTGGGGACCATCAAATCCCGGCTCAAGATCGGCCTGAGGGAACTCAAGAAGATCTACGCTCCGGCCGTAATTATAGTATTAAGCTTATTATGATATGCCATGAAAGATAAGATACGACAGTTCCTGGAGTCCGACCTGTTGGAGCAGTATCTGCTGGATGCCACCTCTGCGGAGGATAGCGCCCGCGTCGAGCAATACATCGCCATGTATCCGGAAGTACGGGATACCTACCTCGAATTGCAGGAAAACCTGGAAGCCTATGCCAAATTGCATGCCGTAAAGGCCCCTGATGGCCTCAGGGAACGCATCCTGCACCGCGTCAGAAAGGAACGGGCAGGCCGCAGGCGGTTCCTGCAATACGCCGTTGCCGCCAGCATCGCCGCGATTTTTGCCGTCGGTGCCTCTTTCTGGTTCTACAACCAGAACATGAACCTGCGGCAGGAAAACGACCTGGTCAACAACAAAATCAGGGTGCTGGAAGCCGACATGAAAGAGCAGCTGGAAGATGTGCGCAACCAGTTTATCGTACTGAACAACCCCGGCACCCGGAAGTTCATGGTCAACGGGAACCAGAAAGCACGGGAACTCAAGGCCATTGCCTACGTGAACCCGGTCAAAAAGCTATCCTACATCAATGTGAGGAACCTGCCGAACCTCCCGGAGGACAAGGACTATCAGATGTGGGCAGAGGTAAACGGAGAAATGGTGAACCTGGGGGTTATCCGGAACTTCGAGGACAAGGAAAAACTCATGGCCCTCCCCTATGGAGAGAAAAGCCTGAGCTATATCACCATCGAACCCAAAGGCGGGAATACCACGCCAACCGTCCAGAACATTGTAGCGGACTTCTCCTACTGACCCGCTGCGTACCGAATACGAACAGCCCCTTGGAAGAGGGGCTTTTTTTGTATCTTTGCCCCAAATCGCTTTACATGAAACTCATCCTTCTCACTATCGGATTGCTGGCACTGGCCTTTGCGGGGATCGCCATCAAGATATGGGCTAGGAAAGACGGTGCCTTTGCCGGTACCTGTGCCAGTCAGAACCCCCACCTCAACAAAGACGGACAAGCCTGTGGCATGTGCGGCAAGATGCCCGCAGAGCAGGAGTGCCGCCAGGAAATGCAGGCCTGAACCGGAGGCCGCATGGCCGCGGAAAGCCCCATATCCCCCACCCCCAATTGCCATCAGACAAGGACATATTGCTGGAAACCATCGAAAAGGCCCGGGCCGGAAGCCAGGTAGCCTTCAGCCAACTTCTGGACGCCTTCTGGCCGGAGGTTTACCATTTCCAGTTGGGCCGCACCCAGAACGAAAATGATGCCGAGGACATCGCCATACAGACCTTTGCCAGGGCTTTCGATAAAATACATACCTACGATCCCGCGTTCGGATTCAATACCTGGCTGATCACCATCTCCAAGAACCTGCATACGGACCTTTTGCGAAAGCGCAAGCGCAATGTGTTGGAGGGCAGCGACAAAAGCCACGGGGAGGCGGTGAAAAAAGTACTGGATGACGCGCCCTCTGCCGAAGACCAGCTGATCATTGAACAGGACCTGAAAACCCTCCTGCAGCATATCAAAAAACTCAAGCCGGGGTACCGGAGCGTTATCGACCTAAGGTTTTTCAGGGAGATGAGCTATGCGGAAATCGCTGCGGAAATCGGGGAACCCATCGGGAACGTCAAGGTCCGGCTGCTCCGGGCCAAAAAGCTGCTGGCCAGCCTGATTGCCAGGGACAAGGATGCCAACTGAGACCGCCACGCGGCCGGGCGGCCGGCGCGGTACCTGAACCCCCGGCCGCAACATGCGCCAACCCCCGAATTAGTTCGTATATTTGCCTAAAATTTCGCTATGAGCACTACCGCAGTACCAGCAACCGCCGAGCCTGCCAAAGGCAAGCCCAAATGGCTCCGGGTCAAGCTGCCCACAGGGAAGAAATACACCCAATTGCGAAAGCTGGTCGACACCTACGACCTGCATACCATCTGTACTTCCGGCAGTTGCCCCAACATGGGTGAATGCTGGGGGGAAGGCACGGCCACCTTTATGATCCTCGGCAATGTCTGCACCCGTTCCTGCGGTTTCTGCGGGGTAAAAACCGGCCGGCCGACTTCCGTGGACTGGGCAGAACCCGAAAAAGTGGCGCGCTCCATCAAAATCATGGGCATCCGGCACGCAGTGGTTACCTCCGTGGACCGGGACGACCTGAAGGACATGGGATCCATCCTCTGGGCGGAGACGGTCAAGGCCATCCGCAGGATGAACCCGGAAACCACCCTGGAAACGCTTATCCCCGATTTCCAGGGGGTGGAACAGCACCTTGACCGGATCCTGCAGGTAGCCCCCGAAGTCATCTCACACAATATGGAAACCGTGCGCAGGCTCACCCGGGAAGTGCGCATACAGGCCAAATACGACAGGAGCCTGGGCGTACTGCAGTATCTCAGGGAAAACGGGGCGAACCGGACCAAGTCGGGCATCATGCTGGGCCTGGGGGAGACGGAACCCGAAGTACTCCAGACCCTGGAGGACCTCCGGGGCGCAGGGGTGGATGTGGTGACCATCGGACAGTATCTGCAGCCCTCCAAGCGCCACCTGCCGGTGAAGGAATTCGTTACGCCCGAGCAATTTGACCGCTATCGGGAAGCGGGGCTCGCCATGGGATTCCGGCATGTGGAAAGCGGCGCCCTGGTCCGCTCTTCCTACAAAGCGCATAAACACATTCACTAAGCGGCCCATTGGGCCTATTTCAATACGATTTGAAAAAGATCACCATCGGAATCAACGGTTTTGGCCGGATCGGGCGTACGTTGTACCGGTTGCTGGAACCCGTCCCATACATGGAGGTGGTCCTGGTCAACGACCTGGCCGACAGCCGCACCCTGGCCCACCTCTTGCAATACGACAGCATCCACGGTATCCCGGCTGCAGGGGTTGAAGCCCTGGACGACGGATTCCGGATGGGATCGGCCCGGAGCCGCCTGACCAATTTCCAGGAACCGGGGCTCATCCCATGGGGGGAACACGGCGTGGACCTGGTGGTGGAAGCCACCGGGCGCTTCAAATCCCGCCCGGACCTGGAGGGCCACCTCCGGCAGGGGGCCCGGAAGGTGCTTTTATCATCGCCATCCGACTCCCAGGACATCCCCATGGTGGTGTATGGCATCAACGACGAACTCCTCGATGCGGACATGGATATCATCAGCTGCGCCTCCTGCACCACCCACAATGCGGCGCCCATGATCCGGGTCCTGGATGATCTCTGCGGGATTGAACAGGCCTACATCACCACCGTGCATTCCTATACCTCCGACCAGAGCCTCCACGACCGGCCCCACCGGGACCTGCGCCGTGCCCGTGCCGCTGCGCTTTCCATCGTCCCCACCACGACCGGGGCTGCCAAGGCGCTTACCCGCATATTTCCGCATTTATCGGAGGTAATCGGGGGTTGCGGCATCCGTGTGCCCGTGCCAAACGGCTCCCTGACCGACATTACCGCTCACGTCCGCAGGCCGGCCAGCATTGCCGAAATTAATGCTACATTTATGGAGGTTTCCCAAAAAGAACTGAAAAACGTTCTTTTTTGTACGAAAGATCCGATAGTTTCGATTGATATAAACAATAGTTGCTACTCCTGTACGTTTGATTCTCAGATGACTTCCGTGGTGGGGAACCTGGTGAAGGTCATTGGTTGGTACGACAATGAAACCGGCTACAGCAGCCGGGTCAGGGATACGATCGAATTACTGATAGAGCGAAACTTTATTTGAGACGCCTGTTACGACATACGGTTTGCCTGCTTATCCTGTTTTCCGGTCTCTGGTCGGGGCACCCCCTGTATGCCCAGCAACCAACGCAAAACCAGCTGCAATTCGAGGCGTATATCAACCAGGCACGCTCCTACTGGAACAAGGACACCTTTGACCTGGCCCTGGAGGAACTCGATAAAGCGGCTACCTGGGCAGAGCAGCAGCAGGACGACAAAGGCCTGATTGATTGCTACCACTACTTTGCACTGATAAACCTGGATATGGGGAAAGAGGAATCCGCCCAGTTCCATAACGGCCGGGCTGCCGTTTTCCTGGAAACCAACGAATATCCGTACGGCACGGCAGTCCACTATTACATCAATGCCAAGATCCTCTTCTCGGAAGGGAATTATTTCCAGGCCATCTACATGCTGGGCGAGGCAAAGTCCCGCACCAACGACAGGAACCTGCTGAACCGCATCACGCTTTTTGAGGGCGACAGCTACCGCAGTATTGCAAAATACGCCCAGGCGGAGACCAATTACAATTCCCTGCTTGTAAACAACGACCCTTTTGAACGGGACTTCCTGCGGGCGCGCGCCTACCTGGGCCTGGCGCTGCTGGACAGGGAACAGGACCTGTTTCCGGAGGCCATCGAAAATGCACGGAACGCCCTGGAGGTGTCCCGGGCCAACGGGTTTACCACGGAGTACATCGAGTCTCACGCATTGCTCACCGAAATGTTCACAGCTGCCAACCGCTTCGAAGAGGCGCTTATGTATAACCGGGGCCTGATGCATTACAAGGATTCCGTACGGAACATCGCCAGGGAAAAGGCGGAACTGGAAACCGCAGACCGTATACAGACGGAGTATATGCAAAAAGAAATCGATCGGCAGGACGAGCAGATCAGGGACCTGAGTGAATCCGCCAACCGCTCGGAGCTCACGGCCATCCTTTCTTCCGCCTTCCTGATCATCATCTCGCTGCTGGCGGTGTCCCTGTACAGGAACAACCAGATCAAGCTCAAGACCAACGACCTGCTACAGACCAAGAACCGGGAATTGCACGCGGCACGGGATGCGGCCGTTCAGGCCATGGAGGCCAAGACCAACTTCCTGTCGACCGTAAGCCACGAACTCCGGACCCCCCTGTATGCCGTTACGGGCCTGACCCACCTGCTGCTGGAAGAAAACCCGAGCCAGGAACAAAAAGAACACCTCAAGGCCCTGAAGTTTTCGGGGGACTACCTCCTGAATTTTATCAACGATATTTTGCAGATCAACAAGATCGACGCGGAAAAACTGGACATGCTGGAGGTGGAATTCAATTTACAGAAAATCATTGCGGAGGTGATGAATTCCCTCCAGCAAACCGCCAAGGAAAGCAAAACGGAGATGATCCTGGACTTCGACCCGGACATCCCCTCCCACCTGATGAGCGACCCCGTGAAACTCTCCCAGATATTTATGAACCTGATGGGGAATGCGCTGAAATTCACCAAAAACGGTGAGGTATTCGTCCTGGCGCGCCTGGTAGGCAAGGAAGACGACCGGGCCCGGGTATATTTTGAAGTCCGGGATACCGGGATCGGCATCAGCGAGGAGCAGCAACGCACCATCTTCGACAGTTTTGAACAGGGCTCCATACAGATCAACCGGGAATACGGTGGTACCGGGCTCGGGCTGACCATCGTCAAGAGCCTGCTGGGGCTCTTTGGCAGCGAAATCAAACTGGAGAGTACCCTGGGGCAGGGAAGCTCCTTCTTTTTTGAGATGGATTTCAAATGCAAGGACGACCTGATTGATGACGTACCGTTTGAGGTCACCCAAAAGGAGTACGATTTCAAGGGCCTCCATGTCCTAATTGTGGAAGACAACAAGATCAACCAGGTGATTACCCGGAAAATGCTGGCCAAGAAGGAAATCACCTCCGATATAGCCAGCAATGGGACCGAGGCCATTGAAATGGCGAGTTCCAACAACTATGACGGTGTCCTGATGGACATCCATATGCCGGGTATCAGCGGGGTTGAAGCCACCCGGGAGATCCGGAAGTTTGACCCGGAAACCCCGATTATCGCGCTGACGGCCATTTCCCTGGACGACAGCCTGGAGGCTTTCTATGCGGCCGGTTGCAATGACGTGGTGACCAAACCCTTCAAACCCGAGGTTTTCTACCAGAAGATCGGCGAGAATTTCCTGGAGCCGAAACTTCGCAAAACACTTTCCTGAAACAGGACATTGGCGATCCTGCCTCTCAAAGGGAGGTAATGAAATCCATGAGCAACTGCTCGTCTTCCCGCCCGAAGCGATGGGAAACCCCGATTACCCAGTAATCGGAAAGCCGCCCCTGCAGCCTCGCCGCATCCTTTTCCGTGGTCAGGATTTGCGGCCGGCCCCTCAGCCATTCGATTTCCTTTTCGGTGAAGCGGTGGTGGTCCGGGTAATCCAGGTGTTCAAAACGGATTCCGAGTTTTTCCAGGTGCCGCAACAGGGGCCCGGGACGGGCGATCCCCGTCACCAGTGTTACCGGCCCCCGGACCAGGGCTTCTTTCTGAACGACCTGACCGGATTGATCCCGGATGTGGGAATAGGCTAGGCTGGCAAAGACTACCTGCTGACCCGGGTCCGGGCGCAACTTGCGGCGGATGCGTTTGCGGGCCTCCGTCCCGGGTAATTCGGGGCATTTGGTCACTGCAATGATATCGGCACGCCGGGCCTGGGATTTGTGGTCGCGCAGGTCGCCGCTGGGCAGGTATCCCTGATCGGTGTACAGCGCATCCCAGGCGGTGAGCAGGATGGACCCGTCCGGGCGGACCCTCCGATGCTGGAAGCCGTCATCCAGCAGGATCAGCGCAGGGTTCACCAATTGCTGGAGCCTGCGGATGCCCCGCTGCCGGTTGGCATCTACCGCCACGGCCACGCCTGGGAATTTCCGGGAAATCTGGGCCGGTTCATCCCCGAGGATATCGGCCGAAGGGTCCGGGCCTGCCAGGACAAACCCCCTGCTCTTTCGGCGGTAGCCCCGGCTGAGCACGGCCACCCCCTGACCGGGCATGCGGGAAAGAATCCACTCCACCATGGGCGTTTTGCCGGTCCCCCCAACACTCAGGTTGCCAATGCAGAGCACCGGGGTACTGAAATGCTTAGAAGGGAACCAGCCCCGGTCATAGCCCAGGTTCCGCAGCCATACTACGGCAGCATAAACCAGCGACACGGGCCAAAGCAGTTTTCTCAGGACCTCCATAGGAGCGAAAATAGTTTATTTATCTTTGAAGGAATCCAAAAAACCGCCCTGGGATGACCGTAAATGATATAGCCGCCAGGCTCGAGGAACTGGCACCCCTTGACTTTGCCGAGGATTTCGACAATGTTGGCCTGCTCGTGGGGGACCCCGGCATGGAGGTAAACGGTATCCTTATCACCCTGGATACCCTGGAAGCAGTCGTGGAGGAGGCCATTGAAAAGGGCTGCAACCTGATCGTCAGCTTCCACCCCATCGTATTCAAGGGCCTGAAAAAGATTACCGGGGGCACCTATGTGGAGCGCGTGGTGGCCCGGGCCATCGAAAACCGGGTGGCCATCTACAGCATCCACACCGCCCTGGACAATGTCATGCGAGGGGTCAATGGCCGGATATGCGATGAAATCGGCCTTTCGGACAGGCGCATCCTGATCCCCCGGAAAGGGCTCCTCCGGAAACTGACCACCTACGTACCCGAATCGGGGCGGCAGGCCTTGCTGGAGGCGCTCTTTGCCGCCGGGGCCGGGGAAGTGGGCAACTACTCGAGCTGCAGCTTCAGCAACACCGGGGAAGGGACCTTCCTGCCCGGAGAGGAAGCCAACCCCACCCTGGGTGCAAGGGGGCAGCTGCAACGGGAGCCCGAATCCCAGCTGCACCTGACCTTTACCGCCGACCGGGAGAAGCGCATCCTCCGCGCCCTGTGGGAGAACCACCCCTATGAAGAAGTCGCCTATGAGGTAACCTCCCTTGAAAACAGCTACCAGCAGGTGGGGATGGGGATGGTCGGCACTCTGCAGGAGGCCCTGGGCGAAAAAGACTTCCTGGAATTGCTCAAAGTACGATTCGGGACGCCCTGTATCCGCCACAGTGAGCTTATGGGAAATACGATTCGGCGGGTAGCCGTACTGGGGGGCAGCGGGGCCTTTGCAATCGGCGCAGCCAAAGCCGCGGGGGCCGATGCCTTTGTAACCTCGGACATCAAATACCACGAGTTCTACCAGGCAGCCGGGGAGCTGTTGCTTGCAGATGTCGGGCACTATGAAACTGAGCAGTTTACAAAAAACCTGCTGTACGATTATCTTACAGAAAAAATCCCTAATTTTGCGATCTCTTTATCGGGGACCCGAACGAATCCCATCAATTATTATTAGAAGATATGGCTACAAAGACAGAAGTGACGGTAGAAGACAAACTGAGAGCTCTTTACGACCTCCAGCTCATCGACTCCCGGATAGACGAAATCCGCAATGTCCGCGGGGAGTTGCCGCTCGAGGTTGAAGACCTGGAAGACGAGGTGCTCGGGCTGAAGACCCGCGTGGACAAACTCAAAACGGACGTCGAAACTGTCAACTACGAGATCACTGCCAAAAAGAACATGATCGAGGAGTCCAAAACCCTCATCAAGAAATACGCCGAGCAACAGAAGAATGTTCGGAACAACAGGGAGTTCAATTCCCTTTCCAAGGAGGTGGAATACCAGGAACTGGAAATCCAGCTGGCCGAGAAACACATCCGGGAGTTTAAGGCCCAGATCGAGCAAAAGAAAGAAGTAATCACGGAAACCAAGGAAAAGCTCACCGAGCGCGAAACCCACCTGAAGCACAAGAAAAGTGAACTCGACGCCATCCTGGCGGAAACCGAGAAGGAGGAGCAGGCCCTGCTTGCCAAATCCCAGGAATTCGAGAAGCAAATCGAGGAGCGCCTGGTGAATGCTTACAAGCGCATCCGCACCAGCGTGAAGAACGGCCTGGCCGTGGTTCCGATTGAGCGGGGCGCCTCGGGCGGATCCTTCTTTACGATCCCCCCCCAGGTACAGGTCGAAATCGCCTCCCGAAAAAAGATCATCACGGATGAACACAGTGGCCGCATCCTGGTAGACCCCGCACTGGCGGAGGAGGAGCAGGAAAAGATGCACAAGCTGTTCGACAAGATCAAGTAGGGATTCCCGCCCAGATTACAGGGCCGGACAGCCTTGAGTAGCAGCGGCACTTCCCTAAATGAATCAACCACCCCACCCGGGTGGTTTTTTATTGGGCCAAGGTCACGGGTTGCTGTTCCAGCAATTCGAGGATCCTGCGGGTCACCTCCGGGCTGTCCCATCGCTTTTCCAGATCGGGCAGCTGCATCACCTCCCGCATGATGGACTCCTGCCGGTCGCCCAGGCGCAGGGCTTCCGTATAGGGCCGATCCGAAAAAGTGACCCGGGAATAGGCCGGTACCCATTTGTCGGGGTGGGCCTCCGCAAAATGCCGTTCTATTTTTTTCTGCAGCAGGAAATCCGGGTCGGCCGTACGGGAACTCATTTCCAGGTAATTCCGGTAGCTGAGCTCGGCAATGGCATCGGCGTTCGGCTTGCGCCGCTCCTGGTAGGCCGCAAAGACCTGCTCCCAGTCATCCCCGTGGCGTTGCATAAGTTCCGTCAGGACCGTGATGTCTTCAAAGCCTGCGTTCATCCCCTGCCCGTAAAACGGGACGATCGCATGGGCGGAATCACCAACCAGCGCCACCTTGTCCCAATAGGTCCAGGGATAGCATTTGATGGTTACCAGTGCCGAGGTGGGGTTGCGGAAAAAGTCCCCGGTCAGATTTTCGATGTCCGGGGTGACCGTGGGGAAGTGTTCCCGGAAAAATTTCCTCGCCTGTTCCTGGGTCCGGATGTTTTCAAAGGAGATATCGCCTTCGAAAGGCAGGAAAAGGGTACAGGTAAAGCTCCCGTCCAGGTTGGGCATGGCGATAAACATAAACCGGCCCCTTGGCCAGATATGGAAGGAATGTTTATCGAGTTTGTGGGTCCCGTCCGGGTTTGGCGGGATCGTCAACTCCTTGTAGCCCACATCGATAAATTCCTGGGAATAGTCAAAACGGCTGCGGCGCTGCATCTTGTGCCGGATCCGGGAGAAAGCCCCGTCGCATCCGAAAATGTGGTCAAAGGCGTATTCCTCCCACTCCCCTTTTTCTGTAGCCCCCGTAAAGAGCCGGGCTGTCGGCAGGTCCACGTCCCATACTTTTTCGTTAAAGCGGAACTCGACCCCGGCCTGTTCGGCCAGGTCGATCATCCGGCGGTTCAGCACCCCCCTCGAAATGGACCAGATAGCCTCTCCTTCCTTGCCGTATTTCTGGTAGTAAACGGGGGAATCCACCACGTGCATGGCGCGCTGGTACAAAGGTATGGCCAGCTTCCGCACCTCGTCTTCAATCCCGGCCAGCCGGAGGGCATTCCAACCCCGGTTGCTCATGGCCAGGTTGATGGACCTGCCGGAAAACTCCACGGTCCGGATATCCGGACGGCGGTCAAATACCGTCACGGCGTGGCCGGCCTTTCGGAGGAAGATCGCAAGCAGGGAACCGACCAGGCCGGATCCGACCACTGCAACCTGTTTCGTTTTTTGGGACATAAATGCCGGTTAGATAGGTAAAGTTACTAAAACCAGATGGCTTATTGGGTCCCGGGTTGCCCGTCCCAGGTGTTTTAGGGATTTGCTAACAATTTTTTGTTTAAATAATAACTACTTTTAATAAACAATATGCACGCCAAGCCCCACCTGCCCCAAAAAACCTGCCCGGTATGCCAGCGCACCTTTTCCTGGCGGAAGAAATGGAAGCTGAACTGGGATTCGGTAGTCTATTGCAGTGAAAAATGCCGGCGGAACCGGTCCCCCGTCAATGCCAAAGACCCATGAAACCCATGAAAGCAGCCCCCCCATTGAAAATGATACGCCCGTGAAAACAGCACTCTACTGGTTCCGCAATGACCTGCGGATAACGGATAACCCGGGCCTCCTGCAGGCCTGCAGGGCCCCGCAGGTGCTGGCTGCCTACTGCTTCGACCCCCGGGAATTGGAGCCCGGAGATTTCGGGATCGTCCGGCAGGGGCCCTACCGGACGGCCTTCCTCAGGGAATCAGTCAGGGACCTGCAGGAAGCCCTTGGCAGTAAAAACATTGCCCTGCACCTGTTTTTCGGACGACCGGAGGACTGCCTCCCCGGGCTCGTACGGCAATACGGCGTGGATGAAGTCCACCTGCAGCGGGAATGGACACGGGATGAATGTGCAGTCCGGGATGCGGTACGGGCGCAGTTGCCGGCGGGGGTCCCCCTGCGGGAACATTACGGACAATTCCTGTTCCTGCCCGAAGACCTCCCCTACGAGTCGTTTGAAGAGGTCCCGGAGGTTTTTACCGGGTTCCGGAAAAAATGCGAAAAACAGTCCAGGGTGCGGGAGCCGCTGGGGCCTCCCGAAAAAAGGGCCGATTGCTTTGGCGGGGAAACGGATTCCGGCATACCCGGATGGGAAGCCTTTGGCATCCCCGCACCGGTCCGGGATTCCCGGACCGCCTTCCCCTTCCGGGGTGGGGCGTCGGCTGCCTGGGATCGACTGAACGACTATTTCTGGGAAAACCGCTACCTGAGCACCTACAAACACACCCGGAACGGCCTGGTGGGTACCCGCTACAGCAGCAAGTTTTCGCCCTGGCTGGCCAATGGATCGATTTCCGCCCGGGAAATTTACCATCAGGTCCGCAACTATGAGCGGGAGGTGGAGCGGAACCAGGATACCTACTGGCTGGTATTTGAGCTCATCTGGCGGGATTATTTCAAATACGTATCCCTGAAACACGGGCCTAAAATCTTTTACAGCGGGGGCCTACAGGAGAAAGAGGTCCGCTGGGAGTCTTCCCAGGCCGCCTTTGACCAGTGGTCCCGGGGGGAAACCGGAAACGACTTTATCAATGCCAACATGCTCGAACTGGCACAAACCGGGTGGATGAGCAACCGGGGCCGCCAGAACGTGGCAAGCTACTGGTCCCAGAACCTCGGCCAGGACTGGCGGGTTGGCGCAGCCTGGTTCCAGTACCTGTTGCTGGATTACGACGTACACAGCAACTGGGGCAACTGGATGTACAACAGTACGGTGGGAAATGACCCCCGCAACAGGAGCTTCAACCCCGACCTGCAGGCGAACCGGTATGACGCCAGCGGGAAATTCCGGCGGCTCTGGCTGCAACCCACACTCTTTAATGACGGACCCGAACCATGAAAACACTTCGCCTACTCCTGGGAGACCAGCTGAACCACTCCCATAGCTGGTTTTCCGAAAAGGACCGGGAGGTCGTTTACCTGATGGCCGAGATGCGTCAGGAAACGGATTACGTGAGGCACCATATCCAGAAAGTACTGGGCTTTTTTGCCTCCATGCGCAATTTTGCAACCTATCTGGAAGAAAGGGGTTACAGGGTTCGCTATTTTAAAATCTCCGACCCGGAGAACCCCCAGGAACTGCCCGCCCTGATCCGCAAGGTCCTCGGGGAGGAAGCCGCCGGCCGCTTCGAATACCAGCTGCCGGATGAATTCCGCCTGGACCAGCAGTTGCGGGAACTCTGCAACTCCCTGGATTGCGAGACGGACGCCGTGGATACGGAACATTTTTATACCCACCGGGAAGAACTGGCCAACTTCTTCAAGGGCCGCAAGCAATGCGTGATGGAGCCATTTTACCGGAGGATGCGGCGGAAACACAGCGTGCTGATGGACGGGGACCAACCCCTGGGCGGGCAGTGGAATTACGACAAGGAAAACCGGAAAAAATGGAAGGGCGATCCTGAGATCCCCCATGAACGCGGTTTCCGGAAAGACCTGACCGACCTTGAAAAAGAAATCCGTGATGCGGGCATCAAAACCCTGGGGACCGCCGATGCCGCCAGCTTCAACTGGCCTACCTCCCGGGCAGACAGCCTGGCTGTGCTCAGGCACTTCTGCGATTCCTTGCTGGTACACTTCGGGGATTTCCAGGATGCCATGGATACGCAGCAGTCCTACCTGTTCCATTCGCGCCTGTCCTTTGCGCTCAACACCAAGATGCTCTCCCCCAGGGAGGTGGTAGACCGGGTGGAGGCGCATTACAGGGAAAATTCCGATACACTGGACCTGTCGGATACCGAGGGGTTTATCCGCCAGATACTGGGCTGGAGGGAATACATGCGGGGTATGTACTGGAAGGAGATGCCCGGCTATGCTTCGCTGAACAAACTGGATAACACAAACCCGCTACCAGGGTTTTTCTGGACAGGGGACACCCGGATGAACTGCCTGAGCCACGCCATTGGCCAGAGCCTGGAAACCGCCTATGCCCACCACATCCAGCGACTGATGGTCACCGGCAATTACGCGCTGCTCACCCAGACGGACCCGGAACAGGTGGACGCCTGGTACCTGGGCATCTACATCGACGCGGTGCAGTGGGTGGAACTCCCCAACACCCGGGGCATGAGCCAGTTTGCAGACGGGGGCCTGGTAGCGACCAAACCCTATGTGAGCAGTGCCAACTACATCCGGAAAATGAGCAACTACTGCAGCGGGTGCCACTACAGCGCTTCGGAGAAAACCGGTGAAAAAGCCTGCCCCTTCAACGCCCTCTACTGGAACTTCCTGGATTCGAAAAAGGAACTGCTCAAAAGCAACCCGAGGATGGGGATGATGTACCGGCTGTTGGAGAAGATGGATGCAGGGGAACTGGAAGCCCTGAAAAAGCGGGCGCAATCGGTTATCGCGCATCCGGAGCGCTTTTGAGCGCAGCAAGGGCGGTTTTCACAAATTCTTAACACAGCCCCGCGAACCGGGACCCGCTACTGGGTCGTATATACAATAGAAAACAACGCCACGGCGACGCTATATATGCAAGAAAAGACCTTCCCGGCCCAAGCCCGGAAGGTCTTTTCGATTTCAGTCCATGCCTGTTCCGGCAGGCCGCTATTCCAGAATGCCGTCCACGATGCCGTATTTGACAGATTCCTGGGCATCCATCCAGTAGTCCCGGTTGAAATCCTTCATGATCTTCTCAAAGGGCTGCCCGCAATTCTCCGCAAGGATCCGTGCCCCGATCTCCCGGGTCTTGAGGATCTCCTTTGCCTGTATCTCTATATTTGAAGCCTGTCCTCTGGCCCCGCCGCTGGGCTGGTGGATCATCACCCGGGCATGGGGCTGGACAAAACGCCGGCCTTTTTTGCCGGCCGACAGCAGGATGGAACCCATGGAGGCCGCAAGTCCGGAACAGATGGTGGACACTGGGCTCTTCAGCGACTTCATGGTGTCGTAAATGGAAAAACCGGAGGTGACGTATCCGCCGGGACTGTTGATATATAATTGGATTTCCTTGTTGTTCTGAAGGTCCAGGTATAATAACCGGTCAATTACGTGTTTGGCCGAATCGTCGTCTACCTGGCCCCAGAGGAACACCTTGCGTTCCTCCAGCATCCTGGCATCGATTTGTTCCTGTATCTTTCCTTTTTTAGCGCTCATAGACCGTTGTGGGTTTAGGGGCAAAAATAATCAAATTATCAGAATACCTGCAGGCGGATCTCCCGGCACATAACTCAATTGAAAACACTGTATATTTGAAACAAACCAAAAACTATGCACACCCGAATTTTTATTGTTTGCCTCCTGGTTCTCGCCGGAGCCTGCAAAGAAGCCCCCAAACAGGATGAAATGCCGGCCGAGGCGGCCCAGCAGCCCCCCATGGATGACCTGGACCGGCTGGCAGCGGCCCACGGCTACGGCAACTGGAAGGATGTTAGCGAAATCAGGTTCACTTTCAATGTGGACCGGGACACCTCCCACTACGAGCGGTCCTGGATCTGGAACCCTGCCGAAAACCGCGTTACCCGGATCACCGCCACCGATACCCTCACCTTCCTCCGTTCAGCGGTCGATTCCACCCTCATGGACGCGGATGCGGGTTTTGTCAATGACAAATACTGGTTGCTGGCACCCTATCAGTGGATGTGGGACCGCAACAGTTTTGAGTGGGAAATGGAAGAAGGGGCCCAGGCACCCATCTCGGGCAAGATCATGCCGAAACTCACCATTGTCTATGGGAATGAAGGCGGGTATACCCCCGGGGACGCATACGACTTCTATATCGGGGAGGATTCCCTGGTGGCCGAATGGGTGTTCCGCCGCGGCAACCAGCCGGAGCCCAACCTCGCCGCTACCTGGGAAGGATACCAGACCAAAAACGGCCTGAAGATTTCCACCATGCACCAGAACCCCCAGGGGTTTAAACTCTACTTTACGAACGTCGAGGTGGAATAATGGGATTACCGGGATTCGCGTTTTTTCAGGACACCGGTGGCCAGTAGTACGAGGGCAGCACAGGCCAGCAATACCCAGAAACTGATGCGCAGGCCAAAGGCCTCGGCCAGGTAGCCCAGCACGGGCGGGGCGGCCAGGAAGCCGGTATAGCCCGTCCCGGCTATAAAGGCGACCCCTTTGGAGGACTCTACACCCCTTACATTCCCCCCGATGCGGAAGAGTTCCGGGATGATTACCGAAAAGCCCAGCCCGACCAGGGCAAAGCCGGCAATGGCCGCCACCGGGTGTGCCCAAAGTACGGACAGGTACCCCAGCACGGCGATAAAACTACCGGCGGCCACGATGCGGACCGACCCGATGCGAGCGCTGATGCCATCCCCCAGAAACCGCCCCAGGGTCATCGTAACCGAAAAAGCCAGGAACCCGGACCCCCAGAGGAATTCCGGACTGCCGACCACCTCCTTCAGGTAGAGCCCGCTCCAGTCCACCACGGCGCCCTCGCCCCCCATGACCACAAAGGAGATGATGCCCAGGATCAGCAGCGGGCGGAACAGCTTCAGGCTGAACCCCTCCTTTTCGACCGGGGCGGCAATCAGGTGGTAATAGTGTTTTCGCAACAGGGCGTTGACCACCAGCACGCCCAGGATCACCCCGGTCATGTGGATGGCAGGGCTCCCGATTAGCGGAATGAGGAAACTCCCCAATCCCGCCAGCACCCCGCCCAGGCTGAAAAACCCGTGGGCGGCGGACATGAAATTCTGCCGGTCCTCCTTTTCGATCTCGGTAACCAGCGTGTTCATCGCAATGTCCGTAAAGCCGTTGGACAGGCCGAAAAAGAAGAGGGAGGCCACCAGCGCATAATAATTCGGGGCGATAAGGGGGAAAAAAGCAAAAAGGCTGCAGGCGAGGACCCCCAGCCAGGTGGCGCGGCCCACCCCCAGCCGGTTGATGATGCGGGAGGCTACCGGGAAAACGGTGAACACCCCAAGGCTCAGGAAAAAGATGGCGAGCCCGAGTTTGGCCTTGTCGATCCCCAGGCGGGCCTGTACGGTGGGGATATAGATGGCCCAGGTACCAAACCAGATGTTCAGGCTGGCGAAAACCCAGGCAGGGGCAAAATAGCGGGGGTGGGTCAGGATCAGTCGCAGGGATTTCATGCCTGGTCGGTTAAATCAACGGGCCAAAATAGTACTAAAATCCGAAATACGAGCTACACAGCTGCAAGGCCACTGCGTCCTGCCAGGGTCCCCGTGGCGACGTGCATACCAAGGGCCGGGTCCGGATGCCCGCAGGGTTCAGGCCCTCCCCGATTCAATGCCCTCCCGGAGGATCCGGCCAAAGCGGTACATATCCAGGTAAGAACAGTAGAATGGTGCCGGCGCCAGGCGGATCACATTGGGCTCCCGCCAGTCGGGGACCACCCCGTGCTCCATCAGGTAATCGAACAACGGCCGGCCCTCCCCGTGCAGGAAAACCGATAACTGGCAGCCCCGGTCGGCCGGGGTGATGATTTCGAAGCGGCTTTCGACCTGTTTGTCCACCTCCCCCAGGATGAACTCCAGGTAAGCCGTAAGGCGTTCCCGCTTCTCGATAAGGGCATCCATGCCCACCTGGTCAAAAAGCTCCAGGGAGGCCAGGTACGGCGCCAGGGCCAGGACTGGGGGGTTGCTGAGTTGCCAGGCATCGGCGGTAGGCAGGGGGTCGAATTGCGGCCGCATCTGGAAACGCGTTTCCTTCTTGGTGCCCCACCAGCCCTCGAACCGCTGCAGGGTCTGGTCCGCTATATGGCGCTCGTGGATAAAGGCGCCGGAAAGGTTCCCGGGGCCGCTGTTCATGTATTTATAGCTGCACCAGGCCGCAAAATCCACGTCCCAGTCGTGTAGCTCCAGGCGCACATTGCCAGCGGCATGGGCGAGGTCCCAGCCAACCAGGGCGCCAGCTGCATGCCCAGCTCGGGTAATGGCGGCCATGTCCAGCACCTGACCGTTGTAGTAATTTACCCCTCCCATCAGGACCAGGGCGATGGAATCCGCGTGTTCCCCGATAACACCGAGGATATCCTCTGTCCGCCAATGGTGTTCGTCCGGCCGCTTGGGCACCTCGATGAGGGCGTCCTCCGGGTCGTACCCGTGGAACCGGAGCTGGCTTTGCAGCATGTACTGGTCGGAGGGAAAGGCCTTTTCCTCGCACAGGATTTTATAGCGCTTCCCGCTGGGCCGGTAGAAGGAAACCATGAGCAGGTGCAGGTTCACGGTCAGGGTATTCATGACCGTTACTTCCCCTGCCCGCGCCCCCACGATCTTTTCCAGGTAGGGTGCCAGTTGTTCATGGTATTCCCACCAGGGGTTTTCGGCCCGGAAATGCCCTTCCACGGCGAGCTCTTTCCAGTCCTTCATGATTTGTTCAACACGTGCCGCCGCCCTTTTGGGCTGCAACCCCAGGGAGTTCCCGGTGAAGTAGATAACGTCCTCCCCGTTGTGCTGGGGAAACAGGAACTCTTTTCTATAGGGCGCCAGGGGGTCCCGGGCATCCAGTTCCCGGGCAAAGGCTTCCGTATTCTCAAATGTCATGGGCTTTCGGGTATTTTGCAGGCTGTCGGAAATTTTAGGTAAAAATACGATGAAGCGACCGATATCCCAGAGCCGGGGGGCAGAAGCTTGCCCGTTACCGGTCCTTTTCCGCCCGGAGCCGCATTTCCAGGATATGCCCGGAGAACCCCACCTTCTCGTAGGCCCGGATGGCGGGTTCGTTTCCCTTGTACACGGTGAGGCGGATTTCGGTGAGTCCCCTGGAAACCGCCCATTGCCTGAGGTCATCCATGATGCGGCCGTTAATGCCCCGGCCCCGGAAGGCCGGGCGGGTATACATAAAACCAAAATAGGCATACGCCTGGTGGTCCAGGTAATGGCGGGGTTCCTTTTTGGTCGCATAACCGGTCGCTACCACCTGCCCCCCGGCAGTTGCCACCACCACCCGGGTGTCCGGGTCGCCCAGGAGTGCGGGGAGGTTGTAATAATGGACCGGGTCCGGTCGGATGGTCGGGTCAAACGGCCGCTCGTCGCGGATAAGCGCCTGCTCCAGTTCCAGCAATGCGGGCAGGTCTTCCCTGGTTGCGGGTCGGATTTGTATCTCCATAGCGGATGATTTTCCGGCAAGGTAGGAATCCGGGCGCAAATTTCCCGGGAGGCCCTTCGCAGATTTGGTGTCACGGGAATGGCATTCGGACAAATCAGCGGGGTAGCGGAATTTCCAGTTCCCGTTCCAGAGTGGCCGTTCCGGAAACGGACAGGTTGTATTTTTGGTTGGGAGAACGCTCCTCCAATTTGAAACTGCCTTCATAGTTACTGGTCCCCTCGATTTGTACCCCATGGTACTCGAAAGTGATATCCGATTGTACCCACGCATCGTAAGGAATTTCCCAGATATGCGACCCCCTCCCCGTACCGGTAATCGCGATTTCGTCGGGTTTGCCATCGTTTATGACAATGGTGTATTCCAAGTTCCAACGGTAAATCCATTGCTCGAATTCTATAAACCCGCCGGAAACGTACATCAGTGAGCAGGAACCAACCTGTTGTGTCCCAACATAAACGGCGCCATCGTTTTGCAGCAGAAGCCCAGAAATATTTGTGCCGTAGCCCCAGGCGTTGTCACTACCGTTCATACATCCAACCACATACTGAAATTCGGGGGCCACAGACACGGTCTCGCTGTTGACAATCAGCCGGGCATTGGTGTAATTGGCGTATCCATTATAGTAGATAGCAGGTTCGGCAACTGAGCTTTCGGGGTCGGGTCCGGGGATTGAATCGGGGGGCACAGACTCCGGTGGGGCCTCCGGGCTTTCCTCTGAAGGTTGGGCAGGTGGCAAAGAAAATTCGTCGGTTGCATCATCTTCCCGGGAACAATGGATGCTTATTGCCGAGACCATCCCTACCAAAAACAGAACGACTTTTTTTGTTTTCATGGCAAACCAATTGTTTCCCCTAAAAGTAGTCCGGCTTTGTATCCACTGACACGAATAAAGACCAAAGGCCCGCTTCAAAGGACAGACGATTGGTTTCTGTCGATGAATAACCCGGGGCGGAGACGGCAAAATCGAGTCTGTATCCGCCGGGTGGGAATCAATTGGATTGGGAAACACACCAACCGGAGTGGTTGGTTTTTCTACTTTTGTGAAAAACGCCCTATGCACTTCCTTTCGCACGAACTGGAACAGTACATCGAAGCCTCCAGCGAACCCGAACCCGAACTCTTGGCGGAGCTCACCCGGGAAACCCACCTGAAGGTCCTGAGGCCCCGGATGCTTACCGGGCACCACCAGGGGCGGGTACTCAGCCTGATCTCCCAGCTGCTGCGCCCCGGTCGGATCCTGGAAATCGGGACCTATACCGGCTATTCGGCCCTATGCCTTGCGGAGGGGCTCTCCAAGGACGGGGAATTGCACACCATCGACAAAAACGAGGAACTCCTTTCCATCCAACGGAAGTATTTCGACCGGAGCCCCTATGGAAAAAAGATCATCCAACACACCGGCCTGGCCCTGGATCTCCTTCCGCAAATGCGGGAGACCTTTGACCTGGTTTTTATCGATGCGGAAAAGCAGGAGTATGCCCAGTACCTGGAAGCCGTGCTGCCCCTGACCCGGAGCGGCACTCTGATCCTCCTCGACAATGTGCTCTGGTCCGGCAAGGTCCTCGACCCCGAGGCCAGCGACCCGGTGACCGAATCCCTGAAAAAACTGAATGCAGACCTACCGAAGGACCCCCGATTCCAGGTGGTCCTGCTGCCTATACGGGACGGCCTGACGGCGTGTAGGGTGCGATAAGCAGGTAAAGCCGGTAGAACCCCCATCCGGTGAGCAGGCCCACGATGGCCCCCACCAGGATATCCACCGGATAGTGAACGCCCACATAGATACGGCTCAAGGCGAACAACAGGGGCCAGAGGTAAAACAGGTAGGCCCACCGGAGCCTGTTCCTTAGAAACAACACCATCAGGGTAGTCACCGAAAAGGAACTGGAGGCATGGCCGGAAAAAAAGCTGTAGTTGGTGGGGCTCCGGAGTATCCGGATGAGCGTGTTGATCTCTGCATCGTTGTTGGGCCTGAGCCGGGCCACAAATTCCTTGGTAAATTCGGTAAACCAGAGGATGAAAAGCACCAGCAGGACGGTGGTGGCCCCCATGACCAACCCCTGCCGTATCGGGAACAACCGGAGGATCAGCAGGAAAAAAAGCAGAAAAAGGGGAATCCAGGTACTGATATCCGTCACTGCAGCCCAAAAGGCGTCGAATTGTTCAATTCCAAGTCCGTTCAGGTAGATAAAGGCTTCCCGGTCCCATTGCAAGATGCGGTCCAGCATGGGGGTTATTTACGGCGGATGGTGCCGCCCACGTCTTCGATGTTCTTCTTGACGTCTTTCAGGTCTTTCTCGATCTCCTTGGTAAAGGAGGTATCGATGCCCTGCTTTTCGGCACTTTTATGGATCTCGCGTTTGATGTCTTCGGTAGCATCTTTGAGCTGCCGCATTCCTTTGCCAAGGCCTTTGGCAATTCCCGGTATTTTATCCGCTCCAAAAACCATCACCACAATAAAGAGGATGAAGAATATCTCCGCCCCGCTTATGAATAAAAATAGCATTGCCATACCACAAATATACGCAAGTTTCGCACCCCGCATAAAAAAAGTCCCGGTCATCTCGCCGGGACTTTTCTTCTTATTTTACAGGGGTTCCAAACCAAAGCAGGGATTGGACCCTCCGGGATTTACCCTTTGATCTCTTCTTTGAACTGCTCGAATTCAGAGGGCGACTCGTCCTTGGGCCAGCTGTTGTTCTCCGTATCGATATCCGCAGTTTCAGCGTCCGGGTCCACTACAATCCCCACGAGTTCGTGCTCGGAAGAAATCACCCGACTCACCTCATTATCGCTTTTTCGCCAGATCTCCGGCGGGTAGGTCACCCGCTCGGTAGTACCGTCTGCATAGGTATACTCCACGATAAGCGGCATGGGGATCCCCCCCGGCTTGTTGAAAGTCACCTCGTAGAAGTACTTGGGTTCCTTTACCTGGGCGCGTTGCTCGGGCGTCATGTTGTCCATCAGGAATTCCGACAGCGGCTGGGAGATTTCAGTAGGCTTGCGACCCTTGAGGTCCGGGTCAAAGTCTTCGCTGTCCTCCTCGGCCAGGTACACCAGCGGGGGAAGATCATCTTCGGTCACCCCGTTGTTGGCCATGTATTCCCGCATCTGGGCGGTGGGCTTGTCGGACACATAGTATTTCTTGACCCCCTTCACGCCGATATCCACATAGTCGGTGGTGTAGAACCAGGACCTCCAGTACCAGTCCAGGTCAACGGCCGAGGCATCCTCCATGGTCCGGAAGAAATCCTCCGGGGTGGGGTGCTTGAATTTCCAGCGCTGCGCATAGGTTTTGAACGCATGGTCAAACAGCTCGCGGCCCATCACGGTTTCCCTCAGGATGTTCAGGGCAGTTGCCGGCTTGGCATAGGCGTTCGGGCCTAGCTGGTAGACGTTTTCCGGGTTGGACATGATCGGCGAGATCGTGCTCTGGTCCCCGGCCATGTAAGGAACAATGGCGGCAGGGGCCCCGCGGCGGGACGGGTAGTTTTCGTTCGGCGCGATCACCTGGGGGAACTCCTCCCCGAATTCCTGTTCGGCCATGTACTGCATAAACGTGTCCAGGCCTTCATCCATCCAACCCCACTGGCGTTCGTCCGAATTGACGATCATCGGGAAGAAGTTGTGGCCCACCTCGTGGATAATCACCGAGATCATCCCGTATTTCACGCGGTCGGAATAGGTACCGTCCTCGTTGGGGCGGCCGTAGTTCCAGCAGATCATCGGATACTCCATGCCCTGGTTCTTGGCGTGCACGGAAATGGCCTTGTGGTAGGGGTAGTCAAAGGTATGGGCCGAATAGCTCTTCAGGGTGCTGGCCACCACCTTGGTGGAAAGTTCTTCCCAGAGCGGGTTGCCTTCCTTGGGGTAGAGGGAAACGGCCATGACGTCTTTGTTGCCGATCTTCACCGCCATCATGTCCCAGATAAACTTCCGGGAGGTGGCAAAGCCAAAGTCGCGGACGTTCTCTGCCTTCAGGCGCCATGTCTTGGTATCGGTGGCAAAGCCTTTCTCGGCAGCTTCGGCCTCCGCCTGGGTGACAATCATCACGGGCTCGTCATAGGACTTTTTTGCCTGCTCGTAACGGCGCATCATTTCCTTGGAGAATACCTCCTTGCGGTTCTGCAATTCGCCGGTGCCATCCAGTACGTGGTCGGCCGGTACGGTAATATTCACCTCGTAATTCCCGAAGGGCAGGGCAAACTCCCCGCTGCCCCAGAACTGGTGGTTCTGCCAGCCTTCCACATCGCTGTAAACAGCCATGCGCGGGAAGAACTGCGCAATCACATAAGCGCGGTTGCCATCGGCGGGAAAGTATTCATAGCCGGAGCGTGCGCGGTTCACCGTGTGGTCCGGGATGTTGTACCACCATTTGACAGAGAAGGAAATTTGCTCCCCGCTCGCCAGCGGCTTCGGGATATTCACCCGCATCATCGTCTGGTTGATGGTGTACGGTATGGGCTGTCCGGAGGCATCGCGGACGTATTCTATGTTGAAGCCGCCATCAAAAGGCTCGCCCAGGTATTCGCCGGTAAAGGAAGAAGTCCGGTAGGCTAGGGGCACGCCGTTCCCGTCCCGCAGTGGGGACTTGGAATCCTTGGCGCGTACGTTCTGGTCCAGTTGCACCCAGAGGTACTCCAGTTCATCCGGGGAATTGTTGTGGTAGGTAATGGTTTCCTCCCCGTAGATCCTGGCATTTTCATCGTCCAGGCGGATGTCCATTTTATAGTCGGCCTGTTGCTGGTAGTAATCTGGCCCGGGCGCCCCGGAAGCGGAGCGGTAGGTGTTCGGGGTGGCAAACTCCTGGTACATCTGGCGGAATTTGCTCTGGTTGGTATGGCCGGGTTCCCTTTCGGCTGCCTGCTCTTCCTGTTGGGCAAATAAAACGGCCCCGAAAAGGAAGCAAACGGCAGTTAGAATACGTTTGTATTTCATCATGGATTGCTGTGATTATTTGATTCGCGAAAATTAACTTTTTTAACGCGATACGATAATTATGGCTATAAATTTAACATTCCTTTATTATTCTCCCGGATCAGCACCACACTCCTTTTTTTTCCGAGCACTTTAAAGTGGACCAGGTTCTTCTGCTCAATAAACAGGTCTGTTAGGATTTCATTCTGCAGACCCACGGATTCCAGGGTGTCCTTCCGGACTCCCCGGACCTCCAGGAAGCAGATAATCAGATCCTTGTCGTACTTGCTGCCGAGGAAAGTGTACGCCCGTTCCTCCCCATTGACAAAGATCCGGAACTTGCTGTTGAAGTAACGTTCGATGGTCTGCCGGGCAGTTTCGGCCTCGTTTTCCGTACCCAGGCCTGCCTGCAGGTCGTAGCGGGTCTCCAGCAGGTCCTCCAGGTCGTCGATGAAGATCCGGCTGGTGATTTGCAGGGCCTCATCCTTTTCGGAGTACTCCACGTTGGTGACGCTCAAATAGAATTTGTGGGCGGTGTCAAAGGCACAAAGCAGGGGAACCGATATCAACAGGAAAAAAGCGATTGTTTTTTTCATTGGAACGTCATTGATCGTTTCATGTGCAAATCCCATGCCAGTCCTCCGGCAAGGGATCAGTCCAAATTATTGTTTTTCCGGTACTCTTCGCTTTTTCTGCGCAAAAAAGCCCATACGCGCAACTGGTCCCCGGAATCCGCCACGGCCTCAAAAAGGGAGTCCACCTCGCAAAAGTACATGAAATCCGGGAGGCGCTCCCGGGGCACGCCCAGCTCACGGGTCAGGACACTGTCGGCGAACTGCTCCCGCATTTCCACAGATTTTCGGTACCTGCTTTCATAGGCCATTTGCTTTTTGAGCCTCCTGGTACGGCCGGAGAAGTAATTCAGGATGGGGTTTAGCGGGACGATACCCCCGCCGGTGGTGGCCTCGTTGAATTTTTTTTCGGTATTGGTCCACTGGCGCCGGGCTGCATTGGGCAACCCCAGGGAAAAAGAGGTCACCGTGCGGTCCTCGGGAAGCCGTCCCAGGTCTGCATCCAGGTCGCCGCTCAGGTTGTAGGGGCTCACCACCACCTCATCCAGTTCGTTCACAAAGGGCTCCAGGGGTACTTCCAGGCGAAGGGCCCGGAGCATTTCAGGGCGCACCACCAGCGTCCTGCGCTTATACCGGACGGCCGAAAACATCAGGGTGTCCCCGGGGGCGGTATCGATGCGGAAATAGCCGTTTTCGTCAGTGATGACCGCCGATGTCGCGGTCAGGTTCAGTACGTGCACATCGGCTATCCCCACCCCCTCTTCCGAAACCACGCCTACCAGCTCGGAGCGGCCGGCGGGTGCTTCCTGGGCAGTGATGGACCCCACGTGCAGCCACAGGCAAAGGACTGGCAGCAGGAGCCATCCCCTAATCCTGTATAATGGTCTTGCGGAAGGTCTCACTCGTGGTAACCAGGAAATCAATCAGTTCAAATTCATGGTCTTTGCGCAACAGCGTGCGGGAAGGCAATTCGGCATCCACATAATCGAGGAAATCCGGTATCTGCTCCTGGGGGATGCCCAGGTCCCGCACGAAAAAGGCGTCGTCGTATATCTGCCGGATTACCGAACTGGCCTGCAAGGAAGGGTTCTGGGCACTTTCCCGGTTGCCGCTGCCCGTCAGCAATTTGAAGATGTTCACAAAATTAAGCCCGTACTTCATCCCGCGGACGGTCGGGTCCAGGGCGATATTCTCAATTTCCGTAGTCTCGTCCGTATCGTAGTTGTACCCCTTGAAATCCTCGTTGCGCAAACGCAGGAATTCCTGTTGCTCCTCCGGGCTCACGGTTACCTCCTCCAACTCGGTCACCTTCTCGTTGACCTCCACGACCATCCGGTTACGACGGATCACCTCCTCGTCCACGGCCACTTTTTTGAATTCGTAGGCCAGGGCTATAAAATAGAGTGTATCCCCCAGCTTGGCCGGGATTGTAAACCGACCGTCATCATCCGTGGTGGTAGCGGTACCGGCACCTGCATTGAGCACATTTTCCCCGGGTACCGGTGTATTGCGGTAGAGGACCGTACCCCGGAGCAGGGGACGGTCGTCGTCCTGGGCGGCCACCCCCAGGGGCAACAGTGAAAGCATTAATAAAACAAGCAGGGAGGATCTTCTCATGGCAATCTTTCTGTCTAATAAAGATAAAGAAAGTGCATGAGGGGTTAAAAAAAAACCCGGAAGCCATAAACTTATGTTAATCCGCCGTAAGGCGAGCCTGTCCGGGCTGTTTGCCGCTTTCTGATTGCAGACCCGGATGCCACATTTCCCTGTTGATTATTTTAACACCCCCATTTCAACGCAAAAAGCATCACTTGCAGCTAAAATCTGTGCGCATTACCAGCAGAGTAGTATTTTTGTTTGCTTGGGTTTGCGCCAACGAGAACGCCTGCCCAGACGCGAAAAACCGCTACCGATGAAAATGAACCGCAACCTGTTGCTGAGCTTCCTGCTCAGCAGCGCGGGCCTCAGCGCCCAAGTAAAGATTGGCGACAACCCCCAGACCATCAACCCCGGGTCCCTCCTGGAGCTGGAGAGCACCGACAGGGCCCTGGTGATCACCCGGGTCAGCGATGCCCAGATGAACGCCCTGAACGCCAGTACCGGGGCCATCGTCTACAACACGGACTTCAGCTGCCTCTACTACTACAACGGGGCCGAGTGGATCAATATCTGCGAATCCCTGCCCATCGAATTCGCCACCGAGGCTATCGTCAACACGGCCCCGACCATCGTGATCACCCAGAACGGGGACGTGGTCAATTTCGAGGTCAGCGAGATCCGCAGCGAAAACATCCTGGATTTCACCATCGGCAGCCAGGACATCCAGAACAATTCCATCAATTCGGACAAGCTTGCGACCAACTCGGTAGGTACGGACGAGCTGCAGGACAATACCATCACGGACGCGGAAATCGACTATTCCCAGGTCACCGTGTCGGATTTCAACAACGACGCCGGCTATCTCACCACCGGGGAACTCATCAGCGGGGACCCGGGCAATGACCTCACCGCCGGATCCGACGGCGGGGCGTATTTTGATGCGGAAGCCCTGGAGGTCCTGATCTTTGACAATGCGGACGGGGTTGCGGCGAATGCGGCTGCCATTGCGGCAGACGGGGATACGGATGACACCAATGAGCTCCAGGACCTGACCCTTTCCGATAACACCCTAAGCATTGCCAATGGGAATTCCGTGGACCTGAGCGTATTCAATGATCCGGGTTCGGATGACCAGCAACTCACGGGCCTGAACCTGGATCCTGCCAACAACCTCACTATTACGCTCGAGGACGGAGGCGTTCAAACCGTGAACCTCAGTTCGCTCGACAATCCCGGGACGGATAATCAAACACTTGGCCTGGACGGGAACGATCTTACAATTACGGGCGGTAACACGGTGGACCTTTCAGGCCTGACCAGTGGAGTAAATACGGATGAGCAAACGCTTGCCTTTGATGGCGTAAATCTGGACATACTGAATGGGAATAGCATTAGCCTTGCTACTTTGGAAGAATCAGCAGATATTTCGGCAAATGCAACCCTCATTACCGACCACATAACCAATGATGAAGACTTAAGCGCTACCAATGAGATCGAAATTCCGGGAGGAGGTAATCCGGGCCAAGTGCTTTCGACAGATGGCACTGGGATTTATAATTGGGTAGATGCTGCCGGAGTAGACACTGATAATCAAACTGTTGACCAATTTTTCATCGATGGTTCTGATCAATTGTTACTATCCTTAGAAGATGATGGTACAGTACCTGTATCTGTTAACCTATCCCCTTATGAAGAAAGTGCCGATATTCTTGCCAATACTACGCTTATAAGCAATCATATTGCGGCCGATGAAGATCTCAGCATCACCAATGAGATCGAGTTACCCATAGGTGGCAATAATGGTGATATCTTATCAACTGACGGAGCCGGAAATTATGCATGGATACCCTTTACGGGAGGCGGTACAGACGATCAGGCCGTTGATTTATTTGAAATTGATGTTTCCAATCAGTTAAACCTTTCCCTTCAAGATGATGGTGCCGTGCCATATACAGTTGACTTGTCCCCTTTCGAAGAGTCTGCAGACATTGCGGCCAACACCACCCTGATCAACAATCACATAGCTGCCGATCTGGATTTAGACGACACTAATGAAATTGAACTTCCAACTGGTGGAGTTGCTGGTCAATTTCTTGAAACGGACGGGGCTGGAAATTATTCATGGGCTGATGGGGCAAATACCGATGACCAGACCGTGGACTTATTCAATATCGATGGGTCCAATCTTCTAAATCTTTCGCTTGAAGATGATGGTGCCGTGCCATATACAGTTGACTTGTCCCCTTTCGAAGAGTCTGCAGACATTGCGGCCAACACCACCCTGATCAACAATCACATAGCTGCCGATCTGGATTTAGACGACACTAATGAAATTGAACTTCCAACTGGTGGAGTTACTGGTCAATTTCTTGAAACGGACGGGGCTGGAAATTATTCATGGGCTGATGGGGCAAATACCGATGACCAGACCGTGGACCTATTCAATATCGATGGGTCTAATCTTCTAAATCTTTCGCTTGAAGATGATGGTGCCGTACCATATACAGTTGACTTGTCCCCTTTCGAAGAGTCTGCAGACATTGCGACCAACACCACCCTGATCAACAATCACATAGCTGCCGATCTGGATTTAGACGACACTAATGAAATTGAACTTCCAACTGGTGGAGTTGCTGGTCAATTTCTTGAAACGGACGGGGCTGGAAATT
>NZ_JACLZF010000001.1:0-1550169 GCF_014243345.1 Robiginitalea sp. SC105 | reverse complement strand
GGCCAACACCACCCTGATCAACAATCACATAGCTGCCGATCTGGATTTAGACGACACTAATGAAATTGAACTTCCAACTGGTGGAGTTGCTGGTCAATTTCTTGAAACGGACGGGGCTGGAAATTATTCATGGGCTGATGGGGCAAATACCGATGACCAGACCGTGGACTTATTCAATATCGATGGGTCCAATCTTCTAAATCTTTCGCTTGAAGATGATGGTGCCGTGCCATATACAGTTGACTTGTCCCCTTTCGAAGAGTCTGCAGACATTGCGGCCAACACCACCCTGATCAACAATCACATAGCTGCCGATCTGGATGTGGACGACACAAATGAAATTGAACTTCCCACTGGTGGAGTTGCTGGTCAATTTCTTGAAACCGACGGGGCTGGAAATTATTCATGGGCTGATGGGGCAAATACCGATGATCAGACAGCTCGGGAAGTTGGTATAAATTTCACTCCATCTTCATACACCGTAAGTGATCAAAATACAAATACCGCCGAAGATGTAGAAGATCATTTAGTCGGAATAGACAATGCTCTTTCAGGACTTTCAAATACGAACTTTGCAGAAAACAATTTGACCTTAACCGCTATGAGGACTCACAATATGAATGGAAACGATCTAATCTTCGGTGGAACAGGCGGAAGTATGGGTATTGGAAATTTTGGCGGTGGTACCCTTCCATCAGTTCCGCAAAGCAAATTAGATGTAGATGGACAAATTCAAGCTAGGATTGGTTTTGCAGCATGGGATGGGGATGCAACTGAACCAGCATATGGTTTTTATCAAGGTGGTGATACTAATATGGGGATGTATAGAATAGGTCCAGATAATCTTGGGTTTTCAACAAACAGTACTGAAGCAATGCGAATAGATGCTTCACAAAATGTAGGAATTGCCCAACCAACACCTCTTGCACGACTTCATGTAGGTGGTGACATTAGAGCCGATGGTGATTTCATCTCTATGAATACGACTATTCAAACTCCAGACTACGTCTTCCAATCCTACTTCACTGGCACTTCCAATTTGAATCCTGAATATCAGATGCCAAATCTGGACGAAGTCCGGGCATTCGTGAAGAAAAACCATCACCTGCCAGGCGTAACCTCAGCTGCAGAAGTGGAGGCTCAAGGCGGAATCATTCTGAACCATGCTACCACGCAAAATCTCGAAAAAATCGAAGAACTCTTCCTGCATACCATCGAACAGGAACAAAAAATTGAGGCCCTGAAGGCCGAAAATCAGTCCATGGGCGAGGAATTAGATGAGCTGAAAACGCGTATGGCGGAAATCGAAAAAATGCTGGGGGCCAAACCCGATGCTGGAGGAAAGGAATAAAATGAGGAGGTTTTTAATACATATCGTCCTGCTTACCGGGGGATTCCTGTCCGCCCAACCCGCTCTGCAGCATTATGGCAACATGCAGTTGCACGACGGGGCGCAAATGGGGCTGTACACGGACCTGGTCAACCAGGCGCCATTTGACCAGAACCTCGGTTTGTTCGGGTTTTATGGTACCTTGCCCTTGCAAGTAAGCGGGGATTTTTCGCCCCGGTTTTTTGACGTGGAGATTGCCAACGATGCGGGGGTAGACCTGGAAATTCCGATCGATGTGGCCAACAACCTGAATTTTATATCCGGGGATTTCCGGACAGACAGGGCCTTGTCGGATATATATGTGAGCCTGCTTCAGGATGCCTTTACCGTAGGGGAATCCAACCTGTCCAAGGTCGATGGCCATGTGCAGGCCATCCAACAACAGGAAGTGATTTTCCCGGTTGGAGATGCCAGCCAGCTGCGCCCGCTGACCTACCAGCCCACCAGTGTGGTGCCGGTCACCAAATGTGCCTATTTCCGGGATGACCCGACCAATTCCCCATTTATTGCCTTTCTGGATCCCGACCTGAGGCCGAGGACCATCGAAGAGATCGGCCGGACAGAATTCTGGAGGCTGGAAGGTGCGGTATCGGGAACGGTAACACTGACCTGGAACGCGCAGAGCAACCTGGGGGCTATTGCTGACGATGTAAGCCAGATCGTGATCATGGGCTGGAACAAATCTGCCGGGAGATGGCTGCCCCTGAGCAATGCACAGGCCTCCGGGGACCTGACTGCCGGTTTTGTGATATCTGATGTGTTTACCCCGGATGATTATGTGGTACTGACGTTCGGGAGCCTCTCCGAAGCGGAAGAGGTCTTCAAACTCGATAATTTCTACATCAGCCCGAACGGGGATGGTATTAATGACTTCCTGCGGATCGACGAGTTGCTGAACTCACCCAACAATGAATTGCGCATCTACGACCGTCGCGGATTGCTGGTCTTTTCACAGGATAATTACACCGACCAGTTCAATGGGTTCTCCAATGTGGATGGCATGGTGATCAACCGTGGGGCTGGGCTGCCTGAAGGTGTCTATTTCTATGTGGTCCGATTGCTGGACCTGGATACCGAATATCAGGGTTTTCTGTACTTACAGCGGTAATCTTCCTACAACTCAAAGATCGGTGAAAGGCCCTATTTTTCAGATGATTGAGGGGAAATTGCCCCTATACAACACATAACAGCGACTTCACAACAATTTTGAAATCCTTGGACCCGGGCGCACGTAACTTTAGGTGCAAATACCAAGTCGGCCCAAGCTATGATCCGAAGTTACTTAACCATTTTTCTCCTGTTTACCGCATATATCGGTATGGCCCAACTTAAGGTAGGCGACCGTCCGGAACAGATCCACAGTAACTCTGTCCTGGAACTGGAGAGCCGGGACAAAGCCCTGGTTTTAACCCGGGTTACCGACCAGCAGATGAATGCGATGCAGCCCTTACATGGGGCCGTTGTCTACAACACCGATCACAAGTGTCTTTTCTTCTACGATGCGACCAAATGGAAAAGTGTGGCTGGTTCAGGGGGCAATGCTTCGGACATCACCTTTGTGAACAACGACGACGGGAGCTTTACCGTCCATTACATCGACGGTCGCAGCTTTACTTCAGACATACAGGCCGGCCCGCAGGGTCCACAAGGCGAAACAGGACCGCAAGGACCCGCCGGACCCAAAGGTGACACCGGAGATACCGGGCCGCAAGGACCGCAGGGAGAAATTGGTCTACAAGGACCTGCCGGACCCAAGGGAGACACCGGTGACCAGGGACCCCAAGGGCTCCAGGGTATTCAGGGGGAAGTTGGACCTCAGGGACCTGCCGGACCCAAAGGTGATACCGGAGATACCGGACCCCAGGGAATTCAGGGTGAAGCCGGACCACAAGGACCTCAAGGTGAGGTAGGACCCCAAGGACTGCAGGGGCCGCAAGGACTCAAAGGTGATAAAGGGGAGACTGGAGATACCGGACCCCAGGGACTACAAGGAGAAATTGGTCCTCAAGGTATTCAAGGGGAAGTTGGACCTCAGGGACCTGCCGGACCCAAAGGTGATACCGGAGATACCGGACCCCAAGGACCTCAAGGTGAAGCCGGACCACAAGGTGAAGTCGGGCCGCAAGGTATTCAGGGTGAAATCGGACCACAAGGACCGGCTGGACCCAAGGGTGATACAGGAGATACTGGACCTCAAGGACCGCAGGGAATCCAGGGCGAGGTAGGCCCTCAGGGACCTGCCGGACCTAAAGGAGATACCGGAGATACTGGTCCGCAAGGGCCTCAAGGTGAAATAGGACCACAAGGTATCCAGGGCGAAATAGGCCCTCAGGGTATCCAGGGTCAAGTCGGACCACAAGGACTTAAAGGAGATACTGGAGATACGGGCCCACAAGGACCGCAGGGATTTCAGGGCGAAGTTGGACCTCAGGGACCCCAAGGAGAGGTTGGGCCGCAGGGACCTCAGGGTGAAACCGGACCACAAGGACCTCAAGGTGAGGTTGGACCGCAAGGAATTCAAGGTGAAACTGGGCCGCAAGGACCTCAAGGCGAAATAGGACCACAAGGTGAAGTCGGGCCGCAAGGTATTCAGGGTGAAATCGGACCACTAGGATCCACTGGGCCTAAAGGTGATACAGGAGATACTGGACCGCAAGGAATCCAGGGTGAAACCGGACCTCAGGGACCACAAGGCGAAGTCGGACCACAAGGACCCGCCGGACCCAAAGGAGACACCGGAGATACTGGTCAACAAGGACCTCAAGGTGAGGTAGGACCCCAAGGACTGCAGGGGCCGCAAGGACTCAAAGGAGACAAAGGGGACAAAGGGGATACTGGAGATACCGGACCCCAGGGTCCTCAGGGAGAAATTGGTCCTCAAGGTATTCAGGGGGAAGTTGGACCCCAAGGAATCCAGGGCGAAGTAGGCCCTCAGGGACTGAAGGGAGACAAAGGAGATACCGGAGATACCGGACCGCAAGGCGAAATTGGTCCTCAGGGTGTTCAAGGGGAAATAGGACCTCAGGGACCTGCTGGCCCTAAAGGTGATACTGGCGACCAGGGACCCCAGGGGCTACAGGGTATTCAAGGCGAAGTAGGACCTCAGGGAGAGGTTGGGCCTCAAGGACTCCAGGGGCTACAAGGACTTAAAGGAGATACCGGAGATACCGGACCGCAAGGACCACAAGGAGAAATTGGTCCTCAAGGTATTCAGGGGGAAGTTGGACCCCAAGGAATCCAGGGTGAAGTCGGACCTCAGGGACCTGCCGGACCCAAAGGTGATACCGGAGATACCGGGCCACAAGGACCTCAAGGTGAAGTCGGGCCACAAGGACTCAAAGGAGATACCGGAGATACTGGTCCACAAGGACCTCAAGGTGAGGTAGGACCCCAAGGACTGCAGGGGCCGCAAGGACTCAAAGGAGACAAAGGTGATACCGGAGATACTGGACCGCAAGGAATCCAGGGTGAAACCGGACCTCAGGGACCACAAGGCGAAGTTGGACCCCAAGGACCCATTGGACCAAAAGGTGATACAGGTGACCAGGGGCCACAAGGACCCAAAGGTGATACCGGAGATACCGGGCCGCAAGGACCTCAAGGTGAGGTTGGACCGCAAGGAATACAAGGAGAAATCGGACCTCAGGGACTCCAGGGGCCGCAAGGACTCAAAGGAGATACCGGAGATACCGGGCCGCAAGGACCTCAAGGCGAAATTGGACCGCAGGGAATTCAGGGTGAAATCGGACCACAAGGCCCGGCTGGCAACGGCGTTCAAAGCACGGTCGATAATGGGGATGGCACCTTTACCATAAACTATACGGACGGTTCCAGTTTTACTTCAGGAGACCTGACCGGGCCACAAGGACCGGAAAAAAACCTGGCAACTGACAATTTGGTTCAGGACGCAGAAGCCAGGACCTACAACCAGAATGGTCAATCCCTCGGATTCACCAACGGTCAGGTCGGGGTGGGAACGGCGACCCCCACTTCCACCTTATCCGTGGCAGGATCTTTTTCCACGGGAATACGCTCCACCAATGTCAATACAACCCTTACGGCTTCAGATTTTACTTTGGTCATGTACAGTTTGGGGTTGACCATCAACCTACCCGCCGCATCTACCTGTGCTGGAAGGATCTATATCCTGAAAAACCTGTCTGGCGGGGAAAATTTTACTTCCCTGAATTACATTGCGGAAAATGGAAGTGCAGATAACAAACTCAAGAAGGACAAGGTTTACTGGTTGCAAAGCGATGGGGTAAACTGGCAACAGATAAGCAGGGACTAAATCGCAATAACTGGTATTAAAGCCCAAATGAACAAACTGCTTCAAATAGCATTCATTACCTGGATTGCTTCGTTTTGTCCCGCCACCGGGCAGACCGGAATCCAAAACCATGGGACCATGCGGCTTCACGGTGAAGGGGCCGCTGGAATGCATGCGAATTTCAACAATGAAGGCAGCTTTGAGAACCAGCAAGGACTGGTTGGCTTTTACAACGATAACGGATCCCTTGTGATATCCGGATCGCGGATGCCGGTTTTTTATGACACCGAATTTTCAGCAGCCAATGGGATTTGGCTGAAAACGCCCCTTCAGGTGCTCAACAACGCCAACCTGATCCAAGGGGATATCCGTACGGCGCGGGATGGCAGGGAGGGATATCCGCAGTTTGACTATGCCTCATTCTATACAGGGGAAAACCGGGTATCCAAGGTTGATGGCTATGCCGCCATCCTGAATAAACAGGAATTCACCTTCCCGATTGGCAATCCACAACGGCTTAGGCCGCTGACCATCGAATCCCAGGCAATCAATGCCCGGGCGGGCAGCGCCTATTATCCGGAAGACCCCGGAATGCCACTGAGCACATCGGACAACTTCGACCCCTCTGCCGTTGCTGAACCGGAAATTACGGTAAGCCGGGAAGAGTTTTGGACAGTGGATGGGGATATCCCCTCCAAAGTTACCCTTACATGGGATGAGTACAGTAATGTATCCGGCCTGGCGCGCTTCTATGGCGACCTCAGGGTGGTGGGCTGGAACAGGGAAAAACAGGCCTGGGAAAACCTGGGCAATACCCATGTGGAGGGTGGCCGCGATTACGGATCCCTGACCTCCGATTACTTTGTCCCGAGCCAATACGGGGCCATTACCTTTGGCGGAACGTACGAATCCGGAAGCTACCGCACGGTGGAACTCGACAATTACTACCTCTCCCCCAACGGGGATGGGGTCAATGAAACCCTGGAGATCGAAGCAGCCCGGGAATCCCCCCGGAATAACCTGCAGGTGTACAACCGGTACGGGGCCCTGGTTTACCAAAAAGACAATTATACCGGGGATTTTGATGGGAAATCCAATACCGAACTGGTGGTCAGGCGGCAGTCCGGCCTGGAACCGGGGATCTATTTCTACATCATCACCTTCCCGGAGCTGCAAGAACGCCACCAGGGTTACTTTTATCTGAATAATTAACCGGGTTTGAGCTCAGGCTGCTGGATTTTTGCAGCCAGGGCGGGTATCTTGTTAACGGGCGGGCGGGCACTCCCCTAAAACCCAAAATTAAGTACCTTAGTACCCAGCCTAAATGCCCAAGGAATGAAACGACGCAAATTTATCAGGAACACCGGCCTGGCCGGACTCACGCTGGGCTTGCCCCTTTCGGGTATGGCAATGGACCAGGAATTCTATACCCTGGAGGAGCTGATGGGGAAATCCGACATCGACCTCTACGGGGAAGGGATCAACCTGCGCAAAGAGGCCCACGAGGCCTTTGTTCGGATGAAACGGGCAGCCTACCAGGATGGGATCGACATCAAGGTGGTGAGCAGCTACCGGGATTTTGAACGGCAGCGGGCCATCTTCGAACAGAAATATATCGACTACACGGATCAGGGCATGGAGCCCCTTGCGGCCATCGACAAAATCATTGAATACTCTACCATTCCTGGCACCAGCCGGCACCACTGGGGGACCGATGTCGACCTGATCGACGCCTCCAAACCCGCTTCGGGCGATGTGCTGGTAGCGGATAAGTTCGCGGAAGGCGGACCCTTTGAAGATTTTAAGAAATGGATGGACCAGCACAGCGAGTCCTACGGGTTCTACCTGGTCTATACCGATGTCCCGCGGCGGCGCGGTTTCAAATACGAACCCTGGCACTATTCCTACGCCCCCATCTCAAGGGATATGCTGGCAGAATACCGGCGGCTGAACCTGGTCCGGATCATGGAAAAGGAGGATTTCCTGGGGAGCGAGCATTTTACGACCGGTTTCCTGAGAACCTATTTCACGGACAACATCCTGGATATTAACCCCGATTTGCTTTAGGGAATTTTGTACTTTCAACGGGTGAAACAACCCCTTTTGAATGCGGAGAGGTAGCTGGAAAATCCGGATCTTCATCGGGCTGGCCATCGTAGTGTTCGCACTGGTGCAAAGGTGCGGCAGCCGGGAGGAGAACCCGTATACCGGCCGGACCCAGACCATTGACATGACGCCCAGCCAGGAAATCGCCATCGGCCTGCAGTCGGCGCCTCAGATCGCGCAGCAGCATGGCGGGCTCCACCCGGACGATCGCCTGCAATCCTATGTGGATGCCGTGGGCAACCGCCTGGTCCAGAACAGCTATGCCCGGGAAACGCCCTACCGGTATGATTTCCACCTGCTGGCCGACCCACAGACCGTCAATGCATTCGCCCTGCCGGGCGGTCAGGTATTCATCACCTACGCCCTTTTTTCCAGGCTGAACGAGGCCCAGCTGGCCGGGGTACTGGGACACGAGATCGGCCATGTGATCGGCAGGCACTCCGCCGAACGGATTGCAGAAAGCAATTTCTGGAAAACCCTCTCCATGGGCGCTGCCGTGGGCGCGGAAATGGGCGATGTGGTTGCCGGCATCGGGCAGAATACGCTGCTGACCAATGGGCGGGACGATGAACTGGAAAGCGACGACCTGGGGGTGTTGTTTATGATGCAATCCGGTTACGACCCGGAGGAAATGATCCGGGTCATGGAGATCCTAAAGGAGGCCTCAGGGTCCAACCGGGTCCCGGAATTCCAGAGCACCCACCCCGATCCGGACAACCGCATCCAGAGAATCCGCGAGGCCATCGAGAAATATCGCAGTTAGTCGAAATATAAGGCTGATAAAAGGGTGGCAGGTCTTTTTTGCTATCTTTACCTAATCCCAAATTTTTCGTGGGCTTGTTTTGGCTTTGCGATTTTGCGAGAACATCGCAGAAAACCGAACGAGTTCATCGCCCCGATTTAACCCTTATAGCTTTGATTTAATTATTTAAATGAAACTATATGGGAACACTATTACATTTCAAGGATTTGTACATGCATGCATTCGATGGCTGTAAGCCGTCCTTTGTGGTCGTGCTGCTAAAAGGGTACTCCGTTTTTTGTGCCCTGATGCTTACAATGGCGCTTTACGCCTTTATTTACCGGGCTGTTACCGGGTTTGATTTCTGATCCCCCCGGAAGTCTGCGGACGCTTTTACGAGAACACCAGAAGCCCCCGGCTTTGAAAATGAAAACCCTGACGAAAGCCAGGGTTTTTTGATTGATGAATGAACTCCTTCTGTCTCATGTCTTTAGAACCTTGCGCAGGATGTGCAGGGTCTCTGTGGCGTTGGATAGTTCCGCATGTTTCAGGGCGGTATAACCATTGTCGCAGCGGATAGTGGGATCTGCCCCGTTGTCCAGGAGCATTTCCAGAATTTCAGGTTGGTTGTAACGGGCCGCAAAGATTACCGGGGTTTTGCCCAGGGATTTGCGGTTGACGTCCTCGCCCAGTTGGATCATTTTCTCCACTGTAGCCATGTCGCCTTGCATAATTGCTTTGCAAAACGGGCTGAGGCCCGACAGGACCAGGGGGGATTCAAGGGTGAGGGTGATTTCCGGTACGTGGACTACCGGTGAGCGGTCTGGGCCCATTTGGGTGTCGCTCATTGCTGAGAGTTGGGCGGCAGAAAATAATGCAATGGCTGCTGCCATTAGTGAAGTTGTCTTCATAACGCGTCGATTTTTGATTGATGATGATGAATAATAAATACGTACTATATAAATATAGACGAATCCTATACGTAACTGTTTCAGGATTAACAGATAAATAACGAAACTTTAACATCCTGCAAGCCGATTTCGGGCCACCTTCGGGCCGGTCAAAAGTAATGCCGGAATTAGTGGCAAAGCTTTGGATTTCCCCCTATTTTTATATGTTGAAATCTTAATCCGCATGCCATGAACGCCAAAGCAATTCTGATGATCCTGGATGGATGGGGAATCTCCCCGGACCCAAAGGTCTCGGCTATCGAACAGGCAGCTACCCCTTTTGTAGATTCCCTCTACCAAAAATATCCCAATGCCACCCTGCTGACCGACGGGATGCACGTGGGCCTGCCGGACGGACAGATGGGGAACTCCGAAGTCGGGCACATGAACCTGGGCGCAGGCCGCATCGTCTATCAGGACCTGGCCAAGATCAACCTCGCAGTTACCAACAATACGCTGAAAGAGGAGCCGGAGCTCAAGGCGGCCTTTGCCTATGCCATTGAGAAAAAGAAACCCGTCCACTTCCTGGGGCTGTTGTCCGACGGGGGTGTACACAGCCATATCAACCACCTGAAGGGCCTGATCCGTGCTGCGGCCGATGCGGGAGTCAGGGCCTCCTACGTACATGCCTTTACCGATGGGCGGGATGTGGACCCCAAGAGCGGCGCGGGCTTTGTCCGGGACCTGGTGTCCTTTGCGAAAGATACCCCCACCCGGTTGGCCTCGGTCGTCGGGCGCTATTATGCCATGGATCGGGACAAGCGATGGGAACGCGTAAAACTGGCCTACGACCTGCTGGTCCACGGTACCGGGACTCCCGCTTCTGATCCCGTGGCTGCCCTGGAGTCCAGCTATGCGGAGGGTACCACGGATGAATTTATCAAGCCGATCGCGGTGACCGGTGCGGGAGGGGAACCCCTGCCCCGTATCACCGATGGGGACGTGGTGGTGTTTTTCAATTTCCGGACGGACCGGGGACGGGAACTCACCCAGGCTCTCAGCCAGCAGTCCTTCCACGAGCAAAACATGCACCCGCTGGACCTTTACTACGTCACCCTGACCAACTATGACGACACGTTCAGGAATGTACATGTGGTCTACGACAAGGATAATATCAAGGATACCCTCGGGGCCGTGTTGGCCGCGGCGGGCAAAAAACAAATCCGGATCGCGGAGACGGAAAAATACCCGCACGTCACCTTTTTCTTCAACGGTGGGCGGGAAGAACCTTTCAGCGGAGAATCCCGGATCCTGTGCCCTTCCCCCAAAGTGGCCACCTACGACCTGCAGCCTGAAATGAGCGCCTACGACATCCGGGATGCCATCATCCCGGAACTTGCCAAGGGAGAAGCCGATTTTGTCTGCCTGAATTTTGCCAACCCGGATATGGTGGGGCATACGGGCGACATGCAGGCGGCCATCAAGGCGTGTGAAACCGTGGACGCCTGTGCGCGGGATGTGATCAACGCAGGCCTGGAGAACGGTTACAGTACCCTGGTCATCGCAGACCACGGGAACTGCGACACCATGGTGAACCCGGATGGCAGCCCGAATACGGCGCATACCACCAACCCGGTCCCCCTTATTTTGGTGGACCCGGACCGGAAATCCATCAAATCGGGAGTCCTGGGCGATGTGGCCCCTACCCTTCTGGAAATTATCGGCGTCCCCCAGCCGCAACTGATGACCCAAAAATCACTTTTATAACCATGAGCAATACCCTGAAACCCATCCTTTTCCTGCTGATTGCGCTGGTCCTGTTTGCCGGGTGCAAAGCGCAGCCCTCCTACACGGCCATGCGCATCCCCGATCCGGAAGACCAGGAAATCCTGGTGGGAACTGCACCCCTGGACTCCCTGTATTCCGAGCCTTTTGTGGAATGGTACGAGCCGAACCTCGCGGCTTATGAGCCCAATCCTGAAGTGATTTCCGCATTGAAGCCGCTATTGGAAGATATCGAAATCACGCTTTTTATGGGCACCTGGTGCAGCGACAGCAAGCGGGAGGTACCCCGGTTTGTGAAGATTCTGGAAGCGGCGGGATATCCGGCCGACAAAATGGAGATAATAACCATGACCCGGGACAAAAATACCCCTCAGGCTTATGAAGAGGGCTTTGGGATCATTAATGTCCCCACGTTTATCTTTTACCGGGACGATGAGGAACTGGGCCGCATTGTGGAATACCCCATTGAGAGTCTCGAGGCGGATATGCTGAAAATCCTCAGCGGAGCCCCCTACCGCCACGCCTACGACTGGGATTAACCGGCCGGACTTCCTATCTTTACACCCTATGTCTGCGATACAAGTAAAAACAGCCGAGGAAATCGAACTAATGCGAGAGAGCGCCCTGGTGGTATCCAAAACCCTGGGGATGCTGGCGGCCGAGATCCGGCCAGGCGTTACGGGCCTGCACCTGGACAAACTGGCTGAGGCGTTCATCCGGGACCAGGGCGCCGAGCCGGGCTTCCTGGGGATGTACGATTTCCCGAACACCCTGAACATCAGCCCGAACGCCCAGGTGGTACACGGTATTCCCAACGACACACCTTTTGAAGAGGGCGATATTGTATCGGTAGACTGCGGAGCCTTCAAAAACGGCTTTTACGGGGACCATGCCTATACCTTTGCCATTGGGGAGGTAGCCCCGGAAACCAAAAAATTGCTGGATGTAACCCGGGAATCCCTGTATGAGGGAATCCGGGAATTCCGGATCGGCAACCGGGTGGGCGATGTGGCCTGGGCGGTACAAAACTATTGTGAAGAGCACGGATATGGCGTGGTCCGGGAGCTGGTGGGCCATGGCCTGGGACGCAAACTGCACGAAGCCCCCGAGATGCCGAATTACGGCAAACGCGGGCGGGGCAAGAAATTTGTGGAGGGTATGGTGGTGGCCATCGAACCCATGATCAACATGGGCACCAAACGGATCCGGCAACTCCGGGACGGGTGGACCATCCTTACGGCAGACGGGAAACCGAGTGCGCACTTCGAACACGATGTGGCCCTGGTCGACGGCAAGCCGGAACTGCTTTCCACCTTTGCCTATATCCACCAGGCACTCGGGATCGAATCGGACGAAGAGGACGCCTTCCGGGCCGCCCCCCTAACCATTTGACCGGCGTGAAACGGCTCTTTAAATGGGTACTGGGCATCTTCCCCAGGCCGGTGCTGATCCGGCTGAGTTTCCTGGTACGGCCCGTGCTCGCCTTCTTTCTGAGGGGCAACCGCTATACGGACCCCATCGATGGCCGCAGCTTCAGGACTTTCCTGCCCTACGGCTATGAAAAGACGCGGGAGAATGTCCTCTCCCCCTCTACCCTATCCCTGGAACGCCACCGGCTGCTTTGGCTCTATCTGAAAAACGAGACCCAATTGTTTACGGAGCACTGCCGCCTGTTGCACTTTGCTCCGGAACAGGCTTTTTTCAGGCGCTTCCGCCAACTCCCCAACCTCGATTACGTTACAACAGACCTGAATTCCCCCCTGGCCGACGTAAAAGCCGACATCTGCGACCTGCCGTTTGAATCGAACAGCTTCGACGTAATCCTCTGCAACCATGTGTTGGAACATATCCCGGACCACCAAAAAGCGCTGTCGGAACTCTACCGCGTGCTGAAACCGGGCGGGTGGGGTATTTTCCAGGTACCCCAGGACCTCAGCAGGGAGCGCACGCTGGAAGACCCCGGGATCACCGACCCGGAGGAGCGCAGGAAGGTATTCGGACAATACGATCATGTGCGGGTATACGGAAGGGATTATATAGAGATACTGCGCGCTGCAGGGTTCGACGCCGAAGGGGTGGACTACACCAGGAACTTCCCTCCGGAAACCGTGGAGCGCTACCGGCTGGCAGCCGGCGAACGTATCCCGCTGGTGCGCAAGCCCTGATCAGGGCTGCATCAGGGTCCGGAAACCCTCTGTGGCAAATTCACGGGTCTCCCCCGCTTCGTCCAGGTAGATGATGTATGCTTCCAGATCCGGGGAAGCTTCCAGTAATGCGCTGCTTTGCTGCAGGTCCATGGCCATGAATGCGGTGGCATAACCGTCGGCCACCATACAGGTCGGGGCAATGACGGAAACGGCCAGTATATTAGAATTCTTGGTAAAGCCGCTGATCGGGTCGATGGTATGCACATAGCGGGTCCCCGTTTCCGGGTCTACGCGAAATTTGCGATAGTTCCCGGAAGAGGCCATGGCCCGGTCGCTGAGGGACACCACCCTTTTGATGCTCCGTTGTCCTTCTGCCTGGGGGTCGTCGATGCCCACCCGCCAGGGTTGGTTTTTTTCCGGTTGCATGCCCCGGGTCCGGACTTCGCCCCCCACCTCCACCAGAAAATTGGAGGACCCCTGCGTTTCCAGCATGTGCGCAAGTCGGTCAACGGCATAGCCTTTGGCAATGGCATTAAAGTCGAGCCGGGTCTGCGGCCATTCCTTGCGGATGCGGTTATCGGGGGTCAGCTCTACCTTCTCCAGGCCAACAAACCGGAGCAAACTATCTACCGTTGCTTGGTCCATCTGTTCCAGGGCCGGCCCGGGCCCGAAACCCCAGGCTTCGACCAGGACGCCCACCGTGGGGTCAAAATAGCCCGCGGTGGCCCGGTGGATCTCCCGGGATGCGGCGAGTACCTCCCGGAACATGGCATCGGCCACCACCGTGGTATCCCCGTTATTGATCCGCGTGATGTCCGAACCCGGCAGGTAGGTAGACATGGATTGGTTCAGGACCGCGAATACCGAGTCGATTTTCGGTTGCAGGTCCCGGGCTTCTTCACTGAACACCGTGATGGCATAGGTGGTCCCCAGGGCCTCGCCCAGGTAATCCATGCGTTCGAGGTCCGGGGAGGAACATCCCTGCAGGACCGTGAACAGCAAAAGCGCCCCGAAACTTTTAAAAAGGCGGGCTGCCCGGATAGGGTGGCCGCTGCACCCGTCCGACGGAACGGCCCGGCAGGCGGTGTTAAATCTCAATAAGGCCTTCATATTCCACGATATATTCTTCATTCAGGTAAACCGGGGCACTGCGGTCCCCGGCATTGGAGAGGCCCACCCCTGCGTAGTAGGTACGCGCCTCGAATTTCTCGGCATGGGACTTGACCTTGGCCATGAGACCCGGGTCAAATTCCCTGGGGTCTTCCGGGTAGGCCACCGGGCGTACCACGATGAAATGCAGTACCTTTTCCCGGAGGCAGACGAACTGGGGATTGCGTCCCCGCTTGCTGTTGACCCCCATGAATTCGTATCCCGCCGCTTCCAGTTCGCGGCCTACGATGTTCATGGCCAGGTTGTGCAGTTCTTGTTCGGTCAGTGCCTTCATGAATATTCAGTATACAAAAAAACCGATATGCAGCATATCGGTTTTTTGTCGTTTGCAGGGTATCAGCCTCCGAAATCGTCGAAACGGATGTGTTCGTCCGGGATCCCGAAATCCTCGCCCATCTTCTGCACCGCCTTGTTCATCAGGGGCGGCCCGCAGAAATACAGTTCGATGTCCTCAGGGGACTCGTGGTGGTTCAGGTAATGCTCGATGACGCAATTGTGGATGAACCCGACAAACCCGTCTCCCGGGGCATCGATATTCTCCTTTACCTTCCAGTTGTCCTCTTCCAGCGGCTCGGAAAGGGCCATGTAGAACTTGAAGTTCGGGAACTCGGCCTCGAGTTTCTTGAAGTGGTCGATATAGAACAGCTCCCGCTTGGAACGTCCCCCGTACCAGTATGTCACCTTCCGGTTGGTCTTCAGGGTTTTGAAAAGGTGGTACAGGTGGGAACGCATGGGCGCCATACCGGCTCCACCCCCCACATACAGCATCTCCGATTCGGATTCATTGATGAAGAATTCCCCGTAGGGACCCGAGATGGTCACGTGGTCCCCGGGCTTGCGGGCAAAGATGTAGGAGGAGGCAATCCCCGGATTCACATCCATCCAGCCGTTCTTTGAACGGTCCCAGGGCGGGGTCGCAATCCGCACGTTCAGCATGATCTCCCGGCCCTCAGCGGGGTAGGAAGCCATGGAATATGCACGCTCCACGGTTTCCGGGTTCTTCATCACCAGCGGCCAGAGGCCGAATTTGTCCCATTCCGCCTGGAATTTATCCGGGGTTTCGTGTTCCTCCGGGTGGGCGGTGATATCGATGTCCTTGTAGGGCACCTCACAGGGGGGGATCTCAATCTGTATGTATCCGCCCGCCTTGTAATTCATGTCTTCCGGGATCTCCACCACGAATTCCTTGATAAAGGAGGCCACGTTGTAGTTCCGCACCACGGTGGCATCCCATTTTTTGATCCCGAAGACTTCCTCGGGGATGGTGATCTCCATGTCCTGCTTCACCTTGACCTGGCAGGCCAGGCGGGCCCCCTCGTTGAGTTCCCGTTTCGAGAAATGGGGGGTCTCCGTGGGCAGCGCCTCGCCACCGCCGGAAAGCACGTGGCATTCGCACTGTATGCAGGTCCCGCCGCCTCCACAGGCCGAGGGCAGGAAGATTTTCTTGTTCCCCAGGGTGGACAACAGGGAGCTCCCGGATGCCACTTCAATTTCCTTCTCCCCGTTGATCTTGATGGTAACAGGGCCGGAAGGGGAAAGCTTTTCCTTGGTAAAGAGCAACAGGGAAACCAGGAGCAGCACCAGGATCAGGAATGCGATGATGGTGATGGTAATGGTTCCGAAGGTACTGGTAGCTAGTAGCATTTACTTCTTATTTACAACATCGTTATACGAAAGGACGTCCTCGTCTTCCTTCGCGGATTTAATTTCAGTTTTACCCGGCTCGTCCGCAGCCGGTTCCAGCAGGGCCTCCGCCTGGCGGGGGGTGTCTGTGCTGACTTCTTCGGCGGCTTCCGCGGTCTCATCCCCGCCGGTAAGCATGCCCCCGAAGCTCTGGAAACCAATCCCCATGAGCCCGGTAATGATAAAGGTGATGCCCAGCCCGCGCAGGGGTGGCGGTACGTTGGAGTACCTGATTTTCTCCCGGATGGCGGCGATGGCCAGAATGGCCAGGAACCAGCCGATACCAGAACTCACCCCGTAATTCAAGGCCAGCCCGAGGGTGGCGATTTCCCGTGCCTGCATAAACAGGGACCCTCCGAGGATGGCGCAGTTCACCGCGATCAGTGGCAAAAAGATCCCGAGGGAGTTATAAAGGGCGGGTGAAAATTTTTCCACGACGATCTCCACCAGCTGTACCATGGTGGCGATGGTGGCGATAAAGAGGATAAACGAGAGGAAACTCAGGTCGTAATCTGCGTATTCCGGCCCGAGCCACGTCAGGGCTCCCGGCTGCAGCAGGTACTGGTCCAGCAGCCAGTTAAGGGGTACGGTTACCCCGAGGACGAATATTACGGCTGCCCCCAGGCCCACGGCTGTGGATACCTTTTTGGAAACCGCCAGATAGGAACACATCCCCAGGAATACGGCAAATACCATATTGTCGATGAAGATGGACTTAAAAAATAATTCTACGTGTTCTAACATAATGCGTTGCGTTCGTTGTTAACCGGTCAGTGCTCTTCGATGAGCGTCCGGTTCCGGGAGCGCTGCACCCAGATAATGATGCCCACCACGATCAGGGCGGCAGGCGGAATGATCATAAAGCCGTTGTTTTCATACCCGATGGAATAGACGCCGGTCTTGGCGATGGGATCCCCCAGCACCTTGAAGCCGAATAGCGTCCCGGACCCGAGCAATTCCCGGAAAAACCCGACAATCACAAGAATGACCCCATACCCCAGGGCATTGCCGATTCCGTCGAGGAACGACCGCCAGGGGCCATTCCCGAGGGCAAAGGCCTCAAAGCGGCCCATGATGATGCAGTTGGTGATGATCAGGCCTACGAACACCGCCAGGGTTTTGCTCAGTTCATAGGCAAAGGCCTTGAGGACCTGGTCCACGATGATCACCAGGGTGGCCACTACGATGAGCTGCACGATGATCCGGATCTTGGACGGGATGATATTCCGCATCAGGGAAATCACCACGTTGCCCGCGCCGAGCACGAAAATCACCGACAGGGCCATCACCACGGAGGCCTTGAGCTCTGCGGTAATCGCCAGGGCCGAACAGATCCCCAGCACCTGGATGGTAATCGGGTTGTTGTCCGCAAGCGGGTCGAGGATGAGGTTGGTATCTTTCTTGCTCAGGAGTGCCATATTATTGGGTACTTATGGATTGTAAATAGTCTTTGTACAGGTTCACCGTCTCCGAAATCATGGCGGAAACGCCGTTCCCGGTGATGGTGGCACCCGCCAGGGCATCCACCTGATTGTCTTCCTTGTCCTGGTTCAGCGGGTCGTTGTTGCCCTTGGCCACTTCGATGCCCGCGTAACGGGTCCCGTCCAGGATGGATTCCCCGGCAAAGTCATCCATGAAATACCGGGCCTTGATATTGGCGCCCAGTCCCGGGGTTTCCCCCTTGTGGTCAAAATAGACCCCCTGGACCACCAGGTTGTTGTCCAGGGCAATGAAGCCCCAGATGGCATCCCACAGTCCCTTGCCGTACATGGGGATAATATAGAATTTCTTTCCGTCTTTCTCCCCTACCATCACGGGCAGGCTCGGGGTTTCACCCGACTTGGCGATTGCCAGCTGCTTTTTCATGTCGATCAGGTAGGCCTCCGGGTTTTCCATGACGGAATCGCCTTTGATCACCAGCTGTTCCTTGATGTACTCGGAGAACACCTCCTCCACTTCCTCGGTGGAAACGAAATTCACCGCACTTTCGTCCGTGTTTTCGTTGACCCCCATGGCGTAAAGGATGTTCTGCTGCTTTTCAAAACGCTCGTTCTCCTGTATCCGCGGTTTCAAAGCGGAAGCCAGGTAGGCGAGGATGGACCCCACCACGATCACCATGCCGGTGGCAAAGAGGACGGTGTAGACGTTTTTATCAGTGTTGATGGCCATAGCTTATACGGTTTCTGCTTGTAATTGTTCGGCCTTCCCATCCGTGGTCTTTGGCAGTATGGTAGCCGTTTTCAGTCGTTTGAGGCGCCTTCTGACATTGCCCCGGATAACGTAGTGGTCAATGGTCGGCGCAAACACGTTCATCAGGAGGATGGCCAGGAAGACCCCTTCCGGATAGGCCGGGTTGAAAACGCGGATCATGACCGACAGGAAGCCGATCAGGAAGCCGTACACCCATTTGCCGCGGTTGGTCTGGGACCCTGTCACCGGGTCGGTTGCCATATAGACGATGCCGAACGCCAGGCCCCCCACGATCAGGTGTTTCCAGAAATCAAAACTCATCAGGCTGTAGAAGCGGCTGCTCTCCCCGATCCAGCCGGCATCGGCCACCCCGTTGAATATCAGGCCCATGGTCAGTGCCCCGATCACCGCGCTCAGCATGATGCGCCAGCTCGCGATCTTGGAAAAGACCAGGAACAGGCCCCCGAGCAATATCAGGAAGGCAGAGGTTTCCCCCACGGATCCCGGTATAAAGCCGAAAAACATGTCGGCCGTGCTGTAGCTGTATTCCGCGTTCTGGGCCAGGGAGCCCAGGATGGTTTCCCCGGAAATGGCATCGGCCGTCCCGGCGCGTTCCACTGCCTCGTGGACCCAGACCTTGTCCCCGCTCATCCAGGTGGGATAGGCAAAAAACAGGAAGGCCCGGATGGTCAGGGCGGGGTTGAGGATGTTCATCCCCGTCCCCCCGAAGACTTCCTTGCCGATCACCACCCCGAAGACCACGGCCACAGCCAGCATCCAGAGGGGGGTATCCACAGGTACGATCAGCGGCACGAGCATCCCGGTGACCAGGTAGCCCTCTTCCACTTCGTGTCCCTTGATAACGGCAAATATGAATTCCACCAGCAGGCCGACACCATAGGAGACGATCACCAGGGGAATGACCTGGGTAAAGCCCAGCCAGAAATTCTCCCAGGTCAGGAAATTCCCGAACAGGTCTACTTCCCGGGGCATCCCGTTGGCGGCATCAATGGCTGCGTAATACTGGTAGCCGGTGTTGAAGAATGAAAACAGCAACACCGGGATCAGCGCCATGATCACCGTGTTCATGGTCCGTTTGAGGTCGTCTGCACCGCGCACGTGTGCGCCGTTGTGCGTGGTCTCGTCCGGGGTATACAAAAAGGTGTGGAAGGCATTGAATGCCGGCGCAACCTTCTTGCCCCTCAGGGAGTGCTTGATAATGTGGAGGCGTTTCTTCAGTGTCAGTCTCTTGTCGCTCATATCGCTATCCTATTTCTTTGTGAAGCAGATCCAGGCCGTTGCGGATGATCTGCTGGTGCGGTTGCTTGGAGATACAGATAAACTCGGTCAGGGAGAAATCCTCGGGACTTACCTCGTAGAGGCCGAGCTGTTCCATCTCGTCGATATCCTGGACCATGCAGGCCTTAAGCAACTGCATGGGGTAGATGTCCATCGGGAATACCTGTTCGTACTGGCCGGTAACCACAAAGGCCCGGTGTTCCCCGTTGGTATTCGTGTCCAGGTCGTATTTCTTCTTCGGGTTCAGCCAGGAAAAGGTCAGCGCCCGCGTGGTGGAAATCTTGTCGAAGACGGGCTTGTTCCAGCCGAACAGTTCATAGTCGTCCCCCTCGGGGATTACCGAAACCAGGTTGTTGTAGAACCCGAGGTGGCCATCGGGACGCGATTTGCTGCCTGTCAGCACATCGCCGTTGATAACCCGTATTTTCTTCTGGTTTACGCCGCTGGCGTACAGGAAGGTGGAAATCTCGGCGCCGATGCGGGTGCTGTAATACTGTGGCTTCTTGACACAGGAACCGGCAAGGGCTACGATGCGTTCGGGGTTGTATTTCCCCGTCAGCAAGGCCTCCCCGAGGATAACCAGGTCCTGGGGCGTAATCGTCCAGACGCGTTCCCCCTTGTTGATAGGGTCGATCCGGTTGATCTGGGTGCCGACCAGCCCGGCGGGATGGGGGCCGCTTACCTTATGAACCTCGATTCCTTCCAGTTTGTTGAAAATATTTTCTTCTCCCTTGCCAACCCCTACGTGGATCTTGCCAGGGGTCAATTTGCCCAGGGCCGTCAGGGCCGCCTGGAGTTCGGTTTCCCTGCCCCGTAGCGTGTAATTGATATCCGCAGCCAGGGGGGCGGTCATGTAGGCGGAGATGAAGATGGCCTTGGGCACGACCTCGGGGTCAGCGATACGGTCATAGGGGCGTTGCCTGATGAAGGGCCAGCAACCCGAGCTGAGCAGGAACTCCCGGATGACCTCCGGGGACGCCTTTTTCGGGTCAACCGGCTTGTGCTCCAGCATTTTCTGCTCTTTGTCGGCGAGGATGCGGATGGTGAGGATCCGGCGGCGGGCACCGCGCTCGATTTCCACCAGTTCCCCGCTCACGGGCGAACAGAAAAGCATTGCTTCAAAATCCTTGTTGTAGAAAAGCGCCTCCCCGGCTTTGACCTCAGCACCCTCCTTGACGAGCATCTTGGGGGTAAGTCCGTGGAAATCGCGAAGGTTTATAGCGTAAACGTTACTGGAAACAGCTTTGGAAGTCGAAGGTTCTGCAGCGCCGACGAGGTTGATGTTCAACCCCTTTTTAATTCGGATGTCAGTTGACATATGATCGTGGACCTTAGGTTATAAAAATGTGCGCCCAAAAATAGCACTTAAAAGAAAGTTATCATAATTATTGCCCCTTTTTTTGGGCATTCAACCCCCCGGAAATCGGTGGGCATGGTTTTTGTTTACCTTTACCCAAAAATTACGCCCCGCATGCGCCTGAAGATTAAACAAATCCCCTTGTTTTTATGGGGTTTCACAATGCTGGCACAGGTTCAGACCGAGGTCGCACCCCCCGAACATATCAAGTCCGTCATCTTCAAGGGCCCGACCGACGACCAGTTCCCGATCGTACGGCTGGGGGAGCCGCTGCGCCTGGAGTTCGACGACCTCTCCGCCAGCGAGCAGGATTTCTATTACCGGATCGTACACTGCGACTACGACTGGCAGCCCTCCCAATTGCTCAAATCCCAATACCTGGACGGTATCGACAACCAGCGGATCATCAACTACGGCAACAGCTACAACACCCTGCAGCCCTATTCGAACTACCGCCTGGAAATCCCCAACAACCAGGTGCGCCTGCGGGTGAGCGGCAACTTCGTGCTGGAGATCTACAATATGGAAGGGGACATGCAGTTCTCGAGGCGGTTCGTGGTCTACCAGGACCAGGTGCAGGTACCCGCCGTGGTCCGGCGGTCCCGGGATTTTCAATACCTCTCCGAGAAACAGTCCGTACAGTTCAGCATCATCCCATCCGGCATCCAGCTGATCAACCCGAAAAAGGAGGTCCGCGTGGCCATCCTGCAGAATTTTCACTGGCCCACGGCCCGGTACGACATCCCGCCCCAATTCACCATCGGCACCGAACTGGTCTACAAATACGACCGGGAAACGTCTTTTTTCGGGGGCAACGAATACCAGAATTTCGATACCAGTGACCTGCGGACCCCCACCGCGGCCATCTCCAGCATCGGCTTCGAGGACCTCTACCAGCACTACCTGTTCCGGGACCCCTACCGCTTTGACCGGCCGTACACCTATTTCCCGGACGTAAACGGCGATTTCCGGATCCGCACCCTGCAGGGGCGGGACGATTCCCGGGAAGGCGAATACACCCGGGTGCACTTCCGGCTGCCCTACCAGGAAATGCTGGGGCTCGACAAGGTCTATGTCTTCGGCAAATTCAACAATTACGAACTGGAGGAGCAAAACCGGATGACCTTTAACCGGGAAACCGGAGACATGGAACTCTCCCTTTTGCTGAAGCAGGGCTTTTACAACTACAAGTACGTCCTGGAGCGGGAAGATGGCACCATCGAACTCAATGCGGTCTGCGGAAATTTCCACTTTACGGAAAACACCTATACGATACTGGTCTATTACCGGAATTTTGGGGATATTTACGACAGCGTAATCGGTGTGGGAACCGCCAATTCGCGAACGATCAGCAATTAACCGACCGTGCCGTATGGAAACCAAACCAGTCTTATACGGGGGAAGATACAAACTGAAATACCGGGGCACCGAGTGCCTGAACTGCGGGTATCAACTCGATATCACCGACCGCTATTGCCCGAAATGCTCCCAGGCCAACAGCACCAAGAAACTTACCCTGAAGGACTTTATCGAGGAGTTCTTCCACAGCATCATCGATTACGACGCCCGCCTGCTGAGAACCGTCAAGGCCCTCATGCTGCGCCCGGGGGTCATTACCCTGGAGTATGTGGCCGGCAAACGCGTCAGCTACAGCAACCCCTTCCGCTTCCTGCTGAGCCTGGCCTTTATCTATTTCCTGCTGGTGAGCCTCAGCGGGGATTTTACCCAACTGGACCGCTTCAGCGTGGACCAATCCGAGACCCCCGGCGTGCCGGGCATCCCCAATTTCGAAATTCAGGAACCCCGGATCGGGAAGGAGGGATTGAAAGGGTTGGACAGCGCAGACCTCAAGGTCCTGGAAAGCCTTGACAGCGTGAATATCAAAGAAAAATTCAACAAAGCCACGCACCTGAAGGATTCCACCATCATGGCAGATCCCAAGGCCTACGTGGAAACTGCCGAAGGGGGGTTCCTGAGCCGGGCCGGTACCAAGATGGACGCCTTTATGACCGTGATCAACCGGGATACGCTCTTTACCTTCGAGGAGGCCGTGGAGCGCTATGAGTTCGAAGATAGCCGGGAGAACCGCCTGGCCTTCCGGACCGCTGCCTCCCTGAACCGGGTAAAAAAGCAACCGGGGACCTTTTTAAGCGACCTGATTTCCAGGTTGCCATTTGCCACATTTTTCTTCCTGCCGATCTTCTCGGTTTTCATTACCCTGGCATACATCAGGAAAAAATACACCTACACCGATAATCTGGTATTTAGCTTCCACATTCAGTCCCTCTTTTTTATCTTGCTCATCATTGGCTATTTGATGGACAGCCTGATAGGGCTGGATATCTACTGGTTGTGCTTTATCGCTTTTGCCGTATATCTTTTTGCCGCAATGCGCAGGTTTTACAAGCAGGGGGTATTTAAAACTATCATAAAGTACCTGTTTCTCAATACCATTTTCTTTATTTTAGCTTTCATGGCCGCGATAGCCTTCATATTGGGAAGCGCGGTTACCTATTAGAGATCATGTTTACGCAAGTTACCAAAGGGATAAAAATTTCGGTCGACACCAGTTTTGAGGGCACCTTCTTCAAAAACTACAAGATGCATTTTGCATTCGGTTACACCATCACCATCGAAAACCAGAGCAAGGATTCGGTACAGCTGACCTCCCGCCACTGGAAGGTGTTCGATGCGCTGAGCGACATGGAAATCCTCGACGGGGAAGGCGTCATCGGCAAGAAACCGGTCATCCGCCCCGGAGAATCCCATACCTACAGTTCCGGCTGCCTGCTGGCTTCGCCCATCGGCGCCATGAAGGGACACTACAACATGGTCAATTTCGCCTCTACCGAGAAATTCCGCGTCTATGTGCCCGCCTTTAGGCTCAGCGCGCCTTTCGCCCTGAACTAGGCAACCGCCCCGGCATTCCGTAGCGCACCTCCCGGAACCGATTCCACCCATCCTGGTTTTTTTAAGGATACGCCATTTCGTACCTTTGCGGCTATTCTATTAACCGAAAAAAAACACACTATGGCCAACGGATTTTTCAGGGTCCCCCCGGCGTATAACGAACCGGTAAAGAGCTACGCCCCCGGGTCCCCCGAACGCGAAGCCGTTCTCAAACAATACGATGCATACTACAAAGGCACCGCAGATATCCCCCTGACCATCGGAGGGAAAAAAGTGCGCACGGGGAACACCCGTCCCATCGCCCCGCCCCATGACCACAAGCATACCGTCGGCAAGTACCACCTGGCCTCGGAAAAGGAGGTGCGCATGGCTATTGATACGGCCCTGGAAGCCCGTTCCGCCTGGGCCGCCCTCCCCTGGGAGCAGCGGGCCGCCGTCTTCCTGAAGGCGGCCGAGCTCATCGCGGGGCCCTACCGGGAACGGATCAATGCAGCCACCATGATGGCCCAGTCGAAAACCGTCCACCAGGCGGAAATCGATGCCGCCTGCGAACTGATCGATTTCCTCCGGTTCAACGCGGAATTCATGAGCCAGATCTACCAGGAGCAACCCGAATCCTCGGAAGGGGTCTGGAACCGCGTGGAATATCGGCCGCTCGAAGGTTTTGTCTATGCGATCACGCCTTTCAATTTTACGGCCATTGCCGGAAACCTGCCGGCCAGCGCCGCCATGATGGGGAACGTGGTGATCTGGAAGCCCAGCGACCACCAGGTATTCTCCGCCCAGGTAATCGTGGATGTGTTCGAGGAAGCCGGGGTACCTGCCGGGGTCATCAACTGCATTTACGGGGACCCCGCCATGATCACCGATATCCTGCTGACCCACCCGGACTTTTCCGGCCTGCACTACACCGGGTCCACCGAGGTATTCAAGTCTATCTGGAAAAAGATCGGGGACAACATCACCACCTATAAGACCTACCCGCGCATTGTGGGGGAAACGGGCGGCAAGGACTTTATCATCGCCCACCCAACGGCCAACCCCCGACAGGTGGCAACCGCCATTACCCGGGGGGCATTTGAGCTCCAGGGACAGAAATGCAGTGCCGCTTCGCGGGTATACCTGCCCGAATCCATCGCAAGCCAGGTGCTCGACGGGGTGAAAAAGGACCTGGCCTCCATCAACAAGCCAGGCACCCCGGCCGACCTCAGCAATTTTGTGACTGCCGTGATCCACGAAGGGGCCTTTGACAAACTCGCCGGGTATATCGACCGCGCCAAATCGGATAAGGATGCCGAAATCATCGCCGGGGGCGGATACGATAAGTCGGTGGGGTATTTTGTGGAGCCCACGGTGATCCTGACCACCGATCCCCATTACGTAACCATGGAAACCGAGCTGTTCGGCCCGGTGGTGACCGTTTACGTGTACCCGGATGCGGAGTGGGAAGCCACCCTGAAACTGGTGGACCAGACATCGGAATATGCCCTTACCGGCGCAGTGATCTCCGGCGACCGTTATGCCATACAGCAGGCGACCCGTGCCCTGGAGAATTGCGCGGGGAACTTCTACATCAACGACAAGCCCACCGGGGCCGTGGTGGGCCAGCAACCCTTCGGGGGTGCCCGGGCGTCAGGCACCAACGACAAGGCGGGATCGGCCCAGAACCTGATGCGCTGGATCTCCCCGAGGCTTATCAAGGAAACGTTTGTGAGCCCGGAGGATTACCGGTATCCGTTTCTCGGCTAGGCCCTAACCCGAAGCCCGGGCTTGTGAGGGTTTCCTGCCCTCAGACAGGCCCCGCCAAAGAGGTCCGGTCCAGGCAAAACCGTTCTGGAAATTCATGAATCAAGCCCCGTTTTGCGGGGCTTTTCTTATGGATATTTTCGACGACTGAGCAGGTAACCGGGGAGATGGTCCGTAACGCGGGAAAATTGGCAAGAACCCGGCATCAATAAGGTCCAAAACGCAGAAAAAACGGCAGGCATCTCATACTTTCAATGTAAATTTAACGTTATTAATTTGTTAACTTAACATTTCCTTTCTTAACTTTACGGTATGAAAACGCAGTTGAAAACATCACGCAAACACCCCGATAACATGTATTTTTTCCAAAGGATTTTCGATGAGATGCGCGATTATGCCCGACGCTGCAGGTATACCTACCGCATCATCCGGAATATCTAACGGCACGCTTCCGCCGGCAAATACACCACTTTTTTAGTTAGGAAAAAGGGATCCTCAAAATAGTCTGAGAGGTCAAACACCCGGGCCTGGGGAAAGGGCCCCAGTTCCTCCGACAGGTCTCCGCCTTTGAGGTACAGGATCCCGTTGCCAAGGGCTCCATGGCCAACTGGACTTTTACCCGCCCGGCCTGGTCTGAGGCGACCGGCCGTCCAGTGTACAAAGGTCGGCATGGCCGCCACGGCGCGGCTTACGATAAAATCGAACTGCCCGTCCAGCTGTTCGGCCCGGATCTGTTGCGCCCGTGCGTTTTCCAGGCCCAGGCCCTCGATCACATCCTGCACCACCTTGATTTTTTTGCCGATAGCATCCACCAGGGTAAACCGCGATTCCGGAAAGAGGATGGCCAGGGGGATCCCCGGGAAGCCGCCCCCGGTGCCCACGTCCAGGACCCGGGTGCCGGGCAGGAACTGGTGAACCTTGGCAATCCCAAGCGAATGCAGCACGTGGCGCAGGTACAATTCGTCGATGTCCTTGCGGGAAACCACATTGATTTTTTGGTTCCAGTCCTGATATAAACCGCCTATTTTCAGGAACTGCTCTTGTTGCCGGGCGGATAAATTGGGAAAATTTTGGAAGACCGTTTCGGCTGTCATTGGTATCTTTGTACGTGATCCGTAAAATTACGATATTCACCGGCAGACCAAAATACACGGTTTGTCGTTATAATTTTATACTAATTAACGAGTACGTACCCATGTCAGAAGCTGCCATTCGCTTTTCCCGAACCGAATCCCCCCAATTTTTCCGTACCCTCAACAAGCGGGTCAATGCTTATTTCAAGGAAAATAACCTGAAAAAAACAGGCAACTGGAAGCTCCACCTCAAAACGGCGGTCATGTTTTCCATGTTACTGGCCCCCTATTTCCTGATCCTGACCCTCGGCCTGCCCAACTGGGCCAACCTGTTGCTGACCATGCTGATGGGCGTCGGGATGGCCGGTGTAGGAATGAACGTGATGCACGACGGGAACCACGGCACCTATTCCTCCCACAAATGGGTCAACAAACTGATGGGCGGCAGCATCTACCTGCTGGCCGGCAACGTCTATAACTGGCAGGTGCAGCACAACGTCCTGCACCATACCTACACGAATATCCACGAGCACGACGAGGACCTGGAAGCGGGCCGCATCCTGCGCTTTTCAAAACACGCCAAATGGCACCGGTTCCACCGGTTCCAGCACTATTATTCCGTATTCCTCTATGGCCTGCTCACCTTCAACTGGGCCATTACCACGGATTTCCAGCAGATGTACCGCTATACCAAGCGCAAACTGGCCTATGGCAAGTTCCCGAACCCGGTCCTGAACTGGAGTGTGCTGGTGGTCACCAAGCTGATCTACCTCTTTATCTGGATAGCCCTGCCGATCATCCTCATGGACATCGCCTGGTGGAAAGTCCTGGTGGGCTTCTTTATCATGCACTATGTGGCCGGGGTGATCCTCAGTGTCGTTTTCCAGCTGGCCCACGTGGTGGACCACGCCGATATGCCGCTGCCCGAAAAAGACGGAACCATGAAGAACAGCTGGGCCATCCACCAGTTGCGCACCACCGTGAACTTCGGAACGCGCAACCGGATCGTCAACTGGTTTACCGGCGGGCTCAACCACCAGGTGGAACACCACATCTTCCCGAACATCTCCCATGTGCATTACACAAAAATCTCCAAGATTGTGAAACAAACGGCACGGGAGTTCAATTTGCCGTACAACGAATACAAAACTACCCGAAAAGCCATAATTTCGCACTTCAAATATTTGCGGGAACTCGGCAGGAATCCGGGTTTGCAGCTGCAGTAAATTCGTAAAAGCACTATGAAGCAATTTCTATCCGACCGGATCAACAACATGTCCACGTCGGCTACCCTGGCTATGGCCGCCAAAGCCCGGGAACTGAGACAGGAAGGAAAAGATATCATCGGCCTCAGCCTCGGCGAGCCGGATTTCAACATCCCCGAATTTATACGGGAGGCCGCCAAGGAGGCCATCGACCAGAATTACAGCAGCTACTCCCCCGTGGACGGCTACCCCGACCTGAAGGACGCCATATCCCGGAAATTCGCCAGGGACAACAAACTCACCTACGGCAGGGACCAGATTGTGGTGTCAACAGGGGCCAAGCAATCCCTGGCCAACGTGGCCATGGTCATGCTCAACGATGGGGACGAAGTGATCCTTCCCGCCCCCTACTGGGTGAGTTATTCGGACATTGTCAAGCTGGCAGGGGGCGTGCCCGTGGAAGTACCGACCAGCATCGACACGGATTTCAAAATGACCCCCGACCAATTGCGGGCCGCGATAACACCGCGCACCAAAATGCTGTGGTACAGCTCCCCCTGCAACCCGAGCGGCTCGGTGTACAGCAGGGAGGAACTCGAAGGGCTGGCCGCCGTGCTCCGGGACCACCCGGATATCTTTGTGGTGTCCGATGAAATTTACGAACATATCAATTTTCGCGGGGGCCATGTGAGCATCGCGGCCCTCGATGGGATGTACGACCGCACCATCACCGTAAACGGGGTTTCCAAGGCCTATGCCATGACCGGCTGGCGGATCGGGTTTATCGGCGCCCCGGCCTGGGTTGCCAAGGCCTGCACCAAATTCCAGGGGCAGATTACCAGCGGGGCCAATGCCATTGCGCAGCGGGCCACCATCGCAGCCCTGGATGCACCCCTTGAGAAGATCCGGTATATGATCGACAAGTTTCACGAGCGGCGGGACCTCATCCTGGAACTCCTTGGGGAGATCCCCGGGTTCCAGCTCAACGTTCCCGAAGGGGCCTTTTACGTATTCCCGGACATCTCCGGGTTTTTCGGGCAGACGCTCCGCGGCAAAACCATCGCGAATGCGTCGGATTTTGCCCTCTACCTGCTTGAAGCGGCCGGAGTGGCCACCGTGACGGGAGAGGCTTTCGGCAACCCGAACTGCATCCGGATCTCCTATGCCGCCTCGGAGGCGGAAATCCGGGAAGCGGTGGCGCGTATCAAGCAAGCGCTTTCCTGACGACCGGTCAGGTGCGCTTCCAGAAATACGGGGTGAGCAGGATCAGTACCGTAAAAAGCTCCAGCCTGCCGGCGAGCATCAAAAAGCCACACCACCATTTCCCCAGGTCCGGCAAGCTGTTGAAGTTGCTGAGCGGATGCAGGGAACCGAAGGCCGGCCCCACGTTGCCCAGGGAAGATGCTGCCCCACCGATGGCCGATACGAAATCCAGCCCCAGCAGGCCCAGCACCAGTGCTCCGATTATAAACAGCAGCATATACAGCACGAAAAAGGCGATGATGTTGTAGACGATGTGTTCGGTCACCGTCTTGTCGTTGAACCGCACCGGGATGATGGCGCTCGGGTGGAGGGTCCGCTTGAACTCCAGCAACCCGTTTTTGATGATCAGGATATGTCGCATGATCTTGATGCCCCCGGCCGTGGAGCCCGCAGAGCCCCCGGCGAACATCAGCCCGAAGAAAAAGACGGTCAGGAAGGGGGTCCATCCCGTAAAATCCGCAGTTACAAAACCCGTGGTGGTCACTACGGCGACCACCTGGAACAGGCCGTGGCGGAAGGCGCTTTCGGCCGGGCCCCAGACCATGGGGTGGTATTCGGAAACGGGTACGTCGGCCCGGAAGTAGACCACGGCGGCGGCCATGAGGGCGAATATCAGGATCATCAGCCCGTATACCCGGAATTCTTCATCCCGCAGCACCTTCTGCACCTTCCCCTTGAAGGCAAAATAACTCAGTACAAAATTGGACCCTGCCAGGAACATGAATACGATGATGATGTACTGGATCAGGGGTTGGTTGCTCCAGTAGGCGATACTCGCATTCTTGGTAGAGAAGCCGCCGGTGGATAGGGTCGCCAGCGCGTGGTTGATGGCGTCGAAAAAGGACATCCCCGCCAGTTTCAGCAGCAGCGTTTCGGCCAGTGTATACCCCACGTAGATAAACCACAGCCTTTTGGCGGTATCGGTAATGCGGGGGTGGAGTTTATCCCCGGTGGGGCCGGGCGCCTCGGCTGCAAAAAGCTGCATCCCCCCGATCCCGAGCAGTGGGAGGATGGCGATGGCCAGCACAATAATCCCCATGCCGCCGATCCAGTGTGTCATGCTGCGCCAGAACAGCACCCCTTCCGGCAGCCGTTCGATATCGTCCAGGATGGAAGCCCCCGTGGTGGTATAGCCGGAAATGGTCTCGAACATGGCGTTGGTCACATCCGGGATGGCCCCGGTGAACAGGTAGGGCAATACGCCGGAAATGGACATGACCACCCAGCCAAAGGTCACGATGATATACCCCTCCTTCCGCTTGACTTCCTTCTTGTGGCCCCGGGTGAAATACATGGCCACCGTACCACTAAAGAGCGTGGTAATGGCCGCCAGGGAAATCTGGTAGGTAACCCCGTCCTGGTAGATGCCGCTCACCAGGGCCGCAAGCAGCATAAAGCCCCCGTTGAAAAGCAGCAGGAGCCCCATCAGATGCAGGATAATCCGCGAGTTCAGGGACATATCAGAGGAATAATTTTTCTACTTTGGGGATGGCGCTCGGCAGGCAGCATACCACCACCCGGTCCCCCTGCTGGATCCGGAAATCCCCCAGCGCAATGATGCCGAGGTCCTCGCGGATCACCCCGCCGATAATGGCTTCCCTGGGGAAGTCCAGTTCCTTGATCAGTTCGCCGTTCACCTCGGAGGATGCATTGACGACAAATTCCAGGATTTCCGCGTTCAGGTTGTTCAGGCGGGTCAGCGCGACCACCTCCCCTTTGCGGATGTGGCGGAAAATATTGTTGGCCGCCAGGAGCTTCTTGTTGATGAGCGTATCCACCCCTATGGAGTGGGAGAGCTGGAAGTAATCCATGTTTTCCACCAGGGCGATGGTTTTTTTGATGTGTTTGGACTTGGCTACCAGGCAACTCATGATGTTGGTCTCCGAATTCCCGGTTACCGCGATAAAGGCGTCCATGGATTCGAGGGATTCCTCCTCGAGCAGCTCCACGTTCCGGCAATCCCCGTTGATCACCAGAGCATTGGGCAGCATGTCGGCAATTTCAAAGGCTTTGTTCTTGTCCTTCTCGATCAGCTTGACGTTGAAGCGCTTGTCGCAGAGGTCCCGGGCTGCCTTCACCCCCACCTTGCTCCCGCCGAGGATCATGATGTTACGGATTTCCTCCTTCTTCTTCCCCGTGAGCTTGTAGAGCTCGTCAACGCCTTTGCGGTCTGTGATAAAATATACCTGGTCCTCCTCCATAAAGACCGTGTCCCCCCTCGGAATCAGGGTAAACTGGGTGCCCCGCCGCTGCAGGGCTATGGGCATGAAGTGCAGTTCCGGGAACACCCTTGCCGCCTCCTTGACCATTTTGCCGATAAAGGGGGCGCCCTTTGGGAGGGAAACGCCCACCATGATCAGCAGGCCCTGTTCAAATTCATAGGTATCGTTGAAGGCCGACTGGTTCAGCAGCAGCTGGATTTCCGCGGCTGCCAGCTCTTCCGGGGAGATCAGTTCGTCGATCCCCAGCTCGGTAAAGGCGATCTGGTCCTTATATTCCACGAATTCGGTATTCGAGATCCGGGCGATGGTCCGTTTGGAACCCAATTGCTTGGCCAGCATGCAAAGGGTGATGTTGGTCGTCTCAGAAGCCGTAACCCCTATCACAAGGTCGGACTGGGAGACGCGGGCATCCTTCAGCACGGAAATGCTGGTGGCATCCCCTTTCAGGACGCGGATATCCAGGTGGCCCTCCGCATAGGAAAGGCTTTCCTTGTTGGTGTCTATCAGCGTGATGTCCTGGGATTCGTATGAAAGTAACTTTGCGAGATGGAAGCCTACCTCTCCTGCTCCTGCAATTATGATCTTCATTCAGTATAGAATTGATACGGGTAGCTGGCGCTCCGCCGGTTAGCGGCATGCGGAAGTCCGCAGGGCAAAAGTACGCAATTTTATCATTTTCAAAGGAATCCGGCCGATTTGTTCCGGAGGGTTTCCCGCTTCCGCCGGCGCTGCCGGGGACTAACCGCTTTGTAGTATCTTTGCGCCCTAAAGCGCTGTAGGCATGGCAAAGGAAATCCTCCCTTATGACGACTCCGGGGAAGGTAAAAAGGAGCAGGTACGGACAATGTTCAACGCCATCTCGGAGAAGTACGACGGGCTCAACCGGGTAATCAGCCTGGGGATAGACCGCCGCTGGCGCAAGCGCCTGGTGGGGCTCGTGGCCGACACCCGGCCCCAGAGCGTCCTGGATATCGCCACCGGCACCGGGGACCTCGCTCTCGCCCTGGCCCAGACCGGGGCCGGGCGCATCGTGGGCCTGGACCTGGCTCCCGGCATGCTGGATGTCGGACGCTCCAAAATCAGGGAATCCGGCCTGGAAGGCCGGATCGAGATGGTGCTGGGCGACAGCGAAGCCCTGGAATTTCCGGATGCCAGCTTTGATGCAGTGACCGTGGCCTTCGGCGTCCGGAATTTCGAAAACCTCGAGAAGGGGCTGGCCGAGATTTACCGGGTACTGCGCCCCGGAGGGATCCTTGCCATCCTGGAAACCTCCGTACCTGAAAAGCAACCCTTCCGGTGGGGGTACAACCTGTACTGCCGTTTCTTCCTGCCGATCGTGGGAAAATGGCTCTCAAGGGATGCCGCCGCCTACAGCTACCTGTCGCGGTCGGCAGCCGTTTTTCCCTATGGGGAGCGCTTCAACAATATTTTGGGGAAAATCGGGTTTATAGCTATGGAACACCGACCCCAGACTTTTGGGGCTGCCGCCATCTACACGGCAACAAAATAAGCGTATGAGGAACTTTCTGCCGCTCTGCTTCCTGCTGGCCCTGTGCCATACCGGCCAGGCCCAATTCAGGGAAAACCCCATACTGAACCTGCAGAATGAGGACAAAGCGCTTCTCAACTGGGGGTATTACCTCGGCTTTAACCAGTACGATTTTAAATTCGAATACCGCAACGACCTTCCGGATATCGCCGTGGAGAAATCCCTGGGGTTCAATGTCGGGCTGATCGGGGAGCTCCGGCTCAACGAATTCCTGGACCTGAGGTTCGAACCCGGGCTCTTCTACTCCAGCAGGCTCCTCGGGTTCCCTGGTTTTGCAGCGGAAAACGACGCCTTTCGGGAAGTGAAGTCCACCTACATCAGCTTTCCGCTCCTCCTCAAGGTAAGCACCCGCCGTTTCGGCAACCTCAAGCCCTTTATCATCGGGGGGGCCGGGGTGGCCCTGAACCTCGGTTCCAACCAGGATTCCCTGGACGACAACAGCAGCGGGACCTTCCGGATGAAAAAATCAGTGGTCAACTACGAACTCGGGTTTGGCATCGATTTCTACCTGGAATATTTCAAGTTCTCCCCTTCCATCCGGGGGGTATTTGCCATTACGGACGAACTCGTTCCGGACAACGATCCGCAAAGCCCCTGGACCGGAAACATCGAAGCCCTTAATACCCGGGGCATCTTCGTCAATTTTACTTTTGAGTAACCGGGCCTGCCTGTCGGCGGATCTCGTATAGGAGGATGGCCGTGGCAGTGGCCACGTTCAGGCTTTCGGCCTGGCCATAGGCCGGGATGGCCCAGGTTTGCGACAGCCGGTCGCGGACGGCCCCGGACAGCCCGTGGGATTCACTGCCCATCACCAGGATACCCGGCTGCACGGCCGTACCGGATCCCACTGGGGACCCATCCATGCTGGCCCCGTAAACGGGCAGGCCGCAGGCATCCAGGGTTTCCGGCAGGGGTTGGTAGGCAATCCGGACCCGGGCCACGGAACCCATGGTGGCCTGAAGCACTTTCGGGTTGTAGCAGTCGACCGTGTCAGGGGAACAGAGCAGCTCCGGGATCCCGAACCAGTCGCACAACCGGATGATGGTCCCCAGGTTGCCGGGGTCCCGGACCCCGTCCAGGGCCAGGGCCCACCCGTCAAGCGATAGGGAAACGGGGTCCGGGATCCGGAATACCCCGATTACTTTGTTGGGCTGTACCAGTGCACTGGCCTTCTTCAGGTCGTTCTCCGAGATTTCCCTGGCCCCGGGGAATTCACCCGGGTCGGTGCTGTAAAGCGAATACGCCTCCATGCCGGCCCCCAGCAATTCGCCGACCAACTTGACCCCCTCCGCCAGGAAAAGGCCCTCACGCGTCCGGTACTTTTTTTGATGGAGACTCCGTATTAGTTTTAATTCACTTTTTGCAACCATTCAAATAGCTTAATTTTGGGTGTATGAAGGACTTTTCACCCTTTGTGAATCTCCCGGCTAAAATAGGATTATTCTTGGTGTGTCTCAGCATTTGCTCGTGCAACACGCTCAAAAGGGTCGAAGAGGACGAAAAACTACTCACCGAAGTCAGCATTTATGCGGACGGGGAAAAAATCACGGATCCCCTGGTGAACAGCCTCGTGCTCCAGAAACCCAATAGTCGCGTGCTGGGGATCCCCCTGCGCCTGCACCTGTACAACCTGGCAAAGAAGGATCCTGATTCGTCCTACCAGGCCTGGCTGGATCGCAGGGAGGGCCGGGAAGCGAGGCTGGAATCCCTGCTGTCTCAAAAGCAGGTCCGGCGGCTCGGGCAATCCTTCTTTGTAAGCGGTTACAGCGACTGGCTCAAAAGGGTCGGGGAAGCCCCGGTGGTGATCGACACGGCCCGGATCAACAGGTCCGTGGAACGGCTGAGCTCCTATTACAACAACCGGGGGTACTTCAACAACACGGGCAGCTACATACTGGACAGCACGGGCCGCCGCCGCGTCCGGACCCGCTACCTGCTGGACCTCGGGGAACCCTATATCGTCGATTCCCTGAGTCGTAAGATCACCTCCCCGGCAATCGATTCCATCTACCACCTCAACCGGAAAAGTTCCCTGGTTCGGGAAGGGGACGTGTTCGACCTCGGGAATTTCACCCGGGAACGGGAACGGCTCACGGCCCTGTTCCGGAATTCCGGGATCTGGAATTTCCAGGAGAGCTCCATTACCTACGACATCCTCAGGGACACGGCAAATGTGGACGACCAGCTGATGAACGTGGAACTGAACATCGAAAACCTGAGGCGGCGGGGCGACAGCGCGGTTACCGACCAGGAGTACCGGGTAAAGCGCCTGGGGGACATCCACCTGTACCCCGACCACAATTTCCAGGACGGGACCGCCACCAGCGATACGGTGGTTTACCAGAATTACATCATCCATTTCAACGACCGGCTCCGGTACAAACCCCGGGTGCTGACAGATGCGGTCTTTCTGCAAAAAGACAGTGTGTACCGGGATATCGACCGGTTGCGCACCTACAGGCAGATCAGCAACCTGAATACCTTCCGCTATCCGAACATCGAATTGCTGGAGGCCGGGGGCGACATTTTGGATGCCAACATCTACCTGGCCGCGCGCCCAAAAAACTCCCTGGCCCTGGACTTCGACATCACCCACTCCAACATCCAGCAGATCGGCTTCGGACTCGGGGCTTCCCTTATTACCCGGAATGTGTTTGGCGGCGCCGAGACCCTGAGCCTATCGGGCCGGGGGACGTTCGGGCTGCTCAGTGACGACACGCAGGGGGAGGATTTTTTCTCGGAGATCGGCGGGGACATCAACCTGGTTTTCCCCCGGATCCGGTTCCCCTTCCTGGGCAACCGGCAGATCATCCCGAACTATATGCTCCCCAGGACGCGCATATCCGCGGGTACAAGCTTCCAGAAAAACATCGGCCTGGACAAACAGACCCTCAACACGGTCCTGGGCTACAGCTGGTCCTCCACGGATTTCAAGAAACACCTTTTCGAACTGATGAACATCCAGTTTGTCCGCAACGTGAACCCGGATCGGTTCTACGACCAGTACCGGAGCTCCTACGCCCGACTGGACGATATTGCGGATGACTACCAGGACAATGCCTCCCTGTCGGATTTCTACGAAGCCTCCGGCGACCCGGACGACCCATTGCGGCTGTCCATACCGGAGGGAACGGCCGGGTTTACCGATGCCATCATCAACCAGGGGCTTGCCCCGACGGATTCGGAGGATTATGCGGACGTGTTCCGGATTGAGGAGCGCAGGCAGCGCCTGACGGAGAACAACCTGATCTTCACCTCCAACTACACCTACACCAAGAATTCAAAAACCGATATCGCCGACAACAGTTTCTACCAGATCCGATGGAAAATCGAAGGGGCGGGGAACCTGCTGGCCGCCTCCACCAACCTGATCAAGTTCAATGAAAACGATTCCGGGCAAAAACTGGTCTTCGGGGTGCCTTTTTCCCAGTATGTGAAAACGGAGCTGGATTATATCCGGCACTGGGAGCTCAACGCCACCGATGTGCTGGCCTTCCGTTCCTTTATAGGTATTGCCATACCCTATGGAAATTCGAATGACATCCCCTTTGTCCGCTCGTATTTCGGTGGGGGATCCAACGACAACCGAGCCTGGTTCCCCTATTCGCTGGGCCCGGGGAGCACAAGTAACCTGAACGACTTCAACGAGGCCAATTTCAAACTGGCGCTGAACCTGGAATACCGGTTCCCGGTGGTGGGCGACCTCAAGGGGGCCCTGTTCAGCGACATTGGAAATATCTGGAATGTATGGGACAGCGAGGATGACCCGGCCGCTACCTTCAACGGCTGGTCCTCCCTGGAGGAGCTCGCCCTCGGGACGGGGTTTGGGCTGCGGTACGATTTCACGTATTTCGTCTTCCGGGCGGACCTCGGATTCAAGACCTACAACCCGGCCGAACCTACCGGAAAAAGGTGGTTTCGCGACTACAACTTTGCCAACTCCGTATTGCAGATAGGAATTAATTATCCGTTTTAACCGGTATTATTATTACTTTTGTCGCAACAATCTAGCAACCTAAAATACGCAGCACATGCCTCATAACATCAAGCCGGGGGTCGCCACTGGGGAAGAAGTACAGGAAATATTCAAGTACGCCAAGGCCAACGCCTTTGCCTTACCCGCAGTCAACGTTATCGGCTCCGACACCATCAACGCCGTCCTGGAAACTGCCGCCCAACTGAAATCACCCGTCATCCTCCAATTCTCCAACGGAGGGGCCCAATTCAATGCCGGGAAAGGGCTGTCCAACGAAGGCCAGCGTGCTGCCATCAAAGGGGCCATTGCAGGTGCCAAACACGTGCACGAACTTGCAGCTGCCTACGGTGCCACGGTGATCCTGCACACGGACCACTGCGCCAAGAAACTCCTTCCCTGGATCGACGGCCTGTTGGACGCCAGCGAAGCCCATTTCAACGCCACGGGGAAATCCCTGTTCAGTTCCCATATGATTGACCTGTCGGAAGAACCCTTGGAGGAGAATATCGAGATCTGCAAGGAATATCTGGCCCGGATGAGCAAGATGAACATGACCCTGGAAATTGAGCTCGGGATCACCGGTGGGGAAGAAGACGGTGTCGACAATACGGATGTGGACGATTCCAAGCTGTACACCCAGCCCGAGGAAGTGGCCTATGCCTACGAGGAACTCTCCAAGGTGAGCCACCGCTTTACCATTGCAGCTGCCTTCGGGAACGTTCACGGGGTATACAAACCGGGAAATGTGAAACTCACCCCCAAGATCCTGAAAAACTCCCAGGAGTATATCAGCGACAAGTACAAGGTGGGAGCCAACCACATCGACTTTGTATTCCACGGGGGCTCCGGGTCCACCCTGGAGGAAATCCGGGAAGCCATCGGCTACGGGGTAATCAAGATGAATATCGATACCGACCTCCAGTATGCCTTCACAGCCGGGGTCCGGGACTACATGAAGGATAAAGAGGCCTATCTCCAGGCCCAGATCGGCAACCCGGAGGGTCCGGATTCGCCGAACAAGAAATACTACGATCCCCGCGTCTGGCTGCGGGAAGGCGAAAAGACCTTTGTGGCCCGCCTCAAAAAGGCGTTCGAGGATCTGAATAACGTGGGGACGCTCTAGGCGGCGCCCCTTCTTATTAATCGAAATCTCATATTTATGTCTTCCTGGTTCAAGAGAAAAGAAAAAGGTATACAAACCGCTACCGAAGAAAAGAAAGACACGCCCAGGGGCCTTTGGTATAAATCGCCCACCGGGAAAATCGTGGAATCCGAGGAACTGGCCAAGAATTTCTACGTCAGCCCGGAGGATGACTACCACGTGCGAATCGGGAGCAAGGAGTATTTCCAGATCCTGTTTGACGACAATAAATTTACCGAATTCGACGCCGACCTGTCCTCCAGGGACCCCCTGAAATTCGAGGACACCAAAAAATACGTCGACCGCCTGAAAGAGGCCGAAAAAAAGACCGGCCTGAAGGATGCCGTACGCACAGCCTATGGCAATTCCATGGGGCGCGAACTGGTCATCGCCTGCATGGATTTCAGCTTTATCGGCGGTTCCATGGGCAGCGTGGTGGGTGAAAAAATAGCCCGGGCCATCGACAAGGCCATTGAAAAGAAGGCGCCCTTCGTCATGATCTCCAAGTCCGGGGGTGCCCGGATGATGGAGGCGGCCCTATCCCTGATGCAGCTGGCCAAGACCAGTGCCAAGCTGGCCCAGCTGGCCGAGGCCGGCCTGCCGTATATTTCCCTTTGCACGGACCCCACCACCGGGGGGACCACAGCTTCCTATGCGATGCTCGGGGACATCAACATTGCCGAACCAGGGGCCCTGATAGGTTTTGCCGGGCCGAGGGTGGTCAAAGAGGCCACCGGGAAGGAACTGCCGGAAGGGTTCCAGACAGCCGAGTTCGTCAAGGAGCATGGCTTCCTGGATTTCATTGTCCACCGCCGCGACCTGAAGAAAAAGATCAACCTCTACCTGGACCTGGTTTTGAACCTCCCGGTTCGCGTGGAGGAAGAAGCCGAGTAGGCTTCGGGGGGCCACCGGTTGCCCAAGGTTTAAACGGACGTAAAAATTCAGCCCACCCGTTGAAGGGATATCCTGAAATAATTGCTATCTTTGCCCCCTGATTGAAAATCAATCGGATACATAAAAATCATTTACAACAATATTGGCATGTATTTAACCAAGGAGAAAAAGGCCGAAATTTTTAAGAAATTCGGCGGGTCGGACAGCAACACGGGCTCTACGGAGGGCCAGATTGCCCTGTTCACCGAACGGATCAACCACCTGACCGGGCACCTGAAGAATAACCAGAAGGACTACAACACCGAGCGTTCGCTTGTTCGCCTGGTGGGCAAGCGCCGCAGCCTGCTGGACTATCTGAAGAAAAAGGATATCGAAAAGTATCGCAGCCTGATCAAGGAATTGAATATCCGTAAATAAGTAAAATTTCAGGGGAGCCCGTCGGGCTCCCCTGTTTTGTTTTTGGCGGCCCGGCCGCCACTTTAAAGTCCTTACCCGTTAAGGCAACATAAAAAGCTCACTTCCGGTTTTTCATTGGTCGACCTGCACAACACAACACAACAGACCATTGTTTAACAAACTCCCCGTAGCACGGGAGACTAATTCCATTTTATGATTCCAAAAGCTTTTCAAGAGGTGATAGACCTCGGCGACGGTAGGGAGATCTCTATCGAAACCGGAAAACTCGCCAAGCAGGCCCACGGGTCCGTTGTGGTAAAATCCGGTAACTGTATGCTGCTCTGTACGGTAGTATCCAACTACAAGCCCAGCGATGTGGATTTTCTGCCCCTTACGGTAGATTACCGCGAAAAATTCCACGCTTCCGGAAGGTATCCGGGAGGGTTCTTCAAACGGGAAGCGCGCCCGAGTACGGGGGAGATCCTGGTCATGCGACTGGTTGACCGCGTCCTGCGCCCGCTTTTTCCCAAGAATTACCACTGTGAGACCCAGGTGATGATCCAGCTGATGTCCCACGACGAGGATGTGATGCCGGATGCCATGGCCGGACTGGCTGCATCAGCGGCCATCCAGCTTTCCGATTTCCCCTTTGAGTGCCCGATTTCCGAGGTGCGCGTCGGACGGGTTGACGGGGAATTCATCATCAACCCAACCCGCACCCAACTGGAGGATTCCGACATCGACATGATCATCGGGGCTTCCGAAGACTCGGTAATGATGGTCGAGGGGGAAATGGATGAAATTTCCGAAGAAGATATGACCGAAGCGATCAAATTCGCCCACGAAGCGGTCAAAATCCAGATCGCGGCCCAGAACCGCCTGGCCGATAAGGCAGGGCGGAAGGAAGTCCGTGAGTACGATGTGGAGGAAGAGAACGAAGCGGTCGAGAAGAAAGTCCACGACCTGGCCTACGACAAGGCGTATGCCATTGCAAAGGCCGGATCGGCCAAGCAGGAGCGCAGCGCAGCCTTCAGCGAGCTGAAGGAGGAAGTCCTCGCAAGTTTCAGCGAGGAGGAGCAGGAAGAAATGGGCGACCTGATCAAAAAATACTACTACAAGGTAGAGAAGGAAGCCGTCCGGAACCTGACCCTGGACGAGGGCATCCGCCTGGATGCGCGGAAGACGGACGAAATCCGGCCGATCTGGTGTGAGGTGGACTACCTGCCTTCCACCCACGGCTCCGCCATCTTCACCCGGGGGGAAACCCAGGCCCTGGCCACGGTTACCCTGGGGACGTCCCGGGAGGCAAATATCATTGATATGCCTTCTTATGAAGGGGAGGAACGCTTTTACCTCCACTACAACTTCCCGCCGTTCTCCACCGGGGAGGCCCGCCCCATCCGGGGAACCTCCCGCCGGGAAATCGGCCACGGGAACCTCGCCCAGCGGGCACTCTCCCGCCAGGTCCCCGAAGACTGCCCGTACACCGTCCGGGTCGTTTCGGAAGTACTGGAAAGCAACGGCTCCTCTTCCATGGCAACGGTTTGTGCCGGTACCATGGCCCTGATGGATGCCGGTGTCAAACTGCGCAAACCGGTATCGGGTATCGCCATGGGGCTGATCTCCGATGCCAAAACCGGCAAATATGCGGTCCTCTCCGACATCCTCGGAGATGAAGACCACCTGGGGGACATGGACTTCAAGGTAACCGGCACGGCCGACGGCATCACCGCCTGCCAGATGGATATCAAGATCAAGGGACTGGCATACGAAATCCTGATCAAGGCCCTGAAACAGGCCCGCGAAGGGCGTTTGCACATCCTCGAAAAGCTGACAGAGACCATTGCGGCACCTGCTGAGGACGTCAAACCCCACGCTCCTAAAATGGTAACCCGCGTTATCCCGAACGAGTACATCGGGGCGGTTATCGGCAAGGGCGGTGAAGTCATCCAGGAACTTCAGAAGACCACCGGTACCACCATCGTGATCAACGAAGACCCGGTTACCGGGGAAGGGATCGTGGAAATCCTGGGCACCGACCAGGGCGGTATCGACCAGGTACTGGCCAAGATCGACTCCATCATGTTTGCCCCGGAAGAGGGAAGCATCTACGAGGTGAAAGTGATCAAGATGCTGGACTTCGGCGCCGTGGTGGAATACACCGCTGCCCCCGGCAACGAGATCCTGCTGCACGTATCCGAACTGGCGTGGGAGCGTACCGAAAATGTGGAGGACGTCCTCAGCATGGGCGATGTCTTCGACGTCAAGTACATGGGCATCGACCCGCGCACCCGCAAGGAACGCGTATCGCGCCGTGCCCTGCTGCCCAAGCCGGAAGGCTGGACGGAACGGCCACCGCGCCGCGAAGGCGGACGTGATGGCGGCCGTGGAGGCGACCGTCGCGGGGGCGGAGACCGCCGCGGGGGAGACCGTCGGGGTGGCAATCGGCGCCGCGACTGATCCAAACGGACATATATTACGTATAACCCCTGGCAACAGGGGTTTTTTTATGCGGTTTAACCAAAATTTTAAAATTTCATCACGCCGGTGTAACATTTACACAATTTGTACGTATAACTAAATGCAGTAGGCATTATTTAAAGGATAAGGATCGATACATGAGACAATTAAAGATTACCAAGCAGGTTACCAACCGGGAAACGGCATCCCTGGACAAATACCTCCAGGAAATCGGGAAGGTGGACCTGATCACCGCCGACGAGGAAGTAGAACTGGCCCAGCGCATCAAAGCGGGGGACCAGGCAGCTTTGGAAAAACTCACCAAGGCCAACCTCCGCTTTGTCGTCTCGGTGGCCAAACAATACCAGAACCAGGGCCTTACCCTCCCCGACCTGATCAACGAGGGAAACCTGGGGCTGATCAAGGCTGCCCAGCGCTTCGACGAGACGCGGGGTTTTAAATTCATTTCCTACGCGGTATGGTGGATCCGCCAATCCATCCTGCAGGCCCTGGCCGAGCAATCCCGGATTGTGCGGCTTCCGTTGAACAAAATCGGCTCCATCAATAAGATCAACAAAACCTTCGCCTTCCTGGAGCAGGCCCATGAACGGGTGCCTTCGGCCGAGGAAATCGCCAAGGAACTGGACATGACCGTGGAAGATGTGAAGCAGTCCCTGAAGAACTCCGGGCGCCACGTATCCATGGATGCCCCCCTGATCGACGGGGAGGATTCCAACCTGTACGACGTATTGCGCAGCGGGGAGTCACCGAACCCGGACAAGGAATTGTTGCACGAATCCCTGCGCACCGAGATTGAGCGCGCCCTGGAAACCCTGACCCCCAGGGAAGCAGACGTCATCCGCCTGTATTTCGGCCTTGCCGGACAGCATTCGATGACCCTGGAAGAAATCGGCGAAACCTTCGACCTGACCCGCGAACGCGTGCGTCAAATCAAGGAAAAGGCCATCCGCCGCCTGAAACATACCTCCCGATCCAAGATACTCAAAACGTACCTCGGGTAAGGGAGTCTGCCAATTGCACGTTAAAGTATTTATAAATTGGAAATTTGGTATAAAGTTTGTAATTTGTAAGCCATAACAGCAGTTTATCATGACTGTTCGTTTTTTGATTGATGAATAAACTCCGGCTGATTACCGGAGTTTTTTCATTTAGGGTCACCCCGACGGCCCGTTCCGTGGGAGATCCGGTTGATTTTTCGCATTTAAATCTTCCGGTTGCATTCAGATATTCCGGCAAGTTTCTGCAACCCGCCCAACCTTTGATCCATGAAAGAGGAAGACCCCGCCCGACCCTCATACCGCCTGCCCGAAGGGACTTCCATCGGCCATGTCCACCTGAAGGTCTCGGACCTCGAAAGGGCCCTCTCCTTTTACCGGGACCTCCTGGGTTTCCGGGAAACGCAGCGTTACGGCACCCAGGCTGCCTTCCTGGCAGCCGGGGATTACCACCACCACATTGGCCTGAACACCTGGTACAGCAAGGACGGGCCGCCTGCCCCGAAAAATGCTCCGGGCCTATTCCACACCGCTATCCGTTACCCGAAACAAGGCGATCTGGCGCGCGTGCTTGTCCGGCTCCGGGATGCCGGGTACCCGCTGACGGGAGCTGCCGACCACGGGGTATCCCAGGCCCTTTATCTGGACGACCCCGACGGAAACGGCGTGGAACTCTACTGGGACCGCCCCATGGAGGAATGGCCACTAACCCGCGGGGGTTCCCTGGAAATGTACACCCGCCCGCTGGACCTTGAAGCGCTTGCCCGGATGTTGGAAAACAGCTGAACCCCCGGCCGGTAGTTACCGTGCTGCGGAAATAATGTATTTTTGAGCCTTAAGAACCAATGGCATGAAACACCCGATTATTGCCCCTTCCCTCCTTGCAGCCGATTTCGGTAACCTGCAGCGGGACGTTGAAACCGTCAACCAGAGCCAGGCCGGCTGGCACCATATCGATGTGATGGACGGGCTATTCGTCCCCAACATTTCCTACGGGATGCCTGTTATCAAGGCCATAAAGGACCATGCCACCAAACCGCTGGACGTCCACCTGATGATCGTGGACCCGGACCGGTATATCGACACCTTTGCCGCCCTGGGGGCCGCAACCCTGACTGTTCATTATGAGGCCTGTACCCACCTGCACCGGACCCTGCAGCGCATACACAATGCCGGAATGAAGGCCGGGGTGGCCCTGAACCCACATACCCGGGCGGACCTGCTCGAGGAAGTACTCCCGGATATTGACCTGGTGCTGGTGATGAGCGTGAACCCGGGTTTTGGCGGGCAGACTTTTATCGAGAACACCTACCGGAAAATACGCGGCCTGGCAGATTTAATAGCGCAACGGAACAGCCCTGCACTCATCGAAGTGGACGGGGGCGTCACCCTGGAGAATGCCCGGGCCCTGGTCGATGCCGGTGCAAACGTCCTGGTCGCGGGCAGTACCGTCTTCCGCTCCCAGGACCCCAAGGAGACGATCGCCCGCCTTGCCGGTTTGGTGGCCGGTTAGCCCGCCCCCCGGGTACCGTTTTCGGGGGTTCGGGTATTATTGGCTAATTTTGCAGTACCCCCCGGGGAAAAACAAAGCGCTATGGATTTAATCATCATCGGTGGCGGGCCCATCGGCATTGCCTGCGGCCTGGAAGCAAAGAAACGGGGCATTTCCTATGTCATCATCGAAAAGGGGCCGATTGTGAACTCCCTATTCAACTACCCCGTCAACATGCAGTTCTTTTCCTCCTCCGAACGCCTGGAGATCGACGAGATCCCCTTTATCAGCAAGGAAGCCAAACCCAAGAGGAACGAAGCCCTGGAGTATTACCGCCGTATCGTCACGTCGAACAAACTGAACATCCGCCTGTTCGAGAAGGTCCTGGGCATCGAACGGGACCCCGACGGCTTCAGCGTGCAAACCGACAAGGGGGCTTACCGGGCAGCGCATGTGGTGATCGCCACCGGGTTTTACGATTTGCCCAACCTGCTGCATGTCCCCGGGGAAGACCTGCCCAAGGTATCCCACTATTACAAGGACCCGCATTTTTATGCCAGCCAGAAGCTGGCGGTCGTCGGTGCGAGCAATTCTGCTGTGGACGCCGCCCTGGAATGCTGGCGGAAGGGCGCAGAGGTCAGCATGATCATCCGGGGGCCGGAAATCGGACAGCGTGTCAAATACTGGGTTCGCCCGGACATCGTCAACCGGATCGAGGAAGGCAGCATCAAGGCCTACTACAACAGCGAACTCACCCGCATCGGGGAAAAGGAAATCGAAATACGGACCCCCGAGGGGAACCAGGTGGTCCCGAACGACTTCGTCCTGGCCCTGACCGGTTACCGGCCCAATTTCGATTTCCTGCTGCAGGCGGGCATCGAACTCTCGGACGACGGAAAACGCCTGCCCCGGTACAATCCGGAAACCATGGAGACCAACGTGCCGGGGCTCTACCTGGCCGGGGTGATCTGCGGCGGTATGGAAACCCACAAGTGGTTTATCGAAAATTCGCGGGAACATGCCCGGCTGATCCTCAACCATATTACCGAAACCAAACCCGAAGTGGCGGCGGAGTTTGGCGACAAGGGCTAAATGCAGTAGTTTTAAGAGGATTTCAAGCTGACCCTTTCGGATGATGAAACAACGCGTTTTACACCTACCCGGACCCGGCCTGGCCTGGTTGCTGGCCGCCGTGCTCTTTTGGAGCTGCTCTCGTCCCGAACCCCTGGTGACCGTCCGCAGACAGGATACCCTGGTCCTGCTGGGCAACAACCTCCCCTCCCGGATGATGCAATTCGGATATTTCGAAACTGCCCTGCAGGCGGCCTATCCCGACAGCCTGCTGAGGATACGCAACATGGGGGACGGCGGCAACACCCCCGGATTCCGCCCCCATTCAGGACGCATGGAACCCTGGGCCTTCCCCGGGGCCTCCGAATTGCTGAGCGAACTCTACCCCCCTTCCGGCAGTGAGGGGCATTTTGAAAGCCCGGACGAATGGCTCAGCCGGCTGGAGGCGGATATCATCCTCGCATTTTTCGGCTTTAACGAGGTGTTCCGCCCGGACGGCTACCAGGAGGTCACCCGGGAAGAGCTCAGCCGCTTTGTCACCCATACCCTCAACCGGAAGTATCACGGCGGGGCCTCCCCCCGGCTCGTATTGATCTCCCCTACTGCCCTGGAGGAACACAACGGCGGGCCGGACCTGCCCGAAGTGGGCACCACCAATCGAAAGCTGGAGGCTTACACGGAAATGATGGCGGCAGTCGCCGCTGAAAAGGACATCCCCTTCGTGGATGTTTTCCACCCTTCGCTGCAGTGGTTTGCCGGGGCGGACAACCTCACCATTGATGGTTTGCAGCTCAACGATGCCGGGTACCGGAAACTGGCTGCCTTCCTGGCCGAAAAGGTCTTCGGGGTTACGGGTGAACTTCCCGGGGATGGCCCGCTACTGGCTGCCGTAAGGGAAAAGAACTGGTTCTGGCACAACGATTTCAAGATCCCCAACGGGGTTCATGTCTACGGGCGTCGCTACGACCCGTTTGGGCCGGACAACTACCCCTACGAACTCGAAAAGATCCGGCAGATGACGGCGGTACGGGATACCGCCATCTGGGAAGCGGCATCCGGAAGGGTTTTCGACGTGGCCGCGTCCGATTCGCGGACACGTCCCCTGCCACCGGTAACGAGCAACTACAAACCGGATGCCTACGGCCACGGGGGCGGAACGTACCTCTATGGGGAGGAGGCGCTGCGCACCTTTACGATGGCCCCCGGGTATGAAATATCCCTTTTTGCCTCGGAAGCGGAATTCCCGGAGCTGGCCAACCCGGTACAATTGTCCTTTGACGATTCCGGCCGGCTTTGGGTGGCGACCATGCCTTCCTACCCGCATTACAAGCCCGGGGATTCCAAACCAAATGACAAATTATTGATCCTGGAGGATACCGACGGCGATGGTCGAGCAGATACAGTGAAAACCTGGGTAGACGGACTCCATCTGCCCGTGGGCTTTGAACTGAGCCCGGAAGGCGTCTATATCTCCCAGGGGACGCACCTCAAATTGTTCCGGGACACGGACGGGGATGACCGTGCCGATACGGAGGAAATCGTCTTCAGCGGTTTTGACGACCACGACACCCACCACGCCATCAGTGCCTTCACCACCGATCCCAGCGGGGCCATCTATATGGGAGAAGGCACTTTCCTGCATACGAATGTGGAAACCCCCTATGGGCCGGTCCGGGGCACCAATGGGGGCTTTTACCGGTTCAACCCGGCCCGCCGGCACCTGGAACGCACCGCACAGCTCCCCATTCCGAACCCCTGGGGGATCGCTTTTGACGCCTGGGGCCAACCCTTTTTCCTGGATACCTCCGGGCCTGCCCTCCGGTGGATGCTGCCCGGTACCCTGGCTCCCCAGTACGGTATCTCCAACCCGTTGCCGGCTGACCTGGTCCCCGACCCCCACAAGGTACGGCCCACCTCGGGGCTGGAATTTGTCTCCAGCCGGCATTTCCCGGATTCCGTGCAGGGGGATATCCTCCTGTGCAACGATATCGGGTTCCTCGGGATCAAGCAGCATGCCGTCCGGGAAGCCGGCACCGGTTTTTCCCTGGAATTCCGCCAGGACCTCCTGCGGAGCAGCGACCCGAACTTCCGGCCTGTTGACCTGGAGTTTGCCCCGGATGGCAGCCTCTATGTGGTAGACTGGCACAACATCCTCATCGGGCATATGCAGCACAATGCCCGGGATCCTTACCGGGACCACAGCCATGGCCGGATCTACCGGATTACCCATACAGGCCGGCCCTTGCTGGACCCTCCCCCACTGGCAGGTGCCTCGTTGGAAGAATTGCTCGAGGCGCTTCGGAGCCCGGAATACCGGGTGCGGTACCGGGCGCGCCGGATCCTCCGGGGTAAAGAGCCGGAAGCCGTATCGGCCGCGCTCGCCCGATGGGCACAGGACCTGGACCCGGGGGACCCCGGGTACGAACACCACCGGCTGGAGGCGCTCTGGGCCAGTTGGGGCATCAACCGCCTGGATACGGGCCTGTTGCGGGAAATACTCGTATCGGACGACCCACGTGTACGGGCTGCCGGGGTACGTGCAGTGCGTTATAACCTGAACAGGGTACCCAATTTCAGGGAGGTTTTTGCGCAAACCGCCCGGGACCCGAATGGCCGGGTGCGGATGGAAACCCTGGCTGCGGCTTCCTGGCTGGAGGCAGAACCGGCCCGGGAACTGCTGGGTATCCTGGGCGCATCCGGAATCGACAGCTGGAACCGGGATGCCTTCCTGGCCGTCAGCGAACGGATCAGCGGAAAGAAACAGGGGGATGTGGAGGAAACCCTCCCCGTCCCTGAACACCTGGATGCCCGCGACAGCACGCTGTACGTGAAAGGGCGGGAAATCTATTTCAGGGAGGGGTATTGTGCCACCTGCCACCAGGAAGACGGACAGGGCCTGCCGGCCTCCGGCTTCCCGCCCCTGGCCAGCAGCTCCTGGGTCACCGGCTCCGGGGAACGGCTGATCAAGGTGACCCTCAAAGGCCTGCAGGGACCCCTGATGGTGAATGCCGTCGCCTACGACGGGAAGGTGCCGATGACGGCTTTTGAAGGGCTCCTCACGGACGAGGAAATAGCCGCAGTGCTCACCTATGTGCGGAACAGCTTCGGAAACCGCGCCGACCCGGTCCACCCGGAAAAAGTAGCCAAGGTCCGGGAGGCCGAAAAGGATAAAAAAGGATTTTACCAAACCAGCGAACTAAAGTAAGCACCATGCAAAACCTGACCCGATGGACCCTCCTGCTGATTGTTTTCGCCTTGTGGTCCGGCTGCGGGGAATCCCCCCGGGAAAACAGCCCCGGAACTGAAAGTGCCGATCCGCCCCATATCGTGTTCGTAATCGGGGACGAGGAATACCGCTCGGAAGAGTCCATGCCCATGATGGCCGGAATCCTGGAGCGGGAACTCGGGGCCCGTATCAGCCTCTGCTTTTCGGTAGATTCGGCCGGGGTCATCGACCCGAACCGGCTGGACCATATCGAGGGCCTGGAGGCCCTGGACAGTGCGGACCTGATGGTGCTGTTTACGCGCTTCCGGGCACTCCCGCCATCCGAACTGGAGCATATCACCCGGTATGCCGAATCGGGCAAGCCCATGGTCGGTTTCCGCACGGCCACCCACGCCTTCCTGTACCCGGACTCCACGGAACTCGCAGTGATGAACAACGAATGGCCGACCCGGGTTTTCGGGCAGCAGTGGATTACGCACCACGGGCATTTTGAGGATGGGGAAGGGCCCCTCACAGCCGTCTACCGGCCCGATGGTACAGAACACCCCATCCTCAGGGGCGTGGACGACTTCCAGGCGTATTCCTGGCTCTACCACGTGGACGGGGGTGACTGGAAACTCGCCGGGGATTCCAACCCCTTGCTAATGGGACGCTCCCTCCGGTCGAAGCACGAAATGGAAGGCCGCCTGGACCGATTCCCCCTGGTCAACCCGGTTGCCTGGACCAAAACGTACACGGGGGCATCCGGTCAGGCCGCCCGGGTATTCTTTACCACCCTGGGCCACCCCTATGACTTCAGGAACCCCAATATGCGGCGGCTGGCACTAAATGGCATGTACTGGGCACTGGGCAAACCCATCCCGGAAGAGGCGGATGTTACCTATGCCAATACCTACCAGCCTAACAACTCCGGTTTCGGGGACGTCTACAAAAAAGGGCTGCGCCCCGGTCAATTCCAATAGCATCAATAAACCCGGTCCTTTTGGGGAGCGGGTTTGGCCATACACATGGAAGGCCCTGATCCGGCCTTTTCCTGCCGGACCAACCACGATTTTCAAAATTTTGTTTATTGTTTAACACTATTTGTTAGACATTATGGGTAATTTCCCCCTAAATATTGATGTGATGTTTGGAATGTTCAAATCCCGTTCACCTCGGCAGAAACTCGAGGACAAATACAAAAAACTGATGGCCGAAGCCCATGCCCTATCCCAGACCAACCGATCCCAGGGAGATGCAAAGTACGCTGCAGCCGAAGAGGTAATGAAACAAATTGAATCCCTGGAATCCAATCGCTAAAGGTTCCCCAAAAATATAGCTATGAGTAAAGTGACCACAACGCTTCCCAAGCCCCTTAATGGCAAAATCAAGCCCCTTAACGGAAGTATCAGCAAAAACCGCGAATCACAGGCATTGCCGGAGGGCATGCAGACCCCGATGCGGGAAGACGCCTTTGAATTGAGCGATACGGAAAAAAAGGCGCAGATCGCCTTTTATTTTGAAAGGATCATGGAAACCCTGGGCCTGGACCTCGACGACGACTCCCTGCGGGATACACCGGCGCGGGTGGCAAAAATGTTTGTGGAGGAAAGCTTTTCGGGACTTGACCCCAGGAACAAACCCAGTATATCGCTCTTCGACAACAAGTATCAGTACGGGCAGATGCTGGTCGAGAAAAACATCCAGTTCTACTCCAATTGCGAGCATCATTTCGTGCCTATATTCGGTAAGGCCCATGTGGCCTATGTATCAAGCGGTCAGGTAATCGGCCTGTCCAAACTGAACCGGATTGTCCAGTACTACGCCCGCCGCCCGCAGGTACAGGAACGGATGACCTGCCAGATCGGAGCCGAACTGCAAAATATCCTGGGCACGGAAGACGTGGCAGTCATCCTGGACGCCAAACATCTGTGCGTCGCCTCCCGGGGGATCCGCGACGACTGTTCCGCTACCGTCACCTCCTTTTACGGCGGCTGCTTTGAACGCCCCGAAAAACTCGCCGAACTGCAGTTTTACCTGAAGGATTAAACCGCCGCTAGGGCTGTGAGCCGGAAACCCGGCAAATCGGAAAGCGCGATCTGCCGGTATGCGCTCCCGGGCTGAAGGCCCATACGGCCCGGATGCGGCCCACTTTAACTATTTACAAATTCGTCGGGGGGGCAGGGCCTGCAGGCCTGCCCCCCCGGGCCCTAAAAACAACTATCCATGTCAAAAATACTATTTGAACCCTATGATCGGATGAATCTTAAAAATCGCGTGGTAATGGCTCCCATGACTCGGAGCCGGGCCACTGCGGACCATATCCCGACCCCGCTCATGGCCGAGTACTACGGGCAGCGTTCGGGCGCTGGCCTGATCATCACGGAGGGGACCGCACCCTCCCCCAACGGCGCGGGCTACCCGAGGATACCCGGCATCTACACGCCGGAACAAATGGAGGCCTGGAAGCCCATCCCGGAGGCCGTCCATAAAAATGGTGCCAAGATCTTCCTGCAACTCATGCACACGGGGCGCATCAGCCATCCCGGCAACATGCCCGAAGGATCCCGGGTACTCGCTCCGTCTGCCATTGTCGCCCAGACCACCAAAATGTATGTAGACGGCAAAGGCGAACAACCCCTGCCCACTCCGTCTGCCATGACCGGGGAGGATATCCGCAATACCATCGCCGAATATGTGCAGGCCTCCGAATGGGCCGTTGAAGCCGGGTTTGACGGGGTGGAACTGCATGCCGCCAACGGCTACCTGATCGAACAATTCCTGAACCCCGGTTCCAACCAGCGGACGGATGCCTATGGGGGGTCCCCTGCCAACCGGAACCGGTTTGCCCTGGAGGTTGCGGAAGCCGTATGTTCGGCCATCGGCGGGGACCGGACCGGTATCCGGTTGTCCCCGAACGGCGTATTCAATGACTTGTCCGGCTTTGACGGGCAACACGAGCAGTTTGACGTACTGGCCTGGAACATGGATACCCTGGGGCTGACCTACCTGCATCTGGTCAACCACGAAGCCATGGGCGCGGCTCCCCTGCCCGATGAAATTCGCAGGAGCATCCGCGACCGGTTCACCGGCACACTGATATTGTCCGGTGGCTATGATGCCGAAAAGGCAGAGCGCCACCTGTCGGCAGGGTTCGGCAACCTGGTTGCCTTTGGCCGTCCGTTTATCGCAAACCCCGACCTGGTTGCACGGATGAAGCACGGGGAACCGCTCAACGACCCGGATTTCGATACCTTCTATACTCCCGGGGCCAAGGGGTACACGGATTACCCCAAATTGCAGAAAGCATGATACAGGCATCCGCCGCATCATAACCAACCTGGATCCGGGGACCCGGCGGTGACCACCGGGGCCTGTCACTCTGGGATTACAACGGCATACAGGGGTTTCACAACAAAAGGGGGTGCCCGAGGGCATAAAACCGGGGCTGTCGCGTTTGAGTAAATAAATTTACCTTCATGCAACGCCAATTACTCTTTTTTGCCGGGCTGCTTTTTGCCTGCGGGGTGCACGCCCAACAGGGGTTTAAAATCGGGGCACACGGCTCGCTCCCGGTAACTTCTGAGGTCAACGACGTGGTCAGCCTTTCGGTGGGCCTGGATGCCGGTTACCTGGCCGCCCTCGGGGAGGTCGTGGACCTCGGTGCCATGACCGGCTTTATAAACGGTTTCCCGGAAAAATTCGACAATGGCGGGGTGGACCTGCCCAATGTCCAATTCCTGCCCCTGGCGGCAAGTGTGCGCATCTGGCTTTCCAACTCGTTTTCCTTTGGGGGAGACCTCGGGTATGCACTCGGGCTCAACGACGGCAACGACGGGGGCCTCTACTACAAGCCCGTTATCGGCTACCTCATGGGAGCCCAGACGGAGATCAACCTCAGCTACACCGGAATCGAAACGGAGGGTACGCCCTGGGCGACCGTCAACCTGGGCTTCCTGTATACCTTCCCGGAGGCCAACCGCTTCCGCTGAAAATACCCGGATCCCGGGCCTGCTTACAGGAACTACCGGGATATGCCTTCCTGCCGGGGAATGTCCTTTCCACCGGCCGGATCCCCCTGCCCGCAAAATGCCGAAAAGGCAGAAGCCTTATTTTGCTATCTTAGTTGGCAACAAGATTTACTGAAATGGCAAATTACAATATCGATGCCCGGAAAGAGATGACCTACGATGCCATCGTGATCGGTTCGGGGATCAGCGGGGGCTGGGCCGCCAAAGAACTTTGCGAGAAAGGCCTGAAGACCCTCGTGCTGGAACGGGGGCCCATCGTGGAACACGTGGCCGACTACCCTACCATGAATTATGACCCCTGGGACATGGAACTCAGGGAAGCCCTCACCCCCGAGGAAAAACAAAAACACTACAAAGGTATCCGATCCGGCTTTATCGGCAAGTCCGTGGAGCATTTCTTTGCAAATGACCAGGAGAACCCCTATACGGAAGTAAAACCTTTTTTGTGGATCCGCGGGCACCAGATGGGGGGACGGTCCCTGCTGTGGGGAAAACAGACCTACCGCTGGAGCGACCTAGATTTTGAGGCCAATGCCCTGGACGGGTATGGGGTGGACTGGCCCATCCGGTACCGGGACATAGAACCCTGGTATACCCATGTGGAAAAATTCGCAGGGATCAGCGGGGAGGCGCTCGGGCTGCCCCAGCTGCCGGACAGCCATTTCCTGCCCCCGATGGAGCTGAACTGCGTGGAGAAACACGTAAAAAGCCGGATTGAGGACCAGTTCCCCGGCCGCCATATGATCATTGGGCGCGTTGCCCACCTGACCCAACCCCTCAACGGGAGGGGCCAGTGCCAGTACCGGAACCGGTGCAGCCGGGGATGCCCGTACGGGGCCTACTTCAGCAGCAATGCCGTCACCCTGCCGGCCGCCCAGGCCACGGGGAACCTCACCATACGCCCCTACTCCATTGCGCAGTCCATCCTTTATGACGAGGCAAAAGGGCAGGCGAGCGGGGTGCGGATCATCGATGCGGAGACCGGGGAGTCCATGGATTACCACTCCCGCATTGTCTTTTGCAATGCGTCTACATTGAGCACCACCCAGATACTCCTTAATTCCAAATCCAACCGGTTCCCGGAAGGGATGGGGAACGACAGCGGGGAACTGGGCCATAACCTGATGGACCACACCTACCGGATCGGGGCCACCGCCCGCGTACCCGGCTTCGAGGACAAATACTACAGCGGCCGCAGGCCCAATGGGATCTATATCCCGCGGTACGTGAATGTGGATGAGGCTTCCAAATCCAAGGATTTCCTGCGGGGGTATGGATTCCAGGGAGGTGGCTACCGGGGCGGGAACGTGGCAAACAGCCAGAAAATCGGGGCCGGATTCAAGGAGGAAGTACTCAGGCCCGGACCCTGGGAGTTCTTCATTACCGGGTTTGCAGAATGCCTCCCCTATCACGAGAACAAAGTTACCCTGGATACAACCAACACGGACAAATGGGGACAACCCACCCTGGCCATCGACTGTGAATTCAAGGAAAACGAAAAGGCCCTGAACCGGCAAATCCGCAAGGATGCCGTGGAAATGCTGGAGAAAGCCGGCCTGGAAGATGTCATGGGCTTCGACAATGAACACGAACCCGGCTATGGCATCCATGAAATGGGGACGGCCAGGATGGGCCGTGACCCGAAGACCTCCGTGCTCAACGGCACCAACCAGGTACACGGGGCCAAAAACGTTTTTGTCACCGACGGGGCCTGCATGACCTCCTCTTCCTGCGTGAACCCCTCCCTGACCTATATGGCACTTACTGCCCGCGCCGCAGACCACGCGGTTTCCGAACTTTCAAAATTCAATATCTGATTATGGACCGAAGAAGCGCCCTGAAACGGACCGGCATACTGGCCGGTGCCACCCTGGCCCTGCCAACTGCACTTTCCCTCCTGCAAGCCTGCCAGTCGGAAAACCGGCCCGAATGGACCCCGGAATTCCTTACGGCCGAAGAGGCCCTGCTCGTCAGTTCGCTGGTGGACACCCTCCTCCCGCGTACGGATACCCCGGGCGGGCTGGACGTAAAAGCCGATATGTTCATGGATAAGGTATTTGCCAGGACCTACGATGCGCAGTCACAACAGTACCTGAGGGAAAACCTCGCCTCCCTGGACGAAGCTTGCATAGCCGGCTACGGAGAGGCTTTTGCCGATCTTGGGGAAACGGACCGGGAGGCATTCCTGAAAGAAGAAGAGGCCCGGGGGGGAAGTTTTAACCCGGGCGTCTGGGGAACCTCCGTCGGGGAACAGGAACCCGTCAGCTTTTACCGGAACCTCAAGTCCATGGTGGTCTGGGCCTATGTGACCTCCGAGGAGGTAGGAAAAAATGTATTGAGCTACGACCCCGTTCCCGGTGCCTATAAGGGCTGCATCCCGCTTTCGGATGTGGGGTACCGCTGGAGTTTGTAATTCCCCAGGGCTTATTATAAGGACTGATTGTCCGGCGGCCTATCCGATTATTCGGCGTTCGCCGAAGAACGGCTGCTCGTAATACCGGTTGCCGGTAGCCCTGTAAAGTGCATTGGCCAGCGCCCCCTGCACAGGCGGCAGGGAGGGTTCCCCGAGCCCGGTCGGGTCGATGCCGTTATCCACAAAATACGTCTCAATGGACTTCGGGGCTTCCGAATTCCGGATGAGGCGGTACTTGTCAAAGTTGGTCTGCTCCGGACGTCCGTCCCGGAAGGTGAGCGCGCTGTAGGTAGCGTGGCCGATACCATCCACGATACCGCCCTCCACCTGGTTTTTTGCACTCAGCGGGTTGATCACGATACCGCAATCCACCGCACAGTAGACTTTATGTACTTTGGGGGCATTGGCCTCCACGGTCAGGTCCAGGACCTGGGCCACGTAGGAATTGTGGCAGAAATAGGCGGCGACGCCCCGCGACTGCCCGCTGGGTGGCCCGGCTTCCCAGTTCGATTTTTCCCGTACCAGTTTCAGTACCCCGGCATACCGCTCGGGGTCGTAATCGTTCTTTTCCGGGTCCCCGACAGGGTAGCTGATGGCCCGGTCAAACAGGGCGAGCCTGAATTCGATCGGGTCCTTCCCGGCTGCCTCGGCCACCTCGTCCATAAACGCCTGTTCGGCCCCCGCGATAAAGTTGGAACGGGGGGCGCGCCAGGCACCGGTAGTAACATCCGTGGGCAGGGCGTGTTTCTCCGCCCGGTAGTTGTCTACCGCCCCGGCCGGGAATCGGTTTTCGAAGACCAGGTCGTCATTGGTGCCGGCTCCCCGCACATGCCAGGCGATCAGGTTGCCATCCGCATCCAGGCCCGCCTTGTAGCGGATCTTGTACGACGGGCGATAGGTCCCCTGGGACATGTCGTCTTCCCGGGTGTATACCAGCTTGACAGGCGCCTGCATCTTCTGGGAAATCATGGCGGCTTCCACCGCAAAGGTCCCGTAGAGCCGGCGGCCAAAGCCACCGCCCATCCGGGTCATCATGATATCGATCTTTTCCTTGGGCATCTGCAGGACAGAGGCCAGGGTATTCTCCAGGAATTCAGGGGTCTGGATGGGCCCCAGCAATTCAGCCTTCTCCGGGGTCACATGGGCAAAGAAGTTCATCGGCTCCATGGTATTGTGGGCCAGGTAGGGGGCACTGTAGGTGCTCTCCACCACCTTGGCGGCCCTGGCAAAGGCCTGCTCCACATTGCCGTCATTCCGGGCCGGTGCATCCTGGGCGGTATCGAGCATTTTATTGAGTGCCTCCTCGTGGTAGGCCGTACTTTCCAGGTCCCCGTCTGCTTCCCATTCGGCCTGCAGGGCTTTTTTAGCCTGCATGCACTGCCAGGTGCTTTCGCCCACAATGGCCACCATCTCGGGGATGGCACCCCCGTCGGACCATTGCCTTTCGGCACCTTCCGGGTATACGACGATGGGGAACGCATCACGGATGCCCGGCATGGATTTGACGGATTCCGTATCGGCGGATTTCAGTTTCATGCCAAAGGCAGGCGGGTGGACGATCATGGCGATCAGCATCCCGTCCCGATTGACATCCAGGCCAAACAACGGTTGGCCGGTGACGATTTTTTTACCGTCCACATTTTTCTGATCCGTGCCGATGATGGAAAAATCCTTCGGGTCTTTCATTTCAACTTCCTCCGGGACCTCCAGGGCTGCGGCCGCAGAGGCCATCTCGCCATAACCGGCGGACTTGCCAGAAGCTTCATGGTGCAGCATACCTGCGGAGGTAGTGATCTCGGCAGCAGCAACCCCCCAGGCCTGGGCGGCTGCTTCCCGGAGCATTTGCCGGGCGGTGGCCCCCGCCAGGCGCAGGCCTTCCCAACCCTGACGGATGGACTGGCTGCCCCCCGCGAGCTGGCGCGTGAAGATGTCGGTATTCAGCGGTGCCTGCTCTACGATCACGTCCTTCCAGGCCGTATCGAGTTCATCGGCCACGATCATGGGCATGGCCGTTTTTACGTTCTGTCCGATCTCCGGGTTGGGCGACATGATGGTCACCAGACCGTTGTCCCCGATTTTGAGGAACCCGTTGATTTCGAACCATTCATCGGGCATGGCCAAAGCGGCCTCCATGGCTGCCTGGTCCTTGCAGGAGGCCAGCCAGCTGAAGCCAAGCACCATGCCGCCACCGGCAAGGGCCGATGATTTGATGAACGAACGCCGTCCTATGGAAGTTTTAACAAGTGTCATTTTCTCTGGTTTTCTTTAATAAATCAATAAGGTTTCCGGTCGGGTACCGGTTGCAGATCCCACGGGGCCACTCGGGCATGATTCCCTCAGGAGGCCTGTTCTTCGGCAGCCATCTTGATGGCTTTCTTGATGCGCACATAGGTGCCGCATCGGCAAATGTTTCCATTCATCGCGGATTCGATATCCGCATCGCTCGGGCTTGGGTTGCTTTTGAGCAATGCCGCAGCCGACATGATCTGGCCGGCCTGGCAATACCCGCATTGGGGGACGTCCACCTCCAGCCAGGCTTTCTGCACCGGGTGGTCCCCATTTTCGGAGAGCCCTTCGATGGTGGTGACTTCCTGGTTGCCCACCGAGGAAACCGGAAGGGAACAGGAACGCATTGCGGTGTCACCCAGGTGCACCGTGCAGGCGCCGCACTGGGCAATCCCGCATCCGTATTTGGTGCCGACCAGTTTCAGGTGATCACGCAGGACCCACAATAGGGGTGTGGAAGGGTCCACATCTACTTCCATGCGGGTTCCGTTGATTTTCAGGTTATAAACTGCCATGGATAAAAATTTTGCAATAAGTTAATCAGTTTGCGTCAAACTCCCGGGCCCGGGAACCCATTCCTTCGCCCAATCGCGCAAGATTTAACAAAAATTAACAAAGGGGCGACCGGCTTCGCCGGGGCTTCTGATGCCAGGACGCAACCCTGCCAGTTTCGTACCCGGCACCGGCATCGTATATTAGGCGCACCTATTGGCAAACACATGGCAGAAAGAACGAGGATCGTAATCGTCGGGGCAGGCTTCGGCGGGATTGAACTGGCCAAGGCCCTCCGGCGGTTGCCGGTGGATGTCCTGCTGATCGACCGGAACAACTACCACAACTTCCAGCCGCTGATGTACCAGGTGGCGACCGGGGGCCTGGAACCCGACAGTATCGCCTACCCGGTGCGGCGCATTTTCCGAAAGTACCGGAATGTCAGTTGCCGGATGGCCGAGGTACGGCTGGTCGACTGGGAACGGAGCCGGCTGTTCACCTCCATCGGTACGGTCCCGTACGACTACCTGGTCATTGCCACCGGCAGCCGCACCAACTATTTCAATTTTGAGGACGTCAAGGAGAAAATGCTGACCCTGAAATCGCTCCCGGATGCCCTCAACATCCGCAGCTACGTATACCAGAACCTCGAAAAGGCCATTGCCAACTACAGCGGGGAGCCCCTGGAAGAGATCATGAACGTGGCCATCGTTGGCGGGGGCCCGGCCGGCATCGAACTCGCCGGTGCCCTGGCCGAAATGAAAATACACGTGATCCCGAGGGACTTCCCGGACCTGGACACCTCCCGCATGAGCATCAACCTCTACCAGAGCGGGGACCGGATCCTCAATGCGATGTCCGAGCAGGCTTCTGCAAAAGCCCTTGAATACCTCAGCGACCTGGGTGTGAATGTCCTGCTGAATTCCCGGGTGGCAACCTACAAAGACGATCAGGTATTCCTGGAAGACGGCACCCGGTTTCCCACGGATACCGTAATCTGGACGGCCGGGGTGACCGCCTCCCCCCTCGAGGGCCTCCCGGAATCCTGCGTCCTGAAAGGAAACCGGCTGTTGGTGGATGCGATGAACCGGGTCAGCGGCCTTGACAATGTATTTGCCATTGGCGATGTGGCCGCCTGCACCTCCGTGGAAAACCCCCGGGGCCTGCCCATGCTGGCACCTGTGGCGCAGCAACAGGGACGCCACCTGGCGCGTAACCTGGGCCGGTTGCTACGGCGGCAGGAACTGGTGGCTTTCAGGTACAGGGATCGGGGGGCCATGGCCACCGTGGGGCGTGGTCGGGCGGTTGCAGACCTCCCCGGATGGAAATTCCAGGGATCCTTTGCCTGGTTTGTCTGGATGGGCGTGCATATCTTTTCCCTGGTGGGATTCAGGAACCGGCTTTCCGCCCTGTACCACTGGGCCTTTAATTACCTCAGCTACGACCGGCCCCTCGGGCTGATTATCCGGCCTTACCGGCGGCAGTCCGATTAAACCATTTGGGTCAGGCGGGGTCTAATGCCATAGCTGTCTGCGACAGCTGAAGGTGCGCCACCCCCTATAAGGGCCCGAGCAGGCTAACCAGACCCGGGGATACCCGCCAGGATACAGATGGCGGCGACCACCCCTTCAATACGCTAAATAAACTAAACAAACACACCATGAAACGCTACAATTTTCTTCCGACCTTAACCTGCCTTTTTGCAATGCTGCTTGCATTTACCAACGCCTGGTCCCAATCCGCAACCCCGGGGACCTATTCCCTGGTGGTGGAAGGCTTTGACTGGGGGCCGGCCGTCAACAAGGTGGTTCTGGATATGGGTGAAAGCCTCAGCGAACCCCCGGGAGGGGAATTTACGGTTTCCGCCAGCCGCAGCACGGACCTTGCGGAGATTCCCGAGGCCTTGGCATCCGGGAAACGCACCGTGCTGAGCACCTACCTCTCGGACGCTTCCGGCAACCGCACCCCAGACGGCTCCCACCTGACCCTGGTCCTTGAAGTGGGCCCGCGCCTTGGGCTCGGTTCCCCTTTCCACTATGCCCAGAACGAAAAGGTGAGGGGGAATTTCTGGGTGGATTATCAGGTCTCGGTGACCCACCGGCCCAGCCTGAGGACCTGGAACCGGCAGTCCGGGAAGATCATGCCGCTGGTTGACCGCTTTGACCTTACCGGCAAATACGAATATGCCCCCGGAAAACAGATGTCCTATGCGGCGTACACCCCGGAATCCGGAAATGGGAAAAAACCGCTGATTATCTGGTTGCACGGCGGCGGTGAAGGCGGAACAGACCCGACCATTGCCCTGTTGGGCAACCGCGCTGCCAATTATGCCTCGGAAGACATACAGGTCCTTTTCGGGGGCGCCCACGTACTGGTGCCCCAGGCGCCTACCTTCTGGATGAACCGCGAAGGGGGCGGGTATACGCGGGGCGATGCGGAAGACATCTACAACGAGGGTCTGCTGGCGCTCATTAAAAATTACGTCGCCGACCACGCGGATATCGACACTGACCGGGTTTATGTAGGGGGTTGCAGCAATGGGGGGTATATGAGCCTGAAATTATTGCTGAAAGACCCGGGGTATTTTGCGGGGGCTTACATCAGTGCGCTGGCCTACCATTCGGAATATCTGAGCGACAGCCAGATCAGCAGCATCCGCAAGGTCCCCATCTGGTTCATGCACGCCAAAGACGACCCCGTCACCAAACCGGAAGATACCGTGGTGCCCGTATACAACCGGCTGGTTGCCGCCGGCGCACGGAATGTCCACTTTTCCTATTTTGACCATGTGGTGGATATAACCGGGATTTACGGAGGCCCGGGATTCCATTACAGCGGCCACTGGTCCTGGATCTATTCCCATGCCAATATCGCCCGCCACGACCTGGACGGGGGCCCGGTGCTGGTGGATGGCCGGCCCGTGACCGTGATGGAGTGGCTGGCTGCCCAGGAAAAATAAGGTAGCGCCTGCTGGGGATTCCTGTTCTCCTAGGAAATGACCTGTCCCGTGACGTTTGACACCGGGTGCGGATAAATTCAGTCCGCGGTCTCGAAGGCGAACTGCACAATCTGGGCCGGGCCGATGAAGCCCTGCCCTTTGGCAGCGTCCCATTCTTTGGTCAGCCCCATGGCCTGCACCTCCTCTAGGGATTTCCCGCTGTCGCGGGCCTGTTTCACGCGTGTCCGGATGGCCGATAGCATATCGCGGAAGGCAATCAGGTCGGTGCGCCCCATCACCGGGCCGTGACCCGGGATGATTTTCGTCTGGTCATCCACAATGAATAGGGCCATGTTCAGGTTCCTGATCAGCCCGTCGATATCGCCCCCGGAGCTGATATCGATAAACGGGTACCCGTCCACAAAGTTATCCCCCATATGTATAGCATTCTCCTGTGGAAAGTAGCTGTAGGAGTCCCCGTCCGTATGGGCAGGGTCCACATACATCAGGTGCAGGCTGCGGTCAGGGCCCAGGTGGATGGTCATTTCCTCACTGAAAGTGATCTTGGAGAGAGCCCCGTAAGGCGCCGGTTCAGAAACGCCCCGGTCCCCCCGGTCGGTACGGGAGTTCATCCGCTTGCGCACGTTTTCATGGGCCACCAGGATGGCCCCCTGGGCGGCCAGGTTTTCATTGCCCCCCACGTGGTCGCCGTGCCAGTGGGTATTTACCACGAAGCGCACTGGCTTATCGGTGATGCCACGGATGGCGGCAAGGATCTTGTCGGTCAGCTGGGCGAACTGGTCGTCGATGACGTAGGCGTATTCCTCCCCCAGCGCCAGGCCGATGTTCCCGCCGGCTCCAAAAAGGACGTACAGGTTATCGGTTACTTTTTCCGGGGTAATCTGAACCTGGTCCCAGTCCCGTTGGGCAGGCAGCAGCTGCACAATAAGTAGGGCAACCGGCAGTAAAAGGGTTTTAAGTGTACGCATGATCTCCGAGTTTTAGGTATACGGAAGATACCAAAAACATCCGGTATGCCCGCCTTTATGAAATCTGATCATGGCTATCTTCCAAATAAGACTTTCCGGGCCAGAATTACTTATACCCCGGTAGTAAGGTATATAACCTGCCTTACCTTAAGGACGAGATCGAATTTTATTCCTAACTTCCTGATTGCTTTATTTGTCCCGTATTCTCCTAACATGCCTCACGGGGTTGGAAAATCGCATTTTCAATGGCTCAGAAAAAACCACTCATAAGGATAACCGGAGCCCTTCTGTATATTCTATCCGCCATTTTTTTGATTCCGGAAATAGATCTGGACAATTCGCTGGAGCGGTGGTTGCCCGTGCAATCGCAGGAACTGAAACAATATCAGAATTTCATTGAAGATTTCGGATCCGACGCCTTGCTGATTCTCGTACTGGATACACGCGACAATCCGCAGGCTGAGAAAAGCATTGATACAGAACTGCTGTCTTTGGAAGAACTGGACTACGTTATGGGGGTCGGAAACTGGCCCGCAAGGTATGTGCAGCATAAGAAACCTGCCGGGGAAGGCTATACAACCTACCTGATCCGCTTCCGGCCAGAATCACATTCAAATCCGAACCGGCCGGAATTGCTTGATCGGATCGATGCCATTATGAATGACCGGGGCATGGATTATCACCTGGCTGGAACAGGGGTCATTGCCCGTGCCATAAACCAGCAGACCTCCCGCGATGCTACACGATTCCTGCTGACCGGGATTTTGGTCCTTCTGGTATTTGTGGTTATTGTGATAGGCGACCTGATAGCAATCCTGCAAACCCTCCTGGTAGCCCTTGCAGCTATTGCTTCCTTGGTATTCATTTCGGTTCTCGCCGGGATTCCGTTGAGTATAGCTCATACCGTAATCCCACTGCTGATCCTTTTTTACAGCACCTCGATTTCCATGCACGTGCTGTCCCATAAGGGTGATTTCCGGAAAATCCTGGTGCCTGCTATTTGGGTTTCGTCTACCACGGTTTTGGGGTTTTCGGCCTTTCTTTTTAGCGGAATTCCGCTTCTTACGGATTTTGCCGTTCTGGGCATTACAGGTATTGCAGGGGTCTTCGGCGCTTCAATATTGATGTTTTATCCGAATACATACCGATACCGCAAGAGATTGTTTTTCAAGAGAATAATACATTTTCCCAGACCTGATAGCCGCTGGCTGGTACCTGCCTCACTAGCACTATGCCTGGTTGCTTTCCCCGGGATATGGCAACTGAAATCGGAAATCTACAGCCTGGCCATTCTGGATCCTTCCAGTAAAGCTTTCTATGACCACGAAAAGGTCGAAGAACTTGTGGGCCCCTATTTCCCCCTGGAGTATGTAATTGACGACGAACGGACACCAAGGAACCTGATTAGCCGTTGGGTACACGACGTTTACGATATGCCGGAAGTAGGTGCTGTGGCTTCCTTCCACCGGTTCCCGCCCCTTCAAGATCTGCAGGCCATCGGTTATCGTTCAAAGGCTGATCCGGACAAGCACCGGATTACATTTTTTGTCCCGTTGATGTCGACTTCCGATGGAAAATTGCTGACCGAGCGGATCGACGAACTGGGGAAGCCATATTTTAAATCCCAGAGACCCCTACTGCAGGGCTTTATGACCCTCTATGCCAATATAGCGGATGCGTTGCTAGAGGCATTTCGACAAAGTCTGCTATTCGGCTTTATTGTTATTTCCATTATCATGGCAATTTATCTGGGGCGATGGAAACTCCTGCTGCCTGCGATGGTGGTTAATATACTCCCGATTCTGGTAATGCTGGGACTCATGGGCTGGTTGAATATCCGCCTGGACATGGTCACTATCCCGATTGGATGCCTCCTTCTGAGCATCGTAGTGGATGACACTTTCCACTTCATGCATTGGTATAAAGTCACCAGGGACGAGGAATTGGCATTGCAGAAAGCGGGTCCCGGAATTGTGATTACCTCTTTTGTCATTTGTTCCGGTTTTGTGATTTTGTTATTGTCCGGTTCCCCGCCTGTCCGGTATTTTGGTTTGCTCAGTATTTCGGCCATCGCGATGGCGCTTTTGGGAGATATCCTGCTGCTTCCTCATTTCCTGAGGCTCGTGCACAAAAAAAATGAGTAATTGCAGGGCGTCTGAAACCCTATCCTTTGACCACCGAATAGGCCGCAACCTTCCCATAGACGAATGAGCGGTCGCTGCTCAGCAACTCACGGCTTAACTGCTCATTTTTGACTATGGTATTATTTAAGTAGTGTGGTACCTCTCGCGGGATAATCAGGTTTCGAAAAATAACACGGGCCCGGTGACTGGCTATCCTGCCAACCGCTTCAAAAAGCCTGTTGGTCTCATCTTCGCTCATCAATTCGCAAATATTAGATAGGGCAAAGCAATCAATCTGCTCCATGCCCTGATTATCAAGCCAGGATTGAGCGTCCGTGGTCAGAATATTTAAACGATCCAGGCGAGATCGGATAATTTCAAAGTATTCCTGTTTCAAATAATCCGGTACCTGATGGGGGTCGGCATAGCTTCCCGTAACATAAAGAGAAAGAAAATAATTTCCTTCTATCGGCAAATTGCGGAAGGCATTCCGAGCCCTGCGATAAAAACTCTCCGCAAATGAGGCACTTCCGTCGTCAAAGTGGAAATAGTCCGCCGATAGCCCTTTCCTTGCCAGTACGTGCTTATTGAAAAGCAATTTGTAAATCGCCCGGTATTGCCACGTGTCCCAGACCTCGTCATAGAATTTGTGCTGCTCCCCCTCACTCTTTTTCTCCATCAGACGGTTGATACGGTCTTTTCCCTGCAGGACCTTCAAAACGCGCCCGGCGAATTTCACGAACCGGTCATACCTGCCTTGCATAATAAATCCGTTTTCGATAATTGCGGTCCGGGATGCCCAGAAGGAAGTTGCGCCGGGTCCGAGTTGCTCCACCACCTTCGCAAAGAGGGTCATCCGGTCAAAGCCAGATGTCAAACCTGAAAAGCACTGAAACTCATCAAATGTAAGAACTCGCATTGCCGCGATTTTTAATTCAAGTAAATAGGATTGTGCCGGGTTAATGTCCAGGCAGAATATTTTCCCGGGATCAAAAAGTAGAAAACCCAGGATGTTGCATCCTCCTGAAGTAATTGCAACCACAGTATCCCCCTTTCGGATTTCAAGGGCCCTGTGATCACAGAGCGGATCCTCCCAGCTCTGGGTGAAAACGAGTTTGGACAGTTGAACCTGTTCTTTATTCTTATTCATGATTGATTTTTCTTACTGATCCGGCCACAATCCGTTGCCGTTGTAAAACGGCGCCAGCGTAATCCCGTGTTTCAGGCTTAATGCGTAGATTTCCTCTATCTTCTCCTCCGATATATTTCCCTTGCCGATCGTATAGTTCTCCAACCGGTTTTCCAGGGCCAGGAGGATTACCTCAATGATACAGCCATGCCCCAGATGCTCTGCTGGGTATCTGTAAAAGCCAGTGGTGTAATCCGGATCGAACAAGTATCCGTGATGGAGTTGTCCCATACCACCATGAAATAACTTCACGGAGGGATGATCTTTTAATTTCTCTTCAAGGTTTTTCGGATAACCGGCATCGCAGATTATTACATCGCCTTTGAGATGGCTGACCCCAATGTCACTTGAGCTGGCTACGCTGATAATAATGTCAGCAGAACCAGAGAGCTCGTCAATCCGGGTTGACCATTTTACCTCGTGTCCTTCATTTTCAATTCTCCTGCCGAAACGCTCGAGTCTGGCGCGGTTCCGGGCACACAGGAGCACACCCTTTGTTTTTCCCTTGAGGTAGTTCGTACAAGCCATTCCGATATCACCCGTGGCACCGATGATCAGAACACGGCAATCCCGAAGTCGCTTGCCTTCTTGCCGGACGGCCTTTTCAATACCTTTGATCACGTAGGCTGCGGTAAGTGTGTTTCCCGTGGTGACTGCCATGCCGTATTCCCGAAAATCATCAATGTTTCCCTCCAGCAACAAGGATGTAAAACCCCCGAGGATTACCATGGGGATCCCCAGCCGGTAGGTTGCGGCTACCGCATCACGGACCTTTTGAATATTCTCCCGAAGGTGATCCGCTGTTAGCTTATCTGGTGCAATAAAAGTTTCTATATAGAGTCCGCTCCGCGTCATCCCCAGCGGGGATGTCACATGCATCCTGAAAATTGCCCTGGGAGGTATATAATCATAGACCTCCCTGATTTTTGAGACAGGTAAAGCCTCCAGGGCATCCGTCCGCATGATATTGATCAGACTCCGGATGTTGGCCCAGTTATCCTGATGGCCGATAACCGCAAAGTCTAGGCCGGTAGTTTGGCGATCCATACAATTGATTTTTCCCCGGGAATTCCAATACGATCCAGCGTACTGGCGTATAGCTTGAGGGCATTGCCCCGCAATGTAGCGGCTTCAAGACCTACATGATGTAGCGATTCCTTCATGCAATCCCCATGACATACCCCGCAGTGTCCGCCCAGGTCGGTAGTCGCCGAAAACTCGGACAGGATGTTCATACAATTGAAATGGATCTCCTCAAATTTATCTACAAAGCCCACAGGATCTTTACTCAATTCGTGCTTCAACAAATCTATTGAATGCTCCAAATGTTCCCGTTCCTCATCGGCGATAGCAAGGAATAAGCGCTCGGATTCTCCTCCAAGTGCCTTGCCGGCATCGGTGTACATGGAAACGGCAAACGATTCCAGCATCACTTCCTGTATGATGACACACGCAATAAAATCATTCTTATCCGCATAGTTCAGAAACTGCCGACGAACTCTTTTCCAATACGCACCTTCCATATTGATGTTCACGGGTAATCCCGCCTTGCGGGCATAGGCCATAAAACCCTCTGCATGCTTGCGTTCACTGTCGGCGTGTTCAACGGCTTCCATTTTTTCATGGGGGTCATCAATCGTTCCGGCCAGGGCGGCAAAATTGCTCATGCCCACGAGTTCCCCGGTTATGGCCTGGGAATAGATATCCGATACCACACTTTGTACTTCCGGTAAGCTGAAATCAATCTGAAAGGTTTCCATATTGGTTGTTTTTGGTGAATAGATTTAAACAGTACTGAAATCCTTGAAGGGTACTCCATGCCGGATACGTTCCAATTTGCGATGGCTTCGCAGCATACTTACCAGCATCCCGGTGGATTTGAAAACAATGTTGCCCCGACGTGGCAGGCATCCGATCAGCGGGTCCTTTTCGTGAAGTCCGTGTGACAGAAAAACACAGGATTTTGAGTAAGCCTCCCTCCTGGCAAAGGCAATAAGATTACGGACTGCATTCCGATCTGCCTTCGGCGAGGCGAGGTACTTGATATGAAGCATCCGAATGGGCTCTCCAACGCGAGGAAGCCGCGGTGTACCCGTGATGGGCCGCATTACATTAAGAACAGCCACGGTTGCCTTCAAATACCAGGGCATCCCCAAAACGACGTGTCGTTTGATGCTATTGATATCCTGAAGGCAAAGCATCGCCACAGGTTGGTCGTTGCGGAAAACGGCCAGGGTCTGAACTCCTTCCAGGTCGCCGGGCACAATCAATCGGGCCAATTCCCGATTGCCGTAATGGCCGTTGAGGAACTCGAGCACCATCTTGCCGGATTTAAGGACACGAATGTCAGGTCTTTTCTTTAAGCGCTTCCGCGCTGCAGGGAACTGATAGATCCGAAAAAGTCCGATACTTTCAAAATCGGGATATTTTTCACGATCCCTGAAAAAGACGAAGGGGCGTTTGTTTCCATGAGCAACATGCAGCAAGGCCAGGTCCGCTTTACGGGCAACCAAATAACGGACAACCTCCCAGGTCAGCTCAAGGCCGATCCCCAGATTTCGGTATGCTGGGTCAACTTTAAAATCCGTTATATAAAAAAGGGGGGTATTCCCCCCGCTGACAAAAACTTCTTCTTTGGAAACACAAATACTCCCAACCAGCTTTTCACCATCCAAGGCAACGAACACCCGGCTTTCCCCCCGAAGTTTCATTATCGCAAAAAAGTCAGGGTCGCGATCCGTACGCAGTGCTATCGTCCCGGACATCCCCGAAGAACGGGTAAGGCTCAGTAATTGCGAGTTATCCCCAGCGGTGGCGGTTCTGTAAGAAATCATATGCACCGGTGTGTATTTAACCCCGACGGGCAGGGGAAATTCCCGAGCAGGACCAAGTTCCTACAATATAATCAAAATTCGTTTTCTCCCTTATCGTTCCAAGGGAAGATGTACCCAGGCTATCCCCCTATGGAAAAGTTGGCTGCCCAGATACCCATGGCAATAAGACCGATTAAAACCCCGCCCGCGAGAATGGAGATCAATACCGTCCCGTGGGTCGATGCGGATTTATCCATAAGTAACACTTCGCTGATTTCCGACCGATCAATGAGGATCGTGTCCCCGCGACGGGTATGGCCCAGCAGCTGGCCCTGCTGTTCCTCCAGGTATTTGAGCCGAAGGGTGGGATCGGCATGCCGCCTTATTTTAACCGGTGTTTCCGCCATCACTGCTTCCTCAAGTTTAACCGGGGCCGGATAATAAACAATACAGGATTGCATCAGGAAAAGCATCGCCAAAATGAAGGAGGCATTCAGGATATTGCTACTTGCACGCATGGGGTCGGATTATCATGATTCAAGATAACCCGGGGGAACCGGTAGGGTGTCCGAATTCCTGCTTGGCCGATAAATCCGGACAAACTGATCGGGCACCTAACCGTTCAGCACGAATTTTTCGGATGCGTTCAATATTTTAAAAAGGAAATTCTTCCCAGATTGGTATTTCCATTAACGTACCGATGCCAGGTCCGTTTGTTAAACGGGTGAAAATCTACCTGCTGAAGGCTCCTGTAGAAGAATTCTAGGATGCGAGTTTCTTACGTACGATGGCCGCAATGGTCTTGCCATCTGCGGAACCGGCAAGCTGCTGGGTAACCGCGCCCATGACCTTCCCCATATCCTGCATACCGCCGGCATTGAGCTTTTCAATGGTTTCGGCCACGACCTGCTCGATCTCGGCTTCGCTGAGCTGTTCCGGTAGGAAACGTTCCAGGACAGCCACCTGGGCCAGTTCCGGGCCGGCCAGGTCTTCCCTTCCCTGTTCCTGGTAGATGGCAGCACTCTCCTTCCGTTGCTTGACCTGTTTCTGTACCAGCGCAATCTCGTCGGCCTCCGTCAGGGGCTTGCCCCCTCCCTTTTCCGTTTTGGCCATCAACAGGGCCGACTTGATGGCCCGGAGAGATTCCAGGGCCACGGAATCTTTGGCTTTCATGGCGGCTTTCATCTCCTCCATGACACGATCTTGTAAACTCATAGCTCAGGTTTTTACCAGTGCAAATATAAAAAGAAACCCCGGGGAAATCCCACGGGGTTGTACGCGGCAGATCAGCCAGGGCTAATCCACGTTATCGTGCAGGAAGGAATTGTTGGAACGCAACCTCATTTCCTCATTGCTGTCCTCGCTGAGCGTGGTCCTGGACACCTTGGAGTCGCCCCGCTTGGCATCCGTCAGGTCCACTCCCTGGCGTTTGTAGGCGGGCTCCTTTTCGATATCGTCGATCGTGGTCCGGTTGTGCTGGAACTTGTAGTTGAAATCCTTGAGCTTCCTGCGGCGCTCGTCGGCGCGTTCCCTCAGGATCTCACTGATCGGGCGGTCGGTCGGGTCCGCATCGTTGCCCGGCTTGTCGGAAGGGGATTCCTCCACGGTTTTCTTCTCGAAGACGAGTTCGTCTTCCACGATCTTGGGCTCGAACTTCTCAGCCTTTGACTTGGCCCCGGTAAGCCGTTGTTCCAGATCCATATAATCGTCCAGGCTGTATCGGGTCTCCCCCTCCTTTTTGTATTCGAGTATAGGGGTGATCTCGATATGCTCATGCACTTCCAGGTCCCGGACATCCTCGTCCAGGTCAAAGGTGATCACATGCTGCTTTTCATCTTCGTCCGGCGTTTTGTCCAGGGGCATGTCAAAGTGCAGGCTGATCTGCTCCTTTTCCGCTGCCTCCTCGGCCATGACCACCTCGGGGTCGATCACCTCAATGTCATTGATCAGGTCCTTGGAGTCGATGATGATAAAGTTGTCTTCCCCTACACCCTCGGCGATCACCTCTTCGTAGAATACGTTGAAGTTGCGGATGTACTGGGTGGTGGGGATCAATTCAGCATCCGCGGGCCTATCCGGTTCGGCCTGGGGTTCCCGCTTTGCTTCGATCGCATCTTCCGCCACTTGGGCCGCTTCCTGTATATCCTCTTCTGCAGGTTCTTCCTCCACTTCCAGGGTGTGTATCACGCGCCGGGGCGTCCTGGGTTCAGAGAGGTCCTGCTGGGCCCTTTGTTCATCCTCCAGGGTGTGGATGATTTTCTTGGATTCGGTATTGACGATATCGTTCTGCTGGTCGATGTTGAACCCGGTGGCAATTACCGTTACCGCAATGGCTTCCCCGAGACTCTCGTCTTCGCCGACCCCCATGATGATATTGGCCCCGTGACCGGCTTCGATCTGGATATGGTCGTTGATTTCCCCGATCTCGTCGATGGTGATCTCCTGGGATCCCGAAACGATGAGCAACAACACGTTTTTGGCTCCCGAAATCTTATTGTCGTTCAGCAAGGGGGAATCCAGTGCCTTCATGATGGCTTCCTGGGCGCGCGCCGACCCTGTGGCCGCAGCAGACCCCATGATAGCCGTCCCGCTGTTGGAGAGTACCGTTTTGGCATCGCGCAGGTCGATGTTCTGGGTATAGTGGTGGGTAATGACTTCGGCGATGCCCCGGGCCGCTGTGGACAGCACCTCGTCCGCCTTGGAGAAGCCGGCCTTGAAACCCAGGTTGCCGTATACTTCCCGCAGCTTGTTGTTATTGATCACGATCAGGGAATCCACGTTGTTGCGGAGCCGCTCGATGCCCCGCTGCGCCTGCTCGCACCGCATTTTCCCTTCGAAGAGGAAGGGGATGGTTACGATGCCTACAGTGAGGATGTCCATTTCCTTGGCCTGCTTGGCGATGATGGGCGCGGCCCCCGTGCCGGTACCTCCACCCATCCCGGCCGTGATAAAGACCATCTTGGTGGTGTGCTGCAGCATTTGTTTGATCTCCTCCATGCTCTCCAGGGCTGCCTGTTCCCCCACTTCCGGGTTGGCTCCTGCGCCGAGCCCTTCCGTCAGCGAAACGCCCAACTGGATCTTGTTGGGCACGGAGCTGTTTTGCAGCGCCTGAGCATCTGTATTGCATATTACAAAATCGACCCCGTTGATCCCGGCCTGGAACATGTGGTTGATCGCATTGCTTCCGCCACCGCCCACGCCGATTACCTTAATCACGTTGCTTTGATTCTTAGGCAGATCGAAGGTGATGTTGTCCATTTCCATATTGTTGCTCTTTTTAGTGTTGTTCAGTGGGTGATTTGATTCGTTTTATTCTGCGTTGTCCAGGAATTCCTTGAGACGGTCCGCCCATTTGTCGAATACGGTCTTGCGCGGTTTGTCGACCGTCCGTGACTTGCCGGAGTTCGACACGCCCTCGAGTACCATTTCCTCCCGGGAAGGCTCGGATTCCTCCTGTCCGTCCCGGCGCAGATGCCGGTGCTTGTTCTCCACGGCGTTCATCAGCAGGCCCACCGCAGTCGCATAGGTGGGGCTGGCGATCTCAGCGTCCGAATCCCCGGCCAGGTGTTCGTTCGGGTAGCCGATACGCGTGTCCATGCCGGTGATGTATTCCACCAGCTGCTTCAGGTGCTTGAGCTGACTACCGCCTCCGGTAAGGACGATGCCGGCAATCAGTTTGCGTTTCTGGTCCTCATGGCCATAGTTCTTGATTTCCAGGTAGACCTGTTCGATGATCTCCACCACGCGGGCATGGATGATCTTGGAAAGGTTCTTCAGGGTAATTTCCTTGGGTTCGCGCCCCCTGAGGCCGGGGATGGAAACGATCTCGTTGTCCTTGTTCTCGCCCGGCCAGGCAGAACCGAATTTGATTTTCAGCAATTCCGCCTGTTTTTCGATGATGGAGCAGCCTTCCTTGATATCCTCGGTAATGACATTCCCGCCGAAGGGGATCACGGCCGTATGCCGGATGATGCCGTCCTTGAAAATGGCCAGGTCCGTGGTACCGCCCCCGATATCGATCAGGGCAACCCCGGCTTCCTTTTCCTCCTGGCTCAGTACGGCATTGGCCGATGCCAGCGGTTCCAGGGTAATGTTTTCCAGGTCGAGGCCCGCGCTCTTGATGCACCGTCCGATGTTCTTGATAGAGGAAATCTGCCCGACCACCACGTGGAAATTGGCTTCCAGGCGCCCGCCGTACATGCCGATGGGCTGCTTGATTTCCGCCTGCCCGTCTACTTTGTATTCCTGGGGCAGCACGTGGATGATCTCCTCCCCGGGCAGCATGACCAGCTTGTAGACCTGGTTGACGAGCTTTTCCAGGTCGCCTTCCCCGATCACCTCCTCCGAATTGGCCCGGGTGATGTAGTCGCTGTGCTGGAGGGAACGTATGTGCTGGCCTGCAATGCCCACGGTCACCGCACCGATCTTCAGGCCGGAATCCGACTGGGCTTCCTCGATCGCCTGCTGGATGGACTGGATGGTCTGGGTAATATTGTTGACCACCCCCCGGTGGACCCCCAGGCTTTTGGAGCGGCCGATCCCCAGCACCTCGATCTTGCCGTACTCGTTTTCCTTGCCGATGATGGCGACGATTTTCGTGGTTCCAATGTCCAGTCCTACTGAATATTTCGCTTCTTCCATGAGCTGTCAGATTTTAGTGCACACCACCTGGTTGTCGAATTCCAGGCTTACCACCTGGTAGTGCGCCAGTGTTTTATCTTGTGAGGCCTTTGCATAAAAGGCCTTGAAATTGTCGAATTTCTCTTCCAGGTCCGTTATATCCCCGAGGCGGACCACAAAATTGTCCAGGCGGAATTTCAGCCGGTAATCAGACTCATCCTCAATGTGGATCCCGATGACGTTCCTGCTGAGGAACGGGTCCTCGTTGATGAACTTCAGGATTTCATACGCGTCCTCGAGGCTTTTGCCTGTAATTTTGCCCGTAATGATGGGGACACGCGCGGAATGGTTGGGTGAAAGGGGCATTTTCCTGCCTTCGTCGTCCAGATAAAACTGGGTGTCACCCGCCACGCGTCCGATTGGATGCCTTTGGATTATTTTCGTGTTAAGCTGACCGTCTACAGTAAGATAAACCTGGGCATTTTTCACCATTTCATGGGTCCTAAGGACCGATTCCACAGTATCCAAAACTATCGCATCTTTGGCGGTATTCCGGAGGCTGCCAAATTTTTGTATTAACAATTTATTAACCATACTCTCCGTCAGATAGAGGTTGTCCGAACCTTCAAAACGGACGGTGACCCCGGTGATGTTCCGCCGGCTGTTGCGTACTTCGGAAAATGCATAAAGACCTGTGATACAGATCAATAATGCGATCAATTTGATGGATTTCCATTTAACTTGCATGACTCAGTGCATCTTTGATTGGGTTAACTTCCAGGCCAATGTCCCCCGCTCCGATGGTCAGCAGGATCTGGGGGTTTTCCCGGGTGATTTCCGGGATGAGCCGGGACTTTTCGATCAGTCTTTTTCTTGGGTTCCGGATCTGGCCCAGCAACCAGGCCGAATCGATCCCCTCGATGGGTTCTTCCCGTGCCGGATAGATGTCGAGCAGCCAGATGGCGTCGAATCGGGAAAGGCTCCGGGCAAACTCCGCCCCGAAATCCCGGGTGCGGCTGAAGAGGTGCGGCTGGAACACAGCCAGGATCTCCCTGCCGGGGTGCATTTCCCGGATCGCGTCGCAAACCGCGTCGATCTCGGTCGGGTGGTGGGCATAGTCATCGATAAAGATGAGTTGCTCGGTATTGAGCTTATATGAGAAGCGCCTTTCGACGCCCTTAAAGGTGGCCAGAGCTTTAACCAGGCGGTCCGGCTGCGGTGCAACCTGGACCGCCATCGTAAAGGCAGCTAATCCATTCAACAGGTTGTGGCGTCCGGGCTTGGCAAAGCGGACCGAACGGTAGGTGTGCTCCGGGGTATGGATATCGAACCGGTAGGCCCCCTCCTCGGTCCGCAGGTTGCGGATCGTGTACTGGGCATCGTCATCGATCCCGTAGGTCAGGCCTTGCAGAGGTAAGCCGTTCCGGACCACCAGGGTGCCCCCGGGGCGGACTTTCCGGGCGAATTCCGCGAAGGTCGCCTTCAGGGTGGCATCGTCCCCGTAGATGTCCAGATGGTCCGCATCCATGGAGGTGACACAGGCCACCTCGGGTTCCAGCCATAAGAAGGAACGGTCGTATTCATCGGCCTCCACCACGGAAAATTCGGTACCTTCCATCAGGAAGTTGCTGCCAAAATCCTCGGAGACGCCCCCCAGGAAGGCCATGACTTCCAATCCGGCTTCCTTGAGCAGGTGCGCCAGGATACAGGAAGTGGTTGTCTTTCCGTGCGTCCCGGCCACGGCCAGGCAACGGGTTTCCCGGCTGATCATCCCCAGCAGCTGGGAACGTTTGACCACCTGGAAGCCCTCCTGCCGGAAAAAGGCCAGTTCCGCATGGGACGCAGGCACAGCCGGCGTATAAACCACCAGGGTGCCCGCTGCCTCCTTGAACGCCCCCGGGACCTCGGCCACCGAATCCGCGTAATGCACGTAGGCACCTTCCGATTCCAGGGCGCGGGTCAGGGGGGTGGGTACCTTGTCGTATCCGGCGACTTCCTTGCCGCTGCGCACAAAATACCGGGCCAGGGCAGACATCCCAATGCCGCCGATACCGATAAAATAGACCCTATGTACGCCTGCGAGTTCCATATCAGGGGTTGAGTATTTTTTCAATTTCGTCCGCGATCTGCCGGGTCGCCTCGGGGCGTCCCTGCCTGCGCAGGTTGCTCCCCAGGCGGGACATCCGTCCCGGATCGGACAACAGTCCCTCAATGCAGGGTTGGAAGCCTGTTTCAAGTTCCGATTCCGTCAGCATGACGGCCGCATCATGCGCCACCATGGCCCGCGCATTTTTGGTCTGGTGGTCCTCGGCCACATTGGGGGACGGGATAAAGACCACGGGTTTGCCGATCAGGCAGAGTTCGGAGACCGAACCGGCACCGGCCCGGCTGATGATGATGTCGGCCGCGGCATAAGCCGTTTCCATATCCGGGATAAAGGCCCTGACCCGGATGCCGTCCGAATCGAAAGCCCTGTAGGTTTCATAGTATCCCTTCCCGCACTGCCAGATGATCTGCAGCCCCTGCCCGAGGAGGAAATCCCGTTCTGCAGCAATCAGTTCGTTGATCCGGCGGGCCCCCTGGCTGCCCCCGAGGACCAGCAGGGTCCTGCCCCCGGGCTCCAGGCCGAATTGCTCCCGGCTCCGGGCCGGGTCCGGCAAATCGCCCGCCAGGCTTCCCCTTACCGGGTTCCCGGTAAACACGATGGATTCCTGAGGGAAGAAGCGCTCCATCCCCTCGTAGGCCACGAATATTTTACGCGCCTTCCGGGCCAGCAGCTTGTTGGTGATCCCCGCATAGGAATTCTGTTCCTGCAGGACACAGGGGATGCCCCTGCCCGCTGCCACCCGCAGGGTGGGGCCGCTGGCAAACCCGCCGGTGCCGATCACCAGGTCGGGCTTGAATTCACGGATTATTTTTCGTGCCTGCATCATACTTTTTATCAGTTTCAGCGGGAAAAGGAGGTTCTTCCAGCTGAGCTTCCGCGCCAGGCCGCTGATCCAGAGTCCCCGGATCTCGTATCCCGCCTGCGGTACTTTTTCCATTTCCATCCGGTCCTTTGCGCCCACAAACAGAAACCGGGCATCCGGGTGTCGCGACTTCAGTTCGTTGGCGATCGCAATCGCCGGGTATATATGTCCTCCGGTACCTCCCCCGGAGAGTAAAAACCTATAACTGTCCACTGAGCACTTCCAGAGGATGCTCCTCCTTGTTTTGTTCCCATTCTCTTTCCTGCGCCTGTTGCTTCCGGCTCGCACTCAGGACCACCCCGATCGCCAGGCAGGTCATCCAGATGGAGGTCCCCCCGGAGCTGATCAGCGGCAACGTCTGTCCGGTTACCGGGAACAACTCCACGGCCACCGCCATGTTGATCAGTGCCTGGAACACGATGGGCAGGCCCACCCCGATCACCAGCAACTTCCCGAATACCGTCTGGTTGGCATTGGCAACCACCACGATCCGGAAGAGCAGCAACAAATAGAAAAACATCAGGCTCAGCCCGCCGAGCAGGCCGTATTCCTCGATGATGATCGCATAGATAAAATCGGAGGAGCTCTGCGGCAGGAAATTCTTCATGACGCTTTTACCGGCCCCGTTGCCGATCAGGCCTCCGCTGGCGATGGCGATTTTCGCTTTTTCGATCTGGTAGTCCCCTTCGCTGTCCGTACCGTCCCAGAAACTCTCCACCCGGCTGATCCAGGTATCCACGCGGTTCGGGAAGACCCCGGGCATCGCTTTGGCAAGGAGCACGAACAGTACCAGGCTAAGGATTCCGGCCCCTACGATGCTCATCAGGTATTTCAACGGGTATCCCCCGAGGAAACAGAGCATCAGCACCATGCAGAAAAGGATGGCCGCCGTCGAAAAGTTGGCGGGCAGGATCAGGATAAGCACCAGGAATACAGGCAGCCACAAGGGCAAAATGCTTTCAGAAAACCGGATTTGCCGGTCCTTGATCTTGGTCAGGTAACGGGCGGTGTAGATCATGAGCACCACGGCGGCCAGGTTGGAGGTCTGGAAGGTGATCCCCACCAGGGGCACCTGTATCCAGCGGCTGGCGTTGGCGCCCTCGATGGTGGTCCCCTGTGCGAGCGTATACCCGAGCAACAGCAGGACCACTGGCAGTCCGATGATGGAGAGGCCCTTGAAAAAATGGGTCGGGATCTTGTGGACCCCGTAGATGATCCCGAAACCGAGTACCAGCAGCAAGCCGTGCTTTAGCAGGTGGCCCACCGTGGTCCCGTTGCCCACTACATAGACCAGGTTGCTGCTGGCGCTGTAGACGGGCAGGAAGGAAAAGAGCGCCAGCAGGGCCACTACGCCCCATATCGCCTTATCCCCTTCCAGATTTTTCAGGATCGTTTTCATTTACAGTGCTTTTACCGCTTCCTTGAACTGGTTGCCCCGGTCCTCGTAGTTTTTGAAAAGGTCAAAACTCGCACAGGCGGGCGACAGCAATACGGTGTCGCCCCGCTCTGCGATCTTGTAGGCCACCTTTACCGCCTCGGACATCGCATAGGTTTCCACCAGCAGGTCCACGGCATTGCCAAAGGCGTCCACGATCCGGCTGTTATCGGTCCCAAGGCAGATGATGGCCTTCACCTTTTCCCTCACCAGGGGCATCAGCGGTTTGTAATCATTGCCCTTGTCCACACCGCCCACGATCCAGACTGTCGGGGCGGACATGCTGTCCAGCGCGTAAAACGTCGCGTTCACATTGGTGGCCTTGGAATCGTTGATATATTGCACGTGGTGGATCTTCAGCACTTTCTCCAGCCGGTGCGGTGCCCCCTGGAAATTGGCAACGCTTTCGCGTATGCTCTCCTTACGGATACCCACAAGGCGGGCTACCGTGGCAGCGGCCATGGTGTTTTTGATATTGTGGCGCCCTTCAAGGGCAAGTGAATCCGTACTCATTTTCAATGGCGATTTTTCGTTGTTCAGTTGTATCCTCAATTCGTTTTGTTCCATCCATCCGGTTGCCGACGGGTCCTCCTCCAGCGTCAGTGGCAGCAGCTGTGCGGCAAACCGCCCCTGCACCATCTCCCCGGAAAGCACCGGGTCGTCCCGGTCAAAAAGCAGGAAGTCCTCAGGCCCCTGGTTTTCCGTAATCCGCAGCTTCGAGCGGATGTAATTCTCCATTTTGTATCCATACCGGTCCAGGTGGTCCGGGGTTATGTTGGTGATCACCGCGATGTGCGGCCCAAACCCCAGGATACCGTCCAGTTGGAAACTGCTGACCTCCAGCACATAGTAGGCGTGCGTTTCCCGGGCCACCATGCCCGCAAAACTATCGCCGATGTTTCCCGCCAGGCCCACGTCCAGCCCGCCTTCGCGGAGCAGGTGGTAGGTGAGCATTGCCGTGGTGGTCTTCCCGTTGCTGCCGGTAATCGCGATCAGCGTCGCCCCGCAATACCAGGAGGCAAATTCGATTTCCGAGATTACCGGGATCCCCTCTTCCACCAACTGCCGGACAATCGGCACCCCATCCGGGATGCCCGGGCTCTTCACGCAGAGGTCCGCACCGAGGATTCGGCCTTCGGAATGTCCGCCTTCTTCCCAATCGATTCCAGTCTGGATAAGAACGTCCTTGTACTTTTCGGCAATGGCCCCCTTGTCGGAGACAAATACCTCAAATCCTTTTTTTTGCCCCAGGACCGCGGCCCCCACCCCGCTTTCCCCGGAACCCAGCACCACCAGCAGTCCACCCTGCCTGAGTGCGTCAATGCGTCGGGCCGTGTCCGGCTTCCTGCCTGCTGCCATCCCTAGCGCACCTTCAGGGTTACGATGGTGACTATGGCCAGCAGGATCCCGATAATCCAGAACCGGGTCACGATCTTACTTTCGTGGTAGCCCTTTTTCTGGTAGTGGTGGTGGAGGGGTGCCATCAGAAAAATCCGTTTTCCCTCTCCCAGCCTCCGCCGGGTATATTTGAAATAGCTCACCTGCAGCATCACCGAGATGGACTCGGCGAAAAAGATGCCGCAGAGGAGCGGGATCAGCAATTCCTTGCGCACGATGATGGCAATTACCGCGATGACCCCCCCGATGGTCAGGCTCCCCGTGTCGCCCATAAATACCTGGGCCGGATAGGCGTTGTACCAGAGGAACCCCACCAGGGCTCCCACAAAGGCGGCGATAAATACCACGAGCTCCCCGGCCCGGGGTATGAAAAAGATGTCCAGGTAATCCGAAAAAATGGCGTTGCCGGATACCCAGGCAAAGATGCCCAGGGTCAGTACGATAATGGCGGAAGATCCGGCGGCCAGCCCGTCGATCCCATCGGTGAGGTTGGCGCCGTTGGAGACGGCAGTGACGATAAAGATGACGATGGGGATAAACAGCATCCAGCCGTATTTTTCGGCCCCTTCCCCGATCCAGCTGACCCATTGGGCGTAATCCAGCTGGTTGTCCTTGAAGAAGGGCACATTCGTCTTCAGGGATTTGACCTCCCTGCCCTCTACTTCCTCCACGTCAAAATTCCGGGTGATTACAGTGGTGTTCTTTTCCTTCATGGTCACTCCGGGGTGGAAATAGAGCGTGGCGCCCACAATGAGCCCCAGTACAACCTGTCCGGTGATCTTGAACCGGCCCTTCAGGCCTTTTTTGTTCTTTTTGAAGATCTTGATATAATCGTCGATAAAACCGATGACGCCCATCCATACCGTAGTGATGATCAACAGGATCACGTAGATGTTGTCCAGGCGCGCAAACAGCAACACGGGGACCAGGGTGGAGGCAATGATGATGATGCCCCCCATGGTGGGCGTACCGGATTTTTCCTGCTGCCCCTCGAGGCCCAGGTCCCGGACGGTCTCGCCGATCTGCTTGCGTTTTAGGAAGTTGATTACCCGCTTGCCGTAAGCGGTGGCCAGTATGAGTGAAAGCAATACCGCCATGGCAGCGCGGAAGGTCAGAAACCCAAAGAGCGACGCACCGGGAAACTGGTACGTGCTTTCCAGATATTCAAACAGGTAATACAACATGCGCTGCGCGTTTTTTTATGATTCCCGGCACCTGGGGTGCCCTTCTCTTCATCCTTTGGTTCAAACCTCCGAAGCCAGGTGCTCCAGCACCTCGCTGACCAGTTTATAATCGTCAAAGTCCCTGCGGACCCCGGCGATTTCCTGGTAGGTTTCATGCCCCTTCCCTGCGATCAGGATGATATCCCCGCCGGCTGCCATTTTACAGGCAGTGCGGATAGCTTGTTCCCGGTCTTCGATGGAGAGGACTTTCCTGGTATTCTGCGGTTCCACCCCGGCTTCCATTTCGGCAATGATCGCACGCGGAGGTTCCGACCTCGGGTTGTCCGAGGTAAAGATTGTGGTCTGGCTCATATCGGATGCGATATGACCCATAACCGGACGCTTAGACTTGTCGCGATCACCACCACACCCCACTACGGTGATGACGCGTTCATTTCCAGTCCTCAATGCATTGATTGTTACCAACACATTTTTCAAGGCGTCCGGAGTATGGGCATAATCAACAATAGCCGTTATGCGCTGCTTCGACACAAAATATTGGAAGCGGCCGTCAACTGTTTGCAGGCCGCTGATAAGTTTTAAGATCTCGAGCTGTTCGAGCCCGAGCAGGCTGGCGGTCGCATAGATCGCCAGGATATTGTATGCGTTGAACTGCCCGATGAGCTTGGTCCAAACCTCGTTTTCCTGGATTTTGAGCAATTGCCCGTCCAGTTGTTGCTCCAGGATCTGCGCCCGGTAGTCCGCATAGGACCGCAAAGCGTAGGTGTACTTCCGGGCACGGGTATTCTGTATCATGAACAGCCCGTTCTTGTCGTCTCCGTTGGTCAGGGCAAAGGCACTTTTTGACAGGCCGTCGAACAGCCGCTTTTTGGTATTCCGGTAGTCGGCAAAATCCTTGTGGTAATCCAGGTGGTCGTGGGAGAGGTTCGTAAAAACCGCCCCTTCGAACTGGAGCCCTTCCGTGCGCCTCTGGGCAATGCCATGGGAGCTGGCTTCCATAAAGCAGAATTCGACCCCTGCTTCGTTCATACGGGCGAGGTATTTGTTGATGGTCAGGGAGTCCGGGGTGGTCAGGCGCGTATCAAAGGCCTGGTCGTCGACCATGATCCGGATGGTGGAAATGAGCCCCACCTTGTACCCTGCCTTTTTGAACAGCTGGTAGAGGAGCGTGCTGACCGTGGTTTTGCCATTGGTGCCGGTAACCCCAACCAGGCGGAGGTTGGCCGACGGGTTCCCGTAAAAATTGGAAGCCATGACCGCCAGCGCCTGCTGGGTGTCGGCCACTTCCACATAGGTCACCCCGTCTTCGAGGCTTTCGGGGAGTGCTTCGCAGATCACAGCCCGGGCCCCGCTTTTTACAGCAGCCCGGATAAAGCGGTGGCCATCGGCAGCCGTGCCGCGGATGGCGACAAATACGTCCCCTTTCCCTATTTCCCTGGAATCGAAATGGATGGTCCCGACTTCCAGGGTGGTAGTCCCGCTGACTGCATGCAGGGAAACGCCAAAAAGAAGGTCCTTGAGCTGTTTCATGAGAGTTCCAGGACGATTCGTTTGACTTCTTTGATTTTGGTGCCTTTTGAAACCGATTGCCGCCGGACTTTCCCGTTGCCGCGCACCTCGACTTTCAGCCCGAGGTTTTCGAGGATGGATACCGCATCCATGCCGCTCATCCCGCGCAGGTCGGGAAGGAGTTCAGGGGTCTGCCGCGCCGCTTCGTAATAAGCCTCATAGGCCGCCTCCAGGTCCGGCCGGTCGATTTCGATACCAGCCATCAGTTCTTCCACCGGTTTGTTCGCGATGATCTTCTGGGCCACCGAACGGAACACGGGCCCGGAGACGTCGGCGCCGTAATAGCCCACGCTTTTGTCCGGCTCATGGATGACCACAATGCACGAATACTGCGGGTCATCCGCCGGGAAATATCCTGCAAAGGTCGAGATATATGCCAGTTTTTCGGGGTCCTTCTGGGCGTAGTTCTTTTGTGCCGTACCGGTCTTGCCGGCCAGGGAGAGGTAAGGCGAATACAGGCTGCGGCCCGTTCCGTGATCCCCGGAGACCACATTTTTGAGCAGTCGCTGTACCTTCCGGACCGTCTCTTTTGAACAGACGGCCGGGTTGAGCACTTCTTTTCCAAACCGCTCCACGGTACGGTCCCATTCCCGGACCTCCTTGATCAGGCGGGGGCGCAACAGCTCCCCGTCGTTCGCAATGGCGTTGTAAAAGGCAAGTGTCTGCAGGGGGGTCAGGGATACCTCATACCCGTGGGACATCCAGGCCAGGGAAATACCGGACCAGCCTTTATCCCCCGGGTTGCGCAGGACGGGTTTCCCTTCTCCCTTGATGGGCATGCCCAGTTCCTGGTCCAGCCCCATTTCCATAAGGCGGTTGACAAACCGCTGGGGATTGTCCTTGTAGCCGTTGTGGATCATCTTCGCAAAAGCCGTATTCGAGGATACTTCAAAGGCCTTGCCCACAGAGATTTCACCGTACCCGCCGTGCTTGGAATCCCGGACAATGCGATCGTAGATGCGCCAGTACCCCTTTTCGGTATCCACCACCGTACTGGTATCCACAACCCCGTCCTCCAGGGCGGCTACCAGGGACATCAGCTTGAAGGTGGACCCCGGTTCGTGGGATTCCCCGATGGCGTAGTTCAGGCGTTCGTAATAGGTCCCCTCGGAGGTCCGGCCCAGGTTGCTGATCGCTTTGATCTCCCCTGTCCGGGTCTCCATTACGATGACCGACCCGTGCTCGGCCTTGTAGTGCTCGAGTTGCCGGAGCAGGGCATGGTGGGCGATATCCTGTATATTGATATCAATGGTGGAAATCACGTCGTACCCGTCCTGCGGCTCGATGATGTTGTCCAGGCCAATGGGTTTCCACTGTCCTTTGGCTATTTTTTGTTTGAGGCGTTTGCCCTCCACCCCGCGGAGGTAGGAGCCGAACGCCCCTTCCAGGCCAACGCGGGTGGCATAGCCTTTGTCGTCATACCGCTCGTACCCCACGCTGCGCTCCGCGATTTTCCCGAGCGGGTGCTCCCGCACGGTCCGTTGTTCCACGATCATACCGCCTTTATAGGGGCCTTTGCGGAACAGGGGGAATTCCTTTACGGCCGTAAACTCGGAATAGTCCAGGTTGCGGGCGATCAGGGTGTAACGGTTTTTGTTGGCGCGGGCTTTGCGCAGCAGTTGCTCGTAATGCCCCGAGGGCTTGCCGAGCAAATCGGACAGTGACCTCGCCAGTGGCCCTACCCCTTCGGAAAAATCGGTTTCGGAAACCGTGACCGCATCAAAGCGGATGGTGTACTTGGAAACCGAGGTTGCAAGCAGGCTGCCGTCCTCCGAATACAGGTTGCCCCGGTTGGGGGCAATGGTAAACAGTTTCTCGGTACGCTGCAGGGCGAGTTCCCGGTACTTGTCACCATCCACCGTCTGTATGTTCACCAGCTTGAACACCACGGCACCCGCAAAGAGGAAAAGACCTCCTGCAACCATATAAAGACGGGTCAGTATGTGTTTGGGGGTGATGGCCACGTTATTTTTTCTCTGGGGTTACAATGATTTTGTGCGGGGGGGTATCGGCCGGGAGCAAGCCGGCCTCCTTGACGCTCTCCCTGATGGTCGATTCCAGTTTCAGGCGCTGTGCCTGGGAGCGGATCTCCACAAATTCGCTGCGGAGTTCCCTGACTTCTTCGTTGAGGGCCGCCAGTTGGTGCACCTTTTTGTCGGCGGCATGCGAACTGGCGATCATGATGGTGGCAAGGCCCGATACAAACACGATAAAGGCCCAGTTCTTGGGTGCGTCCCCGCTCACCAGGAAGGTGCCTCTGAGGATGGATACAATACGCTTTCTCATGTTTCCTATTTCACATTTATATCTGTTCGTTCTGCTATTCTGAGCTTGGCACTCCGGGCCCTTGGGTTGACTTCCAGTTCAGCGGCCTGTGGGACGACCAGCTTGCCCACCTTCCTGAAGGGCGCCAGCGGGTTCCCGTAAAAATCCTTCTCCACTTCCCCCTCGAACTTTCCCGTCCGGATAAACCGTTTCACCAGCCGGTCTTCCAGGGAATGGTAGCTGATCAGGCTAAGCCGGCCACCGGGTGGCAGCACCTCCGCGGTCTGTTGCAAAAATGCCTCCAGTGCCGCCAGCTCCTGGTTTACCTCCATCCGGATCGCCTGGTAGATCTGCGCCAATACCTTGTTCTCCTTGCCCCGTTGCAAAAACGGCCGCACCGCCAGGTTGAGGGCTGCCGTGGTCTGGATGGGTTTTTTTTCCCTTGCCTCGACCAATGCACCGGCCACCTTGCCGGCATTGCGCAGCTCCCCGTAGCGCTGCAGGATACCCCGCAGCCGGTCAAAGGGGTAGGTATTGACCACATCCCGGGCGGTGGTATCCGCCCTCCGGCTCATCCGCATGTCCAGGTCGCTGTCGAAACGGGTCGAAAAACCGCGTTCCGGCTGGTCGAACTGGTGGGAGGAAACCCCAAAATCGGCCAGGATGCCGTCAACTTTCAGAATGCCATAGAACTTCAAAAACTGTCTCATATACCGGAAGTTCTCACCGATCAGCACCAGCCGCTCGTCTTCCGGTTTGTTGGCCAGGGCGTCCTCGTCCTGGTCAAATGCGATCAACCTGCCTTCCGGCCCAAGCCTGCTGAGTATTTCCCGGCTATGGCCGCCCCCTCCGAAGGTGACGTCCACATAGGTGCCGTCTTTGCGGATCGCCAGCCCGTCGACCGACTCCCTGAGCAGGACGGGCTTATGATACTTCATCCCCGTCATCCCCCATCACCTCCTCGGCGAGGTCCGCGAAATCGGCAGCGGTCTCTTCGAGGACATGCTCGTAGCTGTCCTTATCCCAGATCTCGACAATGTTGATCGCCGAGCTCAGCACGACTTCCTTTTCAATCCCGGCAACCGCCATCAGGTTTTTGGGTATCAGCAACCTCCCGGTAGCATCGATCTCCACCAGCTTCACTCCGGCGGTAAAACGCCGGATAAAATCGTTGTTCTTCTTTCGGAAACGGTTCTTCTTGTGCATCTGCTGCATCAGCTGGTTCCACTCCGCCATCGGGTACAATTCCAGGCAGGGCTGGAAGACCGACCGCTTGATGACAAAGCCCTCGTTGAGGACCGGGACCATCTGGTTTTTCAGCGCCACGGGGATCATGATACGACCCTTGGTATCGGCCTTACAATCATATGTCCCGATGAAGCTGATCACAGTTTAAAAGTTGGCGGTTTGCTTATATAGAACTCAAATATATAGAAATTATTACCACATTTTACCACAAATTACCACTTTGTTCATAATTTTTGGGATGTGCCGGGGAGGATAGGCGGGTCTTACCCCATTCTACGGGATGTTGATCAGGTGGTAGAACCTCCCCGGCCATTTCACTCCGGGACCAGGCCGAAAAACCGGAAAAGCGGGATGGCGCATCGCCTTGCCATATGGCGGAAATGCCTATATTTGCCAACTGATAGCAGCAAGCCCCTGTATGAAAGATCAGATTATCAAGGACGGTAAATTCCGGTATATTGAAAAGGGCGAAGGCACCCCGATGATTATCCTGCACGGATTGATGGGCGGCCTCAGCAATTTCCAGGGTGTTTCCGACTATTTTCCCGAGAAGGGCTACCAGGTGCTGATCCCGGAACTCCCTATATACGATATGCCGCTGATCAAGACCAATGTCAAGAACTTCGCGCGTTTCCTGGAACAATTCATCGAATACAAGGGCCTCAGGGACGTGATCCTGCTGGGGAACTCCCTGGGTGGCCATATCGGCCTGCTGCATACCAAGATGTACCCCAAGATGGTGAAGGCTCTCGTCATCACCGGAAGTTCGGGCCTGTACGAAAGCGCCATGGGCGACGGCTACCCGAAGCGGGGGGATTACGAATTCATCAAGAAAAAGGCCGAGGATGTCTTCTACGACCCCAGGGTCGCCACCAAGGAGATCGTAGACGAAGTGTATGCCACCGTCAACGACCGGATGAAGCTGGTCAAAACGCTTTCCATAGCGAAAAGCGCAATCCGCCACAATATGTCCAAGGACCTGCCGGGGATGAAAACGCCCACCTGTATTATCTGGGGTGAAAACGATACGGTAACCCCCCCGAACGTGGCCAAGGAATTCCATGAGCTGCTGCCCGACTCCGACCTCTACTGGATTCCCGAATGCGGGCATGCCCCCATGATGGAACACCCGGAAGATTTCAACCGCATCCTCGCCGGCTGGCTTGAAAAACGCAATTTTTAGCAGGCGGGCTGCCTTAAGCCGGGACTATCCGGAGAATCCCCTTTTTTATGAAAATCCGATCCGCAGAATTCATCGTCAGCAATACGGACGTTTCCAAATGCCCGTCGGAACCGCTGCCGGAATACGCGTTTATCGGCCGCTCCAATGTGGGTAAATCTTCGCTGATCAATATGCTCACGGAGCGCAAGCACCTGGCAAAGATCTCGGGAAGGCCGGGTAAAACCCAGCTGATCAACCACTTCCGGATCAATGAAAACTGGTTCCTGGTGGACCTGCCGGGCTATGGCTATGCCCGGACCTCCAAGAAGGATAAGGCCGCCTTCCAGAAGCTGATCCACCGGTATTTCCGGGAAAGGCGCCAACTGATTTCTGCTTTCCTGCTGGTGGATATCCGGCACGAGCCGCAGCCGATTGACCTGGAATTCATGGAATGGCTGACCGGGCAACAGGTGCCCTTTGCTATCATATTCACCAAATCGGACAAACTGAAGCCCGGGGCGGTAGAACGGCGCACCGGGGAATACCTGCAGGCCATGCGCGCCGCAGGATGGGAGGACGTGCCCCCTTATTTTGTGACCTCCTCCCTGAAAGGCGAGGGCAAGGACGAAGTGCTTGGCTATATCGATGGGATCAACCGCTCGTTCCGGGAGGCAGCCTGGGGAACCCCCCAATAATAAGGTAACCAACCTGACTGCAACCACCTATCGCTCCAACCGCTCGCGTATGGTGCTCACCAGATCCTCCAACCTGTCCATCCCATTCATTTCCCTGGCAGGAATCAAAATCTCCGGCCTCCCCCCGCGTATCCGGAGCACAGCCGGGAGTTCCATGGGGTCCAGGTCCGATTCAGCCTGAAGCTGTCGGTATTCATCCCGATGCAGGAAATGCACCGGCCGGCCGACATCCCGCAGGAAGGCTTTCCAGGTTTCCTTTGGCCCTATGGGGCCATGGGTGAGTTTGCACAGGTTACAGCCATAGGTTTCCGGACGCATGTATTTGTGCAGGGTATCCCAGAATGCCTGCCGCCACCCGGTATCCGCGTTGTAGACGAATATCAGGGCGCCTTCATCATCCAGTAATGCCGTTAATGCCTTATCCATATATAGTATTCGTACCGGTTAGCCGCCACTACTTACAACCAAGCCGCTTTAACCTTTTCTTAGGCAACCCGGGTGGGACTGTTTGGTATCTTAGCCCGACAAACAGCCCGACCGCAGTACACCTAAAAGTTATGAAAAAGATCGTACACCCTTCCGATTCCCGTGGCCGCGCGGACCACGGATGGCTCCAAAGCTACCACAGCTTCAGTTTCGCCTCTTTTTATGACCCGCAGAAGATCCAGTTCGGGGCGCTGCGTGTGCTCAATGACGACCGGGTGGCCCCTGGGAAAGGCTTTGGCACGCACCCGCACCGCGACATGGAAATCATCTCCATTCCCCTGGAGGGCGACCTGGAACATAAGGACAGCATGGGCAATACCGCCGTAATCCGCGAAGGTGATGTACAGGTGATGAGCGCCGGAACCGGGGTCCGGCACAGCGAATACAACAAAAACCCGGACCGCGAAGTGGCCTTCCTGCAAATCTGGATCCTTCCCGATACGGCCGGGGTGGAACCGCGCTATGACCAGATACACCTGGAACCCGAAGACCTTGCAAACCGATGGTTTACGGTACTCGGCCCAAGAGGGAAGCACGATGGCCTCTGGATCCACCAGGATGCCTGGTTCCACATGGGGCGGTTCGATGCCGGAAAACGTCCGGGCTATCAACTGAAAAGCCCCGGGCACGGGCTCTACCTGTTTGTTCTGGAAGGCTCTGTAGAGGTGGCGGATACCCGTCTGTCGGCCCGGGATGCGATGGGCATCTGGGATATACAGGAACTGGAACTGGACATTCTCGAAGACAGCAGGATCCTGCTGATGGAAGTACCCATGGAACAGCCATAGTGCGTTCGGGCTTATTCCCGTGAATTTGATATTTGTCATGATTTATTCGTATCCTAGCGGGTAGTTTTACACCCTAAACACCAAATACCCGCTATGGAACGCATCAATGACATTCTGGTCCCTTACGATTTTTCACCCCCCACCGAAGAAGCCCTGCGCTATGCCCTGGACTTTGTCGGGAACCGGGAAGGCAAAAAAGTCACCCTCTGCTTTATGCAGGAAAAGGAAGACCTGAAGGCATTGGAAACCCGGTTCGACACCATTAAATCCGGGGTGAGCAGGGCCTTTCGCTCCACCCTGGAATATATCCATTTCTCCCCCCCTTCCGTACCGGAATTCATCCGACGCGCCCAGGCCCTGAAAACCGACCTCATCCTGATGGGTACCTCCGGCTCGCAGGACCCGGAGGGTACCACCAAGACGGCAGATACCGTACTTGCCGCAGAAATACCCGTTCTGGTGGTCCCCCAGGGGGTGGACGAGGAATTCAAGCTCCGGAAAATTGCGTTGATCCTGGGGCAGAACGAAATTGACGACCCCAAGGACCTGGCGACCCTGCTGAACTTTGCCCGCATGTTCAATGCCCGGGTACACGTGCTTACCATCCAGAATACCCCCGGGGTATACGGATATTCCAGAGAAGATGAGAAAAACGAGGACCTGCTGGAATATTACCTGGAGGATTTCTATGCGCAGCACTCCTATATCGAAAGCGAAGATGTGGTACAGGGGATCTTTGATTACGCCGCGGAAAAGGAAATCGACCTGCTGGCCGTCCTCCCCAGGAACCACGTCAAAAAAGGAACCCCTTCCGAGGGCCGCCTGACGCGCATCCTCTCCATGCAGACCCGCATCCCGCTGCTGGCCATCGAGCACTGACCCCGGGCAATCCCGCTTCCGGTCGTCGGGCCAATTGATCCTTTGAGGGGGCAGCTGTTCGGCTGGATGGGAATTATGTGTATTTTGCACCTTTAATATCCCATTGATCATGGAACCATCCACCAGCCTGTACCGCAACTGGCACCACCCCTATAAACCAGACCGAAAATACGTGAGGCGTGCTGCCTATTTCAGCATGGAATTCGGCATCGACCAGGGCCTGAAGATCTACTCCGGGGGCCTCGGTTTCCTCGCAGGGTCCCACCTGAAGTCGGCCTTCGACCTGAAGCAGAACATGATCGGGATCGGCATGCTCTGGAAATACGGCTACTACGACCAGGGCCGGAAGGAGGATGCCACCATGGATGCCCGCCTGACCCGGAAGCGCTACGACTACCTGGAAGACACGGGAATTGAAATTTCCGTTGCCATCGGCGACAACCCAAACGTCCGAATCCGGGTGTGGGTGTTGCCCCCGGAGGTATTCCAGACGGTTCCCCTCTACCTCCTCAGCACGGATGTGGATGGAAACGACCACCTGTCCCGCACCATCACGGACCGGCTGTACGACCCTAATGACGAAACCCGTATTTCTCAGAGCATTGTCCTCGGGGTGGGCGGGGCCAAACTGGTCCAGGCATTGGGAGGTGCAGACTGCTACCACCTCAACGAGGGACATGCCCTCCCTGCATTCTATTACCTCCGGGACCAGGGGGTAACCGCCTCCCAAATGGTGTTCACCACACATACCCCCGAAGTGGGCGGGAACGAAACGCGCAACGGCTACCACCTGAATAACCGGGGCTTTTTTGGCCGCAGACTGCCCGACCCGGAACTGCGAAAGGAACTGGTGGGGGAAGACCTGAATTATACGGTTGCCGCCCTGAGGCACGTCAAAAAGGCGAATGCCGTCTCCAAACTCCACGCCCGCGTGGCACGTCAGATGTGGCAGCCATTCGGGCTGGATGCCAAAATCGTGCCCATAACCAACGCGCAGCACCCCGGCTTCTGGACCGACCCGGCCCTGCACAAGGCCTTTGAAAAAGGGAACACCCGGGCGTTCAGGCGCAGGAAAGCCGAGATGAAAGCGGACCTCTTCCGCGAGGTGCTGGACCAGACCGGCAAGCGCTTTGACCCGGAGGTGCTCACGGTGGTATGGGCCCGCCGTTTTGCTGCCTACAAACGGGCCGACCTGCTGCTGCGGGATTTTGAACGGTTCCGCAGGCTGCTGTCGGACCGGGAAAAGCCCATACAGATTATCTGGGCCGGGAAGCCGTTTCCCGAAGACTTCGGGGCAATCAACATCTTTAACCGGCTCATTGAAGTCAGCTGGCAGTTCCCGAACCTGAGCGTGCTTACGGGATATGAAATTGGGCTTTCTAAAAAATTGAAAGATGGGTCCGACATCTGGCTCAACACCCCCCGGATTACGCGGGAAGCTTCGGGCACCAGTGGGATGACGGCGGCCATGAACGGCTCCCTGAACCTGACGGTGAACGACGGGTGGATCCCGGAATTTGCGCGGCATGGCGAAAACGCCTTCGTCCTCCCGGAAGCGGATCCGGGCCAGCCCCATAGCGTACAGGACGAGCAGGACAGCAAAAACCTCTACGGTTTACTGGAATCGGAGGTACTCCCCATGTACTACGAACAACCCGACAGATGGATGGAAATGGTTACGCGGGCCAAAGAGGAAGTGGTGCCTGCATTCTCGAGCCACCGGATGGCCGATGCCTATTACCGGGAGCTCTACAAGGCCTGATCGCCCTTGAGCTCCAGCTTTTCGGCAAAGTAATCACAGAAATCCTTCATGGTAGCCGTCATCTTTTCGTCCTGGGTGGCCTTCATAAAGGTATCTGACAGGGCAACCAGGGTCTGGTGGAAGAAAATCTTCATCTCCTCTACCGGCATGTCCTTGGTCCACAGGTCAATCTTCAGGGATTCCTTGTTCCGGCTGTCCCAGACGGACAGCAGCATGGCTTTGGCCTCCTCATCGTCGATGCCGCCGTCCTGGGCAGACCAATGGAGTTTTTCCGGCACCCGGTTTTCGTCCAGGGACACCCTCAGGGTGATTTCCGATGTATGCAGTTTTGACATAATTATTTGGGGGGTTTGTAGTTGGATTGCCTGAAGATTTCTTCCCCGGGCAGGTTCAGCAGTTGCTTCAGGCGGGTATCCGGATGCGACTCCGCATAGGCACGGACCACCTGCCAACCCATGTAGCGCCCAATCCTCCCGGGCGTTTCGTTGTCGAGTTCCAGCCGGAATTTGCTGAAAGGGGCGGGGTCCAGGAACCGTGGCCCGAGTTCCCTGTCCGTGCTGTAAAGGAGTTCCCGCTCGATAAAATACCGCCAGATCTGGGACTCATTGGCCCGGGCCCATTCCAGTTCTTCCCCTGTATAGGCAATTTTCACCGAGTCCGGTGCCAATGGAAGCAGCCGGTCTTTCAGGTAGAGTAATTTCCCGTAGTAAACCATCTGGGATATCAGGCTGCGCTCCGAGGGGGGCGGGACGACTTTTTGCGCGAAGGCCGCTGCCACGTCGCTTACCAGGTAGGTCGCGTCCAGGCTCCTGGCGATGTAACGGTCCATATTTCCGTAGAAGGGGTGGTCCGGGCCCAGGTAATTATCGAGGCCGATCAACAGCAGGGTGTCCGTGAGCACGACCCGGCTGCGGTAATCCACATCCGTGGTAAGGGTGACCACCCGGGGGACCTGCTGCTCCGGAAAATAAAACTTCACATGCTTGAAGAGCAGTTCCAGGCCCGAGGCATAGGGCGCAAAATCCGGGAACGCCCGGGCCACCTCTTCCCGCAGGTGCACCTGCAGGGTGTCGGCCTTTTTGGCCAGCCAGATGCTGTCAGGGAATTGGGGAGGGAAAAGATAGGGGTACCGGGCCTTGAGGTCCGGCAGGTTTTCCGGCTCCATTTGGTCAAAGGCCCTGTCGAACCGGCTTACTTCCAGGTCCACGGGAATCTGCGCCACCTTTTCGGAGATTTTTGCCGCGTCATCACCGCAGGCGCTGAGCACTGTGAGCACCAAAACAGGCAATCCAATCTTAAGTATTCGCAACAAGGCTTTATTTTTAGGAGGTCAGGTGCTATTTTTACGGGCAAAGTTAGTGGTTTTCCAATTGAAACTGAAGCCGAATGAACAGGGAAAAGATCATCGATTATATAGTAGCCTGGTTAAAGGAATATGCGCAGAATGCCGGGATGAAGGGTTTTGTGGTCGGGGTTTCCGGTGGGATTGACTCCGCACTCACCTCGACCCTGTGTGCCCGGACCGGCCTGGAAGTGCTTTGTTTGGAAATGCCCATCCACCAATCCGAAAGCCAGGTGACCCGGGCAGCCAACCACATCGGTTGGTTGAAAACGCACCACCCCAATGTGCGTTCGGAGTGGATCAACCTCACCCCGGTATTCGACAGCCTCCTCGGGGTCCTTCCCGATGTGGATTCGGAAGAGGAGCGCTTTATGTCCCTGGCAAATACCCGGGCCCGACTGCGCATGACTTCCCTCTATTACTTTGCGGCCCTGGAGAAGTACCTGGTGGCAGGGACGGGCAACAAGGTGGAGGATTTCGGCGTGGGGTTCTATACCAAATACGGAGACGGGGGGGTGGACCTCAGCCCGATTGCCGACCTGTTGAAAACCGAAGTTTACGAGCTGGCCCGCCACCTGGGCATCCGGGAAGAGATCCTCAATGCCCCGCCAACGGATGGGCTGTGGGGCGACAACCGCACGGACGAAGACCAGATCGGGGCCAGTTACCCGGAACTCGAATGGGCCATGGCCATGGACGAACAGGGGAAAAAAGCCGGTGACTTCGAAGGCAGAGAGCAGGAGGTGTTCCGGATTTACAAACACCTGAATACCGTTAATCGACACAAAATGCTTCCTATCCCTGTGTGCGAAATTCCCGATTCGCTGAAATAAACCACTCAGCCCCAATTCAGTGCATTATCTCGATTATTGCGGGGCATTTCCCGCCAGGACCGGAATTTTTTGACAATTTTGTTCAGGTAATAACGGATTTAAGCCTTACATTGCATGTCAGATATTAAGGACGTGCCGAGCCTTGAAATCGATAAACTAACCCAAATGATCAATGTAATTATTGCGGATAACCACCCCATTGTCCGCCTTGGCATCAAACAGGTTCTTGAAAATGACGACGCGATTAAAGTTCTCGGCGATGTCGGGAACACCAACGCCCTTTTCGAGATGCTGTCGGAAGCTACCCCCGATGTACTGATCCTGGAAATGGATATTCCCGATATCAACGGGATTGCCACCCTGCGTAAAATGAAGGACGAATACCCGGATGTCCAGGTATTGATATACAGTGGGCAGTCCGAGGATGTTTATGCTTTGAGTACCATACGCGCCGGAGCGCGCGGGTACCTTTCCAAGAGTGCAGATGTCTCCTACCTGAGCGTAGCTGTCGAAAAAGTGAGCGAAGGCGGGATGTTCATCACCAACGAACTGGCCCAGCGCCTGGCCTTTGACGAAGGCACCCAGAAGCCGCGCCGCTTTTTCCGGAAACTCTCCACCCGCGAGGTCGAGGTCCTCAAGATGCTGGCAAACGGAAAGCGCAACAAAGAGGTCGCCCTGGGGCTGAACCTGAACGAAAAGACGGTGAGCACCTACAAGGCACGCCTGATGAAAAAACTCAACGTGGACAATATGGTGGACCTGCTTCAGCAGGCCAAAGCCCTTGAGCTCTACTGAACCCCTTCGGATCCCCAATTGGGATTCCCATTAAAAAAGCCCCGGTTTCGGGGCTTTTTTATTTTGCGATTTGCCAGCGGATTCCGGGCAGCCCGTTTCAGGACAAGACCCGGTTCAGCTTTTTGTTCAACAGCTTGTTCAGGTGCAGGTAGTTGATGATTTCCTCCAGGATTTCCGCATTGGTTTCACCTGGCCGGGATTCGGTTTGCCCCCGGAGGGCATCGATGCGTTTCTGTATCAGGTAACACCGGAGGGACAGGATGGTTTCACTGACCAGCTGGCCCAGGCTGTCCTGTTTCTGCTTGGGGAAGATGTCCTTGCGCTCCCAATGGTGCAGCTCGTACTTCTCATCCTCCATGAGGATGGTAGACAGTTCCCCGGCCAGTTCGGCATCGGCCTCCCCGGTCAGGCTTTGCACGCTGAACTCCGGCTCCGAGTTCAACTTTTCAATGAGTTTGTAGTACAGGCTGCGGAACCGGTCGTGGCTCAGCTCAATCTCGTCCTCCTGCAAGTCCAGGAAGATCTTCTCGAATACCTTGGCCTCGCTCCGCTCGGGCTCCAGCACCAGTTCCCCCTGCTCATTCTCCTTGAGGATCAGGTCCTCGAATTCCTCGGATTCCTGCCCGTACAGCAAGAGCACCTCGATGATCTTGCGTTCCAGTTCGTACTGCGGGTCTACCTTTTCGGCAGCGGGTTCCTGCCGGACCACTTCCATGGAACGCTGCTCGGGCTTCCGGGATGCATCCCGCTGGGCCTTCCGGGACATCTGAGCCAGGGTATTGAAAAGCACCTGCTCCGAAATGCCCATGAGCGAAGCGCATTCCTGCACGTAGACCTCCTGCTTGATCCGGTCCGGGATCCGGGAAATGCTGCTCACGATGTCCCGGATGGTTTCCGCCCGCCGGATGGGGTCGTCTGCGGCCTCTTTGGTCAGCAGGGCGGTTTTGAACTGAATAAAATCGCGGGCGTGCTCCTTGAGGTACGCCTCGATGGCATCCCGGGAATGCGCCCTGGCAAAACTGTCGGGGTCCTCACCTTCCGGAAAGCTGCAAACGCGGACATTCAGGCCTTCTTCCAGGATCAGGTCGATCCCCCTGAGGGAAGCCCGGAGACCAGCCGCGTCCCCGTCAAAAAGCACCACCACGTTTTTCGTGAGCCGGCGGATCAGGCGGATCTGGTCCGGGGTGAGGGCGGTCCCGCTGGAGGCCACCACATTCTCGATCCCGCTTTGGTAGAGTTGGATGACATCGGTATAGCCTTCCACCAGGTAGCAAACGTCGTCACGGGCAATCGCTTTTTTGGCATGGTAAATCCCATAGAGCACCTTGCTCTTGTGGTAAATCTCGCTTTCGGGCGAATTCAGGTATTTGGCAACCTTCTTTTCGGAGCTCAGCGTCCTCCCCCCGAAGCCCAGCACGCGTCCGCTCATGGATTGGATGGGGAATAGCACCCGCCCCTTGAACCGGTCGAACTTCCGGGGATCCTGCCCGGGGTCCTGGGCGGGCTTGACAATGGTCAGCCCCGTTTTTTCAAGGAATTCCAGTTGGTACCCCTTTTCCAGGGCCGCATCCGTAAATGCCGACCATTGGTCCGGGTTGTACCCCAGGCCGAATTCCCGGATGGTATCCTCCGAAAAGCCCCGCTCCTTGAAGTAACTCAGTCCAATCGCCTTGCCAGTTTCTGTTTCCCACAGGCACTCCTGGAAGAAGTCCCGGGCAAACTCGCTGACAAGCAGCATGCTTTCCCGTTCGCTGGCCTGTTCTTTTTCCTCGTCCGTCCGCTGGGTCTCCTCGATCTCTATCTGGTACTTCCGGGCCAGGTAGCGGATGGCCTCCGGATAGGTGAAATGCTCGTGCTCCATCAAAAAGGCCACCACGTTGCCCCCTTTGCCGCTGCTGAAATCCTTCCAGATCTGCTTGACCGGGGATACCATAAAGCTCGGGGTGCGCTCGTCCGTAAACGGGCTGAGACCCTTGAAGTTGGATCCGGATTTTTTCAGCTGCACAAAATCCCCGATCACCTCCTCTACCCGGGCGGCGTCAAAAACCTTGTCAATGGTGCTCCTCGCTATCAAGTAATTCGAAATTTTGGCACTGGTAAAAGTACGAAAACGCACCGCACCGGGAAAGGGTAATTCATGTGGATTCCCGGAGTTTTCAAATGCGTACCTTTGCTTCGAACCCGCTAAATACCCCCGATGTGATCCTCTTTTTCGGAACGCGAACCGGAAAGCCCAGGGAGGCCCTGCTGCAAGGGCTGAAATGTCCTTTCTGCGGCCAGAGCGGACAAATGACAGGGCGGGTGACCCCCCATTATGTCCACATTTTCTGGTTGCCCGTTTTCAGGTTGAAGCTTTTCCGGGAGGTAACCTGCTCCCATTGCAAAAAGGGATACGCCGGACCCGAACTCAGTCCTGATATGGTCGCTGCCCTGGACGAAATTCAATAAAAAAAGGGCGCCATGCGGGCGCCCCTTCCGGATTCATCTTACGGAACTCCGGCTCAAAGGTCAAATCGCAGGCCCAGGGAGATGTTGTGCTCATCCACTTCTGCATTTTCGAAAATCGGGTTCAGGTCGTATTTGGCATAGAGCAGCACGCCTTCCACGCCCACATAACCTGCCAGGCCGTAGACCAGGTCCGAGGTATTGTACCCCCTTTTCAACTTATCCTTGGCGCGCTCCCCTTCCCGGTCGTACTTGAGTTTCTGACGGGCCCCGAGGTTAAACCCGGCATACCCCCCCAGGCCAATGCGGAACTGGTCGTCCAGGGAATACCTGAAATGGTCTTTGTACTCCCTGTACCGGGAAGGCCCGAATTCCAGGTATACGGGCACCACCAGGTTATCCATTCGGAATTTCGATTTGTCCAGGTCGTACTCGAATTCCTGCAGGGTGGTCTGGCCGCCTTCGGGCACGAAGGTCTGGTTCCCCTCCGGCTTGAGGCCGTTGAACTGGAAAGATACCCCGTAATGGAATCGCATGAAGTTGCTGTTCTTAAAAACGCGGGTACGCCAGGTCCAGCCGATCTCAAAAAACCGGCTGCCCGCCAGTTTATAGGGGGATTCCTCCAGGCTGCGGCCCTTGGCCAGGGCATTGTTGAAGCCCACGGCCACCACCAGGTCCGAATAGGTCCTCCTGTCGTACCGGACGGGGTGGTCCCGTTTGCGCCACCCGAAGATGTCCTCGTCGTTGAAGCGGATATTGATTGCAGTAACCTCTCCCTCATCGGTGTATCTGCGGCCCGTGCCCAGCACATCCCCCTCGTTTCGCTCCAACAGGGCGATTTCCCGCTCGATCATGGCCAGCCGGTCCTCGATATTCCGCGCACGCTTCCCGGCAGCCTCTTCCTTGAGACGGCGCGACTCCGCCTCGGAGATTTCCCCGTCGATCAGGCGCTCCTCAATGCCAAGTATTTCCTGTTTTAGCGCCTCCTTTTCCTGTGTGGGCACCTGTTCCCGGAGTTGCTCCAGGTTTTCGATGCGTCTTTCATAGGGTTCCTGCCCCTGTGCGAACTGGGCAAGGGTGAGTAGCAACAGGGGGATGATAAATCGTGTAATGGTGTTCATTGTTTTGTGATTTGATGATTGATGAATAGACTCCTCCCGGACCCCTTTCGGGATCGGTGATTTTTACGGTATCATTGGGTGTTAGTTGTTCCGGTCGGCGACGGCGGTGCGCACCTTCATAAATCCGGTTTTGAGCTTGTCGAACAATTCCTCCCGGAATGTCTGGTCCAGTTCCTCCTCCGCATCCGAGAGCAGGGAAAGGGCATCCACCGAATCCCGGGGCATCCGGTAGGATCCGGCCGCTATCCGCTCCCGCGCCTCCCGAAGCAGGGAATCGATTTCGGCATCGCTCACACGTGCCCCTTCCGATTCGAGCAGTGCGACTTCTTCCAGGACGGCTCCCACCTGCCGGTCGATTTGCGATGCGAGGTCCGCTGTCTCTTCCGGGGCCAGCCGGCCGTGCGTTTCTCCTGTATCCGGCTTTTTGCCGGACAGGGCAAGGGCTGCATCGGTTTTCCCCGGCTTCCGGTATGCGGCCTTCGGGGTTTGCCCTGTGCGATCCCGGTCCGCGCCTTCCGGCTGGGATCCTGTGGGTCCGTCAGAGGCGAGGGTGCCCGTTGGGGGTACCGCGTCCGTGGAGGGCACGGGATCGGCCGGTTGCCCCGGTTCCACCCCCGGCAAATCCTGGGCCGGCAAGGTTTTACCCGCCTCAGGGGAGGCGAGCTCCGGGTTTTCCCCGGAGACAGGATCCGGATCCGTCAGGGTCATCATCCGCACCCCCAGGGCGATCACCAGGGCTGCCGCAGCCCCGTATGCCCAGGGCGCCAACCGGTTCCGGTTACGCCTCGGGCCCCTGTCGCCCAGCCGGGCTTCGATGCGCTCCCATGCCTCCTTCGACGGCTGGATTTCCTGCCGCTGCAATTTCTCTTTGATATTCTTTTCAAATTCAACGGGTGCCATAACGGGTGATTTGGTGTTTTTCTAGCTGCTCCTGCAGCAATTTTCGCGCCTTATACAGCTGCGATTTGGAGGTGCTCTCCGAAATGTCCAGCAGTTCGGCAATTTCCGGGTGTTTGTAGCCTTCCACGACATAAAGCACAAATACGGTCCGGTAGCCTTCCGGCAGCGCGTCGATCAACTCGTGAATCTGGCGCAGTTCCAGGAAATCCGATTCCCCGACCGTATGGTCCGGCGTTTCGGGCAGTGTCTCATCCAGGACGACAAATTGCTTTTTCCGGAGAAAATCAATTGCCTGCCGCACCATGATCCGTCGGATCCAGCCCTCAAAACTCCCGTCGTGGCGGAAAGTTCCGAGATTCTTGAAAACCCTGACAAACCCCTCGATCATTACGTCCTCCGCAAAATGCAGGTCGCGTATGTACCGCCTGCAGACTGCCAGCATCTTTGGCGACCATTGCTCGTACAGCTGCTGCTGGGCTTCGCGATGGCCTGCCTGAGCTCTTTTGATAAGGGCCTTTTCATTTCGGAACAGGGCAATGATCTTCACAGTGTGTTGTCGGCTTCTGTTTATAAAGACGGAATCCGGGCAAAAAGGGTTGCCCGTGGGTACGTAATTTTTTATAAAGCACAAGAATCCTGCCAGTCAGGGGATGTTTCTGCGATGCCCTCAACCGGGTGCTGGAAGGAAGGGCAAAGACAGCACGGGACATAAGGTTTCGTTTTGTCCGAGAACCGTACCCTGCCGGGAATCCCTAATAGAACAGGGTGTTGTATCCCCTGGCCTGCAATTGCAATAAGCGCACGGAATAAGTTGCCACCACATCCAGGCCATCGAATAACTGGTCTTCGGTAACATTTAATTTTTCCATTGCAACGCTGCAAATGCTTACCCGGACTTTAGACCGGTATTTCCGGAAAAACTCCTCCAGTTCGGATCCTTTTACCAGTTTTGCAACGAGTTTTCCCTTGACGACTATCTCATAGTCTGTCACTTCCACCCCGTTGCCCACCAACAGATCGTACATCCCAAGCACACCCCTGAAATAGAGTTCCTCACTGACCCCAAAGGCATACTGACTCGTTTTTTGCAAATCGGCGATTGTCTCTTCATCCAGTTGTTTTTGGCTGTAAACACTGTGAGTGGACATCAGGAGGAACGTGATGCCAATAAAAATAAAAACCTTAAATGTACTTTTCATATCTACGCTTTTTGTACGGATTCATTCATAAAGTATGTTATTGCTTCCGGTCCACCACGTAGTTTACCATCAGCTCCAGGGCCTCCCGGTATGGGCTCTCCGGATAGGCCGTGAGCATCTGCAGGGCTTCCTGCTTAAAATGCAGCATGCGCTGCTCGGCGTACTGGAGCCCGCCGGAATCCTTGACGAATGCGATCACCTCCTTCACCCGCTTTTTGTCGGTGTTGTGGTTTTTGACCGAATTGATGAGCCATTTCCGGTCCCTGTCCGATGCCGAATTCAGGGCGTGTATGAGCGGGAGCGTCATTTTCTGCTCCTTGATGTCGATCCCCGTGGGTTTGCCGATCCGGTTTTCCCCGTAATCGAACAAATCGTCCTTGATCTGGAAGGCCATACCGCAGCGTTCCCCGAATTTCCGGAAGGTTTCCACATACTCGGTATCCGGTTTTACGGAAGCCGCGCCCAGGCTGCAACAGGCTGCAATCAGCGTGGCTGTCTTCTGTCGGATGATCTCGTAGTACACATCTTCGGTAATGTCCAGGCGGCGCGCCTTTTCCAGCTGCAGCAGTTCCCCTTCGCTGATCTCCCGCATCGCACCCGAAATGATGCGCAGCAGGTCAAAATCCCCGTTGTCGACGGAGAGCAACATCCCCCTGGCCAGCAGGAAATCCCCCACCAGCACCGCGATCTTGTTCTTCCAGAGCGCGTTGATGGAAAAGAAGCCCCGCCGTTTGAAACTCTCATCCACCACATCGTCGTGCACCAGGCTGGCCGTATGGATCAGCTCGATGACCGAGGCACCCCGGTAGGTGCGTTCATTTACGACCCCGTCGTTGAGCAGTTTGGCAGTCAGGAACACGAACATGGGCCGCATCTGCTTGCCCTTCCGGTTGACAATGTAGTACGTGATCCGGTTGAGCAGGGGCACCTGGGAAGACATGGACTGGTGGAACTTTTTTTCAAAGAGTTCCATCTCCTTTTCAATGGGCTCACGAATGCGGGCGCTGGTCTTCAAACTGCTCTTTTTGGAAGGTCTGGCTTAGTGGCTATAAAAGTAGGTAAAATGGCGGCACCCCCGTCATGAAAGTGCCCAAACAGCCTACTTTGCGCCCCCGGCCCCCAAACTCGTTTTTTTGTAACTTTCCCCTGACGGGTCCCGGTGAAATCCGCGCCGGACCGGAACAAGCAGTACTTCAGTAATGGTAAGACTCTGGCATAAACTCCGGTATCGGCTGATCGAAGACCAAAAGGTCAAAAGGTACCTGCTCTATGCCCTGGGCGAGATCCTGCTCATCGTTATCGGGATCCTGATCGCCTTCCAGGTCAATAACTGGGACATCCTGAAAAAACAGGAGCGGCAGTCCCTGGAGCTCGTCCGCAACCTCCGCAGCGACCTGGTGCGGGACACTGCCAATTTGAAGGAGGTCATCGAAATGTATACGGAGATCTACCAGGATCGACTGAAAGCACTGGGCACCCGGGATTTTGGGGATATGCCCGGGGATTCGATCATGGATTTGGTAACCCCCAAATACCGGACCGTGGATTTCGTGTCCCCTACCTTTCACAAAATGGAAAGTATCGGCCTGACGGAACTTGCCGGTTTCGGGGACCTCTTTGACCGGGTGAACGACTATTACACCACCATCCAGAACAACTACCGCAACTTTATTGACTGGGATTCCAAATCGGCATTGAATGAGGCGCAGTTCTGGTATTACAACCCGGACTTCGAGAATTACTACCACGAGATTTTTGTCGGTGATTCCCTGCCCGCCCTGCAATCCGAAACGGCTCGCAAAAGTGAATTGGTACGCCTGTTAAAGACTCCCAGGGTCCGCAACATGCTGCGCACCAGCGCCATGCGAAAAAAAGAAACCATAGACCGCATCCGGGGGGCCCGGGAGTACGCCATCAACCTCCTGGGGGCCATCGACAGCACCCTTGCAGAAAGATAACCCCTTCCCGGAGACGCTTCAGGATTTATTGGCCAGCTGCCCGCAGGCCGCATCGATGTCCTTGCCGCGCGACCGGCGGACCGTGACGGTGATGCCGGCATTTTCCAGGGCGTCGATATAGGCATTCAGGGCCGGCTCGGGGGCCTGGCGGAAGCCGTCGTCCCCGATGGGGTTGTATTCGATCAGGTTGACCTTGCAGGGGGCTGCCCTGCAGAATTCGAGTAGGGCAGCCACATCCTCGGGCTGGTCATTGATCCCCTCCCAGACCACGTATTCGTAGGTCACCCGGCTCCCGGTCTGGCTGTACCAGTAAGCGATGGCCTCCCGCAGATCCGCAAGCGGGAAGGTTTCGTTGAAGGGCATAATGGAGGAGCGGGTCCGGTCAATGGCGGAATGGAGGGAAACCGCGAGGTTGAACCGGGGGCCTTCATCGGCCATGCGGCGGATCATCTTGGGTACGCCCGAGGTGGAGACCGTGATGCGCCTTGGCGACATGCCCAAACCCTCCGGGGAAGTGATCTTGGCAATGGCCTTCATCATGTTGGGGTAGTTCATGAGCGGTTCCCCCATCCCCATGAATACGATGTTGCTCAACGGGCGGTTGTAATACAGCCGGCTCTGCCGGTCGATCACCATGACCTGGTCGTAAATCTCATCGGGGTTCAGGTTGCGCATCCGCTTGAGCTGGGCCGTTGCGCAGAATTTGCAATCCAGGCTGCAGCCCACCTGGCTGGAGACGCAGGCCGTGGTGCGGTTCTCGGTGGGTATGAGCACGGATTCCACCACCAGGCCGTCGTGGAGGCGGACGGCGTTTTTTACCGTGCCGTCGGCGCTCCGCTGCATGCGGTCCACCTCGATGTGGTTGATGGTAAACTCCGTGGCGAGCTGTTCCCTCAGGTCCAGGGACAGGTTGGTCATCTCCTCAAAGGAATGCGCCCCCTTTTTCCAGAGCCATTCATAGACCTGGTTCCCCCGGAACGCCTGCAGTCCCCGCCCTTCGAAAAAGTCCCGAAGCGCTTCCCTGCTCAGGGCACGGATGTCCTTTTTTGCCTCGGCCTTCATAAGTTCGGTTCGTTTTTGGCTGCTGCGCAGCCGGTTCGGGTTACAGGATCAGCATCGCATCCCCGTAGGAGTAAAAGCGATACTGCTCCAGGATGGCTTCCTTGTAGGCGCGCTTCATCAGGTCGTGGCCCATAAAGGCGGAAACCATCATCAGCAGCGTCGACTTGGGCAGGTGGAAATTGGTCACCATGCAATTGGCAATGCTGAATTCATAGGGGGGGAAGATAAACTTGTTGGTCCATCCCTCGTGCGTATTGAGCATGTGCTCGGAGGAGACGGCGCTCTCCAGGCCGCGCATCACCGTGGTGCCCACGGCGCATACCTTCCTTTTGTGGCGCTTTGCCGTATTGACGATTTCCGTGGCCCGCTCGTCGATGACCAGCTCCTCGCTGTCCATCTTGTGCTTGGAAAGGTCCTCCACCTCAACCGGGCTGAAAGTTCCCAGGCCCACATGGAGGGTGAGTTCCGCAAAATTGATCCCCTTGATCTCCAGCCTTTTCAGCAGGTGTTTGGAAAAGTGGAGCCCGGCGGTCGGGGCAGCCACTGCGCCCTCGTACTTGGCATAGATGGTCTGGTAGCGGGACTCGTCCTGGGGCTCCGGGTCCCGCTTGATGTACTTCGGCAGGGGGGTCTGCCCCAGTTCCCGGAGTTTCCGGCGGAAATCCGTATAGGAACCGTCATAGAGGAAGCGAAGGGTCCGACCCCGGGAGGTGGTGTTGTCGATCACTTCAGCCACCAGTGCTTCGTCCTCCCCGAAATACAGCTTGTTGCCGATCCGGATTTTCCGGGCCGGGTCTACCAGCACGTCCCACAGGCGCTGCTCTTCATTCAGCTCGCGGAGCAGGAATACTTCGATACGTGCCCCGGTCTTTTCCTTGTTCCCGTAGAGGCGGGCCGGAAAAACCTTGGTGTTGTTGAGTACCATCACATCGTCTTCCTCAAAGTAGTCGATCAGGTCCTTGAACAGTTTGTGTTCGATTTTGCCGGTATCCCTGTGTACGACCATCAGTTTGGACTCGTCCCGGTTTTCAGTCGGGTATTCGGCAAGGAGTTCCTTGGGAAGCTCAAAATTAAAATGCGATAGTTTCATATCCGGAGTTCGTGTTTTTTGCGGCTGCAAATATACGACCCATAAACAGGGGATGTCAAGAAAATCCGGGACTTATGTGAAAAATGCTTGGAAATTGCAGTTCGGACAGCCTACACTTCCCTGCTGAGGAACCCCAGCTGCTCCAGGTCCGACCAGAAATCCGGGTAGGATTTGGATACCACCCCGGCATCCTCGATGATCAGGTCCGTCTTCAGCGCCAGGGGTGCAAAGGCCATGGCCATCCGGTGGTCGTTGTAGGTGCTGATACGCTGCATGGCGATGATCCGGCGGCTGGGTTCCAGGTGGAGGGAGCTGTCGGTTACGCGGATGGGCGCGCCGAGTTTGGAGAGTTCCCTTTCCAGGGCCACCAGGCGGTCGGTTTCCTTAATTTTCAGCGTGTGCAGGCCGGTGAGCTCGCAACCAATCCCGAGGCCGAAGCAACAAACGGCGATGGTTTGTGCCAGGTCGGGGGTCCGGATCAGGTCCAGTTGCAGCATCTCAGACACGGGGTCACCGCTGCGGGTGATTTCGAGCCGGTCCCCTTCAAAATGAGATTCCACCCCTAGCTTCCCGAAGAGGGTGGGCAGGATGCTGTCGCCCTGGAGGGAATCGCGCCGGTAGGACCTCAGCCCGATCTGGCTGGTGACCGGGGACAGGGCCACCATGCTGTAAAAATAGGAGGCCGAACTCCAGTCAGATTCCACCGTACAGGTTTGCCCGGGCAGAGTGGCGGCACGATGGACACGGATCGTGTTCCCCTCAAATTCGGTCTCGATGCCGATACGCTCCAGTAAACGCAGGGTCATCCGGATATAGGGCACGGAGGTGATGGTCCCTTCCAGGGTGATCTCCAAACCGCCCGGGAGGTCGGCGGCAATGAGCAACAGGGCGGAAATGTACTGGCTGCTGATATCGGCCGGCAGGGACACCCGGGACTTCCCAAGCCGGGTCCCGCGGATCCGCAGGGGCGGGCAGCCCTCGGTTTCCAGGTACTCGATTTGTGCACCGAGGTCCCGGAGGGCATCCACCAGAACCCGGATGGGGCGTTCTTTCATACGGGGGGAGCCGGTAAGGGTCACTTCCCGACCGGGACGGCTGGCAAAATAGGCGGTTAAAAAACGCATGGCCGTACCCGCATGGTGGATGTCCACGGTATCCGCCCGGGATTGCAGGCCGGCCTTCATGACCTGTGCATCGTCGGAATTGGAGAGGTTTTCGATCCGGATATCCGGGAAGAGGGCTTGCAGCAGCAACAACCTGTTGGACTCGCTTTTTGAGCCGGTAATGGTAAGGTCTTTTTGCAGGCGCTGCTGCTTGGGGCCGCTTAGTTGCAGATTCAAATCAAGGGCTTTTGGTCCGGGGCAAAGATAGCCTATTTCAGTTTTTCATTCCCCTGGTGGCGGTCGTGGTCCCGGCGGGCTTTCAGCTCGAGTTTCCGGTTGAAGGAGGCCTCCAGGTCAATCCCGGTCTGATTGGCCAGGCAGAGCACCACAAAGACTACGTCTGCCAGTTCCTCGCCCAGGTCTTTCTCCCTGTCGGATTCCTTTTCGCTCTGCTCCCCGTACCGGCGCGCAATGATCCGGGCCACCTCCCCTACCTCTTCGGTAAGCTGGGCCATATTGGTCAGCTCGTCAAAATAGCGGACCCCGTGGGCCTGTATCCAGTTATCCACTGCCTGTTGTGCTCCCTTGAGTTCCATCCGATGGTGTTTTTGCCAAAACTACTTGTTCCGGCGGATTCTTCACAATAAATCTGGTGCAATTCCCGGGATGCCCCGGGCTTTATTCATGGCCGCAGGCACGCGCCCCGGCTAAACCGGGCTTTATTCCCGCCGGCGGCTGTCGATGCAGATCGTTACCGGCCCGTCGTTGACCAGGGCTACCTGCATGTCTGCCCCGAATTCGCCTGTACCCACCTCCAGGCCCAGCAATTCCTGCAGCAGGGCCACAAAGGCTTCGTACAGGGGGATGGCCTCTTCAGGGGGTGCGGCGCGGATATAAGAGGGCCGGTTCCCCTTTTTGGTGGCAGCCAGCAAGGTAAACTGGCTGACTACGATGGCGCGTCCCCCCGTTTCCAGGAGGGACCGGTTCATTTGCCCCTCGGAATCGGGGAAGATGCGGAGGTTGGCGATTTTCCGGCAGAGCCACTCCATTTCATCCCGGGTGTCCCCGGTTTCCACCCCGAGGAGCACCAGCAGCCCTTCCCCGATTTCGGATACCACAGCCCCTTCCACCGAAACACGGGCCTCCCGGACCCTTTGTACCACCGCCCTCATGCTTCCTGAAAGGGGTCCTGCCGGTAGGTATCTTCCTCCCCGGTTACCATTTGTACATAGGAACGGTACCTGCTCTTGCGGATCCGCCCTTCCCTTACCGCCTCCTTGACCGCACAGCTGGGCTCATCCAGGTGGAGGCAGTTGTTGAACTTGCATTCGGATTTCAGCTCAAAGAGCTCCGGGAAGTAATCCCCGATTTCCTCCGGTTCCATATCCACCAGGCCAAAGCCTTTGATACCAGGCGTATCGATGATGCGCCCCCCGAAGGACAGGTCGTACATCTCCGCAAAGGTCGTGGTGTGCTGCCCCTGTCGGTGCTGCTCTGAAATTTCCGAGGTCCGCAGTTCCAGGCCGGGTTCGATTTGGTTGATCAGGGTGGATTTCCCGACCCCCGAATGCCCCGCGAACATGGAAGTCTTCCCTACCATCAGCTGCCGGACCTCGTCTACCCGTTCCCCCGTCCGGGCCGAAATACGCAGGCAGTTATAGCCGATATCGGAATAGAGCTCATACATTTCGTTTACCTCCTCCTCCATGTCGGGGGCCGTTGCATCCGTTTTGTTGAACAACAGGACACAGGGCACCTGGTAGGCTTCCGCCGTGGCCAGGAACCGGTCGATAAAGGCCGGGTAGGTCTTTGGGTTTTCCAGGGTGACCAGGAGGAAGACCTGGTCGATGTTGGCGGCGATGATATGGGTTTGTTTGGAGAGGTTGACGGATTTACGGATGATGTAATTCCTGCGGGGGGCAATTTCCTCGATGTTGCCCACGGTTTCATCCCCGATCGTCTCCAGGCGGAAGGTGACCTGGTCCCCGACTGCCACCGGGTTGGTGCTTTTGATGCCCTGCAGGCGGAATTTCCCCTTGATCCGGCAATTGTGGAATTCGCCGGACGCATCCCTGACGGTATACCAACTCCCGGTCGATTTATATACGGTTCCCTGCATTTCGATTCTTGGCGCTCGCAAATTAAGAATTATCGAGTAACATTGTAGTATACAACATCCTTCATTGTCAATTAAACCTAATAGCAAGCTTATGAAAAAACTGTTTTTCCTGGCTTTATGCCTCCTGGCTTCCCTGCCGGAGCTCAGCGCCCAGACCTACAAGGTCATCACCAGCGTGGAATCCATCGTGCCCAACGGCCTGGGGCGTTCCCGGATCATCAACGCCCTGGAGGACAAGGATTACAAGGAATACTCCAGTGTGCAGACCGAGGACGACAATACGCGGAACAAATCGGACCGCTCGGAAATCCGGGTCAAGAACTTCGAGGAAACCAAGTTGCTGAATTTCTACAACCTCGGGGGTATCCGCTTCCAGAACATCGCGGCGAACGATGCGCTGATCACCTCCATGATCAATGACATGACGGCCAATGGCTGGGAACTGGTCTTTGTAAGCAGTGCCGTCGAAAGTGAAAGCGGCAAGGATGACGGGCAGGGTATTTTCATTACGCGGTATATCTTCCGCAAATAGGCCGGCAGCCAGGCATCCATAAAAAAAACCGGGGTGGAAATACCCCGGTTTTTTATTGGCTGTCTGGTGCAGCCCTAATCTTTCAGGTAGATGCGCCCCCCGAAAATCCGGTCCTTGTGGACCTGGTTGGGGTTCCCGTAGACGTACACATCCCCACCTGCACGGATCCGGATATCCACTTCCTCGCTGGCGAAAAGTTCCGCTTCGCCCCCGGCGGAAACACGGATGCTGCTATAGTCCGTTTTGAGGTCGCGGCCCTCGAAGATGCCGCCTGTATTCAGGGTGATCACCTGGTTCGTGGCCAGCCCGGAAGCATAGACCATCCCCCCGGTTACCGCGCGGATTTCCGCATCCCGGACCTTCATGCCGATTTCGATGCGCGCCCCTTCCTGGGCCCGGAGTTCGATTTTATCCTGTTCAACGAGTTCGTTGCAGACAATACGGGAGCCTTCGTTGGCATCCAACACCCGGATATCGGTGTAATACACCTCGATGAGCATGTCCTCCCCCCGGAATTTCTTGTCAAATTCCATCCGGAGCTTCAGGACGCCGTCCCGGTTGACATACTCGATTTCGGAAGAGCGGTCGCCCTTAATCAGGATCCGGTTCTCATCCGACTTGATCAGGTTTACCTCGATCAGGTCAAAGACTTTTATTTCGTGGAAATCGCCTACTTCCCGGTCGATGATCTGCTGGGCCCGGACCGTTCCGAGGCCCAGCACCATCAGCGCAATAATTAGTGTTCTCATCTGGATTTGTTTTTTCTTTAAATTAAAGACGGGCAGAGTCCCGGGTTGTTACACCCGGGCCCGCCCGAATTTTGTTAAAAATGTCAAATCCCCGTCGAGGGATCAGTTGTTGATCACCTTCTCCTGGTGGTTGATGGACTCCTGGTGGATGGCCTTGAACATCTTCAGGACGAATTCCTCGCTCAGGCCCTTGGACTCCCCTTCCAGGATCATGTTGCCCAGGATGGCATTCCAGCGGCCCGTCTGCAGGACCGCCACGTTGCGCTGCTTCTTCAGGGCGCCGATCTCATCGGAAATGCGCATCCGCTTCCCGAGGGTTTCGATCAGCTGGTTGTCGATCACGTCGATCTGGGCCCGCAGGTTGCTCAACTTGTTGTTGTACTCGGTTTCTTCGTCCGATTCCTTCCGGATGCGGAGGTCCTTCATGATCTGGACCAACCGGGCCGGGGTGACCTGCTGGGCCGCATCGCTCCAGGCATTGTCGGGATCGCTGTGGGTCTCGATCATCAGGCCGTCGAAATTCAGGTCGAGGGCCGTCTGGGAAACATCGAAGATCAGGTCGCGACGCCCGCTGATATGGGAGGGGTCGTTGATGAGCGGCAGGTCCGGGAAGCGGGTCTGCAGTTCGATGGCGAGCTGCCATTCCGGGATGTTCCGGTACTTGGTTTTCTCATAGGTTGAAAACCCCCGGTGGATGACCCCCAGCTTTTGGATGTTCGCCGTGTAGAGGCGTTCCACCGCCCCCAGCCAGAGGGACAGGTCGGGGTTTACCGGGTTTTTGATCAGCACCACCTTGTCGGTCCCTTCCAGGGCGTCGGCGATTTCCTGTACGATAAACGGGCTGACCGTGGAACGCGCCCCGATCCACAGCAGGTCGATGTCGTGTTCCAGAGCCAGGTCCACATGGGCCCGGTTGGCTACCTCGGTGGCGGTCTTCAGGCCGGTTTCCCGTTTGACCTTCTGCAGCCACTTCAGGCCGATAGCGCCCACGCCTTCAAAGTTACCTGGGCGGGTGCGTGGTTTCCAGATCCCGGCCCGGTAATAGTTAACGTCCGTATCCTTTAACTGGTGGGCGATCCCCAGCACCTGTTCCTCCGTTTCGGCACTGCAGGGGCCGGCGATCACCAATGGGTGTGGCAGGTCCATGTCGTCCAGCCATTTGCGCAGTTGTCTTGAATTCTCCATAGTCTGATTTCAGCTTTTATTCAATGGTATTCCTTTTAATATCTCTTTTATGCGGTTGGTTTGCTCCATCTCCTCGAAAAGGGCCTCATACTGGTCTGTTTCCAGCAGGGTCCGGAATTGGCTGAGGTTTTCGATGTACTCGTCCAGGGTTTCCAGGACGTTCTTTTTGTTCTGCCGGAATATCGGGGCCCACATGGCTGGGGAGCTCTTGGCGAGCCGCACCGTGCTTTCGAAGCCGCTGCCTGCCATATCAAAGATATCCCGTTCGTTTTTCTCCTTTTCGATCACCGTTTTCCCCAGCATAAAGGAACTGATGTGCGACAGGTGGGACACGTAGGCAATGTGCCGGTCGTGTGCCTCCGGGTTCATGTACCGGATGCGCATCCCGAGTTTCCCGAAGAGTTCCAGGGCGCGCTCCTGTATGGCAAAGGCGGTCTGTTCCACCTCGCAGATGATGTTGACCTTCCCGTCGAACAACCCTTCGAGGGCGGCTGCCGGACCCGTGAATTCCGTCCCCGCTATCGGGTGGCATGCCAGGAAATTCCTCCGTTTCGGATGCCCTGCCACGGCCTGGCAGATGGGCCCCTTGTTGGACCCCGCATCGATGACCAGGGTCTGGTCCCCTACCTGGCCGAGGATGCCCGGTAGTTCCTCAACGATCCGGTCTACCGGAATACTGACCACGACCAGGTCGGCCGAGGCCAGGTCGGCCGGCTTTGCTTCCCCATCGATCAGACCCAGCTCCCGCGCCATTTCGAGGTGGGAGCTGCTGGCATCCATTCCCAGGATTTCAGCGGCTGCCTCGGCCCGGCGGATATCGCGGGCCATCGAACCGCCAATCAACCCGATTCCTATGATCACTACTTTCATCTAATCTTCCTTTTTCGATTTATCGGCCTGCAGCCGCCCCACCGCTTCCCGGATCTTTTCCTCGGGGACACAGAGCGAAAAGCGGATATAACCGGCCCCCTGGCTGCCGAAGATGGTGCCGGGTGCCACAAAGATATTGTGCCGGTAAAGTAGGTCGTCGATAAACGTTTCTGACCCCGGGCTTCCATCGGGAAGCCGCGCCCAGACAAACATCCCCACCGCATCCCGGTCGTACCGGCAACCCAGCAGGTCGGCCAGTTCGTGGACGGCTTCCCGACGGCGGTGGTAGACCGCATCCAGGCGGTCAAACCAGGAGGGGTCGCTTTTCAATGCTGCTACCGCCCCCTTCTGAATCCCGTAAAACATGCCGGAATCCATATTGCTCTTCACCTTCAGCACTGCATTGAGGAGCCGTTTATCGCCCAGCACCATCCCCACGCGCCAGCCGGCCATGTTGAAGGTTTTGCTGAGGGAATTCAGTTCCAGTACCTGCCCGGGTGCCCCGGGTGCCCCCAGGATACTGAGGGGTTTATCGGTGAGCACAAAGCTGTAGGGGTTGTCGTTGACCAGCAGAATGTCGTGCTCGCGGGCAAAGGTCACAAGTGCCTCCAGCTGGCGCTCCGAGGCCCGCGCCCCGGTTGGCATGTGCGGGTAACTGGCCCACATCATTTTAACGCTGCTGAGGTCCGTTCGGGACAGGGCTTCCAGGTCCGGGAACCAGCCGCCTGCTTCTGAAAGCGGGTAAAAGACCGGTTCTGCGCCCACCAGCCGGGTCACCGAGGCATAGGTGGGATAGCCCGGGTCCGGGATCAGCACCCGGTCGCCCGGGTTCAGGAAAGCCATGCTGATGTGCATGATGCCTTCCTTGGACCCCATCAGGGGCAGGATCTCCGAATCCGGATCGAGGTTTACCCCGAATTTATGGCTATAGAATTCCGAAATGGTCTGGCGCAATTCCGGAAGGCCCTGGTAGCTCTGGTACTGGTGCGCGCCGGCTTCGCGGATGGACTGTGAAAGGGAGTCCAGCACCTCCTGGGAAGGCGACAGGTCCGGGCTCCCGATCCCCATGTTGATCACGGGGCGGCCCTGGGCCATCAGGCCCCGCACCTCGCGAAGCTTGGTGGAAAAGTAATATTCCGCTACCGCCGAAAGTCTTTTGGCTTCTTCGATCATTGCCGTGCGTTTTTATATTCCCCCAGTACCCGGAAGTCTTCGGTCATGATCGCCAGCAGGGCCTTGGCCTTTTCAAAATGGGCGTAGGCCTCGAAAGTCACATCCACAAAAAAGGAGTATTTCCAGGGCGTTTCGATAACGGGAAGGGACTGTATCTTGGTCAGGTTCAGGTTGCAGTCGCTCATCACGTTGAGGACCGTGGCCAGGCTGCCCCGCTTATGGTCCGTAAGGAACCGCATGGAAGCTTTGTTGATGGATTCCCTGGGCCATTCTTTGTTGACGGTTTTTACGATGATAAACCGGGTGGCATTGTTGTTAATGGTCTGTATTTCGGAAGCCAGGATTTCCAGGCCGAACAATTCGGCGGCCAGGGAGGGGGCGATGGCGCCCACTCCCTCGAGGCGCTCCTCCCCGATCTTCCGGGCGGGTTCGGCCGTATCGGCATCCTCCACCATGGTTATCCCGGGTTGCTTTTTCAGGTACTCGGCGCACTGCAAAAGCGCCATCGGATGGCTCCGCACCACCCGGATATCTTCCAGCCGCTGCCCGGGAAGGGCCATCAAATGGTGGTGTACGTTCAGGTAATGTTCCCCGATAATATGCAGGCCGTTGTCGCAAACCAGGTTGTAGTTCGGGATGATGGAGCCGGCAATGGAATTCTCTATGGCCATCACCCCCTTCTCCGCCTTCCCGTCCAGGAGGCTGTCCACAAGGCTTGTAAAAGACATGCATTCGACCAGTTCGATGCCCTCCCCGAAGTATTCGGCGGCCACCTTGTGGTGGTTGGATCCACGGATCCCCTGTATGGCGATTTTTCTCAGATTCATTCGAATGGGGGCTGGTATACCCCTAAAAAAAAGGTCCCGTTACGAACGGGACCTGGTTTTATATACATTTTACGTATGCTACAACGGTCCCGCACTCCCTTTAAAAAAGAAGAAGTAGTAAAACCCGTTCCAGAAATACGCTTTGGTCATCTCAAAAATATTGCGGCTAATGTAGCCATTAATTTTGAATGCCTGCCCGCACCCGGAAATTTTTGAAAAAAACAAACGAAATCCCCGGGATGTTGAAGATTATAAAACAATATCCGGATTTTACTGAGAATTTGTTATCCCCGCAGGGTCAGGGTTCCAGGGGCTTCGCCACGTCCGCTGCCGCCGGTCGGGACTGGTTTGATGCCCAACTCCGGGGGTTTGCGTATTTTTACCTCAAAAGAACCGCACATGTCAATCCGCGTATCGGGGGTATCCAAAAAATTCGGGTCACAGCTGGCCCTGGACGGGATCAGTTTCACTGTCAAGAAAGGCGAAGTAGTCGGCTTCCTCGGGCCCAACGGGGCCGGTAAATCCACACTGATGAAGATCCTGACCACCTACTATCGCGCAGATTCGGGTACCGCGGAGGTCAACGGTTTTGACGTGGCGCGGCAACCCCGGGAAGTGCAACGCAGCCTGGGGTACCTCCCGGAACACAATCCGCTTTACCTGGACCTGTATGTCCGGGAATACCTCGGGTTCTGCGCCTCGGTTTACGGCACGCCCCGGGAGCGGATCGGGGAAGTGGTGGAACAGACGGGCCTGGGCCCGGAAGCCGGCAAAAAAATCGGCCAGCTATCCAAGGGCTACCGGCAGCGGGTGGGCCTGGCCGCCGCCCTCCTGCACAACCCGGAAGTGCTCATCCTGGATGAGCCCACCACGGGCCTGGACCCGAACCAGCTGCTGGAAATCCGCAAGCTATTGCGGGAAATTTCAAGGGAAAAGACCATCCTGCTCTCCACCCACATCATGAAGGAGGTGGAGGCAGTTTGCGACCGGGTGCTCATCATCAACAAAGGGCAGCTGGTTGCGGATGCCTCCCTGAAGGAATTGCGGAAGGACGAGGCCCAGATAATCGAGGTGGAGTTCGATTACCGGGTAGAGGAAGTTTTGCTGGAGCGGTTGCCCCATGTAACCGCGGTGCGGAACACAGGGGGCTTTGTGTATGAGTTGCAGTTCAGCACGGACACCGATATGCGCCCGGCGGTTTTTGATTTTGCCCACGACAACGAGCTTAAGACGCTGCAGCTGGCCCGGAAGACGAAGAACCTGGAAAGCCTGTTTACCGAACTGACGTCCGGTGCAGGGCAGCCACTCAACAACTGAAGGTCACACCTCAACTTTTAACCCCCGACCCGTGGGCTCTGTCGGTTGCGTCCGATCAGTCGACCAATTGGAAATCGATGGTAGATACCACCCGCACCTTCTTGATCTGGGGGGTATTGGCATCCCGGTCGCTGATGGTGAAGAGGCCCTGGCGGGCCACTCGTATCTCCCCCACCTCGGAATCCGAGTCGCGGGCAAATTTGTCGGCCACCTCCCGGGCGTTTTTGGTCGCTTCTTCAATCATTTCCGGTTTGATTTCGTTTAGGCCCGTATAGATGTATTCCACCGGCTGCCATTCGTTCTTGGAGCCAAAGAGAATCCCCTCAGAAAGCAGGCCCAGGGATGCGTCCAGGGAACGCTGCAATTTTTCGATATCCGAGGTGCGCACCGTCAGTTCCGATTTGGCCAGGTAGCGGAACGCACTGTACTGAGCGTTGGAATTGTAGATATTTGCCTGCGCATCGCTGATATTGGCGCCCCCGCGGGTGACCTCGGACGCATCGAACCCCTGGTCCATAAAGAATTGATACACCTTCTGGTTCTGGGATTCTATCTCCCTGCGCAGCGTTTGCAGGTCATTGCCCGTGAGGACGATGTTGATGGGCCAGACGGCCAGGTCGGCGGGGACTTCCCGTTCCGAAAGCCCCTTTACGGAGACGTAGCGGTCAAATTTTTTGCCTCTCAGGAAGGTATCCCCGATAAAATAACCCGCCAGGGTGAGCCCCAGGGCAATGACCAGGGCCGGAATCAGATAGGAATGTTTCATGTGGATTTTGAATTGAAAAAAGCCTGAATGAATTTACGTTGCGGTAAACGGGGTCGGTTATTTGGTGAGAGCAACTCCCTGTTTTATATACGCGGCCGGCGCGGTTTCCGGATTTCACGGCTGGAGCTCCGGGTATTCCACGGGTGTTACCACCGTGGGCACGTTGCCCGGATAGGCCTTCCCCCGGAGTTTTCCCACCGTATAAGCTGTCAGGGCTGCTTCGGGGTAAGCATGGATGAGTTCCTGCAGCGCTTGCTGGTCCGGAAGGTCCTCACAGGGCCCAAGCCAGCGGTCTGCGAGCTCCTCCGGCAATATAAGTGGCATCCTGGGGCCTTCGAGTTTCGGGTTGTTGTGGATGCGGGCCATCATCGGGTTGCCCTCCGTAGTGACTATGGAGAAAGAAGTGAGGATCTCCCCCGTCTCCGGGTTGGCCCAGTCGCTGTAGAGGCCCGCCAGTATCAGGGGTTCCCCATCCATCCGGGAAATATAGTACGGGTAGGTGGCGCCTTTGTGGTGGTGGTGTTCAAAAAACCCGTCCACATAGATGAGGCAGCGGTTGCTGCGCGCGGCCAGCCGGAAGGAAGGCTTCTCAAAGATGGTTTCGCCCCGGGCGTTGAGGGTCTGGTTCCAGATTTTCTTTTGTTGGCCGGTATCGCGCACCCAGTGGGGGGTCAGTCCCCAGGTAGCCACGGAGGGGAAGTCCGGTTCTGTATTCGTGTAGATAAGCAGGCGCGGGTGGCTGAACCCGGAAGCGTGGAACAGGGGCAGGTCCGTGAAAGGCAGCAGCTTTTCACGGATTTCTTCTGCCGCTTCATCGTCCCCCCGCCTCAGGGCGCGTTTCAGCTGGGCTTCCAGGCTGGCGCGGATATCGTAGCACATAACTGTGTGTTCCGGGGGCACCCCCCAATTAAAATTAAGCTCGCCGGCTGCAGCCGAAAAGCATTACTTTCCCTTCTCCCCCATCTCCCGTTGCCGCATGGGCATGGAATCGATGAGCGCCCAGAGGCTCTCCGCCGGTACAAACTCCCGGGATTCCAGCTTAATGCCCCCGTCCAGCCCCAGCAGGACCAAGCGGAATCCATCAGACGGGTCCATTCGGGAAATAGCACCGGTTTGTTTCCCGGGTTTACGGTCCTGAGCCTTCACAGGGTCCAGTCCGGTGGCGTATCCGTCCGGGGTGACCGTAAGGACCACCCCCTTCCGCTCTTTCAGGGCTTTTGCAGCTCCTTGCATTTCTGCAAGCTGCCGGAGGAATACCGGGTCCTGCAGGTCCGGCGTCAAAAGCACCACCAGCCGGTTTTCCCATCGATAGTTCCGGAGGTCCTGGGCCTCCAGGGTGCCTGAAAACAATACCAGGACCAGGCAACAACCCACTGCCCGGGTGTATACTCGTTCCATTCTGTCAACTCCTGTTGATGGCATATCCCTGTTTTATTTCCCTGGTTTTCCGGGCCCCGGGTTTATTTGGGCCTCCGGGTTTTCTGGTTCCGGCTATCTCCTGGTCCGGGAATTTTCACACCCGGTTTCATGTCCCCAAAAGTTACGAAAATCCGGCCGGTTGGGTCGGCACAAAGCAAATGCCCCGAATCAGCCGCCTATTCCAGGATAAATTTGACCTGGACATTCACTTCCACCCGCGTTTTCTGGAAATCCGAATCGATGGGCTGGTAGGCTTCCGACTGGTCCATCGCGCTCATTTGCACCCCGGCAACCTTGCCCCGCAACATCGGGTAGACATTGTACCCGGAATCCGAGATATAAATAGCCTTGCCGAGTCCCTGCCCGATGGCCTCACTCATCAGCCGGCCCTGTTGGCGGGCTTTTCTCATTGCCCGGGCTTTTAATTCCATCTGCAGCGCCTCCATCCCGGAATACTCGGTCCGGTTCAGGGAGACATTGGCAATCCCAAGCTTCTCCAACTCAAATAGCACCCGGCCGGCCATTTGCGCATCGTAGACGACCAGCTCAAAGGACTTGTCCTTGTTGATCTCCTGTCCCCGGAGGAAGTACCTGCGAAAATCGCTTGAAAGGCCCGATACGGCCAGTTGTTTTTCGGTATCGATGCCGATGGCCCTGAGCCGGGCGGATAATTTTTGTTCGAGTTCCTCTACCGTGGTTCGCCCTTTTGTGTCCGCCTCCCGGATTACAATTCCCAGGTAAATACGGTCCGGGACCACCAGGGTATCCGCCGTAGCCGATGTTTCCAGATAGGGTTGGTCCAGGAAATTCTTGTCTTGTGCCCAGGCGCCTGCCGAAGCCATCAGCACCAGTGCGATCAGGATTTGTTTCTTCATGATGTTGTTTTTAAAAAAGATGTCACCTGTTACCTGCAGGGACCATGCCAAATGTATGCAGGAATCCTCAATCATCCCCTGCGGATGAGCCAAGAACCACGCTCGATGAGTCAACCCTTCATTTGTCCCCGTCACGAGGTCCGGATTTCGAATCAATTATCGGCGCATTGGTTGAGGGTATTCGCTGCTGCAGTTTTGGGAGTATCCGAAACGGCATGTCCATCTTCCTGATTTTTAAATTTTTGCTATCTTGGTTTTAACTTAAACATGAAAATCATGAAAAAAACAGGATTAGCTTTAATTGCCTTCCTATGCTTTGCCGGTGTGCAGGCGCAGGGAGTTTTTAAACTGGGTGTAGTTGCAGGCATCGCTTCACATGAGGAAGCGGTTTCGGACTTTTACGGTTTTGTCTTGGGGGCTGACGCATACTACATGTTCAATAAGGAAGATGCCCTCCTAAATCTTGGACCGACAGTGGGCATTCGCAATTTCTTTGGCGATGAAATTTCCCCTGGTATTGAAGCGGATGATGCCACCTTTCTGCCTATCGGGGCAGCCGCTCGGCTGACGATTCTCGGTATTTTGACCGGGGGTGCAGATGCCGGATATGCCCTTGGCCTGACCGATGGGCTGGATGGCGGGTTTTATTTCCGGCCGGTCGTGGGCCTGGACATCCTGGACATCCTCGAATTAAATGCCTCCTACGAGACCATTTTCAATAGCGATGTAAACTTTGGTAACATCAACATCGGCCTGTTGCTTGCCTTGTAACGGGCCCAACAATAAATGTATTATAAAGGGGGGCAAACTTGCCCTCCTTTTTTTTATGCCATTTCCCCGGGGTTTGGGACAAACTTATGGCGCAACCCGGCCGATCCCAGCATGTACGGCTTCCACCGCCGTATCCAGCATGGGCTGCAACCCGGGATCCGTGCAATTGATCAGTATGGCCACAACGAGTTCCCGCTCCGGATATACAAAGAAGTTGCTGTAGCCGCCCACGGCATTGCCGACATGCCCGTAGTATTCACGGCCCCCGGCATCCCTGCTGACCTGCCAGCCGAGGCCATACCAGGTAGGTTCCCCGGAAATTTCCCGGGAGGTGAGGAACTCCCTGGCAACCACCGGGTCCACCGCCTTCCTGTCAAGGTAGGCCTGTCCCAGCCGGCAGATGTCGTCTACCGTCGAGAGGTACCCTCCCCCGGCCAGCTTGTAGCGGTTATCCACGGGTATGGACGGCCGGAAACCACGGGCACCGCGGGTATAGGGACGGGCCTGCCCCCTGCGAAGCTGCCCGGGGAGTTCCATGCAGGTATCCTGCATGCCGAGGGGCTCCAGCACGTACCGGCGGACCAACTCGTGAAACGGTATGCCCAGGGCCCGCTCCATGGCCAGGGAAAGCAATACAAAGTCAAAACTGTTGTATAAAAACCCCTTCCCGGGCCGGAAAACCAAGGGGTCGTCCCTGAAAATTTCCAGGCTTTCCGCTATGGAAAAGGGCTTGTTCAGGGCGTATTCCTTTCCCCTGTACCCCCTCAGGCCGGCCGTATGGGCAGCCAGTTGTTCCAGATGGATGCCACGCTGGGGAAATTCGGGTACATAGTCCTCCAGGGGATCCTCCAACCGGAGTTTCCCCGCTTCCACCAGCCTGGCAAGGGCGGTTGCGGTAATCGGCTTGGAAACGCTGGCGATGCGGAAAAGGGTCCCCGGGGAGGCCGGGACCGGGTTTTCCAGGTCTGCGTACCCGTAAGCTGCCCGCAGGAGCGGGGTGCCTCTGTACTGTATCCGCACGGCCAGGCCCGGGACCTGCCCCCCATCGGCAAGGGCCTGCAACAAGGCAGCCGCCTCCGCCACCTGGGGTGCGATAATGGTTTCGGGCCCGGATTCCCAGACTCCGGACCTGGATCCCCGGCCGCCAAATAAATCCCGAAAATGCTTCCAGAAAACCACCCCTACTCCACAAAGATCAACCGGCCCCGGAAGGCTTCTTCCACCTCCACCGTATCCGGTCGGTTATAGCTCAGCACGTCTCCGTAGCCCCGGATCACCCCGTCGATACGGTTTATAGGCCGCACCAGGATTTCATTGCTGCCGCGGTGGTTCAGGGAGACGCGCAGGGCGTCCAGGTCCGGGGCCTCTACCCGCGAATCGCCGGCAGCGATGGTCACCTGCAGCAGGTCCGTACTACCCCTTAACCGGAAAAAAGCGATCCCGTTGGCAACGATCCGCAGTTGTCGGGTGGCGACCTCCAGGTCAAAAGCGCCATCGGTGGTGACCGTTTCAGGGTTGTTGAAGCTTTCCGAAACCAGCCTGAAATTGTCGAAGGCCAGAACCCCCTCGCTCCGGATGGGCCAGCCGGTGCTGCTGCGCAGGACCCCCAGGTCCGGGGTGGTTACATAGAAAGTCGTAAGGCCGTATTCCCGGTACAGGTTGCACCCGTTTTCGTCCCGCAATTCCAGCGTCCCGTCCGTCACGGTGGCTGAAACATCGGACCTCAGGTTTTTCCCGGTTTCCAGCAGGACCTGCTGCTCCGTCCCCTGGCGCAGGACCAGTTGTACGTTCTCGAAGACGGTGATATCCGTGAAAGCCGGCACCGCAAGCTCTTCCCGCACTACTTCCCCGGCTGCCTGCAGGCAGTCGGGTCCCTTTTCCCCGCAACCGGCAATAAAAACCGCAAGGAGCATCAGGAGGGCAAACGGGGCTGTGGGTTGTGTCTTCATACCTAGAGTCGTATTCCGATTGCAAATTCGAGGGCTTCGGCCTTGGCGCCGTGCGATTTGAGGCTCAGGGCGCCGAACCACTTCGGTCCAAAATACCGTTTTATCCCCACCCGGTTATAGGTACGGCCTTCAAAATCGAAGGGATAGTACACGTAATACCCCAATTGGGTGATCACGCTGAGCTTGTTGATGAATAATTCGTGTCCCAGGAAAACGCCCGCCCGTTTGTAGTCCGTATCCGGGGAAACGTCCAGTTCCGGGAAGGAGGTGGCCTGGAAGCGGATCAGTTCTTTCAGGAAATTGGAATAATAGAGGTCCGTACCCAGTTGCAGCGCACTCAGCCGGCCCAGCCTTTTGTCTGCATAGGCCGAAAAGATGTAGAAGGGATACTGCCCGGACCCGATCACATCGCTTTCGTTGATTCCGGAGCGAAACACCAGGTTGAAACGGACGGGTTCCGAGATAGGCTCCGAAGGCGGCGACTCAAAGGGGCGGTCTTCGGCATCCAGTTCGTAGAGGAGGCCCGCGGTCAGGCCCAATGTATTCGTGGAGGTATTGGGCGCCCTGAAGTTCGCATTGGAGTAATGCACCAGGGTCAGGCCGGCCCGCAGGCCCAAACGCCCCCAGATCCGCTGCCGGTAGTACTGCAGCATGAGGTAGGTGGAACTGAGCAGGTGGCTGCCATAGGCGTTGTTCCTGAAGTTTTCCCTGGCATCGTACGGGTTGGTGTTAAAGGCGATCCCCTGCCCGATGCGCATTTGAAGGTTCCTCCGGAAAAAATAGAAATTATAATGGGCATAGAGCCCGAAGTTTTCCCCCAGCGTTTCGTTGCGCATGTCCTGATACACAAAGGAAATGCCCGTATCCGGATAATTGTAAGCGGCCTGCCAGGCCTCCGAACCAAACGTTTTCGTGTTCCAGCCCAGGATGAGGCCGGAGGGATGGGAACGGATCAGGTGGGAGATATCCGTGTTGTGCAGCAGCACGGAGCCATAGAAGGCATTCAGGTCCAGGTTGCGGACCGGTTTGTCCGACTGGGCGGACGCCGGTGCCAGGAACAGGAAGGCTGCAATCAAGAACAGGGTTGGATGCCTCATGCGCTCCAAAGGTAGGTTTTTTGGGCTATTGGCGGCAGGGGCGCCTGTCTAAAAAACCGCCCGGGCAATCGCCTCGATATTGTCCGATTTCCCCATGGAATAGTAGTGCAACACGGGTACCCCGGCCTCCCGGAGTTCTTTGGATTGCTCAATGGCCCATTCGATGCCCACCTGGCGGACCGCCTTGTTGTCCTTGCAGGCCTCCACGGCCTCGATCAGGGTTTCCGGCAATTCGGTGCGGAATACCTGGGGTAGCAATTGCAGGTGCCGCTTCACAGCAATGGGCTTGATCCCCGGGATAATGGGCACGGTAATCCCCATTTCCCTCGCCAGGGCGACGAATTCAAAATACTTCCGGTTGTCGAAAAACATCTGGGTAACGATATAGTCGGCCCCCAGGTCCACCTTGTGCTTGAGCCATTTGATGTCGGTGCGGAGGGACGGGGATTCCAGGTGCTTTTCCGGATACCCCGCCACCCCGATGCAGAAATCCGGGCAATTGTCCGTCTCCACGACATCGTGCAGGTACTGCCCCCGGTTGAGGTGCTCGATCTGCCGGACGAGTTCGGAGGCATAGGGATGGCCCCCCTGGGTGGGCTCAAAGTACTTCTGTTCCTTCATGGCATCCCCCCTCAGCGCCATGACGTTGTCAATACCCAGGTAGTGGCAGTCCACCAGCAGGTATTCGGTCTCCTCCTTGGTAAAACCGCCGCAAAGCACATGGGGGATGGTGTCCACATCGTACTTGTGCTTGATGGAGGCACAGATTCCCAGCGTCCCGGGCCGCATGCGGGTTACCTGCTTTTCGAAGAGTCCGTCCCGGTCGATGTACACGTACTCCTCCCTGGAGGTCGTCACGTCGATAAACGGCGGCTTGAATTCCATCAGCGGGTCGATATTGCGGTAGAGCTCCTCGATCTTGCGGCCCTTCAGGGGCGGGATGACTTCGAAGGAAAAAAGGGTTTCCCTGGCGTTTGCAATATGTTCGGTAACTTTCATATACAGTTTCTGTTCGGTCGGTTTATCGGACGAGGGCCGTTACCTCGGCCAGGTTGGGCTGCAGCCATTTTTCGGCAACTTCCAGAGGGATTCCCTTGCGCTCTGCGTAGTCTTCGAGCTGGTCACGGGCAATCTTCCCCAACCCGAAGTACCTGGCTTCCGGGTGGGCGAAATAATAGCCGCTGACGCTCGCTGCCGGCCACATGGCCAGGCTTTCCGTCAGGCGGACGCCGATGGCATTCTCCACATCGAGTACCTCCCAGATGGTTTCCTTCTCCAGGTGGTCCGGGCAGGCGGGGTATCCCGGAGCGGGACGGATCCCCTTGTACGCTTCCCGGATCAGGGCGGCGTTGTCCAGGGTCTCCCCCGGCGCATATCCCCAGTGCAGTACGCGCACCTCCCGGTGGAGGTATTCGGCGGCGGCTTCCGCCAGGCGGTCGGCCAGGGCTTTGACCAGGATGCTGTTGTAATCGTCCAGACGGTCCTGGTACCCCTGGGCAAGCTCCTGGGTGCCCAGGCCGGCAGTCACGCAGAAACACCCCATATAATCCTGGATCCCCGAGGCTGCGGGGGCGATATAATCCGAAAGCGCCCGGTTGGGCACACCGGCTTTTTTTAGCGATTGCTGGCGGAGGGTGCGGAACACATAGGGATGGTTGTCCGTCCCTGTAATTTCGATATCGTCCCGTCCGGTGGACGCGGCAGGGAACAGCCCGAAAACGGCTTTGGCCGTAAGGGATTTATCCCGGATGATCTTGCGCAGCATCTTCCTGGCATCCCCGTACAGGCCAGAGGCCTGCTGCCCCACCACCGGGTCCTCCAGGATGTCGGGGAATTTCCCGTGCAGGTCCCAGGACCGGAAAAACGGGGACCAGTCGATGAAGGGCTCGAGCTTCCTCAGGTCAATGGTATCCAGCACCTGGATTCCCAGCCTGCGGGGTATTTTGATCGTTTCCGGCCCGAAATCCAGGACCAGCCGGTTGGCACGCGCCGCCTCCAGCGACAGGTACTCCCTGGCCTTCCCGCGCTGCAGGAATTTTTCCCGGAACGATTCGTAGTCGAGCTTGATGGCCTTTTTATAGTTGTCCGAATGCCGTTCCTGCAACAGATCCCCCACCACGGTTACCGCCCGGCTGGCATCGTTGACGTGTACCACCGAGGCGCTGTACTGGGGGTCGATCTTCACAGCCGTATGCGCCTTGCTGGTGGTGGCCCCGCCAATGAGGAGGGGAACCTGGAAGCCCTGACGTTCCATTTCCTTGGCCAGGAACACCATTTCGTCCAGGGAGGGGGTGATCAGGCCGCTCAGCCCGATGATGTCCACCTGCTCCTCCCGGGCCCTTTCGATGATGCGCTCCGGCGGGACCATCACCCCGAGGTCGATGATTTCGTAGTTGTTGCAGGCGAGTACCACGCTGACGATATTTTTGCCGATATCGTGTACGTCCCCCTTGACCGTGGCCATCAGCACCTTCCCGGCAGCCCGGTTGCTCCCCGGCTCGGCCGCCCTTGCCTCCTCGATAAACGGGGTCAGGTAGGCCACGGCCTTTTTCATGACCCGTGCCGACTTGACCACCTGGGGCAGGAACATCTTGCCACTGCCGAAGAGATCCCCGACCACGTTCATCCCGGTCATCAAATGGCCTTCGATGACTTCGATGGGCCGTCCGGCTGCCTGCCGTGCCTCTTCCACGTCCTCCTCGATAAACTGGTCAATCCCCTTGACCAGGGCCCGGGTGATCCGCTCCTGCAGGGGGGCTTCCCGCCAGCTTAAATCCGTTTTCCGCTCTTTCTGCGTACCCTGAACGGTTTCTGCGTATTCCAGCAATCGCTCGGTGGCATCGTCCCGCCGGTCGAGCAGCACATCCTCCACATGGTCCAGCAATTCCTTCGGGATATCGTCGTAGACTTCCAGGAGGGTCGGGTTGACGATCCCCATGTTCATCCCGGCGCGGATTGCGTGGTAGAGGAAGGCCGAGTGCATGGCCTCCCGCACCGGGGTGTTTCCCCGGAAACTGAAGGATACGTTGCTCACGCCCCCACTGACGCTGCAATGGGGCAGGTGCTCCCGGACCCAGCTTGTGGCTTCGATGAAATCCAGCGCATTGCGGCGGTGTTCTTCCATACCCGTGGCCACCGGGAAGATATTCAGGTCAAAGATGATGTCCTCCGGGGGGAAGCCCGCCTTTTCGGTCAGCAGGCGGTAGGAGCGTTCGGCAATCTCGATGCGGCGCTGGTAATTGTCGGCCTGCCCGGTCTCATCAAAGGCCATCACGATGACCGCAGCGCCGTACAGGCGGATCTTGCGGGCCTGCTCCAGGAAAACGGCCTCCCCTTCCTTCAGGCTGATAGAATTGACCACGCATTTGCCCTGCACCACCTGCAGCCCGGCCTCGATGATCTCCCATTTCGAACTGTCGATCATCACCGGCACCCGGGCGATATCGGGTTCTGCCAGCATCAGGTTCAGGAAGCTGACCATGGCGGTCTTCCCGTCGATCAACCCGTCGTCCATGTTTACATCGATGATCTGGGCACCCCCCTCCACCTGGTCGCGTGCAACCTCCAGGGCCTCCTCAAAATTGCCTTCCTTGATCAGGCGGAGGAACTTCCGGGAACCGGCCACGTTGGTCCGCTCCCCCACGTTGACGAAGTTGCTCTCCGGGGTGACCACCAGGGGTTCCAGCCCGGCCAGTTTCAGATATCGCGGGGTCCTTTCCATCAGCGGGTGGCTATTTTAGGGGCCGCCGCCGTCCAATCCGGGACGGGCCTGGGTGGGTAGTCTTTGACAAGGTCTGCCAGGGCCCGGATATGTTCCGGGGTGGTCCCGCAACACCCGCCGACGATATTGACCAGTCCCTTTTCCAGGTATTCCCGGATCTGTGCGGCCATCTGCTGCGGGTCCTGGTCGTATTCCCCGAAGGCGTTGGGCAAACCAGCATTAGGGTGTGCGGACACCCCGACCTCTGCGCGGGCAGCCAGTACCTCCAGGTGGGGGACCAGCTGGGAGGCGCCCAGGGCACAGTTCAGACCGATGGTCAGCATGGGGATGTGGGATACGGAAATCAGGAAGGCCTCGGCCGTCTGCCCCGAAAGCGTCCGCCCCGAGGCATCGGTAATGGTGCCACTCACCATCACCGGGGTATCGAGCTGCCGCTCGGCCCGGACCTCCTCGATGGCAAAGAGGGCGGCCTTCGCATTCAGCGTATCAAAAACGGTCTCCACCAACAAAAGGTCCACCCCCCCGTCGAGCAACCCGATTACCTGTTCCCGGTAGGCGATCCGCAACTCGTCAAAACTGATGGCTCGGTAGCCCGGGTCATTCACATCCGGGGACATGCTTGCCGTCTTGTTGGTGGGGCCGATGCTCCCGGCCACAAAACGGGGCTTTTCCGGGTTCCTGGCGGTGGCGGCATCCGCTTCTTCCCGCGCAATGCGAGCAGCGGCTTCGTTGATTTCATGCACATAGTCCTGCAGGCCGTAATCCGCCATGCCCACCGAAGTGGCCGAAAAGGTATTCGTCTCCAGGATATCCGCCCCGGCTTCCAGGTAGGCGCGGTGCACCTCGGCCAGGGCCGCGGGCTGCGTCAGGGAAAGCAGGTCGTTGTTCCCCTGCAGGGGCTGCGGCCAGTCCCGGAAACGCTCGCCCCGGTAATCCGCTTCGGAAAAGCGGTACCGCTGCAACATGGTCCCCATGGCGCCGTCCAGCACCAGGATGCGTTTTTCCAGCAAGTCTTTGAGCTCAGGCATTTCAGGTTGTTTCAACGTTTCGGCTTTGGTTTTACGGTTCATGGCAGTCGGCGGTCCCCGGGCATACCGGGCCGGGAAATCGGCATCGAGAAAGGAAAGGTAACAATAGCCCTGAAGGCTGGTTGGTTATCTGTCCTGGCAGTGCACCGCGCCCTATACAGGGCCGGTTGCCGGATAGAATGTAGCACCTTCTTTGCCCGTTAAAAGGGAAAGGGTTGCTAAGGTTTCACTGGGTCTAATCCCTCCACCTTTCTTGATAACTTGCAGGCTGGCAATGAACTGGTGCAAAGTAACGGCAAGGCAGCCTCAAAAGCAAACAATCCCATTCCTTTTTTACGGGCAAAAAAAGGTCCGGAACCCACAAAAAAAAGGCCCGGAACCCGCTAAAAAGAAGCGAATCCCGGGCCCGGCCAACCAAGCCTTGCGTTTCAGGCTATCGCCTTGATGACTTCTTTTTTGGCTTCCTTTTTGCTCCCGTCAAACCCGGTGACCCCTCCCACGGTAGTGTACTTCATCACATAGCGTTTGCCCGGGTTGATCAGCTGGTAGGCGCTCTGGCACATTACGGCAGCTTCGTGGAACCCGGACAGGATCAGTTTGAGCTTCCCGGGATAGGTGTTTACATCCCCAATGGCATATACCCCGGGGATATTCGTCTGGTAGTCATAGGCATTGTTTACCCGGATGGCATTGCGCTCAATTTCCAGGCCCCAGTCCCCGATGGGACCCAGTTTGGGGGACAGGCCAAAGAGGGGGATAAAATGGTCGGCCTCCACATAGACCTCCCCGCGGTCTTCCTGGTTGTAGGACACCACCACCGCTTCCAGGTGGGCATCCCCATAGATGCGGGAAACCTGCGCTTCCGTGTAGAGGCGGATCTTGCCGGCAGCGGCCAGGGCCGAAGCCTTTTCCACCGAATCCAGGGCACCGCGGAATTCATTGCGCCGGTGTACCAGGCTCACCTCGGCGGCGACATCGGCCAGGTAGATGGACCAGTCCAGGGCGGAATCACCCCCGCCGGCTATCACCACCTTCTTGCCGCGGAACTCCTCCGGGTCGCGCACGAAATAATTGACCCCCCTGTCCTCGAAATCCTCCAGGTTGTCGATCTGGGGTTTCCGGGGCTCAAAGGACCCCAGTCCCCCCGCGATGACCACCACGGGTGCTTTGTGTCGGACGCCCTTGTTGGTGGTGACCACAAACTGCCCGTCCTCCTGCTTTTCCAGGGTCTCGGCCCGCTGCCCGAGGGTAAAGCCCGGGTTGAACGGCCGGATCTGCTCCATGAGCCGATCCACCAGGTCGCCCGCCAGTATTTCGGGATAGGCCGGGATATCGTAGATGGGCTTTTTCGGGTAGATCTCGGCACATTGCCCGCCCGGTTGCGGCAATGCATCGATCAGGTGGCACTTCATCTGGAGCAGTCCGGCTTCAAATACGGTAAAGAGGCCGGTGGGCCCGGCGCCAATTATCAGGATATCGGTTTGTATCATCTTAGATTTTTGTCTTTTGGGCCACCAGTTTCCGGGTGGCTTTGTTCATTTCGTTCACTTTTTCCTCAAAATCGCCCCGGAGGGTTTTCCGGTAGGCATTCAGGTATTCCACCATCCGGCTGATATCTTCCGGGAGCACGGCTTCGAAAAATTGCCGCAGCCTCTTGGCGGTGGTGGGAGACTGCCCATTGGTGCTGATAGCAATTTTGACATGTCCCTTGGTCACGATGCCCCCCATGTAGAAATCGCACAGGGGCGGGTTGTCGGCCACATTTACCAGGATATGGCGTTGGCGGCAGTCATGGAATATTTTTTCATTGACTTCGGGTTTGTCCGTGGTGGCGATCACCAGGTGTTTCTCCTGCAGGTAACCCGGGTGGTATTCCCCCAGGATGGTTGTCGCCCCGAATTCGGCAGCCAGTTCCAGGGTGCCTTCCCGGAAGAAAGGCGCTACCAGGGTTACCCGCGCATCCGGGCTGGATTTGGTCAGGAAAAAGAGTTTTTCCTCGGCCACATTGCCGCCCCCGACAATCAGGATATCCAGGGTCCTGCACTTCAGGAATATGGGATAGAGGTTGTTGCGATCCATGTTTATATGATTTTCGTGGGGTGGGTAAAGACGGTTCCGGCTCCGGCGGTCTCAGTTGCGGTGGCAACCCCTTCCAGCCCCGATACCGTTTGCCGGGTACGTTCGCGGTGCCTCACGGTTTCCCCGATGACAATTACCGCCGGGTTCGACAGGCCTTCCCGGGCCACCAGGTCCACGATGCTATCCACCGTTCCCACGCACATCCGCTCCCGGGAGGTGGTGCCCTCCTGAATCACGGCAACGGGGGTATCCCCTTTGCCGCTGGCCTGGAAAAGGCGGGTAATTTCAGCCAGTTTGGACATGCCCATCAAGATCACCACCGTGGCAGATGATTGGGCTGCCAGGGCCACATCCTTGCTCAGTGCATGCTCCCGGGTCGTCCCCGTGATCACCCAGAAGCCCTCGGCAACCCCCCGGAGGGTAACCGGGATATGCTGGGACGCCGGGACCGACAGGCCCGATGAAATACCCGGGACCACGGCCACCTCCAGGCCATGGGCGGCGGCATGGGCCATTTCCTCTGCACCCCGCCCGAAGACAAAAGGGTCGCCGCCTTTGAGGCGGACCACGTGTTTCCCCTGTTGTCCCCTGGCGACGATCAGGTCGTTGATCTGCGGCTGGCGGAATGACACGCAGCCTTTCCGCTTGCCGACGAAGATGCATTCGGCCCGGGGGGCATGGGCGAGCAGCTCGGTGGATACCAGGGCATCGTAGAGGACCACATCGGCCTGCTCAAGGACCCTGAGGGCTTTGAGGGTGATGAGTTCCGGGTCCCCCGGGCCCGCTCCGATAACCGTTAATTTTCCTTCAGGATACATGGCTCAATTCTTTTTGGCGGAAAGCGGCTGCCTGTGAGATGAAGGCCCGGGCCTGCTCCAGGTACTCCCTGGCAAAATCCGCGTCAGGTGCCTGCTGGTTCATCCGCAGGACGGCTTCCCGGAACGACCCGGGCCCGAAGCCGCGGCCACTGGCCACATAATGGGTATCAAAATCCTCCAGGATGGACGCGTGGGTGTTGACGGAGACCTCCTCCGAAGTCAGCAGCGCCTTGGCCGCATGGATCTGGGCACTGTAGGCAAAGTAGACGGATGCTGCCCATTTGCCGGATGCCAGGGCTTCCCGGGCATCTGCAATTTTTTCCTCCGCATCCAGCAACAGCGTCGCGACCAGGTCGATAACGACCCCTGCGCATTCCCCGATGCCAATGGCTTTTTCGTACTTCTCCTGGTTCCCCCAGTCGATGAAGTCCTCCGGCTGTAAATCGGTGATGTCCGACAGGGGTTTCAGCATCTCGTAGAAATAGGCCTGTCCCTGCCCCTGGTAATAGGCATCATAGGACTGGCCGCCGCCATTCCGGAGGTAGTCGTCCAAAATCAGGCGCAGCGCCTGTGGGCCCCGTTTGGAAGGGATCTTGATCACCTTGTCCGCAAACAGGCCGTTTCCGCCCCCCTTGTTCCCGCCGCCCAACAATACCTGCAGGGCCGGGGCCACCCGCTTGTCCCGGGTGCGGATGGACATGCCCTGGAAACCAATATGGGCCATGGTGTGCTGGCCGCAGGCGTTCATACAGCCGCTGATCTTGATCACCACATCCGGGTTGTGGATGAAATCCGGGTATTCCACGGAGATCAGGCGTTCCAGTTCGCTGGCAATCCCGGTACTGCTGGCAATCCCCAGGTTACAGGTATCCGTGCCGGGGCAGGCCGTGATATCGGCGGCCGTATTATAACCTGGCGCCGCCAGTCCAATCTTCCGGAGCTCCTGGTAGAAATTAGGCAACCATTCCTCCCTCACAAAGGGGATCAGGATGTTCTGGCGCAGGCTCAGCCGCAGTTCGGAAGCTGCGTAGGTCTCGATGAGGCCGGCTAGTTGGCGGGCCTGGTCACTGGTGAAATTCCCTAGGAATACCCTCAGGCCCACGGCTGCATACCCCGGCTGTTTCTGGGCAAGGGTATTCGTCCGTTTCCAGGCCTGGTAGGCCGCCTGGTCTTCCAGCTCCACGGGGGCCGGTGCCTGGCTGGCAGGTTCCGGCTCGGGGTAATCCGATACATCGATAGGCAATTCCCGTATGGGAAGCCCCGGGGTTTCCTCCTCGAGCAGCTCCCGGAACCGGTCCAGGCCAATATCTTTCAGGAGGAACTTCATGCGGGCCTTGGCCCGGCTCTTTCGTTCCCCGTAGCGGTCAAAGACGCGGATGACGCGTTCCATCAGGGGAATGACCTGCTCCTGGGGGAGGAATTCGTACAGGACGTCCGCGTGCCGCGGCTGTGCCCCCAGGCCCCCGCCAACGAGCACCTTGAAGCCCCGCACCCCGATTTGTTCCCTGGCGATGAACCCCAGGTCGTGCATATAGGACAGGCCGGTGTCTGCCTCGGTTGCCGAGAAGCTCACCTTGAATTTCCGTCCCATTTCCTGACCGATGGGGTTGCGCAGGAAGTATTCGAATAGCGCCTGGGCATAGGGGGAAACATCGAAGGGCTCCTCCGGGTCGATCCCTGCTGTCTCACTGGCGGTCACATTGCGGACCGTGTTGCCGCAGGCCTCCCGTAGGGTTACCTGGTCTCTTTCGAGTTCGGCCCAGAGTTCCGGGGTGCGCTCCAGGTCCACATAGTGGATCTGAATATCCTGGCGGGTGGTGATGTGCAGCGTCCCGGTGGAATATTCATCGGAGACCGAGGCAATCCGCCTCAATTGGTGGGAGGTGACTTTCCCGTAGGGCAGTTTGATCCGTATCATCTGCACGCCGGGCTGCCGCTGGCCGTAAACCCCCCGCGCCAGACGCAGGCTGCGGAATTTTTCTTCGTTCAGCTCGCCTTCCCTGAACGCCCGAATCTTCTTTTCCAATTCGATGATGTCCTTCTCAACAACCGGGTTTTCTATTTCAGTGCGAAAGCTTTTCATATTCTGTTTATCCTATCGATTTAATAGTTTTATAAAACTGCCTGGGCGCTGGCCTTTAGCTGTTCCGGCAGGGGTGGGCCGCTCCCGTGGGGGCGGTCTTTTCCTTCCGGTTGACCCTTCATTTCCCGCCCGTCAGGTGTGCAGGCCGCATTCGCGGTTCTCCAGCACCTTGGTCGGGTCAAAATAGGTGTGTTCGTTGGGGAGGCCCCGGTTTTCCAGATAGGCGTCCAGTTGCGTATCGTCCCAGTAATAAAAGGGGCTTACCTTTAAAACGCCATCCCGGCTGAGGCTGAGGATATCCAGCGTGTCGCGGTGGGCGGTTTGCCCCTTCCGCAGGTTTGTAAACCATACATCCGGCTTGTGCTCGGACATGGCACGACGGAAGGGCTCGAGTTTCACCTGTTCGGTAAAGAGTTCATGGCGGGGGTCCTCAATATCCGGGATCCCCATGATGGCATCCCGGTGGGCGGCCGTCTGTTTGGGCACGTACAGCCGGATATCCAGCTGCAACCTTACAATAAGCTCCTCGGCATGCCGGTAGGTCTGGGGGGTATTGTAACCCGTGTCGCACCAGATCACCGGTACCCGGCGGTCGATATCTGTCACTGCATGGAGGATGGCGACCTCATAGGGTCGGAAATTCGTGGTAAGCACCGGCCGTTTGGCACGGTCCAGGGCCCAGGAAATGATCTCTTCCGGGGGGATCCCTTTTAACTGGTGGTTCAGATGCCTGATCTGTGATTCGGAGATAACCATATCTTTTAATCTATATACTTACTAGGGTAATGAATTCCAAAACTACATTTCTTTTTTATTCCACAACGTTAAAAAGCGCTAAAATGTATAATATTCCTATCGTTTTAATAGATTAATAAAAAAAAGCCGTTGAATTTGCAAACTTTTCAATGAGGTATCTATAACCGGGCGGGGTTGTGTCCCGTTTGGGTCAGGCAGGCGCCGGCTCAGACAAAGTCCGCCAGGGTGTGGTTGCGGTATACGGCCAGGGCACTGTCGCGGACCATCAGCATGAGTTTGTGGACGGAGCAGGCCGCCTCGTCCGGGCAATCTTCGCAGGGCTCATAGAAATTGAGGCTCACGCAGGGGACCATCGCAATCGGGCCTTCCAGTACGCGCATGACGCTGGTCATCCGTATCTCGGAGGGGTCCTTGATCAGGTAGTAGCCGCCGCCCTTCCCCTTCTTGGAACCCAGGAACCCATTCTTGCGCAGGGTCAGCAGGATACTTTCCAGGAATTTCTGGGAAATATTCTCATGCCGGGCGATCTCGGCAATCTGAACGGGTTCCCGGTCCTTCTGGGCTGCCAGGTAGGTCAGTGCCTTCAACCCGTATTTTGTTTTCTTGGATAGCATAGTAGCAAGATAGGTAAAATAGGGCTACTTCCCCCCTATTTCAAGGCATCCAGTGCCTGTTTCAGGTCCGCGCAGATATCGTCCGGGTGTTCCAGTCCCACGGAGATCCTGACCATGCCGTCCGTAATGCCCGATTCCATCCGCTCTTCCGGGCTCAGCTTGCTGTGGGTGGTGGACGCCGGATGGGTGACAATACTTCGGGTATCCCCCAGGTTGGCCGAGAGGGACAACAGGCGGATCCCGTCAAAGAAGTTCCGCCCCCCCGCTACCCCGCCCTGGACTTCAAAGGCGACCACGCACCCGCCGGCTTTCATCTGCTTGCGCGCCAGGTCGTATTGCGGGTGGGAAGGCAGGAACGGATACTTGACCCAGTTGACCCTGGGATGGCCGGAGAGGAATTCCGCCACCTTCAGGGCATTCTCGCAATGCCGGTCTACCCGGACAGCCAGGGTCTCCATGCTCTTGGAGAGGAGCCAGGCGTTGAAGGGCGACAGGGCCGGGCCGGTAATGCGGGAGAACCGGTAGACCCGGTCGATGAGCTCCCTGCTGCCAACCGTGATCCCGGCCAGTACGCGGCCCTGACCGTCCATCAGTTTGGTGCCTGAATGAATGACCAGATCGGCCCCGAAACGGATGGGTTGCTGCAGGTAGGGCGTGGCAAAACAGTTGTCGATGACCAGGAGCAGGTTGTGTTTGCGGGCGATCCGTCCCAGGGCCTCCAGGTCCAGCACATCCACCCCGGGGTTGGTCGGGGACTCGGCGTAGAGCAACCGGGTATTCGGCCGGATCAGGCCTTCGATGGCATCCAGGTCGTCGAAGCGGAAATAGGAGTGGCTGATATCCCATTTGGGGAAGATCTGCGTAAACAGCGTATGGGTAGACCCGAAGACCGAGCGGGAAGACACCACGTGGTCACCGCTGTCGAGCAGGGCCGCCATGGTGGAAAAGACGGCCGCCATACCGGAGGCAAAGGCAAAGCCGTCTTCCGCCCCCTCCATCTTGCAGACCTTTTCGATCCACTCGGAGGTATTCGGGTTCGCATACCGGGAATAGATGGTGCGGTCCTTCTCCTCGGCAAAGGATGCCCGCATGTCCTCCGCATCCTCGAAAACAAAACTCGAACTCAGGTAAAGGGGTGCGGAATGCTCCAGGAACTCCGTCCGGTTGATCTGTGTGCGGATAGCGTCGGTTTCCGGTTTGTGTTTCTTCATGGCAAACAGTTATTCTGGTTAAACGGCATATCCTTTTTCGGCTATGCGCAAAATATCGCCGAATACCCCCCGGGCGGTAACGGCTGCTCCGGCACCGGCCCCCTGGATGACCAGTGGCCGCTTCCCGTAGGATTCGGTATAAATCTCAATCAGGGAGTCCGCATCCCGCACCTGCCCCAGCGGGCTGTCCCCGGGTACGGAAACCAGCTTGACCTCCAGGATCCCCTTGTCCTGCTGCAGATCCCCTGACAGTTCCCCCACGTAACGGAGGACGTGGCCGGGCTGCTGCTTGTCCCGGATGGCATTGAACCGGGCGTCCAGGTCCCCCAGGGATCCCAGGAAGTTTTCCCTGCTTACGCCCCGCATTTCCTCCGGTATCAGGTTTTCGATGGCGATGTCCCCGAACTCGTTCTGCAGGTCGAGTTCCCGGGCCAGGATGAGGAGCTTGCGCCCCACGTCATTACCGGATAGGTCTTCCCGGGGGTCGGGCTCCGTAAACCCTTTTTGCACGGCGTCCCGCACACATTGGGAAAATGCGGTTTCCCCCCTGGAGAAGGTGTTAAAGATATAGCTGAGGGAACCGGAGAAAACCCCTCGGATCCGGGTGATGTTCTCCCCCGAGAGGTGCAGCAGCGCTATGGTGTCGATCAGCGGCAGGCCGGCCCCGACATTGGTCTCATAAAGGTATTGTTTCTGGTATTCCGCCAGTTCCTCGCGGAGCAGGCGGTAGTAGTTGTAGCCCAGGGTATTCGCAATCTTATTCGAGGAAACCAGGTCAAAACCGTTCTCGACAAAGTCGAAATACCGGGCCACGAATGCCTCGCTGGCCGTATTGTCCACGGCAATCAGGTTTTCCAGGTGGTGCGCCCGGGCATAATCGAACAGGGCGGAGAGCTCATAGCCGTCGTCGGCTTCATCCATGCGGGATTTCCAGTCATCTGAAATACCCGTCCTGTCGAGCAGCAGCCGGCGGGAGTTGGCCACCGCAAAGATGTTCAGGTGAATGCCTTTTCGGGCCTCGATCTTGGCAGCCGAGTCCAGCAGCTGGTCCATCAGCGTGCTGCCTACGGTACCGATCCCGAAAATGGCCAGGTTGATCTTCTTGCTGATGCCGAAGATCTGCCCGTGGATGACGTTCAGCGCCTTGAGCATATCTGCCTTGCGCACCACCAGGCTTACGTTTTTCCCGGTAACCGTGTTGTTGAACAACAGGGGGACTACCTGGTTGCGGATCAGGGCGTTATAGGGTTTGTGGAAGGTGCTCAGGTCCTGCCCGACGATGGAGATGACCGAAACATCGGAGGTAATGTGGATCCGGGTGATGTCCTGCCGGCGGAAATCCTCCTCGAATTCCGCTTCCAGGGCAAGGCGGGCGCGCTGTGCCGCTTCCGCCTTCACCACCAGGCCGATGCCGCGCTCGGAGGAGCCCTGGGAAATGATCCCCACACTGATACCGCTCTGCCCGAGCGCCCGGAAAATCCGGGCATCCACCCCGACCTTCCCGAGCAATCCACGGCCCTCGAGGTGGATCAGCGCCTCGTGCTCGATGACGGAAAGGGAACGGATCCCCTCGCGACTGGAACTGGCACTGATCAGCGTCCCCTCCCCGTCATTGTCAAAGGTATTCAGGATACGCAGGGGGATGTTTTTCTCCAGCAGCGGTATGATGGTCTTGGCGTGCAGGATGGTCGCCCCGAAATTTGCCAGTTCATTGGCCTCGGCGTAGGAGAGCTGCGCTATGCGCTGGGCTTCCGGGACAAGTTCCGGGTTGGCGGTGAATATCCCGTTTACATGGGTGTAATTCTGCAACTCCCCTGCGTTGAGGTAGTTGGCCAGGAGGGAAGCCGTGTAGTTGCTGCCGTTCCGGCCCAGAGTGGTGGTCTCCCCAAGCGCGTTGGAGGCGATAAAGCCGGTCACCACCGCCACCGTGTCCGCGGGGAGTGCGGAAAAGTAACGGATGGTATTCTCACGGGAAACCTCGTCGAGCACCTGGGCATTGCCAAACCCGGAATCCGTACGGATCAGGTCCCGGGCATCCACCAGCTCCGCCTTCACCCCCCGCCCGATCAGCAGTTTGGTAACCAGGCGGGCCGAAATCAGCTCCCCGAAGGCCAGTACCTGGTCCCTGATCTTGGGGCTGTAATCCCCCAGCAGGCGCACCCCTTCCAGCAACCTGGCAAGCGCATCGAAGGAATCCCCCAGGCTGACATTGGAAAAGGTATGCCGCTGGTATTTCTCAAAACGGTCAAAGGCCTCCTTGTAGTCCTTGCCATCCGAAGCGAGCTGCAGGAGCGCCTCCAGCTGGTCCGTGGCCTTTTCCCGGGCCGAGAGCACCACGGCCAGGCGTTCCCCCCCGGCATACCGGCCCGAAATGATATCGAGAACGCGGCTGATGCCCTCCCCGTTGGCCAGGGACTTGCCCCCGAATTTAAGCACCTTAAGGGGTTTGGCCCGGTTCCCGCCAAAGACGTCCCGCAGCAGTTCCTCCATCTGGCCGAATTCGATCAGGAAGGCGTCATGCCCATGGACCGAATGGATTTCCCCATAGGTGACGTTCGTGTTTACCTGGGCGAGTTGCTTATAGGTTTCCTTGTTTTCGGCTGCCGTAAAAAACAGGTCGGAATCCACGCCGATGATATGGATATGGGTGCCGCTCTGCTGCAGCTGGCGGAAGGCTTCCTCCCCCCGGCGGGTGATGTCTATGGTTTTCAGCAGCTGGTTGGTCAGCTTGTAGGCTGCCAGTTGGAAACGCTCCTGCAGCTTCTTGCCGTGGTGGAGCAGCCAGCTCTCCACGTTGAACAGTCGTGAGGCCTGGTCCGTGCTCCTTTGGAAGCGCTGCTTGAAAGACTCCGGGGTGCGGTAGCACAGCATGGCGTGCATGCGTGCGTCGTGCACGGGCTGGGAGGAATTCACCAGGAATTGCTCCTGAATCTGGCAATTTGCGATCAGCCAGTCCGTGGATTTCCAGTCGGATGCCACCGGGATGAGGTGCCTGGCCAGGTCGGGCCGTAGCGCAGCCATCTCCCAGGCAATCCCGCCCCCCAGGGACCCGCCGATCAGCGCAAAAAGCTCGTGTATCTGCAGGTATTCCAGCCCCATCAGGAAAATCCTGGCAATGTCGCCGGCAATAAAATCCTTGTAGTTTTCGATCAGGAACCCGTCGTAGCCGTTGCCCGGCACATTGAAACAAAGCACGGTAAAGGTATCCGTGTCAATACATTTCCCGGGGCCCACCAGGGAGGTCCACCAGCCATCGGGGCCGGCCACGTTGGAATTTCCGGTGAGGGCGTGGTTTACCAGGACGACGGGGGCGCTGTGGAGCGGCCTGCCGAACAGCTGGTAGGACAGCTCAATGGCCTGTGATACCCCGCTTTCGGTGGTATAGGCGCTCAGTTGTATATGTTGCAGTTGCGATGCTTCCATGGTTTCAGTTCAGGACCTGGCCGTTTTCGCATCCCGGGGGGACACGATCGGCGGCGGGCCGAGGTTATAGGTTGCGTTAAAAAGAAGTGGAAGCGGGGCATCGCCCGGTTGTTATCTGCCCCGTCCCGCTGCAGCCTGTCGGCTCCGGACGGGTCCGGGTTAGAATGTAGCACCTTCTTCGGCAGGGCGAAGGGTTGCCAAGGCTTCAATGGGTCTAGTCCCTCCACCTTTCTTGATAACGGGTCAGTATGTACGTGAACGTCAGGGCAAATATAGGGATGCCGCGCTGGAAATCCCCAACATGTGCCCGAATAATTTACAGGCCGAACGCCTCTTTCACCGATTGGACGGCATCCAGCTTTTCCCAGGTGAAGAGTTCCACCTCCTTGGTGACCCGCCCGTTATAGGGCGATTCAAACACCTTGGAAACCACCCGGGGTTCCTTGCCCATGTGCCCGTAGGCGGCGGTTTCCAGGTAAATCGGGTTGCGGAGCTTCAGCCGCTCCTCGATGGCGAATGGCCGCATATCGAACAGTTCGGCCACTTTGGCCCCGATTTCCCCGTCCGTAAGGTCAACCCGGGAGGTGCCGTAGGTGGTCACATTGATGGAAGTGGGTTCCACTACCCCGATGGCATAGCTCACCTGTACCAGGATTTCATCGGCCACCCCGGCGGCCACCAGGTTTTTGGCCGCATGCCGGGCGGCATAGGCCGCGCTCCGGTCCACCTTGCTCGGGTCCTTGCCGCTGAAGGCCCCTCCCCCGTGGGCACCCTTGCCCCCGTAGGTATCCACGATGATCTTGCGTCCCGTCAGCCCGGTATCCCCGTGCGGGCCGCCGATGACGAATTTCCCCGTCGGGTTGATATGGTATTTGATCGCCTTGTCAAAAAGGGATTGCAACCGCTCCGGCAGTCCGGCCACCACCCGCGGGATCAGGATGTTCAGCAGGTCTTCCTTGATCTTTTTGAGCATCCGGGCATCGTCCGGGTCAAACGGGTCGTGCTGGGTGGAAATGACAATGGTATCGATACGCAGGGGACGGTGGTCGTCCGAATACTCGATGGTCACCTGGGCCTTGGCATCGGGCCGGAGGTAGGGAATGTCGATGGCTTCCCTCCGGAGTTTGGCGAGCTCCCGGAGGATGCGGTGGGCGATATCCAGGGCCAGGGGCATATAGTTGTCGGTTTCCCGGGTGGCATAGCCGAACATCATCCCCTGGTCCCCGGCACCCTGCAACTGTTTCTCGCCCCGGTCCACCCCCTGGTTGATTTCCTGGGATTGCTCGTGGATCAGGGAGATCACCCCGCAGGAGTCCCCGCTGAACTGGTAGGCGCCTTTGGTATATCCAATCGCATTGATCACCTCCCGGGTAATCTGCTGCAGGTCGACGTACGTATGGCTTTTGACCTCGCCGGCAAGTACCACCTGCCCGGTTGTTACCAGGGTTTCGCAGGCTACCTTGCTCTCGGCGTCAAAGGCCAGGAAATTGTCCAGCAACGCGTCGCTGATCTGGTCGGCCACCTTGTCCGGGTGACCCTCGCTAACGGATTCGGAAGTGAATAAATAGGGCATTCGCATGAATTTTTATGCCAGACAGCCGACTGATCACCTTCCATGCAATACAGCAAATTGGCCATCGCCCTGTGAGCGGAGCAAACTGCTTTAGCATTTTTTTCAGGCCCGGGACACCCCGGATCAGAGGTTGCAATCAGTCAAATCTTTCCTCTGGAAAATAATGGCTCAAAGGTACACATTTGGCGGGAAAATAAAACGGGTCAGCAGGGGGTTTTTAGCCCCCCTAATTCGGGAAGCTCCCTTTCAGGGTCCGCTTTTACTTTGTATATTGCTGGTCCTTTTCAGACGATACCAACCGAAAAGATCAAACCTATGCATATTGCGGTTGCCGGCAACATCGGCGCGGGAAAAACCACCCTTACTCAGTTGCTTTCCAAACACTACCAGTGGGATGCGCATTTCGAAGATGTGGTGGATAATCCGTACCTGGATGATTTTTACACCCAGATGGAGCGCTGGAGTTTCAACCTGCAGATCTATTTCCTCAACAGCCGGTACCGGCAGATCCTCCGCATTCGCGAGAGCGGCAAAGACGTGATACAGGACCGGACCATCTATGAGGACGCGCATATCTTTGCGCCCAACCTGCATGCCATGGGGCTGATGACCAACCGGGATTTCCAGAATTACACCAGCCTGTTCGAATTGATGGAAAGCCTGGTGATGCCCCCCGACCTGCTGATTTACCTTCGGAGTTCCATCCCCAACCTGGTCAACCAGATCCACAACCGGGGTCGCGAATATGAAAATTCCATCTCCATCGACTACCTGAGCCGGCTCAATGAACGCTACGAGGCCTGGGTGCACAGCTATGAAAAAGGCAAGTTGCTGGTAATCGACGTGGACCGCCTGAACTTTGTGGACAACCCCGAACACCTCGGGGAGGTCATCAACCGGATCGATGCGGAGATCCACGGCCTCTTCTGATCTCTCGGCAGCCTCTGGCCACTACCGATTCACCTGATACGCCTACAGGATCCCCAGCGACTCCGCGTGCCGGGTCACCTCCTCCGACTGGTCTACCAGCAGTACCGGCACGTCCGTCCCCTTTCCGATGAGTTCCCGAACCCGGTTCACCCTCCGGCTATGCCGCACCGACCGGAGGTAAATGGCCAGCACCCGACTTGGGAACCGCCGCGCCACCTCCAGGTAGATATCGGCATCCCGCTCCCCGCTGTCGCCGATCAGGATAAAGGGCATTGAGGGATAGGTTTGCAGGATCTTTTCGATTTCGTGCAGCTTGTGCGGCAGGTCCTCCTTCTTCCTGCGCCAGAAACTGGCCATGCTGCGCAGCAGGATGGGCCCTTTGGGAAAGCGGTTGCGCGACAGGAAGAACTCCAGGTATCGGTAGAGGTTCCACGGGCTGTGGCTCACATAGAACACCGGGTTGGCCCTGGTGCCGTCCCGTCCCCGGTGCAGCCGGTGGTACAGCTCCGGGGCGCCCTGGAAGGGGATGCGCCTCTCAACCCCCTTGAATACCGTATTGGCGATCACCTGCCACTTCAGGTAGGAGGTCACCCCGGTGTGCAGGATGGTGTCGTCGATATCCGTGATGATGCCATAAGCAGCCGATCGGTTCGGGATCATGATGGCCCCCGGGAACCGGTTCTGCCGGAGGATGGGCCGCGACAGCATTTCCTCCCGGAAGGAGATCTCGAAATTCACCCACCCCTCCTCGTTGACCAGGTCGCCCAGGCCTTCGACCCGCTCGTCCAGCAGGTAGTAGCCGTCGTCATCCGTGACCACCTCGAAGCAGCGGTCATCGGGGAGCCGGACCTGCAGGGGCGTATTGCGGATTTCATCGGTTTCGAACCGCTTCCAGCTGTTCAGCAGCAATTTGATGATCCCTTTCTGCGCCAGGTCAATGGTCTCATCCTCGAGGGCGCGTCCCCGGATGTACAGGCGGTCCTCCGTCCCGTAATTGAGGAAGGCCACGATTTGCAGGGGGTCCTTTCTGCCCAGCCAACCCATATCAGAGGTGCCAGTTTTCCGGCCAGAGCCAGATGATGAACAGCCCGATAACCAGGGACAACCCGAAGCAGGCCCCGATCCAGCGTCCCAGCTTCCGCGTACCCAGCACGGCAGCCATCGCCCCCTTGAAGGCCAGGTTGGATAGGGAGGCCAGCAGGATCAGCTTCCAGCCGGTGCTAATATCCAGGCGGTCCTGCCGCATGAGCTGGGAAAGGGAAAGTGTGATGGCGTCCACGTCGGTAAGCCCGCTGACCACTGCCAGCCCGTACAGGGCCTCGTTTCCATATTCCTGCTTGATGAATGCGACGGCCAGCAGGATGAGCCCGTAGAGCAGCCCGAATACGAGGGCGCTCTTGAACTGGGCCGGGTTTTTGGGTTCCGGTATGGCATCCAGGGACTGGTCCCTGCTGATCCTCAGGTACATCCATACACAGAGGGCCACCAGGACCAGGAGTTCGGCAGTTAGTGGCAGGATGATCCGGGGCAAATGCTGGGGGATGACCACACCGACCTCCACCATCACCCGCACCAGGGCCACGGCCGAAGCCGCGACGATGACAAAAGCCGCCGTTTTGTGAATGGCGCCCCCCTCGGCTGTTTTCCGGGCATAGCTGACCGTGGTGGCCGTACTGCTTATCAGGCCCCCGAGCACGCCCCCCGACAGGGTCCCCGCCTTGGGCCCGAGGTATTTGTAGATAAAATAACCCACCACGCTGATCCCCACGATCAGGGTTACCATCAGCCAGATACTCCGCAGGTTCAGGACATCCAGCGGGCCGAAGGTCTTGTTGGGCAACAGGGGCAGGATCACCAGGGAAATCCCGGCAAAGGTCATGATGGCCGATAGGTCCTTAGCCTCCAGCCTTTCTATAAAATAGTGCAGTTTTTCCTTGAGGTACAGCAGGATGGCCACCACCCCCCCGGTCACCACGGCGATCATCCGGTCACCCATGACCAGGTAGGCCCCGATGGCAAACATCAGCAGGGCAGCCACCTCCGTCGTCTGCCCGATATCGGCCTGCTGCGTCTTGCTGTTCTTGATGAAGTTGGCGGAAACCAGCAACCCGCCCAGGACAAGCCCGAAAACGGGCATTATGAAAGGGTTGTCATATTCCCGGCTCAGGATGCCGGCCAGCACCCCAAACATGGAAATCAGGGTAAACGTGCGCACCCCGGCCATCTGGCTGTCGGCGTGTTGCCGTTGCAAACCGGTGAGCAGCCCAAGCCCGAAGGCGATTCCCAGATTGATCAGGTCCTGGTATTCCATGGACCATGAAGATACCACAGCCTTTCCTGCCGCGCAACCCCCTATCGGCATTTTGCGCCCGGGGGCCACAAAAAACCCCGGCGCAGGGCCGGGGTTATTTTTATGGAAAAGCCGGAGATTATTCTTCTGCGGTGGTTTTCCTTACTTCTTTTTTGACCTGTATCCTGGCGCCTTCCTCGGACATGGCGTCCAGGCTGGCCTTGACGTCCTCTTCGGAACCGCTGAAGCTGACTTTTTCGACGGTCTTTTCGCCAGCCGATTCGGTAGTGGTAGTTACATAGGCCGTTACCGTACCGTCTTCGTTCTGGTCCATCTGAACCTCCAGCTGCTTTTCAACCGGGATACCCTCCCCATAGGCCGCCATGCTGTCGGAAGACAGGGCGATACTCGGGGCGATAACCAGTGCAACCACGGAGATCAGCTTCAGGAGGATGTTCAGGGAAGGCCCGGAGGTGTCCTTGAACGGATCCCCGACGGTATCCCCGACAACTGCTGCCTTATGTGCATCAGAGCCTTTGCGGCCCTGCTCCTCGATCATCTTTTTGGCGTTGTCCCATGCGCCTCCGGCGTTGGACTGGAAGATAGCCATCAATACGCCTGCAGAGGTAACCCCGGCCAGCAGGCCACCGAGCATCTCGGCACCGCCGATGAAACCTACAGCCACGGGAACGGCAATGGCCAGGAGGCCCGGCAATACCATCTCCTTGATGGATGCCTTGGTGGATATCTCCACGCATTTTTCATATTCGGCCACGCCGTCAGCGGCGTCAAAGATCTTCCGGTCGGCTTCGGTGGCCTTGGAAATGTCCGAATCGTATTTGCGCATAACCGCCAGGGCAGCCTTCAGCTCGGGGATGTCCCGGAACTGCCGGCGCACTTCCTCGATCATGGACATGGCTGCGCGGCCTACCGCATTCATCGACAGGGCCGAGAACACAAAGGGCAGCATGGCCCCCACGAGCAGCCCCGCCATGATTTCAGGCTGGGAAACATCGATAGCAACCACATGGGCCGTCTTCATAAAGGCGGCAAAAAGCGCCAGGGCAGTGAGGGCCGCGGAAGCGATCGCAAAGCCTTTCCCGATGGCGGCAGTGGTATTCCCCACGGCGTCGAGTTTGTCGGTGCGTTCCCGCACTTCCTTGGGGAGTTCGGACATTTCGGCAATCCCCCCGGCATTATCCGAGATGGGCCCGTAAGCGTCTACCGCCAGCTGGATACCGGTGTTGGCAAGCATCCCCACGGCAGCAATCGCGATCCCGTAAAGCCCGGCAAAGTAGTGGGAAACCAGGATGGCCGCAGCGATCAGGAGGATCGGGATGGCAGTGGACATCATCCCCACCCCGAGGCCGGCAATGATATTCGTGGCCGAGCCCGTTTCGGACTGGCGCACGATGGCTTTCACAGGAGCGGTCCCCGTGCCTGTATAATATTCGGTTACTTTCCCGACGAGCAATCCGGCCACCAGACCGGCGACCGTCGCCCAGAAGACCCCCATGGAGGTGAACTCCCGCCCGGCCTCAACCCAGGTTTCGGGCAGCATGGCCCCAATCAGGAAATAAGAGGCCACCAGCATCAGGGCGGCAGAGCCGAACTCCCCGATGTTGAGCGCACGGTGGGGTGACCCGCCGTCCTTCACCTTTACAAAGAAGGTGCCGATGATGGACATCACGATCCCCGCACCGGCGAGGGTCAGGGGCAGGTAAACGGCACCCAGGCCGTTGAAGGCCCCCTGGAATTCAGGCAGCACCACGAAGGAGGCGCCCAGTACCATGGTACCGATAATGGAACCCACGTAAGATTCAAACAAGTCCGCGCCCATACCGGCCACGTCCCCCACGTTGTCGCCCACGTTGTCCGCAATGGTCGCGGGGTTGAGCGGGTGGTCTTCCGGGATACCGGCTTCCACCTTCCCCACCAGGTCGGCGCCCACATCGGCTGCCTTGGTGTAGATCCCGCCGCCCACACGGGCAAAGAGTGCAATGGAAGAGGCCCCGAGGGAGAATCCGGACAGGACATTGAGGATCTCATCGATCCCCCATCCCTGGGCACTGTATATCATAAACAAACCGCTGAGGCCCAAAACACCGAGGCCCACAACGCCCATCCCCATCACGGAACCGCCTGCAAAGGCTACTTCCAGGGCTTTTCCCAGGGAGGTACGCGCAGCGTGGGTGGTACGCACGTTGGCTTTGGTGGCAACCCGCATGCCGATGAAACCGGCAAGGCCGGAGCAGATGGCACCCACGATAAAGGAAACGGCAACCATGCCGTTGGATCCGGCCTCGTTCTGGCCTTTAAAGAAAAGCAGGATGGCTACGGCCGCGACAAAAATCGAAAGGATTTTGTATTCCGCCTTCAAAAAGGACATGGCGCCGTCTGCGATGTTCTTGGCAATCCGCGCCATTTTTGCGTCCCCTTCCTCCTGTTTGGATACCCAGGCGTTCTTTACCAGAACGAAGAGCAGCCCCAGGATACCGAAGGCTGGTAAAAAATTCACGATTTGTTCCATTTGTCAGTTATTTAGTTATTTAAAGCGGCTGCAAAAGTAGTAAAAGGGTTTAGAAAATAAAACAATATTTTGGCGGAAAAGGCAGTCCGAAATACGCCGGGGCCCTATCAGAAATGGAAGCCGAAGGCCCCGGTAATGCTGAAGGCGCGCGCATCCGGATTCTCCAGGTAGTTGCCGCGGAAGTTGAAATCGATGCGAAAGATCTTGAAGATGTTGCCCACCCCGAAGGAATACTCCCAGTAGATCTTGTCGTCCGGCGCCTGCAGGGGGATGTTGGCGGGGCTGTTCAGGAGTTGGTTCGCCTCGGACAATTCGCCCCACACCCCGCGGATGCCCACAATTTCACGCAGGTTCCAGTCGCGCAGTATGGGGATACGGGAAAAAAAGCGGCCGTTGAAATTGTGTTCCAGATGGAGGGACGCATAGGTATCGGTCACAAATTCGTAAAAATCCAGGTTGGGAAAGGTATTGTAGATGGAGAACAGCGTCTGGTTGCCGGGTACCACATTGAGCATCACCAGGGGGACCTCCCCGAAGGTCTTCCCCACCTCCACGGTGCTGAGCAAACGCCCCAGGCCGCCCACCTGCCAGGGCTGGGTATAGGAAAACTGCAGTTTTCGGTAATCGAAGTCACTTTCCAGGAAGCCCTCCAGTCCCTGGGTGTAATGCAGGAGCAGCGTACTGTAGGTGTCGTTGATGTCCCGCCGCTCCACCCCGTAGCCGATGGTGCGTTTCCCCGGGGTGTAGATCAGCGTGGTGGTCAGGTCGAACTGTTTTACCCCTGAGGCGACCCCCCCGGGTGCATCGGGGTCCAGGTAATCCAGGTTGAAGTCCTCGGGCAGCGCAGACCGCAGCGTGCGGAAAGACCCTCCGAAACGGATCCTGAAATTCTCCAGGGGTTCCATATCCAGGGCAGCCGTGGTCAGGTTGATATTGGTCAGCCGGTTGTTGTTGCCCACCGTGAATACGGCCGAGGAGGCCACGCTCCGGCCCAGCACGTCGTTGGTGGCGGTAAGGCTCAGCCCGAGTTGTTCGATGTCCCGGCGGTTGCCCCCGGAGAGGATCAGGCGGGTTTTGCGGTCGAGCAGGAATTTGCCGGAGATCCCGTATTTCACCTTTTTGTCAAGGAACCCGTAGGCCATATAGCCTTCGAGCCGCCAGGGGTCGTTCTGGCCGAAATAGGTCCGTGCCCCGCCCCTCAGGCGGATGCCCTCCGCGTCGTTGTACCCGAAGACGTTGTAGATATTCCCCAGGTCCAGGTCCCATTTGTCGATCTCCACAAATCCGGATCCCAGGATGCTGAACAGGTTGTAATAGGTGTTGAACTTGGGCACCGTCCGGAGGGTGTCCAGGAGGGAGTAGATCCCCCGCTCGTCCTTGTTGAGGCCTTCCAGGCGGTTGGCTGTCCAGAAGTCATCGCCCCGGTTGAAGACCCGGGGGTCAAACGGGTCGGTCTCCCCCCTGTAGAAGGCCCTGCCCCTGGGCTGGTCAAAAACATAATTGTCGTAAACCGTGGTGCGCTTCCCGTAAATCCCACGGGATTCCTCCTTTTTGGTCAGGGAGAAATCGCTCAGCATGTAATCCCGCTTCAGGAGGAAGACGGAATCGGACAGCACCTCGAACTCCTGTTCGATATAGATTTCCTTGACCCAGTTGATGTTCGCACTCCGGGTGACCGCCAAATTGATTTTCTTGACAGCAAAGGTGGTGTCGTTCACCCAGAAATCCCCCTTGAAGGTGAGTTCGTTCTTACGCCGGGGGTAATAGATGATATTGTAGCACCATTTGTCTTCGAGGAAGGCCGAATCGGCCAGGACGTAATTGTAGGTATCCACCCCGGTGGTGGAGAGCGGGCTCGTAAAGCTCTTGTCGAAGAATTTCAGGTAGTTGTCGTAGATGTCGTACTCCGAGTAGAGGTCCTGCACAAAGGCGATGATCGCCTGGTTGTTGCTGAATCCGGAATTTTTGTTCCCGAGCACGTCGGTGCGTTCCTCCCCGATCCGGTTGTCCCCGTAGACCTTGGAAAATTTCTCGTTGATAAAAATGGGCAGGTAGGTCTTCCCGGTAATTCGGGAGGTATCCAAGTCTTCGAACATAAACTCCAGCCCCCGGAAGACCCGGCTTTTCATCAGGGCGCTGTCGATGGTGTTCAGGTCAAATTCAATTTTTTCGTAAGAATCGTAAGCGTACTGGTCAAAAAGCTTCAGGCCGTTCTGCCGCTTTTTGGCCCAGATCTTCCGGAGGATTTCCACGGCCGGGTTATTCTTCTTGGGTTGCCTGCCCATATAGACCACTACCTCATCCAGTTGCTCCCCGGACTCTTCCAGGACGATCCGCAGGCCGGTGTTCACCCGTGCGGGCAACCCGATGCGCCGGGTGCCGTACCCGATATAGGAAACCACCAGGGTATCCCACCCCTTTTCGGACTCCAGGTAGAACCGGCCGTCATCATTGGTAATGGTCCCCTCGGAGGATCCTGCAAAAAGGATGTTGGCAAAAGCCACCGGGTCGTCGTTCTCGTCCACCACGATGCCCCCCGCCTTGGTCTGGGACCAGAGGCTGCCTGCGGTGATCATAAAAAGGATGGTGAGCAGGTAGCTGCGCATGGGCATGCTTTTAAGAACTGTTTGGCGGGCTGTTCCCGCCTGGCACCCCGGGTTGGCCAGGCACCCTGTTTCCCGGTTGAACCGGGAATAAAAAACCCCTCCGGACACTGTCGGTGGAGCCAAGATAAACCAGCGGGGGAAGCCGGTTTATTTATATAACACTTTCTTAACAGCGGCAACTACATCCTCGCTGTTCGGCAGCCACTCCTGCAAAAGGACCGGCGAATAGGGGGCCGGGGTATCGGCCGTATTGAGCTTGATGATGGGCGCATCCAGGTAATCAAATGCCTTCTGCTGCACCTGGTAGGTGATCTCCGTGGCGACGTTGCCAAAGGGCCATGCTTCTTCCAGGATAACCAGGCGGTTGGTCTTCTTTACGGATTCCAGGATGGTCGCATGGTCCAGCGGACGGACCGTGCGCAGGTCGATGATCTCACAGGAAATACCTTCGGATTCCAGTTTTTCTGCCGCGGCATAGGCCTCCTTGATGATTTTGCCAAATGAGACGACGGTTACATCCGAACCTTCCCGCTTCACTTCGGCCACCCCGATCGGGATGGTATACTCTCCTTCCGGCACCTCGCCCTTGTCCCCGTACATCTGCTCGGACTCCATGAAAATGACCGGGTCGTCATCGCGGATGGCAGATTTCAGGAGGCCCTTTGCATCCTGGGGGTTGGAGGGGACCACCACCTTCAGGCCGGGGCAGTTGGCATACCAGCTCTCGAATGCCTGGGAGTGGGTGGCCGCCAGCTGGCCTGCCGAAGCTGTAGGGCCACGGAACACGATCGGGATATTGAACTGCCCGCCGGACATCTGCCGCATTTTGGCCGCGTTGTTGATAATCTGGTCAATGCCCACCAGGGCAAAGTTGAAGGTCATGAACTCGATGATAGGCCGGTTGCCATTCATGGCCGAACCCACACCGATACCGGCAAAACCCAGTTCAGAAATGGGCGTGTCGATCACCCTTTTTGGCCCGAATTCATCCAGCATGCCCTTGGAAGCCTTGTAGGCCCCGTTGTATTCCGCCACTTCCTCCCCCATCAGGTAGATGGATTCGTCGCGGCGCATTTCTTCCGACATGGCTTCTGCAATGGCTTCTCTGAATTGTAGTGTCTTCATTTAAATTTGGAATTCTGCGGGTTCGGATTTCGGTAACAAAATGCCCACAAAAATAGAAAAATATCGCTCAAAACCGGGACGTCACAGCGCAAATATTCATATAATTTTATTATGCATGCATAGTATTTTTGAAATATATTGGCTATCTTAGCGGCCACCCTCAAACCTAAAGCAATTGGATATATGAAGATATTAGTTTGTATCAGCAATGTGCCCGATACCACCTCCAAAATCAATTTCACCGCAGACCAGACCGCCTTCGATGCCACGGGCGTTCAGTTCGTGATCAACCCAAACGACGAATTCGGCCTGACCCGCGCCATGTGGTTCAAGGAGAAACAAGGGGCCACCCTGCATGTGGCCACGGTGGGGCCGGCGTCCGTGGAGCCCACCATGCGCAAGGCGCTGGCCATCGGGGCCGATGAGGCCATCCGCATCGATGCGGAAGCCACCGACGGCCTCTTCGTGGCCCGTCAGCTCGCCGAGGTAATCAAGAACGGCGGATATGACCTGATCATCGCCGGGAGGGAGTCTATTGACTACAACGGGGGCATGGTTCCCGGAATCATCTCCGCCATGCTGGACATGAATTTTGTCAACAACTGCATCAGCCTGGAAATTGATGGCACCAAGGCCACGGCCATCCGGGAGATCGACGGCGGGAAGGAAACCCTGGAAACCAGCCTCCCCCTGATTATCGGAGGGCAGAAGGGCCTGGTGGAAGAAAGCGATTTGCGCATCCCGAACATGCGGGGCATCATGATGGCACGCCAGAAGAAACTCAGCGTGGTTTCCCCGGTGGACATGAACCAGGGCACCGAAGACAGGAAATTTGAAAAGCCGGCGCCGAAGGGCGAGGTAAAACTGGTGGATCCGGGGAACCTGGACCAGTTGATCGACCTGTTGCACAAAGAGGCGAAAGTCATTTAAGACACCTCCCTCAGGCAAGTCTCTCAAACCAAAAAAAATAGCAGAAATGTCAGTACTCGTATATACAGAAACAGAAAAAGGAAAATTCAAAAAGAATACCTGGGAAGTGGCCAGTTATGCCGCTGCCCTTGCCGAAAAGCTCGGGACAGAGGCCGTGGCCGTGGCTTTCAACCCCACGGATTCGGCCGCGCTCGGCAAATACGGGATTGCCCGTGTGCTCCAGGTAAAGGAACCCCGCCTGGAGGCTTTCAACGCCCGGGCCACCGCCGCGGTTGTGCGGCAGGCCGCAACCGAAGCCGGCGCCACCACCATCGTGGTCAGCTCCAGCGCGGATGCCCGGTTTATGGCCCCCATCCTTGCCGGGGTCCTCAAGGCGGGCTATGCACCCAATGTGGTGGGGCTGCCCGAACAGACCAGCCCCCTGGTGGTCCGCAGGACGGTATTCAGCAACAAGGGGTTTGCCCATACCCAGCTCGACGGCACCATCGGCATCATTGGCGTTTCCAACAACGCCTTCGGCGCCACCGAGAAAGGCGGGAATGCCGAAATACAGGATTTCGCGCCGGAACTGCCGGACTCCCTCTTCGGGACCCGTTCGGTTTCGGTAGACAAGGCAACCGACAAAATAGCCATCGCCGACGCGGATATCGTGGTATCCGGCGGACGCGGGCTCAAGGGCCCGGAAAACTGGGGGATGATCGAAGAACTGGCCCAGGTGCTGGGAGCGGCGACAGCCTGTTCCAAGCCGGTTTCCGACATGGGCTGGCGGCCCCACAGCGAACACGTGGGCCAAACCGGGAAACCGGTTGCAAGCAACCTCTACATCGCCATCGGGATTTCCGGTGCCATCCAGCACCTGGCAGGCGTGAATGCCTCCAAGGTCAAGGTGGTGATCAACAACGATCCGGAAGCGCCCTTTTTCAAGGCCGCCGATTACGGCGTGGTCGGAGATGCCTTTGAAGTTGTGCCGGAACTCATCGAAAAATTAAAGGAGTTTAAGGCCGAAAACGCCTAATTTTTGTTAATTTGTCCCTTTAATAGGGCTGTTAAATAACCCGTCCCTGTTATTTGACAGCCTTTTTTAATTGCGCGGATTATTTATGAGCCTTGTACGGTTAAAAATCAAAGGAATCTCCTACAGTCAGACCCAGAACGGGGCCTATGCCCTGATCCTGAACGAGGTGGAGGGCGACCGGAAACTCCCCATTGTCATTGGGGCGTTCGAGGCCCAGTCCATCGCCATTGCCCTGGAGAAGGAGATCAAACCGCCACGGCCCCTGACCCACGACCTTTTCAAGAATTTTGCAGACCGCTTCGACATCGTCATCAAACAGGTCATCATCCACAAACTCGTCGACGGGGTGTTCTATTCGAGCATCATCTGCGAGCGCGACAAGATCGAGGAGATCATCGATGCCCGCACGAGTGACGCCATCGCGCTGGCTCTGCGCTTCGGGGCGCCCATTTTCACCTATAAGACCATCCTGGACAAGGCGGGTATCTACCTGAAATTTTCCTCCAAGGACAAGGACAAGGAACCCGGGGACGACAGTATCGTGGTGGATGAAATCCTGCAGGAGAGCGAGGCCGTGGAAATCGATCCGGGCACCGCCTCCGCCTACAAGGCCATGAGCCTGGACGAACTGCACCAGGAGCTGGAAAAGGCAGTCGCCAGCGAAGATTACGAAAAGGCGGCCAAACTCCGGGACGAGATTTCCAAACGCAAATAACAATTTGAGGGCCAACCGATTAATATCCCTGCTGCCACTTGCCCTGACGGCCGTGGCACTGCTCCTGCCCGTCCAGCTTTTCGCACAGGCAGACAGCCTGGCAAACGCGGCGGCGGAGACCACCCTGCTGGGTGACATGGGGGGGGATGGCATCATCCCCAACCAGGGCTTAAGCCTGGAATCCCTGGGCCGTGGGGCCCTGGGCATGGCTGTCCTGATGCTCATCGCCTTTGCCTTCAGTTCCAACCGGCGGCGGATCAACTGGAAAACGGCCGGGATCGGCCTGGGCATCCAGCTGTTGCTGGCCATCGGCGTCCTGAAGGTGCCTGCGGTCCAGTGGTTTTTCAACCTGCTGGGGAGCTTTTTCAACAGCATCCTGGAATTTACCATGGCCGGGAGCACATTTATCTTCGGCAACCTGATGAACCTGGAGAACCCGAATATCGGCTATGTTTTTGCCTTCCAGATCCTGCCCACCATCATCTTTTTCTCGGCCCTTACCTCCGTGCTCTACTACCTGGGCATCATCCAGAAAATTGTCCGCGGCCTCGCCTGGCTGCTGTCCCGTTCCCTGGGGATTTCCGGCCCGGAAAGTCTGAGTGTAGCCGGGAACATCTTCCTGGGCCAGACCGAGGCGCCCCTGCTGATCAAGGCCTACCTCGAAAAAATGAACCGGTCCGAAATCCTCCTGGTGATGGTCGGCGGCATGGCTACAGTGGCCGGGGGCGTGCTGGCCGCCTATATCGGTTTCCTGGGCGGGAACGACCCCCAGCTGCGGCTCGAATTTGCCCGCCACCTGATCGCAGCCTCCGTGATGGCCGCCCCCGGCGCCATCGTGGTCTCCAAGGTGCTCTATCCCCAGACGGAACCCGTGGACAGCGTCATCCGGGTTTCCGGGGAGAAGATCGGCAGCAACCTGCTGGACGCCATCGCCAACGGCACCACCGAAGGACTCAAGCTGGCGGTAAACGTCGGGGCCATGCTGCTGGTGTTCGTGGCCTTTATCGCCATGGTCAACGGGATTCTCGACTGGACAGGTGGCATCACCGGGATCAATGGTTGGATTGCGGGGAGCACCCCTTACGAAAGCCTGTCCCTCGAGGCGCTTCTCGGCGCGCTTTTTGCGCCCCTGATGTGGCTGATCGGTGTGAATGCCTCCGACATCATGCAAATGGGGCAACTGCTCGGGATCAAACTGGCGGCAAGCGAATTTGTGGGGTACATCCAGCTGGCCGAACTCAAGGATGCCACTTCGGGTACGGGACTCGGGTACCAGAAATCCATCATCATGGCTACCTATATGCTCTGCGGCTTTGCCAATTTCGCCTCCATCGGCATACAGATCGGGGGGATCGGCTCCCTTGCCCCGGGACAGCGCAAAACCCTCTCGGAATTCGGCATGCGGGCGGTTCTGGGGGGCACCCTGGCCTCCCTGCTCTCCGCCACCATCGCCGGGATGATCCTCGGGTAAATCCGCCGGCGCCGGCCGTTCGCGGGGGTTGATAACTGTTGGATAATTGCTCCGGACGGGGCTAGTCAAAACGCCGGCAATTTCCTTATTTTTGGCTTGCACCGGGATTTCCCGGTCAAACCGGAACACCAGATTTTCATGAAACAATACCACGACCTGTTGAGGCACGTCCTGAAGGAAGGACAGGAAAAAACAGACCGCACCGGCACTGGCACGGTGAGCGTTTTCGGCTACCAGATGCGATTTGACCTCGCCGAGGGTTTCCCTCTGGTAACGACGAAAAAAATACACGTGAAATCGGTCATCCACGAATTGCTCTGGTTCCTCAGGGGGGATACGAACATTGGCTACCTGCAGGAAAACGGGGTGCGGATCTGGAACGAATGGGCCGACGAAAACGGCAACCTGGGCCCGGTATACGGCCACCAGTGGCGGAACTGGAACAGCGAGGGTCTGGACCAGATTGCCCAGGTGGTGGAAACCATCCGCAACAACCCGGACAGCCGTCGCATGCTGGTGGCTGCCTGGAACCCATCGGTCCTCCCGGACACTTCCCGGTCGTTTGCCGCCAATGTGGCAGCGGGCAAGGCTGCCCTGCCGCCCTGCCATGCATTTTTCCAGTTTTATGTAGCCAACGGGAAACTCTCCTGCCAGCTGTACCAGCGTTCGGCCGATATCTTCCTGGGGGTGCCCTTCAACATTGCTTCCTATGCGCTGCTGACCCTCATGGTGGCCCAGGTTTGCGACCTGCAGCCGGGGGAATTCATCCACACCTTCGGGGACGCCCATATCTACAACAACCACCGGGAACAGATCCGGCTGCAGCTCAGCAGGGAACCGAAGCCCCTGCCGGTCATGGAGCTCAACCCGGAGGTCACCGACCTCTTTGCCTTCCGGTATGAGGACTTCACCCTCCACAATTACGATCCCCACCCCCTGATCAAAGGGGCCGTGGCCGTTTAAAGGGGCTGTTGCCGCAGGGACCCTGCGCCGGATCGGTTCCGGGGCTGGTCAGCAGGCCGGAAAATTAGTATCTTTCCGAAAAAGCCTGAAATGCCCGCAACTGCGACCCTGGCAGACCGCCTGCTGAGTACCCGCTCCCATTCCGAAGCCCTTTGTCAGCCCCTGCAAACCGAAGATTACGTCGTACAACCCATTGAAGATGTGTCTCCCCCCAAATGGCACCTGGGCCATACGACCTGGTTTTTCGAGGAATTCGTGCTCAAAACCTATGCAAAGGGCTATAAGGCCTACCACCGGGATTTCGCCTTTGTGTTCAACAGCTATTACGAAAGCCTGGGGAAGCGGGTGGTCCGTGCCCACAGGGGGAATCTTTCCCGTCCCCCGGTTCAGGAGGTATACAGGTACCGGCGCCACGTGACGGAACAGCTGATGGACTTGCTGGAGGGCAACGTCCCCGGCGAGGCCCTGCAGCTCGTAGAGGTAGGCATCCACCACGAACAACAACACCAGGAATTGCTCCTCACCGATATCAAGTACATTTTGGGCAACAACCCGCTACTGCCTGCCTATAGCCCCGGAGGGCCCCGGGAATACGTGCCCCGGCCACGTGCCGATTGGATCCCCGTCCCCGGGGGTATCCATGAGATCGGCCACCGGGGGGAAGGCTTCTGTTTCGACAATGAACTCGGGGTGCACCAGGTCCTCCTGGGCGATTTTGAAATTTCCAGCCAGCCCGTAACCAACGGGGACATGCTGGATTTTATCGCCGACGACGGGTACGGGCGCTTTGAGCTCTGGCATGCGGAAGGCTGGGACTGGGTAAATCGCGCCGGCATCGGTTCCCCCCTCTACTGGCACCAGCAGGATGGCCATTGGCTGTATTATACCCTGCAGGGGCTCCAACAGGTGGAACCCGATGCTCCCCTGGCCCACCTTTCCTATTACGAGGCCTATGCCCTGGCCCAGTGGAAGGGATGCCGCCTGCCGACGGAATTCGAATGGGAGGCCGCCCAGCAGCGGTTTGACTGGGGACAGCGCTGGGAATGGACTGGAAGTGCCTACCTGCCCTATCCGGGCTACCAGAAAGCCCCCGGGGCCCTCGGGGAGTACAACGGCAAATTCATGGTCGGGCAACACGTCCTCCGGGGGGCTTCCATCGCCACGCCGCACGGGCATTCCCGGCATACCTACCGCAATTTTTTCCATCCGCCACACCGGTGGCAGTACACCGGGTTAAGGTTGGCCCGATAATCCCGACTGATACCTCATGCAAGCCAAAACCCGACAAGCCACCGAAGCCTTTGCCAGGGACGTCCGCGAAGGACTGACCCGCTTTCCCAAAAGCCTTCCTTCCCGTTATATCTACGACGCCCGGGGGGATGCCCTGTTCCAGAAAATCATGGAAATGCCCGAATACTACCTCACGGGCTGCGAGACTGCTATCCTCAACCGCCACAAATCGGACATTGCGGCCCGCTTCTGCGAACGGGGCAGCCCGTTTGACCTCGTGGAACTGGGTGCGGGGGACGGCAAGAAAACCAGGATCCTGCTCCGGGAGTTACTGGAAGAGAACCGTTCCTTCCGGTACATGCCCGTGGATATCAGCGGTAGCGCCCTGCAGTCCCTGGCTGGCAAACTCGGGGAAGAACTGCCCGAACTGGAAATGAAACCCTGGCAGGGGACCTATTTTGAGGTGCTCAGGCAGCTGGACCAGATGAAGGACCGGCACAAGGTGATCCTGTTCATGGGATCCAACATCGGCAATTTGTTGCACCCCCAGGCAGTGGACTTCCTCACGCGCCTGCGGAGGGCGCTCTCCGGCGGCGACCAGTTGCTCATCGGGTTCGACCAGAAAAAAGATCCGGCCACCATCCTGGCGGCCTACAACGACCCCGCCGGGATCACAGCCGCCTTCAACAAAAACGTCCTGGAACGGATCAACCGCGAGCTCGGCGGGGAGTTCGACACCGAAAAATTCCGGCATTGGGAGGTGTACGACCCGGAGTCGGGAACCGCGAAAAGCTACCTGGTGGCCCAGGAGGACATGCAGGTGCGAATCGGTGCGCTGCATCTGGAAGTAGCACTCAAACAATGGGAGACCATCCACACCGAAATATCCCAGAAATACGACGACGAGGTGGTCCGATGGCTGGCCGGGGAGGCAGGCCTGGAGGTGGTGGACCAGTATGCGGACCCGAAAGGGTATTACAAGAACTACCTCTTCCGGCGGGCAAAGAACGCCCGGGACTGACCGGTTCGTAACGGCAGGCGAACAGCGCCGGGTTTTGATCGGTCCTGTAGGGCAAGCGCCGCATGGGAATGATAAGGGGTACCGGCCGGATAACCGCATGCCGGTTCCCGGGGTCCGGAAACCAAAAACGGGATACAACCCAAAGGCTGCATCCCGTCTTGCGCTTTGCAATCTAATTTTCTTACACTTCGATAACCGCATTTTCCGAACCGGCGAAATCGTTCCACTGGTAGCGGTCGGCTGCTTCGTCGTTAACATACGCCCCGTCAACGAGGTAACGGAATTCGTAGGAGCTTTCGCTGGGGAGGTCAAAGGTCCCCTTAAAGGTTCCGTTCTTGAGTTTCTTCAGGAGGCTCCCTTTGGGATTCCAGTTATTGAAGTCCCCTACTACTGCCACTTTCTTTGCTTCCTCGGCAGGTACGGTAAAGGTAACCTTGCAAACGGGCTTGGTTTTCAGGTATTGTTTTTTAATCGCCATAATGTGAGTTTTTCAGTGAATTTTAGAACTCGTATTCAGAGGACAAAGCAACAGACAAAACCCTTATAAAACAATTAGTTAAAGCAGATTTATGAATTTCGTAAAATTGGATTTACAATCACGCGATCTTCTCAAAAAAGGTCCCGATCAATTAACACCCGTTTAAGTTCCGGGCATTTATTTGAGCAGATCGAGAAGCTTCTCCAGGTCGTTCTCCGTGTTGTAGCAGTGGAAACTGACCCGGATACCCCCTCCCCGGCGGGAACATACGACATCGGCCGCGCGCAGTCGCTCCATCAGGCTGTCGTCGGCCCCGGGGATATTGAAAATCGTGCTGTGCCGGGGCCGCTCCAGGGCCTCGGTCCCCAGGCCGGCCTCCCGGAGCGCACGGGCAACCAGCCCACTCATCTCCCGGCTCCGGGTATCGATGGCTCCCATTCCGAGTTCGCCGAGCAGTTCCAGCGACCGGTGGAGGCTGCCAAAATTTACCAGGTCCAGGTGCCCGGGCTCCAGGCTGCGGGGCAGGCCAACGGCCTCCCTGCCCGAAAGGTCGTGCCCCGACGCGTTGAAACCGGTAGACGGCGGGCGGAAGCGCCTCATACCCTGTTCGCTGAAGCAAAGAAAACCATTGCCGTTGCCGCCCAAAAGCCACTTGTAGCCACTGGCACCCAGCACATCGATCCCGCTGCCAGGCAGGTCCAGCTGGAAGGCCCCCACATATTGGGTGCCGTCAGCCACGATCAGCAGGTCGGGGAATTCTGTTTTCAGGGACGCCAGGAAGGTCGGCTCGATCAACAAGCCGTCGATCCACTGCACCAGGCTGAGGGCCAGCACGTCTGCAGGGTTCGTCCGCAGGGCTTCGAGAATACGCGCTTCGGGGGAAGCCCCGGGCTCCACCATCTGAACCCGGAAATCCCGGCTCCGGAACGGCCAGTTCAGGGATGGGTAATCGCCTTCGAGCAACAGAATACGGCTACCGGCTTCCAAGCCCTCCAGCAGGAGGTTCAGACCAATTGAAAAATTCGGGGTCAACGCCACCCTGTCCGGCGGGCAATTAAAACAATGGCCCACCCGGTCCCGGGTTTGGTCCAGGATTTCCAGGCTTTTCATTTTATGGACGCTGCCGCCGATGAGGAAATCCAGGTCGTGTTCCTGCCGCCAGTTGAGTACTTCTTCGTGCATCAGGCCCCAGGCGGCCGTGTTCAGATAGGTATATCGCTTCAGGGCGGGAAACTGGTCCCGGAAGTGCTGGAAGGAAGACATGCAAAGGCTTTGAAAAGGATTATCTTTGCATTAAAGATAGCGATTCGGATGTTCTCCAAAAACAAAAAACGGCCAACTGTGGACCCCGAACAACACGAACAGATGGAATATGCGCAGAGGCGTATCCGGCAGAAGAAAAGGCTCTACCTCCACTTTGTGGTTTTTCTGGTTGGCTCTGTGTTCCTGATCCTGATCAACAAGATCCTAAAATACGGGGAAGCCTACGACTGGTACCTGTGGGGGATCCTTGCATGGGCCTTCCTGCTGGCCATCCATGCGGTGAATGTGTTTGTCACCAACCGGTTCATGGGCAGGGATTGGGAACGGGCCCAGCGGGAACGGCTGGTGCGCAAACAACAGAAGCGCATCGCAGCGCTGGAAGCCGAAATCCGGGCCTCCCGCCCGCTGCCCGAGTCGACAGGCAAAGTCGAACCCCCCAAAAAAAAAGACCCTTGAAGGAAGTCATCCTGATAGCTGCCGCCGGAGAAAAAAACGAACTGGGTCGCGATGCCAACCTGCCCTGGCACCTGCCCGACGATTTCAAGCGCTTTAAAGAACTCACCACCGGCCACCCGATGGTCATGGGGCGCAAAACCTTTGAAACCTTTCCCAAACCGCTTCCGGGAAGGCGGCACATCATCATTACCCGGGACCGGGAATACCGGGTGGACCATCCCGCCTGCACGGTGGTGCATTCCCTGGAAGCAGCCCTGGATGCCGCGGCGGACGCCGGAAAGGTTTTTGTGATCGGCGGAGGTGAAATCTATCGGCTGGCCCTTCCAAAGGCCACTAAAATCGAACTGACCCGGGTCCACGGCCGTTTTGAAGCGGACACCTATTTCCCGGAATTCGACGCGGAACAGTGGGAGCTCATCGCTTCCCGCCACCACCCGGCTGACGAGCGGCACAACTTCGCATTTACCTACTACACCCTGGTCCGCAAGGATTAAAAGGTTTCCCGGACCGGATCCCCGGCGTGACCCAGTCGCCGGAGCACTGTGCGCATGACTGAGGGGTCCCCGTTGGTGAGCAGCTGGTGTTCCGGTGCCCCATACGGCCCCCGCAACAGGTTTTCCCGCTCCAGTACGGCCCGGACCTGGCGGGCAACCGGCAGGCCGCAATCCACTACCTGCACCCCCGGGGGCAAAAATGTCCTGAGTACGGGCAGCAGGAGCGGATAATGGGTGCATCCCAGTACCAGGTGGTCGATCCCCTCAGCCAGCATGGGACGGAGCAGGCGGGCGAGTTCGTCCCGTAGGCCCGGGTCGTCCAGGGCACCCGATTCGATGCGCTCCACCAGGCCCTCCCCTTCCCTTTCGAGGATTTCAATACCGGTACCGTAATTTTTGGAGGTCGTGGCAAACAGCGAACTGGAAAGCGTTCCCCGGGTTGCCAGGACCCCGATCCGGCCGGAGCGGGAATGCAGGGCAGCCGGCTTGATGGCCGGTTCGATCCCGACAAAGGGCACCGGGAATCCTGCCCTGAGCTGTGCAATCGCATTGGTGGTAGCCGTATTGCAGGCCACGACGATCAGCTTGCAGCCCCGGTCGAGCAAAAAACGCGTGTTCTTCCGGCTCAGTTCCAGGATGGTCCCGGGCGGTTTTTCCCCATAGGGCGCATTGGCGCTGTCGGCCAGGTAGCAGGTGTGCTCCCAGGGCAGCAGGCGGGTAATCTCGTCCCAGATGGTCAGCCCCCCGACCCCGGAATCAAAGATACCAACAGGGGACTCCTTTGCGTTCGCATCCATTGTGTGTAAAAATAAAAAAACCGCCCGGGTACGGGCGGTTTATGATTCCTTTTGTTTGGGGTCAGGTCCCTATCGGTCAGAAACCGAGTTCCTGTTTCACGTCGGCCAACAGGTCCTTGCCGGTTGCCACGATCACACCGGATCCGGGGCTGGAGTCCAGCACGTACTGGAACCCCTGGGCAGCAGCTACTTTTTCGATAGCGGCTTTGGCCTTTTTGGAGATCGGATCGAACAGTTCCTGCTGCTTCTTGGCCAGCTCCTGCTGGGCAGCCTGCTGGGCCTCGCCGATGTTCCTTTCAAATCCCTGCAGTTCCAGGGCGCGTTTCTGGTTCTCTTCCTGGGACATCGAGCTCGCCTCGTTATTGTATTGGGTGAACTTGTTCTGTAACTCGTCCAGGGAACTCTTGATATCGGCCTGGTAGGTTTCCTGGAGCTTCTTCAGCTCCGCCTGGGCGGCCTTCATTTCCGGCATTTGCTGCAGGAGCTCGGACACATTGATATGCGCCGTCTTGTGCTGTGCCTGTATAAAACCGGTGGCAGCCACAAACATAACTACTGCTACCGCTACCTTAACTACTTGTTTCATGATTTCGAATTTGCTATTTGAGTTTACTATTTATTGAATCGTGCCAGTTAGTTGTCTGTAATCTAATTATCTGTAATCGTATCCTTTGCCTGCTCCGTGGCCTCTTTCCGCTCTTCTTCCCGGGCCTTGCGCTTGGCTTCACGCTCTTCGAGGAGCTTCTGGCGCCGGGCCTCGTAGGCCTTTTTGCGTTCCTCCCGCAACTTCAGTTGCTGGGCCCGGTAATCCTCGGCTTCCTTGGTGCGGGCTGCCTCTGCTTCCGCAGCGCGCTGCTGCCGCTCCAATAGGGCCTCTGAAACCGGAGCTTCCGTTTCTTCCTGCTCAAAATCCTCGAGCCGGTCATTTCGCTTCTGCGGCGGGCTGCTCACCCTGCGTGTCCGGGAGATGGAGCGCAATACCAAGTCGCTGATATCGTGCCTTTTTTCGGAGTACAACATTACAACATCCGCAGATTTATCGAAAATAAAATCATAACTTTTATTGGCCCCTATTTTCTGTACTTCGTTGAAAACCTGGTCCTGTATGGGCTGGATCAGCCGCTGTTTCTGCAACACCAGGTCCCCGCCCGGGCCAAACCGGTCCTGCTGGTAATCCAGAAGTTCCTTTTCGAGGATTGCTATCTCCTCTTCCCTCTCTGAGATCAATTCGTCCGTGAGCAACACCCGCTCTGCCTGCAAGTCCTTCTTCTGCTCCTCGATGGCCCGCTGCCGCGCCTCGATCTCCGATTTCCACTGCAGCACCCGGTTTTCCAACTGGTCGCTGGCCTCGCGGTACTCCTCGACATTTTCGAGGATGTACTCCATATCCACATATCCGATGCGGACACCGCGCTGTGCCAGGGCCATTCCGGAAAAGCAGATGGCCAGGGTTGCCCAAATTATTCTTGATCGCATCACAGAACTGTTTTGTCTAATAGAAAATATCGTGCCAAAATTATTAAATCTTTTATAATGAATGACTTAACAATTTGGAAATCCCGGATTGCCGACTAAAACTGCTGCCCGATTATGAAGTGCGTCTGCCATCCGCTGGGTCCCGGGTTGTTGTCCGGTCTTAGGTCGTCGTCGAATCCGTAACCGAAATCGATTCCCAACAAGCCAAAGGCAGGCATGAAAATCCGAAGCCCCACCCCGGCTGATCTTTTTATTTCAAACGGATTAAACTCCTGAAAATTGTTGAAGGAGTTCCCTGCCTCGGCAAAAATCAGCGTATAGATGGATGCCGTGGGTTTCAGGGTAAGCGGATACCGCAATTCCATGGAGTACTTGTTGTAGACGATCCCACCTTCCTGGTCCTGGGTCAGCGGGTCCACAGGGGTCAGGGAGTTGTTCTCGTAACCCCGAAGCTGGATGGTCTCCCGCCCGTCCAGGGTAAAGTTCCGCCCCAGGCCGTCCCCCCCGAGGAAAAAGCGCTCAAACGGCACCTTGCCCACATCGGCATTGTAGCTGCCCAAAAAGCCGAATTCCGCATTGGTCCGCAGGACGAGCTTATCGACGATTCGGGTATACCAGTCCGCCCTGAATTTTATCTTGTAGTATTCCAGCCAGCGGAAGCGCTCCTGGTCCAGCTCCTCCAGCCGTTGCTGCAGGGCCGGGTCGGAGGGCTGCCCCAGCTGGGCATTTTCTATCTGCTCCCGGACAATTTCCTCGCTCTCCTGCTTCAGGGCCCCGAAGTCCTTGTCACTGAAGAGGGAATAAGGAGGCGTAAACTTACCGGAGAGCTCTATGTTGCTGCCGTAGAGCGGGAAAATCGGCCCGGGCCCCGAGGAGTTCCGGGTAACCCCGATGGTATATGCCAGCGAATTGGACCGGCCGTTCCCGAAATTGAACAAGCCGGTGCGGTAATTCTTGAAGTCGTAGATCTGGTAGCTCACGGAATGGGACAGGACAAAAAAGTCGTCCGGCCATTGCACGCGTTTGGCGAGCCCCGCTGAAATCCCGGTAATGGAAAACTGCTGGTTTTTGTCCACATCAACCCGGCCGCTGTTGTTGAAGCGGGCCAGGAATTGCTGGGTCCGGGACAGGGAAAGGCTGAAGCGCACCGGTTTGCGCCCGCCGAGCCAGGGTTCCGAGAAACTCAGGGAATAGACCCGGAAGGTCCGGCTTGCCTGCAAACGCAGGGCAAAGGTCTGGCCATCACCCATAGGCACGGGGGAATACGCCTTCCCGTTGAACAGGTTCTGGATCGAAAAGTTGTTGAAGGAGAGCCCGAGGGTCCCGATAAAGCCGCCACCCCCGTAACCGCCCTGCAACTCTATCTGGCTGGCGCCGGATTCCACCAGGTCGAATTTCAGGTCCACAGTACCCTCGTTGGGGTTCGGGTTTTCGATTTCCGGCTTGATCTGTTCCGGGTCGAAGAAGCCGAGCTGGCCAAGCTCCCGGATGGTCCGGATAATATCTTCCTTGCTGTACCGCTGTCCCGGTTTGGTCCGGATATCCCGGTAGATGACGTGGTCGTTCGTCTTGTTGTTCCCGCTTACGGAAACGCGGTTCAGGAAGGTTTCCTTCCCTTCGATGATCCGGATCTCAAAATCGATGGTATCGTTCTCGGCCGAAACCTCCACGGGGTTGATCTGGGAAAACAGGTACCCGTTGTTCTGGTAGAGGTTGGTAAGGTCTTCCCCATCCGGCTTGGTATCGTCAGCGATCCGCTTGCGCAGCAGCACCCCGTTGTAGGTGTCCCCCTTCTTGATCCCCAGTACCTGGTTCAACTGTCGGTCCGTGTATACCGTGTTGCCGACAAAGTCGATCTCGCCGAAATAGTATTTGTCGCCCTCCTCCACTTCGATGTGGATATTGATCTTGTTCTTCGAAAGGCGCTCGATACTGTCGGAGAGTACCCGGGCATCCCGGTAGCCGTTCTCCGCGTATTTGTCGATGAGGGATTTGAGGTCCTCCTGGTAGTCGACCTCGATGTATTTGGATTTCTTCCAGAAACGGCCAAAGCGCTTTTCCTTGGTATTCTTCAGGCTCCGCCGCAATTTGCCGTCGGAGAGCTGCTCGTTCCCTTCAAAATTGATGTTTTTGATCTTGACCCGCTCGCCCCGGTCGATGTTGATCACCATGTTCCGGGCGTTGGTCTCGGAGGTATCCACGGAAGTGGCGATGGTTACCCGGGCATTCAGGAAACCCTGTTTGCGGTATTTGTTTTCCAGGAAGTTCTTGGTATTGGCAATCAGGCTTTCCGTGATTTTTTTCCCCTTTTTCAGGTCCGTATCGTCCTGAATGTCGGATACCTTCCGTTTGGGTATCCCGTAGAAGGTCACATTGTTCAGGGAGGGGCGCTCCTGTATGTTGAGTTCCAGGAAGATTTCCTCCCCTTCGACCCGCTCGATGTAAAAGGTGACATCGCTGAACAGGTCGAGTCCCCAGAGCTTTTTGATGATATCGCTGATCTGGTCCCCGGGCACGGTGATCGGCTGACCTTCCCGCAGCCCGGTATAGGTCTTGACGGTCTGTTCGTTATAGCTCTGCAGCCCGGTTACCTTCAGGCCTCCCAGGATATAAGTCCTGCTGTTCTGGTAGGAGGTGTCCTGAGCGAGGAGGGGTAGGGTGAGTAGAAATGCCAGGGTTAGGAGAAGGCCTCTTAGTGATACGAATGCCGGCATACCACTAAATGAGTTGTTCGCTTGTTTTTCCAAATCTTCGTTCTCTGTTCTGATAACTTTTAAGTGCCTCTATCAGATGTTGTTCACTGAAATCTGGCCAAAAAACGTCCGTAAAATACAATTCCGCGTACGCAATCTGCCAGAGTAAAAAATTACTGATCCGGTGCTCTCCGCTGGTCCGAATCAGCAGGTCAACATCTGGCAAATCATGCGTGTAAAGATGCTCATTAATAATTGCATCATCAATATTATCAGGTGAAATTAGGTTATTTTTAACTTTGATACTCAAGGCCCTGAAGGCCGATGTAATCTCTTCCCGGGAGCCGTAGCTAAGGGCCAGCGTCAGGGTCATCCCGGAGTTTTTTTCGGTCATCGCCATCACCTCCTCCAGTTCCTTGAGGGCCTTTTTGGGCAATGCCTCGGTCCGGCCGATGGCGCGGAGGCGAATGTTGTTGTCGTTGAGGGTTTTCAATTCTTTCCGGAGGGAGGCGACCAGCAGTTTCATCAGGGTTTCCACTTCCAGCCTCGGGCGTTTCCAGTTTTCAGTGCTGAAGGCATAGAGGGTCAGGTATTCAATGCCGATTTTTGCCGCCGTTTCCACCGTTTCGCGGACGGCACGCACCCCGTTTTCGTGGCCGAAGACCCGCAACTTGCCCCGCTGTTTGGCCCAGCGGCCGTTGCCGTCCATAATAATAGCCAGGTGCTGCGGCAGGCGCCCCTGTTTAATTTTCGCTATAGTGTCCATGTCGCGTCTCGCTACTCAAAGCAATCCATGCAGGGCTTCCTTCCAAAGGTGAACGTCAGCGTCATCCCAGAAAACACATACCAGTCGTCGCTGAATATGTTGCCGATGGGACCGTCGGCCTGCTGTTCAAAATTGGACCCCTGCGGGTTGCTGGCATCCAGGTTATCCGTAAAGGTATACCTGGCGCCGATTTCCGCCCCGAGAATCAGGAACTGATTCAGGCGGAGTTTTGCCCCCACGGTCATCGGGATGGCAAATGCACCGTCCCGCTGCCCCGTATCGATCATCCTGCCGGCATCGAAATAATTAAAATCGTACCTGAAATAGGTTACCCCCGTATACAGGTAGGGCGTGAATGCCGGCCCGAGCTTGTGGAGGTTGTACTCCACAAAGTTAAATTCCAACCCGGCCGAGGCTTCGAGCAGGTTGTTCTCCATCTGGAGGGCCCGCTGCTGCCGCGCCGGAATGTCCGATTTCAGATCGTCCGCCTTGAAGCGGGCATAGATGAGGTGGGCACGCCAGGCATAGCGCTTGCTCTTGTTCCACTTAAAGAGCGCCCCGACGGCGGGTCCGGAGGGTGCGATATAATTCATCCGTCCGATATCCCCGATATTGTTGGCTCCTCCACCGTATAAACCTATTTCATAGGTCTGCCCCTGCAGCGAAACCGCCAGCAACAGGCAAACAGCGGCAATTACAATCCTCATCGAATCCAAAAGTTTGCAAATATAGCAATTTTAAGCCCTGAACCAGCAGCTTCCTTGCCCTATTTATGTTTCCTTTGATAAACAGGATTTACCGCCTTTTATTGCCCGGCCCGGGGCTCAATTCCGGCGGTCTTCCCCCCACAGCAGTTTATTGCGGATCGTTTTGAAAAAGCTCTCGGTGGCATATTCCACCATCCGGATGTTGAAACCGGCCCGCCTGATGGTAATTTCCGTGCCGTTGTCAACGCTGGTAATCCGCGAATCCAGGGAAAGCAGGTGTTGTTGTTCCCGCCCGGAAACCCGCAGCCTGATTTCCGTATCATCCGCGATGACCAGGGGGCGTGCATTGAGGTTGTGGGGGGCGATGGGCGTAATGACCAGGGACCTGGCAGTAGGGGTCATGACCGGCCCGCCGCAGCTCAGGGAATATCCCGTGGACCCGGTGGGGGTGGCGACGATCAGGCCGTCGGCCCAGTATGAGGTCAGGTATTCCCCGTTCAGGTAGGTCTCCACGGTGATCATGGAGGTGGTATCCTTGCGGCTGACCGTCACCTCGTTGAGCGCAAAATTCAACAGGTCCCCCCCGGGGGCTTCCCCTTCCAGGCTGGCCTGGACCACACTGCGCTCCACGATCCGGTAATCCCCGGCCCGGAACTGCAGGACCAGGGAACGAACCTCCTCCTTCCGGAAGGTGGAGAGGAACCCCAGGCGCCCCGTATTAACCCCAACCACGGGGATCCCCAGGTCGCGGATATAGGTGATGGCGCGCAGGATGGTACCGTCCCCGCCAAAACTTACAAAGAGGTCAAAGGAGTCGTCCAGGCCGTGGTCCAGGTCAAAGGTGGCATATCCGTCTTTGTCCAGGCCCAGGAGGCTGCAGAAGGCCGATTCGATAGCAACCTCAGACCGGTCGCGGCCGAGTTCATCCAGAAGCTCGCGTACGGCGCCCGAGGCCTCATCATTGTAGGTCTGACCGTACAGCGCGACCTTCATGGGCGTTAAACGTTAAGGTATTTGTCGAGGTAGTCGGAGCGTTGCCTGAGGGCATCCAGGAAGGCATCGTCGGCACTCCCGGTCAGGATGGTGTATTTATAGCGGCGGAAGGTCTGGATCACCTCGTTGATATTGGTATCCCCCATCTTCAGGGTGATCTGTACCAGGTCGTTTTTGATCTCGGTGATAAAGGCCCCCAGCAGGCGGGTGTTGTTCCCCTCCACGATCTGGGCGATTTCGCTGAAACTGTAATCCTTCAGGGGCTTGGACACCACCAGGATTGCGCCGGGCTCGGTAAAGAAGGGCATGTGGGTAAAGATCCCCACCACGTCGTTCAGGTCGTAGTACCCCAGCAATTTGCCCTCCGGCCCGATCACCGGGAGCAGGTTCGCCTCATTGCGGGTAAACACCTCGAGGATATCGATCCAGCCTGCATCGACATTCACATGGAAGGATTCCAGCTGGTAACGGAAATCCTCGATGGGGCTCATTTCCTCGAAGGAATCCAGGTCCGCCTCCCCCAGCAACCCGAGAAAAACCCCTTTTTCTGTAATCGCCACATGGGAATAGGTGGAATGGGTAAAAAAATGGATGGCCTCCTTCAGGGTGTCTGTAACCTCAAAGACGGGTATCGTGCTGATGATGTGTTCCTGTATCTGCATCTGGTACGCAAATTACTAATTTTTAAACTGCAAAAGGCATGCCTAATTTGTATTTTTGGGCGGTAACCGAAGAAAAACCGATGCCATGGTGCGATTAAGCGTCAACGTGAATAAAATAGCCACCCTGAGGAATGCCCGGGGCGGCAATGTCCCCGACCTGATCCAGACGGTCCGCGACATCGAGGTATTCGGGGCGCAGGGCATCACCATCCACCCCCGCCCGGATGAACGGCACATCCGGTACCAGGATGCGCGGGACCTTAAAACAGTGGTGGGTACCGAATTGAATATAGAGGGCAACCCCGTCCCGGCCTTTGTGGACCTGGTCCTCGAGGTCCGTCCCGACCAGGTCACCCTGGTGCCCGACGCCCCGGATGCGATCACTTCGAACGCCGGCTGGGATACCATCCGGAACCGGGAATTCCTCAAGGAGGTTATCGGGAGGTTCCGCGCGGCCGGGATCCGCACCTCCATCTTTGTGGACCCCAACCCCGAAATGGCGGCAGCGGCGGCAGAAACCGGCACGGACCGGGTAGAACTTTACACCGAAAGCTATGCATCCGGATACGGCAGGGACCCGGAGGCGGCCGTGAAACCTTTCCGGGAAACGGCCCTTGCGGCAGCAGCAGCGGGCCTCGGCATCAATGCGGGGCATGACCTCAGCCTGGACAACATCGCCTTTTTTGCCAGGGAAGTCCCGCACCTGATGGAGGTTTCCATCGGCCACGCCCTGATCTGCGAATCGCTTTACCTGGGCCTGGAGAACGTGATCGGCATGTACAAAAACCGGTTGGCCTGATGGAGAAATTATACGCAAAGGTACTCGGGGAGGGCAAGCCACTGATTATACTCCACGGCTTCCTCGGGATGTCGGACAACTGGAAGACCCTTGGGAAGCGCTACGCCGACGCAGGCTTCCAGGTCCACCTGCTGGACCAGCGCAACCACGGCCGCAGCTTCTGGTCTCCCGCCTTCAGTTATGCGCTGATGGCGCAGGACCTGGAACGCTACATGGACCGAAACAAACTCGGCCGGGCCATCCTGCTGGGCCACTCCATGGGCGGCAAGACGGCCATGACTTTTGCAGCGGCCTTCCCCGACCGGGTGGAACGCCTGCTGGTGGCCGATATTGCCCCCCGCTACTACCCGCCCCACCACCAGCACATCCTGGAAGCCCTCGACCGCCTGCCCCTGGACCAGGTGCAATCCCGGGGGGAGGCCGACGAGCGGCTCGCCGAATCCCTTCCCGATTTCGGGGTGCGGCAATTCCTGCTGAAAAACCTCTATTGGAAAGAATCCCGCAAACTCGGGTTCCGCTTTAACCTGGAGGTGCTGAAGGACAGCATGGAGGCCATCGGGGCGGCACTCCCGGAAAACGCCTGGTTCAGCGGCCCCGTCCTCTTTATAAGCGGGGGCGCCTCCGGTTACATCACCGATGCGGACCGGGAACTGATCCTCAAACACTTCCCCGGGGCCCGGGTAGAGACCATCCCGGGGGCGGGTCACTGGTTGCATGCCGAAAAGCCTGATGCCTTCTACCGGATCAGTTCGGATTTTATCAAATCCTGAATCAAAGGCGCCTATTATTATGCATGCATAATTTTTAAGGGGCCCTTATTGCGGGTGTCATAAATTTGGTTAATTTTGGTTACGCCCGGCTATCAGGCCTTCCGGCACAGATTAACACAAACTGACTCAAATGAAAAAACACCTGCTCTTACTGGCCTTTTTTGGCCTATTTATCCTTTCCTGCAGCGACGACGACCCGGTAGTTGATCCGGGGGGGGAGATACCGGAACCCATTGAATACACCAGTGGTTCGGCAGACTTCACTACCTACGTCGCACTGGGGAACTCCCTGACGGCCGGATTTTCAGATCAGGCGCTTTTTATCGATGGACAGGATGCTTCCTACCCGAATATGTTGGCAGGCAGCTTTGCCGAAGCCGGGGGAGGTATCTTCACCATACCCTACATGTCAGACAATCTGGGGGGGATGACGGTCAATGGTAATCCATTTGCCCCGAATCGCCTTTTCCTGGATTTCTCCTCCGGATCTCCCATACCTACCCCGGTATCCGGAACGGGATCCACGGAAGCACTCAACAAGCTCTCAGGATCGTTCAATAACATGGGAGTTCCAGGAGCGAAAAGCTACCATTTGCTGGCCCCGGGGTACGGAAGTGTCGCCGGGCTCCAGGCGGGGTTGGCTAATCCCTATTTTGTGCGCTTTTCCAGTGGTGAAACCGCCAGCGTCCTGGGGGATGCCCTGGCACAAAACCCTTCTTTCTTCACCCTTTGGATCGGGAACAACGACGTCCTGGGCTTTGCCGTTAGCGGAGGTGCCGGAGTTGACCAAACCGGAAATCTCGAACCTGCCACCTATGGTCAGAACGATATTTCGGACCCCAACTATTTCGGAGGAGTTTACAACCAGATTTTGACGCTCCTAACCGCCAACGGGGCAGGCGGGGTGATTGCCAATATCCCGGACGTGACCAAAATACCCTTTTTCACCACTGTGCCCTTCGCACCCCTCAGCCCGGCCAACCCATCATTCGGGCCGCAAATTCCAGCACTTAACGAACAGTTTGCTCAGCTTAACCAGGTATTTCAGTTCCTGGGGGTTCCGGAACGTTCCATCACATTCAACGCCGACAGCGCGAGCCCCCTGGTGATCAAAGATGAATCGCTGCCCGACCTGTCTGCCCAGATCACGGCCGTGCTTGCCGGAGGAGGCCTCGATGTCCCTACGGCCACCATCTTAGGGATGCTGTATGGACAGGCGCGTCAGGCCACCGCAGAAGACCTCGTTGTCTTTACAAGCCAAACCGTGATCGGCCAGGTGAATACAGAAGCCTTTGCCATGCTTCAGGGATTGGGCGTTCCTGCAGCATTGGCAGGTCAGCTGTCGGTCAATGGGGTCACCTACCCCATGGAAGACCGCTGGGTGCTGCTCCCATCCGAACAGCAGGCTGTCAAAACCGCCACGGAAGCCTACAACCAGGCTATCGCGGCAGCAGCCCAGGCCTACGACCTGGCTTTTGTGGATATGAATACGTTTTATAACACCGTGGAATCCCAGGGGGTCCCCCTGGCCGATGGCAGTGTGGTGACGGATACTTACGCCACTGGAGGAGGGTTTTCCCTGGATGGGGTTCACCCTTCGCCACGGGGTTACGCGCTGATCGCCAATGAATTCATTAAAGCCATCGAAGCCAAATACGGAGCCACTTTGCCCAGAGTCGACCCGCTGGCCTACACCGGGTTGTATATCAACTAACCGGGATAAATAGTATCTTTAAGGGTACCGGCCGGGCCGGTACCCATTTTATTTAAAACCTCGACCATGAATTTTATCCTTCGCCTGTTGCTGAGCGCCCTTGCGGTGGTGCTCCTGTCAAAACTCCTGCCCGGTGTCTCCGTGGCCTCTTACGGTATTGCCATCCTGGTGGCCCTTGTTCTAAGCCTGCTCAATTTCATCGTGAAGCCGCTGCTGATCCTCTTTACGCTGCCGGTCACCATCCTGACCCTGGGGCTGTTCCTGCTCATCATCAACGCGGTGATCATTTTGCTGGCCGATGCGATCGTGGACGGATTCGCCGTAAACGGCCTGTGGTGGGCCCTGCTTTTTTCCCTTCTCCTGTCCGTGCTGCAGTCCATCCTGTTCTCCTTCCTGAGGGAAGACAAGAAGTAACACCACCTGTTGAAAGACAGTGCGTTGAAAACTTGTCCTGCATGGTAAAATGCGCTACTTTTGCATCCCATTTTTATTCGCAAAGGAGAAGTACATGAATATCACCAAAGAGCAGATCGATGATTTGAACGCCGTCCTGAAGGTGGCCATCACCAAGGAGGACTACCAGGACAAGGTCGATAAAATCCTCAAGGATTATCGCAAAAATGCCAATATACCGGGCTTCCGCAAGGGCCAGGTACCCATGGGCCTGATCAAGAAACAATACGGCCGTGCCGTACTGGTGGACGAGGTCAACAAATTGCTGCAGGACAACCTCAACAAGTACCTGGTCGAGGAAAAACTCGATGTGCTGGGGAACCCGCTGCCCAAGCAACAGGATAATTTCAACTGGGAGTCCGAGGAACTCGCCTTCGAATTCGAGCTGGGCCTGGCCCCGGAATTCGAGGTTTCCCTGAAAACCAAAAAGGCCATCCCCCACTACAAAATCGTTGCGGACAAAAAAATGATCGACGACCAGGTGTCGCGGATCCGCAAGCAGTACGGAAAACTGGTTTCCAAAACGGAAATCGGCTCCGGGGACGAAGTGACCGGTACCTTTGTCAACGAAGCGGCGGAAATCGAACACAAGACCACCCTGGACATGGCGAAGGTCAAGAGTAAAAAGGCCCTCTCCGCCCTCAAAGGAAAAAAACCCGGGGATACGGTAACCCTGAAAACCAAGGGGCTGCTCACGGAAGACTACCTGCTGGCCAGTGTCCTGGGCATTGACCGGGAAAAGGCCGACGGCCTGAATATCGAGGTGGCCTTCAACATCGAAGAAGTGAACGAGCGGCAGCCCGCCGAACTCAACCAGGAACTCTTTGACCGGTTATTCGGCAAGGACACCGTCACTTCTGAAAAGGAAATGCGCGACCGGATCAAGGAGGACTCCGAAGGGCAGTTCCAGCAGCAGTCCGACCAGAAACTGCTCAATGACGTAACCGAACAACTCATCGAGGCGACCAACTTTGACCTGCCGCGGGAATTCCTGAAAAAGTGGATGCAGACCACCGGGGAGAAACCCCTGAGCGCCGAAGAGGCCAGCGACGAATTTGAGAAATCCGAAAAGGGGCTGCGCTATCAGCTGATCGAAGGGAAACTCATCAAGGACCACGGGCTGGACATACAGTTCGACGAGCTCAAGGAATTCGCCAAAGGGTTTATCCGTTCGCAGATGGCCCAGTACGGCCAGGCAAACCCCCGGGAGGAAGACCTGGAAAACATTGCCGGGCGGGTGATGGGCAACCGGGATGAAGTGAAACGCCTCTCCGAACAGCTGATGAGCCAGAAACTCCTGAACCTGTACAAGGAAAAAGCGAACCTCAAAACCAAGGAGGTCAATTATGACCAGTTTGTTAAAGAGGTCTACGGATAGGCAGCCGGCCCCGTTTTAAAAAATGGCTGCCCGACGGCGGCACGCCCGAAATTCTTATCTTTACGGTGCCGACAACAGTTGTTTCGGCACCTTTTTTTTAAGGAATGCGCCCGGATCCACGGATTCACCCCTTCGGATCGGCCGCTTATTAATAGTATCTGAAAGAATATATGGACTACGTTAAAGAATTCAAGGATTACGCCGTCAAGGACCGCGGCATCAGCAGCCTGCAACTGGAACGCGGGCTCACCAGCATGTATCCCGTGGGGATGACCCCGAACATCATCGAGGAGCGGCAGTTGAACGCCATTGCCATGGACGTCTTCTCCCGCCTGATGATGGACCGGATCATCTTTTTGGGGACCGGCATCAGCGACCAGGTGGCGAACATCGTCCAGGCGCAGTTGCTGTTCCTGGCCAGCGCAGACTCCTCCAAGGACATCCAGATATACATTAATTCCCCCGGGGGCAGCGTCTACGCAGGCCTCGGTATTTACGACACCATGCAGTTCATCAAGCCCGATGTGGCCACCATCTGTACCGGGATGGCCGCCTCCATGGCAGCGGTGTTGCTCTGCGCGGGCGAAAAAGGGAAACGGAGCGGGCTCAAGCACAGCCGGGTAATGATCCACCAGCCGCTTTCCGGAGCCCAGGGGCAGGCGAGCGATATTGAAATTGCCGCCAAGGAGGTCCTGAAGATCAAGGACGAGCTCTACGAGATCATCTCCAAACACAGCGGGCAGCCTTTTGATAAAATCCAGGAGGACAGCGACCGGGATTACTGGATGAAGGCTGGAGAAGCCCGGGAATACGGGATGATTGACGAAATCCTCGAACGCGACAAGGAGTAAGGCGTTTCAGGGCCAAATTGGCCGTATCGGGAACAATTTTTAGGGAATTTAGCGTTAGATTAATACTGCAGCAGTACGATTATGGCAAAGGAGAATTTAGAGTGTTCGTTTTGCGGCCGTAAAAAGCCGGAGACCAACCTGCTTATCGCCGGGCTGGATGCGCACATCTGCGACCGGTGTATCGAACAGGCGCACGGCATCGTGGCCGAGGAGTCCAGGCAGTCCAAAACGGACGACCTCTCCTCCGAGCTGGTGCTGAAGAAACCCCTGGAGATCAAGCAATTCCTGGATACCTATGTCATCGGGCAGGAGCGGACCAAAAAGGTCCTGTCCGTCGCGGTTTACAACCATTACAAGCGGCTGTTGCAACCCAGCTCCAAGGAGGATGAAATCGAGATCCAGAAGAGCAATATCGTCATGGTCGGGCAAACGGGTACCGGGAAGACGCTGATGGCCAAAACCATCGCACGGATGCTTAAGGTGCCCCTGGCCATTGTGGACGCCACGGTACTGACCGAAGCCGGGTATGTGGGGGAGGATGTTGAAAGCATCCTGACCCGCCTGCTGCAGGCAGCGGATTACAACCTCGAAAAAGCAGAACGCGGGATCGTTTTTATCGACGAGCTGGACAAAATTGCCCGGAAAAGCGACAACCCCTCCATTACCCGGGACGTATCGGGCGAAGGGGTGCAACAGGGGCTGCTCAAACTCCTGGAAGGCACCGTGGTGAACGTCCCCCCGAAAGGCGGGCGCAAACACCCGGACCAGAAATTTATCGAAGTCAATACGGAGAACATCCTCTTTATAGCGGGGGGTGCCTTTGACGGGATCGAACGCATCATCACCCGCAGGCTCAATATGCAAGCCATCGGTTACAGTGCCTCCAAGCGGGAGGATATCATGGACGCTGAAAACGTCCTGCAGTACATCATCCCGAAAGACCTGAAGGAATTCGGGCTGATCCCGGAGATCATCGGCCGCTTACCCGTGTTGACCCACATGAACCCGCTGGACCGCAAAACGCTGCGCTCCATCCTCACCGAGCCCAAGAATGCCATCATCAAGCAGTACGAAAAACTGTTTGCCATGGACGGCATCTCCTTCAAGATTACCGAGCAGGCGCTGGATTTTATCGTGGATAAGGCAATTGAATACAAACTGGGGGCCCGCGGGCTTCGCTCCCTGTGCGAAGCGGTGTTCACCGACGCCATGTTCGAACTTCCGAGTACGGAGGAGACCGAGTTCAAGGTCACCAAACCCTACGCGGAAGAGAAGCTCTCCTTTGAGACGATCAATAAGCTGAAAGCTGTTTCCTAGGTTTCCCGTCACGTCCCTTTAACACCCCATCGAGCAGGTCCATGCAGACCTTCTGGATGATCTTTTCATCCGAATACAATTCCTGGCCAAACCGTTCGATTACCTCCGGTTCCAGGCCCACCTCCCGGAACCAGTGGGGTGCCGGGCGGTTTTCGTGGTACTCCCCGTAAACCAAGGTTACCGGGCAGTCCGGGTGATGGTCCCCGATCTTCTGCAGGCAAAGGGGGGATACGGCATAGAGGGATTTCATGGGGAGCCCCATCAGGGCTGCCTGCCAGGCGATGCTTCCCCCGCCCCCGAAGGCCAGGTAGTGGCAGGGTTCCTTTTCCCGGGAAAGCAACTGGGCTGCCGCCCTTTTCATCCCGCTTTCCGCAAAGGTGTGGTAGAGCTCTTCCAGTGTGTGTACCGGCGGCAGGTCCATAGCTGCCATCTGCCGGCTGTCGTAATAGACGATATCGTAATACTGTTGCAGGTACCCCAGGTAGGAGGTAATCCAGAGGCCTTTTTTGGAACCCCATAAGTCCGAAAGGACAACAAGTCTTCTTGCCATAGTTGAAACGATTAAAACATGCGCAGGTCAGTCTGGTTCCCCGAAGTTGTTAATTTATTGTGTCAGCGCCGCAATTATTGGTCAACAGGGATCAAAATTTCGACGTAGTCTCCGCGGTCGGAAACCCACATCGGTGAGCGCTATCATAAGTACGATAAAATACATCCCGGAGATTTCTTCCTTTTCAATCGGGTACCGAATACTTCCGTTATAGCACCCCTGGCCCCCTTCAGATTCGCTTGCCGATGGCAATTCCAAGCCTGGGGTATCCGACGAAGTCATTGTACGGGTCCGAACTCAGGTACCGCCCGAACCCCAGGTAAATTTCTCCTATCCAGGAGCGGGAAGTGAAGAATTTGGCACCGGCGGCAATCCCAAGGCCAAAGACCAATCTGGAACTGCCTTGCGATGATTCGAAACCGCTATCTGATTGAGTATAGCTGAAATAACCCGGCCAGGATCCGACAAGGCTGTTCAATTCCAGAAAGAAGCCGCTCGCTGCAGGCTTGCCAAAATAAAACCGGTAATAGGGCGTGGCGGCAAACCGATAGCCGAAACTTTCGTTCGGGCCCAGGCCGAAGCTAAGCCCAATGGCGCCATCCGCTCCCAGGATGCGCTCATAGGTCACCTCCGGCACTTCCAGAAGCGCCGAGAGCGCGTTGATTTTCAATTCATTCCGCGCATCGGAAAAGGATTCGTCCTGGGCCGGGGACAGGGTGGGAATAATCAGCAAGGTCGGTATAAACAAAAGTAACCAGGGCGTTTTCATAAGGTCCGTTTTTACATTAGGAACCACAATCTAACACCGCAACCCAAAAGCAGTGTCCCGAATTATGCCGGGGGTAAAAATCCGGAACGGTTGGCGGGAGGGATCAGGTTGCCGACCGGAATGCCGTCGGGGTCTGCCCGGTGAATTTCCGGAAGGCGGTGTAGAAGGTCGATTTGGAATTGAAACCGCATTCCAGGCCAATGGCCGTGATGGTGTAGGGGGAGAATTCCGGGTTGCCGAGCAACTCCCGGGCGTAGTCCACCCGATAGGAATTGATGTAATCGGGGAAGTTGTAGCCCGAAAAACGGTTGACCAGTCGCGACATGGTACTGGTGCCCATTCCCAGTTCCTCAGCCAGCCGGTCCTGGCTCAGGACGGGGTCCAGGTAGCGCTCATGCTCACGGATGTAGGAGTCGAGTTCCAGAAAATCCCCATGGCCCGACTCGCTCCGGTCTTCGGAAGAAACCGCTACGGCCCCGGGTACCACGGGCTTGTCACCCAACCGTTTCCTCAGGGCGAGGCGGTCCTGCAGCAGGACATACTGGAAAAATGCCTGGTAACCCACCCAGTAGATCAGCAGCGTGGAGCTGATCCGCAATGGGTAATAGGTATAGGGCGGGTTAAAGATGGCCGAAAAGGAATTCAGAAAAACAGCGAACATCCAGAGCAGGATGACCAGGCCCCCGAGCGTCATAAAGCGATGCAGCCATTTCAGGTTCTCCGGCTGGAGGACCTGGGTTTGCATGGAAGGATAGGTTTTCAGCAGGTGCCAGGCCTTGAAATACAGGAAAAGCGAGTAGGCCAGGGCGATCCCGTCCTCCAGGTTGGTGTAATGCTCCAGCAACTCCTCGGATACCGCGCCCCGGCCTGCCGCCACCACCAGGCCCACCCGGGCCAGGAGTTCGGCGGCAAAAATCGCAAAGCTCAGCCGCCAGAACAGCAGCCGCTGCTTCTCCAGCCCCAGGTAATGCACCAGGAATGCATAGAACATGGGGACGATCAGTACGTTCCACGGAATCTGCAGGTGGTCCCAGAAAAACCCGTCCGGGGTGAAGCCCTTATCGATGACCCACGACTGCAGGTTATTCATCGAAAGCATAAAGACGAAAAGGTTCAGGAAGAGCACCGGCGCCTCAATGCGCCTGCGGACCAGGAAGGTCCCCAGGTTAAAGACAAACCCCTGGAAGGCCCCTGCAATCAGGAAAAAATTAAAGACGGCCGTAAAATCCATCCCCCGCTTTTGTTTTTAATGGGTCCCGACCTTCTGGTCCAGCCCCATGAGTTCTTCGAGGTACTCCCTCGTATTGGACAGGCGGGGGACCTTGTGCTGCCCGCCGAGTTTGCCCTTTGCCTTGAGCCAGTCGTAAAAAAGGTCCTTCCGGGCCCGGTGAATTTTGGGCGGGTTCAGCGTCATGTTCCTGTAGCGCTTCGCCTCATAATCCGAGTTAACAGCCTGCAACTGCTGGTCCAACAGGGTGGAGAAGGCCTTGAAATCCGCGGGGGGATCGCGGAATTCGATCAACCATTCGTGTGCGCCTTTCTCCTTCCCCGACATAAAAACGGGGGCCACCGTATATTCGGCTATGCTGCAACCGGCTTCCCGGCAACTGCGCCGGAGGGCTTCTTCCGTGTTTTCGATCACGAGTTCCTCCCCAAATACGTTTATGTGGTGCTTGGTCCGGCCCGTTATCCGGATCCGGTATGGGGAGGTACTGGTAAAACGCACCGTATCCCCTATCTGGTACCGCCATAAACCGGCATTGGTGGTAATGACAATGGCGTAGTTCACCCCGGGTTCCACCTCCCAGAGCGGCAGGACACGCTGGTCGGGTTTCCCGTAGCTGTCCATGGGGATAAATTCATAGAAGATGCCGTAATCCAGCATGAGCAGCAGGTCCTGGCTGTCGTTGCGGTCCTGGATGGCAAAAAACCCTTCGGAAGCGTTGTAGATCTCATAGAACTGGAAGGATTCCCGGGGCAGCAATTTCCGGTATTGCTCCCGGTAGGGGTTGAAGTTGACCCCCCCGTGGAAATAGACCTCAAGGTTTTCCCAGATCTGGTGCAGGTGGTCCTTGCCGGTTTCTTTCAGGATATGGTTCAGCAGGACCAGCATCCAGGAAGGGACGCCGGCGAGGCTGGTGACATTTTCACGGATGCTTTCCTGGGTAATGGCCTGGAGCTTGCCCTCCCATTCGCTCATCAGGGACACCTTGTTGCTGGGGGTGCTGCTGAGTTCCGCCCAGAAGGGCAGGTTGTCGATCAGGATGGCCGACAGGTCGCCGAAATAAGTCCCGTTATCCTCATACAATTCCTTGCTGCCCCCCAGGCGGAGGCTTTTGCCGGTAAACAGCTGGGAATTCGGGTTGTTGTTCAGGTAGAGGCACAGCATGTCCTTCCCGGACTTAAAGTGGCAGTCCTCCAGGGCCTCCGAACTGACCGGGATGAATTTGCTCTTTGCATTGGTGGTGCCGCTGCTCTTGGCAAACCAGCGGATTTCGGTGGGCCAGAACAGGTTCTGCTCCCCCCGGCGGGTGCGTTCGATCAGGGGTTCGAGTTCTTCGTAAGTGACAATGGGCACGCGGGCCGCATAGGCCTCGTAGGAGGTCAGGCTTTCGAAACCGTATTGCTGCCCGATTTCCGTTTCCTCGGCAAACTCGAGCAGGTTGGTCAGCACCTCCTGTTGTACTTCCCCGGGGTATTTCAGGAAAAGTTCGATCTGGTGATACCGCTTTTTCAGCAACCACGATGCGATGGAATTGAAAAGTGGGATTGGCATTTTTAGGTATCTTTACGCGCCCTGAAGGCAATTAAAGATACTATTTTTTAACAATTGGACATGCAATACGAAGGGGTTCTGCGCAAGATGGAGACCGAAGTGGACCAGCCCATCCGCTATTACCTGCTGTTCCCGGGCGACTTTGTGCGGATGAACGACCTGCTGGACCGCAGGATCGGCATCCGTTTCCTGAAATACCAGTGCCTCAACTGCGGGGAGGACCGGCCCATCTTCAGGCAGGGGTTCTGCCGTTCCTGCTTCTTTGAGACGCCGCGGGCAGGGGAATGGATCATGCACCCCGAAAAGAGCAGGGCCCACCTGGACCAGGAAGACCGGGACCTGGAGTACGAAAAAAAGGTGCAGCTGCAGCCCCATATCGTATACCTGGCCAATTCCAGTAACGTCAAGGTCGGGGTGACCCGCAAATCCCAGGTACCGACCCGCTGGATCGACCAGGGGGCCCATGAAGCCATCGAAATTGTGGAAACCCCCAACCGCTACCTGGCCGGCATCACAGAAGTGGCCCTGAAGGAGCATGTGAGCGACAAGACCAACTGGCGGAAGATGCTGACGGATTCCCTGGAGGACGTGGACCTGTTTGCCTGGCGGAACGACCTGAAGCAGTACATCCCGGAAGAGGCCCTCCCCTACTACATCAGCGATACGCAGGAAACCCGGCTGCAGTTCCCGGTCCTGCGCTACCCCGATAAGGTCAGAAGCCTCAACCTGGAAAAAACACCGGAGTTCAGTGGCCAGCTCAAGGGGATCAAGGGGCAGTACCTGCTGTTCGGGGACAATACCGTATTCAATGTCCGGGGCAGCGAGGGGTACTTCGTCTCCCTGGAAATCGAGTGAACCACCGGGATTCTGGGCTACCGGAGCGATCCGGCTAATCGTGAGATCCGGCTACCGGGATGCCCGGGCTACTGAACTGAATCGCGGGCCGTAGTACGGGCCGTATCCTTCTTTTTCTTCAGCAAACCTCCCAGGACATTGCGTGCGGCGCTTTCCACCTGGCCGCCCGTGGTCTGGGTACCGGTGTTGGCTGCGGCAGTATCCGCTTGTTTCCCCTGTACCACGTCCTTGAGCACATTGCCGAGCCCCGTGCGTACGGAATCCTTCCGGTTTGCGGTGGCCGTGGTGTCCGGGGACCCTTTCAGCAGGTTGCCGATCAGCTCGTTGGCCTTGTCCTTGCCCGTCGCCAGCAATTTCTGCTTCTGCGCCTCCACCAGGCGGGACGTAAGGCCGGTAACGGCCTGATTCAGGTCTGTTTGGACCGTCGGCTCCGAGTACCGCCCCCCGATGGTGGCCACCACCGGGATGGTCGCCTCCTGCAGCCCGGGCTCCTGCAATTCGGTCACCAGGCGGTTTACCTCGCTGCCGAGGTATTTGGCGGGCACCTGCAGGGTGGCCGTGTAATTCAGCTGCTGGTCAAAACTGTGGCTCCCCGCCACGGTTACCTCGATATCCCGGTAGGAAAAACTGAAGGGCCTGACCGTTACCAGCCCGTTTTCAAAATTCAGGACGGTCTTCAGCCCTTTCAGGTCCAGGTCCTCCATCTTGAAGAAATCGAGCCTGGTATCCAGGGCCTCGAGCACCCGAGCCTTGTTCCCGGTCACGTCGGTCGCCAGCACTTCGGCCACCACGTTGCCGGCCAGGGACATCAGGTCCGGGGTGAAATCTTCGTTCAGCAGGCCGCTCAGGCTCACCCTGGAATTCAGTTTCCCCTCCACGATGGCCGCGATGGGAGCCAGGGTTTTAAACAGTTCGATGGCTTCGAGGGTCTCCCGAATCCGGAAACCGTCAATGCCCAGGTTCATGTCGAAACGGGGCGCCCCTTCCCTTGTGGACAACATCCCATTGAGGGACAGCTTGCCGTCCAGGGCGTCCGAGCGGACGTCCTGGATCTGCAGTTGCTGGTCGCGGACCAACAGCCCCCCGCTCACGTTGCGCAGGGGAAGGCCGTCGTAATTCACGGTTGCGGCCTGCCCCCGGATGGTAAGGTCCAGGTTTTCCGGGATGCGGAAGGCCGAATCAGCTGCCGGGTCGGCTTCTGCGCCGGTGGGCGGTTCCGGGCTCATGAAATCGGCAACAACCAGCTGGTTGGCACTCAGGTTGAAATCGCCCCGGAGAAGCCCGTTGTTGAACATATACCCCAGGTAGCCGGGGATGGAGCCGTTCAGGCTGAAATCGCTCTGGCCCAGGGTTCCGGACAATTTTTCCACCCGGGCGAGGGCCGGGTCGAACCGCAGGCTGGCTTCACTTATTTTGACGGGCTCCCGGAAATTGTCGGTCTGCAGGTTCAGGTTGCTCACCTGCAGGGTCCCCGAAGTTCGGGTATCCTGGTAGCGCTTATTCTCCACCGAGGCCATGTCAAAGGCCGTTTGTATATCGGCCCGGAGCAGGCCGCTCAGGCCGGGGGCCATATCCACCGGGTAGGCCTGGTTCAGGTTGGCCAGGTTGACGGTCCCCTTCACGGCTGCGTCCACCTTCGGGTTGGTGGTGAGCGACTGGATCCTGGCGTTCATGGCAAAGGCATCCTGGTCGATCCGGAAACCGGCCTTCGGGATCTCCAGGAAGGTGTCGTCCATATCGCCAGTGGTATTATGCAGCCGGGCGCTGAAATTGATGTCGTCGATGCCCCGGGGCAGGTCCGGGTAGCGGAAGGACGCATCGGTGGCCTCCATGCGGATGTCGAAGCCCGGGATACGCGTGTCGTCCGACCTCCCTTTGACGGTTCCTTCCAGGCTGAAATTCCCGCTTGTGGACACATTGGCCAGGTCCTTCGAATACGCCTCGGGGATCAGGGCCAGGAAATTTTTGAAGTCCGAGCTGGGCGTGCGGAAGGCCAGGTCGATTTCCTGCCCGTCTTCCACCAGCTGGACACTGCCCTCGAATACCAGGGGCATCTGGTTGATGGTACCCGAATTCTCCAGGAAGGTATAGGTATCGGTCCCCAGGTCAATCCCGATCAGGGCATCGAGTTGCAGGCTGTTGCGGCGAAGGTATTGCACACTGTCCATGGCCAGGCTGATCAGGGCCTGCGTCCGGGTCTGCAACCTGGACTCGGCCAGGGAGAGGTCCCCGGTACCCTCGTGCTGGATTTCCTCCAGCACAAAGTCGATCCCCGAAGACCGGTCGGAATAGGAGATCCTCGAGTCCCGGAGCTGGTAATCCTGCAGATCAAAGGTGAACCCTTCCGCGGTATCCGCCGAAGATCCCGGGTCGGTGTCTTCTACGGCTATCATGTAATTGGGCTGCTCCAGGGAATCGATTTTAAGCCTCAGGTCGGCCCCGGATATATAGAGCTCCCGGATGCCGATGGGTTCCCCGGCCCCTTTGAAAAGCTCCCCGATCCCCATGACGAGGTAGGCCTCCCGCGCGGTGAGCAGCGTGTCCCCTTCGAACGGGGCCGCCGTGGTGATGCGCATCCCGGTTAGGGATACCCGGGCATTGGGGAAGTTGCGGATTAGGCTCAGGCTGGCATCCTCAAAATCGAATTCGCCGGTAATGGCCTTGTTCACGTTGGAACGCAGGATCGGGCCGATTTTGGCCTCCAGGAAAAGCGGGATGCCGATAACCAGCAAGAGGAGGAACAAAAGGATCCCCCCAAATATTTTCAGTAGCTTTTTTCGTTTCATAGGTGGTATTCTAAAAGTGGATTCAGGCGGGCGTTCCCCGCCGCTATAATAAACGCAATGCAGCTGAAATACGTATGTCCGATCCGTTAAATGGTGGTCCGGGATGCGATCAGAAGTCCAGAGGCATCTCCTCATTGGGCGCCAGGCCAAAACGCCTGCGGAAGATATATACGAATAGATAGAGGAAAGGGGTGTCGAGGAAGGCGATAAATATCTTAAAAATCACCCCCGACACAAACAGGCCGTAAAAAGCGCTCCAGGGAAGGACCCCGAAGGTGCAAAGCAGGCAAATCACGGTAAACGTATCCACGATCTGGGAGGAAAAGGTGGAAAAATTGTTCCGCAGCCAGAGGTAGCGGCCATTGGTCAGGCGTTTCCAGAAATGGTAGATGGCGATATCGATGTACTGCGCAAAAAGGTAGGCCAGCATGGAGGCGAGTACCGCCACGGGCGACAGGGCAAATACCTGGCTGAAGACGGCGTCGTCCACCGGGGAATTGGCGATGGCCGGGGCATGGTTGGCCAGCAGGACGATCCCCATGGAAAAGAAGGAGGCAAATATCCCGGCCGTTACCACCTGGTTCGCCTTCTTCCGGCCGTAAATCTCGGAAATCAGGTCGGTGATCAAAAAGGTGATCGGGTATGGCAGGATGCCCACGGACAATTCAAAAAGCGGGGCCCCGAAGACCTCGGCATCCCCGAACGGCTTCCAGTAGAAGAATTTCTGGAAAATCAGGTTCGAAACTACCAGGGAGGTAATAAACAGCGCGCCCAGGAAGAGGTATGCCCGATAGGCCACCTGTTGGTCGGATCCCTTCATGCCTAGCGGATTTCCAGGGTAAAGGGAAGCCGCGCCTGTATGCCCTTGCGCTGCATCTGTGCCTTGATCTGCCCGAGGATTTGGGCCCATTCGTCCCCGAGTTGGTTTTTGAGCACTGCTTTCTGTGCGGCCTCACCCGTTCCGCCAAGGTCCTCCATCAGCCGTTCCAGGCCCGATTTGTATTTGGGCAGGGAAAGGGTGCGGTAGGAATCGATCCCGGCCAGCTCGGCTGCGGTATCCAATGCCTCGGGCATCCCCCCCAGGGAATCCACCAGGCCCAGGCGGACGGCCTCCGTCCCGCTCCAAACCCGGCCCTGGGCCAGGCTGTCGGCACGTGCCAGGCTTATCCCTCTGCCATCGGCCACGCGCTGCAGGAAAGTCTGGTAAGTATCCTCGATGCCGTCCCTCAAGACCTTCCGGAATTCATCGCTCATCGGCTCAAAAAAGGAGTAGTCCACCGACAGGTCGTGGGTACCCACCTGTTCGGCATTGACGCCGATTTTTTCAGAGAGCCCGCTGATATTCGGGATGGTGGCAAAGACACCGATGGACCCGGTGATGGTGGTCGGCTCCGCCAGGATCCGGTCCCCGCCAACGGCCATATAGTATCCCCCAGAGGCCGCCACATCGCTGAGGGATACGACCACGGGTTTCTTTTTGCGAGTCTGTGTGATCTCCCGCCAGATCACCTCCGAACTCAATGCGTTTCCTCCCGGGGAATTGATGCGAAGTACCACGGCTTTGATGTCCTCGTCATCCCGAACCCTTTTGAACACCTCTTGCATCCCGGCCTGCCCGATGAAATCCGGGCCGCCATCCCCATAGAGAATTTCCCCCTGGGCGTAGATAATGGCAATCCTGCTTTCGCCCGTATACAAACGTTTGCCCTTTGTTGCCCGGATGTAGTCCTGAAGGCTAACCTGGATCGGGTCCCCATCGTCCGCCCCGCTGGCTGTTGCCAGCAGGTCGTTGTACTCATCCTCGTAGAGCAGGCCGTCAATCAGCCCGGAGGATACGGCACGCTCCGGGGTCCGCGCCAGAAGCACATCCGCAATCCGGTCCAGTTCTGTCTCCTCCAGGCCCCGGCTGGCGGCAATTTCCCCCCGGATACTCGACCAGATCGACCCCAGCAATTCCGAGATCTGCTGCCGGTTCTCCTCGCTCATCGAATCGCTGAGGAACGGCTCCACCGCACTTTTGTATTTGCCGTGGCGCACTACTTCCATACGAACCCCGGTCTTATCCTGGAAGTCCTGGAAATAGAGGACCTCGGCTGCAAGCCCCTTGAATTCGACCTGCCCGGCCGGGTTCATGAAAATACTGTCCGCCACGCTCGAGAGGTAATAGTCCTTCTGCATGAAAAAGTCGCCGTAGGCGTAGATGAATTTGCCGCTCTCGCGGAAGTCCGCAAGCGCCTGGCGGATGGCACGGGTCTGGGAGATGCCTGCCAGGAGGTACGGGCCGCTCAGGCTGATGCCATCGATCCGGTCGTCATCGGCCGCCAGGCGGATGGCCTTGGTGATTTCGTCCAGTCCCTGGGAAACATCAAAAAGCCCGGCCAGAGGGTCGCTGGGGTCGTTGCCCGCATACTCGTTTACCGGGTAGGGAAAGCTCAGCTCCAGGACCGAATGCTTCTTTATGTTGACGGGTTCCTCACTTCCCGCGAGGCTGATAAAAATCAGGAACATGAAAAACACGATCCCTAAGGCCATCAGGGTGCCGAGGATTGCCGCCAATAAATTTCTCAAAAACGCCATAATCGACAGATCTAGGCGCAAAGATAACCATTCGCCTCCGATCTCCGCCTACGCTTCAGGCCCATCCCGGCCCGCGGGTTGAATCGGTCACAAAGACCTGCCCGATCGGGTCCGAATCGGATTGTTTTTCCGTAATTTGCGCTGTGCAGAAGCGATCCGAAACAGCCCTCCTCTCCCTGGGAAGCAACCTGGGAAACCGCGCCTGGCTGCTCCAGCAGGCGCTCTTTCTGATTGCCGCCCGCGCGGGCTCCCTCCTTAAAATCAGCCCGGTTTACCAGTCGCCTGCCTGGGGCTTCGAAGGGGGGGATTTCCTGAACCTCTGCGCAGCGGTGCAGACCGGGCTGGGGCCCCGGGAATTGCTGGATGTCCTGCTGGGGATCGAAAAAGAACTCGGCCGGGAGCGGAAAACCGGCGGCGGATATGCCTCCCGCAGTGTGGACATCGACATCCTGTATTACGGCAGGGAGGTCTTCTCGGAGGACGGGTTGGAGATCCCCCACCCCAAGATCGCCGAACGGGCGTTTGTCCTGAAACCCCTGGCGGACATTGCCCCCCAATTCTACCACCCTGTCCTGAAAAAGGATTCCCGGAACCTGCTGCAGTCCTGCAGGGACCGCGCCTCCGTCGTACGGACCCCCCATAAACTGTTCCCCGACCGCACCTCCCTTTTTGCCGACCGGGGCTATATCGCCATCGAAGGGAATATCGGCGCCGGGAAAACCACCCTCGCCGGGATGATCGCCTCGGACATGGACGCCAAACTGATCCTGGAGCGGTTCGCGGACAATCCTTTCCTCCCCAAATTCTATGAAGACCGTGCCCGCTATGCCTTCCCGCTGGAGATGTCCTTCCTGGCCGAACGCTACCGGCAGTTTACGGAAGACACCCGCCAGCTGGATCTTTTCAAGCGGTTTATGATCAGCGACTACGACATCTACAAGAGCCTGATCTTTGCCCGGATCACCCTGCAGCAAGACGAATTCCTGTTGTACCGGAAACTCTTCAACCTCATGTACAAGGAGGTCCGCAAACCCCGCCTCTACGTATACCTCTACCAGCACACGGACCGGCTGCTGGAACAGATAGCCAGACGGGGGCGCCCCTACGAACAGGAGATCCCGGCGGATTACCTGGAACAGATCCACCGGGGGTATTTTGACTTTATGAAAAATTCCCCGGAACTCAACTCCCTGGTCATCGATGTGAGCGGCTGTGACTTTGTCGAGAACCCCGGGGATTACCACCGGATCCTCGATCAGATGTCGGCTGCCATCCTGGAGCAGGGGGATGTTAAAATTTAGGAATCCTTTTGTAGAATGGGGCGAAATTATTTTCTTGCGCCTCCTTTTGAAGGACATCTGACTAACTCAAACTATACCCAGCCCCGGCCTTTCGGCCGGGGTTTTTTTATTCGGGACACCGGGTTGTCCACGACGGGTACTACCCTGCGGATCCGGGTGCCTGACCCCCGGCGGTCTTGGCGTAAAAATCCCAGAGGAGCACCCCGGCAGCCACGGATATGTTCAGGGAGTGTTTGGTCCCCAGCTGGGGGATTTCGATCACGCCCCGGCAGCGGTCGATGACCGCCTGGGAAACCCCTTTTACCTCATGGCCCAGGACAAAGGCATAGGACGCTCCCGGCTCCGGCCGGAAGTCCTGCAGGGCAACGGCCCCTTCGGCCTGTTCCAGTGCCCAGCACTGGTGGGTCTTCTCCACCTGGGCAATTGCCGTGAGCGTATCGGCCGCATAGTCCCAACTGACGCTTTCCGTGGCGCCCAGGGCCGTCTTGCGGATATCCTTGTGGGGCGGGCGGGCCGTGATGCCGCAAAGCCAGATCTTTTCGATCCGGAAGGCGTCGGCTGTCCGGAATACGGAACCCACGTTGTGCAGGCTCCGGACATTGTCGAGTATCAGGACGGCCGGCGTTTTGCGGGCCTCCTTAAACGAGGCCACGTCCAGGCGGCCGAGTTCCTCATTTTTGAGTTTGCGCATGGGTCAGGGGGCTAATCGGCCCAAAAATACCACAAATCCGGCAGGGGGCCCGCCCGGGCCGAAGTTATCCTTAAATATCAACATCCATTGGGCGCACAGGGGGAATCCCTTATTTTCGTTTCTCACATCCCAGAACCGCAACACCCTGGCAGCAAAAAAGAAAAAAGAGACCCCGCTGATGCAGCAGTACAACGGTATCAAAAAACGATATCCGGATGCATTGCTGTTGTTCCGCGTGGGCGATTTTTACGAGACCTTCGGCGCCGATGCCGAGAAGGCGGCCGAAATCCTGGACATTGTGCTCACCCAGCGCAACAACGGGGGCGACCAGACAGCCCTGGCCGGGTTTCCGCACCACGCCCTGAACACCTACCTGCCCAAACTCGTGAAAGCCGGGCAGCGGGTGGCCATCTGCGACCAGCTGGAAGACCCGAAACAGACCAAGACCATCGTGAAGCGGGGTGTCACTGAACTGGTGACCCCGGGAGTTGCCCTGGGGGACGACATGCTGCAGGCCAAGGCGAACAACTTCCTGGCCGCCGTGCATTTTGGCGGGGCGCGGATGGGGGTTTCCTTCCTGGATGTGTCCACGGGGGAATTTTTCCTCTCGGAGGGAAACCGGGAAACCACGGACAAGTGGCTGCAGAATTTCGGCCCCAAGGAAATCCTGATCTCCAAAAAGCACCGGACGGATTTCCGGGAGCAATTCGGCCCGGGATACCATACCTTTTGCCTGGAGGACTGGGTATTCCAGGAAAACTACGCCCGGGAAACCCTGACCAACCATTTCAAGACCACCGGCCTGAAAGGTTTCGGGGTGGAAGGGCAGCCGGCCGGCATCCTGGCCGCCGGTGCCATCCTGCATTACCTGGGGGAGACCCAGCACCGGCAGCTCGGGCACATCGGGGGCATCCGCCGGCTCGCTTCCGAGGACTATGTCTGGATGGACCGCTTCACCATGCAAAACCTGGAACTGTTCCGCACCCGGGACCCCGGCGGGGTTTCCCTGCTGGATGTGACAGACCACACGCGGTCGCCCATGGGGGGGCGCCTGCTGCGTCAATGGCTGGCCCTCCCGCTCAAGGACCTGGAGCCCATCCGGAGGCGGCACCGGGTGGTGGCCCACTTTTGCAGCCAACCCGACCTGCTGTCCCCGATCCGGGAACAACTCCGGCAGATGGGCGATTTGGAACGGCTCATTGCCAAGGTGGCCGCCGGCAAGATCACCCCCCGGGATACGGTGCATTTAAAAAACGCCCTGGAAGCCGTGGTCCCCGTCAAAAGCCGCACGGCCGGTTCCGGGGAGCCCGCCCTGGAGGAGCTCTCCGGCCGGCTCGACCAGTGCGTCCCGCTACGGGAGCGGATCAAGGCCGTCCTGCTGGAAGAGGCCCCGGCAATCATCGGCAAAGGGCGCACCATCGCCCCTGGGTATTCGGAAGAACTGGACGAGCTACGGGGCCTGGCCGGATCGGGCAAGGACTACCTGGACCAGATGCTCCGGCGGGAGCAGGAACGGACCGGGATCACTTCCCTGAAGATCGCCTCCAACAATGTGTTCGGCTATTACATCGAGGTCCGCAACACCCACAAGGACAAGGTCCCCCCGGAATGGATCCGGAAGCAGACCCTGGTCAGCGCCGAGCGCTACATCACCGAGGAACTCAAGGAATATGAAGGAAAGATACTGGGGGCCGAAGAACGCATCCTTGACCTGGAGCAGCAACTGTTCTCCCAGCTGGTGGTCTGGATGCAGGAGTACATCGCCACCGTCCAGCAAAACGCCCGCATCCTCGCCGAGCTGGATTGCCTGAGCGGCTTTGCCAGCCTGGCCCTGCAGCACGACTACGTCTGCCCGGAGATGACCGATGCCACCGACCTGCGCATCGAACAGGGGCGCCACCCGGTGATCGAGCGGCAGCTGCCACCAGGGGAGGCTTACGTGCCCAACGACCTGCACCTGGACCGGGACCAGCAGCAGATCATCATGATCACCGGGCCCAACATGAGCGGGAAATCGGCCATCCTAAGGCAGACGGCACTGATCGTCCTGCTGGCGCAGATCGGCAGTTTTGTCCCTGCCCGTGCCGCCCGCCTGGGCGTCACCGACAAGATCTTTACCCGGGTGGGCGCCAGCGACAACATCTCCATGGGCGAATCCACCTTCATGGTGGAGATGAACGAGGCCGCGTCCATCCTGAACAACCTGTCGGAGCGCAGCCTGATCCTGCTCGACGAGATTGGCCGGGGCACCAGCACCTACGACGGTATTTCCATCGCCTGGGCCATCGCGGAGTACCTCCACCAGCACCCGGCCCGGGCCAAGACGCTGTTCGCCACCCACTACCACGAACTCAACGAGATGGCCGGCAGCTTTGCCCGCATCAAGAATTTCAACGTGTCCGTCAAAGAGCTGAAGGACAAGGTGCTTTTCCTGAGAAAACTGGTCCCCGGCGGCAGCCACCACAGTTTCGGCATCCATGTGGCGCGCATGGCGGGCATGCCCCAGGAAGTGGTCCGCAAGGCCCAGAAGATCCTGGTGCAGCTCGAAAAATCCCATGCAGGGGAAGAGCTCACCGAGGGCCTGCACGCGGTGAAGGAGGACATGCAGCTCAGCTTTTTCAACCTGGACGACCCGCTGCTGGAACAGATACGCGAAGAAATCCTGGACCTGGACATCGATACGCTTACCCCTGTGGAGGCATTGATGAAGCTCAACGAGATCAAGCGGCTGCTGAAGGCCAACAAGAAGGCCTCTTCCTGAAGCTCCTGCCCGTCAATGCCTGGCCCCAAGGTACAATTACCACCTTTTTTTAATAGCTTTAGGCAAACCCTATTTACCGACCCCATGAAAAAACTGTACACCTTCCTGATCTTCATTTTCTGCTGCACTACCCTGGCTGCCCAGGACCGCCTCACAGGGGAAACCCACACCACCCGCTCGGAGGTGCTAGCCCGCCACGGCATGGCCGCCACGAGCCAGCCCCTGGCCACCCAGGTGGCCCTGGACGTCCTCAAAAAGGGGGGCACCGCCATGGATGCCGCCATCGCGGCCAACGCCATGTTGGGCCTGGTGGAGCCTGCCAGCTGCGGGATTGGCGGCGATATCTTCGCCATCGTCTGGGATGCGGACGAGCAGAAACTCTACGGGTTCAACGGGAGCGGGCGCGCCCCCAAATCCATCTCTATCGACTACTTCATGGAACAGGGCATGAAATACGTCCCCTTTTCGGGGCCCCTGCCGGTGACCGTCCCCGGCTGCGTGGACGGGTGGTTTGCGCTCCACGGCAAATTCGGCAAACTGCCCATGAAGGAGTTGCTGCAGCCCGCCATTGACTACGGGCGGGAAGGTTTCCCGGTATCCGAGGTCATCGCCTATGAAATGGCCAGCTCCTACAAGTACTCCGAGGACCAGCCCGGCTTTGCCGAAACCTACATGCCGCTCGGGCGGCCGCCGAAAAAGGGGGAGGTCTTTAAAAACCCCAACCTCTCCAATACCTATGAAAAAATCGCCGAAGGAGGGCGGGATGCATTCTACAAGGGGGATATTGCCCGCACCATCGACACCTATATGAAAAAACACGGGGGCTTCCTGTCCTATGAGGACCTGGCCGCCCATACCTCCAACTGGGTGGAGCCCGTCAGCATCAACTACCGGGGGTACGACATATGGGAACTCCCCCCGAACGGACAGGGGACGGCAGCCCTGCAGATGCTCAATATCCTTGAGGGTTACGACATCGCTTCGATGGGCTTCGGGAGCGCGGAATACCTCCACGTGCTCACGGAGGCCAAAAAACTGGCCTATGAGGACCGGGCCAAATTCTATGCGGACCCGGCCTTCAACGACATCCCCCTGGAGGAACTCCTTTCCGATGCCTACGCCGCCCAGCGCCGTGCCCTGATCGACCCGGACAAGGCAGCGGACTCCTACCCCGCCGGGGATATGGAGATCGAATCCGGGAATACCACCTACCTTACCGTTGCGGACAAGGACGGGAACATGGTGTCCCTGATCCAGAGCATCTATTCGGAATTTGCCTCCGGGATGGTCCCGGACGGTTTGGGCTTTGTGCTCCAGAACCGGGGACAGATGTTCAACGTCCAGGACCCGGACCACGCCAATGCGATCGAACCCGGGAAGCGGCCCTTCCACACCATCATCCCTGCGTTCATGACCCAAAACGGCAAGCCAGTGATGAGCTTTGGCCTGATGGGTGGGGCCGTACAGCCCCAGGGCCATACCCAGATCGTGGTGAACATCGTGGATTTTGGCATGAACCTGCAGGAAGCGGGCGATGCCCCCCGTATGCGCCACAGCGGCAGTTCGCAGCCGACCGGCTCCAAAATGACCAACGGCGGAACCCTGAACCTGGAAAGCGGCTTCGATTATAAAACCATCCGGGAGCTGGAGAAAAAAGGCCACGACGTGACCTTTGCCGTGGGCATCTACGGCGGCTACCAGGCCATCAAAGTGGACCTGCCCAACAAGGTGTACACCGGGGCCTCGGAGTCCCGCAAGGACGGGCAGGCGGCCGGTTACTGAGGCGCCCCTTCCCGGCGACCCGGGCTCTTGGGCCCTGCAAATGACTGCTTTTTGCCCAACGGTTTCCGTGGGAGCAAACCTGACTTTTGTAGTGGGTTCCCCTCCCCTTTTTCGCCAAAAAGTTCTTTGCTTTTCACCAAAATGTATTAAATTTGCCTCCGCATCCAAAGGGGATGCACGTTCACATTTTATTGCGAAAATAGCTCAGTTGGTAGAGCGCCACCTTGCCAAGGTGGAGGTCGCGGGTTCGAATCCCGTTTTTCGCTCCACGCACAAAAAACGCTGCCCGTCAGCGTTTTTTTGTTCGCGCCCTGCTCGGGTGGTGGAATTGGTAGACACGTTGGACTTAAAATCCAATGGCCATTGCGGCCGTACGGGTTCAAGTCCCGTCCCGAGTACATTAAAACCCTCATAATCTTTTGATTTTGAGGGTTTTATCATTTTTTCAGTAACGATATAGTAACAAATTAGATTTAAAAGATACTATTGGGAAATCTGGGGAGATCAATTTCCTTTTCTCGCTCTTCATTAACTTTTTCACGAATAGAAATTGACTCTCTATACTCTTGCGCTTCTTTTACACGAACAAACTCTACTTCGTTTTCTACTATTTTGTTTACCGCTCTTTCTATTTCATCCAGGGAAACCTTAAAAAACTCTTTTCGGAAATTTACTAGATTAAGACTCTTGTCTTTAAAGGTTTGATGAAGCTCATATTCCAAGGCTGGAGCATCATTGGAGTAAATCATGGCATGCACATCAAATCTAAAAGGAACAGAAGAATCGCCAAGCTCTCTGACACGGTCTAAAGGTTCTAACCTTCGAGTTAGGCCAATTTTATATATATCCTCTCCAAAGGAGCCTACATTAGAAATCACATAGACATAACCAGATTTGGTTTGTTGTGCCATGGAAATTGCCCTTTCTCTTTGTTCGTGGGCAAATTTTAATTTTTCTTCCAAATTTGTTATTTGACTCTCCAGTTCACTTAATTTTTCACCACTCACAAGGCCTAAGTCCTTTTTAGCTTTTTCAAGTGCCATTTGATAAAAAGCTTCCTCTTTTTCGGCCTTTTTTCTTGCTATTTCAAAATCCCTTTGGGCTCGTTCTTCTTCTCTTATTCTAGCTCTTTCCTCCCTTTGCTTTTCTTTCTCCTGGTGCTTTTTTAACCGATGTTCATATGTAGCCCTTAACTCATCAATTTTGAGCTTTTTGTAAAGTGGTTTAATCTCTATGTTATTGTTTTTATTAATTCTGTTGATGGAGTTATATTCTTTTTCTATTCGCTTTTGAAATGTCAAAATATTGTTCCATTTAACTCGGGAAATCAAATTATTGCATTCTCCATTAAAAGCTTTCATCATAGTTTTTACGATTGAAATGAAGGCTTTTCTTGACTTCCATTCATGGCCCTCAACTTCGTAACAGGCCAGGCCCGATTTTATCATTGATTTTTGTTGTGCTACAATTTCTTCAATTTTTCTCTTGTAACTATCTGAATCATCAAAATTGAAAATCGGGTCATAGTGACCAAATGAAACAAGGTCCAACTTACTTTCATAAACCTTAGTTTCCTCTACAAGATCCTCCAACTTTTTCTTGCCTCTTTCGTAATCTACAGCAATCCTAGCACGTTCTGACTGAATTTCAGAAAGTTGTTTGTTTACTTTTTCTATTTCATCTTCTAAATCAATAATTTCAGAGTACTTATCTAATAGAGATTGCTTTTCTCTTTCACATTGTTTTAGTTTTTTGTTTTTAAACAAGTCCATCGAAAATAGGTTTTGACTCCTTTTTTGTTAAGAAGCTCTTATCTCAAATAAGATAAACATTCTGAAAAAAAATGCCGCCTAAATGGCGGCATATAAATTTTGCTTTAAAAAGCATTCGGGTAAAACTACAATTCAATAGAAAGCAAATCTTCTCCAAATCTGTGTAATGAGTGTTCGATTTTCTCTTTGGTTTTTTCTCTTGGCTTATGAAGGCCAGAAGAATAATGTTGTAATTGTTTTTGATGGATTCCAGTAAGAGCTTCTAATCCTGCAAAACCAATTATTCCTCTAAAATAATTGAGAAGGCTTTCCATATCAAATTTATATAAGATGGTATAATCGCCTTTCAAAACATCAGGAATATCATCACCAAACTCCATAATTGTTTCAATCGAATCTTTGACTGATTGTTTTACTTCTGCAACGGAATCTCCCATGGCATAGATTCCCTCAACATTATCTGCATAAGCGGAATAACCATCTTTCGTTTTCTCAATAATAATTCTAATTGTCTCCATCTCGATGCTATTTTACAACTCTTATCAGAGCCCCATTTCCTTTTTAAGCTTCATTTCTAATCCCTTACCAAGTTCCTTGGAACCATGATTAGGTATGGGCACTTTCTTTCCATCTTTTGTATAAATTTCATGGCTTCCTTTCCCTTGCCTCAAGAATTGCCAACCATTCTTTTTAATAAGTCTTATAAATTCATTGCATTTCATTAATACTCAAGTTCACTAATTCAAATATAGTAATATTACTATATTAAACGAGTATTTTAACAATTAATTATAGTAATATAGCAGTAAATAAGAAATGGGGATAGGTTTGAAGTCGATTTTCCGAACTTTAGAATGAGTTACAAAACATCAAACACTTTGCTAATAACTTAATTTGACCTGCAAAGGCCTTGCAGCATAATTAAGCCTATAAATAACTCCGATCAGAGACCTCCGATATTGGATTCAAAGTGTCATAGAATTGGGGTATCAGATTTAGGAGCAACCATACAAATTTGCTCCAACAGCTATCCCTATTAATATTCCTACGATTATAGAAACTGACATTAGCAAAAGTATTCCTCCTGCTTCTTTTGGATTATTTAGCATTTAGTTTTCTTTAAAAAACATAAGATTAAATCAAAATAGGTATTTAAAAATACCCAACTGCCTCATTCATACTATAGCGATTATATGGTGTCATCCCTTCCGCAGAATAGATATGAATCTGTTGAAGCTGGAAACGCTTAATACACCAGGCAAAGAAAGCTCTGCTTTTGATCTTCGGATTTGTAGTACTCTTCCATATGAGTTTTAAGCGCATACACTTCATAAGTTCGTTTTCTGCAAATTCATTAAATTCCATTTCTTTCCTTATCATCGTAAAATACATCTATTCATAATGTTTGCATTTAAGTTACTAAATACCTCAGATCATATCCCGAAAATCCGATTAGGGATAAAATTTTTGACATTCCTTTCTATATATCTTATTCATCCATCTCTAGCCTTTGGACAAATAGCTTTCGAAGAGCCGGATAAAGAACAGATAAGTATTGGTCAAATAGGCAATATAAATGCCCATATCACAGAGATTGGACCTGATCGGTTGGCTCTTAGTTGGAAAATAATTGACCTTGAAGCTACAGGGTCAGATAATATTTTCATGGCATATGATAGAGAAACTCATAAGGTAGAATTTGAAGCCACCTATGATGAACTCGAAGCCCTAAAAGTTTGGATCGAGGAACGTCAGAAGACAAAAACAGGAGGAACTGTAAATTTGGGAGAATGGGAGGTTACCTACGTTCAATCCGCTTTGGGAATCCCTGTATTCTCCTGGACGGGACCTACCGGAAATTTTGAAAGTGCCATTAACTCAGAGATGCGCATGCGATTAATGACTCGGAGGTACCTAGAAGGAGCCATTGAGGAATATAAGTTGCGTCAAGCCAAGGAGGCGGAGCGCGATGCGAGACGTAAAGCCAGGGAAGAACGTCGGAAATCAAAAAACATGAAGGATGACGGCGATATTAAAAGAAATAAGATGTTTTGATTGAAACTTAAACTTAATTTTTTTGCTATCTACTAAGGCGAGAGGATTGTGTAATTGGAACTTAGCAATAAGAAAACTCTACAAAACATCCCTTGGATACTATTCAGAGCATCCAATTTCATTTTGTTAACACCTAATATAATTGTGTGCTGAGCCTAAATAATATCTGCCCCATGATGTTTTATGCATTCATCAAATGATGGAAACCATTTTAAAGAATGTGCGCCTTCTGCATTAATTCTTCTATAAAACCCATCTTCATCGTCGATCTTCTCATAAATTGCATAAGCCGCCCCCTTCTTATTTTTAAATAGAACAGATTGATAAAATAGCACTCCATCTTCTGAGTAGCCTGAAGTTATTTCAAAAAATGCCTCGTGTCTTGTGAAAAAATCCAACCCTTAATTTTATTACCTTCTGTTTATGAATATAGATGAAAAAAATTCAAATAAAATGGAGCAAATATTAGCAGGTGTCCGTAGTAGGATTGATTCCTTTCTTAACGCTTCTGACTCTCCTATTGAAAGATTGTTCCTTTTAAGGATATTGAATTTTATTGAATCAGAAAGAAGCCAAGATTATTCATTTTACAATTGGAGTTTTGAGGAATCATATGAGGTTGCTGAAATGGACTTTAAGTACCAGGCGAAAGTAAAAGGAATAGAACCTAAGGCCTATATAGGACGATACATAATAAATGCTAGTTTTATCAATCAACCTATTCAAGATGTTGAATTTCTTAATACTCCAGAATCAGTCAGAGCCTTTCTGGAAGTTATTCCTCAGAGAAAGGTTTATTGCAAAAAATCGGAGAAATTCTACAGTGTTGATGTTGGTTTAATACTGGATTTCAGGAATCACTTCGGCAAATCAAATAAAAGGTACTTTTTGGGAATTGAATGCGATGGACATGCTTTTCATTCAACCAAAGATCAGATAAAGAGGGACAATGCACGAACAAGGGATTTAAAAAGTTCTGGATGGGATATGTTGAGGTATAGCGGTTCGGAAATATACAATCAAAGCGATGAAGAATTTGCAAAGGATTTTAGAATGATCCTGGATATTCTTCGCGGTGTAGAATCAAGTGATAATTGGGAATACAAGGTTTAAGAATATTTTGACATAGCAGTAAAAATGCTGCTTTTAATACTCCGATGCAGTTGGATTATTAAAATAACCGTATGCCCATTTAGGCATTATCTCTCTTGGGATGTACCTCAGCTATCTTTTTAGGGAGATCGTGGCTAAATAGTCGATACGGTAACCTTTACAACGGCCTTGGCCTTTAACCGAACTCGCTTTTTATTGTTACCTACTAAGGGAGAGAGAAGAAAGTTAGGTTTTAATCAAAAAGACTGATATTGGGTCCACACTTCGCTCCATAGTGATATCCCATCCTGATCCCTACAATTTACCGGAACTATCCATTTGTTGTATGACGCATTTTGCGCAGGAACATGTTCTCCAATTACTATATCAACTTGCTCTTTGCCATCGATTGTATATACCATCCTATAGGTTCGCGAAATTGGGGATATACCTATTATTTCATATGTCCCGGTCCTACCGTCCGTATCGTAAAAAACATTTTTCTGATGGGTCTCATATAATTCGCCGTCTGATTGAATCAAACTAACCGTAAATTCATTTTTGGCACTATCAAAGTAGACACCTACATCGCCAGGAAGCCAATTTTCGTTTGCAATTTCTGATGTCTCACAAAAGAAATCATGTTCGGCATCGAAACCCGAAAAAGTTGGGGCTCTTTCTTGCTCATTTCCATAGTCAAAACCCCAATTCCCTCCCATGGGAACATCATTAGCCCCATCCATAAATCCGTCCATGACACAAGAGGTTTGAATTAACACAATCAGTGAATACGTAAAAAGTCGGAAAATGTGCATACAGTACTTCTTTAAGGTTATCCCCATTGGATACTATCAATTTAGTCATGGAACTGTAGTAGAACGTCCGAAAACTTGTCATCGGCAAAATACTGGACACACTTATCTAGTCCCCTGTCTATTTTAGTTTAAGATAAATCCAGAGGCATGAAACCAATATCGAAGAACCTCAGAATTTGCGCACTACTATTGAACTCCCTGATCTTGTTCCAGAGTTGTGTGGTCTACCACAAAACGCCTGTGTCTTTGCATCAGGCAGCACAGGGCAGAGCCAGGGGTAAAGTAGTTACCGCTGGCAAGACAGTTGATGACTATGCATTTTTTACCGAGAGTAATGGCAGGTTTTACGGGGTCAAAATGGAATTGGGGAATGAACTGAGGATACCAATTGAGGACTCACCTGACACACAGATTTACCTTAAGAACAAAAATGCCTCCACAATTAGAACGGTTCTGCTTTTCACAGGTGTTGGAATTATTGTTATTGCTGCTATGTATATTTCATTTTCTGGTGATATCTATTCTGGTGGTTTTGGTTTTATATCTATTTAGGACTAGTGATGCATTTTATCTCCTTCTGGTTTTATTTGCTCTTATTCGTGTAACCGTTCAGGATTTAAGCCACGATTTCTTTCCAGAGGTAGGATAGGTCCACTAAAATATTTTAAGGCTGTTTTTGCCAACCCCCGCAACGATCTTCCAGTTTCTTATATGTTCGTACAATGAGAATGGTTGATTTTGTTGGAGTAACCTGAACTTCAGATACGTATTTAATTTACGTTTTATCTCTAACGGGGCTACGAATAGAACCAGCGACACAGTTTCTTAGGTCATTTGTGCATAGCTGTAAGGAATCCTGGGCCAGTTTGCCTATCCTTGTGACTTAAACCAACATCTTCCCAAAAAGCCCATTTATATGAAAAAACTATTGGTCATTCTATCCTTCGCCCTGACTTCCAATTGCCTGGCACAAACCGAACCTGTTATAGCACCCGAAACGACTCAGACCGTTCAGGTCCGGGACAGTCTGGAACAATCCCTGGTAGTCCTAACTGAACGCTTGGAGGATTTAGGTCAGGAAATGACGCGTTTGCTTAGGTCTTCCTCTTCGGAAAACCCCATTGTCAAAAACCTGGAGAACGAATATCTGGTATTGCTTGAAAAGCGGGAGCGGCTGGTGATTCGATTGGCAGCGCTGGAAAACTAAGCGGTTCCTGCCCAAGGCATGAAAAAAGAACAGGCCAATTTTTGATTTACGTTGTACTGTCTCAAATAAGGTCTAATTGAGATGGAATGTCAGGCATTTTAGGCGATCTGTTCATACTCTACTTCTGCAAAATACATCTTCAGCAACTGTCCATTCTTAACCTCAACTTCCCCACGGTAGGTAAAGTCATATTTGTCTTTTAAGAGATTATACGTGCTTTCAGAGACATTGATCCTTCCTGGTTCTGATTTTGATTCCATCCTGGCGGCAAAGTTTACCGTGCTTCCCCATATGTCATAGGCAAACTTCTTTGTGCCTACTACACCAGCTACAACGGGGCCTGAGTTTAGACCTACGCGAACTTCAAAAGGATAAATATTCTTAGGAGGATTCTCTTTTGTCTTCTCCACGAAGTCGCGCATATCTATGGCAGCCTTTAATGCATCTTCAGCATGTGTTTCACTCGGCCTGGGTATGCCTGCAGCACACATATATGCATCTCCGATAGTTTTGATTTTTTCGAGACCATACTTCTCTATGATCGTATCAAAGTACCTGAAATAGTAATCCACGCTTTCCACCAATTGCTCTGGGGATAATTGTTCGGCAATTAGTGAAAATCCTTTGAAATCTGTAAATAATACAGTGATTTCATTGAATTGCTTGGCTTTTATGGAGCCATTTTTCTTCAGTTCATCAGCGGTTTCTTCAGGAAGTATATTTAATAGTATTTCATCAGACCGATCTTTTTCTTCAGCTATTCTATTCCTGGCTTTGCGTATAAACATGAATCGATTTAGCAATCCAAGTGATATTAAAACAAAAACTCCCAAACCTATAAACAAAAGTAGTCTAGCTTGCTCCTCCTTTTCCTTTTCCAAACTCCTTTCTAATTCATATTGTATCTTTTGATTTTCATACGTACGTTCCCTCGAATGCGTAATTGACCGGAGTTGGGACAGCACTGTTGCATGTTCATTGTTGCGGAGGGAATCCTCGGCAGCATTTAACCTTTGGTACGTCTCATAGGCATTCTGGTAATCGTTCTGCAGCGCATAAGCTTCTGAGAGCCCCAAATATGCATCTCTGGTTTGCTGGAGCAGTCCCTCATTCTGGGCTACTTCCAACCCACTGATAAAACTACTGACCGCAAGAGCTGGGTTTTGTTGTTGCAAAGCAACATTACCGAGGCCGAGATATGCTTCGGCTTCTTCGAACTTGGTACTTTTTTCAACAGAAGATGCCAGCGCCTGCTTGTAAAATTCCTCTGCATTGGCAAAATCTTCCATTTTGAGGTAAGCGGCACCTATAAAATTAAGGGGTGTCGCCGGATCAAACCCGAGTTCCCTAAAGTGATCCAGGGCATCATTCAGGTAAGGCAGAGAGGATTCAGGTTTTTCTAGTTCGAGATAGAGTTCCCCGAGATTTACATTGGCTGCAGCCAGCCCCATGGAATAATTAATTTCTTCAAAGTAAGGCACGGATTTCTGGTAATATTCAATCGCCGGGTCATAGGTCAGCTCGTCATTTTTGTAAACCGTGCCGATATTTACATAGGCCGTCCCGATGCGCATAGGGTCATCGACGATTTCTGCATTACGCAAAGACTCAAAAAAATGGTCCAATGCTTTGGGATCATCCCCCATGGATAGATAAACAGATCCTATGTTGCTTTGCAAATTACTGATGCCAAGGATATCTCCGGACTTTTGAAATACTTCCAACGATTGCTGAAAATGTTGTTCAGCTATAAAAAATTCACTTCTGTAATAGCTGACAATCCCAATATTCTTAAGGCTTTGAGCTTTGCCTAAATCATATCCAAGCCTTTCAGAAAGCTCAAGTGCCTTTTCAGAAGCAATCAATGAAGAATCTGGGTTGGAAAATGATAACTCTTCAGCCTTACTTATAAGCTTCTTGATATAGTTTGTATCGGTTTCCTGAATTACAATTTCTCCAGACTCCCAATCAGAAAGTTGAGCATTTCCCACAACCGAATAGGATAGGGCTATTAGAAGAAGTAAAAAATAAGGTCTTGGAATAAGAAACGACATTGGTTGTGGTTGAATGCCTTTTCAAAATACGAAAAATAGTCTTTCAACACTACAATGTACTGAGTATCAGAATGACGCAAGTATTGTAAAAGTGAGCGGAAAATATTGGAATGAGGTCGGACTATTGGTGATACGGCCTGCCCATTTAGCCATTATCTCGATTGGAGTGGACCTCAGCTACCTTTTGGAGGAGATCGCGGCTAATTGGTAGATACGGGAACCTAAATTCTCAACATCAATAATATCTAAGCAGGTAGCTTCTTTAGACTTTCTGGCATAGTTTCAATTGCTAATCGAGTCGAAGTTCTTTGTATAGTTCGGATGCTCCGACCCATTTGCCTTCCATCATTACCATGAACTGCTGTAACCCTGGTTTTCTGTGAAATTCTTGAATTAGAAATTCATCATAAGGAAACTGAACATCAACAACTCCTTCACTCTCAAGTACTTTCATGTGAATTGCCAGATTGACTCTATCGAGTTGGTATGCCACAAATTGCACGAGCTCTATAGAATCCAGCAAAACTAGGTCTTGTTCTCCCCGGGTGATTATACCCGCCAGTTGCTGATTATCATAAACACTTGAATTGAGATTGTATAATGCTTCGGTAAAGGAATATGATGCAGCTGCTCGTAACTGAGTCGTATTTTGCCGAGTTTCGTAAGCTAAGAAAATGAGTCCTCCAAGTACAGCTACGTTAGCTAATACACTAATGGTCTGCGCAATATTAAATTTAGACATAGGAACTTATATTTTAATTATCCCTAAACACTTTTTCTGAATTTACTTCTCGCATAATAAGATCACCCTAATTGCTTGATCCTTATTTCAATTCGTAATTTGAATGTCATTTCACCAACAGCATACAGCAAGTATTTACTGAACCGGTTTTCTGTGAGGAGTCTTTGGCGGAGCTGGCGAAAAAATGATATCATCTATATCCGACGGTCTAACGTGTTTTAAGGTATTCTAAAATCCCGGCATTCAGTTTTTCGGTCTCTTTTTTCAAGTTCCCCAGCCATTCCTGGGAGTGTTCGTGCCAAAAACCCAGAACAGAAAGCCCGTTCAATATCTCTTCCGAACGAAGGGCTTCCATATTTGAGGGAGCGAATCGGCCCAATAGGCCCTTTGGCTTCTTATGAAAATGGCTTAAATACTCACTCCGGAATGAACTCATCAACTCATAATTCCTGTCGAGGTAATCAATCATGTTCGGGATGGAAATATCATAGTGGTACTGCAAGTCCTTTCGCAAGGAGTCATTTTCGATAATCTCAAAGCCTCTCGATTTGAGTAATTCATAGGGCGAGGTATTGAAAGAATAAACAGGGCGCAAAAATCCCGATTGCCATGAATTATCCAGCTCTTCGGTATAAGGCGCTTTGTCCTGCAAATAATCGAGAATCCGAGTAATATTAGAATCTTGTAGCTGCTTTATGGATATCCAGCTTTCCAATTGAACATGATCCGCCTGCAAGGCATTGGAAATTTCAATCAATGTTGACCTTTCCAAACGCCTGGTTCTTTTGGTCTCGTTCCAGTTATTCACCTGGAGTGCCAGTAGGATTCCTATCATCACCAAAATGACCTCTCCAATGGCATACAGCAGGTATTTGCTGAATTTGTTATCAGACAAGAGATGCTGACGAATTTGGCGGAAGAAGCGGAACATGGTTGAGGTTGGTTACCTCATCAAATTACGAAAATTGTTGTTCTCCTGCTCAAAGGATTGAGAACCAGGGACAGGATTCGGATTACGCTCTGCCCATTTAGACATCATCTCGATCGGAGTGGGCCTCAGCCACCTTTTAGAGAAGATCGTGGCTAAATGGTCCATACGGGTACTTAAATATAGAATCTGGGGCCATCCCTTTCCATGCCATATTTCTGAGAGGCATTTAACTCCAGGTAATCCACCCCGTCTTTTCGATATGAGGAATTATAGGCTTTGGGTAGTTACCATAGCCAGGATCGGAGAAAAATACGTATTTTAAAATCTCTTCCCTTTGATCCTTTGTATAGATAAATTCATTTGCTATGACCCGCATCCAAACACTCAATATCACCCTGCTGCTGGCACTATCCCTGTTGTCCTGTAAAAATCAGGGCGATACCCGGCAAAACTCTGTAGATACCGCTCAGGCTATCCGTAATCCCGCCTGGCATTTCGTGGAAAGCTCAGACGGCAGCGAGCCTGTCGCCCGGCATGAAGCCGCCTTTGTGGGGGTCGCCGACAAATTCTACCTGCTCGGCGGCCGCGGCATCCGCCCTGTGAGCATCTATGATACCCAAACCGGTACCTGGTCCAAAGGGCCGGAACCCCCCATTGAAATGCACCATTTTCAGCCGGTTGTGGTCGGCACCAAGGTCTATATCGTGGGAGCCTTGACAGGGGGCTGGCCCGAGGAATACCCCATCGATCATATCTACATATACGATACGGAAACCAATACCTGGAACATGGGGGATGCCATCCCGGAAGACCGACAAAGGGGCTCCACCGGCAATATCGTGATGGGAGACAAAATCTACCTGTTCTGCGGTATTAAAAACGGACATATCGGGGACCATAAGAAGTGGGCAGATAGTTATGATCTGACTAGCGGTGCCTGGGAAGTCCTGGCGGACGCCCCGCGCACGCGCGACCATTTTCAGGCCGCCTTGCACAACGGTAAAATCTATGCCCTGGGCGGTAGGAATACCGGATCGTCGGATACTCCATTCGGGGGCACGATCGCGGAAATAGATGCCTATGACATAGCCAGCAATACCTGGACTACCCTGCCACACCCCATTCCGACCGAACGTGCCGGAACCTTCTCGACGGTATATGACGGACACATCCTGGTGGCAGGCGGGGAATCCCCCGTTCAGGAAAAGGCGCATGCCGAAGTGGAAGGCGTGCACCCCGATACCGGGGAATGGAAATCCTATCCGAATTTTAACCAGGGACGGCACGGAACCGGACTGATCGTATTTGAGGGAGACTTGTATACCGCTTCGGGATGCGGCAACCGCGGCGGGACACCGGAGCTTACCACAATGGAAGTATTGTCGCTGGAGTAATCCCGGCTGTCCTCGGGATAATTAAAGGTAATCCTGGCAAATTCCATACATGACCAAGTGCTGAGGTGCAATATCATCGTACACGGTCTGCCCATTTAGGCATTATCTCATACGGAGTGGACCTCAGCTACCTTTCAGGGGAGATCGTCGCTAAATGGTCAAGAGTAACTCTTGTAATCGCCTCAATATGCGATTTTAGACCCTGCTTTTTATTGTTACCTACTATAAAACAGATAAGCTATTCATACTGTATTTTTTACTGTTTACGGAATAGTACAATGTTCCCTTGTTAATAATTCTTAAATTCCTTTCCCCTTTCTTAAATGGCCTTGGGTAACTCCATCGGTGCTCATTTCAGTTCCGATTTCTTCTGCTATCCCAATAATTCTGTATGAAAAGACAATTACTCCTATCATTTTTCCTTATTGGATTTGCTTCAATCCTTTATCTGGGCTGTACCAAAGAACCACCGGAAAAATTCGCCCTATCCATTGATGTTTCTCCAGAAGAAGGAGGTTCTATAAACCCGACCTCTGGCAGTTACGAAACAGGAACAAAGCTTACGCTCTCAGCAATTCCATCAGGCGGATATGATTTTGAAAGGTGGATCGGCGATATCAACGGCACTTCTAATCCGCTGGAGTTTACAATCACCAAAGACACTGAAGTCACCGCAGTATTTGTAAGGGAAGATCTGGATGGCGACGGGGTCGCTAATGAAGTCGATCAATGCCCAAATACCCAACCCGGTGAAGAGGTTGACGAAAACGGCTGTTCTGTTCGACAGTCAGATTCTGATGGAGATGGAATTAATGACAACAATGATCTTTGCGGCGAAACTCCAGAAGGGGAAACAGTAAATTCTGATGGCTGCTCTGAAAGCCAGTTAGATGATGATGTAGACGGGGTTTTCAACAGCTTGGACCTCTGCCCGGATACACCTTCGGGTGAAGAGGTTGATGGCAATGGATGCTCCGAGAGCCAGAAAGATACAGACGGTGATGGAGTGGTTAATAGTCTGGATCAATGTCCAGGCACTCCAGAAGGCGCAACTGTAGATGAGAATGGGTGTTCCGATTCGCAAATTGACACAGATGGAGATGGCGTAATTGATAGTGTTGATGAATGTCCCGACACCCCCGTTGGCTCCAATGTGGATCTCCAGGGGTGCGCTCCAAGTCAAAAGGATACTGACGGGGATGGGGTTACCGATGATATAGATCAATGTGCGGATACGCCTGAAGGAGAAGATGTGGATGAGTTTGGATGCTCTGCGTCCGAAACCGATGGAGATGGTGATGGAGTTACCAATGATCTGGATCAATGCCCTGGGACTCCTGAGGGAGAAACGGTTGATGAAAACGGCTGTTCCGATAGCCAAAAAGACTCTGATGGAGATGGAGTGTTAGACGAAGACGATATATGTCCTAATACTGCCGATGGGGCTGTGGTTGATGCAGATGGATGTTCCGATGCCCAAAAGGATAGCGATAATGATGGGGTAAAAGACAATATCGACCAATGTCCCAATACTCCATCAGGAGCATCGGTGGATGCCAACGGTTGTTCTGATGGGCAAAAGGATACAGATGGAGACGGGGTTACCGATGACCGGGATAATTGCTCGGGTACACCAACGGGAGAGAGTGTAGATGCCAATGGGTGTTCAGATAGTCAAAAAGACTCGGATAATGATGGCGTTAGCAATGATCTTGATCAATGTCCCGGGACTCCCTCAGGGGAGGCAGTCAATGGAGTTGGATGTTCACAGAGCCAACTGGACGAAGACGGAGATGGCGTGGCAGATGATAACGATCAATGCCCCAACACTCCTACTGGCGAATCAGTTGACACCAATGGGTGTTCAGAAAGTCAGAAAGATGCTGATGGCGATGGTGTTGCAGACAGCATTGATGAGTGTCCGGGAACCCCATCAGGTGCAACTGTAAATCCTCAAGGTTGCTCTTCTTCCCAAATAGACTCAGATGGGGATGGGGTAAATAATGATGATGATTTATGCCCCGATACACCCAGTGGCGAAATTGTTGATGCGGATGGATGCTCCGATAGCCAGAAGGATTCGGATGGTGATGGCATAGCAGATGACATAGATGCCTGTGCCGGGACGGAGTCAGGGGCAACGGTAAATAATGAAGGGTGTCAGGTAACTTTTGTTCCGGATGATAAATTCGAGCAATTTTTGATAGATAATGGATACGATGATGTTTTGGACGATTATGTTTTAACTCAGAACATGAGATCAATTGAGAGCTTGGCAATAAGTGCTATTCAGTTTCCAGGACCATACCCGGTAGAAGTTGATTTTACAGGTATCGAGGACTGTATATCACTGGCTTCCTTGAGTTTTACTGGAAGCATTATATATAAAGGAGGACTCACTCTAAATGGACTTGCTCAACTGAGGAGAGTTGATTTTAACGGTAATGTCTCTTTCCAAACTGATCCGATTGTTATTTCCAACAATGATAATTTGGAAATAGTTTATTTCACTGATTTTGATACAGATATAGTGAACATTTCGAATAATCCGAATCTGATAGACTTGTTCATGGTAGAAACAAGTTTCCAAGAATTGGAAATAATTAATAATTCGGCTTTTGAGAATCTTGAATTATTTGATGGTTATTCTGCTTCCTTAACTTTTTCTAATAACCCGTCTACTATTTCACTACCAGCATCTGGAATAGCATTGCAAGGTGTTCGAAGGTGTACTATTACAAATAACTTGAATTTAGAATCCTTTAGTTTTGATCCTTCTTCTCCTGGGGCAAGTGGTTTGGAGGAAGTTTTGGCAACTAACAATCCAAAACTAAATTCTATTGGATTCGGACTCTCAGAATTGACTTACCCGAATCTGTTTCAGATTGATATTTCCAATTGTAATTTCTCAAGTTTTGATGCTAGCCCATTTTCGAACCTGACGCAATTCAATGTTACTAATAATCCATTATCCTGTATTCAGGTCACTCAAGAACAATTAGATAATATCCCGGCAAATTGGATCAAAGATCCAGAAGATGTTTATTCATTGGATTGTAATTAAATTGGGTTTCCCCAAAAACATTCCATTAGAGGTGAAAATTATTTTACGGTCGAATATCTAAGATGTGGTTGTGATAGTTTGGAAATAATAATGTTGGCCTGCCGTGAATTAATGAATTTCATATTTCCTTGAGAAAATAATTTTTCGATTAATTGAAACTCAAAAGTTGATGGAAAGAAAATTATCAATAATTATATGTCTAATATTCTTTTCATGTGGTGAAATTGACGGCAATCATGGAGACAATGCAAGAGTAATGGTTTGGCAATTTGTCAAAGATAATTTGAGAGACCCAGGATCCGCTGATTTCGGATTATGTGAAATGACAAAAACTTCAGATAATGGTTGGGAGACTGACTGTTATGTGGATGCGAAAAATGGATTTGGAGGTACTGAAAGACTTTATTTTTATTGTAAAGTTAGACTGGTGAAGGAGAGTGCATGGGAGTTAGAAAAATTGACTTTCAAGTAGTCATGTCTTCCATTTTTTTGTCACAATCCTTTGCTTGTAGGCCTTCTGAAATTAGCTCCGCAATCTGCTCGGTTATTTCTTTTGGCAACTGGTCTAATTCTTCCCTGGTTATCTTAAGATTATTGATCTGAATGTAGTTGTTTATGTTGGAAGCTGAGGATTTCTTTGAAAATCCTGTTAATTCAATAAAAGTCTTCAAGGCACCTGCATTTCTATCCACCACGCCAATATAATAAAGGTGTTCTAGGGCCCTTTTAGCCATCAGCTCGTGCTTTCCCCGTATCAGTTTATCATAAGGCCTGAAATCGTCTAATTTTAGGTGCCTGTAAATGGTAGTCCTAGATAGACCCGTTTCTCGCTGTATCGCGGTTACCCCTGGAAAACAAATATTATTTACGATGTGGTTATGTATGCATGCTCCAATAATCAGGTAATTGGCCTCATAGGTAGTATTTCTGATTTTTGATGCTGCCTCTGGTTTCTCCTCCCATTCATCCAATGCAACTAACAAATCTTCATAGTCACTTTCGGTCTTGTTCTTTTCTGCATAGGCATTATTGAGTTTTGTAATGAAATGCTCTCCTAGCTCATCCGCATCATCGGGATTTGTTTTCAAATGCTGGTGCAAGTCGTCAATCGTCTTTATGCCACTGAAATCTGTAGCCTTTTGTAACCCTTTTTCCTTTTTCATTAAAATGCGGTATTCTCTTCTACAGGTAAATTTTGATCATTAATCCGAAACGAAAATTCCATAAAAGGATAGTTTCTGGTGTACTCTGGCGACACTCGAACAAGGTCATTCTCCCGATCAACAAATGCGACTGTTTCGGCCTTTTTTAGTATTGCACTCCCCAGATGTCCTGTGGGCTTTTGGGTACCGTGGTTTTTATGAAGAATGGTGATTATGTGGCAACTTGCCGTTGAGGTCCAAGACATGAACTTTTGCGCTAATTGATTCGACGCTTCAAGGTCATTAACATTATCCAACAGATCCGCTGCTCCATCTATGGCAACAAGCCCAATATGATTCCGGTATTCTGATTCCAGCAATAGATATTCGATGAACTCCCTGCGGATTTTCGGGGTCTCCTCCCGTAAAGCGAATGGTTTGTAATGATCATAGTCGGCCCCTATCATGGTTAGAACTCGTTTTGAGGCCCTGTGAACGTGATATCGGGATTGCTCTGTGTCAATATCCAATACAAACTTTTCGTTCGTTTCATGGCCTTTAAAATCGATAAAATAATTAGTGGCCTTACCTCCTATATATCCCGCTATTAATGCCGATTTTAGGTATGTCTTCATACTCTTGCTAGCACCAACGATACAACTAAAGTCACCATAACTCCCAAAAGGAATCGGATACCCTCCTGGTGATGTTCCAATACTAATCGCTACGGGTTGCCTTTCTATAGTTTCATTGAGATTGACAAAGAATTTTTTTTGTAGGGACACGTAGTCCTGCTTTTCGATACCATTTGGAACTATAGGCTCAAACATTACACATGAATTTTATTTGCGCGTACAATTGCCTAAGATTCCAATCAAGCTCTTCTGGTCTATAAAATGTTTTGAGTTGGTCTAGATAGGCTAAATCGTGAAAGGAGCGAATCGTTTTCGTCTCTGTATAGCGGTCTAAGGCTGCACTTCGCAAGGAACGGGAAATAGAATCCATGGTTTCTGAAGTTGGTTTTGCTAAACTTCGAACGAACTCTTTCTGGATAATCCTATCAGTAGGCTCGGTTTTATAATGCAACATTTGCGATAACCAAAGCCGACAAAACGCCTTGAAACCAACCTCGTCATCGTAATGGTGTGTGGCATATTCTAGAATCGTGCTTATGGCCTCCCTATCTTTTTCGTTAACCACAATTTTTGGGCAGGAACTAAAACGCCATCTGACATACTTTTCAGCTTCTCCTAGTTTCATAGCGCACCAATTTTTCGGGTTTTGTATTCCTCCAACATCTGATGCTGATCTTGTTTATCCAGCCAGTGCACAAAGTGCTGTTTGAAGCTGCCTAGACCATCGTGTTCTTTTTCGGTGGCCTTAAGATGCTCCAGGAATTTGTCCAAGACTCGCCAGATCCTTGTCGACCTCAGCCCATGCTTGCGACAAATCCCATCCAGCCACGGCGCATAATCTGTATTCTTTTTTTCTTTTAGGATGTCTATGTACTGTCTATTATTAATAGCGTTTACATATACGCTAGCACTAACAGCTTGATCCGCTAAGGGTCGCTTAGCGTTTTTAGCGGTCGCTACATCCGCTTGGGATCCCTTCAAATTCTCAGCTCTCTTTAGCCCTCCCTTTCGGCCCGCTTGTCGGGCTTGTTCACGTTTTTGTTCCCATTTCTTCAAATCCCTTCTTAGTCCTTGTTTTATGGGCTCGAAGGCAACCTCCAGCAACTGGTTTTCCAAAACTGGATTCTCGTCATTAACATAGGCCAGGATATGTTTAAAAAGCTGTCCTGCCTGTTCATCCGTAAGTTTATTCACCGTATGAATTAGGTCACTATACAGTAGAAATGATGCTTTGTCGGCGGCCATCACATTCTCTTTTTACCAAGAAGATAATTGGCTGCTTGCACCTCCACGTCTTCCGAATTTATGGCTTCCCGCTTACCTTGAAGTAGATAGGCGTTTAGATCCTCTTTTTTAAAGAAAACCGTCTTACCGTTCGGCTTATAGTGGTCGATTTTCCGGTAATGCGTGAGTTTGTATAGATGACTTTTACTGTAGCCTGTATATTTGGCTGCTTCCTCCAGATTTAAAATTTCCTTGACCATTTTTATCGTATTTATTATTAATAAAAATGGATAGCGCTATCCTGTAATGTAACTACATGACAAAGATTACATGGAAAAGAAAGAAAAGATTGGTTACTGTAGGTTTACAGTAAACTTTATTCGCTCAATTTATCCTCAATAGTCCTCTTTAGCCCTCTGAGCATCTGATAGTATGATTTCGAATATTTGATGGCTTTATCCTTCTTATTCGTTTTGGTAGATTTTGCACTGTTCGGGTTAATGGCCTTTCCCCTTGCGGTAAAGAATTTTGCCAATTTAGGATAGAAGCCGCCATTTTTATGTGTTACATCAGAGGGCTCCTTAACAATATCTGCGTCAACCAGCAAATCAAAGAAGTGAACAAGATCTGTTTGATTGAGATTGAAATCTAATGGCTGTAGGTTACTGTTCGATGAGGCAACGGAAGACATCTTTGACTGAAGAAAGTGAACTATTTCATTAAGTCTAATCCTTAGGAAAGTTTTATCAAAGGGTTCTGTCGCAGAGAATCCCGGAGTACTATCAAATATTGGTAATTCGTGCTCCCTTTTGTAGTCCCTTGATAAATCGGAATATGCCGTTTTAAAGTCAAAGTAAAAATCCATAAAACTCCGATCCGGATTGTTAACTTTTTTGCCTTCCAAGTAGGCCAAATATTCAACATACTTTTTTAGTTCTTCTCTAAGAAATTCCTCGTGATCTTCAGTATTATATTTGGCTTTAAATCTTGAGCTTAGTCCATCGAAATCTGCCTTATACTCATCTAATATTATATAAAGTTTTTCGCTCATTCTTTAATTAATTAATCTAGTCCAGACTTGAAGTAGCATCATCCTTAATGCTGTTTACATAGTTCAAATATTTAATTGTATGTGCCGTCCCACTATGACCAAGAGCATCCGCCACAGTTTTTAGGTTTGCACCATTGGATAGAAGTCTTACTGCAAACGTATGTCTGCCGCAATAAAAGGTAATGTTCTTATCAATACCAGCCCTTCTCATCATATTAGTTAGGTTCTTTTTGATAGCTACCTCTGAAAGAAATTTGCCCTTATGCTTTAAATCGAAAATCAGTCCATTACCGGGCTCGCCCAATAGTTCCTGGGCAAATGGGCTTAACTTGATGTTTATTTCCCTTCTAGTTTTAATGCGATCAATAACTAGTCTGTCATTTACGATATTCTTCCAAGTCAGACTTTTAAATTCGGCGTATCCGAGTCCTGTATAACATGCGAAAAGAAAGGCTCGCTTTACGTTCTCATTCCCGCAATAGGTGCTTTTTAAAGCCTGTATTTCATCCTCGGTAAGGATTTGCTTGGTTAAAGTTGTTTCTGCTTTCTTGTTGCTTGACTCCCACCTAACTCTTTTATATACCGTATCTTTTATGTAGCCTTCCCTTTCGGCATTGATCAGGACTTTTTTGAATCGCTTCCAATAGCTATATGGAGTTTCTCCTTTTAGCCCAGCCTCATGAACCAAATAGTACTTGAATTTTTCTAGATGGATTTGACTGAGGTTACTTAATGTAAAGTTCGGGCGTTGAAGAAATTCCTGGAATTTGTTTATGGCGTTACGGATACTTCTAATATCCCTTTGTTTATAGTTTTGCAGATAGTGGTCAAAGTATTTTGAAACAGTGACTTTTTTCTTGTGCTTTGGGATAAAGTTGGTACCCTCACTTTCGAGTTCCAGGGATCTGGCAGCTCTAATGGTTTCAGCTAGTTGCTTTTTCTGTTTCTTGTCATCATTCTTCTCTACTGCATGAAGCCATTCATAACTCCTTACCCCATTATGGTAGATATCGAGGTAATATCGTTTTCTACCATTTTTTAGTTTTCGTTCCCTTAATTTTACTCCCATTTATATCCTGATGTTTTCACCATCATTTTATTAGTCACAAAATAGTAACGGTTTGTACAGTAAAAATAGGAAATAAAGAGAAAAGAATGATAGAATATAATTGTATATGTAATTGAATTACAGTAATATTAGTTTTCAGAAGGTTTCCTTTGATTTCAAGGTTTTGTACCCGTCCCGAGTACGGATAAGAGGAAAAGTCAGAGCGATTGCTCTGACTTTTTTGTTTTTAAGACCTGAGCCAGGCTTGCCTGAGCGAATGGGCGAAAAACAAAAAAGAACGGCCCGCCATGCGGGCAGGCTTTTCCTCTTTCAAAACGTTCGGGCGGGACTCACCGAGCCGAAAGGCGAGGTAATTCCCGCATGATGGAAGGCAGGGGTCTTTCGGGCGGGACTCACCGACTGCGCAGCAGGAGGTAATTCCCGCATGATGGAAGGCAGGGCCTTTCGGGCGGGACTCCTGAGGCAGCAAACGAGGCCGTTCCCATCCCGGGAACTGTTAACGCCCTTAATCAATTGATTTTGTAGGTTTTCAAATTCCGAATCCATTTATACTGGCCTGAATTTCGCTGATCCTTCCCACCTCAAAAGGCGACAATGCGCTCTATCAGCCAGAAAGCAGCGAGGGAACCGATGGCATAGGTTGGAGCCTTTTTCAGGAGCACCGGCCAGGATATTTTAACCGCCAGCAACCGCATGGCCAGGACGACCGCCAGAACAAAGGCAATCTGCCCCAATTCAACGCCAATATTGAAGAAGGCCAGGGCCAGGGGAATCTCATTCTGCGGGAGGCCCACCTCAGCAAGTGCCCCTGCGAATCCCAGTCCGTGCAATAACCCGAATGTGAAGGCAACCAGCCAGGGTTTTCGGCTGGTCAGCGTTTCGGAACCCTGTTGGACCTTGAGGATCTCAGTGGCCAGAAACAGGATGCTCAGTGCGATTACCGCTTCTATAGGAGGGCCCGGGAATTGTACGATTCCCAGCACGGCCAGGCTGAGCGTTATGCTGTGGGCAATGGTGAAGGCCGTGATCGTCCTGATGATTTTGCCAAACCCCCGGGTGATGATGATCAGGGCAAGCACGAACAACAGGTGGTCCATACCGAACAAAATATGTTCAATTCCCAATAGGGTGTACGCCCGGACGATGCTCAGCTTATCGGCAGTTTCCGGGAAGTTTCCAAGGTTCGCATCCGGTTTGAGCATAAACGAGCCCTTGTCGCCGTTGAGGTACGAAACCGTTACAAGTACGTCGACCATGGTGCGCTCCAAACCGTCAATATACACCTGCTGCCCCGGGAGGGGCTGGCCGGATTTCAGTTCAAAGGAGTACAGCATTGCCCCGTCCACGGGTTTCGGTACGGAGGTATTGAGCAGTGCATCGGCACCGGGGAAAACCGGCTGGAGCCGGATCACCATTTCGCCTCTCCTCGGGATCTTCCAGATTACCTGGTAGGTGGTTTCGGTTATCTGGTCCACCTGCAGGTAGGCGGGCCGCATTTCATGGGCGAACGCACCGGCGGTCAGCCAGGCAGTGAGAAAAAAGCACCAGAAGGCCTTCCGGCCCGGGAGGTTGCGGTTACCCATTGATCTTTGCTATTATCTTTTCAGCGAGTCCCGGGGACAAATTGGCCTGAAGTTCGATATCATATCCGTTGCGCAACTGCTCATAGATGCGCTGCTGGCTTTCCCGTTCCTTTTCGTAGGCGTAGTCCCTTTCCAGGTCCCCCCGTACCTCTTCCAGGCCGGGCAGCCGGGGCGCCTCTTTTTCCTCTATATAGATGAGGTGCCAGCCATACCCGGACCGGACAGGGCCCGCCCACTTTTGGGCAGGCAGTCCACTGATGGCCTCACTGAAATCCCCGCCGAGTTCATGCTGTAATCTATCGGCATAGATACCTGTAAACCGTCCGGGGAGGGACAGGGCATCTCCGGCATTAACAGGGTCCACCTGTCCTGCCTGAATTTGGCCCAGCACCTTTTCCGCCTGCTTTCTGGGGTCGGAATGGTTGTCAAAGGTAAAAGCGACCTGGCGCAGCGTATACCTGGCCGGTAGCCGGTATTTATCCGCATTGGCCTGGTAATATTCCCGGAGGTCATTTTCCGACGGGTCATTAATGATAGCCGAGATGTCGTTGGACAGGAAGTCCATTTTCTGGGCCAACCGCCGTTTAACGACCTCGTCATCATGGTCCAGGTTCATTTTCAGGGCTTCCCGGTAAAGGATCTCCTCCCGGATTGCCGAACTGACTATCCCGACAAGTTCTTCTTCCGTAGGTTCCCGTTGCCAGGTGAGTTTGTAGATTTCCTGCATGTGTCTTAAGTCGCTGTCCGAGATCACGATCTCATCCCTGGAATCCTTATCTGAGGATATAACACTGTACAGGAGGAAGATTCCAAGCCCGATCAGCAGGAAATGGACCAAAGGTTCTTTAAGGAGCTTTTTCATTTTTTCAATTGGGATTGTACCAGATCGGGCTGCTCCAGGCACGTTCCTGTATGCTCACCGGCAGGTCTTCCCTGGGTTGCCTCCCCAGGGTTTTGGCATCATAGGTGCTCCATCGTGGCGTAGGGATCTGCAGGACCCGGACATAGTATACGGCATGCTGGGCCGGATCAAAGTCCGGGTCAGACCAGAGGGCCATTAATTCCACATCCCCGATATCGTTGGTATAGGAAGCATTGGCCGCATCCACGGTATTCCCCACGGCCGGTACATTTCCGGCTGCATCTGCCATGCGGTTATCCGATAGGGCGACATTGTATATTTTTTCATGCGTTGCGCCGCCTGCATCCACCCAACCCTTGATTACCTGGATGCGGTCCAGGTTGGCTCCGTCGGCTTCCTTGACGGCCTGGATAGCAAAAACCGGTACTTTTCCGTCACTGGCGGGTGAAAGATCACCGCCCATGGGGACGCCACTGGCATAGGCGGTTTCCAACCAGCCAGACATATCAAGCAGATTTTCCGGGTAGTCGTAACCAGCGAAGAAGCGCACCTTCATCCGGGGACCGGAAGTGGCATAAGTTTCCTTGTTTTTTATTGCTTCAAAGATTGCTTCTCTCGTGTTTGAAACTGCCCAGACGGCCGCAATGCCTGCCGAACTGAATTCCCTTACCTGTTTGGCCGCGGCCTCGCTGACGCCCGGAGGTCCGTCCAGGCGATGTTTGGGATCATTCTCAAAACCGAATTTCCCGGAATAATTGTCTTCCTCTACCGGAGATGCGGAATTATGGGTGTCCGAATCGCCGATAAACCCGTACTTGAAAGGGTTGCCCTTTCCCTCCATGTCATATTTGAGCGAACGGATAAGGGCCTCCCGCATGTAGCCGCCCTTTTTGTTCTCCGGAGGAGTCGCCGTGGACGCCAGTGTATAATCCCATAGTTCAAAAGAGGCGAATTCGTCATTCGGGGAAAGTTCAGGATGCGTTTCCGAAGTACCTTTGATTTGCGTAAGCTCGTAGACCGGTTCGTTCCTCATCCGGGTGGAGGCATATTCCTTGTTAATAGCACTGCCACCATAGGATTTCTCTTCAGGGAACATCAAACCGTCACTGGCGTTGCCATTGTGCGGTATGGCCAGTACTTCATTTCCGGACTGACGCTGATTGTCCATCCATTCCCATAGCCTTTCCGGCACATCCGAGTCAATGGCCGAAAAGGGCAACTCCGGGACATGGTCGGTATCCCTGAACAGGACGATCCGGTGCAGGTTTTGCCAATCCGGGTTGGAGGTCCACTCGTAGCCTGCAAAAGTTGTAAAACTGCCGGGGGCGTAATGCTGGTCTGCAATGCTTACGATATCTGACCAGACACTTCGCTGCAACTCGGGGCTTCCGAGGATGCTGTCGTTTCTCCGGTTCGAAATATCGTCGAGGATTGCGGTGTACGCATTGAATGATTTAACGGGGTCGTCTCCGATGATATCGGCTGCAAGGGGGTGTTTGCTAGCGGCACTGTTGGGGTCGTTCATCATGGGCAGGGCCCCCATGAATTCGGCATGGTCTGCAACCACATACCAGTCCAGTGGCGTTTTAATTTTAAGGGGCGTCCCATCTCCGCCACCCGGGATGGTCTCTCCCTTTGCCCACCTGTAGGCTTCCTCGGGACCAGATGCGGCCCCATTGATAAAGGCATCAAAAGACCACTTGGTATGTACGTGAAGGTTGCCAAAAAATACGTCCTTGTTCGGGTTTATGCTAACCACTCCCGGGGTGCCTTCACTCCCCGTCATGGCCCCATCTGACGCCTCCGGTTTTTTGTCTTCCCCGCATCCCGTAAACAGGAATAAAAATGAGATCAGGAATATTCTGGTAAAATTTTGTTTAATCATTAGCTTCTAAATTGGGTGAATAAAAAGGTGGGCGTTTTCATATAAACTGGTCGCCATGACTGCTAGCCATTCAACGCCGTTCCTTCGCATCCGGACTTTAACGGCAATTCAAAACACTTTTGAATTAACCAGGATCTCTGCAATGGCACTAAGCCTGTTGGCCTGTTTTTACTTAAACAAAAGGGGGCTTTTATTAGGAAATATAGTAATTTTCTGTTCAAGTTTTTCTAAACCGGATCTTTGATCCAGGAATTGTAGATAACCATTTAAGATGCTGAAACAGTGCTAACCCGCCCGTGAATCTTCAGCTTTTTGATCAGTTCGGCAACCGAAGATACAGGCAGCTCAGATTATGAGTACTAAAATCAGCCTTTTATTCAATTGAAAAAGATTCAGAAGTTTTACATGCCCTATCCCATAACTCAATCCGGGTTGTACCAGATCGGGGATGAGTAGACCCGTTCCTGAATGGTGGCCGGATGCCCCGTTTCCTCCACCGGGATACCCAGCTCTATAGCATCCAGAAGGGAATACCTGGGGGTGGGGATTTCCAGAACGCGGACATAGTAAAAAGCACTTTTTGATGGGTCAAAATCCGGATCGGTCCATACGACCCGGAGTTCCGGGTCACCAATGGTATTGGTGTACTGGCCGGTTGCCAGGTCCACGGTGTTGCCCACCGCTACCGATCCATGCGTACGCCCGTCGGAAAGGGCAACGTCATAGACCCGCTCCATGGTTTCGCCATCCGGCTCCAACCAGCCTTTTACCACCTGTATCCTGTCCAGGTTCGCCGCATCGGGGTCTTTTAAGGCCCGGATCATGAATGTTGGAGCCGGTCCCCCATTCGGGTCAAGATCCCCTCCCATGGGCACACCTCGTTCGTATCCGGAGGCTACCATGTCACCGCTCATGTCGTCCTCGGAGAAATCAAATCCGCCGAAGAAGCGCAGGGTCATACGCGGACCGGTTGTGGCGTAAACCTCCTTCCGCTGAAAAGCATCAACCAGGCTCTGGCGCGTATTGCTTTCGGCCCAGACACCCACCCATCCGGCGGCGCCCATGTCCCAGCCCTTGGAAGACCCTATACCCGTTGGATGCGGACGTTTCTCGGGAAGCGCATCATGTTGCCCCTTGCCTGCAAAATTGGTCTCTTCGATGGAGGACATTCCGGTATGGGAATCCGAACTGCCCACCATACCCACCTTATAGGGGTTGACCCCGATTTTGCTTTCCAGGGCCAGGCCCCGCCTGAGGCCCGAACGCACGTAATCTGCTTCCGTAGGTGCAGGCCTACTGCCGTCTGGTGTAATTGCAAAATCATAGGTTTCAAAATCAGCAAATTCATCGTTGGGGGATAAGGCCGGGTGGGTTTCGGAATCACCCTTTATCTGGGTAACTTCCACAGACCGTTCCCACTTCATCCGCATTTCGGCATATTCCCGGTCTATCGGTTCGCCATTCAGACGTGTTTCGGGGAACATAAGGCCCAGACTGATATTGGGGTTATGTGGTATGGCTACAAACTCTGCATCCAACCGCGTGCTGGTTTGCTCCAGCCACGCCCACAAGTCCTCAGGGTTATCGCTGCTCAGCGCGCTGTAGGGCAGGAACTGTTTTGCCACCTCACCTCCCTGGGGCATGAACACCACACGGTGCAGGTTCGCTCCCCTGTTGTTGGAGGACCACTCCCAACCGATAAGCGTCGTAAAGGTTCCAGGGTCGTGGTGCTTCTCTGCGGTTTCAACATAACGCAACCACGCTTCCTTCCGCTTATCACCTCCAAGGTCCCCGATCAGGTCCTTGCTCCCGAGGTTTGCTTCATTGGGCTGATCAAACGCCGCATATTGGAGTATGTCGTAAATCTTTTGAAGCCCCTCCTCGGATTTATCGGGGGCAATCTTTAAAAAGGTCTCACCCGTTTTGGTGTCCGTTATACCCGGTGTATTTGCATACATCAAGGGTATTGCCCCCAGCAGCTCGGCGTGGTCTGCCACCACCAGGAAATCAAGCGGCTTACTGAGCTTCATGGGCCGGCCCGTTGTGGGACTCTCCACTTCCTCCCCCTTCGCAAAACGGTAGGCGATCTCCGGGGTGGAATTCGGGGTGCCGAATAAGAAAACGTCAAAGGAATTCCCGGTATGGTTATGCGTATCCCCCCAGTAAACCTCCCTGTTCGGGTTCACGCTGACCGCTCCCGGGGTGCCTTCACTCCCCGTCATGGCCCCATCTGACGCCTCCGGTTTTTTGTCTTCCCCGCATCCTGTAAACAGGAATAAAAAAGAGCTCAGGAAAATTCCGGTAAAATTTCGTTTAATCATTAGCTTCTAAATTGGGTGAATAAAAAGGGGGGCGTTTTCATACAAACTGGTTGCCATGACAACTAGCCATTCAAAGTCATTCCCTGGCATCCGGACTTGCTCGGCATTTAAAAATAATGTTGAAATAGCCAGGATCTGCCGCTATGGCATAAACCTGTTGGCCTTAATTTACTTAATCAAAAGGGGGTTTCTCTGTGAAATATAATTAATTTTTGTCTAAGTTTTCTAAAACCAATTCTGAAGTAGCAGATGCGTTTAATTCCTGAGATGTATTATTGATTTCGATTGTCTCCCTGTGAGAGTTGGTGCTGTTAGGCCTTTGTCGATATATCCCTTGTTCGTAAGGATTTCACGGAGGTTATTGATTTCACGGACATTCTCATAAAATAGTTCGAGAATGGGAGCGTTCGGGGTACTAACCTCTTTTATATCTAATTGATATAGAGGAGGTTATTTTTTTATATACTTTTGTTTTCCACACATTTTCCACCAAAATTTATTTTTGCCCCTATTTTGATCTATAACGATGCAAACCACTAGAGCTAGAATGTAAGATTGTCAAAATTTTTATTAGAACATTGGAAATTATTAACCCCTCCCCCTTCAAAAATCCCGTTTTCCCTTGCAATTTGAACCCCACCTAATTTAATAAGGTACCAACGGTCTCTCGATTCCCAAATGCTACAAAACCTCCGACACCAACTAAACTCTAATTAGTATTCAAGTGATCAATCCAGAATATATATGGAATTAAATGTCTAAAAATAAAAGGGCTGTTTTATACAGCCTTTTATATAATATTGTTTAAAGAATAATCTTAGAAAGAGTAACAAACGCTTATACCATAGCGAAATGAAGGCAGGACTAATTTCTCTTTCAGGTCGGTGGCTTTAAATTCGAAGTCCGGATTAAACAAGCCCAAAAAACTATATTTCTCCAAAGCGGAATTTAAGTCCTCATAAAATTGATCCGGTGGCGGAATAACATCTCTTAATTTAAATTTGTAGAATCCAGCTCCGGCTCCGGCTATTAGGAAATCCAAATTCAGGTGATCCATGATTAAGGGGGTGTGAACAGGGTCCGCCAATATGGCAATTCATCCGTAATATGACCGTAGCAATACGTATTGTGTTTATCTATCTGTGTTTTAACGGTCTTTGCCAGGCGCAACAGGCGAATTATAAGTATGTGAATTTTGGTAATCGTTCCATTTTGCTTTCGGGCAATGTGACGGGTAGTGTGGATGATCTGGGCGTAACCTATTACAATCCTGGGCGCCTGACTGAAGTAGAGAATACAAAGTTTGCCATAAATGCCAAAGCCTACCAATTGTCTACTGTCAAGCTTGAAGGCGTTGTAATTGACGAGTCTACCTTGAGCTCCACCGATTTTGATGGTATCCCCACCATGGCCGGAGGCACGTTCAGTATGTTTGGAGAACGTTTTGCGTATTCCTTTTTGTCCCGTTCACGGATTGATATCAATTTGCGGTATAATACGGATGAAATCCCGGCTAAAATCCAGGAAGTTTTTCCTGATGCAGAAAAATACAAGACGCAAGTACGCCTGAACAGCAAGGTGAAAGACGAATGGATTGGGCTCACCTGGGCGACGAAATTAAGCGAGAGGTTCAGTTTTGGTATTTCGGCCTTTGGCTCCATATATGAATACAGAGGCGGGAGCGATTTAAACTATACCCTGCAAACTATAGACAATTCGGTAGCCTATTACGAAAACGTCATTGAATTCAGACAGAGTTCGTACGGCCTGATCCTGAAATTGGGGGCCAACTACAAATTGCCCAAATGGGATTTAGGGATAAATGTCAATTTACCCTATTTGGAACTGTATCAAAAAGGCCGGTATAATTACAGCGAGGTGTTGGCGGGTATCGATGCAGATACCGATAATTTTTATGACTACAATTTCGATGCCCTGGAATCTGACCGGAAAGAACCATTCGGAGTGTCGGTCGGAGCAGGTATTCCGATTAACAGGAGCAAACTCCATCTGAACCTGGATTATGTAAGTAGCATCAAGAAGTACTCCCGAATTGATATTCCGGCCATAGACATAGGAGGTGCCGCACCCACCCCAGTATTGTTCGATGAAGAAAGAAAGAACATCATTAACTTTGGTGTTGGCGCAAATATTTTCTTAACCGAACGCTTCCAAAGTTATCTGAGTTTTTCAACCGATTTTAACGGATATGTTTCCAACGCGAGCATCCTCGATTTATCAAGTGAAGGAGCCAAAGACATTAATACCGGGGAGGACTATTATCACATGAGTTTTGGTTTTGACCGAAAATTCAGCTGGGCTAGTTTTTTCATTGGGACAACCTATAGCAGAGGCGCTACTGATTTCCTGAAACCGAAGAATTTGACCAGTGTGGATGCTTCAGATACCACTGATGAATACGGTAAAATTACCCTGAGCAGATGGCAATTTGTAGTTGGTCTTGAAATTCCATTTATAGACAACAAGGTGGATAACCTTAAGGAGAACTAGAATCCATAGACGGGTTTTCTTTAAAAAAGCATTTTAAATTGAAAGGTATTTCTTTTTAAATTTCAACCGAGTCCAAAGGCATATTCCAAAATTGAGGTCATGTAACAATTCCGGTACAACGTGCATACGTTTCCCTACGTGTGCTCAAATACAAATTGATTCAATTACCTGGATTTTACAGCCGTACAAGTATCTGTAGTTGTATAGAAGTAGAATAGTTTACTTCCCGTCCCGGTTACTGTTAACGCCCATAATCAATTGATTTTGTAGGTTTTATTTTTTTATTGGTCACAAATAGTAACAAGAGTCAGATATTTTGGGATTAGGTCATCCCGAATTAGGCTGCAAGGATATAATACTCAGTGTTGAACGTTCGTTTGTTTATCCCTTCAATTTTTTTCCAATAGATTCAGCAGTTTTTCCGAGTGAGTCCTCATCTTATTGTTCTGGTCAGTTCGAAAATAAAAGACTCGCAATTCTGCCAGAGTTTTATTATTGAATAATCTGTATTGATCCGACCCTAAATCAAACCTCCAGTCTTTCATGTTTCTGAGTTCAGCCGTTGGAAATTCATTATAGGATACTAAGTCAATAGCATTTTCAAATTCAATATTGCTCAGCACCCATTTTTGCTCTACTTCTATTCTATTTTTTTCATAAAATTCCTGAATGGCTTTTAATTCCAGAATGGCTGTTTTCGCCTCTGAACTAAAGAGTGAAAGGTTTCCTGTATTAATAATTTCATCAATCGTATAGGCAATACTTTTGTAAACGCCGCCATTATATTGAATGTCATACATTCTTTGAATTACTGTATCGGCATCTCTGGTTGGATTTTTAAAGTAATTAATGTAGCTAAGAATTGTTCCAACTTTAGCGCTATTTAAGCTATCCAGCCCATTCAACATTTTTAAATCCTCCTTAAGTTCTGAAACAATGTTTTGTTCATACTTCAATAATTGTTGTTTCTGTTTGGAATACTCATTCGCATTGTTGATCTGAAGTGCAATTAATATCCCAATAACAACTAGTAGAATCTCCCCTATGGCATACAGCAGGTATTTGCGGAACTTATTTTCAGTAAGGAGTCTCTGGCGGAGCTGGCGAAAGAAGCGTAGCATGAAATGTAATTTTTTGTTCAGGCGTTCCGTAAGCGGGCTAAAGTGACAGCACGAGACCCTTTTTGGCGCCAGGATCGCTAGTTGGGGTTAATATTCGGATAATTGATTTTCAGCAGCTCCTGAAGCTCTCCGATCTTATCTAAACTCAATTCGAGAAGTACGTTAAAGGGCATAACCTCTCCTCCCATATTGTTTATAAGGTTATCAAATACCGGATCGACCAAAAGGGGCTCGTGGCTGATTTTCAGCGATTTATTTATATCATGGGCGCCAAGCGCCAGGTTCAGGTTCCTGAAGGAGTAATGGGCAATTAAATAGGGTTGCACCGCCTGCGTCCAGGTATCCTGATTGTATTTGAAGGCTTCCTCCAAGGCATCATATAAACCCGCAAGATTCATCATTTTCCCTATCAGGTCTTTTGAAGCGCTGAACTCGAACCTTCCGACACTCAGGACCCGGTCCAGTTTTTTCCGTTTCAAGCTGAAGCTGTTAAAATAGATCGCGCGAATCAAAAGGCTGTCAAATACCTTTTGCCCCAACTGTAGATTTTCGGTAACAAGCGTGTCCGAAAGGGCGCGGATGTGTTTACCCCTCTGTGCCCACTCCTCCTGCGTGGTTCTTAAATAGTCCCTATTCTCCAAAAGCTCCAAATAGACATCCCTTGCAATGAGAATTTCATTTTCCCTCTCCAAACGGGCCTCATTCCAGTTATTCACCTGCAAGGCAATGAGAATCCCAATCACCACCAGAAGAATCTCCCCAACCGCATATAGCAGATATTTGCTGAACTTGTTTTTAATAAGAAGGCGTTGACGGAGCTGGCGGAAAAAGCGGAGCATGGTTGAGGTTGGTTACCTGATCAAATTACGAAAAATAGTCGAGGGTGTCAGTTGGGTTTTTGCTCGCTTACAATCAGGCATGGTTGAATTAGCTACTCTATAATACAAGCCCAACAGACGGCCGGGGAAGTCGTTAATTTTAGCACAATAGTAGATGTTAGTCCTGCAATTCTTTTCTGATATCCCCCAGGATACTCTCAGCTTTCTTTTGCATATTGATCATTGTAATCTCCCTGTACCATCCCGAAATATTCCGTATGCGTATGAGGGAATAATGGTATTCGGAATCATTCTTTAATTTTTCAAAATCCAGGGGCCTGGCATAGCCTATCAGATCTCCCGGATTAAAATTGCCCCAGCTATCATAATTGTTCCTTTCTTTCCAGTCTTCATAGTTTGATTCCCAAAATCCATCAAACCGGGTATTCCAAACATTCCTGGAAGCTTCTAACAATTCGCGGGTATATATGTCCCTTTGTTTTGTCGTGAAGTCCGAAGTCCTGTAATAACCAATCAGATTTTGTCTTAATTCTTTATTGCTAATAATACTCCAGTCTTTGGAAGTAATCGATTCATAAGCGCTAAAGGTGAAAGGGGTATTCCAATCTGCCGAAATATTGCCAAAATGGTACATCAGGGAATCATTCCAGGGCAGATCTCTCTTCATATAATCCAAAATATAGTTTATCGAAGATTTAGATGAATTTGCCGCTGGAAGTGCCTTTTCAATGGCTGCCAGGTCATTTTCCAAATCAACTTTAAAACCATTCAGAAATTCCCTTTCCTGCACCCTCCTTAGTCTGTCTTCATTCCAGTTATTCACCTGGAGGGCCAGGAGTATACCTATTACCACTAATAAGACTTCTCCTATAGCATACACCAGGTACTTACTGAACTTATTATCAGTTAGAAGTCTTTGGCGAATTTGGCGGAAGAAACGAAACATGGTTGAGGTTGGTTACCTCATCAAATTACGAAAAAGTAGCAAACGGCTTGATATTGGGAAATAGAGAGGGTAAATCATTTTGAAAGTCAAGCTTTAGAGATAAAATCATGTTGATTTGGCTGGACTTCTATATGGATCAGTGTCGGGCTTCTTTCTGGCCGGTTTTTTGTGACCGGATGAAATTCTGGATTTCGGGTAAGAAAGACAAATAGGTATCCGTATCACCATTAATGATATACTCCTTTTTTGCCGAACCGGCACGTATTCCAATAAGAGCCCCTATGGTCCCCAGGCCCATCGCTCCTATGGCTGCCTTTTCTTCGGCATAAAAAGAAAAAAAGCCGGATCCCCTTGCATAGTCATCACCGGCCAAAAAACCAATGGTTGCACCCACCAGCGCGCCACTGCCAGCACCAATCAGGGCACCTCTGCCAACTTTGCCTTTTCGCCGTATTTTAATTAATTCAATGGCATCAGGGGTTAATTTTATCAAGGCAGAATCCTTAGACTGTACTACAAATGCATTTTCATCTGCAGCGTATGCCATTCCCTTGACCTGTGTTTCGTTGATCAAGCTAACCCAGACTTTATAGGTTCTTGCCATCTGGGCACTTACGGCACATGAGTTCAAAAAGAAACTGACTATCAGCACCAGGATTGTGAAATCACTCCGGTTTTCTCCGATTGTTTTCATTTGCTCAGAATTATTTCCGATTACAAATTCAAGATACCTCCATCCCATCAGAAGGGTGTCCGATTAAATGCCAGGAGCAAAATTCAGGACATAGCAAAACATTTCCAGGGTTAAATTGGGTTTCAAAAAAATGCTTTCACGCTTAGAAATCCTTAATTTCTAATGCACAGAAATACCCTGTTTAAAATGCTAATATCAATCACAATATGAAAAAAGTTCTGGTAATTTTTCTGGCAGTCCTTACCTCATCCTGTTCCAAGGAACTACAGGAACAGGCAGATGAATTGAAGGTCTCACCCCCTGCCTGGTTACATGGCAGTTGGAACAATAAGGATGAAGCTTCCGGAAACAAAGGGTGGAAATTTACCGCTGGTGCAGCAGTGCAAATTGATGCAGAAGGCAATGAAACAAATATTTTAGCCGGATTTTTTCTTCTTACCGCGTTAACCGGTGAAGAGGTTACCGTAGAAGAGTTTAACAGTCAAGGCTTTTATTCCATTCGCATTACTTCCGAAACATCTGCAGACAGGCGCTTTGATTTCTCCAGGATTTCAGATCAGGAAATGAGCTGGGATAATGCCCAGCCACTGAATATGCCAGAACGCTACCTGAAAATAAATTAAAACTTATGGGGATCGTTTAGATAGCTGTCTTCCCCGTTTTTATACCTGTTGATTGGAACTAACATAACATTTATGCCCCTCAATCAAAAGATGGTTCTTGACCAGGTGGTGAACGTGTATCTTAATTCTCCATTTACTTCCCGACATTCCTGATCCACGTCATAGTACATGATGCTAATATTCGGGTCGTCGGAAACCTCAATTTTAACAGTGTAAGTTTCCCTCGGAGTGGTGAACCTGTAATAGTCGTTTTCCAGAACCTCATATGTGCCACTGTGTTCCTCGACCAATTCTCCCTCTATATAGACCTCAAATTCACCAAAATCATAATGGTTTCTCACAATGTCCTGGACATCCAAAACTTCATTTGTTGTTTCGCCTGTCTCACACAGATAATCCTGTGTTGAAAGTAAGGTCCATTCACCTTTGATTGCCGAAGAAATATTTGTTCTCGGTTCAACCTCGGTCGTGTCTGAACATGAAATACCCATGACGAAGGATAACGAAACCAACAACCTGGAATAGAATTTTGTTTTGATCATACTTAAAGATTTTAATTGCAAAATGTTATGAGCTCGAAATATCCTTAATCTTCTGGATTCAAGTATTGCAAATTCGTCCATGCCTGTGTTCAAACTGAATCTCCATTTTGAAGGATGTAAAAAGAGGAATTTCCCAACCATCTATAAACCCCTTGGAACAAGAAATTTGCAGTAATAAACAAGCTAAAAGCAAAATACATGGGTAGTGGCGCATTCTGTATTTCTTTGAGATAATCGATATAGGATTCCAAAATCAATATAACCCTGTGAAGCATATTCACTGTCCGAATTTTTGTTCTGAGCAGGATATCGGACATCTCAGAGCAATCCCCTGGCTATCTTCATTTATGAAAATGAATCACCATGAAACAGCTAACCGGAAACCTCAACATTTGCGCTCTACTAATGACCACTCTGATCCTGTTCCAGAGCTGCGTGGTATACCATAAAACGCCCGTGTCATTTGAAGTAGCTGCTCAGGCTAAAACCAACAGCATGGTTGTTACTCCCGATGGAGCTATTGCCAGATATAAATACATCCTGCTGGAGAACAGTGAATATTTTGGGGTCAACAGAAAAGCGGGCGTCCAATTAAAAACACGTATTGAGGACCCTCAAGGCAACGAAGTTTACCTGAAGAATCAATCCAAATCCGACTGGGCAACCGTCGGTTTGATATTTGCCCCTGTCGCAGTTGGCTTTTTTGTTTTTGGCATCGTAATTCCGGTGATAGACTTCACCACCTAGCATCGTGATTTTTCCAATTACTTAAAACAATCGCAACTATTGTGCGGGCCAACTGAATTCTAATACTCTAGAATAATGGAAGTAATCAGGAAATATCTCGATTGCACAGTGCTGTTCATGAGCCTGTTGATCCTGTTCCAAAGCTGTACCGTTTACCAAAAACAATCCGTATCCCTGAAGGAGGCTGCTGAAGCGGACACTAAGACCAGGATTGTTATGGCAGATTGCAGGATCGTAAAATATAAATATATCACTTACAAGGATCAGGCCTACTTTGGGATCAGGACCGTCAAATTGGCCCCGACCAGAAGACCTGTTTCGGCCTATAACAAACCCACCGGCTCAGCTCCAAAGGAAGTGATCGCTGAACCATTGCGACCGGATGAAGTCAATGCTGTTAATCTAAGGAATAAAAAAGCTTCCAATTGGCTAACCGGGATCCTTATAGGTGTACCTCTTATTAGCTTATGGGTTTACATGATTACAGACTTTGCGTCCGGGGATTGGTTATATGATTAACCCACAATCCGCGGCTGGTCCGTGGCAAAGGGCTGGCGGTAATACCTCCTGCCGGTTGCCTTGTAAAGGGCATTGGCCAGGGCACCGGTAACCGGGGGGAAGGGCGGTTCGCCCAATCCGGTCGGGTCAATTTCGTTTTCCACGAAGTGGACCTCGATATTCTTCGGGGCCTCACTGTGGCGGATGATTTTGTAGGTGTCGAAATTGGTCTGGTCCGTGCGGCCGTCGCGGAAGGTCAGTTCCCCGTACATCGCATTGCCCACGCCATCCACGATCGCCCCCTCGGCCATGTTGGCGGCTGCATCCGGGTTGATCACAATCCCACAATCCAGGGCACAGACCACGCGTTCCACCTTGGGTTTGTTACCTTCCATCACCACGTCGATCACATGGGCGGCGTAACTGTTGTGGCAGAAGTAGGCGGCCACCCCGCGGTGCACCCCGGAAGGGGTCTGCCCCCAATCCGATTTGTCGCGGACCAGTTTCAGGACGCCGGCCAAACGGTCCGGGTCGTAGTCGTTGTTTTCGCCCACCGGGTTGTTCTTGGCGCGTTCAATCAGTTCCAACCGGAACGCGATCGGGTCTTTTCCGGCCAGCTCAGCCACTTCGTCCAGGAAGGCCTGTTCCACCCCGGCCATGAAGTTCGACCGCGGGGCCCGGAAGGCGCCTACGGTAATGTTGGAATTGATTTCCCACTGTTCGGCCAGGTAGTTGTCCACCGCCCCGGCCGGGAACCGGTTTGCAAACAATGGCGTCTCCGGGATACCTCCTGCCTTTACGTGGAAGGCCACCAGGTTGTTGTCCTTGTCCAGGGCTGCCCGGTAGGTGGCCTGGTAAGATGGGCGGTAAATACCGCAGGTCATGTCATCCTCCCGGGTGTACACCAGCTTGACCGGTGCCGACACCTGACGGGAAATCAGCGCGGCTTCAACCGCATAGTGCCCGTACGCCCTGCGTCCGAAGCCACCCCCCATCCGGGTGAGTTCGATGTCGATCTGCTCCTCGGGGATCCCGAGGCGCGCCGCCACAGTGGGCCGGGTAATGGCAGGGGCCTGCAGGGGTCCTGCAAGATGAGCCTTTTCCCCGGTCACATGGGCAAAAAAGCTCATGGGCTCCATACAGTTATGGGCAAGGAACGGACAGGTATAGGAACGCTCCAGTACTTTTTCGGCCGTCACAAATGCCTTTTCCGGGTTCCCGTCTTTGCGGGCAGTGGTCCCGGACCGGGACGCCATCTTTTCCATTTCGGCATAATGCGCGTCCGTACTCTCCAGGCCGCCGGGAACGGTTACTTCCATCTGGTTCCCGAAGCGATCCATGGTAAATCGGTAATCAGAAATGGGTTCCCATTCTGCCTGAACGGCCTTTTTGGCATTCATAACCTCCCAGGTGGATTTGCCGACGACAGCGACCAGGTCCGTGAAGGCGTTCGCATCAAAGTATCCCCGGGTAAAGCTATCTTCCAGCGTCTTGATCCGGAACACATCGACCACCCCGGGCATGGATAAGGCGGATGTGGCATCGAAGGATTTCAATTGCAAACCGAAAGCTGGCGGGTGGATCACCATGCCCACAAGGGCGTCTTCGTACTGATAATCAACACCGAATAGGGGTTTACCGGTGACGATTTTCCGGGTTTCCACGTCTTTTTTGGAGGTCCCAACGATGGTAAAGTCCTTTACTTCCTTCAGCGGTACCTCTTCGGGCACCTCCAGGGTGCCGGCCAGCGAAGCCAGTTCGCCGAAACCAGCCGTTTTCCCGGAGGCCTCATGTGCAACTACCCCATTGGAAACCTCAATTTCCTCAACCGGGACCTGCCAGGTCTGTGCTGCCGCCTGTTTCAGCATTTGTTTGGCAGTGGCCCCGGCCATGCGCAGGCCTTCCCAGCGGCGGCGGATGCCCTGGCTGCCCCCTGTGAACTGCCAGCCGTAAGATTCCGGGTCAAAATTGGCTTGTTCCACCAACACATCTTCCCAATCCACATCGAGTTCATCTGCCACGATCATGGGCATGGCCGTAATGACGCCTTGTCCAAATTCCGGGTTGGGAGCCATGATGGTCACCAAGCCGTTGTCCCCGATTTTCAGATAGGCATTGATCTCGAACCACTCTTTGGGCATTTCCCGCACGGCCATTTCTTTGGCTTCCCCGGGTTTGCAGGAATTGAACAGGCTGAACCCCAGAACCAGGCCTCCACCGGCCAGGCTGGTGTTCCGTATAAATGCGCGTCTTCCGATATGTGTCTTCATGGGTGTCATGGGTTCCAATTTTTTTCAAGTTCAGGCGTTATTCTGTGCGGCGAGTTTGATGGCTTTTTTAATCCGTACATACGTGCCGCAGCGGCAGATGTTCCCGTTCATGGCCCCTTCGATATCCGCATCCGACGGGGATGGATTGCTCTTGAGAAGCGCAGCTGCAGACATGATCTGGCCCGCCTGGCAATACCCGCATTGCGGTACATCCACCTCCAGCCAGGCCTGTTGGACGGGATGCTCCCCGTTTTCCGACAGCCCCTCAATCGTGGTTACCTGCTGGTTGCCCACTGAAGAAACGGGCAACATGCAGGAACGGGTGGCCACATCGCCCAGATGCACCGTGCAGGCACCGCATTGCGCGATCCCGCATCCGTATTTGGTGCCGACCAGTTTGAGGTGGTCTCTGAGCACCCATAATAGGGGCGTGGACGGGTCGGCTGCTACTTCCAGTTGTTTTCCGTTGATGTTGAGTGAATAACTTGCCATGATTTAAACCGATTTATATTAATATACTGAATTTTTGAACAGTGCCTAAGGCCCTTAACCAGGAGGAAATTTAATTGCTGACAGCTTTCGGAACTTTTCTTTCTTTATCAAAAACGCTTTACCCTTTTAATCTTTTCCAACCATTCAATAACATTCCGTTTGACCGATTCGCCATAGGATTCTTTCATCACAAAAAGGACCCCGTCTCGCTCAATTCCGCCTTTGGTGGAAAAAGCCTCCAACAATTCACTATCTGGGGCAAGCTTACGGATTGTGGCCAGGCTGCTGCCCATTCCATATCCCGCATTCGTGTTAAACGGGACAAGGGTCTTACCGCGGAAGTCGTACTGATGTAAAAAACTCTTCATGGGAGGAGGCAACTGCATCCCCCAGGTTGGGAAACCCAAAAATATGAGGTTGTATCGGGAGATATCCACCCAGGTCTTCAATTCCGGCAGGAACCCCGTTTCATTTTCCCGGGCCACCTGCCGAACAATCGCATCGTAATCCTCCGGGTACGGATCTTTCAATTCCAGGGCCAGCAGTTCACCCCCCACTTCATGATGGATGATTTGGGCCACAGCCCGGGTATTATTGGTTCTCGAGAGATAAACGATCAGTATGGAATCCGAATCCCGTTGCCATTCCCTGATCCCCTGGCTGTTTCCTTCCTGAGCGAAGGATCCGGCAGCGCAAACAAGCAGGCAGGTCAACAGGATATGAAATTTCATCTGGTACGTGCCTAATTGTCCCGGGTCAGCAATCGGGTAAAGGACAAATCTGCCAGTTTCCAGCCATTGGCCTCATGAACATAGACCTCTGTTACCATAAATGGATTGGTCACCTCGTTTCCTCCGACTTCGGCAAGCAGATCAATCCGGTTCAACAGAATGGCGGTTGAGCCTATAATATTTACCGTTACTTCGTGGATATCGGCTTTCTTGTACCAGATGCCCCCGCTTTCAATAACAGCCAATTCCCGATCTGTTCCCCAGGATCCCCCCATATGAACGAATTGTGCATCTTTATGGAATAAATCTGCAAGCTTGTCAACATCCTTCTCAGCCATCCATTGCCACTTGTCCTTCGATAGTTTCATGATTTCCTTCTCAATCGCATCGTTTTGGGCGAATGTCTGGCTCATAAGTACCATCATAATAAGCTTTATGATTGTCTTCATTTTCTTAAATAGCTATTTTTTAAAAGGGTTAATGCGCAATCTCATGGGTATCCCGGACGCTGCTGAAGGTCAGGGCCAACAGTTGCCACTGGTCCCCTTCCTTTTTGTAGGCTTCGGTCACTGTAAATTCATTGGAGACATCATTTCCCCGTACATGGGCCAGAAGGGTAATCCGGTTCCATAGGATGGCTGTATCCCCGAAAACCTCGACGGCCACATCGTGCACATCGGCTTGTTTGTACCAGATGCTGCCGGTTTCGATGATTTCGAGCTCCCGGTCCTTCTTCCAGGTCCCGCTCATATGGACGAATTTGGATTGATCGTGGAATAGCTTTGCGAGTTCCTCCACGTTCTTTTCCGCCATCCATTCCCACTTTGCTTTGGAAAGTTCCTTAATGGCCTGTTCCGTGGAAGCATCCTGTGCGAATGTCCATTGCGTGATGCACCCCAGACAAATAATCATCAGTGCTCTTAAATACGATGTCATGTTTCTTTTGTTTTGTTATTATTTTTAAAATTAAGCCGCTCTAAGTTCCCGGCTTCCCAAAGATATAAACCACTCATTTCATTGGACTTACCCGCATTACGGTTCTACCTACCCTTTTTACGGATTTCCCATTAATCATCGGGCATTTCACGATTCTCTTAGTACTTTTAACTCAAGGATTGATAAAGTACTGCTATGGGGGAAATGATAGATCTGATCACGGTCAATGATTATTGCAGGGGACTCGGCCTGACTACACTGCATCCCATGGTAAGTATGGTCGACCTGTCAGATGGCAGGTGGCCTGCCCTGAAGGGCACCCGGTCGGTGCGGTACCATTTCTATGGGGTATTCCTGAAACAGGGCCAGGACTGCACCCTTCGGTACGGTCGCCAGAACTACGATTACCAGGACGGGACCCTGGTTTTTATCGGCCCCGGGCAAACTGTAGACATTTCCGGCATAAACCACGATTCCGCTCCATCCGGCTACGCCCTGATGTTCCACCCGGACCTGCTTCGCGGCAGCCACCTGGGGCAGACGATGGATTCCTATTCCTTCTTTTCCTATGATTTGAGCGAAGCCCTGCATATTTCCGAAAAGGAACGCGGGATCGTCCTGGACTGCTTTGACAAAATCAAGTTTGAACTTTCCCAGGGGATCGACAAGCACAGCAAGGCGCTCATCCTTTCGAACATCGAACTGTTCCTGAATTACTGCACCCGCTTCTACGACCGGCAATTCATCACCCGGGATTCTGCCAACCTGGGTGTGATCGAAAATTTTGAATCCTCCCTGAAAGACTACCTGAACTCCGATAAGGCCCGGGAACTTGGTACCCCTTCGGTTTCCTATTTTGCGGATGAGCAACACCTCTCCCCCAATTATTTCGGGGATTTGGTTAAAAAGGAAACCGGAAAATCCGCCCAGGAGTTTATACAGGTAAAAATGATCGAATACGCCAAGGAGCAGGTCCTGAACCATGAGAAGACCATCAGTGAGATCGCCTACGACCTGGGGTTCCGGTATCCCCAGCACTTCACCCGCCTCTTCAAGAAGAAGGTCGGGTATTCCCCGAATGAGTACCGGTTACTGAATTAGGTTGCATCCGAATCTTCAAAGACGAAAATCGGATCATTTCCCCAGGGCAGCGTAGGGATAATGATTGCCAGGGCTATGGCAATTACGGGAACCGAGATAGTTGCCAAAGTTGCCCAGGTTGATGCCCGTTTATTCTTCAGATAGGCCTGGGTGATAACTGTTTGATCCAATGGGGTCTTTAACCATTCCCCGGAACTCCTGTTCACTCCATAGTATTTTCCATCCTCGTACGTGATATAATCGAACCTGTAGGTTTCCCCTCCGGTACTGGCAACCTTTGTTTTGATCTGCTCCCGGGCGGCTTTCTCCAGGGTTGTAGGGGTCCTGTGATAGACTACACAGCTTTGGAACAATAGCAAAACTGCAAGGATTCGTGCGATGGCTTTGAACCATTTACTAGTTGCATTCATGATTTATGGCCTTTCTGAGGCGTGTACTTTTCCAGCGTTGGCAGCAGCGCGTTGTAACGGTCTTTGTCCCCGTTTAAGGTGTATTTCTTTTTACCTGATCCGATTACCACCCCGACTATAGCACCCAGGGGCGTTCCGACAATGGCTCCGCCTATTGCACCAACATCCTCCCATCCGCTTCCCGACTCGGAGGCATAACCGGCAACCGCCCCTGCAATACAGCCCCCCACAGCCCCAACCCATGCGCCTTTACCAATGCTGCCCGCCCTTCTCAGCTTTAATGCGCGAATGTTTTCCGGAAGATATTTTACAGGGGTCAAATCCTCCCGAAGGATCACTAATTCACTCTCGCGGGCAGCATACAAGGTGCCTTTAACCTGTGAATTGTCCATCAGGAATACCCTGACGTCGTAGGTTTTCACCTTTTGGGCATGGGTGGTTGACAGGGTAAAAATGAGCGCCAGGACCGGAAGGAAAGGAAGTGATTTCATGATTTGGCTTTATAATTCCCAGAAATTCAGTTTTAACCCAAAAGCTGATTGCTTGTAAAAAAAATTCCGTTCGTTGACCATTCGGTTTGCCATTCCCCCCGCAGTACCTTAAAAATTGGAAGCGTTTAATCGTTCTGCTTTTTTATGAAGGGCGTAACCCTCTAATTTTGGCAGGACGTTTAAATAACCGGCCAAATTACCCTCAATGGCATACGTCACCCTTGCCGAACCCAGTAAAGCCCCCAACCCGGCTGCCGGGAAAGAAGTGATTATGGCCCCGCCAAGTGCCTTTTCCTCAGCCGTCATGGAAAAGAAGCCGGGTTCATCGTCCCCGCCGGCAGCACCACCAACCGCGCCTAAAACCGCGCCACTCAGTGCGCCGATCCATAATCCTTTCCCCACACTGCCCTTTCTTCTTATCTGGATGGTTTTTATCATCCGGGGATCAATATTGATTTTGTTCAAATCCTGCCCCATGATGACAAGTGAATCGCTATCCGCCAAAAACAGGATTCCTTTGGATCGGGTATTATCCGTTAAGGTCACCCAGGCCTTGAAGGATTTTACCTTTTGGGCACTTGCCGTGTTCATTGTAAAAACGAGGGTAAGGATGGACAGGAACCGCAGTGTTTTCATGACTACAGGATTTGCCTTAAAAGTATTCCAGCCGGAGCCGGGAGAAAATGACCTGTGTCAAAAACGGCAAAAGATAATACCGTATTTATCAATACTTTTAAAACCTTCACAAGGTAGGACTCCGCCTCACAACTTGTCCCCGAAGGCCAGGTCACCGGCATCGCCAATCCCCGGGACGATATAACCCCTGTTGTTCAATTTGTCGTCAATGGCGGCAATCCATAAATGGGTGTCTTCGGGGAATACCTCAGTTATCAGTTATATGGGCGATACCGGTTTCGGACCCGATAACCGACAGAATATGGATTTGTTCGGGTTTGCCGTGTTCCTTCAGCGCGCTGAGGACGTTTTCAAGGGTCTTGCCCGTGGCCAGCATGGGATCGGTCAGCACCAGGGTTTTCCCATATAGGGCCGGCGCTGCAAAATAACGCACAATGACCTTGAAGGCATCTTCATCCCCCCTGTGGTGGCGATAGGCAGAAATAAAGGCATTTTCGGCCCGGTCAAAATAGTTCAGCATGCCCTGGTGCAGGGGCAACCCGGCCCGCAGGACCGAACAGAGCACCAGTTTGTTGACAGGCAGGGGGACCCTCTTGCTGCCCAGGGGGGTCCGGACCGTTTTGTCCTTGTACTGCAAAACCTTGCTCAGTTCGTAGCTCAGGATCTCTCCGATGCGTTCAATATTCCTTCGAAAACGCATCGGGTCCTTCTGGATGTTTGCATCCCGGATCTCGGAGATAAATTGATTCAACAGGGAGTTTCCCGCGCCTATGTGATGGATGTTCATATGTCTATATTGAGCAAAGCGGCCCATAAGCCCTTGGTGCGAATGTATACCGGGCGAACCCCTGCAGCAATGACAATAATCATGTGCATTTGGCCTGATCCGGGATACCTTTATGGGAAACACCCATTTCAGGTGCCAGATCATTACACTGGCCGTCAACCCGGCTGTGAAAAGGAAAGAGGTCGATGCCCCCTACCAATGGATTCTCAACCATTCGGCAGATTCGCGAAGCATTCGTTTGAATGCCTGGAGCCATCGGCAATATTTAATAATCGTAAATAAGGAAAGTATGAGCTACTATTTTGCTACCCAAATCAAAGGCAAATCGTTTGACCAGGCGGTCCACGAAACCACGGAAGCGCTCAAAAAGGAGGGGTTCGGGGTGTTGACCGAAATCGATATCAGGGCCACGCTGAAGAAAAAACTGGACGCGGATTTCCACAACTACAAGATCCTGGGGGCCTGCAACCCACCCCTGGCCTATCGGGCCCTGCAGTCGGAAGATAAGATCGGTACCATGCTGCCCTGCAACGTCATCGTCCAGGAAAAAGTCCCCGGCAACATCGAAGTTGCCGCGGTAGACCCCTCGGCATCCATGCAGGCCGTGGAGAATGATGAACTTGCTGCCATTGCAGGAACCGTCCGCGACAAACTCAAAAAGGTCATTCAGAGCCTGTAAAATGCCTACATCCCTTGATGCCGGTTAGAAATCAGGGAGGTAATCACCAGGCCCAGACCAATCCCGATAAGGATGGAAGCCACCATCAGAATAGGAGAGGACTGGATAAAAATAAGCCCGGCCCCCAGGCCTACCAGGGTCATCCCGCCAATGGCCCATGTACTCTTGTCGTCTTTTTTGTTTGCCATGATCCCAGGTTTACAGTGAACGATAAAGATGGTCTTTTGCAGCGAATTGTGGAATGACCTGTATCATTTAAGGGCCAGAGCACGGCCTTATCTAAAGACAAAGATGGGTTTCAAAGGAAGCCGGCCGCTCAGCTTGTCCATACAACAACTTGATGCCTGCTGTTATGATTTGGTAAAGCCACTGTCTTTTTAGGGGGGCGGATATCTTTTTCCAATTATTTTTATATCTTCTCTCCGGAATTCCATCCCTTAGGGATGTTTCCAACCAAACAACCTTTCCAGAGCATACGCATTTTTAACGGTTAAACACTTGAAAATGAAACAGTTGATATTTACTGCTTTGGCATGCCTTTGCCTTTCCCTTTCCGCCCAGGAGAAACCAAACATCCTGATCATCTTCCCGGATGATGTGGGCTGGAGCAACGTAAGTGCCTATGGAAATGGGGTGATGGGCTATACAACGCCCAACATTGACCGGATTGGCAGGGAAGGCGTACTATTTACTGAACACTATGCACAGCCGTCCTGTACTGCCGGACGGGCCGCCCTGATTACCGGACAGTACCCGATACGGAGCGGGATGACCACAGTGGGAAGGCCTGGTGGCGAACTGGGCCTGAAAAAGGAGTCCCCCACCCTGGCCGAAGTCCTGAAAACACAGGGATATGCAACCGGTCAGTTCGGAAAGAACCACCTCGGCGACCGGAATGAACACCTCCCCACCGTACACGGGTTCGATGAGTTTTTCGGGAACCTGTACCACCTGAATACGCAGGAGGAATACCAACAGAAGGATTATCCCCAGGATCCGGAATTTTTCAAGAAATATGGTACGCGCGGGGTACTCCACACCTATGCGACCACGGTGGATGACCCTACCGTGGACCCCCGCTTTGGCAAGGTCGGCAAACAGCGGATAGATGATACCGGACAATTGTCGCGGGAGCGGATGGAAACCGTCGACCAGGAATTTATCGATGCCTCCCTGGATTTTATGAAAAGGGCACAAAGCGATGACAAGCCGTTCTTTGTCTGGCTGAATCCGAGCCGGATGCATATGTTCACCCGCCTCAAGCCCGAAAGCCGCTACCTGGCCCTCCCCTATACCACAGAGCACGATTTTTACGGAAGCGGGATGATTGAGCACGACATGCAGGTCGGCATGATCCTGGAGGAACTCGAAAAAATGGGGGTGCTAGAAAACACCATCGTCATTTATTCCACCGATAACGGACCGGAGCACAGTGCCCGGCTCCACGGGGGCACCACCCCCTTCAGGGGCGAGAAAATGACCACCTACGAAGGCGGGGTACGGGTGCCCATGATGGTCATGTGGAAAAACCACATCCCCGAAGGAAAAGTACTCCGGGGTATCCAGTCCCACATGGATATATTCACGACTTTGGCCGCCGCTGCGGGTGTTGACAACGTTGCCGAAAAGATGCGAAGGGAACGAAAGCAGTACATCGACGGGGTAAACAACCTGGATTACTGGTTGGGCAAAACGGATCAAAGCGCCAGGAACAACTTCATTTACTACCACGAATCCGACATCCGGGCCGTACGGGTCAACCAGTGGAAACTGCATTTTCAAACCAGCGAGGACTATTATGCCCCCTATGAAAAGCAAAAATTCCCCATCATTTACAACCTTCATTTTGACCCTTACGAAAGTTTTGACAACGTGACGGACCGATCGGACATTTTGCAGCGGAAGCAGTTTTTAAATGAGCCCGTTCAGGAACTCCTGGGGGAACATATCAGGTCACTGGCCGAATATCCTCCGGTACAGAAGGCCGCCACCCTGGATTTCTCCGAATTGGTGGAACAGTTGCAGGAAGGGAAGCAGTAGGCCGCCCTAAGTTGTTCAACAATATAAAAGTCGTTAAATCCTTAAATCCTTAAATCCTTAAATCCTTAAAAATGAAAAAAATACTATTTCTGATTCTGGGCTGCTTTTGCCTGGCGCTTTCGGCCCAGGATAAGCCGAACATCCTGGTGATCATGGTGGATGATGTGGCGCCCAATGCCCTGAGCGCCTATTCAATGGGCATGCAGTATCCCACTCCGAACATCGATCGGATTGCCAGGGAAGGTGTCCTGTTTACGGATCACTATTCCCAACCAAGCTGTACCGCCGGCCGGGCTGCCTTTATCACCGGCCAGAAACCCGTGCGTACGGGGCTGACCACCGTAGGGCAACCGGGGAACCCCCTGGGGCTGAAAAAGGAAGACCCTACCCTTGCGGAGCTCTTGAAACCCCTGGGCTATATGACCGGTCAGTTCGGCAAGAACCACCTGGGGGACCGCAACGAACACCTTCCCACGGTCCACGGTTTTGATGAATTCTACGGGAACCTCTACCACCTCAACGTTTCGGAAGAACCCGAACAGGCCGATTACCCGAAATCTGCGGAATTCGCCAACAAATACGGGCCACGGGGCGTGATTGAATCCTTTGCCACGGATCGGTTTGACGCCACCGAGGACCCCAGGTTTGGCGTGGTGGGCAAGCAGCGGGTCACCGATACCGGCCCCCTGACCAGCGAAGACATGAAGACCTTCGATGACGAACTGGTGCGCCGGTCCAAGGATTTTATGAAGCGGGCTTCGGAAGCGGACAAGCCCTTCTTTATCTGGCATGCCACGAGCAGGATGCACGTTTATACCCGGTTAAAGGAGGAGAGTAAAAACCTCGCCACCGATATCAGTACGGACATGGACCTTTTCGGGCATGGCCTGATTGAGCATGACCAGCAAGTAGGGGAATTGCTCGATTACATGGAGGAGCTGGGGATCAGCGACAATACCATTGTCATCTACACCACGGACAACGGGCCCGAACAAAGCTCCTTCCCCCATGCCGGGGTAACCATGTTCCGGGGCGAAAAAATGACCACCTGGGAAGGCGGGCTCCGGTCGCCCTTTCTGGTCCGGTGGCCGGGCAAGATCCCTGCCGGCCTCATCCGCAATGGCATTTCAGCCCATGAGGATGTGGTCCCCACCCTGATGGCCGCAGTGGGCAACCCGAATATTTCCGAGGAATTGAAGAAAGGGAAGAAAATTGGCGACATGACTTATCGGGTGTATATCGACGGCTATAACAACCTGGACTACTGGACCGGGAAAACCGACGAATCTGCCCGCAACCATTTCTTCTACTACTACGAATCCGGATTGACTGCGATGCGCGTGGGGCCTTGGAAAATGCACTTCGCCACCAAGGAGCGGTATTTTGACGACATGGTCTCCCATACCATGCCACAGCTCTTCAACCTGCGGAAGGACCCGTTTGAGCACTACGATGACATCACGGGCTTCCACCTGATCATGGAAAAATCCTGGGTCATGCAGCCGGCCATCGGGTTGCTTAATGAGCACCTTTCCACCTTCAAGGATTATCCGCCGAGGCAGGAAGCGGCTTCCCTGGATATCAACAAGGCGATTGATGCGATTCTCAAGGCAAAAGCCAGACAGTAACATTCAGGAATTCATTAATGGAACAGGCCCGGATTCGGGCCTGTTTTTTTTAAAGGACACAAGTAACCTGTAACTTTGTAAAAATCCCGGCAATCCCATTAAAATTGTAAAGACTATGAAACCATTCAGAAAAGCCTTAGTTGGCATCGGGTCGGTCCGCACCCTGATCGCCCTGGTCGTTTCCATTTGCATCAGCGGCTGCGGGGAGCAAAAGACCGAAATCGCAGCGGCGGCAGAAGTCCCTGCACCCGCCGGGATGGTGTATGTCCCCTCGGGCAGTTTTTTGATGGGGGGCAAAACGGAGCAGGCCCAGCAGGACGAACTGCCCCGCCGGAAGGTGGGGGTCTCCGCCTTTTTCATGGACGCCACCGAGGTGACCAATTGGGAGTTTGAAGCTTTTGTGGAGGCTACGGGCTATGTCACCATCGCCGAGCGCCCCCTGGACTGGGAAGTCATGAAACAGGAATTGCCGGAGGGGACCCCCAAGCCCCCGGATTCCATCCTCCAGCCGGGATCCCTGGTATTCCGGCAAACGGACGGCCCGGTGGACCTCAGGGACCTGTCCCAGTGGTGGGAATGGACCCTGGGCGCCAACTGGCGGCAACCGGACGGGCCCGGGAGCAACCTGGAAGGCCGCATGGACCACCCGGTGGTCCACATCGCGCTGGAGGACGCAAAGGCCTATGCCCGATGGGCGGGCAAGCGGCTACCCACCGAGGCGGAATGGGAATGGGCTGCCATGGGGGGGCTGGAAGACCCGGTGTACCCATGGGGGAACACCCCTACCTCCGATGCCGCACAGAAAGCCAATTTCTGGCAGGGGATCTTCCCCTTCCGGAACGACGAGACGGACGGGTATGTGGGTACCGCCCCGGTAAAAACCTATCCGCCCAACGGGTATGGCCTGTACGACATGGCCGGGAATGTATGGGAGTGGTGCCAGGACAAGTACCGGGCGGATGCTTACGAAACGTCACAGGGGGGCTCCGAAGCCTTTGACCCGAAGGGTCCCGAGGAATCCTACGACCCGGCGGAACCCCTGGCGGAGAAATACGTGGTACGTGGCGGCTCCTTCCTCTGCAGCGACAGCTACTGCAGTGGTTACCGGGTGGCCCGCCGCATGCGCACCACCCCGGATTCGGCCTTTGGCCACACGGGTTTCCGGTGCGTGAAGGATATTAGTCCTGAAAGGGATTAGGGACGGAGGACATTAGCCCGGAACAGGGATCAGGCGCCTCCGAAAGAATCCTAACTCCCCGGTCAGGGCGCAATGCTTTCCAGCATCAGGGCTGCGGTGAGCTCTGAGGCATATTTCCCCACGGCCTTGCGGATATCGGTGGGATCCTGAAGGCGGAAGGTACCGACCCATTGCAACCCCCCATTGGCCTCGTCCAGGGAATACAGCGTGCTCTCGAACACGTAGCGCGTGCCCGTTTCCACGTAATCCGGACCCCAGGTGGTTATCGGGTAAGTGCCGTAATACTGACCAAACCTGCCGTATCGGCCCCCGACGTAGGCGGTCCTGGGAGTCCCCGGGATCACATCCGTATACTGCTGGGTGTCCACCAGGTTGGTAACGATTACCCCGTCATATCCCGCATTGACCAGGCTTTCCCGAATGGCCCCGCGATCGCCGGTACCCGGGTTTTCGCCCAGTGGCAGTTCCTTGAGGTGGTCCGTTGAGGCCTCCGCCGATACCCCCTTCGCCTGCAATTGGGAAGCAACCTCCCGTTCAAAAAGGACCCGGGCGGCTGTGCTGCTGGTCCTTCCCACAACGAGTATTTTATCGTAGGATTTCTTCTGCTGGCTGATATTTTCCGATTGGGCCAGGTAGGTGGAGCAGCCGGTCAGGAATAACAGGAGTACAGGAAGGAAAATCATTTTTTTCATAACGCAGTTCTTTTTTTTTAAAAGGCAATTCAAATTTAATACAAGTTGTAATGCATGCCAAAAGCCAGGTTGTTGAATCCCTGCAGCGTATAACTTAAATGGACGGAAAAACGCCGGTAGGTATAGCTGCCGCCGGCCGTCAGCCGAAGGCCCGAGACGTTTTCCCGCACGTCAAACGGGTCGTTGAATTCCACCGCGCGGTCGGAAAGCTGGATGCGGTAGTTCCCCAGGAGTTCGTAGAGGGAGTTGCCGAATACGTACCCAAAACCCCCAAAGAGGTTCCAGTGGGTATTGCGGGTGGATAGCAGCAATTCAGTCAGCCAGGCATTCATGGCCCCTTCGATCCGCTGGCCCGAACCGGTCACCGTCCCCCCTTCCTCCAGGTTGTATTCCGCATCCAACCGGGTATAGGCCGCCATTACGGCCAGGTCCAGGGGAAAAGACTGCCATGGACCGTTTTCGCTGTTGATCTGGTGTTTGAGCCCCAGGCCCACCACGCCCACCGATCCGTCACCCAACCCCAGTTTCGGGAAATACCGGAACTGCACCTCACTGTTCCAGGGAAGGCCCATGCCCACATGCAGGAATGCCGTGGGCAGCAGGTTGAGTTCTACCAGGCCAATGCCTGTAGGGGCGTTGAAGGTAAAGGTCTCCCCTTCCAGGGTGGCCACGAAGGTAACGTCGGAATCCGTGCTCCCCAAAACCGTCGGGATCCGGACGCGCTGCCCGCCCCCAACCACGTCGAGGTTCTCAAAAGAGGTGATATCCAGTTCAAAGCTTTTGGCATCCGAAGGGACAAAGGAGCCGTTGGCGGCTACCGAAAAACGGAACTTCCAGGGTTCCGGGACGCGGGCATCGTGGTACCACCCCGAGGACAACCCGTAAAGCAACCCCTTGGAAACGGGTTGCAGGTAGCGTTCGGAAATGGCTTCCGAGGCTTCCACGCCCAGCACCAGGTAATCCTTGATGGTAATTTCCTGGGCAACGGGTTTGAGAATCACCCCGAGGGTAAAAAACAAAAACAGAATTTTTATTCGCATGATCTGAATTCCCTTATGAAACCGGTGTACCGGCACGTGTTTTGTTTAATCCTAAATATAGGCAATTTTGGAACCTGAAGGGCTCTGTTTAGAGCTATTGCAATAGGTTCCAGCGGTTGAGGTGCAACGTGGCATTCGGGCCGGCGAAAAAATCTGTTGAACAAAAGAGATGTAATTATGCACAAAACCTCTAAATACCTATATTTAAGCGTCTTTCACAATACTTACAATGAAAATAGTCCAAATTTTTATGATGGCTCTCCTCCTGGGGTTGGCAACAGTTTCCACCAGGGCACAGAACGACACGCTGAGGCTGAAGAACGGCAATGTCCTCCACGGGGAAATTAAGGGCCTTGTAACCGGTGTACTTACCATGGAAACCCCGTATTCGGACGACGACTTCACCATTGATTACGAGGAGGTCTCCGGCCTGAGCCTCGAGCGGCAGAGCATCGTGATCCTGGCTGGTGGCAGGCGCGTGGTGGGGAACCTGCGTTCCGCTGCGGACGGGGAGGTCACCATCCGCACCGAGGAAGAGGGTACCCTCACGGTTGCCCTGGAGGAGCTCACCAGCCTGCAACAGGTCAAAAGGCGGTTCCTGAACCGCTTTGATGGTTACATAGACCTGGGTTTTAACCTGACCAAGGCTAATAACAACCGGCAATTCACGTCTTCTATCGGAATCCATTACCGGGGTGTCAAGTGGATTGGGGATTTTGACGTCTCCACCCTGCGTTCGGAGCGGGACGAAGTTGCCAAGGTTGAAAGGAATTCAGGTACCCTGGCACTGACCTACCTGCTTTCGGACAAATGGTACGTCCTGGCTTCCACCGCCTTTTTGTCCAATACGGAGCAACAACTGGACGGACGCTGGAGCCTGCGGGCAGGACCCGGCCGGTTCCTGGCCATTTCCAACCGGCTGGTCTGGGGCCTCGGGGCAGGGATCAACTACAACGTCGAAAATTTCGCAGGGCAGGAATTCGACATCGAATCGACCGAGGCCTTTGTCACCACGAATTTCAACATGCACGGTTTCGGGGATTTCAGCCTGAACACCCGCCTGGATTTTTACCCCAGCCTGTCCGAAAGCGGGCGGATCCGGGCGGACTACCTCCTGGACGTGCAGTACGACCTGCCCTGGGACTTTTACGTAAAGACGGGCTTCCAGTTCAACTACGACAACCAGGCCATCGTCGAGGGGTCCCAGTTTGATTATATTTTAACCTCCGGATTTGGCTGGTCTTTTGACTAACTTTAGAATGGCCCGAAGGCATTGCCTGTGGCTCGAACCAAATTAGTCCCGATGACCAAGACTTCCCGAAAATGTCCTATTGCGAAACGTACCTCTGACCGGAACATTTTTTATTTGAACCTCATGGGACGGTTTTCGCTGCGGGGCCTTATCCTGGGCCTGCTGCTGCTCGCATCAGGCAGCCTTGCCGCGCAGGAGGAGTTCTTTCACGAACTGGAACTTGAGACCGTCGTTTGGGAGAACGAACGCTGGGAGGTCGCGGCCAGGACCAGCTGGAAACATATCTACGACGAGGTTGCCTGGAGGAAGTTCGGGCTCGACGGGGGGGTGATCCGCAAGGCCGGCAACTGGGGGTTCCTGGGCGGGTTAAGCACTTTTTATACCTTCAATAAGGAAATCGATAATTTCTGGGAGGTGCGCCCCTGGGTGGCCATTCAATACACTTTTCCGCTTTTCAGGACAATAAACGTCAAACAGCGGTTGCGGTCGGAATGGCGCAACTTTTTCCAGGAAGGCGGGGGGGAAACAATCAATTACCACCGGCTCCGCTACGCAATCTGGTTCGGCTTCCGACTGTGGGAAAGCGAACGCTGGTCCCAGCAGCTGGGCTTTGAAAATTATTTTGTGGACCTACCCGCGATTCTGGAGCGGTTCCCCAACGAACGGGATTACCGGCTGCTTTTCCTGCACGAACTGCCCAATTCCAATGAGCTATTTTTTGGGGTTAAGGTGGAAACCTTTTTTATAGTGGATACACGGGAAAAAAGCAGCGCGCTCCTCCTGATCCTCGGGTACCGCATTTAGCGATTTTACAAATCCAAATAGCTAATTGATTATCTTTAAAACAAACGTACACATGAAAAGCATTCAAACCCTCCTGTTTCTGCTGCTTCCGCTCCTTGGCCTGTCCCAGCAGGACGGCAGCCAGGCAGAGCAGCTGGCCAAGCAATTGCAGAACCCCGTGGCCAACCTGATCAGCTTGCCCTTCCAGAACAACTTCGACTTTGGCTTTGACCCCTCGGACGGCAGCCGCTGGACCATGAATATCCAGCCGGTGATCCCCATGGGCATCAGCGAGGACTGGAACCTGATTGCCCGGGCCATTGTACCTATTATTTCCCAGAACGATGTTTTCGGGCCCAGCGGCAGCCAAACCGGTTTGGGGGATATGGTCCTCAGCGGGTTCTTTTCGCCCAAGGAGCCAGGGCCTGGTGGCCTGATCTGGGGCGTCGGGCCGGTGCTGCTGGTGCCCACCGCAACAGACATTGCGCTGGGGACGGAAAAATTCGGGGTCGGTCCCACCGGGGTAGTCCTGAAACAGGCCGGCCTGTTTACCATCGGGGCGCTGGTCAACCACATCTGGTCCGTGGCAGGCGCCGATGACCGGGCCGACGTCAACACCACCTTCTTCCAGCCTTTTGTGGCCCGGAACTTCCCGGGCGGGTATGCCATCTCCCTGAACACGGAAATCTCGCAAAACTGGGATTTTGACGCCATGGCCGGAACCATCAACCTGTCCGGGTCCAAGGTGCTCCAGCTGGGAGGGCAGGCAGCCCAGGTGTCTGCCGGGCCACGCATCCCGTATGGCAATGGCAGCAGCAATTCCTGGGGGATCCGTGCCGGGCTGACGCTGCTTTTCCCGAAATAGCAGGCGCTTTTCAGAGGGTTCCACGCATCACTGGTCAATATATCGGAACGATAATGTGCAATGAAGGTTGCGATTGATTATCTTTAAGGTAACCAACCTGACCTTCACAATGAAAAATCACCCACACCGCCCCAGCCGGGTAGGCATTGATATCCCCTGGCCCTGCATCACACTCCTGTCCTTTAGTTTCCTCGCATTGTTCCTGGCTTCGTGTTCCTCCATGGGGCCCCGGACCATCCCCCCGGACGGGTTCAATTACAACCAGCGCATCGCCGACCAGGAAAACGAACAGATGCTGCTGAACATCGTCCGTCTGCGCTACCTGGAAATGCCGCGTTTCCTGAATGTGGCCTCCGTGATCAGCCAGTATTCCCGCAGCGGTTCCGCCGGTATCGGGGGCGATTTCAATTCCACCCGTTCCCTGGTGGGGAATACGGGGGCGAGCTGGTCGGACCGGCCTACGATTACCTATACCCCCATGTCCGGGCAGGCCTTTGCCCAGAGCCTGCTCACCCCGCTCCCGCCTGCCGTGGTATTTTTCCTGATACAGTCCGGCTGGTCGGCCGAGCGGCTGATGCGGCTGACCAATTCCATGATCAATGGCCTGCACAACGAATTGGGGACACCGGGCGAACGGCGGCAGGAGGACCCGGAATTCAGGGAACTGCTCAAGGTGATCCACAGCCTTCAACGCGAGGGAGCCCTGGGCATGCATTTCAACGGGGACTGGCCCAAGGTGGACGTGGACATCGTACTGCCCGAAAACCCGCGGACCGATTCCATCCACCAGGCGGTTACCCGCTTCAAGGAAATCCTTGGCCTGGATCCCGACAAGCATATCTTCGACATTGAATACGGGGTTGTCCGAGAACACCCCAACCATATTGTGGTGCAGACGCATTCCATCCTGGAAATGCTCTCCAATATATCCTGGTACATCGATGTCCCGGAAGCGCACATTGCCGAAGGCCGTACCTATTCCACCTTCTTCCCGGACGATCCGGACCTGATCCACATCCACGTCTCCCCCAACAGACCGGAAGATGCCTTCCTCTCCATCCAATACCGGGACTACTGGTACTACATCGACGACCGGGATGCAAAATCCAAAAACACCTTTTCGGTAATGGAAATCCTTATGAGCATGGCCAATGACGGGTCCGGGTCCGTGGGGCCGCTCATCTCGATCGGGAATTGACGGCGGTTGGAAGGGATATCCCCGGAAGCCGGTTGCAGACAGCCCCATTGCAGGTGCATGCGGCCTGTCCGTTACGGGTGCGGAAATATGCTTTCTTTGAGTATATTTAGGATCACCAACCAAACGCAACTTCCGCATGTACAACAAACCGAACGACTCCCATCGTAGGGGTAACCTCGCCAGGATCCGCATCCTTGCACCTGCTTTCTATTTTTGCCTGGCCCTCATACTGGCATCCTGCTCCTCCATGGGGCCCCGGACCATCAGGCCGGACGGCTTCAATTACAACCAGCGGATAGCCGACCAGGAAAACGAGCAACTGCTGCTCAACATTGTCCGGTTGCGCTACCTGGAGATGCCCCGTTTCCTGAATGTGGCTTCCGTGATCAGCCAGTATTCCCGAAGCGGTTCCGCCGGCATCGGGGGGGATTTCAATTCCACCCGCTCCCTGGTGGGGAATACCGGGGCAAGCTGGTCGGACCGGCCTACCATTACCTATACCCCCATGTCGGGGCAGGCCTTTGCCCAGAGCCTGCTGACCCCGCTTCCGCCCGCCGTGATTTTTTTCCTCATACAGTCCGGCTGGTCAGCCGAGCGGCTGATGCGCCTGACCAATTCCATGATCAATGGGATCCACAACGAGATCGGGACCCCGGGGGAAAGGCGCCAGGGCGACCCGGAATTCAAGGAACTACTGGGGGTCCTGCACGAATTGCAACGGGCCGGGGCATTGGGCATGCATTTTAACGGGGACTGGCCCAAGGTAGATGTGGATATCGTGCTCCCGGCAAATCCGCGAACGGATTCCATCCGCCGCTCCATTGCGCATTTCAAGCAGATCCTGGACCTGGATCCCGACCAGCATATCTTCGATATCAACTATGGCGTGGTCCGGGAGGAGCGAAACCAAATCCTGGTACAGACCCATTCCATCCTGGAAATGCTTTCGAATATCTCCTGGTATATCGACGTGCCTGCGGAACACGTAGCCGAAGGACGCACCCATTCCACCTTTATCCCGGACGACCCGGACCTGATCCACATACGCGTGGCCCCGAACAAACCGGATGGCGCTTACCTTTCCATCAAATACCGGGATCACTGGTACTATATCGAAGACACGGACGTCAAATCCAAAAACACCTTTTCGGTTATCCAGATCCTGATGAGTATGGCCAATGACGGCTCCGGTTCGGTAGGGCCGCTGATCTCCATAGGGAATTAGGCGGCATCCGGCCTGTTACTCCGCCCGACCGGCCAGATATTCCCCGACCTTCCGGTGCAGGTCGCGGAATTCCGACTTTTTATGCACATACTCCTCCCGGAGCAATTGCAGGGGAATTGCATGATAGGTAAGTGAATTCAGGAATACCGGGTCGGCAAGGACCTGTTGCTGCATGGAGGCGTCAAAGATCGGGCCTCCGCGCAACATGCGGTATACCTCGGAGTGGGTGCGGTAGTACTCCAGCAGGTCGTTAAAGGCCTTTTTATTGTCGGTTTCCAGGGACCTTATGGTCATCAGTCCGGATTTCCAGGAGGCAATGGCCTCCCGGATGTCGGGATCCCGGATGATATCCAGGTCGCCCGTGCCGACGAGGTCCTCTACGGTAGCCTCGGCAGCCATGAAGACCAGGTAATCCAGGGCCGCCACGGCCAACCTGTTAAACGTGGTATGGGAAACCGGCGGCAGTTCCCCGAGGCTGACTGCAATCAGGGAGTCGATGCGAACCAGCGTGCTGTCCGACGAAACCAGCAACCGGTCCATCTCCAGCAGGTTGGCCTCCAGTTCCTTTTCAAACCGGGTCAGGTAAGCCTGTTCCCTGGCGTCCAACCGCTTCTGGGCCTGCAGGTCGTCCAGGTAAAGGGCAATCAGGATGCCCACCACGACCAACAGGATTTCACCCACCGCATAAAGCAGGTACTTTTTGAACTTATTACCGCCGATTAGCTGCCGGCGTATGTTCCTTAAAAATCGCAACATGCCTCAGACTGCTTCCTAGCCCTCCCGCAGGGGCGGGGTTTCCGTTTTCTTCTGTTGGATCCATTCATCGACCTGTCGTTCCAGCAGGTCGAGCGGCATGGCGCCCCCCCCGAGGATGGTGTCGTGGAATTCCCGGATATCGAACTGGTCGCCCAGCTCTGTTTCGGCCTTCCGCCGGAGTTCCTGGATTTTCAGCATCCCGATCTTGTAGGCGGTGGCCTGCCCGGGGAAGACCATATAGCGCTGCACCTCGGCCCGGATAGCGCCGGGCGCAATGGAGGAATTATCCTCGAAATAGGCGATCCCGTCCGCCTCCGTCCAGCCTTTGGAGTGCACCCCGGTATCCACTACCAGGCGGATGGCCCGCCAGATTTCATTCACCAACCGGCCAAAGTCGTAATACGGGTTCTCATAGCCGCCCATCTCCTTAGCAAGAGTTTCGGAATAGAGCCCCCACCCTTCGCTGTAGGCGGTAAACCCGGCCTGGGTCCGGAAGGTGGGTACGGATTCGAGTTCCTGGGCAATGGAGATCTGCATGTGGTGTCCCGGGATCCCCTCGTGGTAGGCTACCCCTTCCATGGTGGATTTGGGCATGGCTGACATGTCGGACAAATGGGCGTAGTAGGTCCCTTCCCGCAACCCGTCCGGTGTTCCGGGCATGTAATGCTGGGGGGCGCCGTCCTGTTCCCGGAAGGACTCGACCCGCCGGACTTCCAGCCCGGCCTTGGGGAGGATGCCGAAATATTCCGGCAGCTTCAGCGTCAGGTCGTCCAGGTATTTTTTGGAATCGTCCAGGTAGGCCTGCCTACCCTCGTCCGTATTCGGGTAGAAAAACTGCGGATCCGTGTTGACAAACTTAAAAAACGCCTGCAGGTCGCCCTTAAATCCCACCTGCTCCTTGATGGCCTCCATTTCGCCCCGGATCCGGGCTACCTCGGACAAACCGATCTCGTGGATCTCGTCGGCGGTCAGGTCGGTGGTAGTCGAGGCTTTCAGGCGATAGTTGTAATAGGCCTCCCCGTCCGGGTGCCTGCTGTACCCGGTGGGTGCCTCCTCTGCGTTCGGCAACTCCGCCTCCAGCCAGGCAATCAGGTCGTCGTACGCCGGTCCGAAGGAAGTGGTCAGGGCCTCCGAGGAAGCCGTGCGCAGGGAATCTGCAAGGGCCTGGTCAATTTCGCCCGCCTCCTGCAAGGCCTGAACCTTCCGGTTCATATCGTCCCACAGGGGGGTACCCCGATCCGATTCCGTAAACGGCTGGCCATCCACCAGGGCCTTTGCCTGGACCAGGACGGTTTCGAAGGCGAACTTCGGGGGGATGATCCCCCTGGCAGCCTGTGCCTTTGCCCTTTCGAGCAATTGCCCCATGGCCCTGCTGGTTTCCAAAACCCTGGAAATATAGGCTTCCATATCCGGGAGGCTGTCCACCTTGTGGAAATTGATCAACATGTTCGGGAACATGGTGTGCGGCCCCATCATCTGGTCGAATATATATCCCATATCCTGGAACTGTGCTCCCTCCTTTTCCAGTTCGTACTGGTAGACCCAGATGTCGTAGGAGGTCCTGTCGGCCGCGTCCAGGCTTTCGTAATCGAATTTTGAGCGGAGCTCCTCCACACTGGCTTCCTTCCAGGCAAGGTGGGCTTCCTCGGCCTCCAGGCTCAGGTCGTCAATTTTATCGTATTGCTCCTTCCGCCCAAGAACCGTCAGCCGAAGGGGGCTCATCTGCAGTTCTTCCTCATATTTGGTTTCGAACCACTCGGCCAGGGCTTCTTTCTGGTCGGGTTGGCTTTCCGGCTCCTCCCCGCAGGCATGCAGCAGGAAAAGGATCATCAGGAAAATGGCGGGTTGGAGCGCTTTACGGATGGGATGCATCATGTTTATGTATTTGGTTGTTCGATTGCATAACCGCGGGACGGTTAAAACAGCGAGAATGTATCCCTAAAATGGAAGCTGTGCAAATTTATCTTTTGGGGCGAATTATACAGGGGGGTGTGCGGAGGGGCGCGCGGGAAAACTTTCCGGACCTCCCGCAGGCGACAGGGAGCTGCTCCACTGACCTGTGCTACCTGGAAGCAAGCCTTCCAGCCCGGGCCGGGGCCATGACGGACGCCGGATCGAACCCCAGGCCCGGGTCCGGAGGGCAAAAAAGGCCTGCGTCGGGACAAAAAAAGCCACCCTGCCGTGGGGCAGGGTGGCCGGTTTAACGGGCTTTCACAAAAGCCACGGGGGAACTACCTGTTACTTCAATTCCAGCCGCCCCCGAGGGCCCGGTAGAGGGCCACCCGGGCGAGCAACTGGTCTTTTTTGGTTTCCACCAGTTCCATTCGGGCCTCGAGGGCATCCCGCTGGGTCAGCAGCACCTCCCAGTAATCGGCCCGGGCCGACTGGAACAACCTGCCTGCAATTTCGATGGACTCATTCAGGGCAGCTACCTGGCCTTCCTTGAGGGCATAGCTGTTTTGCAGGTTCCGCTGGTTGGACAACTGGTTGGCCACCTCGATATAGGCATTGAGGATGGCCTTCTCATATTCGAAAACCGCCTGCTCCTGGCGCGCACTGGCATTGAAATATTCCGCCTTGATCGCATTCCGGTTGATCAGGGGCGCGATGGCGTCCCCCACCACCGAATACAGGACAGACTCCGGGGTGGAGGTCAGAAAACGCGGTTTGAACGCTTCCAGTCCCACCCCCGCCCGGAGGCCTATGGACGGGAAAAAATTGGCCCTCGCCGCCCGAACATCCAGTTTGGCCGCCTCCAGTTCAAATTCGGCCCGGCGGATATCCGGCCGGTACAGCAGCAGCTGGGAAGGAATCCCGGCAGCCGGCGTGTCTATGGCCTTTTCGATGAACGTTTCCGAATTCCGCGAGACCTGCCGGGGGGTCCGGCCCACGAGGAAGTTCAGCCGGTTTTCGGCCTCGGTGATCTGCTGGCTGATCTCGAATTTGTGGCTCTGGTTCTTGAGCACCTCCGCCTCGAACCTCCGCACCGCCAGTTCGGTCACCCGGGCAGCCTGCTTCTGTAGTTTCACGATCCGCAGGGCGTTTTCCTGTATTTCCAGGTTCTTCTCGATGATGTCCAACTGGTTGTCCAGGGCCATCAGCTCATAGTACGTGTCCGCGATCTCCGAAACCAGCCGGGTGACCATGAATTTCCGGCCCTCCGCCGAGGCGAGGTATTCGAAAACGGCGGCTTTTTTGGAATTGCGGAGTTTTTTCCAGACGTCCAGCTCCCAGGAGGCAAACGCCCCCACGGAATAGTTGGTGAGCGGTTCGGGGAACTCCTCCCCTTCCCGGATGTCCGTGGTGGCTTCCAGCGCCCCGTTGCGGGTATATCGCGCCGCCTTCTCCACCTCGGCCCCGGCCTGCAGGTTCACAAAGGGCAGGTACTCCCCTTTGCGGGCGCGGATTTCGTTCTGCGCCATCTCCACCTGCCGGAGCATGATGTTCAGCTCCTGGTTGCGCACCAGGGCCGAATCGATCAGCTCCTGCAACCGCGGGTCCCGGAAGTATTCCTTCCAGGAAACCGCAGCGGCATTCAGGGTATCCCCCTCCAGGCCGCTGTAACGGGCCGGCAGGTCCGTATTGGCCTCCCGCACATCCCGGGCAGGCACGCAGGAATATACCAGGGCCAAAGCCATGGCCAGGATAGCCAGTACGCGTATGCTGCTGTTGTTGGTGCTACTTGTCTCCATTTCTCGTCGTAAGTTTTTTGAGCATTTTATTGATTTCCCGCAGGCGTGCGCGGATCGGGCTGTCCCCTTCGCTGTTCCGCATGAATTCCTCGGAGAACGGTTCGTCGTATTCGTCCCGGATAAAGGAACGGCCGTCGGACAGCTTGGCGAAGATGAAATACAGGCCGGGGATGACCAGTACCCCGAACAGCGTGCCGATGAGCATCCCGCCCAGGGCGGAACCCCCGATAGTGCGGTTTCCGATCGCCCCGGCCCCAGTGGCCAGGACCAACGGGATCAGCCCCGCAATAAAGGCAAAGGAGGTCATCAGGATGGGGCGGAACCGCACCTTGGAGGCTTCCACGGCCGCCTCCAGGATGCTGCTGCCCTCCCGCCGCTTCTGGACGGCAAATTCCACGATCAGTACGGCGTTCTTGCCCAACAGCCCCACGAGCATGATCATCCCGATCTGGGCATATACGTCGTTGGCGAGCCCCATCACCTGCAACAGCAGGAAGGAACCAAATACCCCGACGGGCAGGGACAGGATCACGGCCAGGGGCAGCAGGAAGCTCTCGTACTGGGCCGCGAGCACCAGGTACACGAAGATGAGTACGACCGCGAAGATATAGAGGGACTCATTCCCCCTGCGGGCCTCGTCGTAGGAGAGGCCTTCCCACGCGATGTCATACCCGCGGGGCAGCGTCTCGCTGGCCACCTCCTTGACGGCGTCTATCGCATCGCCGCTGGTGTATCCTTTGGCGGGAAGCCCCTGTATGGCCGCCGAATTGTAGAGGTTGTACCGGGTGATCTCATTGGGGCCCAGGCGCTTCTCCATCTTCATAAAGGCCGAATAGGGGACCATTTCCCCTTCCTCGTTCTTCACAAAGAGTTTTTCGAGGTCCGACGGCATGGCCCGGTATTCCGGGGCAGCCTGGGTGTAGACCTTGAAGAACCTGCCAAAGCGGATAAAGCCCTGTTCATAGGTGCTCCCGATCAGGATATTTAGGTTTTCCATGGCCTTCCCGATGGAGACGCCCTTCTGCATGGCGGCCTTGTTGTCTATCTTCAGCTCGAACTGTGGGTAGTTGGCCGCAAAGAAGGTGAACAGGCCGGAGAGTTCCTTCCGGGCCCGCAGGGCATCCATGAAACGATCGTTGACTTTTTCAAAGGCCTGGTAATCCGTGTTGTTCGTCTTGTCCAGGAGCCGGAGCGAGAACCCGCCGGAAGAACCGAACCCGGGTACGGCCGGCGGCTCGAAATACTCGATGACGGCCCCGAGGTTCCTGGTTTCCTCTTCCAGTTCCTCCATGATTTCATGGACGGTGTGGTCCCGCTGGGACCAGGGTTTCAGGTTGATCAGGCAGGTACCCGCATTGGATCCCCGGCCTTCGGTCATGATCTCGTACCCCGCCAGGGAGGAGACAGACTCCACCCCGTCGATTTCCTCGCAGCGTTCCTGCAGTTTCCGGGCCACCTCGTTGGTCCGTTCCAGGGTAGACCCGGGGGGCGTCTGGATGATGGCGTAGATCATCCCCTGGTCCTCGTTCGGGATAAAGCCCGCAGGCAACACCTCGTTGGTGAAGAAGATCCCCGCGCAGAAGGCCGCGAGCACCCCGAAGGTCACCACGCGGCGGTTGACGATCTTCCGGAGGAAGCCTGCGTAGTAGCCGGTCAGCCGCTCGAAACGCGCATTGAACCAGTCGATAAAACGGTCTACCGGGTTCTTGCGCCGGGGCTTCCCGTGGTTGTTCTTCAGGATCATGGCGCACAGCACCGGGGTCAGGGTCAGGGCGACGACCGCCGAAATCACGATAGCACCGGCCATGGTGATGGAGAACTGCCGGTAAAATACGCCCACAGGCCCGGTCATAAAGGAAATCGGGATAAATACGGAGGTCATCACCAGGGTAATGGCGACAATGGCCCCCCCGATCTCCCCGAGCACTTCGGAAGAGGCCTTGTAGGGGGTCAGGTGCTTTTCCTCCATTTTCACATGCACCGCCTCCACCACTACGATGGCATTGTCCACCACGATCCCGATGGCGAGCACCAGGGCAAACAGGGTGATCAGGTTGATGGACAGCCCGAACAGCTGCATCACAAAAAAGGCGCCGATCAGGGATACCGGGACCGCGATGATCGGGATGAGCGTGGAGCGCCAGTCCCCCAGGAAGAGGAACACGACGATGGCCACCAGGATGAAGGCATCCCGCAGCGTGTGCAGCACCTGTTCGATGGAGGCGTTCAAAAAGCTCGACACGTCGTAGCTGATCTGGTATTCGATGCCCGGGGGGAAATCCTCCTCGAGTTGGGAGAGCTGGGATTTGACCGCCTCGATCACGTCGCTCCCGTTGCTGCCCAGGGTTTGCTTCAGTACGATGGAGGCCGACGGCCGGCCGTCCAGGTTGGAATAGATATCGAAGAACTCGCTGCCGAGTTCCACCTCGGCCACATCCGACAGGCGCAGGATCTCGCCCTCCTCGTTGGCCCGGATGATGATGTTCGCGTATTGCTCGGGTTCGTTGTACTGCCCCTCGTAGACCAGCACGTATTCCAGGGACTGGGCCTTGATGCCGGAACTGCCGCCAAGCCTCCCCGGCCGGGCAATGATGCTCTGCTCCTGCATAGCCTCCAGCACGTCCTCCGCGGACACGTTGTAGGCCCGCATCCGGTCCGGCTTAAGCCAGACCCGCATGGCGTATTTGCGACTCCCGAGGATCTGGGCACTGGCAATCCCGTCGATCCGCTGGATCTCGGGTACCAGTTTCGTATAGGCGTAGTTGTACAGGAAAAGCTCGTCCTGCCCTTTGTTTTCCCCGTACAGGTTGATGTACATGAGCATACTGGGCTGTACCGGGGTGATCACCACCCCTTCCCGTTGTACGAGGGGCGGCAGGTTGGGCATTACCTGGTCTACCCGGGTCTTCACCCGGACCACTGCCTGGTTCGGGTCGGTCCCCGGCTCAAAGATCACCCGGACGGTGCCCTCCCCGGCGCTGGTGGCGTCCGTGGCCACGTAGCGGCTCCCCTGCACCCCGTTGATGGCGGTTTCCAGGGGGATGAGCGTGGATTTTACGAGTACGTCCGCGCTGGCCCCCGGGTAGGCGATAAAGATGTTCACGGTGGTGGGGGCGATTTCCGGGAACTGGGAAACCGGGAGCTGCTTCATGGCAAGCAGGCCGGTAAAGACGATCAGGACCGATATGACGATTGCCAGCACCGGTCTGTGCATGAATTTTCTAAACATGGCGTTTCAGGATTTTCGGAGCGCTATTCAGCGTACAGCTCCAGGTTGGCAACCACCTTTTCCGGGGCTACGTATTCCGTTTCGATCTGCTCCTTGTCCTTGACCATGCGGATGCCCTCGAGCAGGATCTGGTCCGACTCCCCGAGGCCGCGGGTGACCACAAACAGATGGGGCAACTCGGCGCCCACGGCGATCTCCCGCTGGCGCACCCTGTTTTCCTTGTCCACAATGAACACGTAGGTCTTGTCGAGCACCTGGAAGGTGGCCTTCTGGGGGATGATCAGCGCCCGGTCCAGGGGGACCTGCATGAGGATGCTGCCGGTTTCCCCGTGGCGCAGGATGCCGTCGGGGTTAGGGAAGGTGGCCCGGAAGGCGATGTTGCCGGTGCTGTTGTTGAATTCGCCCTCGATGGTTTCCACGCGGCCGGGCTGGCTGAATTTTTTCCCGTTGGCCATCAGCAGTTCCACATCCCGGTTCCCGACCGTGCCGTTACCCTGGATGTAATCCAGGTATTCGGCTTCGGGGACATTGAAATAGACCCACATCTTGCTGTTGTCGGAAAGGGACGTCAGGAGTTCGCCCTCGTCCAGCAAGCTGCCCTCCCGCACGTGCAGGTGGTCCATGATGCCGTCAAAGGGCGCCCGGATGTCGGTGAACCCCAGGTGGGTTTCCGCGAGGGCCACCTCGGCCTTGGCGCGGTCGTAATGGGCCCGGGCCATGGCCAGTTCGTTGGCCGAGACCACGTTGCCGTCTGCCAGGAGCTGCGTATTTTCCAGTTCGATGCGGGCCACTTCGGCCTCGGCGCGGGCTTTCTGCAGTTCGGCCTGGTAGACGTTGGGCATGATGTGGAACATGGGCTGGCCCTTTTTGACAAACTGGCCTTCGTCTACCGATATGTGTTCCAGGTAGCCTTTTTCAAGGGCGCGCAATTCAATGTGGCGGGTGGAATGTATCTGGCAGACGTAATCTTTGGTGATGGCCGTATCCTTGCGGATGGGTCGGGTGACCAGGAATTGGGTGGCTTCCGCCTTTTCCTGTTTCCGGGATTCACAGCTCCCCTGGGTCAGCACGATCAGTACGCCCAGGAATAGGGAGAGATTCCTCATAATAAGTGGTAAAAATGATTTAAACGATGGATTCAAGGGGAAGGCACACGGGCTAAGGGAGTGTGCATTCCGTTAAAGGCGCCTTCCCGGCCGGATGGGGGGCGGGGATGGCAATCCGGCCTTGAGTGGCCGGTTTTGAACAAGGATCGTCTAAATCCGGAAGACCTGGTACCTGAGGTGGTACCGGCAGTGAGGCGTTACCCGGACCGCAGGGGTCTCGGGCAGGGGTTTGGAATCCGGGTGGAAGGGTACCAACCCGGCGAGAAGGTTTTGAGAAAAATAGGCTGATAAACGACCGCCCGGGAGCAGGTCGCGCTCTGGTTGGGCATCCTCTTCGCTGCCCTCCCGTTCCCCGAATTCGGTCAGGCCTACCAACAGGCGGACCCCGTCTGCGGGGGCAGCCCGGAGGATAGAAGCCTGGAGGGGGACGTCCTGCCCGGGCACGGCATCGCTGTGCTCCTGTGCCCCTGCATCCAAATGCAGATGGGAGGTGGTCGGACCGGCCGACAGGGTCTGGGAAGATGCATGGATGAAAAACCACCCGCCGGAAAGCAGGATGGCCACCGAAACCAGATATTTCAGGAATACCTTTTTCATTTCGGGGACCAAAGCTATAAGAACTGACAGACCCGTACAAGGGGTGACTGTTAATAATGCTTAAAAATTTCTCCGGCAACCCGGATTCAAGGCATTTCCAGATACCGGGTGCGCCCAGGTTTTAGTGACACCGTCGCCTGCCGCGCGGGTTCCGCAAGGGACCTATACCGACTGTGTGCCATTCCGCCGGGGGCCTGACCTACCCGGGTACTATTCCGCCCGCGTAAAATAGGTCCCATCTGCGGGCTTGCTGAAGAACACCGGGTCGGTCTGCAATTCCGAAACCCGGATATCCGCAAATTCCACCGTATTGCGCAGCTCCCCGATGTCGCGCCCCTCGTACTCGTACCAGGAGATGGTTTCGGGCAATACCACCCCGCCAAACCGGCCCCAGTCATCGTAGCGGATCCATTTCACATTGTCGGAATCCTCCCCGGTCCTGTAGGTCACCGTATAGCCGAGCCAGGCCATCTGCCCGGTTTCCGGGTCGTAGTGCAGGTAGTACTCGTCCTTGGGGGAGATGCCCACCCCTGCGTTGTAGGAGATGCTCACCCCCGGGTATCGTTTGCCCTGGTACTCCAGGTCCGGGGTGTCCCCGTAGACAATGCCCGGATCAGCCAGCACAAAGGGCATGGCGTAAAAGTAGAACATCAGGTTGTGGTAGAACTCCGGGTTGCCTTCATAGGCATTGTCCGGGTCCAGGATCCAGGTCCGTTCCCCGTCAAAACCCATGGAATAGGCATCGGTGTCCACGCGGTCTTCCCGGGTCCACAGGTCGATCGTATGGGTTTCCGGCAGATCGCCGGGAATGACGTACCGGAGCGTGCGTTTCGCCTTCCAGGCGTCCAGGCCGCCATGTGCATCAAAAACACGCTGGAGGGCCTCCGGATAGGGGTTGGAGGCTATGGTTGCGGCACCCGGATCCCTGCTCACAACAGCAGGCTCATCGGGGGTTGTGGATGCCTCTTTTTTGCTCTGGCCCGGGCCCCCGCAGGATGCCATTATCAGGAGGGCGATCAGGCCGAGGCTCAGCTGCCGGAAAGTTTTTGAAAATAGTATCATGTTTTTCATATAGGTTTACTAGATTAGTCGGGGTTCAATGGAATCCTGACAAATGGTTAACCGGGAATGCGGCATACCCGGACAAACAAATCAAAGAGTGCCTGAAATCCCCTGGAATATAGGGGTTTTTCCAATGACCTTTATCATAATTCCCCCTGTTTTTGGGACGTAACTTGTACCTGTTAATCAAACCTGCCAATTTCCAACAGCCACCCTGCCCGGTGGTTCCGCTGCTTCTTGGCAACTAATAAAATTCAGAAGCGATGAAAATTTTAAGCACCTATTTACTGGTATTTTGCTGTGTGCCCTTTGCATTCTCCCAGGCGGGACACATCATGCAGGGCGTCGGGGCCGTCAACATGTCCATGGGGGGCGCTGCCACGGCACAACCCATTGATATCTCAGGGGCCATGCACTGGAACCCGGCATCCCTGACCGCTTTTGACCACGCCCAGCTGCGGGCAGACATCGGGTTGTTCTTCTCCTCCCCGGAGCTCCGCTCTACCGTACCCGAAACGGACGGCAACGGTCAACCCACGGGAAACTTTTTCAGCGGGGTTACCGAGGATGACCGGGGGGTATCCCCCCTGCCTGCCATTGCCTTTGTCACCGGGGCCGGGGAGAGCAAACACCATTTTGGTTTTTCTGCCTTCGGAATCAGCGGCTTCGGGGTGACCTTCCCGGAAAGCACGACCAACCCGATCAACATGCCCCAGAGCATGGGCGGGTTTGGCCGGGTGGAATCCGATTACAGCCTGTTGCAGTTTGGGGTGACCTATGCCTATGAAATCAACCCTGAATTTTCCGTGGGCATCCAACCCAACTTCAACTATGCCAGCCTGGAACTCTGGCCCAACCCAACCGCCAACCCGACCCAGGCGGGTTATCCGAGTACCGACAAGGCCTCCGCTTTTGGGTTCGGTGCCCAGTTCGGCCTCTTTTACGATAGCGGAAAGGGGTTCAAGGCAGGTACCTCCTATAAAACCACCCAGCGCTTCGGGGAATTTGAACTGGATAACACCTACCTGGATGGCAGCCAGGCCACCTCGACCTTCACCATCGACTACCCGGCCATCTGGTCGCTGGGGCTCGGATATTCCCTGGGGTATTTTGACCTGGCCCTGGACTACCGCCTGGTCAACTATGAAAATACGGAAGGTTTCAAAGCCAGGGGCTGGACACCCAACGCCACCGTGGCGGGCTTTGGATGGGACAATGTGAATATCATATCTGCGGGGATGCAGTACAAGCGCTTCCACAAGGTGCCCATCCGCCTGGGGTACACCTACAGCTCCAACCCGATTTCGTCGGAAATGGCCTTTTTCAACATCCCGTCCACCGCTATCATCAAGAATGCCTTCCAACTGGGGGTTGGGGTTTCGGCCGGGGAACACTTCCAGATCGACGGGGTCTTCCACTTCGGGTTCAGCGGGGATGCAACGGCCGGCCCGGTCTACAGCCCGCAACTAATCGGGGATATCCCGCCTTACGGGGCTGTCCCGGGCAGCGAGGTGTCCTATGAAATGACGACTTCCATGCTGATGGTTGGCGCCCAGTACCGCTGGTAGGTGCTCCGTAACGCCGGTAGGCGCGCAAGTGCCCTCTCGCCCATAGTGCAACTGCCACCCAAATTATTTTATTCGCCCCCGGTTCCCGCCGGGGGTATTTTTTGCACCCTTTTGCAGCGGCCGATCCGGGTATGTACCTAATTATGTACCTTTAATCCAAGAGAACCGGCTATGAAAAAGAAGTGGCTCAAGCGCCTCCTGCCGATCCTGGCGGTGCCCGTCCTGGTGATCGTTACCTGCAATGCCATTATCGAATATGCATCCGACGGGATGCTGTATTCGGACCCGGAAAGCATCCCCCCTACTAAAGTGGGCCTGGTGCTGGGTACGGCCCGACACCGGGTGGAAGGGGGAATGAACCCTTTCTACCGGTACCGGATCGAAGCGACCCTGGCGCTGTTCCGGGCCGGGAAGATCGCCTATGTCCTGGTCAGCGGCGACAATGGCAGCATCTACTACAACGAGCCGGACACCATCAAAAAGGATCTGATAGCGGGCGGCATCCCGGCCGAGCGGATTTTCCTCGATTATGCAGGGTTCCGCACCCTGGACTCGATGGTCCGGGCCAAGGTCGTGTTCGGGCTGGATTCGGTTACGGTGATTTCCCAGGAATTCCACAACAAGAGGGCGCTGTATATCGCCCGACAGAAAGGGTTGCACGCCCAGGGGTTCAATGCCCGTGGCGTCGGTGGGTCCTCCGGCATCAAGATGGAGGTACGGGAATACTTTGCCCGGGTAAAGGTCTTCCTGGACCTGGTTTTCAATACACAGCCGCGGTTTTACGGCAACCGGATCAATATTGAATAACGGGGCGAATTCGTACATTAGGCGCAACCGACGAAACACCTTCCATGAGCCGATTCAAGACGCTTTTGAAAAACCTGGGGCCCGGGCTCTTGTTCGCCAGCATGGCCATAGGCACCTCCCACCTGGTGCTTTCCACCAAGGCAGGCGCCACCTACGGCTGGATCATGGCCGTCCCCATCCTGCTGGCAAACCTCTTTAAATATCCATTCTTTGAGTACGGCATCCGCTATACCAACGTGACGGGCAGGAGCCTGGTGGAAGGCTATTCCCGTCGTGGAAAGGGCTGGATGTGGCTGTACGCTTTCATTACCCTGGTGACCACCTTTACCATCCTTGCCGCCCTGTACGTGGTAACCGCAGGCCTGCTATCCAACTTATTCGGCATCCGGGGCGTTTCCGTTTCCCTGATCGCCCTGGGGTTGTTTGCCTTTATCAGCATCGCCCTGATCATCGGGCGGTACAGCCTGCTGGAAACCACGCTGAAATTCGTGGTGACCATCCTGTTTGCGGCCCTGCTGGTGACCACGGTGATGGTGCTGTACAAACCGGCCGTTGCGGCGGTGGAAGGCTTTCAGCGCCCGCCCTTGCTGGACAGCGTTGGGGTGCTCTTTCTGATCAGCCTGATCGGCTGGATGCCCACGGCCGTGGAGGCCAGCAGCTGGATCAGTTTGTGGAGCCTGGAAAAGTACAAGGGAAAAGGGGGGAAACCCAGCCTGCGGGATGCGCTGCAGGAGTTCAATACGGGCTACATCACCACGGCCCTGCTCGCCGTGTTCTTCCTGATCATCGGCCACCGCACGCTCTACGGCACGGGCACGGAACTCAGCGGCAATGCCGTTACCTTTGCCGACCAGGTGGTGCAGTTGTTCACCACCCACATCGGCGACTGGGCCTATATCTTTATCGCCATTTCCGCCTTTGCCACCATGTTCAGCACCTGCATGACGGCCCACGACGCGATAGCCCGGGTGAGTATCGACGTGCTGGAATACCTGCGGCCGGATCGGAAGCGGTTTGGGGAGAAATGGCATTACGCCCTGGCCATCCTGGTACTGACAGGGGTGAATTACCTCGTGCTTACGGCATTCGGAGCCAACATGGGCAATCTGGTGGCTCTGGCAACCTTTATCTCTTTTGTAATGGCGCCCCTGGTGGGATACATGAACCTGAAGAATGTGACCAGCCCGGACATGCCCCAATCAGCAATGCCCGGTACGGGCCTTAAGGTACTCACCTATGCCGGGATCCTCTTCCTGTCCCTTTTTGCCGCTTACTACTGCTGGCTGATCCTCTAGGGCTGTCAGGCCCTTGATGGCAGTTAATCCGGGGGTTTCCGACAATTCGGTTTGACGTATCCGACGAACGGATCGGACCGGATCGGCAAACGGATTTGACTTGAACGGCCAATTTTACGATCTTTGCCCCAGAAAAAAAGAAACCATGAGACTCTTCAATGTTGCCCGCAAAACGCGCAACGAAGTTCGATTCACTCCCAAGATGGGGCGCCTGGACACCAAGGTGACCTATATCCGCAAACACCTTTTCGGCATCCCTTACCGAACCCTGCACAAGTACCGTCAAACGTATTACGGGGAGGTAAAGTCCTGCACGGACTGCCGCCTGGAGCGCTGATTCAGCGTTCTTCGTAGTTGGTCACAATGAGCGGGTACCGCTCGTTCTGCTTGTGCAGCACCTCGAGGCAATACACCCCGTCGGTGCAATTATTCAGGATCTGGCTCTCGCCCTTGCCCTCGGCGGCAACGATCCGATCTGCTGCAATACCATTTGATACCAGGTATTCGCGTATCGCCTCGGCCCGCTGCTGGGAGAGCGCCTGGTTGGTGGCAGAACTGCCTCGGCTGTCTGTATGCGCCTCGATCCGTATCCGTAGCTCCGGGAATTCCCTAAGGGCCTGCAGGGGCTCCTGCAGTCCGATCTGAACCGCATCCGTAAGGCGGCTGCTCCCGGTTTGAAAGTAAAATTTCTCCCCCCTCAATTCGTAATGGTCCCGCACCTGCCGGACCACTTCCTCCACCGGTTTGAGGATCACCTCCACGGGTTCCCCTTCTCCCAGTTGCACCTGCCCTTCCCCTCCAAGGACGGCTGCGGTAAACCGTTCCTTGTCGATGCTAAGCCGCGTATCCGCCTGCCAGGGAATCTCGATGCGGAAATTGCCGTCCCCCTGGGTATAGACTTCCCGCAACAGGCCGCCGGAAGCGTCCTGGAGCCGCACACGGGCCTTTTCCACCGCATCGCCGGTGGTAGCAAGCACCTGCCCGCTCACCACCAGGGTCCTCAGACCCGGTTTCTGGGATACGGTGAATCCGTAGAGGTCGTCACTTCCCACCCCGCCGGGCCGGTTGGAGGCAAAGTAACCCTGGTAGCCCCCGGTTGGGGAACTGCGGATCACAAAGCCGAATTCATCCTGGACGGAGTTGATTTCCGGACCGAGGTTGGCGGGTATGCTGAAGGTCCCGTCGGCCTGCATCTCCGATTTGAACACATCCATCCCCCCAAGGCCGTAAAAGACATCGGAGGAAAAATACAGGCTCCCATCCACCACAAAGGGGGCAATTTCATTTCCCGGGGTATTAATCCTCGGCCCGAGGTTAACGGGTGCCGACATAATAAGCCCCTGGTTGGTCACCACGTAATAGAGGTCCGTCCCCCCGTAGCCCTGCTGGAAGTCGGCCGCAAAATACAGCCGCTCGTTTTCGGCCTCGTAAAAGGGATAGTAAAATGAAATACTCGGGTCCCTGAGCAGGGTCTGGAAACTGCCATTGCGCTTGTTCAGGGCAATGGCCAGTGAATTCTTGCCATTCGCATCAAAGGTGAGGGCGCCCTCCGAAGCATTGGAACGGACGTAAAAAATCCCTTCCAGGGCCTCGCTGTAAAAGGGGGTCGCTTCATGGAATTTCAAAGGCGGGAGGGAATTCAGGGGCGCAACCGTGCCCAGTTGCCCGTCTGCCTGCAGGGGGGCCACGAAAATATCCGTATAGGCCTCCCCGGTCGGGAAATAGGTATCCTTTTCTTCCTGGGGCCTTGTGGAACTGAACAGCAACCGGTCGTCCCCATAAAAGGCGGGTGAGAAATCGGACTGGGGGGAGTTCCCCTTCAGCGCGAAGATCCGGAAATCCATTTGGTCCGATGCCGGGTTGTCGAGCAGCTCGTAATTAAAGGAGGCGTTTTCCAGCAACTCATTGGAAAGCTGGGAACTACGCGTGTTCAGGAAAGCCTGCACCCGTTCCTTCCCGGAGGTTTTGGAAAGGGCCTGCAGCATGATATTGAAATGGTGGTTGTCCAGGATGCTGTCCTTCCGGTAGAGTTCCACGTACTGATCGGCCGCTTCCTGGTACTGGCGTTGCCGGAAATAGGCCTCGGCCAGGTTGAGCTGCTGCCCGGGGCTGAGCGGCTGCTTACGGCCTTCCTTCACATATTCCGCAATGGCCGTCTTAAAATCATATTCAAAAAAGGCCTGGTCCGCCCTGGAGGATTTCTGGGCATGGCCCGCCAGGCTCACCAGGGCAAAAAGGATCAGTATGTGGTTTTTAAGTTTCATGTAATGCGCTTAGAAAAATCTCGGGCTGTCGATCTGCTTGCCCTTTTTCTTGCCTTTCCCGGAATCCGGGTCCCGGTCGGAACCTGAGCCCCTACCAAGATAAAATTTTACGATGATTTCGTGGGTGCCGCTGTTGTAACCGCCCAGGCCATTGGTGTTGTAATCATATCCATAACCCATAAACAGGTTGTCCGATACCTGGAACCCCGCCAGGCCGCTCACCGCATTGTCGAACCGGTAGGATGCCCCTGCGGTCACAACGTCGCTGATCAGGAAATTGGCCGACAGGTTGGCGTTCACCGGAGCCCCGGAGAGGTAATTTACCAAAAATGCCGGTTTGAATTTCAGGTTGTCCGACAGGTCGAAGACGTACCCCCCGATAAAGTTGAACTGCAGCTCGTCAGAGACGATTTGCGCCACCTCGTTGCTGTAAAGGGCATCGGTCAGGAAGTTGGGTACGGATACCCCCAGGTACCAGTTTTGCTGGTAGAGGAATACCCCGGCCCCGAGGGTGGGGTAGATCTCGTTGATGTTCTGGGCATCCAGGATGGGTTCCCCGGGGTTTTCAAAGGTCCCCTTGCTGAAGTCCGTATTCAGGAAGGTCCCTCCCGCATCCAGCCCAAAGGCCAGGAAGACGTCATAGGTAAACCGGACCTGGAAGGAATAGGAAACATCCACAAAGGTCTGGGAGGTGGGCCCCAGCTGGTCATTGACCGCATTGAATCCCAGGCCGTGCTTCCGGTTCCCAAGGGGTACGTTTGCGCCAAACCTCAGGGTCCGGGGCGCCCCCGGGATGTCGATCCACTGGGCCCGGTAGAGGAGGGAAAAGTCAGGATTTTCCACACTTCCCACATAGGCCGGGTTAAAGCTGCCGATGTTGTACATGTACTGGGTGTAGAGCGGCTCCCGCTGGGCGGACGCCGTCTGGACGGTCGCCAACAGGAAAAGCAGTACCCCCAGGGAGCGCACAATTAAACGGTGTATTCGGGTTTCTTGCTGCTGCATGTTATCGAATCAGTTGGATCCAGCCTTTGACCGTGACCTGTTCACCCCCGAATTCCGGCAATGTGCGGTATTCCAGGACATAAAAATACGTGCCCTCCGGGGCGGGCGAGCCGTTGTACTCCCCATCCCAGATCACATCCGTTACCAGGTTGGTTGCCTCCAGCATCTGCTGGCCGTAGCGATTGAATATTCGGATGGAGTATAAATCTATATAAGGTTCACGGACTCCGGTCAATTCGTTTTCCCGGGTGAGCTGGATTTTGAGCAGGTCATTGGTACCGTCTCCGTTGGGGGAGAACTGGTTGAACAGCGGTTCGCCCTGGTTGACATCCCCTACCACGACCAGTACCGAAGCCGAATTGTTGTCCGGGTTGGCATCGGAGACCGGGGTAATGATGGATGCGGTATTGGTAAATTCCCCCGGTTGGCGCACAAAGACCACGATGTTCAGTTCCACAGATGCTCCCGGCGCCAGGCTGGCGATGTTCCAGATACCTGTATCCGGGTTATAGGCGCCCGGGGGGAAGGCGCTTACCGGGAGGTTCGTGTGTTGCACGTATTCAAACCCGGTTACCGATTCCGGGTTGATGATATCTTCCACCTGGATGTCGGTAACCGTGGCATCTGTGGACAGGTTGGTGACCGTTACCACAAAGCGGATGCGGTCATCCACCAGCGGGTTAATCCTTGAATCGGAGACGCTGCCCCCGGTGATCTGCGCAAATTTGGTGATCTGCAGGTCCGCGCCTTCCGGCAGGACGATCTCCACCTCAACCGTACTCGCGTCATTGGCCGGGTTGCCGTCCAGGGGGCTGGAATCCAGGAGTTCGGCCGTATTCGTATACACCCCGGTATCGAGCACCGTTGCCGTGATTTCCAGGGTTTCGGCTCCCTCGGCAGCAATCAGCGGCACGGTCCAGATCCCGGTGGCGGAATCATAGGTTCCGGTACTGGCAGTGGCGCCCACAAAGCCGAAGCCGGTTTCCAAAAGGTCCCCCACCTGGATATCTGACACTTCGATTGCGGTCAGGTTGGTAAGGCTTATAGTAAAGACGACCTCCTGCCCGATAACGGCTTGGGGGCTGTCCACGGTTTTGGTTACGGCGAGGTCCACATCGCAGTTGCCTGCACTGGCGTTGGGGATACAGGGGTTAGTGTTGGCCGGATCTTGCTGGTCGTTGACCCCGTCGGCATCCGCATCCAGTACATTCGAATCCAGGGCATCGATGATCCCGTCCCCATCTTCGTCCAGCGGATTGGCTGTATCCGGGCCTACTTCGGTGCCATCGTCAATCCCGTCCCCATCGGAGTCCGGGTTGTTCGGGTCCGTCTCCAGGGTGGCTTCGAGCCCGTCCAGGAGCCCGTCCCCGTCTGTGTCCACATCGCAATCCGTCACGGTGATGCTGATGATCTCCGAATCATTTGTACAGGGCGCCTGGGCACCTGTAGTTGTAAAGACAAAGGTATAGGTGCCCGCCGGGAGGCCCTCAAAATCCACAAGGTTACCAGGTTCAATAACTACCTCTCCATTAGAAGGATCGTCTCCAACCAACCAGTTTCCGGCATCTTCCCCAACGAGGCGGTCATCCAGGTCCCGGATGGTAGGCCCGTTGGCTGCCACGGAACAGGCCGAAGCATTCGAAGGTGTGCCTGCTGTAACAATGGGTGCCACAAAAGCTATCACTTCCTCCCGTGCGGAGCTGCAGCCGTTGGCAAAGGCCTCCACAAAGAATGAAGTGGTTGCCGACAGGCTGGGGGTATAGGTTTCCCCCGTGAATACCAGGTTCCCACCTGTGGGGGCATCATACCAGTTGATGTCCGGGCTGTTCGCGGAATCCGGGATATTTCCGGTAGCCGTAAGGGTAACAACGCCAGGTCCGCAGCGTTCATCTCCGGAAATACCATCCAGCAGAGGTGTTGCATTCCTGACAAGCGTAAGGGTCAACAACGGGCTTGCACAACCGTTGGCGGCGTCATAATAGAAGGCATAATAGGTCCCCGCAACCGGTGCGGCAACCTGGGCGGCATTCAGGTGGTTGGCCACCACCAGGGGGTCGATGTTCTGGCTGAAGGTGAGCGTGGTCCCCGCCGGTGGGTTACTGATCACGAAATCAGTGAGTGGAGGAATGACTTCACCCGTACAAAAATTGGTAGCCTGATCCGCCTCCAATCCAGGGGCATTATCTCCTGCGTCGCACTGGTCGTCGTTCTGGATAGTCCCGATGGCCGTATTGTCGCCGGGGTCGGCATTATTGATATTGTTTATCTCCACAGTAAAGGTCTCGGCCGGCTCCAGGTCAGTATCCCCATTGACGCTCACCGAGATGGTAGTGCTGGTCGCCCCGGCCGGTATAGTGCCGGTTCCATTGCTTACTGTGACATAATCGACTCCCGCAGTGGCCGGATTGGCCCCGCTGGGGGAGGTATCAAATTCAAAATCGATTTGCTGAAGGGCAATGGCACCGTCATCGACCGTAACGGTAAACACAAAGTTGGTGGTCCCAGTATTCCCTTCGTTCTGTGTGAGATCGGCGATGCTGATGCTGTTGTTGTCGTCGTTGAGGATGGTGCCGGTTCCCGTACCCTGTGCGATGGTACCCCCCTGCGGATTGGACAGGATCACCGAAAAGGTCTCGTTTGCCTCTGCCTTGTTGTCCCCGAGTACCGTAACCGGGATGATCACGCTGGACTGTCCCTCTGCCAGCTGACCTCCAATATTGGTCAGGCCCAGGTAATCCCCGTCCGCCACGGTTGCCGTACCGTTCTGGGTGCTGTATGTAAAGTTGATATCCTGAAGGGCATTACCTCCCCCGGAAATACTCACCTGGAACGAAAAGGTGTTATTCCCTGAATTTCCTTCGTCCCTGGAAACGTTGCTGATCACCAGCCCCTGCTGGTCGTCATTTACGATAGTCCCGGTGCCCGTATCGGTGGCACCGATTACGGCACCCGTCGAGGGCTGGTCAATATCAACGGTAAAGGTCTCGTTGGGTTCGGGGATGTTGTCGGCAATCACACTCACCGGGACCGTTACGCTGTTGGAGCCTGCGGGGATGGTAAAGATCTGGTCCTGGATACGGGTGTAATCCCCCGGTTGGCTCGCTGTCCCGTCGCTCGTATTCACCCGGAAACTAAGGTTTTGGAAAGCATTGGTCCCGCCCTGTATGGAAACCGTAAAATTGAATGGCGTTGTGCCGCCGCCGGAGCCTTCCGCCTGGCTGACGTTGTTGATTACGAGTACCTGGTTGTCATCGTTGGTTATCGTACCCGTGCCTGTCCCATCGTTGATAGTCGCATTCGACGGGTTGCTGAGGACCACGGAAAAGGTCTCGTTGGGTTCCGGGGTGGTGTCCCCATTGACAACAACGGTGACCTGGGTGCTGTTGGACCCGCTGTTGATGGTTCCTGAGACACCGGTTAGGGCCACATAGTCATTGTTGGCAACGGTCGCCGTACCGTTGGCTGTGTTGATGGTAAACCCGATGTTTGCAAGGGCATCGCCGCCCCCGTCCACACTGACGGTAAAGTTGAAGTTCTTGGTTCCGCCATTCCCCTCTGTGGTACTCACATCATTGATGCTGATGGTCTGGCTGTCGTCGTTTTCTATGGTACCCGTACCCGTGTCGGCCGCGCCGATTGCTGCACCGGTGGTGGGGTTGTCGATCTGGACTGAGAAGGTCTCATTGAGTTCCGGATCGCCGTCTGCAACCACACTGACCGGGACGGTCACGCTGTTCTGCCCGGCAGGGATGGTAAAAACCTGGTTCTGGATGCGGATGTAATCCCCAGGCTGGCTCGCTGAACCGTTGCTCGTATTCACCCGGAAACTGAGATCCTGGAAGGCATTGGTCCCGCCCTGGATGGAAACTGTAAAACCAAATGCCGTGGTACCGCCCCCGGAACCTTCGGCCTGGCTGACATTATTGATTACGAGAACCTGGTCGTCATCGTTTAAAATGGTGTAAGTTGTTGAAGTAATTCCTCCCAGGCTTGCATCACCGGTAGGCGCACTCAACCCCAGGGTGATGGTTTCGGAAATTTCCGGTGTGGGATCGTTGACGATTGACAGGTTCGGGATTGCAATATCCGTGGTTGCCGTGCCATCATATACCCCCGCAGGGATGTTCACTACCTGGGGGGAAGTAAAATTGTAATCCGTACCCCCGCCAGTGGCAGATCCCCCTGTTGCCGAAACCGTTACTGTGGTAGCCGCAGCAACAGTACCTGTAATAAACAGCGTCGGCAGGCTTGCATTGGTCGATTCCAGCCCCGAGGCGGAAGCTGACGAAAAGGAGACCGTTACGGTGTCGTCATTGGTAATCGTATAAGTTGTGCTGGTTGGCGCCGTCAAGGAGGCATCCCCCGTGGGCAGGCTCAGGCCCAGTACGATTGTTTCGTCCCCCTCCACAATGGCATCATTTACGATCGACAGGGTTGGAATCGGAATATCGGTTCCCGTTGTCCCGTCGTAAACGCCTGCCGGTATGGTTACTTCCTGTGGTGACGTGAAATTGTAATCCGATCCCCCACCGACTGCTGTTCCACCAGTAACGGAGACCGTAACGGTGGTGGCCAGGGTGATTGTGCCATCGACAAAAAGGGTTGGCAGGTTTGCATTAGTAGCTTCCGGGCCCGAGGCCGAAGCGGAAGAAAAGGATACCGTTGCCTGGCCAGTCGCACTAAAAATAGGCAATAGCAGTAAAATCCACAGGAACTGCCGGCCAGCCCGGGAAAAAAACGGGGATTTTGAAGTATTGAGACTCTGATTCATAGCGTACGCCAATGTTAAGCGTCTGGTGTTCAGGCTGAAGCCATTTGCCTCAAGGCCATTAAGGTTGGGGTTCAATATTAGTGAAAAAAGGGGTGTCCGGCCAATTTAGCAGTCAAAATAACCCATTTCCGGGTTGAAAACAACCTCATCCGGGAAGATGGGCGGAATCGGCATCAACGCCGGGCTCGATCTTTTTGACCAGGCCCTGCAGTACCTTGCCGGGGCCCACCTCTACAAACTCCGTGGCCCCGTCTGCGACCATCTGGCGCACGCTTTGTGTCCACCGGACGGGAGCCGTCAGCTGGGCGATCAGGTTTTTGCGGATCTCGGCCACATCGGTAACCGCAGTAGCCGTTACATTCTGATAAATCGGGCATTGGGGGGTCGCAAATTTGGCCCGTTCGATGGCCGCGGCAAGTTCTTCCCGAGCGGGTTCCATCAGGGGGGAATGGAAAGCTCCACCAACCGGAAGGACCAGGGCACGGCGCGCCCCGGCTTCCTTGAGAAGTTCGCAGGCCTTTTCCACAGCGGGGACTTCCCCCGAAATCACCAATTGGCCCGGGCAATTGTAATTGGCAGCCACAACGGTACCGGCAACTTTGGCACAAACCTCCTCCACCACGGCGTCCTCCAGGCCCAGTACGGCGGCCATGGTACTCGGCTTCAATTCACAGGCCTTCTGCATCGCCTGGGCGCGCTGTGATACCAGCTTGAGTCCCTCGTCGAAAGAAAGGGTGTGGTTTGCCACCAGGGCAGAAAACTCGCCCAGGGAATGGCCCGCCACCATGTCGGGGGCAAAGGCATCCCCCAGGACGCGGCTCAGGATGACGGAGTGCAGGAAGATGGCCGGCTGGGTAACTTCGGTCCTTTTCAGGTCCTCGGCCGACCCGCCGAACATGATTTCGGTGATGGAAAAGCCGAGGATATCGTTTGCCTGTTCAAAAAGTACCTGTGCCTGGGGAAAGGCATCATACAGGTCCTTCCCCATCCCGGTAAACTGGGCACCCTGCCCGGGAAATACATATGCTTTCATATTAGTGGCGGTTCAATTGCCACAAATGTACACATTTTTCAAGCCTGCACAGGTCCTGGCCAGCAGGTTGCAAGGCCATATTACTCCCCTCCCCCATCCTTGAACCAGCCCGAATAGCGTATGTAAGCCTTCGCAATCCGCTCTATCTCCCCGGTGCGCAACTCCGGGCGTACCTCCCCGATCTTCCGGGCGGGCACCCCGGCAAAAATGGAGCCTTCCGGCACCACGGTCCCCTGGGGAACCACGGCACCTGCCGCGATGATGCTGTACGAACCCACGTCGCAGTGGTCCATGACGATGCTACCCATGCCGATGAGCACATTGTCCCGGACAGTGCACCCGTGGACGATGGCATTGTGGCCGATGGACACATTGTCGCCGATCTGCGTGGCGGCCTTTTCAAAGGTACAGTGGATCACCGCCCCGTCCTGCACGTTGACCTGGTGGCCCATCCGGATGGAATTCACATCCCCGCGTACCACCGCATTGAACCAGACACTGCAGCGATCCCCCATGACCACATCGCCAACCACCACCGCGTTGTCTGCCAGGTAGCAATCCTCACCTATCTGGGGGGCCTTCCCCCGAACGCTTTTTACGATACTCATCCTATGGATTTTGATGCCCGGGAACCAGCTGCTCCTGCGGGCAGGTTTCGTGTCAATATACTCCTATTCGGAATACTCCTATTCAAAGAATTCCAGCAACTGCTTTTTCCGGGAAGGGGCCACGGCGATTTCCTTCCCGGATGCCAATACCACGCTCCCCCCCTTTCCTTTCCTGTACCGCACGATTTCCGCCACATTGACCAGGTAGGATTTGTGCACGCGGGCAAAGGCGAATTCCTTCAGGGTATCCTCAAAGTATTTCAGGGTTTTGCTGACCAGCAGCTTGCCATCCTTGAGGAAGATCTGCGTGTAGTTGTCATCGGCCTGGCAATACTGTATATCGGCGACTTCGAGCACCTGGAACCCGTCCAGCTGGGGGATGGTGATCTTGCCGGCCACCGCCTGCACCCCCTGCAGCACCCGGTTGTCCAGCCGGGCCTCCTTCCCCTTGATTTCCCGCACGTAATCCACGGCAGCCACCAGGGCATCGATGGATATCGGTTTCATCAGATAGTAGGCCGCATGGCTGTTGAGCGCATCCATCGCATACTGCTGGTAGGCCGTCACAAAAACGGTTTCAAAGTTCCGTTCCGGGACCTGTTCCAACAGGTCAAACGCATTGCCAAAGGGCATTTCAACGTCCAGGAAGACCAGGTCGGGTTGTTGGCTGCGCAGGAGCTCCAGGCCTTCGTTGACATTGGCCGCTTCGCCCAGAATACGCACTGTATCACAGTATTTGCTAAGGTAGGTCCTCAGGATCTCCCGGCTCTGGGCCTCGTCGTCTATCAGTACCGCCGTTATTTCCATATTATTCGCTTCTTAGATTTAGTACCACCCGCGTGCCGCTGCCATCGGGGTTCAGGTCGTAAACCGATACCGTGATCCGGTCCCCGTACATCTGATTCAGGATTTCGATCCGCTTGCGGATATTCCCCATCCCCCTGGATTTCTGTTGCTGCTGGTTTTTCGTCTTCAGGGCCGCCGATCGTTTCCGACCCACCCCGTTGTCCGAGATGGTGATGCTGATGGCCTTTGCGTTGAGCGGCCGGATGGCCACTTTCAAAAACCCCTTCTCCTCCTTGTACCGCAGGCCGTGCCAAACGGCGTTCTCCAGGTAGGGCTGCAGGAGCATGGGGGGGATGCGATACGCCTCCGGGTCCACCTCCGGGTCCACTTCGATCCGGTATTCGAATTTGTCCGGGAACCGGTCGTGTTCCAGTTTCAGGTAGAGTTCCAGGAGTTCGATTTCTTCGCTCAGCGGGATAAAGTCCTTCTCGGAGTTTTCCAGGACCGTGCGCATGAGCAGGGAAAAATCACTGAGGTAGCGGTTGGCGCTGCGCTCGTCGTTGCGGGCGATGTAGTTATTGACCGAATTCAGCGCATTGAAGATAAAATGGGGGTTCATCTGGGATCGCAACCCCTTGAGGGCCAGCAGGTGGTTGGCCAGTTCCTTCTGCCGGTTGCTCCGGTAATAGAAAAAGGCGGCCAGGGCGGTAAGCAGCAACCCGAAAACCAGGGAATAAATGATGTACCGCTGCCGTTTGTTGATCTCCTGGGTCAGGCGCTGTTCGGCAAGGGCCAGGTCGTATTTGCTCTGGGAAAGCTGCCGCTCCTGCTCCAGGGTGCTGATGCGGTTCTGGCTGCTGGCCATCTCCCGGCTGAAGCGGGCTGCCCGGGAGAGCTCCTGTTCCTTGCGAACGTAGAGGGTATCGACGAGCGCCACGTAGTTCTGGTAGAGTTCCAGGGCCTTTTTATAATCGCCCCGGTTCCGGTAGACCTCGGACAGCCTGCGGGTGGCATCCTTTTCGACTTCCAGGTCGCCCCGTGAACTGGCCTCGGCAATACTCCGGGAAAGGAAGGGGATGGCCTCCTCCTGTTTGTCCTGCGCCAGGTAGGCATTTCCGATCTTGTAGCTGACCCCCTGGGCGGTGATGGAATCGGCCTCCGGGGCCTGCACCCCCTGTGGCAGCTCCTTTAACCGTTCCAGGCTTTGCTTCCGGAGTTCGATCTCCTCCGGAAAACGGCTGCGCTTGTTGTAAAAATCCGCCACCTTTTCACTTTCCTGCAGGGCCCGGGCCGGGTTCTGGGCCCTGGCCTGCTGGAGGGAATTCCCGTAATAGGCTTCAGCTTCCTGGGTGCGGTCGGCCCGGTCGTAGGCCTGTGCAATCTTTGAATTCAAATCCGGCACCTTGGGTGCGTTCTGGTTCTTATCCGCAATGGTCAGTGCCAGCTGGTAATAGGATACGGCCGTATTTACCTGCCCCAGCCCGCTGTAGGCATCCCCGAGGGTTTCACAGAGCTCCACCCGCTGGTCGGGCGCCAGGCCCGGGCGGTCCTCCTCGGGGACGAGGAGGTCTACGGCTTCCCGGAAGTCTTCATTGAGCACATAGACGCGGCCCAGCAACAACAGGGTGCGAAGCCGCCTGTCCGTCTCCAGGGCTTCCCGGTAGCTGTTGATCGCCAGGTCGTACTGGTTGTGGAACTGGTAGATCTCCCCCAGGGTGGTCAGGGATTGGGCGAGTTCCCGCCGGTTGCTGCGATCCCCCAGCAATTCCATGGAACGGGTGACAAAGTCCAGGCTCCTGCCGATATCCTGCCGCATACAGGCATTGGCCGAATCCAGGAGCTGCCGGTGCCGCCGGGCTAGCGGAGGTTGTTCCTGTTGCACTGCCCCCGCCGCCGAATCCTGAATGCCGAGCTGCTGCTGCCCGCGTAGCAGCGGGCAGGCCAGTAGAAAAAGTACCAGATGGAACAGGTGAGGGCGCATGGCAACGTTTGGATAAACTTAGTCCATTTATACCATACGAAAAAACGCCACAGCCCCTCGGAGACAGGCAAAAATCACGTTTTTTGCCGGTTGGCTAAAAGGGGCCGCATCCTGCCTAACCAAAAAGGTTGCCTGGCTCATTCCCGCTGGCAGGGTCATAAAGTTGCCTGTACATTGTACCCCGTACTACAAATCAATTGTTATGGAAGTCAAAAAGAAAATACGCCTGATGGCCCTTGTCCTTATGGCCCTCCCTTTCGCAGGGATGGGGGGGACGCCTCCTCTCCAGGATGCCGGTGTTAAAACAACCCCTGTCAAAACCCGTCCCAGGGTACAGATTGCCCTTTTGCTGGATACGAGCAACAGCATGGACGGGCTGATCAACCAGGCCAAGGCAACCCTCTGGGACCTGGTCAATGAATTCAGCTATGTACGCTGTCGCGAACGGCAGGTGCCGGACCTGGAAATCGCCCTGTACGAATACGGCAACGACGGCCTGTCGGCAGGGGAAGGTTTTATCCGCCAGGTACTTCCCTTCAGCCGGGACCTGGACGAGATCTCCCAACGCCTTTTTTCCCTGAGTACGAACGGGGGGGAGGAGTTTTGCGGGCAGGTCATACAATCGGCCATGCGTCAGCTTCAATGGAGTTCCAACTCCGGGGATCTGAAATTCATCTTCATTGCCGGAAACGAGCCCTTCAACCAGGGACGCATCCCCTATGAATCCGTACTGGAAAACGCAGCGGAGCAGGATGTGGTGGTCAACACCATCTTCTGCGGCGATTACCAGCTCGGGGTACGCACACTCTGGGCCGACGGGGCGCGCCGCGGCCGCGGGGACTATACCGCCATCGACCATAACCGGGCCATCGTCCATGTAAAAACCCCCTACGACGAAGTGATTATCCGCCTGAACCAACAACTGAACAAGACCTATATCGGCTATGGCCGGATGGGGGCTTCCCGGAAGCAGCAACAGGCTGCCCAGGATGCCAATGCCGCCGAAATGGAGGAGGCAGTCATGGTGGATCGCGCCGTCAGTAAAAGCTCCGCCTTCTACAGCAACGAGAGCTGGGACCTGGTGGATGCCCATGCCAGGGGTAAACTGGACCTCGCCGAGCTGGACCGGGAAGGATTGCCGGGGAATTTGCAGCAAATGGAAACCGGGGAATTGAAGGCGTACCTGGAGGCCCGGCGACAAGAGCGCAAGGCCATTCAGGAGGATATCCAAAAAGCGAATGCGAAACGCGCCGCCTACCTGTCCGAAAACAGGCCGGAGGCCGAAAGCGGGTTACAGGCAGCTCTGCTGAAGGCCGTCCGGAAACAGGCCGAACGCAAAGCCTTTACCTGGGTGCAGTAGCCGTGTTGGAAGGTGGGGTTGGTAAACGCCCGGCGGGCCGTTCAGTTCGGTGCCGGGCGTTTTGGTTTAAAACCGGCAGACTCCCCGGCTGGTTGGCAAAAAGGCGGATTCAATAATTAGCCGCCGGGCAATAACAGTCGAAGCGATCTTCCCTTTCGGGCCCGAAGTCGTACCCCAGGGTAATCTGGTGGAACCCGCCGCTGTCCAGGCGGATGTCCCCGGACTGGTAGGAATAGTTATAGGAGAACATAAAGCGGTTCACATTGACGCCGACTATGGGGGTGAACAACTGCAGCCGCTGCTCCCCGAAATTCCCGTTCTGAACAAATTGGGCCCCGTCAAAACTCCTTCGGTAGGACAGGCCGCCCCACAGGGTACCAAACCCGACATCCTTGTAGACCTTTGCGTTGATATCGATTGCCTTTTCCTGGGTAAACTCGGTGATCTGCAGCATGGTGGAGGGCTCCACCCGCCATTCGCCCCGTCCGAACACATGGCCCACCGAGAAGAGGTACCTCCTCAGGTTGTCGATGACCGGGACGTTGTCGGGGTCGGCGCGGCCGATCCGGTAGAGCTCCCTTTTGGTCTCCAGCAGGTTCAGGATGGTGACGTGGGCGTAAAAATCCATATAGGAATAGGACATGCCCAGGTCCAGGTTGAAATAGGTGGCGCTGATTTTGGCGCCTGTTACCGCCGGGTCGGGCACCACGGAGCGGAATTCGGTCTCGTCCAGGCTGCTTTGCAGGATGGTCGGGCTCATGCCGAATGAAAGCTGGTTGAGGACCCGGATATCACTGCCAAACTGGAGGTGGTGGGCATAGGTGAGCTTCAGGCCGGTCTGGGAATGGTACCCGTTGGCATCGTTGAACAGGATGGCCCCGAGGCCGCTGCGCGTTTCCGGGACGCGGTAATGCGCGTTGAGCGTTTGCATATTGGGTGCTTCGTCCACGCTGAACCATTGCTGGCGCGCCGTCAGGCGGATCTTGCCCCCCAGGCCGATTCCCGCCATGGACGGATGGATCAGGTAGTAGTTATCCGAGAGATAGTCAAAATAGACGGGGATTCCCTCCTGTGCCGAAAGCGACCAGGTCGCAGACGCAAAGCAGGCGACTAAACAAAGCAGGAATTTTCTCATCGAAAAGGGCTGGGGCTCAGGTTTTATATGCCTTTAAATATACTGTATAACGGTATAAAGCTGCTATTATTATATGAGCGAGTCCGGCCAAAATACCGTAATTTTGCACAAATTCAATACGATGGAAGAATATGTCATCACCCTGAAGGAAACCAACAATCCGGCCATCCTCAAGTTCGAGGCAAACCGGCCGCTGGTCCACAAGGGAAGCTACGAATACAAGAATATCGACGAGGCCAAGGACTCCCCCCTGGCCCAGCAATTGTTTTACCTGCCCTTTATCAAAACGGTATATATTTCCGGGAACTTCGTGGCGATGGAGCGATTTGACATCGTGGCATGGGACGATGTAAAGCAGGAGGTAGCCCAGCAACTGGTGGAGTACCTCAATGCCGGGGAACCGGTGGTGAACGAGCCCGAAAAGGGTTCCCGGGTGGCGGTTACCGTCTATGCGGAAGTGACGCCCAACCCCGCCGTCATGAAATACGTCGCCAACAAAAAACTGGTGCCGGACGTCTTTGAATTCAAGGACATCGACCAGGCAAAACACTCCCCCCTTGCGCGCAAGCTCTTCGGTTTTCCCTTTGTCAGGGAGGTTTTTATGGACCACAATTACATTTCGGTGACCAAATACGAAGTGGCCGAGTGGGAAGACGTCAGTATGGAACTGCGGGAATTCATCCGGGAATACCTTGCTTCTGGTGGGGAGGTACTGGAACCGGGTGCCGCGGCCGAAAGCAAATCCGTCGCCGGGATACCGGCGGGCGGGATGGACAACCTGGACCCGGTCTCGCAGGAAATCGCGAGCATCCTGGAGGAATACGTCAAGCCGGCCGTAGCCAGTGATGGGGGCAATATCGTTTTCCAGTCCTATGAGGCGGAGAGCAAAACCGTGCATGTGGTGCTTCAGGGAGCCTGCAGCGGTTGTCCCTCGTCGACCTTTACCCTGAAAAATGGGATTGAGACCATGCTGCGGAACATGCTGGGTGACAAGGTTTCGGACGTAGTCGCCATCAACGGTTAAACCTGCAAGGAACCTTTGGAATCCGGCCTTTATTTCTTACTTTAAGGGGAAACCCTAAAACAGAAATTATGGCAGTTTTAAAAGTAATAGAAGTACTGGCGAATTCCGATAAGAGTTGGGAAGACGCCGCACAGAAAGCCCTGGCCCAGGCCAACAAGTCGGTCCAAAACATCCGCTCCGTGTATATCAATGAACAAAGCTGCACGGTCAGGGACGGAAAGATCGAGAGCTACCGGGTAAACACCAAAATCACCTTCGAGGTCAAATAGCCGTCGAATACCTGAAATTCAGGGCGCCCTCCTCCAGGGGGCGCCTTTTTGTTCCAACTATTTATACCAACCCCTGAAAGCAGTGCCCCCGACCGGGGTGCACCCAACGCCTCATCCATGGAAAAAAACCCGCCCAACGAACTCATCCACGAGACCAGCCCGTACCTCCTGCAGCATGCCCATAACCCGGTCCGGTGGCTCCCCTGGAACGAAGCCACCCTGGAACGCGCCGTCAGGGAGGACAAACCGCTGCTGATCAGCATTGGCTATGCGGCCTGCCACTGGTGCCACGTCATGGAGCACGAGTGCTTCGAGGACCCGGGGGTGGCCGAGGTGATGAACACGCTTTTTATCCCGGTAAAGGTAGACCGGGAAGAACGTCCCGATGTGGACCAGATCTACATGGATGCGTTGCAGATCATGACCGGTTCGGGAGGCTGGCCGCTTAACGTGGCGGCCCTGCCGGACGGGAAGCCGTTCTGGGGTGCCACCTACCTGCCAAGGGACCGGTGGTTGCAGGCCCTGGAACAACTGGGAAGGATGTACCGGCAGGATCCCGGACGGATCCGGGAATACGCCTCCGACCTGAGTTCCGCCCTTTCCCGCATCAACCTGCCCGGGGCGGAACCTGGCACCGGCCTGCCCGGCACGGAACAGGTGACGGAGTGGGTCGCTTCCTGGAAGCCCCGTTTTGACCCCGAATACGGGGGGATGCAGGGCGCCCCCAAATTCATGATGCCGGTCACCCTGCAGGCGCTCATGCACCTGGACGCGGTCCGGGCCGATCCGGAAATTGCCGCGCATGTCCGGCTCAGCCTGCGCTCCATGGCCTATGGAGGGCTCTTTGACCACCTCGGCGGTGGGTTCTCCAGGTACTCCGTGGACAGCCGGTGGCATGTCCCCCATTTCGAAAAAATGCTTTACGACAATGCTCAGCTCCTCAGCCTCTACGCAAGGGCCTATGCGCACTACGGGGATCCGCTGTACCGGGAAACGGTTTCCCGGACCATCCGGTTCCTGGTCCGGGACCTCCGGGATCCCATGGGCGGGTTTTTTGCATCCCTGGATGCCGACAGCATCGACAGCAGCGGCCAGCTAGAGGAAGGTGCATATTACTGCTGGAAGAAAACCACCCTTCAGGAGGTCCTCGGGGTGGATTTTCCCCTGTTCGCCTCGGCCTATAACATCAATGACTTCGGTCACTGGGAAAACGGCAACTACGTGCTGATCCGCACCGAAGGCGAAGCGGACCTGGCCCGGCGCTTCGGTCTGACGGAAAACGCGGTCCGGGAAAAACTGGCTTCCTGCCGGGAGCGGCTGCTGACAATCCGGGACAAGCGGGAGCCCCCACGCCTGGACGACAAGGTCCTCACCTCCTGGAACGGCCTGTTGCTCGGCGGGCTGGCCGAAGCGTGGCGGTATACCGGCCTGGAGGAGGCCCGGGAAGCCGCCCTCGCCCTGGGCGCCTACCTGGCAGGCACCGTGACCCGGGAGGATGGCAGTGTCCCCCACAGCACCCGCGGGGGCGACGGAAAGGGCCACGGGTTCCTGGAGGATTACGCAGCCCTTGCGGAAGGCTATATCGCCCTGTACGGGGCCACGGGCGACCCCGCCTGGATGGAACGGGCGCAGGACCTGTGCAGCTATGCACTTGCGCATTTCGGCGACGAAGAAAACCCGGTGCTGTACTTCACTTCGGCCCTGGACCCGGCGCTGATCCGGAGAAGCCTGGAAACGGCCGATAATGTCATCCCCGCATCGAATTCCATCATGGCCAAAAACCTGTATTTGCTCGGAGGCTTCTTTGGCCGGTCCGAATGGAAAAACCGCTCCCGACAAATGCTCCGGGCGGTTGCCCCGTCCATGGAACGCTATGCTTCCCAATACGCCAACTGGATGCAACTGGCCCTGTGGATGGGTGAGCCCTTTTACGAGGTGGCGGTCTGCGGACCGGAAGCCGGTACACTTTCGGCCGGCCTGCTGGAAAAATACCTGCCCCAATGCCTGGTGGCACCAAGCGAGTCGGAATCCGGCCTCCCGCTTTTTAAAGGACGGTTTGACCCCGGGCAAACACGTATCTATATCTGCCGGGAAGGCAGCTGCAGGAGGCCCCTGGAAGATGCAGCCGAAGCCCTGAAGGAACTCAGGTCCTGGGCGGAGTAGATTAACAGATTTTTAAACTGGTAAAGTTGCCGATCCTGCCTAAATTTCTTATTATTTCCGCACGTTCAACCAATACGCACTATCCAATGGATCAACTAGGAGACTACAAAGAACATTTCGAAAAGGGCATCGAATGGTTCTGGGAATTTTTGCCCAGCGTGATAACCGCCATCCTGACGCTGGTTGTCGGGTTATGGGTTATCGGCTTTATCAACCGGATCGTCCGCCGGTTTTTTGAGAAAAAGGACTACGACCAGGCGCTGGAAACGTTTCTTCAGAGTTTTATCCGGATCGGGCTAAAGCTCCTGCTTTTTGTGCTGGTCATTACGCAACTCGGGGTTAAATCCTCCTCCCTGGTGGCCATCGTGGGTGCCGCGGGTCTTGCGGTGGGCCTGGCCCTGCAGGGGTCCCTCTCGAATTTTGCCGGGGGCGTACTCATCCTGATTTTCAAACCCTTCCGTGTCGGGGACTGGATTTCCGCACAGGGGGTGGACGGCACGGTAAAGGAGATCAACATCTTTACCACCAAGCTCAATACCTTCGGTAACCAGTTGGCCATTATCCCCAATGGCAAGCTGTCCAATGACAACATCGTGAACTACAGTGCCGAAGACACCCGCCGCGACAAGATCACCGTGGGCATCGGCTATGGGTCCAATATCAAGAAGGCCAAGGACATCCTGCTGGAGATCTGCGCGGAGGATGAGCGCATCCTCAAGGATCCGGCACCGGAGGTTTATGTAGGGGAACTCGCGGACAGCTCAGTGAACCTGAGCCTTCGTTTCTGGGCTAAAAACGCGGACTTCTGGGGCGCCCACTTCAACGTGATGGAAACCCTGAAGGCACGCTTCGACAAGGAAGGTATCGAAATCCCGTTCCCACAGCGCGATATCCACATGAAATCAAAGTAGGATTTACTTGCGTATCTCCTTGTTTTTTAGTATATTAGGGTTATATATTTCAAAGCTATGAAAACAAAAATCTTATTTATATCAGCCGTACTGGGCGGTGCCCTGCTGGCATCGGCCCAATTTAACGGCAACCAATGGAAACAATATGACGGGATGTTCGAAATTGTCCTGTACGACCTCCCGGTAAACGGCACCCCGTACCTGGAAGAGATCTATAAAAAGGGAACGATCATTATTGAGAATCCCGACAATACGCTGAAGGAAGAACGCCTGATGCGGTTCAATGCCTTTACGGGCCAGATGCTTTACCTGGGGCCGGATGGGCAGGAACACAGCCTGTTAAAGCGGGAAAACATCACGGTTGAACTCGACGACAAGACTTTTGAGGTACACCCCGTAAGTAAGGGAGGGGACATCGAACGGGAATACTTCATCCCCCTGAACCCGGGCCAGCGCGTGGTGCTGTACCAGCGACCCGTCAAGAATTACCGCAGACCGGCCCTGCCGGAGCACGGTTATGAGGATACCCGGAAGCCCGAGTATTTCGACGCCTCGGAATTTTTCCTGCGGATCGGGGACGACCCCATGGAACCAATTTCCCTCCGGAAGGCGAGCCTGATTGCCAGCCTGGGTAACCACCGGGATACGCTCAAGGAATACATCGCACGCAATAACCTCAACCTGCGCAAGCTGGAAGATGCCATGCAACTGGTCGCGTATTACAACAGCCTGGAAGCTGTCAATTAACCCTTTTTCAGGGTCCCGATAAAGTCCTTCAGGTAATACGGCTCAAAATAGGCCAGGTCCTCAAACTGCCCGGACAGGAAAGCCCGGTGCGCCATGGGACCCATTTGCTGCGCAGATGGCTGCAGGTCGGCATGGTAGATGAACGGTTCATTTCCCAACACTTCCCGACCCTTTGAGGCCCCGCTCCCTATCAGGTGCAGGGGGCCCCGTCCCCGGAATTCCCGGAAGGATCCGGCATCCAATATCTCCGCCCGGGTTTCACGGACCTCATTCCCTTCCATATCCAGCACAGCCGAATAGACTTCCATCCGCCTGGCGTCCAGCATGGGGATAAGCAAACCGTCCGAAACCTGTGCGCCGGCCGCCAGCACGCTAAGTGTAGGAAGGGCAATCATCGGGATGCCCAGGGCAAAGCACAGGCCCTTGGCCGATGCCACCCCGATCCGCAACCCGGTGTAGGAACCGGGTCCTTTGCTCACTGCCACTGCTTCAAGGGTAGTGCCGGCAATCCCGGCTTCTGTCAGGACTTCCCCGATAAAAACATGCAACAGTTCCCCATGGGAATACCCCGGGCTGGGATCTTCCCGCAATGCGCGAAGATGGGTTCCCTCGAAGAGGGCCACCGAACAATTCGTGGACGCAGTTTCAATATTCAGGATCCAGGCCATAGCCCCCAAAGATACAACCCCGGCTTTCAAAATTGAAAGCCGGGGTTGCCTTTTTGTTTCCTACCGGTTCACGGTATCCCGGAGCTACTGCTCCGTTTGGCCCGGGTCGTTAACCCCCGTTCCGCACCCGTTTAATTCAGTGCAATCGGCAGTCCAAAATAGAACTCCAGCACCTTGATACGGAAGATGTAATTGTACTTGGTCCGGATCACATCGGCCCGGGCATTATCCACCCGCGACTGGGCCTGCCCAAAGTCAAAGGCATTCATCAGCCCCACCTCATAGCGCTCCTTGGCATATTCCAACGCCAGTTCCCGGGCTTCCAGCGTGCGCTGGGCGGCTTCATAGGACTTGGCAAAATTCTGGATATCCAGGTACGCCCTGTTGATATCGGTCTCCAGGGCGAGTTTGTCCTGTTCCAGCTGCAGCTCGGCCCGCATCACATCGATCTTGGCCCGCTGCACATTGTTGCGCGTGTTGAACCCGTTGAAAATCGGGATATCCAGCCGGGCCCCGTAGGAAATCCCGTCCAGGATCCACAACTGGTCCACGAATGCCGGGGAATAGAACGACCCCGGGTTGGCCGGGTCTGGCAGGGTGGTGTTGCTGGAATACCGGGTGTTGTAATTGAAGAAGCCGCTCAGGGTAGGCAGGTAGGCACCTTTGGCAATCTTCAGGTCCTGTTCAGCCAATTCCACGTTGGAACGGGAAAAGGCAATATCGTTCCGGAAGGTCAGCGCCTTGTCGAAAATTACCTTGGGGGAATTGTCGAGGATGTCGGAGGGGGGTACCTCAAATTCCTGGTCGGCTATATCGAAATTTTCGTAATCCGTGATCTGCAGCAGCTGTGCCAGCACGATACGGGAAAACAACACGTCATTTTCCCCATTGATGATCTGCTGCTCCTGGGTGGCAGCGGTTGCCTGGACCTCGAGCAAATCCCCGCGGGGAAGGACTCCGGCCTCCACCTGCTCCCGGGTCCGGTTCAGGTCCTGCTCGGTCACGGCATACTGCGCCCGGAAGGTCTTGAGCGACTCCTTGTTGGAGAGAACGTCCAGGTAGGCGTTGGCGACATTCAGGCGGATATCGTCCACCAGGTCCTGGAGTTGGTACTGGCTGGCAAGCGCATTCATCTTGGCCCGCTGTACGCGGTTGATGTTCCGCAGACCGTCAAACAGCGTCATTGAAGCGGTTAGGTTGGCACTGGCTGTGGTAATCCCCTCCGTTGTCGGGGCGTTGGTGGACGGTTCGATGGTAAAACCGACATTCCGTCCCACCTGGGTTTGGGCGCTCAGCCCGGGAAGCATGTCGCCCAAGGCATCCGACTTCTCGATCAGCGTCCGCTCCAGCGCCAGCTGGAATTGCTGGATATCCAGGTTGTTTTCAACGGCGTAGGTAACGCATTCCTCCAGGGTCCATTCCCGTTTCTGCGCCTGCAACGCCCCTGCCGAAAAGGCAAACAGCAACAGGAGCAACTTTAGGGCACGAGAAGTTCTTATTGAATTGATGGTGTTCATTTTTTGAATCTTTGATGAATTGGCTATTTAGCTCTCGTCGGAATCCATGGGTTCCGTCTTGCTCCAGATTTTGATTTCGTCCTCCTCGGTCAGGCCGGAAAGCACCTCCACGAAAATACCGTCCGAAATCCCGGTCTCGATATCGCGGCGCTCGTAGGCATTCTCCCCGGTCTTGACTTCCACGTAGGGTTTGTCGGTCTCCTTGTCGAACTGCAGCCAGGCCTCCTTCACGGCAAGGACGCTGTCCTTCTGGGAGAGGACCAGGGAGGCATTGGCACTGTATCCTGCCCGGATAAAATGGGAGGAGTCCAGGGCAACGTTGCCTTCGATCCGGAACTGCACGGCCCCTTCCTCCTCTACCCCTTTGGGGGCGATGAATTTCAGGTCGGCTTCAAATTCCTGTTCCTGTATGGCCCCGAGGGTGATCTTCAGGGGCATTCCCAGCTCCAGTTTGCCAACTTCGGCCTCGTCCACCTGTCCCTCGAAAATCATCTGCCCGAGGTCGGCGATAGTGGCAATGGTGGTCCCGTCGTTGAAGTTGTTCGACTGGATCACCTGGTCGCCTTCCTCCACCGGGATTTCCAGGATGGTCCCGGCTACCGTGGCGCGTATATTGGTGTTGGCGCTCGAAGAGCCCCCGGCAGAGCCCCGGCGGATGATCTGGTAATCGGCCCGGGCATTCTCCAGTTCCTGCTTGGCCTGGTCGTACTGCAATTGGAGGTCGTTGAATTGCTGGCTGGAGATCACCCCCCGGTCAAAGAGGGTCTTGTTCCGGTCGTATTCGATTTTGGTGTTGTTCAGGGCGATCTCGGCGTTGCGGACCCGGCCCTGGGCCTGGTTCAGGGCCTGCTCGTTGGGGACCACCTTGATCACCGCGATCAGGTCACCCGCATTGACACGGGCGCCTTCTTCCAGGTAAATCTTTTCGATGATACCGGAAATCTGGGGCTTGATATCCACCTCTTCCTTGGGGATCACCTTCCCGGTAGCCACCACCTTGTTGACGATATTCTGCTTGGAAGGCTTCTCGGTTTCGTACAGCTCGGCCGGTTTGCTGTTGGTCTTGAGAACCCGGGCAATCGCGTAGAACGCGCCCAGGGCGACAACGGCTAAGAGTCCGTATTTAACATATTTATTCATGGTTGATATAATTAATTAGCTATCTGTTTTGAATTTTATTCTTCCGGTATTCAATGTTATTCTTCGCGTAAGGCATCGATGGGCTTGATCTTCACCGCCCGGTTGGCGGGGATCATCCCGATCAGGATGCTCAGGGTGACCATCAGCGTAAAGGAAACGATTACCTGCAGCGGGCTTACGGTCGGGTTGGTGAACGGGGCGTCGTCGGTTTGCCCGAAGGCAATGTCCAGGGCATGCAGCAGCCCGATGGAGATGATAAACCCGATAAGCCCTGCAAAGAACGTCAGCACGATGGATTCCAGCACGATCTGACGCTTGATGTTGGCCGGGGTGGCCCCCAGCGCGCGCCGGATGCCGATTTCGTTGGTCCGTTCCTTGACGGTAATCAGCAGGATGTTACTCACCGCAATGACCCCTGCCAGCAGGGTGAAAATTCCCACAAAGAACGAGAACCCGGAAAGCACCATGGTAAAGGCATTGATCCCTTCGAATATCTGGGAGAAATCGAAGGACCCGAATGCCCGGGGGTCGTCCGGGTGGATATTGTACTTGCGCTTCAGAAGTGCCTTGATTTTGCGTTCGGCCACGGCCACCGATTTGTCCGCGTCCACCAGGATGGCCATCCAGCCCACCTCGTCCCCGCTGTTGAAGGCGGTCTGGAAGGTGGTAAAGGGCACAAAGACGGTATTTTCGCCTTCAAAATTGATATTGTCGTTTCGCTTGAAGATGCCTACCACGGTAAAATAGACCCCGTTGATGCGAACGCTTTCGCCAATGGCATTTTCCCCTTTTTCAAAGAGCAGTTTGTAGGCGTCGACCCCGATCACACAAACCTTCCGGGCCCCTTCAATATCGTTCTGGTTCAAAAAACGCCCCTCCACCATTTTTTTCTTGGACATCAGGTCGATGGTGGGGAAGTCCCCGTACACGCTGGAACCGCTCGATTTTCCACCGCGGATGACGGTTACCGTCCCCCGGAAGTTCCCGAGCTGTATCCTTGGGGAGATGACATCCACTTCGGGCACTTCACGCATGATCATGTCCACATCGCTCAATGAGAGGTCAATGGAACGTCCCCGTTCAAAGCCCTTATAAGGCATGGATGTGCGCTGGGCCCAGAGGAACATACTGTTGGTGGCAGTTCCTGCAAATATTTTGTCAAAGCCGTTCTTCATGCCGTTGGTCGCCCCGAGCAGGCCGATGAGGATGACGATCGCGAAGATCACCCCGAGGGTCGTCAGGAAGGTCCGGAGCATGTTCTTGCTCAGGGTGGCAAATACCTCTTTCCACAAGTCTCTGTCTAACAATCCCATATCAATCGGCTCTTAATGCGTCTATCGGTTTAACGTTGGCGGCCCGGATGGACGGGATCAATCCGGCCATGACCCCTGCCAGGATCAGCACCACGGTGCAGATGATCACCACGGTGTTGTCCACATTCGGGTTGGAGAATGCCGGGGCGTCCACGATGGGTGAGATCAGGGCGACGATACCCATGGAGAAGAGCATGCCCCCGAAGCCGGAGAGGGTGGTGATCACGATGGATTCCATCAGGATCAGCTTGACGATCTCGATGGGCCGTGCCCCGAGCGCCTTGCGGATCCCGATTTCCTTGGTCCGTTCCTTGATGATGAAGATCAGGATGTTCCCGATACCCACGATACCGGCTATCAGGATAAGCACCCCGACGCCTATGGCCACAAAGGTCAGGAAGTTGCTGAAGGTCTGAATATTGGAGAACCCTTCCGCGTAGTTGTTGATAAAGAAGGCGCTCTGGTCCTCCGGGTCGATAACGAGCCGTCTTTTGAGCACCTCTTCCATGGTATTCGAAAAGGCGAGTGCCCGGGTAAAATCAAAGGCCGGGTTATAGGTCATGGAGATCGAATTGATCTGGTCCGTATTCCCGAAGATCCCCTGCATGGTCGTGTAGGGGGCGTAGATGTTGCTCTCCTCCCGCTCGTTCCCGTCATCCGAGAAGACGCCGATCACCTGGAAGACCAGCCCGTTTGCAATAAGGCTTTTGCCAATGGGGTCATCGTCCTTGAAGAGCTCCTTCTGCACCTGCTGGCCAATGACCAGTACCTTGTTCCGGTCCTTCAGGTCCCGTTTGTTCAGGTAGCGCCCGCTTTCGATGACCGAGCGTTCGATCATCTGGTGGTCGGGGCTTACGCCGATAATGGTATAAGTGCCGGTCTCCTGTTTGTATTTGGCTGTGACCGACCGGTTGAACCTGGGGGAGATGTATTCGTAGGATTCCTCAAAACTCCCTTTGATGAATTCCAGGTCGTCGTTCTTGAACTGTATCCGCCGCCCTGCCTCGAAGCCCCCATACGGCTTGGAGGTCGCATTGGGATAGATAAAGATGGAATTCGTCGCATCGTCGTTGAACTGCTTGTAAAAGCCATTCTGCATGCCGTTTACCGAGGCGAGCAGCAGCACGAGGATAAAAATCCCCCAGGCTACGGAAAAACCGGTGAGGAAGGTCCGAAGCTTGTTGTTCTTGATACTATGCCATATTTCCTGCCAGGTGTCTCTATTGAACATACTGAGAAGCTCTTACCTGCTCGATTTTCTTGTCTTCAACGATGACCCCGTCCCGCAGGTGGATGATCCGTTTGCACATATGGGCGATATCCTCCTCGTGGGTGACCACCAGGATGGTGTTCCCCAGGTCGTTGATCTGCTGTATCAGGTCCATGACCTCATAGGATGTGGTGCTGTCCAGGGCACCCGTCGGCTCGTCGGCAAGCAGCACCTTGGGTTCTGCCGCCATGGCCCGTGCGATGGCCACCCGTTGCTTCTGCCCCCCCGAGAGTTCGTTGGGCAGGTGGTCCGCCCATTCCTTAAGGCCCACCTGTTCCAGGTATTTCATCGCCTTGGCCTCCCGTTCCTTGCGGCCGACCTTCTGGTAATACAACGGCAGGGCCACGTTTTCAAGGGCCGATTTGTAGTTGATCAGGTTAAAGGACTGGAAGACAAAACCGAGGAACTTGTTCCGGTATTTGGCCGCCTTGGTCTCGCTGAGGTTTTTGATAGGGACGCCGTCCAGGATATATTCCCCGGTATCGGCCTCATCCAGCATCCCGAGGATGTTGAGGAGTGTGGATTTTCCGGATCCGGAAGATCCCATGATCGCCACCAGTTCGCCTTCTTCTGCTTTGAAATTGATCCCCTTGAGAACATGCAGGGAGTTACTCCCCATCTTGTAGGATTTGTGTAAATCTTTTATTTCAATCATGGTTGGTATACGACTTTAAACGATCTTACATCCGTTAGACCGCAAACGGGCTGTTTTGTTACACAATCAGCTGAGAAATTTGAGAAAGTCCGTCAGGCTCCTGTCTGGGGCGGGGTGATGGCGTTCCACACCTTGATGGACGCATCCTCGTCCAGGCCGGATTTTACCTCCACATGGATACCGTCGGAGATTCCGAGCACCAGGTTCCTCCGCTCGAACTGCTGCTGGCCGGTCTCCACTTCCACATAGGGTTCCTTGGTGTCCGGGTCGAATTGCACCAGGGCTTCCTTCACCGCCAGCACGCTGTCTGCCCGGTCCAGGATGATGGAGGCGTTGGCACTCAGGCCTGCGCGGATAAAGGTGCTGTCCCTTTTGGTAAGCGTGCCCTTGATCTCGAACTGTATGGCGCCGTTCTCCTCGTTGCCCTTGGGGGCGATATAGTCCAGGACGGCCGGGAAGACCCGGTCCTCAATGGCGCCAACGGTAATCTCCAGGGGCAGGTCCTCGTGGATCTTGCCCACTTCGGACTCGTCCACCTTGCCTTCAAAGATCATCTTGTCGATATCCGCAATGGCGGCGATGGTGGTCCCCTCGTTGAAGGTGTTTGCTTCGATTACCTGGTTCCCCACTTCCACAGGGACCTCCAGCACCATGCCGCTCACGGTGGCGCGGATCAGGGTGTTGGCAGCGCTGCTCAGGCCGCTGGTGGTACCGGTGCTCACAATGTCAAACCGCTTGTTGGCGGCCGAATACCCCTGTTTCGCCTGGTCGTAGCTCACCTGGGCCCGGTCCATATCGGCCTGGGAAATCACGCCCTTGGCAAAAAGGGATTGCTGGCGTTCGTAATTCCGGCGCTGGTCGGCCAGGGTGATCTTGGCGTCCTCGATGGCGTTTTTGGCATCGTTCAGGGCACTCAGGTTGGGCACCACTTTCAGCTTGGCGATCAGGTCGCCCGATTTCACGAAATCCCCGCCTTCCACATAGATTTCCTCGATGACACCCGAAATGTTCGGTTTGATGAGCACCTCCTCCAGGGGCAGGATGCTCCCGGTGGCGACCGTTTTCTTGATGATGGTCTGCCGGCTTGGCTTTTCGGTTTCATAGACCACCGGGTCCTCGGCGTTCTTTTTATAGAGATAGTACATGGAACCGCCGAAGGTTAGGGCGATTACAATGAGAATCACAACGGTTACTGACTTTTTCATATGGCTCTTATTATAGATTGTTTTATTAGGTAATGCTTTTGTTCAATAGTATACTCATTCGGTTCGCAGCGCATCGATGGGTTTTACCCGGATGGCGCTCTGGGCCGGGATAAAACCGGCCAGCAGGCCTGAGGCGGTCAGGATGGCCAGTGCCCCCATCACCACCCCGAGGCTGACGCTGGGATTCATAAACATGTCCACCGGGCCGTTGGCATCCAGCAGCGTATTCACCCCGTAGATGAACAGGGCCCCCATAGCGATGCCCGCCATGCCGGAGATAATGGTCAGGAAGATGGATTCCATCAGGATCTGCAGCTTGATGCTCCAGGGCTGTTCGCCCAGGGCCCGCCGGATCCCGATCTCCTTGGTGCGCTCCTTGACCACGATCAGCATGATATTGCTCACCCCGATGATCCCTGACAACAGCACCAGGATCCCCACGAAATAGGCGATAAAGCGCATGGCGCCGAACAGGCTTTCCACCCGGTTGTATTGTTCGTACAGGTCAAAATACCCGATGGCCCGCTGGTCGTCCGGGTGTACCTTGTGTTTTTCCTTGAGGGTGCTGACGATCCTGTCCTTCAGGGAGGTGATGGATGTCCCGTCCTGGGCCGTAATTGCCATCCAGCCGACGTTGTCTGCCCGGTTGAAGGCCTGGGAGAAAGTGGTAAAGGGCACAAAAATCTGCTTCTGCCCTTCTTCCCCGTCCCCGTCGTTGGATTTCTTCTTGTAGGTGCCCACCACCATGAAGTTCACGCCCTGGATTTTGATATAGGTCCCCAGCACATCCTCCCCTGCTTCGTACAGGTCGCTGACCACCCCTTCGCCGATGACGGCGATCTTGCGCTTTTCCCGTATGTCATTCTGGTTGAGGAACCGGCCTGCCGTGATCCCCATGGGGTCCTGCCGGATGATTTCCGGATAGTCCCCGTAGATGTTGTAAGCCCCGGTCTTGATGCCCCGGATCACGTTGCTGCCACCGCGGAAGCCCCCCAGCTGGTTCCGGGGCGAGATAAACCGCAATTCGGGGAACCGGCTTTCGAGCAGTTCCCGGTCGGAGGTCTTGAAGTTGAATTCCCGGTCCTTGGGCAGCCCCATGTGGGCTTTGGTAGTCCTGCGGGTCCACATGAACATCGTATTGGTGGCGATGTCCCCGAAATCCGACTTGATACCGTTTTCCAGCCCTTTGCCGGCGGCCAGCAGGATGATCAGGATCAGGATGCCCCAGAATACGCCGAAAGCCGTCAGCACGGTGCGGAACCAGTTGCTGGTAAGCACTTCCAGGATTTCCTTCCAACGATCGCGGTTAAACATGGTGCGGTTCTTTAACGGTTTTAGCGGGGTTACTCATCCCGGAGGGCATTGATAACCCGGATATTGGCGGCCCGCCAGGCGGGAAAGAACCCGGCGATGGTCCCGGCGAGAATCAGCACAAACACCGTGGACAGGGCTACCGTAAGGTTTACCGAAGGATTCATGATATAGTCCACCTCCACATGGGGCCCGACCACTTCCAGCAGGCCCATACTCAGGATGAGGCCCAGGAAACCGGAGAGGGAGGTGACAAAAATGGCCTCGTGGAGGATCATCCCGACAATGGACCAGGGTTTGGCCCCAAGCGCTTTGCGGATTCCTATTTCGCGGGTGCGCTCCTTGACCACGATCAGCATGATGTTGCTTACCCCCACGACCCCGGCGATAATGGTACAAATCCCCACGAACCAGAAGAAGAACTTGATGTTCCCGGTCAGGCTGTAATACCGTTTCGCCTCCTCCATGGCGCTCCACACCTGGATGGCACTGGTATCTTCCGGGGCAACCGTGTGTGCCTGTTGCAGATACTGGCGGAGTTCGTCCTTGAAGGCCACTGCCTCAGCCACAGCCTGGTCGAAGTTCTCTGCCGGTGGTAGCGTATAGGCCAGGTTGCTGACCCGGTCGCCCCCGTTGAACACCTTCTGGGCGGTGGAAAGCGGGATATAGAGGGTTTCCTCCTCCCGTTCCCGGAGCTCCTTGTACACCCCGACGATCTTGAACGGCAGGCCTGAAAATTCGATATACTCCCCGATGGGCGTGTCCAGGTGGCCGAAGACGTCCCGGCGGATCTTATCCCCGATCACCACCACCTTGGCGGTTCCCTCCATATCAGAGAGGTTGATAAAGCGGCCCTGGGCCATCTTGGCGTTCTCGATAAACTGGAACCCGGATGCCACGCCGTGGATCCCGTATACCAGGGCTTCATTCCCGTAGGTAACCGATACGTTCTGCACGAACAACCGGGGGGATTGGCGGTCGATGTGTTCCCCTTCGGCCTGGCTCCAGTATTCGAAATTCCCGTTCCGAAGCTGGATCCGGCGGCCCGGGTTCATGCCCTTGTATTCCATGGAAGTCATGCCCGGCCAGACCCAGACGGACGTGGAGGCATCCTGTTCAAACTCGTGGGCAATACCGTTTTGCATGCCCTGCCCGAAACCGAGGAGGATAACCAGAATAAAGATGCCCGAGGCTACGGACAGCCCCGTAAGAAAGGTGCGGAGTTTATTTTTCCGGATGGTGTCGAAGATCTCCTGCCATCGCTCGATATCGAACATGCGGTTGGTACTTTTGATTGATGAAAAAACCCAAAAGGCTTTGTATACAAGACGTGGGCAGGATGCAATTGTTACACCTTAAGGAGTGAAAAAATGTTAAATTTCAGGAGCGTACCTTGCGGTAAACCAGAAAGATGAGCGCCCCCACCAGGATATAGGGGATCGCCATCAGGTAGACGATCCCGTTATTGATCCCCTCGGCCACGGAGGCATCCCCGTTGCTCTCGAGCACGGCCCGGCACATGGCACACTGGGCGCCGGCGGCCTCCGGCAGCAGCAGGGCTGCCAGTAAAAGGAAGGGGTAAATAGGTTTTGGCTTCACAGGTCAATAGGTGTAATAGGGTGCAATCATCAAATATACGACAACCCCGGTAACCGCCACATAGAGCCATATGGGGAAGGTGATCCGGGCAAGTTTCCGGTGCCCCCTGAAGTCCTTCAGGTAGGCCTTCGTGTAGGTGCGCAATACCAGGGGGATGACTGCGATGGACAAAACGATGTGGCTGACCAGGATGGTGTAATACAGGTAGCGGATGGCGCCCGTACCACCATAAGGTGTGGAGTCCGATGTCATGTGGTAGGCGACGTACATCACCAGGAAGAGCAGGGACAGGACAATACAGGTGGTCATCAGCCGGCGGTGGAGTTCCTGCCTGCGGCTGCGGATGGCCCAGAGGGCGGCCAGCAGCAGCAAGGCCGTAAGTCCGTTAATGCTTGCGTAGATGGGGGGCAAAAAGCCCAGGGGCTCCACATCCGGTATGCGGATGCCGAAGAGCAGGGCCACCACTACCGGGATGGCGATAGAAATGATATTGATCCAGCGGTTGAACCGCGCTTCTTTCAGGGCAATGTTATTTTCCATTTTCGGATTCCAGCAATTTAAGAATGTCTTCCTTTAACAGGCTGATTTGTTCGGTTTCGCCCTCCGGGTTGGCCTGATCCTCCCGGCTGATGGTGCCGCGGTAGTAGACCACGGGGTTCCCAAAGCGGTCCTTTCGCGAACGGAGGTACCCCTCCCGGTCGATCAGGGCAAAAAGGCCCGAGTGCTCAAACCCGCCGGGGACATCCGGCGTTTCTGCGGCGAAAATATTGAACCCGGCATTGGCCAACTCATAGATGCTGTCCCGGTTCCCGGTGAGCAGGTGCCAGTCCATATCGGTAATCCCGTATTGCTCGGCATACTCCTTGAGGACGGCCGGGGTATCGTGCCGGGGGTTGATGGTAAAGGAGGCCACGCCAAAATCCTCGTATCCCGCCAGTTCATCCTGCAGTTCCACCAGGTTCCGGGTCATCAGCGGGCAGATGGTCGGGCAGGTGGTAAAAAAGAATTCCGCCACCCAGACCTTGCCGCGATAATCCGCATCTGTAATCAGCAGGCTGTCCTGGTTGATCAGGGCAAAGGAGGGCACTTTCCGCCGCTCCCCGTTTAAGGTGATGTACTCCAGGGGGGGCGATGCGGCTTCCGAGCTCATGCGGTCCCGCTCCACGACCTCCCCCTGCCCGAGGCGGTCCATGATTTTCGGGACAAAAATCGCCCCGAATACCAGGATTACGGCACCGACCCAGATATAGTGGTAATTTCGTTTCTCGGCCATGGTTCTGCTTTGTTGCTATTCGTTGTTGCGGCCCGCCTGGTTGCTCTTCAGGGCCAGTCGGTATTCGGCCAGGATGATTTTCATATCGTCCTCCATCTTGTTGTTCAGGTCGGCCACCGAGGTGGCGTCAAACCCGAATTTGATGCCGGTGTCCTCGTCCTTTTTACGCCCCCTGAGCATCCGGTCCTTGTCGATGATGAATACATAGGGGCTCCCGCCGGTGGCATCCAGGGACAGCCCGGTTCCGAGCCGGTCAAAATAGGCCTGTATCTCCGCCGGGGGTCCATAGGCAAAGTGCCAGTTGCGCGTATCGGTAAAGGTCTCCAGTTCCTTCATCACGGCCTCCACCTCTTCCCGGCTCCCCTCGGGTGCCACCATCAGCATCTGGAAATCCCGGAATTCGTAAAAGCGTTTGTAGATCTTCTGGTTGAGGTTGAATAGCTGGCCCTGGCGGATCCCGATGGAATCGCCCAGGAACCCCATCACCGTAATCCTGTCCTTCAGGCGCTGCCCCCCTTCAAAGGTATCCAGTTCCGGGACCGGTCCGGAGAGGACGGGGAGACGCCCGAAATTGGTCACCCCGGAAGCAAAAAACATATAGACTACCAGGGGCAGGATAAACAGGACGGTAAGTACAAATTTCTTCTTCATGGCAGCCGGTTGCAAAAATAAAAAAAGACGGCTCAAAGGCCGCCTTCTATTTTGTTAATTCCGGTTAAAAGTCCCAGGCCATAAAGCCTTCTTTCCAGACGTTGTAGATATAATCCGCCTCAAACAGCAGGATAAAGATCAGGTAGGCCACCAGGAAGATCGGTGTCCATACCACTGCCCGGCGCAGGGAGCTTTTTTCGTCCCGCATGTGCATGAAGTCCCAGGTAATGTAATAGGCTTTCACCAGGGTCAGGATGATAAAGATCCAGTTCAGGAGCTTCATCCCAAGGAAATAGTTGTGGGTGAGCACTGCCGGTTTGGTAATACCCAGCGCCACCTCGACGGCTGTTACAATGGTAAGGAAAACAAGTACCCCCCAAATCTTCTGGGTGTTGGAGCGGAACTTCAGGAAGCCGCGGAAAATTTCGAGTTTATGATCGTGTGCCATGTTTGCGTGTAATTGCTAATGTTATACCAGGTAGAAGAAGGTAAATACGAATACCCACACCAAATCCACAAAGTGCCAGTAAAGCCCGACCTTCTCCACCATCTCATAGTGTTTCCTGCGTTCGTAGGTGCCCAGGATCACATTGAAAAAGATGATGACATTGATGACCACCCCGGAAAATACGTGGAAGCCGTGGAAGCCGGTGATAAAGAAGAAAAAGTCGGCAAACAGGCGGCTGCCGTACTCATTGCGGATCAGGTTGGCCCCTTCCACCACCAGGCGCGCATCCTTGATTTTGTCAAGGGACTCTTCCCGGTTGAGCACCGTTTTCTCGCCGTCCTCATTGAGGGTCTCCGTGCGGATCAGGATATTCGGGTTGGAGCGCAGCCCTTCGGCCACTTCCTCCACCGTGTAGGTGGGCAGGGTCCCCTCCGCTTCGAACCAGACCCCGTTGTCCCTCTGGTGTGCCACGCGGGTATCCGGCAGGGTTGCCGCGAAATCGGCCAGTGCCGCCCGTTCGCCCGTGTCGGCGTTTACAAACTGAAGGATCCGGCCTCCCCGGGTCTCCACGGCACCGTAGTCCCCGCGGATAAAGGTGGCCCATTCCCAGGCCTGGGACCCGACGAAGATCGCCCCGCCAATGATGGTGAGGAACATATAGAGGATTACCCGGTTCTTCATCATGCGGTGCCCGGCATCCACGGCAAGTACCATGGTAACCGAGGACATGATGAGGATAAAGGTCATGAACGCCACATAATACATCGGATAGTTCCCGTGGAAGAAGGGCACGTGGGTAAACACCTCATCGGCAATCGGCCAGGTTTCAATGAACTTGAAGCGGGAAAAGCCGTAAGAGGCCAGGAAACCTGAAAATGTAAGGGCATCCGAGACGATGAAGAACCACATCATCAATTTGCCATAACTCGCTCCCAGCGGACGGTTGCCGCCTCCCCAGACTTTCTCTTCAGCTGTGGTGGTTACCGATGTATCCATATTGTGAAATAGGGTATTAGGATAATTTTAGCAAAAATACATTTTTTAGGTAACCAATTCCAAGTTTCCAGCCCCAGAAAAATGCAATTCCCGCCGGTACGGCGAAATTATCCGTCAGAAGGAATACCCCGGTACCAGTGCAAAATTCCGGGTGAATTCGGATTTCCAGACGGGAGTTGCGTGTAAGCTATTTTTCGATTGGCGGAATCCCTAGCCGAAAAAATAGAAAAAAGCCATCAGGTACACCCAGAGCAGGTCCAGGAAATGCCAGAAGGTACTGCCCAGTTCCATACCGAGCAGGTTGCCTGGGCCGTACTTCCCGCGGAGCTGGTTTACAAGCACCACGATAAGTGAAATGATCCCGGCCACCACGTGGACGATATGCACCGCCGCGATCAGGAACAGGTAGGAAAGGGTGATGTTGCTGGTGGGCCCGGTAAAGTAGTACCCGTAATCGATCATCTGTGAAAAGCCGGTGAACTGGGAATAGATAAAAAGTACCCCGGCCAGCAGGGTTGCCCCCAGCAACAGGGAGCCGGCCTGCTGCCGCCCCTGCCGGACGGCACGGAGGGCCATCCAGTACAACAGGCTGCTGACGATGATGATCCCCGTACTGTACCAGAAGGCTTCCGGCAACTGGTAGTCTTCCAGCCAGTCCTCCCGGGAGCTGCTGACGATATAGGCGCTGGTCCAGCCGGCAAAGGTCATGATCAGGCTGACAATGCCGAACCAGAGCATCATTTTCTTGGCACGGGCCCTCTTGACGGGCTGGGATTGTTGGGTGAGGTCTCTATTCATGTTATCAGGCTATCGGCTACGTAAACAATTTGCATCAGGCTAATATAAGTGACACTGCTCAGCATCAGGCTCCTGGCGGACTGCCGGTCCCTGCGTTCGTACAGGCGCAGGGCAAACCACAACATGCCGAGCCCCATCAGGAAAACCAGCACGGCGGCAGGCACCGAAAGGGATAACCTGCCAGTGATCCCGAAAACCGGGATAATGGAGATCACGATCATCCAGATGGTATACATGATGATCTGCACGGCCGTGCCCGTGTCCTTTTTCCCAGTTGGCAGCATTTTGAAGCCGCCCCTCCGGTAATCCTCGTCCAACATCCACCCCAGGGCCCAGAAATGCGGGAATTGCCAGAAAAACTGGATCATGAACAGGGTGCCCGGCTCAATGCCAAAATCATCGGTGGCGGCTACCCACCCCAGCATAAACGGGATGGCGCCGGGGATGGCGCCGACAAATACCGCGAGGGGTGTCACGGTCTTGAGCGGGGTGTAGACACAGGTATACAGGAAAATGGACAGGGCCCCAAAAAAGGCAGTCCGGGGGTTCAACTGGTACAGGAACAATACCCCGGCCAGGGTCATGGCAATGGCGATGGCCATGGCAGTTGCCACCCCCATGCGCCCTGATGGGATCGGGCGGTGCCGGGTCCGGTGCATTTTTTTATCCAGGGTCCTTTCGATTACCTGGTTATAGGCATTGGAGGCCCCTACCATGCAATAGCCCCCGAGGATGAGCAGGGACAACGGGAGCAGGCGTACCTCCTGGGCACCGAGGAAATAGCCCGCCACGGCGGAGAATACCACGCTCAGGGCCAGTTTGGCCTTGGTGATCTCCTTAAAGTCGGTGAATGCCAGTTGGATGGCGCCGGGTTCTGCAGTACCTGTGGCGGATTTCATACACGGGGTCAATCGGGTGCGCAAAGATACGGACCAACAGGGTTCTTTCCAACGTCGGAAGTCTTTTTAGCACAGACGCATATCCGGGCAGCCGTCTGCCGTTCCACAGGGGCGGTTTGCTTCCCGGCCCGGGACCTGAATATCCCGGCGCGGGAAAGCGGTTCCGGGAAAAACCGGCAAAAAAAATCCCGGCCATGTGGCCGGGATCCATAAGTTATCTGCAGGCTCCTTACTGGAGTTTAAACATGATCGGGATACTGAAGGGAACCCGTACCGCACGGCCCCGTTGTTTTCCGGGGGTCATCTTTGGGAGTTTCTCAATGATCCGGCGGGCTTCGGCTTCCAGGTTCTTGTCCGGTCCGCGCAGGCGGATGTTGCCGATGCTACCGTCCTTCTGGATGGTGAACATGACGGATACCCGTCCCTGAATCCCCATTTCCTGGGCTATCTCAGGGTACCGGAAGTTTTTCCGGATATGTTTCTGCATTTCTTCGTTAAAGCAGGCACGCTTGTCGCTGGCACCTTCGCAACCGGGGAAGATCGGCACGTCCTCGATCACGGCAAAAGGCACATCAATGTCCTCGTCGACTTCCTCAACGACCACATCCTCGACCTCGATCACCTCTTCCTCCTGGCTCGTCTCGGTGGATTCGATGACAGTTTCCTCAACCTCTTCCTCATCTTCCACTACCTCGATTACCTCGGGTGCAGCAGGCGGCGGGGGGGGCGGTGGCGTTTTGATCTGTTCGGTCATCGGCACTTCCTCGTCCAGCAATTCCTCCACGTCCATGGAGATGTCGTAGTTGTTGGCCTCGTCATAGGTCTTCCACTCGAAGGCGATATACACCAGCGCCATCACCAGGGCCAGGCCCAGGACAAAATACAGGCCACTGTTCCTGGTGAGATCCGCTTTCGGGTTCTTTTTCGTTTCCATGCGTAACTTATTTGATGAACGCTAATTTAACTATTCTTTTATAAACTTTGCAATTAATCCGGCCAATTTAACGACTTCACTTCGTGAAACACCCCTTTGACTGAGGCAACTGCCAGGAGGAGGCCACAGGAGTTGGCCAGGAAGTCTGCCCATTCCGCACTGCGCCCGGTTGGGAGTATTGCCTGCAAGCCTTCGATCAGGCCGCCGTAAAGGGACAGGCCAATGACCAGCAGCACCAATGCCCGGTTCATGCCGATCCTCCGGCCGAAACGCTCCCTCAGTGCGAAGACCCCCAGGATACCAGCGCCCAGGTAGAAAACAAAGTGTGCGATCTTGTCGGAATACGGGAGGTCAAAACCCGGGTCGCCCAGGTCTTCGAAGGAAGTGAGGCACGCGTAGGTTACGGCGGCCATCCAAAGGAGGAAAGCCGGGGCAAACCAGCGGCGTTTACCCACCGATGAGTTCTTTGTAATCCTCCGCGGAAAGCAGTTCCTCTGCCTCGGAGGGATCGCTCAGCTTGATCCGGATCATCCAGCCTTCCCCATACGGATCGGAGTTCACCTTTTCGGGCTCGTCCTCCAGGGATTCATTGAAGGCGGTGATTTCCCCGCTCAGCGGCAGGAACAGGTCGGATACCGTCTTGACAGCCTCTACCGTACCAAAAACCGCCTCTTTCTCCAGGGTCTCGTCCAGGGCGTCCACTTCCACGTAGACGATGTCCCCCAGTTCCCCCTGGGCAAAATCGGTGATCCCCACCGTGGCGGTATCCCCTTCGATCCGGACCCACTCGTGGTCCTTGGTGTACTTCAAATCAGACGGTATGTTCATCGGTATACTTTTTAGCAGTCCGCAAATGTAGCTTTTTCCCTCCGTAGAAACCAAACGGCGGGGCCATTTTCAGGGAGGCGCTGGGTGCGGCCTGCCCTGCGCGCTGCCAAACATAGCTTACACGGGGCGCCAAAGGATTCCTGCCGGGGGGCCGGCGGTTCGCTGCAAGGGTGGCATGCCTTTGTCGCATCAGGTTCCCAGGCGGGTCCGCGGGGCGGCCCGCCGTTAGTTTCCGAAGTTGTAGCGTAGCGTGAACCCGGTGTTGATCGTCGTCTGCGGGAAGGCCGTGGAAACGGCAAAACGGGAGAAGGAGTGGTCGTAGAAGAACAGGGCATTCAGGTTCTTGCTCAGGGCGTAGTCGGCGGTGAACTTGATGGACACCAGGTTCTGGCCGGAGGTGATCTGGTTGCTGTCGATATCCAGGTTGCGGATGATGGTGATGTTGTCGCGCAGGCTCAGGTCGGCCTTCAGGTTCAGATCCCCCTTGAGCCGCTGCCGCTCCCCCCCGATGCGGGTGACGAACTGCACGTCCTTGAACCGGTATCCGAGCCCCAGGGTGTATTCCTTCCCGTTGATCTCGGTGAGCAGGTTGTTGTCAAAACTCAGCGAGAGGGCGCGGTCCGTCCGCACCTCCGCCAGTACGCTCACGGAATTCTGCATCTCGAAATCCACCCGGATCAGCGGGTTGAAGGCGTCGTTCAGGACCACGTTGTTGATGAGGATCTCCGGCATCAGGTCCCCGGTTTCTGCCTCGAAGGGGTTCGTGGCCGGGTCGTTGTCGTTTACCAGCTGGTAGCGTTCGAGGTTCGTCTGGAAGGAGTTGATGGTATAGGACGAGCGGTACCCGTGGCTCAGGGAGAACCGCTTGAACTGCTTCTTGAACCACTTGTTCTTCATCAGGCCTGTGTACTTGACGTTCCAGTTGGGGATGGGGATATCGCGGAACGCATCCAGATTCACCCGCTCCGCATCCTGGCCGGTATAGGCGGCAAAAAACGCGGGCAGCAGGACTTCCTGCTGGGTCTTGCCGTACCGGGTCGGGAAACCATCTTCGTCCACCCCGGCATCCGGGCCGCTCCGGTCCGACAGCAGCCGGTTTGCGATGATCAGCCGGTTTTCCTTGAAGGTCTCAAAAGTGTCGGAGCCCTGTTCGTCGCTTGTGGCAAACGAGGTGCCAATCATCATGGTGGAGATGCTGAAGCTCCCGTAGGTATTCGGGGCCTGGGAAATGTATTCCCCGTCGGTGACGTCGAAGTTCTCCTGCAGACTCTCCGTGTATTGCCGGTCTGCGATCAGGTCGATGGTGAGTTCCGGTACGGGCTGGGCCGTGGCGGTGATGTTGAGCTGTTTGCTGGTCCGCTGGATAAATTGCTCATTGAACCCGTTGAAATTGGTGAGCCAGCCATTTTGCGCCGCCAGTTGGCGCACATCCGCCTGGCTGCCGAATACGAAGCCCACCGTAGGACGGGTGGTGCCGATAAAGCCGACGCTCTGGGTATACCCGGGCAGGACCGTCCCGTTGTTTTCGCTGTAATTGACGTTGATCCGCTTGACCATGGTCAGCAGGTCGATTGCCGTATTGAAGGCCTTACTTGTCTTTTTGGGGCCGGACGTCCCTTCCTCTTCCCGGGTGTTCCCGGCCTTATCGCTCCTCGGGGCGGCAATGCCGGAAGTCGCCTTGCTGCCGGAGGATTTTTTCAGGCCGAGCTTGTCGTAGAGCTGCTGCATGCTCAGGGCTGCGGTAAGCGTATGGGTGTTGGCGTTCTGTATGGTGTTGATGGAGGTCAGGCTGAGCTGGTCCTCCGGGATTCCGGGGTTCTGTGCCTTGGCCACGGCGAGGTTGAGCGCGTCCCCGCCCCGTTGCCAGTCGTAATTGCTGGTGTAGGTATACTGGGCGTTGACAAAATCAAAAATCGGGATTTTGTTCAGGGGGATCTCATAGTTCAGCGTCATCTGCTGGGCATGGCGGTTGGGCTCCCCGATGTCGAAGAACCCATCCCAGAGCGTCCGTTCGGAAAGGATGGTCGAAAACGGGTTGCCATCCTCCTCGTAATAATTCCGGACGATGCTGTTATTGGATCCGGTCAGCTGCACCCGCAGGGATTTGGTCAGGGCGTAATTCAGGTTGTACTGCCAGTTGAACCGGTAGTTCCGCTGTTGCAGCAGCGGAAGTTCCAGGGCGTCCACCCCGGGCTCCAGCACATCCCGGAAACGCTGCTGGTTGAATTGGCGGTTGATGTCCGACTGGAGGGAAATGCTGGTTGGGAGCAGGTTGAAATTGAAATCCTTGAGCCATTGCCAGTAGCTGCCCCGGAAGAGGGAATCGTTCTTGGCAAAGGGCGCTACGGGGGCGGGTTTGAAATTGTGGTTATACAACACCCCCGCCTGCACCTTCTGGTCGCGCAGCTCGGAGATCTCAAAATCCCGGTGGTCCGTTTCGTTGTACGAATAGTTGAAGGTAAAATTCTCGATGTCGAAGAAGTTGGCCTCCGCCTCTTCCCCGCGATTTTTGCGCACCCCGATAAAATTGATGCTGGTCCGTTTGGTGTAGTCCTCCGCCTGTTCCCGGATCTGGTCCGCCTCCGCCGGAGTGGCGGCCGCATCGATGCGGTCCTGCAGTTTCAGATCGTCGTATACCGGGTCGAACTCCGGGGTGATCAGCTGTTCGGAAATCCCGTAGTTGAAGGGTATTTGCAGGTTCCATTTGGCCGGGAACAACTTCCCGACCTCCACATTGGTGACCACGTCGTAGGAGATGGCGTCCTCCCGGGCCCGTTCGTTGGGCATCTGGTCCAGGGAGCCGAAGCCGGAGGTGGACGTATTCCCCGTGGCCGATACGTTCGCAAAGTCGGCCATATTGGCGTCTACCGCGGCCACGGCTGCCCACCCGCCATTGTTGTCAAGGCCGGCCAGCCGGAGTTCGTTGAACCAGACCTCTGCCCGCAGCGGGATGTTGTCGATGTTCTTGACGCCGACCATCATGCTCCGGATGCTCCCCAGGGAAGGGTTCCCCCGGATCCCGATCCGGACCCGCCCGGGTACCCGGGGGGCAAATTCGGCCACCTCAACGGCCACCCCGTCAATGACCTCGTAGAAGGTAATCTGTCCGAGCGTCTGGCTGGCAATCCCCTCCGATTTGACCTTGTTCAGGTCGGAGAGGGCCACGTCCAGCTCGTTGATGGCTGGCCAGACCTGTTCGGCCGTGGTCGCATTGAAGTCTGTAAACTCCATGGGCACCTCGAGCTGGTAGTAGTTCTCCGAAAAATCCGTCCCGATCCGCAGGAAGCCCACCAGGGATTCCCCGTTGTTGAAAGGGTCTGAAGTCGCGATTTTTTCGGCGTGCAGGAACATCTTGATGCGTTCGTACTGCCGCATGTCCATGCTCACGTTCTTGAACACCCCACGGGAATCCTCAGGCTCCAGGTTTTCCACCACCATGGAGAGGGATTGTTCGTTCTGGCGGACGATGGTGTTGTTGTTGTTCAGCTGCTCGCGGAACACCCCGGGAGGCAGCACATAGGGGATTGGGATACGGGCCTCGTTCTCCTCCACGTTGACGGTATTCACATCCACGCTGGTCCCGTCGTCGGCCGGGTTGTCGTTGTTGGTCTGCAGGGTTTTGGTGTAATTCCTCCAGTCCCCCCGAACGAGGTCCAGGGTGGCAAAGCGCAGTACCACCGGGTCGGTGAAGCCGGTTACGTACATCCGCATAAAACTGATGGACCGGAAATCCGTAATCCCCCCCACGGCATCCGTAAAATCACTCAGGGGGATCTTGTATTGTATCCACCGCCGGTTGAGCTGGGTGCCGTTGGGCAGGTCCGGCGTCACCCCTTCCTTGATATCCGTCACGTACGGGTCGTCCACCGTGACCCCCGGTCGGATCGGGATGCGGTATTCGTAGTAGGAGTTGACCGTGTTCATGGTCAGGTCCCGATCCACATCCTCCACGTCGGGCAGGGTGGTGTTCCCGCGGTTTGTACTGGTGACGGCCACCGGGGAGTTCCCGTCCGTGTTGTTGAAGTCCAGGTACCGCTCCAGCAGGCTGCCTTCCCGGTTCAGGTAGTAGGTATAGTTGTCCAGGGCCGGGTCCTCGGGGGGGCCGTTGTACCCTTCGGCGGCTTCGTCTGCATCGGAAAGGCCGTCGTATCCGATGTCCTGCAGGCTCCGGTTGGCCTCGTCGGCGTCGAAGGCATAGACCAGGGCCTGGGTGGCGGGCACCCGGCCCCATACCGTCTGGGTGGTCAGGTCGTTCGAGTTGACGCCCGGCAGGCCGTTTTCGTATTGTTTCCGTCCATCCTCCAGGATGTCCTCGCTGATGTTCCCCAGGTTGAGGACCAGTTCGCCGGGCCCCGTGGCCTGGCCGTCCACATAGGGGTCCAGGACCCAGAACTGCACGAATTCCACGTTGGATTGCTCAAAGTTGGTGCTGGAAAGCGACCGCATGATCCCTCCCCATTTCTCCTGGGGCCCCTCCGCCGCAAAATTCGGGTTCGCATTGTACGGGCCCTTCTGGTTCGGGTAATACGCCAGGTCCAGGGTATTCTGCACCGTGGTTTGCCCCTGGGCGATATCGATCCTCGGGAAGACCTCGTCGATGAAGATCCGCCGGGTGGCATTCAGGGAGATATCGTTGTCACTGATGCCGGACGGCCGCTGGTTCGTATAAAAAATCGGGTCGATGGTATACCAGGCCAGCTTGGCCCGTTCGTAGCCGGTGGCGAGGTCTTCCTCCCCTTCTTCCAGGAATTCCAGAGGCGTGCTCGCCAGGCTCCAGCCCAGGGAAGACCGGATGTCGATAAGGGCCTGGGCCCCTTCAAAATCGTCCAGGTAACTGGTGGTTTCCCCCCGGAAATTGGCATTTTTCGGGGCATTCGGTTTCAGGAAGGCCACCTCCCCCCTCACGGACACATTCGACGGCACATCCGTATCCACGTTTGGCAGCATATTGGCCAGGCGGGTCAGGAAGGGGACTTCCGTGGAAAAGTTCCCGTTCAGGCCAAAGATGGTGTTGTTGACCGGTTCCACCCCGAAATTCGCTTTCTGCGTCAGCGGGCGCTCGTTCAGGTTGAGGAGCGTGGCGCCCAGTACAAATTTCTCGTTGAACTGGTGTTCCACGTTCACCCCGGTGAAGCGGCGCGTCTGCTGCCCGAATACCGCATTGTTTTCCACGGAAATATTGATGGGCGTATTGGAGGCCTGCAGGCTGGGGTCCAGGATTTGCACCGTCCCGGCCTGGTAATTCACCGTATAGTCGATACCCTCCTGCAACTGCCTGCCCCCGGCTGTGACCCGAACAGATCCCCGCGGAACGTTGAAGGCCCCGATGGGGATCCCGTTACCCGTTTCGGATTTGTACCGGCCCTTGATCCGGAACCGGTTTTTCTCGGCATCCTGCAGTGAGGCCGCCTTGGTCTGGTTATACATGTTGCGGAAGACGTACTTCTGCTGGTTTTCGTTGTACCCCTGGTCGGCATCCACGTCATAGGTACCCCCGCCCAACAGGTTAAAAAGGTACTCCCCAAAGGGTTCCACCTTGGTAAAGATGATCTGTCCGTTCTGGGTGTTTACCGTGATGCCGGGCACAAAATCAAAAAAGCCGTCTCCCCCGGGCTGCACATCGTTGTACACATTGAGCCGGTCCAGGTTGAACACGTCCAGCAGGATGCGCTCCTCCAGCGGCCTCGGGGTATCCGGCCAGCCTACATTCGGGTTGACAGGCGTAATGTAGTTCCTGGGGGTCGGGTCGTTGTAGAGGATGTTCATCTTGAAATCCTCCTCGCTGAGCTGGAAGGCGCCGGTGGCGTAGATGTTTTTCATCATCAGGTCCCAGATCGGGTCGCTCACGTTGGTGATATTGCTTTTCAGCAGCTTCAGCACCAGGGTATTGTTGTTGATTTCCACCTGGGCCCCCGGGCTCACCGTGGTGGCGTCCAGGCCGCCGTTGGCAAATTCGCCCACCTGGTACACCTGGCCGTTGTTCGTATACTGGAAGGCCACGGCGAGAACCTCGTCGTTGCTGAGCCGCTGGTTCAGGGAGATGTATCCCAGCTGGGAATTAAAGGCGTAATCCCGGCCCTGCTCCAGTTTCCGCGCATTTTCCAGGATCGCATAGTCAAAACCCTGGTTTACCGCATAGCCACCGGGAACCTGGAACCCGTCATCCACTGTGGCGATATCCCGGATATCCGGCGTCAGGACGCCCCCGTTGCCGATCAGGGCCGGGTCGTAGTCGTTCGCCCCGTTGCGAGGCAGGTTCACCGGGGCCCCGCCCGAATTGAAGAAACCGGCAGGGGCACCCCCCGCCAGGCCGATCCGGGTTTTCTCCGTAAGGCTCTCCCCAAGGTCCTGGATGGCGACCACGTTGCGCACATTGAGGGTTTGCTGGCTTCGGTTGGTGACCCATACCTCCAGGCGGGTGATCTGAACCTGGCTGTTGATATAGGGGTAATCCGCCAGGGCCTGGTCGTACTGGTCCCGGAAATACTGCGCCAGGAAAAAGTGCCGGTCCTCGTCGTAGTCCAGGGCCGTGAGTTCAAATTCGTTCAGGGTACCGCCCCCCTGGGCCACCACCGTGTTGCTCTGGGAGCGCTGCTCGGAAAACACCGCCGTCACAGTGGTTTTCCCGAATTGCAGCTGGGTCTTTACCCCGAAGAGGCTCTGGGCTCCGGTAATGAGGGAACTGTTCAGGGGCATGTTCACGTTCCCGATCTCGATTTTCTGGATGATGTCGTCTTCGGTGGGCGTGTAATCGAGTTTGATGAGGTTCTGAAAATCGAAGGTCGCCTCCGTGTCGTACTGGGCGGTGATCTGCAGCCGTTCCCCGATCTGGCCGAGCATGCTCAGGGATATCCGCTGGTCAAAATCAAAAGCCAGGTTAGTCCGGTTCCGGGGCGAAAGGGCCGGGTTGTCGTTTTTCTGCCAGATGACCCCGAGGTCCATAGCCACCGATCCCTGGGGGATCACCTCAATGGTATTCCCCCCAAAAATCGTTTCAAAAAAACTGCTGTTGACGTAGAAATTGGGCAACAGGTTCTTCCGGGCTTCCTCGCTTCCCTCCTTTTTGCCGCTGAAGGCGTCGATCTTGTCCTTGAAGTAGGACTTCATGCCCTCCTTGCGGACCAGCTCAAAATAAGCTTCGGGGGTCAGGATGATGGGGTAGGAAATATCGTAGTCGCCCACCGATTCTGTGTAGATATACCGGTCGAGCTTGGGGTCGTAGGTGTATTTGGAGACAATGCTCGGCGGGTTCTCCATCCGGATCGACCCCAGTGCCACTCCCGTTTGTACCGAATCTGCCTCGGTTTCCGTATCCTGGCCATGGGCCGGGAAGGCCGTAAAGACCAGCAGGATTAGAAGGAAAATAAACGGTAGGCGGAACTTTGTGTAAAATGCCGATGCCCCTGTTTTCAAACTTTTTACAAATTTTTAAGCGCCAGCTTGATAATGCCCTCCACGCTGGCGGAAGGATCCTGGCGAAGTACCGAATCCACGGCCTTTTCGGACTGCTTTCGGGTGAAGCCAAGAACCTCTAAAGCAGATAACGCTTCTTCTTTATTTGTATTGTCTGGTTTTTGGGAAACTTCGTCGATGTCGTAGATTTTCAAAATCTTGTCCCGAAGGTCCAGGATTACGCGCTGGGCGGTCTTTGCCCCGATCCCCTTTACGGCCTGGATGGCGGGGACGTCCTCAGAGGCAATGGCGTCCCGCAACTGGGCAGGGGTCATGGAGGAAAGCATGGTGCGGGCGGTACTGGCGCCAACCCCGGAAACGGAGATCAGCAACCGGAAGGCTTCCCGTTCGGCCAGGGAAAAGAAGCCGTAGAGTGTGTGGGCATCCTCCCGCACCTGCAGGTGGGTGAAAATGCGGAGCTGCTCCTGGTCCGGCAGGGAGGAATAGGTGTTGAGGGAGATATTGACGAAATAACCAACCCCCCCGCATTCGATGACCAGGTGGGTCGGGTGCTTTTCAATAAGACGGCCGCTAAGATGTTCTATCATGGTGGTTGGTTGCAGGGGGCGGGGAAACCGCCCCGCCCGGTTCAGGGATTATCTCTTTTTCTTGGCCCGGCGCCGCTTTTCGCGTTCCTGGGCATCGATGACGGCAACAGCCGTCATATTCACGATTTCCTCCACGCTGGCCCCCATCTGCAGGATGTGAACGGCCCGGCGCAGGCCGAGCATGATGGGGCCAATGGTATCTGTGGCCTGTAATTCCTTGATGAGTTTGTAGGTGATGTTCGCGGATTCCAGGTTCGGGAATACCAGCGTATTCACGTTTTTGCCCGCCAGTTTTGAAAACGGGAACTGGCTCTGGCGGAGCTTGCGGTTCAGGGCAAAGTCCGTCTGTATCTCCCCGTCCACCACCAGGTCCGGGTCCTGTTCATGCAGCAGGCGGATGGCTTCCCGCACCTTCACGGCCCGGGGGTGGTTGGAAGAACCGAAATTGGCGTAGGATAGCAGGGCGATGATCGGCTCAAAATTGAAGGCCCTCGCCAGGTTGGCCGTCATGCGCGTGATCTCCGCCAGTTCTTCGGCCGAAGGGTCGATGTTCAGGGAGGTGTCCGCAAGGAAAATCGGGCCCCGGGAGGTGATCATTACGTGGACCGTGGCTGCCCGGGAAACCTCCGTGGCTCGGCCGATTACTTCGAAAATCGGTTTTACGACGGAGGAATACGAACGGGAATACCCTGAAATCATGCCGTCGGCATCGCCTTCCCGGACCATCATGGCCCCGAAATAGTTGCGCTCCCGCATTTTGCTCCGGGAGTTGTAGAGGGTACTGCCTTTTCGCTGCCGCATTTCCCAGTAGCTTTTGGCGTAGGCCTCCCGCTTTTCCAGGGAATCCTCCTCAAACTGATCAATGATGGGGATATCCGCGTCGAATTCCAGTTCCTCCTTGAGTTCTTCGATCATCCGCCGGTTCCCAAGCAGGATGGGGTGGGCAATCCCCTCGTCATGGGCAATCTGGGCCGCCTTGAGCACATCCAGCTGATCGGCTTCGGCAAATACGATCTTCTTGGGCATCGCCTTGGCCCGGCTCATCAGCCAGCGGATCACCTTTTTGTCGTCCCCGGATCGCTGCAGGAGCTCTTCCCGGTAGCGGTCCCAGTCCGCGATAGGCGCCTTGGCCACCCCGCTTTCCATCGCAGCCCGGGCGACGGCCGGGGGCACCTCGGCGATCAGCCGGGGGTCAAAAGGCTTGGGGATGATGTATTCCCTGCCGAATGTCAGGCGGGTCTCCCCGTAGGCAATGTTCACCTGCTCCGGCACGGGCTGCTTGGCCAGGTCGGCCAGGGCCTTTACCGCAGCCATTTTCATCTCCTCGTTGATCTTTGTGGCCCGGACGTCCAGGGCACCCCGGAAAATAAACGGGAAGCCGAGCACATTGTTCACCTGGTTCGGGTGGTCCGAGCGCCCGGTAGCCATGATGATGTCCTTGCGGGTCTTCATCGCCAGGGCGTAATCGATCTCCGGGTTGGGGTTGGCCATGGCAAAGACAATGGCCTTCCTGCCCATGGATTTCAGCATGGCCGGGCTGAGGATGTCGGCGATGGACAGGCCGATAAACACATCGGCATCCTTTACGGCCTCCTCCAGCGTATCTATTTTGAGGTGGGTGGCAAATTCCTTTTTTTCATCGGAAAGGTCGGGCCGGTCGTCCCGGATCACTCCCTTGCTGTCCAGCATGATCATGTGTTCCCGCTTGGCGCCAAAGGAGCGGTAGAGCCGGCTGCAGGAAATCGCGGCAGCCCCTGCCCCGCTGATCACGATGCGCACGTCCTCGATCTTCTTTTCGGCCAGTTCCAGGGCATTGAGCAGGGCAGCAGCCGAGATGATGGCGGTCCCGTGCTGGTCGTCGTGCATCACCGGGATGTTGAGTTCTTCCTTCAGGCGCCGCTCGATTTCGAAGGCCTCGGGGGCCTTGATGTCCTCCAGGTTGATGCCGCCGAAGGTCGGCGCCATGATTTTGACGGTTTCGACGAATTTGTCCACGTCCTTGGTATCCAGTTCAATGTCGATGCCGTCGATATCCGCAAAGATCTTGAAGAGGAGGCTTTTCCCTTCCATGACCGGCTTGGAGGCCTCCGGACCAATGTCCCCGAGGCCCAGGACGGCCGTGCCATTTGAGATCACGGCCACGAGGTTCCCTTTGGCGGTATACTTGTAGACTTGCTCGCGGTCCTTATGGATCTCCAGGCAGGGCTCCGCTACCCCCGGTGAATAAGCCAGGGCCAGGTCGCGCTGGGTGGCATAGGGCTTGGTGGGTACGATTTTTATCTTTCCGGGGGTGGGTTTGGCGTGGTAGATCAGTGCTTCCCGGCGTCTTTTTTCCTTGCTCATGTCAGGCTTCGTTGAGTGACAAAGGTAAGCGGGAGGATTCAATTTGGGAATTTGAATATTTTAAAATTTACATTTCCCCTGCAAGCCCACCGACGATATACCGCACCAGCCGCCTGCCGAACATGCAGACAGAAGGGTTTTTATTCCGGGCTCCCGGCCTACCCCATTATAAAATCAATGGCCATCCGGGCGTGGAGATCCGTGGTGGGCAGGGTAGGCAACCCGACTTTGCCCGCATCTATCAGCAAGGGCAGTTCCGTGCAACCGAGGATGATCCCGTCGGCGCCGCGCTCCCGGAGCAAATCGATTTGGTGCAGGAAAAAGGCCCGGGCCGCGGCCGTGAATTTTCCCCGGGTAAGCTCCTCGGACACATATCTGTGGGCCTCTGAAAGGTATTGGTCTTCGGGGATCATGGTTTCTATGCCAAAATGGGTTTTGAGGTACCCCGGGATGAACGTCCCCGTCATCGTCGGGCGGTTCCCCAGCAACCCCAGCTTTTTCAGTCCCAGACGGGTCGCCTCCTTCCCCGTCGCTTCGGCAATATGCAGGATGGGAACCGAAATTTTTGGCTGCACGTAGTCATATACCATGTGGGGGGTATTGGCACATATAAGGATCCCCTCCGCCCCCGCTCCAATCAGTCGCTCGGAAACCTCGAAATACTTGGCGCGTATTTTTTCCAGGTTCTGTTCCCGCATGATCTCAATGTTGATGCTGCAGATGATCAATTCCGGGTTGGCCTGGGTGCCTATGTGTTTTCCGACCCCTTCGTTGATCAGCTTGTAGTACGCCATCGTTGCATGCCAGGAAGTGCCTCCGATTAAACCCAGGATTCTCATGGTTGGATGTTGTTTCAGTTTGTCGATGTGCCAGGTGCATTTCGGTAGCGTAATGCGACCCCGTCGCCCCAGGCAGCCGCCAAACCCGTTTAATGCCCCATTTCGGCCGCTACCTCGGCCTTGGCCTTCTGTACGTTCAGCCTCAGGGCCAGGGCCCCGGCGATCACAAAGAAAGCGCCGGCAAACAGCATGGCATTAACCGAATCCGAACCGAGGAAGTTGGTGAAAATTGCCCCGAAGGAGAGCGTCTCGATACCCATCGGAATCACGATCATCATATTGAGGATTCCCATGTATACGCCGCGGCGGTCCTGGGGCACGATCTTGGAGACCATGCTGTAGGGGATTCCCATCATGGACGCCCAGCCGATACCAAAGAGGACCATCGGGAACAGCACATATACAGGGTCCGTGATATAGGGGATGGAAAACAGGGCGATCGCCGTGCCGAATAGGCTGAGGGCATACACTTTCTTGCCCCCGAAGCGCAGGGTCAGGGGTACCAGGACGAGGGCTACCACCGCGGTCACAATATTGTAGGTGGTACTCATCTTGGCTGCCTGGGCTGCGGCTTCCGAAGTATCAAATCCCATGGTCGAGCGGAATAGGGGCGTGATAAACTGCCAGTAGATAAACAGCGCATACCACTGGAAGAGGTAGACCCCCGACAGCTTCCACATGAATTTGGGCATCTCGCGTACCGCATGGCCAATCTCGATAAAGGGCACTTTCAGTCGCTCCATAAACGGGAGTGCCTTATGCCGGTTGATTTCCGCAAGTTCCTCCGGGTCCGGCGGTATCTCCGGGGTCTTGAGGACGGACCACAGGATGGTGGCCAGGGACAGGAACGAGCCGATAAAGAATGAATAGTACAACCATTTGGGGACTGAACCGGTGAGCTCCTCCCCGCCCCCGAACCAATCCTGGAAGAGGAAGATGGAGGCATTGGCCATCAGGATGCCTGCCCCCACAAAGAGACTCTGCATCTGGTAGCCCAGGCTCATCTGCTGGTCGGGGAGCTTATCCCCCACAAAGGCCCGGTAGGGTTCCATGGCCATATTATTGCCAACGTCCAGCAGCCAGAGCAACCCGACGGCAAACCAGAGGGCCGGGCTCAGCGGGAACAGGAACAGGCAGATACTGCCCATCAATGCCCCGATCAGGAAAAAAGGTTTCCGTCGGCCCCATTTGGGCGACCATGTCTTATCCGATATGGCGCCGATGATGGGTTGGACAATCAGGCCCGTGACGGGGCCTGCGATATTCAGGATCGGGAGCAGTTCTTCCGAGGCGCCCAAAAAGAGGAAGATCGGGTTGATCGCGCTTTGCTGGAGGCCGAAACTGTACTGAATGCCCAGGAAACCCACATTCATGTTGAAAATCTGCCAGAAACTCAGCTTCGGTTTTGGTAAGGCCATAGATCGTATGGTTGGTTGCGGGGACACTAGCAGCTCCCTGCGATATTCTTATAAAAACGGCTTTCAATATAGGAACTTAATAGGTCCCGCGGTCAAAATATCAAAAGTTTTGCAATCCCGGGGCCGCCTCAATCGTTTTCGGCACGGGGTGAACCATCCGACAGGAATCGGATATTCCGCTTCAAGCCGGAAAATTTAGTCCGTTTCACCGCGGATTTTGGGAATACCTTCCGGAAAACCTCCTCGGTCAGTTCCTCCCAGTCCCGCCGGCCCATCTGCATCAGGTCCGGATGCGGTTCGAACCGGGGCTCCCGGTGGGGCTTCGAAAAGCGGTTCCAGGGGCAGACATCCTGGCAGATATCGCAGCCAAAGATCCAGTCGTCCCACTGACCCCGCGCAGCAACCGGTATTTCGGACTTCAGCTCGATGGTGTAGTAGGAGATGCACTTGCTGCCATCCACCACGTAGGGCTCCACGATGGCCTGGGTGGGACAGGCGTCGATGCAGGCTGTGCAGGTCCCGCAATGGTCGGTGACCGGTCCGTCTGCCGGCAGGTCCAGGTCCAGGATGAGCTCGGCGATAAAATAGAACGACCCGGTTTCCCTGGTGAGCAGGTTGGAATGCTTGCCCATCCAGCCCAGGCCGCTCCGGGCCGCCCAGGCTTTGTCCAGCACCGGGGCCGAATCTACAAAGGCACGGCCCTCGACCTCCCCGATTTCCTGCCGGATAACGTACAGCAATTCCCGGAGCTTGTCCTTGATGACCCGATGGTAATCCTGCCCGTACGCGTATTTGGATACCTGGTAGGTGCCCTCGGGTTGTTGTTGGGACGGGTAGTAATTCAACAGGAGGGAAACCACCGATTTGGCCCCGGGCACCAGTAGGGTGGGATCCAGCCGTTTGTCAAAGTGGTTTTCCATCCAGGCCATCTCCCCTTGCATGCCCTGCCTGAGCCATTTTTCCAGGCGGGGCGCTTCCTCCTCCAGGAATCCCGCTTTGGAAATACCGCAAGACAAAAAGCCCAGGCGTTTTGCCTCGGCTTTTATCAGGTCTGCGTGCTTTGTCCGGTCCATTTCCATCGAAGGTAGACCGAAAAAATGGGATTTAAAAGTCCGGGATTTCCCCTACACCAGTTCTTATTGCCCCTCTTTGATATACCCCCATCCCTGCTGCTGCTTGGATATGATTTCGTATATACCGTCAGGCACCGGCGTAATCCCCGGGATCAGATCATCCACCGCCATTTCGTGGCGGTCCATGGTCATCTGACAAACCTTGACGGAGACATTTCCGCGCTCCAGGACTTTCCGCATGGTTTCGGCTGCAGGGGAATTGTCCTTGCTGACCAGGTCGATGGCACCGCTGTAAACCACCATCTCGAATTCCGATTCCGGATAAGCGGCAGACATCAGGTCCAGGTGGCGGGCTGCCGATTTATGTACATCCTCGCTGGCGCTGCTCACATCAAATACCAGTTTGATGGGCTGCTGCTGGGCCTGTAGCCCCAGGCCTCCCATTAGTATGGCAAAAATCAAAAGTAATTGCTTCATGATTCGATATTAAATATTTGTTAGAAGATTAGTTGTTACTCCCCGGCGAAAATATATCCGCACCCGTGCTTCTGTGCCATTCCCAGGGCCCATACCCCGGATGGTACCAACTGAATGTCCGGCAGGATGCCTGCTTTCCAATCCGCGTAAATATCCGCGGCTTCCATACCGGTTTGTCCGGCTACCACACCGCTGTAGAAATTAAGCGCCAGGTCGCACACGCAGAACATGGAACCGCGGGCAATCAGGTCCTTGATGCCCTGAATCGGAGGCAATGGGAAATCCCCTTCCTGGGGCTCGTAATACGGGTTGCGGTCGTATACGGTTCCATCGGCCTTCATGACATGGAAAATCTCCCCCAGATTATATTTCTTCCAGAGGTCGGAATGAAGGGCAAACGGGATGGCATCGTGCCGGAGCACGGTCATGGCGGTGCAATTGCTGTCGGCCACCTCCAGTTGGTTGTTCGAAAGCAAATAGGCCCAGTTCCAGATGACCGGAAATCCGCTATGCGGCTTGGAACCGTCAAATACGACGCGGTGCTCGCCCTTGATGTTGTCGAACCAGGCTACGGCGTCGTTCATGGTTTCCCGATCGAACTCCGGCATTTTCGCCAGGAGCGGATCGGTAAACATGCTCAGGGTGCTGGCGGTAGCCCCCAGCATCATGGCACCCATAAAATTTCTCCTCGAATTTGTGTTTGTTGTTTTCATAATTGGCTTATTTAGATTTAATGATGTTGAATTCCTTTTTGTAGTAATCCATTATGGGCTGGAAAGGGCCCATCTGATGTTGGATCGGGGGGAAGGGATCTGCGAATGGGCCATAGGGTGTAGAAACGGGCTTTTTGGAAAGGTCCGGGAAATCCAGTTCCCGGTTAGGCTTATCGGGCCGCAACCTGCTGTTGATGTAACCCGCCACATCATACGCTTCTTCATCCGTCAGCAGTGGACGGTCCCATGTTACTCCAAAAGGCATATTTCCCTTGATGAACTGTGCAGCCGTGATTACCCTTGTCATCCCCGCCCCATTATTGAAGGAGTCGTCCCCCCACAGGGGCGGATATGCATAGCCGCCGGCAGGGGAAGCCTGGCCCTGGCCATCCGAACCGTGGCAAACCGTACAGTGCGTCTGGAAAACCGCTTCGCCATGCACCAGGTCCACGGCGCGTTCCGGGATTTCAAGGGGCAGGAATCCCTGTCCCAGAACCTTCCCGTCTTTCGGGGCATACCGACCTAACCAGCTGAGGTAGGCAATGAGCGCCCTCATTTCCGGCATTTCCTCGGGCATCTTCCTGCCGTTCATACTGCGCTCCATACATCCGTTGACCCGTTCTTCGATGGTGCCGATTTTATCCTCCCGGCCGCGATACTGGGGGAAGCGCTTCACCACCCCAATAAGCGGCGCGCCAAAAGGCTTGGTACCTGCATTGAGGTGACAATTGGCGCAGGCCAACCTGTTGCCGGAGAACAGCCTGTCAGGATCGGGTTGTTCCGGCCCGAGGAAGACGGAGGTATTCATAAAAACCTCATACCCCAACCGGATCTCCAGGTTGCTCTCGGTAGGAGGCAGCGTGGAGGTGTCGTAATTCATCAGGTAAACAGGATCCGGGACGGGATTTGAGAGAGGAACGGGTTTGCCCGCATAGAACCCCAGGAATACTACCAGGGAACCTAAAACCAAAAGTCCGCAAATGCACCAGCAGAGGTTTCTGCACAGTGCCTGCATCTCCGGACGCAACCGGTCGGATAGGGGATCGTTCAAGTTTTCACGATCACGCATGGCAGGAAGCGCATTTCTTAATTAATAGGCCTGTAAGCGAAGAATTGGGACCAGAATGGAAAGGCCAGCGTATTTACGCTAGGGCCAATCCACATAAATATACTATAAATCAGGGGTATATCACCGTGTTTTTTGCAAAAAATGTTAGAGCACGAATAACCCTGGCCCGGTAAAAGGATTACCCTTCCGGTGAAATCGGGGACATATGCTCATGGACAATTTTCCATCCCGCCGGTGTTTTTACAAACAAAATTGTGAACTGGCCGGTCATATGTAATTTTTCCTCTCCAATCCAGGGAACAAAATCAGCGTGGAACGTCACATTGGCCACATCCCCGAAGACCGCAATCTTCAGGTCATCCCATTCCCATTTATCCACACGGGTAAAAGACCCGATGAATTCCCGCTCGAACTTTTCATTCTGTTCCGGGCCGGACCGGCGCTCCCCGTTCTTGAATTCTGTGAATTTGGGTCCATAGGCATGGAAAGCAATTAGTCTGTCCATGTCGTTGTCCCTGACGCTTTGCTCAATTTCATCCAGCACGGCCCGGACTTCCCTTTTGGCTTCCGGAAACGGATTTTGCAGCAAGCCGTTATCCTGGGCTTTTACTGTTTGTACTCCAAATAGGATACAGGCCCAAAGACCTGTGTAGAAAACACATTTTGTCATATCACTCATTTTATAGGTTCTTAAAATCAATTCGCCACCGGCGGATGCCCGGATTCCCCAGACCGGAAGTGTCAGGGGTTGTTGCCGGGTAACAGACTCCAAGATATGGGGGAATATCAGGCAACCTTAGCACAGGTGTCCCAATTAATAGGTGTTTATTGGCAGGATAAAGAGATTAATCCCGAATCGTAGTACAATTGTAAAACCGCAATTTTAAGTTGCCTTGGAATCCAGGCGATGGGTGAAATCCGTGGGTAAAATTCCATAGCGCCTTTTAAACAGGCGCGTGAAATAGTTGGGGCTGTTAAAGCCCAGACCATAGGCAATCTGCGCAATTTGCCGCCCGGGATCTTTCAATTTTTGCAAGGCGCGTCTCAGGCGGATTTCCTGTAAATAGGCCCCGGGGGAATAGCCGGTCATTTCCTTGAATTTTCGGTAAAGCTGGGACCTGCTCAGTCCGAGGGCTTCCCCAACCTGACTGGCTTTGAAACCCGGATTCACAAGATTGGTGTTCAGCAGTTCCCGCAATCGGACAAAAAATTCAAGCTCAGGACCCGTCAGAACCCGGTATCTCCCGGTCTCAAATACCGGCGGTTTGTCCATCCCTTTTACAAACAGTGCATGGGAAACCTCGTCGATGTAGCCCAGGCCCCGGACCCCGAGCTGGCAAATTGCCTGCAGTTGCTCGTTTGCTTTTTCAAAAAGCACCTGACCGGTTTCATCTACCGGCCTTCCGGTTACCAAAGCCAAATGATACTCCGGTTCAGCGGCCTGGGCAAAAAGGTAGCGCTCCAGTGAGCGAAGGCACAGCAATCCTTCATGGACATGGAGGAAAGAGGCCACAATACGGTCTTCCGGCATTTGGACAATCCGGCCGTCGTGTTTCCGGATCAGGCGGAATAAATCCTGTTCCATCAGCTGATGAGAAGGTTGTGTGGCAACCAGGGATACCTGCAGTAGGGTCCGGAACCCCGTATCGATATCTCCCGTGCTGGTCAGGGCCACGTCAAATTCATTCTTGCCGCCTTCCTCTCCGATCATCGCATGAAAGTCGTACGTAGGGGTCAGGGAGGTAACTTCGATCACGTTGCAGGGACCCACACCGTGAACCTCGGCGTGCGCGTCATTCAGGGCCTGTTTATCCGGGGCACTTATCAGGCAAAAAACTGTTTTTGCCTCGAAGTTGACGTAGTACTTTTTGTGTTCCAGTCCATATTTGTCCTGGACTTCAATGTCTTTTAGATGGGCCGAATCGAGGTCTTCCTGTGTGAGGTCGGGATCGATATGGTGCAGGTCCATGTATAATGGCAAAACGGATGAGTTTAGTAATCTAATGAAAGATACTAAAATCCTAAAACTATGCCAGAACCCCCCAATATTGGGGCATCATACCTGCCCAATCCCAACTGGCAGCGGCAGGAGCTGCCAACCTATCCGGAGGCAACCGGTTTTCCCGGTTTGATGTTCTGATTTACGTGGAAAAAATTATCCGGGTCGTATTTCGCCTTGATTTCCTGCAATCGCTGGTAATTTGGTCCGTAGGAGTTCCGGATGCGGTCATCGCCTTCCTCCATCATGAAGTTCACATACGCCCCCCCGTTCATGGCGAATGGTTTAAGAGCTTCGTGATAGGATTTACACCATTCGGTAACGACCCCGGCCCGGGCCGGATCCGGGTCTACCCCCACAATGACCTGCGCCCAGCGGGCATCGCGGTTGGACCAGGCGGTCTCGGTATTTGCTACTTCATGGACCTTGCCATCGATCGGGTATAAATGCGTGGTTGAATGGACGGTAGGGATTGTCTTGCCGAATTCGATGTTCGTCCGGATGAAATCCTGGGTAAACTCCCTGATATAATGGGCCCGCCAGTACCATTGCATCCCCGGCGGGTAGAGCGCATCGAACATACTGTTTATGGCAGGCATCGGCATTTCCCCGACAAAATCCAGTATTGGCGGCCCAAATTTTCGAATAGGAGCAAAAACAGATTCGGCCTCCGCCAGGTCGCCGGTATAGCACCAGACCACCCCACAGACCTTCTCGTTGTGCAGATGTTCCGGGAATGGGTCCCCGGGCGGCACGATCAAAAAAGCAAAAAATCCGTACAGATCGTTCGGGGCTTCCCGGGTAACCTCATCGTAGAACTCCATGGCTTCTGCAGCCTTCCCTAGCGGCCAGAACATCGGGCCGGCATACACGGTGCTTACCGGGATCAGCTTAAAAGTAAACCGGGTGACCACTCCAAAGTTCCCCCCGCCTCCGCGCAAGGCCCAGAAAAGGTCGGCATGTTCGTCCTTATTGGCCGTAACAACCTCCCCGGAAGCAAGAACAACTTCACATTCCAAAAGGTTATCAATAGTAAGACCGCCCTTGCGACTCAGATAACCCAAACCGCCCCCAAGCGTAATACCACCTATTCCCGTAGTTCCGATAATACCGCTCGGCAGTGCCAGTCCATGTTTGTGGGTGGCGGCATCCACATCGGCAAGGGTATTGCCAGGCTCAATTATTGCCTCTCGTTTCCTGGGATCAATCCGGATGCCTTTCATCCCCGACAGATCGATCACCAGGCCGTCATCCACCAGGGCCAGTCCTGCGCCGTTGTGTCCACCGCTGCGTATAGAGACCTCTATCCGGTGTTCGCGGGCCACGCGTACCGCATCTGCCACCTCTTCTGCAGACTTGCAGGCAACAATCACACCCGGGCGCTTGTCGATCATCCCGTTGTAAATGGTCCGGGCCTCGTCGTAGCCCTCATCACCCGCCACTATGGTTTCTGCCTTTAATTTGTTTTTTATTTCCTTGAACATATTCCTGGTTTAGTTGTTTGATTTTGATATAGAAGTGGGTTCTCCAGCAATTCAAGGTATGCTATCCCCGGGATACACGATAGCAGAAATGTCTCAGACACTAGTACGTTTGGTTCGGAATTCGGAAATACGACCTATTTGCGCTAGGAACAACTGGAAACTCAAAGGGTGGCAAATGGAAGTAAAAAGCTATGTGTGTTTTGACAGGTGTACCCGCGCATCCCGGGGTTTCAGCGTTATCAGGGGTTGGATCCGGATTTCTTTCCCCACCGGGGCCACGTTAAACCTGCCCAGGAGGCCCTGCAATACCATTTTCATCTCGGTCATGGCGAAGTAAGCGCCTATGCATTTACGGGGCCCTGCCCCGAACGGGTAATAATGGACGGGCGGCGACCCGACCCCCGGCGCAAAGCGCTCCGGCCGGAACTCTTCCGGCTGTTCCCAGTGGTCCGGGTGGCGGTGGATTTCATAGACCGAAAAAAGCAGGTCTGTATGGGCCGGCAGCTGCAAGCCCGCAAAGGTATCGGCCTGCAGGTTCATCCGGTCGATGAAATAGGCGGGCGGGTACAGCCGCATCGATTCTTCGATCACCTGCTGGGTGACCGATCCGGGTGCTCCTGCCCTGGTCGTATCCGCCTCCGCCCGGATGGCCTCCTGCCACTCCGGATGGCGTGCCAGCAGTTGTACCGTAAAGCTCAGTGCATTGGCGGTGGTTTCATGTCCGGCCACAAACAGGACCAGGATCTCATCGATGAGCTGGTCTTCTTCCATCTGGCTCCCATCCTCGTAGCGGGCTTCAAGGAGCATGTCCAGCAAATCCCCGTGGGCCGACGCCTGCTGCTTCCGCTTGCGGATCACGGCGCGCAGCACCTCCCGGGAGGCACGGGTGAGCTCCAGGTGGCGGCGGATGACCCCGAACCTCTCAAAATACCAATGCAGGTAGGGCTGCCGGAGTTCCCGCACCAGCATGCTTTGGTTCGCCTCCGTACTGTGCTGCAGCTTCCGGATTTCTTCTTCGGTAACCGCCCCGCTGAAAAGGGATTCCACCACTACCCGGAAGGCCAGCCGGCCGAAAAGCGGGTAGAGGTCTGTCGGGCCACCCGGGGAGAATCCGGACAGTTCCTCCCGGACGATGGTTTGCATCTTCCCGTACAGCGTATCGAGTTGTTTTTTGTGGAATCCGGGCTGGATGAGTTTCCGCTGGGTGCGCCAGAGGTCTCCTTCCGAGGTGAGCAGGCCCTTGCCCAGGTAACGGGCCAGGTCCCGGGTTTGTATCCCCGTTTTTGTAAAATTCTTCCAGTTTTTCTGCAGGGCGTATTCCAGGAGGCCGGCATCCCGTGAAAAGACCACGGAACGTTTCAGGCCCACCCGCAACCGGAACGTATCCCCGAGTTTTTCAAAATTGCCGTGATGGAACGGCAGGGGGTTTTCCAGGATTTCCAGGGAGTGTTTCAGGAAACGGAAAAGGCCGACTTCCGGGATGGGCCTTTCACCGGCCGCAGCGCCTTCCATGGCCTAAAACAGCCCGGGCTGTGCGCCGCCCTTGATGCGTCCCAGGTGCTGGTAGGCCAGTTCGGTGACCTCCCGGCCGCGGGGGGTACGCATGATAAAGCCCTGCTGGATCAGGAAGGGTTCGTAGACCTCCTCGATGGTCTCCGCATTTTCCGAAACGGCGGTGGCCAGGGTGGTCAGCCCCACCGGGCCGCCCTTGAATTTGTCGATTATGGTGGCCAGGATCTTGTTGTCCATCTCATCCAGGCCATAGGCATCCACATGGAGCGCCTTCAGGCTGAACCGGGAAATATCCATGTCGATACTGCCGTTGCCCTTGATCTGGGCAAAATCGCGTACCCGCCTGAGCAGGGCGTTGCAGATCCGCGGGGTGCCCCGGCTGCGCCCGGCGATCTCGATGGCCGCATCCTCCGTAATGGGCACCTTCAGGATCTCGGCAGATCGCTGTACGATGGTGGAAAGCAACTCCGTATTGTAATATTCCAGGCGGCTGGATATGCCGAACCGCGCCCGCATGGGAGCGGTCAGCAGGCCGGAACGCGTGGTCGCGCCCACCAGCGTGAAGGGGTTCAGGTGCAGCTGGACCGATCGGGCATTGGGCCCGGATTCGATCATGATATCGATTTTGAAATCCTCCATGGCCGAGTAGAGGTACTCTTCCACCACCGGGCTCAGGCGGTGGATCTCGTCGATGAACAAAACGTCCCTGGGTTGCAGGTTGGTCAGCAGCCCGGCCAGGTCTCCCGGCTTATCGAGGACGGGGCCGGAGGTGACTTTCAGCCCCACGCCCAGCTCGTTTGCCAGGATATGCGCCAGGGTGGTTTTCCCCAGCCCGGGCGGGCCGTGGAGCAGCGTATGGTCCAGCGCCTCCTGCCTGAGATTCGCTGCCTGTACGAATACGGTCAGGTTTTCCAGGACCTGCGCCTGCCCGGTAAAATCCTCAAAGGATACCGGCCTGAGCGCCCGTTCGATGTCGAGTTCTTCCTGCGAAAGGCCGTCTGCTGTCGGATCCAGATGTTCGTTCATATCGAAACAAAGATAACAAACCGGTTGGCAACCACCGGGGTCCCCCTGCCCCATTTCTTTTTATTTCTTTGATAAAAATCATATTTTCCAGCAGGAAAAACCCCCTCCTTTGCACTGTTGTCCTGTCCGCCAGAAAGATCGCACCGACAACCCTGTTAATTTAAAAGTAGCAACACGCATTATGACAGCATTCAGTTTATCGCAATACGGCATCCGCGCCAACGACATCCACCGGAATACCTCCGTTCCCATCCTGTATGAAATCGGCCTGCGCAAGGAAGCCGGGACGGCCATTTCCAATGTCGGGGCCCTGCTGGTCTATTCCGGGGAAAAAACCGGGCGCAGCCCGAAGGACAAAAGGATTGTCCGGAACCCGGAATCGGAGGCCAACATCGACTGGGGTGCCATCAACATCGGCCTCGATGAACATACTTATATGGTCAACCACGAACGGGCCATCGATTACCTGAACATCTGCGACCGCCTCTTCGTGGTGGATGCCTTTGCCGGGTGGGACCCGAAGTACCGCATCAAGGTGCGCATCATCTGCACCCGTGCCTACCATGCGCTGTTTATGCAGAATATGCTCATCATGCCCACCGCAGCCGAACTGGCAAATTTCGGGGAACCGGATTACGTGGTATTCAACGCCGGCGGCTTCCCGGCCAACCGCTACACCTCTGAGATGACCTCCAAAACCTCGGTGGACGTGCACCTGGAGCGCCGGGAAATCGTGATACTGGGCACGGAGTACGCCGGGGAGATGAAGAAGGGCATTTTCGGGGTGATGAATTACCTGATGCCGCTTCAGGGCGTCCTGCCGATGCACTGCTCGGCCAATGTGGGCGATGCCGGGGACGTGACCCTGCTCTTCGGGTTGTCCGGAACGGGCAAGACCACCCTGAGCGCGGATCCGAAGCGCCGGCTCATAGGGGACGATGAGCACTGCTGGACGGACGAGGGCACCTTCAACATCGAAGGGGGGTGCTATGCCAAAGCCATTGACCTTTCGGCCGAGAACGAACCGGACATCTTCAATGCCATCCGCTTCGGGACTGTCCTGGAAAATGTGGCCTATGACAAAAACACCCGGGAGGTGGATTATACGGATACCTCCATCACCCAGAATACCCGGGCCTCCTACCCCATTCACCATATCGAAAATGTGCAGATCCCCTGCGTGGCGGGCCACCCAAAACACATCATCTTCCTGACCTGCGATGCCTTTGGGGTGCTGCCGCCCGTCAGCCGGCTGACCCCGGAGCAGGCCAGCTATCATTTTATCTCGGGCTACACCGCCAAGGTGGCCGGGACGGAGATGGGGGTCACCGAGCCGGAGGCCACCTTCAGCGCCTGTTTCGGCGCCGCCTTCATGATGTGGCACCCGAACAAATACGCCGAGCTCCTGGCCGAAAAAATCAAAAAGCACCAGGTAACCGCCTGGCTCGTGAATACCGGCTGGACCGGGGGCGCCCATGGCGTGGGTTCCCGTATCAAACTCCGGTACACCCGGGCCATGATCGACGCCATTCACCACGGGGATTTCGATTCCGCGTCGTTCAGGAAGGACCCCGCCTTCGGCTTCATGATTCCGGAAAGCTGCCCGGGGGTACCCGACGACGTGCTGATCCCGAAGAATACCTGGAAGGACAAGGGGGCCTATGACGAAACCCTTTCAAAACTGGTCGGCCTGTTCCGGAGCAATTTCCAGAAATTCGAATCGGGCGTGAACCCGGAAATCGTCGCCGCCGGACCCAAATAAGCGGTAGGGTTGTTAATTCCCCTTCCGGGCTTGAGGAGGTTGGCGGGAAATCGTATTTTACTGGGATGCAAACCCATTCATACTCCCGGGGTATCTACCCCTACCTGCCCGTTTTTTACGTCATCTGGTCGGACGACCTGTTATCCGCCTCCGAGATCGCCGTGGTCGAAAAGGCCATTGATGGCGATCCCGGGTTGAGCCCGCCCGAACGCAAACTACTCCGCAGCTGGCTGGACCGGGACGCACCCCCTGCCTCCGAAGAACTCAAATACTGGAACCAGCTCATCGCAGACAGCGGGGTTTCCTACCGGGAAGATGCCGCCTATCCGCTGAGCGAGTTCTCCGCGGCCTTTGCGGATGCCCAATCCCCCGGTGGACCCGGACACCCGGTCCTGAAGGATATCGAGGTAAACCTGGGGATTCAACCCATCCATTACCGCCACCTTTTCGGGAAAAATGCCGCTCCGGTAGCCGTGGCCAGCGACTATTCCGGCGAGGCCCTGGCAGATTTGAGCCTGGGCTCCCATGCCAGATCCTATCGCGACTACCAGGAATTCCTGAACCGGCCGGAATTTGAATGGCAGCTGATCCGGGAGAAGGAGGCACACCGCAACCGGGTGCTGGACCAGCTCCGGTTACTGGCTGGACAGGGTTATGGCGCACTGGCCTACCCGTCGGAATTTGGCGGGAAATCGGATATGCCGGCCTATGCAGCCCTTTTCGAAAACCTGATGTTCGTGGACGCAAGCCTGTGCGTCAAGTTTGGTGTGCAGTTCGGGCTCTTCGGGGGCAGCATCCAGAAACTGGGGAATGACCGCCAGAGGGAACAGTACCTGGCTGATGCAGGGGCCGCCAGGCTGCTGGGTTGTTTTGCCATGTCGGAGACCCGGCACGGTTCCAATGTCAGGGGGATCCGCACCACGGCCACCTATGTAAAGGAAAGGGACGAACTGGTCATACAAACCCCGGGGCCGGACGACAACAAGGAATGGATCGGCAATGTGTTGCACGCGGAGATGGCAACCGTATTCACCCAGCTGATCGTCGACGGGGAAAACCGTGGGGTGCACGCCATCCTGGTCCCCCTCAGGGACCCACGGGGGGAGGTGCTACCCGGGATCCGGATAGAGGACAACGGCTACAAACTCGGGCTCAACGGGATTGACAACGGAAAAATCTGGTTCGACCAGGTGGTCGTGCCCCGGGCAAACCTGCTGGACCGGTACGGGACGATTACCGATGAAGGCACATACCACTCCGACATTGCCAACCCGAACAAGCGTTTCTTTACCATGCTGGGCACCCTGGTGGGCGGAAGGATCTGCGTGGCGAAGGGCGCCCTTGCCGGGGCCCGCTTTGGCCTGGCCATTGCGGTCAAATACGCCTTGCGCCGCAGGCAGTTCAACGATGCGAAACGCGTACAGGAGGACCTGATCATGGACTATCCGTCCCACCAGCTGCGACTGCTCCCGGCCGTTGCCGGCGGCTACATTTACCAGGTGGCCCTGGACCAGCTTATGGCGCGTTATGAGTCGGCTGCCAGCGACCCGGACATGCGGCAACTGGAGGCGGGGGTGGCTGGGCTGAAGGCTTTGGTGACCGAATTTGCCGACCGCACCCTTCAGGAGTGCCGGGAAGCCTGCGGGGGGAAAGGCTACCTGCTGGAAAACCGTATTGCCCAGTTGAAAAACGATGTGGACATCTTTACCACCTTTGAAGGCGACAATACGGTTTTGCTGCAATTGGCAGCCAAAAGCCGCCTGACCGATTTCCGGGACGAATTCAATTCCGATGATTTTTTCGGGGTCGTCAAGCTACTGGGCACCCAACTGGGGAAACGCCTGGCTGCCGTGAACCCGGCCTACACCAACAAAACCGACCGGGAACACCTGTACAACCCGGCCTTCCACCGGCATGCGCTCACCTATCGGACGGAACGCCTGACCTATACCCTTGCGCTGAGGATCCGGGACTACATCAAAAAGGGGATGCCCTCCTACCAGGCCTTCCTGAAGGTACAGACCCACCTGCTGGCGCTGGGCCGGGCCTATGCCGCCCAACTGGCATTTGACCTGTTCCGGGACTTCGCCGAAAGGCTGCCGGACGATGCGCATGCCAACCTGATCCGGAAGCTTGGCACCCTGCATGCCCTCAGTGAAATCCGGTCGGATGCCACCTGGTACCTGGAACAGGGATATATCGGGAAACGCAAATCCAGGGCCATACGTGGCCGGGTGGAGCGGTTGTGCAGCGAAGTGCGGCCCCATGCGCAGGCACTGGTGGAAGGATATGGTATCCCGGCCTACCGGCTGGGGAACGTGCCCATTGTGGGTTAGTCGGGCTCCTTGTGCAATTCGGCCCGGTCGGCAAACCGGCGGATGGTTAACTCGGGGGTCCCGTATAGATAGGTGCGGGATTGCCCGGCGGCATCGAGCACAAGCGAGGTACCGGCATGTACCCGGGCCGTGGCAGCCCCATCGATGAGGACCTCCAGACGCTCCGCCACCAGTTTGCGGGCGGTAATCCCGCTTTCCCCGGAAAGTTGCAGTACGGCCTCCCCTGAAATCCCTTCAAGGGTCAGGTCCGCATTCCCCGACAACCCGGCCGAAAGGGCCCCGTTGTCCGTGTAGACCACGGCATCGGAGCGGTCCGTCATCCGGAGCGAAAGGGAGTCGGCTGCCAGGTTGAGGTCGGCCCCACTGTTCTCGGAAAGGTCGAGTTCAAAAAGGGAGGCCCTTGCCCGGACTTCCAGCCTTGCAGCCCCACTGGCCTGTACCCGTAAGACATCCGAGGTGAATTCCGTATCGGCAACCAACCGTCCTGCCTGAATGTCTATTCCCGAAAGTTCCCTGAAAAATATCGTGATTTCCATGGCGCGGCTCCCGGTGACCTCATAGAATGAGGAGATCACCAGGGTGCTGTCCTGTACCTGGAACTGCAGGATGTCCACCAGGTTGTCGTCAATGTGCAGGCCGTACCCCTCGGAGTCGCGCTGGAGCAGGCGGACCTCCAGGTCGTCTGCCAGCATAATCCGCCTGAAGGGCGGGAGGCTTTCGGACACGTCCACGGGGCTCCGGTTGCCCCTGATCCGCGGTTTGCGCTGGGCCCAGGCACTGGTGCCCAGCAGGAGCACTGCCATGAGGGCTATCAAAAGACGGGAAGAGAAAGTATGCATAGTGGTTCTATTGGAACCTAAAGATAAACCAATTCCCGGGATGCCCCTGCAAACAAAAACAGCCCCTCTTCCGAAGGGCTGTTATGTGAAATCAGGCAGGATACGGAACCGCTAATGCTGCAATTCCTCTTCCCCTTCCTGCAGGGGAACGTCCTGGGGTACAAAATCCTGGCCCGGCAGGATGTATTCCCCGTTATCATACGTCTTGCTGTAGTCATAGCACCACCGGTGCACTTCCGGGATGGCACCCGGCCAGTTTCCGTGGATGTGCTCCTGGGGGGCCGTCCACTCCAGGGTGGTTGCTTTCCAGGGGTTTTGCGGGCCGCGCTTGCCGTAGAAAATGCTCCGGACAAAGTTATAGGCGAACACTAATTGTGCGGCAGCGGTAATGAGCGCAAAAACGGTCATGAGCACCTGGATATCCACCAGTTCATCAAACATGGGGAAGGCGGTGTTCTGGTAATAGCGTCGGGGTACCCCGGCCATACCGACGAAGTGCATCGGGAAGAAGACCCCGTAGGAGCCGACGGCTGTCACCCAGAAGTGCACAAACCCGAGGTTCTTGTTCATCATGCGTCCCTGGAACATTTTCGGGAACCAGTGGTACACCCCGGCAAAAAGGCCGTACAGTGCCGATATACCCATTACCAGGTGGAAGTGGGCGACCACGAAATAGGTATCGTGTACGTTGATGTCCAGGGTACTGTCGCCCAGGATGATCCCGGTGAGCCCCCCGGTAATAAAGGTGGATACCATACCGATGGAAAAGAGCATCCCCGGGTTGAGCTGGAGGTTCCCCTTCCAAAGGGTGGTGATCCAGTTAAAGGCCTTGACTGCGGACGGGATGGCGATCAAAAGGGTGGTAAAGGTAAATACGGACCCCAGGAATGGGTTCATCCCCGAGATAAACATATGGTGTCCCCAAACGATGGTCGACAAAAATGCGATGGCCAGGATGGAGGCAATCATGGCGCGGTACCCGAAAATCGGCTTGCGCGCATTTACGGACATTACCTCGGAAACAATCCCCATGGCCGGCAGGATCACGATATATACCTCCGGGTGGCCAAGGAACCAGAACAGGTGTTCAAAAAGCACCGGGGAACCGCCCTGGTAATGAAGCACCTCACCCTGAATGAAAATATCCGACAGGAAGAAGGAGGTGCCGAAGCTCCGGTCCATGATCAGCAGGAGGGCTGCGGAAAGCAGTACCGGGAAGGAAATCACCCCGATTACAGCCGTTACAAAGAAGGCCCAGATGGTCAGCGGCAACCGGGTCATGGACATCCCCTTGGTACGGAGGTTGATCACAGTGACAATATAGTTCAGGGATCCCAGCAGGGAGGAAGCGATAAAGATCGCCATGGATACCAGCCAGAGGGTCATCCCCATGCCCGAACCCGGCTGGGCCATGGGCAGGGCACTGAGGGGCGGGTAGATCGTCCATCCTGCCGCAGCGGGTCCGGCTTCCACAAAAAGGGATATCACCATCACCACACTGGAGGTAAAGAACATCCAGTAGGACAACATGTTCAAAAAGCCCGATGCCATATCCCGCGCCCCGATTTGCAGGGGGATCAGCAGGTTACTGAAGGTACCGCTCAAACCGGCCGTCAGTACAAAGAAGACCATGATGGTCCCGTGAATGGTGACCAGGGCCAGGTAGATGTCAGCGTCCATGACACCTTCCGGGGCCCACTTGCCCAGCAATGCCTCAAAAACCGGGAAGGATTCCCCGGGCCAGGCGAGCTGCATCCGGAAAAGCAGGGACATGGCAATACCGATAAAGCCCATGATGAGGCCAGTTATCAGGTACTGCTTGGAGATCATCTTGTGATCCTGGCTGAAGATATATTTGGTGACAAAAGTCTCTTTGTGGTGGTGAACGTGATCGTCGTGTGCATGATCATCGGCGATCGCTGGTGCATGTGCTGACATAGTCTTTTGTTTTTATTCTTTTTCTATAGCATTTTTTTATTCTGCGGAGGACACGGTCTCCGCGAAGGTCGTCTGGCTGTCCATCCAGGCCTGGAATTCCTCCTCGCTCTCCACGATGATCTTCATCTGCATGTTGTAATGCGATTTTCCGCAGATCTTGTTGCAAAGCAGGATATAGTCAAATTCCCAGGGCTCCGAGTTCGGCTCCCCGGCCGCTGCGCGTTCCGCCCGGATGGCATTGGTCCGGGCCACCTTTTCGATGACCTCCGGGTTCTGCCTCATTTCGGCCGTGGTGGTATTCGGCGTAAAGGAAAACTCGGTGATCATTCCCGGTACACAGTTCATCTGAGCGCGGAAATGGGGCATATAGGCCGAGTGGAGCACATCCTGGGACCGCATCTTGAAATTGATCTTGCGCCCAACGGGCAGGTGCAATTCCTTGACGATGATATCGTCGGCCGCGTTCGGGTCGGATTCGTCCAGTCCGAGGACATTGGCCCTGTTGATATCGATCATCCGGACGTTTGCATCCCCCAGGACGTTGTCGTCCCCCCCGTAGCGGGCTGTCCAGTTGAATTGCTGGGCATACAGCTCCACGATCAGCGGATCGTCCTCCTCGTTGATATCCATGATATTGGTCCAGGTATACAGCCCCCAGATAATCAGGCCGGCCAGGACGATGACAGGGATGATGGTCCAGATAAACTCCAGGCGGTCGTTGTCTGCATAGAACAGGGCTTTCTTGCCTTCCTCGCCCCTGTATTTAAAGGCAAAATAGTGGAGCAGGGCCTGGGTGATGAACTGCACGATGAAAATGATCACGAAGCTCCATAGCATAAGCGAGTCGTATTCACTTCCGTGCTCACTGGCCGCCTCGGGCAGCAGGAATTTGCTGTACTTCCAGAAACAGAAAATGGTGAGTAAATAGATGAATACCAAAAAGGCGAACATCAGGTAACCATTGTTCTTGTTATCCTCCGTGCTGGCTACTTCCGAATTCGCTGTTTTAGCCTTGAGCTGGGAAAATTCAAAGATCTTGGTCATCTGCCAGATGGCGATGGCCACTAAAACCAAAACAGAGATCGTCAATAATGCTGTCATTGTATGAACGGGTAAAATTCGCTAACTATCTTCTTAATAATGAAATTGTCTGCTCTCTTCTATAAACGGGTTCCTCGCGGATTGCAACGGGGCCTTGGACAGGGCCCGGAACACCCAGAAAATAAAGGCACCACCAAAGAACAGGATGCCCCCGATTTCCGGTAGGCCTATGTACCACTGGTCGCCTACGGTTGCAGGGGTAATCATCAGGTACACATCCAGGTAGTGTCCCAGGAGCACCACGATTCCCGTCATGACCACAAACCAGTTGACCCGCTTGTAATCGCTGTTCATCAGGACCAGGAGCGGGAATACGAAATTCATTGCAACCATGCCGAAAAACGGCAGTTTAAAGTCTTCGATCCGGGTGACAAAATAGGTGACCTCCTCCGGGATATCGGCATACCAGATGAGCATAAACTGGCCAAACCAGAGGTAGGTCCAGAAGATGCTGATCCCGAACATGAACTTGGCAAGGTCGTGGATGTGGCTGTCGTTGACGTCCGGCAGGTAACCGCGGGACTTGAGGTAGATGGCCACCAGGGCGATGGTGGTGATCCCCGAAACGAACATGCTGGCAAACACATACCATCCGAAGAGGGTGCTGAACCAGTGGGGATCCACGCTCATGATCCAGTCCCAGGACATCATGGATTCGGTAACCAAATAAAATACCAGGAACCCGGCAGACCACCGGAAATTCTTTTTGAAGTTGGCGTTGTCATCGGCCTTGTCCTGTGCCAGTGAAAGGCGGCGGGAAACCTCGCGGTAGAGGATCCAGCCCCCGAGGAAAAATGCGGCCCGGATCAGGAAAAAGGTCGGGTTCAGGTAGCCCGCCTTGCCCTGCAGCAATTTGTCATGCGCTACCGTTTCGGCATCCATCCAGACAAACAGGTGGTTCATGTGCAGTACGGACAGTACCAGGATCATAAAGAGGATGATTCCTCCGGGCACCAGGTAGGCCGTGATGCCCTCCATGACGCGGAACAACAGGGGGGACCAGCCCGCCTGTGCGGCGCGTTGCACGGCGTAAAACGCCAGAGTGCCCAATGCCAGCATAAAGAAGAAGAAAGCCGCTATGTAAACCGCCGCCCAGGGCCGGTTCTGGAGTTGGTGCAGCAGGTGTTCCCCGTGGTCGGTTTCGTGGTCGTCACCCATGGCAGCCGCGTCGTGTTCGGCTCCGCCTTCATGCGTCCCGGCAGCAGCTCCGTGGTCCCCGGCCGCGGTGTGGGTTTCGGCAGCAGCGTCATGGCCTCCGCCGTGTCCGTCGTCGTTCGCGGCGACCATTGCCCTGGCCTCGTCTACCGTTGAAGGGGCAGAGACAAACCCTATGGCCAATCCCATCAGCCCGAGAGCCATGAGAATGACGGATCCGATTTTCAGTCTGTTCGAGAAGGTATACATCTGCAATGCTGCTTTATTTTGTTAAGTCTTCCTTGAGTTTCATCACGTATTCGGCTACCTGCCACCTTTCGGTCTCGTCGAGCTGGTTGGCGTAGGAGCCCATGGCATTCTGCCCGTAATAGATGACGTGGTACGTGGACCCAATGTTGATGTTGCGTCCTGCGTCGGCGTAACTGGGTACGCCCAGGATTTTCTCCCGCTTGACCAGGTTCCCCTGACCATCGCCTTTGCTCCCGTGGCAAATGGCACAGTAAATCCCGTAGAGCTCGGCGCCAACCTCCAGGTTTTCCTCCCGGCTGAGCGAATCCAGCGGGCTGCTCATGGCGCGGGACATTTCCTTTCCTTCCGGGGTGTTCTCAAACCGGTAGGGCAGGGCCCCGCGGGCGACGGTGTTCTCGGCAGGCCTGAGCGCCATGGATCCGTCGGGGAGCCATTCGACCTGGTCGTAGGCCTCGTATCCGACCGGTTCGTACATGTTGGGCATGTACTGGTAGTTCGGCTTCCGCTTGTCCTGGCAGGATGCCAGAAGGACGAGTCCGGTGACTAAAAGTGCGGTATATAGCGTATTCTTCATTGCGCTGATTTACTTTTCGACTTGGTTGATCTCCACGGCACCCGATTCGCGTAACAGCTCCATAAGGGCCGCCTGGTCCCCGTGCGGTTCGATTTCCATGATAAAATGGTCATCCGTGCTGCGGACATCCGGGTTTTCGGCTTTTTTGAAAGGCCAGAGCCGGCTACGCAGGTAAAAGGTAATCACCATCAGGTGGGCGGCAAAAAATACGGTCATCTCGAACATGATCGGGACAAAGGCCGGCATGTTCTCGATGTAGCTGAAACTCGGTTTCCCCCCGATATCCTGCGGCCAGTCCGTTATCATGATATAGTTCATCATGACGATGGCCACGGTGAGACCGAGGCAGCCGTACATAAACGAGGTGATGGCAATCCGGGTGGGTTCCAGCCCCATGGCCTTGTCCAGGCCGTGTACCGGGAAGGGACAATATACCTCCTCGATGTGGTGTTTGGCGGCCTTCACCTTCTTGACCGCGTGCATCAGCACGTCGTCGTCGTCGTAATATGCCTGAATCACTTTAGATGCCATCTGTGTTATTGTTTTTCATTTAAACGTTTCGCCTGTCCGGCCCAGTCGTCGCGTTGCGCGCGGCCCGGGAAGGAACCGGTGAGCGAATCCAGCAGGTCGTATTCCGTTTCGGTCATCCGGCTCACCTGTGCAAAGGTGAAGATTCCGAGCTGGTTGAGTTTTTCTTCCATCTGCGGCCCGATGCCCTTGACCTTCTTCAGGTCGTCCGCTGTCTGCGTGGCCGGGTCAAAGGAACCAACCGCACCCAGCAGGCTGCCTACCTTGGCCGGGTCGTGGGATCCGGCGGAAGCTGGCGGGGTCTGAGCTGCGGCTTTGGGGGTGCCCGCCACCCGGATCTCATAGAGCGGCTTGCCGGCATCCCGGAGTTTTTTATAGCGTTCCCCGGAGGATTTCAGGATGGATTTGACCTCGGCCTGGGCGATTACCGGGAAGGTGCGCGCATAGAGCAGGAAGAGGACAAAGAAGAACCCGATGGTCCCGATAAAGATCCCGATATCCACAAAGGTGGGGGAGAACATGGTCCAGGAGGACGGCAGGTAATCCCGGTGCAGGGAGGTGACGATGATCACGAACCGCTCAAACCACATCCCGATATTCACGACGATGGAGATGATAAAGGAGACCAGGATGCTGGTACGGATCTTTTTGAACCACATGACCTGGGGGGAGACCACGTTGCAGGTCATCATCAGCGTATACGCCCACCAGTAGGGCCCGGTGGCCCGGTTCAGGAAGGCGTACTGTTCGTATTCCACACCGGAATACCAGGCGATGAACAACTCGGTGATATAGGCGCAGCCCACGATGGAACCAGTGATCATGATCACGATGTTCATCAGCTCGATATGCTGTACGGTAATGTAGGCTTCCAGGTTGCAGACTTTCCTCATGATGATCAGTAGGGTCTGCACCATCGCGAAGCCCGAGAAAATAGCCCCGGCAACAAAATAGGGCGGGAAGATGGTGGTGTGCCAGCCCGGGATGACCGAGGTGGCAAAGTCAAAGGATACGATGGTGTGTACCGAGAGTACCAGGGGGGTAGCCAGTCCGGCGAGGACCAGGGATACTTCCTCAAAGCGCTGCCAGTCCTTGGCGCGGCCGCTCCATCCGAAGCTGACCAGGCTGTATATTTTTTTCTGGAAGGGTTTCACGGCCCGGTCCCGGATCATGGCGAAATCGGGCAGCAGGCCCGTCCACCAGAAAACCAGGGATACCGAAAGGTAGGTGGAGATCGCAAACACGTCCCACAACAGGGGGGAGTTGAAATTCACCCAGAGGGAACCGAACTGGTTCGGGATGGGTACTACCCAGTAAGCCAGCCAGGGGCGACCCATGTGGATGATCGGGAACAGACCGGCCTGTATTACGGAAAAGATGGTCATCGCCTCGGCAGAGCGGTTGATCGCCATTCTCCATTTCTGGCGGAACAGCAACAGAACCGCTGAGATAAGCGTACCGGCGTGGCCGATACCCACCCACCAAACAAAGTTGGTAATGTCCCAGGCCCAGTTAACCGTGCGGTTGAGGCCCCAGGTACCGATACCGGTGGAAATCGTATAGATGATACACCCGACCCCCCAGAGAAAGGCGGCCAGGGCTATGGTAAATACAATCCACCACTGCTTGTTGGCCCTCCCCTCCACCGGGGCAGCGATATCCACGGAAACATCGTGGTATCCTTTATCGCCCAGTACCAGGGGTTTACGTATCGGTGCTTCGTAATGCGACGCCATAGAATCTTATTTACGTTTCTTTAATTTTATGCTTCGTTGGTATTACGGACTTTGACGTGGTAAAATACATTCGGACGCGTTCCCACGTGCTCCAGCAGGTGGTACATCCGATCGCTTTCCGCCAGTTTCGAAACTTCGCTTTCCGAATCGTTGATGTCCCCGAATACGATTGCCCCGCTGCTGCATGCATTCGAACAGGCCGTCTGGAACTCCTCGTCCGTTACGGGCCTTCCCTCGCGCTTGGCATCGAGGATGGACTTCTGGGTCATCTGGATACACCAGGAACATTTCTCCATCACCCCGCGGGAACGCACGTTCACATCCGGGTTGAGCACCATCTTGCCCAGGTCGTTGTTCATGTGGTAGTCGAACTCCTCGTTATCGCTGTAGAGGAACCAGTTGAAGCGACGTACTTTGTACGGGCAGTTGTTGGCGCAGTAGCGGGTACCCACGCAACGGTTGTAGGCCATGTGGTTATGGCCCTGGCGGCTGTGGGCGGTTGCCGCTACCGGGCATACCGTCTCGCAGGGTGCGTGGTTGCAGTGCTGGCACATAACCGGCTGGAAGGCGACCTGCGGATTGGCGGCCGGGTCTTCCATTTCCTCGAACCCGGCTTTGGATTCCATGGCACCGGAAAACTCGTCTTTCTTGATATTGTCCGCCTCAAAGGTGTCCTCTGAAGAATAGTACCGGTCAATCCGCAGCCAGTGCATATCGCGGGAAAGGCGGATCTCCTGCTTCCCGACCACCGGCACGTTGTTTTCGGCGTGGCAGGCGATGACGCAGGCCCCGCATCCCGTACAGGCGTTCAGGTCGATGGACATATTGAAGTGGTGGCCGACCGAGCGGTCAAAGTGGTCCCACAGGTCCACGGAAGTAGCGGGTACTTCCTGGTGGTTCAGGGATACCTGCGGTACGTGGTTCCAATGGGAGGCATCTTCCGTATTGAAGATTTCCAGGGTGGTTTCCTTGATGATATCCCCCCGCCCCATGAGCGTATTGTGCAACTGGATACAGGCAAATTCATGGGTGCCGGCGGCTTTTTCCACCGTTGCGGACTGGGTATTGCTGAAGCCTGCGTACAATGCGAAGGCATTCACCCCTGTCTGCATTTCGGATTTCATGCCCACCTGCCTGCCGTAGCCAAATGAAAGCCCCAGCGTGCCAGGGGCCTGGCCGGGCTGTATGATCACGGGCACATTGTTCAGTGTGGCGCCGCCTACCGTCAGGTTGACGTAGCTGCCGTCGAGCCCGCCGTTGGCGACGTGTTCATTGACCAGTCCCATGGAGGCCGCATCGGCCTTGGAAACGGTTACGTAGTTGTCCCAGCTGACCCGGGTAATCGGGTCCGGGAATTCCTGCAGCCAGGGGTTGCCCGCCTGACGGCCGTCGCCCATGCCTACCTTGGAGTACAGGACAAGGCTCATTCCTTCGTCGGAAGCCCCTGCCAGGCGTCGTACGGCCGATGCTATCGGCACGACGCTGCTTACGGCGGCTGCTTCGGCCGGGGAGGCCATTTCTTTGTCAGTATCGGGAGATGCCACCGTTTCGGGATCGCTCATCGCCATACCCCCGGGGACGTAAACCCCGTCGTGCAGCGCCTTGTTCCAGTCGCCGCCGGCGAGGATCCCCTCGCTCCAGGTCTGCGCGATGTAGTCGTGCCAGCTCTGCTCGGAATCCATCCAAAGCAGCAGGCTTTGCTGGAATTGACGGGTGTCGAACAATTCCCGGATCACGGGTTGCATCAGGCTGTAATGTCCTTTTTTGAACTCGGCGTCCCCCCAGGATTCCAGGAAGTGATTGGCAGCTGCCGTAAAGGTACAGAGGGCCGTAGTTTCGTTCCAGTTGGTGGAAAAGGCCACGGAGAGGTCCACATTCTGCACGGCTTCTGCAAAACCGGCAGATGCGGGCAGGGAATACCCCGGGTTGACCCCGTCCATGATCAGGGCGCCTACGCGTCCCGCCTTCATATCGGCAAGGAGCTGGTCCATAGCAGCCGTATTCCCCTGTCGCACGTAGCGGGGGGCTTCCGGCTGGAAGGCTTCACTTCCCAGCATTTCATTGATGGAGAGGACCACCGACTGCGCATCGGTATCGTCCAGGCCGGTCAGCACCACTGCCCGGCGTTTGTTTTTGGCAATCTGGCTGACGGCACTTTCCAGGGCCCGTGCAGCGGCTTCCGGCAATTCGCCGGAAACGCTCGAGCCGTTTAACCGGGCATAAAGGTGCGCCAGTGCGACCTTCTGCTGGGCCGGTGTCAGAGGTACGCGCTTGTCCGCGTTGGCCCCGGTCAGGCTCATGATGGATTCGAACTGGATGTGGCGGGACATCTTCCCGTTTTTGGGAACCCGGCCTTTGGCATACCCGCCGTCATAGCCGCCACCCTGCCAGTCACCGAGGAAATCGGCTCCGAAGGACAGGATCAGGTCTGCTTTGGAAAGGTCGTAGTCGGCCAGTGCGCGCTCCCCGTAATTCGCCTCATAGGCCGTCAGCGCGGCATCCGAGCTGATGGCATCATAGGTCACATGGACTGCATTCGGGTACGCCGCCATGAAGTCCCCCAACAGGCGGTCGGTGGACGGGCTGGCATAGGTCTGGGTAAGCAGCGCTATTTGTTTGCCGCCATTGCGGAGGGAACCGAGTTTGGCCTTTACGGCCGCATCGAGGCCTTCCCAGGCCACGTCCCCCTCGCTGCTGCGCGGCCCCTGCAGGCGCGTGCTGTCGTAAAGGGAAAGAACCGAAGCCTGGATCCGCGCATTTGAACCGCCCAGGACTGCAGCCTCCTTGTTGTTTTCGATTTTGATCGGACGCCCCTCTCGGGTCTTGACCAGGATGCTGGCAAAGTCATAGCCATCGGCTATGGTGGTGGCATAGAAGTTGGCCACCCCCGGGATGATCCGCTCGGGTTGCATCACATATGGGATGGACTTGTGGACGGGGCCCTCACAGGCTGCCAGGGATGCAGCAGCCGTACTGAAGCCCACATACTTCAAAAAGTCCCGCCGGGAGGTCTGGCTGGAGGCGAGTTGTTCCTTGTCGCCCAGGAACGCATCCTCCGGGAGTTTCTCCGGGAATTCATTTTGTTTCAGCTTCTCAACAATGGAATTGTCCGGCGAAAGTTCCACCTCACTCTTCCAATATTTCTTGTTTGATGCCATATGCGATCTGTCTAAATCTTTTTAGCTCCTTGAATTAATAGTGGCACTTGCCGCATTCCAGGCCGCCCATCTGGGCCGCCGTTACCTGCTCCACACCGTATTTCCTGGCAAGTTCCTCGTGAATTTTCTCGTAGTAGTCGTTTCCTTCCATGCGGACGTTGGTCTCCCGGTGGCAGTTGATACACCATCCCATGGTAAGGGGTGCGTCCTGGTACATGATCTCCATTTCCTCCACCGGGCCATGGCAGGTCTGGCATTCGATCTGCCCTACCTCCACGTGCTGGGAGTGGTTGAAGTAAACAAAATCAGGAAGGTTGTGGATACGCACCCATTCGACCGGTTTGGAGTTGCCCGTATAGCTCTGGGTTGCCTCGTCCCATCCGACGGCGGCGTATAGTTTCTTGATTTCCCCCGTGTAGAACTCGTTGGTGTACCCGTTGGCCAGATCTTCGGCCGAGGGCCCTTCCGGGTTCCCCTTGTATTCGTAAATGGACTTGTGGCAGTTCATACAGATATTCAGTGACGGGATCCCCGAGTGCTTGGAGACACGGGCGGAAGAGTGGCAATACTTACACTCTATGCCGTTGTCGCCGGCGTGGATTTTATGGGAATAGTGGATGGGCTGTATCGGCTGGTAACCCTGGTCCACCCCAACCTGCATCATCCAGCCATAGGCAAAATAGGCAGATCCCAGCAGCAGGAAAATCACGGTGACCAGCACCAGGAACTGGTTCTGGGCATACGCTTTCCAGATCGGGGTGCCCTTCTGTGCTTTTTCTTTTTCGAGTACCACTCCGCTGGCCTCTGCGATGCGCCTCAGGGTGCGGTTCACGACCACCAGCATGGCTACCAGCATGCCGAAGACCAGGATCAGCGCGCCGAGGATGAGTTCGTTGGAAAGGCCGGAACTCCCCGAACCGCCTTCTGCCGCACCACCTGCAGGGGCAGCGGCTACTGCCGGGGCGGGGGGCGGGGCTTCCGTATAGGCGAGGATGTCGTTGATATCCTGGTTGCTCAGGGTCGGGAAGGCAGTCATGGCTGCCTGGTTGTATTCTTCGTAGATCCGGTTGGCGTATGCATCCCCGGAAGCGATCTTACCTGCACTGTTCTTGATCCAGGAGTAGATCCACTCGCAGTCCAGGCCTTCCTCCTCGGTCAGGCGGACGGCGACATTGGCCAGGGCAGGCCCGGTCATCCGGCGGTCCAGGGCGTGACAGGCCGCACAGTTCTGGTTGAACAATTGCTTTCCGTTTGCAGGGTCCCCGGGACCACAAGGCCCTTCCGACCCGCCGGCTTCCGCGGCAGCCTCAGCCGCAGGCTCCTGGGCCGCTGCATCGTCTTGGGCAGAAAGTGAAGGTGAAAAGAGCAGGGAAACTACTAAACAAATACCAAAAATTGCAGGATAGAGATGGCGGTTGGAAACCTTTTTCATGTGTCGCTGTTCAATATTTTTTTAAGCCCGGTAAACAGAGTTTCCAAGCTTGGCACGCTTTTGGCGTTATTGTTGGCAATGGCCGCAATCACTGGTGTTTTAGTTGAATTCAGTCGGCTGAATTTTCGCTAATTAAAGCCCCTTGAAGGCCATTAAAATTGCGCCCAAATTGTCAGCAAAAATACGACATAGACTTTATTTTGGAAATCTTAAAGGTTTTATAATTTCTAATTTATAAACGTTCTAAATAATGCTTTTTACTATATTCGGAACACCTAAAAAAAGTACCTTTACCCCCTCTGAAAAACACCTTTTCCACACCATGCGAAACCGGTTGGCCATCCTTACTTTGTTTCTTTCCGCAGCTGCCGGGCTCCATGCACAGAGCGGGCGGATATCCATCGAACAGGACCCGGAGATCGGCAAATTGCTGCAGATCTACACCCAAAGCAACAGCGAGGCGGATTTCTATACCATACAGGTGGGATTCGGCAACTACTCGTTCGCCGAAGAACTGAAAGGGGACGTGGAACAGGAATTCCCGAAGTGGACAGCCAAAATCGTCTTCGATTCCCCGACCTACCGCGTGCAGGTAGGGCGTTTCAGGGAGCGGCTCGAAGCCGAGCGGGAGTTTGCCGAAGTCCGCAAGAAATTCCCGGGTGCCCTGCTCCTTCGCCCCGGGGACCGCGAAAATTAACTGCTTCCGATACCAAAAGCGAGGCCTGCCCTTTATCCAAACCAGCCCGAAAACAACAAACCCGGACGGGTTGGTTGCCATCCGGGTTTTGAATCCTGTTTATCGCTCTTTGGGAATGGGGATTCCTCCCTTCCCTGAAACGTGTTAAAGTGTCTTTTTGACTGCCACTTCCTGGAAGGCCTCCACAATGTCACCCTCCCGTATATCGTTGTAATTCTTGATCTGCAGGCCGCAATCGTACCCCTTGGATACTTCCTTCACATCGTCCTTGAACCGCTTCAGGGAAGCCAGCTCCCCGGTGTAAATGACCACACCATCGCGGATCAGGCGGATATTGGAGTTGCGGAATACCTTGCCGCTGGTAACCATACAACCCGCAATGGTCCCGATCTTGGAGATCTTGAAGGTTTCGCGGATTTCGGCCGTACCGGTAACTTCCTCCTTGATTTCGGGGGAGAGCATGCCTTCCATGGCATCCTTGACGTCGTTGATGGCGTCGTAGATGATGGAATACATCCGGATATCGATTTCCTCCTTGTCGGCCACATCCCGGGCATTGCCCATGGGACGGACATTAAACCCGATGATGATCGCGTCTGAGGCTGAGGCCAGCAACACGTCCGATTCCGTAATGGCACCCACGCCCTTGTGGATGATGTTGACCTGGATCTCGTCCGTGGACAACTTCTGGAAGGAGTCCGAAAGGGCTTCCACGGAACCATCCACATCTCCCTTGAGGATGATGTTGAGCTCCTGGAAATCCCCGAGGGCAATCCGCCGGCCGATTTCATCCAGGGTAATGTGGCGCTGGGTCCTGACGTTTTGCTCCCGCAACAGTTGGGAACGCTTGGACGCGATTTGTTTCGCCTCCCGCTCATCCTCCAGCACGTTGAATTTATCCCCGGCCTGGGGTGCCCCGTCCAGCCCCAAAATGGATATGGGGGTAGAGGGTCCGGCCGATTTGACGCTTTTGCCGCGTTCGTCCTGCATGGCTTTGACCTTGCCGCTGCAAGTCCCCGCCAGTACATAATCTCCTATGTGCAAGGTCCCGGCGGTCACCAGCACGGTGGATACGTAACCCCGGCCCTTGTCCAGGAATGCTTCCACAACGGTTCCCGATGCGTTTTTGTCCGGGTTTGCCTTGAGTTCGAGGAGTTCCGCCTCGAGCAATACCTTTTCCAGGAGTTCCTTGACCCCCTGTCCGGTCTTTGCCGAGATGTCGTGCGACTGGATCTTACCGCCCCAGTCTTCCACGAGCAAATTCATATTGGCAAGCCCTTCCTTGATCTTTTCGGGGTTGGCCGTCGGTTTGTCCACCTTGTTGATGGCAAAGACAATGGGCACCCCGGCAGCCTGGGCGTGGCTGATGGCTTCCTTGGTCTGCGGCATGATGTCGTCGTCCGCAGCAATCACGATGATTGCAATATCGGTTACCTGTGCCCCGCGGGCCCGCATGGCGGTAAAAGCTTCGTGGCCCGGGGTATCGAGGAAGGCGATCTTCTGTCCGTTCTCCAGGGAAACGCCATAGGCACCGATGTGCTGGGTTATCCCCCCGCTTTCGCCCGCGATCACGTTTTCCTCCCGGATATAATCGAGGAGGGAGGTCTTACCGTGGTCTACGTGGCCCATGACGGTAACGATGGGGGCACGGGGTTTCAGGTCTTCCGGTGCATCGTCCTCCTCTTCAATGGATTCGTCGATTTCCGCCGTTACAAACTCCACTTCATACCCGAATTCCTCGGCTACGATGGAAAGGGTTTCCGCATCGAGGCGCTGGTTCATGGTAACCATGATCCCGAGCGACATGCAGGCAGAAATGATCTCCGTGGTGGAAACGTCCATCATGGTGGCCACCTCTCCCACGGTAACGAATTCGGTTACTTTGAGTGTTTTGTTTTCCAGTTCCTGGGCTTCCAGGTCCTTTTCGGATTGCTGGCGGTGCTGGTCCCGTTTGTCGCGTCGGTATTTGGCGCCCTTGCCTTTCTTGGACTTGCCCTGGAGCTTTTCCAGGGTTTCCCGCACCTGCTTTTGCACTTCCTCTTCGGTAGGTTCCACCTTACCGACTGCAGAACGTGCCTTTCTGCCCCCCGTCTTGCCACGGCCGGCATCCGTTTTGCTGGTAATGCGGCGGCGGCGGCGCTTGCGGTCGCCGTCGTCCTTTTTCTCTGTCTTTTTCTTCTTTTCGAACTGGGACAGGTCGATCTTGTCCTTGATGGTGGGCCCGGAAAGTTTTTTGTATTCGGTTTCTACCACGTCCGGCTTTTCAGCAGCCGGTTTCTCGGCAGGTTTCTCGGGTGCGGGTGCCTCGGCAACCGGTTTTTCGGCTGCAGGTTCTTCGGCGGGCGGCTGTTCAACGGCCTTGGGCGCCTCAGCGGCCGGTTCTTCGGCTGCGGGCTCCTCCTTAACCGGGGCCTCCTTCTTCTTAGGAGCATCCAGGTCGATTTTACCCACCTGCTTGGGCCCGGCCAGGTCGGCCTTCGCCCGGACAACTTCGGCAGGGGCCTGCCTTTTTTCGCGGGCAAGCCTTCTCTCTTCCTGTTCCTGTTCCAATTGTTGACGAAGCGCTTCCTTCTCCTTCCGCTTCTCCTCCCCTACTTCCTTGGAGGCAACCTTTTTGCTCTTGTCCGAGCGGAACTCATCCAGCAAAACCTGGTACACCTCGCCGGAAATTTTGGTCGTGGGACGCGCATCCACATCATGCCCCTTGGAGGCAAGGTAGTCTACCGCCCTGTCCAGCGAAATATTGAGTTCTCTAAGGACTTTATTAAGCCTTATGGTTGCGTTTTCTGCCATAGAAATCGTTCGTTCTTACAATAAAAGTGCTAATATATAGCTTAATCTTCAAATTCTTCCTTGAGGATACGGATCACATCCAAAATGGTCTCCTCCTCTAAATCGGTCCGTTTCACCAGGTCTTCCACATCCTGTTCCAGTACCGCACGGGCGGTATCCAGACCAATTTTGCGAAGCTCCATGATGATCCATTCCTCAATCTCATCCCGGAATTCGGTGAGCTCCACATCCTCTTCCACGCCTTCGCGGAACACGTCGATCTCGTAGCCGGTAAGCTGCCCGGCCAGGCGGATATTATGGCCGCCGCGGCCAATGGCCTTGGAGACCTCCTCCGGCTTCAGGTATACCTGGGCCGTCATGTTCTCGTCGTTCAGCTTTACCTGGGTTACCCGCGCCGGGCTCAGGGAACGGGTTACCATGAGCTGGGGGTTGTTGGTCCAGTTGATCACGTCGATATTCTCGTTGCCCAGTTCCCGGACAATGCCGTGGATACGGGACCCCTTCATCCCCACGCAGGCACCGACCGGGTCGATGCGGTCGTCGTAGGAATCCACGGCAACCTTGGCTTTTTCGCCGGGGATGCGAACCGCCTTCTTGATGGTGATCAACCCGTCGAATACCTCGGGGATCTCCTGGTGGAAGAGTTGTTCGAGGAATTTGGGCGAGGTGCGGGACATGATGATCAGGGGCTTGTTGCCCTTGAGCTCCACACTCTCTATGATGCCGCGTACGTTGTCCCCCTTGCGGAAGAAGTCGGACGGGATCTGCTTTTCCTTGGGCATGATCAGCTCGTTGCCCTCGTCGTCCAGCAGGATGATGGCCTTGTGGCGGATATGATGCACCTCGGCCGTGTAAATTTCTCCTTCCAGGTCCTTGAACTGCTTGTAGATGGTCGTATTGTCGTGCTCGTGGATCTTTGCGATCAGGTTCTGCCGCAGGGCGAGTATGGCCCGGCGTCCCAGATCGATGAGTTTTACCTCCTCGGAAACATCCTCCCCCACTTCAAAGTCGGGCTCGATTTTCCGGGCTTCGGTCAGGGAGATCTCCTCGTTGGGCTCTTCCACCTCCCCGTCGGGAACCACCACGCGGTTCCTCCAGATTTCCAGGTCCCCCTTATCGGGGTTGATGATGATATCAAAGTTATCATCCGAGCCAAACTTGCGCTTGAGGGCGGCCCGGAACACTTCTTCCAGGATGGCCATGAGCGTTACCCGGTCAATGAACTTATCGTCCTTGAACTCGGAGAAAGATTCGATCAATGCGAGATTTTCCATTTTTACAATCTGCCGTTAAAATTTTAAAACAACTTTTGCCTGTTCAATTTCGGAATGCGGTATTTTTTCCTCTTTCCGAACGGTATGTTTCCCCTTGCCCACGGGCTTGGGTTCCCGGGCCTTCCAGCTCAGGGTGATGTCCTTTTCGTCCGCTGCCGTCAGGGTGCCTTCGAGCTCCCTGCCCTCGCGACGCACGGCCAGCTTTCGGCCGATGTGCTTGTGAAACTGCCGGGGGAGCACCAACGGTGCCGTAGCCCCTGCAGAACCCACTTCCAGTGAAAAATCAAACGCATCCCGGTCCAGGGAGTGTTCAATTGCCCGGCTGATATCCATACAATCCTGCAGGCTCACCCCCTCGTCTCCGTCCAGGGTTACCTGGATGGACTGGTCCGGATTTACTTTCAGATCGATCAGGAACAATTCCGGCCGGGCCCCGAGGGCCTCCTCCAGCAGTTCGCTTACGCGTTTGTGCAACCGATTGCCTTCCATGGCGCCGTATTCTTTACTTAGTGGCAACAAAAGAGGGGACTAATTGTCCCCTCATGAATAACCTATTATTCTATAAGTGCTGCAAATATAAGACTTTTTCTTGGATATACTAAAATGTTCCTGCCTAAGTTTTAAGTATATACGGCGCCTTTATTCCGGTATCTTAGCGCCAACCGCCAAACCTGCCAAACCATGGAACTCTTTTCCTCCTACAACCTCATCATTGCCGCCTCCGTGATCCTGATCCTCTCTTTCTGGTTCAACGGCCTCTCCCGAAAGACCAGCATCCCATCCGTTTTGATGCTGATCGTGCTCGGGGTGCTGATCAACTACGGGTTGCGGGTGTTCGGGGCAGACCTGCCGGACCTCTTTGGCGCCCTCGAGGTCCTGGGCATTGTCGGGCTGATCATGATCGTGCTGGAGGCCGCCCTGGAACTCGAGCTCCGGAGGGACAAAATCTGGCCCATCCTAAAGGCCCTGTTCATTGCCCTGGCCGGGTTGCTCGCATCGGTATGGGTGGCCGCGCTAATCCTGGAAGCACTGGTCCCGGGGATGGATACCGCTACCGCCTGGCTCTACGCGACGCCCCTTTCCATCCTGTCCAGCGCCATCATCATCCCGAGCGTGGGCGGACTCTCGCCGGAAAAAAAAGAATTCCACATCTATGAAAGCACCTTCTCGGATATCGCCGGCATCATCCTTTTCTATTTCCTGGCAGGCCAGCTCAACCCGGCGGAAGCCGTCGGGCCCGCCGGTTTTGCCGGGACCATCCTCCTGACGGTCGTGATTGCCCTGTTGGCCAGTTATGGCATCATCCTCATTTTCCAGGGGATCAAAAGCCAGGCCAAGCAGTTCCTGCTGATTGCCGTCCTGTTGCTGCTCTATGCGATCGGGAAGAAACTGCACCTGAGCTCCCTGATCATCATCCTGGTATTCGGCCTGGTCATCGCCAATATGAAACTGTTCTTTGCCGGGCCGCTTCGGCCCTATCTGAAAGTGGAGCGCGCCAAACAAATCTACCACGAACTCCACATCATCACCCTGGAGACCGCCTTTGTGGTGCGGACTTTTTTCTTCGTGGTCTTTGGGCTCACCATCGTGCTGTCCTCCCTGCTGAGCCTCAAAGTGCTGCTCATCAGCATCCTGATCCTGGCATCCGTTTACGCCATCCGCTTTGCCCTGTTGCGTCCCTTTTTCGGAAAGGATTATACCCCCCAGCTCTTTATCGCGCCCCGGGGGCTGATCACGGTCCTGCTCTTTTATGCCATCCCCCCGGAGGCGGTTGTCCCAGGTTTCGATCCGGGTATCCTGCTCTTCATTATAATAGGAACGAGCCTGGTGATGACCTGGGCGATGATCCGGGACAAAAAGAAACCGGCAACCCTGCTGGATGGCATCGACCAGGAATACGACCGCCTGGATGATGCATACGACGCCGAAGGGGAATCCTTGCCTGACGGGGACGTCAGTGGGGATGCCTTCGGGGAAGGAAGAGCGGTTCGGGGTGACCTGCCAGGGAACACTGCTGATCCCGGCCACCATAGTGACCCCGGAGAGGCCAACGGGAGGGACGGGTAGCAAAGGCGCCCATAGAACCATTTATATTATCCCCTTATATTTAGGCCGATAAACGTACCATGATATCCCTTTTCAGAAAAATCCGCCGCGGATTGCTCGCCCGGAACCGGCTTACCACCTACCTGCTCTATGCATTGGGAGAAGTTTTACTGGTGGTGATCGGAATCCTGCTGGCCCTCCGGGTAGACAACTACAACGAATCCGTAAAAATCAGCAGGCAGAAGAATGCCATTCTCGGGCAGGTAGCCGATGATATCCGCCGCAACCTGGGTGACCTGCGCCTGGACAAGGCCCTTCACCTGCAGGGTTTGAAAAGCAACCGTCGCATCGCCAAACTCTTCCGGGGCGAACAACCCTTTGATCAGGCACTGGCCTTTGACTTTTATTACCTGAAAAAAGATGAGTTTACAACCCCCCCTACCGCCGGTTACGAAAACCTGAAGGCCCTGGGGCTGGAGCATGTGGAAGACGAACAGCTCCGGAATGTCCTCAAGGGAATGTACGAATCCCTCTACCCCCGCCTTTCCAGGGAATACCAGTTTTATCCGGACCTGGACACCTATTTCTCCGGATATTACCTTGAGCATTTCCGAATATTCAACGATACGGCGATTACCCACGACATGGTCCTGGATACGGACAGCATCCGGTTTCCGATCCGCCAAACCTTCCAGGGGGTCCCCGTTACACGGCATATCGGCTACTTACCGCTGGACTACGAGTCCCTGATACAAGACTCCCGGTTTGAAAGCATGGTCCGGGAATCCCTGGACTTCCGCCTCTATAAGTTGAGCCGCTACAACAACCTGATCACCCTGTCCGGGGAAGCCCTGGAACGGATTGCCGTTGAGACCGGGAATATGCCTTTGGAATAAATTGCCGTCAACTGGTAAAAAACCCTGGCTGGTCCTTTGGAATTTTAAGGGTGCAGTCCGTACATTTGCAGCAACTTACAGATTCCATGGACCTGAAGCCCTTATTTGCGTCTGCTTTTTTTTGCCTGCTGGCCCTTCCGGCAGTATCCTTTGCACAATCCGGCGATTCCCCGGAACCTGCGGGTGCGGAAACCGGGGTAGTGGAAATCCCGGAACACATCCTCCAACTGGCGGACACCCTGGCAGTCGTCAACCAGATCCACGGCCCGTATGTCGGTTTCACAGGGGAAACCTCCGCCCAGTACCGGAACTTCGTGAAACTTTCGGAGCTCGCCTGCACAGACGAACTGCTGCAGTTGACTACTCATAAAAATGCCGTGGTACGGGCCTATGCCTTTTGGGCGCTGGCGCGGCAACAATATGAGGAACTGGATGAGGTCCTGCTGGAACACGCCCGGGACGAGGAGCTGGTGCGGGAAATGCAGGGCGGCATGGTAACGCGGGTCCCTGTGATCGATTTCATGCAGTGGGTGGTAGACCCGGACCTGCTGGACGCGGATTCCAAGAAACTGGAAGCCGATGTCTTTGAGAAAGTAAGCGAAATCCGGTTTTCGGACCGGTAGGCACTTGCCCAATACCCATTAGGGGCAACCTGACCCGTGATACTTCCGCAGACTATCGTCAGGTGGCCTGGGGCCGCAATGAAATAGACTTCCCTCAAAAGATCAGACAGTTCCGCACCTCAATTGGCCTTCTTTCCTATATTTATGTTTACAAGCGTTACAATCCTAAATTTCCTGCACCTATGAAATTTCCGATCAACCCTCCTGCCTGGCCGGTCAACCCTCCTGCCTGGCCGGTTTTCAAAGTATTCCTGATTGCCCTGCTGCTGCCGGCAGTCTCCTGCAGGGATAAAAAGCCTGCCGGACCTGAAGGGCTTTCTTCGAACCGGGAAGCTGTTATCCAGACCGATACGACAATTTACGAACTCACCCGGGAACTCTTCACAGCCGACCCTTCTGCGCATGTTTTTGAGGGAAAGGTCTATGTCTATCCGTCGCATGACTATGATTCCGGCGTACCTGCGGATGACCTGGGAAGCCATTTTGACATGAAGGATTACCACGTTTATTCCATGGACAGCATAGGCGGGCCGGTGACCGACCACGGGGTCGCATTGGATATCGGGGACGTTCCCTGGGCCGGACGGCAGTTGTGGGCCCCGGATGCCGCCCAGAAGGGGGATTCGTTTTATTTCTATTTCCCCGCCAAGGACAAGGAAGATATCTTCCGGATCGGGGTGGCTAGCTCCGCTTCGCCTTCAGGCCCTTTTGTGGCCCGGGAAACACCTGTCCCGGGGAGTTACAGTATCGACCCGGCCATATTCCAGGATGGAAATGCGTATTTCATGTACTTCGGGGGGATTTGGGGCGGCCAGCTGCAAAAGTGGCCCGGGGGCACCTACCAGGAAGATGATGTCTACCCCGCTGATGACCAGCCGGCAATTGCCCCCCGGGTAGCCCGGCTATCGGAAGATATGGCCAACTTCGCCGAACCGCCCAGGGAGGTCCTGATCCTGGACGAAAATGGCAAGCCGATTTTGGCCGGGGACCATGAACGGCGCTTTTTTGAGGCGGCCTGGGTCCACCGGTTTGAGGGAACCTATTACCTGTCCTATTCCACCGGCGACACCCATAACATTGCCTATGCCACCGGCGACAACCCCTACGGGCCCTTCACCTACCGGGGGGTGATACTGGAACCGGTACTGGGCTGGACCAACCACCATTCCATTGTGGAATACAAAGGCCAGTGGTGGTTGTTTTTTCACGACAGTTCCACCTCTGGCGGCCAGACGCATTTGAGAAACGTAAAGTTCACCCGCCTACAGCACAATCCGGACGGGACCATCCGGACGCGGAATGCCATGGTCGAGCCCTAAGGCCGGGGAAGCCGGCACATATAATTTTTGGCGCCTCAAACACCACAGGATGAAACCATCGTGGCTATCCAGATATGAATCCTACCTGAGCGAATTCGTTTACGGGGGGATGGACGGATGCGTAACGACCTTTGCGGTGGTGGCGGGTGCGGTAGGAGCCGGTCTGGACAGCGCCGTGATCATTATCCTGGGTTTTGCCAACCTGATCGCAGACGGCTTTGCCATGTCGGTGGGGGCCTTCCTATCGCATCGCACGGCCCACGACAACCGGAAAAAGCGTCAGGCTGTGCAGGCTGCGGGGGAAATCCTCCCTGAGCAGGTCCCGGGAAGCTCCGTAGAAGAAACGGGTGAAGAAGGAGGTCCCGGGTCCGACGAACCCGAAAAATCCGGGATACTGATCAGTGCGGTGACCTTTGGGTCCTTTTTGACCATAGGCTTTATCCCGCTGCTGATTTACGTCCTGGATTATGTCTCCCCAATGGACATCAACCATTTCCTGTTTGCTTCTGTATTAACGGGGGCGGGATTCCTGTGCATTGGGTTCCTTAAAGCCTATATCAACCGCACCCCCATCCTACGGTCTATCCTGGAGGTCCTGGCCCTGGGTGCGGCTGCGGCTATTGTCGCTTTCTATGTCGGGGATTTTCTGGAACACCTCCTCTCCCGATAAAGCCGCATATTGCTTACCTTGCTATTCAAAACCAAACCGACCAACAAATGGAAAAATTGCAGCTTATCGCCCGCTTTGCCGTGCATCCGGGAAAATTGGAATCCTTTAACACCGTGATGACCACCTGTATTGAGCGGGTAAGGGAAAAAGAACCGGGGAACCTCCAGTACGACTGGTTCTACAATGCGGACGCAAGCGTTTATAAGGTTTGTGAAACCTACGCGAATCCGGATGCCGTTTTTGCCCATATGGAAAACGTGGGGCCCTACCTGGGCCAGTTACTGGCCCTGTCGGATTTTTCAGGGGAAATCTACGGCAACCCGCCGGAGGCCCTGATCAAGGCCTTAGCGGATTTTGAGGTATCCTATTATGCCTTTGCAGCGGGAACCTGAAGCATCATCGCCTCATACGCCGGAACCACGACTTCACGGAAACCCGGCAAAAAGAAAAACCCCGGGAGGGTTCCCGGGGTTTCAGCGTTGGCCTACTAGGACTCGAACCTAGAATGACTGAACCAAAATCAGTAGTGTTGCCAATTACACCATAGGCCAGTGCCATAAGAGGCTGCAAATTTAAAACAAACTTTGATTACGCCAAACAAAAATTTCCACAATTAGCGTTTGCTGCAAGGGCATGCGGGCTGTTAAAGCTTTATCAAAAATACCGGAGTAAGTGGGGGTTATTTACTAAATTCGCCCCAACCCTTTTAAAAGGAACAACTTCATGTTTGCCAAAAACTTCGAAAAGTGGGACACCCTTCTGGGGTGGTTTGTTTTTTTAATAACCCTCATTACTTACGGAATCACCACCGAACCTACCGGAAGTTTCTGGGATGCCGGGGAGTATATCTCCACCTCGGCAAAACTCCAGGTAGCGCACCCGCCCGGTGCCCCGTTCCTGCAGATGCTGGGAGCCTTCTTTTCCATGTTTGCGCCCGGGCCTGAAAATGTGGCGTTTCTGGTAAACCTGATGTCCGGGGTTTCCTCGGCCTTTGCGCTGCTGTTCATGTTCTGGACCATAACCAACCTCGGGCGCAAGCTGGCAGGCTGGGGTGAATCAGAAACCAATGGGAAGGCCATGGCGGTCCTGGGCAGCGGCCTGGTGGGCTGCCTTTCCCTGGCCTTTTCGGACAGCTTCTGGTTCAATGCCGTGGAAACGGAGGTTTATGCCATGGCGAGCCTGGTGATGTCCCTGCTTTTCTGGCTGGGCCTGAAATGGACGGATAACATGGACAATCCCAGGGGCAACCGGTACCTGATCCTGATCGCCTTTGTCACCGGGTTGACCTTCGGGATCCAGTTCATGGGCTTTCTGGCCATCCCTTCGATTGGCCTGCTTTACTTTTTCAAGCGGTTCGACAAGGACATCAACCCCCTGAAATTCATCCTGGCCAATGTGGCGGTGGTCGCCGTGCTGATGCTGGTCTATAAATTCTCCCTCACCTATGTGCTGATGCTCTTTGGCTGGAGCGAGGTGTTCTTTATCAACGAGGTGGGGCTTCCCTTCAATTCGGGCACCATCATCATGGGCCTGCTGTTTGCCGGCGCGTTTTATTACGGGCTGCGGTATACAAGGAAAAACAATTTCATCAAGGCAAATACGGTCATCCTTTGCGGCCTGTTCATGTTCCTGGGCTTTTCCTGCTGGCTGATGCTCCCCATACGAGCCAATGCGAATGTGGTCATCAACGAAAACAACCCCGCCGATGCCCGGGCCCTGCTGGCCTATTACAACCGGGAACAATACCCCGGGGTGGACAGTCCCATTTACGGCACCTATTATTCGGACCGCTTTGCCCCGGCGGGTGAAAACCGGGATGACGAACCCAAGTACGAGCAGAACCACGAACTGGGGAAATACGAGATTGTCAATTACTATCAGGAAGCCCTTCCCGGGCCGAACCCGGAACACGTGGGCCTCCTTCCCCGGATGTGGAGCGACCAGCACGCCGAAAACTACATGCGCTATTTCGGGCCCCTGGAATTCAGCCTGACGGAAAACAACGCCGAACTCCGGAATGCGGCCAACCAGTTGCGGCAGGGCCTTGCCTCCGGCGAGATCGACGAGGGGCAGTACATCGGTTTCCTCAACCGGTTCGGCGACTACCTGAAAGTGCACCCGCCGGGTATCGGGCAGAACCTGGATTATATGGTCCGCTTCCAGTTCGGGTATATGTACTGGCGTTATTTCATGTGGAACTTTGTCGGCAAACAGGACGATAAACAAGGGCGCTATAACGGAAACGGGGAATGGCTCAGCGGCATCGGCTTTATCGATGCGCTCCGGCTGGGCAGTCAGGAGAACCTGCCCCAGGACAAACTCGACAACAAGGGCCGCAACACCTATTTTTTCCTGCCCCTCCTGCTGGGGATCATCGGGCTGGTCTTCCAGTTGTCGCGAAATCCCAGGCAATTCTGGATCCTGCTCGTTTTTTTCCTCTTTACGGGGATCGCCATACAGTTTTATACAAACCCCTATATCTTCCAGCCCCGGGAACGGGACTATTCCCTGGTGGGTTCCTTCTACGTGTTCGCCATGTGGATCGGCCTGGGGGTGCTGGCCCTCTTCGAGGAATTTAAACGCTGGGTGAAACCCCAGCTGCTGGCGCCTGCGGTCACCCTGGTCTGCCTGCTTGCCGTGCCGGTGCTCATGGCCGCCCAGAACTGGGACGACCACGACCGGTCCGGGAGGTACACGGCCAAAACCACCGCCATGGCCTACCTGGACAGCTGCCAGGAAGATGCCGGGGCCATGTTGTTCACCATCGGGGACAACGATACCTTCCCGCTCTGGTATGTGCAGGAAATCGAAAAATACCGGACGGACATCCGGATTATCTGCACCAGCCTGTTCGCCACCGACTGGTACGTGGACCAGATGAAGCGCAAGGCGTACGACAGTGACCCTATCCCGTCCCAGCTCACGCACAACCTGTATCGCTACGGGAACCGCGATGTCATCTACCACCAGCAGCTTACCGAAAACCGCTGGGACATCAAGGACTTTATGAACTGGATTGCCAGTGACCGGCCGGAAACGAAGCTCCGCTCCTACCTGCAGCGCATGGGAGCCGATACCTCGGAGTACCCGGAAAGCACCCTGGAGACGGTCTTCTACCCCACCGACAAGATCCGGGTCCCGGTCAACAAGGAAAACGTCCTCGCTTCCGGGTTGGTCAAGGAAAAGGATTCCGCCCTGATCGTGGATTACATCGACATCGACCTCCCGGGGGTACTGCCCAAAAACCGGATCCTGATGCTCGACATCCTGGCCAACAACGACTGGAAACGGCCCATCTATTTTTCAGGGGGCAGTTTTGACCGCGCGGAATACCTCTGGATGAAGGAGTACCTGCAACTGGACGGCCTTGCCTACAAACTCGTACCCATCCGGACCGAGAACCGGAACGGGTTTGAACTGGGCCGCATCGACACGGACCTGATGTACGACATCGTGATGGACTGGGAATGGGGCAATTCGGGGAGCGACATCTACCACGATGTGCAAACGCGCTCCCAGGGGCTGTCTTTCCGGTCCAACCTGGCCCGCCTGGTGGAAGCCCTCATCGCCGAGAACAAGATCGACCGGGCCCGGGAGGTGATCGACCTGGCCATGACCCATATGCCGGTTGAATACTTTGAATTCTACACCTTCGTGGAACCTTTCGTGGATGGCTATTACAAGGTGGGTGAGACCGGAAAAGCCCGGGAACTCTACTACAAACTCAAGGCGATCTATGTGGACCGGATCGACTATTACGCCAGCATCCCGCTGGACGAACAATACGACCGGGCCGAGGAAATCCTCTCCGATCTGGAGGCCTACAAACGGATCAACAACATCCTGATCGACAATAACGATGAGGAGCTGGCCGAAAAGGAAACCCTGATTTTCAACGAACAGATAGACCGGATCGCCTTTATGAACCGGGACACCCTGCTGGACCAGCTGCCCCCGGCCGATCCGGATTCCATGGCAGACCCGGACCTCATCGACACCATGCCCGTTTCGGATACCACGCAGGCGGATAATACGCGCACCGAACTGCCTGCCGACAGCGCATCCGTCCCGGATATGGAGAATTAATGCGGAACGGCGCGGGCTGTCACAGCACGCCTGCGGGAAAGGCATTTCATGCCGCCTCCCGCACCCTGCCGGAACCGGTCAGGTAAGCCAGTAGATATTCAGGTTAAAGTAAGTGGTAGCTCAGACGTATTCGTTGAGGATGCCGATGAGGGTATTGGCATCCTGCTCGCCACTCTGGCGCCAGACCATTTCCCCTTTTTTGTAGATCATCAGCGTGGGTAGTCCCTTGATGCGCAATGCCTGGGAAAGCTCCTTGTTTTTGTCGACGTCTATCTTGATGACCTTCCCCTTATCGCCCAGGGCAGCCGCAACATCCCGCAGCACCGGATGCATGGCTGTAGATTGTTCATTCCACTCGGCATAGAAATCCAGGAGAACCGGGTGGTTCTGATCGATGAGTTCACCGAATTTAGACATAGAATTGGCATTGGGTTACCGACCAAAAGTAAGAAATTTTGTTAAATGCGGACCGAAACCCATGCTTATTGCCGGGACCCTGCCGTTAAATTCAAGTTAAAGATGTTTTTTTGAGGGTGATGACGGTGATTTCCGGCCAGATGCCCACGCGGCCGGGGTACCCGAGGAAGCCAAACCCCCGGTTGACGTTGATATACTGCCCGAGCTCTTCGTAGATTCCTGCCCAGTAGCGGTACCGCCACTTTACCGGGCTCCATTTGACCCACCCCGGGATTTCAATGCCAAACTGCATCCCGTGGGTATGCCCGCTCAGGGTCAGGTGGAAGTGGAGCGGGTCGTGGATGACCTTATCCTCCCAGTGGGAGGGGTCATGGCTCAGCAGGATCTTGAAGTCGTTTTCCTGTATCCCTTCAGTGGCCTTCCGCAGGTCACCAGCCTTTTTAAAACCGCCCCGCCCCCAGTTTTCCACGCCCACCAGGGCAATCCGGTCGTCGCCCCGCTCAAGGTAGCGGTGTTCGTTGAGCAAGAGGTCAAAACCCATTTCCCGCTGCAGGTTCTTCAGGTCTTCCAGGTTCTGTGCCTTCAGCTCTTCCGTATCCCAGTCGACATAATCCCCGTAATCGTGGTTTCCCAATATGGAAAAGACCCCGTCCGGGGCACGGAGGCCGGAGAACAACTCCTTCCAGGGTCCCATTTCGGTGACCTTGTTGTTAACCAGGTCGCCCGTAAAGAAAATGACGTCGCTTTCCTGCCGGTTGATCAGGTCTACCCCGTAGGAAATCTTGGACCGGTTGTCAAAACTGCCGCTGTGGATATCCGATATCTGGGTAATGGTATAGTTGTGGAAGGCTTCCGGCAGGTCCTTGAACTCCAGGTTGTACCGGAGTACCTTGAAGTTGTATTTCCCCCTGTACATCCCGTAAAGGAGCGCCCCGAAGGGCAGGGACGCGACCCCCAGTGCCAGCAGGCTGAGGAACCGGCGGCGGGCAGGGAGGCTGAATTCCCCTTTGCCTCCCAATACTTTGTGGTAACCCGCAACCAGTATGCGGATGATATCCTCCGAAAAAAGGAAGATCATGGTAATCAGGTTAAAGGTGAGCACAGCCAGCAGAAAGCCGAAGGCGTAACTTTTGGGACGGCTCAGCACGCGTCCGTCGGCCTCCCCCCAGGTGAACTGGTAGACAAAATTACCCAGTACCGCCAGGGAAATCGCAATATACAGGTAATGCACCCAGGGTAGCCGGGTACCCGAGCGCAACGCCTGCAGCGTATAAAGGCACAGCAGGATATAGACGAGGATGAACAGGAGCCAGCGGATCATTCAAAACGTTTTTCAAATATACCCATTTCCGGGGGTCCTAGTTGTGCCCCCCTGCCAATTTCAGGCTCCGGACCACGGTCCGGACGGCCTCCCGATCGGTCTGCAGCGGACGGACCTCGCGCAGCAGCCCCGGGGCGTTCATCGGGGGCCCGGGGTAGGTTTCACTCGAGGGCCCTTTGGGGATCCCCGACAGGTGCACGGCTTCGAACCCCTTCCCGGCGAACAGGGAAACGTTATCCGGGTTGATGCCGCCGCCCGGCATAAACCGGCACCGGCGGGCCCGGGCCTGCAACGCCTCCAGGCGGGGAAGCCCTTCAGGGGCAGATAGGGCCTGTCCGCTGCTCAGGATCGTCTGCACCCCCAGCGTTTCCAGGGCCTCCAGCGCAGCTTCCGGGTCCTGGCAGCGGTCAAAGGCCCGGTGGAAGGTAAAGTGGAGGTCCCCGGCAGCCCGGATAAGCTCCCGGGTACGATCCGTATCGATCCGCCCGTCCGGGAGCAGGCAGCCGCTAACGATCCCCTCAAAGCCCATGGCCGCGCAGTGGCGGATGTCGTGGAGCATCGCCTGAAACTCCTCCGGGGTGTAACAGAAGTCCCCGCTTCTGGGCCTCACCAGTACGTGGACGGGGAGGGTCACGGCTTCCCGCACCACCCGGAGCATCCCCGGGGAGGGGGTAACGCCCCCCACCGCCAGCTCGGCACACAACTCGATCCGGTCGGCCCCCGCAGCCTGGGCACTGCGGGCAGATTCAACGGAATTCGCACAGACTTCTACAAGCATAATCCGTATCTTTAGGTTCCTAAAATAACCGCTTAAAACCATGCACAGAAGAAAATTTCTCAAAAATTCCTCCCTGGGTTCGGCCGGCCTGCTCGGGGCCGCCACCCTCGCCGGTTGCGGAGGAAAGACAGGCCCTGAAGCGGGCGCCGCACCCATGCTGGCGGCCAGCCCCGGACCGGTGGCCCTCTGCACCTGGGACTTTGGCAATGCCACCGAAAAAGCCTGGTCTGTCCTCAACGCGGGCGGGTCCGCCCTGGATGCGGTCGAGGCCGGCGTAAAAGTGGAAGAAGCCAACGCGGACAACCAGACCGTGGGCCTGGGCGGACGGCCTGACCGGGACGGGCACGTCACCCTGGATGCCTGTATCATGGACCCGGCAGGGAATTGCGGCTCGGTGATGGGGCTCGAGGGTTTCCTGCACCCGGTGTCGGTAGCGCGCAAGGTGATGGAGGAAACCCCCCATGTGATCCTTATCGGGGAAGGGGCCGCGGCTTTCGCCCTGGAGGCGGGGTTTGAAAAGCAGGAGCTGCTTACGGAAGCCTCACGCAGGGAATGGGAGGAATGGAAGAAAACCTCGGATTACCAGCCGGTGATCAACATCGAAAACCACGACACCATCGGGATGTTGTGCATGGATGAGGCAGGAGACCTGTCCGGCGCCTGTACCACCAGCGGGCTGGCGTACAAGATGCGCGGGCGCGTGGGCGATTCGCCCGTGATCGGCGCGGGGTTGTATGTGGACAACGAAGTGGGCGGGGCTACGGCAACCGGCCTGGGCGAGGAGGTCATCCGTACGGTGGGAAGCTTCCTGATCGTCGAACTGATGCGACAGGGGATGAGCCCCCAGGAGGCCTGCGAGGAAGGCGTCCGCCGCATCATGGCCAAAAACCAGGGGCGGACCGATTTCCAGATCGGGTTCATCGCCCTGAACAAACAGGGGCAGACCGGGGCGTTCTGTATCCACCCCGGCTTCAGTTACCGCCTCTATAACGGGGAGGGCCACCGCAACATCCCCAGTGAAACCTTCCTCAAATCCTGAGAATCTTAGTAGTTTTAAACCGCACCAAAACCACCACCCATGTCTGAGAAAAAACGGCTGTTCCTCCTCGATGCCTACGCGCTGATCTTCCGGGGCTATTACGCCCTGATCAAGAATCCGCGGATCAATTCCAAGGGGATGGACACCTCGGCCATCATGGGCTTCATGAACTCGCTCTTCGACGTGATCCGGCGGGAGAAACCGGACCACCTCGCGGTTTGTTTTGACAAGGACGGCAGCGCCGAACGGACCGAACTTTTTCCCGAGTACAAGGCCAACCGGGACGAAACCCCCGATGCCATCCGGGTTGCCGTACCGTGGATTCAGGATATCCTCAAGGCCATGCATATCCCCTGCATCGAGCAATCCGGGCTGGAGGCGGACGATATCATCGGCACGCTGGCCCGGCAGGCCGAGGCGCAGGGGTACCAGGTTTTTATGGTGACCCCGGACAAGGACTTCGGGCAGCTGGTTACGGAAAATACCTTTATGTACCGGCCGGCCCGGATGGGGAACGGCATCGAGATATGGGGCATCCCGGAGATCCGGAAGCGCTTTGGGGTGGAACGGCCCGAACAGGTGATCGACTACCTGGGCATGATGGGGGATTCCAGCGACAACATCCCCGGTTTCCCGGGCGTGGGGGACAAAACCGCCAAGAAATTCATCGAACAGTTCGGTTCCCTCGAGGGCCTTTTGGAAAATACGGACCAGCTCAAGGGGAAAATGAAGGAAAAGATCATCGAAAACGCAGAACTCGGGAAGCTCTCGAAGAAGCTCGCCACCATCTGCGTGGACTGCGATGTGACCTTTGATGAAACGGATTTTGAGCTCAGCATGCCGGACAGCCAGAAGGTGCAGGAGCTCTTTGAAGAACTCGAGTTCCGGCGCCTGAAGGACCAGTTCCTGAAGCTCTTTTCCGGCGAAGCGGACAGCGGCACCCAGGTGAGCAGCACGGAGACTGCCAAAAAACAGCAACGGGAAGCGGGAAGCGGCCAGTTTTCACTCTTCGAAGCAGACGCCGAAGGCGAAAAGGTCGAAGCCTACTCCGGCCGGAAGACCCTTGCGGATATCTCCCACCTGTACCAGACCGTCGGCACCGGGATGGAGCGCAAGCTCTTCCTGAAGAGCCTGCAGGCGCAACAACGGGTATGTTTTGATACCGAGACCACCTCCCTCGACCCCCTCGAGGCGGAGCTGGTGGGCATTGCCTTCAGCTGGGAAGCCCATAAGGGCTTTTACCTGCCCATCCCCGAAGGCCGGGAGGCAGCCGGGGAAGTCCTCGCGGAATTGCGGCCCTTTTTTGAGTCAGGGGAAATCGAAAAGGTGGGACAGAACCTGAAATACGACATCAAAGTGCTGAGCACCTACGGCATCCCGGTCCGGGGCCAGCTCTTCGACACCATGCTGGCGCATTACCTGATCAACCCGGACATGCGTCACAACATGGATGTGCTGGCAGAAACCTACCTGAACTACACCCCGGTCCCGATCAGCGACCTGATCGGGAAAAAGGGGAAGAACCAGCTGAGCATGCGGGAAGTGCCCGTGGAGGACCAGACCGAATACGCCGTGGAGGATGCCGATATCACGCTGCAGCTCGCCCAGCTTTTCGGGCCGGAGCTGCGGGAGGCGAAAACCGAAAAACTTTTCCGCGAAATCGAGATCCCGCTGCTCCGGGTATTGGCCGATATGGAACTGGAGGGTATCAACCTGGATACGGATTTCCTGAAAAAACTCTCCGTGGAACTCGAAAAAGATATCGAAACCCTGGTCGGGCAGATCTACGAGGAAGCCGGGGAGGAATTCAACATCGGGTCCCCCAAACAACTCGGGGAGATCCTTTTCGATAAGATGAAACTGGTGGACAAGCCCAAAAAAACCAGGACCGGCCAGTATTCCACCGCCGAGGACGTGCTTTCCGGCCTGGCCAAGGACCATAAAATCGTCCGCATGGTGCTGGACTACCGCGGGCTGACCAAACTCAAGAGCACCTATGTGGATGCCCTGCCGGAGCAGGTGGCTCCCTCCACCGGCCGCGTGCATACGGACTACATGCAAACCGTGGCGGCCACCGGCCGGCTGAGCAGCAACAACCCGAACCTGCAGAACATCCCGATCCGCACGGAGCGCGGCCGGCAGATCCGGAAGGCCTTCATCCCCCGCAGTCCGGAATACCAGTTACTGGCCGCCGACTACTCCCAGATCGAACTCCGGATTATCGCCGCCCTGAGCGAGGAGGATACGATGATTGAGTCCTTTAAGCGAGGGGAGGACATCCACGCATCCACGGCTGCCCAGGTATTCCAGGTCCCCCTGGACCAGGTGACCCGGGAACAGCGTTCCAATGCCAAAACCGTCAACTTCGGGATCATCTACGGGGTGTCCGCCTTTGGCCTGAGCAACCAGACGAACCTCAGCCGTACCGAGGCCAAGGAACTCATCGACACCTATTACAAAACCTACCCCAAGCTGCGAAACTACATCAGCGAGCAAATCGACTTTGCCCGGGAGCACGGTTATGTGCAAACCGTACTGGGGCGCCGGAGGTACCTGAAGGACATCAACGGCAGCAATGCCGTGGTCCGGGGGGCCGCCGAGCGGAACGCCGTCAACGCCCCCATACAGGGCAGCGCTGCGGATATCATCAAGATTGCCATGATCCGGATCCACGAAAAGCTCCGGGAAGGGGATTACAAAACACGTATGCTCCTGCAGGTACACGATGAACTCGTCTTTGACCTCTATCGGGAGGAAGCGGATGCGGTGAGCGCGATGATCAAATCCGAGATGGAAAGCGCCTACGACCTGGCGGTGCCCCTGGTGGTGGATATCGGGGTGGGCGATACCTGGCTGGAGGCGCACTGACCCTGGCTGGAGGCGCGCTGAGCCGGGCTGGAGGCGCACTAACCCTGGCTGGAGGCGCGCTGAGCCGGGCTGCCGGCTGCAATGAACCCCGGCCTACAGCCTTTGGAAACTGCGCGGTGGGCCTTCTGTTGCGATCAGTCGAAACTGAAATTATAGGTAAGGGCAAAAACGGGGCTGTTGACCACGGATAATTCATAACTGCCCAGGGGGCTTTCCAGGAAGATGTCCCCGTTTTCCGAGCCCTGTCGTTGGGAGTAAAACAGGTTGAACGGGTTCCGCCGACCATATACATTGTACACGGTAAAGGTCCAGTCCCCTACCCAGCGGCGATTCAGCTTTTTGCCATAGCGGATGGTCCAGGAAAAATCCAGCCGGTGATAAGGCCTTAGCCGGGCATTGTTCCGCTCCAGGAAAATGGGAATATCGATTTCGCCGTATCGGAACACGCTGTTTGGTGCCGAATAGGGCCTGCCCGACTGCAGCGTGAAATTGAAGCTCCAGGTATTGTACAGGTCCCCTTCAAAATTCACAGTGCTGTTGAAGACATGCGGCCGGTCAAATTCGGAGGGATACCATTCGTTATTGTTGATCCGATCCCGCAGCGCATCCCCGTCACTCCGCAAAAAACTGCGGGAGTAGGTATAGTTGAACCAGCCGTTTACCTTGCCTTCCGGTTTGCGAAAACTGAGTTCTAGCCCATAGGCCTTGCCTTCCGCCTGTATGACCTCCCGCTGCAGGTAAGGCTCGAGGAAAAAATCTGCCCCTGCCTTGTAGGTCAGGTTGTTTCTCGAGGCACGGTAGTATCCTTCCAGGGAGACTTCCATTTCGTTATCTGCCAGGCCCTGATAGATCCCCAAACCAAAAGCATCGCTTTGCTGGGGCCCGATCAGGGGATCGGATGTTTTCCAGCGAGAGGTGGGCAATGGGGTGGTCGTATTGTACAAATTCTGGAGGTACTGGTTAAGCCGGGCATAGCTGGCCTTTACCGAGGTGTTCTCTGCAAGGGTATAATTTAGGCCAATACGGGGCTCCAACCCGTTGTAGGTCTTCACCCCAGCGCCTTTTTCAAAGACGGATGTTGCCGTCAGGTTTCCGGTCACCGGGTCAAAAGTGGGTTGGGTAAACGGGCCCACAAGGACAAAGTGATTCAGGCGGAGGCCTGCGGATAGGCTCAGTGCTTCCAAGGGTTTCCAGTTCAGGTTGGCATAAACCCCGAATTCATAACTATTCTCGGTTTCCAGTTCTACCGGGTTGATCCCGTTGCCCGATCCGGGATCGAGGCTTCCGGGTGCAATCCGGTACCGGGCGGCCTGCATTCCGGCATACCAGTCAACGGATTCAGTGGCAAACCGAAGGTACTCCGAAGTCAGGCTCAGGTACCGGATGGACGATTCATAGCGGATCTCATTATCGCTCTCCTGCTCGGGGAAAATATTTTCCGGCTGGTAATCCGAAGCCACCAGGATATTGCGCATACTCGATTTTTCGTCCAGCACATGGGTCCAGGCCAGGGTGCCGTTGAGCGTCCGGAACTCATACTGGTTGTTGGCAGCGTTGATATCCTGGATTTTGGTGATCAGATCCAGCTGGTAGAAATCCCAGGAATAAAAACCGGTAAGGGCCACCTGGTCATTTTCCCCCGCCAGCCAGAGCAATTTCAGGGTGGTGTCGTGGAAGCGCGCCCGGGTGTTGTCCAGGCGTTCGGAGAACAGCGGCAACAGGAAGTCGGTAAATCCTGCACGCCCCCCCAGGGAGAGGTTGAGTTTGTCTTTGACCAGGGGGGTTTCGATAGCCAGGCGGGAAGAGACCAGGCCCACGCCCCCGTTCAGGCTGAATTTGGATGGGTAAGGGTTCCGTGTTTTGACATCCAGCACGGAACTCGTCCGTCCCCCGAACCGGGCAGGGATATTCGCCCGGTACAGGTCTACCTGCGAAATCACTTCGGGGGTAAAGACCGAAAACAGGCCAAAAAGATGGGTGGGGTTGAATACCGGCGCATAGTCGTAAAGGATCAGGTTCTGGTCCAGGGACCCGCCCCGGACGGAAAGGCCGTTGCTGATCTCCCCGGCATTGTTTACCCCGGGCAGGAGCGTCATGCCCCGGAGCACGTCGAATTCCCCCGCAGCCATCGGGATCTTTTTGATTTCCTGCATCTCCAGTTCCAGGGCGCCCATTTGTGGGGACTCCAGGTTCTCTGTGATCTTCCGGGCGCGAAGGACCACTTCGGAAAGTTCCTCGGCCTGTTCCTGCATCTGCACTTCCAGCTCCACGCTTTCCCTGAGCCGCACCTCGCGGTTAACCCCCCGGAACCCGAGGTAGAAGAACTCGATTTGGTAATTCCCGAAAGGCAATACCTTTGAAAACCGTCCTTCCCGGTCTGTCAGCCCCCCGCACCGGCATTCCCGGATGGCGACCTGCACCCCTTCCAGGGGGGTGTTGTCCCCGGCGTTGACTACACGTACGGAAATCGTGGCTTCGCGCCCCTGAGCAAGGATCGTGGCCGGGAGGAGGACCAGGATGAGTACCAGCCACATCAGGGGATGGGCGTTTGTTCCGTTCGGCCGTTGGGGATACCTCATCGCTGCCAGCCTTCGGGTTCGACATCCGTGCGGTAGGGCCCGGGCTGGCAGGGCGCGCTGGAGGTGACCGGCGGGGGCGCCGACCCGAACTCCTCCGCCTGCCCGAGGAGCAGTTCCTCCAGTTGGGCCTCCTCGATAAATATCCGTTCGATAAACACATCCCGGGATGCCTGGGAAGCGATGGTAAAGCGCCCGAGGACGTATTCCTCCGGGTTGTCCGGATTAAACAGGTTGCCAAGCAGGGCGGCGGGGATGGGCGCGTTGAAACCGGAGTTGTTGTCCACCAGGTCCTTGAGTGTTTTATAGTAACGATAGGCCTCCCGGCCCAGGCTGTACTGCTGCAGGTTGACCAGGATATTGCGTTTCTGGAACAGGAGGATATCGGCAACCGGGAGGGAATTGATCTGGGTGCCGTCGGTGAACTCATCTGAAAATACCTCCACCCGGTCGTTGTAGCGAATCTGCCAGCAGGCCTCTTCGCAACTATAGGTGTAATATTCCTTAAGGGGAGGGCCCGGGTTGTCCGGGTTGGGCGTAAAACATTCCCCGTCCCGGTAGACGGAGTAATTGTAGCATACCTGGCAATAAACCAACTGTTCATAGCTCCGGAATTGCCAGAAGTAATAATTCTCCTCCCCGGGAGGGTCCTGGAAATCCACCGAGATCCGGTGGCCCGGGACGCGGCGGTCGTAATCGCCGACAAAGACAAGTTCCGGGTCATAGCGCACCGACAGATCGGCGATGGGCACGGGTTCGGCGGCAGTTTCCACACCGGACTGGTAGCGCCTGCCATCTTCAAGGACTACCTCCAGCCGCCATTGCTCCCCCCGGGCAATTGCAAATCCATCCGGGGGCAGGTACCGGTCCCCCGATTCCGCGAGTAAGACTTCCGCACCATCTCCCTGGCGGATAAAACGGACCCTGGCCCCGCCGAGGAATTCGTTGGTTTGCCGCCCGAAGGACTCGCCGGATTCAAAAACCTGCACATAGGAAGCGCCTTCGGCATCGGAGGCAAAGGCGTCGATATACACGAGCCCTTCCTCGTAGCTGAATTCCGGGTCCACCGGATCGGTACAGGCCAACAACGCAAAGAGTGTAAGGAATGATGCAGTGAACTTGCTGCAGAAAATAGGCGGTCTGAATGGCATTCAGTCAGGTTTGTCTGGACTAAATATAGCCATTAATCGGCCGGACCTCCCAGCGGGATCACGTTAAAAGGTCCCGTATGTGTAATTTTAACACCTTCAAACCAGGCGGCAGGCAGTTCAGCGCTTTTCGAACACCAGGCGGCCGGTGCTCACCACGTCCTGAAATACAGAGTTCTCCAGGTCCATGTACAGGCGGTTACCAGAAATACTCGCATTCACCGAAGAGGTAACCCCCATGGGGTCCGTAAAGCTGAGCACCCCGTCCTCGTAGGTGTAAATCCCGGTTTCCGAATCGGATTGCGTCGGGCAGGGTATATTGAAATCCCCGGTAGCCAGTCCGCTCAGGTCCAGGTAGTCAAAGGAGTTTTCGGAAACGGCGGACCCGTCGGCCCCAAAGGTGACACTGAGGATGTAGCAGTCCCTGGCGGTGAGGATATCCAGGAAATCCGCTGCCAGCAATTCGTCTTCCGTGGCCGTGGCCGGATCGGTTTCAAGGGCCACTGCGTCCCAGGTGCCTTCGATGGGGACGTCCCCACCTCCGCCGTTGTCATTGGAACAGGCGCCCAGCAGGATGGCAGACAGGAGCAGGATGCTTTTCAGGATTTTCATAGGGTATGCTTTCCTATGATAACGGATGCACTACGGCTTTATTTTGATAGGGCTCAAAACGCGAAACGATAGGTGGCTTTCAACAGCAGGATGTTCCGGGGCTGACGGTCGCCGAACAAAGTCGATTCCAGGCCGCCGAGGAGCGCATCCGCCGGGTTTCCGGACGCGGTCAGGTCCTGGGACCAGACCAGGAACAACTCGGATCCGGGTACGTACTCCCAGCGCAGTACCAGGTTGGAACGGAACTGGATAAATGAAAAATCGGGGTCGCCGAAGGTGAAATCCACCGTGCCGTCCCCGGCTTCATCTACTGAATATACCCCGTCCTCAAAGGTAATCTGCCCGGGGCCGTAGGGGGTGATACGTTCTGCGAGCCTGGGGGCAAGGGGGTCGGAGATATGTTTGAATTCCGAATAGCGTCCCCGTGAAATAAAGGGCTGCCCCCAGTATTGAAGCGTCAGGTTAGGGTTGATGGTATAGTTTACCCGAAGGGACATGGAAAGCGTTTGTTGTTCGATGGTCCCGTTCAGGTAGACCGGGTCCGTGCCGGACAGCAGGTTATCGATATACTGGAGCTTGTCGTTGTTCAGTTCAAAGCTCGGGAAGGCCGAAATGCGCAGGGCGTTGAAGGGCTGATACGTCACCCCTCCTTCCACATAGTAGTAGTTCCGGGACCCGTCGAGTGCCTGCAGGCCGTTCTGGAACACACTGAACTGCATTTTTTTCCGGCTATCCGTCTCGATGCCGTTCCAGAAGCCAATGGTTGCTGATTCCCTAAGCCGCGGGCCACCCCGTAAGGCAAAGTTGTTGTACTGTATGGGCCGGAAGGTCAGGCCCAGGTTGGTGAACCAGTTGCCCGCCCAATTCTGCCAGCTGTTGGTGTTAAAGGCGAGCAGGTTGTGGTTCCCGGCGAAATCCCAGGCACTCCAGTGGTTGTAATTGATCCCCACGCGCCGGAAAGTCTTATCCGGCTTGAGGGTCTGGTAACCCACCCAGGTGTAATGCCGCACGTCATCGGATTGCCGCTGGAAGCCGATATCGTTGAGCTCCAGTTCCGGGGAGCGCCAGGTGGCCCCGCTCTCGAATTTCCAGTGCCCGTTGCCCGCCTTGCCCAACTGCAGGTTGCCGCCCGTGCCGGTCAGGGAGGTCCGGCTGGGGTCCACTTCCACATGGTCGGCACCGGCGCGCTGGAACAGGTGCCCGATAGACTCCTGGGTCCGTTGTATGGCCGCCTCGCTCCCGCTGACATGGCTCCAGACCAGGCTCCCGCCTACGTACCAGTCCCGGTTGTTCCACTGGTGCTTGAAGTCCAGGCCGCCGGTATAGGCGGATTCGTGCAGCCAGTCCAGGGACTCGGGAAGGGTTTCCCGGTTGGTCGCGGTGACGATGGTCCCTACGTAGGTATCCCCCTCATTGAAATCCTTTTGCACCCTTCCCACCAGGTAGTTGGTCAGGGGCTCCACGACCTCTTGCCGGCGCTCACCGGCATTGTCGATAGTTGCCGACCGGCGGGCGGTCAGGCTCTCCAGCAAGCCGACCGACCAGCCGTTCCGGGTTTTACCGCTGAATTTGGCAGCCCCCAGGATGGGGGTGGTTGCCGGCTGGTCCACATATTCACCCCCGGATGTGGTGGGGGAACCCTGTGGGCTGCGCCCGATCCGCCGGGAATAGAATACGTTGTCCGAGCCAAAGGTATTCCCGGCCTGGGAGGGCGAAACGGGGTAGTTGAATATGTTCTTGTTCTCCACAAAGAAGGGGCGCTGCTCCCGGAAGAATATCTGAAACCCGTCCAGGGCAATCGCCGAGGGATCGGCCTCCACCTGGCCAAAATCGGGATTGATGGTCAGGTCCAGGGTCAGGTCGTTGGTGATCCCGATCTTGGCGTCGAGGCCGCCCGTCAGGTTGGTATCGCTCCCGTCCTCAAACGGGTTCCCCTCCTGGGGCTCGAAGCTTTCCGATTTGGCCACCGTATAAGGCTGGATCTCCAGCTGGTTCTGGGATTCGATATCCCGGAGTCCCGTTAAAATGCCGAATTCGCTCACAAACCCCGGGGTGTCGATGGGCAGGCGTTGCCAAACGGACCGTTCCTCGTCCCGGAAGAACCGCCGCATAACCTGCAGGCCCCACACCTGTTCGGGGGCATCGCTGAACTTGAGCTGGCTCAGGGGGATCCGCATTTCGGCCGACCAGCCTTCGGTATCCGTGGAGGTCCTGACGTACCAGATGGGGTTCCACGTATCGTCCTCGTTGTTCCCGTTATTGGACTCAAAAACATCCCCTTTGACCCCTGCAGCCGAAACGATGAAACCAAAAGCAGTCCGTTTGTCGTTATAGCTGTCTATAAAGATGCCCACCCAGTCCCCGTCGAAGCCATCGCGACGGGAAAGGCGCTTGACGATTTTCTCCGGTTCCGTGTCGAAGGCCCGGATAGCGACATAGAGGTTTTTTGCGTCATAGAGGATCTTGAAGCGGGTCTGCTGGGCCGGTGGGGTATTTTCATCCGGGCGCTGTTCGATAAAGTCGCCGTCCCAGCTTACCCGTTCCCAGACGGCTTCATCCAGTACCCCGTCCACAACCGGGGCATCCGCCGGTGGGATTCCCGTGGTGGTATAGCTCCTTTTGGGCACTTCCTCCGTATCTTTGTCCACCCCCCTGGCCAACGGGGGATCTGGTAGCTCGGCGGTGTCCTGCGCAATTGACAGGGGTACCCAGCCCAGCAGGCACAACAGGGTGAAGATTACTTTGGTCATGGCTGTCAGTCGATTGATTGATGTCTACCTATAAAGACCGGGGAAAATGGGGGATGTTACACGGAAAGCACCCATATCCGGAACTTTTAACAAATCCCGCAGGCCGGACAAAAAAGTTGAAATCACACAAAAAATATTGCCCGGCAGGCATTTGTAATTCAACTTATTAATCGTACATTTGCAGCCCGTTATTCGGGATTGAAGTGTTTAATGCATAAAAGAATAAGTAGTGGATACATTGAGCTACAAGACCAAATCCGCCAATAAAAGCACCGTTCAGAAGGAGTGGTTGCTGGTGGATGCCGAAGGGCAGACCCTGGGAAGGCTCGCTTCCAAAGTGGCGAAAATCCTGCGCGGGAAATACAAGCCGGATTTTACGCCCCATGTAGATTGCGGGGATAATGTCGTGGTGATCAACGCAGAGAAAATCTCCCTTTCTGGAAACAAGTGGGATTCCAAGCAATACATCCGGTATACCGGATATCCGGGCGGGCAACGCGTGCAGACAGCCCGCACCCTGCTGGAGAAGAACCCAAACGCTTTGATCGAAAAAGCCGTGAAGGGGATGCTCCCCAAAAACCGCCTCGGGGCGGACCTGTTCCGCAACCTGCGCGTTTACACAGGCGAGCAGCACGACCAGGAGGCGCAAAAACCCAGAGCAATCAATCTTAACGACCTTAGATAATGGAGGTGATACACAAAATTGGCAGAAGGAAAACGGCCGTAGCCCGGGTTTACGTATCCGAAGGCAAAGGCAACATTACCGTCAACAAAAAAGACCTCGCGGTGTATTTCCCGACCGCAACACTTCAATACAAGGTGAAGCAGCCCTTCACCCTGACTGAGAACGAGAACAATTACGACGTCAGCATCAACGTGTTTGGCGGAGGCATTACCGGACAGGCGGAAGCCGTGCGGCTGGCGCTTTCCCGTGCACTGTGCGAGATCGACGAGGAATACCGGGCCACGCTGAAGCCGGAAGGCCTGCTTACCCGGGACCCGAGGATGGTGGAGCGCAAGAAATACGGTCAGAAGAAAGCCCGGAAGAAGTTCCAGTTCTCCAAACGTTAATACCCTGTATCCTCCGCTATCGTGCGGGGGATACCCTTTATATTTTTCAATAACCCAAGTTCCTTGAAACGATCTCCTCGGAGAGACTAGTTCTGCCCGGACCCGCACTGCGGAAACGGGCGCCCATTTAGTTTAGCATCTAAATGGCGGAGGCATGTGCCGGCCCCTGGGCCGGGACCACCACTCGGCCATTGCTCATTCAAAGAACGTAAACTAAGTTTTAAAATGGCTGTAAAAGCTGAAGTTAAAGACCTGTTAGAGGCTGGGGTGCATTTTGGCCACCTCACACGCAAATGGAATCCCAACATGGCTCCCTATATCTACATGGAGCGGAACGGGATCCACGTTATCAACCTGTACAAGACCGTTGCCAAGCTCGAAGAAGCGAATGAGGCACTGAAGAAAATCGCTGCATCGGGGCGGAAGATCCTTTTTGTCGCTACCAAAAAGCAGGCTAAGGACATCGTCGCCCAGAAAGTGGCGGAAGTCAACATGCCCTACATCACCGAGCGGTGGCCCGGCGGGATGCTGACCAACTTTGTCACCATCCGGAAAGCCGTCAAGAAAATGGCTTCCATCGACCGGATGAAAAAAGACGGTACCTTCAACACCCTTTCCAAAAAAGAGCGGCTGCAGGTAGAGCGCCTTCGCGCGAAACTCGAGAAAAACCTCGGGTCCATTGCCGATATGACCCGCCTGCCCGGTGCCCTCTTTATCGTGGATACGATGCGGGAGCACATTGCCGTGAAGGAAGCACAAAAACTGAATATCCCCATCTTTGCCATGGTGGATACCAACTCGGACCCGCGTCCCATCGACTTTGTGATCCCTTCCAACGATGATGCTTCCAAATCCATCGAAGTGATCATGAGCCAGGTGACCCAGGCAGTTGCCGAAGGCCTCGCCGAACGCAAATCTGAAAAAACTTCCGAAAAAGAAGGCCAGGAATCCGATGATTCGGATGTGGTGGAAGAAGCCCCGGCGGTTGCCAAAAGGGCAAGGAAAACTGCCGAGCCTGCCAAGCAGACCAAGGAAATTGAGTCCGCCCCGGTAGTTGAAACCGAAGAAGCCGAAGCTGAAAAGGCGCCGGAAAAAGCCGGGAAAAAAGCAGACGCCGAAGCCAAGGAAGCCCCGGCCGCTGAAAAAGCCGAACCCAAGAAAGAAGATGCCCCCAAAGAGGAGGCAACCGAAGCCAAAAAGGAGGCAGCCCCTGCAAAGGCAGCTGAAAAGGCAGAAGCCGAAGACCTTACAAAAATAGAGGGCATCGGACCCAAAGCGGCAGAGGCCCTGACCAATGCGGGACTCGGAACCTACGCCGACCTGGCCGGCTCCAACCCCGACGCCATCAAGGAAATCCTGACCGAAGCCAGCTCGCGCATGGCACACCTGGACCCGGGTACCTGGCCGAAACAAGCCAAGATGGCCGCAGAAGGTAAGTGGGATGCCCTGGCCGAGTGGCAGGAAAAAGCCAAAGGCGGTGTGGAATAACCCAGGCCGCAGAAAGGCATTGAAATAATTTTTAGTTAACGGAACGCGTGTGGCGTTCCACAAATTCATAAACAGAATGGTTAAGATTACCGCCTCTGAGGTAAATAAACTGAGAAAGACTACCGGTGCAGGCATGATGGACTGTAAAAATGCCCTGGTGGAAGCCGAAGGCGACTTCGACAAAGCCATAGAAATACTCCGTAAAAAAGGACAGAAAGTGGCCGCCAAACGCGCAGACCGCGATTCTTCCGAAGGAGCTGCCATCGCCAAGGTAAATGATTCGAACACCGAGGGAGTAATCGTTTCCCTGAACTGCGAGACCGACTTCGTGGCCAAGAACGAAACCTTCGTGAACCTGGCTCAGGACCTGGCCGACCTGGCCCTGAAATACGCCAGCAAAGAGGAATTGCTCGCCGCAGATTTCGGAGGTATTACCGTACAGGAGAAACTGATCGAACAAACCGGCGTGATCGGCGAGAAAATTGAGATTGGCGATTTCCGTCGCCTCAGTGCCCCATTTGTCGGGTCCTATATCCACGCAGGGAACAAGATTGCCACTTTGGTAGGCTTGTCTGCAGAAGTTGAAGGTGCTCCCGAGGTAGCCAAGGACGTGGCCATGCAGGCAGCTGCCATGAACCCGGTAGCCCTTGACGAAAGCGGTGTGGACCAGGAGACCATCGACAAGGAAATCGAGATCGCCAAGGACCAACTCCGTCAGGAAGGCAAACCGGAAGCCATGCTGGACAATATCGCCAAGGGAAAGCTCAAGCGCTTTTTCAAGGATAACACCCTGGTAAACCAGGATTTTATCAAGGACAGCAAGATCAGTGTGGCGCAATACGTACAATCAGCCGGGAAAGACCTGAAGGTCACCGGTTTTGAGCGCGTTGCCCTCGGGTAACCCGAAATAAGCACCCAATAAAAAAAGCCACCCGGACCGGGTGGCTTTTTTTTCGTTTATCCCTCCTGCCTGCTAGCCCTTGAGCCAGGCTTCGCGAAGACGGACAGCCGCCTCGGATGCGTCCGGATCCGCAATGATCTTTACTTCCTTAACCGTGGGATTTCCCACCTTTCCCTCCAGGGTGATTTCCTCCCCGTCCCTTTCCACTACCATTTCCACTTCGGTGTCCGGCCCCCAGCCAAGGCTTTGCCCGATGATCATCCGGATTGCGTTGAGGTCAACCTCTGTACCGTTGATGCTTTTCAGCACATCACCCCCCTGTGCGCCCAAACCGGTTAAAAAGGAGTTCAGGGGGATCCCGCGGCGGATGTAGATGATGTCATTATCCCCTGGATCCACGTCGATATAGGGCATATGGCCCTGCATATCCTTGAGGAAAATACCGCTCTCCACCTCCTGCTCGCCAAAGTTCAGCCCGGCACTTTGCAGAACGGCCGCATAGTCAATCGGTGTATCCCCGATGACGTGGGTATCGAAATATTCCCGGATTTTCGGATAGGTCATGGCCACGATTTCATCGAACAGCGCATCGTCCTTAAACGGGGTGTCCTCGTCATACTTGGCAGAGAGGTCCTTCATGAGCTGCAGTACCCCGTAGGTTCCCCCGCTCAATTCCAGCAGCCGGAGGTCCAGGGCCATATTGATCAGCGTCCCCTTTTCGTAGACGTTGGGATATTCACCGGCGTAAGGCTCCTCCAGCACATTCCGGCTCATTTCCGTAAAGGAAAGGGCATCGTTGTAGTTCCCCGAATTCTGGATTTTTGCGACGATGCGCTGGTAAAATTCCTCCTCTGAAATCAGTCCCTGCCGAATCTGGAACAGGTTGGCGAAATATTCGGTTGTGCCCTCGTACATCCAGAGGTGTTGCGACATCTTCGGGGCATTGTAGTCAAAGTACTGTATCTCCTCGGAATGGACGTTCAGTGGGGTGACGATATGGAAGAATTCATGGGAGACCACATCGACCATCGCCTCTTCCAGCTGGGGGGCCGGGATCTGTTCGGGCAATACCACCACGGTGGAGGTATGGTGCTCCAGGGCCCCGAATCCCTGTGCATCCTGGTCCAGGGTCGACAGGTACAGCAGGATGTTGTACTCACGGGTCCCGTCAATATCCCCCAGGAAAGCCTTTTGTGCCTGCATCATCCGTTCCATGGCCGGCTGGATGGCCGAGGCCGTATAGCCCCCATTCGGGGAATAGACACTGATATTCACGGTGATATCCCCTACCTGGAAGGAAACCGGGGCCTCGCCACTGAGCTGTATGGGGTTGTCGATCACCTCAAAATACCGGGCCGCGGTGTAGGTCATGGTGCCATCGGCACCGGCAACCCCTTCGAGGGAGGTTGCAGGGTAGAGCCCCTCGGGGATCCTGAGTTGGAGTGTATAGGCCTGCTCCTTGAGGCCCTCGAAATAGCCCACGAACCCATGGAGGTTGAGCATGAAGTTTTTGCCGGCAAGTATATTGGTGCCCGCCGGTGAGAACGGGGCTTCCTCCCCGGAGGATTCCACATCGTAGGAATCGTTGACGTAATAGGTGATCCGGTCCAGTTCGGCTCCCAGGCCAATGCGCCAGGTATTGTCGTCTTCCCGGATAACCGGAATGGGCTCTCCCTTGTAGTTATAGGCCGCCAGGTCTTCTACATACCGGCCGTAATTGTCTTCGCTGTAGGTGCCCGGTACGGTTTTGGGGATGTAGAAACGCACTTCCCCAACGGTGAACGCCCCCGGGTCTACCGCCACGAGTACCCGGTCATTGCTGACGCTGGTCAGGTCCATGGAAACCGCCACAGGGGTTTCCCCGGCGGTGGGGAGATTGCGGGTGGCACCACAACCGATGATCAGCAGGGAAAACAGGAGGATAGGGAGCCGATTTATCATGACGTTTCAAAATTTTCCCAAGGATATTGAAATTAATCGTGATATCCCCTTGTTTTTAGATTATTTTGGCGTTTATATGGGCCTTACGGCCCCGGAAAGGCAAATTATTTTTGATTATTTTTGTTCGGAAACCAAGCAGCGTTCCATGCAGTATAAACGAATTCTTTTAAAACTCAGCGGGGAAGCCCTGATGGGTGAACGAACCTACGGAATCGACCCGGGAAGGCTGGCCATTTACGCCAAGGAGATTGCCGAGGTCGTCGCCAAGGGAGTCGAGGTGGCCATCGTCATCGGCGGCGGGAATATCTTCCGGGGCGTTGCCGGGGCCAGCAACGGCATGGACCGCGTTCAGGGTGACCATATGGGGATGCTCGCCACCATTATCAACGGCCTGGCCCTGCAGTCGGCACTGGAGAACGTCGGGCTGGATACCCGCCTGCAGTCCGCCATCAAGATCAACGAAGTGGCCGAACCCTTTATCCGCCGTCGCGCCATGCGGCACCTGGAAAAGGGTCGGGTCGTCATTTTTGGCGGGGGTACCGGGAACCCCTATTTTACCACCGATTCGGCCGCCGTGCTCCGGGCCATCGAAATCGAGGCGGATGTCATCCTGAAGGGGACCCGGGTGGACGGCATCTACACCAGCGATCCGGAAAAGGACAAGTCGGCCGTGAAATTCGACACCATCAGTTTTAAAGACGTGCTCAGCAAGGGCCTCAAGGTCATGGACACCACCGCCTTCACCCTGAGCCAGGAAAACGAGTTGCCCATCGTGGTATTTGACATGAATAAAAAAGGAAACCTCCTGAAGATCGTTTCCGGGGAAAATATCGGAACCGTCGTAAACCTCTAATTAGGAAATCCAGCCAGCAACACACTATGAACGAAGACATTAAATTTATCCTGGACAGTACACGCGAAAGCATGGAAAAAGCGATCGCCCACTTGGAAAAAGAACTGGTAAAAATCCGTGCGGGTAAGGCAAACCCCTCCATGCTCTCCTCGGTGATGGTCGATTATTACGGGAGCCAGACCCCCCTGAACCAGGTATCGAACGTGAATACCCCGGATGCCCGTACCATTTCGGTACAGCCCTGGGAAAAAGCAATGATCCCGAATATCGAAACCGCCATCCTGAATGCAAACCTTGGCTTTAACCCGATGAACAACGGGGAAATGGTCATTATCAACGTCCCCCCACTGACCGAGGAGCGCCGCAAGCAACTGGTCAAGCAGGCCAAGGCGGAAGCCGAGGAAGGAAAAATCAGTATCCGGGCCGCGCGGCAGGAAGCCAACAAGGAAATCAAAGCCCTGGAGGTTTCCGAGGACCTCGAAAAAAATGCGGTAATCGACATTCAGGAACTCACTGACCAATATTCCGAAAAAGTAGACGTGATCCTCGAATACAAGGAGGCGGAGATCATGAAGGTCTGATGCCAGTCGCCGGCGGGACCTGCGCACCGGATATCCCATTGAAACCTCCCACGGCGGGAGGTTTTTTTATGCCTTTTCGGCCGAATACCAGATCAGGGCCGCAGCAATCAGGGCCAGGGTGCACAGGACGATCAACAGGCGGTAGATCCGCCTGGCATTGCGCCGGTAGCGTCGGTGTGGATTGTCCATGGCAAAGGCCCTTTCCTGCAAGCTACTAAACTTTCGGGCCGGAAGCCATTTATTTGGGTTCGTCGCGGATTGTTTTCTACCTTTGCGGCCGACCCCAAGGGATGGCATTCAAACTCACACAGGGCTTCTGGGCTGCAATGGCCCGCATCATTCTGCGCAACCGCATCCTGATCCTTATCGGGATTGCCTTGGTTACGGTATTGCTCGCCACCCAGTGGAAGAACATGCAGTTTTCCAATACCGAAGCCAACCTCCTTCCCAACGACCACCCGGCAACTATGGAATACAGCGCTTTCCTGGAACAATTCGGGGAAGAGGGCAATACGATTGTACTGGCCGTCAGCGATGAACGCCTCTACAGCCCGGATACTTTTAACCGCTGGAACATCTTCAATGAACAGCTTGAGGCCTTCCCCGAGGTCGATTTCGCTCTCTCGACGGACAACCTCCAAAGGCTGGTCAAGGACAACGAGGCACAGCAATTTGTGCTGGAACCCTGGCTGCGGGACAGCGTGCAGACCCAGCAGGAGCTGGACAGCCTCACCGATGAGCTTTTCAACCGCATGCCGTTCTACGACAAGCTGCTCTATAACAAGGAACACAAGACGATGCAGACGGTGGTGTACCTGGACCAGGACCTGGTAAACACCAAGGTCCGCAAGGACTTTGTACTGAACGACCTGCGCACCCTGGTATCGGAATTTGAGCAGGACACCGGCCTGGATGTACACGTCTCCGGCATGCCCTACATCCGGACGATGAATTCCCAGAACATCATCGACGAGATCGGCAAATTCATTTTTGCGGCCCTGGCCGTCACCTCCCTGATCTTCTTCTTCTTTTTCCGCTCCATCCGGGCCACCCTGATTTCGATTTGCGTGGTGGTGATCGGGGTCATGTGGGCCTTCGGCACCCTGGGATTGCTCCAATATGAAATTACCGTACTGACGGCACTCATCCCCCCGGTGATCATCGTGATCGGGATACCAAACTGCATTTTCCTGATCAACAAATACCAGCAGGAAGTCAAAAAACACGGCAACCAGGCCCTGTCCCTGCAACGTGTCATTTCCAAGATCGGAAATGCCACCCTGATGACCAACGTGACCACGGCATCCGGCTTTGCCACCTTTATCATCACGGACAGCCGGCTGTTGTCGGAATTCGGTATCGTGGCCTCCATCAACATCCTGGGGATATTTGTCCTTTCGCTCCTGATCATCCCCATCCTGTACAGTTTTATGCCCCTGCCCAAGACCAAGCACCTGAAGCACCTGAACAAGCGGTGGATCGACGCCTTTGTCAGGGGGATGGAACGCATCGTGCGCCACCACCGGATTGCCGTCTACATCGTGGCGATCTGCCTGCTGGTGGCAAGCATCATAGGGATTTACCAGATCCGGATTTCCGGCAGCCCCATCGAGGACATGCCCAAAAATGCCGAGTTCTTCAGGGACATCCGCTTTTTTGAATCGGAATTCGACGGGATCATGCCGGTGGAGATCGTGGTCGATTCCCGCAGGCGCAATGGCATCCTCAAGCCGCCGACCCTCCGGCGGATGGACCAGCTCGGCGAGTTTATAAAGGATACGCCGGAACTGTCCCGGCCCATTTCGGTGGTGGAACTGGTGAAATATTCCAAACAGGCTTACTACAACGGCATCCCCAAGTACTACCAGCTCCCCACTTCCCAGGAGAGCAACTTTATCCTGGACATTGCCCGCAAGTCGAAGGACAACGGGAATTTGCTGGAAAGCTTTGTGGATTCCACCGGGCAGGTCGCCCGGATCACCACCTTTATGAAGGACATGAAAACGGACCGCATGGAGGAGATCGAACAGGAATTGCAGGAGGAGGCCGCAAAAATCTTTCCGGCAGACCGTTTCGACGTCTTTATTACCGGGAAGGCACTGCTTTTCCTGAAAGGCACCAAATTCCTGGTCCGCAACCTGGTCCTTTCCCTGGCCCTGGCCATCGGACTGATCGCCCTGCTCATGGCTTACCTGTTCCGATCCTTCCGGATGATCGTCATTTCCCTGATCCCCAACTTGCTTCCCCTGGTGATCACGGCAGGTGTCATGGGTTTCCTGGGAGTGCCGATCAAGCCGTCCACCATCCTGGTTTTCAGCATCGCCTTCGGCATCTCGGTGGATGACACCATCCATTTCCTGGCCAAGTACCGGCAGGAACTCATCAGCAACCACTGGCGGATCCGGAAGTCTGTCTATGCGGCATTGCGGGAAACCGGCATCAGCATGTTTTATACCTCGATCGTCCTCTTCTTTGGCTTCTCGGTGTTTACGATCTCGAATTTCGGGGGAACCGTGGCCCTGGGGGCCCTCGTTTCGGCTACCCTGTTGTTCGCCATGCTGGCCAACCTGATCCTGTTGCCTTCCCTCCTGCTCTCCCTGGAGCGGAACATCGCCAACAAGGAAGTCCTGAAAAAACCCCAGATCGATATCCTCACCGAAGGGGAAGGTTCGTCAAAAGACCGGGATTAGGCCCAATACCCGCCCGATTTTCGGCCCGGAATTTACTTCAATGCCCTATCTTTGCCACTTGAAAACCGATAGACCAGCAGCTAGTATGACGCGTATAAAATCCATCCTGAACGAAGCCCCCCTGCTCCAGGAAGTCCGTGTATCCGGTTGGGTCCGGACCTTCCGGTCCAACCGATTTATCGCCCTCAACGACGGTTCCACCCTGCAGAACCTGCAATGCGTTGTGGATTTTGAGAATTTCAGCGAGGAGACCCTGCGCCGTATCACCACAGGTGCGGCCCTCACCGTACACGGTACCCTGGTGGAAAGCCAGGGCCGCGGACAACGGGTAGAGGTACAGGTAAAGCAGCTGGAAATCCTCGGGGACGCCGACCCGGAACGCTACCCCATACAGCCCAAAAAGCACTCCATGGAATTCCTGAGGGAGCAGGCGCACCTGAGGATCCGCACCAATACCTTTGCGGCGGTCATGCGGGTGCGTTCCGCCCTGGCATTTGGCGTGCACCGGTATTTCACCGGAAATGGGTTTTACTACTTCAACGCGCCCATCATTACCGGGACGGATGCGGAAGGCGCAGGGGAAATGTTCCGGGTGAGCACGCTGGACCCCCTGAACCCACCCAAAAACGAGGAGGGGGCGGTGGACTACCGGCAGGATTTTTTTGGCAAGGAGACCAACCTGACGGTCTCCGGACAGCTCGAAGCCGAAGCCTACGCCATGGCCCTGGGGAAGGTCTATACCTTCGGGCCCACTTTCCGGGCCGAAAACTCCAATACATCCCGGCACCTGGCGGAATTCTGGATGATCGAGCCCGAAATGGCCTTTTACGACCTGGATGCCAATATGGACCTGGCAGAGGATTTCATACAGGATGTGTTGCGGTACGTCCTCGAAAATTGCGGGGAAGACCTTGCCTTCCTTGACAAGCGCCTGGAGGAGGAGGAAAAGAAAAAGCCGCAGGCAGAGCGGTCCGGAATGGGCCTGCTGGAGAAACTCCGCTTTGTCACCGACCAGCCCTTTAAAAGGGTGACCTACACGGAGGCCATCGACATCCTGCGCAACAGCAAGCCCAACAAGAAAAAGAAATTCCAGTATCCCATCGAGGACTGGGGCGCCGACCTCCAGAGCGAGCACGAGCGGTTCCTGGTGGAGAAGCACTTTAAATGCCCGGTAATCCTTTTCAATTACCCCGCAGAGATCAAGGCATTCTACATGCGGCTGAACGAAGACGGCAAAACCGTGCGGGCCATGGACATCCTCTTTCCCGGAATCGGCGAAATCGTCGGGGGCTCCCAGCGGGAGGAACGGCTGGAAGTCCTCCAGCAAAAAATGCAGCACCTCGGGGTGGATGAACAGGAGCTTTGGTGGTACCTGGACCTCAGGCGATTCGGCACGGCCGTGCACAGCGGTTTCGGCCTTGGCTTCGAGCGCCTGGTGCAATTTGCAACGGGGATGGGCAATATCCGCGATGTGATTCCGTTCCCCAGGACACCCCTCAGCGCAGAATTCTGACCGGATTTGTGTAATTTAGGGGAAACCCCAACGGGCTCTGAACTGCCATCCGATCCATGCTGAAACAACACCTCCAATTAAAACTGTCACAAAAGCTGTCGCCCCAGCAGATCCAGCTCATGAAGCTGATCCAGCTGCCGACACAGGCCTTTGAACAGCGACTCAAGCAGGAACTGGAGGAAAACCCGGCCCTGGAAACCGGCAAGGAGGATTCCGGCAACCTGGAAGAGGAGTTCGACGATGCCTACGACGAAGGGCTGGACAACGAGCGGATCGAAGCGGAGGATATCAACATCGACGATTACCTGAGCGATGACGAGATCCCCGATTACCGGACCCGGTCCAACAACTACAGCGAGGACGACTCGGACCGGCAGGTACCCTACGCCGCGGGCATCTCCTTTACGCAGTACCTCCTGAACCAGCTGAATACCGAATACCTGGATGAGGAAGAATGGACCATTGCGGAATTCCTGGTTGGCAGCGTGGACGAGAGCGGGTACATCCGCCGCCCGGTCTCCGATATCATGGACGACCTGGCCTTTACCCAGAATGTATACACCGACGAGGCCACCATCGAGAAGGTGCTCCGGAAAGTGCAGCAATTGGATCCGCCCGGGGTGGGCGCCCGTTCCCTGGAGGAGTGCCTGTTGCTGCAGCTGGACCGGAAAGACCCGACGCCATCCGTGGACCTGGCCATTGAAATACTCCGTAAATCCTTCGAACACTTCAGCAAGAAGCACTACAAGAAGCTGCTGCAGAAACACGATATCGACGAGGAGGCGCTGCGCGATGCCATTGCGGAAATCGAGAAGCTGAACCCGAAACCCGGGGGTTCCTACTCGGGTGGCACCAAAATCGTGGAACACGTGGTCCCGGATTTTACCATCCGCATTGCCGACGGGGAACTCGAGCTGAGCCTCAACGGGCGGAATGCCCCCGAACTCCATGTATCGCGGGAGTACAACAACATGCTGGCCGGCTACAAAAACGCCAAGGACAAATCCAGGGAACAGAAAGATGCCGTGATGTTTATCAAACAGAAACTCGATGCCGCCAAGTGGTTTATCGATGCGATCAAGCAGCGGCAACAAACCCTGTACGTGACCATGAACGCCATCATGGAGTACCAGAGGGAATATTTCCTGACCGGGGATGAACGCAACCTGAAGCCGATGATACTCAAGGACATTGCAGACCGCATCGGCATGGACGTTTCCACGGTATCCCGGGTGGCCAACAGCAAGTATGTGGATACCCCTTACGGGACCCGGCTGATCAAGGACTATTTCTCAGAATCCATCAAGAATGAACAGGGGGAGGATGTATCCACCAAGGAGATCAAGAAAATCCTGGAAACAGTCATCAATGAAGAAAACAAACGCAAACCGCTGACAGACGACAAGCTGGCCAAAATACTCAAGGAAAAGGGGTACCCCATCGCAAGGCGGACCATTGCCAAATACCGCGAACAACTCGGCATCCCGGTTGCCCGGCTGCGAAAGGAGATATAATGCGGCTGATCAGCAAGATTCTAACCTACCTCTTCCATCCGTTGCTGGTCCCATTATACGGGACCTTCCTCTACTTCCGAATCACACCCAAATACAGCCCGCTCGGGATGCAGAGCGGCAACATCCTGCCTGTTTTTATCCTCACGGTGATCATCCCGGTAATTAGCATGCTCATCCTGCGGAACCTGGGGATGCTGCCCACGGCCCTGTTGAGCCGGCCGCGGGACCGGATCTACCCCCTGCTGATTTTCCTGGTACTTTTGCTGATGGTCCTCTTCCGGGTCATCCCCAATAACTATTCCTCTGAGTTGTATTACTTTTTCCTGGGGATGATCGTCGCCACAACCGCCTGCCTGCTGCTGGCCCTTGCGGGCAAGGCGGTCAGCCTGCATTTGGCGGGGGCAGGCACGCTGCTTATGTTCCTGATTACCCTGAGCATCCACTTCGAAAAAAACATTGTAATTGCCATCAGCCTTTGCACCCTGGGTACCGGGCTGCTCGGTTCCGCCCGCCTCTACCTGAAGGCCCACGGCCGGGCAGCTGTACTTACGGGATGGCTGATTGGCCTGGTCTCCCAGCTGATCCTGGTTCAGTTCTGGTTCTAGCCCGTCAGGACAGGGACCCTACAATATATAGAACATAAGGCCCACCCGCAGCGGGATCATGTTGAGATCTCCGTCCCCCGGACCCTGTACCCCGCTCTCAAATAGGTTGTTCAGGCCATAATAGACGTGGAAATTGATGGTGTTGTAGCCCACATTGAGGGTGAGGCCGTACCGGAAATTCTCCGTGTCCGTATTGTAGAAACTATCCTTGAATTCGGAGGTCACGAACTTGGAACGGGAACCGACCACATACCCGAGCTTAAAGCCGGCATAGATACGCCAGAAACTGTAGTCTGTGGGTGTGGAGTTCCTCCAGCGGAACTGTACCGGGAGTTCGATCAGGTGGGTTTCGATCTTATTCCGCTTATAGGAATCTGCACTGCTGAGGACTGCGTACTGGTAGTCGTCCCCATTGCGCAGGGCCCGGAGGTTGGAATAATAGGAATTTACCCCGTAACCCAGGCCAACGCCGATGGCCAGGGTCCGCTCCCGGTTTATGGGCATGTCCTTGATAAACCCGAACAGGATCCCGTAAGAGAGGTTGTTCTGGGATACTCCTTCCGGGCGATCGAGCAACAGGTTGTAGGAAAGCCCGACATAAAACTGGTCCTCCAGATAAAGGGAGTCTATCTGGTTTTCAGCGGGTTCCCCGGAAGCAGTTTGCTGCCCCCGTGCGGCGGAAAATCCCAGGGTCAGGATCAGTATGGCAATGCGGACCTTCATACATGAAACATAAAAAAAACGCTTCAATTGCTGAAGCGTTTTTTAAATCTAAATAGGATTTGAAAAAATATACGCTACTGGATATTGCGGAAGGCATCCCCTTCGTAGGTCGTGTAATTGACCTTCAGGGCGTTCACCTTGCGCAGCTCTCCCTTTATATCGGAAATGAGGCCCATATTGGCTTCCTTGTCCACCTTCAGGGCGGTTGTCAGCACATTCTGGATGTCCTGGGGTTTTTTGGCCCGCTCCTGGAGGATGTAATCCCCTACCTCGGAAACGCTGGCGAACTTATCGTTGAGCTGGATCTTCGGCTCCGTACCAAAGGTCTTCTGGTACTGGCTCGTCGGTTTCCCCACGTAGATATAGATCACGCGGTCCTTTTTTTCCAGCTTCTTGGTTTCGCTTGCATTCGGGAGGGTATTGTCCACCATCAGCGTATTGTCCTTCATGGTGGTAACCGTCATGAAGAAGAACAACAGCATGAACACGATATCCGGCAATGATGCCGTGGATACCGCCGGGAGGTCTCCGTCTTTTTTCTTAGTAAACTTGGCCATCTTTTCTCTTTTTTAATTTGAAGTAGTCTCGGCTTCCGAAAGTTTCTGAGGGAAGAGGTCCTGAATCCGCAGTACCTTTTCTTTCAGTTCTTCCCGAACATCCTCATCGGTTTCCGGATTGAGGTACTCCGCTTCCATGTCCGTGAAGTCCCGGCCGTAAAGCCTTTGGGCTTCCCGGTTCCTGAGTTCGTTATAGGCCCCCACCAGTTCGTTCTGAACGGTAATATAGGTGCCATAACGCGTCTCCCGGTCATTCTTCAGGGAAATAATAGCCTTGGTAGGGTTGTCCGAAGAGGATTCATCCTTGGCCCCCTTGCAATAGTTGCAGGTACCGTCACCACCATTGTCCAGGAAGGCCATGGCCTTTTCCCGGAGGTCCTTGAGTTCGGTAAGTTCCTCTTCGACGAGCAACTGGCCGTTCTTGTTGATGTTTACGGTAAAGATATTTTTCTGTTTGATGACCACATCCTCTTCCGGTGGTTCGATGGGCGGCAACATACGGTCCAGCCCCGCGTCCGTTTCTATGGTGGTGGTTACCAGGAAAAATATCAACAACAGGAAGGCGATGTCCGCCATGGATCCTGCGTTAACTTCCGGTGGTGCTCCTCTTCTAGGCATATTCCTTGAATTTACTTATTCGACATTTTCTTGATCCCACCCCAGAGCATCGCCAGGATGGCAATGATCACCAGCAGGAAGAACATATTGAGGCCAGCCCCAATATTCTTCACGGTGCTTTCGGTGGTAGCAACCCCCCTTCCGGCCATTTCCTCGACCGTGCCGTCAGCTCCGTCCGAAAGGACGTAAGAAAGGCCAACGACCACGAGGAAACCGATCACGACAAAAAGCGTTTTCTTGAGGCTCTCAGGGTTGGTAAACAGGTTTTTGAGTGCGAACACGAGGCTGAACAGGACGGCGATTCCTAACAGGAGGTACATGATAATGAACATCCCGTTCATCGCTCCGCTGTCAATCGCCTCGGATGCCGGCATCTCAGTTTCGGGAAGCATAAACCACAGTATGGCTGCAATCGCTCCCAGAACTACTAATAATATTTTTACAATCTTATGCATGCTCTATGGTATTAGGCGTCCGACTTACTTTTTGTGATCAACCAGCATATCGATCAGGACGATCGATGAATCTTCCATGTCATTGACGATGCTGTCGATCTTCGCAATGATGTAGTTATAGAAGATTTGCAGGATAATCGCAGTAATCAGACCGAATACCGTGGTGAGAAGTGCTACCTGGATATCGCCGGCAATCAGCGAGGCACTCAGGTTACCCACTGCACTAATTTTCTGGAATGCCTGGATCATACCAATTACCGTTCCCATGAACCCAAGCATCGGGGCAATGGCGATAAAGAGGGATAGCCAGGATACGTTTTTCTCGAGTTGTCCCATTTGCACCCCACCGTAGGCAACCACGGCCTTTTCGGCAGATTCGATGCTGTCACCAGCGCGCTCGAGGCCCTGGAAATAGATGGAGGCGACGGGCCCCTTGGTATTACGGCAAACTTCTTTGGCCGCTTCAACACCCCCGGTGGCAAGGGCTTCCTCTACCTGATTTTTCAGCTTGGTGGTATTGGTGCTGGCCAGGTTCAGGAAAATAATCCGCTCAATGGCCACTGCCAGCCCAAGGATCAGACATAGCAGTACGATTCCCATGAATCCTGCGCCCCCCTGGATGAATTGTTCTTTGAGAACCTGGGTGAAGCCCCTGTCGTCCGCGGCAGCCGCAGCCTCGTCCTGAAGCATGGTGGTGGCGGTGGTCAGGGTTGTGGACAGGTTTGAAAGAATTGCCGGCGCTTTTGCGCTTACCGTATTTGTGCCGAGGACAAATAGCCCAGCCAGAGCCAGGAATGAGAATAATTTTTTCATTTTTTTCAAACTTAAATTTAGATTAGTTATTAGGGTTAAAGATAACAAAAAATTAGAATTAAAAAATTAAATTAAGGGCGGCAACCCCCCTGAATCCTTAAAAAACACTCGGTATTTCAGCACATTTCTATGCGTGGTCGGGTATTCCTTGCGGATCTTTCAATAACAGGGTGCTCGTGATCACCTCGATAGGTTGCGCGGATCCCCGAACTCTTTCAGGTTGCCGGACAAGCATGGGAATGGACCAGCGGCGGTCATTCCCTTTTGTGCAGAGAGGAAGGGATTCGAACCCTCGATGCACTTTTGGTGCATACACACTTTCCAGGCGTGCGCCTTCGACCACTCGGCCACCTCTCTAAATACCCCAAAATGGGGGTGCCCAATAAACAAAAAATTTAGGATTATATGAAATTTTGCCCCGTTAATTTTCGGACATTTCACCGCGTATAGGCGCTTCAAATATGGTTTTGAAGGACTTAGGCGCTACCCCGGATCCGAGCAGGTACATGAGCTTTGCAAGGGCTGCTTCGGTGGTGATGTCCCGCCCGTCTATGAGCGGGATGTCCAGCAGGCCTGAACTGGTCTCATATTGTCCCATCAATACCGCACCCCCCCTGCACTGGGTGACATTTACGACGTGCAGCCCCCCTTTCACCGCATCGGCCAGGGAGTCCAGCAGCCAGGAAGCCGAGGGGGCGTTCCCCGCCCCGAAGGTTTCCAGCACCAGGCCCTTCAGGCCCGGGGCCGCCAGCTGATAGCGGAGCCAGTCCGGGTGCATCCCCGGGAACAGCCGGAATACCCCGACCCGGTTGTCGAGTTCCAGGTGCACCTTCAGCTGCCCGCGGCCGGGGCTCCGCCACAGCGCCTCGCGGTGCAGGTTCAGGTGCACCCCGGATTCTGCCAGGGCAGGATAGTTCGGGGAATCAAAGGCCTCAAAATGCTCCGTGTTGATCTTCGTGGTCCGGTTTCCCCGGAACAGCTTGTGCTCAAAATAGAGGCATACCTCCCGGACCAGGGGGCGGCTTTCCTCGGTAAGGGCAGCCAGTTGAATGGACGTGATCAGGTTCTCCTTGGCATCGGTGCGCAGGTCGCCAATCGGGAGCTGGGAGCCGGTCAGGATGACCGGCTTGGCCAGGTTTTCCAGCATAAAGCTGAGTGCCGAAGCCGTATAGCTCATGGTATCGCTCCCGTGGAGCACCACGAAACCGTCGTAGCTGTGGTAATGCTCCCCGATCAGCCGGGCCAGCTGCTGCCAGTGAGGAAGGTCCATGTTGGAGGAATCGATCGGATTGGCAAAGGCCACCGTATCGATGCGGCAGTCGATCTGATGGAGTTCCGGGATCTGTTGCAGCAGGTTGTTGAAATCGAAGGCCCGCAACGAACCGGAACCGTAATCCCGGACCATCCCGATGGTACCCCCGGTGTATATGAGCAAAATGCGGGCGCCGTTTTTGGCCATGGTATCGCTTTGGATTAAAAGGTTAAACCCCGAAAACCTCCCGGGAATTCAGGGTGGTGGTCTCGGCAATTTGCGCCCGGGGCAGGCCGTATATTTCTGCGAGTCGCGCAAGCACATATTCCAGATAGGCCGGCTCGTTCCGCTTTCCCCGGAAAGGTTTCGGGGCCAGGTAGGGCGAGTCGGTTTCCAGCACGACGGACGACAGGGGCACCTGGTCCATAAACTGGTCGATCCTGCCATTTTTGAAGGTCAGAACACCGCCGATCCCAAGCTTCATCCCACAGGAAATGGCCAGGCGCGCCTGCTCCAGGGTCCCTGTAAAACAATGGAAAATCCCGCGCAGATCCGGCCCCTTTTCCTCCGACAGGATTTCAAATATTTCATCAAAGGATTCGCGGCAATGGATCACAATGGGCAGCCCATGGGTTTTGGCAAGCCGGATCTGCCGGCGGAAGGCTTCCTGCTGGAGGGCAAGCCTGCTCTGGTCCCAGTACAGGTCAATGCCGATTTCCCCGACGGCCACGTAGCCGCCCCTGCCGAGTTCCCGTTCCACATGCCGGAGCTCCTCCTCGAAATTTTCCTTCACATGGGTGGGGTGCAGCCCGCACATGAGGAAAACCTCATCGGGGTACGCCTGCCGGAGGTCGTGCATGCGCTGGGTATACCCGGAGTCGATCGCCGGGATGAAAAAGCGCTCCACCCCGGCTGCACGCGCGCGTTCCATCATGCCGGCCCGGTCTTCGTCGAAGGCTTCCACATAGAGGTGCGCGTGTGTATCGGTGAGGGTCACAGGACAAAAATAGGATTATCTTTATCAAAAATTCTCATGGCCTCACTTAAAAAGTTCCTGGTCGGCAATGGATTCCGGGAGCTGCCCCTGCAACGCACCCGCACGGACCACCTGGCACTGGAAGGGACCCTGAACGGGTTCCGGGGGAGGTTTATCCTCGATACCGGGGCCTCGAATACCTGCGTGGGCCTGCACCGCATGGAGTATTTCGGACTGCTGTCCGAGGTGTCGGAAATCCGTGCTGCCGGGGCGGGTGCCACCGACATGGAAACCCTCGTATCCGAGGGAAACGTCCTGGTCTTTGAGGAATGGGAATGTGCGGACCTGCAGGTGGTCCTCTTTGACCTCAGCCATGTGAACCAGGCACTGGAAAGCCAGGAGGAGCCCCCGGTGGATGGTATTCTGGGTGCGGACATCCTGCATGGTGCCCGGGCGGTGATCGACTATGAAACCTGCAGCCTCTACCTGCGGTAACCCGCGTCCCGACCCCAACTGAAAAGGCCCGGGCTTATCGCCTGGGCCTATGTTTCATAAACACCCAATCGGTGCAGAGGGGGTCGCTGCCGATACCCCTAAAGTTCAAGCGCCTTTTCCAGGTTGCCATCCATCAGGTGTTCCACCGGGTTTTCGATTGCCTCCTTGACCGCCACGAGGAAGCCGACGGATTCGCGTCCGTCAATGATCCGGTGGTCGTAGGAAAGGGCCACGTACATGACCGGGGCAATGGCGATGGCCCCGTCCCGGACAATTGCCCGCTCCACGATGTTGTGCATCCCGAGGATACCGCTCTGGGGCGGATTGATGATGGGCGTGGAAAGCATGGACCCGAAGACCCCCCCATTGGAAATGGTAAAGGTGCCCCCCGTCATTTCATCCACGGTGATCTGCCCGTCGCGCGCCCGGATGGCCAACCGTTTCACTTCGGATTCAACCCCGCGGAAACTGAGGTTTTCGGCATTGCGGATGACAGGCACCATCAGGCCCTTGGGCCCGGATACGGCTATGCTGATATCGCAGTAATCGTAGGTGATCATCTCCTTGCCGTCGATCATTGAATTGACTGCCGGGTATTGCTGCAGGGCGCGGATTACCGCTTTGGTGAAAAAGGACATAAAGCCGAGGCCAACCCCGTGTTTCTCCTTAAAGGCTTCCTTGTGCGCTTCCCGGATTTCGAAAACGGCCGACATATCCACTTCGTTGAAGGTGGTCAGCATGGCTGTTTCGTTCTTCGCGGAAACGAGCCGTTCCGCCACTTTGCGGCGCAACATGGAGAGCTTGCTCCTGGACTCGCCCCGGGACCCTCCTCCCGGGGACCCCATGGAGGGAACCGCGCGGACAGCATCTTCCTTGGTGATTCGCCCGTCTTTGCCCGACCCGGGTACGGAGGCCGGGTCAATTCCTTTTTCGTCCAAAATCTTGCGCGCTGCCGGGGAGGCTACCCCGGAAGCATAGGTCTCCTTGGCCTGGGCGGGCTGGGGGGCCTTCTTGCCGCTGTCCCCTGCCTGTTTGGACTGCTGGTCCAGTTCCTTCTCTGCCTTGCCGCCGGATCCTTCGTCTCCCTTGCCCACGGATTCGGTGCCGGCCCCGGAACTTTCAGGCTTTTTGGCATCCGTGTCGATGAGGCAAACCACCTCACCCACCGCTACGGCATCCCCTTCCTCGGCCTTGAGGGTGATGACCCCGCTTTCCTCGGCCGGCAGTTCCAGGGTGGCCTTGTCGGAATCCACCTCTGCAATGGCCTGGTCCTTTTCCACATAATCGCCATCGGCAACCAGCCATTGGGCAATTTCCACTTCGGTGATGGACTCCCCAGGGGAGGGTACTTTCATTTCTAGAATCATGCGTATGGTATTTAAAATGCGCTTATGCCGGACACCATGCCAGCCATTTTCTATTTTTTATTTTGAATTCTCGGTCGCCGCCTCAGCCGGTTTCGGCCGGGTCATGTTGTCCTTGCTCCTGTCAAAAACATAATCGATGACCTGCTGGTGCCGCATCTTGGACCGGGCCGGGCTGCCGGCTGCCGGGGAAGCGTAAATGCGGCGCGACGCCACCCGGAACCTCGAGGCATCCGGGAGGTGCATCATCAGGTGGCCCCAGGCCCCCATGTTCCTGGGCTCTTCCTGGGCCCAGACCAGGTCGTCAGCCCCCTTGTATTTATCTATGATCTCTTCGATCTGCGGGATGGGCAATGGGAAAAGCTGCTCCAGCCGGACCAGGGCCACATCGTCCCTGTTGAGCTCCTCCCGGGCGGCAAACAGGTCGTAATAGAATTTCCCGGTGCAAAACACCAGGGATTTGATTTTCCCGACCTCGGCGCCTGGGTCGTCAATCACCTCCTGGAACTGCCCGTCTGCCAGGTCCTCCACGGTGGACACGCATTTGGGGTGCCGCAACAGGCTTTTGGGGGTGAATACCACCAGGGGTTTGCGGAAATTCACCTTCATCTGCCGCCTCAGCAGGTGGAACAGGTTGGCCGGGGTGCTGACATCCGCGACGTACATATTGTCCCGGGCGCAGAGTTGCAGGTAGCGCTCCATCCGGGCAGAGGAATGTTCGGCACCCTGGCCCTCGTACCCGTGAGGCAGGAAAAGCACCAGCCCGTTTTGCAGCTTCCATTTGTCTTCGGCTGCGGACAGGTACTGGTCGATCATGATCTGGGCGCCATTGCTGAAATCCCCGAACTGGGCTTCCCAGATGGTCAGCGTGTTCGGGCTCGCCATGGCATACCCGTATTCAAATCCTACCACCGCGTATTCGGACAGCAGGGAATTGTAGATCTGGAAATCCCCCTGGTCTTCCGAGATATGGTTGAGCAGCAGCACTTCCTCCTCGCTCTCCTCCACCTTCATGACCGCATGCCGGTGGGAGAAGGTCCCGCGTTCCACATCCTGGCCGGAGATCCGGACGTCAAACCCTTCCTGCAACAGCGTGCCGTAGGCGAGCAGTTCCCCCATGGCCCAGTCCAGGTTGTTGGTCTCAAAGAACATCTTGTGGCGCTCCCTGACCAGCCGGTCTACTTTGCGCAAAAAGCTTTTATCCTCGGGCAGTTTGGTAATGACCGCCGCCACTTCCTCCAGTTTTTTACGGGGCACCCGGGTATCGACCTTTTCCATCATCTCCCATTCCCGGACATTTTCAAACCCGTCCCATTCATCGGCCATAAAGGCCGTGATCCGGGTTTTGTCTTCCTTGCGGCTGTCCTGGAGTTCCTCCTCCAGTTTTGCCTTGTAGTCATCCTCCAGTTTCTGGACAAAGTGCTCGTCGATGATCCCTTCACGCATCAGGCGTTCGGCATACAGGTCCCTGGGGTTTTTATGGTTGGCAATGGCCTTGTAGAGCTTGGGCTGGGTAAAGCGCGGCTCGTCCCCTTCGTTGTGCCCGTACTTGCGGTAGCCCAGCAAATCTAGGAAGACATCCCGTTTGAAGGTCATGCGATACTCCAGCGCAAAGAGGGCGGCGTGCACCACGGCTTCGGCATCGTCCGCGTTGATGTGGAGTACGGGGCTCAGTGTTACCTTCCCGACATCCGTACAGTATGTGGACGTCCTCCCGTCCAGGTAGTTCGTGGTAAAGCCGATCTGGTTGTTTACAACAATATGTATGGTCCCGGCCGTGCCATAGCCGTCCAGCCCGGCCATCTGCACCACTTCGTAGGCGATGCCCTGCCCGGCAATCGCCGCATCCCCGTGGACCACGATGGGGAGCACCCTGGAGAAGTCTTCGGGGAAAAGGCGGTCCTGTTTGGCGCGGGTAATCCCTTCCACCACGGCACCGACCGTCTCCAGGTGGGAGGGGTTGGGCGCGATGTTCATATTGATGGAGTCGCCGGAATTGGTCTTGCGCATGGAAGTCCAGCCCAGGTGGTACTTGACGTCCCCGTCAAAGATTTCCTGTTCGTAGTCCTTGCCTTCGAATTCACTGAAGATATCCGTGGCCGGTTTCCCGAAGATGTTGGTCAGTACATTGAGCCGTCCCCGGTGTGCCATGCCCATCACGAATTGCTGCACCCCCATTTCGGCGGCCCGTTCCACGATGGCATCCACTGCCGGGATCAGCGATTCGTTCCCCTCCAGGGAGAACCGTTTCTGGCCGACGTATTTGGTGTGCAAAAAACCCTCAAAGGAAACGGCCTCGTTCAGTTTCCGCAGGATGTATTTTTTCCGGTCCGCATCAAAGTTCGGGTGGTTGTCGTTGACGTTGAGCCAGTGCTGAATCCACTCCACCCGCTCGGGGCTCCGGATGTACATATACTCTACCCCGATGGCATCGCAGTAGATGCTCCTGAGGTGATCGATGATTTTACGGAGGGAACTCGGCCCGATCCCGAGGATATCCCCGGCGCTGAATACGGTGTCCAGGTCGGCCTGCTCCAGGCCAAAATTATCGATATCGAGGGAGGGGGTATAGGTGCGCCTTTCCCTTACCGGGTTGGTCTGTGTAAACAAGTGCCCCCTGCTGCGGTAGCCGTCGATAAGCCGTACCACCTGGAATTCCTTTTTGAGGGACAGGGGCATGGCAGTTTCCTGTTCCCCGGCATGCACCACCCCGCGTTCGGCGTCAATGCCGACCTCCTGCAGGGCGCTTTCCATCCCGAAGTCAAAACCCTGGAAAAAAGCGCGCCAACTGGGCTCCACACTATCCGGGTGGGTGAGGTAACGATCGTATAGGTCTGAAAAAAAAGCGGTATGAGCCGCGTTTAAGAAGGAATACTTATCCATCCACTGTATTTCTGTGCCTCCGGCAAAATAGTTTCCCAAAAATACAACATTTCAAATGGATAAAAACAGCCAGACTGTTTAAATTGCACGAAAACGGAAGGTTATGAAAAATGAGTCCGGGCCATCCATGAAGCGTTTGGTGGCAACACTTTGGCTCCTACTGACGGCCATTGCCCTCCAGGGGCAGCAATCCCCGGCGGGGGGCGATTTCCTTGACCGGGTGCGCTTCGGTGGCGGCCTTGGCCTGGCCTTTGGCAACCGGTCTACCCAGATAAGCCTGGCCCCAAGCGCCATTTATATGGCCAGCGACATCCTGGCCTTCGGCGTGGGCGCCAACTACACCTATGCCCGGTTCGACGATGCCCGCCTTTCGGCTTTCGGGGGCAGCCTGATCAGCCTGGTCAACCCGATTCCACAGGTGCAGTTGTCTGCCGAATTCGAACAGTTGCGCGTGAAACGTACCCTGGAGGCCGTGCCGGAAGACCTCCGGGACAGTTACTGGCTGCCCGCCCTTTACCTGGGCGCCGGGTACCGCACCGGCCCGGTAACTTTCGGGATCCGCTACGATGTGCTGTACCGGTCCAGCCGGAGTCTCTACTCCAGCCCCTGGCTCCCGTTTGTCCGGGTATACTTCTGAAATACCTAAGGAAGGCTTCCTTACAGGATTCAAGGGGACAACCGGGTTCTCACCTTTTGCCATTCCCGCATGAGCAGGAGCAGCGCCACCTGACCGGCCACTTCGACCGCATCCGTTACGCGGAGGTTTTTAAAGGCATTTTCCGGGATGTCAACGGCGTACATCAGGTTCAGGTATCCGTCAAAATCCTCCAGCAGCAACCTGTAGATGGTTTCCCGGAGGAGTTGCTCCAGCTGCTCGGCATCCGGATATCCCGGGGTTTCCGCGGGGTTATCGGTATTCGCAGAAACCGCCCTGGACCCCAAAGGATCCGCCAGGCCCGCCCTGTTGAAATCCTTTCGGACCTGGTCGATAAGCAGGGTATACCCGCCGGCCTGTTCTGCAAAAGAAAGCAAGTCCTGGCTGTCCCGGAAAGCTTCCAGCATGGCTACAGGCCCCGGACTTTTTTCTCCCAGTCCCATGCAGAGCGCATGGCATCATCCAGGGAAGAGGCAGCCTTCCATCCGAGTTCCCCGTTCGCCCGGGTGGTATCCGCATAGGCTTCCACGACATCACCTTCGCGCCTCCCGACAATTCTATAATTCAGCTTTTTGCCCGAAACCCGCTCAAAACTACGGATGACCTCCAAGACAGAACTGCCTTTGCCGGTCCCGACATTGAATACTTCGTAATTGGATTTGCTGCGTCCTTTGAGCAGCCGCTCCAGGGCCACCACATGGGCCCTGGCCAGATCCACCACATGGATGTAGTCGCGGATGCAGGTGCCATCCGGCGTTGGGTAATCGTCGCCGAAAACAGACAATTGCGTCCGCAGGCCGGCGGCCGTCTGCGTGATAAAGGGGACCAGGTTGGCCGGTACCCCCAGGGGCAATTCTCCGATCTCCGCCGAGGGGTGGGAACCGATCGGGTTGAAATACCTCAGGGAAATCGCCTGCAGCCCGGGCTCCACCCGGCAGGTATCCCGGATGATCTCCTCCCCGATCTGTTTGGTGTTTCCATAGGGGGATTCCGCGGGTTTAATAGGGGCATCCTCCGTGATGGGCATGTGGTCGGCCTGGCCGTAGACCGTGCAGGAGGAACTGAATATAAATGAGCTGCCTCCCCGGGCAACCAGTTGCTGGAGCAGGTACACCAGGGTGCCGATATTATTCTCGTAATACAGCAGAGGTTTTTCAACACTCTCCCCGACCGCCTTGGAAGCGGCAAAGTGGATAACCCCATGTACCTCCGGATAGCGGTTGAAAAAATCATCAACCGCACCTTTTTCCCTCAGGTCGATATGTTCAAAATCCGGGCGTATGCCGGTGATGGATTCGATGCCGTCCAGGACGGATTCGGAGGCATTGGAGCAGTTGTCGATGATAACTACCTGATGGCCCGCCTCCTGCAATTCAACTACCGTGTGGGACCCTATAAACCCGAGCCCGCCTGTAACCAGTATTTTCATTCCTTATAAGTTTTGGGTGCTGTGCGCCCCGGTTATTCCATGCCGCCCATTGGTTCTGCCTGTTCCATGAATTCGAGTACCGTACGGCAGATGTAGTCCAGCTGTTCGCCGTCGAGTTCCGTGTGCATGGGCAGGGAGATCACCTCCTCCGACAATTGGTTGGTCACCGCAAAATCCGATTCCTTGTACCGGACATCCGCATAGGCCTTTTGGCGGTGCAGGGGCACCGGATAATAAATCCCGTGCGGGATCCCGGCCTCGGTGAGGCGACTGGCCAGGGCATCCCTTTTGCCGTCGGCAATCCGGAGGGTATACTGGTGGAACACATGGCAGTCGCAGGTATCACATATCCCCTCGCATTGGCGCACCGTCGTGGGCACGGTAATCCCATCATGGCCTTCAAAGGCACGGTTATAGTGGCGGGCTGCATTGCGGCGCTTCTCGCAGTACCCATCCAGGTGGGGCAGCTTGGCCCGCAGGACAGCTGCCTGGAGGGAGTCCAGGCGGGAATTCACCCCGACCACGTCGTGGTAATAGCGCTGGTACATCCCGTGGTTTACGATTCCCCGGATGTGGTGGGCCAGGGCGTCATCGTCCGTGAAAATAGCACCCCCGTCCCCATAGGCGCCGAGGTTCTTGGAGGGGAAGAACGAGGTGGCCCCCACGTGCCCGAGGGTGCCTGCTTTCTGGGTGCGTCCGTCCCGGAACCGGTAATTGGCCCCGATCGCCTGGGCATTGTCCTCGATCAGGAATAAATCGTTCTCCCTGGCGATATCCAGCAGCGTTTCCATATCGGAACACTGGCCGAAGAGGTGAACGGGGACAATGGCTTTGGTTTTGGGTGTGATGGCCTTGCGGACAGCTTCCGTATCGATGTTGAAGGTATCGGGATCCACATCCACCAGTACCGGGGTCAGGCCGAGGAGGGCAATGACTTCCACGGTGGCTGCAAAGGTGAAGTCCGCGGTTATCACCTCGTCCCCGGGTTTGAGCCCGAGGCCCATCATGGCGATTTGGAGGGCATCCGTCCCGTTGGCGCAGGGGATCACGTGTTTGATCCCCAGATAGGATTCGAGTTCTTCCTGGAAGGCCCTGACCTCCGGGCCGTTGATAAAGGCTGCAGACTCCAGGATGCCGTCGAATGCCTTACGTATTTCGTCTCGGATCTCCTGGTACTGGCCCGTCAGGTCGACCATTTGTATCTTTCGCATAGGCTTGCGTATTGCTGGCAAACTTACAAAATTAAGCCCCCTCGGACAATGTATTTGGTAAAGAACCGTAATTTAGCATAAAACCCGCGCACGTTGTTTTTCCTGTACGATTTGGTCGTTCGCCTGACGGCGGCATTCCTGCATATCCCGGCCCTTTTTTCCCAAAAAATCAGGCTCTTCCTGGAAGGGCGGCAAGGAGTTGCGGCTTACCTCCAGGATTTCCGCCAGACGGAACAACCCCTCATCTGGATGCACACTGCTTCCCTGGGCGAGTTCGAGCAGGGCCTGCCCGTATTGGAGCGCCTCAGGTCGGAATATCCGGGACACCAGTTCCTGGTCACTTTTTTTTCGCCCTCGGGGTATGAAGTCAAAAAAGGGAAGGTGCCGGGGGCGGGCACCTGTTACCTGCCGCTGGATACCCGGAAAAACGTCCGGGAGTTCCTCCAACTTGCCAGGCCCCAAATCGCCCTCTTTGTAAAATACGAGGTATGGCCCAATTATTTTGAGGGGCTCGCAAGCAAGGGAATCCCCATTGTCATGTTTTCTGCCCGGTTTCGAAAAAAACAGGTATTCTTCCGGTGGTATGGCGGTTTTATGCGACACGCCCTGCAGCATGTCGCACACTTTTTCGTGCAGGACGTGCAGTCGCGGGACCTGCTCTCGGCAATAGGATTGCAGCAGATTACGGTAAGCGGTGATACCCGGCTGGACCGGGTCCTCGAAATCCGGGAGCGGGAAAACCACCTGGGCTTTATGGAGGGATTTGCGGCTGGCCGGACCTGCCTGGTGGCCGGGAGTACCTGGCCGGAGGATGAAAAGGTCCTCCTTCCCCTGCTCCGGACGCTCAACGGGCAAACACAATGCACGGTCATTGCCCCCCATAAAACAGATGAAAAAACCATCGCCAGCCTGATGGGGCTACTGGGGCCCGGGGCAGTCCGTTACACGGAATGGGAAAGGGCGTCCCCGGGCCGTGCGGACATCCTCGTTCTGGATACCATCGGCCTGCTGACCCGGGTTTACGCCTACGCGGACCTCGCATATGTGGGGGGAGGCTTCGCCACGGGCCTCCACAACACCCTGGAACCCGCCGTATTCGGGATCCCCGTGCTTATCGGGCCCCGGTACCACGCCTTCGTGGAAGCACGGGGCCTGGTGGAAGCAGGCGGCGTCCTGCCCGTTTCCGGGCCGGAAGAATTCCGGCAGGTGGCGGAAACGCTTTTGCGGGATTCCGGTGAACGTTCCCGCCTGGGGGCAATCAACCGGGCATTTGTGGAGAAAAATGCAGGGGCAAGCATCCGGATACTCGACGGGATCCGTAAATTAATTGGATAAACCCCAATTCTCCATGGTTCGATTCGCTTACGGGCTGGTTTTATCCTGCCTGGTTTTACTGGTTGCCGGCTGCCTTCCGGATCCACGGGAAAAATCCCGGGGTAACCCCGGGGATTCCCTTCCCCTCATGCCCGATACGGCAGGCCTCCGCCAAAACCAACCCGGGAAGGATACCCTCTGGCAACCCGGCAACCCCAGGGATACCCTCCTGCCGGATTACGCATTTTTCCGGCACAAATAAGCATCACCTGCCGGCACGCGATTTTTTCAGTAGCTTTACTGCAACTGACTAAACTGCATGCCCGCAATGGATTCAAGAATTTTAAAGATTTCCCTGATCGCCGCCCTGGCTGGTTTCCTATTTGGTTTTGACACCGTCGTGATTAGCGGGGCGGAAAAAAAACTCCAGTTGCTTTGGGAAACCTCGGATGCCTTCCACGGTACGGTGGTCATTGGCATGGCCCTGTTCGGCACGGTGATCGGCGCCATGTTCGGCGGCTTCCCCACCAACCGATTCGGGCGAAAGCGCACCCTGATCTGGATCGGGGTGCTCTATTCGGTTTCCGCCATCGGTTCCGCCCTTGCCAATGACCCTGTGGCTTTTGGCATCTTCCGCTTCCTCGGGGGCATCGGCATAGGCGCCTCCACTGTGGCCGCACCCACCTATATCTCTGAAATCGCCCCGGCAGCAAGCAGGGGCCGTCTGGTTGGCATGTACCAGTTCAATATCGTTTTCGGCATCCTGGTGGCCTATTTCTCGAATTACCTCCTCAATGGGATCGGCGATAACGACTGGCGCTGGATGGTGGGGGTAGAGGCCTTCCCGGCCCTCATCTATACCGCCTTTGCGTTTGGCATCCCCAAAAGCCCGCGTTGGCTGGTCACCCAGCAAAGGGAGGCGGAAGCCGAAACCATCCTGCAGAAACTGGGTCTGGAGCTCACCGTGGCCGACATTGTCAGGGACCTGAAGGAAAACCTCCGTGCCGGTGCCGAAACCATCTTTATGAAAAAATACCGGTTCCCGGTGATCCTGGCTTTCCTGATTGCTTTCTTCAACCAGTTTTCGGGAATCAACGCCTTCCTCTATTATGCGCCCCGCATCTTTGAACTGGCCGGGCTGGAAGAGAGCACCGCCCTGCTGAGCAGCATCGGGATCGGGGTGACCAACCTGGTCTTTACCATGCTGGGCATCTACCTGATCGACCGGCTTGGCAGGCGCACTCTTATGTATTTTGGCTCGGTGGGCTATATCGTGTCCCTGGCGCTGGTGGCGGCCGCCTTTATCTTCAACTGGACGGGGCTGGTCGTGCCCATTTTCCTCTTCCTTTTTATAGCGTCCCATGCGATCGGGCAGGGCGCGGTCATCTGGGTATTTATTTCGGAGGTTTTCCCCAACCACCTCCGCGGTTCCGGGCAGGCATTCGGGTGTTCGGTCCATTGGGTACTCGCCTGGCTGATCCCCTCCTCCGTGCCCTTTTTAATGTCCTGGATCGGGCCCGGGCCCGTCTTTGGTTTCTTTGCCTTTATGATGGTGCTTCAGCTACTGTTCGTCCATTTTATGATGCCCGAGACCAAAGGAATCTCCCTGGAGGAACTCAGCAAACGCCTCTTGCGGCACTAGATAACCAACCCGCCAAAGGCTTTGCGGCGGCAGGCAGGCATCTGCCCGGTTGGCTTTACGGGGAACTGGAAGACCGGTCTGAAGGCAGGCGGAGGATCCCTCACTTCTTCCGGAAATTGCGGATGTTGGTCGATTTCCGACCGGAATTTCCCCTTTATTGCCCTGTAATTTAGTATCTTGTTGGAAACACTGTATGATTATGGAAGAACACTTATCCGTGGGAACGCGCTTTCTGAACGGTTTTCTGATCGTGATGGTCGCCCTCCTTGTGCTGGTACTTGCGGCGGTAATCATTTCGCTGATCCTGGCCGCATTTGGCGTCTTATAACATAGGTCCTGCTCATAAATCAACCGCGAATCGGCAGATCAACAGCCGGTTCCTGCCATCCCCGCCCGTATCCGGCCGGGGATTTTTTTTTACAGCAACTCGTTTCCCGGGAAACGTTTAAGGCTAATTATTGATGCGGCAGCGACCACGGGTGTTGCATAAAAACACTATTTTCTGGGAAGAATCCTTAAAAACAACCTCCATGAAATCTATTCTCTGGCTCGTAGCCGTAATCTGTATTGTCGCCTGGCTCCTCGGGTTGCTGGGAGTTATCCCGGGAATCGGGACCAGTTACCTGATCCACATACTGCTCGTCATCGCAGTGATCGTAATCCTCTACAATATCATTTCGGGGCGGAAGCCGCTCTGAACGGCCAGATGGTCCGGAATAAGAAAGCCCCTCCAGACGGAGGGGCTTTCTTTGTACAGGTGAGAGGACTCGAACCTCCAAGCCTTGCGGCACTAGTACCTGAAACTAGCGTGTCTACCAATTCCACCACACCTGCATTCCTGTGGTTGCCCCGGAGGAAAAACCGGGCCCGATTTTGGTCAAATCGGGTGGCAAATGTAATATTTTTTAAATAGGTGCACAAAGAAAAAAATCGTTTTGCTCCCGGGCATCGGATTTTTTATGCCGCTACCCACGGGCGCCTTTCACACTAAAAGATATAGACTATATTTATGGGAAAGACCTGCGGGCCGCTGCCGGATCGCAAAACCACCAAACAACCTACATGGACCCAAAAAAACTTAGAAGCCAGCAATGGTTTGGCCGGGACGATAAAATGGGCTTCGTCCACCGCAGCTGGATGCGCAACCAGGGGCACCCGGACCATATGTTCCGGGGGAAGCCCGTAATTGGGATTTGCAACACCTGGTCGGACCTGTCGCCCTGCAACGCACACCTGAGGGATTTTGCCGAGATCGTAAAGAGGGGGGTGTACGAAGCCGGGGGGTTCCCGCTGGAATTCCCGGTGATGTCCTTCGGGGAAACACTCATGAAGCCCACCAGCATGCTCTGGCGGAACCTGGTCAGCATGGATGCCGAGGAGACCATTCGCGCCAACCCCCTGGACGGAATCGTCCTGCTGACGGGGTGCGACAAGACTACCCCTTCCACCCTGATGGGTGCTGCCAGCGTGGACCTGCCCACCATAGTGGTCCCGGGCGGGCCCATGCTCAACGGAAAATTCCGGGGCAAGGATATCGGATCGGGGACGGCTACCTGGCAACTGGATGAAGCCCGCAAAGCGGGTACGCTGACCCGGGAGGAATTCGCCGAAGCGGAAGCCTGCATGTCGCGTTCCGCAGGCCACTGCATGACCATGGGTACGGCCTCCACCATGGCGACCATGGTGGAGGCCCTCGGGCTTACCCTACCCGGTGCCTCTGCCATCCCGGCCGTGGATTCCCGAAAGAAGGTAATGGCCCACCTCTCCGGCAACCGGATCGTCCAAATGGTGGAGGAAGACCTGAAGCTGTCCAAAATCCTTACCCGGAAAGCCTTCGAAAATGCCATCAAGGTCAATTCGGCCGTGGGGGGGTCCACCAACCTCATCCTGCACCTGACGGCCATCGCCGGGCGCGCAGGCGTAAAGCTCACCCTGGAGGATTTCGACCGCCTCGGGAGCAACCTGCCCCTGCTGCTCAATCTCATGCCTTCAGGCAAATACCTGATGGAGGACTATTTCTATGCCGGGGGGCTGCCGGTAATCCTGGAGGAACTGGCCGGGGAACTCCATACGGATTGCCTGACGGTAAATGGAAAGACCCTGGGGGAGAACAATACGGGCATCCCCTGTTATGACCGGGAAGTGATCGCCCGCATGGGGCAACCCGTGCAGGAGCAGGCCGGCATTGCGGTGCTCACCGGGAACCTCTGCGAACAGGGAGCGGTCATCAAGCCCGCGGCTGCCACGCGGGAATTGCTTACGCACAAAGGCAGGGCCGTGGTGTTCGAGGATATCGAAGACTACCACCGGCGGATTGACGACCCGCAACTCGATGTGGACAAAGACTGCGTACTGGTCCTGAAAAGCGTGGGCCCGGTGGGCTACCCGGGCATGCCGGAAGTGGGGAATTTCGCCCTGCCCGCCAAGCTCATCAAAGCCGGGGTAACCGACATGGTGCGGATTTCGGACGGCCGGATGAGCGGTACGGCCTACGGGACGGTGGTCCTGCATGTCGCCCCGGAATCGGCCATCGGCGGGAACCTGGCCCTGGTCCGGGACGGGGACCTGATCGAACTGGACGTGCCGGCCCGCTCCCTGACCCTTTGCGTCCCGGATGAGGAACTCAGTGAGCGCCGGAAACACTGGAAACCCCCGGCACCCCGGGCGGATCGCGGATATGCCAGCCTGTACATCCGGGAAGTGGAACAGGCGGACCAGGGCTGTGATTTCGGTTTCCTGAAAGGCGGCTCCGGCAGCGAGGTAACCCGTAACCTGCACTAACCCGGAATCCATGTACCTGGTATTGCTCATCCTGCTCAGTATTGCCTTCATCATTCTTGCCGGCACCCGGCTCCGGTGGCACCCCATCCTTTCCCTGCTGGTGGCCGCCCTGGGCTTCGGCGTGCTCAGCGGCATGCCCGTTGCAGACGTGATTGCCACCATCAACCAGGGATTCGGAAGCACTATTGGCAACATCGGGCTCCTCATCATTCTGGGGATCATTATCGGTACTTTCCTGGAAAAATCCGGGGGGGCAGCGGTGCTGGCGCGCCGCGTCCTGCAAATTATCGGGGCCAACCGGGTACATACCGCCCTGGGCCTGGTAGGCTATATCGTCTCCATCCCGGTGTACGCGGACAGCGGCTTTATCATCCTGCACCCCCTGGCCCGTGCCATGGCAAAGAAGGCAGGTGCTCCGGTTGCCGGTGCGTGTATTGCCCTGGGACTGGGGCTTACGGCCAGCCACACCATGGTTCCCCCCACCCCCGGGCCCATTGCAGCAGCCGGAATCATGGGGGCAGACCTCGGCCTGGTGGTCGGTTTCGGGCTACTCACCAGTGCCATTGCCCTGATGGCCTGCATCCTCTATGCCCGCTGGGTGGGGCCGCGGCTGGTCATCCGGCCGGAGCTGGCGACCGATCACGGGGTTTCTGCAGCGCCCCAGGATCCGCCCGGGGCTTTCAAAGCCCTCCTGCCCATCCTTATCCCCATTGTACTCATCCTGCTGAATTCGGTATCCCGCATGCCCTTCCATCCGTTCGGGGAGGGGGCCCTGAGCCGTGCGCTGGAGGTTGCCGGGACGCCGGTTGCCGCCCTCGGCATCGGCCTGCTCTTTGCCCTGACCCTGCCCGCCAAATTCGAAAAGCGCATGCTGGATACCACGGGTTGGGTGGGGGAGGCGCTGTCGGCCGCCGCCATCATCATCCTTATTACGGGGGCGGGCGGGGCCTTCGGGAAGGTATTGCAGCAAGCCGGGATCGGCGACCTTATCGGGACACAGGTTCAATCGGCCTCCCTCGGGCTGTGGCTCCCATTCCTGACGGCGGCGGCCATCAAATCCGCACAGGGCTCCTCCACGGTTGCCCTGATCACGACAGCTTCCATCATCGCCCCTCTGCAGGCCTCCCTCGGCTTTGATGCCCCGGCGACCCAGGCACTCGCCGTGGTGGCCATCGGTGCCGGATCGGCGGTGGTCTCCCACGCTAACGACAGCTTCTTCTGGGTGGTCACCCAACTGATTGGCCTGGACACCAAACAGGGCTACCTGGGCCACACGGCCGGTACCGCCATACTGGGGTTTACCGCCATGACCGTGCTGAGCCTGCTGAGCTTTTTCCTGAATTAAAAAAGAACAAACACGAAAAACCTGCTGGATATGAAACTCTTCAAAACTACTCAAGGCACCGTAATCGGTTACCGGGAGGCCTTTTACCGGACCGGGGCCGACTGGGATGAACTGGTCTGCGACGCACAACCCAGGCAACGCGCTTTGGACTGGATCGGCCGGTCCGGGGAAACCGCGGATCCCCTGGGCGACCTGGGGAAGTTGTTGCCACCGATAGGCAGGCAGGAGGTATGGGCCTCCGGGGTCACCTACCTGCGTAGCAGGAGCGCCCGCATGGAGGAATCCAGGGATGCCGGCGGGGGGACGTTTTACGACCGCGTTTACGAGGCAGAAAGGCCGGAGTTGTTTTTCAAGGCCGCCCCGTACCGCGTGGTGGGGCATGGGGGACAGGTGCGGATCCGCAAGGATTCCGCCTGGAATGTACCGGAGCCTGAACTGACCCTGCTCCTGAGCCCAAAGGGGACCATTACCGGGTATACGATTGGCAACGACATGAGTTCGCGCAGCATTGAGGGGGAAAACCCCCTCTACCTGCCCCAGGCCAAGAGCTATAACGGTTCCACGGCCCTGGGACCCTGTATCTACCTGCCGGAGGAACCCCTCCCGGCAGAAACGGAAATCCAAATTGCCATCTTCCGCCAGGGAAAGGAGGCCTTCGGAGGACAGGTGCCCATCTCACAGATTAAAAGGCAGTTTGACGAACTGGCATCCTGGCTGTACCGGGAACTTTCCTTCCCTTACGGATGCCTGCTGATGACCGGTACGGGCATCGTGCCCCCCAACGAATTCACCCTCCGGGCCGGGGATGAGATCCGGATCACCATCCCCCCTGTGGGCACGCTGGTCAATACGGTGGCTCCCGCCTAGGGCGATCCTTTTCAGACCTTAGGCCCCCACCTTGGGCGCCTGTTCAGAACTTCAGCTCCCAGCCTTTCAGACCTTCAGTTCCCACCCCTTCTCGTAGGTGCGGCCCCAGGACTTCATCGCCTCCTGGCTGTTGAGCACCTTCCCGCTGGCCGGGTCTACCGACAGGTCGTGGCCCGCATCCTGGGCCATGTTCCCCAGGTGGCAGAGCATGGTCGATTTGCTGGCATCCGCGATGGGGGCGGCAAGGGTATCCCCCTTGCGGATCGCATCGAAGAAATTGGCGACATGGGCGACGTCCAGGCTGCCGATGCCCTGGGTGTCGGTGGTCGCGCTTAGTTCAGGCTCGAATTCGAACTGCACCGGGTTGCCCCCCAGGTCGTAGCGCTTGTAAAAATTCCGGCTGAGTTCGATGGTCCCCTTATCGCCGTAGATCGTGATCCCTCGGCCGGGCCGCTCGGGCTTCATGATGCCCCGGCTGTGCCCCGTCCAGGTAATAAACTTCCCGCCGGCAAAGGAAAAAGTCGCCTCTTGGTTGTCCGGGAACTCCCAGTCGTCGTCGTAGGTGAATTTCCCCCCAAAGGAACTGACCCGCTCCGGAAGGTCCACCCCGAGCGCCCAGCGGCAGATATCGATTTCGTGGGTGCCGTTGTTGTGGATCTCCCCGGTTCCCCAGCGGCGGAACCAATGCCAGTTATACGGGTGGATGTTATCCCGGTAAGCCGTACGGGGCGCAGGCCCCTGCCAGAGCTCCCAGTCCAGGGTGCCGGGTACGGGCACCTCCTTTCCGGTCCCGATGGAACCCCGGTTGTTCGAATAGTAGGCTTCCCCCTTGTAGACGTTTCCGATGGCCCCGCTGCGGATGTCGGCAATAGCCTGGATGGAGGTTTTGGCAGACCGCTGCTGGTTGCCCATCTGCACCACCTTGCCGTATTTTTTCTGGGCCGCCACCAGCATCTCGTTCTCCGCCGGGTTATGGCTGCAGGGCTTTTCCACATAGACGTGTTTCCCGGCCTGCAGCGCCATGATGGCCATGGGCGCATGCCAGTGTTCCGGGGTGGCGATAAAAACGGCATCCACCTCCGGGTCGTCCAGGATTTTGCGGAAATCCTTTTCCACCTTCGGGACCGTGCCCAGCCTTTTTTCGCACCAGGCGTTGTGCTCCTCCAGGATGGTATCGTCCACATCGCAATTGTACTTCAGGATGGCATCCGGGTAGGCATTGATCGCAAGGACATGGGCCTTGCCCCGGCTGCGGATCCCGATACAGGCGCATACCACCTTTTCATTCGCCCCCAGGACGTCAGCCAGGGCGCTTTTAGGGAAGAGCGACCCGTGGAGGCCAATCGCCGCAGCAGATACGGAAGTTGTTCGGATAAAATCTCGTCTTGTTGCCATTTGCTAGTCGTTTAAGGTTTTGATTTTGATATTCCGGAAGCTTACCCGGTTGCCGTGGTCCTGCAACAGGAGTTGGCCTTTTTCGGCTTCCCCGAAGCCCGGCCACACCTTGTATTTGCTCTCGGCCACCAGTTGCCGGTAGGCATCGCTGCCCCGCTCGTACTCCAGGACCTTCACCCCGTTCAGCCAGTGCTCCACATGCCCGTCCTCGGAACGGATCCGCGCGGTATTCCACTGCCCGATGGGGTTGACGGGTTTCGATGGCGCTGCCTGCATCAGGTCGTAGAGGGATGCCAGGGTCCGGCTCCCATCGTGGTTGCCCAGTTTGGCGTCCGGGTGGCGGGCATCGTCCAGGATCTGGTACTCCAGGCCGATGGCCGAGCCTTCCCTCTTGTTCAATTCGGTATCCACGTAGTATTTGATCCCGCTGTTCGCGCCTTCGGTGATCCTGAAATCCACCTGAAGGTCAAAATCCCCGTACAGGTTTTCCGTGACGATATCCCCCCCGGCTTCGGACTCGCCCCCGCCGGAAGCGAGTACCGTGAGTACCCCGTCCTCGATGACCCAACCCTGCTCCGGGAAGGAGTCAAGTCGGGCACCCCGCCAGCCCTCGGTGGTCTTCCCGTCCCACAGCAGCTCCCATCCGGCATCTTTTTCGGCCTGGGTCAGATGGTTTTTGGTAACTACCGGTTCCAGTGGTATGGGCCGGGAGTATTTGGAAAGGCTGTCCGTCAGTATCCTGATGTCCTTCCAGATGATTTCCGTGCCCGCCTGGGCATCGTCCCCGATGCTGTGGACCTGCAGCGCGATAAACCCCTCATGGGTCTTGTCGTCGACCAGGTGGGCAGCGGGCACCCCGTTGATCCAGGTTTTCAGGGTATCCCCTATGGCCTCTATCCGGTAATGGTTCCAGTCGCCCTGTTTGAATGCCTGCTGGGCCGCCGGGTTACCGGTCAGGGGCACCAGCCAGCCGCGCCGTGCCTCGTCGTAAATGCCGGCGCTCCATGCGCGGTCGGACGGGTCAATTTCAATCTGGTAGCCGTGGACCCTGCCATCCATATAATAATCATGGCTGTTGCTGCGCACCTGTATGCCGGAATTCATGGTGGAGTCCACCTTATAGGCCAGTTCCAGGATGAAATCCCCGTACATCCGGTCGGTGGTCAGGAAGGAATTCGGGGTGTCGTGGACCGTGCTGCCCACGATGGCCCCTTCCCGCACGGTATAATTTGCCTGGCCCCCCAATTGGGTCCAGCCTGTCAGGTCCTGGCCGTTAAAGGGTTTTTCCCAGGGGGTGGGGTCCTCAGGTTCCCCGCTGCATGCTGCGAACAGGGCCAGCCCGGACAGTGCCAGGAAACGGGCCGGGAAGTTTGATATGGAAATTTTAAGCTTCATGGAATTAGTTTTACAGGGTTTGGTTTACAAATCAAATAGCGACGGCAGCCACAGGCTGAGTTCCGGGATGTAAGTTACCAGGAACAGGGCAAGGATCATCGCCACAAACAGCGGCAAAAGGGGACGGACCACCTTTTCGATGCTCGTGCGGGCAATCCCCACACCCACAAAAAGCACGGATCCCACCGGGGGGGTGCATAAACCGATGCACAGGTTCAGGATCATGATGATCCCAAAATGCACCGGGTCCAGGCCCAGTTTGGTTACCACCGGTAAAAAGATAGGGGTAAAAATCAAAACGGCCGGGGTCATGTCCATAAAGATACCGACCAGCAGCAGGATGAGGTTGATCAGGAGGAGGATCAGGATCTTGTTGTCGGTAATCCCGAGGAGGCCCTCGCTGATTTCCTGGGGGATGTGCTCATAGGACAGGGCCCAGGACATGCTCATGGACGCACCGATGAGCAGCATTACGATGGCCGTGGTGGCCGAGGCGTCCAGGGCGATTTTTGGCAGGTTATCCAGGGAGATTTCCCGGTAGATCACCCCGAGGACCAGGCTGTACAGCACGGCAATGGCAGATGCCTCGGTCGCCGTGAAAATCCCCGCCACAATGCCGCCGATCACCACCACCAGCAACAACAGGCTGGGTACGGCATCGACAAAGGTCCGGAGCACTTCCCTGAAATTGCTGCGCTCCCCGGTCTGGTAGCCTTTGCGGCGGGCCCATACGGAGGCCACCACCATCAGAAAAAGGCCGGTGAGGATCCCGGGGATGTACCCCGCAAGGAAAAGGGCGGCGATGGATGCACCGCCGCTGGCCAGGGAGTAGACAATCAGGATATTGCTCGGTGGGATGACCAGGCCCGTGGTCGCCGAGGTAATATTTACCGCTGCGCCGAACTCCCTGTCGTACCCCTGTTTTTCCATTTCGGGGCCAAGCATGGTCCCCATGGCGGAAGCAGAGGCCAGGGCCGAGCCCGCGATGGCACCCATCAGCATGGCCGAGATGATATTGATCAGTGCCAGCCCCCCGGGCATTGCGCCCACCAGGGTTTTCGCAAAGGCGATCAGCCTGCAGGCAATCCCGCCCCGGTTCATAAGCTCCCCGGAAAGCACAAAGAACGGGATGGCCAGCAGGGCAAAACTGTCCAGGCCTGCCGCGATGCGCTGGGAGACGGTTGTCAGGGCCGGGAGGGCCGGGATGCTGACCAGCAGGGTCAGGGTGGCCGAAACCACGATGCTCCAGGCCACCGGGGTGCCGATGGCCAGCAGGCAGACAAAGCTGAGGATCAGTACGAGGAGGGGGATATATTCCATGGGCTATCGGTCGAGTAAATCGTCGGTTTTATAAAAGATGATGATCAGGCCGCTCAGCGGGATCACCAGGTAGACGTAGGCCAGTGGCAGCTGCAGGGCCGGGGAATACTGCTCCAGGAGGTACGTGACGTAGACCAGGCGGCTGCCCCCGATTACCAGGCCAAAGAAACAGAAGAGCAGGATGACCCAGTTGACCGCCTGCCGCAACCGGAGTTGCAGGGCCGGGGCCGCACGGCGGGGCAGGATATCGATGGCCACGTGCATGTTCCTGCCCGAAACGTAGGCCGCGCCCAGCACCCCCAGCCAGATCATCAGGTAGCGCGCCAGTTCGTCGGTGAAGGAACTGGGGGCGCCGAGCACGTAACGGCTGAATACCTGCCAGAGGACGTTCAGGACCATGGCCGACATCAGCAGGACCAGGGCATGGGAAAGTACCGAATCGAGGCGGTGGCGGATGGCTTTCATTGCTGCAGTTCTTTTATCTCCCGGATCAGCCGGGCCAGGGTCGTATCGGCTTCGTAGAGCTGGTAGGCCTCCCGGGAGCTCTCGGCAAAGGGCTGCTTATCCGGACGGGAAATCTCCACCCCGGCCGCTGCGACCTTCTCCAGGGCGTCGGCTTCGGCCAGTGCCCATAATTCCCGCTGGTAGGCGATGGAGTTGGCCGCAGCTTCCCGGATCCACCCCTTTTCCTGTTCCGTGAGGGCATCCCAGAAGCGAGTGCCGGCAATCAGCACATCCGGAGAAAAGGTGTGTTCGTCCAGGGAGTAGTATTTGCAAACTTCGTAGTGCCGCGCCAGGTAGAAACTCGGCGGGTTGTTTTCGGCGGCATCCACCACCCCCTGCTGCAGGGCCGTGTAGAGTTCGCCCCAGGAGATGGGCGTAGGGGCGCCTCCCATGCTGCGGATCATATTGATGGCCGTCACGCTTTCCATGACCCGCACCTTCATCCCCTCCAGGTCGGCCGGGTCCCTGATGGGTTTTTCCATGGCGTAGAAACTCCGGAAGCCGGCATCGTAAAAGCCGAGGCCCTTAAGCCAGAATTCCAGCCCGTCGTCCAGGAGTTCCTGCCCGATGGGCCCGTCCAGAGCGGAAAAAGCTGCCTCCCGGTCGCGGAACAGGTAGGGCAGCCCCAGGATGCGGGTCTTGGGGGCAAAATTTTCGAGGGTTGCTGCCGAGACCTTGGTCATATCCAGTGTCCCGATCTGGAGGAGCTCCAGGACCTCCCGTTCGCTCCCGAGTTGCTGGTTCGGATAAATCTCCAGGCGGAGGCGGCCGCCGGAAATCCGGGCCATGTCGTCCCCCATCCGGACCATGGCGATATGCACGGAATGGGTAACGTCCAGGCCGTGTGCCAGGCGCACGGTACGCACGCTGCTTGCCTGCCGGCAGCTGCCAGCCAGAAAGAAAACCATGCACCCTATGGCGAGCATGCGGATCACGCCCCGGGGTTTCTGACAGAGCGGATGGTATCGAGTACCCCGGCCACGGTTTGTTCGAGCGTATTGAAGTCCTGCTGTTTCAGCACCTGGGAGGAGATCAGGCCGGAACCCATCCCCACACAGGTAACCCCGGCCGAAAACCAGGATGCCAGGTTGGCGGCATCGGTACTTACGCCGCCGGTGGGCATGATCCGGGTCCAGGGCTGCGGACCCCGGACGGCCTTCACAAATTCCGGCCCGTACACGGACCCCGGGAAGAGTTTGATAAGTTCACAGCCCAGTTCTTCTGCCTGGTTGATTTCGGTAAGCGTCCCGCATCCCGGGGACCAGAGTACCTTCCTGCGGTTGCAAATCCGGGCGATGTCCTCCCGGAAGGAGGGCGTGACTACAAAATCCGCCCCGAGCTGCATATAGAGGGAGGCCGCAGGGGCGTCCGTCACGGATCCCACGCCCATGGCAAGGCCGGGCAGTTCCGCCGCTGCAAATTTCCGGAGTTCCCCGAAAACCTCATGCGCAAAATCCCCCCTGGCGGTGAACTCCAGCAACCTCGCCCCGCCCCGGTAACAAGCCGCCAGCACTTTCTTCCCGAGGGCAGTATCCGGGTGGTAAAACAGCGGGACCAGCCCGGTGGTTTCCATCAGGTCAATCACTTCGATTCGCGAGAACTTCGCCATGTACTGAATTTTTTAATTTGTTTCTGCCGGGATTCCCCGGCGATTTTTATAGGTGCTCGTGGTTCCCGTACCTGCGTTTGGGTTTTCCGGGTAACCGCCGCCTGGGTTCACCGGACCACCCGGCCGGAGGCATCGCCCCCCATCAGTTTCTCCACTTCGGCTACGCTGACCAGGTTGGCATCCCCTACGATGGTGTGTTTCAGGCAGGAGGCTGCCACCGCGAAGTCCAGTGCCCGCTGGTCGTCCCCCTTGAATTTCAGCAGGCCGTAGATGAGACCGCCCATAAAAGAATCGCCCCCGCCCACCCGGTCCACGATATGCGTGATCTGGTACTGGGGGGAGGTATACAAGGTGGTCCCGTCATACAGGATCCCGGCCCAGGTGTTGTGGGAGGCTGACAAAGACCCCCTCAGGGTGGTGATCACCTTTTGGGCATTCGGGAATTTGGCCATCATCTGCTCACAGACACTCCTGAATGCGTCGGCGTGTACCGATTCCCCCTGGGTGGTGATGTCGAGGCCTTCGGGTCGGATGCCAAAGTGTTTTTCGGCATCTTCCTCATTCCCCAGGATGATGTCGCAATAGCCGGTGAGTTCCGTCATGATGCCTTCCGAAGGCACCCCGTACTTCCAGAGCTTGGCCCGGTAATTCAGGTCGGTGGAAACGGTGAGCCCCATCTTCCGGGCGGCCTTTACGGCTTCCAGGCAGGCATCTGCCGCACCCTGGGAAATGGCTGGGGTAATCCCCGTCCAGTGGAACCAGCCGGCGTCCCGGAAAACGGTTTCCCAATCGACCATGCCGGGCCGTATTTCGGCCATGGCGGAGTTTGCCCGGTCGTACACCACCTGGCTCCCCCGGCTGACGGCCCCGGTTTCCAGGAAGTAGATCCCAAGCCGTTCCCCGCCAAAAAGGATCCGGCCTGTGCCCACCCCGCGTTTGCGGAGTTCCATCAGGGCGCATTGCCCCAGGGGGTTGTCGGGAAGGCGGGTCACAAAATCCACGGGGACCCCGAAATTTGCCAGGGAAACGGCCACGTTGGACTCCCCGCCCCCGTAGACGACATCCAGGGAGTTCGCCTGGGAAAACCGCAGGAAGCCCGGTGGGGAAAGCCGCAGCATGATCTCGCCGAAGGTGATTACTTTTTTCATGGTAGGTCTGACAGTCTTTTCAGAATTCAAAATACGCCTTTGCATTGAAATAACAGATGTCCCGGACGGTTTTACCCAACAGGCCCGGGTCCTGCGGCAACAGGCCCTTTTCCATATCCCTCCCCAGCAGGTTGCACAGCAGGCGCCTGAAATATTCGTGCCTGGGGAAGGACAGCAGGCTCCTGGAGTCGGTCAGCATCCCCACAAAGCAACTCAGCAGCCCCATATTTGAGAGGGCGTCGAGCTGCCGCTCCATCCCGTGGAGCTGGTCGTTGTACCACCACCCGGACCCGAACTGTACCTTCCCCCGGACGCTGCCGTCGTTGAAATTCCCGGCCATGGTGGCAAACACCTCATTCCAGGACGGGTTGAGGGTATACAGGATGGTTTTGGCGAGCTGGTTGGTCCCGTCCAGTTGGTCCAGGAACCCCGCCAGGCCGCTGGCCTGCTGGAAGTCCCCGATGGAATCAAACCCCGTATCCGGGCCCAGGGCCCGGCGCATCCGCGAATTGGCGTTACGCAGCGCCCCCAGGTGGAATTGCTGTACCCAGCCCTTCCGGTGGTACCCCCGGCAAAGGTGTTTCAGGGTTTCAAACTGGAAGTAGCGGGTTTCTTCCGCCGTGGGGGTCCTGCCCTCACGGACTTTTTTAAAGAGCTGTCCGATATCGCAAAAAGGCGCCTCGAAGGAGGCGAGCTGTTTCAGGCCGTGGTCGGCCAGGCGGCACCCGGCTTCGTGGAAAAAATCCATGCGGGTATCTAGGGCCTGCAACAAATCCGCATAGGTAGCGATGGTGTGGCCGGTGACCTGTTCCAGCCGTTCCAGGTAGGTGCGGAAGGCGGATGGGTCCGCAATGCCATAAGCCGCATCGGGCCGGAAGGCCGGTAGCATGCGCGGGCCGGTTTTGAGGGACCGGGCCTGCAGATGGTATTCCAGGGAATCGGCCGGGTCATCGGTGGTGCAGACCAGTTCCACACGCATCCGGTTGAGCAATCCCCGGGCGCTGTGGGAAGGTTGTCCAAGCTGTTCGGAGGTTTGCCTGTAAACCGCGCCTGCATTTTTTTCAGACAAGAGGTCTTCCACGCCAAAATAGCGTGCAAGCTCCAGGTGGGTCCAGTGGTACAGGGGGTTTCGGATGGTCTGGGGGACTGCCCACGCCCATTTGGCAAACTTCTCAGCGTCCGGGGCATCCCCGGTTATAAATGCCTCCCCGATCCCGAGGGTCCGCATGGCCCGCCATTTATAATGGTCCCCGTCCAGCCAGGCACGGGTGATGTTTTCGAACTGGTGGTCTGTGGCTATCTGCTCAGGGGACAGGTGGTTGTGGTAATCGATGATCGGGAGGTCGGCTGCATAGTCAAAATATAACTTGCGCGCATGGGAGGTTTCCAGTAAGAAGTCTTCCCCTATAAAGGACATGGTCGATGGGTTAGGTGTATGACCCGTGATACGTGTTCGGGGCACACCCACTAAAATAGGAAAACTCCGGGAGGTTCTGCCCGGGAGTCCGTGGAAATCCTAAATGCCACATGCCCTTCATACCCGTTGGAAGGATTTTGCTACCTTAGAAAAGCCAATTGCATTACAAACCTATCGTGACTGTCCCATACCACCATCCTGTTTTTACGTTACTGCTAGGGGCTTGCCTCCTCTTCTGCACCGGCCCGTCTTGGGCCCAGAACGGTGATCCTTCCCCCGGCCCGGAACAAGGTGCGAGGTCCGATGTCCCGTTGCGCGTGGGGGTGGCCGGCCTTACCCACGGGCACGTGGGCTGGGTCTTTGGCAGTGCAGCCCGGGGGGACGTCGAGATTACGGGGATCGTGGAACCCGACCGGGAGGTCGCCCGTAAATATTGCGAACAATACAAATTCCCGCTCTCGCGGGTATACGACACCTTTGAGCAGCTTTTCGCGGCGGGCATCCCGGAAGCCGTTGCCGCTTTCGGTCCGATCCGGGACCACCGGGCCGTGGTGGCCGCCTGCGCCCCGCGCGGCATCCACGTAATGGTGGAAAAGCCGCTGGCCATGAGCCTGGAAGACGCCCGGGAGATGGCGGCGCTGGCACGGAAACACCGTATCCGGCTACTGACCAATTACGAGACCACCTGGTACCCGACCAACCACCGGGCTTATGAATTGCTCAAACGCGATACCACCCTTGGCTCGGTCCGCAAGATTGTGGTGCGGGATGGGCACCGTGGCCCGAAAAAAATTGGCGTCCCCCCGGAATTCCTGGGCTGGCTTACCGACCCGGGACAAAACGGCGCAGGTGCCCTGACCGACTTCGGGTGCTACGGAGCCAACCTCATCACCTGGCTGATGGAAGGGCAACGGCCCCGGAGCGTAACCGCCCTGACCGCCCAGCTGCAGCCTGAAAACAACCCCCGGGTGGATGATGAAGCCATCATCCTGCTGCGGTATCCCGAGGCTGTAGGGATTATCCAGGCTTCCTGGAACTGGCCCATCGGGCGGAAGGACCTGGTGGCCTATGGGCTTTACGGCGCCGTCTATGCAGACAACCGGCACGACCTGCGCCTTCGCATGGCCCGGGGCTATGACGGCTTTGATGAAACAACCGAGACCCTGCCCGAACGGCAGGCGCCCCTCAACGACCCCTTCCTGTACCTGAAAGCCGTGGTCCGGGGGGAGCTGGACCCGGGGCCCAACGACCTGTCCTCCCTGGAAAACAACCTGGTGGTCATGGAAATCCTGGATGCGGCCATGCGGAGTGCAGCAGCCGGAAAAACCATAGAACTGGACCCTGAACCGACAAACTAGGGGACCGAAGGCATCATCCTGCCGACAGGTCCCCGGAATTTTTACAGATAACCCTATGTATACCAAACGCATCTACCCCCTGCCCACCTTCCTCAATTGGACCCGGAAGTACATCATCTTCTTTATATTGCTCGCGGTCATCCCTGTGGTGCCCTACCACCTGCTGGACTGGAAATGGCTGCAACTTCCCTGGTTGCCGGTCGGGCTGGTGGGCACTGCCCTGGCCTTTATCATCGGGTTTAAAAACAATGCCTCCTACGGACGTCTGTGGGAAGGCCGTAAGATATGGGGCGGTATCGTCAACGCATCCCGTTCCTTCACCCTGATGGTCAACGACTTTATCACCAACCAGTTTGCCAGCGATGCGAAAAGCGATGCGGAATTGCACGCCATCCGCAAAACCATGGTCCTCAGGCACGTGGCCTGGATGACCTCCCTCCGGCATGCCCTGCGGGTCAAGAAATCCTGGGAAACTACCAACTACAACGAGATCGACAAAAAGTATTCGGAACGGATCAACATATGGGAGTACACCTATTCCCTGGAGGAGGAGCTGGATGGCTACCTCTCGGAGGAGGAGAAAAAATACGTCCTCGGGATGGGCAACAAACAGGCTGCCTGCCTGAAACTGCAATCGAAATGCCTGGGGGAACTCAGGGCGCAGGGGCTGATCGATGATTTCCGGCATATGGAAATGCAGGGCATGCTCACCGAACTCTTCACCCTGCAGGGCCAGGCAGAACGGATCAAGAACTTTCCCTACCCGAGGCAATTTGCCACCCTGAACCTCTATTTTGTCTGGTTGTTCATCCTGCTGCTGCCCCTGGCGCTGATGAGCGAATTCGACCAGATCGGCCAGGCGCTGCTGGAGGGGGGGAACCGGCACCCGGTGTACCGGTTTATCGCCTTGAACTTTGTCTGGTGCTCCGTCCCGATCAGCGTGGTGCTGTCCTGGATTTTCCTGTCCATGGAGCGGATCGGGGATGTGTCGGAGAACCCTTTCGAGGGCACGCCTAACGACGTCCCCATCACCACCATGTCCCGGGGGATCGAGATCGACATCCGGCAGATGGTCGGGGACGACCCGGCAGGCATCCCGCCCCCCGTCCCCGAAGAATGGGATTCGCAGATGTAATATGGCTGAAGTCTTTCAAATAGTGACTTTGCTGGTCCTTTTCCAGCTTTTCTTTATCGCGGTATTCCTGTTCTTTTCCAGGAAGGGGCGGAAGCTGAGCAATTACCTGCTCGCCTTTTTCTTCCTGAGCCTCGCCTTTGGCCTGCTCGACTACTACCTCCTTTCTTCGGGGTTCTATGCCTTTCGACCGGAACTGGCCCTGTTCCTCAACAGCCTGGTGATCTTCCACGCCCCCCTCCTGTTGCTCTATACCCAATCCCTCACCAGGCGGGACTTCCGTCTAAGGCCGGTGCACCTGTTGCACGCCCTGCCCTTTGCACTGGTAATGGCCATGCTGGCCGTTTTTTATTATTCCCAGCCCCCGGAAACGCAGCAACAGGTGTTGGCGGATGTCCAAAAGGGGGAAGACCTGTCCACGATCCTGGTCTCCGTCTTCGGGTTGATCTACGAGATTTCCTACCTGGTAGCCATTAAATTGCAATTGCGCCGTTACCGGGAAACCATCCTGGAACACTTTTCGAATATCGATAAGATCAACCTCAACTGGCTCAATTTCCTGGTAAATGTGTTTATCATCTCGGTGCTGGCCAGTGCCCTGGCAAATATCCTTCGTCACAGTCAACTCGTCCCCATGGACCAGGGGGCCATACTCGTCGGGCTGGTTGGCCTGTTGTTCTTTATCAACAGCGTATTGTTCAAAGGGCTGCATCAAAACGAGATCTTCCTGGGAGCGGAAGAAATCCGCCACGAATCAGTGGCCTCCCCGGAAGCCACCCATTCGCTGCTCGAGCGGTTGCGTTCCCATCTGGCATCCGGCAAACCTTACCTGGATCCCCACCTGACTTTGAAAGACCTGGCGGCCCAACTGGGCATGCCCTCCCGCCAACTCTCCACCCTGATCAATGCCGAACTGGGCAAATCGTTTTTTGACCTGATCAACGGATACCGGATCGAAGAGGCCAAAAGGATCCTGCGGGAATCCAGCGACCCGAAACTGACCATCCTGGAGGTCATGTACGAGGTTGGGTTCAACTCCAAGTCCAGCTTTAATACCGCGTTCAAAAAATATACCGGAAGTACTCCCTCGGCCTTCAAGGACCGCCAGTCCTGATCCATTCAGATGGTGCGGATTCCGGGCGTAAAGTCGGACGCATCAAATCCGTTCGACTTCACGCATCCGGTCGACACCCCCGGTTTAATGGGTTTCCTTTGGTGAAAATTCATCATATCATGGAAACGTTCAAAACAAAACTGTCAAATCCCTGGTGGATCCTGGTTGCCGGGGTCCTCCTGCTTATTCTAGGCTCTGCCCGGTGGACGGTAGGCATCGCCCCCTGGTTGGGCCTGGCTGCCATGCTCTATTTCACCAGGAATGTAACTACCTGGAAGGCCATCGTATTCGGCTTTCTCGCGTTATTCCTCTCCGGCCTGGTGGGTGCGGATCAGGTCATCCCGGCCCCAATGCCCTTCCTCCTGATCATCCTGCTCATCCTATCTGCCAAGGCGCTCCTGCCCTATCTCGTCGACCGCCTGGTCCGGGCCCGGGAGAAAGGCCTGTTGGGCACGCTGGTCTTTCCTGCGGCCCTGGTGAGCCTGGAATACCTCAATGTACTGGCGAGCGGGGATGTCTGGGGATCCATCGCCAATACTCAGTACGGCTTTCAGCCCATCCGGCAGATTGCCTCGGTATTCGGCATTTGGGGCATCTCTTTCCTGATCGGCTGGTTCGCCTCCCTGCTGAACTGGATGGCCGACCGCAGGTGGCAATGGCCGCAGATCCGCAACGGGGTTCTCTTAGCCGGTTCGGTTTACCTGGCGGTGCTGGGCTTTGGAATCGCCCGCATATACCTCCCGCCCGCCGAACACCCCGAGACTGTATCGATGGGGGGCGTTACCCTCAATAATTCGAATTTTGGGGAAACCCTTTATGAGGAGGCCTTTGGAAAATCCATCTCCATTCCTGCCGGGGCTTCCCAGACCGCACCCGAACTCCGGGAGGTCAGCCGTGCGCTTCCGTCATTTATCGAGGACCCGTATGCCGAAGCATTCAAGGGGTCCCGCGCGGTGATGCAGGGGAACCTCGACGAGCTCTTTGCCCGCACCTCGGACCTGGCAGGGCGCGGGGCCCGGATCGTCGTCTGGTCTGAGGCCATCGGTTTGATTCTCGCCCCGGAGGAAAGCGAGGTGGTGGAGCGCGGGAAAGCGCTGGCCCGGGAAAAAGGGATTTACCTGTTCATGTCCCTCGGGGTGATCAACCCGGGGCCTTACGACCCGGACCGGCTGTTGCTCGTCAACAAAACGGTCACCCTCACCCCGGAGGGTACCGTCGCCAATGTATACCTGAAAAGCAACCCGGTGCCTTTTGCAGAACAGGACTACGGGTCGGACGACATCATTCCCGTCATCGAAAGCCCCTATGGGAAACTCTCCCCTGTCATCTGTTATGACGCCGATTTCCCCCTGTTCATGCAGCAGGCCGGGCAGGCCGGGACGGACATCCTGATCATTCCCTCCGGGGACTGGAAGGCCATTGACCCATACCATCCCCATATGGCCAGCCTTCGGGGCATCGAGAATGGCGCCTCGGTCTTCCGGCCGGTTTCCCGGGCGACTTCCATTGCCACAGACCCCTATGGCAACCTGCTGGGCAGCTCGGATTTCTTTGGCCCGGAAGAAAAGACCCTGCTGGTGGAAGTCCCCACCCATGGGGTACCGACCCTATATAACCGCATCGGGGACGTCCTGCCCTATGCCGCCATGGTCTTCGTGGCTTTTATCCTGATCGAGGCACTGGTAAAAGTATTGCTCGGCCACAACCGGAGATCGGCAGAACCGGCCCTCTGAAGCGGGGCCGGTAAAATCCCGCACATTGCCGGGGTCCCTGCGGTATGGCGGGTGCCGGTGCAGGAAATTTCACTAATTTTAAACAGGGGCCTGCCGGCACTCCCCGCCCGGGTCATGCACCCGGGCTTGAAATGCGGAAAAGGCAAAAGTGCGTGTCCAAAACAGGAGCCGTTGAAGCAGCTTGCAACATACTTCTCCCTGGCCTGCCTGATTAGCTGGCTGATCTGGCTACCCCTTTACGGTCCTGTTTTAGGGCTGGCTGATCTGCCCGTATTGCCCTTTCATCATGGGCTTGGAGGGCTCGGCCCGTTGATTGCCTCCTTCCTGACCACCTGGATTTGGAAAAAACAATCCGGGATCAGGCAACTGCTCAGAAGTTGTTTCCAGGTAAGGCCCGTGGTGTACCTGGCCATTGCACTGCTCAGTCCGTTTGTACTCGCAGTCCTTGCCACAGCCATCAATTCACTGGCCAACGGGACCCCCTTTGAACTTTCGGGCCTCCTCACTTACAGGGAATTTCCCGACTTTGGCCTGCCCGCATTTTTTGTTTACAACCTGGTATTTTTCGGTTTTGGCGAAGAAGCCGGATGGCGTGGTTTTGCCCTGCCGAGGATTCAGGCAAAATTCAATGCCCTTACCTCGACCCTTATCCTGACATTTTTTTGGGCCCTGTGGCACTGGCCGCTCTTTTTTTACAGGCCCGGGTACACCTCCATGGACATTGGCGGCATCATCGGGTGGTTATTCAGCCTGCTCACGGGAAGTGTGTTGCTGACCTGGTTGTTCAATGCTTCACGCGGAAGCATCCTGGTCTGTGCCGTTTTCCACGCCACCATCGATATCGCCTTCACCGCCGACTATGCGGATCAGAATATTGCAAATTATATGGGATTCCTGATCACCCTTTGGGGTATCCTGGCGATCCTGTATTTTAAACCCGGAAATTTGGCGGGAATTGACCGCCAAAGAGAAAACTGTTATGGATCCGGCAGGTAAACTTTTAACTATCAAAATCATTCACACGCTCATCTGGGCATTTTTTGTGGCAGTCATAGGCTATGTGCTGTATTCCGGGGTTGCCGACCGGGTGACCCCCTATACCTGGGTGGGTATCGCCCTGGTTATCGGGGAGGGGGTGACCCTGCTGATCTTCAGGATGTTCTGCCCCCTCACCCTGATCGCCCGGAAATATTCGGATTCGCAAAAGGATAATTTCGATATCTTCCTGCCCAACTGGCTGGCAAAGCACAATAAGCTGATCTTCACCTCGATCTTCGTTGTCGCGGTGGTCATCGTATGCTATCGCAGCTTTCTGCAATAATCCTGCTTCCAGGGCTGGAACATGCAAATCATCGCCATGAAACCCATTTATCATGAAACACGTTCATAAAGCACTGCTCATTCTTATTTTCTCCTTGGGGGGCATGCAACTACTGGGCGCCCAGGAAAACGCTTCCCCGTACAACTGGTTCAACTCTTTTGACGCTACCCGGATCGCCTATTCGGATGAAGGAACAGGCCCGGCAGTACTTCTGATCCACGGGTTTATTATGAATGGCGGGCACTGGGAGCAAACCGCCTTAAAGAAATCCCTGCTGGAACAGGGTTTCCGGGTGATCATCCCGGACCTCAGGGGGAATGGAAAATCGGACAGGCCGGAAGCGGAAGAGGCTTATAAGGACGATGCCGAGATAAAGGACCTGGTGGCCCTGGCCGACCACCTCGGGCTGGACACTTTTATGGCTGTCGGCTATTCGCGCGGGTCGATCGTGCTGGCAAAGCTACTCACGAGGGAAACCCGGATCTCCAAAGCAGTCCTGGGGGGCATGGGAGCGGACTTCACCAACCCGGACTGGGACCGCAGGGTCGCCTTTGCCGATGCTTTTTCAGGGCGCAGGGAACCGGATGATCTGACCCGGGGTGCCATCGACTACGCCAAATCCATCGGCGCCAACCTGAAGATCCTCGGTCATCTGCAGGACCACCAGCCCGTAACGACCCTGACAGCATTAAAAGGCATCCATACGGAGACCCTGGTCATATGCGGGGACCGGGACCGGGACAACGGCAGCCCGGAGGAGCTGCAACGGGCCCTGCCCATCAGCCAGTTGATCCTTGTCCCGGGGGACCACAACAATACGTATAAGCAGGAAGATTTCGCGGTTGCGGTCACCGGGTTCCTGTCAGGCAGGTAAGAGCAGCTGTTGCGGGAACGGACGCCGAGGCTTCTGCCCGCGCGTACCAGGGATGGATGGCAGATGGAACTTCCGGCATGTAAAAGCAGAAGGCATCAGATCAACCCCCAGTCCACCGCTTTTTTTACCATCCCCACGGAATTCTTAACATCCATTTTTACAAACAGGTTTCGCTTGTGGGTGGCAACCGTATTGGTGCTTACGAACAGCTTATCCGCAATTTCCTGGGTGGTGTACTCCTGGGCGATCAGCTTCACGACCTCGATTTCACGCTTGGTGATCATCGGGACGGCCCCGTCCTTGGCCTTACCCCCGTCATCGGAAAGGCTTTCGATCATCTTTTCGGTCAGGTGCGAACTCAGGACTTTTTTGCCCTCATAGGCATCCCTGATCCCCTGTATCAGATATTCCTTGGATGCGTTTTTCAGCAGGTAGCCGGTGGCGCCCACCTTGAACAACGAAGTAATGATGCTGCCTTCGTCATTGGTGGTAAGCATGATGATCTTCAGGTCCGGGTAGGATTTTTTGGCGTGCATGGCTGTTTCCAGCCCATCCATGACAGGCATCTGCAGGTCCAGCAGGAGCACATCCACAGGTTCCCTTTTAAGGAACTCCAGCACCTCTAGCCCGTTCCGGGCCGTTCCCACAATGTCCAGGGACCGGTCCCTGGTGAGGATGGCCTTCAACCCATCCAACATGATCTGATGATCGTCTGCCAGCAGTACTTTTATCTTCTCCATGCGTTATCTGATTTAATGCACTAGACTTGATTGATTTCGTCCAGGGGGATGTTGATCGTAACCAGCGTACCCACGCCGGGGCGGCTGTTCAGGTCCAGGGTCCCCCCGATGAATTCGGCCCTGAAGGCCATGCTTTTGAGGCCCATCCCCCGCTCGTTCTCCAGGGCATCCGTGTCAAAACCCACGCCGTCATCCTCAATGGTCAGGTCAAACCAATCCTCGCTATAGGTGAGCTGGACGGAGACCTCTTTCGCCCGGGCATACTTGACGATGTTGTTCAGGGCCTCCTGCACGATCCGGAACAACATGACATTGGTGGTGTCGTCGAAGATTTTTTCCGTCCCCTGCACCTGGAATTTGGCTTCAAAGCCGTGGATGACATCCATTTTCAAAACCAGGTCCTCCAGGGCTTTCCGCAGCCCGAGTTTTTTCAGCGACTGAGGCATCATTTCGTGGGCGATCTTGCGCACTTCGGTACACGCCTCATCGATCATCCGGCTGGCCGTGCCGTAGATCTTCTCGGCATTCGTGTCGTCAAAATTGATCTGCAGACTGCCGATGTTCACCTTCAGGCTCGAGAGGAGGTTTCCCAGGCCGTCGTGCAGGTCCCTGGCAATACGGGTGCGTTCATTTTCCTGCCCTTCCAACATGGAGCGCATGGAGATGATCTGTTGCTCCCGGTGCGCCTCATGGAGCTCAATCTGCCCTGATTTCACCCGGTTTTTGTAATAGAGGAAGCCCACTAGGGAAACCAGGAACAACCCCCCCAGGGAAACCATTAAAATGTTCGCCCGCCTCCTGCTTTTCTGGTTCGAAACTTCTTCTTCCAGCAACTGGATCTTCAGCTGGTCCTTTTCAAAGTTTACCTTCATGTCCGCATAGGCCTGCAGGCTGCTTTCGCTCAATTTATAGTCTTCTTCCATTTGCTTCTGCCGCAGTAACAGCTGATAGGCCGCCTCATAGTCCCTGTTCAACAGATAGAATTGCCGCCTGACGTCCAGGATGTAGTTCTGCAGACCAATCCGGTCAGCAAGCCCGGGGGTCTGTTCGGCCTGTACGATCAGGTCGTCGGAATTCCTGAAACCGTGTGCCCGCAGCGAATCGGACAGGGCCGTCGTATCCAGGTCCTTTTCTGCGGCCGCATACAGCATCGAAGCCATGCTCATCATGGATTCCACAACCCCGACATCCGAGGCTTCCTTCCGGTGTTCATACCCTTTGAGGTAGTTGGAAACGGCCGCCTGCAGGTCCCCGTTTAACCGGTGGCACTCCCCCATCCCCTGGTAGAGCCGGGCGATATCCACATGGGCAATGGGTTTTTCGGTTAACCGGTATGCCAGGGCCTTTTGGAACTTCCTTAGCGCCTCTTCGGTATTACCCATGGTGTATTCGGCTATAGCCCAATTATTTAAAATACCTGCCTTTCGTTCTTCGTCCGGGATCCGGGAAAAGAATCCGTAGGCCTTTTCATAAGCGATGCGCGACTCTTCAACCGCACCGTAATCCAGGAGGATGGATCCCCGGGTGTCCGCTACGTTCCCCAGGCCGTACAGGTCGTTGATCCGGGTAAAATAGAACGCGGCACTATCCAGATAAGCGGTTTTCCGATCCATTTCATCCAGGCCCAGACACCAGGCCAGCCGGTGGAAGGACTTGCCGATAAGCCCGGGGCTGTTAAACCGGCGTGCCAGTTCCAGCGCACTCCCGGCAAAGCGTTCGGCTTCATCTCCCTCATAGAGCAAATACGCAATCCGGAGATAGGTTTCGCATTTCAGGGAATCATCGGGGATGGAACGCACGACCACCTGCAAACTATCCACTTCGCTTATTTGACCGCTTGCGAAATGGACGCCGGTTAGAAATACAAGAATGCACAGCCGTTTTGAGAGCATGCCGATAGTGTTAGCAACCGGGGGTCAACCCCGGGAATAGTACGGTTTCCGGCCCTTTTCCTGTACCCGTGACCCCGCCCAATCAAAGTTATCCAATTCCGGTCTTCCCGCAAGACCTAAAAGAATGATTATCAGTATCACACAATTCAGTGATACAAGCTCCCCCCATTGTGTGAATTTCAAAAATCACAGAAATGAGTGTAAAATAAGTAAAGAACATGACCTACCTTGGACTTATCCCAAATCACCTTTCCCTACTACCTTATTAATACCAATTCAAATGGAACACCAGATAACCTATACAGCGATCAACCGGCAGGTGGCCTTTAAAAATACCGGCCAGACCCTCCTTGATATATCTATCGGGAACGGCATCCCGCACCTTCACGAATGCGGGGGGAATGGCGTTTGCACCACCTGCAGGGTGCGGGTGCTCGACGGGATACAGAACCTGAGCCCCAAGACCGCATTTGAACAATCCAGTTGCCACGCCCGCAAATGGGACCCCTCCATACGGCTGGCCTGCCAGGCCCGCCCGAAAGGGGACGTAACCATCCAGCGGCTGATCTGGTCCAGCGGGGAGGTGAACAATCTGCAGAAGGAACTGGCGCCCGAAGGGCGGGCAGAAGAACGGCCCATTGCCATTATTTTCTGCGACATCCGGAATTTCACCAACCTCTCCTCCCACAACCTGAACTTTGATATTGCCTACATGCTGAACAAATTCTACACGGCCCTGGGGGAACCCATCCTGATGAACAACGGCGTGATCTATCAGTATGTGGGGGACGAAATAATCGGGGTGTTTGGCACCTCCGGGGGTACGGCACGCAAGAATTGCGAGGATGCCATCCGGGCGGCCCTGGGCATGCAATACGCCCTGGACACTCTGAACCGCACCGACCTGAAGGACATTCAAGTAAAGCTCAAATCGGGTATTGGCATCAATTTTGGCACGGCCTTTATCGGCCATCTCGGGCACCCCACCCACAAACAGTTTTCGGTTATCGGCGATCCGGTGAACGTCGCAAGCCGGATACAGGATGAAACCAAGGCCACGCAGACCAATATCCTGGTTTCCGAAACCATCCTGGAAAACGTCGACCGGGAAACCATCCTGACCGGGCGGAGCTTCCACAGCAAGCTGGCCGGGAAGGACAACCCAGTACACCTGCATGAACTGCTTGGGTTCAAAAACATGGACCTGCAGCTGGAACTGCAGGCTTCGATGAATACCATGCTGGAAGACGAAGACCAGTTTGCCGCGATCTTCTACGAAAAAGTATTTGCGGAGGCACCGTTTGTCCGGGCGCTGTTCCGGAAAAATATGACGGACCAGGGGAGGTTGCTCACCCATATGCTCGGGGGGATCGTGTATTCCCTGTCCAGGCCGGAACACCTGAAAAGGGGACTGGCCAGACTGGGGCAGAACCACGTGCAGTACGGGGTTAAGGCGGCGTACTACCCCATCATCAAAAAGGCAATGCTGGAAACCATCGATGAAGTCCTGGGCGAAAACAAAACGCCCCAAACGCTCCAGGCGTGGCACACGGCACTCGATTTTGTGATCGACGCCATGAAGTCCCAGGCACATCCCCCGGCACATCCAATGCAAAAAGAACCTGTCAATTAATATTCAAATAATTCAACAACCATGTCAACAACCATGTCAACACCAGTTAAGGTAAAGGATCTGGAGGCGTCCGTACTGGATGCTTTTGCAAGCCGGATCAGGGGGGAAGTGATATTCCCCGATAATGAGAAGTACAACAAAACCCGGAAGGTTTACAATGCGATGATCGACAAGCGCCCGGGCATGTTCGTCATGTGCGTGGACGTCGCAGACGTGATGTACGCGGTGAATTTCGGAAGGGAGCACGACCTCCTGGTCGCCGTGAGGGGGGGAGGCCATAATGGCGGCGGCCTGGGCCTCTGCGAAGACGGAATGGTCATCGACCTTTCGGGCATCAAGTTTGTCCGCGTGGATACCGAAAACCGCACCGTACGGGTTGGCGGCGGAAACCTGTGGGGGGAAGTGGACCACGCCACCCATCCGTTTGGCCTGGCGGTCCCGGCGGGTATCATCTCCACTACCGGGGTGGGCGGCCTGACCCTGGGGGGAGGCGTGGGCTACCTTTCCAGGATGTACGGCCTGACCATCGATAATTTGCTGGAAGCCGATATGGTCCTGGCCGATGGATCCTTCGTTACCGTAAATGAGAAGCAGCATCCGGACCTGTACTGGGCCATCCGCGGGGGAGGGGGCAATTTCGGGATTGTCACTTCCTTCAAGTTCCGGGCGCACCCGGTGAAGAACGTAATCGGTGGGCCTACCCTTTGGCCGATCGAAAGGGTGGAAGAGGTGATGGAATGGTATCACGGCTTCATCAATAATGCCCCGGACGAACTCAATGGCTTTATCGCGACCATGGTGATCCCGGGACCTCCTTTCCCCGCGGAATTGCACAATAAAATGTTCTGCGGCATCGTCTGGTGCTACCTGGGGGATCCCGGGAAGCAGGAAGAGGTGTTCCGTCCCGTCATGGAGATGGACCCCGTTTTCAGCCATGTGGGCGAGATGCCCTACCCCGCCATCCAGACCCTGTTCGACGGCATGATGCCCCCCGGCCTGCAGTGGTACTGGCGGGCAGACTATTTCAAGGAACTGGGACCCGAAATCAGGGCGGTGCACCGGGAATACGGCTCCAAAATCCCCACGCCCCTTTCGCAGATGCACCTGTATCCGATCAGCGGGGCCGCCTCCCGGGTTGGCAGGACCGACACCCCCTGGGCACACCGGGATGCCAAATACGCCGGGGTGATTGTGGGGGTGGACCCGGATCCCGCCAATGCCGGTAAGATCACGGATTGGTGCAAGGAATACTCAGAAGCCCTGCATCCGCATTCCTCGGGGGGCGCCTACCTGAACTTCATCATGGACGAGGGACAGGAACGCATCAAGGCCAGCTACAAGGAGAACTACGAACGCCTGACACGGATCAAGCAGCAATACGATCCGGGGAACCTCTTCCGGGTCAACCAGAATATCAAACCCAAAGTCCAGGCATAAATCGACTGACCTGATGTACAGGAATGGTTCAATATGATCGGAGCCATTAAGGTGCCAAATGAAAAAGCCGACCCCAAAAGGTCGGCTTTGCCTTGCTGTGCAGGCGGAGAGACTCGAACTCACACACCTTGCGGCACTAGATCCTAAGTCTAGCGTGTCTACCAATTCCACCACGCCTGCGTTGCCCCGTCACGTGGATTCCGCGCAAAAGGACTGCAAATATAGCGCAATTTTCGATTTGGCCGGGAGTTTTTCGGGCAACTTTGGTCCAACCCCAGGGGAGTTGCTATTTGGTGCTCATGGTTTCCACCCCCTGCCAGTTTTCCTCCAGTTCCTGGGTGATCAGGTGGGCGGAGCGGTTGAGGAAGAGCTTGGCAGGATGGTCCCTTTCATCCATTTTGTAAACCTGTTGGAAGGTGACCGCCGCCATGGCGAACTCCCGGTTGAAGTACTGCTCCATGGCCTGGTCAAAGAGTTCCAGGTGGGTGAGTTTGTGGTTTTTCAACCCGGGTTCGTCCCCGTCGATGCATTCGTAGAGGTCAATGGGTTTGTTTTTTCCCTTGAGCTGTACCCGGCCCAGGTAGCGGAAATCGAACTGGTCGGCGTCGGTGAGGCTCTTCCTGCACTCTTCCGTCAGGAGGATGGAGGTGCCGTAATGCTTGGACAGCCCCTCGATCCGGGAAGCCGTATTCACTGTATCCGAGATGATGGCAGCATCGAGCCGCTTGGCGTCCCCGGTAATGCCCATGATCAGCTTCCCGTTCTGCATGCCCACGCCCACCTCAACGGGCATCCGGTCCTTGAGTTTCCGCTCCAGGTTGTACTCCCGAAGGAGTTCCTGCATTTCCACGGAAGCCCGCAGGGCACCCTGGGCCCCGTCCGGGAAAAGGGCCATAAAACCGTCCCCGAGGTATTGCATGATAAAGCCGCCATTGCGGCGGACAATGGGTCCCATCCGGTTGTTGAAGCCATTGACAAAGAGGAAATTATCCCGGGGGTCCAGGGTTTCCGAAATGGTGGTGAACCCGCGGATATCCGCAAAGACCACGGTCACCTCCCGCTCCACGTGGTCGCCCAGGTACACCTCGGTAATGCGGTCCTTGCCCAGGGAGCGGATAAACTCGGAGGGCACGAATTTCTGGCTGGCATCGTGGATCTTCCGGATGGCCTCCTCCCGTTCCCGCACCTCCTGCAGGCCTTTCTGGTAGAGGTGGGCACTTTCGATGGCCGTGGCGGACTGCAGCGTGATGGTGGTGAGCAACTTGAGTTCCGCAGCCGTGTATTCCACACTGTCCTCATGGCCGAGCATCACCATTCCCAGGGTGCGGTGCTTCACCTTCAAAGGGGCGTACATCACCGCCTTGAGGTGCTGCAGGGCCGGGTTGGCGGCCACCCGGGAAGCCGGGACTATGGCAGAGGTCCCCTTGAGGATGATATCTTTCAGGATGGTCTCCTGGTCGTGGATAAAGGTGTCGCGCCTGGGGTTGTCCCCGAAGTTCGCCACTTCGGCCACCTCGTCCTTCTCCGGGTCGTACATGAGGAAGAGCCCGTGGGTGGCATCGATGATCTGGGAGGCCTCTTCCAGGGTGACCTGTGCGATGGACTCCGCATCGATCTTTTCGGAGATCATCTCGCTGAGGCCATAGATCATGTTGATCTCCCGGTAGAGCCCCAGGACCTCCTTGCCGATCTTCTTTTTTTCCCATTCCTTCAGGAAAAGTACCCTCAGGGTTTCAAATACCGACAGGGCCTGCGGTTGGGAATACCGGAACGTCCCCAGGACCTCCCCTTCGTGTTCAAATGCTGCGGATTCCCGGAATTCCCCGGTTTCCCCCCAAAGGACGTTGCCCTCCGGGTCCTCAAAACAGCAGGAAGCCTCCAGTTTTTCGCACAGGTCCTTCAGGAGGCCGCGGGAAGCGGCATCCCGTTTCAGTATTTGCCTGAGTGCTTTGTACGCAGTGGACAGCTTCATGCAGCAATACTTATTTCATCAGGATTTCCTCGGCGATCTCGAACATCTCGTCCGGGTCAAAGGGTTTGGTCATATAGCGGTCTGCGCCCATTTCAAGGCCTTTCTGCCGGTCAACTTCCTGCCCCTTGGCCGTGAGAAGGATAATGTAGATGCCTTCGAGTTTTAATTCCTTCTTGACGCGCTGGCACACCTCCATCCCGTTCATCTTGGGCATCATCACATCCAGGAACACCAGGTTGGGGCGTTCCTCCTGTATGATGCTGAGGGCCTTTTCCCCGTTGTCGGCAAACAGCATTTCCACCCCTTCGTCCTCCAGGTCCTCCAGGGTCTGCTCAATCAGCATGCGGATATGCGCCTCGTCGTCGACTATCAATAATTTTTTACTCATTTTTTGGTATGGTATTGCAGGTTTCGGGAAGGGTTCTCAATGGTAGACAAAGAACATGACGTTCTCCATTCCCTCTTTTAATTTCAGTTCTCTCAGGCTTTTTTCATCCCCGTTCCGGATGGATTTCAGCATGATGATGTCCGGTTTGACCTCCGAGGCCGTCTCCATGAGCCTGTCCGGGTTGGCCTCCACCACCTTGTAGCCCCGGGCGGTGAGCACATCGCTCAGCGATTTGACCGTGGAAATATCCTCGTCCACCACCAGGACCCGTTTATGGGAAACCCCCTGTTCCAGGAGTTCGTCCACCTCGTGGAATAGCTTCTCTGTATCGATGGGTTTGGTCAGGTAGCGGTCCACCCCGATGCGCAGTCCCCGTTCCTTGTCCTGTACAATCGAGAGGATGATGATCGGGATGTCCATGGTGGCCGGGTCGTTCTTCAGTACGGCCGCCACGTCAAACCCGTTGATTTCCGGCATCATCACGTCCAGGATGATCAGGTCCGGTTTGCTGATGCGCACCATATCCAGGGCCGCCTTGCCGTTGGCGGCTTCCTTCACGTTGTAGCCGGCATCGGAGAGTTCCTGGTTCAGGAGCGACCGGATGGGCGTATCGTCGTCCACCACCAGGATGGTTGCCGACTCGTCGGCCAGCTTGTGGGAGGAATGCTTGATCTGCTTTTTCAGGCTTTTCAGGATGCGCTCCAGCTGGATCGGCTGGTCGCCCCCTTCCCCGACCAGCGGGATGGAGAAGTAGAAGGTACTCCCCACACCGGGTTCGGACTTCATCCAGATAATGCCCCCGTGGTGTTCGATGATCTCCCGGCAGATGGGCAGGCCCAGGCCGGTCCCCTGCGGTTTGTCCGTAAGCGTGTCGCCTGCCTGGCGGAACCTCTCGAATATCTTGTTCTTGTCTTCCTCGGCGATACCGACCCCGGTATCCTGCACTTCCACGATCAGCTGGTTCTTCTCCCGGTAGGCCTCGATGGAAACCGAGCCCTTGGGCGTGAACTTCACCGCGTTGGAAAGCAGGTTGATCACCACCTGGATGAGCTTGTCCTCGTCCCCGCTCACCAGTGGCAGATCTTCGGGCACCCGCTTTTTGAGCTGCAGCTTTTTCTGGTCAAAGAGGGAGGATGTGGCCGATACGGCCCGGCTGATCACATCCTGCAAAAAGATGGGCTTGATGTTCCACTCCATCCGTCCGGATTCGATCTTGGCCAGGTCCAGCACGTCGTTGATCAGGCTGGTCAGCCGTTCCCCTTCGGAAACCACCACGTTCAGGTTTTCGCTTACCTGCTTCATGGTGCGCTTGATTTTCTGGTCGTCCACATTGACGTTGGGGAAAATTTTCTCCTCCAGGCGCTTGCGGATGATCTTGGCAAAGCCGAGCACGGAGGTCAGCGGGGTACGAAGTTCGTGGCTCACCGTGGAGAGGAAGGCGCTTTTGGCCTCGTTGGCGTCTTCGGCCCGGGCCTTGGCCTCCTTGGCCTGTTCAAACAGGTCGGCGTTGTGCAGGGCCACGCCCACGTTGATCGCAATGGTAGACAGGAGTTTCTTGTCTTCCTGCGTAAACCGGCTGGCCTGCTTGGTGCTCTGTACGCTAAGCACGCCGATGATCTTGTCCTCCACGGGGATCGGTACCCCCAGGTAGGAAATCGCCTGCTTCCCTGTCTGCTTGATGCCGTGCTTGTCGTATTCGGCCATGATGTCCACATCCCGGTTGATCAGCAGGGGCTCCCCGCTCTGGATGATCCGGGAGGTCAGGCCTTCGCCCAGTTGCATGGGCGGCATCTCGTCCCCGTCCTGGTAGACGAAATTGATTATCTGGGTGTCCTCGTCCAGAATGGCCAGGTAGGTGATGTCCGAATTGAAGACGTCCTTCATCTTTTCGCCCACCAGCCGGATAAGCGCATTGAGTTCCAGCTTGTCGTTCAATGCCTGGGTCACCGAATTCACCGTAGCCAGTTCGTTGAGGCGCTGCTGCACCTCCTTGGTGCGTTCCTCCACCTTGTCCTCCAGCACCTTCTGCTGGCTCAGCAGGATGCCCGTCCGCGTTTTCACGGCAAACCAGATGATGGCCAGGAACCCGAAAAGGTAAAGGGCATAGGCCCACCAGGTGCGGAACCAAGGGTAGTTGATCGAAAAGGGCAGAACCGTCTCGTCAGTAATATCCCCGTAAATGTTCTGGGCGCGTACCTCGAAGGTATACCCCCCAGGGGGCAGGTTGATATACTCCCGGGATGTCTGCAGAGTCCAGTCGGACCAATCGTCGTCGAGTCCTACCAACCGGGTACTGTATTTCATGTCTTTCTGGCCGATAAATAAGGGGGCTGCATATCCTATGGTAACCGAATTCTTGTCGTAATCCACTTCCAGATCCTCCGGGTAGGCGATATTCCCGGCATAGACCAGGGAGTCCCCGGCAATGCTGATGTTGCGGATATTCACATGAAAATCTGGGAAAGTGGGTTTATCGAGGTTTCCTTCATACCGTATCACTCCGCCAGGCGTCGAAAACCAGGCCACTACGTTGCCATCGGCGTCTGGTGCTTCCGGGTAAACCGTAAAGATCCGATAGTTCTTAAGCTCTTTAAAAGTATCAGTATTGACGGTGATTTCCCCATCGGCCGATTTCTCGGCAACCATGATCCCCGAACCGACATTAAACCAGAGTTTTCCTTCTTCTGTTTCAAATGGAGCAGTGCCTGCGCGATCCCAAACCTGATATTTATCAAACCAGAAATCGCGTTCTTCAAAGCGGTCTGTCTCAGCATTATACCCATAGGTTTTCTCTAAGCTTCTGCAAAACACAATGATTTCGCCAAAGACTTCATTCATTCCTATCGCGGCATCCGGCAGCCCATCTTCCGTGTTGTAGTATTTCAACTCCGAAGATTCCAAATCCATTTTCCCGTCTACAAAATTCGGGGAAACCTTCACCACCTCCCCATCGGCAGAGGTATCCAGCCAGAAAGACCCATCTTCCATTTCGATAAAATTAGCGCTCCCCGGAATAAACTTATCTGTGGAGGTTTCCTCAAAGAATTGGTCACGGGCTTCATCAAAATACAAGATCCGTAAACCGCTCTGGTGATCGACATAGATTCGCTTGGGATCTAATTCGGATTGGGTGATAAACCGAGCCCTGAAATCATAATTGTCGTCCTGGCGAACATATTTAAAAGTGGTGCCAGTAATCTCAATGAGTCCCATCCCGTTAGTGGAAACATAGAGTCGGTCCCGGAACTGAAGGAAATTCCCTGCCTGTTCAAATGTTCCCGGTATTTTTTTTATACTCATATCGGTTTCGTCAACATAGGCGATACCGTTGTTCAGACTGAGATAAACAACCCCGTTGTGGCGGATAACCCCAAAGACAGCTGTTGTCAGTCCCATGTTAGAATCTAGGGAGGTAAAGTTGGAATTCAGGTTGATGTTTGAAATCCCGTTGAACAATGTCAACCAGAGTACCCCCCGGGAATCGAGGTAAACATTGTCCACGCTTCCATCTTCCAGTCCGTTATCCGTTGTGTATTTCTGGATCAGTTTCCCGTCGTGGTCAATCAGGTAGGCCCCATCTCCAAAAGTATTAAGCAAAAAACGACCATCTTCCAGGGCAAGTCCCGGCAGGTATAACCTGCCAATGATATAGGGGTCCACCTCTGTTTTAAAAGGGGTAAACGTCTCCCCATCATAAATATACAAACCCTCGTTTCGGGTACCGACCAGCATGCGCTCCTCATCATAGGGCAGCATGACATAGATTCGTTCATTGGCAAAAAGCTCGCCCCCCGGCACCAGTTCAAAGGTGCCTTCATCTGTGAATTTGCAGAGACCCACGTCCCATATCCGCGAATAAAAAGTGTCATGAACCACAGCGCTGACATGTATCCTTTCCTTTGAAACCACTACCTCCATCTTCTCGCCGTCCCAGATAAATATTTTATACTCGGTACGAAAGTGAATGCGACCCTTATAGGATAGGATAAACCATACATCCTCAAATACCTGGTGTTCTTCAGGAATTTTATCTTTTAAGGAAATATAATCCAGCTCCCCAACCTCGTTTGGTTTCAGATATCCAAAATCTCCGATTCCACCGGAGTAAATCGTACCGTCATCTCCGCGGGCAAGGCTGCGGGAATTCCCTTCCGTTTCAATGCCTTTCCAGGTAACCCCGTCGTACTGCAGTACCTGGACGTTATTAGCGAAGTACAAGATTCCATTATCGTCCTCCAGGGCCCACCAGTTGATGGGAGCGCCCTGGTAGTCCTGATAGTTGAAATTGTTGATGAGCGGCCTCCCGATCTGCTCCTGGGCGGCGGCAAACTGGAAGGTAAAAAGCAATAGGGCAGCGAGGCAATACCAGAGGTATGCGCCCTTGGAAAAGGAGTTTCTAGGCATGGTTGGTCAGTTATTAAAGCAGGTTGCTCAGGGGGGAGACTGCAGAAAAATACGAAAAAGTCCCATATGACGGTCATTTTGGGCAGGTATTTAAAAAACTTCTTTTTCGTATGTTTGGGATTCGACAAAAAAGAATTCATGCCCTCACCCGGTTCGTACATTGAACAGCACAGGGACCGCCTTGTGCAGGAACTTCTCCAGCTTCTCCAACTCCCTTCCGTCAGCGCCGACCCTGCATTTTCCCAGGATGTGTTGGAAACCGCCGGGGCCGTGGCCCAGTCTTTGGTGCATGCGGGCTGCGAAAACGTGGAGGTATGCGACACCAGCGGGTACCCGATCGTCTACGGTGAAAAAATCCTGGACCCCCAGCTGCCCACCGTGCTGGTATACGGGCATTATGACGTACAACCGCCGGACCCGCTGGAACTCTGGGATTCCCCTCCCTTCGAACCGGTGATCCGGGAGACCGAAACCCACCCGGAAGGCGCCATCTTTGCCCGGGGCGCCTGTGACGACAAGGGGCAGTTTTACATGCACGTGAAGGCCGTGGAATACATGATCCGGGAGAACGAGCTGCCGTGCAACGTCAAATTCATGATCGAGGGGGAAGAAGAAGTGGGGAGTGTGAGCCTGGGGGAATTCGTCAAGGCGAACCGTGAAAAACTCGCCAACGACATCATCCTGATATCCGACACGGGGATGATTGCCAAAGACGTCCCGTCCATCACCACTGGCCTGCGGGGCCTCAGCTATGCAGAGGTAACCGTTACCGGGGCCAACCGGGACCTGCATTCCGGCCTGTACGGGGGGGCGGTCGCCAACCCGATCAATGTGCTGGCTAAAATGATCGCCTCCCTCCACGATGCGGACAACCATATTACCATCCCCGGTTTTTACGACCGGGTGCAGGAACTCAGCCGGAAGGAGCGCGACCTGATGGCCGAGGCACCTTTTGACCTGGAAGCCTATAAAAAGGCCCTGGATATCGATGCAGTTTACGGGGAAAAGGGATATGTGACCAACGAGCGGAATGCCATACGGCCCACCCTGGATGTAAACGGTATCTGGGGGGGATATACGGGCGAGGGGGCCAAGACCGTCATCCCGTCAAAAGCCCACGCCAAGATCTCCATGCGCCTGGTCCCGCACCAGGACTGGCAGGAAATCATGCAGTTGTTCAGGGAGCACTTCGAGCGGATCGCCCCCCCGGGGGTCCGGGTCTCGGTCAAACCGCACCACGGGGGCGAGCCTTATGTGACCCCGATCGACCATATCGGGTACCAGGCCGCCAGCAAAGCTTTCGAGGCCACCTTCGGGAAAACGCCGGTCCCCCAGCGGGGCGGCGGGAGTATCCCCATCCTGGCCCTGTTCGAGCGGGAACTCAAAAGCAAGATCATCCTGATGGGCTTCGGGCTGGACAGCGATGCCATCCACTCCCCCAACGAACACTTCGGGGTGTGGAATTACCTGAAAGGCATCGAGACCATCCCCTATTTCTACAAATATTTTACGGAACTCTCCGCGGGTAAGTGACTCCGGGGAGGTAACTTACAACGGGTATTCCGTAGCGACCAGGAACCGGGAAGCAGCCGCTTGGGAAAATTTTAACTCTACTACACTTGTAGAATTGAAGATTGTGTTCTATGTTTGTAGAAACATTCCTGAGAAATGAAACTTTCCCGAACCGAAGAAGCCCTGATGAATATGCTGTGGGAACGCAAACGCGCTTTTCTCAAGGACCTGGTGGAAGCGCATCCCGAACCCCGGCCCGCCCCTACCACCATTGCCACGTTGCTCAAGCGGATGTCCGAAAAAGGATATGTGGATTACCACACCCATGGCCGGTCCCGGGAGTACTTTCCCACGGTGACAAAGAAGGCATATTTCGCCGGGCATTTCAACAAACTCATCAGCAATTTCTTCAATGACAGCACCGCGCAGTTTGCTTCCTTTTTTACCCGGGAGGCAGACCTCAGCAAAGAACAGCTCGAAGAATTGAAAGCCCTGATCGAAGAAGAAATCAAACGGAAATAGCCATGGTCCCCTACCTGATCAAAAGCACCGCCTGCCTGCTGGTTTTCTACCTGTTCTACCTCCTGTTGCTGGAACGGCAGAGCAACCATGGGTTCAAGCGCTTTTACCTGGTTGGCACCCTGCTGGCCGGACTGGGCATCCCGCTGGTGCCCCTGGTCACTACCGCATCGGTGGTACCGCCCGGGCTGTCGGCCTGGACCGGCGGCTCCCCTGGCGGGCAGGACCTGGTGACTTCAGGCGCCTTTGGGATTGCCACCGTGGCCTCATGGGGTATCTATGCCCTGGGCGTGGGCCTCTTTGGCTTCTTTTTCCTTCGGAACCTTTACCGGCTCATCCTAAAAACCCGTCACAACCAGCAAATCCCAGAGAACGGGCATACCAAAGTCCTGCTGGAACGGGAGGAACCGCCCCATACGTTTTTCAGGTACCTCTACCTCCACGGGCCCGCCTGGCAGAAGGGAACCATCCCGTCAGGTGTCCTCGCCCACGAAGAAGCCCATATCCGCCAACGGCACAGCCTGGACCTGATCTTTGCGGAGGTGCTGTTGCTGGTAATCTGGATCAACCCGGTCCTCTGGCTGTACCGCCATGCGATACGCCTGAACCACGAATTCCTGGCCGACCGGGAAGTCCTCAGGCAGGGCTACCCGGAAAAAGCCTACCAGCACGCCCTGCTGGCATTTACCCATTCATCGAATCAGCCGGCATTGACACATGCCATCCATTATTCATCAATCAAAAAACGAATCAAAATCATGAAGAATTCCACCTCTGCCAGCCGTAAATGGCTGACCTGCCTGGTGCTCATCCCGCTGAGCGCCCTCTTGTTCTACAGTTTCAGCGATCGCCGGACGGTTTACACCAACCCACCGGCAGCCGAAACCAGCCCGGTCTTCCATCCCCGGGAAGCAATTGACAACGCCGACCTGTACTCCCTGGCTTATCCCGAACAGCCCCAGAAAGGTGCCACCCGGGAAGAAATGCGGCAGTACGAAAAGCTCGCGCGCAAGTACAACCAAATGATAGAAGCAGGGGGCACTATTGAAATCCGCAAGGAGGATGTGGCACTGCTGAAGCGTATCTACGCCAGGATGAGCGACAAACAACGGGAAGACACCGAACCCTTCCCGAATTTCCCGCCACCGCCACCTCCACCCCCTGCTCCCGGGGCACTGGGGGCACATCCGGCATCCCATGCGGCACCGGCGGGGCATCCTGCCCCACCTGCTCAGCCTGCCTCCCCCGGAAAGGTATCCCGGGTTCATCCGCCAGCGCCTGCACCCCCTCCCGGGTCAGTCGGGGAAGCCGTACCCCCTCCCCCTCCGCCACCTGATCCCGGGGTACACCTGAAACACCTGGCTTCCCGCGGGGCCGATTTCTTTTACAACGACAAACCTGTAAGCGCCAAAGAAGCCCTGGATTTATACAATCGGGGCAGGGTCCACCAGATCGACGTGCAGGGGGAGGCGGAAGATACCCCCCAGGTACGGCTTATGGAGAAGTAAGTGGCAGGCAGGTACATATCAAACAAATCCCTTTCACGGGCGTGCAGGTTGCTTTCCAGGGCCTGCAGCCTGCTTTAGGGCCAGGCCGCATCCTTCCAGGCAAACCCGGCCGGTAGCCCACTTTCCGGCCCTGCAGGCCCTACTTGTCAACCCATTTTGTTAAACTTCCCGGAAAAGGGCACCAAATATCCCCGGAGTTGCGTTGTTAACTACATACCAAAACCAGAACACTGATATGATACGCCGCTTCTTTATCATTTGCTCCGGGGCGGACCGGGAACTGCTCGGTACCTGCTCCCAGGGGGAACAAAACAAATACGCCGGCATCGGCGCAACTATTTTCTTTACCGCACTGATGGCCTTCCTGGCCGCCGGGTATGCGCTTTACACGGTCTTTGACGCTGTCTGGGCCGCAGTGCTTTTTGGCCTGGTCTGGGGCCTGCTGATCTTCAACCTGGACCGCTACATTGTTTCGACCATGAGGAAGCGGGACAGCTTCGGGAAGGAATTCCTGCAGGCAAGTCCGCGGATTGCACTGGCGGTCATCATCGCCGTGGTCATTTCCAAACCCCTTGAATTAAAGATCTTCGAAAAGGAAATCAACCAGGTCCTGCTGGAACAGAAAAACGACATGACCCTGGCCAACCAGCAGCAGATCGCCCAGCAGTACGATCCGGTGATCGCCGAAAAACAAGCGGAAATCGCCGGGCTGAAACAAGAGGTCGCCGACAAGGAAGCCGCTACGGATGCCCTGTATGAGACCTATATCGCAGAGGCCGAGGGGCGCGAGGGTACGCTGCTCATCGGCAAGGGCCCGGTGTACGCGGAAAAACGCGAGAAACACGATGCATCCCTGTCGGAACTGGTGGCCCTGCGAGAGGCCAACAACGCCCGGATAGCCGGTATCGAACAGGAGATTTCCCAGCTGGAAACCGGGTACAGCCAGGCCGTTACCGATTCCCAACCGGTCATTGACGGCTTCGATGGCCTGATGGCCCGCATCGATGCCCTGGGCGAACTCCCCTGGTTCCCTTCCTTTTTTATCTTTTTGTTGTTCCTCTCCATTGAGACGGCCCCCATCCTGGTCAAGCTGATGACGCCCAAAGGCCCCTATGACATGAAGCTGGAGGATGAGGAAACCACGGTGGCCGCCTGGGTAAAGCAGAAAGTGGACCAGCGCTTCAAGCTGGCCGATACGGACCGGGTGCTCAACGAGCGCATCTATGGGGAAATTGCGGAAGAGGAGGCGGTGTACGCCTACAAGAAGGAGAAGGCCCAGCAACTCATGCGGCTGCAGGCCGACAAATTCCACGAACTGCAATCCCGCCACCTGTAGTAGTACCAGAGGCATTCATTCATCCACGATACCCATTTTCCGCAACAGGAAGGAGGCATTCATGCCTGTACAGATGCCCGGTTTGAGGCGGTAGTCGAAATACAGTTCCCCGCCCCGCACCTCCGCGTCGAAATGCCAGTTGGCCACCCGGGGTTCCGTATCTGCCACCTCACACAGGCTCAGGTCGTGGGTGGCGATGACCCCCGTGGCGCCGCTGCGCACCAGCCGCTGCAGGAACAAGCGGGAGCCCCGGGCCTTGTCGGTGCTGTTGGTCCCCTTGAGGATTTCATCCAGCACCACAAAACAGGGACGCTCTTCCAGGGTGGCCACCAGGAACTGCAGGCGTTTGAGTTCGGCGAAAAAGTAGGATTCGCTCCGGGCCAGGGAGTCCGATGTGCGCATGCTGCTGACCAGGGGCAGGGGGGAATAGGTGAATTCGGCCGCGCAAACCGGCAGGCCGCAATTTGCCATGACCATCGCCAGGGACAGTGTCCTGAGGAACGTGCTCTTCCCGGCCATGTTGGCCCCGGTAATGACATGGAAGTTGCCCCAGTCAATTGCAAAATCATTGGCTACGCGACCCGCGGCCTGCAGCAGCGGGTGCGCCAGGGCCTGGGCCCGGATCACGCCCTGGCCCGTGGCTAATCGGGGATAGGCATATCCCGGGTGGTTAAAGGCAAAATTCCCCAGGCTGCACCAGGCATCCATTGCGGAAATACATTCGAACCAGGAGCGCACGTCCCTGCCGTTTTCCGCAATCCAGTTTTCAATGTTCCGGGACTGCATCAGGTCCCAGAGCAGGAACCCATTGCCGAACAAGGCCACCAACAGGTTGTTCCGGTTGTCCAGGGCTGCCAGGTACCGGGAAAATTCCCGCAGCCTGGCCGAAACGGGGGTTCCCTCCGCGGCCAGCCCCTGTTTCAGTTCCTGCAGCAACCCGGCCTTGAATTCATGGGCCTCGATTTTCGCCACCAGCCGGGAACAGGGCTCAAACACCGATTGCACCCGGGCCACATCGGCAGCCAGCCGGCCCACCCGCCCGAGGTACAGGCCACAGATCCCAAGCCCGGAAAGGAAAATCCCCCCAAGGACCCAGCCCGTAACCATACCCGAAAAGTAACCCGCCAGGATCAGGACGGATAGCAGGGCAAACGCATAGGGTACAAACCGGAAATACGAAGGGGTGAAGTGCCGGTAGCCCTCCAGCCAGTCCAGTATGGGCTCCAGCCGGATCTCCGGCCCCGAAAGCTTCCCGGTTGCATAAAAATCCTGCCGCCAGCCTGCCTGGGGTGCCAGTTCGCGTATGGCTTCCTGCTTTGCCGGCACATCCCCTGGTTCGTTGTCGGTCAGCCAGGCTGCCAGCTGGGATTCCCCGGGCTCCAGGCCGCACCGGTTCATGTACTGGAAAAAGGAACCGGGCCCGAAGATTTCGAGGTCTTCGCTAAAGGCGTGGCTGGCATCCCGGAAGCGGCCGCCATCCGGCAGGTCACTGAATTCCAGTTCAAGGGCGCGGATTTCCGTTTCGTTGAGCCGTCTGAGTTCCCGCAATTTGCGCAGGGTGTATTTCCAGTCCTCGTACCTGCCAACCATCCAGGCAAAAAGCGCCAGGAGCAATAGGCAGCCTATCGCAAAGGCCCCATGCCGGGTGAAAGCCATGTACCCGCAGGAAGCGGCGGCCAGGAAGGTGAATACCCGGACCAGCGCGAGCCAGCGAAGGCGCCGGAGTTGCCGGTCGTACTGTTGCTTCAGCCCGTCCAGGCGTTCCAGGTAGCCCTGTCGGGACGCGCTCATGGGAGGGCTTCCCATTCGCGGCGGGTTTTGGCGGGCAGGGAGGCCACGACCAACTCGTAGGAGTGGTCTACCAACTCCCGGAGCAATTCGCGGGGCAACTGCTCCAGCAACACCGAGTTCCAGTGGTCCTTGTTCATGTGGTATCCGGGCAGGATGCGGCCGTCAAACTGCTCCCGCAGGTCGGGGATACGCTCCGGGTCGGCTTTCAGGTTGGCCTGCAACGGCCTGCGCCCCAGGCTCACCAGGGCAAACATCTTGCCCATCACCTTGAAAACGAGGACATCCTCCCCAAAGGGAAACCCCTCAGTAACCCCTTTTCGGGCGAGGCAACAGTCCCGGAACTCCTCGATATGCATGGCGTCGGAAAATCTAATCCATGGGGATTCCGGTGGAATCGTAAACGATTACCTTCTTCCACAAATGCTCGGACTCGGATATAAAATCCAGGTGGGGCTGTTCCGCCTGGTAGGCAGCCTGGGCCTCGGCCGACTCAAAACTCACGATGAGTGAGTAGGTAAAGGAGCCGTCCACCACATCCCGGCTGGCTTTTGGCGGGGTGCCGATGAATTTTGTCTTCGCATAGCCCGAAAGGGAGAGGAATTTTTTGAGGGAGGCCTCAAACGCCTGCCGGTCCGAAGTGTTGTCCGGGTTGTGCAGCCAGAAATAGACCGTATGGGCAAAGGCCGGGTCAAAGTTTTGCATATCAGATGATTGTTGGGCAGCCAGTTGGCCCGGCATAAATAGCAGGCCGGCTGCCAGGATGAATAAATAAGTCCTGATTTTCATGAGGGTTGTTTTTAGAGTCGTTTATATGTCATTCATTACCGGCCCTGGGTACCTTGGGGAGGGCCACGCGCTCCTCCTCGAGTTCCAGGGCTTCAAAATTAAGTTTCCAGCCGATGGTTTCCACCAGTTTTTCCATCAGCAGGATGGCTTCAATGGCTTCGTGCCGGGCCGATTCCATCAGACCGCTTTCCGGGATTTTGTCGCGGATATGCGCCCTGGCCTCCCGGTTCAGCTCCGTCATGTCCTCCGGCGTAAAGGCATTGAATATACCATTGCGGATGTCGTAGAACTCCAGTTCCGGTTCAATGGACAGTATTTCCGGCTGGGGGAAATGTTTCAGGTAAATCGTCTTGCGCTGCGTATCCGAGGTGATTTCAAGCTTCTTGAAATCGTAGCCGATCTGCGCCTTGGCATTGATCACGATCAACGCCTTCTTTTTGGTGCTGAAGAGGTTCCCGAAATGCCCCCTGCGGTTCTCATACCTGTAAATCTCGGCAAAATCCCCTTCCACCGAAATGAGCTTGCAGACCGACCGGATCTTTTCGAGGAGCACGGTCGATTGGTGGGTGGTCTGGTCCCGCCGCCGTTTGCGGATGAACAGCGCATAGATCCAGTACATCATCATGGCCCCCAGCAGGAGCCCCAGCAATAATTCAAATAGGGCGGTGATTCCTTCCATCGGGTGTTATTCCTCGGTCAGTTTAAACAACAGGGGGCGGCTCGGGCAGGCGTCGTTCACAAAGGCAGCCATCTGCAGGTTCAGGATGTACGGGCCATCTGCAAGCGTATCCGGCACAAAAATGAGTTCGGTGATAGTGGCTGCCGGCCGCGGGTTGCCCGGCAGTCCCCAAAAGGCCATATGCGCCGCCAGCGCGCCCCCGTCTTCCTCCGGATCTACCGACGGCAGGTCGATGAGCAGGTGTACCACGCCCTCCGCAGCCAGCCAGGCGGCCGCATCCGCAGCCAGGCTGGCGGGGTGGGAACCGGACCAGGTGCGCCCCCTCTTGGAAGGCGGGTTCGGGAAGGTCCGGATAACCACGGCTTCACAATCCGGGGTACCCAGGGATTCCCGGAGTTGCGCCAGGGTAATCTGCCTGCCGGATTCCACTGCTTCCGGTTCCAGGCTGACCAGGCGGGCCTCCAGCCAGGGTGCCGGCGGGATCGTATTGACGGAATAGGGCCTTTCCGTGATATGCCCCATACACTCCGTATGCGTGCCGTGGGCATGGGGGTTGAAGGAGATATCGTAAAAATTGACGGAGGCGCCTGTGGCCACACTGCCGGTAAACCCCGCTTCGCGGTGGGGCTCCAGGATGGCGGGTGGCAACCCCCAGGCGGAAACCCCGTTGGCGCTTACCGCAATGGATAGGTCCGTGGGGGCGGCCAGGTCGGCCCGGTAGGTGGTACCGTTCTTTTCAATTCGGATATGCATGGGTCTCGGAAATCATTTTAAATTAATCATAAATAAGTCACTGGCAATCCCATCGGCCAGAAATTTCCCGGCCTGGGTGGCTACCAGGCATCCCGAACGGCTTTCCAGCAGCCCCCGCTCCAAAAAAGGGGCTGCCTGCTGCATCAGGTACTCCGCGTACCGCTGCCCGAATTCCGACCGCACCCGCTCTTCCGACACCCCCCATTGGGTTCGCAGGCCGGTCATGACAGCTTCGTTGTACCGGTCGCGCACCGTGAGCGTTTCCGCCTCGTAATAAGTTTCACCTGCCGACAGGGCGCGCTGGTATTTCTGGTTGTTGGCCACGTTCCAGCGGCGGCTTTTCCCGTCGAAGGAATGGGCGGAGGGCCCGATGCCGACATAGACCTTGCCCTGCCAGTAGGCCGTATTATTCCTGGAGTAATAGCCGGGTTTACCAAAATTCGAGATCTCATAATGGTCGTAACCCGCCCGCCCCAGCGTCTGCACCAAATGGGAGAAATCGGCCTGGGCCCGGTCGTCGTCCACCCCCGGGGTAACACCTTTTTCGATAAAGCGCGCCAGAGCGGTGGCGGGCTCCACGGTGAGCGCATAGGCCGAAATATGCGGCGGCTCGTAAGCCAGGGCGCGTTCCAGGGATTCCTGCCAAAGGGCGGGGGTGCTCCCCGGGATCCCGTAGATCAGGTCAATGGAATAATTATCGAACCGTTCCGCCACTTCACTCAGGGATTCCTCCGATTCCCGGGCCGAATGGGCGCGGTTCATCCAGCGGAGCTCTGTCTCGTGAAAGCTTTGTATCCCGATGCTCAGGCGGTTCACCGGCCCGGATGCGAGGTCCCGGATGCGGTCTGCGGGCAGGTCGTCCGGGTTGGCCTCCAGGGTGATTTCGGCATCCCGGGTCAGGCCGAAAGATTGGGCTAACTGGTCCAGGAGGCGCCCGATTTCCACCCCGGAAAGCAGGGACGGGGTGCCCCCCCCGAAGTACACGGTATCTGCCGGCACGCCCCCGAGTTCTCCCCGCCGCTGCCGGATTTCCTCCAGCATGGCCTCCAGCAGCCGCTCCTTGTGCCTGATGGTGGTGGAAAAATGGAAATCGCAGTAATGGCAGGCCTGTTTGCAGAACGGGATATGGAGGTAGATTCCGGCCATGGATTTGCTTTGTTTTTCAGCTTTATCCCGAGGTGCGGTCGGAATTCTGTTTAATAAATGCTTCCCAGCCCGTGTAGGGCTTCCCCCCTACCGGTTTGCCCTGGTTGTAGAAATGGCAGACGGCGGCAGCCAGCCCGTCCGTGCTGTCCAGGTTTTTCGGCAGGGATTTGAGGCCGAGTACCGATTGCAGCATCCGGGCCACCTGCTCCTTGCTCGCATTCCCGTTCCCGGTGATGGCCATTTTGATTTTCTTGGGCAGATATTCAGTGATGGGGACCTGCCGTGACAATCCCGCGGCCATGGCCACCCCCTGTGCCCTCCCGAGCTTCAGCATGGACTGGACGTTCTTGCCGTAGAAGGGCGCCTCAATGGCGATCTCGTCCGGGTGGTAGGTATCGATCAGCTCCAGGGTGCGGTCGAAAATCAGCTTGAGCTTAGTAAAAGGATCGTCGTATTTGCGCAGGATAAGCTCATTCATCTGGATGAATTCCATCTGGTTGCCCTGAACCCGAATGATCCCGAAGCCCATGATGGTAGTCCCGGGGTCTATCCCCAGGATGATGGTCTCGGATGCGGCGGCCTTAGTCATTGGTTTGCAGGACTAGGGGGAGGCGGAACTGGGTGGCCACGGGGATCCCGCGTTTCAGGGCGGGCTGCAGCCGGGGCAGGCTCCGCAGGCTCCCGGTGACAATTCGTTCAAATTCCGGGTTTTCGTCTGTAAGCCCCGGGTGCTGTTCCACGGAGGTGATGCTGATCACCCCATTGGCATCCACCCGGAAGTCGATATGGAGCGTATCCCTCAGGGATTCCGCAGAGCGGAATTCAAAATCCTGCAGGGTCATCGACAGGTGGAGCAGCAGGGTCTGTTCAAAACAGGTGCGCTGTTCCCTTTTGTCTTCTGTTTCGTCGCAGTCGTCAAAAAGCGGGAACTGGTCCACCTCGTTGAAATTGATGGTGCGCATCTCGGCATCCACCAGCTTCTGGGTACGCGCCTGCCGCGACTCGAACAGGTCGCAGGCGCAGAGGCTGCCAGCCATCAGGAAAACGCAAAAAAGGCGATAATTCATGCCGAGATTTTACCCGGCGGGAAATTACGATTTTTTTGAGGATTGGGGTTACTGCCGGGCAGGAGCCCCGAATGTTTTGCCCGCTTGTAACATCCCCTGCCAAACCGCGACCTATCCTTCCCGCGATATCCCTTGCGGCTCCTTATATTTACAGTCAAACGAGTAACCTATTTCATTGATGGACCTGTTTTTGCTATTTCTCGGATTCCTTTGCATGATCCTGGGGGTACTGGGCAGTTTCCTGCCGGTTCTCCCGGGGCCCCCGATCAGCTGGCTCGGGTTGCTCCTGCTCACGCTGACATCGGGCGTGCCGAACAACTGGTGGTTTATCGGGATAACTGCAGTAGTGGCCCTGGTGGTAGCTGCCCTGGATTACTGGATCCCGGTGGTGGGGACCCGTAGGTTTGGAGGGAGCCGGTCCGGGATGGTCGGCACGACAATCGGCCTGCTGGTGGCCATTGTGTTCCCGGTCCTGGGGGTTGCCGGCATTGTGATCTGGCCCTTTATCGGGGCGGTGGTCGGGGAGCTCATCAACAAATCCAACAGCCGGACGGCCATGAAGGCAGCCTTCGGTTCCTTTGTCGGCTTTTTGACCGGCACCTTCCTGAAATTTGTGGTAAGTATGGTCTATTTGGGCCTGTTCCTGTCCAGCACCTGGGAGCACCGGGCGGAACTCTTTCCCTGGTTTAATTAATTCATCTTACCTCCGGGCAAGTACCCATGCCGGCCTTCCAGGGGACATCGACTTACTACAAAGGGGCTTTTCAAGGATTTCGCCTTTCCAGGCGGGCTGGCTCTTTCAGGATGCACGTTTCCGTAGCGCACTACATCCAGACCACCTTTTCGGAAAGCGGTTCCCGGGTCCCCTCGGGCGGTGCGTGCTCCGCATCGAAATACCCCAGATAGAAAAACCCGAGGCACCGCTCCCCGGCAGCCAGGTCAAAGAATCCGTCCATATACCGGATCAGGCCCGGCGAACTCCAGTAGGAACCGATACCCAACTCGGTGCATACAAGCCACATATTCTGCACGGCCATGGCCACGGAGGCCACTTCTTCCCATTCCGGGACCCGCTCCTCCGGGTCGCGCTGCAGGCAGATGGCGATTACGGCAGCGGCTTTTTGCGGGTTGTTGTAGAGTTTCTTGGCTTTAAACTGTTTCGGGGCCGGGTCCTTCTCCAGGTAGGTATCCCGGAGGAAGGCCCCCAGTTGTTCGCGCTTCTCCCCGGCAATTACCTTGAACCGCCAGGGTTCGGTCCGCTTATGGGTCGGGGCCCAGTTGGCTGCTTCAAGGATCCGGAACAGGGTGGCCCGGTCCACAGGTTGGTCATTGTATTGGTCCGGGAAAACGGAACGGCGGCGACGGATAAGCTCTTCGATCATAAACAGGAATTTTTACAAAAATACTACTTAGGCGCCTGGGGACTGAACCTTTAACCGTTCAATGCAGTGCTCCAGGGCTTTGCTGTGGTGCGACCGGTTCCACACAGCCGTAAGAACCGCCCGCTGCCGGATTTCGCTGAGTTCCAGGAACCGGACTTTCAGGCGGAACCCGTGCTGGAGGGAGGTGGGCACAATGGCGACCCCGAGGCCCGCAGCCACCAGTTTGAAAATGGTGTGCGCATGTACCGATTTATGGGAAACCCTGGGGTGGAACCCGGCATCCTCACAGATACTGAGCACCGTCCGGTAATAGTCCGGGCTGTATTCAGGGGTGAAAAGGATAAAAGGCTCCTCCGAAAATTCCCGGGCCGAGGCTATCGCCGGGCCTTTCATGGGATGGTCGCTCGGGACGACCATGGAGAAGGTTTCCCGCATGACCGCACAACCCTCCAGCTCCGGAGGCAGGTCCGAAAGGCGGACAAAACCAAGGTCCAGCCGTTCCTCCAGCAGCGCCCTGACCTGTGCCTGGTTGGACAGTTCCTCCAGGCTGGTCCGGATTTCGGGGAACTGTTTGCGCAGGTCCAGCAGCAGGCGTGGGATGACATCCTGCATGGCAGAGCCAAGAAAGCCGATCCGGATCTCCCCCGACTGGCCTGCGGCAATTCGCCGGGTCTGTCGGTAGATATTCTCCAGGCGGTTGAGTTGGGGGATCAGTTGCTCCCTGAGGTATGCCCCGGCCGGTGTCAGCCGGACTTCCCGCCGGTTGCGCACCAGCAATTCCGTCCCCAGGTGGAATTCCAGCTGCTGGATCTGTCGGCTCAGACCGGGTTGGGTAATGTCGAGCTGGTCGGCAGCCCGATGAAAATTCAGGTGTTCGGATACCGCCATAAAATAGCGGAGATGGCGCAATTCAATTTGATTACTCATGATTATCAATTATTGCAATAATTGCATCAATAATTATCAAACATAATCCGTATTTTTATTTTTCCCAACCTATTCCAATCCTATGTCGCAATCAAAGTCCACTTTTGCCTTTGGCTCCGACCGGTTGACAGCCGGGAAGGCACTCGCCCTGGCCCGGGGCGCCACTACCGGGGAATTGACCCCGAAGGTAATGGAGCGGGTCCGGGCCAACCGGGATGCCGTCGCCCGGATCGTCGCAAAAGGAGAGCCGGTCTACGGAATTAATACCGGGTTCGGTCCCCTGTGCACGACGCGTATCTCCCCTGGGCAGACGAGCCTGTTGCAGGTCAACATCCTGAAAAGCCACAGCGTGGGGGTGGGTATCCCCGTGGCCGATGAGATTGCCCGGCTCATGCTGGTCCTGAAACTGCACGCCCTTTCCATGGGGCATTCCGGGATAAGCGAAAATACTCTCAAGCGCATCCTCTGGCATATCGATGAAAGAATCACCCCGGTGGTCCCCTCCCAGGGATCCGTCGGGGCATCCGGCGACCTGGCCCCCCTGGCCCACCTCTTCCTCCCGCTTATCGGCCTCGGGCAGGTTACCCGGGACGGGGTTGAAATGCCGGCGGCAGAAGTGCTCAGGGAATATGGCCTGGAACCCCTGGAACTCGGTCCCAAGGAGGGGCTGGCCCTGATCAACGGCACCCAGTTTATCGCGGCACACGCGGTTTGCGCCGTCGAAAAAATGCAGCGCTGCCTTTCCCAGGCCGACATCATAGGCGCCATGATGCTGGAAGGCCTGCAGGGCTCCCTGATGCCCTTCCATGAGCGGCTCCACGACTTGCGTCCCTATTCCGGGACCCGGCACGTGGCCCACCGGGTGCGCAACCTCCTCAAGGGCTCGGAGATCCTGGAAGACCATATCGATTGCGAACGGGTACAGGACCCGTATTCCCTGCGGTGCATCCCCCAGGTCCACGGGGCTTCCCGGAATGCCTGGCTGCACCTGAAGGAGCTGGTGGAAACCGAGCTGAATTCGGTTACTGACAACCCGGTGGTCATCGACGAGGAACTCTCCATCAGCGGGGGGAATTTCCACGGCCAGCCCCTGGCCATGGCCCTGGACTACGCCTGCCTGGCGGCTTCTGAAATCGGCAATATTGCCGACCGCCGGATTTACCTGGCCCTGGAGGGCAACCAAACGGACCTGCCCAAGCTGCTGATGAAGGATACCGGACTGAATTCCGGCTACATGATGCTCCAATATACCTCCGCGGCCCTTGCCAGTGAAAACAAAAGCCTGTGTTACCCGGCCAGTGCAGACAGCATCCCCACCTCCATGGGGCAGGAAGACCATGTGAGCATGGGGTCCATCAGCGGCCGGAAAGCCCTGCAGGTACTGGAAAATGTCGAAAAGATACAGGCCGTGGAATTGCTGACGGCCGCCCAGGCCTTTGAGTACCGCAAGCCACTGAAATCCGGCTGGTTCCTGGAAAAAGCGCACGAACTGGTACGCACCCGGGTCTCCTTTGCCGAAGCCGACCGGGTCTTTGCCACGGATATCGAAGCCGGCCTGGACCTGATCCGCTCCGGGGCGCTCATCCGCCTACTCGAAACCGTTTCCCGTAAAAAGGCCCTGGGCCTTAAAACCGAATTCGACCCCCTTTTTGAAACCTTTTGATGGCAACCTTTTGTGACGAAACCTGTCACCCGGTAAAACCTGTCACCACATGAAACTTGTAACCCGATGAAATCCTCTCCAACAGAAGCGACTCTCCCCCACCTTATCGGCCCCATCACCCAACTGCTGCCGATGAGCGGCCTGCCCGCAAAAGGCGCCCTCCCCGACAGCGCCCTCCCGGTCCTGGAAAATACAGGGATCCTTATGGAGGGGGAGCGGATTCGGGAAATAGGCCCATTTGACAAGCTGGAACGGGATGCCCGGCGCTCCGGGACGGCTGTAACCCACCTCTCCGGGGAGCACGTAGGCCTGCCGGGGTTTATCGATGCACATACCCACAGTTGCTTCGCCGGCAGCCGGGCACGCGATTACGCCCTGCGGAACAGCGGCCGGACCTACCTGGAAATTGCCGAGTCCGGAGGCGGCATCTGGGATTCCGTGACCCAGACACGCAAGGCCTCACGTGAAGAACTGGGATCCCTGCTGGAAATGCGTTGCAGGCAGTTTGCCGCGGACGGGATCACCACCCTGGAGGTCAAAAGCGGGTACGGCCTGTCCATTGCAGAGGAACTGAAAATGCTCCGGGCCATCGCGGATGCCGCCCCGCGCGTCGCACAGGACCTGGTCCCCACCTGCCTGGCTGCCCATTCCATGCCCCGGGATATGGAAGGTTCCCCCGAAGCGTACCTGGAGGAACTGCAAGCGGGATTGCTTCCGGTGGTCCTCAAAGAGGGCCTCGCCCGCCGGGTGGATGCCTTCGTGGAAAAAGGCGCCTTTTCCCCTTCACAAATCCTTCCCTACCTGGAATTTGCCCAAAAGCTCGGGTTCGAGATTACCCTCCACGCCGACCAGTTTACCACCGGGGGAAGCGAACTGGCCATCCGCGTCGGGGCCCGGAGTGCCGACCACCTGGAAGCCAGCGGCCCCGCAGAAATAGCTGCCCTGGCCAAAAGCCGGGTCGTGGCCACTGCCCTGCCCGGTGCCACCCTCGGGCTGGGTTGCGGGTATACCCCGGCCCGGGCGCTGCTGGACGCAGGGGCCTGCCTGGCCATCGCAAGCGATTACAACCCCGGATCGGCCCCGATGGGCGACCTGCTCACCCAGGCAGCCATCCTGGGGGCGGCCGAAAAAGTGACCCACGCCGAGGTCTTTGCCGGCATCACCTTCCGGGCTGCCATTGCCCTGGGCCTGGACGACCGGGGTATCCTCGCCCCGGGCATGCTGGCAGATTTTGTCCTGTTCGATACGGACCACTACAACGAAATCCTTTACCACCAGGGCAGGCTCCGGCCCTCCTCCGTATGGAAAAAAGGCCGGCGCCTCCCGGATAACACCGCAACCCAATGAATACCACCAGGACCCTTTCCGAATTCCAGCAGACGCTCCTTAGGGGGATTCCGGGGAAATTGCCTCCCCCACGCGAACGCGGGCCGCAAAGCTCCCATGCCCCGGTCCGAAAAGACATCCTGTCTGTAGAAGAAAAAAAACTTGCCGTGCGCAATGCGCTCCGGTATTTCCCCCGGGACTGGCATGCAACTCTGGCCCCGGAATTTGCCAGGGAACTGAAAGACTATGGCCGGATCTATATGTACCGGTTCCGCCCGGACTACCCTATGCATGCGCGGCCCATCGACGCATACCCGGCAAAAACGACGGAAGGGGCAGCCATCATGCTGATGATCCAGAACAACCTGGACCCGGAGGTGGCCCAGCACCCGGAAGAGCTCATTACCTATGGGGGGAACGGGGCCGTTTTCCAGAACTGGGCGCAGTACCTGCTCACCATGCAGTACCTCTCGGAAATGACCGAAAACCAGACCCTGCACATGTACTCGGGCCACCCGATGGGGCTTTTCCCGTCGTCCCCGGAAGCCCCGCGGGTGGTGGTTACCAACGGGATGATGATCCCGAATTATTCCGGGCCGGACGACTGGGAGCGGTTCAATGCCCTGGGGGTGACCCAGTACGGGCAGATGACGGCGGGCTCCTACATGTATATCGGGCCGCAGGGCATTGTCCACGGCACTACCATTACGGTCCTCAATGCCTTCCGACGTGTCCTTCCCGGGGCCTCCGAGTTCGGGGGGAAGGTCTTCCTAACCGCCGGCCTCGGTGGCATGAGCGGCGCCCAGCCCAAGGCGGGGAACATTGCGGGCTGCATCACCGTCTGCGCGGAAGTCAACCCCGCAGCCGCCCGGAAGCGGTACGAGCAGGGCTGGGTGGATGAACTGCACGAGGACCTGGATGGGCTCGTAGTCCGGACCCGGGCCGCCATAGCCGCACGGGAAGTAGTGTCCCTGGCCTACCTGGGCAATGTGGTGGAGGTATGGGAACGGTTTGCGGACGAAAGTGTACCGGTAACCCTGGGCAGTGACCAGACGTCCCTGCACAACCCATGGGCGGGTGGGTACTACCCGGCCGGGCTGTCCTTTGAGGACGCAAACCAAATGATGTCTGCGGAACCGGATCGCTTCCGGCAAGCCGTTCAGGAATCCCTGCGGCGGCATGTGGCAGCCATCAACCGGCATACGGAGCGCGGCACCTATTTCTTCGATTACGGAAATGCGTTCCTGCTGGAGGCCTCCCGGGCCGGGGCGGACATCCTCGGGGAGGATGGGGCGGAATTCCGGTATCCCTCCTACGTGCAGGATATCCTCGGGCCCCTTTGTTTCGATTACGGTTTCGGCCCCTTCCGGTGGGTATGCGCCTCCGGGGACCCGGAAGACCTGCGGCGAACCGACCGCATTGCCGGGGAGGTAATGCAGGAACAATTGCAAAACGCCCCGGAGTCCATCCGGGGGCAGTTGCGGGACAATATCCGCTGGATCTCCCAGGCGGAGGCCAATGGACTGGTGGTCGGCTCCCAGGCGCGCATCCTCTATGCGGATGCCGCAGGCCGGATTGCCATTGCCTCGGCATTCAACCGGGCCATCCGGGACGGAAGCCTGAAAGGGCCTGTTGTGCTGGGGCGCGACCACCACGATGTCAGTGGCACGGACAGCCCGTTCCGGGAAACCAGCAACATCTACGACGGCAGCCGCTTTACGGCAGATATGGCCATCCACAATGTGATCGGGGATTCCTTCCGGGGGGCAAGCTGGGTTTCCATCCACAATGGTGGGGGCGTCGGTTGGGGCGAGGTAATCAATGGCGGTTTCGGGATGGTACTGGACGGGACACCCCGGGCGCAACGGCGCCTGGAAAGCATGTTGTTCTTCGACGTCAACAATGGCATCGCCCGCCGCAGCTGGGCCCGGAACCCGGAGGCCATGGAGGCCCTGCAGCGGGAACTGGACCGCAGGCCGGACTTCTCCGTCCGCCTGCCGGGGCTTGTGGATGACGCAATTTTAGACGACCTTTTCTGAAGAACGAATTACCGTATGGACGAAGAAACTATGTCATGAAAGACTTATATCACCCGGCGGAACCGTCCCTTTTTACAGGCCGTGAATCCGCAAACCGGGCCTACCTGCATGAAAATATCCGCACCGTCGACCTGCGTTCGGAGTCTACCCCGCCAACCGGGAAGGTCCCGGCACTCTTCGGGTATGCCTGTGATGAAGGGGTAAGGCGCAACCTCGGCAGGCCGGGGGCTGCAGAAGGCCCCCGGGCGTTTCGCAGGGGACTGGGCAAATTGCCCTGGTTGCAGGAGGCTCCGGACGGCCTGGCCGATGCAGGCGATATCCGGCTGGATACGGACCGGCTGGAATCTGCCCAGCAGGCTTTCTCGGAAGGCATTGCGCAATTGCTGCGATCGGGCTATTTCCCGATTGGCATCGGGGGCGGTCACGATATCGCCTTTGCCCACTACAAGGGGGTGCGCACCTACCTGCCGACGGGCAGGAAATTGGGGATTGTCAACTTCGATGCCCACTTTGACCTGCGCTCCCCCGGCGATGCGCCCCATTCAGGCAGCCCGTTTTTCCAGATTGCCCGTACCTGTGAACAGGAAGGGTTCGGCTTCCACTACGCCTGCATCGGGGTGCGTCGGGACGCCAACCCCCAGGTACTCTGGGACCGTGCAAAAGAACTTTCCGTCCTTACCGTAGCCCGGGAAGAATTGCTTGGCAGCGCCTTGCAGGCCTCTCTGAAAAAGCTGAAAACGTTTCTCAAACGCGTGGATGCGGTTTACCTGACCATTGACCTGGACGGGTTTTCCTCAGCCTATGCCCCGGGGGTCAGCGCTGCCTCCCCCATGGGTTACAGCCCCTGGGAAATGATGCCGCTGCTGGACGCAGTCCTGGGATGCGGGAAACTGGTAAGCATGGATCTTGCGGAGCTGAACCCGGCCTTTGACACGGACGGTCAAACGGCGGCCCTGGCGGGTAGCCTTGTCCACAGGGTCCTGCACTACCCCGGTTTGTTTTAGGCCTTCCGGCCTATTCCAGCCAGGAGCGGTAGTAGGTCCCGTTATCCAGGTCCAGCGCGGCCTGGGTAAGTTGCAGCGGCTTGAAGGTATCCACCATCACGGCCAGTTCCTCTGTTTTTTCCTTGCCGATGCTCGCCTCGTAGGTGCCCGGGTGCGGACCGTGGGGGATGCCTGCAGGGTGCAGGGATATGTAGCCCCTGTCAATCCCCTTCCGGCTCATAAAGTCGCCGTCCACGTAGTAGAGCACCTCATCCGAATCGATGTTGGAATGGTTGTAGGGGGCCGGGATGGACTCCGGGTGGTAGTCGTAGAGGCGGGGTACAAAAGAGCACACCACAAAGGCCCCTGTCTCAAACGTCTGGTGGACGGGCGGCGGTTGGTGCACCCGGCCGGTGATGGGCTCAAAGTCGTGGATGGAGAAGCCATACGGGAAATTGTACCCGTCCCAGCCAACCACGTCAAAGGGGTGGGTGGCATAGACCAGGTGGTGCAATTGCCCCTGTTTTTTGATCTTGATCAGGAATTCCCCTTTCTCATCATACGTCTGCAGGTTCCGGGGCAGCTTAAAGTCCCGTTCGCAGAAGGGCGAATGCTCCAGGTGCTGGCCAAACCAGTTCCGGTAGCGCTTGGGCGTGTAGATCGGGTGGTAGGATTCCACGGTCAGCAGCCGGTTGTCGGCCCCGTCAAAATGGATCTGGTAGATCATCCCGCGGGGGATCAGCAGGTAGTCCCCATATTCAAAGGGGATCTCTCCCAGGAAGGTTTTGAGTACCCCGGAACCCTCGTGGACAAACAACAGTTCATCCGCATCGGCATTCTTGTAGAAGTAGCCGGTCTGGGATTTGCGGGGGGCTGCCAGCCCGATGTGCACATCCTGGTTGAACAACACCACCCTCCGGCTGTCCAGCCAATCGTCCTGGGGGGGCAGTTCCAGCCCCTTGAGCAGGCGCGACTGGATGTGGTGGGAAACCGCAGCCCGGGGGGCGACGTCCAGTGTCTTGTCTATTTTTTTTACCTGGGTGGGCCTGTGCAGGTGGTAGAGCAGGGAAGACATCCCGTCAAAACCGATGGTGCCGAACAGCTGCTCGTAATGCAGGCTGCCGTCTGCTTTGCGGAAGGTGGTATGCCGCTTGTGCGGGATTTTACCCAGTTTGTGGTATAGTGGCATGATTTGCGCGCTTTTATTCTTCCCTAAAAATACGACAATTCAAGACCAAACTGAAATGGCATAAGCGGAATGCAGCACGGATCGATGGCACTGGGACACGGGCAATCCGGACAGCCTGGTATCTTGTTGGGAAAACGTAACATGAGCGAGAAATCAACCGATAACAAATCAACGTACAACCCGGAGGAACGCAAGGATTCCTGAAACGCGGGAGTCCTGAAACGCGGTATCCGGGATACAAAGTGATGAGATAAAGGGATTCGTAATACTCCCAGATCCAGTGGCGGTGTCGGTGTCGGAACTCTTTAGATTCCAAAAAAAAAAGCCTCCCTCATCGGAAAGCCTTTCATTTGGACGCGGCAGTTACTGCCGCCGACCTGCATTCCCTTCCGGGAATACAACACAACCCTGCAAAGATAGCAAAGCTTTTTTATTTATCCGCCATGGCCGCATCCTTTTCGGCCTTCCTCCTGAAAGGACGGACAATCAGGCGGGCCGCCTTGTCGTAATTGATATAGTTGTACACCCAGTTAAAGAAGACAACGACTTTGTTCCGGAACCCCACCAGGGACATCAGGTGGATGAACATCCAGATAAACCAGGCGGCAAAACCGCCGAACTGGAATTTGGGAAGGTCCACCACCGCCTTGTTCCTCCCGATGGTTGCCATGCTCCCCTTGTCCTTGTAGGTGAAGGGCCGCATCGGCTTGCCCTCCAGTAGGAATTTGAGGTTTTTTGCCAGGTGGGCGCCCTGCTGCATGGCCGGCTGCGCCATTTGCGGATGCCCCCCCGGATAATTGGCGGTCTGCATGAGGGCGATATCTCCAACGGCAAATACGGTTTCATAACCCCTGACCCGGTTCAGGTTATCGACCTTCAGGCGGCCTGTGCGCCCATCGACGGATCCTTCGGGAAAACCGGGGACCAGGGCACCGGTGACCCCGGCGGTCCAGATGCAGTTGGCCGTCCGGAACTCCTTCCCGTCTTTGGTGGTCAGCAGTTCCCCGTCATAGGAATCCACCAGGGTATCCAGGTGGATCTGTACCCCGAGTCCCTCCAGGAATTCCCTGCCTTTCCGGGAGGCGGTATCGCTCATGGGCGGCAATACCTGCCCTGCCCCTTCAAATAGGTGGATTTCCATCTCCGCCACGTCCAGGTGCTTGTAATCCCGGGGGAACACATGCCGTTTGAGTTCGGCAAAGGCACCCGCCAGTTCCACCCCGGTGGGCCCTGCCCCGATGATGCAGAAATTCATGAGGGCCCGTCGCTGAGAATCGCTCTCTGTATAGTCTGCCTGTTCCAGGTTTTGCAGTGCCAGGCTGCGGATGTCGAGTGCCTGCGGGATGGTTTTCATCGGGCGGGCAAATTTCTCCATCTGCTTGTTCCCGAAATAATTGGTCCGCGTCCCCGTGGCCAGCACCAGGTAATCGTACCCCAAATCCCCTTTATCCGTATGCAAAATGCGCCGGTCCGGGTCCACGGATTCCACCTCGGCCCACCTGAAATAAAAATTGTCCAGGCGCTTGAGTATTTTACGGATGGGATAGGCGATGCTGTCAGGCTCCAGGCCACCGGTCGAGACCTGGTAAAGGAGGGGCTGGAAATTGTGGTAGTTTTGCCGGTCTACCAGCACCAGCTGCACGGGCAGCCCCCGCAGCCGCTTAGCCAGGGAAATCCCGGCAAAACCGCCTCCGACCACTGCGATTCGCGGAAGATCACTTTCTGGGATATTCATGGAAATGCTTTTTTTTAAAGGTACGGATTCCGGATCGCGGCTGGGCGTGCTGCCGATGGCCTTTCTTCACCGATTGCACGAAGCGGATTCTTCAATCGGACAAAACGCTCTTTCCGATGATGCAAAGCGCCTGCCGGTATAGCCGGTTGGTGCGACTTGTTTGGCAAGCCTTTAACAGGATTTCCCCCTAGGATTGGTTAATTTACGGTTACGTTCAAAACCCGATAAGGGAGAAACGTTTGCTATGAAAATGACTGCCATGGGCTGGGTAGCCCTGACTACATTCCTCCTGTTGATACTGACCCTTACGGTCCTGATGGACCTCGCCTTTAACTGGGTGTTTTATATCACGGTCCTCGGGCAATTGCTCGTAGGGGTGATGGTATACCGGGTCCTCAGGGATCCGTATACGTCCGACAAGACGTTTGACGACTTCTATGAAGATTTCCCGATTTCGCGGGAGTAACCACTACCGGCTATCAGAATCCGTCCGCGAGTTCCTTCAGTTTGCGGGCCTCGGTGATCGCAAGCCGCTTGCCGGAGGTTTTGATCAACCCCTCCTTTTTGAGTTCGGACAGCATGCGGATACAGGATTCCGTTGCCGTCCCGACCACACTGGCAATATCTTCCCGTGAAAGTACCAGCAGCAGGTACCCGTCCGAATCTTCCCCGAAATTTTCCTTCAGGTAGAGCAGGGCCTGGGCAATCCTTTGTTTGACGGTCTTCTGGGACATGTTTACGATGACCTCATCGGCCTCGCGGAGGTCTTGTGCCATATGGCGGAGCACCTCGTAGGTGAAGTCCGGGTTCTTATGCAGGGAATCGCTGATGGCCTCCCTAGGGATAAAGCAGATCTCCATATCGCTGATGGCGGTAGCGCTCAGGTTGGCAGATTCTTCCGCAACCACCGAACGCTGTCCGAGCACTTCGCCCTTGCTGGCGAGTTTCACGATCTGGTCCTTCCCGTTTTCGCTGAGCTTGGAGAGTTTGGAAACCCCGTCCCGCACGCAGTAAACGCCTGCCAGCCGTTCCCCCTCGTCAAAGATGATCTCGCCTTTTTTGACTTTCCGGGACACCTTGGAATCTGCAACCGCCTTCAATTCCTCCTTGCTCATCGCCCGGAGGGCGTTGAACTTGCGGACGATGCAGTTTTCACATCGGGATTTACTGAATTCTTCCTCCATGTTCCGGATTTTAAGGGATCACGACTTTAAGTGCCCAGGCACTTCTGAAATCCCATCACTAATTATATATAAATGTAGGGAAAAAACGACATCCCTGAAAGGTGACATATATCATCTTTGCAGTGGCAGGGTTTGATGCATCTTTGCATTTGACTGGAATTATGACTACCCGGAAAACCACATCCCCGGACATCCAGCCCCCGGGCTGCTACCATTGCGGGGAACCCTGCGAAGCCGACAGGGTTCACTTTGATGGCCGGGATTTCTGTTGCCGCGGCTGCCAAACCGTCTACGAGATCTTCCGGGACCACCAGCTGGACGCCTATTACGACCTCGGGGAGAACCCGGGCCGTTCCCCCCGCGATACAGACCACGCCTACGATTTCCTCGACGAGCCGGAGATTGCCTCCCGCCTTCTGGATTTCCAGGAAGCCTCCCACCAGGTGGTCACCCTGCAGATTCCCCAAATCCATTGCAGCTCGTGTATCTGGATCCTGGAAAACCTCAACCGGCTGAACCCCGGGGTGATCAGCAGCCAGGTAAATTTTCCCCGCAAACGAGCACACATCCATTTCAACCCCGAAAAAATCCGGCTGCGGGAACTCGTGGAACTACTGGTATCCATCGGCTATGAACCTTCCATAACCCTGGAGCAGTACAATCGCGAATCGCCTGCAACCAGCCGGAAGCTCATTTACCAGCTTGGGATTGCCGGGTTTGCATTTGGGAATATCATGTTCCTGTCCTTCCCCGAATATTTTGACAGCGGGGAATCCTGGCTTTCTGCCAACAAGGGGTTGTTCCGCTGGCTGATGTTCGCCTTTTCCGTACCCGTGGTATTTTATTCCGGGTGGGATTATATCCGCACGGGGTACCGGGGTCTCCGCTCCGGCGTGCTGAATATCGACCTGCCCATTGCCCTGGGGATTGCCGTGCTATTTGTCCGGAGCACCGTGGAGGTGGCCCTGGACCTGGGAAGCGGCTTTTTCGACAGCCTTTCGGGACTGGTCTTCTTCCTGTTGCTGGGCCGCTTTTTCCAGCAACGGACCTATTCTTATCTCTCTTTTGAGCGCGACTACAAATCCTATTTTCCCATAGCGGTCACCCGCCTCGGGGAGGATGGGGAAGAGGCAAACGTGCCGGTCCACGAAGTGGTACCCGGCGACCGGTTGCTGATCCGCAATAACGCCCTGATCCCCGCCGATGCCATGCTGATCAGGGGAAAAGGGGAAATCGATTACAGTTTTGTCACCGGGGAGGCACGCCCGGTGCGCAAGGCCGAAGGGGAAACCATCTATGCCGGGGGCCGGCAGTTGCAGGGGCCTATCGAAGTCCGGGTGCTCAAGGTGGTCTCCCAGAGTTACCTGACGGAACTGTGGAGCGATTCCGCCTTTTCCAAATCGGCCAAAAGCAGCTTCCGCAACCTGACGGACCGCATCGGGAAGCGGTTTACCCTCGCCGTACTGACCATCGCGGCCACCGCCGCAGGGGCCTGGCTATTTATCGACCCCTCCCGCTCCCTGGATGTGCTCACCGCCGTGCTGATCATCGCCTGCCCCTGTGCGATAGCCCTGGCGGCCCCCTTTACCCTCGGGAACCTGTTGCGGATCTTCGGGCGCAACGGTTTCTATGTAAAAGATACCAACACCCTCGAGCGCATGGCCCGGGCAGACACGCTGGTCTTCGACAAGACCGGTACCATCAGCACAGCCCGGAAAAACCAGATTGCCTACACGGGGATCCCCCTGGAAACGGAGGAGGCGGCAGCCCTGAAAAATATCCTCCGCGCTTCGGGACACCCCCTGAGCCAGGCCCTCTACCAGAACCTGGCCCCGTACGATATCGTCCCCCTGGACCATTACGAAGAACACCTCGGAAGCGGTATCGAGGGGAGGGCCAACGGGGAATATATACGCGCAGGTTCCCGCAGTTTTGCGGGTAGCCAGGAGGCACCTGCCGGGTCGGGTACCGAAGTGCACGTGCGTTCCGGCAAGGGGTACCGGGGGTACTTCACCATCAGGAATGCCTATCGGGAAGGCTCCCGGGGACTTTTTGAGCGCCTGGGCAACCAGTACGATATCGCCGTGCTGTCCGGGGACAACCCCTCCGAAAAAGAAGCGCTGGAAGATCTGTTGCCGCCCCTGACCCCACTTTATTTTGACCGGCAACCCCGGGAAAAACTGCATTTCGTACGGGAAATGCAACAGGCGGGCCGCAGGGTCATCATGGTTGGCGACGGGCTCAACGATGCGGGGGCCCTGGCCCAGGCAGATGCGGGCATTGCCATCTCGGAAGACTCCCATCTGTTTACCCCCGCCTGCGATGCGATCCTCGACGGCCGCCGTTTTGCAAGCCTGGACTGGTTCCTGCGGATCAGCAGGAAGGGCCTCGGAGTCATCCGGATCAGTTTTGCTCTCTCCCTCCTCTACAACCTGGTGGGACTTTATTTTGCCGTCACCGGGCAACTCCAGCCGGTCATCGCAGCTATCCTGATGCCACTGAGTTCCATTACCATCGTCATTTTTACCTACCTGGCGACTACCTGGATCGGCAGGAAGGCCGAATAATTTCCGAACCCTGACATTTATCATTTTTTCCGGAAACACCCCTGGGTAGTTTTACACTCAAATTTTTACGTGGGTATGAGCGTAATCTATCTGCTGCTGGCCATCAGTGTGGCCGTGGCGCTGTTTTTCTTTGCCGTTTTCATCTACTCGGTCCGCAGGGGGCAGTACGACGACCCGTACACGCCTTCGGTGCGGATGCTCTTTGATGACGAGCTGGTGGGCAAAACCGGGGATCCCGCTTCAAAACCCGAAAAATCAACCAAAAACACACGCGAAACCTAATCAGAAGACCATGGAAGTCGAACAATTCAAATACGACAACAAAATCGTCCAGAAATTCCTTTACGCCACCATGCTCTGGGGCGTGGTGGGGATGCTGGTAGGGCTTTTGCTGGCCTTTATGTTTCTGTTCCCGAACCTCACCGACGGGATTTCCTGGCTGAGCTTCGGACGGCTGAGGCCGCTGCACACCAACGCAGTGATCTTTGCCTTTGTGGGCAATGCCATGTTTGCCGGGGTCTATTACTCCACCCAGCGGCTGCTGAAAGCCAGGATGTTCAATGACGCGCTCAGCAAAATCAATTTCTGGGGCTGGCAGCTGATCATCGTATCAGCCGCCCTGACCCTCCCCCTCGGATACACCACATCCAAGGAATACGCGGAGCTGGAATGGCCCATCGACATCGCCATTACCCTCGTCTGGGTGGTCTTTGCCTGGAACTTCATTGGCACGGTACTCAAACGTCGGCAGCGGCATTTGTATGTGGCCATCTGGTTCTATTTGGCCACCATCATCACCGTGGCCGTGCTGCATATCTTCAACAGCCTCGAATTGCCGGTGAGCGCCCTCAAGAGTTATTCGGTTTATGCCGGCGTGCAGGATGCCCTGGTGCAATGGTGGTATGGGCATAATGCCGTGGCCTTTTTCCTCACCACCCCCTTCCTGGGGCTGATGTACTATTTCGTGCCCAAGGCGGCCAACCGCCCCATCTATTCGTACCGGTTGTCCATCGTGCACTTCTGGTCGCTGATATTTATATACATCTGGGCAGGCCCGCACCACCTGTTATATACCTCCCTGCCCGACTGGGCCCAGAACCTGGGCGTCACCTTTTCGATCATGCTCATCGCGCCTTCCTGGGGCGGGATGATCAACGGCCTGCTGACCCTGAGGGGGGCATGGGACAAGGTGCGCACCAGCCCGGTACTCAAATTCATGGTAGTTGCCATTACCGGCTACGGAATGGCCACCTTCGAGGGGCCCATGCTCTCCCTTAAAAACATCAACGCCATTGCCCACTTCAGCGACTGGATCATCGCACACGTGCATGTGGGCGCCCTGTCCTGGAACGGATTTTTGATTTTCGGGATGGTCTACTGGCTGGTTCCGAGGCTTTATAAAACACCCCTGTTTTCCGTGCCACTGGCCAATTTCCATTTCTGGATCGGCACCCTGGGGATCGTCCTCTATGCCCTCCCGATGTATGTGGCAGGGTTTACACAGGCCCTCATGTGGAAGGATTTCAACCCGGACGGCACCCTGGTGTACGGCAACTTCCTGGAAACCGTACAGGAAATCATCCCGATGTACTGGATGCGTGCCATTGGCGGTACGCTCTACCTGGCCGGGGTACTGGTGATGCTCTACAACATGGTCGCCACCATCCGCAGCGGGCAGGCCGTGGAGGACGAGCTGGCCGAAGCCGCCCCCCTGAAACGACTGAACCGCCGCCGCCTGGCGGGGGAGACCTTCCATACCTGGCTGGAACGCAAGCCGGTTCAACTGACCATCCTGGCCACCATCGCCATCCTTATCGGGGGCGCAGTGCAGATCATCCCCACCCTGCTGGTGAAATCGAATATCCCGACCATCACCAGCGTGACCCCCTATACCCCCCTGGAACTCGAGGGCAGGGACCTGTATATCCGGGAGGGCTGCGTCAGCTGCCATTCCCAGATGGTCCGACCCTTCCGGAGTGAGGTGGAGCGCTATGGGGAATACGCCAAAGCCGGGGAATTCGTCTACGACCACCCCTTCCTCTGGGGAAGCAAGCGCACCGGGCCGGACCTGCTGCGCATCGGGGGCAAATACTCGGACAGCTGGCACCTGAACCACATGTACGACCCGCAGAGTACCTCCTCCGGCTCCATCATGCCCGCCTACCAGTGGCTGGTCCGGAACCGCCACGACCGCAGCGCTACCGAAGATAAGATGCGCGCCATGGCCAAGCTTGGGGTCCCCTATTCTGATGACGACATTACCGGCGCCCAGCAGGCCATGGCCGAGCAGGCCCGGCAGATCGAGGAGAACCTCTACCAGGATCCCGAATTTGCCAGGAGCTACGAGGATCAGAAGCGCAGTGCGGCAGAAAACGGCGAAACATTCATCGAAATGCGGGACCGGGAAATCGTGGCCATGATTGCCTACCTCCAGCGCCTGGGAACCGATATAAAAATTGAACAGGGCAGCAAAGTTGCCTCCGAAAAGCCTTAAGCCATGATGAAATTTGTTAAAAACTACATGGAGACGATCGACGGGGTGGCCAGCTACCCCATGATATCCCTCCTGATATTCTTTGTGTTCTTCGTGGTGTTGTTCTGGTGGGTGCTGACCGCGTCCCGGCAACACATACGGGAAATGAGCGAATTACCCCTGGAAGACGAACCGACAAATACCTTACAGAAATGAGACAATCAATCCCCTGGTGGATCCGGATCCCCCTGCTGTTTTTCGCGATCTTCGGCCTGATGGAATACGTTATCGATTCGGGCGACCAACCGGCTTTCATGGCCTACCCGATAACCCTGTTGTTCCTGTTGCTGGTCCTGTTGGTGCTCATCGGGGTGGAACTCATGGTGCGCGGCATCGAGCGCGTCATGTTCCACACCCTGGACCCTGAGGCCCAGGAGCGGTACCTCCAGAAGCGCAACCAGCCCTGGCGCTGGGAATGGGGTATGCGGGTCTACAAGAAATTGCTGGGGTCCCGGCCCATTGCGGAAGAGGGTGAAATCATCCTGGACCACAATTACGACGGCATCCGGGAACTCGACAACAAACTCCCGCCCTGGTGGATCTACCTGTTTTATGCCACAATCCTTTTCGCGGCCATTTACCTGGTGCGCTTCCACGTCTTCAACGGCAATGACCAGGAGACCGAATACGCCCTGCAAATGGAGGAGGCACGGGAGGCCGTGGCGGAGTACAAGCGGACGGCCAAGGACCTGATTGATGCCAGCACGGTGGAACTGCTGACGGAGGCCTCCGACATGGCCGCCGGGGAGGCCATATTTTCAGGAAATTGCGCAGTTTGCCATAAAATTGACGGGGGTGGGTCCATTGGCCCGAACCTCACCGATGATTACTGGATCCTCGGGGGCGGCATCCGGAACGTCTTCAATACCATCTCCGAAGGGGGGCGGGATGGCAAGGGCATGGTGGCCTGGAAAACCAACCTGAAGCCCAGCGAGATTGCACAGGTGGCAAGCTACGTAATCAGCATGCACGGTACCAACCCCCCGGACGCAAAAGCCCCGGAAGGCGAACTGTACGTGGATCCTGACGCCCCGGTGGATGCCGTGGAGGTGGCTACAGACTCCACAGGCGTGGAAGTCATTATCGAAACGGAGACCCCGGACCCCCTGGAAGGGGAGGATTCCGGCCAGTAGCCCTTGCATCTGCGGCAGGCAGCAATTGAAAAGAACAGGCCATGACAAATGAAGAGCGGTTCCGGGATTCGATCGGCACCATTGATGAGACGGGCAAACGCGCCTGGGTCTACCCGAAAAAACCCAGCGGCAGGTTCTATACCTACCGCAAATGGGTGAGTTATGCCCTGTTGCTGTTCCTGATCGCAGCCCCGTTTGTACGGGTCAACGGAAACCAGTTCCTGCTGTTCAACGTCCTGGAAAGGCGGTTCAATATTTTCGGCCTGCCCTTCTGGCCCCAGGATTTCCACCTGGTGGTGATCTGCATGATCATCGGCGTGATCTTTGTCGCCTTGTTCACCACGGCTTTCGGGCGGATATTCTGTGGCTGGATCTGCCCGCAGACCATTTTCATGGAGATGGTATTCCGCCGGATCGAATACTGGATCGACGGGGACCGGGGTGCCCAGATACGCCTCGCACGCCAGCCCTGGAATGCGGATAAAATCCGCAAACGCCTGACCAAATGGGCCGTATTCTTCCTGATATCCTTTGGTATTGCCAATGTGTTCCTGGCCTACCTGATCGGCAGTGACGCCCTCATGCGATATATCTATGAAGGCCCTGCCGAGCACTCGGGAACCCTGGTGGCCCTGCTCATCTTCACGGGGGTTTTCTATTTTGTCTTTGCCTGGTTCCGGGAACAGGTCTGCATCATTGCCTGTCCGTACGGCAGGATGCAGGGGGTCCTGCTGGACAACAAGTCCATCGTGGTCGCCTACGATTACAAACGTGGGGAAGCAGAAAAGGGACGGAAAAAATTCCGGAAGGGGGAAGACCGGGAGGCCCACGGGTATGGGGACTGTATCGATTGCCTGCAATGCGTGCACGTGTGCCCGACCGGGATCGACATCCGAAACGGCACCCAGCTGGAATGCGTCAACTGCACGGCCTGCATCGATGCGTGCGACGCCATCATGGAGAAGGTGGACCTGCCAAAAGGGCTCATCCGCTATGCCAGCGAAGACGAGATAGCCCGCAATTCCAAATTCCGGTTCACCCCCCGGCTGAAAGGGTATTCGGCCGTGCTGCTGATCCTTACCGGGGTCCTCGTGGGCATGCTCTTCCTGAGGAACGACCTGGAAGCCTCCGTACTCCGGCTACCCGGCCAGCTGTACCAACGGAAGGAAAACCAGGTCATCAGTAACGTATACACCTACAAACTGGTCAACAAGACCACCCACGACATCGACGATGTGCACTTCCGGCTGATGTCCCATCAGGGGACCATCACCTTCGTAAAGGGGGACGGCTTTGCGGTACCCGCCCAGGAATTGTTCGAAGGCACCCTTTTTATCGACATCCCGGAGTCCGAACTCAACGGCGACCAGGACAAGCTCAAAATCGGCGTCTACAGCGGGGACGAATTAATAGAAACCACGGCTACCCGCTTTCTGGCGCCGCGGACGTATAAGTAAAACCTGAAATTATGAAAATCAATTGGGGAACAGGAATCGTACTCGCCTTTGCGGGCTTTATCGCCTTCATCCTGTACTTTGTGGTACAGGCCAGTTCGAACCCGCGGGCCGAACACGACATGGTCACCGAATCGTACTACCAGGAGGAACTGGCGTACCAACAGGAAATGGATGCCTCTTCGAACCTGGCCGGTTCCGGGGGCACCCTGCAGATCGAAAGGACATCCGCGGGGCTGCAAATCCGATATCCCGAAAATATGGACCCCGGTGAGATCCGGGGCGCCGTGTCCCTGTACAGACCGTCCAACGAGCAACTGGATTTTGAATTGCCCATTCAAATATCCGACTCACTTCAGCTCATACCCGCTGACCGCTTGTTGGATGGTCGCTGGGATATCCGAATCGCCTGGACCTTCCGGGGCCGGGAATATTTGTACCGGACCCGCCTGACCTATTAACCCAAAAACCCCGGGCCAATCCGGGGCAAAAAGCGAGCGCTCATGCTAGCCACCGCATTCTTACTGGGTTTGATGGGAAGCCTGCACTGCATCGGCATGTGCGGCCCGATCGCCTTTATGCTGCCCCTGGACCGGCAATCCGGGATCAAAAAATACGGGCAACTATCCCTCTACCACATGGGCCGCCTGCTGGCCTATGCGATGATCGGCGGCCTCTTTGGCCTGGTCGGCCGTGGCCTGTACCTCTTTGGCTTTCAACAAAAGCTCTCCATCTTCATCGGCGCCCTGATGATCCTGGCTGTCCTGGTACCCTGGTCCCGATTCGGGGGCCGTGGGTTGGCAGGTCCGCTTTACCGGTTGATTGGGAAGTTGAAAAGCGCCCTGGGCGCCCAACTGCAAAAACGGACAGCGGATACCTTCCTGACCATTGGGTTCCTCAACGGCTTCCTGCCCTGCGGCCTGGTGTACATGGCTGTTATCGGCTCCATGGCCCCCGGCACGGCCCTGGGGGGTGCCACCTTTATGATGTTGTTCGGCCTGGGCACCGTCCCGCTTATGAGCGTGGCCGCCCTTTTCGGCAAGTATCTGAAAAGCCAATGGGCCCGCAGGCTGAGGCGGGCCATCCCGGTGCTGGTGGTGCTGATAGGTGTGCTGTTTATACTCAGGGGGATGGGCCTGGGGATCCCCTATATCTCCCCCCTGGTCCCCGCAAACCCGGTTGCCTCCGGGATTGAATGCCATCCCTGAGCAGCCGCACTTCCCAATCCCGGCCCCAATTCCTATTCCCGGCCCCGACGGTTTGTACCAAATTGGAGAATGCAGTATCTTCCTCCTTCGGACAAACCATTCTAACAAATCCAACGCATGAAACATCCAGATTCCTCCAGGAGGTCCTTCCTGAAAAAAACCACCCTGGCCACTGCCGGGCTCACCGCCGGCCCCTATTTATTGTCTGCCCAGCGACGTGATTCCCTGCTGGAAAGGAGCTACCCCGCATTCAGCCCGAATGACCAGATCCAACTGGGCCTAATCGGTTGCGGGATACAGGGCATATACGATACCCGGTCGGCCCTGAAGGTTGCCGGGGTAAAGCTGACGGCCGTATGCGACCTGTACCAGGGCCGCCTGACCCGGGCCGAAGAACTCTGGGGCGAAGGCCTCTTCAAAACCAGGGACTACCGGGAATTGCTGGCACGGGAGGACGTGGATGCCGTGATCGTGGCCACCCCGGACCACTGGCACAAGCAGATCACCATCGATGCGCTCCAGGCGGGTAAGGCCGTCTACTGCGAGAAGCCCATGGTGCAACGCGCCGAGGAAGGGCACGAGATCATTGCGGCCCAGCAAAAAACAGGCAAGGTTTGCCAGGTGGGCAGCCAGGGGATGTCTTCCCTGGGGAACGAAAAGGCCAAACAACTTTACGAAGCCGGGGCCATCGGGGACATTGTCATGCTGGATATGTACAACGACCGCTACAGCTCCGAAGGGGCCTGGCAATACCCGATCCCGCCCGACGCCAACCCGGAGACCGTGGACTTCGATACCTTCCTGGGCCGGGCCCCGAAGGTGCCCTATGACAATACCCGGTTCTTCCGCTGGCGCAACTACCGGGATTACGGCACCGGGGTTGCCGGGGACCTTTTTGTCCACGCCTTTTCGACCCTGAACTACATCCTGAGCTCCAACGGCCCGGTAAGGGCGCAATCCACAGGAGGCCTTAGGTACTGGAAGGATGGCCGGGACGTGCCGGATGTCACCCTCACCTTCTACGATTACCCGAAAACCGATACCCATGCGGCATTCAACGCGTCCTTCCGCGTAAATTTCATCGCCGGGGGCGGTGGCGGGGGCGGTTTCCGCCTGGTGGGCACCGAGGGGTCCATGGAAGTGGGCCAGAATTCGGTCAAGCTCTTCCGGACCAAGCTGGACATGATCCCCGGTGGCTATTCCATGATCGCCCAAACGGAGGCAAACCAGGAAAAACTAAGGGAGGCGTATGAGGCGGAACTGGGCAACCGGCGGAGCGATTACCTCGACCTGGGGGAAACCGTGTTTGAAGCCCCGAGGGACTATAAGGGAGGCCACTACGACCACTTCTTTAATTTCTTCGACGCCATCCGGGGCAACCGCACCGTGGTGCAGGACCCCCGTTTCGGGCTGCGGGCAGCCGGGGCTGCGGTCCTGGCCAACGAGAGCTATTACCGTTCCCAGCCGGTTAAATGGGATCCCGACAACATGAAGCTGTTGAGTTGATGCAATGTTCCATGCAAAGCAACCGGCCCCGGGGATATTCGTTATCCCCGGGGCCGGTTTTATATAGTCAACAGCCTTTTGGCCGGAAACAGGCCGGCACCAGCCCGTACTTGCCCCCTACATCCGGAAGGTCAGTACCGGGATGCTGGAGTGGTTGGCGATGTCCTCGCCGATACTCCCCATGAAGAAATGGGACAGGCCCCTGCGCCCATGGGTGGGCACCCCGATCAGGTCTGCCCCGAGGGCCTCGCAATAGGCCAGCACTCCCCGCTCCACGCTGTAATCGTTGTAAATATCCACCTCCAGGCCGGCATTTGCCTTGTCCAGGAACTTGGCAATCTGCCGGTTGATTTCCCCCGTACTCATAAAGGAATCCCCGGGGATATTGATGTATACCGGGCGGAAGGAGGCACCGAACATGCCGGCGATTTCCTGGGCTTTCTGAAAAACCTCCAGGCTTTCTTCCCGGAAGTCACAGGCAAATACGAAGGTATCCACCTGGAAATCGGGGCGGTCCTTTTTTACGACCAGTACCGGGACTTCGGCATTCCGTACCACCTTTTCCGCATTGGACCCGAAAAACAGTTCCTTGAGGCCGTCGGAGCCGTGGGATCCCATGACGATCAAATCCGCATTGTGTTGTTTGACCACCTCATTCACTTCGGAAAATACCTTGTAATGCTTGATTACCGGGGTGATTTTTACATCCTTCAGGTAGGGTTTGTCCAGGAATTCTCCCAGGCGCTTTTCCGCCCCCTTGATCATCAGGACCATTTGCTCCGGATGGAAGGATTCTGCCGAGGAGATCATGGCATAATTCAGCTCGAGCATATGCAGTACGATGATTTCCCCCTTGTTTTCCCCGGCCAGTTTTGCTGCCAGCTTGAGGGCATTTTCGGATTGATGGGAAAAGTCTACAGGTACAATGATTGTTTTCATGTTGTTGGGTTTGATTAAACGGTCATAGAGAATAAACGCGTTTCCGGAGCCTTTTGGTGTAGGCGAAGGTCAAAAGCCATGCAAATGTTCCGCATAAACCTCCTTCCCTTGTGCGTTATCCGGAGGCTTCCGGGGAGTAACTCCACCAGGCCATCAGCCTCCGGCTGGGTCAGCCGCCTGCAGATACCGGAACGGATTTCTTCCGGCAGCCCCTGGTCCCACTGCGTTTCGAACCTGCACATCAGGTCCAGGATATGCCTGCGTATCTGCCGGTCTACCCGGGTAAGCTGGTGGCCGCGCATCAGCGGGAAAATACCGCAGGAAACCAGGTGTTCATACTCTTCCACGCTCTTGACGTTCTGGGCAAAGGCATCCCAGCTGTCGCTGATGCTGGAAACCCCCAGGCCAATGGTCAGTTGGGTGGCTGTTTCCGTATACCCCATGAAGTTCCTGTGCAACCTGCCGGCGTGCATCGCCCGGAAAAGTACATCGGACTCCAGGGCGTAATGGTCCATCCCCACGGATGCATATCCTGCCGCACCGAGGATTTCCTCCCCCAGTTCAAACTGCCGAATTTTTTCGGCAGCCCCGGGAAGGTCCGAATCCTTGAATCCCCGTTGCCCGTTGCCCTTCATCCACGGGACATGGGCATAACTGTAGAATGCGATCCGGTCCGGCCGGATCTCCAGGGTTTTTTCAAGGGTTTGCCTCACATGTTCCTCCCGCTGCTTCGGCAGGCCGTAGATAATGTCGTGTCCCACCGAGGTATACCCGATTTCCCGCGAAAGGCGGGTGATCTCAGCTACCTGGGAAAATGTCTGTTTCCGGTTGATGGCTTCCTGCACCGTTTCATTGTAATCCTGCACCCCGTAGGATACCCGGCGGAAACCCAGGTCATACAGCACCTCCAGATGTTCGCGGGTCGTATTGCCCGGGTGCCCTTCAAAGCTGAATTCCCAGTCTTCGGCCCGGTCTGCAAAACGCAGGATTCCCCGGATCAGCATCCCGAGGTTTTCCGGAGAAAAAAAGGTGGGGGTGCCGCCGCCCAGGTGGAGTGTACGGATAACCGGGCGCTTGTCAAATAGTTCCAGGTACAGCTGCCATTCCCTGAGCAGGGCCCGAATGTAGGGTCCTTCCACGTCGTGCCGTTTGGTGATCCGTTTCATGCAGCCACAGAAGGTACACAGGCTCTCGCAGAATGGCAGGTGGATGTACAGGCTGATGCCGCTGGTTTCGTTGCTTTGGTCAAAACTCCTTTTTACAGAGGCTTTCCAGCTATCGCCCGAAAATCCCGACCGATCCCAATAGGGCACGGTGGGGTAACTGGTATATCGCGGGCCAGGAACATTGTATTTTTTAATCAGGGTGCACATACGCCAAGATATTTCATACAAATCTAAGCGGTGACCCCTGTGGAAAATATGACAATTGTCAGCCGGTCCGCAAAAGGCCGGCTCGCACGGGTTCCCGGACTGCTGCTGCATTAAAATGGCTGGCTGCCTGAAGAAAAGGCCCGCAGAATTAATAGGTGTCCTTTATCCAGTCGTAGGCTTCCCGTCGGATCCACTTTCCACGCGTAAAATCCGGGATGTCCTGTGGCTCGCCCTGCCCGGCAATCGACTGCTCGGAGAGGGGGGTTACCGAACTCCATGCAGCTGCGTCGTACGCATCGATCGGCGGCGCTTCCCCCAAAAGGGCGGATTGCACAAAGGCGTGGAGGACAAAGAAGTCCATCCCGCCATGTCCGGAACCTGTGGCATACTCCCCGTATTTCTTCCAGAGTGGGTGGTCGTACTGTTCCAGCCACGGGCCCGCGGCATCCCAGCGATGCGGCTCGGATTTTCCCTCAATGTAGATCCGGTCCCCGTCCACTTCCCAGAGGCCATTGGCGCCCTGTACGCGGAAACCAAGGGAATAGGGCCTGGGGAGGTTGCAGTCGTGGGTGACGATGATGGTCTCGCCCCTGGCGGTGGTCAGGGTGGTGGTAATCACGTCCCCCTGTTTGAATTTCAGGGAGGCGTTCGGGTGGTCCGGCCCGCCCTGGGCCACAATATGGTTGTGCAGGCCAATGCCCTTGCTGGCACTGGAAGTCAGGCTCACCAGGCGATTGCCCCGGTTGATGTCCGCCATGGCTGCGACAGGCCCCAGCCCATGGGTCGGGTAGACATCGGCATTGCGCTTCAGGGAATGCAGCGTCCGCCAGCGCGCCTCGGAAATGGCCTTTTCCCCGAATTCCACGCCCCCGCCGTAGGGCTGCTGCCCATTGTTGAATTTGACTTCCCGCAGGTCGTGCTGGTAGCCGCAGCGAAAGTGCACCAGCTCGCCGAACACCTCCTGGCGCACCATGTTCAGCACGGCCAGGATATCCCGACGGTAATTGACGTTTTCCAGCAGCATCAGGTGGGTTCCGGTTTCCTCATGCGTATTGACCAGATCCCAGCATTCCTCCAGGGTGGTGGCGGCAGATACCTCCAGGCCCGTATACTTTCCCGCTTTCATGGCATCGACGGCCATCGGGGTATGCCAAAGCCACGGGGTCGCAATAATCACCGCATCCACGGACTCCAGCCCGAGCAGGTCCCTGTAGGAGTGTTCGTGCTCCCCGAACGTGGCGGGTTTTCCCTTCCCCGCCTCCCGGACCAGTTTCAGTGCGAGGTCTATGCGTCCGGGGTCCGTATCGCAGATGGCCGTTACCTGCACATCCTCGCGTTGGAGGAGGTTGTTCAGGTGGTTGGTGCCCCTTAGGCCCGCCCCGATCAGTCCCACCCGCAGGGTGCCTGCAGGTGCGGATGGGGTAAAAGCCAGCATCCCGGAAGGGGAAAGGCTGATGGCAGTGGCCGCGCAGGCCGAATTACGGATAAAAGTTCTTCTGGATCCCATGTGTAAAAGGTGTTGGTTACGGACCGGGAAATTTATGAATTAATGGGTTTGCCGTCCCGGTTCCCGCTCAAAATAGTATTTTTGGCAAGCAAATAAAAAGCCGCAATGACATTATTACTCATGGCTGCGGGACGCGGCAGCCGATATGGAAAGCTCAAACAATTCGACGACCTGGGGCCGGAGGGCGAATTCCTGATGGAATTCAGCATCTATGATGCCATCGCCAATGGGTTCAACCACATTGTGGTCATCACCCAGAAAGACAACGTGGATTTTTTGAAGGAGTACCTCGGCAGCCGGTTACCCGGCCAGGTCACCCTGGACGTACTGGCCCAGGAACTCACCGATTTGCCCGACGGGGTAACCTTCGAAGGGGAACGCCCGAAACCCTGGGGGACGGCCCATGCCGTCTGGACGGCCCGGAAGGTCATCGATGGCCCGTTTGCGGTGATCAATGCCGACGACTATTACGGGCAACCCGCCTATGAGCAGGCTGCAGCCTTTATGAAGGAAAACGAAGGGGGCAACACCTATGGGATCGTGGCATACACGCTCCGGGATACGCTTTCCCCCCACGGTTCCGTTTCCCGGGGGGTCTGCAGCCGGGAAGGCCGGTACCTCCGGTCTGTGGACGAACGCACGGAGATCGAGGAGGTCGATGGCCGGATCCGCGATGCCGACACCGGGCTGACCTTTGGCGGGGAGGAACTGGTGAGCATGAATTTCTGGGTTTGCCAGCCTTCCATCTTCCCGCAGATCGAAGCGGATTTCCGTGAATTCCTGCTGGAAAGCGAGGATCCCTCCAAAGGGGAGATCTACATCCCCTTCGTTATCCAGGACATGCTCAGCAAGGATGCCGCACAGGTGGAAGTAATCCCTGCGAACAGCCCCTGGTTCGGGGTCACCTATGCAGCCGACAAGGAAAAAGCCGTTGCGGCATTATCCGGGCTGAGCCGGGAGGGCCGCTACCCCAGCCCGCTCTGGGGGTGAAACAAAACCGGGTTTTATGAAGGCTTCCGATCCCGTTGCGGCCCTTTCCCTTTTTGGGATCCCCACCGGGGATGCCTCCCTGCAGCCCATTTCCGATGGCTACATCAACGACACCTACAAGGTAGTCCTGCCGGGCGAACCGGGGTATATCCTGCAGCGGATCAATACGGAGGTCTTCCCCGACCCGGGGCTGCTGATGCATAACCTGGAAGAGGTACTCCCCCGCCTGAGGGGGGAAGGCTACCACCCTCCTGAACTCGTCCGGACCCCGGAGGGAGCTTCCTGGGCAACCGGCCCGGGAGGACATTCCTGGCGGGTCTACCGCTTTATCGAGGGGTCCTTCACCCTTTCCGTTGCCGGCGCACCGGGCATTTCCCGGGAGGCCGGGCGCATCCTGGGCCGCTTCCATAAGTTACTTGAGGGGACACCCGCCGATTTGCTCGAGCCCGTCCTCCCGGGATTCCACGACCTGGGCCTGCGCATGGGTCAACTCGGGGAGGCAGCGCATAGCGGATTGCCTGAGCGGGTACAGGAAGGAGGGGAACTCCTCGCCCTGGGTCGCGAATTGTCGGAATTCCTGCGGCAGGCAAACCTGGATGAGCTTCCCCTGCGCATCTGCCACAACGACCCCAAACTCAGCAACGTATTATTTGAACAGGCGACTTCACGGGCCCTTTGCCTGATCGACCTGGACACGCTGATGCCCGGTTACCTCGTCTACGATTTCGGGGATGCGGTCCGGTCCGTGGTGACCCCCCTGCCGGAGGACCATCCGGACCCGGGCGAACTGGATATCGACCTGGAGAACTACCGGGCGTTCTGTGCGGGGTTTGCCTCCTGTGGCCTGGCCCTGCAGGAAGGGGAGCGGAACAGCCTGCCCTACGGCCTGGTCCTCATGCCCTTGCTGCACGGGGTCCGTGCCCTGGCGGACTACTTTTTGGGAGACCGGTATTACAAAACCGCCTTTGAGGGCCAGAACCTGCTGCGGGCAAAAAACCTCCTGGGGCTTGCCCGGCTGGCTGCCGGCCGGATGGAAGAATTGACGACGATCTGGAAAACAAGCTGATCCCCAAAAACGGGGTGGCCTTCTCGAAATACGGTGTAGCCTTCCCGGGTTGAACGCAAGAGGAATCGCATTTCTAACGGCCCGGGCTTTACCAACCTATTTAAAGGCGCTAATACCTGTGATGTCCGCGCCGGTAATGAGCAGGTGGATGTCGTGGGTCCCCTCGTAGGTGATCACCGATTCCAGGTTCATCATGTGGCGCATGATGCTGTATTCCCCCGTAATCCCCATGCCGCCGAGCACCTGCCGGGCCTCCCGGGCGATGTTCAGGGCCATATCCACATTGTTCCGCTTGGCCATGGAGATCTGGGCCGTGGTGGCGCGTCCTTCGTTCCGAAGCTGCCCGAGGCGGAAGGCCATTAATTGCGCCTTGGTGATCTCGGTAATCATCTCGGCCAGTTTTTTCTGCTGCAGCTGGGTGCCTGCAATCGGTTTGTCGAACTGCACCCGCTCCTTGGCGTAGCGCAGGGCGGTATCATAGCAATCCATGGCGGCGCCGATGGCCCCCCAGGCGATGCCGTAACGGGCGGAATCCAGGCATCCCAGGGGTGCCCCCAGGCCGGATTTGCCCTCGAGGAGGTTTTCCTTGGGCACCTTGACATTGTCGAAGATCAGTTCCCCGGTTGCCGACGCGCGCAGGGACCATTTGTTGTGCGTTTCCGGGGTGGTAAACCCTTCCATGCCCCGCTCCACGATCAGGCCGTGGATACGTCCCGACTCATCCTTGGCCCAGACAATGGCGATGTCAGCAAAAGGGGCGTTGGATATCCACAGTTTGGCACCGTTCAGCACAAAATGGTCGCCGGCATCCTTGAAATTCGATACCATGCCCCCCGGGTTTGACCCGTGGTCGGGTTCGGTCAGGCCAAAACAACCCATCAGTTCGCCCGAAGCGAGTTTGGGGAGGTACTTTTTCCGTTGCGCCTCATTACCGTATGCGTAAATCGGGTACATCACCAGGGAAGACTGCACGGAAGCCGTGGACCTCACCCCGCTGTCGCCCCGCTCGATTTCCTGCATGATAAGCCCATAGCTGATCTGGTCCAGGCCCGCCCCGCCGTACTCCTCGGGGATGTAGGGACCGAAGGCACCGATCTCGGCCAGGCCGTCCAGGATTTGGTCCGGGAACTCCGCTTTTTGGGCGTACTCCTCGATGATGGGGGATACGGAACGCTTGACCCAGCTTCGGGCCGCATCGCGGACCAGTTTGTGTTCTTCGCTGAGTAAATCGTCCAGGAAATAGTAATCAGGGGCTTCAAATAAATCGGGCTTCATGCGTGCTTAATTCGGTTCGCCCAAAGGTAGCTAAAACTAACAATTTGGCCCGCAGTCGTTACATTTTTAAATAGAATTCCCGGGTGAGGTTTTTATAGGCTTCCGTGTACTGGTGGCGCGCCTCCTCGATGATGAGTTCCCCGGTATCCGGAGGCCCGGCCGGGTTCCGATCGGACGGGCCCTCCTGCCGGGTAAAGGCGATCAGGCTCCGCTTCAACGGCCGGCCGGCCCTTCCCCTTACCCTCAGGATTTTCACGGGGATCAATCCGACCTGCCCCGCCAGCTGCACAAAGCGCCCCTCCTCCGCCTGCGGAAGGACTACTGAAAAGACCCCCTCGTCCGACAGCAGCTGCGCTACCCCCTCCAGCAGGGCCTCAAAGGGCAAAAATTCCTGCCGCCTTGCCCGGTCCCGCATCGGGTTTTCACTACCTACCTGTTCCGGGTGGAAGGGCGGGTTGGAGACAATGGCGTCGTACCGGTCGTCGATTTCGCTTGCAAATTCCTGCAGGGTGCAGTGGTAACAGAACAGCCGGTCGGCCCAGGGGGACGCCTCAAAATTATGAACACATTGCTCAAAGGCCCCCGGGTCGGGTTCCACGGCATCGATCTGGCCCTCCCCGGAGCGTTGGGCCAGCATCAGGGCGATCAGGCCGCCCCCGCTGCCGATATCCAGGACCAGGGCGGGCCGGTCGGGCAGAGGTGCCCAGGCGCCGAGCAACACCCCGTCGGTACCCACCTTCATGGCAGCGCCCTCTTGGGCTACATTGAATTGTTTAAAACGGAAATCCGAAGACATGGGCATGGGGTTTAATCCGGTGCATCTTCCGAAGGGATGCGCCCCGGGGGCCGGTTCCCGGAACCTTCCGCTCCTGTGAGGGAGTCCCCCAGCCGGTTGCGGATGGAGTCTGCCTTCACTTCAAGGGCCGCAACCACCTCCGGGTGCTGTGCGGCCAGGTCCCGGGTTTCGGAAGGGTCGTCCCGCAGGTTATACAATTCGGGCGTCTCCACGTCCACATAGCGGTAGGAGCCGGGAAGGCCATCCGCCCCGGGCTCCTGCCCCTCCATGGTCCGGTAATTGTGCGGCAGCACCAGTTTCCAGTCGCCGTCCCGCACGGCCTGCAGTTCATTGACCCGGTAATAGAAAAAGTACGCGTCCTGCGGGCTCTGGTCGGTCTGCCCGGTAAGCAGCTCCCAGGCATTCCTGCCGTCGATCGGGAGTTCGGGTTCCGGGCCGCCGGTTACCGACAGGATGGTGGGCAGCAGGTCAATGGCCATCAGGGGCGCCTCCACTACCTGCCCGGCGGGCAAACGGCCCGGGAAGCGCATGATGCAAGGCTCGCGTACCCCGCCCTCCCAGTTGGTACCCTTGCCTTCCCGAAGCGGGTCCGCGCTGCCGGCGTGGTTGCCGTAGGCCAGCCATGGCCCGTTGTCGGAAGTAAAGATCACCCAGGTATTATCGGTCAGGCCATTCGCATCCAGCGCTTCCAGGATCTCCCCCACCGACCAGTCGATCTCCATGATGACATCCCCGTAAAGGCCCCGGCCGGATTTGCCACGGAAGGCTTCCGAAACAAAGAGGGGGACATGGGGCTGCGGGTGGGGCACGTACAGGAAGAAAGGCTGGTCCTTGTTGCGTTCGATAAAGGATACGCTGCGCTCGGTGATCCGGCGGGTCAGCAGCGTCTGGTCCTCAAGGGTGTCGATGACGCGCTCCTGTTCATAGAGCGGCAGCGGGCCAAAATCGAATACAGGGCCCTGCTGGGGGTGGAGGGGCCACATATCGTTGGAATAGGGAATGCCAAAAAATTCGTCGAAACCATGTTGGGTGGGCAGGAATTCGGGTTGGTCGCCCAGGTGCCATTTCCCGAAGATGCCCGTGCGGTACCCCTGTTGTTTCAGGAGTTCCGCCAGGGTTTCCTCCTCAGGGTTCAGGCCGATGGGGCTGTCGGGCATCAGGGCGTTATGGATGCCGATCCGGTTGGGGTAGCAACCCGTGAGCAACCCGGCCCGCGAGGCGGAGCAAACCGGCTGGGCCGCATAAAAATTGCTCAGCAGCAACCCTTCTGCGGCCAGGCCATCCAGGTTGGGGGTGGGAATATCCCCGGCGCCATAGACCCCCACATCGGCATATCCCTGGTCGTCCGTGAAAACGATCACGATATTCGGGGGCCTGCCCGGCGGTTGCTCCCCCGCTGCTACTTCCCGGGAGGTATCCCCACAGGAAGACACACCCCAGGACAAAAAGGCCATCAGGCAAATACCTGCCAGGAGCCTGACCCCACGCATGTGGCGCAGGGCACTGGCCGGGAGCAGGGACCATTTAAGTCGGTAACGTACAGGCAATTTGTTAAATCTTTGAATTATCAGTACAAAGTACTTAATTTCCATTCAATCCCCGGGCACCGGATGGTGCCCGGGACAAACTAAACGACACTATGCCATTGCGTACCAACGGCCGGATCCTTGCGGCGTCCCTGGCTGTCCTGGCCTTTTTATCGGCCTGCTCGGAGAAAAAGCAACATCCCGTGGACCGGGTAATCGGCAGTTTTTCCGATTCCCTTCCCCGCATCCCCCTGCCCGCCGATGCGGATACAGCCGATGCGAAGTGGGCCGGCATCGACCTGGAGCCCAAGACCCCGGTCAGGCCCCTCTATCCCGAAGAATCCGCCAAAAAGTTCCTCCTGCCCCCGGGATACCGGATGGAGCCCGTCCTGACCGAACCGGAAATCGAGCAGCCGGGGGCCATCGCCTTTGACGGGAACGGACGGATGTACGTACTGGAACTCCGGACCTATATGCTCACGGCCGATTCGGACGGGGAACTCGACCCGGTAAGCCGGATTTCGCGCTGGGAGGATACGGACGACGACGGGATATACGACAGGGGGACCGTCTTTGTGGACAGCCTGGTCTTCCCGAGGTTTGTCCTGCCCTATGGGAAGGACTGCATCCTCGCCATGGAAAGCAACCAGGACAATGTCTACCGGTATACGGATACGGACGGGGACGGGAAGGCAGACCGAAAGGAACTGTTTACCAACCGGTATGGCCGGGCTGGGAATGTGGAACACCAGCAGGCCTTTATGTATTACGGGATGGACAACTGGCTCTACAGTACGGTCAATGCGTTCCGTGTCCGGGAGACGGCAGCAGGCGTCATCCGCGAACCTACCGGGTACAACCGGGCCCAGTGGGGCCTGACCCACGACGATGACGGGAAGCTGTGGTTCCTGGGCGGTGCCTCCGGCGTCCCCTCCTATTTCCAGTTCCCCATCCACTACGGGAATTTTGAGGTGCCCGGCGAACTGGCCGAGGGCTTTGAAGTCCCCTGGGGGGCGCCCGTCGGGGTGGCCGATATGCAGGGGGGCATGGACCACGTGCGCAAACCCGACGGCTCCCTCAACCGGGTAACCGGGGCGGCAGGCAACGACATCTATCGCGGGGACCGGCTCCCCCGGGAACTCTACGGGGAACTTTTTTACGGGGAACCGGTAGCCCGAATCGTTCGCCGCATCCACCCGGAGGTGCAGGAAGGGCTCACGACCCTGCACAACGCCTACCAGCCCGAAAAATCCGAATTCCTGCGCAGCCTGGACCCGCTTTTCCGGCCTGTGGACCTGACCACGGCGCCGGACGGGACGCTCTATGTCACCGACATGTACCGGGGCATCATACAGGAAGGCCAGTGGGTGCAGCCCGGGTCCTACCTGCGGGCCAAGATCGAACAGTACCAGCTGGACAAGGTGGTGGGCCTGGGCCGGATCTGGCGGATCACCCACGACAGCCTGGAGCGCGACCGCACCCGCCCGGACATGCTCGATAAGGAACCCGCCGAACTGGTTGCCTACCTGGGGCATCCCAATGGCTGGTGGCGGGACAAGGCCCAGCAGCTGATCGTCCTTTCCGGGGATAAATCCCTGGGCCCGGAACTGCAGGGTGTCCTTTGGTCCGATGCCAACCCCAACGCCCGGATCCATGCGCTCTGGTGCCTGGAAGGGCTGGGCCTGTTAAAGGAGGAACAGGTCAGGCGACTGGCTGCGGATGACAACCCGAGGATCCGGATACAGGCCCTGCGTGCCGGTGAGGGCCTTGTCAAAGCGGGGGCAACCTCCCTGGAAGCCCTGTATGCCGGCTTGATGCAGGACGCAGATACCGACGTGGCCCTGCAGGCCATGCTCAGCTCAAGCTACCTGGAATTGGACAGCCTGGAGGCACGCGTTTCCAATGCCCTCGAATCCTCGGACCAACGCGGCATCCAACTGGTAGGTACCCAGATCCTCGAGGGGCTGCAGGAAGGGGCCGGGGGCAACAGCCACCGGGACCTGGACACCGAACAAATCGCTTCCCTGGAGCGGGGTGCCGTGATCTATAACGAATTGTGCATCCAGTGCCACGGGGCCGGGGGCCTGGGAAAACCCGCCGGCAACGGCCGGCTGATGGCCCCGCCACTGGCCTCGTCGATCCGGGTACAGGACCACCCCCGCTATGCCCTGGGGGCCATCCTCCACGGGTTGCAGGGTAGCATTGACGGAAAGGATTACGCCGGGGGGATCATGGTGGGCAACCGGGAGCAAACGGACCAGTGGATCGCGGACATCACCTCGTTTATCCGGAGGGAAATGGGCAATGGCGCCTCCCTGGTAACCGCGGAAGAGGTCGCGGAATTCCGGGAGGACACCGGGAACCGGGGACCCTACGAGTACCCCGAGCTCCTCGCCTCCATCCCCAGGGAGCTCAAACCGGACCCCAGCTGGAAGATGGCCGCCAGCCATACCCAGCCCGTGGTGATCGGGGGATCCGCCAGCCCAGCGGCCGCATTCGACTTCGGCGGATGGACCACCGGGGTGGACCAGCAGGAAGGCATGTGGTACCGCATCGACTTCCCGGACCCGGTTTCCCTTTACGAAATCCAGTTCGATGCCCCGGCCAACGGCACGGTCTGGGCAGCAGCCAAAAAACCGGCCGCCTACCCCAGGGAACTCAGCGTGCAGGCCTCCGACGACGGCCAGACCTGGCGGGAAATTACGCGGGTGCGCCCCGACAGCCTGGAAGTGGCCTTCAAAATACCCCCTACCCGACTCCGCGCCCTGCGCCTGGAATTGACCGACACCCCGGATGAACCGGGCATCCCCTGGTCCATGCGGCGAATGCGGCTGTACGGACAACAGGGTAACATGCAAAAAAACAACCCTAAACCTGAAACGAGATGAAAAATGAAAAGCAAGGCGTATCGCGCCGCAAATTTATCGGCACGGCCGCACTGGCAGGCGCCGGGATCGGCCTGGGCGGCTCCCGCCTGTTTGCCGGGCCGGCACTGATCAAAAGCCCGGGGCTTTCCGCCTCAGTGATCAACGGGGTACAGCTGGGGGTCATTACCTATTCCTTCCGCAGCATGCCAGACCAAAGCGCCGAGGCGACCCTGCAATATGTAAAAGACTGTGGTATCAACGCCGTTGAACTGATGGGGGACCCTGCCGAGTCCTTCGCCGGGAAACCCGAAAACCCGGTGGACTTCCGCCGGTACTTCGGACTGCGCAGGGCCCAGCGCGACGGGGAACTCACCGCGGACCAGCAGCGGGAATTCGCCGACCTGCAGGCCCAGAGCGAAGCCTACAACAAGGAGGTGGCCGCCTGGAGGGAACAAACCTCCATGGAACCCTTCCAGAAACTCCGCCAGATGTATGCGGATGCCGGGGTTTCCATCTACGCCTTCAAGCCCCGCGCCTTTGGCATGGACAATACGGACGCGGAGATCGACTGGGGGATCCGTGCGGCGAAGGCCCTGGGTGCCAGCCATGTGACCCTGGAGCACCCGGACAATGACGCCCATACCCTGAAACTGGGGAAGATGGGTGCCAAACACGGCATCTTCGTGGCCTATCACGGGCACGAGCAGCAAACCCCCACCTTCTGGGATACGGCCCTGAAACAATCGACCTTCAATGCACTGAACCTGGACCTCGGGCACTATGTGGCAGCCGGCAATGCCGAACCCCTGGCGATTATGCGCGACAAGTTCTACCGCATACGGAGCATGCACCTCAAGGACCGCCAAAAACCGGCAAACGGCAAGGGGAATGTGGTTTGGGGCAGCGGGGACACGCCCATCCGGGAAGCCCTGCAACTCATGAAAAACAACCAGTACGAATTCCCGGGGACCATCGAACTCGAATACGATATCCCGGAAGGCTCAAATGCCATCACCGAAGTCAGGAAATGCCTGGATTTCTGCCGGGAGGCTTTGAGCTAGAAAACGGATGATTCGGGTGGGGGCAGCGCCGGCTATTGGAGCGGCAACGCTAGCCCAGGTACAGTTCGATCAGGCCCTCGGGGGTCCGGATATGGATGGTGCGCCCTTTGCGATCCACTTTTTCGATGAAATCATCGCTGACCGGGATCAGCACTTCGCGCCCGTCCTTGTCGGCCACGAACAGCGCCTGGGCGCCCTGGTCGTTTACCGCGCGTATCTCACCCACATCCCCGAACCGGGAATCGTGGAGCCGGAAACCAATGACTTCGTGGTAGTAGAATTTGTTTCCCTCCAGGGCGGGCAGCATCTGAAGCGGCAGGTAGAGGGGTGCCCCCAGCAGCCGGGTGGCAGCAGCCTCGGAATCGATATCCTCAAAACGCAGCCGCAGCAACCGGGACTTATGCAGGCGGCATTGCCGCAAAAAAAATGGAACCAGGTTGTTCCCCAGGGAAACAAACACCGATTCCAGATTTTCGTATAAATGCGGCTCGTCAGTATCTAACTTCGCCAGCAATTCGCCTTTGAAACCATGGAGGGAGACAATCTTACCAAGGTAAAAGCAGTCCTCCTTGCGCATGGCCATCCGGCTTATTTCTCCTCGCTATCCGCAGCGGGCTTTTTATCAGCCTCTTCAGCGGCAGCGGCGGGCTTCTCTTCTTTGGCTTCTTCAGCGGCAGCCTCCTTCTTCTCTTCCTTGGCTTCCTCAGCGGCAGGCGCTTCGGCTTCGGCTACTTCGGCCTTCGGCTCGGGGGCTTCCTCTACGGCTTCCACCTCCGCCTCGGCACTTACCGCTTCGGGGGTTTCGGGTGTTTCGGCAGTCGCTTCGGCTTCGGCAGCCTCGGGAGCTTCCTCTTCTACGGCCGCAGCCTTGCGTTTCTCATTGGCTTCCCTTTCGGCTTCCAGTGCCTTGGCACGAGCCTCTTCCCGGGCTTTCTCCAGGCCTTCGGTTTTCTGGGTTACTTTTTGTGCCTTTTCATCCAGCCATGCCTGGAATTTCTTCTCGGCCTCTTCCTCGCTGAGGGCTCCCTTGCGGACGCCTCCCATCAGGTGGTGTTTCATGAGTACCCCTTTGTAGGAGAGGATACGGCGTGCTGTTTCGCTGGGTTGTGCCCCGTTGTTCAGCCACTGAACGGACTGGTCCATATCGATCTCGATGGTGGCGGGGTTGGTGTTCGGGTTGTAGATCCCGAGTTTTTCAAGAAAGCGGCCGTCGCGTTTGGCACGTACATCGGCTGCTACAATCCAGTAAAAAGGTTTTCCCTTTTTACCGTGTCTCTGAAGTCTGATTCTTACTGGCATATCACATTAAATTTTGGGGTGCCCGACCCCGGTTATTAATCCTGTTTACAGCTTTTGGCGCTGTTCAGCCCATTGGCATTTCTGCCTTAAGCGGGTGCAAATATAAATCATTTTCCCGTTGTGCCCAGCCTAGAAACCAAAAATTTGGACCCCGGGGCCCCTCCTTGCCTTCCCAAAAGATGTTAAGGGGATTATAAAAAATGCTAATTATTTGATATTTAGCATTTTGGAATGTATACTATGGGTGTGTTGCTGAAAGCCGGCAACTACTTGTAACCACTAAAATGAAGATAGACCATGAAGTACACAGAAAAAATTTCGAATCAGTTAAACGATTTACTCGAAAAGACATACGATGCGGAAAAGGGCTATAAGCTGGCCGCCGACAAGGTGGAAGTGCCTGCCGTCAAACAATTTTTAAACGATAAGGTAAAACAGCGCAACATGTTCGGACACGAACTGAAGGCCGAAATCCGCGAATTCGGCGAGTTGCCCGATAAGGGAGGCAGCGTCAAAGGGGACCTGCACAGGACCTGGATGAATTTGACCAGTACCCTCACCGGCAATGAAACCGAACGCATCCTGGAAGAAGTGGAGCGCGGCGAAAAGGCCACCCTGGAGCGGTATGATGAAATCCTCGGCAACAAGGAGAACGTACTGCCGCCATCCACGGAGCAGCTCCTCAGGAACCAGCGCAATGCCATACAGGCAGCCCTCAACACTTCCAAGATGTATGAACAGGTAGTTTCCTGAAACGACCCTGACAAATACGTTTTAAGTTAATTGCAATCCCGGCCAATGCGCCGGGTTTGCTATATTTAGGAGCAAACAATCAGATCCCGGTTGCCATGGTTACATACAGGAAGCATCGTTGATAACTCATAAAAACTAGGTTTTTCCAGCCCGTACCATTTGTATAATTTTATCCTCCTGATCCCTGGACCTGCCCATGTACCTGATTTTTGACACCGAAACCACCGGACTCCCCAAACGCTGGGACGCACCTGTCAGCGATACCGACAACTGGCCCCGCTGCATACAGATCGCCTGGCAGCTCCACGACGGGGAAGGCAGGCTGGTTGACCAGTACGACGCCCTGGTGCAGCCCGATGGGTTCAACATCCCCTACGACGCCGAACAGATCCACGGTATTTCCACCGACCTGGCCCTGCAAGAGGGGCTCCCCCTGGACGAAGTGCTGGGGGAACTGCGCAGGGCCCTGTCGCAAACCCGTTTCCTGGTCGGGCAGAACGTCGGCTTCGACATCAACGTGATGGGGGCCGAGTTCTACCGGGCCGGGGGCGAAAACCCGCTCGCCGGCTTCCCGGTCCTGGATACCTGTACGGAAACGACCGCAGCCCTCTGCCAGTTGCCGGGGGGACGGGGCGGGAAATTCAAGCTGCCCACCCTCACCGAATTGCACCTGCACCTCTTCGGGGAACCCTTCGAGGAGGCCCACAACGCCACGGCCGACGTGGAGGCGACCACCCGGTGCTTCCTGGAACTGGTTCGCAGGCGCAAATTCAGCCCGGAGGAACTCGGCGTGGCCCCCGGGTATTTCGAGGCATTTGACCGGGTAAACCCGGGCCCGGTTGCCCCGGTGGGCATTGCCCATACGAACCTGAAGGAGGCCTCCCGGAAGCTGGCCGAGGCCACTGCCAGCGAAGACCCCGGCCTGACCCGGGCCGAGATCCGCGAAAACGCCAGGGCCCTGGAGGAAGTGGATTTTGCCCACCTGCACAACCACAGCCAGTTCTCGGTCCTGCAATCGACCATGGGCATCCGGGACCTGGTGTCGGCAGCAGCCGAGTACCGCATGCCCGCCGTTGCGCTGACCGACCACGCCAACATGATGGGCGCCTTCCACTTTGTGCGGGAGGTGAAGGCCTACAACAGCAACCTTTCCGAAGAAGACCGGGCTGCGGGTAAGCGGGAACTCGTCCCCATTATCGGCTGCGAGTTTTTTGTCTGCGAGGACCGCAACAACAAATCGGTCAAGGATTACGGGTACCAGGTGGTCATGCTGGCAAAGAACAAGAAGGGCTACCACAACCTGGCCAAGATGTCCTCCATTGCCTACACGGAGGGCTTCTACTACGTCCCCCGGATCGACCGAGAAGTGGTGGAGCGCTACAAGGAAGACCTGATCGTCCTGACCGGGAACCTGTACGGGGAAGTGCCCTCCAAAATACTGAACCAGGGGGAGCAGCAGGCCGAAGAGGCGCTGCTCTGGTGGAAGGAGCAATTCGGGGAGGACCTCTACGTGGAGGTCATGCGGCACGGGCAGGAGGACGAGGACCGGGCCAACCAGAGCCTGGTACCCCTGGCCCGGAAGCACGGGGTGTCCCTGGTGGCTACCAACAATACGTATTACCGGAAAAAGGAGGATGCAGAGGCCCACGACATCCTGCTCTGCGTCAAGGAGGGCGAGAAACAGGCGACCCCCATCGGCAGGGGGCGCGGCTACCGGTTTGGCCTGCCCAACCAGGAGTACTACTTCAAGTCTGCCGACGAAATGAAGGAGCTTTTCCGGGACCTGCCGGAGAGCATCCAGACCATCGGGGAAGTCATCGAAAAGATCACCCCCTTTGACCTGGCCCGGGATGTCCTCCTCCCGAAATTCGAGATCCCGGAGGAATTCAAGGTAGCCGAAGACCAGGCCGATGGCGGAAAGCGGGGCGAAAATGCCTACCTGCGGCACATCACCTACAAGGGCGCGGAACGGCGCTACGGCGAACTGACGGACGCCATGCGGGAGCGCATCGACTTTGAATTATCCACCATCGAAAACTCGGGGTACCCCGGGTATTTCCTGATTGTGGAGGACTTTATACGGGAGGCCCGGAACATGGATGTATCCGTTGGCCCCGGACGGGGGTCGGCAGCCGGTTCCGTGGTCGCCTACTGCCTGGGGATCACCAACATCGACCCGCTTAAGTACGACCTGCTGTTTGAGCGGTTCCTCAACCCGGACCGGGTATCCATGCCGGATATCGATATCGACTTCGACGACGAGGGGCGCTCCAGGGTCATGGACTACGTGATCGGCAAGTACGGCGCCAACCAGGTAGCCCAGATCATCACCTACGGCACCATGGCGGCCAAATCCTCCATCCGGGACACCGCCCGGGTGCTGGACCTGCCCCTGAATGACGCGGACCGCATCGCCAAGCTCATCCCGAACATGTCCAAGCTCGCCAAGATCTTTGGACAGGACGAGGCGGAACTCAAAAAGAAATTCCGGTCGGACGACCTGGTGAAGGTGAACGAACTGCTCAACCTTTCCGAAGGGGAAGACCTGGAGGCCCGGACCGTCAACATGGCCCGGGTGCTGGAAGGATCGCTCCGGAATACGGGGATCCACGCCTGCGGGGTCATCATCACGCCGGACGACATCACCAACTTCGTACCTGTGGCCACCGCCAAGGACTCGGACCTCTACGTCACCCAGTTCGACAACTCCGTGGTAGAGAGCGCCGGCCTGCTGAAAATGGACTTCCTGGGGCTCAAGACGCTGACGCTCATCAAGGACACCGTAAAGATCGTCAGGGCCCGTCAGGGGATCGAGCTCGTCCCGGACGACTTCCCCCTGGACGACCCGGAAACCTACGAGCTCTTCCAGCGGGGGGAGACCGTGGGCATCTTCCAGTACGAATCCCCGGGAATGCAGAAGCACCTGAAGGACCTCAAGCCCACGGTCTTCGACGACCTGATCGCCATGAACGCCCTCTACCGGCCCGGGCCCATGGAGTACATCCCGAGTTTTATCGCACGCAAGCACGGGGAGGAGGAGATTACCTACGACCTCCCTGAAATGGAGGAATACCTGAAGGAGACCTACGGGATCACCGTCTACCAGGAGCAGGTGATGCTGCTTTCCCAGAAACTCGCCGGTTTTACCAAGGGCGAGGCCGACGTGCTGCGGAAGGCGATGGGGAAAAAGATCTTTGCCCTCCTGCAGAAACTCCAGCCCAAGTTCCTGGACGGGGGCGAGGCCAAAGGGCACCCCCGGGCGGTGCTGGAGAAGATCTGGAAGGACTGGGAAGCCTTTGCCTCCTACGCCTTCAACAAGAGCCACTCCACCTGCTATGCGTACATCGCCTACCAGACGGCCTACCTGAAGGCACACTACCCGGCCGAATACATGGCCGCCGTGCTGTCCAACAACATGAACGACATCAAGCAGGTGACCTTCTTTATGGAGGAATGCCGTCGGATGGGCCTGGACGTATTGGGCCCGGATGTCAACGAATCCTATTACAAGTTTGCCGTCAACAAGGACAACCAGGTGCGCTTTGGCATGGGCGCCATCAAGGGGGTGGGGCGTTCCGCCGTGGAGACCATCGTGGAAAACCGCAAGGCGGACGGGCCCTACGAGTCTATCTTTGACCTGGCCAAGCGCATCGACCTGCGGGCGGCCAATAAAAAAGCCTTTGAAAACCTGGCGCTGGCCGGCGGCTTCGATTCCCTGGGCAATGCCCACAGGGCGCAGTTCTTCGACGCAGGCACGGACGGGGTAAGCTTCCTGGAAAAGGTAATCCGCTTTGGCGCCCGCTTCCAGGAGAGCGAGAACTCCTCCCAGGTGAGCCTGTTCGGCGGCAGCAGCGAGGTACAGATCGCCGAGCCCGAAATCCCGCCCTGCGAGGAATGGGGCACCATGGAGACCCTGAAGCGGGAAAAGGAGGTGGTGGGCATCTACATCTCCGGCCATCCCCTGGACGATTTCAAGACGGAAATCCAGGCCTTCTGCAATGCGGAAATCTACGCCCTGAACGACCTCTCCCCCTACCTCAACCGCGAGCTCAGCCTGGCCGGGGTGATCACCGACGTACAGCACCGGATATCTAAAAACGGCAAGGGGTGGGCCATCTTCACCCTGGAGGACTATTCGGATGCGTTTGAATTCAAGATATTCGGGGAGGAATACCTGAAGTTCAGGCACTTCCTGACCATCAACGCCTTTATTTACCTCAAGGTCTTCGTGAGGGAGGGCTGGGTCAACCGGGATACGGGCAAGAAAGGCGAACCCCGCCTGCAGTACAACCAGGTCCTGCTGCTGCAGGACGTGATGGAGGCCTATGCCAAAAAGCTGACCATCCAGCTGGATATTGGCCAGCTGCACGAAAAGCGCATCCGGGAGCTCAAGGACATGCTCCGCTCGTACAAGGGGCAGCACCCGCTGAATTTCGTGGTCTACGAGATGGACGAGGCCATCAAGGTGCAGCTCTCCAGCCGGAAGCAGAAGGTGCATATCAGCTCGGAACTGCTCAATTCCCTGCGGGACCGGGAAGTGCATTACAAACTGAACTGAGTCCGGGGATGCCCGAAGTGCGGCGAAGGGTTTTGTTGAGGCTAACCCTCTGGAAGGCAAATAGGTTGCATCAATCGGGACATCGACAAAACGAATACCGGCCGTGTAAGGGAACGGCCAAATAATTGACTAACTTTGCAGTAATCAAAATTGAAGCGACAATGGCATTAGAAATAACAGACGCTACCTTCGACGAGGTAGTACTCAAGAGCGACAAACCGGTAGTAGTGGACTTCTGGGCAGCCTGGTGCGGCCCCTGCCGGATGGTCGGCCCGATCATAGAAGAACTCAGCCAGGAATACGACGGCAAGGCCGTGGTAGGGAAGGTGGATGTGGACGTCCACCAGCAGTTTGCCGCCAAATACGGCGTGCGGAACATCCCGACCGTGCTGGTTTTCAAAGACGGGGAAATCGTAAACCGCCAGGTAGGCGTGAGCCCCAAAAAGGTTTACGCAGAGGCAATCGACGCCCTGCTGTAAGCAGCCCTGCCGGTAACAACTTAAGGAATCCCCCTCGCCTTGCGGCCCGGGGGATTTTTTTATGCCCGTTGGTCACAGCGTAAACGCCGCCTCCCCGGGCCCGCCCCCCTGCCAAAAGGGCCCTCCTACCTGCCGGGAGGGGCATTTGGCATTTCCTTGTGTGTTGCATCTCCCGGTGCTTTGTATCTTTAACCCATGGACCTCAGATCGGAACTCCACAATGCTCCCCTTTTCGAAAACCTGGGCCTGCTGGCGCGGCAGGTGGTGGAAGGGTATATCAGCGGCATCCACAAGAGTCCCTTCCACGGGTACTCCGCCGAATTTGCCGAACACAAAATCTACAATACGGGGGAGAGCACCAAGCACATCGACTGGAAGCTCTTTGCCAAAACTGACAAGCTCTACACCAAACGGTACGAGGAGGAGACCAACCTCCGCTGCCACCTGATCCTGGACAGTTCGGCCTCCATGTACTACCCGGAAATCAAAAAGCTGGACCTGGGCCACCTCCACAAGATGGGCTTCGCCGTCCTGGCGGCCGCCGCCCTGATGGAACTGCTGAAAAAACAACGGGACGCGGTGGGCCTGAGCCTGTTCTCCGACACCTACGAATACTACGCCCCGGAAAAGGGCAGCGAGCGGCATTACCAGATGCTGCTGGCCACCCTCAGCGAACTGGGCGCCGCCAACCGGCGGGGCGAAGGTACCGAGCTGCACACCCACCTCCACCTCATCGCCGAGAAGCTCAAACGCCGCAGCCTGGTGGTCCTTTTTTCGGACCTCTTCCAGGACAGCGTGGCAGACGAACAGCTCTTCGAAGCCCTGCGCCACCTGAAATACAACAAACACGAGGTGATCCTCTTCCACCTCACCGACAAGGCCACCGAACTCGACTTTGACTTCGAAAACACCCCCAAGCGGTTCCTGGACGTGGAGACTGGCCGGCACGTGGACCTCTACCCCGGGTCCATCCGCGACTCCTACCGGGAGGCCCTGGACACCTATGTCCGCTCCATCCAGCTGATCTGCGGGCAGTACGACATCAAGTACACCGGGGTGGACGTGGCAGACCCTTTTGCCCGTGTGCTCAACACCTTCCTCACCGAGCGCCAGCGGGTTGCCGGATAGGGCGGCTCGAATTGCGATTTTTCATACTTTAGATGCACCGGCCCGCTCTCTTGAACAGGGGCCTGGCAAAGGTTTTTCTAACACCGCTGCTGCATGAAAAAATTTTGGAAGGACCCTCAGAATATCATTGCGCTGGGCGTCACATTGATCAGTGTCTGCGCACTCGTTGTTTCCATCGCACAAACCCGGGTCATGAACAGGCAGAGCGAACTCATGGATATTCAGGCGCGCGCCTCCGTCCGCCCGATCCTGCAAATGGGAACCAATTGGGCGTTTGATCCGGAGTCCGGGGAACTCATCGTATTTCAGATCCATGTGAACAACGGAGGGGTGGGCCCTGCCACCATTGACGACGTGCAGGTTTCACTCGATGGGAAGCCGGTACGCGACTGGGAGGAACTCTTTTCTGCCTTCAATATCCCAGATAGCATCCCCACCTACAAGGATAACCGCAGACTCAGCAAATCCATTATCATGGCCGGGGAGGAGGTTGTCATTCTGGACTTGTCGGAAAATATCGAACTTGCCCGGCTGATTTACCGGAAAATGAACGCTGTCCGATATAAAATCACTTACAGCTCCATCTACGGGGACTCCTTTGAACTGTCCCTGGACGAAAACGGAATGACCAACCACAAGGTTTCCGAAGGGAATGAATCGTTTGGCCCGGATGGTTTCACGGATTGACGCGCCCGGCAAAAGGATCCGGACTTTACCATTTCTCTAAAATTGGCCTTTTTGTTTGCCGGATTGAAATAGTACCTTATATTTGCCCACGCTTTTGAACAAAAGCACTGACAATTTCCGCATAAACCAGCTGTTGCTGGTACCCGCAAGGGTTGGAAAATTGGTCTGGTAGTTCAGTTGGTTAGAATACCTGCCTGTCACGCAGGGGGTCGCGGGTTCGAGTCCCGTCCAGACCGCTGAAAAGCAAAGCCCTTCGCACGAACGTGCGAGGGGTTTTTTCATTTGGGAGCTCCCGAGCTTGCTCAGGGGAGCGAACAAATGAAAAAAACCAACGGCGGCGCCAGCCGGCGGAAGGGTTTTGATTTACAGCAGGCCCACCCCCAGGGCCGCTTTTGAGCCCAGCGAGAAAGCAATCCCGTTCGACTCCGGTGAGGCGACAATGGGCCACTTTTCCGGCGGGTGCCGGAAAAGCAATCCCGTCCAGATTGCTGGCGCGGGATATATTTCTGCATATCTTGGATATACAGGGAATTAAAAGATTTATTAGTACTGCTACTTCTTGCGGCAACTCCAGTATACCCAGGCAATAAAGAAAAATTGCAGCGGGATGCGGAACCATAGGAACTCCAAACCGTGGCCCGTGGCTTCCGCAGTTCGGAAATCAATATGCTCAATGGCCGCATGTACATGGGCAGGTATCACCAGTATTAGGTATATGATCAGGGCTATACCGGTAACTTTATAAGTGCGTGGCAGCAGCAGGCCAATTATAAATACTAGTTCCAGAATGCCCGTAGCCAGCACGCCTGCTTCACGGTACGGAAGGAAATCCGGGATCATAAGGGCCATCCCCTTTGTATAGACAAAGTGGACGTATGCAGTAAATACTAACATTGCCGCCATTGCTATACGGCCGGCTCCCCGAGCAGACAGTCGCAACTTAAATACCTTGGCGATCAGAAAGGCCAATAGGAAGACTGATATGAGTGTTGCCAGTGGTATCATTGGTTGGTGTTTTCGGGTAATTTACGGATTTATTCACCGACATTTAATTACTGTTTCCAGATTCTGCCAATAACTATGATGCCTTGTCGTAGCATGGTCATTCCATAGTCAAAGAGAGATTCCAAAATTGAATACAACAGGTAACATTTCAGGTACAACGTGCACACGTTTCCTTAAGTGAATCCAAATACAGATGGATCAAATATTGGATTTAGCACTGTAGAAATACCGGTAGTTGTGAAGAAGCTTAATCGTTTACTTCCCGTCCAGACCACAGAACATGCATTGTAAAATCCTGATAATCCGTAGATTCTCAAGATTTTTTGTTTTTAGGTAACAAAATCAGCAGTAATCTTTTCTAAGTATTTCATTATCATAATCTTATATTACATTCTATTAGCTGAAAAGAAAAAATCTACTTTTAATTTTGAATTATAAATTCTCCTTAAAGGAGAGTAATAATGGTCATATCAAATGGCTGGACTGGCTATAATTTTGTAATACTTATGATTTATTATTGGTACACCATTATTAAAATATTGGTTCTCAGAAACTTTCAAAGTAAAGTGGAATATGACCAGACCATAAGACGAACTTTTGGGGTTGGTCCCTTTGATTGTGATGGTTTACGTGTGATGACGGCATCAAAATACCCTATATATATGGACTTCTTACGTTGGGAATTAATTGCCCGGTCAAAACTATTTAAGGCTATTATCAAAGGAGGTCTCGCTCCAACATTAGGCTCGCAAAAGATCATATATAGAAAGCCATTAAAGATATGGTCGAAATTTGACGTGGTATTGGAAAGCGTTGGGATGGACGACAAATGGGTGTATCATGTTCATTATTTTGAACAAGACGATGCAGTCAAAGCTGTTGGGGTTACAAGAGCCCTGATTTGGAAAAGAGATATCCCCACTGCCCTAACTGATATTATGAAAGAAGCCGGGGCAACAGATATAAAAGTTCCTCCCTCATGGGTTTTATCCCTGTTTAAAGAGGATAAAGAAATTATGCAAATTGCAAATCAAAAAAACTTTAGCTAACAATGGCTCTAATTCATTGTGACGCCATGCAAAACCACTAAAATTTAAACTGGAAATCTAATTAATTCTCCCTATCGTAACTTCCCAAACCAATTTTAAGGTTCTGTTTTTCAGTATCGTATCGAAATATTTATTACCTTTTTACAGCTCTTCTCCAGGCGTGTCATACACCTGTAGTAATTGGTTTGTCATTTACTTCCATCATCTTCATTTCCCAACCAATTAAAATCATTGCCATCATGAAAACAATTAATGCTCAGGCGAACACGCTGACTGAAGCAGATGTCGCGTATTTTCAAAATCATTGGCCCGAAATGCAGGAAGCCTGGAATAAGGGAGACAGGGAACCTTATATCGCAGCGCATGAAACTTCAAATTATATGATCCCCAATGGTGAAACACTCACCGGGGCTGAGGATATCCGCTCCTATGTGGAGGATTTTCCCGAAGGGCGCGTAAACTTTTCCGGGTTTGACATTATGGGGAATCAGGGATTGGCAGCCGTCAGGGGCGATTTCACTTACAATTTGCCCAATGGGGATCTGATGGATAAAGGCAAATTTATCGGGTTGTTCCGGAAGGAGGCTGTGAGTGGCTGGGTAATGACCCATGCGATCTGGAATTCGGACCTGCCTTTGCCGGGTTAGAAGGCGGATGAAGTTTAAGCTATGAGCTACCAGAAAATGTATTTATTGTCAACCAGACCTTTCCCGGAACATACAGTGCCTTTTAGTGGCTTCATGAAAAGTTTTTGCACCATTGTTTTAAGTGTTCTGGCTTTTGGATGCACATCGCATGCAACTGATGAACGGTGGCCTGAGCCATCGGAAATTGTTGATCTGGGCGCCCTGGTAACAGAAGACCTCCCGGAACGCGTCTGGGGTGGATTTATGGAAAAATATGGATTCAGCGAATCCAACTCCTTTAAGACGATCCATAACAAATTTGAATTTCCGGACGGATCCGTTTCGGTCTATAATTCCTACCTGACCATTTTCAACCATGGGGGACCTCATGTAGATACCCCGAGACATGTAAATCAGGAAGGTGGGATAGACCGGTATACGGCCGATGATTTTATCGGTCCGTTAAAGGTCATTGACGCCAGTGGCTTCCCTTTCGGACGAACGGTTTCTTTAACTGAGGTTAAGAAACACGACATCCGGCCGGGTGATATCGTACTGATCTATACCGGGTACTCCCTGCCCGGAAAGGATGAATTGCCGCGCCGTATAGCGCTAACCCGGGAAGCGGCCGAATATCTGGCGAATCTCCCTGTTAAAGCCTTTGGGACCGACTCGTTGAATGTTGAAAGTGATGACGATCAGACCGAAATCAATTCCGGAACGCCCCTTCAGCGGCTGGCACCCATTCATTATGAATTTCTTAGCAGAGGGATTCCCCTGTTCGAACAACTGTTTAATGTCGACAAACTACTTGGCAAGGAAAATATGCTCTTTGTTGGCCAACCCTTAAATATCGAAAATGGAGATGGCATGATCGTCAGGCCCGTTGTTTTTGTATATGATGGCCTGGAGTAAGTTACAGGGGATAACATGATTGATATGTTGCTGCTATAATTGATCAGGACGAGTAAGGCCAACCTGATTTGTATACTTAACAGGCATATCACATGAGCACTGCATTTAATCGAGCCAATAAAGTATCGAAAGCCTTATATCATGATCAAATTCAGTAACTGTGCATCTTTGGCCACTTCCCTTTTTTTTATTGCATCCCTGTTGACCTTAAACGGCCAAGGTGTCCCCCGGGATTACTGGCAGGACATGACGACTGAGGACTTTGCAGTCCTCAATACTGAAAGCGTTATCGCTATTCTGCCGGTCGCGGCCATCGAGCAACACGGCCCTCACCTGCCGGTTTGCGCCGACGCCTGTGCCAACAAAGCAGTTACAGAAAGGATGCTGAAACTAAAGCCCGTTGGACTTCCCGTTACAGTCCTCCCGATGCTTCCGGTTGGAAAGTCCAACGAACACAGCGATTTTCCCGGTACGCTAACCTTGGAACCGGAGACATTGCGCCGGTTATGGACCGAGATCGCAGAATCCGTCCACCGGGTCGGTATCCGGAAACTAGTTCTCTATAACTCACACGGTGGACAACCGCCGATAATGGATATAGTAGCCCGCGACCTTCGTGTACGGCTCGATATGCTCGTGGTGGTAGTGAATCAATTTTCCTTGTATCCCACTGACCTTTTTCCAGAAGACGAGAATAAATATGGCGTTCACGGAGGAAGTGCAGAGACTTCCGTAATGCTGTACTTGCATCCTGATCTGGTGGATATGAGCAAGGCCCAAAATTTTGAGCCTTCAATGAAAAGCCTTGAAGGGGATTATCAGCATCTGAGTGCTACCGGCCCTACCCGAATTGCCTGGCAATCACAGGATCTCAACCCGGCTGGTGTAGTTGGAAACGCACTCGATGCAGACGCTGAACGCGGAGCCAAATTAATCGAAAACGCAGCCGTTCAATTTGTTTCCATTCTGAAAGAGGTGGATCGCTACTCACTTAGTAACCTTCGGATGGGGCCTCTAAGTAAAGAATGAGCATTTTACGAAAGGAATATGAGAAGAAGTTAAGAAACCCGAAAAACCCGGCTTTCTTAAAGTATATGCGCCATTTTGGCCCGATAAACTGCGTAATTGATATTCCCTTTATCCCGCGAGTCTGATAGTATTCATATCAGGTCACAATTCAGTTACAACGTGCACACTTTTCCTTAAAAGTATCCAAATACAAATTGATTAAATCATCTTACTTTCAATGCCATACAAGCACCTGTAGTTGTTTAGTGGTATAATAGTTTACTTTCCGTCCAGACCGCAGAACATGCATTTTATAAGTCTGATAATCAGCAGAATATAAGGCTTTTTCTTTTTAGGCAACTTTCAATAAGTTCTTCTGAATCAACCTAATGCTGAATCAATCCGTGCACCCATTTAGGATCTCCTTGGCTCCAGATGAAGATTCGAATATGGAGTTCATTTGTGCCCTGCCCTTAAGGGTGAACAGAACCTCGGTATCATTGACCGTGTTGATCAGCCCGCTGAAATTGTTGTTCTCCAAATTGTGTGCTATTTCATCACCTGTCAGCACCCGGCCATCCTCTGCATTGGTGCCGGTTAGCCGGTATTTCAGGACATAAGGGATATAAATATCTTTGATGGTGCGCACGGCGTCGTAGATTTCCACTACCGTAAATGGGGGCAGTTCAATGGTGCGTTTGCGCGACACCTCTTCAGAAACGGATTCTTCTTCCGTAATTTCCCGTTCCCGGTCCAGAGTTAAGCTCGTGGTTACTTCAAATCCTAGTGTAACGCCCGCCGTAACACTTCCGGTGACCTCGCCTCCATACAAATCGCTTCCCAAAGATGTCTCAGCACCCACTTCGATACTGGATTCCACGGAACTGGTGGAGCTCGAAAAAAGCGATATCCCCTCGGTAAGGGTGAAACTCGTGGTACGAGTCTTGGTGACCACCCGACCCACTTCCTCCGTGAGGGTAGCGGAAGAGCAATTGGTGAGCACGGACCGGAATGCAAAATCCAGACTCACAGGACCAAATATCGGGGGCAAATATTCGATTCCCAGATCTTCGAATTCCCAGTTCACCTCGGTAAGCAGCTTGAATCTGAAATCCCGGTAATCTTCATCCCCTTCACGGGCCAGGATCAGGCTCGTCTTGTTTGAATCGAAACCCAAATAAGGGATCCATGCGGATTCCTGGGTATTCGGATCCGGCGGGTCCACGAACCGCAATTGAAACCATCCCGCTGTATCTTTTACCAGTTCAAAGGTGCTTGAATTATCCAGCGTTTCACTGGTAATGTAGTATGCCCCGTCATCATTGGTGTCACTATTGTGCAAACCCCACCAGCCCGCATCAAAATTCTCATCCAGGTTTGGGTCTAAAATGGCTTCCCCATATCGGATCTTATATTGGTTTTCGGTAATGCGGACGAAGTAAAACTTGCGGTTGTCCTCGACTTGCGCCTCAAGTGGCTGGTTCTGAACATAGTGAGAACCGTACCAATTATAGTCGGGATCATCCAGAGCAAAGTTCTCCCCTCTCCGCAGGAGTCCCTCCTCCCCGTCTACCGTGATCAGATACGGCTGGTTTTCCCGTACATCCAGTTGCGGATCTCCTATAGGTTCTTTCCCAGTATTCAACCAAATTGTACGGAAGGTTTGGTCGAATATCAAATTTTGCTGAAAAAATACGAGTTCCTCCCCATCCTCCTGGATCAGGACTTCCGTGTCAATCCCATTTTCAAATGCTTCCTTTTCCATCTCGTTGAGTGAATCCACCTCCACCGAAAATGATGCAAGCGTTGTCCAGGGGTCAATGGGTTGGACTGTGTCGAATTGCGGATACCCGGGAAATGAAATGATAGCTTCTTTCGGACTATACCCTTTTCTGAAGATTTCCCGAACATCCAGAAAAAATCCGAATTCACCCTCGTCCAGGTCAAAGGTGAGGCTTGTGCTGTCAATCTCCGATCCGGCCCGGTTCAATCCGTCTTCCGGAAGAATGACATCTACGTTACTGCAATTGCAAAAGAGCAGGGAAACGGTGAAAACGATACAAATAATGATGGAATGCCTCATAATCGATTGGTTATGGTTTATAATTACGTACTTCTGTAAATCCGTTTTTATAAACCTCCAATCAATCTGATGCCTATATAGCGAATGCCCTAAGACGGTTTCTTCGTATAAGATTTTAAAGGGTGAGATACCGAGCGCAACCTTTGGGCCGATGAGAATATAACCTATAAATGGCAATAAAGCAACTTTCCGAGGCCCCGGAGCCAATAAAAATTTCAAGTATTTGGCTGATTGTCTTTAACTTATAACGTAATTGCCAATCTACTTCTGTACGCAGCACTAAAATGTAATGGTGCCATGATTTTAAATCGGATGAGTAAAAAGCCACCCATGGTGGAAAAGGAATTGAAACTCCGGTAAAGGCTCTTAGAGTTACTTAGCTGATCCATCAATTTATACCAGGTAACAATTCAGTTACAACGTGCACACGTTTCCCTGCGTGTGCTCAAATACAAATTGATTAAATCATCTTACTTTCAATGCCATACAAGTACCTGTAGTTGTATGTAAGTATAATGGTTTACTTACCCAAAAAACCCATCCCTATTATGACTAAAACAAGGCTTTTTCTACTCCCATCCTTTCGGTTTTCCTTGTGGTTTGTACCTTATGGGCTTAAACCAACCAGAAATGAAGCCTGTAATCCGTCTATTACAGCCGGCAACTCTGCTATTGATCTCCAGCCTGATGCTATCGGGCATTGCCCGTTCCCAGACCGACCAAGTAGCCGTGGAAGCTGTCTTGCAACAAAAAATCACCGAGGCGCACGCCCAGGTATATCAGGGCCGGACCGTGGCCTATGCAGATCTGTTCGCCGAGGATGCCGTTTTTCCGAAGGAAGGCCTGGTCGGCGCCGATCCGATCAGGAACATGATAGCCAGATGGCAGATCCCACCTACCGAATATGCCATTGAGTTCTATCCCCTGGCGCAAATCGATTCCAGCTATGTGATGAGTTATAAAATTACTGAGACCAGCGGTTTTGTCATGGAGTTGGTAGAGGTATGGAAGGCATATTCCGGAGAATTCAAGATCGCTATGGCTAGTGTCGTGGTCTTGGAACCCGGCGGTAGCGCCCAGGGTATATCCATGCAGCGGTTTATCTTATCCTCAGTTGTACTAGGGATAGCCCTGTTTCTGCTATTCATAATATTTAGAAAAGCCGCTCGATGGAAAAGAAAGTAAGTGCACGTCCCCCGTTGCGTTGGGACCTGCAGCGGCTTAAAAAAGACCCGGAAAAGGCCTTTTTCCTGCTCAGCGGTTTCTGGTTCCTGTTCATGGTCCTCGGAGGTTTTGCAGATAGTTTCTACTTCAGCGAATCCCTTACACCGACCCCGCTTTACATCAAAATTCATGGTGTCTCTTACAGCTTTTGGGTGCTGCTGTATTTGGTACAAACCGGATTTGTAGCCACAGGTAATACCTCCTGGCACCGTAAACTGGGACAAATCACCCTGGTCGTATTGCTCGTTTTATGGGCTTCCGGATATTACATTGTACTGTACAAGGCAGCACAAGGGGCAAATTCCCTCCCGGATACCGGGCGCAACCTCTTTGAAATTGGTATGGGGATCGTATTGGTGGTCCTGGCTTTTATCCAGCGCAGGAAGCCTTACGTGCACAAACGTCTCATGCTGGCCGGTATGGTATTGTTGACTATTGCCGCCGTGCCCCGGATTATCCTTAGCTTCTGGAACCTGGAGATAAACGTATGGGCCTATTACGGATTCCATCTGGGGCCGCTGGCAGCCCTGGTGGTATTCGACGTGCTGTATTTCAAATCCTGGAAATGGCTGAGTACCGTATTGCTGCTCGGAATATTCGTCATCGAATTCTTCCGCCTCCCGGGCAAATTCTTTGCATCGGATTTCGGATCCAAAATCCTGGAAGGGCTTGTGGGACTATTTTGATTTGCCGTAACCATCTCGACATCTAAAAGGCAATAGAAAGAGGAGTTAACCCTCCATTAAAATATTGGTTACATCTTTCTTATCACTTTTTGGCCTATACAGAATAGCCTATAATTCCATATTTAGGTATATCGCTAGGATTTAAGACAACTTCTGGCTTCAGATGTACCTCAATACCTGGTGAAGCAATTATCTTTCTTTAACTAGCATACAAGTACTTGTAGGTGTATAGAAGCATTATGGTTTGCTTCCCGTTCAAACCGCAGAACATGCATTTTAGAAGCCTGATTATCCGTGTATTGTCGGGATATTTTCTTTGTAGGCAATAAAATCGGCGGCGATTTTGCTACCTTTCAATCAAAGAAGAACCTTTAAGCACCCCCTTTCAAGCGTCCAAGTCCGGGTCAATTGAGCAATATGATAAGACCTTATCCTATTATACTTTTTATCCTGCTGTTTGCCGCATGTCAAACGAAGGACAACACAAAGCCTGAAGACAAATCGTCTACCGGGCGGTATGAAGGTCCGATTATCGACATGCACCTACATGCCGATTTCCTTGAAGACTATGGAGGGGGCGGGCCCATATGCGTGAATAGAGGAAAGGTAATTTTACCGGGATGGGATCCGGAAAAAGCACTTACCATGGATAGCGTTATACGTTGCGACATTCAGGTACCCTCTTCCGAATCCAATGAGGCATTAACCACGGAAACACTGGAAATGCTTGACAAGCATAATGTCTACGCTGTTACCTTCGGAACACCGGAACGGGTGGGCGAATGGCATGAAAAGTCCCCGAAACGAATTATTCCGGCGCTCTCTTTTACCTCGGAAAAATCGGCCCGGTATACACTATCCGATTATAAAAAATTCCACGAAGCAGGGAAGCTGCAGGTATTTGCCGAAAATGGTGCCCAATACCATGGCAAAACACTTAATGACAAAGCCTATGATTCCATTTGGTCTTTGGCAGAGCAGCTGGATATTCCCGTTGGCGTTCATTTGGGGGAAGGACCGCCCGGTGGCGCCCACCTATTGGGAGGTTCGTCACCTTCGGCCTATCGTGTTTCACTGGGAAGCCCCTTTCAGCTGGATGAGGTACTCATAAAATATCCGAAGCTCCGCGTGTATGTGATGCATTTTGCTTCACCGCTTGTGGATGAAATGATCGCCATGCTCTATTCGCACCCTCAATTGTACGTGGATATCTCCCAAAACAACTGGGGTTTTCCCAGGGCGCATTTTTATTCGCAACTCGAAAGACTGATAAATGCCGGTTTCGAAGAACGGATAATGTGGGGCTCGGATCAAATGGTCTGGCCTGAAACCATTGAAGTGGCTATTGAGACCATACAGGAAGCGCCTTTTTTGGATCCCAGTCAGAAGCAGAAGATTTTTTATACGAACGCCTGTAAATTCCTGCGATTGAGCAATGAAGAAATTCAATCTCATAAAGATTACAACTGAGGTACTCGCAGAAATAGCACCTTTCTTATCTTGAATGAAAACCCTTGCTTCTACTTTTTGAAGAAAATATGCCTGCCTTTTCGCGATTATATTATGTGGAGTTGTTAATGTTGGCAACAAAGTGACCTGGTATAATCAGGAACTAAAACTAAGATTTATAGAAAACGGGCAATCCATAGCAGGATATGAAGTCAACAGGGATGGGACACTGGAAGCCGTATTGAGCAAGTACGGATAACAAACTTTATTTAGGATGAATAATGATTTGGAGAAAATATTAATCATTTTACTTTTTGGATGCCTGGTTTTCGGGTGTCAAGAAAAGCACCGAGATGTTGCATGGGTTAAACTGCCTTCTCCCATATCGGCACAAATAAGATGTTTCGCTGAATCGACAGACGGAACATACTATGTCGGAACTTCTGAATTATACAAATCAACCGATCAGGGTAAATCCTGGGAATTGATGGATTTTGATGGGATGCCGGAAGAAATTATGGTGACTCATAATGGATCCATATTGGTGGGCACGTATCGTGGCGGAATTTTCAAATCTACAGATAAGGGTAATACTTGGAAAAGTATTGGTTTTAAAGACAATGTATACATCTTTAATATTATTCAAACTGAAGAAGGTAAAATTTTTGCTTCCGCAACATTTATAAGCGAAGGAGCTTCCAAAGATGCTAAAGCCGGAGTTTTTATCTCCGAAGATGATGGAGACACATGGGAACAAACTTCCATTACTGCAGAAAATATAAAAGGGGTGTTTAATCCGAAACCTAACCTAGTTTTTGCCTCTGGGACCGGAGAATTTAATTTTCATCGATCCACCGATAATGGGGTGTCATGGTCAGATAATGTGAAGGGATTACCAGATTCCATACCTGTATCAGCGGTTGTTGAATTAAAAGATGTTCTTTTTGCTTCAGTTGGGGATCCACAAGATGCGGCCAGAAGAACCGGTGGAGGAATATATAAATCCACAGATGATGGGTTAACATGGGATAAATCTGACAACGGTCTTTCTGAAAACACAAAAGTGAGTGATTTAACTTTTATTGAAAACACTCTTTATGTGAGTACGGGTTATCAAATAAAAATTGGGGACCGGGGTGTTTTTAAGTCTGAGGACTTAGGAGAAACATGGCATCCGGCAGGATTAAATGAACTACAGCTTCGACTCATAAGAGCCACGAAAAGTCAACAATTAGTAGCAGGAAGTAATGTGTTATCCATTTTCATATCTCCAGATAGAGGAGAGAGCTGGCAGCAAACAGGTAAAGAGATCGAAAACTGGAATGTCTTTCAGGTTATAGAAAATAAAAGCTATTTAATCACTAGCGGCGAATCTGGCATTTGGCGAGCAAAGCTGCCCGTCAGTCAATGGGAACAAATAAATGATGGATTAGGGGGTCTGGTTAAATTATCAAATGGCAACATCCTATTAGCTGAAAATGGTGTGATTTCAAAATCAACTGATAATGGCAGAACCTGGGAATCTATTTCCGATTTGAAAACTGAAATGATATTTCTATATGCGGTAGACGATAATCTTCTTATCGCTTGCGCCCAAAGAGACGGAATCTATTATTCCAATAATAATGGAGCGGATTGGATAAAATATGATGTAGGTCCATTTGATAATAGTCGATTCCGAACAGCGATAAAATTATCAAGCGGGACATTACTAGTCGGGACTACAAACGGAACATTAAGATCAATCGATCATGGTAAAACATGGGATAAGGTAGATGAGGAATCTTATGTGTGGTCTTTTCTTGAAATCGATAATTCAATTTATGCTGGAGGATATGCTCAAGGTGTTCGTAGATCTACTGATGATGGTTTAACATGGAGAGAATTTAATGGAGGGTTGAAAGGAGAAGATAGTTATCTAACCGTAACGTCATTATGCAAAACTTCAGATGGCTCAATTATCTGTGGCACTTTGGGTGAGGGAATCTACAAACTAGGAATAAACGACAGTATTTGGAGTGAATACAGTACAGGTTTGGAAGATCTGGTCAATTTTGGAATAATCGAAGGGAATGCCGAGGTACTTTATACCACCTCTGGAAAAGGTATTTATAAAAGAAATTATTAAACCTGGCATTTCCCCAATCTGTATAGAACGCAATCTTTCTGCGTTGATGTACTAGGACCAAAATAGTATACCAGGTAACAATTCAGGTACGACGTTTATACGTTTCCTTACGTGCTCTGACATACATAATAATTCAATCATCTTACTTTTAATGCCATACAAGCACCTGTAGTTGTTTAGTGGTATAATAGTTTACTTTCCGTCCAGACCACTGAAAAGCAAAACCCCCCGCACGAACGTGCGAGGGGTTTTTTGTTTGCAAATGGATTGAATGAATTCAAAATAGCCATGCGGCCGGGGAAACAGATCGTCCGGCCGCTTAACTTGCTCCTTCCTTAACGGCGAGAACAGAAATACTGAAGATACCATAATTCTTAGTGGTGCTTAGGGCCCTTTCGGATACAAAACTATAGTCATTACTCTTCAATCCAAGGATCCGAAACCCAGCTGACCGGATCAAATCCAGGTACTCCTCCCTTGGTACGGCTCCTGCCACACAGGCAGCCCACAGCGAAGGGTTACAGGTTATTTCGGTCGGGAATGATCTGGTTCCCACAATATCCGAGATGGCCAATCTCCCCCCATCGCGAAGGACCCGGTATGCTTCCTGAAACACCTTCCACTTCTCGCTTGAAAGATTTATAACCCCGTTTGAAATCACCACATCCATTGCAGCATCCGTCATGGGAATCTCTTCAATGTAGCCTTTCAAAAAACGGACATTCCTGTACTGTCCTGAATTTCTGATGTTTTCTGCCTTATTCAATTGTGCATCGGTCATCTCCAGGCCATAAGCCATTCCTGACGGACCTATTGCCTGTCTGGCATAGAAAACATCCGTGCCGGAACCACTTCCGAGATCCAGGACCCTTTCTCCCTGCCGTAGATCGGCTAAATCGAAGTGGTAACCCACCCCGGCAAAAGAGGCAAGTGACGGTTCAGGAATACGATCGATATACTCAGAGGGGTATCCAAGTTCCAGTGCCAGTTCTCCTCCTGTCTCAAAATGGTAGGAAGCATTCGGATCTGTGGCAACATGTGTGTATACAGCCTTTATTTGGTCTTCAAGTTCCCTTTTATTCACTTGGGGGGTCTTCTTTACAGTTTCCATGACTCCAATTCAGGGATTAAGATGAACGGTTACGGGTACTTTGTTTGTTACGATATCAAAAACAGGGGATTGATGCGCAAACGATATCAGCATTTGTCTTTCCTCATCGGTAAGATCTCCCTCTATCTTAAAGGAAACCCTGATCCCCTGATACCCGTTCCTCACGGTCCTGTCCAGTCCCAGAAAACCATTGACATCCAAATCGCCTTCCAAAGAAGACTCGACGCTGTCAACTGAAATATCCCGGGCCGCGGCATGCAACATCATCGTGGTTGTCATGCAGCCGGCCAGGCCGTGCAGGATAAATTCAACCGGGTTGGCCCCCTCATTGTTTCCCAAAAGGATCGGAGGTTCACTGTTGTCAAACACAAAAGGTTTTTCACGTGAGGTGTCCTCCGCACAGCCTCCAAAGAATTCCTTAATGGTGCTGCGGTTGTGACCCCCGCTTATCCACTTATTCCTGACCCTGAACCTGAACTTTCCAATATCGGGGTTGCCTTTTATGGCATCCAGGGTGTTCATGATGTCGAGGGACTTAAATCCGTTTACTTTTTTTTCCATTGTTTCCATGATTATAGTTTTAGAGATTTTTAGTGGTTGTCTATGTGCATGGGACGTGCCAATTTTATAACTTCCTGACTAAGTGCGTCTTGCGTGATTTAGATAGATTAATTACATGACGATATATCGCCATTTGCAAAATTTTGGGTACCTTATTTTCGTCATTGCATTAATCCAAGTCCGATGAACCAAAAGAAGAAAGTGCCTGGGTTAATCGCCCTGAAACAAATCATTGAAACCACTTCTGCATATACCGGTGATGAATTCTTTAAATCCCTGGTACAACACCTGGCGGCGGTTCTGGATGTCTACGGTGTTTGGATCACGGAGTTATGGCCGGAAGAGAACAAATTGAATGCGCTTGCCTTCTGGCTGGACGGGGCACACGTGGACCAATACACCTATCGCATAGAAAACACCCCCTGCGAACCGGTATTACAGACCCATCAGATTTGTCATATTTCCAACAATGTTATTGAGCTATATCCGAATGATCCCGATTTAAAACCCATGGGAGCAGTGAGCTATATGGGACTTTCGCTGCGCGATACGGACGACCGTGTAATTGGTCACCTGGCGATGCTGGACAATAAACCGATGCCTGAGATTCCAGAGGCGTTTGCCATATTTAAAATTTTTGCTTCCAGGGCTGCAGCTGAATTGAGGCGGGTGATCGCACAACGTAAAATATCGGAGAGTGAATCCAAATTAAAAAGGCTGGTCAACGGGACCTCGGATGCGATTATTGAATTTGATTCCAGCTTCCGGATAACCCAGGCTAATCTGGCGGCCCATGGACTGTTTGGCTACGCATCCGGTCAAATTATCGGAAAGCACCTTAAGCAGATGTTGGACATAGAGTCCTATAAATTGATAAACACCATCCTTCCCGGAGATCTTGTATTGAATGATGAGTTACGTTCCCTGCGACTCAAGGATACACTTACCTGCCTGAAAATCGACGGGGAATCCTTTCCGGCTGAGGCAAACCTGTCCCAATACGAATCCGATGATCGGATCTATTTTGTCTTATATATCCGAAGCATCAAGGATCAGCTGCTTGACAAGTTAGAAATCCAGACGCTACGGGTGGAATCTTCCGTGCTTAAGGAGAAGGTCCATGAGCACGAATTCAATTATATCATTGGTAATTCAAGGGCCATAAAGGAATGCGTCAGCCAGGTTCACCAGGTAGGTCCCACAGATGCCAATGTCCTTATCCAGGGGGAAACGGGAACCGGCAAGGAGCTGTTTGCCCGGGCAGTCCACCAGGCCAGCAACCGCCATGGCAGACCAATGATTACCCTTAACTGCGCTGCGCTTCCGGCCGAACTTATTGAAAGTGAATTATTCGGCCACGTCAAGGGGGCTTTCACAGGGGCCGTATCCACCCGGGAAGGAAGGTTTTCCCTCGCGGATAAAAGCACCCTGTTTCTTGACGAAATCGGAGAATTGCCCCTTGCCCTGCAGGCTAAGCTGTTACGGGTCCTGCAGGAAGGTTCATTCGAGCCTGTGGGGAGTTCGGAAACCAGGAAAGTGGATGTCCGCATTGTGGCCGCAACCCACCGTAACCTTAAGAAATCCATTGAGGAAGGAAAATTCAGGGAAGATCTTTTTTACCGCCTGAATGTGTTTCCCATTCATATCCCACCACTCAGGGAACGAGGGAAGGATATCGAATTGCTGGCCAGCGCCTTCTTTAAAAAATTCGCAAAGAACAGGGCGGTCTCCAAAGACCCGTTCTCCGAATCGGACCTTGCCCGGCTGTCGAACTATCATTGGCCGGGGAATGTCAGAGAACTTCAGAACATTGTGGAGCGCTATATAATTATCGGCAGGAATGGACATCCGGACCTGGAAGGTATGCTTCCAAAGAAATCACCCTCCCAGGATGGGCATGCTGAGACAACGCATGAAGGGATACTGACTATGGATGAAATGAATAAGCTGGAGAAGAATAATATCATCAAAGCTTTGAACATGACCCACTGGAGGATTTCCGGCGAGGGAGGAGCCGCTGAGTTATTGGGAATACCCAGGACAACACTCGCATCAAAAATCAAGAAATTCGGAATTTCGAAAATCGCCCAATAATCCTAACAGGTCACTAATCAGGTACTACGTACACACGTTTCCCTATGTGTATTCACATACACTATAATTCAATCATCTTACCATTACTGTCATACCAGTAGCTATCGTTGTATAGAAGCCTAATGGTTTACCTCCCGTCCAGAACGCAAGATGAAACCCTCAGTATTTACCGGGAGTTTTGACGTTTTAGCATTGTCCTTTTTGAATTGAAAATCCCTGCAAATTCTTCATTGGTGCCATCCAGAAAAAGGAACGATATCAATAGACAAATAAGACGTTCCCAGTAAAATCAGCATATTTTCTTACATTAAGGATAAGATTTTAAATTTCCATATCCTGATTTACAAATAAAAATCCCTATCTAATAGTTGTCCTCATAATCAATTCAAAAGCCGGGTTCAAATTTAATTTCGCGCACTGTTTAGGCACATCGGTTATTGAATAACCTGATTTTTGAATTAGCATGGTCAAACCTTGATAATTATGGAAAAATATAGGCAAATACATCTGTGGATGATTCTTCCCATGCTTATTATGCAATTGGGCATATTTATGAACTATTGGGGAGATTTTTCGAATAAGGCATGGTCTGTCCATGTGCATTACTGGACAGGAACATTCTGGTATCTCTACTTAATTGTTCAACCTTATTTGGCAACTCACGGATATTTGGACAAACACAGGACCAACGGAATGATAGGATTCCTGCTTGCAGGTGGCGTAGTGTTCACCGCGCTTAGCATGAACCATCGTAATATTTTGCTCGCCGAAACTGTCGCTCAATTTCCAGATCAGTTTGGTCCTTTCGAACCGTGGTTTTTCTACGGGGTAATCGCAATCGAAACTGTCATGATGCTGTCTTTCCTATTTGCGATAATACAAGGTATAATACACAGGAAATCACTCGAAGATCATGCATGGTGGATGATTTCTACCGTTTTCCTTATAATCTGGCCCGCACTTAGCCGGGGAATCCTCATAGCCTGGTATGGGCCGGGTGGATTTATAGACGAACCCACGGCCATGCCCCCATTTCATTTTACAAGTGTCTTTATTATAATTTTAATAGTAATAGCTGCCTGGAAATATAAAAAGCTGAAACACCCTGCTACCATTCTGGCTTTGGCGGTTAACTTTTTCAATTTCCTATTAGAACCTATAGGACGCTCCTCTGCTTTTAGATCATTCATTGATCTGGTCATAAAAGGATAATAATGCATTGAAGCCTATTTAATCCATACGTTAACGGCACGTAAAATTAGATCCATGAAATACCTTCTCCTGCTTTTTTATAGTTTATATGGTTTTTTGTTTGCAGATAACTAAAAGCCCGTGTAAAGCTCAAGGACTGATATACAGTGTATGGGATATTCTTGATTGGGAAAGCCGAATATCGGGGTTAGGTTAAAACATGGGTGTACAAGTGTTAATTGCCATATCCCGGATTTTGCTCAAGGTTAGGATTTGCATCTATTTCTGACTGTGGAATAGGCATCACGAGCCGATCCGCATTGTAGGGAATACCGTCAATGTCTTCCTTCAGTCGTTTAGCGTCGTGTATACGGTGGCCTTCGAAGGCGAGTTCCCTCCGTCGTTCATCCACTATATCCTGGAGGGTAAGCGCGCTTAAAGGCGCGGCATTGGACCGCGCCCGGAGGATATTAATCTCCTCTTCGGGGGGCAGCCCCAGACTCGTACCTTCACGGAAATTTCCTTCGGACCGGATCAAGTGCATTTCGGCTACCCGGATATACGGCACATTGGCAAATAGAGCCTGCCACTTGGCGGAAAGCCGGTTTCCTGTCTTTTCATAAAAAAAAGATGCGCGATCATCCGGGCCACTGAAAAGATCCAGAAAAGGATCTGCTACGGCCAGGATACCCGAAGGAGCAAGCCCTCCAAAATCACTGGACGCCCAGAAGAAATTAAACCCATTATACCCGTCCTGGGGAGTAACCTGCCATGCTAAAATATCTTCAACCCCCGCTGATTCATTGTTAAACGCTGCGGCCAGGTTGGGTGCCAGTTCATGTTCACTGTTCACCAGCACATCGTGCGCGGCATCCCGGGCCGATTCGAAATTCGCCTGCTGCAGATACACCCGGGCCAGCAGGGCCCTGGCCGTATAGCGATCTGCCCGAAAGCCATTTTTGGAAGGCAGGAGCTCATAAGCGTCCTGCAGGTCAGAGATGGCCTGCGTATAAACTTCCTCCAAGGGATTACGGCCTGGAAACTCCAATTCGCTTAGGTCTGTTACCCCATTGAATACCAGAGGAACTCCGGGCTGGGTATTGCGGTCGCCCGGTTCATATGGAAGCGCATAATTCCGGGCCAGTTCAAAATATAATAAGCCCCTGAGGAATTTGGCCTCACCTTCAAAAAATGCCCTTTTCACAGGGTCCTCTTCCAAATCCAGACTTTCCAGTACAATATTGCAGAGGTTGATTGCGATATACGCCGTACTCCAGAATTCGTAAACAAAGGAATTGTCCACATTAATTTCCTTTCTTTGAAACGCCTGGAGCGGCGTAATAATACCCTGATAGGCAAGGTTGCCCTCATCGGCCAATAATTCTGTCGCGGTTTGGAAACCTCCTGCGAGTTCATCATCTGCATAGGCGTATGCTCCCAAAAGCAGTTTATCCAGGTTGGCCGGGTCGGACAGCAGTTCGTCGGGAGTCAGGGAATCCGTGGGTTCCAAATCCAGATTGTCGTTACAGGCCAGTAAAAACAAAAACAGAAAGATATAGACCGGATTTATTTTCATATCAACGTCTTAAAAATCGATATTAAAGCCTAATGTGATGGTCCTTGCAGGGGGGGGCGAATTATAAGTTGCACCAGTAAGTAACGAAGCGCCTTGAAGGAAATCCGCCGTGGATTCCGGGTCCCGGCCCGTAAAGTCCGTAAAGGTCAGCAGGTTTACCCCGGTCAGATATACCCGGACGCGGTCCATTCCTGCCTTTTCCGCAACGCTTGCCGGCAGGGTATACCCCAGGGTCGCATTGCGCAACCGTATAAAATCGGCGTCTTGCAAATAGCGGGTGGATTCCTGGTTGCCATTCCCCCCGAAAAGCCGGGCCTGGGGAACATTGGTAATGTCTCCGGGCTGCTGCCAGCGATTCAGCTGGTCCCTGGTTTGATTGTTGAAAACATTGGCATTTGAGGATTGCCATTTACCAGGTGGATTATAAATCTGCGCGCCCCACTGACCCTGAAGGGTGAAAGAAAAGTCAATTCCCCCGAAACGAAGGTTATGGGTCATCCCGCCGAACACATCCGGAAAAGGGTTGCCCACAACCCTGCGGTTGGCCTCATTCCAGTTTGTGGTGGTGGAACGGTCCAGACTGCCATCCGGGAGCACCGTGTTCCGGTAGAACAGCGCATTCCCATTATCCGGATCCACCCCTGCATATTCCACCATATAGAAGGAGGCCAGAGCTTCTCCTTCCCTGACCAGCCTCAAAATATTTGTGATGTCTGCACCATTGGGAAGCGCAATGACCCGGTTGCGGTTAAAGGCCAGGTTGAACGAGGTATTCCAGGTGAAATTTTCGGATATGATGTTCTGACTATCCAGTGTCCACTCCAAACCCGAATTGCGAATCTTTCCCGTGTTCCGCTCAGTTTCGAACCATCCATTGGTAACCGGGATAGGGGTAGAAAACAACAGATCCCGGGTGGATTTGACGTAATAGTCCAGCGAGGTGTTCAGGCGATTTCCGAAGAGCCCGAAGTCCGCCCCAAAATTATATTGGGAAGTCTCCTCCCAGCTCAGGGCTGGATCTCCCAACCGGTCCAGCACGAATCCCGGCTCCTGGTTGTAAGTCCGGATACCGAATTGCGTTTTACTGGCAAAAGGGTTGGTATTGGAATTGCCCGTAATTCCCCAACTCACTCGCAATTTAAGGTTGGAAAGCGTCCTGCTATCCCTTAAAAAGGGTTCATTGGAAGCTATCCAACCCAGGGAAGCGGCCGGAAAGGTTCCGTATTGCGAATCCATCCCGAAGCGGGAAGATCCATCCATTCGCAGGCTGGCCTTAAACAGCCACCGGTTTAGTAAGGTAGCGCTGAACCTTGCAAAATAGGACACCAGGCTGGCCCGCCATTCGCTGGAATAACCCCCTGTTATTTCGCCGGCGCTGTCCAGTTTCCGAAGTTGATCCGAAGGAAAGTTCTGGCCCTCCAGATAGAGGCCCTTTACCAGGAGTTCCTCGTAGGACATACCCAGGGTGGCATCGAAATCCCAATCCTCCGTATCAAAGCGATAGCCGAAATAATTGTTCAGGACGTACTTCTCCTCCTTAACGTCCAGGGCGTCTCCGAAACCATCCACTGCTGCCGCCTGGGAAAGGCTTCCCCAAAAACGTTCCTCCAACTGGTCCGTATAATCATAGCCGAATTCGGAACGGAAATTCAGGTTTCTGGCCAAATAAGCCTCTAAGTGGAGTTTGGCAAAACCACGCCAGATATTCGTCTCAAACTCCCCGTTGTACTGATCCATCAGGGCATTGTAGACAAGGGTATTTGTATTCGGGGTAACCCCGTCCTCTTCGTAGGGACGACTGAAAGGGATTTGTGAAACCATGGTATAGGGATTGCCGAAAAAGCGATCATTTTCGACTCTGGAAAGCTGTGTTTTGCTGAGGTTCGAAATTACCCCCAGGGTAAGCCAATCTTTCGCCTGGTGCTCGATCCGGGCCCTTAGCGAGTAGCGTTCCATGGCATTTCCCAACACAATACCCTGCGTATTATTGTAGCCTGTCGAAAGGTAAAAAGTGGTTTTGTCGCCACCTCCGGCCGCACTGAAATTCAGGTCGTAAATACTCCCGGATACACTGGCCAGGTCCTCCCAGTCCGTATCGACCCTTCCTTCCCTCCAGTCGGCCTCATCCCTCGCGTAGCTGTTAAAGAACGCAGCAATTTCGGCTTCCGTCCATCCTGAATTCAGGGCAGCTTCCGTATACAGCTCCACGTATTCCTTGGTGTTCAGCCAATCGAGCTTACTGGTGGGCTCACTCCAGCCGTAAGCGGTCTGAAGCGAAAACCTAGTCTCCCCTTTTCTGCCGCTCTTTGTGTTAATAAGCACTACGCCATTGGTTGCCCGGGACCCGTAGATGGCCGCCGCAGAAGCATCTTTCAAAATCTCCACAGACTCGATGTCAGCCGGGTTCAACGCAATAAGGTCATTGATGGGGGAAGCCGAATCTTCGATGCTGAAATCAGCCTTTTGCAGGGGGATGCCGTCCAGGACATAGAGTGGTTCCTGGCTGCCTGAAATGGTGGCACCACCCCGCACGCGAATCCTGAAGCCACTCTCAGCCCTTCCCCCAATCTGTTCGATCTGCACGCCGGCAGCCTTCCCGGCCAAGGTTCCCTGCAGGGAAGTGACGGGTATTTCTTCGATTTGATCCGAATTGATTACGGCAATATTGTCTGTAAGCTGGGCGCGGGTGGCCGTTCCATAGCCAATCAAAAGGACTTCGTCAAGATTATAACCGGGCAGCAAGGTTACGTTTAACGTGGTTGCCACTGCCACCTGGATTTGCCTTGAATTAAATCCCACGTAACTGAATACGAGGGTTTCCCCCTCTGCTGCCTGTATCTGATAATCCCCATCGAAATTCGTTATCGTCCCCCGGCCAGTGCCCTGCACAACCACATTGGCACCCGGCAATGGCTGGTTGAAATTATCCCGTACCTGTCCTGTAATGATCTTTTCCTGAGTCCATACAGATGAACCTGAAAAGATCAGCACGGCTACGGCAAAATTTGTCAGAATGGTCTTTATGGCAATTGGTTATGGTCAGTAAAGGCCAATGCCAATTACTGTTGGTTGATTTAGTATTCCTTCCAGGCCCCACCGTTACCTATCGGTGACTGGGACCAGGGGGTTGAGCTTAGTGGGGAGAACTGACTTAAATTTAAACAAAAAATACTTAGCCTTTGGGGCGCACCAGCTGCTGGAACCTGGGGTCGTCGAACAGGGGCCTGAAATGGTAATCATAGGCGTAACTCCATGCGTCAAAACCATATCCCTCCCGGATTGAAGTTGCCAAATATTCAAGTGCCTGGTCGGGGTTGCCCCGGATGGTTTCGGCCAGTGCGCGTAAGTAGGCAGAAAAACCATTAATTCGTGGACCCCAGTAATGTTCAATCAAATTGTCGATCTTTCCGGTTGCTCCCATACGGGCATAACAGGGGATTAGATCCGCCATTATATCGGAATCATCATCAATTTCCCGGTAAGATTCCAAATGCCGTGCCGCTGCTTCATGGTTTCCCATGAACATCTCGGCTGTTCCCAGCCATTGCAGATAATTAGTTTTATCCCGGTTGGCCAGGGCAAAATCCTTTAGCTGACCTCCATAGATACGGGCGAGGCTGTCTTTCCCTTTAAGCATAAGTGTATTGCAAATCCGGTACAGAAGGGCAGGCTTTCCCACCGGACCTCGTTCCGGGGCCGCCAGGATCCGTTCCGGCAATTCCCCGTAGCGACCGGTCTGAATCAGTACCTGGGCATACATTCTGTTTTTCCAGGGATCGTTGACGATTTGAAGGTCCTTTTGATACATGGTATAAATGGAATCGAATTCCTTGAGCATATATAGCGGTACATCCCTCCCGTCACTAAAATGTAACTGATCGCCTGCCTGCCCGATGTATAAGGAATCCCATTTATTTCGGAGTTGAAGCGCCCTGCTGGGATAATTGGCTCTTACATATTGCCCCATGGCCCTGGAAAATGAAACTTCGTCGCTCGGGTCCATCTCGAACATTTCTTCGGCTATTCGTGCCGCCTCAAGATTCTCACCATAATTCCTTTCCCATTCGAATTCATAGTTTTTCCGCTCCCAGGTGGTCATTTGGCTCTTCAGTTCCCCGAGTACAGTAAACAAGGAATCTTTTTCGCCGTAACGCCCCATGTTGTGATAAGCAACATGGAGTTTCAGCAGCGGGGTCCGGAAGGTGGTATCCAATTCAAAGGCCTTCAGAAAATGCACTTCCGACATCGCAAAATATTTGTCGTCGCCTGTCTTATGTCCCTGATTAAAATCCTCCAGACCCTCCTGATATTCCTGATACGCTTCAAAACGGGGCGGGTTTTGCCGGAACCGGGACAGGTCCCGAACCTCCCAATATCCGAGAATTTCCTCAGACAGTTCTTCCAGGATATCACTTTTTTGTGTTTGAGGGCGGATAATCGGTCTGGGGGCGTGCACGATGAGGCCCGTCTGGGTATCCATGATGTTTGCCTGCACAAAGAGCTGGTTATCCTGGATATAGTATTTCCCGATGATCAGTATCCCGATGCCGCTTTCGGCAAAAAGCGCTGCGATATCAGGGGGAGCAATTCCGGCCTCTGACACTACCTCCTTCAGCTTATCGGCCCCCACGATCTTCACCTCTCCCGTTTCCATCAGCTCCGAGGTAAGCCAGCCGGAAACCATGGGACCAAAACCGTCAAGGCCGGCCTGGTTGGTTTCGTTTTCAAACGGGAGAATGGCCAGGTAACTGTTGCGCTGCTCCTCGGTCAGGGAGGGACTGTCGGGGCGCAAAAACCAGATCCCGGAAACCGCTACCAGCAGGGCAGCTACTGCCAGCAACACCTCCCGCCGGATGAGGCGGCGTTTAGGAGGCTTGAACTTGCCTTGAAGATCCTCCCGCCGGGGCACAACGATCCCTTCGTTTGTCAGGGCAAAGACCTCGAGCGGTTCCTCCACGTTCTTGAAGTCGAAGGAGCCCATCGGTTTGAGAGAGAATTCTGGTTTATTGATAATCTGGTCCCTTACGGATTTGGAAACCAGGATGCCCCCGGCAACACCCATGGATTCAATGCGGGAAGCCACATTGACCCCGTCGCCGAAAACATTGTCTTCGGTAAAAATCACCTCGCCCAGGTGGATGCCGAACCTTACAGGTACTTGTTTTTTACTGAATACGGGCTGAAGTTTCAGGGTACACCGCACCGCCTGGCTGGTGCTTTCAAACGAGAGCAGGCAGGCATCCCCGAAGTACTGGACGATCTTTCCCCCATAGGTTGGAACACATTCTTCCAGTTGTTCCTTGAAAATCCCGAGAAGTGCCATGGCGTTTGCCTCGTCATCCTGCATCAGGGCCGTATACCCCTTAATGTCGCCGAAGACAATCGTGCTTAGTCTTTGGTTATCTCCCATTTTTTGATCTTAATTGGAAGTGTTGGTAAGCCAATCGCTTATAAGTCACCCTTTAGTAAGCCTATTAAAGATACTGTTTTTCCCTTATATCCTTTATCCGTAGTTATAAGCCGCTCAAAACCCCTTATAATTCGATAGGTTGAAAGCCCGTTTCAGCGATCTGCAAATATTTCCTTCAGGCAACTGAACCAAAAAGATTTTTAACTAACTTATGTAACTTCTTTACTCATAACAACTTAAACCCAGGGAAATGAAATGCAAACCGTATTACCTGTTCATTTTTATGCTGTTTATCGGTTGTCATAATCAGGATAAAAGTTCCGAAGGAAAAGACTTCCGGTTAAGTCTGGAAGAATCGAACGACAAGTTGCTGAACCAGGGCAACATTGCTTTTGCAGATTCCCTTTTTGCGTCCGACTACAATAATATGGGCCCGGATGCAGTAAAGGATTTTGTCACCAACCTCAGGACGGCTTTTCCGGACCTTGAGGTATCTGTTGAAAACAAAGTGCAAAACGGAAAGATGCAGGCCTGGATCCGAACCCATAAAGGGACGCACAGGGCACCATTTATGGGGTACCTGCCACTGAATAATGCGATAACATGGCAAAGTACGATCATAAGCGAACGGGATGATGCCGGGATGATTTCCGGGGAATGGGGAAACAGTGACCTCGCGGAACAACTGGAGAAGGCCTCCGCCAATGGGGTTTACACCTATCTTCCTCCCGTGGAAGGACACGCCATAATCAATATGGACCAGTTTATCTGGTCCTATACCAATACCGATACAAAGAGGCAGTTTTCTGAATATGGGGACATTGAATTCAAAGATGGGCTCCTGTTGTATACCGTGAAACATTCCAACTGGCCCGAACGGATAGGTACATCGTTCAAAACCCGGATGCTGGGCCAGTTCGGGGATACGGTTAAATGGAATTTCCTGGATGCCGATGAAAAAATAACAGGCCTGGGTCAGGCCCTCAAAGCTTCTCAATAAGGTCTTGTAACCCCCTGCAGGTTTTCAATTGGCAGTCAGGTAATCCATCGTAAATGGTCAGGATAGCGCCAGTGGATCAAGGAAATCGAATAATTATGTTGAAATGTTGCGCAACGTTATTATTGGTGGCATTTATTTCTTGTCAGGAAAACCCTGTTGAAGAAGTTAATCCGGGTTCTCCAAGTGAAATCATTGATCTCGGAACCCTGGTAACAGAAGATCTTCCCTACAGGATTTGGGGAAAAGACCTGATGGATGCCATCGGATTTGAAAAAGGGAACCATTTTGATGTCCGTGAATGGGGGCCCGTACGTAGATGCCCCCAATCCATCCCTCAGCGTTACCCGGCGCGAATTAGCGATTCACTATGCTTTCTTGTCCTGATATATAAGTAAACTGACGGACGCCGGCCAGGCCGCATTCCAGTATCCTTCCCACCGGAATACAACATTTAACTTAATTAACTACGTAGTTCACTAACTATTTGCTAGTTTTATAAGGATTTCTGACAAAAAATGGACAAAGATTTTATAAAGGCGCTGGGCTACAGGGCGCTGGATAACCGGCTGAAGCGGCTTAGCGACAAAATGATGCACGACACGAGGAAGTTCTTCAAACTCATTGACATGGACGTAGAGCCCAACTGGCATCTGGTTTTCAAATTATTGAAGGAGAACGAAACGCTTACCATGGTGGAAATGGCCGATCAGTTGGGGTACACCCACCCCTCCATGGTGGTCCTGCTCAAAAAGATGACGGCAAAGGGCTATTTGACCTCAGAAACTGATCCTGATGACAAACGAAAACAAAACGTCAGGCTCACCCAAAAATCACTGGATCTCATGCCGCAACTGGAACAAATTTGGGACAGCTGCGAACATGCGTTGTACGAATTGCTGCAAGAAGACCTTGCCATACTGGCAAATCTTGATCACATCGAAGCATCGTTAAAGGCGAAACCGCTGAATGAACGATTTTACGAAGCCTACCACCAAACGGAATAGCAGCATGGCAAAATGATGTCAAACTAAAAGGAAGGTACTATGGCAACTTTAAAAGAAAGGCTCCCGGACGTGTCCAGGAGAGGGATGATCAGGACCTTGGGCCTGGGATTGGGATTGACCGCGCTCCCTTCCTTCATGGCTTCGGCCAAAACGGAGGTGCCAACAGATGCGTTGGACCATGGAGAGCGCATTATCCCGGTTGCAGAAAGGGACTTGATCCAAATGCAAAAGTTTATCGAAGACTGTATTGCGGCCAGCAAAGAATCAAACCCGCAGGAAGCGGTAAAGGAAGTCCTGAAAAGGGGGGTGTCCGACCCTTCGGCCATGTTGAAGGCTATCGGCGAACCCCGGGAAGCCGGCCTGAAGGTCTTTCTGCGCTCCAGGGATTTGACCATTTTCGCGGCCACCTGGACCCCCCAGATGAACCTGATGCCGCACAACCACCTGATGTGGGCGAATATTGGGATTTACACGGGCCGTGAAGACAATATTTTATGGGGACGGGACCAACGGGGGCTGGCAGCCAATGATGTGCGCTGTTTATTTGCCGGGGATGTAGCTACCCTGGACGCAAATGCCATCCACTCGGTAACCAATCCGCTGCCCAGGTTCACCGGGGGCCTACACATTTACGGCGGCGATTTTTTTGCCACCGAGCGAAGTCAGTGGGATGCGGAAACCCTCCTGGAAGCGCCCTCCAACGGGGAGGTAATCCGCAACATTTTTAAAATGGAGAATGAGCGGATGAGAAGGTTGAACAACGGTTAGTCCTGGTTTTTATAATCCAATGGAAATATGAAACGAGTCTTAATATCGGGCGGAAGTCCCTATGAATCGATTATCGGATTCAGCCGCGCGGTGCGTGTCGGCCCCTACATCACCATCGGGGGCACGGCCCCTTTGGATGAAAACGGCAATACCGTGGGCATTGGTGATATCTCCCTGCAAACCAGGCAATGCCTGGAAACCATCAAAACCGCCCTGGAAAAGGCCGGTTCGGGAATGGCCGACGTGGTCAGGACCCGGATGTTACTGGTGAATATAGCAGACTGGAAAAGCGTTGCGGAAATCAGGGCCTCCTATTTCAGGGACATTAAACCTGTGGATACCGTCATGCAGGTGTCCCGTTTCATCAACCCGGATTGGCTGATAGAGATTGAAGTTGACGCCATCGTGACCTCGGAAAATTTTGACTGACCCAACTACGCTGATGGTTTTGAGACACAAACAACTCTGAACCAATCCATGGTGTTCAGGAATACTGAAAGGGTTAGCACGCACCGGACTTTCCCGCCCGGGCGGTCCAGTGCGCAACAATCGGGTGCAATCAACTGGTTTACTGCCTACTACTAGCCGGTGGGATGCTTTAAATGTACTATGAAATACCCCATCCGTACAGGGAATCCGACCACTAGTACAATATGGCGCCAAATGATTGTCTATCAGGCAGGTATTCGTTAATATTAGGTATCCCATTAATATGCCAACTGGCTGGTGAAATCTTTATTGCTGCAACCCTTTCAGGTTAGTTGCCCTGCGACCCTTCCGAAAATGCAATTTTCGTGATCCCCCAAAATTTTTATTCCGGATATCCGGAAATTTCAACCCTAACCAATTAAATACCATCATTATGAACAAGCATGCAGGATTACTGTACCCCGCAACCAATAGCCGTGCAAAAATTACGCTCTGGGCCCTTGGACTCCTCCTTACTACCCTATTGCTCGGCTGCGAGAAGGATACCGCACTGACGGCACCCGGGCCGGAGGAGATGTATTCGCTAAAGAGCAAAAACATCCAGGAACCGGGAACCCCTGAACTATTCGCGTCTGGCCTTCAGGGCACCGCAGGCAGCACAGTCGGGCCCGGCGGAGCGCTTTACGTTACCGAGAACAATGTTTCGGACGGGGGGGATCCCTACAGCAGGATTTCCAGGATTGACCCGAAAACCGGAAATGTAACGACCTATGCGAGCGGGTTGCCCCCGACGATCATCGGGATTGGCGGGGCCTGGGACATCGCCTTCCTGGGAGGGACGGCCTATGTACTGGTCACAATAGTGGACGATCCGCTCTTTCCCACCGGGTTGGTCAACGGCATCTACAGGGTGGACGGGCCTGAAAGCTTTACGGTGATCGCCGATATCGGCCAGTTCAATCTCGACAATCAGCCCACAGGCTTCGATATCATACTGCAAACAGGCGTTCTCTACTCCATCCAGGCCTACCGGGGCGGGTTCCTGGTGACCGATGGCCACCTGAACCGCATGCTGCACGTTACCCTGGACGGGGAGATCAGCATCCTGAAATCGTTTGACAACATCGTCCCGACCGGGCTGGACGTTTCAGGGAACACTATCTATATGGCACATGCCGGGATGGCGCCCCACCTCCCGGAAGACGGTAGGATTCTGGCATTCGGGCCCGACGGGGCATCGGTGAGCACCGTGGCCACCGGGGCACCCTTGCTGGTCGATGTGGAAATGGGCCTCGGCCGGACGCTGTTCGGGCTTGCCCAGGGCATTTGGGAAGGCGATCCGGAAACTGATGACGGAACCCCCGCCACGGCAGACAGCGGCTCCCTGATGCGCGCCAATGCGGACGGTACATTCAGCACGGTCGTCACGCCCATAAACCTGCCTACCTCCCTGGAGATTATCGACAACACCGCCTATATCGTCAACCTGGCCGGTGAGGTATGGAAGGTGGAAAACATCAGCGGCCCGCCATTTGGCTCCTGACCTGCCGGTGGGCACACCTCCTGGGACATCAAACCCGATTCGGTTGCGAACACAATTTTGAAAACCCCGCCTGTATGGCGGGGTTTTTTCAGGTACTTGGCAACCGGTACCGGGTTATCGGGACAACTCAATGGCGAACCCGAACCGGCAAAGCCCGTCGCGAAAATTGCGGATTTGATAACTCCATCAATCGGCGTACAAAGTGCACAATTCACTATATTCATCCGTCAGCGGCCATTTCACACGAACCTATATCCGGGGCGCACCTTTAAAATTTAACTTTATTGCATCAATGAATAAAACCATACCCTACCTGCGATTCCTCCTTTTATGCATTTTTCTACAGCCCGTAGTTGCTTCCGGACAAGTTCCAGAAAATGCGGAAACCGGTTTAAAAATCGGCAGCCCCATCGATGATTTACCCCCCTATATAAAACTTGTAAGCGGTTTTGGGGAGCGCCCGGATTGGTCGCATGACGGCCGGTTCCTTTTGTTTTTGGACAAACCCATGGGCGAGGTTTATGAAATGGAACTGGCCACCGGGATCGTCCGTCCGAAAACCCGGCATTTCAACCATTACGGCTTTACCCGGGCCATGTATTTATCCAATGGGGATATCCTCCTCTCCGGCCCCAGGGAGCTGTTTGACCCGACGGACAACGCCCAAAGGGATAAGGCACGGGACCTAACCTGGTTGTACGTCCTGGATAAAAGCGGTGAAACGCCCCCGGTCCCTTTGAATACCCTCTGTGCGGAAGGGCCGGCTGTTTCCAGGAACCGGATGCGGATTGCCTGGACCCACCGGGATCGGCAGTTGCCCGAGCTGGGTAAAAACAGGGCCAAGTTATTGATGGCCGAAATAGTGTATGAGGACGGGGTACCCAGGCTGGATAACCAAAGGGAGATATTTGATTCAAAGCAGCTGCCCTTTACCCTGGGCCATGCAAGCCTGGAAACACAAAGCCTGGTCCCGCCGGAAGACTTAAAAGTGACCTTTGCGGTTTATACCATCAACGAGGGAAATAATACAGATGTCTATATGGTAGACAGCGAAACCGGAGCCTACAGCACGATCACGAATTCCCCCTGCTGCTACGACGAGCCGGAAGGCATATTCCCCGACGGGTTGCATACGCTGGTCGAACACGGGTCCTCCGAGACCAATGCCTGGCCCCTGCTGGATCTGTATAAGCTGAAACTGGATGGGTCCGGGGAAATGCAACGGTTGACGCATTTCAGGGACTATAAGGGCTACAAGGCCAACCAGGGCGTGATTTCGGACGATGGCAAATACATGGCTTTCCAGATTGGTAAGGACAATACGGAGCCCGGCGTCGGATTTGGGTTTCTGATCATGGATCTGGAAGAGGCTGCCAAACACCTGGAGGGTTTTAAAACCTATGACGATTAACCGTCCTATTCCCTCCGATGCATATATACCTGACCTTAGTTAACCATCCCAAGAACAAGCAGAAGACGTAAACTAATGACCATCGATAAATTAAAAGTGCTCCGGAAGGAACTCCACAGGTATCCGGAGCTGTCGGGTCATGAGAAAGAAACAGCCGGAAGGATCAGGAAATTCATCGCAGCCCACCACAACGCAGAGGTCATTGAAAATATCGGGGGAAACGGATTGGCCGTTGTTTATACGTACTCAGCCAGCGGCCCCACGATCGTCATCCGCTGCGAACTGGATGCGCTTCCCATTGAAGAGGCAAATGATTTTGAGCACCGTTCCCGCAACGAGGGCGTCTCCCACAAATGCGGGCACGACGGCCATATGGCCATTCTGGCCGGGCTGGCATTCTGGTTGAATGACCAGGATTTTGGGAGCGGCAAAGTGGTCCTGCTTTTTCAACCTGCCGAAGAAACAGGTGCCGGTGCCCCGGGCGTGCTGAACGATGCCCGGTTTACCGGCCTGAACCCCGATTACATCTTTGCCTTGCACAATATCCCGGGCCAGCCGCTCCACTCGGTTATAACCCTTAAGGACAGTTTTTCTGCCACCGTCCAGAGTGTTGCTATCCGACTCAAAGGGGTCGAGTCGCATTCTGCCGAGCCCGAACACGGGGTGAATCCGGCACTGTGCATGGCGGAGCTGACACAAAAAATTGACCGGCTGAATATCAATGATGCTTCCCGGGGAGATTTCCGGCTGTGCGTGCCCATCTATTCCAACATGGGTGTGCAATCCTATGGTATTTCTGCGGGGTTCGGGGAGATCCATTACACCCTGCGGACCAAAACCTCAGCGAAAATGGAACGGTTAAAGGAGGACCTGGACCACATCCTCCGGGAAGTTTGCCCAAAACACCAATTGCCTTATTCAGTAAACTGGTTTGAATATTTTCCCGCCGTGGTGAATGACGGGTTCTGCAACCAGGCGATCCGGGAGGCGGCAGACACCTGCAAGTTGGAAGTCATTGAGAAAGGCGCAGCTTTTAAATTCGGGGAAGACTTCGGCTGGTTTTCTGAAAAATACCAGGCGGCGATGTTTGGCCTGGGGGCCGGGTTGGAATCCCCTGCCCTGCATCAGGCCGACTATGACTTCCCGGACGAACTGATCGAAACGGGGATGGCCATGTTCCGGGGAATAATCAAAAATATATTAACGAACAGATGAAGGATTGCAAAATGAACAACAGGAAACAGGGAACAAATGCAGTATGGGGCGGACAGGACGAACTGTTTTACCAGGGAGCCACCCAGGTACCGGTCGTAAACAGCGTAACCTTCGGATACGACAATGTGGATGATTGGTTTGATGTGGCCGTTGGGAAAAAAGAAGGACACATCTATAGCAGGAACACCAATCCCACCGTGGCGGTTTTCGAAGAAAAAGTACGGGTCCTCGAAAATGCCGAAGCAGCCACCAGCTTCTCAACCGGGATGGCGGCGATCAGCAACACCCTGTCCACCTTTTTGGCCAAGGGAGACCGTGTGGTTTCTGTCAGGGACACCTACGGGGGTACCAGTATCATTTTCCTGGAATTCCTTCCCAAAAACGGCGTGGAGGTAAGCCTTTGCGAGACCACGAATCACGAGGAAATCGAAGCCGAGGTAAAAAAGGGCTGCAAATTGCTTTACCTGGAAACGCCCACCAACCCAACCCTGAAAATACTGGATTTAAAACGGCTCATCAAAGCGGCCCACGCAGCCGGGGCACTGGTTGTTGTAGACAATACGTTTGCCACCCCAATCAACCAACACCCCCTGGAACTTGGCGCCGACATCGTATTGCACAGTGCCACAAAATACCTCGGCGGTCATTCCGATGCCATGGGAGGGGTCGTCTGCGGCAGGCAAGCTTTGGTACAGCAAATATTCCATTACCGGGAAATCAACGGGGCCAGCCTGCATGCAAATACGGCCTATATGTTGCTGAGGGGCATCCAAACCCTGGAGTTAAGGGTTTTGCGGCAAAATGAAAATGCGCTGAAGCTGGCGCAGCACCTGGAAAAGCACCCTAAAATTGAACAGGTATTCTATCCGGGGCTGGCGTCCCATCCCGGGCACCAAATCGCCTCGGGGCAAATGACAGGGTTTGGGGGCGTACTTTCATTTTCCGTTAAAGGCGGTTTCGACAAGGTGAAGGTATTCCTGAATGGCCTGGAACTGGCCCATCTGGCAGCAAGCCTGGGCTCGGTGAGCACCCTGATCGGCCCGCCAAAGGTCACAAGCCATGTGGAAGCCACCGAAGAAGAACGAAAGCAACTGGGCATTCCCGAAAACCTGATTCGCTGTGCGGTGGGGATCGAAAATATTGAGGACCTTATAGCCGATTTTGACCAGGCACTTTCAAAAATCTGATATAACCCTTGATGGACATTTGAAAAGAACCGGTTACATACTACTATTTCTGTTTTTGGGGATCCAGTGCGGATATGCGCAAGCTGGCCCTGAAGGCCAGCAAGGCCTGACTCCATTTGACTCCGAAAAACATTGCCGGATTTATCGGGTACAGGTTGCGGATTATCAGGTTTTGGAACTCATTGAATTAAATAATGCCACGCACCAGGGGGTGTTGACCAATCGGGTTTGGAAGTCCAATCGAAAGGAGGTCCAAAAAGATTCCATTGTTCAGAAAATCCGTATCCCGCCATCGACGGCCAGGGGACTAATGGAAGAGTTCAGGGACAAAGGCTTTGAGCGCCTGAAAGACTGCGATGCCATCGAGGATTGCATCCGCGGGTTGGACGGGACCACAACTACTTTTGAATCCATCGATGCCGGTGGCCCGAAAACCGCCTCATTCTGGGAGTTGGAATCTGACTATTACTACGATCAAAAGGCGCTGGAAGTACCCGACGAGGTCCTGAAGGCAAGAAGTTTCATCTCGGCAATCAACAAGGAGTTTGATTTATCGGAGCAATTCCAGAACTTCCTGAACCGACTCCCCCGGGGGCGTTATGCATACAACCACCTCATAATGAAAAAAGGATGATAAAATTCTTCAGACGCATCCGGCAAAACCTCCTTTCGGAAGGTAAAACAGGAAAGTACTTGAAATACGCCATTGGCGAAATATTCCTGGTGATTATCGGGATCCTGCTCGCACTTCAGATCGATAACTGGAATTCCGAAAGAATTGCTAAAGGAACCTTCGAAAGCAACCTGCAATTTGCCATGGAGGACCTGGAACAGGACAAATCGGACCTGACCCGGCTGATACAGGAAAGAAAGCGCGTTTTGGATAAAGCCGACTTCATCCTGCAGGCTGTGGACGAACGAAAAAATCTATCGGCCCGCGAGATTTTTGAAAATTCCGAAATCATGCTTTGGAAATCCTTTGAAATGAACAGCAATGGATTTGAAAGGTTACTGGCATCCCCCATTTATGAATCCCCTCAATTCCAGTCCATCAGAGAAAAAATAAAGAACTACCAGGCCAATTATCAGCGCATCAAGGGCCTTGAAAAAAAGCTCAATGAATCCATTGAGGAAATGGAAATCGAAATGTCCAAAGACGGCTCTATCCTGGAATTATACGAGTATTCCGATCTGGTGTTCAGCCTGTCCTATGCCGGTAAGGAAATCGATGCAGCCACCGATCAGGAAATCCTGGACTTTTCTATGGATTTTGAAAAGTCATTCATTGAAAATCCGCCCATGTTATCGCTGTTCCAACGGGGTAAACTGATTACCCGATCCATTATCCAACAATACGGTTACCACATTGCTTTAGGGGAAGATCTGAGAAAAGGGATCGGGGACTTTATGAACGCACAATGACGAAAGCAACGCCAAAGCCTGATATATGAAGAACCCAATATCAACCATATGACTGCTGCACCAACCATGAAAAAAAGCAGAAAACCCAAAAGGAACAACGCATTTACCAAAAATTACTTTTTTGTCTTAAGCCTGACCATCCTCGCCCTGGGGTTGATCGCGTTTTCGGACAACTACCTCTTCGACATCCATCAGGAAAGCAACAGCGACCCCTTCAAAGTCATCCACGGGCTCATCATGTTCTCCTGGTATACGATACTCGTGATCCAAACCAACCACATCCGGAAATTGAATGTAAAGGCCCATAAAAGACTTGGCCTGTTAGGTTTTGGCATTGCGGTTTTGGTCGTCGTTAGTATCGCCTATTTAAACTACATGGATGTTTCCTACGCTGAACTGCCGTTTTTCGGTAAGGCCAACCGGATCTTCTTTCCGGTATTCATCCTGCTTCTTGCGCTTGGATATGCACAAAGGAATAAACCGGAACTGCACAAACATGCCATCTTCGTTGGGGTCCTATTGATGATGGAGCCCCTGCTGAGCCGGGTAGGCATGAATACGGGGACGGATGCCGCCGTGGTAGCCCCGATCATCTGGCTGATCCTTTGGATTTCGCTTTTTGTATATGATATCATCCGGCTGCGCAGCCTGCATTTCCTGACTTGTTCAGGCCTGATTTTCTGGTTTGCCGTCTATGCGATGGTGTCTTTAAAAACGGTTGTCAAAAAGGGGCTGGAATCCATCAGCCATGGCCCGGTTCTTTTCGCTAACTTTCAGTCAAGCAAAAAACGTTTTTCAACCGGGACTTCGTGTGTGCCGGGACGCAATGCTCCTTTTTGACCAACCCATTACTAAATGATCAGATTCTTTCGGAAAATCCGGCAACGATTTCTCACTGAGAATAAATTCAGTAAATATTTGCTCTACGCATTCGGGGAAATTTTACTTGTGGTTATAGGGATTTTGATTGCCCTCCAAATAGATAATTGGAACGAACAAAGGAAAGTGGACGGAGAAATCTTGAAAGCACTGACGGAGATCCGCAGCAACCTCATCAGCGATAGTCTGAGTATTCGCGATACCCGTATAAAAAAGTTGGACGATATCCACATCCAGTCCACCGTCATCCGTGCATTGGAAAATAGAGCTATTCCTTATGACTCTCTCGAGTATCATCTTGGGAGGGTAATGATCGCAAGACGAATCGTTTTTCTCGACAACGGCTATCAATTGATGAAAAAATTCGGATTGGAGCTATTAAAGAATCTGAAACTCAGAAATGAATTGATATACTACTACACCAATTCCACGAAAAACATCATTGATGACACCGAAGACGACGACTATGAGTTCCTAACCGTTTTCCTTCCCTATGCCCGCAACCATTTTCTCGATTGGAATTATAGTGAAGGAGGCGTACCTGCCGATTATGAACAACTAAAGTCCGACCAATATTTTCTTACCTGTTTAAAACTAAACATCAAAAACGCAGAAAGCACCTTGGCAGCTTTGCAGAATGGGGCCAGGAAGATTCAGGAAATTCTTCCGATGCTTGACGAAGCAATATCGGCTTACGAATAAGATATTTATAAAATATTGCACCCTATGGGCTTTGGGAACAAACATCGAAAGCACAACATATCTATTTGAAATGGACGAGAACGGTAGTCTAAAGAAGCTATGAAACAAATGAAAAAAAATACAAGGAAACCCGCCGCTGTTATTTGTTTGATAATGTTGCTATCAACCCTACCCGTTTCAAAAACATTTGCCCAGGACCACGAACAACAAATCCGGAACATCAGGCAGGCATCCAATGAGGCGCTCAGGGCGTATAACAACGAACTCGTGCTTTCCTTTTTAACGGAAGATGTCCTGACAACTACCGGAAACGGGACCCTGTTAGCCGGGAAAGAAGCCCTTTCGAAATACATAGCAGCAGCAGGGGAGAGTAAGATGTTCTGGGTACGGACCCCTGAAGAAATAAAAGTAAATGAGGTAAAAGGACTGGCCTGGGAAAATGGGACCTGGAAAGGGTATGATCCTGAGAAAGGCGATACATCTATAGTCGGCGGGAGCTATGCAGCCATGTGGACTAAAGAAACGGGCCAATGGCTTATTAAATCGCAGTTGTTTGTAGCATTAGATTGAATTTAAACCCACTCAGGCAGTTGCCGGGAAGGAGGACGCAAAGTTTTTGATCGGAACAAAATTGCCTTATAAGGACCAACCGTTAACCCATGATAAAATTCTTCAGACGAATCAGACAGGATATGCTTGCTGCAAACAAACTCAGTAAATATTTGCTCTACGCCTTGGGGGAGATCCTTCTTGTGGTAATTGGCATCCTCCTGGCCCTCCAGATTGACAACTGGAATCAACAACGCATAGAGGATAGCGAAGAGGTTGAACTCCTAACTGCGCTAAAAGGGGAATTCCTGAATAACCTGGATGTTCTCGACGAATCCATACAGGCCAACAAAGAGGTTACCGAATCCTGTTTCAAACTTACCCAACTCATCCGGGCAGATTCCCTCTCTGAAGTGCCCGAACTGGTGGACCAGTTACTGGTCAATATCGGCGATTTCTATTCATTTGACGCCAGAACAGGAATTTCTGGTGAAATCGTAAATTCAGGAAAACTGGCTATCCTCAAAAACGATGCACTACGGGAACAACTGGGCAATTGGCTCACCATTATTGAAGATTCAAATCAGGACATACTTTTCAGGTCGGATAATTATACCATAAACCTGATGCCCTTCCTGATGAAGCGCTTTCCCCTGGCAAACGGGGAACTCACTAAAAAATTAGACTTTGACAGGAACAATTATCTGGAAACCTACCAGGAGGCTTCTCCCTTTCAATTCGATTTGCCAAAAGAAGACTTTATGGAATTCGAGAATCAGATTTGGCACCATAAACACAATCACGATTATGTGGTGATCAACGAACTGAATTTAAAGGACTTTATAAAATCCACCCTTCAAATGATCGAAGGGGAATTAAGCAAATAATATAAGGGTGATGCCACCGCGAAATCATGGCCGAACCGGTAACTTTTACATACAAACCACATGAAAAATAAAACCTTGGGCATCCTATTGGTGCTAAACCTTTTACTAACCGGGTATTTACTGGTTAATCAGTATTTAAACCGCAATCTGGAGCTAGATTTCTCGGATAAGATCATCGCTGTCCGTGGGTTGGTGGTGACCGATTCGTCTGGTGTGGAGCGCGTGATAATCGGCGCCAACCTACCCGATCCCCAGGGACATGGGAACAGGTTTTCCAGAGGGGGTAGTGTTAGCGGGATCATACTCTACGATTCTGAAGGACAGGAAAGAGGGGGGTATGTAACCGACAATGATTACGGGAATATCTTCCTGACCCTCGATTCCAAAACCTCGCAACGGGCGTTGTTCATTGCCGAGCCACAGGGTGCAGCAACCCTGCAGGTTTGGGGGAATAACGGAAATAAAATCTCCATTGGGGCGGCCGATGAAGGCATCCAGTTTGAACTCATCGAGAATGGCACAAAAAAAGAGTTTAATGAAAAGTAGCAACTATTCTGTTTTTATTGCACTGCTATCGATAATCCTGGCTGGTTGCAAGCAGGAAATCGAAATTCGTGAAAGCGCATTTACTGCAGTTAATCCATTGTCCTACACGGATGTCATCTTCAAATCGGAACGGGACACCGTACTGGTCGCAACATTCAGCGGACGAATAACTGAAAGAATCAGGGGTCAGCAAAAGGAAAAGCTGCTCATCAACCTGCAGAACGAAATATATAGCCTGGCCTACGAGCCGCAAAACCAACTCCTTTATGCCTCCACGCTGCAGTCGGGGATTGTGGTCATCGATGCGACCAAAAATACCGTAATTGATCGGCTTCCTGTTGAGGGCTCCTGGATATCCAATATTTACCTGTCAAAAAACGGGGAGGTCCTTGCCGGTCTTACTGCCCATCGCCAAAACTATATCCGGGACCTGAAAAAGGACCAGCCCATCCCGGTCCCAGAAAAGATTTCAAATTACCGCATATCCGGCCTAGACGAGCAGGGCGCTATCATTTTAAAAGGGAATGGCAAATTCGTTTTTTGGGACGCGCAAACGGATCAGTTCGGGAAGGAACTAACGGGTTCCGGCAAATTAACGGACGTGGATGGGTCCGGGAACATGCTGTTTTTAAATAACAAGGAATTTCAGTTTTACAATGCAAAGGCGGATAGCCTTTCCTTTGTAAAACACCACCCCGACTGGCCCTATTATTACAAAGAACAGGATACGCTTCTAAGAATTCCGATACAGCTGGCCTTGACGGATGGCAAACTGACGGATCGATACATATTTACAGCCGGCGTTGACCGATCTATCAGAAAATGGAACAAGATGGATGGACAGCACCTTGGGGACATTACAGAACACCGGGCCACAATCAGTGCGATGGACTGCTCGCCCGATAAATCGCAATTAGTTTCAGTTGATCTGAAGGGAGGGATTCTTTTTTCCGAAATTGACCAGGAGTAGCAAGCAAGGAGAAACCCGGAACCTCTCCGGCCTTAAAAAATAAATTATGAAAGCAGCCATGACCACCCAAGCCGGAGATCCTGAAGTGATCGAAATTCAGGAAGTTGCCACCCCCAAGGCCACCCCCGGGCAGGTACTGATCAGGGTAAAGGCCTTCGGGCTGAACCGGTCGGAGCTGTTTACCAGGAGAGGGGATTCCCCAGGGGTGGTTTTCCCGCGGATACAGGGGATTGAATGTGTCGGGGTGGTGCAGGAAGACCCTTCCAACACCTATGCAAAAGGACAACAGGTCGCTGCCATCATGGGTGGTATGGGCCGGTTCTTTGACGGAGGTTATGCAGAATTTACCCTGGCGCCCCTGGAAATTGTCTTTCCTTTTCAAAGCAGCCTTTCCTGGGAGGTCCTGGGAGCCATACCGGAAATGTTCCAAACCGTTTCAGGCTCCCTGAACCAGGCACTGGAAATCAAAAAGGGGGAAACCCTGCTGATCCGGGGAGGCACCTCCTCCATAGGCATGTTGTCCTGCCAGCTCGCCAAGTCCCAGGGCCTAACGGTGGTATCCACCACCCGGAATCCTGACAAAAAGCAGGCATTGCATGATAATGGGGCAGACCATGTGGTGCTGGATACCGGAACGGTCAGGGATCAGGTCCGGGAAATCTATCCCGGGGGGGTGAACAAGGTGCTTGAACTCATCGGGACGGCCACTTTGAAAGATTCCCTGAAATGCATTGCCCCGAAAGGCGTGGTTTGCATGACGGGGATCCTGGGCAATGAATGGACCATGAAGGAATTTACCCCTATGGGCGACATCCCTTCCCTGGGAAGGCTTACCGTCTACATGGGGGAATCCAAAAACCTCTCCAAAGAACTCCTGCAGGAATTTATCGAAGAAGTTGAAAAGGGGGCCATTCGATTGAATATAGATAAGGTATTCCGGCTGGACGAAGTGCCGGATGCCCACCGGTACATGGAAGCCAACAGGGCAAAAGGAAAAGTAGTGGCCATCACATGAATGCAAGAAAACAACCTGCTGGCATGAACAAACTAACTGAATCCAGGATTGGCGGATTGTCCATGGTCATTGGGACCCTGCTGTTTTTGATTACCGTGTTCCTTGAATACCGGATTGGGTGGATAAGTGAAGAGGGTGGGCCCGATAATGTTTACGATTTTATCAAGTCGCATTGGCCTGAGCTTCGTAATATTTGGACCTGGCAGATGGTTAGTGGCATTTTGCTCCTCTTGTCATACATCCTGTTTCTGAAGGAATCGAAGGGCATCAAAAGTGCCCTTTGGGCCCTCCTCATGGTTGGAAATATCTTCTCTACTGCCGCTTTCTTTTTAACCCTGGGAAGTTATGGCCCTGCCCTGGAGGTTCATGAGGCATCGCCTGAGATCTTTGAATCCATCAGAGGCGGAATCGCTTCTTTATACAGGAATATTACTATTGGGCCTTTACTTTTTATGTTACTGTTTTGCCAGGAGACCTTTGGAAAGAGCGGGTTGATCCGCAAGACATGGGGAATAGCCGCACTTAGCGGTTTTGCTGTCCTGCTGGCAGTCGGATTGGCCGCTGGTATTTCCGAAAAGATTTCAGGGCTTTCGTATTTTATCCTGCCGTTGGTATTTGGCTTCTGCGCAATCAAAAAAGGAAAGGCTTTACCCAATGCAGACACCGAGGCTGAAAAACCCTGAAACAATTGTTCAACCAAACATTGTAGCCTTAAAAGAGAGACTTATGAAACGAAAACTTATCTTGTTATCCCTGGCCGCAATGCTCCTGTTAACCGGGTTCGGTATTGGCAGGCAAAGCGCAACGGACCGTGCGGATGAAGCCCGGGTTGTCGGTTTAAACCATGTGGGTTTAAGGGTTTCGGATTTTGAAGCAGCGGTAAAGTTTTATGAGCACGATCTGGGCTTTCCGATGACCTACAAGTTTAACGATGCATCGGGGAAACCCATTTTCGCGTATTTTCAGATTAACAAATCCACATTTATCGAATTGTTGCCCGCAAATGAGCAGCGGCCGGAAGGCATCGATCATTTTGGCCTTGAAGCCCGGAATATAGCATCCATGGTAAACCATTTGCACGGTCTGGGCATCCAATCCTCCCAGCCCAGTGAAAGCCCATACACGAGGGTTAAATTGGCTCACGTTGAAGATGTGAACGGAATTTATTTTGAGTTGATCGAAGCGGTTGATGGTTCTGAGCTGCGACGAGTAATGGACAACTGGAAAGAATAAAAATGCACCATAACATAAATAACAAACTAAAACCAAAATCATGACAACCCAACAAAACATTGCAATTATTGAATCCCTGTACAATGCTTTCGCTACGGGGGATATGCCAACCGTCCTGGGATCGATGCATCCCGAAATCACCTGGAACGAAGCCGAAAGCAATTCTCTGGCAGACGGCAATCCCTACATTGGCCCGGATGCCGTTTTAGAGGGTGTATTTGCCCGCCTCGGGGCCAACCACGAATACTTCGGGTTACAGGATGTAAAAATCCACGGGATGAGCGATAATATGGTCCTGGCCACCCTGCGGTATGATGCCAAGGTTAAGGAAACCGGGAAGAGTTATAATGCGCAGGCAGCCCACCTGTGGACCCTCGACGATGAGGGGAAGATTACTGCCTTCCAGCAATTTGTCGATACCAAGAAACTGGCAGACGCTGAAAAATAATGAGTCTGGTATCTCATAAGGGGTTAGCGCGAACCACGGACAAATGATAAAATTCTTCAGGAAAATCAGGCAGCGACTGCTGGCCAAAAACAATTTCAGGAAATACCTCCTGTATGCAACCGGCGAGATTGTTCTTGTGGTTATCGGGATTTTAATTGCATTAAGCATCAATAATTGGAATGAAAACAGGAAGGAACGCCTGCAGGAAACGGTCATATTAAGACAACTGCGGACCGAATTCAAAAGCAATCTGCAGCAGCTGGATCAAAAAATCAGTTCCAAAAAGGAAGCCATCCATTCTGCCCTGCAGCTTTTGAAGTATATCGATTTTCCAGACCTGCGGGACAAGGATAGCATTGACTACCACATTGCCCGGACCATCCCGTACACCACATTCGATCCCGTCGTCAATGACCTGGCCGGATCCGGCGACCTGAAAATCATCAAAAACGACAGCTTAAAGCAAAAGCTTTCTTACTGGACCTCGGAAATTGCGGATGTAAGGGAGGATGACATGAGCTGGAAAGAGTATCGCAACAATGCCTATGTGCCCTTCCTTGTTGCCCACTACCAGCTGAGGACCATCAGGAACGCTGCCTACAGCACGAACGTCCTTGGAAAGTACCTGATTGAAGATGATACGAAAGGATTGAGTCCTGAAATAGGGGTTACCAGGCACCCAGAGGATTACAATGCTCTGTTAAACCACCCCGATTATGAGGATCACCTGGAAAGGTGCTTCACCAAAAACGTCCATGCCCTGAACCAATCGGAGGTGCTTCGGAATCGGATTGTTGAAATACTGGACCTGTTGAACGATGCAATCCGGGCGAGATAACCGAAAGACAACTGTCAATTACCGTAAATAAAAGTAAGCGTTCCTGAGGCCTGTTTAGTAATCCGGATTTTTTTTAAATTTCAATCAACAAACCAACCAATGGCATGATCATACAAGTAATAAAATTGAAAACGAACCTTGCCGAAGATGAGTTGTTAAAAAGGGCAAGGGAAAGGGAACCCCGGTTCAGGGCGATCCCGGGACTTCTCCAGAAATACTACGCCAAAACGGGACAGCCCAACGAATACGCCGGTATTTACATCTGGGATTCGCCGGAATCCCTCAAGTCCTTCAGGGAAACCGATCTGGCCAAAAGCATCCCAGGCGCCTATGAAGTTATTGAAGCCCCAAATATTGAAACCATGGATCTTCTTTTCCAATTAAGGAATTGAGGATTCCGCTACCTGATAACCGGTTTGTCACAGGCCGTTAAGGGTAATCTAAAATCGTACCATGTCTGCATTAAAGCAAACAACCGTTAGTCTGGCAATCGTGCCCGCGATAGCAGCTTCCCTCTGCTGCATAACCCCCCTTCTGGCGTTAACCTCCGGCCTGGGAAGGAATAATCATCGATAGGGCAAGGCCGCCTAAAGTAGCGGATGTTCCGGTCTACTGGTCCTTTAGCAGCGTCTTCTTGATTTCCTCGTATTCCTTGCGGGATATTTCGCCTTTGGCAAGCCGCCTTTTCAATAATTGGAGGGGATCTTCAGTCCTTTTTTGCTCCCATGGCCGGAGGTATACCAATACGAGTACCACAATCCAGAATACCCACCAGAATGCGTGCATACCTCCCCAATGTTCATTGAAATAATGCATGGTCCAAAATCTTAACCGTTGTTAATAAGCGTGCCCGTTACTGGTTATCTTCCATCATCCCTTTTCCACTGCCTTCCATCATTTGCATGCCGGTATGCATGCAATCCTCGCTGAGCATCCCCTTGCCGTGCATCATCTGCATCATGGCGCCCATCATTTCAGGGTCCGACATCATGGCACTCATCATGCGGTTCATCCTCGTGCTGTCCTGCATCATCCGCTGCATCCCTTCCCCGCCCATCATATGGTCCATCATCCGCTGATTGCCCATCATCATCTGCATGCCGTGTTCGCTGTCCTGCAACTTATCCATAAACTCCATCATGTACGTGTCATTTGCTGCCATGTGGTTCATGAGTTCGCCCCGCAGCTCCGGGTTTTCAAGGAGCCCCTGGGCATCCTGGGGAGTATTGCAACTATTCATAAAGGAAATCGCAATGAATAAAAAAATCAAACCTGCTGTTTTCATGGTTGTAAATTTTTAATTCAAAATTGGTACTTCATCAGTAAAGAACCTTTCAATATATACCTACCCCGGGGCAATTGAAATGACGCCGGTCAGTTTGCCTGGATAGCCGGGCGGTACCGCAAACAACAAATTACACACCGCCAACTTGCTGCAATTGTGTATCTTCAGGACCACTAAAAACCAACCATGAAGCGCATTTTCACCTACCTGTTCTTGCTTTGCCTTTCCTGCCTGCAGGGCCAGCAACCTACCTTGAAGCAACTACTCGGATACAGTTTCCCTTCCGAACTCACCGCCTCCGCCACTACCGACCAGGTCGCCTGGGTGGAAAACGCCGAAGGGGTCCGGAATATCTATTACGCACGCGGGCCGGAATACCTCCCGGTCCGGTTGACGGATTTTTCATCCGACGACGGGCAGGCCCTAGGGGAACTCGCTTTTGATGCCATGGGGCAAAACCTCTGGTTTGTCCGCGGTGGCTCGGCCAACCGGCAGGGGGAATACCCCAACCCGACCAGCATGCCCGACCCGCCAAAGCAAATGATTTACCGGATTTCCCTGGGGGATGGGGCCAATGAGTCCGTGCAGGAAGGGCACCACCCGCTGCCCCTTGGTGAACGCGTCCTTTTCCTGAAAAAGGGGCAGCCCTGGGTCATGGATGCAGGCGGTGAAAACGCCAAAGCGCTCTTCGAAGTCAGGGGATCCGTCTCCGACCTGACCCCCTCCCCCGACCAGTCCAAACTGGCGTTTGTAAACAGCCGGGGGGACCACAGCTTTATCGGGGTCTATGAATTTTCTTCGGGGGACTTCACGTTCCTGGACCCGGGTATCGACCGGGATTCTAATCCTGCCTGGTCCCCCAACGGCGACCAGGTGGCCTTCCTGCGCATCCCGTATACGGAACCCGAGTTGTTCGTGCCCCAAAGGGCAGGACTCCCCTTTTCGATAGTAATTACAAAGGTCGGCGGCGGGCAAGGCACGACCGTATTTACCGCCGATCCGGGTACCGGCAGCGTGTTCCGGGAAATAGCCGCAGACAACCAGCTTTTCTGGACGTCCCGCAACACCCTGGTCTTCCCCTGGGAGAAGGACGGGTGGACGCACCTGTACGAACTCCCTGCTTCCGGGGGTGCGCCCAAACTCATTACGCCGGGGCCCGGGGAAGTGCAATACGTATCCCAGGGCCCGGATCGGAATACCCTGGTCTTCAATTCCAACCAGGAAGACCGGAACCGGCCGCACCTGGCATCTTACGACGGGAACCTGAGGACCCTTACCAGGGGCGAGTCCCTGGAATGGTCCCCTGTGGTGAAGACGGATGGAAGCGTATTCTTCCTGGGCTCGGGCGCCACGGAGCCGGCGAATGTAAAAAGGCTTTCCGCAGGCAAGCCGGTGGCCATTACCCGGGATATCAACTACCCCTCCGAATCCCTGGTCGTCCCCAAACCTGTGGAACTCACAGCCAGTGACGGCCATCCGTCCTACGGCCAGCTCTTCGTCCCACCCGGGCTGAAACCCGGGGAGAAAGCCCCGGCCGTCCTCTTTTTCCACGGGGGGTCGCGCCGGCAGATGTTCCTCGGTTTCCACCACCGGGATTATTACCACTACGCCTATGCGATGAACCAGTACCTGGCACAAAGTGGATATATCGTGCTGAGCGTGAATTACCGCAGCGGTATCGGGTACGGCATGGAGTTCCGGGAAGCGCTGGATTACGGGGCAGGCGGTGCCAGCGAATACCGCGATGTCCTTGCGGCCGCCGATTTTTTGCAGAACCACCCGCAGGTGGATGCCTCCCGCATCGGCCTTTGGGGGGGCTCCTACGGGGGCTACCTGACCGCCCTCGGACTGGCGCGGAATTCAGATCGGTTCAGGGCCGGGGTGGACATACACGGGGTGTATGACTGGAACAATGTGATCCAGGGATTCATGCCCAGTTACAACCGCCTGGCCAAACCCGAATTTGCCAAGAAAGCCTATGACTCCTCCCCAATCGCCGTAATGGAGGGATGGAAGTCTCCCGTCCTGTTGATCCACGGGGACGATGACCGGAACGTGCCCTTCAGCGAAACCGTCCTCAAGGCAGGGAAACTCCGGGAACTCGGTGTGGAATTCGAGCAACTTGTGTTCCCGGATGAGGTCCACGGCTTCCTCCTGCACGATAACTGGTATCGCGCGTATCAGGCTACCCGGGACTTTTTTGACCGGAAGCTGGATTGAGGGAAATTGCGCGCCAAGAGACCAGGAAATTACAGTCCCGGGCCGCTGGGATCATGTTTAAAAAAACTATATGAAAGTCAAGCTTAAAAAATTGGCCTTGCTGGCAGAAATCATCGGGGGGTTCGCCGTATTGATTTCCCTGGTTTTTGTCGGCTTTCAGTTCAGGGAGAATGCCAAGGCCACCAAATCTGCAAATGCATCGGCAACCATTTCATCCCTTGGGGATTGGTATCAGCAAATCGGGAACAACCAACAATCCAGCGAGTTGTTCTACAACTTCATGGCAGCCCCGGATTCGTTGACCCCCCAGCAAAGATTTCAGGCCGTAATGAATGTGCATGGGATCTTCATCATTTTTCAGAACAGTTATTACCTGTCCAAGGAAGGGACCCTGGACGCTGAGATGCGCAATGCCCTGACTTCCGTTATCCTGGGGGTAAAGGATCAACCTGGGTTCCATTTTTACTGGAAACAACGCAAATCGTTCTTTTTCAAGGAATTCCGGGATTACATAGAAGAGGTTGTAAATAACAATGAATCCATAAATAGTGTTTACAAGGACTTTTCTGAAGAATAACCGGAAAACCAACCCCTGAACCATGCTAAGATTCTTCAGAAATATCAGACGGCGCTTATTGACCGGCAATAGCTTCAGAACGTATGCGCTTTATGCTTTCGGGGAAATAGCTTTGGTCATGATAGGCATTCTGCTTGCATTACAGGTAAACAATTGGAATGAAGCATACCAGGATCGCAAGGAGGAACGACAGATCCTAAGGCAGCTCCGCTCGGAATTCCAGACAAACCTGGACCAGTTGCACGATAAGTTTGCCCTTCGGGAACGCCTGCTGAATAGTGGGATTGAAATCCTTTCCCTTATAAACAACCCGACAGCCAATATAAACCCGGATACCCTGGATTTTTTACTCTCGAGAACGCTTCCGGCCCCAACCTTTGATGCTTCCCTGGGGGTTACCAGCGATATCATAAATTCCGGGAAGTTGTATTTGATCCAAAACGATACGCTCAGGCAACTCATATCCGGTTGGAACGGGGACATAAGCTTTGCCATTGAAGAGGAGATTATCTGGAGGGAACACAGGGACAGAACGTATATCCCTTTTTTAACCGAAAAGTATTCCCTGAGGAATATTCAGAATGACCTGTTAAACGATCCGGCCATGGTTAACATCATGACGTTCAACAAAAATGTCCGGGTTGCTACCCTCATCGGAAAATCCATGGAAAAACCCGAAGCGGCCGATTTTCTCAATAACAGTGACCTCGAAGACCATATTTCAAACATGCTGACATTTAACTATATGGCCAAAATACAGATGATGGGGCTTCAGGAGAAGGTGGAAACCATTATAAAAATGATCGATTCTGAATTATAGTTTTACTCCTATCCCTTCATGGCCCCGGTTAACACGGCTACCGTACTGGCATAACTCCGCTCCAGCATTTCCCTGGCATCCCAGCGGGACCAGTAGCCCTGGTTAAACAGTTCCACCGAAAAACCGCCGCGGAAGCCTGCGGCGTAAAGTTTGGGAATCACCGTATCGAAGGGGCAGACCCCTTCCCCGGGCAGTACCCGGTCCCCGTCGGTGAGTTCGTTCCAGGCCGGCGTTGCCGGGTAGTCGTTCATGTGGATGACGGGCAGCCGGGCCCCGTTCAAAACGTCGACCGTATCCCAGGTGTTGCCCCCGCGGTGAACATGATAGATATCCAGCAATACGGCCGCTTTCGGATGGCCGCTGCCGATGGTGATCTGTGCACAGTCCGAAACCCGGTGCAGGGCCCCCATCCCCCAAAGTTCCAGTAGCGGGTATACGCCCGTTTCATCGCCCAGCTCCAGGATGGCCCGGTAGCGTTGGGCATATTCGTCGAATTTTAGAGGGTCCAGCTTTTCGACGCCCATTACCGGGGTGGCGATGTAGCCGCCCCCCAGGTCGGCAATGATCTCCATTTCCCCCTGAAGTACCTCCAGGGCTTTTTTGCGCTCCTCCGGATCGTCGTTGCACCATTGGGAGAATCCTATAATGTTTTCCAGCACGAGGTTGCCGGCCTCGAGCTTTTCCTTCAGGTCGGCCCGTGCACCCCCTTTCTCCAGGTAGGCCCTGATATCGCGCATCCAGAGTTCGGTGCCGTCAAACCCCGCCCCGGCGATCAGGTCGATCTGCTGGTCTACCGGCAACTCATAGGCCATCAGTGTGGAGGTGTTCAAACTCACACGGAAAGGCAGCTCGTGTTTTTGGGTTGCGCGCCGGCCCTTCGGCTGGTCATCTTCCATGGAAAAGGCCATGCCGGAAGCCAGCCCCAGGGAGGCAGTAAGGCCGGTTTTCAGTGCGTTTCTGCGGGATCGGGAATGAATGGACATAGGTATTCGGGTTGGTTTTCCGGGGTTGGACACCCCTCCCTGCCAATTTACCAATAAATGCCTTTGCCCTCAACCTAATTCAATGGCAATTCCATTCTGATCCTTTTTCGTACTTTAAACCATAAACCAACCTGACATCGTGTTTCGCATATTCCGCACCCTCCGAAAGCGCCTCCTCAATGAAAACCGGGTTCGCAACTACCTCCTGTATGCCATAGGGGAAATCGTACTGGTCGTCCTGGGTATCCTGATTGCCCTTCAGATCAATTCCTGGCAGGAAGACCGGCACAACCAGCAAATCAGGCAGGCCTATATTGAATCCTTCAAAAGGGACCTGGCCCTGGATACTGTTTTATTGAAAGAGTTGAATTCCCATATGGCGACGGACCTGGAATATACCATGGGGCTTTTTGAACGTATGACTTCGGAAACTGCCACCAGGGACACGCTGATCCGGATTTTCAGAAAGGATTTTGATCCGTATTACAGCCCTTCGAATACGCTGAATACCTCCACCTTTGAGCGGATCAACGCCAACGGGCATATGGACCTGCTGGATTCTACCCTTTCAACGGCCCTGATCGGGCATCATAAAGACCAGCTTCAGGTTTTGGGCATGCTGGAAGACAATATAAATGCCATGTTCACCACTTATACCCAAAGCATTCTCAAGTTTCCCAACCTACCGGGAAAGGACGCATTCGGAAATCCGCTTTTTCCCGATCGAATGGGACCACTGGAGAAGCGGTTCTGGGATAACACCGACTTTAATGAATTGTATGGAACCCTGAACGGACTTATACTCAACAAAATCCAGCAGCAGAACATCATTGTCGGGGTCCGGAACGAAATGCTGGACATGACCCGAAGCCTGCTGAAGATGCTTAACGAAAAATACTAACCACTCTTAATGATCCGATTCTTCCGCACCTTGCGCCAACAAGCCCTTTCCGGAAACCGCCTCGGCCGCTACCTCCTCTACGCGGCTGGAGAAATCACCCTGGTGGTGATTGGGATATTAATCGCCCTGCAGGTAAACAACTGGAACGAATCCCAAAAAGAACTTGCACTCGAGAAAGAAGTCCTGGCTGAAATTATGGGTGACCTGGATTCCGGGGTTGCCTCCCTGGAAAATGACCTCCGGATAAACCAAAATCTGATCACTCTGGCCGATGAAATCCAAGAGCAGGTATTACAAAATCCCACCTATACCGACACAATCGGGGCGAAATTCGGGACATTGAATTTCAGCACGACCCTTTCAATAAATACAAGTGGTTACGATAACCTGAAAAACATTGGATTGGGCGTTGTGAGAAATGACAGTTTGCGTAAGACAATCACGGAGTTCTACGAAAACGATGTCGATTTTTTAAGGAAGGGGGAGGAAACGGACCGACAATTTATCAAGGAGTATTTTGCCCCTGAATACCTGATTTATTTTGAGTCGGTTGAGGCAGGAAAACCCGCCCTGGGCTTTGGCGCCATTTACCGGCCGCTGGACATCGGCAGGATGAAAACTGATAAGGCTTTCCATCGGCTACTGGGCTTATACAAACGAACCAAACAAGAGGCCATCTACAACCTGAACCTGACGATCGGAAAGATGCAAGAATTGAAAGTCCGGATGGAAGTGTACCTTTCTGAAATAGATTAATTAAGATGACGCCAAGAACGTTCTCAATCATCGCCGGCAGCAGCTACCTGGTCATTTTCTTCGCTGCGGTATTCGCCAATTTCCTTGTGGTCGAATCGCTCCTGCAGGACCCGCTGGGCACGATCAGCGAGCAGGACATGATGGTCCGGGCCGGTATACTTGCCTTTTTGGTGACAGTCGTGTTTGACGTGGTGGTTGCCTGGGCCCTCCGCGAATTATATAAAAGCCATGCGCTTTCCAACCTGAGCACCTACTTCCGGATGATGCATGCCGCCATTATGGGGGTAGCCATCTTTGCCCTTCCGGTTGCCCTGACGGCAACCACGGCCGAAGAGGTCCTGGGACAGGTAGACCTGTTCAATACCATCTGGCTGATCGCCCTTTTCTTTTTCGGGATCCATCTGGTCCTGCTCGCCAGAATCATCGGAAAGCCCAGGATAATTTCAATTATTCTTGCGATTGCCGGTGTCATGTACGCAGTGGATACAGGCGCCCATTTCCTCCTGGAAGACTATGCCACATACAGCAATGTCTTCTTGGCGCTGGTTGCCATTCCCAGTATTATCGGGGAGCTTTCTTTTGCTATCTGGCTACTTGCGGCAGGCGGGAAAAAGGAACCCCACAAAAATCCAACCCACACGAAGCTGAAATGATGAAACGAAGAAAATTTATCCACAATTCCATGGCGGCAGGCGCCGCATTATCCGTGTCCTTCCCCCTGTCCGCCAGGCTTTTAAGGCCGGGCGCCGCCACAGACCTGACGGACCTCAGCGCCACTGAACTCTCCATGGCCATCCGGGAGCGGCAGGTGAGCTGTGTGGAGGTCATGCAGGCCTACCTGGACAAAATCCACCGGTACAACCCGGTATACAATGCGATAATAAGCCTTGCCGACGATGCGGATTTGCTGCGGCAGGCAGCGGAAGCAGACGCGGCCCTGGACCGGGGCGAATACAGGGGGTGGATGCACGGGATGCCCCATGCGATCAAGGACCTCGGGCCGCTTAAGGGATTCCGCTATACATTGGGCTCCCCCATGTTCACCAACCGGACCGCCGTCGAAGACGGAATGGTGGCCGCAAGGATCCGGCAACAGGGCGCCATTTTCATCGGTAAGACCAATACCCCGGAATTTGGACTGGGTTCCCAATCCTACAACCCGATCTTCGGGGCCACCGGCAGTGCCTACAACCCCAATCTGACCGCGGGCGGAAGCAGCGGCGGCGCTGCCTGCGGCCTGGGCACCCGAATGCTCCCCGTTGCGGATGGAGGCGATATGATGGGGTCCCTCCGGAACCCGGGGGCCTTCAACAATGTGATCGGCTTCCGCCCTACCACAAACGTGGTGTCTGGCGAAGGGGATGCGGAAAACCGGTTGCTCTCCACCTCGGGGCCCATGGGCCGCAATACCCGCGATCTCATCCAGCTGCTGCAGACGCTGGCCCCGGATACTGATTTTAGTGGGCTGGCCCCATTAAACCTCAACGGGGTGAGAATTGGCTGGATGGGCGACCTGGAAAAGTACCTGCCCATGGAGGCGGGAATCCTCGGGTTATGCGAAGCCAGCCTTAAAAAAGTGGCCGATGCCGGCGGGGAGGTAGCACCCGTACAACCCCGCTTCGCACCATCGGACCTCTGGGAGAGCTGGACCACGTTGCGCCACCACGGACGCATGGACATGCTGGAGTACTATGAGGTCCCCGAGAACCGTGCCCTGCTCAAACCGGAACTCATCTGGGAAATCGAACAGGGCCTGGGCCTGAAGGACCAGGAGGTGGCCCGGGCCAACACGCTCCGTGGGGAATGGTACGCAGAACTGGACCGGCTCTTCCAAAGCTGGGACTTTCTCGTACTACCCTCGGCACAGGTCTTCCCCTTCCCAAAGGATATCCACTGGCCAAAGGAAATCAACGGCCGCTCCATGGACACCTACCATCGCTGGATGGAAGTGGTGGTTCCCGGAAGCCTCGGGGGCATCCCCGTGATAAACGTCCCCGTGGGGTTCGATCCGCAGGGCAGGCCCATGGGCATGCAGGTAATGGGGGAATTCGGAAATGACAGGCGGGTAATCGAATTTGCCCTGGCCTATGAACAAATTACCACGCACCTGGGTGTGCGGCCCGAGTTGGTTGCCGGAAAAAATTGATCTGTATAGCCCGGGTTTTTTCTCCGCTTGTGGAAAACCTCCCCGGGGACAAACAGGATATTCTCGGAATCCCTGACGGGTTGTAAGCCGGTAAACAGGGGCAGGCCACGATCCAATCCTTTTTTGTACTTTCAGCAGGTAACCAACCGACTGCCTTGCTCCGTATTTTCCGCACCCTCCGCAACCGCTTCCTAAGCCAGAACCACTTTGGCCGCTATGCGCTGTACGCCCTGGGCGAAATCCTGCTGGTGGTCATCGGGATATTGATTGCGCTCCAGATCAATAACTGGAACGAGGAAAGGGCAAACAGGGAATACCAGCGCACCATGCTCCTGCAGGTGCGGGAAGCCCTGGAAACGGACGTCCGGTTACTGGAGGATGAGATTCCCTACGCGGAGCGATACCTCGGGAGCGTCCACGCGTTGGTTGCCCTGAAAAACGACCCTTCCCTGCCCCAGGATTCGCTCTATACCCATTTGCAGCGAGTGATGTCCTATGGTGCGATTTTTACGGTAAACCAAAGTCCCTACGACGCCATCGTTTCCGGTGGCCTCGACCGGATCAGCAACCCGGAAATACGCAAAGGGCTGTCCCAGCTCTACGGGTTTACCCTGGAAAATGCCAAAACCTGGATCAACGAGGTCCTGCGGACCGAGCTGTTTGATAAAAAGCAACTCTTCGCCCGGATCTTCGGGCTAAAGGTCACGATGAATGACAGGCAAAGGATGGATACCTCGGTGCGCCTGACAGATCCCTCGGTCATCTATGACAACCCCGATTTTGACCTGTTGTTGTCCACGTCGGGATGGGTGATACCCGGAACGCTCGCCAATTACCGGAACCTGATAGCAGAGATGCGGGCGCTTTCGGAACAGATCGATACGGAATTAAAAAACCTGGGGGAATAATTAACTTGAAATCCTAACATCATTATACCCATGAACCACAAATTGCTTATAACCATCTTCCTGCTGGTGGCAATGGCCACCCAGGCCCAGGAAAAATCCACCGATTCCCTTCCCGTGCCGGAACCTAAATCCTTTGTCACCAGCCACCAGATACGCAGCGGGGGGCGGGTTGTCAATTACAGCGCCACTGCTTCCGAGACCTACCTGAAGGACGCTGCGGGCAAAGCCGTGGCCTCCATCTGGTCGGTGGCCTACGTGGAAAAGGGGGTCAGCGATGCCTCCAAACGCCCTGTGACGTTTATCTTCAACGGGGGGCCCGGCTCCGCCTCGGTCTGGTTGCACATGGGGATGTTTGGCCCGGAACGAATAAAGGTGCCGTCGGATGCCGACGCCGACGACGGGGCAGCCCCCTATAACCTGGTTCCCAACGACCACAGTTTGCTGGACCTGACCGACCTGGTCTTCGTAGACCCGGTAGGGACCGGATACAGCCGGGTGGTAGGCGAAGGAAAGGTAAAGGACTACTGGGGTCTCACCGAAGATGCCCGCTCCATCGCCACCTTTATCCGGCAGTGGGTCACCGAAAACAACCGGTGGTTTTCACCCAAATACATCGCCGGGGAAAGCTTTGGCACCACCCGGGCCGCCGGGGTCGCCAATGCCCTGGAAGGCGGCGGGCAGAACATGGCCCTCAACGGCCTGATCCTGATTTCCCAGGCCCTGGATTATGCCGGGTCCACCTCGGTGCACGACAACATCACTTCCTACCTCACCTACCTGCCGAGCATGTCAGCTACCGCCTGGTACCATAAAAAGGCAGGGCAGGGGAAAACGCTTGAATCCTTTGTGGCGGAAGCCCGGGAATTCACCTACAACTCCTATGCCCCCATCCTGTACAAAGGGGTTTTGCTTTCCGACCCGGAGCGCAATGAAGCAGCCGAAAAGCTGAGCTATTTCACAGGCCTGGACAAGGACTACATCCTGAAATCCGACCTCCGGGTACTGGTGCCGCGGTTCCAAAAGAAGCTGCTGGAAGACCAGGGGCTGGCCGTCGGCCGTCTGGATGGCCGTTTTATGGGCGATGAGGCCGACCAGTTTTCGGACGGCCCCCACCTGGGGGACCCGGCCAGTTACCAGATAAGCTCCGCCTATACAGCAGGCCTGAACCACTATTTTGCATCCCGGCTCAACGTGGATATGGATCGGCCGTACATTACCTCCAATGGGGAGATCTACCCCAAGTGGAACTGGCGGCCAGTCCCTGAAGGGTCCTACTGGGAACCCTCCGCCGTCAATGTGACCCGCCAACTGAGCGAAACCATGAGGCGGAACCCCGAAATGAAGGTCCTGGTGGCCAGTGGGTATTACGACCTGATCTGCCCCTTCTTTGACGCGGAGTACACCTTTTCCCGCAATGGGATCCCCTATGAGAACATCACGATGACCTACTATGAGGCGGGCCATATGATGTATACACACGAGCCGGACTTCACCAAACTGGCATCGGATATCCGGGAGTTCCTGACGCGATGAATTACCGCAGCTCACAAATGGGTTGGGTGCTGCCCCTGCTGCTTGCACCCGTCATTGTATTCCTGGCACTTGCGTATGCCTATCAGTGGGGCGACCGGCCCCTGCCCCTGGTCCCCTTCCTGATCTTGCTGGGTATCTTCGCTATCACCCTGCTGCTATTCTATAAACTTACCCTGGAGCTGCACGGTAACGTCCTCCACGTGGTTTACGGGGTGGGCCTGATCCGGATCCGGATCGAAATGGACGAGTTGCTGGAAACGAAGGTAATCCGTACCCCCTGGTATTACGGACTTGGCATCCGCGTGACGCCCCGGGGGATGCTCTACAACATCCAGGGGACCCGGGCGGTGCAGATCGATTATATCCGGGACGGCAAGCGGAAAACCGTCATGGTGGGCACCGCCGATCCTGAAGGACTATCCAGGGCCCTGAAAGCGCATCGATGAAAAGGAACAGGGACGAGCCGATGGATTTCCGGATAGCAATAGCCGGCGAGAAAGACCTTCACGGGTTGGTGGAAATGGTCCTCAGTCTCTGGCCGGACTGCACCTATGGGGAAGAATACCAAAATTACCGGAACATCCTGCATACCGGGAAGCAACGTGTTTTAATTGCCAGGACGGACACGGGTCTTATCGGCTTTATCCAATTGTGTTTACGGACGGATTATGTGGAGGGGACTTCGTCTTCCCCCGTGCTGTATGTGGAGGGAATCTACGTGGAACCACCACACCGGGGCTGCGGAATCGGCAGGCAATTAATCCGGGAAGCAGAAGCCTGGGGGCTTGAAAATCAATGCAGGGAAATGGCTTCCGATACGGAGCCCGGGAACACAACGAGCATCGAATTCCACAAGGCCTCGGGTTTCAGGGAGGTGAATCGGATTGTTTGCTTTTCCAGGGAACTTCCGGGCCGGTAGCGTCCCTTTTTTGCTTACATTTCTGATATGGAACATGCCGGTTATCATGCCGAGATCTATAGGAATCACTTCCCTACCGGTTCCTGGCTCGGGGTCAAAGAACTGGCGCTCCCGGAACTCATGATAGAAATCGAACTGGAAGTCCATAGAAAATAAAAGGATCGTGCCCCCTGGGTGCATCACCCGGGGACCTGCCCATTACACCATGTTGAAATCATGCTGACTGATATCCACCCCAAGCTCCCGATGCGCAACCCGGCGCTCACAAAGGCTTACTATATCGAAAAACTGGGCTTTACCGAACTGGGCGATTACGGGAATTACCTCATGGTGCGGAAGGAAAAGGTGGAAATCCACTTTTTCGAATTCAAGGGGCTGGACCCTAAGGAAAACTACGGCCAGATATATATCCGCACGGATGCCATTGATGAACTTTACCGGGAATTGCTAAATAGCAACGTCGCAATCCACCCCAATGGCCCAATCGGTGACAAGCCCTGGGGCCAAAGGGAATTCTCGCTGCTGGACCCGGACAACAATTTGCTGACCTTTGGCCAGAACCAGTAAAAAGTACCGCCTTATGAACAAACGGATTTTACCCCTGATTATAATGCTCGGCTTCCTGGGATGCATGCAGGAAAAGCCAGGACCTGTTCCAACTATGGACCAGACCGCCCTGCCAGTCCATGAAAAGGAAATTGAATCCCGAATTCGCCAGTACGAACGGCTTTTGGAAGAAGGCGATTCCGTCGGTTTGGGCGCCATGTATACCGAAGATGCGGAAATCATCCCGTCAACAACCGGGAGGGACGCGATTATCCGGGTTATTGGCAGCATGGTCCGCGACAGCATCACCGGATCCCATTTTCAGACGACCGGGCTTTGGGGAGATGATCAGTTACTGGTGGAAGAAGGGACCGGTACCTGGTCTCATGCCAATGGTACGGTGGTCAGCCGGGGCCGCTATTTGCTGGTATGGGTCAAAAGGGACGGTGAATGGAAAATATTGCGGGATACCTGGTTTCCGGCCGATGACCATTGACCCACTTTCGGGGCTATTAAGGTAACAATTCGGGAGGCTTATCGTCAGAATATCAAAGACCGGCATGAACCGATTGCAATCTTTGAAAACCAAAACCTGGGCGAGAGGCTTCTATTGGTGTATCCGGGCGGGCATGGGGCTCACCTTTGTCTTGTCGGGAATCCGCAAACTACCCGGGGTCAGATTCACCCAGTTACCCGAAGAAAACCCGGTAGGCCTGTATTTCTCAGTCATGCACGATTTGGGCTTTTACTGGAACTTCATTGGCTACTTCCAGATTGCCATCGGCATCCTGATATTCTTTAACCGGTTTGTGGTGCTTTCCAGCCTCCTGATGATGCCGGTTACCGTAAACATCTTCTTCGTTTCCGTTGCATTGAATATGCGGGGAACCCCGATTATCACCTCAGCCATGGTTCTGGGCAATCTGTTCCTGCTGCTCTGGCATCATAAAAACTACCGGCACCTTTTTGGCAAGCCACTTTAATCGGGCTTGGTTAATCGGGCTGGAGCAATCGGTCGGGTGTAATCTGTTGGAGTTCTGTTCCCGGACGTGTCACCTGAAGCGTGCCAAATGGACAGATTTGTAGTAACTTTAATGCTACACGGATCCGTTTTCGCAGCCATGCCCGTTTTAGCGGGGGGATAAAACCGCTTGTAAACGATTCGGCGTCTAAAAGCAACCTGCCATGACCGAGACATCCGAAGGGCTGGACAACTACCTGGCCCCCCATTACATCCACAGGAGCAACTGGCTGCGGGCTGCCGTGCTGGGGGCCAACGACGGGATCTTATCAACAGCAAGTATTGCCATTGGGGTCGCAGCAGCCAGCGCTACCCGGGAGCCGGTAGTCCTGGCGACCCTGGCGGGATTGGTTGCCGGCGCGCTATCGATGGCCGCAGGGGAGTACGTGTCGGTAAGCTCACAGACCGATGTGGAAAAGGCCGACATCGAACGGGAGAAACAGGAGTTGCAGGAGATGCCCGAAATTGAGTTGGAGCGCCTTGCTGAAATTTATCAGGAAAGGGGGCTCAAGCGGGAAACCGCACTGACCGTAGCCCGGGAATTGACCCAGCACGACGCCCTGGGGGCTCATGTCCGGGACGAGCTGGGGATCAATGAAATCAGCCAGGCCAAACCCCTGCAGGCAGCGCTGGCGTCCGGTGCCGCCTTTACCCTGGGGGGCATGCTGCCCTTTTTGGTCACCCTTTTCCTCCCCCTGAAGCACCTGGAATACGCCCTATACGGTTTTGCCCTGTTTTTCCTGATCATCCTGGGGGCCATGGCGGCCCGGACAGGGGGGTCCAGCATCGGGAAAGCCATCCTGCGGATCACCTTCTGGGGTACGGTGGCTATGGGCCTCACCGCTTTGGTGGGCTACATGTTCAACGTAAACGTCGCTTGACGCAAAAAAAAAGACATGTCAAAAAGTACCGGTTGGCCCGAATTACACTTTACCCAGATGCAGGATACCATCGAAACCCTGCACCAGTGGATACAGATTGTGGGCAAGATCAGGCTCAAAGCCATGCCCTGGCAGAACCATTCCTGGCATGTGACCCTGTATGTGACTACCAATGGCTTTTCCACCCATACCATTCCATACCAGGGGCGCGCCTTCCAGATCGACTTTGACTTTAAAAAACATAAGCTCTACCTCCGTTGTTCGGATACCGCGTACTCCGAAATGGCCTTGCGGGAGCGGACCGTCGCAGATTTCTACCGGGAACTTTTTGAGAAGTTATCCGCTATCGGGGTCGATATTTCCATCCACGGCGCACCCAACGAAATGGACCCGGCCATTCCCTTTGCCCGAAATACCGTGAACAGCGCATATGACCCGGACCAGGTCCATGCCCTCTGGCAGGCCATGCTCCGCGTACATGAAGTGTTCAGCCAATTCCGGTCCGGGTATATTGGCAAAGTGAGCCCTGTCCACCTTTTCTGGGGAGCCTTTGACCTGGCCGTAACCCGCTTTTCCGGAGATCCGGCCCCCCTGCACCAGGGCGGCATGCCCAACATGCCCCTCGATGTGATGCAGGAGGCCTATTCCCACGAAGTGAGCAGTGCCGGGTTCTGGCCCGGTTCCAGGGATTTTCCCACCCCCGTTTTTTACGCCTACGCCTACCCGGCAGGGCCCGGCTTTGAACGGGAGCCGGTACAACCGGCCGAGGCCTTCTACAGCCCCGAATTGGGTGAATTCCTCCTGAAATACGAGGATGTCCGAAGTGCGCCTGACCCCGGGAAGACCCTGATGGACTTTTTGCAAACCACCTACTTGGCCGCTGCCAAAACCGGGGGCTGGGACCGGGGAAAATTAGAAAAACATCCCTGAGATCCCAAGGGTCTCGGGGGACATTCCGCATAGTCCGAACAGGCAGAATAACACCCCGCATTTTTGAATAAATACGTAACTTGTATAGTATCCCGCAGGGGAATGCCATTGCTGGATACCCGCCTGTGCTACTTCTAACTTTTAACTAATTACAAATGAAAACAAGATGCCTTCTTTTGATCCTCCCCTGCCTGATGGTACTGGCTGCCTGTGGTGATTCCCAGGGCGATGAAGCCGTATCCCAAGCCAAGGTATACTATGGCGGCGATATCCTGACGATGAAGGGGGATACCCCGACCTATGCCGAAGCCCTGGTGGAACGGGACGGGCAGATTGTTTTTGTCGGCGAGGCCGGCGAGGCCATGGAAGTAGCCGGAAAAGGTCACGAAATGGTCTCCCTGGAAGGGAGGACCCTGTTGCCTGGTTTTATAGACGGGCATGCACATTTCACAAGTTTTGCCGGTCAGGCCATCGGTGCCCAGTTGTTGCCTCCCCCCGATGCCGGGGCCAGGGACATCCCAACCATCATCCAATTGCTCAGGGAATGGAACACCCCGGAGAACCGCAAACTCACAGGCTGGATTTTCGGTACGGGTTTCGACGATTCCGTACTGGAGGAGAAACGGTTTCCCACACGGGATGACCTGGACCAGGTGACAACGGAATTTCCGATCATGATCATCCACATCTCCGGCCACTTTGCCGCCGTAAACAGCAAGGGGCTGGAAGTATTGGGGATTACCGCGGAAACCCCGGATCCCGAAGGCGGGATCATCCGCCGCGAACCCGGATCCATGGAACCCAATGGCGTGCTGGAGGAATTGGCGGCCATTCCCTATATGCTGCAGGCCATTGCCCCGAAAACGCCTGAAGCCATTCAGAAGTTTTTTGATGCCGGGCAGGAAATGGCTTTGTCCTTTGGCTATACCACGGCACAGGAAGGCCGGGCCATGGAAAACAACGACTTGCTCATACAGATGGCCGAAGCCGGCCAGCTGAAACTGGATGTGGTCAGCTATGTGGATTACCTGTTTACCGACCGGTATATGGGGACCAAATGGAACAGCGATTCCTACGACAACCATTTCAGGATCGGGGGGATGAAGCTGACCCTGGACGGGTCGCCCCAGGGGCGCACAGCCTGGCGGACGGAGCCCTACCTGATTCCCCCTGATGGCGCATCGGAAGATTATGCCGGCTACCCGGCCATCCCCGAGGATACAACAGTGACAGCCATTTACGAAAAGGCCTTCCAAAACAACTGGCAGACACTGACACATGCCAACGGGGATGCGGCCATGGACCAGATGATCCGCACCCTGGAACCCCTGGCCGAAAAATACGGGATGGAAGACCGGCGGTTTGTCCTGATCCACGGTCAGTATGTACGGAAAGACCAGTTGGATGCCTTCGGGGAATTGTCGGTAATCGCCTCCCTCTTCCCCCTCCATACATTTTACTGGGGCGACTGGCACAAACAGCTCATCGGGGAGGGATTGGGCAACCAGATAAGCCCCGTAAGGACCGCCCTGGACAAAGGCCTGAGGGTAACCATCCACACGGATGCCCCTGTTGCCCTGCCCAACCTGATGCGGGTGGTCTGGACCGCAGTGAGCCGTACCTCCCGGTCCGGCGCCATCATTGGGGAAAAAGAGCGGCTGACCCCCTACGAGGCCCTGAAAGCGATTACGGACTGGAGCGCCTACCAGCATTTTGAGGAGGATCGCAAAGGCACACTGGAAGCTGGGAAAATGGCGGACCTGGTGATCCTGGACCGCAATCCATTAAAAGTGGCCGTGGAGGAAATCAAAGACATACAGGTAATGGAAACCATCAAAGAGGGCGTCACAGTGTACGCCCGGTAATTCAGTTGCCTGCCGATCCCCTATTATTCCAACCTATGGCAGGGATATGAAAAAGCGAATCGAACATCCAAAAGCATTCTGGCATCCAAACGATTATGGAAAAATTCGACAGAAAAAAACACTGGGAAAATATTTACCAGACAAAGGCCCTGGACGAAGTCGGCTGGTACCAGCCCAGGCCTGAAACCTCTCTGGCGCTTATCGCAACATGCGGCCTGCCAAAAACGGCCCGCATCATCGATGTCGGCGGGGGCGACAGCCTGCTGGTGGACCACCTGCTGGAGCTGGGGTATCGGGATATTACGGTCCTGGATATTTCCGAAAATGCGATCATCCGTGCCAAAAGGCGCCTTGGCGAGCAGGCAGATAAGGTAAAATGGATCGTTGCCGATGCGGCCGTTTTCGACCCCCCGGAGGCGTACGACCTCTGGCACGACCGGGCAGCCTTCCACTTCCTGACGGAAGAGAAGGAAATCGCAAGCTACATAGCCGCTGCCGAAAAGGGTGTGGTTCCCAATGGGCACCTGGTAATAGGAACCTTTTCGACGGCCGGACCGGAAAAATGCAGCGGGATCAGGATTCACCAGTATTCGGAGGATTCCCTCGTTAAGCTCCTGAGTAATTCGTTTGAAAAGGTGCATTGCAGGACCGTGGACCACCGGACCCCTTCCGAATCCATTCAGAATTATCTGTTCTGTAGTTTTATCAAACGACCTGAAGAGCCCGGGAAGGACAAATAACAAAAAGAACAACTATGAAACCAATCGGAATTATTAACTATTTGGGTGTCCTGTTGCTCGTGTCTCTGTTGATGGCGTGTGCCGGGAAGGAGCCCAAACAGGAAAAAGAATTCGGGGTTGCCACCCAGGAATTGATCCAAATCCTGGAAAATGACCCAGAGGCAAAAGCCCTGCTGGTGGCATCCATTGCCAAAGCGAAGGCGGTAAACCCGGACCGGAAAACAAATCCCGCCCAGAACCTGGAGGAGTATCTTGACTTTGTTTCGTACTGTGAATCCGCCATGCCCTGGGCACTCATCAAAAAACCGGATTATCCGGAGATATTTGACCACATGTTCCAGAGCCTGGGCAGCTTTTACTTTCTGCTGGACCAACCCCTGCCCGAACTGGAAGGCAAGGGGTATTTCCATAATTCGCTTCAGTATGCCGACCCGATTGCCTCATGGCTGGTCACCTTCAGCAGGTCCTGGGGCAGTTTCCTGGATACACCGGATTCCTGGAACGAGCAGTATTACCAAATGGCATTGAAGGATACTGCCTTTGGTTTGCAAAAGGGATGGTATGAGGACCCGGCAAACTGGGATACATTCAATGATTTCTTTTCCCGCCATTTAAAATCTCCCGAAATGCGCCCAATTGCGGCCCCGGAAGACCCTTCCGTTGTGGTCTCTTTTGCGGATTCCCAGCCCCAGGGGGCCTGGGCCATTGACGACAGGTCCATGATTGTTGCCGACCAGGGTGTTGTTGTAAAATCGGCCACCCTCAGATCCATTCCAGCCCTGCTCGGTGAGGACAGTGCGTACAAAGATGCATTTGCAAACGGCACTTTCACACATTCCTTTCTCAACACCAATGATTATCACCGGTACCACTTTCCCGTTGGCGGTACTATCCGGGAGATACGGACCATCCAGGGGATTAATCCTACCGGGGGAAAATTATGGTGGGATTCGGAGAACCAGCGCTATGCCTTTGACCCGTCCTCCCTGGGATGGCAAATGGTGGAAACCAGGGGTTGTGTCATTGTCGATACGGGGGAGTACGGCCTGGTTGCCCTGCTCCCTATAGGCATGGTAGCAGTGGGGTCCATTAATTTTGAACCCGGCCTGAAACCCGGAACACAGGTAAAAAAAGGAGATATGCTCGGTAATTTTGCCTTTGGGGGTTCCGACTTCATCATGGTGTTCCAGGATAAAGTCGATTTCACGCTCGATGCACCCCGACAGTCCGGGGATGACTCCTTTGAACATCTTTTAATGGGGGAAATGCTGGGCCGAATGACCCTGAGGTAACTGAAGGACAGCCGTGCTTCCTTCCAGGGTGTTCCTGCTGAAGAAGGTTCCGGAAAAATTTTGCCCAGATACTAAAACCACCTGAACCCAATACCATGCTGCAGGGACTTTCCAGAGATGAAGTTGCCAACAGGATCCGAAAATTCGGATATAATGAGCTTCCCGCCTCTTCGTCCAAAAATCTCCTGCATATCGCAATCGAAGTGGTTAAGGAACCCATGTTCATTCTGCTCATGGGTTGCGGGGGACTCTATATGATCCTTGGGGATTATTCCGAAGGTTTTCTGCTGTTGTGCTGGGTCCTTGTAATCGTTTTCATCACATTCTACCAGCATCAGAAAACCGAAAAAGCACTGGAAGCCCTGAAGCAACTTGCTTCGCCCAGGGCCCTGGTCGTGCGGGACGGTAAGCGCCAGCGAATAGCCGGGCGGGAGGTAGTCCCCGGGGATGTGGTCGTACTTGGCGAGGGTGACAGGATCCCCGCGGATGGTCAATTGGTCGAAAGCAACAACCTGACCGTCGATGAATCGCTGTTAACAGGTGAATCCCTTCCCGTTGGTAAATCGATTCAAAAAGGAAACCCGGAGAAAAGCCGGGTTTTCAGTGGTACCCTGGTGGTACAGGGCGATGGGATCATGCTGGTTTCCGGAACGGGTATTCATACGGAATACGGTACTATCGGAAGCTCACTTCAGCAAATTGAAAAGGACCAGACGCAGTTACAAGTTGAAACCCAATCATTGATAAAAAAACTCTTTGTCGCTGGAATTGTCTTGAGTTGTGCAGTAGTCGCGGCATTTTATTTCAGTAGGGGGGACCTGTTGCAATCCCTGCTGCATGGGCTCGCCACGGCCATGGCCATGCTTCCGGAAGAGTTTCCCGTTGTGCTTACCGTATTTCTGGCCATCGGATCCTGGCGCTTGTCTCAAAAGCATGTCCTTACGCGGAAGCCCACGGCAATTGAAACCCTGGGTTCGGCTACGGTTTTGTGCAGCGACAAGACCGGAACCATTACCCAAAATACCATGGAAGTTGCCGCGTTGTTTTGGCGGGGTACGCTGTTGCGAAAATCCGGCTTCAGGGAGCACAACGGCCAGGTCAATGACCTTTTGGAAACTTCCCTCCATGCATGTCAGCCGGCACCTGCAGACCCGATGGAAAAAGCAATCCATGAGGCTTATGAGGAAATTCTGGGGTATAAGGGCGAAAAACGCAAATTGCTGAAGGAATACCCCCTTCGGAAGGACCTGTTCTCGCTGACCCGGGTGGTACTCCTCGAAGACGGCAGATGCCTTGCCTGCTGCAAGGGTGCACCCGAAACCGTTCTGATGTTGTGCAATGTTCCCCCTGATAAACAAGCGGATTTACTTAACAAGGCCGGGGAATTGGCAGCTCTGGGCCAACGGTTACTGGCAGTGGCCAGAGCTGATTGCACCCGTGAAAGCCTGCCGGATGCCCAGGAAGGATTTGAATTTGAATTTTTGGGATTTCTCGGCTTTGAGGACCCCATTCGCCCTGAGGTGCCTGAGGCTGTCCGGGAATGCCAGGCTGCCGGCATCAAGGTGGTTATGATTACCGGGGACTTTCCGTCAACGGCCAGGGGCATCGCCAGGCAGGCGGGCTTGAAAGCCGATGGCGAAATCCTCACTGGTGCCGACCTGCAGAAAATGGATGAAGCGCAAGTGGCCGAAAAAATCAAATCCGTCAACATTTTTGCCCGGATCGTCCCCGAGCAGAAGCTCCAGATAATCAAAGCCCTCAAGGCGAACGGCGAAATTGTCGCAATGACAGGGGATGGGGTGAATGACGCCCCTGCGCTTAAGATGGCTGATATCGGCATTGCGATGGGGGCAAAGGGCACCGATGTTGCCCGGGAGGCGTCTGCCCTGGTTTTGCTGGATGATAATTTCAGTTCCATTGTATCTGCGATCCGGTCGGGCCGAAGGATCTATGACAACCTGCAAAAGGCGATGGGTTACATTATTGCAATCCACATTCCCATAATCGGGCTCACCTTGTTACCCGCCTTTTTCCCTGCCCTTCCCATTTTGATGATGCCCCTTCATATCGTCTTTATGGAACTGATCATTGACCCGGCGTGTTCGGTGGCATTTGAATCAGAAAAGGAAGAAATCGGAATCATGAAAAGAAAACCCCGGGACCCTAAAGAGCGATTCTTCGGGTACAGGAGTATTTTACGAAGTACCCTGTTGGGGTTATTGCTGCTGGCCACGGTAATGGCTGTGTACTTTTTTGTAATTTATGAGGGGCATACGGCGGGGGAGATCCGGGCCATCACATTTTCATCCCTGATCATCGGCAACCTGTTCCTGATCCTGACAACCCTCTCCAGGACCCGAAATGTGCTTGCCGTATTGTTGGAGCGGAACATTACGCTCTGGGTCATCTTTTGTGTAGCGCTGGTCATGTTGGTTGCCGTTTTTGAAATTCCCTATTTGCGCGATGTGTTCCGTTTTGAAAACCCGGGGATGTCGCATTTTGTGGTCTCAGCCATTGCCGCAACCGCAATGCTTCTGGTCCTGGAAGGTCTTAAAATAGCACAATCAAAACCGGCTGTCCATGACAAGTGAGAAAATGAGTTTCAACGCCACCTGGTCCATGGCCGTGGGCGGTATGGTGGGGGGCGGGATTTTCTCCGTCCCGGGCGTGATTATCCGGGTCTGCTCAGTAACCGGCTTCCGAAACCTTTCGGGTCAGGATCCTTTGGATTAACGCACATCCGGCTCCGCCTGTTGCATTAAGTTCCTGTAAGAGCCGCTCTTACGCCGTTGCTCCCTTACAGATATGATAGTCACATGAATGAATTTTTCAACAAATGGGCCCAGGCAGCCACCACCAGCGTGGGGTTTTTCTGGATGGCCCTCTGGGCCTTTATCCTCGGCTATGCCATCAGTTCGATGATCCAGATTTTCGTAACGGAAAAACAGATGCAGCGATCCATGGGGGATGCCGGGGGCAAGAGCATGATGCTGGGGACCTTCTTCGGTTTTATCAGCAGCTCCTGCAGCTTTTCGGCCCTGGCCACCTCCAAATCGCTTTTTAAAAAAGGCGCCAGTTTTGCCTCTTCCATCGCATTTTTGCTGGCCTCCACCAACCTGGTCATCGAACTCGGGATCGTGATCGCAATATTCATGGGTTGGCAGTTCGTGGCCGGGGAATACCTGGGCGGTCTGCTGCTGATCCTTTGCAGCTGGGGCCTGATCCGGATCATCAACCCCCGGAAACTCGTGCAAAAAGCGCGCGAAAACCTGGAACGGGCAGGGAAATCGCATGAAGAAGGCAGCAAGCCGGCCCTGCAAAAGTTGCGATCGGACGAAAGCTGGGCGAAAGTAGGCAAGCAGTATGCGATGGAGTGGAAGATGGTGTGGAAAGACGTCACCATCGGCTTTACGATTGCCGGACTTGTAGCGGCCTTTGTCCCGGATTCGTTCTTCCAGACCCTCTTCATCCACACCGGGCCCGGGGTGCAGGACTACAGTTTCTTTACGCTGCTGGAGCACGTAATTGCCGGACCCCTGGCCGCCTTCCTGACTTTTATAGGATCCATGGGGAATATCCCGCTGGCGGCGCTGCTTTACGGCAAGGGTGTCAGCTTTGCGGGGGTGATGGCTTTTATCTTCAGCGATCTGGTCGTATTCCCGGTACTTCGGATCAATGCCCGATACTACGGCTGGCGGATGTCCTTGTTTATCCTGCTCCTCCTCTTCATTTCGCTGGTGGCCACTTCCCTCCTGCTCCATTACGGCTTTGACTTCTTTGACATGCTGCCGGGGCTGCCCGAAGATAAGCTGGAAAGCCGGGAGTTCTTCAAGGTGGACTACACCCTGTTCCTGAATATGGCGTTTCTGCTGGTGACCGGGGCGCTTCTCTACTTCGGGTTCCTGAAAGGCCGGGACGTCAGCCACCACAAAGAGATGGCCCCGAAGAGCCCCCTGCTGGAAAAAACGCTGAAATGGATCGCCTTTATATGCTACATTTGGCTGGCCGGGGGGTTGGCAATCAAACTGATCGCACCCTGAGCCCGCACCTGTATTTCCGACGCCTTTGAAAAACCACCTGTTATCCAAGCAGGGCCATCCGCTTGCTGCTGAAGCTACTGATATTTGCCTTTGCTACCTGGTGCTCCTTCGAAATGGGCTGGCCAAAGTGCGGCCTGATTTTCGGCCTAATCACATTTTTCCATTACCTTTTATCCAACGACCGGGTCCGGTGGCTACTCTCGCGTTAGACCGGAAGGAACGGTTGGAAAACTTTGTGCGTTTTACAGGAATTGTTACCCATGGAACCATTTAAAATAGATTTCCTGGACCACGTGGCCATCCGGGTGGCAAACCTGGAGGCCTCCGCTGCCTGGTACGCGAAGGTGCTTGGCCTCGAAAAATACCAGTTGCCCGAATGGCGGGACTTCCCCATTTTTATGCTGGCCGGCAAGTCCGTTTATACTACGGATCCCGACGGGCATACCGTGGAATTGACAACATTGGTAGTGGAGGAAAACGCGTTTTACCGAAAATCCGATAACCCATGAGGCAGGGGGTACTGGTTTTGCTGTTGCTCAGCAGCTGTTGTTCGTTTTCCCAGCTGCAGCAGGACAAGGTGTTGCACTTTGGGGCCGGCGTTGTCTCCGGGGCCGCAGGGGCGTTTATTGCCCACGAGATTTCCGGGGGCGATAAATGGTGGACGATCACCGGGGCGGTTGGGGGGAGCCTGCTTGCCGGGGCTGCCAAAGAGCTGATCGACCAGAACCGTTACGGGAAATGGGACAACGGCGACCTCGCTGCCACGGTCGCAGGGGGTGTTACGGTGGGGGTGGTAATCGAATTATTCAGCGGGAGGCGAAAGAAAAGGGTAGGCCGAACGCTCCGTTAATCCTATAACCCTCTCGCCAGCGGTCGCAAAGATCTTTTATTTCCCGGAAGGTGCCCCGATCTTTTCCACCATCGCCTGGAATCGGGGCTCATCGTGCAGGGGCCTGTTTATGGGCATGTAACGCAACCAGGGTAACAGGGGCTGCCTGCGCTCGTAATTGGCCTCGAGCCAATCCAGGGCTTTTTCACGTTCCCCGAGCATGTTGTACAGGGGCACCAGCACCATGGTCTCCAGGGAAGTTGTTTCCGCCGATTCAATTTGCCGGATAATTTCCCTTGCTTCTGCTTCCCGGCCAGTCAGCACCAGGTACATGGCCCGGGCAGGGCGGCCGGTAGAATCCCTGGCGGCTTGTTCCATATACTCCAGGCCCTCAGCCTCACGGCCGATCCGATAATACATCCGCCCCAGGGTAAAATAGGCATCCCGTTGCCGGGGTTGCATCTCAATAGCCTCCTTCAGGTACTTCTCCGCACACTCAAAATCGTCGTAGAAATAACAAATCCAACCGTGCCACTGTACCCAAAGCGGGTCCTCCGGCGCGGCCTTCTTAGCCAGTTCGATATGTCGCATGGAGGCTTCCCGTTTATCCTCGAGCATCCAGTACCAGGCCAGGTTGGCATGGGATAACGCATCCTCCGGATTCATTTCGACTGCCTTCAGCAGGGCTTCCCTGGCCGCATCGAATTCCCAGGCCACATATAGTTTATCCCGGCCCAGTTTCGCGTATTCCGGGGCCGTCAACTCCGGGGGCGTGGAATCCTTTTCAGGGGCCTCCCGGCAGCCTATGACCAGGGCAAGCGTTAACAACAGGATCAGTGGCGTTTTCATGGTCGCCTTTTTCCTAATAAGATACAAAATATTTTGCTATACCACTCACTGTGTGAGGCTTACAGGGCGAAATTCCCAAAGCACCCTCCCGGAAACCCACTTCAGGAAACCGCGGGAAGGATCCCGGGCCGTCGTGTCGACCCCGGAAAGAACTGCCAGCGTTCAGTCTTCGAGCCGGATACCGGCTGCAGTAAGCACCCGGTAGATAAACTGGATTTCCCGTTCGTCCACATCCCCGTCCGAATTGGCCGCCTCGTTGAGCAGGCGGGCGAGAACCTGTTTCTGCTCCCTGGGCATGGCCCGGAGCACACCCAGGGCTTCGGCAGGGTCCGTGCGGCGGGCCTCCTCGATCAAACCCGGTTCGAATTCGAGTTTCTCCGAGAGCCGGTTCATGAATTTTACTTCGCCTTCCTTTACCTCATTATCCAACTGGATCACCTCGTCGATCGTTTTGAGGACTGCCAGTTTTTCCATTAAATTGAATTCCATTCTTCTAACATTTAAACCTGGGTTCCACCTTCCCGGAACCCAATTTTCAGGGACTGAAAAGATAGTAAGATTATCGATTGCCCAAGCGGGCTGCCCTTCAATAATTCCAACTGCGGGCCATGTCGGAAAGATGGTGTAATTTTATACAAAGCAGCTATATGGAAACCAACCGGAATGTCCTTGGGGGCGAACTCATCCCCTGCAGCCTGGAACCGGTCACCGGCTTTTACCGCAATGGGTTATGCAGTACAGGCCCCGGAGACTCAGGCTCCCATGTGGTTTGTGCCATCATGACGGAGGAGTTCCTCCGGTTTACTAAATCCAGGGGCAACGACCTCAGCAGCCCGATGCCCTATTTTAATTTTCCGGGCCTCAAACCCGGGGATTCCTGGTGCCTCTGTGCCACGCGCTGGAAGGAGGCCTATGAAGAAGGCGTGGCCCCGCCGGTCATCCTGGAAGCTACCCACCAAAAGGCCCTGGAATTCCTGGAGTTCAGTTGGCTCCTGGAATACAAGCACACCCCTCAGGACTGAGGGGTCCTTCAGGTACCGCACAATTAAAAGGGTTTTGCCTGGCTATCAATCCAGACCAACTTCCGCGATGATCTCCTGGACGAGTTCCAGTTCCTCCTCTGTAATACGCCCGTCTGCCCCGGCCGTTTCGCGAAGCATGGTGGCCAGGGTTTCTTTTTTGGAAATGGACATGGCCTGCAGGATGCGAAGGGCCTCCTGGTAATCCATGTGGCGGGCCTCCCGGACCAATTCCATTTTAAACCGGAGGAGGCTGGCCATCTGGAGGACAAAGTTTGCCTCCTCTTCATAAGCGCGGTCGTCGGCCAGGACCACTTTGTCAATGGCCTTCAGTACAGCCCGCTGTTCGTCTATCGTAAACTTCACTTGCAACTATTTGAGGGAAATTATGCGCCTGTTTCACACCGCGCACCCCGTATAATATTACTTAAATAACCGGTGCCATCCAAAAATATCTTATCGGCATTACTCCTTCATTTACAACTGGTTAGAACCGTATATCAGCCCCTGTTCCAGGCCCCGGAGCTCTGCCAGGCCCTTCAGCCGGCCAATCAGCGAATACCCCGGATAACTCCGGCTCCCGAATTCCAACTCGTGCAGGAAGCCGTGGTCCGGCCGCATAGGGAGGGACATGTCCCGGCGGCCCATCAGGCGGAGAACCTCAGCCACCACCTCTTCCATGGGGACGTGGCCGCTCAGGTGGTCGGACTCCCGGAAGGCGCCGTCTGCCTCATGGGCCACGTTTCTCAGGTGGAGGAAATGGATACGGTCCCCGAATTCCCTGACCATGTCCGGGAGGTCGTTGGTTTTCCCGGCCCCGAGGGAACCCGTGCAGAAACAGAGGCCGTTGGCCGTGTCCGGCACCGCGTCGAAGAGCAGCTTCAGGTGCGCCCGCCCCGATACCACCCGGGGCAACCCGAGCAGCGGATAGGGCGGGTCATCGGGATGGATGGCCAGGACCGCCCCGCTTGCCTTGGCCACGGGTACCACCGCCTCGAGGAAATCCACCAGGTGCTGCCGCAACCGGTCTTCGGGAATGTGGTCGTATTGGCCCAAAAGATCCATCAAACCGGCTTCTGTAAACTGTTCATCGCTCCCGGGCAGCCCCTGGAGCACCGACCTGCGGATCCGTTCGCGCTCCTCCCCGGTCAGGGTCCTTGCCAGTTCCGCCGCCTTTTCCAGGGTTGATGCCTCGTAGTCGGCTTCCGCACCAGGCCTCCTCAGGGCGTGGATATCGTACGAGGCAAATTCCGACCGGTCAAAGCGCAGGGTGCGCGTACCGTCGGGATTGGCGTGTGCCAGTTCGGTGCGTACCCAGTCCAGCACGGGCATAAAATTATAGGTGATTACCCGGATACCGCAGGCGGAGAGGTTCCGGATGCTTTCCTGATAATTGGCTATATGGGTACGGAAATCGCCTTGCTGCTGCTTGATGGCCTCCGAGACCGGGAGACTTTCCACGACCTCCCATTCCATCCCTGCATCCTGGACCATTTGCTGGCGTTCGCGGATAGCCGTTTCTGTCCATACGTCCCCCGGCGGTATCTGGTGCAGGGCGGTCACGACACCCCGGGCCCCGGCCTGCCGGATGGAGGCAAGCGTTACCCCGTCCCTCGGGCCGTACCAGCGCATACAGGGCAACATCCGGTTTGTGTGCTGATCCTTCTCCATCAGAATCCAATACTATTTCCCCCATCTACCGGCAGTACCACCCCGGTGATAAACCGCGCCTTTTCAGAAGCCAGGAAATACACCGCATCGGCGATGTCTTCCGGGACGCCCATTTCCCCCATGGGTGTGCGGGCAAACACCCGGTCCTTCCGGGGCGGGTCGCTGTCCAGCGCCTTGGCCGTCATCGGGGTCTTGATAAAGCCCGGTGCCACGCAATTCACCCGGATGCCCATAGGGGCCAGTTCCACTGCCATGGCCCGGGTCATCCCCTCAATAGCTGTTTTGCTGGCCGAATAGGCCACCACATAGGGCAGGCCATACTGGGCGGCCATTGAACTGATGTTTACGATATTCCCCTGCCCCTGCTCCCGCATCACCTTGCCTACTTCCCGGCTGATGGTAAAGACGCTGTGCAGGTTGGTTTGCAAAATCCGTTCGAATTCGGCGTCGGTCACATCCAGCAGTGGCTTCTTCATATTGATGCCTGCATTGTTGACCAGGACATCAATCCGGCCGGCTTCTTCGACGATCCTGCGTATGGTGGCGGGAATCTCCGCAGTATGGGTAAGGTCCAGGACTACCTCCCGGGCATTTTCCCCCAATTCCCCGCAGCTTTTACGGGTCTTTTCCGGGTTCCGGCCAATGACATAACAGATATGCCCGGCCTCGCAGAATCTTTTGGCGGTCGCGTACCCCAATCCGGAGGTCGCGCCTGTTACCAGTACTATTTTTGGGTCCATTTTTCTGAATTTAGTTCCATCGTGGGCGAATCCCCGGGGCAAAGGGAAACCGCAATGCTTTGTAATACTCCAATGGATGCTCCGGGGGTTCCATGCCCTGGGGAAAATCCATCCCGGAGAATGTACGGAAATATTGCATGCAGGCGTACTTCCACCAGCGGGCCTCCCTGAGTTGTATCTGCAGCCTCATGGAGACGTCCCGGTAAACCTCCTGGGGGAGCCTGGATTCGAGTTCCTGCCAGTCGGCCAGCATCCCAACCACGGTATCCACCCCTTCCTGGTATTTCAGGCCCAGGCCCTCCCAGAGGGTGTGCCCGCTCCGCAGCCGGTAATCCCAGGGAACATGGTGGAACCACAAAAGGAATTCCTCCGGGCAGGTTTCCAGGCTGCCGTAACGGGTTGCCAGTTCCGGGGCATACTGGGCAACGGCGTTGCTGCCGGTTGCGCTCCGGTCAAACCCGATCCCCGAAGCATCCGCCTGGTGGTAGTAGACCGGGTTCCACTCGGGTCGGGAAAGGTCGTCCACCCAGGGACCGGGGCCGTAATGGTGGCCCGTATCAAAAAGGTGGTGGAGGCCCAGGGGGTTCATATAGTTTACCACGGCCTCCCGGGAGCGCAGCATCATGTCTTTCAGGGAAGCCACCAGGACCGGGTCATTGCCAAAGGTGGCGCGGACCCATTCTTCCGCAAGCTGCCCGCTGCTCAGGTAGGGGTCCCACGCCAGGCGGCCGAAACCGTACCAGTCGGCCTGGCCAAAGGGGTGACCCGTCCAGTTGATGTCCGTCCCGATATTGGCCACCCCTGCCATCCCGCTCAGGGCCTTGCCGTGCAGGCTCCCGTCCACAACCCGGGCCACAGTGGAACCGGGACCTTCCCGGTAAGTGTCCGTCTGCAGTACCTCCTCAAACAATTTGGGAAGGAAGGCGAGGTGGGTGGCAAACCCGAGGTATTCCTTGGTAATCTGGAATTCGACCAGCAAAGGGGTTTCGGGCATCGCACCAAACAGCGGGTGGATCGGTTCCCTCGGCTGGAAGTCGATCGGCCCGTTCTTTACCTGCAGCAATACGTTGTCACGGAATTTACCGTCCTCCGGGGCAAATTCCGAATAGGCCTGTTTGGCCCGGTCTTCCGGGTCTTCCTCCGAATACACAAATGCCCGCCAGATCACATTCCCGCCAAACGGCCCCAGGGCATCGGCCAGCATATTGGCCCCCTCCCGGTGAGAACGCCCGTAATTCTGCGGGCCCGGCTGCCCCTCGGAATTTGCCTTGACCAGGAAGCCCCCGAAATCCGGGATCGCCCGGTAAATCTCTCCCGCCTTGTCCCGCCACCATGCGGACACACGCGGGTCCAGGGGGTCGGCCGTATCCAGCCCGCCGATTTCCATGGGGGCGGAAAAGCGTGCGGTCAGGTAAAGCCGGATGCCGTACGGCCTGAAAATATCGGCAAGCGCACGCGCCTTGTCAATGTAGGCTTCGGTGAGGACCAGCGCATTGGCGTTGACGTTGGTCACTGCCGTGGCGTTGATGCCCAGGGAGGCGTTGGCGCGCGCATAGTCTTCATAGCGCGGGTCCCTGAAATCCGGCAGCGTATGCCAGTTGAAAATGGAAAAACCCGCATAGCCCCGTTCGATGCTCCGGTCCAGGTTGTCCCAGTGGTTGAGCATCCGCAACCGGGCCTTCGGCGCATCCAGTTGGTCGAGGCCCGAAAGGGGGCGATGCGTCTGTACCAGGCGGAGCAACCGGTATGCCCCATAGAGCAGGCCAGCATCGTCTGCGGCAGTCAATAAAATATGCTTTCTCGGGCCATCGGCCACCTCCCGGATCAAAAACCCCTCGGCTGGGATCTTCCGCTCCCCGAGAAACTCCCGGAACCGGGTGGGCAACCGGTCCAGGGTGGCGGCTACCAGCAGGTTTCCTCCGGAGGTAGTGGTCCGGGGCAAGAGGGGACGGGAGAGCATGTTGCCGATACCTTCGGTTAGTTCCCGGTACGCAATCTCCTGGGTAGCGCCCACGGGCTCCATCACAATGCCCTCGAGGGATGCCCGGTACTGGCTTGCCAGGACGGAATCGCTGACCGGGGCGAACTTCAGCCACAGCTCATACCCCCATGGCAGCGGATTTCCAGGGTCAGCCCCGGCCCGCATGGGACAGTCGGCAAATAAAAGGATTACCAGTAGGATAATGGCCGGACGTGCCGGCAGGGATGGAGTTTGCCACATATCGGTTCGGACTGACTTAGCGGGGAATTTAATGAAATTTTGCTGCATTATTCGGGATATGGACGAGAATACCTGCCAGCAGGAAGCGCATATTTTTGATCGCAGATTTGTGCAAGTCGGAATATATGCGGATTTTAACAGGCCCGTTTGAAAAATCGGCAACCTACACAGGAATCAAACAAACACGCGTCGGAAAGCATGTACTGGATTGGATATGATATTGGCAGTTCTTCGGTTAAGGCCGCCCTGGTCTCCTCGGCGGACGGGTCGGAAATCGCCCGGGTCCAGCAACCTAAAAAAGAGATGCCCATCGACGCCCCCCAACCGGGATGGGGCGAACAGGACCCGGACCTCTGGTGGGAACAGGTGCAGCTGGCCACCCGGGAACTACTCGAAAAAACGGGCATTAAGGCCGATGCGGTAAAGGGCATCGGCATCTCCTATCAGATGCATGGGTTGGTAGTAGTGGATCAGGACTTGAAACCTTTGCGCCCGTCCATCATTTGGTGTGACAGCCGCGCCGTTGCTGCCGGGGAGGCCCTGCTGCAAAAGGCCGGGGAGGCTGAATGCCGGGAGCGGTTGCTGAATGCCCCCGGGAATTTCACCCTGTCCAAGCTGTTCTGGGTCCGGGAAAACCAGCCCGAACTCTTTAAAAAAATACATAAAATCATGTTGCCGGGCGATTATATCGCCTTGCGGTTGTCGGGGCGCTGCACTACCACCGCCTCAGGGCTTTCCGAGGGGATCCTCTGGGATTTCAAGGAGGAACAGCCTGCGGCCTGGCTCATGGAAACCGCCGGGATAGACCCGGGCCTGTTGCCTGATATCGTACCGACTTTCGGACCGCAGTCCGAGCTCGACGAATCCGGGGCCGAAGCCTGCGGGCTTAAAAAAGGAACGCCTATCCTCTACCGGGCGGGGGACCAGCCCAATAATGCACTATCGTTAGACGTGATGGAGCCGGGAGAGGTAGCCGCCACCGGAGGAACCTCCGGGGTGGTTTACGCGGTGACGGATCGCACCCAGACCCGTGAGATGAACCGGGTAAATAATTTTGCCCATGTCAACCACAGCGCAGAAAACCCGCGCATCGGGAAATTGCTGTGCATCAACGGCACCGGGATACAGTACAGCTGGATGCAGCAACAAGTATCGGAGGACACGGACTATGCGGAGATGAACCAAATGGCGGCAAGGATCCCGGTCGGCAGCCAGGGCCTGCGCATCTTTCCATTCGGCAATGGGGCCGAACGCATGCTCAGCAACATCCTGGTTGGGGCACGCATTTCCGGCCTAAGCTTTAACACCCACAAACGCGACCACCTTTTCCGGGCCGCCCTGGAAGGCATCGCCTTTTCCTTTGTCTACGGCATGGAAATCATGGCGGCCGACGGGGTGAACCTACGTAAAATACGGGCCGGGAACGATAACCTTTTCCGGGCGCGCCCTTTTGCGGAAACCGTAGCCACGCTTACCGGGGCGACCATCGAGATGGTTGCCACAACCGGCGCGGTTGGCGCCGCCCGGGCAGCCGCGGTTGCTGGCGGGGCATTCCCTTCCATGACGGCAGCCACGGCCACCGACAAGGTGCAGTTGGAATACGCCCCCGTTCCGGGGAAAGAACCCTACCAGCAGGCCTATGCCCACTGGAAAAACGAACTCAATCACATCCTAAAAACCCATACCACATGATTACCACCGGCGACAAGGAATATTTCGGAAACATTGGAAAAATCCCTTTTGAGGGCAAACAGTCCGACAACCCGTTAGCCTTTAAGTATTACGACGAAACCCGCAAGGTTGGCGACAAAACCATGAAGGAACACTTCCGTTTTGCCATCAGCTACTGGCACACCTTCTGCGGGTTGGGGGCCGATCCGTTCGGTGCCCCGACCCAGCAATTCCCCTGGCTCCGCAACCCGGACCCGGTACAGCAAGCCAAGGACAAAATGGATGCCGCCTTTGAATTCTTTACCAAGATCGGGGCGCCCTATTTTTGCTTCCACGATTACGACCTGATTGCCGAAGGCCCCACCCTGGCCGAATCCGAAAAGCGGCTGGACACGATCACGGACTACGCCCGTGAAAAAATGAAAGCCTCCGGGGTCAAACTGCTTTGGGGCACCGCCAATTGTTTTGGCAACCCCCGCTATATGAACGGGGCTGCAACCAACCCGGATTTCAGGGTGGTGGCTGCCGCCGGGGCGCAGGTGAAAAACGCCCTGGATGCCACCATCAAGCTGGATGGGGAGAACTATGTATTCTGGGGTGGGCGCGAAGGCTATATGTCCCTGCTGAACACCGACATGAAACGGGAACAGGACCATATGGCGCGCTTCCTGCACATGGCCCGGGACTACGCCCGGAAACAGGGTTTCAAGGGGACCTTCTTTATCGAGCCCAAACCCATGGAACCGTCCAAGCACCAGTACGACTTTGACGCCGCAACCGTGCTTGCCTTCCTGAGCAAGTACGATCTGCTGGACGATTTTAAGCTGAATGTCGAGGTCAACCACGCCACCCTGGCCCAGCATACCTTTGAGCACGAGTTGCAGGTGGCCGCAGACAACGGCCTGCTCGGCAGCATCGATGCGAACCGGGGCGACTACCAGAACGGGTGGGACACCGATCAGTTCCCCGTGGACGTATACGAGCTGACCCAGGCCATGCTGGTCATTCTGGAAGCCGGCGGGTTCCAGGGAGGAGGCGTGAATTTTGATGCCAAGATCCGCAGGAATTCCACGGACCTGGAAGATATCTTCTACGCCCACATCGGAGGGATGGATGCATTTGCGCGGGCGCTTATTACGGCCCATGCCGTGCGTACGGACTCGGATTTCCTGAAGATGCGGCAGCAGCGCTATGCGTCCTTTGATACGGGCAAGGGTGCGGACTTCGAGGCGGGGAAACTCTCCCTGGAGGACCTGCACGCCTATTTCGGGGCCAACCAGGATATCCCGCGTATCAGCGGCCGTCAGGAGTTGTTCGAAAATATCATCAACCAGCACCTGTAATTCGGGTGCAGGTACACGGTCCGGTTTAAAGAACCCCGTCTAAGGGAAGACATTCTCAGGGACGGCGCTTCGCAACTTGCGTAGCGCGGCCTGCCAGACCCTGGGAAGCAGGGAGATCCCAACCAGTGTAAAGCCAACCAGGGCCAAAACCCAGGCGTGGGCGATGGTTTCCGGGAAATTGAAGGCCAGCAGGATGATCCCGCTTGAAAAAGGGAGGGAACAGGCCAGCAGGTTTACCGCAAAACCCGTGTCGAAGGTCCGCCCCTGGCGGGACTCCGACTCTTCCCGGGTATTCACCAGGTGCATGTGGGCATAGGGCCAGAAGCTGCAGGAGCTCTGGGGAAAGACAATAACCAGTAAAATCAGGGCCGGGCTCAATGCCGGCAACAGGAAAAGCATTAAAGACGAGAACAACAGGGCCATCCCGGATCGCCAACTCAGCAGTAGGGCGATCGTGCGCAGATCAGATAAACTCACGCGTACTGCCATCCCGATAAACAGCAACACCAGGGCCACCATCATCACACTGAAACGATTAACGGTGGCGGCTATAAAACCGGGCAGGCTTTCCAGGTTTAGCCCTGCGATCAACAAGATAATGGCTGCGCCAATAACGAGGTTGATTGGTTCTCGTAACAACGAGAGGAAAAGTCCTCTCAACTTTTTGGATGCCGGGGCCTTTGCCGTTGCTGCCGGGCTTCTGAGGTTGTACCAGTGCATCGCCAGGAGATACAGCAGGATGAGGCCAAAAAATTTATTTCCCACGTCCGCCAGGGCAGCCATCGCCAGGCTGGCATCGTCCAGATAGGCCATGATGAACGGGTAGCAGGACAGTCCCGGTGCCAGGGAGGGTAACAACATGGCCAGGGTCCGGCGCTGCGGGCCTTTTTCCCCCGGGGCAAACCAGGGCAGGACAAAGCGTACGGCCAGGAACATCAGCAGGTTAAAAGCAAGGGCCAGGCAGGGCAGCACGAGCAGGCCGGGCTTGAGCTCCACCTTCAGCAGGGCCAGGAATATCGTTGCCGGGAGGGCTACGTTCAGGATGATGATTTTCAACCCGTCTAGCTGCATCCGGTTACCCAGCTTTCGCTGCAGGAGCAGGCCAATGCCAATTATCAGCAATAATTCCAGTGTCCTCTGTAGGGCTGGGTCCATGCGCAGAGATTCTTTAAAAAGCTATTAAACCAGGGTCTTGCGGACAGCGTCGAGGAACAGGTCCATTTCTGCCCGGGTGCCCATGCTAACCCGGCACCAGTTCTGATCCTTAAAATGAAAGGCCCTGACGCCCACCTGCAGGGCAGTCATGCTGTCCAGGAAATCCTTCCCTTCCAGGGCAATCGGGAAAATCATGAAACTGGTATATGAGGGGACGGGTTTGTGTCCGAGCTCCTTCAGGGAATCATAGACATGCGTCCGTACCGAGGTGTTCAGGCTGCGGCATTCATTGAGGAAGTCGAGGTCGGACATGCTTGCCCGGGCCGCGGCTATAGAAGGCCCGGAGATCCCCATTCCGCCCCGGGTGATCGCATTGATGCGCTCCAGGGTCTCCGGGAGGGCCACCGCGTAGCCTACCCGCAGGCCAGCCATCCCGTGGATCTTGGAGAACGTGCGGGCCACGATGACATTTTTGCCGCGGGCTACCAGGGACACCATGGATTTTTGGGCTTCCGGCTCCAGGAAGCCCAGGTAGGCTTCGTCAACAAAAACGGGAACCTTATCAGAGACCCGATCGCAGAATTCGAGCAAAGCATCGGCCGGGGTGAGGGTTCCCGTAGGATTGTTAGGGTTGCATATGTATACCAGGTTGGTCTGATCGTCGATCGCCGCTTCCATGGCCTCCAGGTCATGGGACCAGTCGGCTTTCAGGGGTACGGGTTTCCACTCGGCCCCGCAGGACCTGGCTACCTGTATCAGGGACATATAGGACGGGTCTGCAGAGACCACATTGCCGCCTTGCTGAAAAAAGACCATGGCCGTTTTTTCGAGGATGTCGGAAGAACCGGGCCCGGTTATGATGTTTTCGGGTTGCACCCCTTCCAGGCCGGCGATCTCATCGATCAGGCCCATGAGTTCCCGCCACGCATACCGGTTGCCGGATGCCGATGCCGCGCTGAGGGCCTCGCGCGCCAGGGCCGAGGGGCCATATGGATTTTCATTGGCATTGAGTTTCGCGGCAAGGGGGGCGTTGTAACCGGCCTCAGGCAGGTACTCCCGGAAGAAGGGGCTGTAGAGTGCTTCCCCTGCAGGGCTGATGCGCACGGGAGCCCGTGGGGTTTCACAGAATCCGGAGACAGGGATCAGTCCCAGCCCTCCGGCGGTTAGCGCGGTGGTCCTCATCCAGTCTCTGCGGTTGAAGGTGCGTGGTTTCATATGGTGTATGTGTTTAATGTTGGAGCAGGTTTTGGGAGTGCTGCCTACGGAAGTTCCAAAATTTTCCGGGCCTGCACGAAATTCCCCTGCATTTTTACGGGGTTCGGGACAGGGGGTGCCGGAATTTGTCAAACTGTCAATTTTTGGCCCTGAAAATTCCACGGTCCCCAATGTTAAACAGATCGCTTTCAAGTATTTCCGGCGGGGGATGCGTTGTTGGGGTTTTCGCGGTCCGGCCGGGTTCCCCCTTCGTTTCCGGCCAGGGCGTCCTGCTGCCTGACCGACAGGCGCCTGGAAGCCGTCTTCATATCCGCATAGCGGGGGTCCGGGATAAAGTCCTGCTTCTCCATCCGGAGCACCTCGATGCTGAGGAAACCGAATTCGCTGACCACCTTGCCGTAGGAGCGGTAGATCCCCCTGCCGCGGAAGCGGTACCTGGCCGCCACCGGGGGGAAAAGCACCGTATCGAACACCTCCCCGTACAGGTCGATGAAGGTGGCAAAATGCATGCGCTGGCCGTTGTGGGTTTTCGTGTTCTTGACCGTCACCAGGTAGCCATATATGTCGATGTAGCGGTCCATGTACTCCGGGAAATGGCGGCAGCCGTTCCGGTTGGCGGGCGGGGTTGCCAGCAGGTCAAAGGGGCTGCAGAGGCAAAAGCCCAGCAGCTCCAGCTGGGTAAAGGCGGTTTCCTGGTCCGTACCGTGCAATTGGGGAATGCGGAAGCGGGTGTGCTGGGGCGGGAACAGGCGCGGGTGGTCGGGCACCGTCCCCTTGGACAGCAGCAGGTGCGCCTTCCAGAGCAACCGGTGTTTTTCCGCCCCCGTACTCCGGAAGGCATCGATGCGGATCAGGATGCTGAGCTGTTCCATGGAGATGGGTACCCGGTCCAGGAAATCCTCCAGGCCCGAAAAAGCCCCCCCGAGCTGCCGCTGGCGGACAATGCGGTCCATCACCCGGTCTTCCAGTTCCCTCAGGTACATAAACCCCAGGTAGATGTCGGCCCCCTCGATCCGGTTACCCACCCCGGAGTGGTTGATACAGGGCGGGTGGATCCGGGCGCCGAGCATCCGCGCCTCGTGCACGTAGTGCTCCGGCCGGTAAAACCCTCCCCCGTTATTGAGCACCGCCACCAGGTATTCCAGGGGGAAATACGCCCTCAGGAACAGGCTCTGGTAACTCTCCACCGCATAGGAGGCCGAATGCCCCTTGGCAAAGGCATAGCCGGCAAAGCTGGCCACCTGGTGCCAGATTTCCGATATCAGGGCTTCGGAATACCCCTTTTTCCGGCAGTTGTCGACAAAGGCCGATTTGACACGCTCAAACTCCTCCCGGGAGCGGAACTTCCCGCTCATGCCCCGCCGGAGTACATCGGCCTCGCCCAGGCTGAGCCCGGCAAAATAGTGGGCCACCTTGATCACATCTTCCTGGTAGACCATGACCCCGTAGGTTTCCGGCATAATGTCAAGCAGCACCGGGTGGGCCTGTTTTACCCGCTCCGGATCCCGGTGGCGCAGTATGTATTCCCGCATCATCCCGCTCTTGGAAACCCCGGGCCGGATGATGGAACTGGCCGCCACCAGCCCCAGGTAATTGTCCACCTCCAGCTTGCGCAGCAGCATCCGCATGGCGGGCGATTCCACGTAAAAGCACCCCATGCACTGGGCCGTCCTGATCAGCCCGTTCACGGCCGGGTCCTCCTTGATCCGGCGGATGTCGTGGATGTCCACGCCCCGGCTGGCATCCGGCTGGTTGGACCGGGCAATTTCCAGGGCCTCCCGGATCTTTGCCAGGCCGCGCTGGGCCAGGATGTCGAACTTGTAGAGGCCCGCATCCTCGGCGATGACCATGTCGAACTGGGTGGTGGCAAACCCCTTGGGGGGCAGGTGGGTCGCGGAAAACCAGTGGAGGGGCCTGTCGGCGATCAGGATACCCCCTGCGTGCACGCTCAGGTAATTGGGCATGCCCCTGATCAGTTGCCCGTACCGGAGCACGAGCCGGGCCACCTCGTCCAGGCGGGAGGATTCGTATACCCCGTCGCAGAGCTGGTCGATCTCTGCCTTGGGCAGCCCGAACACCTTGCCCAGCTCCCGGACGATACCGCGCTCCCGGAAGGTCACGTAGGTCCCCAGAAGGGCCACGTGCTCAAAGCGGTCGAAGATGTAGCGGGTGATGGCCTCCCGGTCCCGCCAGGAAAAGTCGATGTCGAAATCCGGGGGATTGGTGCGGAACAGGTTGATAAAGCGTTCAAAATACAGGTCCAGCTCAATGGGGTCCACATCGGTGATCCGCAGCAGGTAGGCGACGATGCTGTTGGCCCCGCTGCCCCGCCCCACGTAGAAAAACCCCCGGCGGCGGGCTTCGCTGATAATGTCCCAGTTGATCAGGAAATAGGACACAAACCCCTTGGCCCGGATCAGCTCCAGCTCTTTGGCAAGGCGCTCCCGGATCGGCGGGGTGGGATCCGGGTACCGGTAAGGCAGGCCTTCCTCGCAAAGGCGTTCGAGCAGGGACTCGTCCCCCTCCCGGCTGCCCGTATACGTACTGAGGTTCTGGGGCTTTCGGTTTTCCGAAAAATCGAACCGGATACCGCAGCTTTCCATCAGCGCCCGGGTGTTCTCCAGGATGAAGCTGTATTCCGAAAACACCTCTGCCAGGTTGGGCAGCGCATACATGCAGTCTTCCGGCCGCGCCTGTTCGGTCTCGGGCAGCTTGCTGAGCAGCACGTTGTTGTCGATGGCCCGCAAGAGCCGGTGCGCATTGTAGTCCCGCTTGTTGCGGAAGGTGACCGGCTGCAGCACCACCAGGCGGTCCCGGTACTCGACCAGGTGGGAAAAGGGCAACCGCCTGAGGTCCCGCACCGAGATGCCGATGTATTCGTGGGGGGCAAAATCCTCCAGTTCGCCGAGCAGCACCTTCTCGAAGGGGTAGATGGCCACCGCGTCGGAAAAGGCCGGCGCCCGTTCCGGCAGCGGGCGTTTTTCGTGCAGGTGGCGGGAGAGGAAACCGTTGAGTTCCATATAGCCCTGGTTGTTGCGCGCCAGCCCGACAAAACAGGGGTCCACGCCATTGCGGAAATCGATGCCCAGCAGGGGCCGTACCCCGAACTCCGGTGCCCGCCGCACAAAATTCAGCCCCGCCGAGGTATTGTTGATATCCGTCAGCGCCAGGCAGCTCACCCCGTTTTCCCGGGCGAGCTCCAGCAGGTCCACCTCGGAGAAGGTGCCGTAGCGGAGGCTGTAGTATGTATGGCAGTTCAGGTACATCTGTAAATTTCAAATCCCGAATTTCAAATCCCGGGGATGGATTCGGGATTTGCCGTTTTCTACTGTTTCCGGTGTGCGAGCACCGTCGGCGGCTGCCCGTTAAAGGGGTTGTGCATCCGGCCGATGGTCCGGGCCCCCATGCCCGAGGCGCGGAGGACGCTCTTGTCGCCAAAACGCTCCCGGATGCGGTCCATGGCCGCGTAGAGGTTCAGGGCTTCCTGGGTGTCGTCGAACAGGTCGATCTGGTAGTTGCCCGGCACCAGGTGGCTGAAGCGTACCCCGATCAGGCGCACCAGCAGCCGTCGGTCGTACAGCCTTTCGAACAGGTCCATCACCCGGGGGATCAGGATGTGGTCCGCAGAGGTATAGGAGATGCGCAGCTGGCGGGAATAGGTGTTGAAATCCGAATACCGCAGCTTGACCGTGACGCAGGCGGTGAGCTTGCCGCCCCGGCGGAGCTGGAAGGCCAGGTTCTCGGTCATGGCGGTGAGGATGCCGCGCAGGCGCACCACGTCGATGGTGTCCCGGTCAAAGGTGCGTTCCGTGGAAATGGATTTCCGCTCGCAAAAGGGGATGACCGGGCTGTTGTCAATCCCGTTGGCGCGCTTCCAGATGACCGTACCGTTGGCCCCTAAAACGCGTTGCATCACATCGAGCGGCATTTCCTGCAGGGTCCGGATCTGCCGCAGCCCGAGGTTGCGGAGCGTCTGGTAGGTCTTGTCCCCCACCATGGGGATCTTCTTGATGGACAAAGGCGCCAGGAAGGGTTTCTCATAGCCGAAGTCGATCTTGAGCTGGTTGTTCGGCTTTGCCTCCCCCGTGGCCATTTTGGACACCACTTTGTTGACCGACAGGCCAAAGGAAATAGGCAGGCCGGACTCGCGGATAATCCGCTGCCGGAGCTCGGAGGCATAGCGGTAGCACCCGAAAAACCGGTCCATGCCCGAAAGGTCTGCGTAGAACTCGTCGATGCTCGACTTCTCGAAAAGCGGCACCTGCTCCCTGATGATGTCGGTCACCTCGTCCGAGTGTTTGCTGTACGTGCCCGCATTCCCCCGGATGATCACCGCCTCCGGGCAGAGTTCCCGCGCCATGCGCATGGGCATGCCCGAATGCACCCCGTACCCCCGGGTCTCATAGCTGCAGGCCGCCACCACCCCCCGGTCGCTCAGCCCACCCACCAGGATGGGCTTGTTTTTAAGGCGGCTGTCCAGCTTGCGCTCCACCGAGACAAAAAAGGTGTCCAGGTCCAGGTGTAAAATGGTTTTTTGCATCGCGTTCCTTGAAAAAGAGGGATGCTAATTTATGGATATTTTCCTTTTTTTTGGAATTTATCCTAATTCTGTTATGTTAAATTTTAGGGTTGCGGGCAACACCGGACCCGGTTGGTGAAAAAGAAAATAATGGGAGGAGGAGCGGCCGGTGCTATTCCCCGGTATTCACAGGTCGGTTTACCAGCACCCTGCCCACCTCGTCGAAGACGAGCAGGCGGAACCCCGGGTGCGGAAGGTCCAGGGAAATGTTCCCCCCCCCGGCAAGCAGGAACGAAAATTGCGGCACGCTGAAGGTAAAGGCCAGGTCGGTCTTCCAGTCCCGGGCATCGTAGAGCCCAAGCTGGACGGGCTTTCCAAAAGGATTCGTATAGGTGAAATCCCCGGGCGCCGGTGTCGGGTCGAGGTTGTTCACCAACTGGTAATCTACCCGCCGGTAACGCCTGGTGATCAGGGAGTCGGCGTTGATCAGGGCCAGGTCCGCACCCAATTGGGTGCGATAGTGCGCCAGGTCCGTTTGGGAAACCGTAAGGGGGTCTATCCCGTAATTCTCCGCAAACAATTGCGCCATCCGTATCTGCTCCCCGTCGCTTTCTTCGTAGATATGATCTATCCCCGCCAGTACGACCACACGGGCATCCGGATCTCTCCCGAAAGTCTTCCCGTATAGGTTTGCTGCCTGGGCAGCTTCCCGATCCGGTTGTCCTTCACTTGCTTCGTAGGAGACGAACTCAAACCCCAGTTCCCGGGCTGCCTGCAGCAGGCGGTTGAATTGTTGTTCCCGCGTGTAAAACCCGGTTGCCAACCTCGGTTCCATGCCCTGGTTCAGCAGGCTGTCCGTGACCAGGGCCTCCAGCGCCAGGTAGCCGTACCCCTCTGCCTTCAGGGCCGGCAGCAATTCCCTTACCAGGATCCGGTGCCAGGGGTAAAAGTGGTTTTCACTGAACATGAGCAGTCGCTGCCCGGCCGCCAGGGCCAAGAGGGAATCCAATACCCGGTCCTTGCCACGTATGCCTTTTTCCCGGATCCGGAGGGTTACCGCTTCATCCAGGGCATATCGATCCTCCCACACCTTCAGCTTTTCCCGGAACAGGGTGTTGTCGCCAAGCATGCTCAGGTAGGTAAGCTCGTATTGCAGTTGCAGGCCGCGGTCGGTCCGGTCCGATGCCGGATAACCGGCGATCTCCGTATAGGCCTCCAAAAACTTCCCTGACTTCGCATGGCGCTCCATCAGGTCATTGAGGGGAGCCACCCCGTCCGGGAGGCCCTTGCCCCGGGTGAGGCTTTTGCTGATATACCGGAAATCACTTTCCGGGAACCGGTCATCCATCCCTCGGCCCAGAAAAACATACCGCCTGCCGCGGACCACGGTGTCAAAACGGTATTCAAAGAGTCCGGGTTCGATAGTGCGTCTGCCGGGATTTACCAATACAAAGAGTTCGTACAGGGGTTTCATATTGGACCTGCCGTGGAACAAGACGCCGTTTACCGGGATTTCCCCGACATAGGCTTCCAGTTCGGCCCGGTTCCGGGTATAGTCAATATCCCCCGGGGAGCGGAAATAGGTGCCGAGATCTTCATTGACAAGATAAGTGGAAAACCCGGAGAGATAGCGATTCGACTCAAATGCCCGGTGCACCTTCGGGGCACAACCTGAAATTGCCAGCAGGAAAGCAAGGATACCGGACAGGAACAAGGATAAACGACACCGCATCCATACATTTGCAGCGCCTCCCAGGTTAAAATCAACGCGTTTCTTCATGGACCGAAGATGATCAAAAAATCCCTTTTCCGGAAGTACAGGTTAAAAATGTTAAATTAAGGACGTCCGGGGACCTTTGATGCAGCCCAAGCCATATTCCCCCTTAACTTTGGCCCGAACGGCCATGTAAAAACCGCCCTGATGAAGTTAACCAGATTGCCGGGCCTGTGGGCCTTGCTTTTTCTCCTTCCGGCTACTGCCCAGCAGTTGGACAACGAGGCGGTCCGCGCGCTGGTCACCTCCTATAAAAATGATATCCGCGGCCCCTACCGGGACATCCGCTGGTTTTGTACAGACGGCAGCATCCGCGCCCCGAAAGACCCCTGTCCGGAAGAAATCGGCCCGGGTGTACAGCACGCGCGCTACAAGGAATCGGTTTTGGCCCTGGCGGCCTCCAACCAGGTCTACCTGGGGCAAATCCTCGCCTATTCGGACCGGGAGGCCTTCTGGGACCCTGAAGCCAACCATGCCCGTCTCAAGCAGTACCAGGTGGAGAAATACCTCAAGGGGATCGACGACGGGTGGATCTCCCGGAAAGGACAATACTACCGGGGCGCGATACAGGACGAGGACGAACAGGCCTGGGGGATCGGGTTCTACACCTGGCTGCTCGGCCGGGACGAGGTGGTCCGGGAAGAGTTTTTCCTGGTCCGCCAGTCCATGAAAGACGTGCCCCATTCGGGGGACGACAACCAGGCCCAGGCCATGCGGAGCCACTCCAAGGTGCTGGCCGACGCCTATCCGCCGTTCAGTGATTTGAGGGTAAAAATCCACGGACAGCCCGAACCGGCCGACCTCGCCGCCGTCGAAAAATTCCGGCAGGAGCATCGCTCCCGCCTCACTCCGGAACAACTGGCGGAAATCGACAAGTTGCTCCAGGTCATGCGGAAATTCTATGCCCCCCTGGACCCTTCAGATATCGCCCGGGGAATTCCCGGGGTAACCCACAAACCCACCCGGGAAGCCCTTGAAAATTTTGCAGCCGCCGCAGGCCCGCAGCAGCCCCTGGAAACAAGGCTGAAGTCCGCCGCGGAACTGCTGCTGCTGATCCGCGAAAACCTGCTGGAGGAAAATTCCCCCCAGGGCCGCCTGCAACTCCTGGATACCTCCCTGAAACTCGAATCCTTCCTCTTCAGCTACGCCTCCCAATGGGATACCCCCACCGTACAGGCCCTGCTCGAAAAGATCTGCTTCCTGGGCATGGCCGGTGCCGGCACCGGGCACCTGGAGCTCTGGGAATGGAACGAACTGGCCCCGGTACTGGCCCGGTTCGACCAGCAAAATGCCTCCCTGGGCGACCTGATGGAACAATTGCAACGCGCCCGCAGCGCCGTGGAATGGAGCTCGTCCATGGTAAAGGCGCATTATGGGCCCACAGCCGCCGTGTTTGCCGGGTTTGAACCCCTGTCTGCCGGCTTTATTGACGACAAGGTACGGGGATCCCTGGCCCTGCACCTGGGGTACGCAGTGGGGGAGCTGGGGAATTTTATCGCCCGGCGCTCCAGGCTGACCAACCAGGTGCTGGACCTCTCCAACCCCAGCACTGTCCGGGGCCTGAACCCGGGGTTTGCCTTCGGCGAACTCTCGGTGGTTTCCGGCAACCCGGAGGATGTGGAGGTGTCGCCGGACAAGATCTATATCTTCCAGCACCCACCTGCCGACCTGAAGCCGGTAGCGGGCATCGCCACCGTTTCCGAGGGGAACCTGGTGTCCCATGTACAACTGCTCGCCAGGAACCTGGGCATCCCCAATGCGGCGCTTTCGGGGCCCAACCTGGAGGAGTTGCGCAAATATGACGGGCAGCGCATCTTTTACGCGGTGACCGGCAAGGGGAACGTGATCATGAAACCAGAGGCCCGGATGACCCCGGCCGAACGCGCACTATTTGATAAACAGGTCCGCAGTACCGACCGGATCGCCGTGCCCGTGGACCGGATCCGGCTGGATGTGAACCAGGTGCTCGACATGCGGTCCGTGGACGCGGAGGACTCCGGGGCCCTGTGCGGCCCCAAGGCGGCCAACCTGGGCCAGCTCAAGAAGATGTTCCCCGACCAGGTGGTAGAAGGGCTGGTAATCCCTTTCGGAGTGTTCCGCTCGCATATGGAGCAACCCATGCCGGGGGCCGGTCAAAGCTACTGGGAATTCCTCGGCGCCATGTTCCGGCAGGCCGAAACGATGCGGGCCGGCAACATCCCCGAGGCGGAGGTGGAAAATTACCAGTTGCGGCAATTGGAGACGCTTCGGGAGGCCATCCGCAAGATGCCCCTGGACGAACAATTTGTGGATGGGCTGGAGACGGGGTTCCGGGACATCCTGGGCGGGCCCCTCGGCAGCGTACCGGTTTTCCTCCGCAGCGACACGAATATGGAGGACCTCAAGGACTTTACAGGGGCCGGCCTGAACCTGACGCTTTTCAACCAGGTGGATAAAACAGCCATCCTGGACGGCATCCGGGCTGTCTGGGCTTCCCCCTACACGGAGCGCAGCTTCAAATGGCGGCAACGCTACCTGCTGAACCCCGAAAACGTCTACCCCTCCATCCTGGTGATCCCCAGCGTGGACGTGGATTATTCCGGGGTGCTGATCACCAAGGGCGTGGTTTCCGGTGACCCGGAGGACCTGACGGTCGCATTCAGCCGGGGCGCCGGCGGCGCGGTGGAAGGCCAGGCGGCGGAATCCTACCTGCTGGGGCCCGACGGCAAATCCGTCCTGCTGGCGCCTGCCCGGGAAATTGCCTATAATACGCTTCCGGTCTCCGGCGGGACCCGGCGCAAATTCGCCACCTTTGAAACCCCCATCCTGAACCGGAGCAACCTGGATGCCATCCGGGAGCTGACCCGGATGGTGCGGGATCGCGTCCCGAGGGAAACGGGTACGGACTACCAGGGGGCCTACGATATTGAACTGGGCTTCCGGGAAAACAAGCTCTGGCTTTTCCAGATCCGGCCCTTTGTGGAAAACAAAAAAGCGCTGAGTTCCGACTACCTGGAATCCATAACGCCCAAAACCGACCCGAACCAAAAAATCCGCCTGGACCAGGCGCCCTCCCTATGAAACAGCCCTCAATCCTTGCCACATTCGGCCTTCTGCTGCTGCTCTGTACCACTGCCGGGTTTTATCCGATCGACGGCTATGAGCGTACCGGCATACAGCGCCTCCTCCGACTGGAGCGCACCCTGGAGCAGGAAGGCGCAGCCAAACTGGGCCTGCCGGCAGGCGCCATGCGTTCCTGGAAAGACATCTCCCTGACCCTGTCGGGCCGGGCCGGCGACAGCACCGCTGCCTTTATGGCCCCCACACCCGAATTCCAGAAAAAGTTCGACAACCTTTTCCGGGGCCTGGAACGAAGCTATTCTATCGCCATCCTCGATATCTCGGACCCGAACAACCCCCGCTACGCCGCCCGGAACGAAACGGCAGGCTACCAACCCGGAAGCGTCGGGAAAATCGCCGTCCTCCATGCCCTCTTTCAGCAGCTGGCAGCCATCTACCCGGACGATTTTACCAAGCGGACCGACTTGTTGCGGAGCAAATCCGTAAGGGCCGGGGCCTGGGGATTGACCGACGAACATACCATCCCCGTCTACAACCCGGAAAAGAACACCCTGATCAAGCGGCAGGTGATCGCCTCCGATGTGTTCACCCTCTATGAATGGACGGACCACATGATGTCCGTGAGCAACAATGGGGCGGCAAGCATCGTCTGGCGGGAAGCCCTGCTGATGGCGGCCTTCGGGGAGCGCTACCCGGAGCTGACCGAAGCCGAGGCCGAAGCGTGGTTCAAAGAAACCCCCCGCACCTCCATCACTGACCTGGCCATCGCGGTGGTCAACGAGCCCCTGCGCGCCCTGGGGATCGGGCAGGATGCCTGGAGACTCGGGAGCTTTTTCACCCGGGGGGCCAACAACTTTGTGGGCGATAAGGGGGGTAGCATCGGCACCCCGGCCGGGCTGATGCAATTCCTGATCCAGCTCGAACAGGGGCGCGTGATCGATACCGAGAGCAGCCTGGAAATGAAACGGCTCATGTACATGACCGACCGGCGGATCCGGTATGCGCAGTCCCCGGCCCTGAAAGAAGCAGCGGTATATTTCAAGTCGGGCAGCCTTTACAAATGCGACCGGGTCAAAAACCCGGATTGCGGGAAGTACATGGGGAACGTCTTCAACTACATGAATTCCGTTGCCATCGTGGAGCACCCGGACAACTGCCGGTACATCGTGGTATTGATGAGCAATGTGCTCGGCAAGAACTCCGCTTCCGACCACCTCTACCTGGCATCGGCCATCGACCGGATCGTCAGGGAGCAGTAGACGGCCGAAGGCGGTCCATCGTAACCCTCGCGGCCTCCCGAACCCGGGGCATGGGATACGCCTGCAACCCGTCCACCAGGTCCCGGTAGCGCCCGTCTTCGGTCACCTCGATCAGGCGGAGTACCGCGAGCACCAGTTTCTGGTCGCGCAATTCCAGCAACAGGCTGAAACATTCAAATTCCGTTGGGACCCGATGTTCGTACTGCTCCGGGATGCTGTCTGCGCCCCATTCCGGGGAGCCTTCTTCCAGGATGGGCAGAAGGCGGCGCCTGAGCGTACCGGTGAGGAGGTTGTCCAGGAATTCCAGGGAACGGCTGCGGTCGGAATCCCTGCTGCTGACCATCCCCTGGTAGGCGCGTTGCATATCGGCCACCGGGTATTTCAAACCGAGCAACCCGAATATGCGCTCCAGCCCCGCCTCCAGTCGGGACTCCAGCAGGTCCAGCAGGGCGGTCCGGTACTTTTTTTCTTCGGGGGTTACCGGGCCGCCACCCCTTCTGCGGTTGCGGTAGGACCCGATAATCTGGGAATGCATGGCGGTGAGGGTTTGCTGGTACAACCGGCATTCATCGTGGATGCGCCGGACCACCTTCATGCGGTCGAAACGGAGGTAGGGCCTGTCCGTGCGGATCGCCCCCAATGCCCGGACCACTTCCACCCGGATACCCAGGTCAAAGGCATCAAAGAGGCGGAAGAGCTGGTCCACCGCGGTCTGGGTCCCGAGTGCCTTGAACACATCGGGGATAAACCGGCAGGTTTCGAGTGACCATTTGCCGGTTCGCACCCCTTCGGCAATCAAAGGCGCGATCCCGGGGCCCAATACGGCCAGGGAATCCGTGGCAGCCTTCCGGTAGTCCTTTTGCGCCAACAGCCCCAAAAGCGGTTCCAGGAATTCCGTATCCATACTGAGCCCGGCCCCGGCAATTGCTACCTGTACCTGATCGGGCTGGTCCGAGGAGAGGGCCTTATGGAGCATGGGGTATCCGTCCCGGAAGGCAGCCGCCCCGATGCTCCTGAGCAAAAAGCTATTGACCTCCCCGGGGTCCGAAGCCGCCAGGGCCCTGCGGAGCCTGCCGTGCAGATCGAACTGGGAGGCGAGCTCCCGGTTGTCCCGGGCTTCGCGGCTCAGGGCCAGCAAGGCGCATTGGCGCAGGAGCGGATCCGGGTGTTCCAGGTATTTTTCGAAAAGGAAGCCCGGGCTCTGGTTGGCATGCAACAGGAGGAAGTCCACCACGGCCTGGGTCATGACCGGGTCCTGCTCAGCGAGCAATGCCGGTATGTTGGTGGGCATACTTTGGGGGTCCAGGTAGTAGAGGATGCGGATGGCCGCGGTGCGGATCGCCATGGAGGGATGGCCCAGGAGGGCCTGCACCTCTGTGGCCAGACGAGGATCCGGGTTCTCGGCAAGCTTGCCCAGCATATAAAGCCGCTGTTTCTCCTCCCCTGTCCGGAGCACCTGCCGCATGATCCCCAGCATGGAAGCTTTTTTTTGCCCTTTGCCGCGCCTTGCCGGGGCAGCTACGGCCATCCCGAGATTGTCGCGGAAAGCCTGGTAAAATGTTACGCGCACCTTGTATATCATCAATACCCATACCAAGGCCAGCAACAGGACCAACCCGACCACGTAGTAATTGTTCAGGTCCAGTCCGTTGATCATGCCGATCAGGAACAAGCCCGCTACCCCGGTCGCCAGGCTGTCCACCACGACATCGATAAAGTACTTGGTGCGCTGCTTCACCTCGAGGGGAAGCGGCAGGGCCAGCATCTCAAAGGCGCTTTTGTTTACGGATTGTTTGAGGATCCCGTCCAGTGCCTTGAGGACAATGACCACTGCAAGCTCCGGGAAAACAAAGAAGAGGGCCCCGGCCAGAAGGATCCCCGCGGGCAGTAAAAGCAGGGACCGACCTACCCCCCAGACCCCGACGATCCTCCGGGTCAGCAACAGCTGTATCCCCAGGGAAAGCAGGTTGAAACTCGAGAACCAGAACCCGAAAAAGGAAGCCAGCTCCTCCGGGTCTGCTATGGTGCGGGCGGCCAGGTCGCTGAACAAATAGTCAACGAGCTTGGCAACCAGCACCCCTACGGCCACAATCAGCGCGAGCAGGCTAAGATGGCGGGATGCGCGAATCTCCCGGATCGGGTTAAGGGCCACCCCCTTGCGTCGGTTCTCTTGCCGGAGGACGCCGAGGTTCCTGATCCGCGAATGCCAGATATTCTCAAAAAACAGCAAATTCAGGGACAGCAGGACCGCAGCGACCAGCACCACGGTAGACAGCCCGGCAGCGGCGGAAAGCAGGGAAGTGAGGTAGCCCCCCAGGATCCCCCCGGAAATCGCGCCGGCCCCGATGAATCCGAAAAGCCGCTTTGCTTCCCGCACGTTGAAAACAAGGTTGGCCAGCATCCAGAATTGGGAGGCCACCAGGATCCCGAAGAGGGATATCCAGATATAGAAAGCGTAAAGCCAGACCACCCCCATAGACCGGGTAAACAACAGGACCGCCAGTAAGACCAGGGCGCCCACCGAAAACCAGAGGGTCCCCCTAATGATCCGCTTCAGGCGGTAGCGCTTCAGGAGGCGCTGGTACCCGAGGGAACTCAGGATCGCCCCCAGGCAGGTCAGCAGGTAGGCAAGCGGCAGGTTTTCCGCCCCGAGTTCCGACAGGAAGAGGGAATTGATGGTGGGCTTGATCATCAGCAGCACGGCGATCGCCACAAAGATGTAGGTGAACATCAGCAGGGCGATCCGCCCTTCTCCCGGTCGTATCTGGAATATACGGCTGTAGAATTTTCCGCTCATCACTGTTTTTTAAGCCAGGTGGCCGTTACCGGGTGGCTGTGGTCCGCTTTAATACGGATTCCATGGGCCGCACCAGGTCGCGGGCAATCCGCTCCCCTTCCGGGTCATCGATCAGTGCCACCAGGATGTAGCGCCTGTCCCGGCTGGTCCCCCAGACCAGGGCCGAATCCGAATGATAGGTCCGCCAGGATCCGGATTTCCTGAAAATGCGCGCCCCCGGGGCAATAACGGTCAGCGTATTCACGAATTTATGGTGCAGTTCCGGTTTTTCCATAATCTGCAGCATCTGGGAGGAACGGCGCGGATCGATCAGCTGGCCGTAGGCCATCAGGTAGTAAAACCTGCAGACCTGGGAAGCCGTGGCAGCATGACTGAGGTTTTTGAGGGGTTCCCGGTTGGTGCCGCCCCCACTCCCGTAGCGCTTGCCAACCCAGAGGCCGCCTCCCTTGCTTTCGTCGTATAAGACATACCTGGGATCGGTCATAACGGCCTCTATCTTCTCGTATCCCAACAGGTCGATCAGCCGGGTGGATGCCTGGTTGTCGGATTTACTGATCATCAGCCGCATGTCCCGGCGGATGTCCCCGGACTCTGTGATTTCCTTCTTGTCGATCGCATCCATCACCGCGAGCAGGATGGCGATTTTGGGCAGGCTGGCAGCGTACATCATATGGTTTCCGTTAACCGACGCAAAACGGGGTTTCTCGGGATCCCGCAAATCTACCAGGCCGATGGCCATCTTTTTGTCCTGGACCAGCGATGACCATTCCGGGTGGGCAGAAACCTCCCGGTTGAGATGGGTGGCAAGCGCCTTGTCGGCCCAATGCTCCAGGGGCCTGAATGAATCGGTCTTCAACGGGAGTTCGGGCTGGGCCCTGAGGACGGTCCAGAGAAGTAAAAACGCAATCCCGAGATACTGCTTCATGAGCGGTTTGCTAGATGGGGCGAAATTATAAAATGCGCTGATCCGATATTGTTAAATATCAAGGTACGGCTTTTTGGCGTCCCGGCCCGGATTCATTGAACCGGAGGGGGTTCCGGAGGGGTGCGCCTGTTAAAAACCCGGGCGGCGTACTTTAATTAACGCGATTTTCCCTGAAAATTATACTGGTTGAAAGGAGGTTGCAGGGTCGGGGGTTATCTTCAAATCGGGTGGGTGGGGGATCCCTCACCAAAAAAACTTCTCTCAGTCCTATCAAGTCAATAATCCGGGCATCCGAACACGTCCTTTTGCCCAAAGAATGGTACATTATAGTGTAAAGCAATACGAACATTTAAAACACCATATTATGACGAATGAAGAAATGAAAGGAAAATGGAACCAGATCAAGGGAAAACTCAAACAGAAGTACGGGGACCTGACGGACGACGACCTGAAGTATTCCGAAGGTAAATTCGAAGAAATGCTCGGCCGCGTCCAGGAGAAAACCGGGAAGGCCAAAGAGGAACTCCGGAAGGAAATCTCCTCCTGGTAATATCCCCTGAATCCCCGAAACCCTTATCAAAAAAACCAGCCCCATCGGCTGGTTTTTTCATTTTGTGGTTCTTTCTTTAACCGGCAGGTATTTAAAAATAAAAATCGATTTGGTAACTTACCCGCTCCCCCGCCAAATGGTAACCTCATCCGAATGAAAAAATTCCTTGTCCTGCTTGTCACTGCCTGCATTACAGGCCTGGCCGGTTGCAAGCCCGATCCGAAAACCTCCAACGAGCAAATGGGGGAAAAAGAGATATCCGCAACCCCCGGCCCGGATACCAAACCCAGAGATGTCGAAGCCGCCGCGGCCCTCAGTGCCGACTCGACTTTTTCAAGCCAGGCTGCAGACGCCGCCCACAACAGCCGGATATCAGTCGACTGGGAGGGGACCTACCGGGGAACCCTGCCCTGCGCGGACTGCGACGCGGTGGATATCAGCATCACCCTTTTTGAAAGCGGGGACTTTACCCGCGACCGCACCTACCTGGGCAAATCGGAGGAACTGGTCACCGATAGTGGCACCTTTGCCTGGGACGATTCGGGAAGCCTCATCACCCTGACCCCGGAGGACGGGGCGGCCGTCCAATACCAGGTAGGGGAAAATGTCATCTTCAAACTGGACACCAATGGAAAGCGCTTTTCCGGCACGGATGCCGAAAAATACATGTTGCAGAAAAATTTCAACGATCCGGCAATCGAAGACATCAAATGGCAGCTCGTCGAATTGAGGGGGCAGGAAATAAACGTCCAGTCCAACCGGATACCGGGCCTGACCTTTCACAGTTCCCTGGGCCAGGTAACGGGCAACAACGGTTGCAACGTGTTTGTGGCGAGTTACTACCTCGCACCTGGGAACCGGGTTTCCTTCGGCCAAACCGCACAATCCCTCAAGGCCTGCCCGGACCGGGAGGTAGCCGACCAGTTGGGGCAGGTCCTTGCAAGTGCGGACAATTACACCCTCAAGGACGGGTTACTGAGCCTGAACCGCGCCCGGATGGCACCGCTTGCCCGGTTTCGTCCGGCAGATTGAGCGTCGGCTGAAGTTTTTCCGGTAGCGCAATATCCTTTTTGATGATCAGTCCGGTGCCGCCTCAGTTGCCCCGATTAATTGAACCAGTTCAATGGCCATATTCCGCGCACTGGCTGCCCAGATACAGTGATAATTGACTTCAAAGGCCAGGTACCTCAGGTGTCTTTCCACATCCTTCCGGTTACGGATCAGCAAAATAGGGTCCTCCATATCCGACACATCCAGCGTAAAGATTCCGTATTCATCCCTCAGAAAACGGGTTACTTCATTGGCCCATTCCTCGTGTTCCTCTATGGCATAGCCCTCGAGTCGTTGTCCCAGATACCGGTAATAATCCCCCAGCTTTCCTTTTAACTCCGGGTCCGGGATATTTGAAAAGGATCCGGTCGCATAGAGCTCGTTGATTACGGAGTGGTTGAATGCAGCCCCTCCGAAACCCCGCCCGAGCCAACAGAAGGATTGGATAACAAAACGGCGGTTAAGGGAATCGGGATAGGGACCCTTCCATATCTTGTGAATCCCGTCGTTCTCATCCGGGTTGGCTACCCACCGGATGTCTGTAAAAGCCGAATCGTTCAACCCCGCATGTTTCAAAAGGTAAAAAATTCCGTGAAGCCGGAATTTATTCACGGAAATGGTCGTGTCCAGGGAAGCGATATCATCCAATAGGGCCCCCTGAAGGTTCAGTAAATACGTTTTGAGCCGGTCCTCCTCCCGGCGGTTTTCATTCCAGTTATTCACCTGTAAGGCAATCAGGATGCCGAGTACTACCAAAAGCACTTCGCCTGCAGCATATAGCAGGTACTTGTGGACAGCACTGCGTTCCAACAGATTTCTGCGGATTTTACGTAAAAAAGCAAACATATTCCGGTCTTATACCCAGGAAACCAGGCTTTGAGCAGGTAGGGCAATCTTGCGACCCGCTTTGCGAAAAGTAGCCGAAAAAGGAGGAGTGGGAAATGATATCTGTCAGTAAGCGGGATTGCCTGCCTGGCGGCAAGCTTCCCTGCTCGCTCGCGCATGAAAATCAATAGGAAGAAGCCAAAACTTCGCAGTGGGATTGCTTGCCTGGCGGCAAGCTTCCCTGCTCGCTCGTTTTGAAAACCAAAAAAAGAAACGCTTCGCTTACTTTCAAAAAGAAAGCGAGCTTTCTTTTTGAAAGCCCGCTCACATTTCACCCTTTTTTTGGTTTATTCGTACCTCGGGTGGGAATCGAACCCACACTCCCGAAAGAACCGGATTTTGAATCCGGCGCGTCTACCAATTCCGCCACCGAGGCAATTTGCGGACTGCAAAACTATAAAATAATTTGTTCAGGCAGCCTAAAATATGCCGTATTTATGCTTTTGCGACTCAGATAATTGTGTAAATTTGCACCTCCTTTCTAACGAGGGAGTTAGCCATCACACCTAAAGTTGCTGTAATGTCGTATACGGTACCGGAACCCAAGATTTTTGCCTGCACCCAGAGTCAGGTCCTTGGAAAAGAAATCGCGCAGGCCTACGGGGCCGATTTGGGCAAGGTGATTTTTTCCCGGTACAGCGACGGCGAATTCCAGCCTTCCTTTGAGGAATCCATCCGCGGAGCGCGCATCTTTATCATTGGCTCCACCCATCCCGGGCCGGAGCACCTGATGGAAATGCTGTTGATGCTCGATGCAGCCAAAAGGGCCAGTGCCCGCCATATCACGGCAGTTATGCCTTATTTTGGCTGGGCGCGCCAGGACCGCAAGGACAAACCCCGGGTTCCCATCGCCGCCAAACTGGTGGCCAAGATGCTCGAAACGGCCGGCGCCACGCGGATCATTACGATGGACCTGCACGCGGACCAGATACAGGGCTTTTTCGAAAAGCCGGTAGACCACCTGTTTGCCTCTACCCTGTTCTTGCCCTACCTGAAAAAACTGAAGCTGGACAACCTGACCATCGCTTCCCCCGACATGGGAGGTTCCAAAAGGGCCTATGCGTATTCCAAGGCGCTGGAAAGCGACGTGGTGATCTGTTACAAGCAGCGGGCAAAGGCCAATGTGATCTCCCATATGGAGCTCATCGGGGATGTGGCCGACAAGAATGTAGTCCTGGTGGACGACATGGTGGATACGGCTGGTACGCTGACCAAGGCGGCCGATCTGATGATGGAGCGGGGTGCCAAAAGCGTGCGGGCTATTACCACCCACGGGCTGCTGTCGGGCAATGCATACGAGCGGATCGAAAAATCCCGTCTTGAGGAACTGATTATTACCGATTCCATCCCGGCGCGCCAAACCAGCCCGAAGGTCAAGGTGCTGGGTTGTGCGGAACTTTTTGCGGATGTCATGCACCGGGTACATCACAATACCTCCATCGCATCCAAATTTTTAATGTAGCATATTAATTCAATCTATATAATGAAGTCAATTACAATCAAAGGATCAGAAAGAGAAAGCGTGGGCAAGAAGGCTAGTAAGGCCCTACGTAATGCTGGAAAGGTCCCTTGCGTGGTATACGGAGGGGAAACGCCATTGCACTTTGCAGCAGATGAAATTTCGTTTAAGGAACTCGTTTACACCCCCAACGCCCATACCGTGGTAATTGAAATGGAAGGTGGCGGAAAAATCGATGCCGTGTTGCAGGACATTCAGTTCCACCCGGTAACCGACAGCATCCTCCACGTGGATTTCTACCAGCTGTTCCCGGACAAGGAAGTAACCATGAATATCCCGGTTCGCCTTTTGGGGAATTCCCCGGGGGTCCGTAACGGTGGACGACTGCTCTTCCGCAAGCGCAAACTGGTTATCCGCGCGCTGCCTAAGAACCTGCCGGATTTCTTCAATGTGGATATCTCCACCCTGAAGATCGGAGACCTGGTAGCTGTGGATACCCTGAAAAGCGATGAGTTTACCATCCTCCACCCGGATACCACCGTGGTGGTCCAGGTTAAGACGCAGCGGAAAGCGATCGTAATCGAAACGGACGAAGAGGACGAAGGACTGGAAGGAGAAGAAGCTGCTGTTGCAGAAGGAGCCGAAGGCGAAGGCGCCGAGGAACCGGCCGCAGAAGCCCAGGAATAATCCTCACAAAACCTTACGGGGGCATCCTTGCCGGCCAAACGCCGGTAAGGGTGCTTTTCGTATTTTAGGCCCAAACGGAAACAGGTGAAAAACTGGTTTTTTACAGGCTTATTCAGATCCCGGAACGCGCTCAAAGAAACAGACCCCATGAAGAAATTCCTGATAGCCGGCCTCGGCAATATTGGCGAGGAATACGCCGAAACCCGCCACAACATCGGATTTAAGATACTCGATTACCTGGCTGGGGAAGCCGGGTTTTCCTTTGAACCGGCCCGCCTGGGGGAAATCGGCACCTGTAAGGTCAAGGGGCGCTCCCTGCTCTGCCTGAAACCGTCCACCTATATGAACCGCAGCGGGCGGGCCGTGCAGTACTGGCTGGAAAAGGAAAAGATCCCGCTGGAGAACCTCCTGGTGGTTACGGACGACCTGAACCTTCCCTTTGGCACGCTCCGGCTGAAAACCAAGGGGAGCGACGGTGGGCACAACGGGCTCAGGGACATCCAGCAGGTGCTGGGTACAACCGCCTATAACCGGTTTCGCTTCGGGATCGGGGCGGAATTCGGAAAGGGCCAGCAGGTGGATTACGTGCTGGGCACCTGGGGTGAAGAAGAAAGGGAGGCCCTCGGGCCCCGCCTTAAACGCAGTGCAGCACTCATCAGGAGCTTTGCCCTCGCGGGGCCAAAAATCACCATGAACGAGTTCAATGGTTCCTGATCAGAGGACCCGGAAGGAGTAAACCCCGGATCGGGAGGTATTCCCCTCGGCGTCCCGGCTGAGGATTTCCCAGTAATATACCGTACCGGAGGCAACGCTCACCACCTGCGAATTCTGGGCGGCGCCCAGGGCACCAAAGAGCGGCAGGGCCGCCGCATCCGTGCCAAAGTAGAGCTCATAGCCCGCCAGGTCGCCATCTGCATCTGCCCCATCCCAACGCAGGATGATCTCGTCGTTTTCATCGGCTGTAACCGATTCGCCCGATAGGGGGTTCTTCAGCTGTGCGGGAAACGGGGGGTAGGACAGGGCGGATCCCGCATTGAAAAATTGCCAGGTGGTCCCGGCGGGGCCATCCTGCCCGGATTGGTTTCGCGCCACCACGTACCAGGAATATGCCGTACCCTTCTCCAGGACGAGGCTGGCATTGATCCCCGAGGTAATGATATTTTCGGTAACGTTGGTCTGTAAATTAGACACGGTAAGTTCGTAACGGACCGCATAGCGGGCCTCCTCCCACCGGAATTCCACCTCGCTCGTGGTCTCACTCCGGGAAATACCGGTGGTGCATTCCGAATTGTTTTCGGGATAGATCAGGCTGACTGCCTGCGGCACCTTGGGCGAATCATCGCTTCCGCAGGCCGCGAGCACCAGGGCCGCTATCACCGTGAATACTACCTTTTTCATTGTCGGAATAATTTGATCAACTGCACCCGGGAACCGGACTGCTCCAACCGGAGTATATACATTCCCGGTGGCAAAACGGGGAGGGCGAATCGCACTTCATGGTCCCGGGGCTGCCTGCGGGCCCGGAACACCAGCCTTCCCGCGGCATTGAAGAGTTGCGCCGTCAGCATCTCCTGCGTATCCGGCACATAGACGCCGATCTCGTCCACAAAAGGGTTGGGTGCGACGGTCATCTCCCCCGCATTGAAATAGGTGGCCTGGTAACTCCCCTTGCAGGATGGGATGGCCGTTACTTTCAAGTCGTTGGTGCCATCGGCCAGGTCCAGCCGGAGGCTGCCCGAACCGACCAGGCGATCCACCCCATTGAGGGAAACCACATAGGAAACAGCGCCGTCGAGGTCCAGGTTCAGGGCGGAACCGTCTGCCGAACGTCCCACCAGGACGCTCAGGGGTTCCGGGCTCGTAATGCGGATATCAAAGCACTGGGGCTCGTAGGTGATAGTGCCATTGGTGCCGGTGATGCAGGCCTGGTAACTCCCGGTTGCCAGGTTCCTGAATTCGTAGGAACTGTTGAAATCGGCCGTTTGGTCTATCCCGTTGCCCTGGAGGGTGACCGTGTAATCCAGGGCCTGGGAAGCCGTAATGCGGAGGGCCCCATCGTCCGTTCCCACGCATTTCTCCCCTGAAATAGCTATTTCGAACTGGTCGGGTGCAAACCGGTATACGGGGCATCCGTTGGCATCCACCACCGTACCGGCCGGGGTCCCCGGGCACAGGTCATCCCCGTCATCGAAAACACCATCGCCATCTGCATCGGGCCTGAACTGCCCTTCCACGCAAAGCTCCAGGTTAAAGACATTCAACGCACCCCCGTCGGCAGGGGCTGTATCCTCAACGGTCAGCACCCATTCCCCGAAACTCGATTCCCCGTTAAACGCATTCAGGGAGCCGACCGGCCGGACCAGGCCGGAGATGGCCGGGTTATTGCCGCAGGCAAAAGGCGGTGCATCCGCATCGAAGGTGGCGAGGATGTTGTTGGCTTCCGCACAGGAATTTGAAACGAGAGTCACCTCCGTACCGGCCGGGGAACGCAGGGTGATGATCAGGTCGGCCAGGTAGCTGTGGCTGAGGTCAAGGCTCACCCGTGCGCCGATGACGGGTCGGTCGTCCGCGAAGATTATGCTTGAGGTAATCGTGGGCGTGCCGGTGGCGGAGATGTTCACCGGGGTCCCCTGGGCGGACAGGGTTTTGCAATCGGTTGCAATGGTCCGGAAGGTCGATACGGCACCGAATGGGCCTTCCCCACAGCCATTCACCGGCCGGACCCGCCAGAAATAGGAGGTGTCGGGTAGCAGGTTTACAGGCCGGTATTCCGTACTGTAGACTTCCTGGTCAATTAATATCCCCGTAAAGCCCGCGTCCGTTGCGAGCTGGAGGCGGTAGGATGTGGCCTCGGGGGTCGCCTGCCATTGGAGGGCGGGTTCCAGGCTGGTATCCGTCGCTCCGTCGGCCGGGTTATCCAGGGACGGAAGGGTATATGACCCATCGGCCAGCCGCAATTGGAAGGGCAGGTTAAAGCTGCCCCCGGGCGCCGTCCCGCTGATCACCAGTGGATAGATCCCGGGAGTCACGGCAGCGGTATTTGTCATGGTCAGCAACAGGCCTGTGCCGTCTGCCTGCACCGTGGGGCTGCTGAAAGTGGCCCCCAGGCCGGGGGGCAGCCCAGAAATCCCAAGGGTTACCTCTTCATTGAAACCCCCAAAGGAGTTATAGGTGAAGGCAAACGTGCCGTCTGCGGGTTGGCAGGCCGATGCTTCCGGCTCCTGGGCAGAGAGTACAAAGGGCTGTTCGGTGATAGTGAAGTTCGCCCGGTTGACAGCAAAGAATATATTGTTGGAGGCCTTCACCATGAAACGGCCCGAAACCGTCGGCATCCCGGGCAACTGCACCTGTGCATTGCCGGTGTTTGGAACCCCGGAAGCCAGCAAGACGGGAAAATCCTGTCCCCCGTCCAGGGAGAGGTAAATGTCCACTTCCTGGCAATCGATGGGCCCCTGGTTGGTATCCCCGGTTTCCCAGGTAAGGGTCTGGATGCTCCCGCCCGCATAACTCTGGGCGCTTTGCTGGGAGAGGAAACGGAACGCATCGGACTGGTCGATCACCTGCACGGTGACCAGGTCGGATGCCACCTGACCGCCTCCCGGGGCATTATCCCGGACGGTCAATGCGAAATTCAGGTCGCGTTCGATCTCTGAAACGGTTTCCCATGCCGAGCCTGTTGCTGGGTTCACCTGGGTCAGATCCCCGGTTGCCACGCGGTTCAGGTTGGGAAAGTACCGGGTGGGTGCAGTGCCGGGCGGCAGGGAGCGGAAATTCGCCCCGCTGGGATTGGTCGGGCCGAAAGAAGCCGTGGTGACCACCCCATCGTCGATCTGCTCCCAGGCATAGGTCAGCACATCACCGACATCGGGGTCGGTGACCTGTGCCTCTAGCACAAAGGCGGTCCCGGCTGGGATAATATAGTCGGGGAGTGGGGTTACCACTGGGGGGCTGTTGGTGAGTGCAGCCTGGGACCCGCAGGAGGTGCCCGCTATGTATTGGGTTATCTGCACAATGCTGAAATAGTGGAAATAGTCATCTCCCTGCTGGGCCACATCATTTCCCTCCACAATGCCGGCATACCCCATGATCGTTGTCCCGGAGGCGGGTTCGGCCTGTACACCAGACCCCTCGGAGTCGAACGACCAGGTGTGGTTGGCCCCGAACTGGTGCCCCATTTCGTGGGCCACGAAATCCAGGTCAAACCGGTCGCCCTCCGGGGTAGGCGTCGCCGCATAGGCACTTCCTTTCCGGCCGTCGCTGCAAACCGCCCCAATAAATCCGGCATTCCCGGCTTCCGACCCCCTGTGGAACAAATGGCCGATATCATAGGAAGCGGAACCGATTTGGCTATCCAGGGTAGTCTGTACCTCCGAGCTGAAATTCCCCCCGAAAGGGTCTGTGGACGGGTCCGGATAAATTACCTGGTCGTTGGACGCGACCAGTTGCAGGCTGATGGCGAGGTCTGTTTCGAATACCTCGTTGATTCGTGTAAGCGTCGCATTGATGGCGGAAAGCGCCCCGCTTACCGTGCCCCCGTGGTAGGTGGTGTACTCCCCGGTGGCAGCCACGGCCAGGCGGTAGGTGCGCAGGAGCTGGTCGTCCACGAGTTTCGCGGCCGGCCCGGCTGCCGGTTTGGCGAATTCCCTCAGGGACTGGGTACCGCACTTCCAGGCAGAGGGAAGCGCCTCCTTCTGATCCCTTTTAAAGAGCAGGTACTCCCGGTTACCGCCCGGGACCTTCTCCAGGAACCCAGAATCGTCCCTGCCCGGTTCACTGATCATCCCCTGGAACCCAGAAGGCGACAAACTGAAGCGGATGCGCCTGCCGGGTAGTGCCGAACTGGTCCCGAGATAGGAACGGATATCCGGGTAACGCCTCTGCAGTTCGGGTGCCATGACTGACCGCTCGGTAACCCGGTACGGCTGCAGTTTCCCGTTGGCATCCGGAAAATAAATCCGTACGGTGGCCCCTGGCCGGCCCTGCAGCGGGGCCAGCGCCTGCCGCAGTCCCTCCTCATCGAGGATAAAGGCTTTCCCCTGCCGGGGTTCCAGCTCTTCCCCCGAGGCAGTCAGCCTCCCTTGGGCAGTGGTTTCCGATTGCCAGAATCCAGGCGTTTCCTGGGCAATCGAACAAAAGCTGAGCAAGAATATGGCAATTGAAAAAACAAGACGTAGATTTGTCTTCATTCAAGGGGCTTTGCAGCGCTAAAAATACGCTTTTTTATTATTTTGATTCCGTGATAACCGTCCGAGGTCTTTCAGAATACCGAATAGAGCGACCCAGTGTGGTTACCATCGGCACCTTCGATGGTGTCCATATAGGGCACCGGAAAATACTCAGCCGGCTGACGGTTTATGCAGCTACCCACAATATGCAGGCCACGCTGCTCACCTTCTTTCCCCATCCCCGGATGGTGCTGCAGAAAGACAGCGGCCTGAAACTGCTCAACACCATAGAGGAAAAATCGGATATCCTGGAGGAAATCGGCCTGGACTGCCTGGTCATCCACCCCTTTACCCTTCGTTTTTCCCGCCTCACCGCAACGCGCTTTGTCCGGGAAATGCTAGTTGAAAAACTCCATACCAAAAAAATCATCATCGGTTACGACCACCGCTTCGGCCGCAACCGGACGGCCAATATCCAGGACCTGGAAGCCTTCGGCAATTTGTTCGACTTCAGCGTGGAGGAAATTTCGGCCCAGGAGGTGAACGAGGTCTCGGTGAGTTCCACCAAGATCCGGAAAGCCCTGGAAATCGGCGACCTGAAAACGGCCAACGAATTCCTGGGATATCCCTATATGCTATCGGGGACCGTGAAGCGCGGCAAGGGCCTGGGCCGCACCCTGGGTTTCCCCACCGCCAACCTGCGGATCGATGCCGACTACAAGCTAATCCCCGCATCCGGCGTATATGCCGTATCCTGCCAGCTGGATGGGAAAAAAGTATACGGGATGATGAACATCGGGTCCAACCCCACGGTGGACGGGACGGGCCAGCATATCGAGGTCCATTTCTTTGAGCTGGACCGCGACCTGTACGACCTGCCCCTGCGGGTCAACCTCCTGGCGCGCCTCCGGGACGAACGAAAGTTCGATTCCCTTGAATTCCTTAAAAAACAACTGGAGCAGGACCGGGAGGATGCCCTCCGCGCAATCCGGGAACTATGATGGGGCGTCTGCTTTACGGCCGGATGGATAACAGCCCCCTGGTCCTTTTCAGGATGTTCTTCGGGATATTGCTAGCCCTGGAGTGTTTCGGCGCGATAGCTACAGGCTGGGTCCGCCGCTACCTGGTTGAGCCGGATTTCACCTTTACCTTTATCGGATTTGAATGGCTGCAGCCCCTGCCGGGGCCCGGCATGTATATCTACTATGCCTTTATGGGATTGCTGGGGATCGCCATCGCCCTGGGATTCCGGTACCGGCTCAGCATGGTCCTCTTCACCCTGCTCTGGACCGGCACCTACCTCATGCAGAAAACCGCTTACAACAACCACTATTACCTGCTGATCCTCATTTGCGGCATGATGTGTTTCCTGCCGGCCCACCGGGCGCGTTCCCTGGATGCAAAGCGACTGCCGCAGAAACGGTCGGACACCATGCCGGCGGCCGTCAAATGGGTGGTCGTACTGCAATTGCTGATCGTATACACCTATGCCGCCGTTGCCAAGATCTACGACGACTGGCTCGATTTTAGTTTTATCGGCCTGCTGATGGAGGGCCGGGCGGATTACCCGGTTATCGGTCCCCTCCTGCAGGACCCGTGGGTCCACAAGGCAATCGGGTTTTTTGGCATTGCCTTTGATTTCCTGGTGGTCCCCTTGCTGCTTTGGAAAAAAACCCGCAAGTGGGCCTTTGCCGCTTCCATATTTTTCCACCTCTTCAACTCCATCGTTTTCCAGATCGGGATATTCCCTTACCTGTCCCTGGCCTTTACCGTCTTCTTTTTCGAACCTGAGAAAATCCGCAGGATCTTCTTCCCATCCAAGCCCCGGCCCGCGGAGGAACCGCCCCGCCGCCCCTCCTATGCGCGACCGCTGATGGCACTGGCGGTGGTTTATTTTGTCTTGCAACTGGTCCTGCCGCTGCGCCACCACCTGATCGCGGGAGATGTCCTGTGGACGGAGGAAGGCCACCGGATGAGCTGGCGTATGATGCTCCGCAGCCGGATTGGCAATACCCATTTCCGCGTGGTGGACAAGGCCACCGGGATCAGCGAACCCGTACAGTTGGAGCACTACCTGACCAGCCAACAGCGCAGGAAGGTGACGGCTTACCCGGATTTTATCTGGCAGTTTGCCCAGCACCTGAAAAAATCCTATGCCCGGCAGGGCAGGGAAATATCCGTCTATGCCAGGGGCTACCTGCAGATCAACCGACAACCGAGCGCCCCTTTAATCGATCCCGAAGTAGACCTGGCTGCCGAACCCTGGGATCCATACCGTCACCACCCGTGGATCCTCCCCGCGCCCTGGGAAGAGTCGTCCGGGCAGTAACCCCGGACCGGGCCGTTGGCGCATTACAACTTTTAACCCTAAATTTGCAGCTTAAAATCGCGCGGAATATGTTGCCACTGAACACCATTCGGGAAAATGCGGATACCCTTGTCAGGGCCCTTGCCAAAAGGGGCCTCGACGCCCAGCCGATGATCGATGAGGTCCTGGAACTTGACCAGCAGCGGCGCGATGTGCAGACCCGCCTGGATGCGACCCTGGCCGAAGCCAACCAGCTCTCCAGGGAAATCGGCAACCTGTTCAAAACGGGCAAGGCCAAAGAAGCGCAGGAACTGAAGGCCCGGTCCGGCGAATTGAAGGAATTGTCCAAAGAACTCAGCGAGGCCTTGAATACTGCGGCCGAGGCCCTGCAACAGGCCCTGTACCAACTGCCGAACGCCCCCCACGACCTGGTCCCGGCCGGGAGCAGTGAGACGGACAACGAGGTGGTGTTCCAATCGGGCGAAACAACCGCAGCAGGGGGCGAGGCGCTCCCGCATTGGGAACTGGCCGCCAAATACAACCTGATCGATTTTGAACTGGGGGTGAAGATTACGGGTGCCGGGTTCCCGGTATACAAGGGCAGGGGCGCCAGACTGCAACGCGCACTGATCAGCTATTTCCTGGACCGCAATACGGAATCCGGTTACGAGGAAGTACAGGTGCCCCACCTGGTCAACGAGGCTTCGGGCTACGGCACGGGGCAGCTGCCCGACAAGGAAGGGCAGATGTACGAACTCCGCGACGACAAGCTGTTCCTGATCCCGACGGCCGAAGTGCCGGTTACCAATATGCTGCGCGACGTAATCGTGGAACGGGCCCAGCTGCCGCTCCGGTACACGGCCTATACCCCCTGTTTCCGGCGTGAAGCCGGGAGTTACGGGGCCCATGTCCGCGGCCTCAACCGGCTGCACCAGTTCGACAAGGTGGAGATTGTCCGCGTGGAGGAACCCGCAAATTCCTATCAGGCCCTGGACGAGATGGTGGCGCATGTCAAGGCCCTTTTGGAATCCCTGCAGCTTCCCTACCGCATATTGCGCCTCTGCGGGGGCGACCTTGGGTTTACTTCGGCCCTGACCTACGATTTTGAGGTGTGGTCCGCCGCCCAGGAGCGCTGGTTGGAAGTGAGTTCGGTCTCCAATTTTGAAGCCTTCCAGGCCAACCGCCTGAAACTCCGGTACCGGGATGCCAACAACAAACCGCAACTGGCGCATACCCTCAACGGCAGTGCCCTTGCCCTGCCGCGCATCCTTGCCTGTATCCTGGAGGATTACCAGGAAGCCGAAGGCATCCGCATCCCGGACGTCCTGGTACCCTATACCGGCTTCGACCGGATCGGCTGATCCCCCGCCCCCCGGGGCACTCCCGGGTAAAGCTGGATGGTCCGGGCAAATTACTTTGAAAAGCAGGGGTTGGACGACCCGCGGTATTACTTTGTATCTTTGTGAAAAACCCCGCAATGAAACTGTTTCTTTGCTGCCTCCTGATGCTTTGCCTCCCGGCTGTCCGGGCCCAGGAAGATTTCCTGGCTAAGCAGTATTTTAACGACGGGGCCTTTGACAAGGCGGTGGTCTATTACGAGAAACTGGCCGAAAACAACCCCAGGCGGACGGATTACACGGAAGGACTGGTCCTTTGCTACCACCAGTTGGAGGCCTATGACAAAGCCATCGCGTTCCTTCAGAAACGACTGGAGGAGGGCAATGCCTACCCTACCCTGCTCATCGACATGGGGTATACCTACCTGCTCAAGGACGAACCAGAGGAGGCAGACAAATGGTACCTGCAGGCCCTGGAAACCATAGAGGGCAACCCGAATTTCGGCTACGGCATCGGCTTCAAGTTTCAGCGGTACACCTTGCTGGACTATGCGCTTCAGGCCTATTCCAGGGCCATGGAACTCAACCCGGAACTCGATTTTAATTTTCAGATTGCCCGTATTTACGGGGAACAGGGCCGGATAGCCGAAATGTTCGACGCCTATATGGACCTGTTGCAACAGCGCGGATCGGCCAAGGCGAACGTCCTGAGGGTCCTGGAGTCTTTTATCAGCCCGGACCCCGATGCGGACAACAACCAGCTCCTCAGGCGGGTGTTGCTTACCCGAGCCCAGAGGGACCCCGATCCGCTCTGGAACGAAATGCTGAGCTGGCTCTACCTGGAGCAGGGCCAGTTTGCCAATGCCTTCAACCAGGAAAAGGCCATTTACAGGCGGGTCCCTGAAGCCCGGCTGGAGCGGATGGTCAACCTCGGGAGGAGTGCCGAGGAGGCCGGGGCCCTGGATGCGGCTGTTTCTGCCTTTGAATTTGTAGTAGCCGAAAGCAATGACCCGGTAACCCGCCTGAACGCCAGGCTCCACCTTATCGATATCGCCCTGGAGCGCGAACCGGAAAAAAACCTCGGGGTGGCCCGGAAGGAATACGAAAAACTGATGGAGGAGTACGGTTACGCCTCGGCTACGCTGCAATTGCAGGTGGCCTACGCCAAGTTCCTGGCCTTCCGGCAGGGCGAGCCGGAAAAAGCCGTTCGGGTCCTGAAGTCGAGCCTGGACCTTCCCCTGTCCAATTACGCCGAAGGCTACGTCAAGCTCAGCCTCGGGGACATCCTTGTCTTTGACCAGCGTTTCAACGAGGCCCTCATCCTGTTTTCGCAGATACAGAAGCTGCTTAAAAACGATGTGATGGGGCAGCAGGCGCGCTTCAAGGTTGCCCAGACCAGTTTTTACAAGGGGGATTTTGACTGGGCGCTTACCCAGCTGAAAGTCCTGAGGAATTCTACCTCCCAGCTCATTGCCAATGACGCCATGCAGCTGAGCCTGATCATTTCGGACAACTCCCTGGAAGATTCCACCCAGACCGCCCTGCGCAAATACGCCCGGGCCGACCTCCTGGCCTACCAGCAAAAAAGCAATGAAGCCCTGCAGGCCCTGGAAGAAATCCTCACCAACCACAAAGGGGAAAAAATTGAAGACGAGGCCCTGCTGATGCACGGCCGTTTGCTGGAGCAGGCGGGGGACTATACGGGTGCCCTGCTGAGTTATCGCAAAATTGTGGAGTTCTTCGGGCAGGATATCCTGGCAGATGATGCCCATTTTGCCATGGGCGAACTCTACCGCACCCGCCTGGATGACCCGGCCAAGGCGATGGAACACTACCGGGAAATCATCTACCGTTTTCAGGACAGTTATTTTTTCCCGGAAGCGCGCAAACTTTTCCGGATGCTTCGGGGCGACCCTGTCAATTGAAGTTTCCGGACCAATTCCCACACACATGATCATATACAACGTTACCATCAATGTAGAGGACGGCATCCACGCCGAATGGCTGCAGTGGATGCAGGCTATACATATACCGGACGTACTGGCTACAGGGCATTTCCGCAATGCGCGGATCTGCCGGGTGCTGGTCGAGGAGGAGCTGGGGGGAACCACCTACTCGGTGCAGTACGAGGCGCCTGACCGGGCGTCTCTCGACTCCTACTACCGGGAACACGCAGGCCGGTTGCGGGAACTGGTCGCCGACCGGTACGGCGACCGGCTGGTCGCTTTCCGGACGGAACTGGAAATCATCAGCGAGCACTGATGCCGGCCCCCAAAGAATACCTGTTTGTCTACGGCACCCTGACGGACCCGCACATCAGCGAGCAGGTTTTCGGGGGACTCCCCCCCTACACCCGGGACAGCCTGGAAGGTTTTGAAAAACTGGAAGCCTCCGTTGCCGGGCAATACCCCGAAGTGATCCCTTGCGGAAAGGAAGGTACTGCCGTTGCGGGGATGCTGCTGGAAGTAAGCCAGGAAGAGCTCCGCAGGGCGGACCTGTATGAAACCGACCTGTATTATCGCAAAATCCTTTCGTTGAAATCCGGGCGACAGGCATGGGTCTACCTGGCCGCCCGCAATAAAGCCAACACGGGATGAGCAATCGGAAAAACAAGCGGAAAGCTTCCGGCAGGAAAGGGGAGACCCAGCGCAATACGGGGGTAAGCGCCAAAAAACACCTCGGGCAGCATTTCCTTACGGATACCTCGGTTGCGGCGCGCATTGCCGCTACCCTGGACCCTGACGGCCCGACGCACGTGCTGGAAATCGGCCCGGGCACCGGGGTACTCACCAATTTTTTGCTGGAACGTCCCATCGACCTCGTGGCCGTGGAACTCGACAAAGAATCCGTCCGCTACCTGGAGGAGGTTTTTTCCCCCCGACTCGCTGGCCAAACCAGCCCCCACCTGTCCTTCCGTGTCGTGCATGCAGATTTCCTGAAACTGGACCTCCGGGAGGTGTTCCCGGGGAAGGAGTTTTCGGTAACGGGAAATTTCCCCTACAATATTTCCACCCAGATCGTTTTCCGGGTCCTGGAACACCGGCAGCGCATCCCGGAATTCTGCGGCATGTTCCAGCGGGAGGTGGCCCAACGGATCTGTGCGGGTCCCGGAAGCAAAACCTACGGGATCCTGTCGGTGCTCACCCAGGCCTATTACGATGCGGAATACTGCTTTACCGTACCCCCGGAAGTCTTTGACCCGCCCCCGAAGGTTGCCTCCGGTGTACTGCATTTGCGCTACCGCGCCGGGGAGGAAATCGACTGGGACCACAACCGCTTGGCCCACCTGGTGAAAACCGCCTTCAACCAGCGCCGCAAAACGCTCCGAAACAGCCTTAAAAGCCTGCCTGTCCCCGATTATCTCAAAGAAGATGCTATCTTTGACCGGCGTCCCGAACAACTTACGGTACGGGAATTTACCGCCCTCTCAAAGCGCATCTGGGATGACACCATTTAAACTCACCGACGAGCTGATCGCCGAAATCGAACAGCTGATCGAAAACCGTCAGAACGATTCCCTCCGTTCCATGATGGAAGAGGTGCACTATGCAGATGTCGCCGAGATCATCAACGAACTGAATGAGGACGAGGCCACCTACCTGATCAAACTGCTCGACAGCGAGAAGACCTCGGATGTCCTTACCGAACTGGACGAGGATGTGCGGGAGGCGATCCTGAGCAACCTCTCCTCCCGGGAAATCGCCGGGGAACTCGAGGAACTGGACACGGACGACGCAGCCGACATCGTCGCCGAGCTGCCCAAGGAAATCGTGCAGGAGGTCATCTCCAAGATCTCGGACCGGGACCACGCCCGTCACATCGTGGACCTGCTCCGCTACGATGAAAATTCGGCGGGCGGGCTCATGGCCAAGGAGCTGGTAAAGGTGTACGACAACTGGAGCGTATTAACCTGCGTGAAAGAGATGCGGCACCAGGCCGAAAACGTCACCCGCGTCCACTCCATTTACGTGGTGAACGACCAGGACATCCTGATCGGCCGGTTATCCCTGAAGGACCTGCTCACCGCCTCGACGCGGTCGCCCATCCGCGACGTGTATATCTCTCAGGTAGACTCGGTGAACGTGAACGAAAAGCCGGAAGAGGTGGCCAAGATCATGTCCAAATACGACCTGGAGGCAATCCCCGTGGTGGACGAAATCGGCCGGCTGGTGGGACGTATCACCATTGACGATATCGTGGACGTGATCCGGGAGGAAGCCGACAAAGACTACCAGATGGCCGCGGGTATTTCCCAGGACGTGGAGGCAGACGACAGCATCTGGGACCTTACCCGGGCCCGCCTGCCCTGGTTGTTCCTTGGGCTGATCGGCGGGCTGGGGGCTGCTGCCATCATGGGCGGCTTTGAGGAAATGATTGCCCGCCACGCCATCCTATTTTTCTTTACCCCCCTGATCGCGGCCATGGCCGGGAACGTCGGGGTGCAGTCCAGCGCCATCATCGTGCAGGGCCTTGCAAATGACGACCTCAAGGGCAGCATCGGGAACCGGCTGGTCAAGGAAATGCTGCTGGCCATGCTCAATGGTTTTATCCTCGCGGTGGTCCTGCTGCTTTTTACCTGGGTCTGGAAAGGCAACTTCCCGACAGCCCTGGCCATCTCCATCTCCCTGATCACCGTCATCGTGGTCGCGGGGATCATCGGGACGTTTATCCCCTTGTTCCTGCACAAGCGGGGGATCGACCCGGCGATTGCAACAGGCCCGTTTATCACTACCAGCAACGATATCTTCGGCATCCTGATCTACTTCTGGATTGCCAGGGTGGTCCTGGGCATATAAGCCTGAAGATTCCCCGCGGATTTCCCTAACTTTGGGTGAAACCCGTCCCCGGAATCCCCTTCAATATGAACATACAAGTAGCGGTCATACAGGAAAGCCCCGTGTTCTTCGACAAGGAGGCCTGCCTGGCCAATATCGAAAGTATCACTGCGGAACATACCGCCCGGGGCTGCCAGCTGATCCTGTTCCCGGAGTCCTTTGTGCCGGGGTACCCCAGGGGGTTTACCTTTGGTGCCCGGGTGGGGAGCCGCACAGCCGAAGGCAGGGAACTCTATGCGGAATACCACCGCCAGAGTGTGGACCTGGAAGGGCCGGACCGCGGATTTCTGGAAAAGGTGGCCCGGGACCACGGGGTTTACCTGGCCGTGGGGATTACCGAAAAATCTAGCCGGCACGGCAGCCTGTATTGTTCCCTGGCTTACTTCTCCCCCTACAACGGCCTGATGGGCGTCCACCGTAAGATCAAGCCCACCGGGACAGAACGCATCGTATGGGCCGAGGGGGACGCGACCACCCTATGCGCGTTTGATACACCCATCGGAAGGCTGGGAGGCCTAATCTGCTGGGAAAACTACATGCCCCTGGCCCGGCAGTCCATGTACCGGAAAGGGGTGCAGGTTTACCTGGCACCCACGGCAGACGCCCGTCCCGGCTGGACGGATACGATGCGACACATCGCCCTCGAGGGCAGGTGCTTTGTCCTGGGCTGCAACCAGTTTACCTCCCGGGACCAACTCCCCGCTGCTTTCCGGGACCTGGAAGCGAATGAAGACGGATACGACTGTCCCGGCGGCAGCGTCATCGTTTCCCCCCAGGGGGAACTCCTTGCCGGCCCGCTCTGGGACCAGGCCGGGGTGTTGACGGCTTCCCTGGACCTGGAAGCGGTGACCCGCAGCAAACTGGATTTTGACCCGAACGGGCATTACAGCAGGAGCGATATGTTCCGCTTTGAGGTACCCGGCCAGCCCGAAATCAAAACGGACAACCCATGAAACCCGCCATCCTGTAGAGGGCGGAATACCCGGAATACCCGGAAAGCTGTTTCGCCCGGGCGCGCCTCGCAATTCCCTGAAATCTTCTGTATCTTGGTCACCTGCCTGACCAGCCGAAATGACCAATAACATGAAGAAAGTACTGCACCTGGACGAAAACCACCCTTTGCTCGAAGAGGGCCTTGCACAAATGGGATTTCAGAATGACCGGGACTATACGGGCTCCCGGGAGGAGGTGATGGACAAAATCTCCGGGTACCACGGCATCATTATCCGCAGCCGCATCCCGATAGACCGGGAATTCCTCGAAAAGGCGGTTAACCTCGAATTTATCGGGCGCGTGGGTGCAGGTCTGGAGAATATCGATACACAGGCGGCCCGGAAACAGGACGTTTTCCTGGCGGCCGCCCCGGAAGGGAACCGGAATGCGGTGGGGGAGCATACCCTCGGGATGCTGCTTGCCCTGATGAACAAAATGCACACGGCTGACGCCGAGGTGCGGCAGGGGACCTGGAGGCGGGAGGCGAACCGGGGGGTCGAACTCGACGGGAAAACCGTGGGGATTATCGGGTACGGCAATATGGGGAAGGCCTTTGCCCGGAAACTGCGGGGTTTTGATGTACAGACCATTTGCTACGATATCGTGGGAGGCGTTGGCAACGACGATGCGCGGCAAGTGGGGATTATGGAATTCAGGCAGCACGCCGATGTGGTCAGCCTCCATGTACCGGAAACCCCGGATACGGTCGGGATGGTCAATGCAGCATTCCTGAATGCCTTCCACAACCCCATCTGGCTCCTCAACACGGCCCGCGGCAAGTGCGTGCAGACCGGGGACCTGGTGGACGCCCTCAAAAGCGGCAAGGTGCTGGGCGCTGGCCTCGATGTCCTTGAATACGAGAAGTCCTCCTTCGAATCGCTTTTTGGCAAAGGGGAAATGCCGGAGGCCATGCGACAGCTGATCGCAGCCCCCAATGTCCTGTTCAGCCCCCACGTGGCGGGGTGGACCGTCGAAAGCAAGGAAAAGCTGGCGGCCACCGTGGTGGCGAAAATCAGGGCGCACTACAACGGCCGCTAGAATCCCTCATATTTTTTTCCTTTCCGCTATGTGGCGGACCATCCGGATATTCTCTGCTCTGGCCGTGGCCATCTTCCTCCTGCTGGTGAAGCTGGATGTCCGGCGGCGCACCCAGCTGATGGAAAAAGCGCGTGCCCTGAACCTGATCCCCAAGCCGTATCCCCCGGTATGAGGGATAAAGCTAAAATTGGTACTTTAGTATGAACGCCCGCCATGCCCTATGTTCTACATTCGGACTCACTGAAAACGACCAGCCATGAAAAAAATAATCATCAGCCTGATCTCGGGCCTTGCACTGAAACGGAAACCCGCGGCAGTTGCCTTGTGGTCCTGGCAGGAACTTATTTAAGCCTCCCGGAAGGCGATGAATCCGCCACGGCCGGTTGCGTATTTTTAAATGAACCCTGAATAAAAACCCATGCAGTACCAGGCAAATACACCGGACGATTACATTTCACAACTGCCCGGGGACCGGAAAGGCCCGGTCGAAAAGTTGCGGCAGGTCATCCGGAAAAACCTGCCGACGGGGTTCGAGGAAACCATCAGCTACGGGATGATCGGCTATGTGGTGCCCCACGCCCGCTATCCGGACGGCTACCATTGCGACCCACAGCTCCCCCTGCCGTTTATCAACCTGGCCAGCCAGAAGAATTATATCGCGGTCTACCACAACGGCATGTATGCGGACCCGGAGCTGCAGCAGTGGTTCGTGGAGGCTTACAAGGGGCTGGGGCTTGGCAAACCCGATATGGGCAAGAGCTGTATCCGCTTTAAAAAACCCGAAAAAATCCCCTATGACCTGATCGGGCAATTGTGCGGGAAAATGCAGATGGACGACTGGATCGAACTTTATGAACAAGCAATAAAAAAGTAACTGGTATGGAAAAGCGCGTAACCGGCCTTGGAGGTTTTTTCTTCAAGACCAAAGACCCCGACAGGATCAGGGAATGGTACGGGAAGCACCTGGGGCTGCCCACGGATGCCTACGGGTGTACGTTCTGGTGGAAAGACAAAGAAGGCCAAGACTGCAGTACCCAATGGAGCCCGTTTAAGGAGGATACCGAATACTTCGAGCCCAGTGAAAAGCCCTTTATGATGAATTTCAGGGTGGAAAACCTCAAAGAGCTCCTTGCGGTACTCCGGGAGGAAGGCGTGGAGGTCGTGGGCGAAATGGAGGAATACGACTACGGCAAATTCGGATGGATCCTGGACCCGGAAGGCAACAAAATCGAGCTCTGGGAACCAGTGGATAAGGCATTTCAGGATTAGGGAATAATTTCCTACATTGGTGATACAAACCACCAATAAACAGAACGATGTCAGACGACAAAAAAGATTTCGGGGATAAGGCCCGGGAAGCCGGCGAGGACGCCAAAAAAGCAGCCGGGGATTTCAAGAGTGAAGCCAAGAAAACAGCCGAGGAGTTCAAGGAAGGCCTCAATAGCGCCGGGGGCGAAAACAAGAAGATCCTGGCCGGGATACTGGCCATTGTCCTGGGTTCCCTGGGCGTTCACAAATTCATACTCGGATACCAGAAAGAGGGGATCATCCTGCTGGTGGTCACCGTCATCGGCATGGTGCTGTCCTGTATCGGGGTAGGCATCTTCGTGGTATGGGCCACCGGCCTGATTGGGTTGATCGAAGGCATTATCTACCTGACCAAAAGCGATGAGGAATTCTACAACACCTACCAGGTTGGCAAAAAACCCTGGTTCTGACACATAAAGCCGGAATTTTTGACTCCGGCTTTTATTTTTATCTTTATTATCGTAATATTGCGATATATAATTTTAAAAGCATTTATATGGGCGTTTCCAAAACACAGCTCTTCGACACCCGCCAGAACGAACTGGCCCAGGTAGCCCGGGTACTCGCACATCCGGCACGCGTGGCCATCCTGCAGCATATCAGCCGGCAGGATTCCTGCATCTGCAGCGACCTCGTCGAGGAGACCGGCCTGGCCCAGGCGACCATATCGCAACACCTGGCCGAAATCAAAAAAATCGGGCTGCTCCGGGGGGATTTCCAGGGCAGGAACCTGTGCTACTGCATCGACAAGGACCGTTGGGATGAGATACAGGGCTTGTTCGACACATTTTTCACCCGCATCGGCCAACAGTGTTGCTGATGCCCTTCCCTCCCAACGTGAAAGCCATAAACCAGATACCTAAAATCCGATATCCAAAACCGAAACGATGAAAACATCCGAATTCCTCGAACTCCTCCAAAAACACCCTGGTCGCATGCTGAATTTTGAATATGCACCGGGAAAGCGGCTCCGGCCGGATTACCACATCACCGAAGTCAAAAACATCCATATCGACGCTACCGATTGCGGAGGCCGCTCCGATTCCTGGAAGGAAACCGTTATCCAGCTCTGGGAAAACCCGGTACCGGAACCTGCAGATCGTTCCATCACCGCCAAAAAGGCCCTGGCCATCCTCGGGCGGGTGGCACAAAAGCAACCCCTGCTGATGGACAGCCTGGTGAAATTTGAATACGGGAACGCGGACTTCCACGCCGCCCAACTCCACGTGGCCGGGGAACGCCTGGAGGGGGAGAACCTGGTGGTCCTGCTCAGTCCCGTCCCGACACAGTGCAAGGCCAGCGATATCTGCGGGGTACCCGTAACCGCCAAGCGGACTGCAGGGGAAACACCGGAAGCCGTTGAAGCCGCCGGTTGCACACCCGGCACCGGATGTTGTTGAACCCAGGCCATGCAGATCCGTCCCATGACCCCGGAAGACTGGCACGAAGTGGCACGAATCTATGCCGAAGGCATAGGGACCGGGGTGGCCACCTTTGAAACCCGTGTACCCACCTATGAAGCCTGGGATTCGGCCCACCTGCCCGAATGCAGGCTGGTTGCCCAGGCCAAAGACGGGCAGCTCGCGGGATGGGCAGCCCTCTCCCCGGTTTCCGGGCGCTGTGTATACGGTGGCGTGGCAGAACTCAGCGTCTATGTCAGTTCCCGCCACCGGGGAAGCGGCACCGGCAAAGCGCTGCTCGCAGCCCTCATCCCGGAGAGTGAAGCCCGGGGCATCTGGACGCTGCAGTCCGGGGTATTCCCCGAGAATTCCGCAAGTATCCGGCTGCACGAATCCTGCGGTTTCCGCCGCCTGGGATACCGGGAAAAAATTGCCCGAAGGAACGGCGTCTGGAAAGACAACATCCTGTTTGAACGCAGGAGCCGCACCGTGGGAATCGATTAAAAACCTGAAAATAAAAGAAATGAAAAACGTGCTTGTATTATGTACCGGTAACTCCTGCAGGAGCCAGATGGCCCATGGCTACCTGGAGGCCCTGCAACCCGCCCCGGTGGCAAAAATCTACAGTGCCGGGATAGAAACCCACGGGCTGAACCCCGGTGCGGTTCAGATCATGGCCGAGGACGGGATTGATATCTCCGGGCATACCTCCAACCATGTGGACGAATATTCCGGTATTTCCTGGGATTACATCATTACGGTCTGTGACCACGCGCGGGAGCACTGCCCCTATATTCCGGCACCCGGTGCCATCCGGTTGCACCACAATTTTCAGGACCCGTCAAAAGTCTCAGGCAGCGAGGAAGAAAAGCGCCGGGCATTCCGGGAAACCCGGGATGAAATCAAAGCGTACTGCCGCGATTTTGTTCGCCGTGAACTCCTGTAGCCAGGTCCCCGTTGCCGCCTTCGGCCAGCCTGCGCTCCAGTTCTGCCTGGAACTCCTCCATCACCGGCTTGACCGTATCCTCAGGCAGGTCCGCTATTTTAATGTACATCAGCCCGTCCACGGAATTGTTGAAAAGGGGGTCCACGTTAAAGGCCACGACTTTGGCGTTCTGCTTGATGTATTTTTTGATCAGGACCGGCAGGCGTAGGCTGCCCGGTTCCACTTCCTCGATCAGCTTGTCGAACTTGTTCAGGTCGGCCTCGGTTTCGTCAAAGACAAATTCCTTGTCCGCATCGCTGAGCTTTACCTTGAATTCCTTCTTGGGCCGGATATACTGGGCCACATAGGGGTCCCAGTAATTCGACTTCATAAATTCAATCATCAGGGATTTTGAGAAATTGGAAAACTGGTTGCTGATGCTCACCCCGCCGATCAGGTATTTGTGCTCCGGGAACCGCAGGGTGGTATGCACAATCCCTTTCCATAAAAGGAAAAGGGGCATGGGTTTCTGTTGGTATTCCTTGACGATGTAGGCCCGCCCCATTTCGATGGACTGGCGCATCATCCCAAAGAGTTCCGGCTCAAAGCGGAACAGGTCCTGCAGGTAGAACCCGTCGATGCCGTACTGCTTGAAAATCTCAGAGCCCATCCCCATCCTGTAAGCCCCCACGATGGTCTTTTCCTGATCGTCCCAGAGGAAGAGGTGGTGGTAATAATCATCGAAACGGTCCAGGTCAATGGACTTGTTGGTCCCCTCCCCGATGGCCCGGAAGGTGACTTCCCGCTGCCGGCCGATTTCCTGCAGGATAAACGGCATGTCTTTTTTCTGGGCGAGGAAAACCTCGTAATTCCGGCTCTGCAGCAGGCGGCAGTTCTTTTCCCGAAGTTTTCCGATCTCCCCCTGTATGACCTCGCTGCGCACCGCGTCGGCAATCCGTCTGGGCGGCTTCGGTATTTTCAGGCTACCCGGGATCTGGTCGATCAGGCGTTCCCGTTCATAGGCATTGGCCAGCAGATAGGTCTTCCGTCTGAGCAGGTCCGCGAACTCCTCCAGGGTTTCCTGTTCCTTCTGCGCCGCTACCTGAATGGGCTGCCCGATACGCACCTTGATGCTGCGGTTGCGCTGGGTGGTCAGTTCCGACGGGAGTTTAGCGGTGCGGAAGATATCGTTGATCCGGGAGAGGTAATAGAACATCCGGCTGTTGCGGGCGTGGAAATAAATGGGTACCACGGGGACCTCTGCCCGTCGGATCAGTTTGAGGGCCGCTTCTTCCCAGGGTTTGTCCACAAAATGCTGTCCTTCCTTATAGGTGGATACCTCGCCTGCCGGGAAGATCCCCAAAGGGTGCCCGCCGCCGAGGTGCTCCATGGACCGCTTGAATCCGGCGATGGAGCTTTTGGCGTCCTTGTGGTTTTCAAAGGGGTTGACCGGCATGATATAGGGCGCCAGGGGCTCGATGCGCTGCAGCAGGAAATTGGCAATGATCTTGTAATCGGAGCGGTGTTGCAACAGGAGTTTCAACAGCAATACCCCGTCGATGCCCCCCAGGGGGTGGTTGCTGATGGTGATAAAGGCCCCTTCCTTGGGGAGGCGCCTGAAATCTTCTTCCGGGATTTCAAAATCGATCTCGTAGTGCTCCAGGATCCGGTCCAGGAATTCCATGCCCCCGAGGTGGCGGTGCCGCTTGTAAAAGCGGTTGATGCTGCTGATACGGGTGACCTGCATCAGGAACCAGCCCATCATGGTCCCCAGAAAACCATACCGGTCCAGGTGGATGGCTTTGGATACTTCCTTGGCGGTCACTAAACTCATATCGCGTCCTTGCTAGAGGATAAAGATAGAAAAATGGCGACGCCCAGCCGGCCCGAACCCGTATTTTTGAAATTCCCGGGCCTACTTGACCACCAGCTGCACCGTTTCCTTGCTGCGCTGCTCCAGGAGCACTTCCCGCCCGTCCTGCAGGGACCGGATGGCATCGGCATTGAAATGCCGGATGGTATACAGGGACACATTTTCGTGGTGCACCACCTTGAACCTTCCCTTGAGATGCTGCAGCAATTCCGGCAGGCGGCCGAATTTGTTATCCACGCAGACAGAGAAGCTGATGGCCGAATTCTGGATCATGTCCACCTTCATCCGGTAATCGTGCAGCAACTTGAAAAGGTCGCCGATACTGTCCTCCACGATAAAGGAAAAATCCAGGGAGGAAAGGCGCATGAGCACCTGGTCTTTCTTGACGATGAAGCAGGGCACCTGGGGCTCAATTCCCTGGCCCTTGCCAACGGTCGTGCCCGGATCGGAGGGCTTCAGGAAGGACTTCACATGCAGGGGTATTTCCTTCCGCTGCAAGGGCTGCAGCGTCTTGGGGTGGATAACCGACGCCCCGTAAAAGGCCAGCTCGATCGCCTCCCGATAGGAGATGCGGTTCAGCAGGCTCGCCTTCTCGAAATAGCGGGGGTCCGCGTTGAGGACCCCGGGGACGTCCTTCCAGATGGTTACCGACCGCGCATTAAGGCAGTAGGCGATGATCGCCGCCGTATAATCCGATCCCTCCCGGCCCAGGGTGGTGGTGAAGTTATTGTCGTCGCTCCCCAGGAAACCCTGGGTAATAAAGAGCTCCTTCCCCGGGGACAGGGAGGAGATGGCCTCCTGGGTCCGCTCCCACTGAACGTTCACGTCCCGGTAATTGGAGTCGGTCTTGATGTATTTCCGAATATCCAGCCAGGTGTTCGCCACGCCGTTGTCTGTGAGATAGGCACTTACCAGGGTGGTGGACAGCAATTCGCCGTACCCCACCACCTGGTCATAGACAAACCCGTATTTGGGAGACTTGTTCCAGGCCAGGAACCCGCGGACCTCTTCAAAAAGGCCGCGCATCCTCCCATGCACCGGGTGGCCGTCTGCGGGGAATAATTTTCGGGCAATGGCGTCGTGGTAGGAAACCACCTCATCCAGGGCCCCGGCAACAGCCGGTTTGTCGTCAAAATAGGCCTTTACCACCGCCTCCATGGCATTGGTGGTCTTCCCCATGGCGGAAACCACGAGGAAGGTATTTTCGGTACCTGTCTGCGACAGGACGTTCAACAGGTTTCGGACCCCTTCCGCATCCTTGACGGAGGCGCCCCCGAACTTAAATACTCTCATACTCCTTCAGATAGGCTGCAATACCGGCTGCGTCCAGTTGCACGACATCCCAGTCCCTGAGGACCCGGGCGCCCCGCGATTCATAGAAGCCGATGGCAGGTTCGTTCCAGTCCAGTACCTCCCAGCAAACCCGCCTGACCCCTGCGTCGGCCGCGTGCCGGATGACCCGGGTTAGCAGGGCACTGCCCACGCCTTTGCCCCGGGCGGCCTCGGTGACGATCAGGTCTTCCAGGTGGATTGCCGGGCCTTTCCAGGTGGAATACCTGGGGTACACCAGCGCCATCCCCTCGATGCGGTCGCCGGAAACCGCCACAAAGCATTGGAATTTCGGGTTTTGGCCAAAACCGTCTTCCCGGAGTTGGTCTTCGGTTACTTCCACCGCCTCGGGTTCCCGCTCAAATTCGGCGAGTTCCCGGATGAGCCGGTGGACGTCTTTCATGTCTGCTTCCCTGGCGGGTCGGATACTGATTTCCATAGTTGTTACAAATAGAACACAAAGTTATAAATCTTCAAAACTCCTGAGGTGCGAAATCGATATAGTTTCACAAAATAAGCGATATTTGTGGGCACAAACACCTCACAAGAGCGGATGCAGAAGAAAAACAAGACCCTGGGTGAATTCATCATCGAAAACCAGACCGAATTCCAGTACTCGACCGGTGAATTGTCCAAACTCATCAACGCGATCCGACTGGCGGCCAAAGTGGTGAACCACGAGGTCAACAAGGCCGGCCTGGTCGATATCCTGGGGGCCGCGGGGGAGACCAACATCCAGGGGGAGAACCAGCAGAAGCTCGACGTGCTGGCCAATGAAAAATTCAAGCAAACCCTGCAGAACCGGGAGATCGTCTGCGGCATTGCCTCGGAGGAAGAAGACGAATTTATCCCCATCAATTCCCAGGATGAGCAGCACCAGAACAAATACGTGGTCCTGATCGACCCCCTGGACGGTTCCTCCAACATCGATGTGAATGTCTCGGTAGGCACCATCTTCTCCATCTACCGCCGGATCACCCCGATCGGTTCCCCGGTTACCCTCGCGGATTTCCTGCAGCCCGGGGTCAACCAGGTTGCAGCCGGGTACATCATTTACGGCACCTCCACCATGCTGGTCTACACCACGGGCCACGGTGTCAACGGGTTTACCCTGAACCCGGCCATCGGCACGTTTTACCTGTCCCACCCCAACATGCAGTTCCCGGACACCGGGACTATCTATTCAGTCAATGAGGGGAATTATATCCATTTCCCCCAGGGGGTGAAGGACTATATCAAATATTGCCAGATGGAAGAAGAAGACAGGCCCTATACCTCCCGCTACATCGGCTCCCTGGTATCGGATTTTCACCGCAACATGATCAAGGGGGGCATTTACATGTATCCGAAAAGCAGCAAGGCCAGCAACGGGAAACTCCGCCTCCTCTACGAGTGCAACCCCATTGCTTTCCTGGCCGAACAGGCCGGAGGCAAGGCTTCGGACGGGTATGGGCGGATCCTGGAAATCCAGCCGGGAGAATTGCACCAGCGGGTTCCCTTCTTTTGCGGGAGCCGGAAAATGGTGGAAAAAGCGGAATCCTTTATGGCGCGCTACGCCTGACCCCTATCCTTTTTTCTCAATCAGCATCAGGTAATCCTCAAACGGGATCCTTCCGCGGAAAATCTCAATGGAGCGGTTGAGAACCTCTTCGGCCTTTTTGGAGCTGAAGCCTATGCCAATGGCGTATTTCCGGACCAGGTCGCGTTCCTCTTCGTCGATATCGTGGTCCGAAAAGATGATCCGGAAAAAATCGAACAACCGCTCATAGCGCTTCTCCATTTCGAAGGGGGCCTCGATCGGGTACTTGTTCTCCTTTTTCATCACCTCCTTGTATTCGGCGTCCGTGATGTTGAGTTTGTTGGCAAATCGGTCCAGGATTTCCTTTTCCGACGGGTTTACCGCACCGTCCACGGCCGCAAGGGAGGCTATGGCTGCAAAATGGGCCAGGTTGCGGCGCTTCTCGGAGTGGTTGTATAGGTCTAGAATGGGCATAGTCTGCACAGGGTTTATCCCTGCAAATATATTCCTTTTTCGAGGGAATTACCACCGAATCCCGCCATATTCCGGCCCGGGACGCCGAGACGGCCGGCACCCCCGGATACCGGATGGGGGATCGGCCAATAAAGAGAATTCCGTAACTTCACCGGGCTATGGAAAAACCCCTGCTGGAATTTACGGACAAGGGCATTTACTGTCCGCCCGCGGACGTTTACCTGGACCCATGGCGTCCCGTAAAACGCGCGTTGATCTCCCACGGGCATGCCGATCACAGCCGCCCGGGCCACCAGGAGTATATCACCCATCACAGGAACGTCCCCATTATCCGGCACCGCCTTGGAAACATCCGGGTCAGCGGGCGTGACTGGGGAGAGGTAACTACGGTCAACGGGGTGCGCTTCAGCTTCCACCCGGCCGGCCATATTATCGGCTCCTCCCAGATCCGCGCAGAATACAGAGGGGAGGTCTGGGTATTTTCGGGCGATTACAAATCGGAGGACGACGGGCTGGCAACCCCTTTTGAACCGGTCCGCTGCCACAGTTTCATTACGGAATGCACCTTCGGGCTGCCCGCCTTTAAATGGCGCCCCCAACAGGAGGTGCTAAACGATATCAACACCTGGTGGCGGGCCAACCGGGAAGCCGGCAAAACCTCCGTTCTGCTCGCCTACTCCCTGGGAAAAGCACAACGCCTCCTCCGCGGGCTGGACCCCGGGATCGGCACGATCTATACCCACGGGGCCATCGAGAACATGACAGAAGTCCTCCGCCCACTGGCGGAATTCCCGGCGACGGTCCGCATTACCCCCGATACCTCCCGGGAAGCGATAAACGGAAACCTGGTCCTGGCCCCTCCCAGCGCCCATGGCAGCGCCTGGATCCGGAGGATGGTCCCGTACGAAATTGCCGCAGCCAGCGGCTGGATGGCTTTCCGTGGGGCCCGGAGGCGGAGGGCCGTGGACCGGGGTTTTGTACTTAGTGACCACTGCGACTGGCAGGGGCTCGTTGAGAGTATCGAGGCTACCGGGGCCGAGCGCATCATTTGTACCCACGGGTACGCAGATATCTTCTCGAGATTCCTCAGCGAAAAAGGGTACGATGCCCGGACGGCGGAGACCCAGTACGAGGGGGAAACCTCGGAAAACGATACACAGGAGGGCCCATGAACGAATTCGCCGAACTCATAAGGACCCTGGATGCCACCAACAAGACCAATGCCAAGGTGGCAGCGCTGAGTGCCTACTTCCGGGACGCCCCGGATGCGGATAAGGTATGGACCATCGCCATCCTTTCCCACCGCCGGCCGCCCCGACCCGTGAATACGCGCCTGCTCCGCGAATGGGCGTCCGAACTGGCCGGAATCCCCCTCTGGCTTTTTGAGGAGAGCTACCATATCGTGGGGGACCTGGCCGAAACCATTGCCCTGGTCATCCCCCGGACCGGTGGGGAGGAATCCCACAACCGCTCCCTGCAGGACTACCTCCTGGACATGATCTACCTCAAGGACAGGGAGGAACATGAAAAAAAGGCCTACCTCACCGAACACTGGCAAAAGCTGGGTTATTACGAGCGGTTTGTGCTGACCAAGCTGATGACGGGCGGCTTTCGCATCGGCATCAGCCAGAAACTGATGACCAGGGCCCTATCCCAGGCAACCGGCGTGGAAGAAGACCTGCTTGCCTTCCGGCTGATGGGCAACTGGGACCCGGCCGCCAGCAGCTTCCGCCAACTGGTCCTGGAGGAACAGGAGTCCGAAAACCAGTCCCGGCCCTACCCGTTCTACCTGGCCTATGCCATCGAGGAAACACCCGAGGCGCTCGGTGCCCCCGGGGACTGGCTGATGGAACACAAATGGGATGGCATCCGCGCACAGCTGATTGTCCGAAGTGGCACCATGTTCCTGTGGAGCCGGGGGGAGGAACTCATCACGGAAAGCTACCCGGAATTTGCCCCCCTGGCCGAAACGCTGCCGGATGGCACGGTCCTGGACGGGGAAATCCTGCCCTTTCCGAAAGGGAAGGTGGGTACCTTCAACGACCTGCAGAAACGCCTCGGCCGCAAAAAGGTAGGGGCTGCCCTGCTCCGGAAGGTCCCGGTCATCCTCCGCGCCTATGACCTGCTCGAATGGGAGGGACGCGACCTGCGCGAACAACCTTTTGAGGCGAGGCGCGCCTTGCTGGACCCGCTCATCGAGCCCCTGGCTGCGGACCCGGGGATGCCCATAGACCTTTCACTTACCCTGGAAGTCGGCAGCTGGGAAGCGGCCCACCGGGAGCGGGGGGAATCCCGGGAAAGGCGGAGCGAAGGCCTGATGCTCAAACGGAAGGACTCCGCGTACGGGGTAGGCCGCAAAAAAGGGGATTGGTGGAAGTGGAAGGTAGACCCGCTCACCGTGGATGCCGTGCTCACCTATGCCATGCGCGGCCATGGCAGGCGCAGCAACCTCTTTACCGATTACACCTTTGCGCTCTGGGAGGAAAAGGAAAATGGGGAAAGGGAACTGGTTACTTTTGCCAAGGCGTATTCGGGCCTGACGGATGCCGAATTCCGGCAGGTAGATGCCTGGATCAAGAAAAACACCCTGGAGCGGTTCGGGCCGGTGCGCTCGGTTACCCCCGAGCACGTATTCGAAATTGCCTTCGAGGGCATCGCGCGCTCCAAACGGCACAAGAGCGGGTTTGCCACCCGTTTCCCCCGGATCGTGCGCTGGCGGAAGGACAAACCGATCTCGGAGGCCAACACGCTCCGGGAACTCGAAAACATGATCCCCTAACCATGGCCCCAACCCCGAAAAATCCAAATGCCCTGATGGGAGTTGCCGTCGATTGGTTCGAGCGGCAGGGCTGGGAACCCTTCCCCTTCCAGCAGAAAACCTGGAAGGCCTTCCTGGAGGGACGCCACGGGTTGCTCAACGCCCCCACGGGGAGCGGGAAGACCTATGCGCTCTGGTTTCCCATTTTGCTGCACCATATGCAACAACAGCCAAATTTCAGGAAACAGCACAAAAAGGGCCTGAAAGCCCTGTGGATCACCCCCCTGCGTGCCCTCTCCAGGGAGATCCAGCAATCGGCCGAACGGATCACCAGGGACCTGGAAATCCCTTTCGAGGTCGGGATCCGGACCGGGGACACCTCCAATGCAGAGCGCGCCAGGCAGCGCAAGACATTGCCGGACCTGCTGATCACCACGCCCGAAAGCCTGCAGCTTTTGCTGGCTACCAAGGGGTATCACCAGCTGTTCCGGGATTGCTATGCGATCGTGGTGGACGAATGGCACGAATTGCTCGGCAGCAAGCGGGGGGTGCAGATGGAACTCGCGCTCTCCCGCCTGAAGACCATCTGCCCCCACCTGCGGATCTGGGGCATTTCGGCCACCATCGGGAACCTGGAGCAGGCCCGGCAGGTGCTGCTTGGGCCGGATTCGGAGGCGCTGGTGAATTCCGTGCTTATCCGGGCCGCCCTGGACAAGAAGATCACGGTGAAAAGCATCATCCCGGAAACCATGGAGACCTTTCCCTGGAGGGGACACCTGGGGCTCCACCTGCTGGAGCACGTCATCCCCATCATCCAGGCCAGTAAAACCACCCTGCTCTTTACCAACACCCGCGGGCAATGCGAGATCTGGTTCCAGAAGATCCTGGAAAAACACCCGGAACTCGCCGGGGACATCGCCATGCACCACGGCAGTATCGACAAGGAGACCCGGAACTGGGTGGAGCAGGCCATCCGGAACGAAAGCCTACGGGCAGTGGTCTGTACCTCCAGCCTTGACCTGGGCGTGGATTTTGCCCCGGTGGAAACCGTGGTACAAATCGGGGGCCCCAAGGGGGTTGCCCGATTTTTGCAGCGGGCGGGGCGCAGCGGCCACCGCCCGGGACGCGAGAGCGTTATCTACTTCCTGCCCACCCATGCCATGGAGCTGATCGAGGCTTCCGCCCTCCAACAGGCGGTTCGGGAGCAGGCGGTGGAGGACCGCATCCCCTACCTGGGCAGTTACGACGTGTTGGTACAGTACCTGACCACCCTGGCCGTTTCGGACGGGTTCCGCCCGGAGGAGATCTACCGGGAAGTCAGCCGGACCTTCTGCTACCAGGCCATGAGCCGTGAGGAGTGGGAATGGCTGCTGAATTTCCTGGTCATGGGCAGCCAGAGCCTGGCCACCTATGACGAGTATAAAAAGGTAGAAGTGCTGCCCGACGGGTTGTTCAGGGTGACCAACCGGGGGGTGGCCATGCGGCACCGGTTCCAGATCGGCACTATTGTGGGGGACGCCCATATGACGGTCAAATACCAGAAAGGGGGGTATATCGGCACCATTGAGGAATGGTTCATCTCCCAACTGAAACCCGGGGACGTATTCACCTTTGCAGGGCGCAACCTAGAGTTCATCCGGATCCGGGAAATGGTGGCCCAGGTCCGGAATTCCAGCAAGAAAACCTCCCGGGTACCCAGCTGGATGGGCGGGCGGCTGACCCTGTCGAGCGAGATGTCCAAATTGCTCCGGGAAGAACTCTATTCCCATGCGCTGCCCGGAGGGCAGCAATCCCTTGAAATTCAATCCCTGGCCCCGCTTTTTGAGCGGCAGAAACTGGAGAGCATCGTCCCCGGGCCCGACCAGTTCCTGATCGAGACCTTCCAAAGCCGGGAGGGATTCCACCACCTGTTCTACCCCTTCGAGGGCCGCTTTGTCCACGAAGCCATGGCCAGCCTGCTGAGCTATCGCATCAGCCTGTTGTCGCCCATCACCTTTTCCCTGGCCTACAACGACTATGGGTTTGAGTTGCTGTCCGACCGGGAAATGGATATTCAGATGATCCTGGACAACGATCTCTTCAGCGCGGAGTACCTCCTGGACGACCTGCAGAAAAGCCTGAATGCCACGGAAATGGCCCGGCGGAAATTCCGGGACATCGCCGTGATCAGCGGCCTGGTCTTTTCCGGGTACCCCAAAAAAGGGATCAAGATGAAACACCTGCAGAGCAATTCCCAATTGCTATTTGAAGTCTTCAGGGATTATGAGCCCGACCACCTCCTCTTCCGGCAGGCCTTCCGCGAAACCTTTGAACACCAGCTAGAGGAGGGGCGCCTGCGCTTGGCCCTGGAACGCATCTCCCGACAGGAAATCGTATGGAAGGCCTGCGAAAGGTTTACCCCTTTTTCCTTCCCGATCATCACAGACCGGCTGCGGGAAAAACTCTCCAGTGAAAAACTGGCCGACCGGATCAGGCGGATGACCCGCATCCTGACCCGAGGAGGGCGATGACCGGACCCGTATAGGATTTTACCGGCTAATGGGTATCTTTGGGCACATGACGCACTCCCTGGATCTTGCCGGCGAATCCGTGGAATTCCACCCCTGGGGCGGCCTGTACTGGCCGGCGCAATCCACCCTCCTGCTCAGCGACCTGCACCTGGGCAAGGTGATGCATTTCCGGAAATACGGGGCAGCGGTCCCCAGGGAAGCCCTGCTCCGGAATTTTGACCGCCTCAGCAGGATTTGTACGCAATTCCAGCCAAGGACCCTGTGTTTCCTCGGGGACCTGTTCCACTCCCACGTGAACCGGGAATGGGACCTGTTCGAAAAGTGGGCGCGGGAAACCGGGTCGCGCCTGCAACTCATTGTGGGCAACCACGACATCATTTCGCCCCTGCGCTATGAAGCCCTCGGTTTTGAATTGTTCCAACATCTGGAAACCGGGCCCTTCCGGCTCACCCACCACCCGGAAAAATCCCCCGGCCGTTTCAATATTGCAGGGCATATCCACCCGGCCGTTCGCCTTGGAGGTGCCGGTCGCCAGACCCTGCGCCTGCCCTGCTTCCACCTGAGGGCCAACCAACTGATCCTCCCCGCATTCGGCGCTTTCACGGGCACCCATGCCCTGGACCCGGAACCCGGGGACCAGTTCTTTGCGCTGACCGGGGACGCCGTGGTGCCCCTGGCCGTGGAACAAACAGGGCCCACCCCATAAACACACCCGTTAAAAATTGCCTATGGACAAGACCTTATCCTACCTGAACCTGTTGTCGGTATTTCTGGTACTGGGGGTGAACGGCGCTTCCCAATCCGGTGCCTGGCCCTATCCCACCGTCGGGGAAATCAGCCGGAAATTCGACACCCTTTTTACCCCGGCCGGCTATGCCTTCTCCATCTGGGGGCTGATTTTCCTAGGGTTGCTGGGGTTTGCCGGTTACAGCATTTACCGGAGCCACCGCTACAGCCAGGGGAACGAATACATCGCCCGGTCAGCCCCCTGGTTTATCGGGGCCAATATCCTGAATGCCGCCTGGGTGGTGGTATTCACCCGGGAATGGATCGGGACCTCCCTGCTGATCATGTTTGCCCTCCTGGCCTGCCTCATCGCAATCATCCGCCGCCTGAACATGGAGCGCTGGGATGCGCCCATCGGCACCATCGCCTATGTGTGGTGGCCGATATGCCTCTACTCCAGCTGGATTTCAGTTGCGGCCATTGCCAATGCCGCCCTTTACCTCAATTACATGGGTTGGGACGGATGGGGATTGGGCGCGATCAACTGGACCGTGGCCCTGATACTGGTGGCCATCGCCCTGAACGTTTTTATGGTGCTTAGCCGCAACATGCGGGAATTTGCCCTGGTCGGGGCCTGGGCGCTGCTGGCGATTGCGGTACGCCACCGGGAGGCATCCGGGTTCCTGCTCTACACGCCCCTGGCGGGTACCGCCCTGCTCGGGATCCTCGCAGCATGGCACGGTTTCCGGAACCGCGCGACCAACCCCATGGAGAAATTCAGGCAGCGCTTTACCCACGGAAACCGGAAAAACCAGTCAAACACGCTCTAAAAATTGGCTGCTTGCATCCGGGCCCCTATTTTTGCACAAAAATTTGCCTTTGAGTCTGGAAACGATCCGCGAGGGATTCAGACAGGCCCCTTTTTTCGGGGACCTGCAGACAGCTATTGCCCGTGATGGGGCAACGGTGGCCTTGGACGGCCTTTCCGGCTCCTCCCTTTCCTTTGCCGTTGCGGAAACCTTCCTGGCCCAGCAGCGCCCCTGCCTGGTGCTGATGGCCGACAAGGAAGAAGCCGCCTATGTCCTGAACGACCTGGAAGAACTCCTCGGGCAGGGGGATGTCCTCTTCTACCCGGGCAGCTACCGGCGCCCCTATGAAATAGCCGAAACCGACAATGCCAATGTGCTGCTGCGAGCCGAAGTTCTGAGCAGGATCAGTTCCCGGAAAAAGCCGGCCCTGATTGTCAGCTACCCCGACGCAATTTTCGAAAAGGTGGTCACCCGCAAGGAACTCAAACGCAATACCCTCAAGGTGCGACTCGGCGATAACCTCTCCCTGGATTTCCTGAACGAAACCCTTTTTGAATACCATTTCAAGCGGGTGGATTTTGTCACCGAGCCCGGGGAATTTTCCGTCCGTGGCGGGATCGTGGATGTGTTCTCCTTTTCCCACGACGAACCCTATCGGCTGGAATTTTTCGGGGATGATGTGGACAGTATCCGCACCTTTGATGTGGAAACCCAGCTTTCCACGGCCCGGCATAAAAAGATCACCCTGGTGCCCAACGTAGCCGACAAGATCGTCCACGAGGCCCGGGAGAGTTTCCTGAAATATATCTCCGGGGAGACCCTGCTGGTGGTCCGGCAACCGGAGCTGTGCTTTTCCAAACTGGACCAGCTTTTCAAAAAAGCGGGCGAGGCCTTCGAAGGCCTGGGCGAGGAGCTGGCCCATGCCAAACCGGGGGACCTGTTTTTGAACGGAAAGGATTTCCGGGAAGAAATGGCCCATTTCCGGGTAGTTGCCCTGGACGGGAAGGACCCTGCCCTGTTTAAGGACCCCCTGAAACTCAGCGTTTCCGTAAAGCCCCAACCGGCCTTCAACAAGCAGTTTGACAGGCTCCGGGATACCCTGGCGGAAAACCACGGGAAAGGGATGCGGAACTACCTGTTCTGCTCCTCCGAACAGCAGGCCAGGCGCTTCCATGATATTTTTGAGGAAATCGGCCGGGATGTCCCCTATACCACCCTGGTCATGCCGCTTTACCAGGGCTTCCAGTCGGAAGAACTGGGCCTGAGCTGTTATACGGACCACCAGCTGTTTGAGCGCTACCACCGCTTCCACCTCCGCAACGGGTACGCCAAAAAACAGGCCATCACGCTACAGGAACTGAACAAGCTGGAAATCGGGGACTACGTTACCCATATCGACCACGGCATCGGTAAATTCGGCGGCCTGCAGAAAATCGACGTGGAGGGGAAGCAGCAGGAGGCCATCAAACTCGTTTACGGCGACCGGGACATCCTCTATGTAAGCATCCACTCCCTCCACAAAATTGCCAAATACAATGGCAAGGACGGGACCGTCCCGAAAATTTACAAGCTCGGCTCGGCCGCGTGGAAGAAACTCAAGGCCAAAACCAAGTCCCGCGTCAAGAAAATCGCCTTCGACCTGATCCAGGTATACGCGAAGCGCCGGATGAAGAAAGGGTTCCGGTATGCCCCTGACAGCTACCTGCAGCACGAACTGGAAGCGTCCTTTATCTACGAAGACACCCCGGACCAGAGCACGGCGACCGAAGCGGTAAAAGCGGACATGGAAAGCGAGCGACCCATGGACCGGCTGGTTTGCGGGGACGTCGGGTTTGGCAAGACGGAGGTCGCCATCCGCGCCGCCTTCAAGGCAGTGGATAACGGCAAGCAGGTAGCCGTCCTCGTGCCCACGACCATCCTGGCCTTCCAGCACTTCCGGACCTTCAGCGAACGCCTGGCGGACATGCCGGTGACCGTCAACTACCTCAACCGGTTCCGCAGCACCAGGGAGCGGCGGTCGCTCCTGGAAAACCTGGCCGAGGGGAAACTGGACATCGTCATCGGTACCCATCAGCTTGTCGGGAAGCAGGTAAAATTCAAGGACCTCGGGCTGCTCATCGTGGACGAGGAACAGAAATTCGGGGTGTCGGTGAAGGACAAGCTCAAAAGCCTCAAGGAACATATAGACGTGCTGACCCTGACCGCGACACCCATCCCGCGGACCTTGCAGTTCAGCCTGATGGCCGCCAGGGACCTCTCGGTAATCAACACGCCTCCTCCCAACCGCTACCCCATCGAAAGCCGGGTAATCCGCTTCGGGGAGGAAGACATCCGGGATGCGATCCGGTACGAGATCCAGCGGGGCGGGCAGGTGTTCTTTGTACATAACCGGATTGAGAACATCGCCGAGGTTGCCGGCATGCTCCAGCGGCTCGTCCCCGATGCGCGGATCGGGATCGGGCACGGGCAGATGGAGGGGAAAAAGCTCGAGGCCCTGATGCTCGATTTTATGAACGGGGAATTCGACGTGCTGGTCTCCACCACCATCATCGAGAGCGGCCTGGATGTCCCCAATGCCAATACCATCCTGATCAACAACGCCAACAATTTCGGGCTTAGCGACCTGCACCAGATGCGCGGTCGCGTGGGGCGAAGCAACAAAAAGGCCTTTTGCTACTTCATTACGCCCCCCCTGGAGGTGATGACGCCGGAGGCTCGCAAGCGCATGGAGGCACTGGAGCAGTATACCGAATTGGGCAGCGGTTTCAACATTGCGATGAAGGACCTGGAAATCCGCGGGGCCGGCGACCTGCTGGGCGGGGAGCAAAGCGGCTTCATCAATGAAATCGGCTTTGAAACCTACCAGAAGATCCTGGCAGAGGCCATCGATGAGCTCAAGGAAAACGAATTCAGGGATCTGTACGCCGACCAGACCAAAAACAAACGCCGGTATGTCAGGGAGTGCCAGATAGACACGGATTTTGAACTGCTCTTCCCGGATGATTATATCAACAATGTATCCGAGCGCCTCAGCCTGTACACCGAATTGAACGACGCCTCGGACGACGAGGCGCTCGACGCCTTCCGCTCCAGGCTGGCTGACCGTTTCGGGCCGTTGCCGGAGCAGGCGGAAGCGCTGCTTCGGTCCGTGCGCCTGAAGTGGATGGCGACGGCCATGGGATTGGAGAAACTGGTGATGAAAAAAGGCAAACTCGTGGGCTACTTTATCGCCGACCAACAATCGGATTACTACCAAAGCCCGGAATTCACCCGTATCCTGCAGTATGTACAGTCCCATCCGGGAAGCGGCCGGCTCCGGGAGAAACAAACCCGGAACGGCCTCAGACTGCTGCTGGTATTCGAACGGGTCACTTCGGTCCGGGAAGCGACAGAGGCGCTGGAGCCCCTGGCAGGGCAGGCGGTGCCCCAGGCCTGAAATCCAGCGATTACGGGCCGGAGATGTCCGGCAATTGGCTATCTTTAGGATCGCACTTAAAAACCACCTCATGAAAAGATTCCTACCCCCGCTGGCAGCCCTGTTGCTGTCGGTTGGCGCGTTCTGTGCCGAGCCCATCGACTCCCTCTACATGCGTCAGCACTACGACCTCGCCGAATACCATATCCCCATGCGGGACGGGGCCGAATTATTCACCGTGGTTTATACCCCGAAAGACAAAAGCCGCACCTATCCCATCCTGCTCAACCGCACCTGTTACAATGCGTCGGGCTATACGGATTACCAGGTCAACCGCTACCCATCGGATTACCTGATCCGCGACGGGTATATCCTGGCGTACCAGGATGTGCGCGGGCGGTATATGAGCGATGGGACCTTCGACAACATGACGCCGAACATCCCCGGCAACGACCCGGGAGACCCTTCGGCCATCGATGAGAGTTCGGATACGTATGATACCATTGAATGGCTCATCAACCACATCGACAACAACAACGGGCGCGTGGGGATGTACGGGGTCTCCTATCCCGGGTTCTATACGGCTGCCGCCATGCCGGACGCCCACCCTGCCCTGAAGGCCTCCTCCCCCCAGGCACCCATTTCGGATTTCTTCTTCGACGACTTCCACCACCAGGGGGCCTACCTACAAAGCTATACGGCCGCCTTCGCCGTCTTCGGATACCAGAAACCGGATCGTACGCGGGAGCCCTGGTACCGGGACAAAAACAAGCGGTTCTACGAGGATCCGGCAAGCGACGGCTATGACTTCCACCTGCGCCTGGGGCCACTGAAGAATGTCACCGAGAAATACCACAAGGACAATTTCTTCTGGAACCAGATCGTGGAGCACCCCAACTACGATGAATTCTGGCAAAAACGCAATATTCTGCCCCACCTGAAAGGGATTGACCATGCCGTGATGACGGTGGGCGGTTGGTTCGATGCAGAAGACCTCTATGGTCCGCTGAACATCTACAAAACCGTAGAGGCCAACAACCCGGAAGCGAAAAATATGATCGTGATGGGGCCCTGGGACCATGGTGGCTGGACGCGCGAACGCGGGCAGACCACCCACAACAACATCTATTTCGGGGACAGCATTTCCACCCACTACCAGCGGGAGATCGAAAGGGAATTCTTCAACTATTACCTCAAGGACGAAGGGCAGATGACGCTTCCCGAGGCCTACATGTTCGATACGGGGACCAACGAGTGGCAGCGGTTCGCGCAATGGCCACCGGAGGAAGTGGAACCCCTCTCCCTGTATTTCGGGGAAAACGGTTCGCTCTCGCTGGGGAAACCCACCGATCCAAATGCGGTATTTGCCTATACGAGCGACCCTGCCAAGCCGGTACCCTATACCTCCCAGACCGAGGGCCTTACCTTTACGCCTCGCCGGTTCATGAGCGACGACCAGCGGTTTGCCTCCCGGCGCCCCGACGTGCTGACCTTTGAAACCGACCCCCTGGAGGATCCCCGTACGATTGCAGGGGAAATCCTGGCCAAACTCAATGTATCCATGACGGGCAGCGATGCGGATTTTATCGTCAAGCTGATCGACGTCTACCCACAGGACCACCCGGATTACGAACACAACCCGGACAATATCGTGATGGGCGGCTACCAGCAGCTGGTGCGTTCGGAGGTCTTCCGGGGCAGGTTCCGGAATAGTTTTGAAAACCCGGAGCCCTTTGTGCCCGGGGAAGTTTCAGAGGTAACCTTCCGGTTGCAGGATGTGCTGCATACCTTCAAAAAGGGGCATCGGATCATGATACAGATCCACAGCACCTGGTTTCCCTATATCGACCGGAACCCGCAAAAGTATGTGGAGAATATCTACAAGGCGGAGGAAGGCGATTTTATCAAATCCACTATCAGCGTGCACGGGAATTCGGTGATCGAAGCCGGGGGCCGGGTAGGCGAGCCCGGGCCCGTGGAGGTGCGGTTGGAATCCTTTATCCGCGACTGACGGGCAGCCTTCCGAAGTTGCCGGAAACCATATAGTTGGACCTCCCCGAAAAGGTGGGTGCCGCTGGGCCTCAGAGGGACTTCAGGTCCTTGATGACGGTGAAGGCGTTGTCTACCTGTTCTTCATCGACCAGGATGGTAAACTCATTGGTGGTCGAAATCACTTCGTACAGTACGATGCCTTCCCAGGCCAATCGCTGGAAGATGAAATAATAGATTCCCGGGACCGATACATTCTCCGCGGGCAGTTTTACGGTAATGGATGCCAGGTTTTCGGCCTTCTGGGTCAGGCGTTCCGCGCTGAACACGTCCTCAACCACCGCATCCAGGCTGTTGCTGACCACGATGTTGAGTTCGTTGACGCCCCGGGAGGAAGTGTAGAACACATCCTTATTCCGGTTGACCGCTTCGAGCAAGCGGCCCTGGTTGCTGAGGATGGTTTCCGACACCAGGAAGGTAAAATCCGTCAGGGACGAGCGGACCGTGATCTCCCCGATATTCTTGAGCACCTTTACGATGCGGTGGGTGGCCCGGAATTCCAGGTCGTCCGAAAGTCGCTTGAGGGCCATGACGATGGCGCCGTTGCGCACTTCCTTCCCGAGCTGGGCCTCAATTTCAGGCCGCACCTGCCGGGAGAGGGAGGTCAGGTTGATGATGCCCTGAGCCAGGGCGGTTTGCAGAAAGGGCTTCTTTTTAATGTAGTGTTCAACTACGGAGGAAATCGTTTTCATGGTCGGGTTGATTGATGAAATCAAAAATAACAAATTGTTATAAAACAAACAACTAGGGGAAGAAGTAAAATGCATCCCGAAGGTGGGTCAACCGGTACCGGCCGTTGTGCCGCACTATTTGGATCACGTCAAATCGCACTTCCAGGTCTGAACCGATGCTTCGCACATAGTGGTCGGCCGCCCGGGTCAACCGCCGGATCTTCGCCCTGGAGATGCTGTCCGAAAGCGCCTCGTAAAATGCCCCGGTCCGCGTTTTCACTTCGATGACCACCAGGGTACTCCCCTCAACGGCGATAATATCGATTTCCGCCCGTCGGTACCGGTAGTTCCTGCAACGTATCCGGAACCCCGATTTCCTCAGATACGCCACCGCATATTCCTCCCCCTCCAAACCGATATCAACAGTTGTTTCAACAGGCATCCCTTGGGCAAATTGTGAATAATTCCTGCATTTCATCGAAAAATCGGGTCGCTTACCGCAATTTTCCAGCAAACCCCTTACTTTCAAAAAGCATTACAACGAAAATATATTTTATGTCATACTAAGCGGTTTGTAAGCGCGTTAAGAATTAGCCCCTAAACACATGAACGTTCTTAAAGCCTGCAACTACTATGGAATACTTCGTGAATTGCAATACGGCACCACTAACGCCGTATGCAACCCCCCTGGATAAAACCCGGGCGGAACACCTGTTTAGGCGGGCCGGATTCAGCGCCTCGGTTCAGAGCGTGGACCAGGCTGTGGGTCAATCTGCAGGTGCCCTGGTGGACAACCTTATCAATGGGGCCCTTTCCCTGCCTCCCCTGCCTGCCCCGGCCTGGCAGGACTGGAACCGACTCAATTACCCTGCCGACGACGATGCCGCACGCCAATTAGCACGCAGCCAGGTCGCAAGCTGGAGGCTGGACTACACGCAATCGCTCCTGGACAACAACCTTCGGGACCGGATGAGCTTTTTCTGGAGCAACCACTTCGTGACGGAGCTGGAAATCTACAACAGTCCGTCCTACCTTTACTATTATACAGACTGCCTGCAGCGGAACGCCCTGGGGAACTTCAAAACCTTTGTCAGCGAGATCGGCCTGACCTATGCGATGCTCTATTACCTGGACGGCGCATACAACAACGGGGACAACCCCAACGAAAACTATGCCCGGGAATTATACGAACTCTTTACCCTGGGAGAAGGGAACGGCTATACCGAGCAGGATATCATCGAAACCGCCCGGGCGCTCAGCGGCTACACCGAGCGGGGGGAAGAGCAGTGGGACCCGGTGACCTTTGATATTTCCACCTTCGACCCCGGCTCAAAAACAATCCTGGGGCAAACCGGCACCTGGGGGTATTACGATGTGATCGACATCCTTTTCGACCAGCGGGCCAATGAAATTGCCGAGTTTATCTGCCGGAAACTTTATGAATACCTGGTGCACCCCGATTCAGACGATGCCACCGGGAATGCCCAGGCCATTATTTCGGGGATGGCGAGTACCTTTGTCTCCAATAACTTTGAGCTTGCCCCGGTGGTCTCCCAGCTGCTGAAAAGCCAGCATTTCTTTGACGACAATGCGATAGGGGTTATCATCAAGAGCCCTTTTGATTACTACCTCAATTTTATCAACGAAACGGGTTTTGCCTACGACGACACCAACCTGTCGTTTGCCATCGAATCCAGCAGGCTGATCGGGCAGGAGCTCTTTGAGCCCGTGGATGTTGCCGGCTGGCAGCGGGACCGCCAGTGGATCAACACGAATTTTATCATCGGCCGCTGGCTCACGATTGAAGTCATGATCCAGGGTTTTTACCAGAACAATGCGGAACAATTCCGGACCCTGGCCATGGATGCCGTCGGCCCCGCCGACAGCAATACGAGCAACCCGGAAACGGTGGTGCGCGCCCTGGTGGACAAATTGCTGCCCAAGGGGTTGCTGACGGACCAGGATTTCGAAAATGCCATGGACGTTTTCAAGATCGAGGATGTTCCTGAAAATTATTACGGATCCGATTACATCCCCGGGGGACTTGGCCTCTGGATGCTTGCCGTGAGCCCGGAGGTCCCCCAACAGGTGTTCCTGCTCCTGATGTACCTCTCGCGCCAACCCGAATTCCAACTCAAATAATCCCTACGACTATGTGCAACAACCATATACCGCTCCCGAAAGACAAAGCGAGTGCCCACGACAAGGAGCACATCGTCTGGAGTCGCCGCTCCTTCCTACAGGCATTAGGCATTGCCGGGTCAGGGTCCATGATGTTGGGCAGCAACCTGCTCACCGCATCGGCCCCATCCCCACTGACCGCGGCAATCGCCAATGCCCCAGGCGACGGTATCCTCATCCTCATCCGCCTTTCCGGGGGGAATGACGGCCTGAGCACGGTCATCCCGATCGAACAATACGACACCTACGCCAATGCGCGCCCCAATATCTACATCCCCGAAAGCAAGGTCCTGAAACTGACCGATGAATTCGGGGTCCCCTCTTACATGCAGGCCCTGGAGGCCATGTGGGGGGAAGGCGCCTTCAAAGCCGTCCACGGGGTGGGCTACCAGAACCAGAGCCTCTCCCATTTCACCGGTTCGGATATCTACGCCAACACGGACCTGACCACCACCGGGTTTTCCGGTTTGGATACGGGCTGGATGGGACGATATTTTGAAAACATCTACCCGGATTACCTGATCAACCCCCCGGCTGCTCCGGCCGCCATCCAGATCGGGCAGTACGGCAACCTGGTATTCCAGGGAGAAGAAACCAATTACGCCTTTGTCGCCTCCAACATCAACCAGCTGGAGGAAATTGCAGAGTCCGGCGTACAGTACAGCCTGGATCCGGCCCTCTTTGACAATTGTATGTACGGGGACCAGCTCCGTTTCCTGCGCGGGGTGGCGAATACCACTTATGAATATTCCGGACTGATCCACGAAGCCTATATGCGCGGACAGAACCAGGTGGAATACCAGGACAACGGTTTTGCCCGTCAACTGGCCCTGCTGGCCCGCCTGATCAAGGGGAACCTGGGCACCCGCGTGTACATGATCTCCATGGGGGGCTTTGACACCCACGGGAACCAGCCGCTGATCCACGAGCGCCTGATGACCAACCTCTCGGTGGCCGTCAGGGATTTCTACGACGACCTCACCTTCACCGAACAGGACGACAAGGTGCTCAGCATGACCTTCTCGGAATTCGGCCGACGGATCTACGAAAACGGTTCCAACGGGACGGACCACGGCAAGGCAGCACCCACGCTGTTTTTCGGGGCCGGGCTCAACGGAAGCGCCTTTGTGGGCGACCACCCATCCCTGGAGGACCCCAACAGCCGCGGCAACCTGGAATATACCATGGACTTTCGCGACCTGTACGCCACCGTACTGGCGGAATGGTTGTGCGTGGACATCCCCCTGGTGGAACAGCACCTGCTGGGACATGCCTACAACCCGGTGAACCTCGGCTTCAATTGTTCGGGCGCTGATTTCCCCGACATTGCCTACAGCGATGACCCGCCAACGCCCCCGACGCCCGGGGATCCCATGGACCCTAACGGGGAAAACCCCTCGGATGACATGATCGATGCCATTGTGCACCGCCCGTACTACCCGACGGAATCCAACCCATTTATCCATGTGGAGATGCCCTTCAGCGGCCTGATCGATATCTCCCTTTATAACATCCTGGGGCAGAAAATTGCCACGCTCTTCAACGAAATGGTGTTTGAAGGCAGCCTGGATATCGACGTACGCAACCGGGTTCCCCGACACCTGGCAACCGGGAAATACATCTACCGGATTGGCGTCCAGGACCGTTTCCTGGCCAAGTCGATCATGGTTTCCTGATCCCTGCCACCACATAAGTAATGCCCTCGGACACTGGACGCCCCGGATATTCATATCTGTCCAGTGTCACGGGGGCTTTTCTTTACAGGGCGTTTGCCGGCACGGGTTAAATTTGGTTATTTTTGTGCCCTAACCGCTAGCCTATGTCTGCAGCCGACGGCACTTTTGCAAGGACCACCATTACCGCAGCCCTCCCCTACACCAACGGCCCCATCCATATCGGCCACCTGGCGGGGGTCTACGTGCCAGCGGACATCTACAGCCGCTACCTCCGCCTGAGGGGGCGGGAGGTGCTCTTTGTCTGTGGCAGCGACGAACACGGGGTGGCCATCCCCATGAAAGCCGCCAAAGAAGGCATTACCCCCAAAGCGCTCATCGACAAATACGACGGGGTCATCCGCGAATCCTTTGAGGCTTTCGGGATAGCCTTTGACAATTACTCCCGGACCTCCGCGCCCATCCACCACCAGACAGCCTCCGAATTCTTTACCCGCCTGTACGAACAGGGCGATTTTCAGGAGCAGGTCACGGACCAGTTATACGATCCGGAAGCCGGGCAATTCCTGGCCGATCGCTTTGTGGTGGGGACCTGCCCGAAATGCGGCCACAAGGAGGCATACGGCGACCAGTGCGAAAACTGCGGCTCCTCCCTCAACGCCACGGACCTGATCCACCCCCGGTCGGCCATCAGCGGCGCCGAACCAGTGCTGAAACAGACCCGGCATTGGTTCCTGCCCCTGGACCGGTACGAGGACTTTCTCAGGGAGTGGATCCTGGAAGGCCACAAACAGGATTGGAAGCCCAATGTATACGGGCAATGCAAGTCCTGGATCGACGAAGGGCTGAAACCCCGTGCGGTTACCCGGGATCTGGAATGGGGCATCCCGGTACCGCTCAAGGGAGCCGAAGGGAAGGTGCTCTACGTTTGGTTCGACGCCCCCATCGGGTACATTTCCTCCACAAAGGAATGGGCCGAACGGGAAGGAACGGACTGGGAGGTTTGGTGGAAGGACCCGGGAACGCGCCTGCTCCACTTCATCGGCAAGGACAATATCGTATTCCACTGCATTATCTTCCCGTCCATGCTCCGGGCACACGGGGATTATGTGCTGCCCGACAACGTGCCGGCCAATGAATTCCTGAACCTGGAGGGGCAAAAGCTGTCCACCTCCAAAAACTGGGCGGTCTGGCTGCACGAGTACCTCATCGATTTCCCGGATATGCAGGATGTCCTGCGCTATGCACTGACTGCCAATGCACCGGAAACCAAGGACAACGACTTTACCTGGAAGGATTTCCAGGCCCGCAACAACAGCGAGCTGGTGGCGATTTTCGGGAATTTTATCAACAGGGTGGTAGTCCTGACTGACAAATACGTGGATGGGGCGGTCCCTAAGCATGGGCAGCTGACCGCCAACGATACGGAAACCCTGGCGGCCATGCGGGCTTTCCCCGAAAAAATTGCCGATAGCCTGGAACGCTTCCGCTTCCGGGAAGGCTCCCAGGAATTGCTCAACCTCGCCCGCCTGGGGAACAAATACCTGGCCGACGAGGAGCCGTGGAAGGTCGTCAAGGACGACCCGGACCGCGCCGCAACCATCCTCTACGTAGGGCTGCAGGTGGCTGCCGCCCTGGCCGTGCTTTGCCGGCCCTTTCTGCCATTTACCGCCGACAAGCTCGCCGGTATCCTGAACCTGAAGGGGCTCGCGCAACCTCTGGGATGGGAATCCCTCCCGGACCGGGACGGGCTGCTCCCCTCGGGGCACCGGATTGGCCAGTCCGAACTCCTGTTCCGCAAAATTGAAGACGCCGAAATCGAGGCCCAATTGGAAAAACTCGAGGCAACCAAAAAGAAAAACGAAATGGAGAACACCCCAGTCACCCCCCAAAAGGAAACCATCCAGTACGACGATTTCGTAAAACTCGACATGCGGGTAGGTACCATCCTGGAAGCCGAAAAGATGCCAAAAGCAGATAAGCTGATCGTCATGAAAGTGGATACGGGCATCGATAAGCGGACGATTGTGTCCGGCATTGCCCAGCACTTTACCCCCGAAGAACTCATTGGCAAGCAGGTTACTGTACTGGTCAACCTGGCCCCCAGGCCCCTTCGCGGCGTGGAAAGCCAGGGGATGATCCTGCTCGCGGAGGACGCGGACGGAAAACTGGTATTCCTGAAACCCGAGGAAGCCATGGGGAATGGTTCGGTGATCAGCTAGCCCTGTGCTCCGGATCGCCTTTCACCCCATCTATGCACATCCCCTGCCGGAAGGCCACCGGTTCCCGATGCAGAAATACGATCTCCTGCCCCAGCAATTGCTGCATGAGGGTACGGCAGAACCCGGGGATTTCTTCGAACCCGGACTGCCGGGTGATCGGGAAATCCTCCGGGCACACGACGCCGGTTATTTTGCGGACCTGCGGGCAGGCCGGATCCCTGACCGGGAAATGCGGAAGGTGGGATTTCCATGGAGCGAGGCCCTGGTCCGGCGGGAGCGCACCATTGCACAGGGGACCATCACCTGTTGCCATTTTGCCCTGGAAAACGGGGTTTCCATGAATATTGCCGGGGGGACCCACCACGCGTACCGGGACCGGGGGGAAGCCTTCTGCATGCTCAACGACCAGGCGATCGGGGCACTGCACCTGCTGGAGAATGGCCTGGCAAAAAAAATCCTGATCCTGGACCTCGATGTCCACCAGGGCAACGGTACGGCGGCGATTTTCCGCGATGACCCGCGGGTATTTACCTATTCGGTGCACGGACAGGCCAATTACCCGTTCCGAAAGGAGGAATCGGACTGGGATGTCCCCCTCCCAAAAGGGACCGGGGACCAGCAATACCTCAACACCCTCGAAAAACACCTGGAACAATTACACGACCTGGTGCAGCCGGATTTTGTATTTTTCCTCTGCGGGGTCGATGTCCTGGCAACGGATAAGCTGGGGACACTGGCATTGACCCCGGAAGGATGCCGCCAGCGGGACCTGATGGTTTTCCAGTGGTGCAAAAAACACGGCCTGCCGGTGCAGTGCAGCATGGGGGGTGGCTATTCCCCCAGCATCCGGACCATCGTGGATGCCCATGCCCAGACTTTCCGGGTGGCCCGGAGCCTATATAGCTAGATACGGCATGGATGACAGGTTTCCAATTCGTACCTTTATAAAAACCTTAGAAAGATGCTTAAAAAGAGAGTAGAAGACGCACTGAACGGGCAGATCCGCGTCGAAGCCGATTCCTCACAGATCTATTTGTCCATGGCTTCCTGGGCGGAAGTCAAGGGACTGGAGGGTATCTCCCAGTTCCTGTACAAACATTCGGATGAAGAAAGGATGCACATGCTCAAACTGGTCCGGTATATCAACGAGCGCGGCGGCCATGCCATTGTTTCCGAACTGAGTGCACCCAAAAAGGACTTCGGCTCCTTCCAGAACCTGTTCAAGGAATTGTTCGAACACGAAATCCATGTATCGGACTGCATCAACGAACTGGTCCACGTCACCCTGGAGGAAAAGGACTATGCCACCCATAATTTCCTGCAGTGGTACGTCGCGGAGCAAATCGAAGAGGAAGCCCTCGCCAGGACCATCCTGGACAAGATCAACCTGATTGGCAACGATAAAGGCGGCCTGTATCTGTTTGACCGGGATATCCGCCAGATCAGTGCGGATAGCGCGGCACAAGATGAATCCATTTAGATTCACCGGGGCCATTCCCTTTAAAATTCCGGGGATATTCCCAATTAAATTTTCTTGTTTTTATTTAGAATAATTAAAAATTATTACCTTTGGAAGGTTCTCTGTATACCTCCATGGGCAAGAAAAAGAAGAAAAAAAAGGCGGCTGAACTCCGGGAACTGAGGCAGGACCGACTCAGGGAAATCTGCAGGTCGGGTTGTTCGCCGGCAGGCTGCAAATCCAAATGCTGCAAGAAATTCAAAAAAGGGGAGCACAAACGCTGTAGCAAATGCCCATGTACCGACCTGTTGAAGCTTCTCAAGTCGGATTCCGGGTTCCAGCAAGTGGCCTGAGGGTTATTCCGGGCCCGAGGCGATCAGCCCCCCACCCGATTTAGGCGATCCGAACATCCACGAATTCCCTTCGGAATCCGATCCCATCTGCACGTAATACGACGCCTGGAGGAAGTAGTAATCCCCGTGTCCACACTCCGCACTACAAAGCATCTGATGGCTGGCGTAGTAATCCCGTTTGGCCTGAATGTAGGTCTTGTATGCCGGCAGGTTTTGTGCGTACAACTGCCGTTCGAAGGCCCGTTGATCCTTCCAGAAATCGAGCTCTTCCGCGGTCCCCTGCACATGCATTCGCTGCTCGTAAAGCGCATCGGTCTTCGCCTGGCGGACGAAAAAATCCAGATTTGCCGGTTGTTGCACCGCCGGCTGGGCCCATGCCCCGGAACACGCCAGCAGGGAAGCAAAGGACCAAAAAATGCGGTTGAACAACATGACGAAGCGGCTTTACAGATCAGACGATCATACTCCCAAAAAGTTACCGATTCGTTCAGACAATTCACAAAAAAAGAGGCAATAAGCCCCTTTTATCGTTTAATTGCGATCAAAACCTACTTTCCCAGCAAAAGCAACTCGGAACAACGGACTTCCGTAACGTATTTCCGTTGGCCTTCGTCCGTATCGTAGTGCCGGTGGATGAGCTTCCCTTCAACCGCCACCTCCTTCCCCTTATTGAGGTAGCTCTCGGCAATATCGGCAATTTTCCCCCAGGCCACGACCTGGTGCCACTGCGTATCGGTTACCTTTTCTCCCTCGGCATTTTTATAGACCTCATTGGTGGCCAGGGAAAATCGGGCCATTTTCCCTCCGCCGTCCAGGATGGTTACTTCCGGGTCCTGCCCGAGGTTACCAATCAATTGTACTCTGTTCCTAAGCGCATTCATAGTTTCTATAGGTATTTGTTAGACATAGGCCCGGGGCATCGCGTCCCGGGTGGCAAAACTAAACAGCAAACAGGATGGCAATCGGTTGATACGCATTTGTAGTCGTTTGCATCCGCTTACAAACACTTAGTGCCCGATGTCGTTCCTTTTATTCTTATATTTCTGCCCTGCAGTAAAAGAATCAACCAGAAATACACAACCCACCACCCTTAGAGCACCCACCAGAAATGAAAAAAACCCTCCTGATTCCCGCTATTTGTCTCCTGCTTGCCGGCCCGCTGCTGGCGCAAGACCCCTCTACCGTCGTAGAACAGATCCGGAAAGAAGCCGTAGAGAATTCCCATCTTGAAACCCTGGCGCATGAATTGCTGGACGTGATCGGGCCCAGGCTCGTGGGTACCCCCCAGATGAAGAACGCCCACGATTGGGCCGTTTCCACATTTAACCAGTGGGGGATTCCCGCCGCCAACGAACAATGGGGGACCTGGCGCGGCTGGGAGCGCGGCATCTGCCATATCGACCTGGTGGAACCCCGGGTGGTCTCCCTTCATGGCCGGCAACTCGCCTGGAGTCCCTCCACTCCGGCCAAGGGGATTACGGCCGGCCTGATCACCCTGCCGGAAGTCGCCGATTCCCTGGCCTTTGCCCGGTGGCTGCCCGAGGTCAAGGGGAAATGGGTGTGCGTTTCCATGCTGGAACCCACAGGGAGGCCCGATTACAATTGGGAAGAATGGGCAACGGAAGCCTCGTTTGAAAAGATGAAGGAATCCAGCAAGGCCCAAACCGACGCCTGGCAGGCAAATCTTCGCAATACGGGTTACGATTCCCGCTCCCTCAACCTGGCCCTGGAGGCCGCAGGGGCTGCCGGGATCCTGCAATCCCGCTGGTCGGACGGTTTCGGGGCCAATAAGATCTTTAGCGCAAACACCGCCAAAATACCGGTGATCGACCTGTCACTGGAGGATTACGGCATGCTCTACCGGATGGCTGTAAACGGGGATGCCCCGCAGCTGCGGGTTGTGGCGGAATCGAAGGAACTGGGGCGCGTCCCCACATTCAACACCATCGCAACCATCCCGGGGACCGAACTCCCCGAGGAATATATCGTACTTTCCGCCCATTTCGACTCCTGGGACGGGGGTACCGGGGCCACCGACAACGGGACGGGGACCATTACCATGATGGAGGCCGCACGTATCCTGAAAAAAGTATATCCCAACCCGAGGCGAACCATCATCATCGGGCTCTGGGGCAGCGAGGAACAGGGCCTGAACGGCTCCCGCGCCTTCGTGGAGGATCATCCGGAAGTAGTTTCCGGCCTGCAGGCCCTCTTTAACCAGGACAATGGAACCGGCCGGGTGGTCCGGTTGTCCGGGCAGGGTTTCCTGCACGCCTACGAGTACCTGGGGCGCTGGATGGAGGCTGTTCCCGAGGAAATAACCGAACCCATAGAAACCACCTTCCCCGGCAACCCCGGCGGCGGGGGCTCCGATTATGCGTCCTTCGTCGCTGCGGGGGCACCTGCATTTTCGCTCAGTTCCCTGAGCTGGAGCTATTGGAATTACACCTGGCATACCAACCTGGACACCTACGACAAAATCGTGTTCGACGATGTGCGCAACAATGCCATCCTCACGGCCATCCTGGCCTATATGGCCAGCGAGGACCCGGAACGGACGTCCCGTGAAAAAGCCGTACTCTCTGTGAACCCAAGGACGGGGGAGCAACGCGAGTGGCCAACCCCACGCTCTCCGGAACGGGAGGGCGGTAAAAACTAAACCAACCCTTTTATGAAAACCAACCTGACCCTGCTGCTGCTGGTCGCTCTCCTGACGGGCTGCCGCCAACAACCTGAAACCACAACCGCTGACCTCCTGGAACCCGCCCCTGCGGAGACCCAGGGGATGTCGGAAGACCGACTGGGCCGAATCGATTCCATGTTGCGGCAGGCGGTCGCCAATGAGGAAATCCCGGGTGCCGTGGCCCTGATCGCCCGGAATGGCAAGGTGGTGATGCACACCGCCTATGGCCTGGCCGATACCCCGGCAGGGGTTGCTTTTGAAGAAGACGACATCTTCCGCATCGCCTCCCAAACCAAAGCGATTACTGCCACGGCTGTCATGATGCTCTGGGAAGAAGGCCGGTTCCAGCTGGATGACGCCATCTCAGATTACATTCCGGCATTTGCGGAAACCGGGATAATGGAGACGTTCAACGAGGCGGACAGCAGTTTCACGACCAGCGCCCTGGAAGCACCCATCACCATCCGCCACCTGCTCACCCATACCTCCGGGATCGGATACGGGATGATCGACGGTGACCCGCGTTTCCGAAAGGCTTTCGCCAAGGCCGGGATTATAGATGCCTTCACCTCGGACCCGGTGACCCTTGCCGATAATATCCCGAAACTGGCCCGGATGCCGCTCCACCACAAACCGGGGGAGGGCTGGACCTACAGCGAAGGGTTGGATGTACTGGGTTACCTGGTGGAAATCGTTTCGGGCATGCCGTATGACCAATTCCTGAAAACGCGGATTTTTGACCCGCTGGGGATGGCCGACACCTGGTTCTACCTCCCCGAAGACCGGGCAGACCGACTGGTACCTGTGCAATACTGGGAGGATGGCGCCTGGCGGCCGTTCTCGACGGAGGCCTTCGAAATCAATTATCCCATTACCGGGGCGCAGACCTATTTTGCAGGCGGGGCCGGGTTGTCGAGCACTGCGATGGATTACGCCAGATTCCTGCAGATGTACCTCAACCAGGGAGAATACAACGGGCAGCGCCTGCTGAGCCGGACAACCGTGGAAATCATGATGGCCAACCAGATCGGCGACCTCTGGGCCGGTGGCCCCAAGGATTACGGCCTGGCCTTTGGCGTCGTGAATACAGACGGTATCGCCCATGGGGGTGAAGGAGGCCCGGGCACCTTTGACTGGGGCGGGTATTTCAATACCCAGTACTTCGCAGACCCCGGGGAACAGCTCATCGGTATCCTGATGAAGCAAACCCAGGCCGCCGGAAGTGATGAAACCGGATGGAAATTCCGACAGATGGTATTTGCCGCCATTGCAGACTGAACTTTTCCGAATTCGATAGAAACAAGTAATACGCATTAATTCCGAACCAACCATATTCTGAAGCAACCATGAAAAAATTTCTAATGCTGGCCCTGGCAGCCCTTTTAGCCACCGCCGGACTGCACGCACAGCGAAATCGTCAAAAAACACCGGACCCGGTTATTCCGGATTCCCTGTATTCCGGTCTGAAATGGCGCAACATCGGGCCCTTCCGCGGGGGGCGAAGCGTCGCTGCCTGCGGGGTGGTTGACCAGCCCGGCACCTACTATATGGGCAGTACCGGAGGCGGTATCTGGAAAACTACCGACAATGGCATTACCTGGAAAAACGTCTCGGACGGGTTCCTCAAAACCGGGACGGTGGGGGACATCTCCGTTTCGGCCTCGGACCCGAACGTCGTATTGGTGGGCATGGGGGAACACGCTGCCCGGGGGGTGATGACCTCCATGGGCGACGGGGTTTACCTGTCCAAGAATGCGGGTGCCACCTGGGAACATATCGGGCTTAGTAGCAGCCGGCATATTTCGGATGTGATCATCCACCCGGCCGACAACGACACCTTCTACGTGGCAGCCCAGGGGGCCCAGTACGGCCCTGGGGGCGAACGGGGTGTTTACCGGACCACCGACGGCGGGCAGACCTGGGAACAGGTGCTTTACGTGAATGAACATACCGGGGCCGCTTCCCTGAGCATGGACCCGACCAACCCGCGCATACTCTACGCGGCCATGTGGCAGCACCGCCGGTTTCCGTGGACCATGGAATCCGGGGGAGCCGGATCGGGGCTCTACAAATCGTCCGACGGGGGAACCAGCTGGGAAAAGCTGACGGAAGGCCTGCCGGAGATGCTTGGCAAAGCGGGTATCTCTGCCTCCGGGGCAAAGCCCGGCCTGGTGTATGCCGTCCTGGAGGCCGAAGGGGAAAAGGCCGGGGTCTACCGTTCGGACGACGGCGGGAAAAGCTGGCGCCAGGTTAGCAAGGACCGGATCAACGTCACCCGTTCCTGGTACTATATGGAGATCTTCGCCGACCCCCAGGATCCCGAGCGGGTCTATGTACTGAATGCCCCTGTGACGCGGTCCATTGACGGCGGGAAGACCTTCCAGCCGCTGCCCACCCCCCACGGGGACAACCACGACCTCTGGATCAACCCGCAAAACAACAACGTCATGATCAACGCCAACGACGGGGGGGCCAATATATCGGTCAACGGCGGCCAGAGCTGGAGCACGCAGGAAAACCAGCCCACTGCCCAGTTCTACCGGGTCATCACCGACAACCAGTTCCCCTATTACGTGTACGGGGGGCAACAGGACAATTCGGCCATTGCCATCAAAAGCCGGACCGGCAACGCCGGGATCGACTGGAAGGACTGGTATTCGGTGGCGGGATGCGAAAGCGCCTACCTGGCCTTTGACCCCGATAACCCCGAAGTGGTCTACGGGGGCTGCTACCAGGGCATAATCGAGAAATGGCTGGCAGCGACCCGGGAGGCCAAGCAAATCCAGGAATACCCGGAGCTCGGACTGGGAAAACCCCCCGGGGAACAAAAATACCGGTATAACTGGAATGCGCCCATCATCAGCGACCCGTTTGACCGGGGTACCATCTACCATGCCGGGAATGTGGTGTTCCGCTCTTCCGACGGCGGGATGAGCTGGGAGGTCATCAGCCCGGACCTGACCCGGAACGACCCCGAAAAACACGGACCCGGCGGGAAGCCGTTTACCAACGAAGCCGCAGGGGGCGAAAACTACAATACGATAATGTACCTGACCGCTTCCCCGACAGAAAGGGGAACGCTCTGGGCCGGAAGTGACGATGGCCTGGTCCATATCACCCGTAACGGCGGGCAGAGTTGGGATAACATCACCCCCGAAGGCATGCAGGAAGGGATCGTCAACAGCATCGAGGTATCCCCCCATGACCCGGCAACTGCCTATGTGACGCTGATGCGCTACAAGTTCATGGACCTCAAACCCTATGTCTACAAAACCACGGACCACGGGGCCAGCTGGACCCTGATCACCCGGGGCTTTGACGACCCGAACGGCTTTGTGCGGGTGGTGCGGGAAGACCCGGTAAGACCCGGGCTGCTCTACGCGGGGACGGAAACCGGCCTCTACCTTTCCCTGAACGGGGGAGCTTCCTGGCAACCGTTCCAGCTGAACCTGCCGGTAGTGCCGGTCAACGACCTCGGCTTCCGGAACAATGACCTGATCGCCGCTACGGCCGGACGGGCATTCTGGATCCTGGATGACCTCTCCCCCCTCCAGCAGGCGTATGACCTGAAGGCCCCTGTAACCCTCATCCGGCCCAGGGAAACCGTCCTGTTTACCGGGGGATCCCAGGAGGAGCCCCGGCCCGGACTGGGCCAGAACCCCAAATCCGGGGTGATCCTGGACTATTATCTCGCTGCGGCCGCCGATTCCACCGAGCTGACCCTGGAGATCCTCGAAAACGGGGAAGTCATCCGCAAATACTCCAACCAAAAGCCCAAGGAATTCAAGAGCTGGCCCGGCGGGCCTTCGAAACCTGAGGTCCTTGGATCCAAAGCCGGGCTCAACCGGTTTGTCTGGGATTTTCACCGGGAATCCCTGCCCGCCGTGGACGGGGTTTTCGTATTGGGGGACTACTCCGGGTCCCGGGTAGCCCCGGGCAATTATTCGGCTCGAATCCGGCTGGGTTCTGAGGAGCAGACCCAACCCATCCGCGTGCTGCCACGGCCGGATCTGGAAACCTCCCCAGAGGCTTACCGGGAACAGCAAGCCGCCCTGGCCCAAATCGAAGGCGCCATCCGCGATATGCACGAGGCAGTTAACCGGCTCCGGTCGGTGAAGGGCCAGCTGGAATCGTACGCGAAGCTCCTGTCCGACCGGGAGGAAGCGGAACCGCTCCTGAAAATGGGGGACTCCCTGCTCCAGCGAATTACGGACTGGGAGGAGGCGCTCATCCAGCCACAGCAGAAGACCTTCCAGGATGTGATCAACTACCGGAACCAGCTCAACGCAGAACTCATGTACCTGAAGGACTATGTGGGCGGGCCGGTGCCGGAACTCACGGCCGGGGCCCGGCAGCGCCTCCGTGACCTGATGGCCCAGTGGAATACACTGGCCAGGGAACGGGATGCCATTGCAGATGAAGGCATGGCCGCCTACAACAGGCGTTACCGGGAACTGGACCTTCCCGCCCTTATCCTGGACTGATCCCGGACTGATCCCGGTAGACGTCGCTGACCCGGGTACGGTGGTCATCGCGGCCCGGGTGCGGTTCCCGCCGATTCCCCCTGCAAGGCCCCTGCGCAACAGCGGCCTACTTTGCGGGACCCTAAAAACAGGGGTCACTAATCGTTTTGGATGAAGGGAAAATGCAGGGAATGCGGGGAAGGTTTTCGCGGCAGGACGGACAAGATATTCTGTTCCGACCCCTGCCGGAACGCCCATCACAACCGCCGGAATCGCGTGCAAAACAACCTGATGCGCCGGGTCCACCAACGGCTCAGGCGGAATTACCGGATCCTTGAGGAAAGTCTGGGGGACGTGTCGTGTCGCACTATCCCGAGCCCGGAACTAGCCGGGAACGGGTTTGATTTTTCATTCGTAACCGGTTTGGCGGGAACACGGGAAGGGCTTCCCTGCTACCAGCTGTACGACCTGTATATCGTAAGCCACCAGGGCACTTATAAAATATTCCGGGAAAACGCGCGGAAAACGCGGGAAGTGGGACCGGCGTTATTTCCAGTTCTGGGCGTTGAGCTTGAGCGCAGCCACCACGATATCCTTCCGGCTGATCTGGCCAATGAGCAACCCATCCTTCATGACAGGTAACCGCCTCCGGTTGTTTTTGTGGAATACCCCGGCCGCATCAAAGATGGACATATCGTGGGGGATGGTCTCCACCTCCTTGGTCATAAAGCGCTCCACGCTTTTGTCGAGGATCGGCTGGTTGAAATAGCGGCTTTCGGATATCTGCTTCATACAATCGGCTTCCGATACGATCCCCACAAGGAATCCGTTGTCGTCAAGGACCGGGCCTCCGGAAATCCGGTGGCGGGTGAAGGCTTCCATAACTTCAAGGATGGATTGTTCCGGCGTGAAAGTTACCAGTTTACGGGTCATATAGTCGGACACCAGAATAGGGGCATCATACGCCTTTTTCGATTCTTCCTTGGACCTGCGGCCCTGAAAACTCTTAATACCCATTTAATTGAATTTTAGTCGGTTATTATTAAATATAGCTTTTTCTTTCCAATTCTGTTATTAAAATCGTCCAAATGCCCCGGCCCCCTAATTTTTTATACTTTTAGTTCCCAAATCCGCTATATGAAGCCAACCGCAGCTGTCCTGACCCTCCTGATGCTGCTGGCAGCCGCCTATTGGGGGCTGGACAGCTCCACGCCTGCCTACCGGGAAGACGCCGGGGCCCCGACCGGGGAGTTTTCCACCGACCGGGCACTGGAACACGTCCAGGCCATTTCCCGGGAACCGCATGGCGTGGGGTTTCCCGGGCATTCCCGTGTGCGGGATTACATCGTTGCGGAACTGGAGGGGATGGGGCTCGAAGCCCGGTTGCAGGAAGGTTATACGGCCGGGGACTGGGGGAACCTGAGCAAGGCCGTGAATATCCTCGCCCGTATCCCCGGTTCGGGCAACGGAAAGGTACTCATGCTCCTTTCCCACTACGACAGCAGCCCGCACTCCTCCCTGGGTGCAAGCGATGCGGGAAGCGGTGTTGCGGTCATCCTGGAAGCCGTCAGGGCATATCTCGCCAGCGGTCAAAAACCGGTGAACGACATCCTCATCCTGATCTCGGACGCGGAGGAGCTGGGCCTGAACGGGGCCGGCCTTTTCGTCAACCAGCACCCCTGGGCTTCACAGGTGGGCCTGGTCCTGAATTTCGAGGCACGCGGAAGCGGGGGAGCCGGCAACCTCCTGCTGGAAACCAACGGGGGCAACGCCGGGCTCGTCGCAGGCTTTACCGAGGCGGGCGTGGCATATCCCGTGGCCAATTCCCTGGCCTACAGTATTTATAAAATGCTGCCGAACGACACCGACCTGACCGTCTTCAGGGAGGATGGGGATATCGAGGGCATGAATTTTGCTTTTATCGATGACCATTTTGACTACCATACCGTCCTGGATTCCTACGACCGCCTGGACCGAAGGACCCTGGCCCACCAGGGGAGCTATCTGGTTCCCCTGCTCGATTATTTCAGCACGGCCCCCCTGGAACAGATCAAAAGCGGGGAGGATTTCATCTATTTCAGCCTGCCCTTTTTCCGGTTGGTGTCCTATCCCTTCAGCTGGATCTGGCCCCTGTTCGCGGTGGCCGTACTCGGATTCCTGCTCCTGCTCATGGTGGGGTTCAAACGCGGCCGCCTGCAGGGCAGCCGAATCCTCCAGGGCTTTGCCCCCCTCCTGGCCTGCCTGGTCTTCAATGGAATTGCGGGCTACTTGGCCTGGCCCCTGCTAAAGAGCCTGTATCCCGTCTACGCAGATATGCTCCATGGGTTCACCTATAACGGCTACCTGTATATCGCTGCCTGGGCTTCCCTGGCGTTTGGCAGTTGCTTCCTGATCTATTCCCTCTTTCCCAGGCTGGATGCGGCCAACGCCCTGGTGGCCCCGTCCGTCGTCTGGCTGCTGCTTTGCGGGTTGCTCAATGCCTACCTCCCCGGTGCCGCCTTTTTCCTGGTCCCCGGGTATGCGCTGCTGATGTGCCTGCTTATCTGCATCCTGCAGGAGCCGGCCAACCCCTACGTGCTGAGCTTCCTGGGGATTCCCGCCATATGGCTCTTCGCACCCCTTGTAAAGATGTTCCCAGTGGGCCTGGGCCTTAAGATGCTGGTGGCAGCCAGCCTGATGAGCTGCTTTATCTTTTTCTTCCTGCTGGGGGTTTTTATCCAGTACCCGTTCCGGCGCCGGCTCGGCTGGCTGGGCATCCTGTTGTTTGCGGGGTTTTTGGGCGGGGCGCATGTTTCCGGCGGTTTCGGGCCCGACACCCCCAAGCCGACCAGCCTGTTGTACATCGCCCATCCGGATTCCGGCAAAGCCTTTTGGGCCACCTATGAAAAAGTCCCCTCCCAGTGGACCCGCGCCTACCTGGGCGAGGATCCCAGCCCCCCGGATACCCTGGGATTCAATACCCTGAGCAGCAAGTACAATTCCGGTTTCAGCTTTATCCGGGAAGCCCCCGGGAAACCGCTCCCGCAGCCGGTCATTGAAGTGCTGCAGGATACCGTGATCAACGGGCAGCGCCGGCTGTCCCTGGATATCATCCCCGGCAGGGATATCCACCGCCTCGAGGTGTTTTCTGGAGAAACGCCGATTGACCGGGCCCGTGTAAACGGCGTGGCGCTTTCGGAATACTACCTGGCCAACCGGCGTGGGGGCAAACTGGTAACCCATTTTGTAAGCGACAATGCCCCTACCCGCCTGGACCTGGAGTTCCCATCAGGCCAACCCCTGGACCTCACCCTGTACGAGGCATCCAACGACCTGTTGGACAACCCGCTGTTCAGCGTGCCCCCAAGGCCTGACGACAACATCCCCATGCCCTTTGTACTGAACGATGCCGTCCTGCTGGTAAAATCCCTTCATTTTGAATAGGACCATCGGAGTACTGGGGTGCGGCTGGCTGGGGTTGCCCCTGGCCCGGCAGCTGCTGGAGGCGGGATACACCGTGCGGGGCACCACCACGGATCCCAAAAAATTATCCCTCCTCCAGAGCGAAGGGATTGAGGCATATCAGGTCATGCTGAAACAAGAAGGGTTCGAAGGGCCCTGGAAAGAATTCTTCAGGGGCCTGGATGTGCTGGTCTTTAATATACCCCCTGGCATCAAGGCCAACCCGGAAACCGATTATCCGTCCAAGGTGCGGTACCTGCTCCGGTTGCTGGAGGCCCAGGGTCCGACCCGCCTGATCTATATAGGAAGTACCTCGGTCTATGGCCGCAACCAGGGCGCGGTAGACGAGGCAACCCGGCCGGAGCCCGACAGCGAAAGCGGCCGGCAACTCCTGGAAGCCGAGGCCCTCGTGCTGGGGTCCGCGAATGCATCCAGCCCCCTGATAATCCGATTCGGCGGGCTGATAGGACCGGACAGGCATCCCGTAACCATGCTCTCGGGCCGCAATGGCCTCTCAGGTGGCGGGGATCCGGTGAACCTTATCGAACGGCAAGACTGCATCAACCTCATCCTGCAGGCGGTTTCGGATACCTCCCAGGACGGCGTGGTCAATGCCGTTGCCCCCGGCCACCCCACCAAGGCGGCCTACTATCGCAGGGAGGCTTTAAAAAGGGGGCTGCCCCCTCCGGTTTATTCGGATACCCGGTTAAACCCAAACGGGAAATGCATAAAAAGCCAGCGCGCGCTTGTTAGATCGTACCATTTTCTCACAATACCCGGGACCTGAATCACCGCGCATCCAAATAATGGAGGTCCTGCAGTGATCCGCCCGCCTAACCAATTCTTCCTCAAACCAAAAGGCTGGCGTGGATGGAAAAAATAACGTAATTTTGCCCACCTATAAGATTTTTGAAAATGAAAAAACTGGTATGGCTGGTCCTGCTCTCGGCAGGTTTCCAAATGCAGGCACAGACCGATGCAGCCCTTAAAAAGCACTACGAGGAGTATTACCGGCAAATGGCAATCCAGGGGGATGTCCGCGGTGTGATCAACGCCCTGACCCACCTGAATATCCTGGACTACTCCGTGGAGCGCCGCGATACCCTGGCCTATGTATACGCCAACAACGAACAGCATATGCAGGCCCTGAACCTGCTTGGCGTGGAGCTGGGCCCGGAGGATTCCGACATCGCCCTGCAGGTCAAAGCCCTTTCCCTGAAGTCCCTCAACCAGCCCAAGCGGGCTTTGGAGCACTTCGAAGCCCTGTTCGACCGCAACCCCAATGCCTATCTGTCCTATGAAATTGCCGACCTGAAAATCCAGGTGGGCGAAAATGCCGGGGCGCTTTCCGCCATCGAGTATGGGATTGAAAACGCCACGGATGATATGAAGTATGCCTTTTACGAAAGGCAACAGCCCTATGAGGTATCCCTGAAGTCTGCCCTGATCCACCTCCGCGGCCTGGCCCAGTATGGCATGAACCGCAACAATATCGATAAGGCCATCGCCAGTTTTGACGAGGCACTGGCCATGGACCCGAATTTCAACCTGGCCAGCCTGAGCAAACAGGCGCTGGAGTCCCGCAAGGAGCAGGACACCACCACCACGGACAACTAAACGGTCAACTTGGGGCTATTCGGGCATTATCCGGCTCCCCTCCGGTTTTCTCAGCAATTCCCTGAAACCGAGGGCAACCCCGTTGGACCAGCCGAACCCGTCCTGGGTCGGATATTCCCCCCCGCCGGAGAGCAGGGTGGTATCCATCACGTTGTATTTTTCCAACATTTTGCCGGTATCCCCATATACCTTACGGTTCAGGCCCAGCCAGCGGCCGGCGATCGCCACGGCCTCCTCAGTGTACCCATAACGCAGCAACCCATCCACGGCCATCCATTGCAACGGCGCCCAACCGTTCGGGGCATCCCATTGCTGGCCGGAGGCCTTCAGGGTGGTGACCAGGCCACCCGGCCCCAGGAAATCTTCCAATAGTCGCGAGCGAACAGCCGCGGCCTGTTGCTGGGAGGCAATGCCGAAGTAGAGTGGGAAAGTGCCCGCCAGGGTTACCTCTCCCGTGCGTTCCCCGTCCACAAAATCATAATCCGTGAAGAACTCCTCCCCGGGGTCCCAGAACAGGTCGGCGATCAGCCGGGCGCGTCGTTCTGCCCGCAACTGCATTTCCGAAGCTTTCCCCGGTTCCCCCTGCCTGCGGTATCCTTTGGCCAGGAGGTCCTCCATAAAATACATCAGGCAGTTGAGGTCTACCGGCAGGAGTTCGGTGGTCTGAGTAGAGGCAAATTCGCCTTCCTGCTCGTACCAGCGGCTGCTGAAATCCCATCCCGAGGCGGCAGCGGCCCTCAGGTTGGCATACAGGGCCTCCTTTTCTGCTTCCGTGGCCAGTTCGGCGGCCAGTTCCACGTCCTCCCGGTACGACTCCGGCCTGGGGGTCCGGCCGCTGTCCCAGTAGCGGTTCATCAGGGTGTCCCCCTGCAGGCGGACGACCCGGTTAACCGCCTGCCCGGCCCCAATGGCGGAGGCGCCTTCCATCCAGTAGGCGTATTCCTTCTCAACCCTGGGCAGGTATTCGGGCAACAGGGCGGAATCCCGCTGTGCCAGCAGGGCTACCATCATGCTGAAAAAAGGCGGCTGGGAACGCGTGAGGTAATAATCCCGCGTACCATTCGGGATAAACCCGATGGAATCGATCAGGTGGCCAAAGTTGGCGAGCATATTTTCAGCCAGGTCCTCCCGCCCGTCGGCAACGAGGCCCAGCATGGTAAAATAGCTGTCCCAGTAGTAGATTTCCTTGAATCGCCCGCCGGGGACGATATATTCATACGGCAGGGGGATCCGGGACGAATAGAGAGAGTCCGGATCTGGGCCTCGTAGCAGCACATCCCACATCCGGCTGATATGCTCGCTCATGGTGCGGGTGGTATCGGTTTCGAACTGCGCCTGGCGGGAAGGGGCTTCCCGGAAGTGTTCGGATACAAAGGCCCTGAGGTCAAAACCCGGTTCCTCCCGGGCCGTCAGGTACTCCTGTTCAAGTTCCTCGAAAGGCGCGTCACGCAGGAGGTCCACAAAGGTCTTGGAATCTTCGAACACCCCCGCCAACTGCACCTGGCGGAATAATTCGGTTTCATAAAAAGTAGTGGCGGTCACCTCCGGTGCCGGTTCACTCCGGCAGGAGGCCAGTATCAGCAGCGCCCAGATCGCAAGGCCCGCAAACAGGTTTTTCTTCATAGGGTTCAGGTTTAATCCTGTATTTCGCCAGACAGGCGGGCACGTACCAGGCTGTCACTGGCTTTTTTGAGGAGGATGGCGCCGTCTACCTCTTCGTTGGGTATGGTCATCGACAACACGTAATGGGCAATTTTCCAGCCCCCGGGTGTTTTCACCGCTGCTCCGGAGCCCCTGCAAAGTTGCATCCAGGTGTCCAGCAGTTCGTCAAACCAGGCCGTTTTTCCGTCCGGGCCCAGATAGATGTTCCGTTGGACCGCCTTGAAGGACCAGGCCTTCCCCTGCTCAAAGTAGGGCCGGGAGAAAGCCATGAATGCCTCCTTGTCCCAGTTTTCCGAGGCATCGGTGCCGATAAAGGCCGCCCCGGGGGCCATCAACCCGAAATACGCATCAAAATCAGCATCTGACGCCGCCTGGTGCCAGGCCGTAAGCAGGCTGTCCAGTGCCTGTTTGTCGTTTTCCTGTGCAGCCAGCGCCAGGGGGAGGCAGCACATGAGTGCCATAAGGGTTTTATTCATCCTGTTCATTCTGTTCGTTTTGATTTACCGGATTATCCCGAAAAAGGCTTGGGTCGAGCTGGTTGGATTCCACCCGGTTGAGCTGTTCCCGCAGGGCGTTGTAGGCTTCGAGGAACTGCCGGAGGGCAGGTCGGTAATCCCGCCGGTAATAGATGGCGGCCTGGGTCTTGAAAAGGAAGGTGCGCACCACCCGCTCCCGGCTCCTGACAGCGGGAAGGTCAAAGGCCTGCGGATACTCCGAATCTTCCAGCGCCTGGAAGTCCTCGGCGAGTTCCTCCAGCTTGAGTTCCATGTCTTCGGGGCCCCGGATCGCGTAGACCGATTCAATCCGGTCTTCAAGGGTGCGGAAGGCCCCCCAGTTTTCCAGGGTGTTCCGTGCGGAAGCATTTAAAGCCAGGGGTGCGGGCAGGGGAAGCGTATCGGCCGCCTCCACCGCAGGTAGTTCCGCGGGGGCCTCCCGTACGGGTTGCTGGCAGCCGGCTAGGGTGCCCAGGAGCAGGAGCATGGCAGACAAAATTCGCATAATCCGAAGGTACAAATTTACAAAGAGTTATCTTTGGCCACGCTTATAATAAGAGATCCTTCCATGGCCAAGACAATTCTGATACTGGGCGCCTGCGGGCAAATTGGCACCGAACTCACCCTGGCGCTCAGGGACCTGCACGGGTCGGAATCGGTCGTGGCGAGCGATATAAGGGAAGGGGACGCCGGGCTGATGGATTCCGGCCCCTTTGAAATCCTGGATGCCACCAACGCCGATGCCATGGAAGAGGTGGTGGTCCACTACGGGGTGGATGAGATCTACCTGATGGCCGCCATGCTCAGTGCCACCGCCGAGAAATTCCCGGACCGCGCCTGGAACCTGAACATGAACACCCTGTTCAACGTCCTGAAACTGGCCAAGGAAAAGAAGATCTCCCGGGTGTTCTGGCCATCCAGCATCGCCGTTTTCGGCAGTACGACGCCCAAAGAAAATACCCCCCAGGCCACTGTGATGGAGCCCAGCACGGTGTACGGGATCAGCAAGCAATCCGGGGAACGGTGGTGCGCCTATTACCACCGGAAATTCGGCGTGGACGTCCGCAGCCTCCGCTACCCGGGGCTCATTAGCTGGAAGACCCAGCCCGGCGGGGGAACCACGGACTATGCCGTGGAGATCTTCCACGAGGCGCTCCGCAGCGGCAGCTATACCTGTTTCCTCGGGCCGAATACCCGCCTGCCCATGATGTATATGGACGATGCCATCCGCGCCACCATCGAACTGATGCGGGCCGACGGGGATTCCCTGGGCGTCCGTTCGTCCTACAACCTGAATGCGATGAGTTTCAGCCCGGCCGAGCTGGCGGGGGCTATCCGCAGGGAAATCCCCAGTTTCGAGATCGCCTACGAACCCGATTTCCGGCAGGACATCGCCGATTCCTGGCCCAGCAGTATCGATGATTCCCAGGCGCGATCCGATTGGGGCTGGCGCCCGGAGTACGATTTGGAGAAAACGACGTCCGCCATGCTCCGGGAGCTGCGGGCGCTTCAAGGCTGAGCGGATCCCGCCTTAGACTGGCGTGTAGCTGAGTTTCTTTTCGATGGCTCGGATCATGCTGTCTGCAATATCCTTCCCGGTGGCGTTTTCGATACCTTCCAGGCCAGGGGATGAATTTACCTCCAGCAGCAGCGGCCCTTTATTGGAACGGATGATATCCACCCCGGCCACGGCCAGGTTGAGCACCTTGGATGCCTTTATGGCCAGCTTTCGCTCCTCCGAGGTGATCTTTACCGGGGAGGCACTGCCGCCCTGGTGGATGTTGGCGCGGAATTCCCCTTTTTCGGCCTGGCGTTGCATGGAGGCCACCACCTTGTTATTGATCACAAAACACCGGATGTCCTGGCCGTTCGCCTCCTTGATAAATTCCTGTACCAGGATGTTGGTCTGAACGCTTTTAAAGGCGTTGATTACGCTTTCCGCCGCTTTGTTCGTCTCCGCCAGTACCACCCCTTTCCCCTGGGTGCTTTCCAGCAGTTTGATGATGAGGGGCGCCCCGTTGACCATCTTGATCAGATCCTTGGTGTCATTGGGCGATTTGGCAAACCCGGTAATGGGGATGTGGATGTCGTGGCGGGAAAACAACTGGGAGGCAAACAACTTATCCCTGGACTGCGTAATGGCCTCGGCCGAGTTCAGGCAGTAGACCCCCAGGTTGTCGAATTGGCGGATCAGGGCGCAGCCGTAAAAGGTGACGGCCGGCTTGATCCGGGGGATGATGGCGTCGAATTCATTGAGGATGTTGCCGCCCCGGTAGCGGATCTCGGGGGAATGCGCGTCGAGCTTCATATAGGCCAGTTCCACATTGAGGAAGACGATTTCGTGCCCCCTCGCCTGGGCGGCTTCCATGATGCGTTTGTTGCTGTAGAGTTGCGGGTTGCTGGCCAGCAGGGCAATTTTCAGCCCGGTGCGATTCGGGCGGTAGGGTTTGTATTTCCCCTCGATTTCCGCATCGGTGAACCCCTGTTTGCAAAAACTGGCGGCCGGGTTGACCAGGTAGCGCCCGGACAGGGCCTCCCGCCCGAGCAGCATCCGGTATTCCATCGTATCCCGGCTGGCCAGGGTCAGTTCGATATCGAAGGCGTCGCCGCCCATCTTTACCTTTGTCCGGATCACCAGGCGTTCATCGGTAATCCCGGAAGAACTCTTTACATACCGCCGGTCCACGAGCTTCGCCTCGCAGGGGATGGTGATACTCCGCGTATCCTGCAGGGGGTGCACCTCAAAATGCACCCACTCCTCCCCGTGCTTCATAAAAACCTTGACATTGGTGGCCTGGATGGAGGAGGTTTTTGCCCCGGAATCCACCCGCGCCTTGATGGCCGGGATCCCCAGGTCTTCAAAAATGCACCATTCTTCGCTGCCGAGCGTTGGTAATTGCTTCATGCGGTTGTTCAGTTTGAAAAATCCGGCGGAAATCCGGCGGCGGGCCTATTCGGTCCGGAAAACATCCCCGGGGTTCAGGAAGTTTTTGAACTCCACCATAAAACCATTGGGGTCCTCTACAAAAAAAGACCGGTGGGCACCGGGCTTATCCTGAAGGAAAAGCGTATTCACCGGCAGCTCCAGGGAAAGGCCCTCGAGGCGGTGCAGCAATTCCTCCAGCTCGGGACCCGAAACGAGCACCCCGAAGTGGAAGGCAGGCAATACGGAATCCTCGAACTTATAGGATTGGTACTGGAAGTTGAACGGCCCGGTTTTGGTAAAGGTAATCTGGTTGCCGTACAGGTCGATGTCCACCCACTGGCTGGATTGCCTCCCGGCTTTTGCGCCCAGGATATCTACGTAAAACGCACGGGTGGCACTGATGCTGCGACAGGGGAGGGACAGGTGAAAGGATGCCTTTTCCATTGTAATTCGAAGGGGTTAGAGGTCGGAATCCTCGTCGGATTCCATCTCGATATCCGGGATGGCCTCCGGATCGTCGTCGTCAAAATCCTCGTAGTCTTCCTCGTCGTAATTGGCCATGGTCTTCTCGAGCTTGGCACTGATCTTTACGAGGTATTTGGTATCGTCCGTTGTCACTTCAACGGCTTCCACGCGTTCGCCCTGTGCATTCCTGAAGGTGATGATGTGGTCGTCGTCGTACCCGTCGGGGTATTTTTCGACAAGGAGCTTCAGCACCTCGGGAGTCAGTTTCTTAAAATCTACAATGACGCGCTTAAGGTTGTCCATAATTACATGTTCAAAAGGTAAGCAAAAATTAATGGCGCAACAATAGTTGCATCGCTCTCCACGATAAATTTGGGGGTGTCGATGCCCAGCTTGCCCCAGGTGATTTTTTCGTTCGGGACCGCCCCGGAATAGGAGCCGTAGCTGGTGGTACTGTCGCTGATCTGGCAGAAATAGCTCCAGAACGGGGTGTCGGTCCGCTCCAGGTCCTGGTAGAGCATGGGCACCACGCAAATGGGGAAATCGCCGGCGATGCCGCCCCCGATCTGGAAGAACCCGATCCCCTTTCCGGAATTGGCCGTATACCAGTCGGCCAGGTAGGTCATGTACTCGATCCCGGACTTCATGGTGCTGGCCTTGAGTTCGCCCTTGACCACATAGGAGGCAAAGATGTTCCCCATGGTGCTGTCTTCCCATCCCGGGCACACCAGGGGTAGGTTCTTTTCGGCGGCCGCATACATCCAGGAATTCTTCAGGTCGATCTCGTAGTAGGGTTCCAGGACCCCGGAAAGCAGCATTTTATACATGAATTCGTGCGGGAAATAGCGCTCCCCCGCCTCTTCGGCATTCTTCCAGATCTTGAAGATGTGTTCCTGCAGGCGGCGGAAGGCCTCCTCCTCCGGGATGCAGGTGTCGGTCACCCGGTTCAGGCCCTTTTCCAGCAGGGCCCACTCATCCTGGGGGGTGAGGTCCCGGTACTCCGGTACCCGCCGGTAATGGCTGTGGGCCACCAGGTTCATGATATCCTCCTCCAGGTTGGCACCCGTGCAACTGATGATATGCACCTTGTCCTGGCGGATCATCTCGGCGAAAATCCGGCCGAGTTCGGCCGTACTCATCGCACCGGCAAGAGATACCAGCATTTTGGCACCCTGGTCCAGCTGGTCCTGGTACCCCTTTGCGGCATCCACCAGGGCGGCCGCATTGAAATGCAGGAAGTATTTGGTGATAAAATCGGTAATGGCTCCTTTCTCAGTAGTCATCGTCTTCGTCGTATTTGGAGGCAAGACCCGAAGGGCGGGGCTTCGCGTTGCCGGCTCCGGCATCCGCGTCCCCGTCGGGGGTATCTTCCCTGAATTTATAACTCAACATTTTGTAATACAGCTTGGCCGCCAGGAAATCGGAAGAACGGTCGGCCGGGTTCGGGCAGAGTTCCACGATATCAAAACCCACCACGTTCTTTTCTTCAAAGACCTGCCGGAGGAAATCCAGGGTCTCGTACCAGAACAACCCCCCGGGTTCCGGGGTACCGGTGGACGGCAGGATGGACGGGTCCAGGGCATCCAGGTCAAAGGTAATGAATACGTTGTCGGAAAGCTGGTCGATCACCTTGTCCATCCAGAACTCATCCGTGGCCATTTCCTGGGCAAAAAACACCCTTTCCGTATCCATATAGGTCTTTTCGATGGCATCCATGCTCCGGATGCCCACCTGTACCAGGTTGGTGGTCTGGGAGGCCTCGTGCACCGCGCATGCATGGCTGTAGGGGGTTCCGTCATAGGTTTTCCGCAGGTCGGCATGGGCATCGATATGCAGGACGGTCAGGTCGTCGAAACACTCGTTGAAGGCGCGGATGGATCCGATGGAGAGGGAATGTTCCCCCCCGATGAGCGTCACGAACTTGTTGCGCTTGATAAAATCCTTTACCTGGTCGTGCACCTCGTCTACAAGGTCCTCAGGTTCGTCTGCCTCGATGGGCGGGGCCAGGTAAATGCCGTGGCGGTATACCTCCGTCCCGGTCTCGATGTCGTAGACCTCCATGTTCTCGGAGGCCTCCAGAAAGGCCTCGGGCCCCTTGTCGGCCCCTTTGCCCCAGGTGCTGGTGCCGTCGAAAGGCACCGGGATCAGGACCACCGCGGCCTTCTCCATTTGCGAGAATTCGTCAGGAATCCCGGCGTAATTCTTCGATTGTCTCATAGGTTGATCAATTAGCGTTTTTGGTTGATGCCTGCAGCTGTTCGACATGCTGCGGCTGGTATCCGAGGATGCGCATGTGGTCTTCCGCCGTTTGCTGTTCGCTGAAAACCGATACCTGCAGTTCCCCGTGCGCGTCCCGGTCGATGAGCAGGTGTTTGGGCTGGGGGATCAGGCAATGGTGCAGCCCGCCGTACCCCCCGATGGTCTCCTGGTAGGCCCCCGTGTTGAAAAACCCGATATACAGGGGTTTGCCTGAATGGAACTTGGGCAGGTAAATGGCGTTCATGTCCTGCTGGCTGTTGTAATAGTCATCGCTGTCGCAGGTGAGCCCCCCGAGGAGCACCCGCTCGTAGGCGTCGTCCCACCGGTTTACGGGCAGCATGATGAACCGTTTGTTGATGGCCCAGGAATCCGGCAGGGTGGTGATAAACGAACTGTCGATCATGTTCCACTTCTCCCGGTCGTTCTGTTGCTTCTGGTAGAGGACCTTGTAGAGGGCCCCGCCGCTTTCGCCCACGGTAAAACTGCCGAATTCCGTAAAGATGTTGGGCGGGGGGACGTCCCCCTCCTCGCAGGTGAGCTTGATCTGGTTGACGATCTCGTCAATCATATAGCCGTAATCGTACTGGAAGGACAGGGAGTTCTTGGTCGGGAAGCCCCCGCCGATATTCAGGCTATCCAGGCTCGGGCAGAGTTTTTTGAGCCGGACATAGACCTTGAGGCACTTGGTGAGCTCATTCCAGTAGTAGGCGTTGTCCCTGATGCCCGTGTTGATGAAGAAATGCAGCATCCGCAGCTCCACCTTGTCGTTGTCCCGGATCTGGTTTTCGTAAAAGGGCACGATGTCCTTATAGCCGATCCCGAGGCGGGAGGTGTAGAATTCAAATTTGGGTTCCTCCTCGGAGGCAATCCGGATCCCCACCTTGAAGGGTTCTTCAATGGCCTCGTCCAGCAGGGCCAGTTCCTCATAGTTGTCGATGATCGGGATGCAGTTCCGGTGCCCCTCGTTGATCAGGCGCCCGATATTTTCCACATAGGCTGCCCGCTTGAAGCCATTGCAGATGACATACGTCCCGTCGTTGACCAGCCCCTGGGACTTGAGGTTCTCCACGATGTTAATGTCGAATGCCGAAGAGGTTTCGATGTGGATGTCGTTTTTCAGGGCCTCGTGGAGGACATAGCGGAAATGGGAACTCTTGGTGCAGTAACAATAATAGTACTTGCCGGGATAGTCGTGTTTTTCCATCGCCTCGGCAAACCAGTCCTTGGCCCTGTTGATATTCTGGGAAATCTTGGGCAGGTAGGTAAACTTCAGCGGACTCCCGTACTGCTCGATGAGCTCCATCAGCGGCACTCCGTGGAACCGCAGGCGGTCGCCCTCAAGGTCAAATTCCTCGGTTGGGAAATAATACGTTTGATCTATAAGATCCCGATAGGTTATATTCATTCTATGTGACTTTCAAATCCGACGGCAAGTCCCTTGTGGTTCCCGGCGGGAATTAATTTCATTTGCAGCCTGTTGTTGGAAATTTCCCTTTCAGAATAGCATGGATGGATGCGCCGGATACGGCGTGGCGGGGACCTTTATCGTCGGAAGCTAGCTTTAAACTCCGGTTGCCTATCCGATAGGCCGTGACGGGGTATGACTTCCTGTTTCCCAGCCACCCGAACATACAAACACAATTCAAAATGTTCAGCCAGACAAAACCGGTTAAGCCCCGGGATTGACGGGTGCAAATGAAAACTTTTTTTTTAAATATAGCTGCTTTTTTGGGTTTTTTTTGAATTTCGCTTGTCCGATCCAATAAGCTGTTGATTTGCAGGGCATTGAATTCCTTTACATGCGTGGAAATATATTGTATTTTAGAGGTCATCCAAATTCGGAGACCTTTATGAAACGATTAATTTTTTTCGCGCTGGCCTGTTGCCTGTCCGGTGCGATTTCACAGGCACAAATCACCCCCGGGGCCTATAAGGCCGTGGAAATGCACGGGGATACCGTCCGGAATTACCTCCTGCTGGTATCGGACGATTATCTGATACATACCATATACGACAGCAAGCCGGCGCATTTTATCGGGACTATGGGCGGTTTCCATACCACACAGGGGGATACCCTCCGGGTCTCCCTGGAGTTCAACACGGACTTTGCGCAAACCGGTGAAAAAGTCCACAAAGCCTCCATCGGGTACGCGGATGGGGACCTCATCTTCAACGAAAACTGGGACCGGCCGTACAAAAAGGAGCCCGCCCTGGGGCAACCCCTGGACGGGGCCTGGCTGTTTGCCACCCGGGGCCCGGATACCGGGCAGGAAAGGCGCGGCAACGACACCCCGCGGAAGACGCTGAAGTTCCTTTTGGACGGGTACTTCCAGTGGGTGGCCTACAACAGCGAGACCATGGACTTCATGGGAACGGGCGGCGGCCTGTACGCGGCCGACCAGGGAACCTATACGGAGGTGATCCGGTTTTTCTCCCGGGACGATTCACGGGTGGGTGCCGAACTGAATTTCCAGTTTGAGCGGCAGGGACCGGACTGGCACCACACCGGCAACAACAGCCGGGGCGAACCCATGTACGAAATCTGGTCGTTGCGTTAGTTCTCCAGGGACCCGCTGATACGGAAAGTAACCGACGGTGGGACCAGGAAAGCAACAGACGATAGAATCCGATACGTATCAGCCGGGCGGGCGCCGGAAGATTTCAATCGTCAATTTCCCCGTGCCGGATGTCGGATTTCCCTCCTGTTTTTTCCAGCAGGCGGATGGTGCGTATCTCGATGCCTTTGTCTAAAGGTTTCAGCATGTCGTAAATGTTCAGTGCCACCACGCTGGCCCCGTGCATCGCCTCCACCTCCACCCCGGTTTTGTAATTCGTCATGACCGTCAGGCGGATGTGTATCTCCAGGCCATCAAATTCGTATTCCACCCGGGCCCCCTCGATCGGTATCGGGTGGCAGTCCGGCAGCAGGTAGGGGGTTTGCTTTACGCCCAATAACCCCGCTGCCTTGCTCATTTCCAGCACATCGCCCTTTGGGACGCGCCTCTCGTGGATGGCCCGGATCGTATCCGGTTTGCCTACCCGCACCACCGCCTCGGCCGTTGCCTTGCGGAGGGTCACCTGCTTCTGCGTGATATCGACCATGGCTATTTGTTTACTTTCCAGGCATAGGATGCATCCCCGAACAATTCCTTGCCAAAGACCGGCAGTTCCTGCTTGATGCGTTCCACCAGTTCGTGCAGCGCCTCAAACACCGCCTTACGGTGGGGGGACGACACAAAAACGAACAGGCAGATGCCCCCGACGGGTACTTCCCCCAGGCTGTGGTAGATATGCATGCAGCTCAGTTCGAACTTGTCAAAGAGCGCCTCCCGGATTTCATGGATCTTCTCCAGGGCCATTTCCTCGTAGGCCGTGTATTCGATACCGGTCACCGTTTTGCCTTCAATGGTGTCTGCCCGCACCTGTCCCAGGAAGATGTCGTGGGCCCCTATCCCCGTTTTGGACTGGTGTTTGGAGATGGACCCGGCGATAAACTCAGGTGAAATTGCGCCGTCTATAAATAAGGTGTGCTTTTTCTTCGTTTCCATGTGCCTTCCTTTCCCTGCTAAGGTAGGGAAGATTTCGGGAAAACCCCAGCAGGTGCACTGCCGCCCATCCCAGTACACACGCCAGCCGTGAGCCATTCCATTCCCGCCACGGCCAGTAACTCCAACTGGCTGTTTTTAATCTCCCCGGCAGCAGGATTCAAAAAGTATTCATAAATTCGCAAACTCCTTTTGGGGCCCCGTAGTTCAATGGATAGAATAGAAGTTTCCTAAACTTTAGATCCAGGTTCGATTCCTGGCGGGGCTACAAATAAGCACCAAAACACCCTGGCCAACGCCGGGGTGTTTAATTTCCGGAGGAACGCGCAGAAAGCGCGCTTTCTTAAGCGGGCCGAGGGAAATTAAACCCGGGCTGCGGAGCAGTCCGGAGTTTTGGTATTTTCAGAATGAGCCACTCTCAGGAACAACGAGCGCAGCGAAGTTATCTCCTGGCAAAGGCGATGCCTGGATTAAAGCCATTGAATTAGGCAGTCTGGCCACCCGGGACAAACTTGAATCACTGGAATAATTTTTCGATTGAGCCAACGCCAGAAACCTGGTTTGGCATTCCCATGCAGCTTACGAGTTTCTCAAGTCATTGCAGGTATTTTCCCAATGATTTGTCTTGCCCGAAACAATTGTCGAATTACTTCGCCCAATCGACTATAAATTGCTATCTTTCAGATATATACTATATTTTTTGTGCTAATATAAATGTTTCAGGCATGAGGTATTATTCAGTTTTGGACGTTACACCGACGTCGGATGCGTGGATTCCGGCCTATGTCCCGACCGTTAATCTGTTGATTGCAAAACACGGCGGGAAGTATTTGGCCAGAACTGCCTCTCACGAACAACTCGAAGGCGAAAAAAAGGATGCGGCGGTCCGGGTAATCCTGGAATGGCCTTCTAAGGAAGCTGCCCAAAATTTCATGGAGGATCCGGAATACGCGCCCCATTTAAAGGCGCGGACCGAAGGCGCGGTTTGTCATCATTATTTAATTGAGGCAAAGGATGACTTAGCCTGAACGGAACCCGACCGATGGAGCCGCCAGGAACAATGAGGCGCTCTCGCGACCCCGTGGGAGCGGGCGCCGAATTATCTCCTGTCTCTTGAATGTTCGGACCCCGCCAGGAACTGCGAAGTCAGCAAATGGAGCCCCGTTTGTTTCCCTTCCTAGAATTCCCCGTTGGGATCTTCGTTCCACATATCTATCACATTCTTCCAGCTGCCATCTTCCTTTTTCTTCCATATAGTAACCACCTTATTATACGTGGTCATCGGGGTGCCCAGGGAATCATTTACAGTCACCTTGTTGCGCTCAATCAAGTAAGCCATATCCCCGCATTCCGATATATGGACATCTATGGGTTCCCATTCGATGTGTGATCCGGGCAACTCCATGAATCCCTCCACATAGGTGCGGATTTCTTCTTTCCCCCGTAATGGTGGCATTCCGGGCGCCATCATTATCGCTTTCTCGTCCCACCCGAACATGAGGGTGTCCACGTCCTTGGTATTGGCCAGGTCCGACCAGGTCTCACTCAGGCTTATAAGGGATTTCTTTTCGGCTTCATAATCCACTTTTCTTTCTTGCTGACAACTACTTGCCAACATTCCGAAGATCAAAAAATAACAGATTGCTTTCATAAGAAATAGGTTTGATTAATTGATGGGTTGTTATTGGATATTTCCTTCGATGAAAAGGCTACGATCGATTCCATGAATCTGATTATCAAAATACTGCATATTTATTAATAGGGCAAAAAATACCCGCTTAGCGGCAATCATGCATTCAATTACAATGTGAAGTAGAATTATTTATGGGAAACAGCACAGTTGTGCACTATATAACCAATCCATTCAGGACGAAACACTTTTTGTTTGAAAACAGCAAAATCGTTTTATCTTTGCACTCCCTACGGCTCCGTAGTACAATGGATAGTATATGGGTTTCCGGTACCCAGGATCTAGGTTCGATTCCTAGCGGGGCTACGAATAAGCACAAAAACACCTCGGCTGATGCCGAGGTGTTTTATTTTATGAGCCGGCCGTCAATAGCTTGTTTTTGTAAGGAAGGCGAAGAAAAGAAAATCCTGGGTTGGCGAAGCCAGCCACGGGGTTTTTGTATTTTCAACACGGAGCCGCTAGGAACAACGAGCGTAGCGAAGTTATCTCCTGGCGGGGCTATTACAAGCACTGATAAGGCTCCTGTTTTGGGGCCTTTTTCTTTTTTCTGCGAACAATCAACGGAAATCAAAAAAAGCCTCCCCTTTCAGGAAGGCTAATGGCACAGGAATTCATTTTGTGTTAGATCTCAAAAAATAATAGCGAGACCAAAACAATCATGTAGAATATCATTACGCTTCCGATTCCTTTCAGTAGATCAAAAAACGTAATATTTCTAGGAGTTTTCATTTAATCAGTATAACGTTTTAATCAAATGGAAAACCAGTATATACGCGGAAAACAAAAGCGTACAGTACAACAAAGAACATCATGAAACTAAACCAGGCAAAGGCCTTAAAGAAGTTCTTGGTTATAAAATGCCCCAGATTGACAAAGGCTTCGTGATAAATATTTTTGATGAGTAGAATTATATTCATATAAACAGGTTTGTGAGATTATCTGGCTGCTAAATTCTGTATGATTGATTTCATTCACCTGAATATTGGATCAAGAAGAGCCTTTTATGGATAATGTGCATTTCATCGACTAATAATCGTAAAATTTGATTTTTTCGTCGATGCAGCGGGGTTTTAATTTTCCAGATAAAGTGCGAAGTAAACGGACAACTCGTTCCGCTTAGAATCTGTTATTCAAGGAAACGGTCCGCAGAACCCTGCTGGATGTCAGGTCCGCATATTGACGATGGGCATCCCTAAGGAACCCGTCAATAAAGACGCCCGACCTTTTTAGGGTACGCGCGTGAAGCCGTCGCAAAACAACCGGATGTAGTCAGTCAAAGCCAGGCCAGCGATCATTTAATCCCTGACCTCCACCACCACTTCCACCTCAACGGCGATATCCCGTGGCAGTGAACCCATGCCGACAGCGGCCCGGGCATGCTTGCCGCGCTCACCGAAGACTCCCACCATCAAGTCCGAGAACCCGTTGATCACTTCCGGCTGGTTGGCAAAGCCCGGTGCCGCGTTGACCATGCCGTGCACCTTGACAATGCGGACCACCCGGTTGAGGTTCCCGAGTTCGGCCTTTAAAACGGCCAGCTGGCTGATGGCCGTCAGGCGGGCTGCCTCGTATCCCTCCTCCTCGGTCAGGTCGGCCCCCACCTGTCCGGTGATATAGGTGCCGTCTGCCAGGCGCGGGCCCTTGCCCGCCAGGAACATCAGGTTGCCCGTGCGCACGGCGTTTACGTAATTCGCCACAGGCGAAGAGGCCTCCGGGAGTTCAATCCCCATTTCCGCCAACCGGGCTTCCGGATCGTAAGCCGGGTCAACAGGTGCAGCTTCAGGGGTTTCGGTGGTTTCCGGCATTTCCCGGGTGGGGGCTTCCCCGCAGGAAGCCAGCAGGAGGAGCCCTGCGGCAAGTAAGGAGATGGATGTTTTCATGTGTGGTTGGTTTTCCGGAAAGATACAAATCTCCGGGATGTGTCCTGCCTCAAAAACCCCGGCTAACCCTCAAAGCGGAATATATCCTCGATAGGTTTCCCGAACAGGCGGGAGATGCGGAAAGCAGTGGGCAGGCTCGGGTCGAATTTCTCCTTTTCGATGGCGTTGATGGTTTGCCGGGATACCCCGATGGCCCCGGCCAGATCCTCCTGGGTCCAGTTCTTCTCGGCGCGCAATATGCGGATGGAATTCTTCATGGGCTCGGGTATGGCGGGTTACCGGTACCTCCTGTTGTTGAGGAGGGTTGCAACGATATAGCAGATGCCCATGAACATCACCAGTAAGGAGATTTCCGCGTCCATCGGGATCAGGTTGGTCACATCCATCATGGAATAGGCGATACCGGCCACCAGGGTGAGTCCCAGGGTCAGGCCCATGGATTCCAGCTGGATTTTCTTTTCAAGTTCGTCCGAGCCTTCTACAAACCTGCGGTTGGACAGGATCATGCCGATGCCCAGCAGCACATTGAGCAGGAGGGCCAGCCCGGTAAGCCATTGGGAGCCTGCCCACAGGAATTCATTGCCGAATACCACCAGGGCGGTGGAAAGGACCCAGGCCAGCGTCCAGGCCGCCAAGTTGGCGATTTGCTTCTTACGTGTCGATTTGTTCATAACTATAGATTGCATTGTCAATTGTATTTGTCATTAAGTAAAGTATACTTTACAAATATAAAAAAATTTAAAATGTAAAGCAAGTTTTACATTTTGCAAAGTTTACTTGACGATTAATACGGGAAATCAAAGGGATTCCAGAAGGATCGGCTCCCCGGGTTTGTGGTAGAGGTCTGCCAGCTCCGTCATCAGGAAGTCCAGGATCCGCTCCTGTTGGGCTCCTTTCCGGTAAAGCGCAAGGGAAGGCCCGAGTTGTTCCCGCATGAAGAACTCCAGGTCGTCCGAGCCATAGGTGTTGAAGGCCTTCCAGGTCAGCAGCCCTTCCAGCATCTGGCGGTGGGCCACAAAGCGTTTGCGGGCCGTTTCGTACTCCCGGAGGAGTTTCCGGCTGGGTTTCTCATCGGAATTCAGCACCTGGAAAGACAGGTCCTGGAAAGACATCCGGATGCGGCGGTCCGCCTTCATGGCTTCGGCTATCAGCCGGAAATAGGCCCGGCTGACGAGCTTCGGGTAGGTTTCGACGAATTCCGGGTCCGCGGCCGCCGAACTGCCGTCGTTCCAGTCCGGCAGGGCAAAGTAGACCGCCTGGCCGGCCGTGGTGGAATCGGGGTTCAATTCCAGGGCGTACTTCCAGTCCTGTGACTTTACCACCGACTCCCAGGTTTCCGCATAGGGGTCTTCCTCCTGCCTGAGGGAGGCACAACCTGTGCAGCCAAGCAGGAGCACGCCGGCCATAATCCGGTAAATGGCATTCAAGGAATTCATAATTATAGTGTTCTGTTTCCCCGTCAGCTAAATTTACAAAGCCCCGGGGAATCTGCAGGCGCTTCCGCCAATTTTTTATTGCCACGGTCAGGACCTAACGCGGCTCCAACCCCGATCAGGGCATCTGGGGCAGATAGAGCACCCCTACCCCGGCCTCTTTCAGGGCCGTATTGAACCCTGCCACCCGGGTATCGAGCAGCTGCCGGGCAGTGGCTTTATGCCCCTGCCAGCGCTGGTTGAGCTCCCCGATCTTGTTGCGCGTCCCCTCGTTGATACGGGGAATCCCGCTATCTCCGTGATTCATTGCGGTGAGGTACTCTGCCGTAAAGCCGTTTACATAGTTTTCCACGTCGTCATAGGCCTTGGAAAGCCGTTGCACCATGGTCTTGTCCCAGGCCTCCATGGCGCGGTCCAGTTCCCGGCCCTGGCTTGCCAGCTCCTGCTTTCCGTTGGCTTCCAAGTGGCTTATCAGGGCTTTGAGGCGGGTCTGTACCTCCCGCATCTTATTGGTCATGACCGTCATTTCCGTATAGGTTGCCTCTGCAGCCCCCATAAATTCGTGGTAATCGGCAAATTCGGCCGGCGTAGTCGGCAGCTTGGGGTTGGGCAGAATGGCAGCCCGGCTGGTTTTTTTCGTATTCCCGTAGGTGAGTTCCAGGGTATAGGAGCCCGGGATGGCCCGGTGGCCGGAATAACTGCCCTCGATATACACCTCGGGGGCCCCCGGCAAAGATTGGTGGCGCAGGTCCCAGACAAAGCGGTTCAGCCCGGGGGCTTTAGGGAGTACCGCGGGTTTCGGCGGGGCTCCTTCATAGGCCTGGTAAGTAGTATCTGCCACAGAGCTGAAACTGCGGACCAACATCCCGTCAGCATCCCGGATTTGCAAATGTACCTCCGCACTGTCCTTAGATGCGGGCAGCTGGTAATAAACCGGCATCCCGCTGGGCGGGTTCACCCCCTCGAAAGGGTGGATGCCTTTCGGGTCCGGCCCGTCCATGCTGCTGTACCAGTTGGGGTAAACGGCATCGGCCGGCTCGTATAATACAACCTCCCCTGCCGGCTTCGGCAATTGTCGCAGCAATTCCATGTCGTCCCCGATCCAGAAGGACCTTCCCTGGGTAGCCACGATCAGGTCCCCGAACCGAATTTGCAGGTCGGTGACGGGTACCACCGGCAGGTTTGTCTGGAACTTCTGCCAGGCCTTGCCCCCGTTGAAGGAGAGGTAGAGGCCGGTTTCCGTGCCCGCTACCAGCAGGTCCTTTTTTACCGGGTCTTCGCGAACCACCCGGGTATAGGCCCCGTCCGGGATCCCCTGGTCGATCCGGGTCCAGGAGGCCCCGTAATCGGTGCTTTTGAACAGGGAAGGGGAAAAATCGTTGAATTTGTAGCGGGTAGTCGCGATATAGACGGTGCCGGCGTCGTGGGGGGAAATCTCGATCGCGTTGATCAGCGTTTCGGGCAGGCCTTTCGGCGTGACATCCTTCCAGGTGGCGCCCCCGTCCCGGGTAAGGTGGACCAACCCGTCGTCGCTCCCGGTATACATCGTGCCCGCCTCGTGGGGGGATTCGATGACATAGGAAAGGGTCCCATAGTTTTCGGCTCCGACGGCTTCATTCGTATAGGGCCCGCCGCCGTTGCCCTGCTTGTCGTCCTGGTCCCGGGTCAGGTCGGGCGACACCACCTCCCAGGAGCGGCCCTGGTCGCGGGTGCGCAACAGGTACTGGGCTCCGTGGTAATAAGTGTCCGGCTCGTGCATGGAGCGGATGATGGGCGCATTCCAGTTAAAGAGATATTTCATCTCCCGGGCGGGCAGGCCCAGGTACAGGTTGGGTTCGATCATGACCAGGGTACCGGTTTGGGAAGGCACATCCAGCAGTTCCACATAGCCCAGGTAGCTGCCCCCCATGACTTTTTTTGGGTCTTTCGGGTCAAAGCCCAGGAAGGCGCTTTCCCCTCCGGCGGAGGCACTCCAGTGCTCCCTGCCGATCCCGGAACTCCCCATCCCGATGCTCGAAATTTTCACCGAGGTATTGTCCTGCTGGCCCCCGTAAAGGTTATAGGGGAAAAGGCTGTCCACGGCCACCCTGTAGAACTGGGCGGTTGGCATGTTGTCCTGCCGGGACCAGCTCTCCCCGTTGTCGAAGGTTATCTCTGCCCCCCCGTCATCCGAAATGACCATGTTTTTGGGGTTATCCGGGTTGATCCAGAGGTCGTGGTAGTCCCCGTGGTTCGTCGGGATTTCCTCCCAGGTCAGACCGCCGTCTTTGGACCGGTAGGCAGAGGCGCTGAGTACATACACCGTGTGTTCGTCCACGGGGTCGGGCGTCAGTTCGATATAATACCAGGCCCGCTGCACCAGCCGGTGGTCATCGCTGACCCGGGTCCAGTTGCCTCCGGCGTCGGCAGAGGTGAAGAGCCCGCCCTTTTCCTGCTGGGAATCGCTCTCGATTACTGCATAGAGGCGGTCCGGGTTGGCCCGGGACACCGCAATGGCCATTTTCCCTTTCTCCTCGGGCAGGCCTTTATGGATCTTTTGCCAGGTCTCCCCCCCGTCCACGGACTTGTAGAGGCCGCTTCCGGCGCCCCCGCTGACCACCTGCCAGGGCTTGCGGAGGTGTTCCCACATGGCCGCGTAAAGCACGTTGGGGTTGTGCACGTCCAGGGACAGGTCGCTGCACCCGGTCAGGTCATTGACGAAAAGGACGTTTTTCCAGGTCTTGCCCCCGTCCTCCGATTTGTAGATGCCGCGTTCCTTCGTTGGTCCGTGCAGGGCGCCCTGGGCGGCTACCCAGACCAGGTCCGGGTTGGTCGGGTGGACGATGATGCGCGAGATATGCCGGGTCATTTCCAGGCCCAGATGTTGCCAGGACTTGCCCCCGTTTTCCGATTTGTAGACCCCGTCCCCGTAGGAAGTCATCACCCCCCGGGGGGCGTGTTCGCCCATCCCCACGTAGACGGTGTTGGGATGACTCTCCGAAACCGTTACGGCCCCCACGGAACCGGTTTTGAAATACCCATCGGAAATATTCGTCCATTTTTGCCCGGCATCCGTGGTCTTCCAGAGGCCGCCCCCGGTAGTCCCCATGTAGTAGGTGAGCGGATCCCCGACCACCCCGGAGGACCCGGTGGACCTCCCTCCCCGGAAGGGTCCAATGTTCCGGAACTTTACGGGTTGGAGATAGGTGTTGATGTCCTGCGCAAAGGAAGTGGTGATGGCCAGGGCCAGCAGGCTGGTCAGGAGGTAGTGGTTTTTCATCTGGTTGGTTTATAGATCCGGATAAATGTACTGGTTTGATTTCAGAAAGAAAACGCCGGGTCCCGGGAATTTCGGGACAGAATTTCGTAAATTTTCCAACGGCCCGGCCAGGTTTTGGATACCCCGCGCAATCACCTGAAAACCAACCCTATGAAAATCAACCGCACCTTCTTGTTTTTACTGGTAGTATCCTGTTTTATCTTCCCGGCCGGGGCCCAGGATGCCCCTGCCGAGCTGGACGCCATGATCCGGGAGGGGATGGCGGACTGGGAAGTGCCGGGCCTGATCACGGCCGTTGTCAAAGACGGGGAGGTACAATTTGCCCAGGCCTACGGGGTGCGGAACCGGGAGTCGGGGGCACCGGTGAACGGACAGACCCTTTTCACCATGGCTTCCACCACAAAAGCCGTCGTATGCATGGGGCTTGGCATCCTCGTGGACCGCGGGCAGCTGGCATGGGACGACCCTGTCAGCAAACACCTGCCGGCCTTTGACCTATCGGATCCGTATATCCGGGGCGAAGCCCGGGTACAGGACCTGCTCACCCACAACCTGGGGATCGCCTCCGCGGACCTCCTCTGGGTGCTCGACAGCGTCTCTGCCGGCAAAACCCTCGAGCGGTTTGCACTGGCCGAGAAGGCCTACCCCATCCGGGGCGGCTTCCAGTATAACAACCTCATGTACGCCGCGGCAGGCGCGGTTATCGAATCCGTTTCGGGAAAACCCTGGACGCAATTTATCGACGAGGAAATCCTGGGGCCCCTGGAAATGACCCGGACCCAGACCCGGTCTGCCAGCCTGCCCGGGGTCGGCAATTTCGTCACCCCCTACGAAAAACTCCCCGGCGGTGACCTGGTAACCGCCCCCTACTGGTTTTCCGACCAGATCGGTTCGGCCGGGATGATGTGGACCTGCCTGGATGATATCCAGAACTATCTGATCATGCTTACCCAGGATGGGGAGTACAAGGGAAAGCGGCTCCTGAGCCCGGAAACCTTTGATTACCTTTTCAAACCCCATGCTTTTGTGACCGAATCCGAATTCTACCCAACCCAGGAATTGACACAACCGCACTGGCGCACCTATGGCCTGGGCTGGTTCCAGCACGACTACGCCGGCGAGAAGCTGGACTTCCACACCGGGAGCCTGCCGGGGCTCTCCGCCATCGCGGGGATCATGCGCGACCGCAAAACGGCCGTATACGTACTGGCCAACCTGGATCATGCGGAACTCCGGCATGCCATCCTGTATAAGGCCATGGACCTCTGGGCGCTGGATGCCGGGGGACGCAACTGGCACGACGAGGTGTTTGCCCTGTACAGCGGGCTTCGGGAAAAGGGAGAAAAAGCGGAAGCGGATCTCGTGGCGGGCCGCATCGCGGGTACCTCGCCCTCCTTGCCCCTGTCCGCCTACGCGGGCACCTACCACCACCCCATGGTGGGGACGGCCCGGGTGCGTGTTTCCGACGGCTCCCTCCTCCTGGAATTCAACGAATTTGCGGAATTCCGTCTGGAACACTGGCACTATGACACCTTTCGATCGGACCTTAAAAACCGGACCCTGACGCGCCTGATGGTACCATTCAAACTGGGCGCGGACGGGAAACCTGAAAGCCTGGAGGCCCTTGGGAATACGTTTAAAAAGTCACCTGAATAGCTTCAGGCTTGGGTTGGGGTCCTCCTCACCCATGGAAGTTGTCCTCCGACCTGGTGCCCTTCTCAGCCCTGGGGCCCTGTTCTGCCCTGCGGCCGTCTTTAGCCCTGGGGTACGGAAATGGTCATATTCCGATAGGATACCGGTCCGTGGTCTCCCTGCAGCATGATGGGGCCGGGCTCTGATTCCGCACTGTCCAGGGCACCCCCGGTGATCCCCGGGATGATTTGCCGGTGGATGATGGTTTTGCCATTGAGCTCCACGGTAACCCTCCGCCCGACCAGGGTGATATCGTATACCTGCCATTCCCCGGCCTTTCTGGCTGCCATTTCATTCGGCGACAGGAAGCCATAGATGCCCCCGAGGTAGATGGACGCAGGTTCTTTCCCGTATCCGTCCTCTACCTGCACCTCATACCGGCCCCGGAGGTAGATCCCCGAATTGGAGCCTTCGGGTATCCGGAATTCCACATGCAGCTTGAAATCCCCGAAAGATTCCACGGTCATGAGGTTGGCCCCGGATACCGCGCTCGAAAGCACCCCGTCGGCTACCTGCCACTGGTTTGTTCCGCTTCCCGGCGTGGTGGTCCAGCCCTCCAGGCCCGAACTGGCAATCAGCGGGCGCGGGCGGGTCCATTTGGCGGGTTCCTCCCGCAGCAGTTCCGGCGCCCGCACCCCGGTAAAAGCATGCGTGGTCCCCGTGTGGAACAACAGGTTCCCGCTGATGCGGTCCCCGTCCACACGGCCCTGGACATGCATATCATGGGTGCCTATCCACTGGGGGGGCAGGCTGAAGGAAAACGTGCTGTCAACGGCATGTACCCTCGAAATGGGCCTGGCGCTACCCGCAAAACTCACGTAATGTCCTACCAGGGTGGAGGTTCCGGAAAGTTTGACTTCCAGCCAGGAGGGTAATTCACGGCCGTCGGCTTCCACGGTAAGGTCCCAGCGGCCGATTATCGGGCTGTCTGCCTGGGGAAACAGGGGGAGGCTGCAGGCAAGCAGCAAACAGAGGGTCAGCAGATAAAAGCGGTTCGGTTTCGGTAGCAGGGCATGTGGTTTCATCGAAAAGGTGGTTTTGGTACGTCCCGTAAATGTAGCCAATAATTCATATTCGCACCACCGGAAGGAAATGTAACCCATCCCGTATATTTGGTGCTCGGGACATGGATTTCGTTATGATACGCATTCAGGAAGCTACCTCAGTGAAAGATTTTGCCACCATCGCAGGCCTGGCCGATACCATCTGGCGGGAGCACTACATCCCCATCATCGGCAAGCCCCAGGTGGATTATATGCTCGAAAAGTTCCAGTCAGCCGCTGCTATCGGGGCGCAGTCCCACTCCGGGTCCCTGTATTTCCTGCTACTGGAGGACGGGGAAGCAGCCGGGTATTTCGCCGTGGAAAACCAGGGGGAAAACCTGTTCCTCAGCAAGATCTATGTCCTTAAATCGCATCGGGGGCGGGGCCTGGCCAGGGCTGCCATGGACCGGATCCGCCAACTGGCCCGGCAGTGGGGTTGCCAGCGGATTGCCCTGACGGTGAACAAGGACAACACGGCGAGCATCGCTGCTTACCAGCGCATGGGCTTCATCAAAGGAGAGGGTACCATTAAGGATATCGGGGACGGCTTTATCATGGACGACTACCGGATGACCCTTGATATACAGTAGCCCGACAGGCCCTCCCGCCTGCTAGCGGTCGAATTTAAAATTCTGGAGCTTGATATCATCCAGGCCATCGTCATCAAAAGGATACTCCAGCTGGTCCTGAATGTTATAGAGCGTGATCAGGATGAACTGGGTCAGCAATACGATAAAGAATATCACGATATCCGGGTGTGTGGCGCCAATGTTCATCAGGATGTTCGGGGCATAAATGAGCGGGAAGGCATAGATGAAAATCAGGCAGTAGGCCTTGAGCGAAACCGGGGTCCGGTGCGTATTTATCGCGTGCAGGTTTTCAAACCCCTCGTGGAGGCGGTTGAGAAACTTAAAGACCCGGTCCTTGAGTTTGGTCGGCGCTTCGCCCCCGAGTTCCTGCAGGTATTCGTGCAGGCCGTTGATTGCGGAATCCACGACCTGCGTACATTCCTCGTTGGAGGCGAGGTGTTTCATGGTCTCGTCACTGATGTTCTGCAGCAGGACAAACATGTGGTCCTTCTGTTCCTGCTGCAACCCGCTTGTGCTACTTATATAATAGGATAAGGTCTTCAGTGCGCTACGGAACCGGCTGAAATGTTGCAGGGCCTTTTCCCTTCTCCGAAAGGAACCCCTGATGGAAAAAACCAGCGGGAAAACGATGGCAATACTCAGGAGCGTCAAGTCCACATTATAAGCCAGGTTAAAATGCAGCGAAATATAGGTGGTTAGCGCTGAGGCAAGTAGTACTTGAAAAGTTCTCCAGTTGATTATGGTCAGATATGCTTTAATAGCTATATTTTTATTATCTTAAGACAATGTTAAATACTAAGATAGTGAAAATTAAAATCAAGCCACTGCTCCTTCTGTCGTTTTTATTATTGCTGCACCCGATTGCCGCACAGGAATCGACCGCCACGACAGAACAAACAACCACGCCGCTTTTCAGCAGCGACGAAACACTTGCCGTCCGACTGACCTATTCCAACCGGGATTTGCTCAGGGAAACCAATGACAGTACCTATCTTGAGGCCATGCTGGCATACAAGGACGGCGACAAACCCTGGGATTCCGTGGAGGTGAGGTTACAGGCACGCGGTAACTGGCGGAAAAAAAACTGCTTCCTGGCCCCGGTCAAGGTCCGCATCAAGAAAAAAGATGCCAAAGGGACCCTGTTCGAGGGGAACAAGGAGCTCAAGTTCGTTTTGCCCTGCAACAACAACGATGACGGGGCGGATTATGTACTAAGGGAATACATCGCCTACAAGCTCTATGAACTGGTCACCCCATATCATTTCAAGACCCGCCGGATGCGTATCGACTACACGGACGAAAAGAAGAACAAAGGGAAGGAATACGCGCTGGAAGCCTTCATGATTGAGGATATCAAAACCGTTGCAGACCGGAACAACGCCAAGCAACTCAAGCGCAAGGTACATCCGCTGCAGCAGGACCATGGCGTCTCCGTACAGAACGACTTTTTCCAGTTCATGATTGCCAATACGGATTATTCCTCAGCCTACCAGCACAATGAAAAACTGCTTTTTGTGGAAGGCCGCCAGGCGATCCCCGTCCCATACGATTTTGACATGAGTGGCTTCGTAAATGCCAATTACGCGGTCGTTTCTCAGGTGCAGGGGGAGGTTCTGGACATCAACAGCGTCACTGATCGCCTGTTCAGGGGGTTCAAGCGTGACAATGGGGTCTACGACCTGGTCCGGAAGCAATACCTGGACTTGAAGCCCCAGTTCATGGCCATTGTGGAAGGCAAGAAATCGGAATTCCTCAAAGAAAGGTCGTACGACGAGACGCATGATTTTATAGAGGAATTCTTCCGAATCCTGGCCAACGACGGGCAGTACCGATCCCAGATCCTGGCGGTTGCCCGGACTGAATAACAACGGGTAACCTCTTACTCCTGCGGGATGGCCGGGGCTGCTTCAAATAGCTCGCCCAGTACATCCCCGGTAGCCTTATCCGGTGCCTTCAGGTTCAGCAGGCGCGCCAGGGTGGGGGCGATATCTGTGGGATGCACCATCCGGGGTGAAGCCCCGGAGGGGATGCCGGCTCCGAACCAAACCAGGGGCACGTGGGTGTCCGGTTCATACCCCAACCCGTGGCTGGCACCGCGGACCGCCGTAATGGGGGTCCTGAAATCGTAAGTGGGGGTTACCCCCGGTTGATAGATCAACATGACGTCCCCGGACCTGTCGGCATAAAACCCGTTCTGCATCATTTCCTGAAGGCCCGAATCATACTTGTTCTCCTCCAGATCGGAGGCAGTCAGCGCGTAGCGTACCTCCCGTTGTTTTTCCATAAACTCCGCCACCGCCTGTTGCATTTCCCGAAGCGAAACCCCTTGTTCCTTTATTAGTTTATGGTTCAGGTAAACCTGATCCACCCCAAAGGATTCAATCCACTGAAAAGCCCCGAATTTCAACCCCAGGGCAAAATTCAGGTCCTGTTGGTATTTAGGGATTACGGCAAGGCCCGCAGGCAGGCCATTTTTAACCGCGTAAGAGACCACCGGGTGGACCCCGTGGTCTGAAGTCAGGAAAAGTAAATAATTATCGGCTCCCACCTCCTTGTCGAGGGTGTTGAGCAATTCGGCTATATCCCGGTCGAGGCGCAGGTACATGTCCTGCACCTCCACGGACTGCGGACCGAAGGTATGCCCGGCCACATCCGGGGAGGAAAAACTGATGCAAAGCATGTCCGTGGTTTCGTCCTGGCCCAGTTGTTCTTCCCGAAGCGCGCGAATGGCAAAATCCTTTAAAAGCGTATTGCCAAAAGGAGTGGCCCACAATACATTGAGATAGGGCTCTCCCCGCCTGTACTGGTCCCGGATGGCAGCGAGGTCATAGGGGAAGACAGGGGCATCCTTTCCTTTCATGATGGATTCGTGCGGATTGTCGTCCGGGGCGCTTTCGTCGTATTCTTTTAACGGCAGTAGCGTATTCCAGGTTTGCCCCATATATTTCTCGGACCGGCCTTCCTCGTTGAAGGAAACCACCCAATCGGGCAGTGAGTCCCGGTAAAAGGAGCTGGTGACAAAATACCCCGGGCTGGATGAATAGTCATGCCAGTAGGCGGCGTTCGCTTTACGCCCCCCTGGAAGGATAGCCCCCCGGTCCTTCAGGGAGACACTGATGACTTTTGCCTCCTCCCCCATTTCGGTTCGCAGCTCGTCCGTTATGGTAGGCGCCAGCAAACGGACAGGCGACTTGCCGTAAGGGTTGGGCACTACTGACCCGGTGATCCGTACGTTGTCATCCCCTACGTTGCTCACTTCGGCCCCCATTTGCCGGTCATACCAGCTATTCCCGACAATTCCGTGTTTTGAGGGGGTGGTGCCGGTGTAGATGGAGGAATGCCCTGCAGCAGTCACTGTGGGAATGTAGTTGTAGTTGGTGCTGTCGTAGGAGAACCCCTCCCGGAGCAACCTTTTGAAACCGTCCTCCGAATAGTGGTCCTGGTATTTATAAAGGTAATCGTACCGCATCTGGTCAATGACGATGCCGACCACCAGTTTGGGTGCGGGCTCCTGTGCAGTTTGCCCTATTGCGGTGAAAAGGGCATGGAAAAACAAAAGGCAGAACAGATTTGTTCTTATGGACTGGGGCAGATTTATTTTCATTGACGCTGTTTTTAATTATTGTTTCCCAAGTGGGCCGCAGGGCATCCCGGGAAGCATCCTAAAATACGAATTCTGATCTTTGTCGCGAAAGATACCCTGCAAATTATGGGCCAACCTCCCCGAAAGCCAGGTTGTCAACCCGGTTTCACTTCTCCCGCTTCCAGAATGCTGGGCCGCATACCTCTTCGGAACGGGTCCTCAGGGGGCCACCAGTATATTATTATGGGAAAAACCGGTTGGGTTTCCTTTTCCCAAAAAAAATCAACAAAGCTTAAAAAGAGGAATTCGTATATTGCATAAGCAATGATGCGCCCTACCTCCATACTGCTCGGTAGCCTGATGCTGCTGCAAAGTTTCCATATGTCGGTTTCCGACCTGGTCAGGCTCGACGAATTACTGGAACACGCCAGCTACCACCAGCAGGAATTCGGCGATAATTTCATGGCTTTCCTGTCCAAACACTACGGGGATGAAAAAGAGCAGCACAACCGGGAGCACCAGGAGGAGCAGCCACAACACGAGCAATTGCCCTTCCAGCAACTGGCCCACCTGAGCGGGGCCCATACCTTTATCCTCAAAAAACCAGGCTTCGAGATTATCGGAATCCCCGAATCCCCGGTGAAGAAGCACCATTTCCATTACCTGTCTTCCCTCTCCTCCCCCTATCAGTCCGGGGTATTCCAGCCGCCCAGACGGGCTTAGCACCACATAGGAGTATTTAGGGCCGGGCATCCACTGCGATGCACCCGGCAATCTGTATCGTTATTATACCTGTGATATGCTGCGCCTTCTCATCGAATTCAGCTTAAGAAATAAATTCCTCATCCTGTTGTTCACCGGAGCCCTGGTGGCCCTGGGGTTGTTTTCCCTGACCCACCTCTCCATCGGAGCCGTCCCGGACGTAACCAACAACCAGGTACAGGTAATTACCACTTCCCGGAATTTGTCCACCCAGGAAATGGAACGCTTCATCACCTACCCCGTGGAACTGGAGATGGCCAACCTGCCGGGGGTGGAAGAGATCCGGTCGGTTTCCAAGTTCGGCATTTCCGTGGTTACCATTGTTTTTGACGACGACCTGGGGACCTACCTGCCCAGGCAGCTGATCGCAGAGAAACTCGTTGCAGCCGCCGACCGCATCCCCCAGGGTTTCGGCACCCCGCAGATGGGTCCGATCAGCACCGGCCTGGGCGAAATCTACCAGTACATCCTGGACGTGGAGCCCGAATATAGGGACCGGTATACAGCGACGGAGCTGCGGACCATACAGGATTGGATCGTCAAACGGCAGCTGTCCGGGATTCCCGGGGTGGTAGAGGTCAATACCTGGGGAGGTAACCTGAAACAATATGAAATTGCCGTCAATACGGACCGGCTGATGGCACTTGACGTCACCGTGGCCGATCTGGTGGAGGCCCTGGAAAAGAACAACGGGATAGCCGGGGGCAGTTATATCGAAAAAGACGGCCGCGCTTATTTTATACGCGGGGAAGGCCTTATCGGTAGTCTGGAGGACATCCGCAATACAGTGGTCCGGACCACTGACGGCATACCGCTCTACGTGCGGGACGTGGCCCGGGTGGATTTCGGGCGGGCACCCCGATTTGGCGCAATCACCGGGAACGGGGAGGGCGAAAAAGTCCTTGGCCAGGTGATGATGCTCAAAGGGGCCAATTCCAAGGAGGTGATCGAGGCGGTCAAGGAGCGGGTGGCCTCAATATCCGAATCCCTGCCGGAGGGGGTCTATATCAATGCCTTCCTGGACCGGAGCGAACTGATTTCCCGAACCACGGCCACGGTGGAGGAGAACCTGATCCTGGGGTGCCTGATCGTCATCTTTGTCGTGGTCCTGTTGCTCGGGAATATCCGGTCGGGCCTGGTGGTGGCTTCGGTCATCCCCTTATCCCTGTTGTTCGGGATCAACCTGATGTATGTCTTTGGCGTGGATGCCAACCTGATGAGCCTCGGGGCCATTGACTTCGGGATCATCATCGACGGGGCCGTGATCATCGTGGAGTACATCGCCTACCGACTGTCCAGGGAGATGGACGTGAAAGCCGAAACAGACCCGGCGCATTTCCGCCGGGAACGCGACAACATCACCCGCAAAGGGGCTACGCGGATGATGAATTCCGCAGTATTCGGGCAACTGATCATCCTGATTGTCTTCATCCCCATCCTGGCACTGAGTGGGGTCGAAGGGAAGATGTTCCGGCCCATGGCACTGGCCTTTGGATTTACCCTCCTGGGCGCCATGGTCCTTTGCTTTACCTATCTACCGGTAATGGCCTCCCTGGTCCTGAAGCCGGTGGACCTGGAGCGCAGGAACATCTCCAACCGCCTGGTAAACGCCCTGAAAAAGCAGTATAGCCGGAGCATCGCCGTGGCTTTCCGGATGAAGCGATGGGTGCTTGCCGCTGCCGGGGCCTGCCTGCTGGTGGCCGTTGGGCTGTTTGCATCCATGGGAGCTGAATTTGTCCCTACCCTGGACGAAGGGGATTTTGTAATCCAGCCGATTTTGAAAACCGGGACGAGCCTGGGGGAGACCATCGAAACCACCACGCAGATCGAAAAGATCCTCATGGAACAGTTCCCGGAGGTGGACCAGGTGGTGACCCGTATCGGGGCAGCCGAAGTCCCCACGGACCCGATGAGCATGGAGGAGAGCGATGTGATCATCACCCTGAAGCCAAGGGATGAGTGGGTATCGGCTACCGATAAGGATGAACTGGCCATGCAGTTCAAAGAAGCCCTGGCGGTGATTCCCGGGATGGAAGTGGAGTTTACCCAGCCTATCGAAATGCGCTTCAATGAGCTGATCACCGGGGTGCGTGCCGATATCGCCATCAAGGTTTTCGGGGAGGACCTGGGCCAGCTTGCCCGGCTGGGTGACCGGATCAAATCCCTGGCAGAAGGGGTACCGGGGGCAGCCGATATCACCGTCGAGAAAATCGAGGGGCTGCCCCAACTCAACGTCTCCTACAACCGCTCGCGGATTGCCCGGTACGGGTTAAACATCCACGACATCAACCAGATGCTTTCCCTGGCCTATGCCGGACGCCAGGTGGGTCAGGTTTACGAGGGGGAGCGGCGGTTCGACCTGGTCATCCGCCTGGAGGCGGGCCAGCGCGAACAGCTCGATAACCTCAGCCAGCTGTACATCGACCTCCCGGAGGGCGGGAAAGTGCCCCTCTCCGAGATCGCCGAGGTCAGCCTGCAGGAAGGGGCCGCCAAGATTTCCCGGGACAACACCCGCCGGCGTCTGGTAGTCGGGGTCAATGTCCGCGAACGGGACCTGCAATCCGTAGTGGACGACATCCGGTCCCTGATCGACGCGCAGATTGACCTCCCGCCGGGTTACAGCATCACCTACGGCGGGCAGTTCGAAAACCTGCAGAGTGCCAAATCCCGACTGAAAATTGCCGTACCCATCGCACTCATACTCATTTTTATCATGTTGTATTTCGCTTTCGGTTCCTTCAGGGATGCCCTGATGATTTTTTCGGCCATCCCCCTGGCGGCGGTGGGCGGGGTATTCCTGCTATGGCTCCGGGACATGCCCTTCAGCATCTCGGCAGGGGTGGGCTTTATTGCGCTTTTCGGAATCGCTGTACTAAACGGTATTGTCATGATTGAACATTTCAAGGATTTGCAAAAGAAAGGATACGACAACCTGGAAGCATTGATCCGCCAGGGGGCCCTGGACCGTCTCAGGCCTGTCTTGCTGACTGCATCGGCTGCGGCACTGGGATTCCTCCCAATGGCCATTTCCACCAATGCGGGGGCCGAGGTACAAAGGCCGCTGGCTACCGTCGTTATCGGGGGGTTGATCAGTGCCACCCTGCTCACCCTGATTGTCCTCCCCATCCTGTACAGCCTGTTTTCGCGCAAAAGCTATCGCCCGAAATTCCTCCGCAAGGGGGGGAAAGCACTCCCGGTTGCCTTGTTGCTTCTCGCGGGATCCGCTTCCCTCCACGGACAGGATGCGGGCCTGCCTCTGGACAGCCTGCTCAGCCGGGCCGAAGCGCACAATGCCGGGCTCCGGGCGGCGGCCCTGCGATGGGAAACCGCGGAAGCTTTCAGGGGGACAGCCTACGATATGGACAAGACCGAGCTGTTTTTCAGCCGGGACCAGAATAACCTGGCAGGCGGGGTACCCCTGGATGTGATCGGGCTGCGACAACGCTTTGAATTCCCAACCGTGTATGCCGCGCGTCGCAGGACGCTTAACTTCCAGGCGGCTGCCAGCCGGAATGCCTATGAGGCGGCCAGAAGGGAACTCTTCCGTGAGATCAGCGGACTGTACAACAGCTACCTGGTCGCCCGGGAGAAATTGCGTATCTACGGGCAGCTCGACACCCTGTACTCCCGTTTTGCCAATGCTTCCGACCGCCGTTTCGAACTCGGGGCCACCAATTACCTCGAGAAGGTGACCGCCCGTGCCAAACAGCAGCAGATCCGGCTGGACCTGCAATCGGCCGGCACCCTGGCCCGGAAACTCGAATCGGATATCCGGTTCCGTGTGCAGGACGACAGCCTCCCCCTGCTTGCTGCCCCGCCGCCGTCCCCCCTGGTGCCCCGTCCTCCCAACCTGGAAGAAATCCCGGAAGTGCAACTTCTGGAGAACCAGGTTGCTGCGCGGACCGCTGCCCGCAGGCTGGAGGCGAACCGGTTGTTGCCCGACCTCAGCGCCGAGTATTTCCGGGGTAGCAACGACGTGACCGACGGCCCGTTCGAAGGGTATAGCCTCGGGGTGAGCATCCCCCTGTTTTTCGGGGGCCAGGCTTCTAGGATCCGTTCGGCAAGGCTGGCAGAATCGGCTTTGATGCAGGAACAACAGGAATATGCCCTGGGCCTGGACACCCGGCTCTCGCAATTGCAGGAACAACTGCAACAGCAACAGGAAGCCCTGTCCTACTACCAGGAGGAGGGCAACGACCTGGCGGCGGCCATCATGAAGGCTGCCGAGTCCGGGTTTCGCAACGGCGAGATCGATTTTTTCCGCTATATCGAAAGCCTCGAGAACAGTTATGAAATCCGCCTGGCGTATCTGGACCAGCTGGAATCATACAACCAAAGTGTACTGAACATTAACTATATCAATTACTGAAATGAGGATCACCCAACATCTATATCTGCCCGGGCACCTGTTACTGCTTGCCCTGCTCATGGCCTGTAATTCAAAGGAGGGAAGCCCAAATGCCACGGCCGAAACGCAGGCCGGTCCGGATGAAATACGCATCAGTTCGGACCAGTTCAAAGAAGGGGACATGCTGCTGGGCAACCCTTCGGAACGCGCCTTCGGCGAAACCCTGGAAGTCAGCGGGGTCCTGGATGTACCCCCGGAAAACCGGGTGGTCATCAGCGCCGTACAGGGTGGCTTCGTCAAGTCCATAACCCTGCTGGTAGGCGATGAAGTAAGGAAGGGGCAGCAGGTCGTATCCCTCGAAAACCCCGAGTTCCTCCGGTTGCAGCAGCAGTATCTCGAAACACGGGAACAAATTCCCTACAAGGAAGCCGAATACCGCCGGCAAAAAACCCTGTTCGAAGAGCATATCAGTTCGGAAAAACTGTTTCTACAGGCGGAAGGCGATTACCGGAGCAGCCTGGCCCGGTTAAACGGCCTGGGGAGCCAACTGGAACTCCTGAACTTCTCCCTGGAAGCCGTGGAATCCGGCAACCTCAGCGCCGTAAGCCCCGTGTTTTCGCCAATTTCGGGGTCGGTGACCCGGGTGAACGTCCGGAAGGGCGCCTTCGTATCCCCCGCCTCTGAAATCATGGAAATCGTGGACAGGGACCACCTCCACCTGGAACTGACCGTCTACGAAAAAGATGTCACCAGACTGCACAAGGGGCAGCGGATCCGCTTTGGGCTTCCGGAACTCTCGGAACAACAATACGATGCCCGGGTCTACCTGATCGGAACGTCCATAGACGAAAACCGGACGGTCAAGGTACATGCCCACCTCGAAGGGGATTCCAAACCGGATTTCCTGGTCGGGATGTTTGTCCGCGCCAGCATCGAACTGGGGGATGCCCCGGGTGGAAGTGGACAAAATCAATGGCTGTCCCTGCCCGAATCGGCCGTTGTGACCAAGGCGGGGCAATCCTGGATCCTCATCCTGGAGGAAAAACAGGAAAGCGGCTACCTCCTGCGCCAAATGCCGGTGGTAACTGGCCTGTCTGCAGAAGGCTTTATCGCCGTGGAAGGGGAAGGCCTCGGCCCCCAATCCAAAGTGCTTATCCAGGGGGCGTTCAACCTGGTGGAGGCGCCCTGATCCGGGGATCCCTGCCCTGCTGCCCGCCCCAGCCCCTGTCGGCCTACCTGGGGACCAGGGTCATCCGGGTATCGGCGTGCCGCAGGATGGAGTCTTTTGAGTAAAGAAGCGGGAAATACTGGTCCCTGGCCCAGGGCTCGAACAGATTGCCGTAGTAAGGGCTTTGCGGGTTTCCAGACTGCCCCGGGCTGTTCATGCCGGTGGCCCGGTCCCAGTCGCCCACGGGGATGACTACCCGGAAGGTAGCCCCGCTGCTTTGGTTCAGGTTGTTCCCGGTGGACCCCGGCGTATACCCGTTCCCGCCCCGGGGCAACGGACCGAGATCCAGGGCGCCCTCCTGTTCCGGCAGGATGCGGCTCAGCGGGTGTTCCATATAGACGTGTTTCAGGTCGGGTTGTCCGTACTGCCAGTTCCCCATATCCGGGCCCAATCGCCGGGTGAGTTCCTCCACAGCAGCCCCAAAGGCCGTTTCCAGAAAGGCGTCCCGTTCCTGAGGGGAACCAAAACGGGTTTCCGGGTGGCGGATCCACTGCAGGATGCGTTCCAGTTGCAGCCAGCCGATAAAGGGTTTGGCCGCCTCCGGCACAAAGCGGTCGCTGGCGGTTTCCCGGATCGCCGTTTCCCAGGCCACGTAAATAGCCGCCGCCACGGATCCCGGATCGAGACGGTAGTCCCACCCTTCCAGCAATTGCCGGGCTTCCGCGGGCCTGCCTGAAAGTTCGATTTGGCGGAGGTAAGGCGTCAGTTCCCGGGCGGGCAGGGAAAGGTAATCGGTCTGAAGGGACTGCATGGCTTCCAGGCTCAGGGGTTCCCCCCGTTCCAGCACCTCTTCGATCCGGTCCCCGCGGAACGGATCTGCCCAGGAATACCCGATGGCATCCCACCGCGTATAGTCCGGGGGGGTTACATTTTGGTTGGCAGTGGCGATATATTGCTTCTCCGGGTTCAGGGCATGGGGTTTGTCGATGATCGGCAGGTATCCCCCCCACTCGTGGCTGCCATCCCCCGGAACCGGCACGAGCCCCGAAAAGTTAGGACGGATGGGGGCAATGCCCACCGCCTGCCAACCGATGTTCCCTGCCGTGTCCGCCCAAACCATGTTTTCCCCGGGGATGTTGCTGTAATTGCAGGCATCCCGGAATTCTTCCCAGGTACGGGCCTGGTCCATCCGCAAGGATGCCAGGTACGGGGCGCTCCCGGGCTCCAGCCAGGCACAGCGCATGGCATACGCCTTATTGCGGAGGGTGTCCTGGAAAAGCACCGGCCCGTGCCGGCTGTATTTAAGGGAAACCTCCACGGCCTCCTCCCCTTTGACCGGTATCTGTTCCCGGATGATTTCCATTTCCTCCCAACTACCAGCATACCGGTAGCGGTCCGGGTTTTCAGGATCCGTGTCGTATACATAGATGTCTTCCCCGTCCGTCTCGAAAACCGTCAGCCCCCAGGCGCCGTGCCGGTTGTGGCCAATGGAGACGCCGGGGATTTCCGGCTCCCCCCCTCCGATGACATCCCACCCGGGGGCCACCAGGTGCACCATGTACCGGAGGGAGGGCACGCTGATGCTTCGGTGCGGGTCATTGGCCATGACCGGATGCCCGTCCGTGGTCAACGTCCCCGTAACCACCCAATTGTTGCTACCGATGGAGCGCTTGTCCTCGGGGGTTTTTGGTTCCGGTTCGGGAAGGGCGGCCACCCCGGAACTGCGGAACCGTGGATCGAGGTCCTCCGGTTCGAACCGGACAGGCTTGCGGTAGGCATTGTAGAGTTCCAGGATGTCTTCGCCCAGGGACTCGGAATCGATGCCCGGGGCAAGGGACAGGTCGGGTTCTTTAGGGTGGAACCAGAGCAGGGATTTTACGGCCTCTTCGCCTATGGCTGCCACAGCCCGGCCAATATCCAGTTCCTCATTACTGTTGCCAAGCAACCCCTGGTGGCGGGATATAACCACCTCGGGGGTCCATTTCTCCGGCAGGATGCCCAGTGCGCGGAATTCAAGCGGCAGGGAATCCGGGTTGGCCCGGGCCTCTTCGATATAGGCGTTCACCCCCCGGGTGTAGGCCCGGATGATTTGGGACCCCCGGGGATGGTACCGGCCGAATTCCTCCTCCAGGTCGCCCCGGAAGGCAAACAGGCGGGTACCGATATCCCGTTTGAGTTCGCGTTCCCCCAGGATTTCTGACACGGTGCCGGTAGCCTGACGCCGCCAGATTTCGAATTGGAACAACCGGTCCCTCGCGGCCAGATACCCCTGGGCGAAGAACAGGTCCTCTTCGTTTTCCGCATAGATATGGTTGATGCCATACGGGTCCCGGACGACTTCGACGGTTTCCACAATCCCGGGAACCTGTACTTCCGCAGTGGGCTGTTGTTTGCAGGAGAACAGGAAAGGGAAACCGAGCAGCAAACAAAAAGCTGCTGTTTTCAGGCGGGAAAAATTTTGGCGCATACAGGTTGGTTTTCCCTAAAGATAGGAAAAACCGCCAGGGCCGTCATGCCGCTCAGACAAACAACAGGATAACCGTCAGCAGGAAGCCTGCCCCGGCAAAATAGAGCCCCTTTTTGAATATGGGGGCTCCGGGCATAAACATCCAGAAAGCGGAAATGGAGAAAAACAAAAGGGCAACCCCGAAAAAGATTCCCAGCCAGAAGAGGGGGTTACCGGAATGCATCTTATGGAGGTTGTTCATTTTTTCAAGGACTACAGGTAACCGCTTTTCCGTATATTCGGCCTCGCCCGTGGCCTTGTTGTAGGTCCCCCCTTCGAAAAAGAGGAGGTCCCCCTCGGTACGCTGGACCTCAAAGCCGCGCCGCCTCAGTTCAGCCCCCAGTTCCTCCGCTTCCAGCCCGGTGGGCAGGGTACGGCTCACGGCGACCTCACTTTTCATATAGTCCGTATTGCGGAAGGTCAGGACGATGCCGCTAATCGCGTAAACGGCCATGATCCCGGCCAGGAAAAAGCCGAGGTACCTGTGGAAGACCCTGAATTGATTACTGATTTGTCGGTTGTTGAATTTCATGCTGAATGCGTGTTGAGGATTTCAGGCCAGGCCCGGTATTAATTGAAAGTTCCTTTGACTCCGGCGGGAAAAATAGGTTTAACAGCGCCCGGCAAAAATAATGCGCTTTCCAGCGTACAGGGGCAGCAACAGGCCTGATTTTTGTCAGGGCCCGGGGCCACCCTATGGCCCTCCGGGGCTTCAGGCCCCTGCTGCGCACAATAAAATTCACTGCTCGTCATCCATATGAAAATTATTCTTTAACTTATTGCCCTAATCAACATAAACGTTTAGACGATGAAATACATTGACAGCGAAATAGATCAGTATTGGATTCACTTTCAGGCCGGCCATGCGGAAAGTAAGAAGGTATATCCCGAAGCCCTGATTAAATGCTACAACGGGGACGACTATCTGGTTCAGCTAACCTTTTACCCCAACGGGAAAAAACTCCCAGAAAATCATTACGATAAAAGGAATAAATTGGTCTACCTGCGCTACCCCATGTCTATGTATGCCAATATCCTGGACATTCTCAGAAACGAAAAACCCATCTTCTTCCGATACAACGCGGAAATCAAGCTCGGCTTTATCCGGACCGGAAAAGAGCCTGTGGGCGAAGGGGAATACGATGCCGATTTCCAGAGTGCCTGAGACTTACGATACACAGATTCACGAAAAGGATTGTCCTCAGGGCAATCCTTTTTTATTGATCCGGGTGGCTCCCATGCCGTATACACTTACTGAATAAAATCCTGGAGGATCCAACCATACCCCCAGTATCCAACCATGAAAAAAGGGCTGAAAACAACCTTGAAGATTATCGGTGGCCTTATCCTGCTGCTCCTGCTGGCGGGAGTGGGTGGCTGGTGGTACCTCGAATCGCGGTTTCTCGATTTTGAAGGCGATTTTGAAGAAAGGACCGAATTCCCTGAAATTACAGCAGGCGGATATACCTTCCCGGATCGAAACGGCAACGGACGGCTGGACGTCTATGAGGATGGGAGGCGCCCCATAAAGGAACGCGCGGATAACCTGCTGTCACTCATGTCCGTTGAGGAAAAAATCCACCTGCTGAAGGGCTCCGGGCTGGGTTCGGCCATGGGACGTACCGAACCGGGCAGGGGAATCCCCGGTGCCGTGGGGACCATCGTCCCCACCCCCCGCCTGGGCATCCCCGCGGTTTATTTGTCGGACGGGCCGGCCGGCCTCCGTTTACAGCCCGAACGTGAAAACGAAACACGCACCTATTACTGTACGGCTTTCCCCATAGGAACGCTGCTGGCCTCCACCTGGAATACGGACCTGGTCGCACAGGTCGGGGCCGCAATGGGGAACGAGGCCCGGGAATATGGGGTTGACGTCATCCTCGGCCCCGGCGCAAACATCCACCGCCACCCGTTCTGCGGCCGGAATTTTGAATACTATTCAGAAGATCCTGTCCTCACCGGTTATATCGGCGCATCCATGGTAAACGGGATAGAATCCCAGGGGGTGGGGAGTTCGGTCAAGCACTTTGTCGCCAACAACCAGGAAACCAACCGGAACCAGAACGACGTGATCGTGTCCGAGCGCGCCCTGCGGGAAATTTACCTGAAGGGATTCGAACTCATCGTCAGGAATTCCCAGCCCTGGACCATCATGTCCTCCTACAACAAGGTCAACGGGACCTACGTGGCCGAAAGCCCGGAGCTGCTGACCAATATCCTGCGGGGCGAATGGGGGTTTGAGGGGTTGGTGATGTCGGACTGGTTCGGGGGGAATGATGCGGCGGCCATGGTCCGGGCCGGGAACGACCTGTTGGAACCCGGCACCAAAAAACAATGGGATGCCCTGGCGGCAGCTGCCGAATCCGGGGAGCTCCCGCCGGGAGCAATCGATACGGCCGCGGGCCGGATCCTCCGGCTCATCCTGCAATCCGGGAAGCTGGACCAGGAATCCCATGGGGACAACCCGGACCTGGAAGCTCACGCGGCGATTACGCGCCAATCCGCCTCCGAGGGAATGGTCCTGCTCAAGAACGAGGGCGTATTGCCTCTGGAAACTTCGGCGAACCTCGCCTTGCTCGGGGTGACATCCTACGATTTTTTTACCGGGGGGACCGGGTCAGGGGATGTGAACGAAGCCTATACCGTTTCGCTCCAGGAGGGCTTGCGGTCCACAGGCCTGCAACGGGAGGATGGTATGGGCGGTACGAGTTTTACGGTAAACGCCACGGCCAGCAGCCTGTACAAAACCCATCGGGATGCCCATGCGGAGGACTTCGTCAAGCCGGAAGGCATCTATGCCATGTTTACCCCTTATACCCCCCCTGAAATCCAGTACAGCCGGGAACAGCTTTTGGAAATCGCATCCGGGAGCGATGCCGCGGTGATTACCCTGGGCCGCAACAGCGGGGAAGGCGGGGACCGCGTGGAGGAAGGGGATTTTCTGCTGACCCGGACGGAACGCGGGATGATTGACCTGGCCTGTGAAGTCTTCCACGGGGAGGGCAAGCCCGTGATTGTGGTCCTGAACGTGGGAGGCGTTATTGAAACCGCTTCATGGAAAGGACAGCCGGACGCCATCCTGCTTGCCTGGCAGGGCGGGCAGGAAGGCGGGAACTCCGTAGCCGACATCCTCAGCGGCAAGGTAAACCCCAGCGGCAAACTCCCAATGACCTTCCCCGTCCGGGTGCAGGACCATGCCTCCCACGCCAATTTCCCCCTGGACGGCAGGCCCATGGGCCTGTTCGACCTGATTTCGGGCGATTCCCGGAAACCCGTGGCGGAACGGGAACCCAACGTGGATTTTACGCGCTACGAGGAAGGCATCTATGTGGGCTACCGGCATTTCGACAAAAGGGGCCTGGAAGTTTCCTATCCGTTCGGCTTTGGATTGTCCTACACCGAATTTTCCTTCGGGGACCTGGAGGTAACCGTCGAAAACGACAGCATCCGCATGGGGTTATCCGTGACCAATACAGGCCGGTACGCCGGGAAGGAGGTCGTGCAAATCTATGTTTCCAAGCCTGACACGGCTGTTGACCGTCCCCTTCAGGAACTTAAAGCTTTCGGGAAGACCCGGATGCTCGCCCCCGGGGAGACCGCCATAATGGATTTCATGATCCCTGTAAGGGAACTCCGCTACTGGGACGAAAATACGGCTGCCTGGGAACTGGAGGGGGGCGTGTATACCTTCAGGGCCGGGACCTCCTCCCGGGACATCCGGGCAACCGCAGAAGCCGGGCTTTAGTTAGAAATCCCGGGGGTTCAGCGTTTGAAAACAAAATTCGGAGGCCCCTTTGAAAAATGCGGAATCCTGCAGGTGGGCCCTCTTGCCCGGCCTGCAGGAATCCCGCTTCATAAAACAGCTTGCTTAATGAATAACCCGGAAAGGGCTGCGGATATTGTGCAGTAACCTGCTATATTCAGGCCATTTCGGTTTCCGCAAAAACCGCCTCCCGGAATTTCGGTTTTTTGGAGGGTTTGGATGCCGCATCGAACCGGTCCCACTTGAGGTTCTGGCTGTACTTCCAGGTATCCCCGTCCCTCGGGTCCAGGACGATCAGGTAGATCCACTGGTTGTCCAGCAGGGTCTGCAGGCTGGGGTTTTTCGAGAGGATCTCCCCCACCCGCTTTTTGGGTGCCTGTATGCACACCGACAGCCTGAGTGGCTGGTGGTAGGCCTCAGTGTCGCTCTGGTAGAGCGACTGGAGCGGCAGGCCGGATTTCAGGTCCCCGCCATTGCCCCGCAGGACACCGAACTGGCCGGTAATGTTGTGGGTGATCTTATCCCCTCCCCCGAAGCGCTCCGGGTCCACAGTCGCGAAAAAGTAGTGGTTGTTGATCCACTGGGTGACCACCATGGGCCCCTGCATGATCCCTTCCAGGGCTTTCCCCTCGGGGTCCAGTTCCCATTGGTAGGAGTGGAGGAAGCAGCGCCCGCCTAGGTTGTGCGTTTTGGTCAGGCTGCGCGGGCCGATCACAAACCCTGCATTCCCCGCCAACCCCCATTCGGGCCGGGTCTCGGACCAGTCTCCCGCCCTGCGAAGGGCTGCGGAAACATCTGGCTTCTCAAGTTGCAGCCGCTCCTGAACTGCGCTTTCCCGGGCCCGGTCCAGGTCCCGTTTGACCTTATCCAGGAGTCCCTTGTGGGTCCCGGGCACCTCCGTATCAAAGAGGAGGATTTCATCCGTGGTCGTATTGTGTTCGGCCCCGATAAAAACGGTAGCCTCCGGGATGATCAGGCCGTGTTCCTGAATGAGCACCCTGCGGACCTCCCGCTGGTTGGCCAGCCTGGCCAGCATCCGGGCGTTGTGCCTTCCCGGGCTTGCCGCGCAGGCGCCGCAATCCAGGCTGGAGGCGAACGGGTTGTTGGTACTGTGGCTGCCGTGTCCGGCGAAGACCACCAGGGGGGCAAATTCCCGCCACCCCATCAGGTCAAAGGCCGATTTTACGATGGCCACTTTTTCTGCCAGCGGGATGTCGGTGGTATCCGCATGCACATGCCCCTGGACCCTTTGGGTTATTTGCGGCTCGCAGATGGCTTCGTGGGCTGGTTGGTTCCGCCTGATCAGGCGGTCCAGGGACCCGGGCAGCCAGGTCCTGGCCAGGATCAGCCCCCCATAGAAAACTCCCGCGCCTTCCACATATCCGAAGGCTGAGGGCAGCATGTTTTTCATCCGCCGTAAAAAGTAATGGATGAAACCGCTCGTTTGCCGTTTTTTGAGGTAAGCCTCGAATGAGTCATCCCGGTCTGCGGCCGGTACTTCCCGGACCTTGTAGGCAGATCCGAGGATTGGAGGGCAGGATTTCCGCAGCAGCCCGTCCTTTGGGTGTTCATAGTCCATGGCGATCCCGAAGAACCCGGCGTAGCCATGGGTTTCGTAGTTGCCTTGTTGCTCGATATGCCGGCGTATGGGTTCCGACCGGGTATCGATGCAGAATACCAGCTGCGCATCCGCAAGAGTATCGCCAACCCTTTCGGCATCCACGCTGGAAACCCCTTCCGCCAACGACCGGACCAGTTGCTGTTGCCAGCTGCGCTCCCAGGCGGTCAGCCAGAGGTAGGGCAGGATCTCCCCGGCTTCGTCGGCCCGCCTGTCCGTTTTCGGGGGGAGGATTGGCGCCTCCAGGCTTTTGGCGATCAGCAGCCGGACGGCGAGGTAGTCTTCCAGGCTGATCGGGTATTTCTCCTGCCAGGCAGTCCGTGCCTCTTCCCGAAACTTGATGTAACCGGTCCAGCCGGGGAGTGCGGCCAGGTGGCAGGTCAGTATTTCCATCCAGGCATCCTCCGGGTAGTCCGAGAGGATCTCCCCGAGGGCTCCCTCAGCAGTTTCGGGCATATCCCGCTTGCGGAGCCCGGCCAGGTCCTGGTCGTATCCCGCGAGGCGGCGCCACGCCTTGTAGAACCCATGCTTTTTACCGGGCATGGCCCATTCGGCCAGGCCTTCGTCCAGGAAGGCCATCACCCATTTGGCGGTAATCCGGTCAAGTTCCTGGCTGCCGGTCTCCGGGGACTGCCCGGGATCGGCCACGAGTTGTTTCAGGTAGTGCTCAGGGGTGTCCTTCATCCCGTGCTCCCTCAGGATGGGCAGGAGGATGTCCGGGTGTATTTCCCCGTTTTCCCATGCTTTGCGGAAGAGCTCCGGCTCGGGATAAACCCGGGCCCCGAATATACCGGCTGCTTTTGACAGCGCCTCCTTAAAGGGGGATTTCTCGTATCCCGTCAGGGGGTTGGAGGTAACAAAGGCATAGAGGGGCCATGTTTTCCCGACAACTTCGGAGGCTTCCAGGATGCGCTGCGATAAGGACATTGTACTCATGCTTTTTGGGCTTTGACGATTCAAACGGTTTGTTTTATGGGTTGGGTCAGGTTCATCAGTTTGACATAGAACCAGGGGTGTTTCAGGTACAGGCCGAGTTTCATCACGAAGAAACCTGCCAGGAAAACCAGGCCGAAGCCGATTTCCGTCGCCGTCAGCGGCATGGACTCGGTCACGAGCGGCATGTCCGACATGAATGCGGCCACCCCGTTAAAGACCAGGGCATAGAGGCCGATGCCGGCGACATACAGCAGGGGGGGTACCAGCAGGCGCTGTACGGCCGTAAAGCCCTCGTGCTTCACGATGTTGTAGGTAGCCTGCCCGACGGTTATGGCGACAATCAGGGTCAGGAAACTACCGCTGCCCAGGCCGCCGCCTTTCCCGGTGAGCTGCATAAACAGCAGCGCGCCCAGGAATCCGTGGATCAGTACGGCCACAGCCTGCAGGGGTTTGATCCGGATCCTGGGGGGTGCCTGAGGTTCGGATTGGGCGATCCCTTCCCCGGCAGAGAGGAAGAGGTAGGCCTTATAGAAGCCGTGCAGGATCAGGTGTGCCACCGCCGCGCTGAAAAAGCCCAGGCCGCACTGCATGATCATGAACCCCATCTGGGCAATGGTCGAGCAGGCCAGTCGCTGCTTCACGTTCACCTGCAGCAACTTGGCGAACTGGGCCAGGATGGCCGTCAGCCCCCCGATGATGAAGAGGAGCGTCAGGGTGTCTGAGGCGAAAAGGAAGGGCGAAAATAAGGCGAGTAAAATACCCGCCCCGTTTACAAACCCCGCATGCATCAAAGCCGATGCCGGGGTAGGTGCCGTCATGCTCGAGAGGAGCCAGCGGTGGAAGGGGTACATGGCGGATTGGATGATGGCCGCCAGGATCAGGCAGGCTGCCGTAACCGAAATGAGGATTGCCGGCAGGGCAGGTATGGCCCCCAGGAGCCCGCTCAGGGTAAAGTTTCCCGTCCAGAAAGCGGGCAGGAACATCCCGATGCCCAGGAAAGCGGACCCCGCCAGGAAATACCTGCGGCTGTATCTGGCAGCCGCACGGGCCTCCCTCCATTCGGTGCGGATGCCTATAAGCCCGGACATGACCATACCCATCCCCAGCCAACTCAGGAGCAGCAGTAACAAGTGCTCGGAGATGAGCAGGGTCATGACAGTGAGGGTGAAGCACAGGGTCAGGGCCATGAACCGGCTGCGGTGCCGGAACCCGGTAAGGTATTTCCGGCTGTAGCTGGCCACGATGGCGCTGAACAGGGTAACGGTCCCCCAAAGGAGGATGGTAAACCCGTTTATCCTGAGGATCCCCTCCCATTTCCAATCCGGCAGTTCCCCGAAGCTCCAGAGGCCATAGGCCGCTATTGCTGAAAAGGCTGTCCATAACAGGACAGGTGCCCAGTCCGAAATGGATAGGCCCGCCCGTTGCCGGGTATTCCCCAATGTTTCCATTTGAATTTCTCCAGTCTGATGATCCATCGATCTGTCTTTGGTTTTTGATTGCATTCCGCTGTTTCCCATTTCAAAAAACAGTTCCCCTGATCCGGCAGGCCAAAATCACCAGCAGGATAAAACTGCAGACCAGCAGCTGGTCGAGCAGGAAGTGGTCCATACTGATTGCCAGTCCCAGGAAAAACAGCAGGATGGCTATCCCGGCTCCGGTAAGGAGTGCCTGTTTGGGAAGAGCGCCTTGTTTCTTATTCATCGGTTCTATTGAGTTTTCCATGATTGTGACTGTTTCCGGGGTTATTCGGTTACCTTGATTTCGAGCGTGCCGGAAATGGACACCTTTTTCCCCTGCTTGCGCACCTGGGCGATGAATTCCTTTGCCTCGGCCTCGGCCTGCTGCAGTTCTTCGATCCGGCTGTTGAGGTCCCCCGTATCGCATTTGTGGTACCCCTCCCACCGCTGCAGCCGCTGCAGTTTGTGAAAATTGATCTTTACATCGACCAGCGACCCGATAATGTCCCAGGCCTCCGAGGGGGTGAAATCCCCTTTTACCAGTTGGACCTTTTGTTTGGTTTTTGGAGCTTTCTTCACTTCCGTTGCTTGCATTTTTTTTGATTTTGATGATTAATTCCAGTTAAAAACGGTGCAAAGATTCGCATTTAATGAGATATAATTTTATTTATATTTACTATGCGAAACATTAATATTTTTTATGAACTACACGTTGCACCAGCTGCAGATATTCCTGAAAATATCTGAATTACAAAGCATTACAAAGGCTTCGGAGGCCCTGTTTCTGACACAACCGGCTGTCTCGATCCAGCTAAAAAATTTCCAGGAGCAATTCCCCATCCCCCTTACGGAGGTGGTGGGGCGCAAGCTGTTTATCACGGATTTCGGCCGGGAAATTGCCCAGGCAGCCCAGAAAATCCTGGACGAGGTCCATGCGATCAACTACAAGACCCTGGCCTACCAGGGCGAGCTTTCCGGCATGCTGAAAATCTCCGTGGTATCCACGGGTAAATATGTCATGCCTTATTTCCTGTCGGATTTCATGCGGGAGCACCCCGGGGTGGAACTGAATATCGACGTGACAAACAAGGCCCAGGTGGTGGAAAGCCTGGAAGCCAATAAGGTGGACTTTGCCCTGGTGTCCGTACTTCCCAACCTCCGCATCGACCGGGTGGAACTCATGCAGAACCGGTTGTTCTATGTGGCGGCCAGGGACCTGCAACTGCCCGACCCCCGTTCGCCCAAGAGGTTGTTCGAATCGGTCCCCCTGATCTACCGGGAACCGGGGTCCGCTACGCGGAACGCCATGGAAAGTTTTATTTCAAAAAGGAACTATACGGTGCGGAATAAAATCGAGCTCACATCCAACGAAGCGGTCAAACAGGCCGTAGTGGCCGGGCTCGGGTGTTCGGTCATGCCGGTGATCGGGATCAAGAACGAATTGAAAAACGGGGACCTGCAGATTGTCCCGGTACGGGGCCTGCCCATTATTACCAACTGGAACCTCATCTGGCTGCAATCCAAAAGGCATTCCCCGGCAGCCAGTGCCTTTTTGGAATATGTCCGGGAAAACAAGGAAGCAATCATCCAGAAGAAGTTCGACTGGATCAAGGCGTATTGAGGATCTTTGACCCCTATGAGAGCGGGAGCCAAAAAAAAACGGCCATGCTGGAGTGCATAGCCGTTTTTGTGTAAGCTGTTCTAACCGTATCAATCCTGCCCCTTGATATAAGGAGCCCCTGCCGCCTTGAATTTCTGCGCCAGGGCCGGGACCATCTGGTCAGCGATCCGGTCCACTTCCGGCCGGATTTCCGCCAGCATTTCCCTGGCTATGCCCAGGCTCCGCCGGTGCATGGCCGTAGGCCCGTAGGTGGTGGACATGCCGCGGTAGGCCGTACTGAAATGCGACTGGATGGAAGGCGGGTTGCGCTCCCCGATCTCATCCCGGGCAGGGCTGCCTTCTGTTTTGATTTTGACGGTGCGTATCGCCTCTCCCAGGTCAAAGACTTCCTTCACCAGGCTCGCAGTTGCGCGCGGGGTACTTTCGAGTGCCTTTTCGAAGCCTTTCAACGCAGTTTCGGCCTGTTCAAAATGATCCCTCAAAACCTCGAGTTGCTGCTGGACATCGGCCAGCTCCTGCCGGTAGGCATTGTACCCTGCGTAATCCATCCCGCCCAGCACGCCTTCGCGTATGGGCTTGACTTCGAAGGAAACGGCATCGCCCAAAGGCGTTACCGAGCCGTCCTTTTCAAGAGCCAGGGTGGCCGAATAGGTCCCCGGCGTTGCGAGGGGGCCCCGGCTGAACCACCCACCCCCGGAGGAACGCTCCGGATCAATGGCGCCGGTGCTGGCGTGGCGCAGGTCCCAGGCCAGCCGGTGGGTCCCTTTTTCAGCCTTTTTCTGCAGGTGGCGGATCACGTTCCCCTGGTCGTCCCGGATGGTGATCCAGACCATGGCCGGTTCCTCGCTGTTCTCCTCATCGATGGCTGCGTATCCCGGGAAGGGGATGTCCGCGCCCTTTTCATTGGCTGCCTTTTCCGCCTTTTGACGGGCTTCTTTGGCCGTGGTGAATTCGTCTGCAAGGTGGTAGGTGAAAACCGCCCCGAACTCCGGGTTTTTGGCGATGTAAAAATCGGCCCCGGTGTTCCCCAATTCGCTCCGCGGGGCATACCATTTGGCCGTCCGGGGCGCAAAAAGCTTCCCTTTGGCCTGCAGATTTTCAGGGGTCAGTTCCCGCAGGGCGCTGTAGTCGTCCAGCACAAAGAACCCGCGGCCGAAGGAGGCAGCCACCAGGTCGTTCTCCCGCTTCTGAATGGCCAGGTCCCGGAAGCCCATGTTCGGGGTCCCCGGCAGTTTCTGCCAGTTGGCCCCGCCATTCAGGGAGGCATACACCCCGAATTCGGTAGCGGCGAACAGCAGGTCCTTTTTTACATGGTCCTGCACGATCCGCCACACCAGGGTGCGCTCCGGCAGGTCAGTGGCCAGGGAGGTCCAGGTTTTCCCCCGGTCCGTGCTCTTATACAGGTAGGGGTTGAAATCCCCTTCCTTGTGGTTGTCCAGGGCCACGTAGACCGTGTTTACATCGTGCAGGTCCGCCTTGATGTCGTTGACAAAACTGCGGGCAGGCAACCCCAGGCGGGTTACGGGGATCCGTTCCCAGTTTTCCCCTCCATCCCCGCTCACGGCGATAAAACCGTCGTCGGTACCTGCGTAGAGCAGGCCCTCCTGCAAAGGCGATTCGCTGAGGGAGCTGATGGTATTGTAATTGGACATGGCCCCTACATCCCAGGCATTGTCCCAGGATTGCTGGCGTCCCATGATCGGGAGCTCCAGGCGTTCCTCATTCCGGGTCAGGTCACCGGAAATCGGGGTCCAGGCATCCCCCCGGTTCTCAGACTTCCAGACGCGGTAGGAGGCGAAATACAAACGCGCCGGGTTATGGGGGGAAACCAGGATGGGTGCATCCCAGTTAAAGCGCTCGTGGGGGTCCCCCTTCCGGGCCTGTGGCTGGATAAAAACGGGTTCGCCCGTGGTCAGGTCCACCCGGTGCAGCCCGCCCTGTTGGGTTTCCGCATAGATAATGTTATTGTATTCGGGGTCCGTGGCCGACTGGTGCCCGTCCGCAAACAGCGTTTTATACCAGCTGCGGTTGCTGATCCCCTCTTCTTCGTCTGTGGCCGAAGGCCCGCCTGCAGACCCGTTGTCCTGGGTGCCGCCGAAGATGTGGTAGAAGGGCTCCGCATTGTTGACGGCCACCTTGTAAAACTGGGTCAGGGGCAGGTTCTTGTGGTACCGCCAGTTCTCTGCCAGGTCAAAACTCTCGTAAATCCCGGCATCGGTGCCGATCATCAGGTAGTTCGGGTCGTCCTTTTTAAAGGCCATCGCATGGTTGTCGGAGTGCTTTTCCTCTTCCTTGAGCTGGACAAAGGTTTTCCCGCCGTCTTCGGAGGTGAGCACGCGGACATTCATCAGGTACAACCTGTCGAATTTGTGCGGGCTGGCATAGAGCTCCTGGTAGTAATGGGGGCCCGTACCCCCGGAAACGGTATTGGACATTTTTTGCCAGGAAGCCCCGCGGTCCGCAGATCGGTATACGGCCCCCGTGGTGCGGTCCAGCTCAATGGCGGCGTAGAGCACATCCGGTTGCTGGGGGGAGATGGCCATGCCGATTTTACCCATGTTGGATTTGGGTAAACCGCCGGTGAGTTCCACCCAGGTATCCCCCCCGTCAGTGGATTTGTGGATCCCGGTTCCGGGTCCCCCGCCCAGCAGGGCGGCCACCGTGCGGTGCCGGTCCCAGGTAGCGGCGTACAGTACATCCGGGTCCCGGGGGTCGATCAGCAGGTCCGTGGCGCCCGTCCATTCGGCATTGCCCAGCACGCGGGTCCAGGTGGCACCCCCGTCGGTGGTCTTATAAACGCCCCGTTCCCCGCCTTTGTTCCAGAGCGGCCCCTGGGCGGCTACCCAGACCACATCCGAATTATCCGGGTGGACGATGATTTTTGAGATATGTTCCGTTTGCTTCAGGCCCAGGTTTTCCCAGGAATCCCCCCCATCCCTTGAGCGGTAGATACCGTCCCCGTAGGCGACGTGGCGCCCGCCGACATTTTCACCGGTTCCCACCCAGACGGTGGACGGGTTTTGCGGGTCCAGGGTAATGCACCCCGTGGAATATGACCCCTGCTGGTCAAACAGCGGCTTCCAGGTGGTGCCGGCGTTGACGGTTTTCCAGACCCCTCCGGAGCCTACCGCCACATACCAGACATTGTCGTTTTCCGGATGGATCACCAGGTCGGCAATCCGGCCGGACAAAAAGGCCGGTCCGATATTCCGGAAGGCAAAGGCCTGCAGGGGCAATTCGTCCTTTTTTTCGGTGGTATTGCTTTTCTTTCGTTGGGCACTTAACGGGCCCCCGGTCATCAGGAAAAGGGCACTTAAAGTGAGAAGTAGGAGTCGTTTCATAGTCATTTGTGTTTAGAGAACCCCTAAAATAAGGAATTCAGGACTATGCAACGGAATCCCGGAAGATTAATGGGTGTTTAGATAGCCATAAAGCTGGAGAAACTACTGCGTGTTCAGGTAGCCATAAAGTTGGTAGGCGAACAGACCCACCCCGGCAATGACCAGGTAAAAGTTGGCGGCCCGGTAAAAAGCGTCATAGCTGGGTTTCTTTTGCCAGACCCTGATTAGCAGCACAATCGGAACCAGGGCAACCACCTGCCCCAGTTCCACGCCTACATTGAAACTGAGGATTTTGGAGAGGAACTGGTCCGATCCCAGGTCAAAGGACTGCAGGCGGGTGGACAGGCCCAGGCCGTGGAGCAACCCGAAGATGAATACCATCCGCAACAGGTTGGGCGACCCGGTTTTCAGCAGTTTGTCAAACCCGCCAAGGTTCTCGAACCCCTTGTAGACAACGCTCAGCGCAATGCAGGCATCCACCAGGTGTTCGTCTGCCCGGATTTGCATATAGGTGGCGCCGATCAGGGTGATACAGTGGCCCAGGGTAAAAATGGTGATAAACAGCAGGATGTCCCGGAACCCCTTCAGGTAAAAGATGACGCCGGCCAGGAACAGCAAATGGTCAAACCCGGTGAGCATGTGCTTGGCCCCCACCCAGATGTAGGACAGCAAGCCGCCCCGGTCCAGCAGTGCCTGGTCTGCGGAATCAATGCCGTGGGCTGAGGCCAGTACCGGCAAAAGCAGCATGATAAGGACAACCCCTTTCCGGACGGGTACCCCGCTCATCGTTTTCTGCGATTGAAGAAAAAGAACAGGATCCCCAGGATCAGGAGGCTTCCTATCCAGAGCAGGTAGGCCGGGATGCCTTCGTCTTCATGCGTATGGGCGCTGTCCGCATCCCCGTGGCTGTGGCTGTGCCCTTCCCCGATCGCAAAGGTCAGGGTGGCCCAGTTGGACTCGTGTGTAAGCCCTTCCTCCGGGCTATCCACCAGGTGAATGGTCCGCAGGTACCAGACCCCTGCCGCATCGATATCCAGGGTCACAAGACCTTCGGAATCCGTGCGCAGGGAGCGGATGCCGTCATGTTGATGGCCTTCGGAGCCGTCCCCGCTGTGAGAATGAACTTCCTCCCCGGGCCCGTGCGTATGCTCCTCCCCACCCGCCTCATGGGTATGTGCCCCGGTATCGGCCTCATCGCTATGGACCTCGCCTCCGTCCTCGTGCGTATGGGATGCCGCCCGGGCACCCACATAGACCAGCTGGTCCGCCAGGGGGGACCCATCCCGGAGCAGGCGGACCTGCAACCGGTGCCCGGGATGGATGTCATAGGGGTTCTCCATCGGGATAAATTCCAGCGGGTAGCCCAGCTCATGGTTCCAATCCGCTGAAAGGGCTTCCCCTACCTGGAAGATCGTTTTAACGTGCTTGGAATACCTTTCCACGGCGTCTTCCCCCAGGGTACCGGCATTCCTGCGCTCCTTCAGCATATCCAGTATGCCGTCGTGCTCCAGGTAAGCATTGAAGTCCTCGGCGGCCATTTCGATATTCCTGGGCAGGGTGGAGACCCCTGCCACCCAGGTGCCGGGCTCCCCCGACGTAAAATTGAGGATGGTTACGCTGTCCTGCTCACGCCACTGGGTGGAATCCAGAGCAGTGCGGCGACCATTCCCGACCAGGCTCACATCCTGCATCCTGCTGCGGGCAATGACGTTTTCGCTTTTTTCAAAGGTGCCGTTGAAAAGGGCAATCCGGGACTCGGTCCCCGGTTCCAGGAAATAGGATACCGGCTTGAGGTACATGTCGTGGCTGCACAGGAGCACAAAGGCCAATGCAAGGAGTATTTTTCTGGTCATAGCAAGCAATTTAACGGATGGGTTTTCCATCTGATTTAAAAATAATGGGATTTTACAAAACGTGCCACTAGCACATGGCATAAAAAAGGCGACACGGGCCGTGTCGCCTTTTCAGAAAATCAGGGGCAACCTGGGATTACTTCCCCGGTAACACGACGGTGTCGACCACGTGGATGACGCCGTTGGACTGGTTGACATCTGCAATGGTGACCTCGGACACATGGCCTGCAGCATCTTGCAGTACAATGGCGTCCCCGGCCATCATGGCCGATAATTCCGAACCGTTGACGGTAGTGAAAACCGCGGTTCCCTTCCCTTTCCGGATGGCCTTTGCAAGATCCCCGGAACTGTAGCTGCCCGCCAGTACATGGTAGGTGAGCACACCCTGGAGTTGCGACTTGTTTTCGGGCTTTAAAAGGGTTTGCACCGTTCCGGCAGGCAATTTATCAAATGCCGTGTTGGTGGGTGCAAAAACGGTAAAGGGCCCCGGGCCCTGGAGGGTTTCCACCAGGCCCGCGGCCTTGACCGCTGCCACCAGCGTGGTGTGGTCCTTGGAATTAACGGCGTTCGCCACAATATCCCGGGAAGGGTACATGAGGGCCCCGCCCACCATTTTGGTGTTTTTCTCCATTTTGACCTTGTCCTTCATGGACTGCTGTGCAAAAGAGGTGACCCCAATTGCCATAAAAAGTGCCAGTGCCATCGGGCACAAATGCTTCATTCGTTTCATTTGATTTATTTTTTTGTTTGTGCAAACACTTACGGGAAGCGGCGGGCAGGGGTTCACTTTGGGGAGGATTTTATTTGCTGGTAGAAGGATGGTGATTTGCCGGGGTCTGTATCAGGCTAAGCAAATCGGGAACCTGCAAAAGGGAATTAGGAGGGAATCCGGGTAGGGAGGTTATCGGTAACACCGTTTTCCTTTCCCAGGGAATATAACATCTTGATGTGGTTCCAAACAGCACCCCCAAAGGTGTTATGCGAGTGGTAGGGCATGTCGAATTCCCGGGCCGTCTTCGCCACAATACGGGAGAGTTGCCGGTAATGTACATGGCAGATGTTGGGAAATAGGTGGTGCTCCACCTGATAGTTCAGGCCGCCGATCAGCCAGGAAAAAAGCCGGCTTTTCGGGGCAAAGTTGGTGGTAGTCGCCAGTTGGTGCAATGCCCAGTCGCCGCTGATCACCGCATTTTCATCCGGCAGGGGAAACTCCAGGCTGGGCATGATGTGGGCTACCTGGAAGACGGTACTGATCATCACCCCGGTCATCAGGTGCATCCCGATAAAGGCCAGTACTACGATCCAGGGGGCAAGGGGTACGAAGATGAGCGGCAGGACCAGGGCAAAGGTATAATAGGCGACTTTCCACAAAACCAGCTTTAAGAGTTCCTTCCGGAATTCCTTCCCGCGGCTTATGAAGCCCATTTTCTTATACCGGTTCAACCGGACAAAGTCTTTGGTGGTGATCCATGAGATGGTGGATAAACAGTAAAAAAACCAGGCGTACAAGAACTGGAACCTGTGCAGCCAGTACCTTTTGGCATTCGGTGAAAAGCGCAGGAAAAAGGGAGCATTCAGGTCGTCGTCCGCCCCGTCGATATTCGGATAGGTATGGTGCAGCACGTTGTGCTGTATCCTCCAGACGGAGGAGCTCGCCCCGACCAGGTTCATGGTATATCCCAGATACCGGTTTACGGTGCGGTTCCGGGAGTACGACCCGTGGATGGCATCGTGCATGATGCCCATGCCAATGCCGGCCATACCCAACCCGCTGGTGATATACAGCAGGAACAATTTCCAGGGAGTATCGGCAACCCCCAGGTTGATCAGTATCAGGGGAACCAGGAATAATGAAAGCATCAGTGCCGTTTTGGCCACCATGCTCCTGTTGGCGTGCTTGCTGATACCCCGGGTATGGAAATACCGGTTGACCCTGAATTTCAGGGTTTTTGAGAACTCGGACCCGCCTCGCTGCGAAAATTTTGGATTTTTGATACACGTATTCTTTACGCTTAAGCCTGTTGGTAAGATCCATGGGACCAAATGCAACTGAGACGATACAACACCCAATAACATGGTGCGTACGCTGTTAAAAATTAGGGGGACCGGGAAGAAAATAATGGGATATTCGTACGGAAGACAAAACTTACCTCAACGACAACTTTATATTACCGGGTCGCTATTCTTTAGACTAGGCTTAAAACCGTTTTTTGCACTATTGCTAATCTCCTGAGGGAGCAAAAAACCGAACCACAACTAAATCGATTGTCAGAACCAGGGTAGCTTGTAGAATGTCTAATGCGCAGACAGACCCTAAAGGTAGGCTAAATTCAGGTAGCCCTTTCAAAAAATCCTGTTAAATAGCTTAAAACAAATACTTTGGGATTTTAAAGACGGCCCCCGAGCAGCTTCCGGCCAACCTGTGGAAAACAGATTTCAGACCGCTATTTCGGCCCCTTGAACGGCCATTTCCACTGAAAAATCCAGGGATCTGTTTTGTACGATCGCCCGGAACATCTCATCGAGTTGCGCATCCGAGTGGTTGGGGTCGTGATGGAACAGCACCAGCTTTTTTACCCCGGTACGCTCCGCATATTCCACCGCCATGTCCAAAGAGCTGTGCCCCCAACCAAATTTTTGCTGGTATTCCCCTGCGTCGTATTGGGAATCGTGGATCAGCAGGTCGGCATTCGCAGCCAGGTCGAACCCGGAAACCCATTCGTCCTCCGGATACAGGCCTTGCCGGCCTATGGTTGGTTCGTGGTCCGGCATGTAGGTAAGGACCTTGCCTCCCGACTCCACCCGGTATCCGAGGGTGGGACCCGGATGGGAGATATATTCGGACAATATCCGGAATGGGCCCACTTCCACTGCCTGGTTCGGCATTTCGCAAATTTCAAGTTGGGAAGGGATATCCCTCAGGGGGATTGGGAACAGTGGTGGCGATAAAAAGCGGTTGAGCCGGGTTTTCAGTGATTCTTCGCTGTCTGCCGGGCCCCAGATGACAATTTTTTGGTTCGGGTTGAACAGGGGTTTGCAAAAGGCGAGCCCCTGAATGTGATCCATATGGAGGTGGGTCAGGAAGATATCGATGCGGTCGGAATCCTGGTAGGCGCCGAAGTCTATCCCCAGGATACCGGTGCCGGCATCCATGATGATGCGCTGCCTGCCCTCTGTGACCTCCACACAGGGGGTGTTTCCCCCGTATTTCTGGTTCTGGGCAGTGGATACCGGATAAGACCCCCTGGTGCCATGCAGTTTCACTTTCATAAGTTCCTCTTGTTATTCCAGAAAATGGCCATGGCACCGCAGAAATCCCCATCCCGCCCGATAAGGGGTATGGAGGAAACCGATATGTTGATGGAATCCCCGCTCAGGCTTTTGATCCAGAAAGTCCGGTGCGCAGGTACCTGCGTATGGATCGTCTGAACCAGGGGAAGTCCCTCGGGGGGTATGGGGGTCCCATCTTCATCGAATGGAAAAAAGTTGGTTCCCCAGTCCCCTACCGGCATCGGGCCGGTATCTTCAAATTTTTGGCCGAGTATCGCCTCGGCCGGTACATTGTAAAACAGCAGGTTGCCTTCCGGATCCACCAGGAAAACAGGTACGGAGAGAGAGTCAGCCAATTGGCGACTCAGAATCATCTGAATGGCATTGGAAGGCATCGGTGAACGCGCTCAGGTAGTTGGTTAGATTTAAATATATCAATAAAAGCGAAAGCGTCCTACATTTTGAGGTTAAATGTATATTATGAAGTGCTTTGCAAATCCTGGGGTCCTGAATATTCGAACCGTGCATTCCCCGGATACCTGCAATCAGGGTTTATGAGATTGAAAGTCAGTCAACTATTGTTCTAGCTGGTTAAGAGGGCTTCGGCTTCAATTTCTACCAGGTACCCATCCCCTACCAGCCGTGCCTCTACCAGGGTGTTTGCCGGATCAATTCCCCGGAAACGCTCCCCGTGGGCCTTTGCGACCGCCTCCCAGTCGTCCAGGTGATTTACGTAAACCCGGGTGCGGACCACGTCTTCCAGAGTTCCCCCAAGTGCCTCGACAGCGGCCTCAATCTTATCAATCACAAAATGTGTCTGGGCCGCCGGGTCACTGCCCCCGACAAGCAATTCCCCGTGTGTGGCCGTGGTCCCGGAAACCAGAATGGCATTTCCTTTGCGGACGGCCCTGGCGTAGCCGGCAAAGGCTTCCCACGGGGTGCCGCTGAACACCCTGGAACTTTCGGCAGGGCCCTGGACAGGGCTGAAAGCCCGCGGAATACGCTTAAGATGATGGCTGAGGTCCCCGGATGCCGTCAGGAAGGGTGGCTTCCGGTATTCGTCCCCGCAATCCCCGGGAATGGGTTTGAGTTGCTCCTGTGCGGATGCGATACGGGCCAGGTCCGCAGCATCCAGATCAATTTCAAGCAGCTCACTGTGCGCATCGATATGCGCGCTTTCCCCGAGGCGGGCCCCGATGATCACAGCCGCGACGCTGGGGGTTTCCAGCACATACCGGCTGGCGATAGCCGCAATGCTCGATTGGTGTTTGTCGGCGACCTCCCGGAGTGCCCGAAGCAGCTCTTGAAAAAGGGCCCAACCCCCGGCCGCATCGATAAACCGTTTGTACTTCATCTCCGACCAGGTCGTGAGTTGCTCGGGACGGGGTTCGGGCACCCCTAACCATTTATCGGTCAGAAAGCCGCCCGCCAGGGTGCCATAGGCCAGTAATTTTACGTTATGGGTTGCGCATAGCTCCCGCATGGGCCCCTGGGCCCGCCTATCGAGAACCGAATGCGAGACCTGGTTGGTCACCAGCGGGATGCCGCTGGAAAGCGCCACCCGCAGATGGGCCGCATCAAAATTGGTGACCCCTATGTTCCGGAACAACCCCTCTTCCCGCAACTCATTGAGGTACATCAGTGCATCCAGCCAGCTGGGGTCCGGGTAGTGCCAGGCGTGGAACTGCATGAGGTCAATAACGGGTTGCTGCATGCGAGTGAGCGCCTTTTCGACCGCCTTGCGAACATCCTTCTTCGAAATTTTACCCGGCTCCGGAACCCATTTGGTAAACAGGCTGACGGAAGCCGGATCGGCCAGGCTGTTCTTGAAAGTGCCCGCGATGATTTCGCTCGATCCGTAATGGTCTGCCATATCAAAAGCGGTAAGCCCGGCCCGGGCATAAGGTTCCATATAACGGGCCGTATCAACTGGGTCCAGGGGGCCCTTCTTTCGCTCCATGTCGGCAATTTGCCATAGCCCGATAACCAGGCGCGGAATGGTGAGCGATTCTGATAACCGAACTTGTTTTTCCATAGATTACGAGTTTGGAAGCTTTTTGAAACGGGCGGAAAGATCCGGATAATCCCTTCGGAGGCTTATCCATTTTAAGATAAAAACGGCACTTGCCAATCCCATGACGATCAGCCAGACATAGGTGGAATGGAAATACCAGCCATCCCTTGGCTGATTCAGGTCCTTATAAATATGGATCGCCAAAAACAGGCTGATAAATAAAACCCCGGCCCATCCGATCAGGAGTTGGGCCGTTCTGTTTCTGAAAATGGCAATCTGCCGGTACAATACCCCATTGACCTTCGGAAAGGCAATAACCGTCAGGCACATCAGCAGAAAATTGACCAGCATCGAAGTAACCATGATATCGATCCCCAGGAAGAAATCCCCCGCAAAATGCGACCCGAGAACCCCGATGGATGCAAACACCCCCGCACAGAACAAGGCGATATGCGGGCTGTGGTATTTCGGGTGAATCCGTGTGATGCGCTCCGGGAAAATACCATCTCGGGCCCAGGCGAACATGAGTCGGGATACGGAGAGGAGCATGGCGGGAAGGTCGTTGATAAGGGCGATTGCGGCGCCCAGCAATATGACCAGGTCTACCCCCTTGGGAAGCACGCGGGAGAGCAGCCCCGGGGCCGTTATGTCCTCAGATTGCGCCCTTTCCGCAACAAAACTCCAGGGTACGATATGATATACAGAAAGGGTGAAAAGCAGGTAGAAGCCCCCTACGCCGAGGATGGCGATCAACGTGGCCAGTGGCAGGTTTCTTTTTGGATTGACCGCCTCGCTCCCGGTTTGGGCAATGGCATCAAACCCGATAAAACTCGAAAACAGGACGGCCGCAGCCGACAGGAAAACCGGCCATTCCAGACCGGGGGATGCCGCAGGGGTGAAAACAATGTCCTCCTTCAGCCGGAGGGCCTCCAGAAAATCGCCGGAATCGTAAAAGAGCCCCGAGAGAATCACGATGCCCCCGGTGGCAAAGATGACGATGACCATGGGCAGCAGCCATCGGGCATACGACTTTACCCCCCGGACATTCACATAGACAAACCCCCAGATAAGGCCCAGGGCCAGGGTAACCCGGACTATCGCCAGGTCGAGGTACCGGGCCGTTTCGGGCAGCCCGGCACTCAGCGCAATATCCCTGAGGAACGGGACCGAGATATAAGCGATGACCCCGATCACAATGGACAGGCCAAACCATTGGGAAAAGCTGGCGGCAAAACCCAGATAGGGGTTCAGCCCCCGGCTGGCGTAGAGGTAACTGCCGCCGGCCCGGGGCATGGCGGACCCCAGTATCGCATAGGCCAGTCCCGCGAGCACTGCAGGTACCGCGGCAAACAAAAAGGCCAGCACCACGTGCGACCCGATCCCGGGCACGCTACGGTGGATCATCACCGGCACGACATTGATCGAAGCCCCTACCATGGAGGAAACCCCCGTGGCGATGACAGCAAAAAGCCCCATTTGCCGGACCAGGGTCGGCTTGCTTTCGGAAGGTGTTCCGGGCATAAAACTGGCGTTATCACGTTGCTCGCTCTAAAGGTGCGAATCCGATCGCTATTGGGCAAACGAAATAAGGGTGGTAAAAGAAATGCCGGCGTATTGCCGGCACCTGATGCTCCCCCCTATCATTCAAAGTTGCAGCATACGTAAGTCTACTAATTACCTATTTTTTCATAATCCACACTTGCCCTGGCCTTGTTTTTAGTCTCGGGATCCAGATACAATTCCTGCCCTACCAAAAGTTTGATCTTTTCGGTTTGTTGGGGTTGCACAGGCACAATTGCTACTATTTCTCCTTCCTGTTGAATACGGACAGAGAACAATTCATCGCCCAGGTTTTCTATTACAGCAAAGCAATCTTCTCCCTGAAAAGGGTTTATGGTAGCATCCTGTCCCGGGCCCTTACCAATCATCAGCATGCTTTGATTGCCATCAAGTTCAAAGACTGTCTGGGCCTGCATTTGATACTGACAACAATAAACAGCAACTATAACCAAAAATAATCTTCTCATGATCCTAAGGATATTTGGGCTCCGTGAGTGGAAATTACAGAATTTATGGTTTACCCATGAAAGAAGGGATTTTTTCTGCAAATTTTCCGCTCATAAAAAGGCTATTCTTTGGGCCGACTATTTAAGGTTGACTGAAAAAGAGAGACGCTAAAACACCTTCCGGGTTAGATCGGGAATGATGCTGGTGTATTTTTCGTATTTTCAAGGGATTCAAATTCAAAGCCCAGTCCATGACATATCCCAGTATTTTTAATGACGTGGTCGGGCCGGTGATGCGTGGCCCGTCCAGCTCACACTGTGCGGCTTCGCTCAGGATCGGCAGGATTTGCCATGATCTCATGGGCGGGAAGATCTCGGAGATCGAAATTGATTTTGATACCCATGGGTCCCTTGCCACAACCCATAAAGACCAGGGGTCCGATATGGGTCTTTTTGGCGGGTTCCTGGGCTGGGAAGCCCATGACGAGCGCCTGGTCGACTCGGAAAGGCACCTCAGGGCAGCCCGGATTGCAGTCAGTATCAACATTATCGATTTCCAGGCCGAGCATCCGAACACCTATCGGATTACCCTGAAAAACCCCTGGGAAACGCACCAGGTGGTTGCCCTCTCCACGGGGGGCGGCATGGTCGAGGTAATCGAAATTGACAAAACGGAGGTTTCCCTGTACGGCGATAGCTTTGTTACATTGATTTACACGGGGAAACCCGACAAAGTATCCCAATACCTGAAGCGGTCGACAAACGTGGATGGTTTTCAGATCCATAACGGGGCAGCCTGTTTTGTGCTGGTGGCCACCCGGGTTCCCATGGATGATTCCGTTATACAGGAACTGGGCCTGTTGGAAGGCGTCACATCCATCAAACAGATCAACCCGGTCCTGCCCATCCTCGCGGCAAAAGATATCCGGGTGCCCTTTATCACCACCGAAGAAATGCTGGCCTACAACAAGGGAAAAAACCTGTCCCTTTGGCAACTGGCAGCCCGGTATGAGAGCATGAGGGGAAACATCTCCGAGGAAGAGGTCTTCTCCAAAATGAACGAGATTCGGATCATCATGAGGGATGCGGTCGAAACCGGCCTCAAAGGCACCGAGTTCGAAGACCGGATCCTGGGCCCCCAATCTGTGAAGTTCAAGGCCATGATGGAGGATAAGAAGCTGGTGGATGGGGAAGTGCTCAACAGGATCATCATGTACGTTTCAGCCATCATGGAAGTCAAAAGTTCCATGGGCGTGATTGTAGCGGCCCCGACAGCGGGGTCCTGCGGGGCGATGCCCGGGGCCGTTCTGGGCGTGGCCGATGCCCTTGGCTTTTCGGAGGAGGAAACGGTAAAAGCCTTACTGATCGCCGGCCTGATCGGCGTGTTTATCAGCGCCCACTCCACCTTTGCAGCCGAAGTCGGGGGGTGCCAGGCGGAGTGCGGGGCCGGGGCAACCATGGCGGCCGCATCTCTGGTTTATTTGGGCGGGGGTACGTTGCCGCAAAGCCTCTCAGCAGCTTCCATGGCCCTGCAAAGTTCCCTGGGGCTCATCTGTGACCCGATCGGAAACCGGGTGGAAGCGCCTTGCCTGAACCGAAATGTGATGGCTGCCTCCAATGCGCTTTCGTGTGCCAATATGGCCCTGGCTGATTACGACCACCTGATCCCCCTGGACGAGGTGATCGAAACGATGTACGAAGTGGGCAAAAGCATCCCGAACACCCTGCGGTGTACCAATCTTGGCGGGCTTTCCATTACCAAAACAGCCAAAGAAATCGAGCAGCGACTGTCGCAAAAGCAATTCTTCAAGAGCTGTTAACGGAAAATGGCTATTTGACCTGTACGAACGTCCGCTTCAATCCGGAACACAGGAGAATTTACCACGGGTTATATCCCTCTGTGTAATTGAACCAGATTCATTTTAAGCCCATTGCTATAATTTTTGCCGGCCCTATTGATCCGCCCACCGCAAATGCAATATATTGTTTCCCGTCAACCATATAAGTCATTGGAGCACCGGTAACATTCAGAGGAAGTTCTACTTCATGGACAAGCTCTCCGTTGGTCTTATCAAACACCTGAATTTTTGGTTCGAAATTGATTATTTCCTGAGTTTGTACTTCGCTTAGTTTTGCTCCTCCAACCAGCGCAGGAACATACTCCCAATATTTTCCTTCTTGCCCGATAAACAGCAATGACTTGGTCAGTAAAATAGACCCGCGTAAATTCCATCCTAATCTGGGTAAATTCAAACCCCTGAGTAAGGGATGTTCCCTAGGACCGTCTCCCATGGCGGACTGCCATTTGTGATCTCCGGTATTCATATCTATCGCCGTAATTCTGCCATAAGGTGGCTTAAACAGAGGAAGTCCCTGAGGACCTGAGACCCAGAATCGCTGCCACTCGTAATTGGCGTCCGTTTTTGTCGTATCAGATTTAACTATTTTGAAAAAACTGGGAAAGGTCATCGATGGCACATAAAGTACTCCATTCTCAGGGTCCACCGCTGCCCCATGCCAGTTTGCACCACCCAGTGCCCCGGGAAGATAAACCAGTCCGTTATTGGTAGGAGGAGTAAACAATTCACCCTTATCTATTTCACTTAAACTTGCCCAAACTTCATCAAACAATTCAGGAGTAAAATCTATGATATCCTCTTTGGTAACACCTTGTCTTTCAAAAGGAGCTGGTTTTGTGGGAAATGGTTGTGTGGGAGAGGTTCGTTCACCTGGCACAGTAGATTGTGGCACAGGTTTTTCTTCAATAGGCCATATGGGTTCACCTGTTTCACGATTAAATACATATGTAAATCCCTGCTTACTTACTTGCGCAACAGCTTTCACAGATTTACCATCTCTATTAATGTTTAAAAGATTAGGTGCTGCTGGTAAATCGTAATCCCATACGCCATGATGGACCATTTGAAAATGCCAGATTCGTTCTCCTGTTCGCGTATTCAAACACACTAAACTTTCTGCAAACAAATTGTCTCCCAATCTGTTTCCGCCATACCAATCGTTTGTTGGTGTGCTTATTGGCAAATAAACGTATCCCAACTCTTCATCAGCACTCATTCTTGTCCAAACATTGGTGTTACCGGTGACTTTCCACGATTCATTTTCCCAGGTATCATTTCCATATTCGGACGCTTGTGGTATGGTATGAAATACCCATAATTGTTCACCTGTTTTTACATCAAATCCTCTCACATCCCCAGGAGGCCTCATGCTCTGTGGGCTTGCATCGGTGATCGAAGATCCAATTACAATTACATCATTAGCGATAATTGGCGGAGTGGAAATCCCGTAATGAGATGCGTCGAACTCACGGCTTAATCCCTGGGTCAGGTCTACTATTCCACCTTTACCAAATGATTCCACCAAACTCCCATTCCTGGCATCTAACGCTATCAATCGAGCATCAGGGGTTCCAAAGATAATTCGCCCTCCAGCCCCATCATCCCAATAGGAAACACCCCGGTGAATATATGCCCCGTGCGCGGGAGCATTCGATTTATACGTCTCCGGATCAAAGGTCCAAATAGTTTGCCCAGTTACTCCATTTATTGCTGATACAATTGCCGTTGAGGAACTTACGTATAATATCCCGTTGATTGCTAAAGGGGTGGCCTGATAAATTGAAACGGGAAATTTAAACTGCTCTTTAAGAGCATTATCTGGTGATTCCCAAGTCCATTTCACTTCAATGTTTTCTACGTTTTCCTTATTGATCTGATCTAAGGATGAGTATTTGGAACTGAATTTGTCTGAAGCGTATGAAGTCCAATTGCCACTTTGATTCGAGGATTGATCCGAACAACCAGATAAGAATAGTGATACCAGTAGTAATCCTACTATTGCATAATTAAACTTCATATATGATATTTTTTAGGTTAGGGTATAAAACGGTCAAGTATAAGCGTAGTGTTGGATTAGAAGCACTTCACTTTCAGTTTAACTATATGCCTGCTACTATTCAATTAGTTTGAATTTATCACTTTAGCCTGCATTACGCTTATATAATGTTGTGCGCTCGGCTTGTTGTTGCTGGTAGTAGAATTGATTAGACATTTTATGTCTTTCAAAAAAATCTGTCTCCTATAAATCGTACTACGGATTGCCATACTTCTGTATAACGAGCATGCATATTAAAAATACCTATAAAAATTGCGATTGCTACAATAGTGTATGGGATAGGGTTTACTTTATTTCTTACATCATTTAATATAAGGAGTATTACAAGGCTGACACTAAAATATTCAGTGAAAAAAAAGGCATCAAGTTCACCGGACAATCCAACAATATGAATCAATATTCTGGAAAAAACAGCTCCAGAAACGGTGAATAACGTGCCAATCATGAATCGCTTGTGTTTAAAGACATCTTTTCTGTGAATAATAGCAAGTGAGTAGATAAGCAAAAAATTGAATGGACCAATAAAGTTTAATGATTGAAAAGCGGCGACTTCATTAAACGGCATTTCACCGACCATCTTGAGATAACTTAGCCTTGTTATCAATATCATAGAAATAAACACTAATGGTGCTGTGATATATGAGATTTTACCAATAAGTCTATGGGTCTTGTATTTGTTTTTGATGATAAGATAGGGTTGAAGAATTAACATCATCACCCATGAAACCATTAGAGCTCCATGTACATGATGCATCCAACTAAAGCCTTGAAATTGAGGGAAATATTGCAAATAGGTAGGGTGGAAGGCTACTTGCAATAAGAGAAATAAGATAACCATAGCTATAAAAAAAGCTTTGGTTGTAAAATCATATGGTTTAATTATCTGTTTCATTTATTCTAGATTTTTACCAGATGTTTTTTTAGCCGACGCACAACGTATGTGTAAAATGCACTATGCACTTTATCCAACTTATATAGCAATATAGATGTTAGGAGAACATGACTGTTGAAATTTTTTGCATCTCCCGGTAAATCTGATGAATGGGATTCTAATTTCAAGTAGCAATACTTCTCAGATGAAAGTTGAAGGAATACCCAATTCTTGAAGCATCGGAATCGCCTCCAAAGTGTGGCAAAAGGAGGTAAAAAATGTTAAATTTTGGGGTGTTTTCAGACTTTTTGCAAATGGAAAAGGCCCCAGAACAGCGATGTGCTCTGAGGCCTTTGTTTCTCGGGGCTCCCCCTCTTGGGCTCGAACCCGGCCGAACGCCCGCAAAAGGTCCGGTGGACCTTTTGCAGTGAGGAGCGAGGTGGTGCGCTGGCTCGAGCCTCTTGAAAATAAAAAAGGCCGGTTAAAACCGGCCTGTACTATGCTCCCCCTCTTGGGCTCGAACCAAGGACCCTCTGATTAACAGTCAGATGCTCTAACCAACTGAGCTAAGGAGGAATGATCTTTCGCTACTAAAGCGGGTGCAAATATAAAATATTTTTGATTATTGCCAATCAAAAACAAGGGAGATTATTCCTCCGGTTCGAGGTCAAAAGACTGCTGGATCAGGTTCCCGGGCACAATGTTTACCTCCACTGGATCAGCGGACAGGTAACCCGCCAATTCGGCCTGCACCTGGTAGGTGCCGCCTTCGACCCCCATGAGCATATAGGCCCCGTCTGCATTGGTCAGGGTGGTGGTATAGAGGGCTTCCCCGTCATACAGGCTGACCTGGGCCCCGGCAAGCGGCGTTTGCTCCGGGTCCACAGCCAGGACCGTGCCGGCCAGGCTGCCGGTCAGGCTCTCGTTTACTGCGCGGATGACCGGATTGAAGATGATGCTTTCAATTTTATCCGGGTCGATGGGATTCTCCCTGAAGACAAAGGATTTTGACAGGTCCATGTCCAGGAGCAGCTCGGAGGTGAGCTCCCCGGCCACTTCCAGGCCCGGTTTGATAAATACCTTCAGGCCGGACTGGGCCCCGCTGGGCACTTTCACATCCACTTCCGTGCCGTCCTCCAGGACCACATAGGCCCCGCTGATGACCAGGCGCACCAGGTCGTAGGTGCCCACTGGGATCTCGGAGGTCCCAAGGGTGGCAACCATCCCGTTGGTGAGTTCCATGATGTTGATTTTTTCGGACCCCTCGAAGAGCAGCACAAAGGCATCGTCGGAAGATTCGTCCTTGGCCCGGGCCTCGATCCGGTCGATGGTTACATAGGTAGCGGAAACCAAATGGGATGGGAATGGCGCATCGGTCACCTTAACTTCCACGCGGCCGAATTCCACATACTGGAGTTCGTTGCCGTATCGGGAGCAGGAGGTGATCAGGAGGGCAATGGCACCCAAAAGCAGGGCCGGAAACGCATAGGTTTTCATAAGCAGGGTTTTAGAAAAGGCAGTTTGGGGACTGCACTTACCTTAAAATTAAGAAGAAAGCCTGTTCCGGGCTCAAAAATTCGATCAATTGCACGGAAAAGCGCAAAACAACCCAAAAGGCTTTTTCACAAGTGCCTGATTATGAACAGGTGGGGCGTGTCAGCGGACAGGCCGTAACCCTTAGGATTCCACGCCAATACCCGGTGCCGGAACAGTGCCAGCTGCCGGGCCGGCAGGAATTACTTGAAAAGCCACTTGTACACGTCGTTCCCGTTCGCGAACAGGATCAGGGCGATCAGCAGGAAAAAGCCCACCATCTGGGCGTACTCCATGAATTTGTCGCTGGGCTTGCGGCCGGACACCATCTCGTAGAGCAGGAACATCACATGGCCCCCGTCCAGGGCGGGGATGGGCAACAGGTTCAGTACGGCCAGCATGATCGACAAAAAGGCGGTAATCTCCCAGAAGCCCTGCCAGCTCCAGAAATCCGGGAAGATGTCGAAGATGGCCTTGAAGCCCCCGACACCCTTGTACGCACCGGTACTGGGGGTAAAGATCTTCTTGAGTTGGAGCCAGTAGCCGCCGATCTGGTTGACGAATTTCTGACCGCCCACGGCGATGCTCTCGCCCAGGCTGTAATCCTTGATCACCGTATCAAAATAACCGAGTTCGGAAAACCGCTTCATGCTGCCCCCGGGCCAGATCCCCATCTTCCCGTCTGCATCTGTCTGCAGCTCCAGGGTCCGGGTTTGCCCATCCCGTTCAAAACGCACCGGGATGGTACGGTTCTTCAGGGTATCCATGATGGGTGCCACCTGGTCGTAATATTTGATGGGCTCGCCCGCAATGGAGAGGATCAGGTCGCCGGGTTGGAGGCCGGCGTTCTTATTGAGGGAACTATCAGATACCTCCCCTACCATAAAGGGGAAACGGAGTCGGAACATGCTCAGGTCTTCCCCGGTGGATAGCTGCCCGAGGAAATCCTCCGGCAGTTCGATTTCGCGCTCCTGCCCGTCCCGCGCCACGGTGATCCGCTCCGCGGTGATCAGGTTGCGCCTCAGGTCATCGTAGTTGTCGTAGCGTTGCCCGTCGATGGCCACGAGCTCGTCCCCGGTTTCCACGCCGAGTTCTTTCAGGACCGGGTTGGTAATGTAATAGCCGTCCTGTATGCTGTCCGTGGAGATGTAGGCATCCCCGTAGACAAAGGAGGTAAGGATATAGATCACCAGGGCCACCAGGAAATTCACCGTCACCCCTCCAAGCATGATGATCAGTCGCTGCCATGCCGGCTTGGACCGGAATTCCCAGGGTTTGGGGGGCTCGGACAGCTGCTCGGTATCCATGCTCTCATCGATCATCCCCGCGATCTTCACATAGCCCCCGAGCGGGAGCCAACCAATGCCATAGACGGTTTCGCCGATCTTTTTCTTGAACAGGGAAAACTTGATATCGAAAAAGAGGTAGAATTTCTCGACCCGGGTCTTGAATGCCTTGGCAGGAAGGAAGTGCCCCATTTCGTGCAGCACGATCAGGAGGGACAGGCTGAGCAGGAACTGCAGGGCTTGGATCAGGATGGGAGACATAGGCTTCTGGCGCTTTTAAAACGCACAAAAGTACACTTTTACAAGCGCTTAAAAAAAGAAAAGTCCCGGATGCCGGCATCTTTAAGAAAGAATTAGCAGGCCGCGCACGCCCCTGGCTTTGACAGGGATTACGCGGTTGCGTACCTTTGCACAAAAGTCAGCTAATGCGCTCCTTCTTTGGCCGGTACAAGTATTTCCTGCTAACCCTTACCGGGGTCTCCGCGGTAATCCTGTACCTGATCTACGACGCCCTGGACCCCCGGGAGGTATTGCCGGTCTACCAGCCGGCAGACTTTAACCCGGAACTTGTGGACCCGGACATCAGCCACATCAAAAAATACCACCGGGTAGCCGATTTCAGCCTGGTGAACCAGAACGGCGATACCATCACCCGCAAGGATTACGAGGGGCACATCTACATAGCGGATTTCTTTTTTACCACCTGCCCGACCATTTGCCCGATCATGACCGAGAATATGGCCTATCTGCAGGAGGAACTCAGGGACCAGCCGGACATCCTGCTGTTGTCCCACTCGGTGACCCCGGAAATCGATTCGGTGCCCCGCTTAAAGGAATACGCCCTGGAGAAGGGGGTGATGGACGAAAAATGGAACCTGGTTACCGGCGACAAGAAACAGATCTACGAGCTGGCACGGAAATCCTATATGGCCGTCAAAACGGTTGGGGACGGTGGCCCCTTCGACATGATCCATACGGAGAATTTCATCCTGGTGGATAAGGAGGGGCGCATACGGGGCACCTATGACGGCACCAAACGCGAGGATATGGCCCGTCTTCTGGAGGAGTTGCGGATCCTGCAGGATTCCTACGCCCGGTCCGGATAACCCTTAAATCTTTTTGGCTGCGCACTCGGCGATGTCCTGTTTTTCCCGTATTTTTGTTCTTGCTTATAATCAATCTAAATAAAAATTGGGTTTGAACGTAGCCGATTTAAGACGGGGCGAAAAAGGGATCATCAAGGAATTCACCGAGGATGTACTGCCCATCAAGCTACTGGAACTGGGTTGTCTGCCCGGGAATATCGTCGAGCTCGTCCAGGTAGCCCCCCTGCGTGACCCAATCTATATCAACGTCAACGGTTCCCATATTGCCATCCGGCGCGAGGTGGCCCGTCAGATTGCGTTGGAACCCTTTTCCCCCGATGAGTAAGGATATCAAGGTAGCGCTTATCGGCAACCCAAATACCGGGAAGACCTCAGTCTTCAACCGCCTGACAGGTCTCAACCAGAAGGTGGGCAACTACCCGGGGATCACCGTTGAGAAAAAACAGGGGATCTGCAAGCTTTCCCGGGGGATCAAGGCGCATATACTGGATCTGCCGGGAACCTACAGCCTGAATACCACCTCCCTGGATGAAAGCGTGGTGGTGGAATTACTGCTCAACCGCAATGCGCCGGATTTCCCGGACGTCGCCGTGGTGATCAGCGATGTGGAAAACCTCAAGCGCAACCTGTTGCTATTTACCCAGATCCGCGATCTGCGCATCCCCGCCATCCTGGTGATCAATATGGCAGACCGGATGGAGCGAAAAGGCATCAGCCTGGACCTTAAGGCGATGGAATCCCGGCTTAAAACCCGGATTGCACTGGTAAGCACCCGCAAAAATACGGGTATCGACACCCTGAAAAAACTCATTGAACAGTACCGGGACATCCCTGCGGAACCCTGCGTGGATGTATCGGTGATTGCCCCGGAATATTTCGCCCGCCTGAAAAAAACCTTTCCGGGGGAGGAATTGTACAAGCTCTGGGTGGTCATTACCCAGGATGTGAACTTCACCCCCCTCCAGAAGAACCTCAGGATCGGGAAGCCCACGTACGAAGTCAAATCGAGCAGCGAGCTCAAAAGGCTGCAGCACAAGGAGACCATCCTCCGTTACCAGTACATCAACGGCATCCTCAAGGAAACCTATAAGGTGGACTGGGCAGCTGCCAAAGGCATGCGCGCCACTTTCGACAAGATACTCACCCACAAGGTTTTCGGGTACCTCATCTTTTTTGTCATCCTGCTGACCATTTTCCAGGCCATTTACGACTGGAGTGAAGTCCCCATGGACTTTATAGACGCAGGTTTCGCCTCTGCGAGCGAATGGATCAAGAACACGCTCCCGCCCGGGGTATTTACCGACCTGATTGCCGAGGGGGTGGTAGCCGGTATCGGCGGGATCGTGATTTTTATCCCGCAGATTGCCTTTTTGTTCTTCTTTATCGCCCTGCTGGAGGAATCGGGTTATATGAGCCGCGTGGTCTTCCTCATGGACCGCGTCATGCGCCCCTTTGGCCTGAGCGGAAAAAGCGTCGTGCCGCTGATGTCCGGGACCGCCTGCGCCATCCCGGCGGTGATGGCCACCCGCAACATCGACAGCTGGAAGGAACGGCTGATCACCATCCTGGTAACGCCCTTCATGACCTGTTCCGCCCGCCTACCGGTCTACCTTATTATCATCGCCCTGGTAATCCCCGAAGGCCGGTTTATCGGGTTGAGCTATCAGGCGCTGACCCTGATGCTGCTCTACCTGGTAGGTTTCCTGGCAGCCATCCTTTCGGCAATGGGGCTCAACCGCATCCTGAAGATCCCCAGCCGCAGTTTTTTTGTCGTCGAGATGCCCAACTACAAGTGGCCGCTCTGGAAAAACGTCTTCTATACCGTGGTGGAAAAAACCAAGAGCTTTGTCTATGGAGCGGGAAAAATCATCCTGGCCATTTCCATCGTGCTCTGGTTCCTGGGTTCCACAGGGTTCTCCGAGGATTTCCGCAATGCGGAGGAAATCGTCACCAATCGCGTCCAAACAGATGGGTACAGCGAATACAGCAAGGCGTACATGGCCCAGAAAATGCAGGAATACCGCACGGGCCTTCGGGCCGGGATCACCCCGGGCTCCGGCAGGGTCCCCGTGGGCAGCCTGCAGGATTCCCTCCTGTCCTACCAGTCCCTGCTACAGGTACGGGCCCTGAACCAGGAGGTTGCCGGCTACAAGCTGGAGCACTCGCTTATCGGGCGGATGGGCAAATTCATCGAGCCGGCCGTACAACCCCTGGGCTACGACTGGAAAATCGGGATTGCCGTCCTGACGTCCTTTGCCGCCCGGGAGGTTTTTGTGGGGACACTGGCCACCATTTACAGCGTGGGCAGCGATGAAGAGGAAACCATTAAGAACCGGATGGCGGCCGAAGTGCGCGAGGATACGGGGGAACCCCTTTTCAACCTGGCCTCCGGGATCTCCCTGTTGCTTTTCTACGCATTCGCCATGCAGTGCATGAGCACGCTGGCCATCGTCAAACGGGAAACCAACAGCTGGAAATGGCCGGTGCTGCAGCTGGTAATTATGAGTTCTTTTGCTTATCTTATAGCTTTGGGCGCCTATCAAATACTCGCATGATGGAATTCAACCTGCAATACATCCTCGTCTACCTTACCGTAGCGTTTGCCATCGGCTGGCTGGTGTGGAAATTCCTCTGGCCCAATACCAAAAAACAGGGGGATTGCGGGGATGGGGATTGCGGTTGCCACTAATTCGTACACTATGAAAAAAACGACACTGATACTGCTGCTTGCCGGCCTGATGCTGGGAGGCTGCGGCAGCACCGCTTCCGGGACCGAAAGTTCCGACCAGGGTGGATTGGAAGCGGAAATGGACGACCGCAACAGTGCAGTCATCCCGTTGATCACCCGCATTCGCAAATTGCCGGGGATGACGGTCCAGGGTGGGGTCCCGGTCCTGGTAAAAGCGAATAATTCCTTTGGGGCGAGTTCCCGGCTGGAACCGCTTTATGTCCTGGATGGCCTGGCCATGGGGAATTCTTTCCGCCAGGTCGAGAGTGTGGTCCAGCCAGTGGACGTAAAATCCATTAAAGTCCTGAAGGGGGCGGACGCTTCCTTCTACGGGTCGCGGGGCGCCAATGGCGTAATCATCATTACCACCAAATCCGGGGGGTAACCCTTCAACAAGGAGGCCGGAATACCTATTCGAGGCGGATGACTATATGGCTGTCCGATTCGAGGAACAGCTCGCAATCCCGGAAGCTGGGCGGGCCAAACGTCTTCATACGGGAATTGGAGAACCCCATGGGTTCCTTGGGGATGCCGATCCAGTTGGTGTCGAGCTCCCGGTTGCTGTTCCGGTCGTGGAAGATGGCCAGCGCATACCGCCCGGAGGGGAGGTCTTCCAGGAATACGCGGGTGGTCCCTTTGCTGGCTTTGGTGCTGTCGGACCGGTATACCCCTTCGATGGTCAGGAAATTTTCCGCCTGGTTGTAGACCGCTACCTGGATTTCCCCTTCGGAGGCTTCTACTCCCTCCACGTCGATCTGCAGGCGGTTTTGCCCCAAAAGCGACAGCGGGAACAGGCAGGCGAGTAACCAGATTTTTTCTTTCATTCCATCGGGATTCTGACCCGCAAAAATAAACAAGTCAGCGCTTATCGGGCCACTGGTTTATATTCTTTTTGCTTGGCCTCAAGGAGCGCATAGACGGAACGGGTTTCCGCAGAGTCGGCAAAATTGAGGAAAAGCGTGAGGCTGTCGCGATACCGGACGCGGATCTTCTGCTGGCGCAGGTCGTCCACCAGGACGTATACCCGCTGCCCGGGGTTCAGGGAATCCGTGAAAACCCCTTTCTCGAGCGCCCAGGCCGAAAACCCGCTCTGGCGTTCCATCTTCGGGATTTTTTCCACCCAGACCAGGTTGTCAATATCCGCATAGGGAAGGTCCACGTAATAGATCCCGGACAACAATTGCATCCGATCGGCCTCCAGGCGCGCCCAGTTCCTGTAATGGGCCGTAAAGGCTAGGCCGCAGACTACCAGGCAAACGATCAGCAGCGCGTTCCAGAACCAATGGCGTTTTTTTCGGGTCATCTGAAATTGTTTTCCGGGGGGATGTATCCCCGGCCTTGCACCTTCAAAGGTACCTCTTTATCCATAACGCGATATCACCGCTGGAAATTTCCCAATATCCCTATTTTTGAAGGGTCCGCCCCGCACGGCCCCCCACCACCAACCGGATATTTTAGTATCTTTATTTGCTTGCGCCCTGAAGGGTTGCGGCTTTCTCTAACTAAAATAAACCTGTTGAAAATGAAAAAATTACTTGTTTTACTCATGGGGCTTGTTTGCTTAGGCGGATTTGCCCAGGAAGATGTGGTGGTGCCCGGCATCTCCGGCATGCTCGAGCGCGTACAGGGCCAGATCATGGACCTGGCCGGGGCTTTTTCCGAAGAACAAATGTCCTGGCGCCCTTCGGAAGGGGTCCGGTCTACCGGCGAAACCATCCTGCATACGGCGGCATCCAATTATTATATCGCCATGCGCATGGGGTTTGCAACCCCTGAGGACGTGGATGTGATGAATATGGAATCCATTACGGGCAAGCAGAATATCCTGGATGCCTTCAGGAAATCCTCGGATTTTATCCAGGAAAAACTGAAAATGGTCGAGCCCGGCAGCTTTGGCGAAGAGGTCGATTTCGGGTTTGCCAAAATGAACCGCCTTTCCGGTTTGCTGGTGGTCCTGGAACACAACGGGGAACACAAGGGACAATTGATTGCCTATGCACGGTCCAACGGGGTAACGCCCCCCTGGAGCCAATAGGGAATAACCGGACCTGTCATCAACCGGCCTCTGGCCGGTTTTTTTTATCCAAGCCCCACGTCAAGGGCCATCATGATCACGAACCCGCCGATGAAGCCCATGGTGGCGATATCGGTATACTTATCCTGCTGGGTTTCCGGGATCACCTCCTCCACCACCACAAAGATCATGGCCCCGGCCGCAAAAGACAGGGCATAGGGAAGGATAGGCTGGAACGTGAGTACCGCCCAGGCCCCGAGGACAGCTGCAATGGGCTCTACCACGGCAGAGGCCTGTCCGTAGAAGAAGCTCTTTTTCCTGCTCAGCCCGTAGCGGCGCAACGGCATGGCAACGGCAAAGCCCTCTGGGAAATTCTGCAGGCCAATCCCCAGGGCCAGGGCGACGGCCCCGCCTATTGAGGCTCCCTCAAACCCGGCAGCCACCCCTCCGAACAGGACCCCCACAGCCAGCCCTTCCGGGATGTTGTGCAGGGTGATCGCCAGGGTGAGGAGGGTGGTGCGGCGCCATCCGGTATCGATGCCTTCTGCCTGGCTTTCCTTGAAATTGATGTGGAGGTGGGGCAGGACTTTGTCCAGGCCAAAAATAAAGAATGCCCCCAACAGAAAGCCCACAGCTGCGGGCAACACCTTGACGAACCCGTCGCCGGGGCTCATCTCGATCCCCGGGGCCAGCAGGCTCCAGAAACTGGCGGCAACCATCACCCCTCCCGTAAAGCCGAGCATCCCATCCAGCACCGCCCGGTTCATCGTTTTAAAAAAGAATACCAGGGCCGCACCCAGGGCCGTCAGCCCCCAGGTAAACAAGGTGGCGTAAAAGGCGGCCAGGACCGGGTCGATCCCCTGCATGTAATCAATTACTGGTTTCATGGAACTGCATTGGGTTTGATATAAAGGTTGGAGGCAATCTGGTGGGATATCCGGAACGCCTCCCCATCCAGGCGGATGCGCATGCTGTGGTCAAACTCCTCCTTTTCGAGTATGCTTACCTTCTTTCCCAGGGCAATCCGGTGTTTATCGAGGAACCTGAGGAAGGTGGCGGAGGAATCCTTTACCCCCACAAACAGGCCCTCGGAGGGGACCGGCATGGCCGACAACAATTTCTTCTCCCGCGTTTTGAATACCCCGTTCTTGTCCGGGATCGGGTCCCCGTGCGGATCAAAATCCGGGTAGTTGAGCAGGGCATCCAGCCGGTCAATCAGCACCTCGCTCTCGATATGTTCCAGCTGCTCGGCTATCTCGTGTACCTGGTCCCATTTGAAATCCAGTTTCTCCACCAGGAACAGCTCCCAGAGGCGGTGCTTGCGCACGATCTTCAATGCCTGCCGGCTGCCTGATTCCGTCAGGGAAACTCCCTGGTATTTCCGGTAGTCCACCAGGCCCTTTTCGGATAACCGCTTGACCATGTCGGTGACCGAGGAAGGCTTGGTATCCATCTGGGAGGCGATGGCATTGGTGGCCACGGCCACGGACCCGCCCTTGCTGAGGTGGTAGATCCCCTTGAGGTAATTCTCTTCTGAATGCGTCATCCGTTTTTACTCTGAAACAAAATTACATTTTTATTTATAAAAACAAATTTTTAGATTTGTCTAAATTTAATTTTAGAATTAGTGAATCGTCCAACCTGCCTGCTTATGATGTGCCTCTTCCTGGGGCTGGCTTCCCTCTTCCCCCAGGACAGGGAACCCCAGCCATCCCCGGAATATGCGCTAAGCGGCAGGGTACGGGACGCAGACGGACCCGTCCCGCTGGCAAATGTTTTCATCAGCGAGACAGCCTCCGGAACTGCGACGGATTTCGACGGTCGGTTCCGCCTGGAAGGGCTGCCGCAGGGGGAATACACCCTGGTGGTTTCGGCCGTTGGCTATGGTACCCATCGGAGGAAGGTGGAGGTGGGGAACGGTCCTGGGGACCCTTTGGAAATCCTGCTCCACCCGGGGACCGAACAGCTGGACGAGACGGTGGTCACCGGAACCCTGAAGGCGGTGCGACGGTTCGAAAGCCCCGTCCCGGTAGAGGTCTACAGCCCGGCCTTCATCCGCAAGAACCCCACGGCAAACGTCTTTGAGGCACTGCAGGCGGTCAACGGGGTGCGCCCCCAGATCAACTGCAATGTCTGCAACACCGGGGATATCCATATCAATGGGCTGGAGGGCCCCTACACGCTGGTCCTGATCGACGGCATGCCCATTGTCAGTGGCCTTGGGACCGTCTATGGCCTGTCGGGCATCCCCAATGCGCTGATCGAACAGATCGAAATCGTCAAGGGCCCGGCCTCCTCCCTCTACGGGAGTGAAGCCGTTGGGGGGCTGATCAACATCATCACCAAAAACACCCTGAGCGCCCCGGAGTTTTTTACCGATGGGTTTGCCACGGGATGGGGGGAGTACAACCTGGATGCAGGGGGGAAATTCCGGCTGGGCGAAAAGGCCCGGGTACTCACCGGCATCAATTACTTCAATTACGATGTGCCTGTAGACCACAACGGCGACAATTTTACGGATGTCACCCTGCAGGACCGCATTTCGGTATTCCAGAAATGGAATTTCCTTCGGGATGCCTCCCGGGAGCTTACCCTGGCCGGCCGGTTTTTCTACGAGGACCGGTGGGGGGGCGAGATGCAGTGGACCCCGGAATTCCGGGGGACGGATTCCATCTACGGGGAAAGCATCTACACCCGGCGATGGGAATTTCTGGGGCGCTACCAGCTGCCCGTTCCGGAAAAACTGCTGCTTGCCGTTTCCTATAACGACCACCGCCAGGATTCCTATTACGGGGACCTCCCCTATTTTGCCGACCAGCGCATCGGCTTTGGCCAACTGACCTGGGACAAGCCTGCCGGGAGGCACGACCTACTGGTGGGGGCTGCCATCCGCTACAATTACTACGACGACAATACCCCTGCCACCGGCTCTGCCAGCGGGAACGCCCCGGACCGGGTGTGGATCCCGAGCCTGTTTGTACAGGATGAAATCCGCCTGATGGACCGGCACACCCTGCTAGCCGGCCTGCGCTACGACCAGGACCCCCGCCACGGGGGGATCTGGACGCCCAGGGGAGCAATCAAATTCCAGCTGGCCGAGCATGAACTCCTTCGGGTCAATTTCGGGACCGGGTTCCGGGTGGTCAACCTGTTCACGGAGGACCACGCCGCTCTGACGGGTGCCCGGGACGTGGTAATTGAAGAAGACCTGCTGCCGGAACGCTCCTGGAACCTGAACCTGAATTACCTGCGAAAAATCTATACCCCCGAAGGGCATTTTCTCGGGTTGGACGCTTCCGTCTTCTACACGGATTTCTCCAATCAGATCCTGCCGGATTACGATACGGACCCCAACCAGATCATCTACCGGAACCTGGATGGCCGCTCCGTTTCCCGGGGGATCAGTGCCAATGTGAACTTTGCCTTTGCAGGGGGCCTGCGCCTGGATGCCGGCACCACCCTGCAGGATGTCCGCGTCTTCTCGGATATCGCCAACAGCCGGCCGGTGCTCACCGAGCGGTATTCCGCCACCTGGAGCGTTTCCTTCCCGATCCGCCCCCTGGGGCTCACGGTCGATTACACCGGGAACCTCTACGGGCCCATGCGCCTCCCGCTGGCGGGCGAACTGGATCCCAGGCCCGAGTATTCCCCCGCCTGGAGCATACAGAACATCCAGTTCACCTATAAGGGGCTGAACCATATCGAGATCTATGCCGGCATAAAAAACCTACTGGACTGGACCCCGGGCAGGAATGCACCTTTCCTGATTGCCCGGGCCGGGGACCCGTTCGACAAAGAGGTAGTGTACAACGCTTCCGGGGACCCGGTGCCCTCCCCCGGGAATCCCTACGGGCTTACCTTTGACCCGGCTTATGTGTACGGGCCCAACCAGGGGATACGCGGTTTCGCGGGTTTGCGGTATCGCCTGGACTGAGGGCCGCTCTTACCGGTTGAATTCGTACTTTTGGGACCAGGCCTACAAGCCGTTATGGGAAACTTCGACTTTATCATTATCGGGGGGGGTGCTTCCGGGTTGCTACTGGCAGATGCCATGGGGCGGGACCCGTGGTTTTCGGGCAGGCGCATTGTGCTTTTTGAGAAGGAACGGCAAAAGGGCAACGACCGCACCTGGTGTTTCTGGGAGAGCGGGCCGGGCCGCTTTGACGAGCTGATCGCTTCCCGGTGGGATACCATCCGCTTCCGGGGTCCCGGGTTGGACCAGCAGGTTTCCATATTGCCCCTTCAATACAAGATGCTGCAGGGTGCTTCTTTTTACAGCGCCTACTACCGGAAGCTGGAAGCATACCCGAATATCTCGGTACACCGGGAACAGGTCCTCTCCGTGGAGGACACCGGCGATGCCGTCCGGGTCCGGACCCATTCAGGCACTTATTTTGCTGGGCATGCCTTCAGCAGCGTTTCCTTTACCGACCCCCCCATACCCCATAAACCCTACCCCGTGATCCAGCAGCATTTCATCGGCTGGAAGGTGCGGACCTCCCAACCGGTATTTGACCCGGACACCCCCACTTTCATGGATTTTGGCATCCCCCAGCGGGGAAATACACGTTTTATGTACGTGCTGCCGGAATCCCGGACAGAGGCCCTGGTGGAGTATACCCTGTTCTCGGAAGACCTGCTGGAACAGGAGGAATACGAAACAGCCATCCGGCAATACCTGCAGGAAGAATTCGGGGGCACCGGGTATGAGGTGATCGAAGAAGAGCGGGGCAGTATCCCCATGACGTGCAACGATTTTACCCGAGCCGATACGCCGCGCATCACCCACATCGGGATTGCCGGGGGCTGGGCGCGTCCCAGTACCGGGTACACGTTCTGGAACAGTTCGCGCCTGGTGCCCCAACTGATAGAAGCCCTGAAAAATGGCGGGAAGTTGCGGATGGCCCACAGGGACCGCTTCTGGTTTTACGACCTGGTATTGCTGGAAGTCCTTGCCGCGGACAACGCCCGGGGAGCGGAGGTGTTTGCTGCCCTGTTCCGGAGCATGCCGGCCAACAGGATCCTGCGGTTCCTTCACCAGCAAACCTCCCTGGGAGAAGACCTGCGGATTATTGCCGCCTGCCCGAAACGCCTTTTTCTGCTGGGGCTTTGGCGGTCCCTGATAAAAAGCCTTGGAATAGCCTAAAAATCCCTCCGGAGCAGCCATTCGCCAAAGGCGCGCAGCACCTCCTGGGCTTTCCCCTTGCCCGAGAGTACTTCCAAATGGTCAAAGGCCTGTGCCGTATAGCTTTCAATTTGCTCCCTGGTCCGGGTATCTGCCCCGCATTCCTCAAACAGCTTCCGTACCCGGTTAACCTTGGGCTGCGGGTCGATGGGGCGAACCGAATACAGGTCCCGGAGCTCCTGGGCGTCACCAGGGCCAGCCAGTTCAAGTGCCCGCAGGTAGAGGTAGGTTTTCTTGTTTTCGATAATATCACCGCCCACTTGTTTGCCGAAGGTCTCCGGGTCCCCGAAAACGTCCAGGTAATCGTCCTGCAGCTGGAAGGCCAGGCCCAGCTGGATGCCAAAGGCGTAAAGCGCCTCCTGTTCGGCCTTTTTGGCCCCCCCTATAAGGGCCCCCATTTGCAGGGCGCATCCCAGGAGTACCGCTGTCTTGAATTCAATCATCCGGAGGTATTCCGCTATGGTGACGTCGTCCCGCGATTCAAAATCCATGTCGTACTGCTGCCCTTCGCACACCTCCAGGGCCGTGCGGGAGAAGAGGCGGGTAAGCGGCTTGAACAGGTCCGGCTCATAACCGTCCAGTTGCTGGTAGGCCTTGATGAGCATGGCATCCCCTGAGAGGATGGCGGTATTGGCGTCCCACTTTCGGTGGACGGTCTGCTGTCCCCGCCGCAAGGGAGCTGCATCCATGATATCGTCGTGGACCAGGGAAAAATTGTGGAAGATTTCCACCGCAGCGGCCGCCGGCAGCGACTTCTCCAGGGGGGCCCCGAAGAGTTCGCCGCTCAGCAGGACCAGGACGGGCCGCATGCGTTTCCCGCCGAGTCCCATGATATAATCAATGGGGGCATACAGGCCAGCCGGTTGGGGGGTATGTAATATTCTGCCCAGATAATCGTCAAATGCCTGGCGGTAAAGGTCAACAGATTCAATCATGGGGCTAAAAATACGCCGATTTGGATAATTGAGACACATCCCCTCCGGCAGAAAAGCCTGCGGGAAAAAAGATTTCTGCAAAAAAATGCAATAGAACCGAAAGTCTTCGTCTATAAAGATGCAAGCCGCCCATAAAAGTAAGCGAATGGCCTCCGGAGAGGAAAATTACAATAACCTGACCAACTTTTTCCGGGACGAGTACCAGTCCCTCAACGGCTATGTCCGTTCCCGTATCGAGGATACCGGAGAACGGGATGCCGAGGACATCATACAGGATGTGGCGCTCCGGTTGTTTTCAAGGACGGATGACCTCTCCCAGATCAACAATATCGCCGGGTTCGTCTACCGCGCAATCCGGAACAGGATCATCGATGTCATGCGGACGCGGAAGGGAAGGCAGGCGGACCAAAGCCAACTGGAAGCCCGTTGGACGGAATTTGCGGAGCTTTTTTACGAAAATTCCGGGGACGTCTATCCGGAGGTGCTTATGCGGCAGCTCAAGGCAGGGATTGAGGGGCTGAAACCCGATTACCGGGAGGTGATCCTGGTGATCGATTTCGAGGGATACACCTACAGGGAGTATGCCGGGATGACCGGGATTTCGCCGGGGACGCTCATGTCCCGGCGGCACCGGGCCCTGTCGATTTTACAGAAAAAACTAAAAGGGTATAACACAAATTAAAATCACAAACAATGGACTACGGCAAACACATTGAAAAGCGCATGGAGGCACGCGTGAAACGCGGGGTAACCAAGGGGTTCAAGATCTTTTTTTTGGTCCTGTTCGGAATCGGGGTCTTCTTTCTGGTGGGCTACCTGCTCATGTACCTGTGGAACTGGCTCATGCCGGAACTGTTCGGGCTTCCCGCGGTGACCTACTGGCAGGCCTTTGGCATCCTGTTGCTGGCCAAGCTGCTGTTTGGCTTCGGGACAGGCGGTTCGGGCGGGGGCAAGGGAAAACCAGGCAAAAACCAGGATCGGGCCCATTGCCGGAACCGGACTTCACACTTAAAGGACAAATGGTCCTATTACGACCGGTTCTGGAACGAAGAGGGGGAGGCCGCCTTTAACAACTATATCGAACGAATCAGGAATGAAGGATCAGACACTGCGCAAGAGACGCATCCGTGAACGGATCGATAAGGCCTTCGGGCTGGCACTGATGCCCCTTCCCGCTCCCTCGGGTAAGGCTGGCGAAGTGCTGCCCGAAGGAGCCGGTTGCCGGGGTGGTGGCCAATGGGCGCCTGCAGGCAAATGGCCGGCCGACTGAAAAGGGGTGGCTCCGGGCAAATGGCCGGCCGATTGAGAGGGGCCGACCCCAGGCAAAAGGACGGCTGGTGAACAAAGGATTAAGCGAATGTTAAAAAATCGATAAACCTTGGAAACTTTTTTTGTTTTTAAAGTTTCCAATCTACATTTGCCCTCCTTATGAAAGATAAACTCGTCGATACCGCCTCGGAATTGTTCCTGCAACTGGGCTTCAAGAGCGTCACCATGGATGACCTGGCCGAGCAGATGGGAATCAGCAAGAAAACCATCTACGCCCATTTCAGGAACAAGACCGACCTCATCGATGCGTGCGCCTGCAGCATTTTTGATAAAATCTCAGCGGGCATCGACTGCATCAGCGACCAGGGGTTAAACCCGATTGAAGAACTCTACGAGATCAAGAAATTCGCCATGATGCACCTCAAAAACGAAAAATCCTCCCCTCAGTACCAGCTTAAAAAATACTACCCCCAGATCTACAAATCCCTCAATGCCAAAAAGTACAACATGATGAAGGATTGTGTGCTCACCAACATCAAGCGGGGGATGGAAATGGGGATCTACCGGGAAAACCTGGACGCCCATTTTGTGGCCCGGATCTATTTTTCGGGGGTTACGAGCCTGAACGACGACGATTTGTTCCCCAAGGCCGGATTCCCGATGCCCCAGCTCATGGACCAATATTTGGAATACCACCTGCGCGGCATTGTCACCCCCAAGGGAAGGAACATACTCAACACAATCATCAATTCAAACCAAGAATAAATGCGATTCATTCGTATCGGAATCCTTACCCTGTTCCTTGTGCAGCAGGGATACTCCCAACAAACCGAGACCCCGGTGGCCTTCAGCCTGGAAGAAGCCGTGGCATATGCCCTGGAACACAATTACAGCGCCATCAATGCGGATCGTGACCTGGTGGATGCAGAAAAGCAGAAATGGGAAACCATCGCCAGCGGCCTGCCCCAGATCAGCGGTGCGGTAAGCTACCAGGACCAGATCAAACAACCTGTATCCCTGGTGCCGGCCGAATTTTTCGGGGGGCAACCCGGTGACTTTGAGCCCGTGGTTTTTGGCCCGCCCCGCACCACCAGTGCGACGGCCACCCTGAAGCAACAGATCTTTGACGGTTCCTATATCGTGGGGATCCAGGCAACCAAGGCCTTCCTGAGCTACAGTCGGAACAACCAGGAAAAAACGGAACAGGAAGTGCGCCGCGCCGTGGTGGAATCCTACGGCAATACGCTCCTCGCCCGCCAAAGCGTGGACCTGCTGGAAAAGGATATCGAAGCCGTGGACAAAAACCTGTACGAAACGGAAAAACTGTACGAAAACGGCCTGGCGGAAGAGGAGGAAGTGGAGCAGTTGCAAATTACCTCGGCCAACCTACACAACAGCCTGAGCAGCAACCGCAGGCTTCAGGAAATCACCCTGCAAATGCTGAATATCACCATGGGACTGCCCCTGGACCATCCCACCGAGCTAACCCAGAACCTGGACGAGCTCGTGGCACAGGAGACCCGGCCCGAGTTGCTGGATTCCGAATTTGTGATGGAGAACAATGTGGATTACAAGCTGGTGCAAAACCTGAACGAACAGCGGTTCTACGAACTGAAACTCGCCAGGAGCCGGGCATTGCCCACCCTGAACGCCTTCATCAATTACGGGCGCACCGGATTCAGCGACCCCTTTTCCTATTTCGAAAGCGGTACCCAGAGCTTTGAGTCGTCCATCCTCGGTTTTGACCTGTCCATCCCGATCTTCAGCTCCCTGGGCCGGAGCGCTTCCACCCAACGCGCAAAGATTGCGCTGGAAAAGGCCAAAACCGAGCTGAAGGAGACCGAGCAAAAACTCGAACTGCAGCTGGATCAGGCGCGCAATGCGTACACCCTGGCCATCGAAACCTACGAGACCAGCAAGGCCAACCTGGCCCTGGCGGAGCGGATCGAACGCAAGAACACCATCAAGTATTCGGAAGGGATTGCCTCGAGTTTTGATTTGCGCCAGGCCCAAACCCAGCTCTACACGGCCCAAAGGGAATACCTGCAGTCGATGGTGGACGTGATCAACCGCAAGACGGCCCTCGAAAACATCCTGAACCCCTGATGCCATTCCATAAAACCATGCCCATAACTATCAATACACAGACCATGAAAAATACGCTCCTCATATCCCTTGGCTTGCTCCTCCTCACCGGATGCGGCAACAACTCCGAGACTTCGGTCGACGCCCTCCTTTCCGGGGGGGACCTGGAGGCGATCAAAGCCCGCCGGCAGGAATTGTCCCAACAGGAAAAAGACCTGAAGATTTCCCTGAGGCGGATCGACTCGGTCATCGCTTCCCGCGAAGGCAATTCCAACATGCCGCTGGTATCCACCCTGGAACTGCAGCCTGCCCGCTTCGACCACTTCCTGGAATTGCAGGGGGATGTACAGACCAAGCAGAACATCCTGCTGTACCCGGAGATGGCCGGGACCCTGGAACAGGTGTACGTAAAGGACGGGGACCAGGTCCGCAAAGGGCAGGCGCTGGCACGCATAGACGATGGCGGGATGGCCAGCGGCCTGGAGCAGCTGCGGACCCAGGCAGCCCTGGCGGAGACCACCTTTGAGCGCCAGAGGCGGCTTTGGGAGCAGAATATCGGCTCTGAAATCCAGTATTTGCAGGCAAAGGCCCAATACGAGTCCCTGACCAATCAGATCCGGCAGGCCGAGGCCCAGCTGGCCAAATCGGTCATCCGGGCCCCCTTCAGCGGCATTGTGGACAATGTAATGCAGGAACAGGGGAGCACGGTGAACCCCGCGGCCGGCATGCCGGTCATCCGGCTGGTCAACCTGTCCGACATGTACGTGGAAGTGGATGTCCCCGAGAGCTACCTCCCCAGCGTCCGTCCGGGCAAGGAAGTTAAGATCTACCTCCCGGTCCTCGGCGACAGCATCACGACCCAGGTTCGCCAGACGGGGAATTACATCAACCCCACCAACCGGTCTTTCAGCGTGGAGATCCCGGTCCCCAACGCCAGCGGAACCATCAAGCCCAACCTGACCGCCCGGGTGAGCATCAACGACTATTCCTCGGAGGATGCGCTGCTGGTGCCCCCGTCAGTGATCTCGGAGAACGCAGACGGGCAACAATACGTCTACCTCGCCGAGGATATTGACGAAAACGGGGTGGGCACGGCCGTAAAACGCCTGGTGACCACCGGTTTGTCCCAGGGCGACCAGGTGGAGATCCTCAGCGGGATACAGGCGGGTGACCGTATCATTACCGAAGGTGCGCGGCGTGTCCGCGAAGGGCAGGAAATCCAAATACTGAACAAAGCATGAGCAAGCAGAAGAAGAACGCAGACAAGGAATTCTGGCTGTCCTCCTGGGCCATCGACAACCCGTCGGTAATCTATGTGATGATCGGCATCTTCCTGGTGATCGGGATTGGCTCCTACCAGAGCATGCCGCGGGAGGATTTCCCGGAGGTGGAGGAAACCAAGGTGTATATCAGCACCCCCTATCCCGGAAACACCGCAGAGGACATCGAGCGATTGATCACCGACCCCCTGGAAGACCGGCTCAAGAACGTGAGCAACCTGGTGGAGCTCACCTCGACCTCCCAGGAAGATTATTCCATGATCGTGGTGGAGTTCGACGAGAATATCACGGTTCAGGAAGCCAAACTCAAGGTGGAGGATGAGGTGGATGCCGAAAAGGCGGGGGAAGACTGGCCTATTTTCAACGGGGCCAAGGTGGAACCCAATGTGTTCGACCTGAACCTTGCCGAATCCTTCCCGATCATGAACGTGAACCTGACGGGGGATTACCCGGTGGAACAACTCAAGGAATTCGCGGAGTACCTGGAGGACAAGATTGAAGACCTGGACGAGATCAAAGAGGTGGATATCCGGGGGGCCCAGGACAAGGAAGTGGAGGTTGCCGTGGATATCTACAAAATGATGGCTGCCCAGGTGAGTTTCGACGACGTGCTGAATGCCATCCGCAACGGAAACATGACCATGTCGGCCGGCAACCTGCAGACGAGCGGACAGCGCCGGACCGTCCGCATCCTCGGGGAAGTCGAAGACCCCAGGGAACTCCTGAATTTCGTGGTCAAATCCGAAAACGGGAACGCCGTCTACATCAAAGATGTGGCCACGGTTACCTTCCACGAGGAAGACAAGACTACCTATGCCAGGGAGAAGGGCCAGAGCGTGGTGATGCTGGACATCAAGAAGCGCTCCGGGAAAAACACCATCGAGGCCGCCAACAACATCCGGGAGCTCGTGCAGGAGGCCCGGGAGAACTACTACCCCCGCGACCTGAATGTGAGCATTGCCAACGATTCGTCCAGCCGGACCCTGAACCAGGTGGATGACCTGGTCAACAACATTATTTTCGGGATCCTGCTCGTGGTGACGGTCCTGATGTTCTTCCTCGGGTTCCGCAATGCGCTCTTCGTCGGTTTCGCCATCCCCATGTCCATGTTCATGTCGTTCATGATCCTCTCCTGGCTCGGCTATTCCCTGAACACCATGATCCTGTTCGGCCTTATCATGGGCCTCGGGATGCTGGTGGACAACGGGGTGGTGGTGGTTGAAAACGTCTACCGCCTGATGGACGAGGAGGGGATGTCCCGGCTGGAAGCCGCCAAAAAGGGGATCGGGGAAATCGCCGTGCCCATCATCATCTCCACCGCCACCACGGTAGCGGCTTTCGTGCCCCTCGGCCTTTGGCCGGGCATCATGGGGGAGTTCATGATCTTTTTCCCGATCACGCTTTCCGTGGTGCTGGGATCCTCCCTCTTTGTGGCGATTTTCATGAACTCCATGCTGGTGTCCAATTTCATGGAAACCGGCGAAAAGGAGCTTTCCCCGAAACAGCTTATCCGCCTGACGCTGGTGCTGGTACCCCTGGGCCTCCTTATCCTGTTTGTCGGTGGCTCCGTCCGGGGGTTGGGCTCGCTGCTGATCGTAACGGCCGGTATGTTCTGGCTCTATCGCTACGTGATCAAGAAACGGGCCATACGCTTCCAGAAACACACCCTGAGGCGGCTTGAAAACTTCTACGAGGCGCGCCTCAAGCACGCACTCCGGGGGAAAAATGTCTACTGGTATTCCGGTACGATGTTCCTGTTGCTCCTGGCGGCATTTGTCGCTTTCGGCGCCTCCCTGGCCACCCAGCGGACCAAGGTGGAGTTCTTCCCGGACAACACCCCGAATGAAATCTATGTCTATATCGAATACCCCCAGGGGACTTCCATCGAGAAGACCAACGAGATGACCCAGGCGATTGAGCAGCGGGTCTATTCCCTGGTCGACAGCGATGCCTACATGAAGGGCGAGCGGAACGTGCTGCTGGAGTCCACGGTTTCCCAGGTCGGAAGGGGGGCGGAGAACCCATTTACCGAAGGGGGAACGGCGGCCGAAATGCCGCACCGCGGAAAAATCACGCTCTCCATGCGGGAATACAAATACCGGGAAGGCAAGGATACGGAGGAATTGCGCCTGAAGATACAGCAGGCCCTGGAAGGCATCTTCCCCGGGGTGGAGATCTCCGTGGAGAAGGATGCCGTGGGCCCGCCCGCAGGCTACCCGATCAACGTGGAGCTGGAAGGCCAGAACTACGATACGCTGATCAACCTGGCCGAGCGGATGCGCACCTTTATCAACGGGAAGGGCATCGAGGGCATCGAGGAACTGAAGATCGACGTCAACAAGAGCAAGCCCTCCATGGAGGTGGTCGTGGACCGGGAGAAAGCCGGGGAACTGGGTGTGGCCGTGGGCCAGGTCGGGAACCAGCTGAGGCGCTCCATCTTTGGTGACAAGGCCGGCATCTACAAACAAGACGGGGAGGACTACGACATCAACGTCCGGTTCAACGAGGACCTGCGCTACAACACCAGCGCCCTGTTCAACCAGGACATCATCTTCCGGGACCCGGCCACGGGGCAGATCAAGGAAATCCCGATTTCGGCCATCGCCAAACACCGGAACACCTCCGGGTACAGCGCGATCAAGCATATCGATGCAAAACGGGTGGTGACCATCTACTCCGGGCTGACCCCCGGGTTCACGGATGCCGGCGCCATCGTATCCCAGATCCAGGACGCCATGGAGGAATTCGAGGGGCTCCCCCAGGGGGTCAGCATCGACTATACCGGGCAGCTGGAGGAACAGAACAAACAGATGCAGTTCCTGGTCGGGGCATTCTTTTCAGGCCTGGGCCTGATCATGTTGCTGCTGGTATTCCAGTTCGGGGGCATCTCCAAACCCACCATCATCATGACGGCCATCTTCCTGAGCTTTATCGGGGTCTTTGGCGGTCTGATCATCACCGGCTGGTCCTTCGTGATCATGATGACCATGATGGGGATCATCGCCCTGGCGGGTATCGTGGTCAACAATGGGGTGGTCCTGCTGGACTATACACAGATCCTGATCGACCGGAAAAAGGTAAAGCTCGGCCTGGACGACCGGGACCTGCTGACCCTGCCCCAGGTTACGGACGCCATTGTCAAGGGCGGGAAGGCGCGTCTGCGGCCCGTATTGCTGACGGCTATTACCACGGTCCTCGGCCTGATCCCGCTGGCAATCGGGCTCAACATCAATTTCTTCGGCCTTTTCAGCAGTTTCCAGCCCGACATCTATATGGGCGGGGACAACGTGATCTTCTGGGGGCCGCTGGCCTGGACGGTGATCTTCGGCCTCATCGTGGCCACCTTCCTCACGCTGATCATCGTGCCGGTGTTGTTCAACATCACCTACCGGATCAAACTGGCCATCCGCAAGAGGCGGCCGAATTCCGAGGAAGAGGCACAGCGGTTGCAGCAGGCTGCCTGAGCCGTACCTGCAGGCAATATATCCAAAGGGGGAAGTTCGCATTAGGGTTGCGAGCTTCCCCCTTTCTGCAGTACCTTTGCCAGCATAAATAAGGAGATTATGTACCGATCACATACCTGTGGTGAACTGAGGGAATCGCATATTGACCAGGAGGTGACCCTGGCGGGCTGGGCGGGCAAGGTCCGGGACAAGGGCTTTGTCGTCTGGATCGACCTGCGCGACCGCTACGGCATTACCCAGCTGGTATTTGACCAGGACCGCACCCCGGAAGGGTTGCTGGAACGGGCCCGGGAAACGGGTCGCGAATTTGTGCTGCAGGTGAAGGGTTCGGTGATCGAGCGGGCTTCCAAAAACCCGAAGCTGCCCACGGGCGGGATCGAGGTACTGGTTACCGAAATGACCGTCCTCAACCCGGCCGAAACCCCGCCATTTACCATTGAGGACCAGACAGACGGGGGGGACGAGCTCCGCATGAAATACCGCTACCTGGACATCCGGAGAAACCCGGTAAAAAACAAGCTCATCTTCCGCCACCAGGTAACCATGGAAGTCCGCAAATACCTGTCCGGCCAGGGGTTTATCGAGGTGGAAACCCCCTACCTGATCAAATCCACGCCGGAAGGCGCCCGGGACTTCGTGGTCCCCAGCCGGATGAATGCGGGGGAATTCTACGCCCTTCCCCAGTCGCCCCAGACCTTCAAGCAATTGCTGATGGTGGGCGGCATGGACCGGTATTTCCAGATAGTCAAGTGTTTCCGCGATGAAGACCTGCGGGCAGACCGCCAGCCGGAATTCACCCAGATAGACTGCGAGATGGCGTTTGTGGAACAGGAGGATATCCTGAATGCCTTCGAGGGCCTCACGCGGCATATATTGAAAACCATCAACGGGGTGGAAGTGGGCGAATTCCCGAGGATGACCTATGATGAGGCGATGCGCCGTTACGGGTCGGACAAGCCGGATATCCGCTTCGGGATGGAATTCGGGGAATTGAACGAGGTGGCCCGGCACCGGGACTTCAACGTCTTCAACCAGGCCGAACTGGTAGTGGGGATCGCCGTTCCCGGGGCAGCTGATTACACTCGCAAGGAGATCGACGCCCTGGTGGACTGGGTAAAGCGGCCCCAGATAGGCGCCGGGGGCATGGTCTATGTCAAATGCAACGAAGACGGCAGCTACAAATCGTCCGTCGACAAATTTTACGAACCCGAGGACCTGGCCCGGTGGGCAGAGGCTACGGGGGCCCGTCCCGGCGACCTCATCTGCGTGCTGAGCGGGGAGGCCGCCACCACCCGCACCCAGTTGAGCGCGCTCCGGATGGAAATGGCTACCCGCCTGGGCCTGCGCAGGCCGGGGGAATTTGCCCCCCTGTGGGTCGTGGACTTCCCCCTGCTGGAATTCGACGAGGAATCCGGCCGCTACCACGCTATGCACCACCCCTTCACCGCCCCCAAACCGGGGCAGCTGAAGCTGTTGGACACCGACCCCGCAGCGGTCCGCGCCAATGCCTACGACCTGGTGCTGAACGGAAACGAAATCGGGGGCGGGTCCATCCGGATACACGACAAAAAAATGCAGGCAGTGATGTTCAGGCACCTGGGCTTTTCGGAGGAAGAGGCCCGTCAGCAATTCGGCTTCCTGATGGATGCCTTCCAATACGGGGCACCCCCCCATGGCGGTATTGCCTTTGGCCTGGACCGGCTGGTTGCCATCCTGGGCGGGCAGGAATCCATCCGGGATTTCATCGCCTTTCCCAAGAACAACAGCGGCCGGGATGTGATGATCGATGCCCCTGCACCCCTGGATGCCGGGCAGCTGCAGGAACTCCACCTGGGCCTGCTGAAAGATTGAGGCGATGCCCGCCCGCCGGGGCACGGGTATTTTTGTACTTTTAGGTCGATCGATCGGGATATGGGCAACCAACCACATAGCTTGCTGACCAGGTTCCTTAAGTGGCGATACAAGCATATTTCCCATAAGACCTTCACCCACCTGATGAGCGTGGTCATTGGTTTCCTCGCAGGGCTGGCGGCCGTCACCCTGAAGAACTCCACCTATTTTATCGAATCGGCCCTGGACCGGGGCGTGCTCTTCCTGAGCGAGGAGGTCTATTTCATCCTGCCCATCGTGGGCCTCACGCTGGTGTACCTCTACGTGAAATACGTACACCGGGAACGCCTGGAACACGCCATCTCCTCCATCCTGTTTGCACTATCGCGGAAAAAGGGGCTCATCAGGGCCCGGAAGATCATCACCCCCCTGGTCACCGCCCCGCTCACCGTCGGCTTCGGGGGCTCCGTGGGGTTGCTGGGTCCGGCTGTTGCCAGCGGTGCCGCCATCAGCTCGAATATTTCCCGCCTGCTGCACATCGGCGCCCGGGAGCGCACCCTGCTGATCGCCTGCGCCTCGGCCGGGGCCATCGCCTCGGTCTTCCAGGCGCCCATCGCCGCCATCATCTTTGCCGTGGAGGTCTTCAGCCTGGACCTCACCATGCTCTCCATGCTGCCCCTGTTGCTCGCCTCCATCTCCGGGGTGCTGACCTCCTATTTCTTCCTGGGCGATGAAAACCTGTTCACCTTTGACCTCCAGGATTCCTTCACCGTCCGCGACAGCCTGTACTACATCCTGCTGGGTATGGTCACGGCCCTGGCCTCGGTCTACTTTACCCGGATGTACTTCGGGATCATGAAACTCTTCAAACCCCTCAAGAGCCCCAAGTATCGGTTGCTTGTCGGGGGGCTGGCCATCGGTACCATGCTCTACTTTATCCCGCCCCTCTACGGGGAGGGCTTCGGTTTTATCAACAGCCTGCTGGACGGTGACCACCTGGCCGCACTGGGCACCACCCCCTTCGACGCCTATACCGGGAATATCTGGGTGGTCATCGCCCTGTTGTTCGGCATCACCCTGTTCAAGGCAATCGCCATGACCACCACATTTGCGGCTGGCGGCGCCGGGGGGATATTTATCCCGACCATGGTGATGGGGGGCGCCCTCGGGAACATGCTGGCCAAGGTGATCAACAACATGGGCCTGGGCCTGTCGGTGAGCGAGTCCAACTTTACCCTGATCGGGATGGCCGGCCTGATTGCGGGGGTGATACACGCCCCGCTCACGGCCATCTTCCTGATTGCGGAGATCACCGGGGGCTACGATTTATTTGTCCCCCTGATGATCACTGCCGCCATGTCCTTCCTGATCACCCGCAATATCATGGACCACACCATCTACACCCGGGAACTGGCAAAGATCGGGGCGCTGATCACCCACAACAAGGACCAGACGGTCCTGACGCTGATGGAACTGGACGACGTGATTGAAACCGGGTTCCGGGAGGTGCGCAAGGAGATGACCCTGGGCGAAATGCTGCTGCAGTCCGTGGCCAAATCGGCCCGGAACATCTTCCCCGTGGTGGATGCCGGGGGCAGGCTGGAGGGCATCGTGTTGCTCGACGACATCCGGGAATTCATGTTCGACACGGCCATGTACGAAAAAATCACCGTGGCTTCCTTTATGCAGAACCCCCCCGAGAAGATCTTCTACGAATCGGACAGCATGAAGCAGGTGATGAAGAAGTTCCAGGACAGCGGGGCCTGGAACCTGCCGGTGATCAAGGACGGGAAATACGCCGGATTCGTCTCCAAGTCCAAGCTGCTTACGGCCTACCGCCGCAAGTTGATTACCTTTGCCAGGTGATGCGAAAACTGATGCGCTACCTGGTCCTGTTGATTGTCCTGGCCTCTGCGGCCGGCATCATCTACGGTTTCACCCTGATGGAGGAAGCCCCCGTTACCGCCAACAAGCTGATCGGCTTCGGGGTGGTAGGCCTTTTCCTCCTGGCCATGCCCCTATTCCTGGTCTCGGAATCCCGGGGCAAGAATTTGAAGGATTACATGCTTACGGACCAAAAAATCCGCGAAATGCGTGAAAACCGGAAGAAAACGACTGAAAACCAGTAATTTTTGAAAATTTCTCATTCTGCCTTTAAGGCGGATATTGGATTTTCTTTTACCTTCGTACTACTTTTATTACTATTAATTTTTTTTTAAATGACTGGAACTGTTAAATTTTTCAATGAATCCAAAGGTTATGGATTCATCACCAACGATGACACCGGAAGGGACATCTTTGTTCACGCCACCGCCCTTGACGGCCTGGTGCTGAATCAGGGAGACAAAGTAGAATATCAGGAAACGGAAGGACGCAAAGGAATGGTTGCGGCCGACGTGCATGTAATCGGCTAGCTATATTTTATTTTGAAGACGAGCTCACACCGCGCCCCTGGCGCGGTGTTTTTTTTTGCCCGGAATCCAGGCAGTCAGTTCAAATTCCGCCTTTCGATAAAGAACCGCTTGAGCAAAGCGGCAGCTTCCGCTTCCAGGATACCCCCGGAAAGCTGGGTTTTCGGGTGCAGCTTCCCCCCCATGGCCGTAAACCCCCGTTGCGGGTCAGATGCAGCGTAAACCACCCGGGACACCTGGCTCCAGTAAAGGGCGCCGGCACACATCTGGCAGGGCTCCAGGGTGACATACAGGGTGCATTCATTTAAATATTTCCCTCCCAGGAAATTAGCCGCAGCGGTAATCGCCTGCATCTCGGCGTGGGCCGTCACGTCGTTGAGCTTTTCGGTGAGGTTATGGGCCCTGGCAATGACCCGGTCCCTTACGGCAATGACCGCGCCTACGGGCACCTCCCCCAGTTCAAAAGCCAGTTCGGCCTCCTGGATGGCCTTGCGCATAAAGAAGGCATCGTCAAGTATCAATTCCATACGGCCAAAAATACAATTTATGCACGCATTCCCCTGCAGCTCCAATTTTCAAATTGCAGTACCTTTGCCTGCACAGATGAACCTGCTGGACCAAATAACAGACCCGACCGACCTCAGAAAGCTTCCCCAAGACCGGCTTACCGAACTTGCGGCCGAACTCCGGGCCTTTATCATCGATGTGCTGTCCGTCAAGGAAGGGCACCTGGGCGCCAGCCTGGGAGTGGTGGAGCTCACCCTGGCCCTGCACTACGTTTTCAATACCCCGGAAGACCGGCTCATCTGGGATGTGGGCCACCAGGCCTACGGCCACAAGATCCTGACCGGGAGGCGGGGGGAGTTCCATACCAACCGCCAGAAGGGGGGTATCAGCGGGTTCCCCAAAAGGGACGAAAGCCCGTATGATGCCTTCGGGACCGGGCACGCCTCCACCTCCCTGTCGGCACTGCTCGGGATGGCCCTTTCCGCAAAGTTGCGCGGGGATACCGCCCGGAAACATATCGCAGTGATCGGGGATGCTTCCATTGCCGGGGGGATGGCTTTTGAGGCCCTGAACCATATCGGGGTTTCGGGCACGGACCTGTTGATCGTACTGAACGACAACGCCATAGGCATCGACCCCAGCGTGGGCGCACTCAAGGAGTACCTTACCCAGGTCAAGGCCGGCCGCTCGGCAACCGAAAACCTGTTCGAAAGCCTCAACTTCCAGTATACCGGGCCGGTGGACGGCCATGACCTGCCCGGCCTGGTCGGGCAGCTGCAGGCCCTTAAATCCCAGCCGGGTCCCAAGCTGCTGCATCTGGTAACCACAAAAGGAAAGGGCCTCCGCCAGGCGGAGGAAAACCAGGTGACCTACCATGCCCCGGGCCGCTTTGACAAGTATACCGGGGACCTGGTCCGCCGTGAAAACGACCCTGGCCGCGGCCCCAAATACCAGGATGTCTTTGGCCATACCCTGGTGGAACTCGCAAAGATGAACCCCCGGATCGTCGGGATCACCCCGGCCATGCCCACGGGCAGCTCCCTGAAATACCTGATGGAGGAATTCCCCGACCGGGCCTTTGACGTGGGCATTGCGGAACAACATGCCGTTACCCTCTCGGCGGGGATGGCCGCCGACGGCCTCATCCCATTCTGCGCCATCTACTCGACCTTCCTCCAGCGGGCCTACGACCAGGTGATCCACGATGTGGCCCTGCAGGGCCTCCCCGTGGTCTTTTGCCTGGACCGGGCCGGGCTTGTGGGGCAGGACGGCCCCACCCACCATGGGATCTACGACATCGCCTTCCTCCGGTGTATCCCGGGGATGATCCTGATGGCCCCCATGGACAACCGGGAGCTGCGGGACATGCTCTATACCGCCCAACTCAACCCCGGGGGCCCCATCGCCATCCGGTATCCCCGGGGTTACAGCAGGCATCCCGACTGGCAGGGCCCCTTCCGGGAAGTGGCAGTAGGAAAGGCACGGAAATTGCAGGAAGGTTCCGCGATCGCAGTGCTGTCCCTGGGGCCCATCGGCCAGACGGTCAGCGAGGTTTTGGAAAAGGTGGAAACCCCCGGGGCCTTCGGGCATTACGACTTCCGGTTTGCCAAACCCCTGGACCGGGAAGCCCTGCAGGAGATTGCCGGAGGCTACCGGCAGGTGGTTACCCTGGAGGACGGCTGCCTGGAAGGCGGCTTCGGCAGTGCGGTACTGGAGGTGTTGTCCGGGATGGAATATTCCGGCCGGGTGCACCGGCTCGGGATTCCAGACCGTTTCCCGGAGCACGCGACCATTGAAGAACTCTATGCGGAGCTGGGGCTGGACAGCACATCCCTGCTCCGGACTTTAAACAACCTGACGCATGACTGAGAGCAGTGCTCAAAAACTGCTGGTGGGCATCGCATGCCTCCTGTTCACGGGCCTATCCTTCGGGCAGGACAGTATCCCCCCAGCCGACATCCCGACCGACACCCTGGTGATCCGGACCAACCAGTATCCCATCCGGATCATCCCCCGGGGCGTGAACCTGACCAACCCGATCATCTCCTTCAAGGATACCAAACCCCTGCTGAAGCGGAAAAAGCGCTTCCGGGTGCCTTCCTTCTGGGAATCGAAAAACGAATTCGGATTGCAGCTAAGCGAAGTGGCCTTCGTCAACTGGAATGCCGGGGGTGACAACGCAGTTTCCGCCCTCGGGAAACTCTACTTTGAACGGAACTACAAATTCCGCTATTTCCAGTGGGACAACGACCTGGAGCTCCGCTTTGGCTGGAACGCCCAGGAAGGGCGAAAATGGCGGAAAACGGACGATGCCATCCGTTTCAGCAGCACTGTCGGTTACCGGCGGGATACCATCAGCAGCTGGTACTATTCGGTAAAGGTAAATTTCAACACCCAGTTCGCCGACGGTTTCAAATACCCCGACCGCTCCCAGCCTATCTCGCGCTTCATGGCCCCGGGCTACCTCTTCCTGGGGGCAGGTACCTCGTATATCCCCGAGTGGCAGGAATTCAACCTGTATATTTCGCCCCTGACCTTCAAGGGGACCTTTGTCCTGGACCAGACGCTGGCCAACAACGGGGCCTTCGGGGTCCGGAAAGCCATACTGGATGCCCAGGGCAATGTGCTGCAAGAAGGGTCCAACCTCTTTGCGGAGCTCGGTTTCCTGGTCACCCATAAATGGGAGTTCCCGGTTTCGGAAAACATCATCCTGAACCACAACCTGTCGCTCTATACGGATTACCTCCGGGTCTTTGGCAATGTGGATGTAGACTGGCAGCTCAAATTCGATTTCAAGGTGAACGAATTCATCAACGCAAGCATCCTGACCCACCTGATCTACGATGACGACATCCTCTTTGACCGGGTGGAAGCCCCGGACGGGACGGTGATCGACGCGGGCTCCCCCCGAACCCAGTTCCGACAGCAACTGGGCATCGGGATCAATTACAAGTTCTAATACAAGTTCTAAGGGGGGAAAATAATCCGTCTAGTGGGCTGCGGGCCTGTCGGAAAAACCAAAGTGCCTTAAAAAAGTGCCTCAAAGCTGTTTGCCTGTGATCTTGTTGTGCAGGTGGACGGCCGCCCCGTCCGAAAGGGAGGCGACATAGGAACACGCCTGCAGGAGCTTGTCATAAACCGTTCGGGCCTCCCCAAGGCGGATGGTTTCCGGCAGTAATTGCAGGATCAGCCCGTCGTAGGCGGAACCGCCGCCTTCCAGCTGGCGGACCAGGGCCCCGGTAACCACTTCCAGGATATCCGACAGGATGGCGTATCCGGCAACCTCCTTCTCCACCACTTCCGGGGATTTGTAAATCCGTTCCACGCTGAGATCGATGATGTCGGAAATCTGGGCTTTGTAACGGCTCTGATCCAGCAGGGCCATTGGGAATTCCCCCTTGAGGATAGCCTCCTCGTTTTCCATGAATACCCGCACGGCGTCCCGGACCAGGGAATTGATGGCGATGGCGCGCAAATAGCCCAGGCGGTCCTGCATGGAGGGGATCGCACGGTATTTTTCGGTGTTGATCCCTTCGCTGACCAGTTTGATCAGGTATTCCAGGGCAAAGTCCTCGGGGATGAGCCCCAGGTTGATCCCGTCCTCGAAATCGATGATGGTGTAGCAGATATCGTCCGCCGCCTCCACCAGGTAGGTCAGGGGGTGCCGGCAGAAAAACCGGTCCGGGCCCTTGCCGAGTTCAAGCAGGCCCAGCTCCCCGGCCACCTCCTCGAAACTTCCGGTATCCGACTGGAAAAACCCGTATTTCTTGGCGGCGATATGCCGGATGGGCCGCCTGGGCAGGGATTCCTTGGGGTATTTCATAAAGGCCCCCAGGGTGGCATAGCTAAGGCGGAGCCCGCCGGGGATCCCCTCCCGGGAGGCAGTCAGCAGGCGGAACCCATGGGCATTCCCTTCAAACCGGAGCAGGTCCTCATATTCCTTTTCCGTCAGGGCGTCCTGGTACTTCCTTCCCGGGCCGTGGCTGAAGAAGGCGCCGATGGCCTGCTCCCCGCTATGGCCAAAGGGTGGGTTGCCGATGTCGTGGGCCAGGGCCGCGGCGGCGACGATCGCACCAAAATCGTTGAAGCGGTACCCGTGGACCTCCGAGAGGTAGGGATGGTTTCCCAGCACCTGGGAGCCCGCCAGGCGGCCCAGGCTACGACCGACCACGGAAACCTCCAGGCTGTGGGTCAGCCGGGTGTGCACAAAATCGGTCTTGGAAAGGGGGATTACCTGTGTTTTGTCCTGCAGGCTCCGGAAATAGGGGGAGAAAATGATCCGGTCGTAGTCCACCTCGAACCCCAGGCGGGTCTCGTCCTGTTCCTTCCTCAGGCGCTTATGGGTATCCCCCTGCCTTTTTAGCGACAACAGCCGCTCCCACTGCATCATAACGGTTTTCGTAAGGCTGCAAGATAAAACTTTTTTCAGGCGCCCGATACGGACTTTTCCTGCCGTTAACACTGGCTTAATACGGTAACGTTCCGCTAACAGTAAGGCAATAAAGGTTTAATCCCCAGCTAACCCGAACCTTACAACCCATAGCGTTCTTTGCCACCGAAATTCAATGCAGAAAATGAAAAAATTCCTGATCGCACTCATCTTCCTGGCCGGATTCAGTGCAGTAGCCCAAAATACGGGAACCGTTGTGGGTTTGCTGACCGACCGCGAGATGAACGATGAACCTCTGCCGTTTGCCAATATCCTGGTTAAAGGGACCACCAAGGGGACCACGTCCGATTTTGATGGCCTCTACGAAATCACCAACCTGGAGCCCGGCAGCTATACCCTGGTCTTTAGTTTCCTCGGATACGAAACGGTTGAGATCCCCGATGTGTCAGTTGAAGCCGGCAAGGTAACCGAGGTAAATGTCCCGATGGCTGCCAACCAAGGGGTTGCCCTGGATGAAGTCGTGGTGACTACGTCGGCCTCCCGGGATTCTGAAATCGCCCTTTTGCTTCAGCAGAAAAAAGCGGTTGTCATCGAGGAGGCCATCAGTGCCGAAGCCCTTGCCCGGAAGGGTATTGACGACGCAGCTGCCGCGGTCTCACAGATCGCCGGGATCTCCAAACAACAGGGATCGGACGAGGTATATGTCCGGGGCCTGGGCGACCGCTACCAGAATACAACCATGAACGGGCTGTCCCTGCCCTCCAACGATGTGAACAAAAAGAACATCGACCTGAACCTCTTTACTTCGGGTATCATCGAGAACGTGGCGGTCAGTAAAGCCTACTCGGCAGCCTTTTACTCGGATTTTGCCGCAGGTAACGTCAATGTGAGTTCCAAAGAATACAACGGGGACGGCTACCTGAAAATTTCCACGGGAACCGGCCTCAACACCAATGCCGCCGGGCTGGATTTTGTCCGGTCGGAAGGCCCAAGCGCCTATGGGTTCTACAACCGGTACGACAACGACCCGTTTGCCGTGGTGCTTTCCCACGGCGTGGACCCGCAACCCGCCTGGGACCCGGTTAACCTGAACGGCTCCCTGGAAGCCGGCTACTCCTGGAATGTAGGGGAGGAATCCCGCCTGAGCACCTTTGTTTCAGGAAGCTTTGACAGCGGCTATTCTTTCCTGGAAGGCCCTGCCAGGGACTTTACGAACGTGCTGAAGGTGGATTTCCCCACGGTGAATGAATACAGCTACTCCACCAACACCACCCTGCTCGGCAACCTCACCTACCGGATCAACCCCTACCACAAGGTGAATTTCACCAGCCTGTTCATAAACAGCGCCACCGACGCCGTCGGCTACTACGGGGTCAACGGGCAGGGGACCAACCGGGACGCCATCATCGATACCGACCAGGGCTTTTACGTGATGAACGTACAGTTCAACCAGGACATGATCTTTGTAAACCAGCTGAACGGGCAACACAGTTTTAACGACAAATGGACCCTGGACTGGGGGACCGGTTTCAACAAGGTGTTCTCCGACGAACCGGACCGGAAGCGGATTACCCTGGAGAATTACCAGCTGGCCCTGGACAACGACCCGGCCACCAACCCGGTTTTCTACACCAACATCCCCTTCGACAACCAGCGGTTTTTCCAGAGCATCGAGGATGACGAGCTGAACAGCTACCTCAACCTGGGGTACAAGGCTTCCGAAAAGGTAGCCATTGGATTCGGGTATAACGGCCGGCGGAAGGAACGTCGCTTCAACAGTATCCGGTACGGGTATGAAATCCAGGACCGGGCGGGCACCCCTGTAACCGATGTGAACAACCTGAACAGTATTTTTAACGTTACGAACATCAACATCCCCGAAGGCAGCGGCCTCTGGGACCTGCTGGTGCTGAATCCGATCAACAACGACATCGGCAACCGCAACCGGCCGGGACTCCCGGAAAACACCTACAAGGGGAACCTGAACATCCACGCCGGTTTTGTGAACCTGCAATGGACCCCGAGCGAAAAATGGCTGGTGGTCCCCGGAATCCGCCTGGAATCCTTCTCCCAGCAGGTCAGCTACGACGTGATCAACATCCGGCCGGATGACCCGGGCTTCCGGGAAGCCTACGAGAACATATTTGTGCCTTCCCTGAACGTGCGCTACGCGCTGAGCGAGGATGCCAACCTGCGATTCTCCTTCAGTAAAACCGCTTCCTTCCCCGAATTCAAGGAGGTTGCCCCGTTTGTGTATGAATCCGTCACCCAGCGGATCGGTGGGAACCCAGACCTCCTGGGGGGGCTGGACGGCTCTGGAGCCACCTATTCGGATGTCTACAACTTTGACCTGAAATACGAATGGTTTATCTCCCGAGGAGAGATCTTATCCCTGACCGCCTTTGCAAAGACCATCAAGGATCCCATCAACCGGGTTGTTGCAGCCGATGCCACAGGGACCCAGCGGTACTTCCGCACCGGCGACAAGGCAGACATCCTGGGCTTTGAGGTGGAATTCCGCAAGACGATCCTGTCGGATGCCGAGGAGAACAGCGTGCTGTCCGCCGGGGTGAATGCCGCGTACAACTATACCAGCCAGGACCTGCAGGATATCCCTGCCGGGGAACGGAATACCTTCGGCACCTCTTTTGACCGGGATTCGGACGAACTGGAAGGGGCCTCCCCCTTTGTGATCAACTCGGACCTGAACTTCAGCCCGGTATTCGGGAATTACCGCCCCAAGGCAACCCTGGTATTCTCCTACTTCTCGGACCGGATCTTTTCTCTCGGGGCCGGTAGCCTCGGAAATATCGTGGAAAAGGCCGTACCCACGCTGGACTTTGTCTGGCAGAACGAGATCGGGGAGCACCTGGAGGTCAACCTGAGCGCCAAAAACCTTTTGAACCCGGATATCTCCTTTGTGAGAGAAAACATCGGAATCGGTGATGTAATCATACGCCAATACAACTGGGGGGTAAACCTGGGTCTTACCCTCGCCTATAAATTCTAATACTACAATTAAACTCAAAACAATGAAGAAAACCATTTTAACCCTTGGTATTGCCGCTGCCCTGCTGGCCTCCTGCGAGAGCGACGATACGTCCGATATCGTGATCAACGATAACAGCGTGACCAACAACACCACCAACAACAATACCGGAGGCGGGGGTGAAGATCCCGGAGACACCACCGTAAACCTCAGCGGGGTTTACACCCAGGACCTGACCCTCGACGCCAACACGGAATACGTGGTAACCGGACCGGTATTGATGGCCAGCGGTACGACCCTGAGCATCCCCGCAGGCCTCACCATCAAGGTGCAGCCGGTAGGGGTCAATGCCTATATCGCCATCCAGCAGGGCGCTCAGATCAATGCGGTTGGAAGTGCTTCCGCCCCGATCGTAATGACATCCAACGCCAGCAGCCCGGGCTCCGGGGACTGGGGCGGACTCGTTATCTGTGGCCGGGCACCGATCAACTCGACCGCCGATGGCTCGGAGGATACCGCCACTTCAGAAGTGGGTGGCCTTTCCTACGGAGGCAACACCCCCGGGGATAATTCCGGGACCCTGCAATATGTCCGTATCGAATATGCCGGAGGGGCCATCGACGGGAATGCGGAGTTGAACGGCCTGTCCCTCTACGGGGTTGGCAACGGTACCTCCATCAGCTACATTGAGATCTTCGAAGGCTCCGACGACGGGGTGGAATTTTTCGGGGGCACCGTAAACGTCAGCAATGTGGCGGTGGTAAACTGCGAAGATGACTCCATCGACTGGACCGAAGGCTATATCGGTTCCATCACCGATGTGTACGTACAACACGGCACTTCCCACGACAAGGCGTTTGAGTGCGATGGATACAATACCGATTTCAGCAATGAAGGCGGGTATTTTTCTGCCCCCAATGTCACCAACGTGACGGTCGTCGGTACCGGGCTTGCCGGGAATGAGGCGATCCGCCTGCGCGCCGGGACCCAGGGGATCTTCACCAACGTGGTGGTAACGAATTTCGAAGAGGCCTTTGACCTGGACGGGGATACCGGCGACAACCCCACCGGACAGGGCGTGCTCGATGACCTGCTGCAGGTAATCGACGTGGCCTTTAACGGGGTGACCACCCAGGTAAAGAACGATACCGGCTTTACCTTCACCGACGCGGATTTCCTTTCCGGGGTCGGCAACGGGACAGGTACCGACGTAAGCAGCTGGGGATCCGGCTGGACGGTTGGCATCAACTAAACAGGCCACACCCCGAAGCCAGGGGGTAGAAAAGTCATAAAAAACAAAAGCCGCGCGTGAATCACGCGCGGCTTTAATATTATGGACCCGGGTAGTTTTACCTGTTGACGGCCAACCGGGTGCCTTCCTTCCATTCCTGGACGGAAGCAATCAAATTCTTTTCGTAATCCACCTCACGGAGGATTCCCTTGTCCCAGAAGAACCATTTGCCATCCTTTTCACCATTGAGGTAGGAACCCATGGACAACTTTTCTCCGTTTTCGGAATAACTTATCCAGTCCCCGTGAAGCTGTCCCTGCAGGTTAAATGTGCCCACCTGACTGATCTCGCCGTTGGGATGATAATAAACCGCCTGAATCAGGTTTTCATCTTCAAGTAATTTCGCATCCCGCTTTTGCTGTGCCAGCATGAGCCCGGGAACAATCAACAGTATCAGTATCAGACGCTTCATAACAAAAATCTTTCTGTAGGTTTAAAGATAATTAATTTTAACCTTTAATCAACTTTTACGTAACATTAATTTTACATTAAAACGTAATTATTTGATTCTTAGTGTACCCGGAGGCCGCCAAAACCAGGAACATTCATAATTCCTTAATATTCCGGTTACCCTAAACTAAATTTTGTATCAGAGTTTTGTAAGGTGATTAGTCACATGCTGTATTACATATAAAGTTTAGTTTTTGTCGACTGTATTTGTATGGATACGCTAACTGCCTCTGGCCAAGGCAGTTTTTTTATGTGTATCAATTAAAGTTTAGTTAACCTTGGCTTAATAAGCCTTTCGGTTCTTTGCAGTGACAAAAAACTAAACTTTGAAAGTAATCCGATTCCAGGCGGCCCTTATGGCATTTTTCCTTGCCGCCACCCTTTCCGCTCAAGAAGCAAATGCTCCGGCATTTGGCAAAGGCCTGTTTAACCTGGTAGGACAGGACAGTTCCTGGACTATGAAGGTGGGTCTTCGCTTTCAGTTTCTCACGACACTCGACTGGACCGAAAATGCCGCAGGTTCCCTGGCAGACCCTTCCACCAATTTCCTGATACGGCGTTCCCGCCTGAAATTTGACGGTTACGCATTCTCGCCCAAGCTGGAATACAAAATCGAGTTGGGATTGTCCAACCGCGATATGTCGGGTGCCTCGGAATTTACCCGGAACAGTCCGAGGTTTGTAATGGACGCAGTGGTTAAATGGAATTTCTACGAGAATTTCGTGCTTTGGGCCGGCCAGACAAAGCTTCCCGGAAACGTGGAGCGGGTAATCTCCTCCGGCGACCTGCAACTGGTGGATCGTTCCCTGTTAAACAGCACCTTCAATATCGACCGGGACATCGGCTTTCAACTGCGGCACCACACCATGCTGACCAATAGCTTCCTGATCCGGGAAATCCTGGCCTTTTCGCAGGGTGAGGGCCGGAACGTAACCCAGGGGAACCAGGGTGGCCATAAGTATACAGCGAGGTTGGAACTACTCCCTTTTGGCGCATTCACAAAAGACAGCGAATACAGCGGGGCGGATCTGGTTCGGGAACCCGCTCCGAAACTCATGCTGGCATCGTCGTACGACTACAATGACGATGCCGTCCGGACCCGGAGCAACCTGGGATCCTATATGTTCACAGATACCGGCCTGTTCCAGACCCCGATAAAAACACTGTTCGTGGATGCGGTATTCAAATACCGGGGGTTCTCATTCATGGGGGAATACGCCGACCGTAAAGCAGATGACCCGATCGCACTGAACAGTGATGGCAGCCCGACAGGGGATGTGGTGGCAGTGGGTAATGGGCTCAATCTCCAGGCCGGGTATCTGACGGCCAAAAACTGGGAAGTTGCCGGCCGGTATACGCATATTGAACTCGACGAAACCGTTACTGGTGCGGCACCCCTTTCGCAGTACACCTTGGGGCTCTCCAGGTACTTTTCAGGGCATAAGCTTAAGGTACAAACGGATATCAGCTACCTCGACGCGGTAGCCGGTTCGGACGAACTCATGTACAGGCTTCAGCTGGACCTCCATTTCTAAAATAAAATAACTTTTAGGTAACACCTGCCGGGCTTTTAGAAGAGATATTTGTAAATTGTTTTAGCAAATTACTATGGATAATATTTACCTGTTAATGATCATTGCTCTGGCCGCCCTGGCTGTAGCGGATCTCGTTGTGGGAGTGAGCAATGATGCAGTGAATTTCCTGAATTCCGCCATCGGGTCCAAGGCGATTTCCTTCCGGACAATCATGATCGTGGCAAGCCTCGGCATTGCCTTTGGGGCCATCTTCTCCAGCGGCATGATGGAAGTTGCCCGAAAGGGCATCTTCAACCCGGGAGAATTCTATTTTGACGAGATCATGTTCATTTTTATGGCAGTGATGATCACGGATATCCTGCTCCTTGACTTTTTCAATACCCTCGGGATGCCCACCTCAACGACGGTATCCATTGTCTTTGAGCTTTTGGGTGCCGCAGTGGCCATGTCCATGATCAAAATAGCCGCCGATGGGGGAAGCTTTACGGATGTTATTAATTACATAAATACGAGCAAAGCGACCGAGATTATCATGGGGATCCTTTTGTCGGTCGTCGTGGCATTTTCGATCGGGGCTTGCGTACAATGGTTGTCCAGGCTCATGCTCTCCTATAATTTCCAGAAAAAGAAGGACTGGGTAGGTGCAGTTTTCGGCGGGGTTGCTCTGTCGGCGATCACCTATTTCATCTTTATGAAAGGGATCAAAGGCACACCATTTGCCGATGTAACCTACGATGCCATTGGCGGAGTAAAAATTTCTGAGTTTCTGGAAGCCCGGGTAGTCCCGATAATTCTTATCAGCATCGTATTCTGGTCGCTGCTTTCCATTGCCCTGATACGATTGGCCAAAACCAACATCTACAAGGTAATCATCGGGGTCGGCACATTTGCCCTTGCCCTGGCATTTGCCGGAAATGACCTGGTCAATTTTATAGGTGTGCCCATCGCCGCATACCAGTCCTATGAAGCATGGTCCGCGTCAGGGGTTGAAGCCGGTTCTTTCAGCATGAGTGTGCTGGCCAATAAGGTCCCCACCCCTACCATACTGCTCTTTATTTCGGGCCTCGTAATGGTCGTAACCCTGTGGCTCTCCAAAAAAGCACGCTATGTGGCGGATACCGAGATCAACCTGGCACGGGAAGGCGAGGCAAGGGAACGTTTTGAACCCAATTTCCTTTCCCGCACCCTGGTCCGCTTTTCGTTAATGATCGGAACCTATACCCGTACGGTTATCCCGAATAGCCTGCAACAGCGGATCGACAAGCGTTTCGAAAAGCCTGTCATAAAACTTAGCAAGGGAAGAGTACACGAACTCCCGGCCTTTGACATGGTTCGGGCCGCGGTTAACCTGATGGTTGCGGGTATCCTGATTTCCGTAGCGACCTCCTACAAATTACCCCTTTCCACCACCTATGTGACCTTCATGGTAGCCATGGGAACCTCCCTGGCCGATCGTGCTTGGGGTAGCGAAAGTGCCGTTTACCGGGTTGCTGGCGTCCTGAACGTAATCGGCGGGTGGTTCATGACCGCCATCATCGCCTTTATTGCATCAGGAGCCATTCTGACGGTTATCAGCTTTGGGAAAGGCACGGCTATCGGTATATTGCTATTTGTGGCTATTCTGCTGCTGGCGCGCAACTATATTTCCCATCGCAAGATGAGCCGCGAACTGAAGGCGGAGGACACCCTCAACAGGGCAGAAAGCAGTTCACTGCAGGGGGTGATTTCAGAGAGTGCCAGCAATATTTCCAATGTGTTGAAGCGCAGCAACAAGATCTACACCAACTCCATTAACGGGCTATCGAAGATGGACCTTGATTTGTTGAAGAAAAACAAGAAACAGGGGACCAAGCTCCTGGCTGAGATCGACGACCTTCGGGACAGCATATTCTACTTTATCAAGAATCTGGATGAAGGCCACGTAGGGGCGAGTAATTTTTATATCAATATACTCGGGGATCTGCAGGATATGGCACAGTCCCTCGAATACATCGGTAAGGTTAGCCACAAACACGTCCACAACAATCACAAAAAGCTCAAGTACAACCAGATCAAGGAACTGAAGGAGATCGACCTCAAATTGGAGGAAATCCTCAATTTTACCAAAGAGGCATTTGACAAGAATGCGCTGGAGGATATTGCCATGATTGTCGACCGCAAGCAGGAACTGTTCGATATGGTTTCCCAGAAAATCGAAAAGCAGGTGGCAAGGACCAGGAGCGAAGAGTCCAGCCCTAAAAATACCACGCTTTATTTTTCGCTTTTGCTTGAGACCAAGGATTTTGTGACTGCTACAATAAACCTGCTGGAACAATACCGTTCGGCCTATGAAGCATCCCGAAATCCTTCGGTTATTGAAAAAGCGCCCCTACTTTAAGAAATCGGAGTAAGAGCGGGCTATAGAATTTCCTTTTAGCCATAAAGAAAGACCGCAATATGAAACGCCCCTTCCTGATATGGCTCCTGCTATTACAAGTATCTGTCACTGGCCTTTCCCAGGCTATTACTGCCTCTGAACTCCTGGACAAGAGCATCGCCTACCACGACCCGGAGGGCCACTGGGGGAGCCTGGAGGCAGACCTTGAAATCCTGGCCACCCGGCCCGGGGGTGCGGACCGGATGAGCTATATCCACATGGAACAGGATCGCTCCCTGTTCCGGATTTGCGTGGAACAGGATGGGGTGACCAAGAAATACGCGCTGGCCGGCGACCACTGCGAGCTCCGGTATATGGGCGAAACCAGCTTTTCGGAATCCATTGCCGCTTCGGAAAACCTCACCTGCGATCGCGCCCGGATGCTGCGCGATTATTACAGCTACCTCTACGGCCTCCCCATGAAACTCCGCGACCCGGGAACCCAACTCCAACCCGGGGTGGAACGGGTACGCTTCCACGGAAAGGCCTACCTCGCCCTGGAAGCCACCTACGATCCGGAAACCGGTTTGGATACCTGGATCTTTTATTTTGACCCGCAGACCTATGCTCTGGGCGCCTACCGGTTCTACCACGACCGGTCCAAAAATGACGGGGAGTACATCCTGCTCGAGGGCGAAGCCCGACTCGGCGGCATGCGCCTCCCCAAACTGCGCAAATGGTACCGGAATGACACCGGGGAATTTCTCGGTGCCGACCTGCTTGAGGCGGGCAGGCAGGTGCATTTGCACTGATAATTTGGTCGTTGGTCGATTATCCGGCTCTTCCCAAAATCCGGATCAGATAATTTATAACTTTTGCAGGAGATCCATGGGCAATGACCGGAACAGAACTCGAAACTACCTTTATCACCGAGTACCAGCTCGAAATCGGCACCTTCCGGTTTTATAAGAACCTGGTTATCGGAAAAGTCCATGAAGGGCAGGCGATTTCCCTGGATGATGTCTTGCCGGTCATCGCAATTGGCATTGAATTCTACAACGCCCAGCAACCGGCCGTATACCTGTCCGACCGGGAGTTTTCCTATTCCCTGGACCCCACCCTGCACCTGGAAGCCCACAAATTGTTCCCCTTTCTGCTGGGGTACGGAGCTGTAGTGTACAATGAGCTCAATTTGCGCATCGCCAGGCTGGAACAGCGCTTTTTACCCTGTCCCAGCGGGATTTTCACCTCCATGGAGGAAGGGCTTGCCTGGGCCCAAAAACTAATTGAAGGGCACGCCCATTCCCGGCCTCACCGGTAAAAATTCATCTCGTCCATGTATTTCCAAACCGCCTCGGGAAGCATCGGGCGGATGTTCTTACCCGCCTTGTGCTGGGTCCGGATAAAGGTGGCCGACAATTCCATGATCGGGGCGTCCACCCGCGTTATGGACGGATGGCTTTCGAATTCCCCGGGGATTTTGCCCCCGCTGATCCTGGGGTATACATACAGGGAATAATAGGCCAGGATCGCCTCGTAGTTCTTCCATTTGTGGAACCCCTTCAGGTTGTCCTCCCCAAGGATGAGTGAAAAGACGCGGTCCGTCCCGTACTGCTCCCGCAATCGGGTCAGCGTATCGATGGTGTAATTCGGCTGGTCCATTTTAAATTCCGCATCGCTGGCCAGCAACCGGGGATATTCCTTTACGGCTTCATAGACCATCTGGAAGCGGTGGTGGTCGTCCAGCAGGCTTTCCTTGGCCTTGAACGGACTCCTCGGGGTAACCACGAACCACACCTCATCCAGGTCGGAGAATTCGGCCAGGTGGTTGGCAATGATCAGGTGGCCGATGTGGATCGGGTTGAAAGTGCCGAAAAACAGGCCAGTTTTCTTCATGGGGGCGGGAAAGTTGCGGTTATTCCTTTTTCCCGGGGGTGCTGTCCGGGGCAGGGGAAGCGATATAGCCGGCCACCAGCTCCCGGGCTTCCCTGAGGGCCGTATCGAGGTCGTAATTTTTAATGATCCGGTCAAACTGGGGGGCCGTTGCAAGTTCCACCGAAGCCTTGGCGATGCGCATGTTGATCTTGTCGTCACTCTCCGTACTGCGCTTTTTCAGCCGGATTTTCAGCTCGTCCACGCTCGGGGGCTTGACGAAAACAGCCAGGGTACGGTCCGGGAATTTTTTCTTGATGCGCAACCCCCCGGCCACATCGATGTCGAAGATGACATTCTTGCCCTCGGACCACAAGCGCTCCACTTCGCTCTTCAGGGTCCCGTAGAAGTTATCCCGGTAGACCTCTTCCCATTCCAGGAAGTCCCCGTTTTTTATGTGCTTTTTGAATTCGGAAACGGTCATGAAGTAGTAGTGCTCCCCGTGCTTTTCCTTGGGGCGCCGGGGACGGGAGGTGGCCGAGACGGAAAACGCCAGGTTTAGTTCGGGCTGTTCCAGCAGGTGCCTCACAATGGTGGTCTTGCCGCTGCCCGAAGGGGCCGAAAACACGATGAGCTTCCCCCCTGCCATCAGAGTACGTTGAGGATTTGTTCTTTTACTTTCTCCAGTTCGTCCTTCATCTGTACCACGATCCGCTGCATGGGCGCATCGTTTGCCTTGGAGCCGATGGTATTGATCTCCCGGCCGATTTCCTGGCAGATAAATCCGAGTTTCTTACCGTTGGAATCGGCGCTTTCCAGGCTTTGCCCAAAATATTCCAGGTGCTTGGAGAGCCTGACTTTTTCCTCGGTGATGTCATATTTTTCCAGGTAGAAGATGAGCTCCTGTTCAAACCGGTTCTCATCGACCGATTCCCGGATTTCCGCTACCGCTTTCTGCAGGCGTTCCCTCACGGCGGCCAGGCGTTCCCCGTCCCGGCTTTCCACCTCTTTCAGGTGGGCCGAAATCGCAGCTATCCTCTGGCGGAAGTCGGCCTCCAGCGCCTTGCCCTCGTCCCGGCGGAATTGTTGCAGCTCCCCGATGGCCTCCAGCAGGGCCGCTTCGATGGCAGCGTATTCCTCCGGGTCGATTTCCTCCCGCTCGGTCCGCAGGGAATCGGGCAGGCGGAGCGCCATTTCCAGGAAACCCTGGGGCTCCCCGTCTGCCAGCTCCCGGAGCTGATCCATGTATTTGCGGACCACAGCCGCGTTGATCTCCGCCGAAGGCTGGTCGCCCGTTAGCTCCACATAGAGGCTCATGTCCACCTTCCCCCGCTCCAGTTCCTGGGCGATTCGGTTCCTGAAAACCAACTCCTTTTCCCGGTATGCCTGGGGCACCCGGGCATTGATGTCCAGGCTCTTGCTGTTGAGGGATTTAAGTTCTACCGTTATTTTCTTGCCGGGAAGCTGGATGACGTGTTTCCCGAACCCGGTCATGGAATGGATCATACCTGTGTGGGCTGTTTTGCCAAAGGTAGTAAAATCAGAGTTCGCGAACCCAGATATTCCGGTAACTCACCCGGCTGTTATCCCCGTGGTCCTGCAGCCTGAGCGGCCCCTTGCCGTGGGGCGGGTTGTCCGGCCAGCCTATATAGGGCGTGGTGCCCTTGAGCTCCACATGGTCCTGAACCAGGACGCCGTTGTGGATAACGGTCAGCGTCCCCGACTTGATCTTCTCCCCTGCCTCGTTGAACTCGGGCATGTGGAAAATGATGTCGTAGGTATTCCATTCGCCGGTGGGGACCGAAGCCTTTGCCAGGGGAACATGCTGCTTGTAAATCGAGGCGACCTGCCCGTTCACATAGGTGTCGTTGTCGTTGTTGTCCAGCACCTGGACCTCGTAGATGCCGCACAGGAAAACCCCGCTGTTGGCGCGGTGCTGGCCATCCCCCCCGATCTCTGCCGGGGAGCGCCACTCCAGGTGGAGCTGTATGTCGCCGAACTCCTGTTTGGTCTGGATGTCGCCGGTTTTATCGGCCACGGTCATGCTGCCGTCGTCATTCAGGTGCCATTTCACATCGGAGCTGTCGTTCACCATCTGCCAGTTCTCAAAGCCGCTGCCGTCAAAGAGGACGACGGCATCGCTCGGCGCCCCGCCCTGGGCATAGGGCTGTACCGTGGGTGGTACCGGTTCATAGAATTCCGTCTCCTCGGGGGTGGTGGGTTCCTCCCCCTGGTATTCCTCATGGACGATTGGCTGCGGCTCGCCGCTCACCGGTTCAGGTTCCATGACTTCCACTTTTTCCTGGCAGGAAGCCAGCAAGGCCAGGGCCAGCAGCCCGGTTAGGTATTTTTTCATCTTACAGCGGTTTAAGTTTGATATTCCTGAAGGCTACTTTGTCCCCGTGATCCTGCAGGCCGATCTTGCCTTCCGGGAATTTCCCGAAGCCTTCCCAGCCGTCGAATTTGGAATCGGCCACCATGGCGTCCCAGGCTTCATTCCCCAGGGGGAAGGTGAGCAGTTCCGTGCCGTTGAGCACGACCTTCCCGGACTGGCCTTCATAGTCTACCGTGATTTCCATGGTGTTCCACTCGCCTACGGGGTTTGTGACGTCCCTGGCAGGGGCGATCATGTCATAGAGGGCTCCTGCCTGGTGGGTTGTCCCGGCCTTCGCATCCGGGTGTTTCTCGTTGTCCAGCACCTGGATCTCCGGCCCCGTTTCGTAAGGCTGGCCAAACCGGTCCAGCTCCTCGACGCCCCAGAAGACACCGCTGTTGCCCCCCTCGCTGATCTGCCATTCCAGGGAAAGCACAAAATTCTTATAGGCGGATTCGGTGACCAGGTTGTAATTGGCCCCCTCGGGGCGTTGCTCGGGCGGGGTCAGCACCATGGCGCCATCCTCGATGGTCCAGGCGTCGGGTACCCCTTGCTGGTTGTAGCCCTTCCAGCCGTCGAAGGAGGTGCCGTCAAAGAGCACAATCCATTCCGCTTCGGCGGTTTCGCCCATTTCGGCGGTTTCCATGGCTTCCGCCGCGGCCTCCGTTTCGGTTTCCTTTTTTTCCTTGCAGCCCAGGATCACCAGGCAGGCACAGGCTAACATCGTTATTTTTTTCATGGTTGTTTTAAAGTTGTCTGATTCGTTATAATCCCAAAATTTTCCGGAGCATGTCCTTGTCGATATCCCCGCCGGCAAAATCATCAAAGGTCTTTTCGGTGGCCTCAATGATGTGGTCCCGGATGAATTCGGCCCCCTCCCGGGCACCCTGTTCCGGGCTCTTGATGCAGCATTCCCATTCCATGACTGCCCAAACGTCGCAACCGTACTGGGTCAGTTTGGAAAAGATGGTCTTGAAGTCTATCTGCCCGTCGCCCAGGGATCGGTAGCGGCCCGCACGGTTGCCCCAGTCGTTGTAGCCCCCGAAGGCCCCTTTCTTGCCGGTGGGGTTGAATTCGGAATCCTTGACGTGGAAGGACTTGATGAACTCGTGGTAATGGTCGATGTATTCGATGTAATCCAGTTGCTGCAGCACAAAATGGCTGGGGTCGTAGAGGATGTTGACCCGGGGGTGGTTCCCGGTCGCTTCCAGGAAGCGCTCAAAGGTGTCCCCGTCGTGGAGGTCTTCACCGGGGTGGATCTCATAGCAGACGTCCACGCCTTCCTTGTCAAAGTGGTCCAGGATCGGCTTCCAGCGTTTGGCCAGTTCTTCAAACCCCATTTCCACCAGTCCCGGGGGGCGCTGGGGCCAGGGGTGGAAGGTATGCCACAACAGGGCGCCTGAAAAAGTCGCATGTGCCTTGATCCCCAGCCGCCGGCTCGCTGTCGCGGCCTTCTTCACCACGTCGACGGCCCACTCCGTGCGCGCCTTTGGGTTGTTCTTTACCTTGTCCGGCGCAAAATTGTCGAACATCAGGTCATAAGCGGGGTGTACGGCAACGAGCTGTCCCTGCAGGTGGGTGGACAGTTCGGTAATCTCCAGGCCGTAGGATTGCACCTTTCCCTTGAGTTCATCGCAGTAATCCTGGCTTTCCGCGGCCTTGTCGAGGTCGATCAGGAAGTGCTCCCAGGTCGGTATCTGTATTCCCTTGTACCCGAGGTCGGAGGCCCATTTGCACATTCCGTCCAGGCTGTTAAAAGGTGCTTTGTTGTCCACGAACTGAGCCAGAAAAACGGCCGGCCCTTTAATTGTTTTCATCTCTGTCTGGTTTTTATGGTAGTTTAAAATCGGTCCCGAACTACGGGGGGATAACTGCACGGAAAAGCACCTGGACAGGGGCCCTGCCACCGGTCCTCCCGGCGCCGTATTCCCGCAGCAGTTTGTGAATTATACCCTATATTTAATGAATTGTAATTCGGGTGGTCGCCATGCGGCCGACATAAATATAGAAAATACCCGAGAATAAACCGTGGAATCGTGATCAAACCCTCAGGAGAATACGATGCAATTGTCGTAGGCACCGGTATCACCGGTGGATGGGCTGCCAAGGAACTTTGCGAAAAGGGGCTCAGGACCCTGGTGCTGGAGCGCGGCAAAATGGTAAAACACATCGAGGACTACCCCACTGCCAACCTGGACGACTGGGACCTGCCCTACCGCAACGAGATGGACCGGGAACGGCAACGGCAGTACCACAAACAACTCCGGGTGGGATGGGCACCACGGCCCGATGTGGCGCATTTCTTTGTCAACGACCTGGAGCACCCCTACCAGGAAACCAAACGGTTCGACTGGATCCGCGGCTACCAGGTGGGGGGCCGGTCGCTCACCTGGGGCCGGCAGAGTTACCGCTGGAGCGACCTGGATTTTGAGGCCAACAAAAGGGACGGGATTGCGGTAGACTGGCCGGTTCGCTATAAGGACATTGCCCCCTGGTACGACAAGGTGGAGTCCTATATCGGTGTCAGCGGAGAGGCCCTGGGCCTGCCCCACCTGCCGGACGGCGTCTTCCAGCCGCCCATGGGGCTGAACTGCCCGGAAGAAGACCTCAAGAAGGCAATTGCCGGGTCCTTCACGGACGGCCGCCTGCTCACCGTGGGGCGGGCCGCCCACGTCACGGACCCCAATAATGTCCCTGAAGGCCGCAACGCCTGCCAGTACCGGAACCGCTGCTGGAGGGGGTGTCCGTTCGGGGGCTATTTCAGCAGCAATTCCAGCACGCTTCCCGCAGCGGAACGCACCGGGAACATGACCCTGATGCCCCTGGCCATCGTCCATGAAATCATCGTGGATGAAGCCACAGGCCGGGCCACCGGCGTCCGGGTCATCGATGCGGAAACACACGAAAAACTCACCTTCAACGCTAAAGTCATCTTCCTCTGTGCCTCGGCCATGGCATCGGTGGGCATCCTGCTCCAATCCAAAAGCGCACGCTTCCCGGAAGGGATTGGCAACAATTACGACCAGCTTGGCCGGAATATCATGGACCACCACTACCAGTTGGGGGCCAATGCCAAAGTGGAGGGGCACCTGGACAAGTATTACAAGGGCCGGCGCCCCAATGGTTTCTATATCCCGCGCTTTGTGAACATGGGCAGGGATTCGGAAAAGAAAGCCTATATCCGGGGCTTTGGTTACCAGGGGTCGGCCAGCCGGGGTGACTGGACGGAATCCGTGGCCGAGATGGGCTACGGGGCCGGTTTGAAAGAGGTGATTGGGAAGCCGGGGACATGGACCATCGGTGCTACCGGATTTGGGGAAATGCTGCCCTATCACGACAACCGGGTGCGCCTGAGCCCTTCCGAACGCGACCAGTGGGGGCTCCCCCAGCTCGATTTTGACGTGGAGTTCAAAGAAAATGAATACCGGATGCGGGAAGACATCCTCCGGCAGATCGTCGCCATGTTCGAGGCGGCGGGATTCCGGGATATCCGCACCTACGAACGGGAAACCGGGCCGGGGCTGGGCATACACGAAATGGGCGGGGCCCGCATGGGCCACGACCCGAAGACCTCCGTGGTCAATAAGCACAACCAGGTACACGACGTACCCAACATCTATGTCACCGACGGGGCATTCATGACCTCCGCAAATTGCGTGAACCCGTCCCTTACCTATATGGCCTTTACTGCCAGGGCTGCTGCCCATGCGGCCGACCAATTCAAGGCAGGTGCATTCAGTTAACCCTACAAATCTCAATGAAAAACACCAGCGCTAAACGCCTTTGGGGCGATTATCTTGACCGCCACCTGGAATACGCCTTTTCGGGCGAACCAAAGGTCCGCCCACTGGGAAACAACCCCGAGGAGGCCGACCGCAACCTGAAACTCATCTGCAATGGCAATAAACGGTCCTACAGCCACTCCCTGCTCGGCATACAGCACCGGGGGGAATCCCTGCCGCAAATCGGGGATTTCACCATCCTGACAGACTGGGAGGGAAATGCAAAGTGTATCCTGCGCACCGTGGCTGTCCGGCTGAAGCCGTTTTTCAGCATCTCCTCCTCCTACGCCAAGCTCGAGGGCGAAGGGGACGGCTCCCTGGAGCAGTGGAAAGAGGCCCACTGGGAATCCTTTGCCCGGGAACTGGCCCCTTTTGGACGTGTCCCGAGGGAAAGCATGATCGTGGTTTGCGAGGTGTTCGAAAAAGTCTACGAAGGGTGAGTTTGGAATGGGGGGAAGTACTCCCTCCTCCCCTGAAATCAATTTACGCTCTACCCCCGCAAAAAGCCAGCACGCGTGCCAAATAAAAAAGCCCGGAAACACCGGGCTTTCATCATCATTGCTGTCTGAGCGTCAATCCAGCTTCACCCAGGTATTCCCGGACTTGTGGGATGCCACGGTGGCTTCGATAAAATTGAGCCCCCGGACGCCGTCGGTGATGGTGGGGAATTCCCCGTTATTGTACTCCTGGCCGCGGATTGCCCGGGCCACGCCCCGGTAGATGTTCCCCATGGCATCAAAGATCCCCTCCGGGTGACCGGCGGGCAGCTTGGTGCCGTCCAGGCTGAGTGCCGAATTGTAGGCATGGCCGGGTTTGTACACCTGCACCGGATCGGTGTCGGACAACAGGTACAGGAAATTCGGGCGTTCCTGTTCCCACCGGAATCCGGCTTTTTCCCCGTATATGGTGATGGCAAGCCCGTTCTCTTCGCCGGTGGCCACCTGGCTGGCGCGGATCACGCCCTTCACGTGGTCGCCCAACCGGATGAGCACGGTGCCATCAACGTCCATGACGTTGTCTTCATACAGGTAGTTGAAATCGCAGAGGAGCGATTTCACCTTCAGCCCCGTGGTGTATTCGATCATGTTGAAGGCGTGTACCCCTATGTCGCCCATGCAGGAACTGATCCCCGCTTTTTTGGGGTCCAGGCGCCAAACGGAACTCCGTTTTTCCGCATCGTGGATAATCGGGTTGATCCAGCCCTGGTAATACCGCGCATCCACCTTGTGGATCCGACCAAGGGCGCCGGCTTTGATCATCTCCCGCATCTGCCGGACCATTGGATAGCCCGTATACGTATGTGTCACGGCAAACACCTTGCCTGATTTGGCTTGCAGGTCCCGCAGTGTTTTGGCTTCCTCGTAGGTGGTGGTCATCGGCTTTTCGCAAATGACGTGGAATCCATTCTCGAGGAGCTTTTTGGCCATCGGGTAATGCAGGAAATTCGGCGTGAGGATGGAACACACCTGAATCCGCTCGGATTCGGGCAATTTTTTCTCCCCGGCTACCAGCGCATCGAAATCCTCGTAGATCCGATCGGTGGATATCCCAAGTTCCCTGGCAAATTCCAGGCTCTGCTCGTGGTCCGGGTTAAATACGGCACCGGTTATTTCGTAACTGTCGTACATGTGGGCAGCAACCCGGTGGAGGACTCCGATGAGGGAGTCGCCTCCTCCTCCGAGGATACCCAGTCTTATCTTTTCAGGCATAATATGTATTTAATGGATAATTGATAAACTTCCTATTAGGTTTCAGACTACCTCTGTGGCTTCATGCGCCTGGGGAACGCGGCGTTGCTCCAGTTTTTTGCGGAAGAACAGGAACAGGATACCAAACAGGACGGCAACGGTGAGCGGGAAGAACATCATCTTCCCTAGGGTGGCTTTCCCCGCGGCCAGTTCAGCCACTTCCTGGGCCATCCCGCCGTCCATGGCAGCTTGTCTTGCTCCATCCAGCCAGGAACCGATTACGGGTTGCCAGATGGCCGTGGAGAGCATCCCTGCCCCGCCGACCAGGGACATTCCCAGGGCCCCGGTTTTGGGGATGTATTCCGAGGTAAACCCGATCATGGTCGGCCAGAAATAGCAGACCCCGAGGGCAAAGAGTATGGCCGCCGCATAGATCATCCCGCCTTCGGCTATGCTCATGCTATACACCGCCACCGTAGTGACGATGGCCGACATCAGCAGGACGCCGATGGGGTTGAGCCGGTGTACGAGGAAGCCCCCGAAATAGCGCCCGAGCGCCATGATGCCGGTGACCATGGCCAGGACCAGCATCGGCTGGGCCCCGGAATTCCCAAGGATGCGCTCCACCCATTGCTGGGGGCCGAATTCCGAAATGGCAGTCAGCGTCATACAGACAATGATGAATAAGAACAGCGGGTCCGAAAGTGCTTTGATATTGAGCCGCGTATCCGTTTCCATGTGCTCATTGGCGGGAAGGGCTTCCCGGAAGAACATAAAACCGTAGATCAGCGTGGGGATCAGCATGACGGCAATCTGCGACTGCCAGCCCATCCCCCAATCGGTCATGAATTTGGATACCAGGGCCCCGATCACGATACCCCCCGGGAACCAGACATGGAATTTACTGAGCATCGCGGTCCGGTTGCGTGTAAACATATCCGCGATCATCGGGTTACACGCCGCTTCCACGGAGCCATTGGCAAAGCCGATGAAGAATGTGGAGATCAACAGGGTCCAGAACCCGCCGGCGTAAATGGTCATCACCAAACCGATGATGTGCGAAAAGAAGGCAATCATCATCAGCTTTTTGGGGCCAATGAGATTGTATAGTAATCCGCCCACCAGCGTTGCGATGGGAAAACCGAAGAAGGCGATCCCGTTAATATAACCCAGTTCCGTATCCGAGAGGTCGAATTGCAGGCCAAGCTGGTCCAGGATCCCCGCCCGGATGGCGAAGGTCATGGATGTTACCACCAGGGAAATACATGCAGCCAGGAATACCCGCTTTCTGTTAATCTGTTTCATAATGTTTGTTTTAGTTCAGTTGATTGCGTTCAATATATTAAAATTATAGTTGGTAGCTCACTTTCTCATTGCGGAAGAACAGGATAAACAACAGCAGGACCCCATAGGAAAATACGGCCGGGTAGAGCCAGATTTCCTGCCAGTCGTGCCCCCCGTCGGTGAGATAGGCATCCACGATGATCCCGGACACCTTATAGCCGATCAGCATGCCCACCCCATAGGTGGCCAGGGTAATGAGGCCCTGGGCAGCACTGCGGATGCGCTCCCCCGCCTTGACATCCGTATAGATCTGGCCGGAGACAAAAAAGAAGTCGTAGCAGATGCCGTGGAGTACAATCCCGGTGAACAGCATCCATACCCCGCCTTCCGCATCGCCGAACGCGAAAAGGGTATAGCGGAGCCCCCAGGCGAGCATCCCGACAATGAGGGTCCATTTCAGGCCAAACCGGTTTAGGAAAACCGGGAGCAACAGCAGGAAAAGCACTTCCGAGATCTGGCCGAAGGCCATATTGCCCGCTGCATTCTCCATACCCACCTCGTTGAGGAAGGGGTTGGCAAAACTGTAGTAAAAGGCCAGGGGGATGCAAATGAGGATGCTCGAGAGGAAGAACATCAGGTAATTTTTTCCCCTGAGCAGTTTCAATGCCTCCAGGCCGAGTATGTCTGCCAGGGTGATTTTATCGCCCTTCGATTTGGGGGGCGTATCCGGGAGGGTAAAACTGAAAAGCCCGAGGGCCAGGGAGGATCCTGCGGCCAGCAGGAAGGTCCTGCCCAACAGGTTGCTCGCCTCCCACTGCATCACATAACCGATGAACATGCCGGCGGCAATCCAGCCGATCGTCCCCCAGATCCGGATGCGGGCGAATTGTTTTGAAGGGTCTGTAAGCTGGTTGAACGCCACGCTGTTGGCCAGGGCCAGTGTGGGCATATACAGGATCATATAGACCAGGAGCAACGGGTAGAACAGGGCAAAATCGTCCGTTGAGCCGATCAGGTACATGAGCACCGCCCCGCAGATATGGATGACCCCCAGCATCTTCTGGGCTGCAAAAAAACGATCGGCAATCAGGCCCACGATAAACGGGGCGACAATGGCCCCCCAGGATTGTGTCATGTAGGCGGTCCCGACAGCTGCCGCATCCGTATTGAGGCTGCGACCCAGGTAGGTCCCCATGGTGACAAACCAGCTCCCCCAGACAAAAAATTCCAGGAACATCATCACGGAAAGCTGTACTTGGATGCGGCCTTTCATTTCCAGTGGGTTAGCGCTTGTAGAAGATATAGTCTAGCGCCAGGGGGTCTTTCCCGTTGGCCCTGAAATCGGAGGCGATCTGTGCCCGGTGATGGGTGGAATGGTTGATGATGTGGAACAGGATATCCTGCAGCGTGTTGGTAAAGGACCTTCCGTCCGAAGTGAGGTAGCCGACCCGTTTTTCCAGGTGGTCCGCGTTGGTGATCACCTCAAAGGAGTTCCGCTGGTTTTCGTAGTGAAGGTCCGGCCATTGGTCGATTTCCTGCCGCTGCCAGACTTCGAACTGAGGGTCGTTCTCCAGGATGCGTGCATTCCAGATATGGTGGGCATTGAGGATGTGGCTGAATAACTCTGCTGTCCGGGCAGGCACTTCTTCCATTTCGGAGCACGCCTCGATTAGCCTTTTGTTACAGTAGTAATTGTAATCAAAAAGTTGCTGGAAATATGTTTTCATCCAAATGCCTCCTTAAGACAGCTCGCCGGCAGCCTTAATCAATAAATCCCTCGTGGCGATAATACCGGCCTCCTCGCCCAACTCGCTTCCTTCGTATTCCACGCCAATGTAACCGGTATAGCCGGCGTCTTTGACGATTTTCAGCATGCGGACATAATCGATCTCCGCTTCATAGCCATCGGGCCCGAAGTCATGGGCTTTGGCACTAACAGCTTTGGCGTAGGGCATCAGTTCCCGGACGCCCTTATAGATATCGTACATTTCGGCGCAGCCCGACCCCCAGTCCGAGGGGTCATTCCGGCGGATGCAGAAGTTCCCGAAATCCGGGAGGGTTCCGCAGTTATCCAATTCCACCTGTTCAAAGACCTGGGCCATCAGGGCACCGTTGGAGGAGAGGCCCCCGTGATTTTCGACCAGGACATTGATGCCTTTCCCCTGCGCATAGGTGCCCAGCTGGGTAAGACCGTCCACCGAATTGGGGATCCATTCTTCCGGGTTGTTGCTGCCTGCAAGGTTGACCCGGATCGCATGGCATCCCATACCGGCGGCAGCATCCACCCATTTGTAATGGTTTTCGACAGCCGCTTTGCGCTCTGCCGGGTCGGAGACGGCCAGGTTCCCCTGTCCATCGACCATGATCAACACATTCTGCAGGCCGTGCTTGGCGGCTTCGGCGTTGCATTTATCTACAAATTCCTGCATGGCTTCCGGGGAATAACCTGCGGGTTCCAGGGTGCTGTTATACAGCTGGCTCACGTACTCCAGGCCGGTAAAGCCCCAACCCTTGGCCTTTTCGGCAAACGTATACGGATCCACGCCATCGTTGCGGATCATCCGGTTGATGGACCACTGTGCCAGGGAAAGCTTGAAAAACGGTTCGGCGGCGGCTTCTGTCATCGAGTCGGCACTTTCCTGTTCTTTCTTGTTTTCACCCTTGCAGGCCATCACCCCGAAAAGGGAAACAGCGGCTGACGCGGAGGCACTCTGGTAGAGGAATTTTCTTCTTTTCATCGGTTAAATAATACTATTGGTTAGTTATTGGTCTATTCGGCCCTGCCGGGCGGCAGTATGTTAATCCTTGATTCAAGGTTTTCGCACTCATTGCATTATCCTTATATTTAGGCCTTCTTTGATGCAAAACCCTAGGATTTATGGGCGTTTAAATGTAGAAAATTAATTTAATATTTAATACTTTTAAGAACTAAACAATCATTCTAGATGAGTAAATTCTATTACAACCAGGAGCAGGATTCCTACGACGCCATCGTGGTTGGCAGCGGGATCAGCGGAGGCTGGGCCGCTAAGGAACTCTGTGAGGCGGGCCTGAAAACCCTCGTACTGGAGCGCGGCCGGATGGTCAGGCACATCGAGGATTATCCCACTGCGAATATGGATGACTGGGATTTCCCCCACGGTGGCCAGCTCCCCAGGGAGGAAGCCGCCAAGCAGGAAAAACAGGCCCGGACCGGTTACACGACCCGGGCCCAACACAACTTCTGGTTTGTCAATGACCTGGAGCACCCTTATAACGAAACACAGCGGTTCGACTGGATGCGCGGGTACCACGTGGGCGGACGCTCCATCATGTGGGGCCGGCACAGCTACCGCTGGAGCGACATCGATTTTGAGGCGAACCTCAAGGAAGGCATCGCCGTGGATTGGCCGGTGCGTTACCGGGACATTGCACCCTGGTACGACAAGGTCGAGGCCTATATCGGGGTGACGGGCGAAAAGCTTGGGTTGCCCCAGCTGCCGGACGGGGTTTTCGAACCCATGATGGAACTCAACTGCGTGGAGGATCATTTCCGCACCAAACTGTCCGAACAGTACGATGACCGGGTGGTCACCGCGGGCCGCGTGGCCCACATCAACAGCGACAAGCAATACGAGGGCCGCAACCGCTGCCAGTTCCGCAACCGCTGTATCCGCGGTTGTCCTTTCGGGGCCTATTTCAGCAGCGTGTCGTCCACGCTGCCGGCCGCCGAGCGTACGGGCAACCTGACCCTGAGACCGGATTCCATCGTACATGAAATCGTCTATGACCCGGACACCAAAAAAGCAACTGGGGTAAAAATCATCGACCGCATTACCAAAGAGGAATTTGAATTCAAGGCCAAGGTGGTCTTCCTCTGCGCCTCCGCGATCGCCTCGTCCTCCATCCTCATGCAGTCCCGCTCCGACCGCTTCCCGAACGGCCTGGGCAACGACTCGGACCAGCTGGGGCGGAACATCATGGACCACCACCTGAATGTGGGGGCCTCTGGAAAATTCGACGGGTACGAAGACAAGTATTACAAAGGCCGCAAGCCAAATGGGATCTACCTGCCCCGTTTCCGGAACCTCGGAGGCAAGACCAACGTGGACAGCTTCAAACGCGGGTATGGATACCAGGGGGGCGCCAGCCGCGGCAACTGGGAGGATACCATCGGCGAGTTATCCCATGGGAAGGACCTGAAAGAGGCCATCCTCAAACCGGGGGGCTGGACCTTCGGCATGGGCGGCTTCGGCGAGGTACTGCCCTACGAGGACAACCGGATGACCCTGGATTTCGACAAAAAAGACCAGTGGGGGCTGCCTACCGTGACTTTTGATGCCGGCTACAAGGAAAACGAACTGAACATGCGCCAGGATATGATGGAACAGGCGGCGGATATGCTCGAAAAAGCAGGCTTCCGCGATGTAACCCCCTTCAATGGCCAAAGCGCCCTTGGCCTGGGGATCCACGAGATGGGCACTGCCCGCATGGGCAGGGACCGCCGTACCTCTGTGGTGAATGCCTACAACCAGGTGCACGATTGCAAAAATGTCTACGTGACCGACGGGGCCTTTATGACGTCGGCGGCCTGTGTCAACCCATCGCTCACCTATATGGCCTTTACGGCCCGCGCAGCAGACCACGCTGTAAAAGAACTCAAAAAAGGAAACATCTAATGGAAAGAAGAAAAGCCTTAAGAAATATGGGAATGGCCATGGGTTGGACCCTGGCAACCCCAACGGTAATGAGCATCCTGCAAAGCTGCCAGCAGGAAGCCGGGCCCACCTGGACCCCGGTATTTTTCAGCCCGGCAGAAGGCGGGGTATTGTTGCAACTGGTGGATATCATCCTGCCGAAAACCGATACCCCTTCGGCTTCCGAGCTGCAGGTGCACGCCTTTATCGACAGCTATATGGAGGCCGTGCCCCCCAGGGCCGAACAGGACTTCATGAAAATGGCTATGGGTGCATTTATTGCGAAGGCACAGGCGGATTCCGGAAAGGAAACCGCTGAAGACCTGACCGCAGAGGACCTGGAGCCCGTACTTGCCGAAAGCCTGGCCAAACGGAGCCCCGAGGAAGAGGCCGTGATCATGGAGGCCATCGGCTCTTACCAGGAAGCAGTGGAATCCGGGGAGGAAGCTACCCTGGACGAAGCCATATCCCGGTATAGTTTTGCCAACAACCTGAGGGGCGCAACCATCTGGGCCTTCAAGAGTTCCGAATACATTGGGGAAGAGGTGCTGGCCTACCTGCCGGTACCCGGCGAATATATCCCCTGTGGCGACCTGAACGAACTCACAGGCGGCAAGGCCTGGTCCATCTGACCCAGGAGGTTTTGGAACGCAGGAAATTCATACGCAATACAGGGCTTGCGGCTGCCCTGGGCGCCGCAAGCCCTTTTTCATTTGGCCAGGCTCGGCAAGCACGCCCCCAGGAGGGCTTCACTCTGGATTACGCCCCCCACCTCGGGATGTTCAAGGGCAGTGCCGGTGACGACCCGCTGGATCAATTGCGATTTATGGCCGATGCGGGTTTCCGTTCGTTTGAGGATAACGGGATGCCCAACCGGCCTGTGGCCATGCAAGAAGCCATGGCCCGGGTAATGATGGAGCGGGGACTTCGGATGGGGGTCTTTGTGGCACATGCCATCTATTGGGATAAACCAAACCTGGCATCCGGGGATCCGGCCCTCCGGGAGGAATTCCTGGAAGAGATCCGGGCAGCCGTAGACGTAGCCAGACGCGTCAATGCAAAGTGGATGACGGTAGTGCCCGGTCACCTCGATTTAAGGCGCGATATGGGCCATCAGACAGCCAGTGTGGTTGAAAGTCTCCGACAAGCCGCAGATATCCTGGAACCCCATGGCCTGGTCATGGTGCTGGAGCCCCTGAATTTCAGGGATCACCCCGGCATGTTCCTGAGCGGGTCGGCCCAGGCCTATGAAATTTGCCGTGCTGTAAATTCCCCTGCCTGCAAAATCCTCTTTGACATTTACCACCAGCAGATACAGGAAGGCAACCTCATCCCGAATATCGGGGCCTGCTGGGACGAAATTGCCTATTTCCAGATTGGCGACAACCCCGGGCGAAAGGAACCAACCACCGGGGAGATCAACTACGCCAATGTTTTCCGGTACCTGTTGGGCCGGGGTTACAACGGGATCCTGGGAATGGAACACGGGAATTCCATGGAAGGAACCCCCGGAGAGGAAGCAGTGATCCAGGCCTACAAATCGGTCGACCCCTAGCAGTTCATCGAATTTTTCTTACGTCTTATCGCTTTTTGTCGATATTATTGTACATTTCGTCCTGAACCCCGAAAACCTGGAAAGCGATGACCCAGATCGATACCTACCTTCTTGTACTACTGACCTACATTTCCCTCTATTCCGTAGCGCATTTTGCCTATAAGAAATTCCGGGCCCGGATGTCCGGGGAGCCTTCCGAACAGGAAATGGGATAGGCGCTGTCAACAACTTTTTCAGAAATTTCTGCCGGCCGTGATCCGGGAAGCTGATTTTTTGCGTAATTAATATAGGTGACGCAATCATGGAAAATTATTATATCATCCTATTGGGCTATCTGGCCGTTTTCCTGGTGATCCGCAGCATTGTAAAGCCGATGCTCGAAGATTAGCCAGCCAGGTTCCCGTTTCGTAAGGTTACTTCCACAGAAGTATCCTCAGACCGCTATGCCGGTAAGAAAAACACCTCAGCAGTTCCTGCAAGTCGCAGTCCGCTGAGGCATTTTTTTTGAAATAAACACTAAAACTGCCGGGGGGCCACAACGGATTTCCTCCGCCCGGGCCCAACCAGCGGGCTCCTTCTCAGGAACCGCACATCAGGCATTCGTCATCGGGTTTCCCGGAAGCTGCCTTAGCCTGGGCGACCAGGGCTTTCATCTCTTCCGGCGTCATGGGCTCCGCGTCGACGTCCTGTTCCTTGACCGGCGTTGTCTGTACCTTCAGGCTTTTTGCCTTCTCGGGTACGGCTTCTTCCTGGGCCACTGCGACCACTTCCGGTGTTTCCTCCTTTTTCTTGGTGTTGTCCAAAGTAAACTTGATGGCATCCACGGCCGATTTGGTACGCAGGTAATACATACCCGTCTTCAGGCCGCTCTTCCAGGCGTAAAAGTGCATGGAGGTGAGCTTGGCATAGTTTGCATTTTCCATGAACAGGTTCAGGGACTGGCTCTGGTCGATAAAGTAGCCGCGTTGCCGGCTCATGTCAATGATGTCCTTCATGCTGAGTTCCCAAACTGTCTGGTAGAGCTCCTTGATCTCATCCGGGATCGCATCGATATGCTGGATGGACCCGTTTGCCCGCATGAGTTCCTGCTTCATGTTCTCATTCCACAGGCCCAGGGAAACCAGGTCTTCCAGCAGGTGCTTGTTGACCACGATGAATTCCCCGGAGAGTACCCGGCGGGTATAGATATTGGAGGTATAGGGCTCAAAGCACTCGTTGTTCCCCAGGATCTGGGAAGTGGAAGCCGTTGGCATGGGTGCTACCAGCAGAGAGTTCCGCACCCCGTGCTTTTTGATGCTCTTGCGGAGTTTGTCCCAGTCCCACCGGCCGGAAAGCTCCTCGTCCTTGATGCCCCAGAGGTTGTGCTGAAACTGGCCCTGGGAGATCGGGCTGCCCTTGTAGGAGGAATACGGCCCTTCTTCCTTGGCCATCTCCATGGAGGCAGTAGCAGCCGCATAATACAGTGTCTCGAAGATTTCCCGGTTCAGTTTCTTGGCTGTATCGCTGGTAAACGGCAGCCGCAACAGGATAAAGGTATCCGCAAGGCCCTGCACACCGAGGCCCACAGGCCGGTGGCGCATGTTGGAGTTTTCGGCCTCCACAATCGGATAGTAATTCCGGTCGATCACCCGGTTCAGGTTCTTGGTCACCCGCTTGGTTACCTTGAAGAGCTCTTTGTGGTCAAATTCGCCGTTCTTGATGAACATGGGAAGGGCAATGGAAGCCAGGTTGCAGACCGCCACCTCATCTTCCGCCGTATACTCCATGATTTCCGTACAAAGGTTGGAGGATCGGATGGTGCCCAGGTTTTTCTGGTTGCTCTTGCGGTTGGCAGCATCCTTGTACAACATATAGGGAGTCCCTGTTTCGATCTGCGATTCCAGGATCTTCTCCCAGAGTTCGCGGGCCTTAATGGTTTTCCGGCCCTTGCCTTCTTTTTCGTACTTCAGGTACAGTGCCTCGAATTCCTCGCTGTGGGTGGTATACAGCCCCGGGCATTCATTCGGGCACATGAGCGTCCATTCGGCATCGGATTCGACCCGCTTCATAAAGAGGTCGGAGATCCACATGGCGTAGAACAGGTCCCTGGCCCGCATCTCCTCTTTTCCGTGGTTCTTTTTCAACTCGAGGAAATCGAAGATATCCGCATGCCAGGGCTCCAGGTAAATGGCAAAACTCCCTTTGCGCTTGCCGCCGCCCTGGTCCACATAGCGGGCTGTATCGTTAAATACCCGCAGCATGGGCACCAGGCCATTTGAGGTACCGTTCGTCCCGGCAATATAGGAACCGGTCGCGCGGATGTTGTGGATGGACAGCCCGATGCCGCCAGCCGATTGGGAGATTTTGGCCGTTTGCTTCAGCGTATTGTAAATGCCGTCGATACTGTCGTCCTGCATGGCCAGCAGGAAACAGGAAGACATCTGGGGCTTGGGCGTCCCGGAATTGAACAGTGTTGGGGTGGCGTGGGTGAAATACTTTTTAGACATCAGCTCGTACGTCTCACGTACCGCTTCCAGGTCGTTCAGGTGGATGCCCACGGAAACCCGCATGAGCATGTGCTGGGGCCGCTCCACGATTTTGCCGTTGAGTTTTAACAGGTAGGAACGCTCCAGGGTTTTGAAGCCGAAATAATCGTAGCCGAAATCCCGGTTGTAGATGATCATGGAGTCCAGTTCGTCGGCGTGCTTCCGGATCACTTCAAAAACGTCGTCGGCCACGAGCGGGGCCTTCTTGCCGGTGCGGGGGTTTACGTATTCGTAGAGGTCCTTCATGGTTTCGGAGAACGACTTCTTGGTGTTCTTATGAAGGTTGGAGACGGAGATCCGGGCGGCCAGCTTGGCGTAATCCGGATGGGTCGTGGTCAGGGTGGCCGCGATCTCAGCGGCAAGGTTGTCGAGTTCCGAGGTGGTTACCCCGTCATAGAGGCCCTCGATGACCCGCATGGCTACTTTGACCGGGTCTACCAGGTCGCTCAGGCCATAGCACAATTTGCGTACGCGGGCGGTAATTTTATCGAACATTACCGGCTCCTTCCTGCCGTCTCTTTTTACTACATACATGTGTTTCTCGTTTTTAGTGTTTAGTTATCGGGGTCACCCCGCCCTGTTAAAATTGTTAACATTTAAAATCAAGCACAGAAAAAAGCCCGGAAGCCCGGACTTTTCGGCTTTGCGTATTCCCTAAAAGTCCGCGTCGAAGCTGATTTTCTGGGAATCTGTATCCTTTTCCTTGTTCATTACACCGGCCTTCTGGTATTCGGAGACCCGTTTCTCAAAGAAATTCGTTTTCCCCTGCAGGGAAATCATGTCCATAAAATCAAAGGGGTTGGTCGAGTTGTACACCCTGTCGCATTCCAGCTCTACCAGCAGGCGGTCGGTGACGAACTCCAGGTACTGGGTCATCAGCTTGGCATTCATCCCGATCAGGCTGACCGGCAGGGACTCGGTGATAAACTCCCGCTCGATGTCCAGGGCATTGGTGAGAATCTGGGTAATCCGCTCCTTGGAGACCTTGTTGATCAGGTGCTTGTTGTGCAGGTGCACGGCATAGTCGCAATGCATGCCCTCATCCCGTGAGATCAGTTCATTGGAGAAGGTGAGGCCGGGCATCAGCCCGCGCTTCTTCAGCCAGAAGATGGAACAGAATGCCCCTGAGAAGAAAATCCCCTCCACCGCGGCGAAGGCGATCAGCCGCTCGGCAAAACTCGGGGATTCGATCCATTTCAGGGCCCAGTCTGCCTTTTTCTTGATGGCCGGGAAATTCTCAATGGCCTGGAACAGCAGGTTTTTTTCCTTTTCGTCCTTGACATAGGTGTCGATGAGCAGGGAATAGGTTTCCGAGTGGATGTTTTCCATCATGATCTGGAAACCGTAGAAGAACTTGGCCTCCGAATACTGCACCTCGTTGACGAAATTCTCGGCCAGGTTTTCATTGACGATCCCATCCGAGGCCGCAAAAAAGGCCAGGATGTGTTTGATGAAATACTTCTCGTCATCCGAAAGCTTGTTGTTCCAGTCGCTCAGGTCCTGATGCAGGTCGATCTCTTCAGCAGTCCAGAAACAGGCCTCACATTTCTTGTACCATTCCCAGAGATCGTGGTGCTGGATCGGGAAGATTACGAAACGGTCCTTATTTTCCTTCAGAATAGGCTCTTCAGCTGCTGACATAGTGCGGGTTTTAATGAATTAAAAAAAGTGTGATTTTTCCTTGCTATAGGGACTAACAAAGATTGCAAAAAGGCTTCAAAGGCGAAAGCCGGTTTATCCGGATTGCCCTCAAAGTTTTTAACACAAACTGTTGAAATCTAGCCTCACAAGCCTCGATACGGCAGATGCACCGCTTAAAAATTTTTGGCGGTTCTTCCGGGGGTCATTAAACAAAAAATAAACCGAACAGTTGCTTATAAAAGCATACTGTTCGGTCTATTCCCCGGGCCCGGTAATTGTCAAACGGTACGGCCCCCGCTTCAGCGTAATGCGCTTGCGATTGTTGATCTAGGTAGTTCCCCCGAAACCTAAAAATCTAACAGCTACCAGGTCCATAAAAGGACCGGCTTGCAAAGCGCTCTGATGCCTGATCGCAGCCGTTAAGGCGATGCGAACATGAGGAGCCGTACTTCCTGTTTGACAAATTTATTTTCCAGTATCCGATACGTTATCCTTTATCTTCAGTTCAGTTGCTGCGTATACAGCGGACGGGCATTAAAACTTCCTTTAATCCGCATGGTATGGCCATTTTCATCCATCAGCACCATATTCATATCTCCGGTCACCTCTTCCTGGGTGGCATTCGTGATCGAAATACTGCCCGACTCCGTAAAATACAGGGAGGATTCCTCCTGAACCACATCGGCATAGCCAAAAACCGTGCCCAGCCGACTGATAAGCCCTTTCTCCTGGGATTCCACCGTGTATTGTTCAGCCCGGATGCCCGCCAGGTCCTCCGGAAGGGGAATCATAAAACCAAAGCCGCTTCCGTTCCCCGCATCCGGATTGATAAAATGCAGTTTGAACACGGATGCCGGCTTGCGGCCGGACTGCTGCTGTGCCAGTTCAAAGTATACGGGGCCTTCAAAATATTGGAGTTCACCGTCCTGTACAGAGGCAATGCGGTATTTCCCGGTAACCATCGGGCTCTCGGGCAACAGGTTCCCCGGTGCAATATGTGAAATACTGCCAAGCAGCAACAGGGCCACGATGGCAACCCCGGTTATGCGCAGGATCCATTTATTCCTGTAGCTCACGGGTTCACCTGCTTTGGATTCATCTCATCGATTTTCGTTTCAGCGGCATCCGACATTTGCCAATTGGTTTCACCGGTCCTTACCGAGGCTGTCTCGGTACCTTCGAAGGTTTCCGGATCCCCCGCCGTACTCCCGTTGGAAAATACTGCTAAAAGCAGGGCAGCAACCAGTCCCAGGAAAAAATACAGGCAACGTTTCATTTTCAATCGGCTTTGCGTGTCGCTAAAACTACTGGTAAGGTATACCCATGGCAAGCCGACCCGAGGCTAAAATGTATAATCGGGTAAAAATTCTGTATAAACCGCATCGATTCTGCCGGGGGATTACCCGGCCCCGCCGTATTTACAGCCGCCTGCTCAGGTAGGCAGTCGCCATGCGCCGGCCCCCGGCCCGCGGTCCCGGACCCATCCTTCAACGCGCCGACCGGTTTCAGTTCATTTGGCACCATTCATAAGTCGATTGCTGCCAATGGCACATGTTAACGGGGCGCGCAACCGTCGGCCCTGTAATTTTGTTTAATTTAGAGCGTTATATTCAGTATTATGTTAGAGGCCGTAATCGTAGACGATGAGGAAAAGGCGCTCCAAAGCCTTCAATGGGAATTGACCAATTTTTCCAATGAAATTTCCGTGGTGGCATCCTTCACTGACCCCTTTGAAGCACTGGCCTACCTGGACAAAAACCAACCGGATTGCCTGTTCCTGGATATTGAGATGCCAACCATGGATGGCTTCCAGTTCATCCAGAAAATGCAGAACCGGGATGTGGCAGTGGTCATTACCACAGCTTACAACCAGTATGCGATCAAAGCCCTGAAGAACGAAGCGATAGATTACCTGCTCAAGCCAATAGATTCGGATGACCTCAAGGATACCATCGCCAAGATACGCAAACACCATTCCCGGGGGGTAAGCGCCGAACGCCTGGAAAAGATCCTGCTGAATCACAACGCGGCTTCCTCCCAGAAAAAAATCACCCTGAGCACAGACGGAAAACTGGTGTTCCTGGAAAACGACGACATCGTCTATGCCGAATCGGACGGGAACTACAGTACCATCTTCCTGTCCGACGGGCAAAAAATCGTCATGACCAAAAAATTAAAGGAAGTCGGGGAGCTCCTGCCCTCGGATTCCTTCTTCCGGATCCACAACTCATTTATCATCAACTTAAACAAAATCAAAGAATTCCTGAAAACGGACGGGTACGTAATCCTGAAACCCAATCACAAGATCCCTGTCTCCCGTCAGAAAAAGTCGGATTTCCTGGATCTGATATAAGCTATCCCCCGCATGCGCATACACCCTGTGAAGACTCTAATCCCCCTTTGCCTGTTTGCACTTGCCCTGCAAGCGTCTGCCCAGGGCATCCCCTCCGTGTTCCGGGAGGTTGCCGACAGCCTGATCCGTGTAGAGCCGAAATCCCACACCGCTTTTGAAAAGGCGCTTGAACCCTATCGCCGGGACACCGTGCTGATGAAATATTTCATCCGGGAGTGCGAGATGGCCGGCTTTACCGTTGGCACCGCCTTCGGGTTTGAACAGGTGGCGGGAGCCTACCAGAGCATCGGGCGATATGCCCGGGGAATCGAATACTATTCCCGGGCGCTGGATGCCGCCAACCAATCCAAAAACCGCGAATTCCAGGTGGTTGTCCAAAACCGGCTCGGGATAACCTACCGGAAGATGGAATCCATCCGATCGGCCCTCGAATACCACCAGAAGGCGATGAACCTGGCGGAATCCATCGAAAACCCCAGCAATACCATAATGGTCGAAAGGAATAACGCCATCAACGGTATCGGGAATATCTACAGGCTGATGGGGCAGTATGGGTTGGCAATCGAATATTTTCAGCGTTCCCTGGAATACGATGGGGAGTTGGGCAACCTGCAGGGGCAGGCCTCGAATTTCCTCAACATCGCGGAATGCCTCGAAGCCATCGGCGACCACGACGGCTCCCTGGAATATTACGAAGACGCCCTGCAGGCAAACGAAACAATGGGTTCCGATCGCGTCGATATCATTGCCAAATATGGCATAGCCCATGTCATGGCCCATGAAGACCAGGCCAACGAAGCACTGGCTTTGCTGGAATCCGTCCTGGCCAAGGGAGAAGCCTTGGGGGACCCCGAAATACTTTCATCCCTGTACCTGCAAGTGGGCTGGGTCCTCACCATCCTGGATCGCTATGAGGAAGCGCGCAGTTACCTGTTGCGGAGCATCGGGATCTCGGAGGACCTCAACATGCAGAGCAACCTGCACTCGGCCTATAACTACCTCCACGACATTGAAAGGGCCAGGGGGAATTACCGGGAGGCCCTGGCGTACTACAAAACTGCCGAGACCGCGCGAAGGCGCATAGCCAATACCCAGATCAGCAACTACGTCACCGAAATGATCTCGAAGTCCGAGGCGGAGGAAAGGATGGACCAGATCAAGTTCCTCAACCAGGAGAACCAGATCGTCAAGCTCAAACTGAGGCGGAACCGGACCACCCTTTTGGTGGGGGCCCTCCTACTGGTGCTATTTACGCTGATCCTGTATATCCTCTACCGGCAATACCAGCTCAATAGCGAGAAAAAGATGCTCACTCTGGAACAGAGCATGCTGCGAAGCCAGATGAACCCGCATTTCCTGTTCAATTCCCTGAATTCCATCAAGCTCTATATTATCAACAACGAGCAAAAAAATGCCGTCCACTACCTCAATAAATTTTCCAAACTGGTACGTAAAATCCTGGAGGCATCTTCCCTGAAGGAAATCCCCCTCGAGGAAGAACTGGAAACCGCGGTGCTCTACATGAACATCGAGAATATCCGCTTTAACGGGGAAATCGATTTTGCCGTGGAAACGGAACCGGAGATCAATACCAGCCTGATCAAGATCCCTTCGCTGATCCTGCAGCCCTTCCTGGAAAATGCGTTGTGGCATGGGTTGTCTTCGGTGGAAGGCCCGAAAATAATCCGGATCCTCATCCGGAAAGAACCACAGGGTTATATCACCATTGTGATCCGCGACAACGGCATCGGCAGGGAAGCTGCAGAAAAGGTCCGGGAACGCCGCGTGCTCAAGCGGAAGTCGGTGGGCATTTCCATTACCCGGGAACGGCTGGCAAACTTTTCAAAGGACTATCAGAACAGGTACTCGATTGATATCCGGGACCTCCACGACGAAGAAGGGAACCCGACAGGGACCGAGGTGGTCCTGAAAGTGCCTACTGTTTAAAGAGCCTACTGATTGAGGTGCCTGGCGGCTACCAACTCCAGCTCGTCGTACCAGGCCTGCCCGAATTTCCGGATCAGGGCTTCGCGAACAAATTTGTAAATGGGGACCTTCAGTTCCTCCCCAAGCGAACAGGCGGGGTCGCAGATATGCCATTGGTGGTAGTTGACGGCTGTAAGGGCGGTGTATTCCCGGATACGCACCGGATACAGGTGGCAGGAAAGCGGTTTCTTCCAGTCGACGGCCCCCTCCCGGTAGGCTGCCTCGATCCCGCAGAGGGCCTTATCGCCGGAAAAAACGACGTAGGCGCATTCGTTCCCATCGATCAGCGGGGTTTCCCAATCGCCGTCCTCGCCTTTTACGTAGGGGCCCTGGGCTTCGATTGCCTCCCGCCCTTCCTTCCTGAGGAAGGGACGGACTTTAGTGTAGATCCGTTCCAGGATTCCGCGCTCCTCTTCGGATACGGGGGCCCCCGCATTCCCGTCCACGCAACAGGCGCCTTTGCAGGCCTGGAGGTCACAGACAAAATGCGATTCGAAAAGCGCTTCTGAAACAACGGTTTTTCCCAGTTCGAACATCGATGGCAATTTTGGACAAAGATATTCTTTTACCCCCTAAAAACAGGATTGAAAAAATCTGGTGCCGACCGCTTTTTTATCCTCGGATTCCCATTACATTTGCACGCCAAAAATCAGAAGCCATGAATTTCAGCCTTCGCGAAATCGCCTCCGCAACCATGATCCTGTTCGCCGTTATCGATATTGTGGGCAGCATCCCGATCATCATTGACCTGCGCAAGAAAGCCGGGCATGTGCAGTCGGGAAAGGCCACCCTGGTAGCGGCCGTTATCATGATTGCCTTCCTGTTCATCGGGGAGGAAATCCTGAAATTGATCGGCATCGATGTAAATTCCTTTGCCGTGGCAGGGTCTTTTGTGCTGTTCTTCCTCGCCATCGAAATGATCCTGGGGATTACGCTCTACAAGGATGAGGCCCCGGAGGCAGCATCCATCGTGCCCCTGGCCTTTCCGCTTATCGCCGGGGCAGGGACCATGACCTCCCTCCTTTCCCTCCGGGCGGAATTCGATGTGGTCAATATCATTGTCGCTATCATTCTGAACTGTATCTTTGTCTATGCAGTGCTGAAAGCCTCGGCCCGTATCGAACGGGTTCTCGGCCAGAATGGCCTCAGCGTGATCCGGAAGGTTTTCGGGGTCATCCTGCTGGCCATCTCGGTAAAGCTGTTCGCCACGAACATCAACGGGCTCTTCTGACCGGGTGGCCCAAAAAGCCGCAAATGAAATGAATAAAATCGTCCTGCTTGTATTGATTGTCCTGGCCCTGGCCCTGATCGGCTACAACGTCACCATGTTGGACACCGATAATCCGCTGGAAGGCGACAGCCTGGTGGCCCTTATCGGGATTGCGGCCGCACTTTGCGCCATTGTCCTGCTCCTGATCTACCACACCGCCAAACGCATTCAGAACAAACTGGACAACGAATAGCAGGTGGCCGGGAGCTTCGGGTAGTCAGGTGCCCCAATAGGTGCCCCAATCGATTCCGCGGGCGGGCGACTTAGCCGCCTTCAGGCCACCGTGATATCCGTTTTCAACTATCGGGTTCAGGCTCCATTTCCAGCTGCGGCCGGTCCAGGTCCCGCACTTTCAACAACATGGAATCCGTGGGCGCCAGGATGCGCGCCTTCAGGTCGGGGGAGAACAACTGCTCGGCAATCCCCGCCTTGATGTAGGTCTTCAGCAAGTCCTCGTAATCGTAGAAATCAATACTCAGTTTAAAAGCCGACAGGAAATCCATCAGGCGTTCAAAGAGGATGTCGTCCGTGTGGAATTCATTGTAAAACCGCATTTCGTCGTAGTCGGAATAGCGGGTGCGGTCCTCCTCCAGGTGGTCAAAGACAAACCTTGAGAAATACCCCCTGGAATCCAGGGCGGCTATAGCCTCCTCTTCATTGCTGCCAATGGGGACGAATACGTCCGGGATGATCCCGCCTCCCCCATAGACCACCTTGCCCCCGGGGGTTAGGAATTTCAGGGAATCGGCCACCCGGATGCTGTCCACGGAAGTGAGTTCCCCATTGTGGTAGCGCTGGGTAAAGCGGTCGTAGTAGTCCTTGTTGCCATTCTGGTAATCCCGCTGTATGGAGCGCCCGGTGGGTGTGTAGTACCGGGAGACCGTCAGGCGGACCGCCGAGCCGTCGCCCAGGTCCATTTCACGCTGTACGAGCCCCTTCCCAAAGGAACGCCGGCCCACAATGGTGCCCAGGTCGTTGTCCTGCAGGGCCCCTGCAATGATTTCCGATGCCGAAGCGGATCGTTCATTGATCAGCACATAGACCGGCTTGTTCTCAAAGCGGCCCCTGGAGGTGGCGTAGACGGAATCCGTCTGGCCTTTCTTATTCCGGGTAAAGAGGATGAGCTTGCCCTTCGGGAGGAAGGCATCCGCGATCTGCTCGGCGACGTTCAGGTATCCGCCCGGGTTGTCCCTCAGGTCCAGGGTCAGCTTCTCGGCCCCGAGTTGCTGCAACCGCCCGAGGGCGGCATCGAACTCCTCCGAGGTGGATTCCGCAAACCGGTTCATGCGGATATATCCCATATCCGGGGTCAGCATATAACTGGCATCGATACTCCGGATCGGGATACGGTCCCGGGTCAGGTTCACGGCAAAGATGCGGTCTTCCGTTTTCCGGTACACCTGCAGCTTCACGGGTGATCCCTCCTGCCCCTTGAGGCGGGAGACGATCTGGGAATCCGGCATCCCGCGCCCGTACAGGGTGTCCCTGTCCGCCACCAGGATTTTGTCCCCGGGAAGCAGGCCGGCCTTCCGGCTGGGCCCTCCGGCAATGGTCCGGGTAATGGTAATGGTGTCCCGGATCGTGTAGAAATTGATGCCGATGCCCACAAAATCCCCCTTCATGTTCTCGGAAACCCGCTTCATTTCGGACTTCGGGATGTAGACCGAATGCGGGTCGAGTTTGTCCAGGATGTTGTTTACGGTAACGTCGACAATACTGTCGGTATTTACCTCGTCCACGTATTCGTAGTCGATGTAGTCGATCAGCCGGTTTAGCTTGTCCTTTTTGGAATTGGTGGTAAAGAGTTGTTCCGGGGTATCGTTGAAATGGAGCTTGCCCCCCACAAAAATCCCCAGTGCCAGCGCAAAGGCCACCACCGCCGGTCCGATGTAATAGCTTTTCTTCAAATCATTCTTCATTTACGGCCACCGAAATGTCTATTACAGGCAGGTGTACCAGTTTCACGCCCGCGCGATCGAGGAACTGCAGGCCCGAATCGTCCTTGTAGGCTTTTTGATAGACCACCCTCCGGATGCCGGACTGATGGATCAGCTTACTGCATTCCCTGCAGGGGGACAGGGTAATATAGAGGGTGGCCCCTTCGCAGGACTGGGTGGAGGATGCCACCTTGGAGATCGCATTGGCCTCGGCGTGCAGCACGTACCATTTGGTGTACCCCTCCTCGTCCTCGCAAAAGTTCTCAAATCCCGTGGGGGTGCCGTTATACCCATCGGAGATAATCATCCGGTCCCGGACGATGATAGCCCCTACCTGCTTGCGCTTGCAATAGGAAAGCTTGCCCCACTCCTGGGCCATGCGCAGATACGCCTTGTCGTATTTCTCCTGTTTTTTCTCCTTCACTGTATACGCTATAACGCAGCCTGCCGGAAATTCGTGCGGGAAAGCACTAATATACCGGCTTTTAAAAACCCTTACAACCCCGCACGGGTTAATTTTAAGTGAAAATCAGGCCGGCCAGGCACCCACCAGCAGCCCCAGGGAAATCGCTGCAATGACCAGGCTGCCCACCCGGATATACCAGGGGGCCGGGGCCCGCAACCTTTCGACCAGGAAATAGGAAAGCCCCAGCACCACGACCAGCACCAGCAACTGGGCGGCCTCAATCCCGAGGGCAAATCCCAGCAGGGGCCCGTTTTTTTCGGTTTCCCCCATCATCAGCATCCGGAAATAATTTGAAAACCCCAACCCGTGGATCAGCCCGAAAAGTCCGGTGGATATCAGGTGGATCCGGAAGGCGGTCCGGGGTTCCTCCCCGGAAGCCCCCACGAACAAGTTAAACAGGGCCGTCAGCAGGATGGTAACCGGGATCAGGAATTCCACCCAGGCGGCATCCACATCCACAACGCCATAGGCCGCCAGGGCCAGGGACAGGCAATGGGAAATCGTAAACAAGGTGGCCAGCCAGAAAACGCGCTTCCAGCTGCGATACGTAAAAGGCAGGGCGAGTGCCGTCAAAAACAGCACGTGGTCGTAGCCCTGGGGGTCGAGTACATGGAAAAATCCCAATTCGCCGTAAACCCAGAAATTTTGCATACTACTAGCCGGTTTTTAACTGACTACAGGCCGCGTTCGCGCTGGATGGCCTCATAGGCTTTTTGGACTTCCTTGAACTTTTCCTCCGCGCCCCGCTTGATCGCCTCGTCCTGCGTATTCACGCGGTCCGGATGGTATTTTTTGGCCATGTTCCGGTAGGCCTTCTTTACTTCGTCGTCTGTTGCAGTCCGTTCGATTTCAAGGATGGTATAGGCATTGTCCACCGATTTGACGAACATGGCCATGATGCTCTCAAAATCCGACGACCTGATTTGCAGGTAACCCGCAAGTTCCCGGAGTTTGCGCAATTCGGCCTCGCTCACATGCCCGTCTGCCTGGGCAATCCCGAACAGGAAGTGCACTAGCTGCAGCCTGACCTCATAGCGGGTGCGCTGGTTCAGGTAGGCACAGATGCGCTGGCCGGAAATCTCGCGCTTTTTGATGACCTCGTTAAACGTCCTGAAAATGGCATTTGCTTTCTCCTTACCGTAGGTGGAAAGGAAATACTGACGGACGTAATCGAGCTCCTGCTGGCTCACCTGCCCGTCGGCCTTGATGATGATGGAGCAGAGCGATAGCAGGTTCAGCTCAAAATCCGCCGGGGAGACCTGCTGTTTTGAGAAACTGGTGAATACGGAACCCGTGCGCGCGGTGGACCCATCGATCAGGCTCCCCAGCAGGAACCCGATGATTGCCCCGGGCAGCCGCAGGAAGAGGTATCCGACAAACGCTCCAAACCATTTTATCATCCGGAAAATTTTTGGCAAAGATAGCGCTTTGGTCCTGAACCGTACCCGCACCGGAAGCCCCTGGACACCGCCATGGTAAAGTGACGCCCTTTTCGTACCTTTAGCTCCTGATAAATTTTTAAAAAAAGACTATGTACCCTACAGAACTGGTTAAACCCATGCGTGAAGACCTGTCTTCCGCCGGCTTTGAGGAGCTCTTCTCCGCCGAGGAGGTCGAAGCCGCCATAAAACAACCGGGCACCGTACTGGTGGTCGTGAATTCTGTTTGCGGCTGTGCCGCAGCCAATGCCCGGCCGGCTGCCAAGCTGAGCCTGCAGCATGGCAAAACCCCCGACCGCCTGGTCACCGTATTTGCAGGCGTGGACCGGGAAGCCGTTGACGCAGCCCGCGGGCTGATGGTCCCTTTCCCGCCCTCATCGCCCAGCATGGGGCTCTTTAAGGACGGGGAACTCGTCCACATGATCGAGCGCCACCACATCGAAGGGCGGCCGGCTGATATGATCGCCGACAACCTGACCCAGGCTTACGACGAGTTTTGCTGAAAGGCAACGCATAAAGAATTTAAAAACCCCGCTTTTCCAGACGGGGTTTTTTATTGATCATTCTTGGATGTCTTTAAGCTTTTTACGGATTTCACGAATTCGGGATTTGTCCGGTATGCTGAGGTAAATACGGTAAAGCCGTGTGAGCAAATCGAGGTCATCTGGCGCCGCACGGAGGCCTTCCAGGAGCACCGCTTCGGCTTCCCGGTACAAGGATATTTTCACCGATTGAAGGCGGCGTGCCTCCGCAGGAGATTTTTCCTGTTCGATCAGGCCCAGCAGGGCCTCTGCTTCATTGGAATAGACTTCGGACAATCCCAGGATGGCTTCCAGGTTTTCCGGCGAAGCCGATAGTACGGTACGGAAAGACCGGATGGCAGCTTTCGGGTCGGAAAGGGCGCTTTGGGCTTGTCCGAGATACAGGTACATTTCGCCCGTGGCAGGACCTAATTGGATGGCCTCCATAAGCGCATCCCTGGCGCGTCCGGGGCGGTCCATTCTTAAATACATCTTCCCGGTATTTACCAGATCGTCCACGTGTCCGGCGTTCAGGTCACGGCTTATTTGGAGGTAGGTGCGGGCCTGATCAAATTGTCCGAGGTTGCCCGAGTGGGTAGCCATATCATAAAGGTATGCCTGTTTATTTGCCGGGGCCCTTTCATTTGCTGCAGAAGCGAGCAATTCCCCGTAAATTTTCAATGCCAGGTCATCATCCCCGAGTTCCTGTACACAGTGTAGCGCCTTCCTGAGATTCCCGGTAACCCGCCAGTTATATGCGTAAGCGTCCAGGTAGTCTTCGGCAGCCGATGCCAGGTCCCCTTCCTCCTCCTTCCGTGACCCCGCATCCCGGAGGCCTTCAGCTCGGATCCGGTCCGTTCCGTAGACCGGGACGTCTTCCCCCCATCCAAAACTCTTGGCGAAGGCACCCCATTCCCAACCCCTCTTAAAGGATGCCAGCCGGTCCGCAAATGGGGGATATCCTTCATAGGTCGCCTCATTTTTAAGCAGTACGGCAAATTCACGGAAGGCCTGGTCCGGATCCAGGCCCAAACGGGCCAGGGAGGACCCGCTGAAATAGTCTGCATCCAATTCGTGGGTCTCCATCAGGTTCGTTTTCCCCATGGCATGTTGAAAAACATGGTGCCCCAATGCATGCAGGAAGGTGATGGCCCCGGGAATATCCAACCCCGGATTTTCCATGAATTCTTCCATGTCGGTTTGCAGGGCAAGCATGCGCGACATGCCCCCGGTAAGACCATTCTGGAAGAGAGTCGCTGCATTCAGGGAACCCGCAGCACATGTAATAATAGAAAAGTTGCGGGATACCCTGAGTTCCTTTAGAAAGGCGTCAATGCGCGACAATTGATCAGGATCGCAAACGGATGATATACACCAGGATTCCCTTTTTTCCGGGAGATTTACGGGAATAACGGAATCAACAGGGGTGTCCGGAGGCGGCATAGGGGTGCCACAGGGCTCGATGAATTCTGCAAAGGAAATACGCCCGGTGAAACGGCAAATGGGTTGGGGTTCCTGGGCCCATCCGGGGACAGGTAACTGGAGCAGCCAGAGAACAACCCAAATGGGCCAAAATCGGTTTTGTCGGAATTTGGTGATAAAGGTTGATTCCCCGCTCTCGGACATACTTTTGGTGCGATCTGGCATATTCCCTGTCAAATATAAGGTCTTTCTTACAAATCGAGCATATGCGTTGTCAACGGACCAGGGTTTCTTATTTTTGCACCATGGCCAAACTCCTGGCATATCCGCTTTCGGCAATCTACCTGTTGTTTTTCGGGCTGACACTCGTCGTGTTCCACCCGGTGCAATGGATGTGCCTGAATGTGTTTGGCTACCAGGCGCATAAGGCGAGCGTGAGCCTCCTCAACCTCTGCATCATACGCTGCACGCACCTGCTCGGCACCACCTACCGGTTCGAGTACGCCGACCCCATGCCGGCAGGTGGCCCGCTGATCATCGTGACCAACCACCAAAGCCTGTACGATATCCCGCCCCTGATCTGGTACCTGCGTAAATACCACCCCAAGTTTGTCAGCAAGAAAGAGCTTGGCAAAGGGATTCCCAGCGTCTCCTACAACCTGCGCCATGGGGGGTCCGCCCTGATCGACCGCAAGGACCGCCGGCAGGCCCGGGCCGAACTGGAAAAGCTGGGCGCTTACATTGAAAAAACCGGGCACAGTGCGGTCATTTTCCCGGAAGGCACCCGTTCCCGGACAGGGGAGCCGAAGCCCTTCCGCACCTTTGGCCTGAGCCTGCTGATGGATCAGGCCCCCTCGGCGCAGATCCTGCCCATCAGCATCAACAACTCCTGGAAGATGTTCCGCTACGGTTCCTTCCCGCTGGGCCTGGGCGCGCGTATCCGCTTTACGGTGCACCCGCCCATCCCGGTAGCCGGGTTTACCCCTGAAAAAATGAAAAACCTCGAAGCGCTGATCGCTTCCAAGATCGACCCCCCCAATGACTGATTCCGAATTTGTAGATAAAACCATCGCCTTTGTCCGTAAAGAACTGGAAGGGGCCGAAGGGGGCCACGACTGGTTCCATACCCAGCGGGTCTTCCGCAATACGCTCCTGATAGCCAAGGACGAGGAAGTGGATATCCTCATCGTCAGCCTGGGCGCCCTCCTCCACGATATCGCCGACCCCAAATTCCACGACGGGGACGAGGATGCAGGCCCCAAAAAGGCGGATGCCTTTATGCGGGAAATCGACGTGCCCCAGCCGGTGCGCACCCACGTGGTACAAATCATCCGCAACATCTCTTTTAAAAAGAGCCTTGAAAACAACAAAAAACCCTTCAAATCGGGCGAATTGCACGTGGTCCGGGATGCCGACCGCCTGGATGCCATCGGTGCCATCGGGATTGCGCGGGCCTTCAATTTCGGGGGCTATAAGAACCGCAAGCTCTACGACCCGGAAATTGCCCCCCGGGTGAAGATGAGCAAGGCGGAATACCAAAAATCCGATGGGCCCACCCTGAACCACTTCTACGAAAAACTGCTCCTGCTCAAAGACCGGATGCACACGGAGACCGGGAAAAAACTGGCCGAAAAACGGCATGCGTTCATGCTGGAATTCCTGGAGGAGTTTTACCGGGAGTGGAACGGAACTGCCTGAGGCCCCAATCTGGCGCGGGAAGATCTTGAGGTGTATTCTTTACACAGATTTTGTATCTTGATAGCTCATTTCAAACCAAACACCCATGCAAAGAAGAACCTTCCTGAAAAACACCGCCGCCACTTCGGCCGCCTTCAGTATTGTCCCCAGTTATGTGCTCGGAAAAGGGCATGTTCCCCCCAGTGATACGCTTTACGTGGCCGCCTTCGGTGTCGGCGGACGGGGTGCCGGGGTCATGAGGGGCCTCCACGAAACCGGCAAAGTCAAGTTTGTTTCGTTCTGCGACGTGGACGACCGGCGTGCGGCCGAGACCTACGAGATGTTCCCGGACGTCAAAAGGTACAAGGATTACAGGAAGGTATATAAGAAGCACTTAAAGGACATGGATGCGATCATGGTGGCCACCCCGGACCATACGCACGCCACCATTGCCCTGCCGTTTATGCGGGAGAAGAAACACGCCTATGTGGAGAAACCCCTGACGCATAACATATCGGAAGCCCGGATGATGACTCAGGTGGCCCGGGAAATGGGCATCGTTACCCAGATGGGCAACCAGGGTGCCTCCAGCGACGGCAGCCGGGAGGCCCGGGAGTGGCTCGATTCGGGCATCATCGGCCAGGTGCAGAAAGTAGATTGCTGGACCAACCGCCCCGTGTGGCCGCAGGGGGTGCCGGTACCCCAGGGGAAGGACCCGATCCCCGCGGAACTGGACTGGGACCTTTGGCTCGGACCGGCAGCCATGCGCGATTACAACGATTCCTACCTCCCCTTTAAATGGCGCGGCTGGTGGGATTTCGGGACGGGGGCACTGGGCGACATGGGTTGCCATATCATGGAAACGCCTTTCAGCGTGCTGGAACTCGGTTACCCGACCGAAGCGGAGGCGAGCTGTACCACCAACTGGGTAGGCGATTTTGTGGAGGCGGATTACAGTGAATCCTGCCCGTCCTCCTCCATCGTAAGGCTGAAATTTGCCGATTCTAACCACGGGCCCATCGAACTCAACTGGTACGATGGTGGCCTCAAGCCAGACCTGCCGGACGAACTGAAAGACGGGGAGACCATCGGGGACAATGGGGGCGGCTCCATCTTCTACGGTACCAAGGGCATCCTGGTCTGCGACACCTATTCGCGCAACGCGCGGTTGCTGCCGAGCGACCTGATGGACATGGTAAATAAGCCCGCACCTCGACTGCCCCGGGTACCCGGCGGCACCGGCGGGCACCAGCAGAATTTCGTGGAGGGTTGCCTCAGCGGGACCCCGACTTCCTCTAATTTTGAAAAAGCGGGAAAACTGACGGAATCCGTATTGATGGGCAACCTGGCCATCCGGGCCTACCAGTATAAAAACCGGGTTACCGATCCGGAAAGCGGCCGATCCTACTGGGAGTATCCGGGTCGCAAAAAGATCATGTGGGACGGTGCGAATATGCGCGTAACCAACTTCGACAAGGCCAATGAGTGGGTACAGGGCAGCTACCGAAAGGGCTGGGACCTGGCCTGACCCGATCCAGTGGGTGGCAACCGAAGACTTTCCTCTGAAGGAACGGCCTGCACTCAGAACAGGCGCAACTGACCGTCTTTAAATGGGGCATGCAGGTCGCAATTCAGGTCCGGGAATATCCGGTCGCTGAAGTATTTCTTCCGGGCCACCGCGGCCATTTGGTGGATCTGGGTTGCTATCGCTCCTTCCCCTTTGTTGCGGATACCAAACCGGCTGTCGTTGAGGCTGCCCCCATGGCAGGCCCGGATCTGGGACAGCACCTTCTCTGCCCGGTCCGGCAGGGCCCGTTGGAGCCAGTCGCCGAACAAATCCGCAAGCGCCCCGTTCAGGCGTACCACTGTGAATCCAAAGGAACGCGCCCCTGCATCCGCAACTGCTTTGGCAAGCTCCATGATTTCGTGGCTGTTGATCCCCGGGATAATCGGTGCCAGCATGGCATTGACCGGAATCCCCGCTTCTGCCAGTTCCCGGATGGTCTCCAGGCGTTTTGGGATACTTGCGGTGCGGGGTTCCAGAAGTCGGCGCGTCGATTCCTCCAGGGAGGTTACGGAAACATTCACCCCCACCAGGCCGTGCCCGTTCAGGTCGCAGAGCAGGTCCAGGTCCCGAAGGACCAGGGCGTTCTTGGTGATGATCCCTACCGGGTGCCGGTAACGGAGGAACACCTCCAGGCAGCGGCGGGTAATCCCAAATCGGCGCTCTGCCGGCTGGTAGCAATCGGTGTTCCCGGAAAGTACGATGGGAGCCGCTTTCCATGAGGCCTTCCGGATATGGGCTTCCAGCAGGGCCGGGGCGCTTTCCTTGACCAGGATTTTACTCTCGAAATCCAGCCCGGGGCCGTAACCCCAGAACTCGTGGGAATTCCGCGCATAGCAGTACACGCATCCATGTTCACACCCCTGGTAGGGATTCATGCTGTAGGGCATGGAGACATCCGGGCTGGTCACCTTGTTGACAATGGTTTTGGGGTGGACCTTCAGGTAAGTGGTTCGGATCTTTTCTGCTTCCCCGTACAGGCGGCTGTACTCCAGGAACTCCTCCAGGGGTTCCTGCCTCAGGGCTTCAAAGCGGTTTGCCTTGTGGGTTTGCGCGCCCCTTCCTTTGCGGATTTCCTTTTTCGGATCGATCATAGAATAGGATATTATCCAAATTTATGGAATTTTTCCTATTCAATAAATCATTTTCGATTGAAATCCGGGAGCAGCACCCGCACGGCTACCCGTTTCCCCTAACCCCGGATATGCACGGAAACCAGTTGCTTCTTGCTACCGCGCTTTGCGTAGAAGAAAAGCCGGTCGTCGCTGTCGTCCACCAGGGGTTTGGAAACCATCAGGGGCAGTCGCGCCTCTGCCTGGTCAATGATCTTCTCCCAGGTGATCTGGCCCTGGGGATCCAGGCGGATCAAAAATACGTTCCGGTTCCGACTGAGTCCCTGGCGGAATATCAGCCGCTCGTTGTTGAGCAACTGAGGGCTCTCCGCCGCCGTACAGATAAAGAAATACGTACTCCCCCCTTTCGTGTAGGCGCTGTAAGAAGCATAGGCCCCGTCCCCCTGGGTCACCTCCGTCTTGTTGATGTTCCTTGCCCAAACCAGTTTCCCGGATGGGTCAAGGCGGACGCTTACGATGTCGTTGTGGTGGAAGCGTTCCACCTTGATGCGGCCCCCGCTCGCATCGGACTGCATGCTGCTGGTAACAAAATACTCCTCCGCGTTGAACAGCAGGGATCCGTCGGCGGTGAATTGAACATCCTTGAAGACCAGGTTTTTGATGGCTTTCTCCGATTCGGCCCCGAACTTATCGAACATGAACTGCTCCGAAAAGGGGTTGTAGACATGAGCTCCGGGTTTCAGGGTCACCGGATCCACCTGCAGGTACTCCAGCCCGTTGTACCGGTCATCCTTTCGGTCCGCGTAGAAGCCCACACAGAGCAGTTTCCCATCCTTCCAGATAGGTTTGAGGGCCTCCGAATAAAACCCTTCCTGGTCAAAGGATGCCGCCTGGGCACCTCCCCTTGTAACTCTGACGAGTTCGTACTGGTACTTGCGTTCCTCGGCCTTAAAGCGCCTCTTGCGGAAATAGGCCTTGCCGATCAGGAAGGCCGCCGAAAGGTCCGGGGATATCTCCAGGGCCTCGAAGGCGTAGTTTTTCTCCTCCACCTCTGCAGAGAAATCCACATCCATGATTGGTTGCAGATTGAAATTGTACACCAGGATTCGGTGGCGGTTGTCGTCCCCCTTCTTGTGGTGCAGGCTCAGGGCGAAGGCTTTTTGCTCCCGGTCAAAAAGCAGGGTGGTGCTGAACCCGGAATTGAATTTCCGGTTGTAGTAGTTCTTGTCCACCGGATCCTCCACATAAATCGATGGCACCTTGAGCAGGTCCTTCCGGGTGAAAATGTAGTCGCCTATCGGGCTTTGGTGTACGGAATAAATATAGCTCAGCTGCTCGTGGTCGTATCGCAAAAACAACAGGTATAATTGACCGTTGGCAACAAAACCATCCAAAAAATCCGCGTCCTTGAACTTGTAGTTGTATTCATCAATCAGTTCAAGCTGGGGGTTGTATCGCTCAATCAAATAACCCTTTGGACGAAGGACGAGCCCGGTGTAATAGGCACGTACAAGGAGTTTGTTGCCGCTGTTGGCCTCGGAAAAGGTCACCAGGTTCGAATACTTGTACCGATCGTTATATTTTTCGCCGAATTGATAATCCACGGGCATTTCCTGTGCCCGGCAAAATACTGCGGCCAGCAGTGCGGCAAGCAACCATAGGTTCCGAAACATATTTGCGGATTTGGGTTATTTCCCGGGAAAATCGGGCTTCCTCTTCTCGAGGAAGGCCGTGGTACCCTCTGCAAAGTCGGCGGTACCAAAGCAGGTCCCGAAGGCCGCTATTTCGGCCTGAAACCCGGAATTACTAATCCTAGAACCCGCATTTACCGCATTTATTGCATGGCCGATGGCAACCGGGGAGTTTTTCGCGATTTTCTGCGCGAGTTGCAGGCAATGGTTTTCCAGGTCTTCCAGGGCCGTCACCTGGTTGACCAGGCCGAATTCCAGCGCCCGTTCTGCGTCGATCATGGCCCCGCTCAGAATCATCTCCAGGGCGCGACCGCGACCGATCAGCTCCGGCAGCCGCTGGGTCCCCCCGTAGCCCGGGATCACCCCCAGGGAAACTTCCGGCAGGCCCATGCGGGCATTGTGGCTGGCAATCCGGATATGGCAGGCCATGGCCAGCTCCAGCCCCCCTCCCAGGGCGAACCCGTTGACGGCAGCGATGACCGGAGTATGCATCTTCTCGACAAAATTGAAAAGCAGGTCCTGGCCCGAAGCCGCCAGTTCCCGGCCCTCCGCCGGGCCAAAAGAGGCGAATTCGGCTATATCCGCCCCGGCCACAAAAGCCTTGGGGCCGCTCCCCCTGAGCACGATGGCACGGATTTCCGGGTCGTCGTCCAGGGCGGAGAATGCCTCGTGCAATTCCCCAATGGTCTTCCGGTTGAGGGCGTTGAGTTTTTTGGGCCGGTCGATAACCACCTTGGCCACTCTTTCCTGCCTGCTGATTTTTAAGTTTTTAAACTTCATAGCGAACAATCAAATTTTAAAGTCTGTAGATTTTAAAGTCTGTTGGGATCTTAATCCTCGCCGGGCTTCGGTCCCGCCCGGACATTCAGATGATGTTTGAGCTTTGGTTCTTTAACAGGGGCAGGAACACAGTAAAGACTGTGCCCTTGCCCGTTTGGGATGTAAATTCAATGCGCCCGCCATAGGTCTCCACAATGGTTTTGACCATCCCAAGGCCCAGGCCCATCCCGCTGGACTTGGTCGTGAATTTGGGCTCGAATACCTTGTCGCGGTTATCCGCTGCGATCCCCACCCCGTTGTCGGCCACCATGATCCGGGCAAATCCGCCTTCTGCCGCAACCGAGACGAGGATGCGGGGGTGTTCCACCTCCGGGACCGCCTGTATCGCATTCTTCACCAGGTTGGTAACCACCCGGATCAGCTGGGTCCGGTCCATCTTGGCCACAATTTCCTCCTCTTCGGCCATGAAATGGATGTAGGGTTCATTGAAGATGTCCAGCCCCAGTTTCACGATTTCCACAACGTTCAAGGTTTCATTCTGCTGGGCCGGCATCTTGGCGAAGCTCGAAAATGCGGAGGCAATGCTGCTGAGGGTATCTATCTGCTGGATAAGCGTTTTGGAAAACTCAGCCACTTTCTGATTTCCCTGCGGATCTTTGGGGTCAAACTTCCGTTCAAAGCTCTGCACGCTCAGGCGCATCGGGGTGAGCGGGTTTTTGATTTCGTGGGCCACCTGCTTGGCCATTTCCCTCCAGGCCTGTTCCCTTTCGCTCCGGGCCAGTTTGGTGGCGCTGAGTTCCAGCTCGTCGATCATCCCGTTATACGCATCGATCAGCTTGCGGATCTCCTCGCTGGGATCGTCCAGGAAGATTTTTTCATTGGTACGGGCAAGGCGGGTATGGGTCAGCTTGTCCGATACCGTTTGCAGGGAACGGGTAATGTATTTGGAGATGAAGTAAGCCAGGGCAATGGCGCTGAGCAGCATGATCAGGTATACCGCCCCGAGGCGCATCATGAATTCGCCCAGTTCCATATCGTAGAACGAATTTTCCTCAAAGTAGGGCAGGTTTAATATACCTATTGGTTTAAACTTGGCATCCGTTATGTAACGGTAGGACGCCTGGTAGGTATCCCCGGCAGCTGCGGCCTTTTCCACATAGCGCTTGTCGATGCTTCCCCTCAGGGCGTTCAGCACATGGGCTTCCAGGCAGAGGGAAACGGAATCGTTGTCGAATTTGGGCCGGGAATTCTTGATGAGCTGCCCGTCCAGGTCGTAGATATTGAAATTGGCGTTTTCAATAATTGCTATCCGGTAGATCTCATCCTTGAAGATCAGCCCCAGGTTTTCGGTGGTGACCGGGTAGGTGGTACGCTGCAGCGTAAAGCTGATGGCCTGCATGATCTGCTCCTCCTTCCGCTCCAGCCGGTCTTCGTGGTAGTCCCTGGCCTGCTCCCTGTACTGGTAAACGGTAACCCCGGCGATGAGAACGGAAGCGATGAGGACCAGCAGGATCATGGACACAAAGATCCGGGACCGTAAGGACATCTTTTTGAACAAGGCGGTCGGCTTTAGGGTAAAGATAGCAATAATCGCACCAAAAATTCAGGCGGCGCAGGCCGCATCCGGCCCCCTTTGAACATCCTGGGGCCGGGTTATTCCCCTGCCTCCTCCTTTTCCCGCACCCTCTTGTAGAGGCGGATCCCCAGCATGATCAGCACGGCCAGGAGCAGCAATCCAACCAGGCCGTAGATCCAGTCCAGGCTGTTCTTGAGGATGGCCAGGAAGACCACCGCAAACAGGATAAGGGTAGCCCCTTCGTTCCAGATCCTCATAAACCGGGAGGTGTATTGGAAATCGTCCCGCTGGAATTTCAGGTACATCCGGTGCATGACCCAGTGATAAACGAGCAATAACAGGACGAATGCCAGTTTCACATGCATCCAGCCCTGGGAAAGCCACCCGGGCATAATCCAGAGCAGGGCCGCGGCCGTCACCACGCAGAGCACCGCGGAGGGCCAGGTAATGATGTTCCAGAGCCGCCGCTCCATGATGCGGAACTGGGCGCCCAGGATGCTGGCTTCCGGTTCGGGTTTGGCCCGTCCTTCGATATGGTAGATAAATAGCCGCGGCATATAGAACAGGCCTGCGAACCAGGTCACGACAAAGATGAGGTGCAGGGATTTGATGTAGTTGTAATAGTCCGCCATGGCCGGTGTTTTTCTATTGGTAAACTTACATTATCCCTGCCTGCCTATCAAGAATTTTCCGCCTATATAGGCCGTGGCTGCCGGCAACAGCCAGGCAAGCCCCTGTTCTTGCAGCGGGATCCACCTGACCATGGGCCCAGTGATCCAGCCGGGCCGGAGGCTTTCCACAAAATCCGGGATGCTGAACAGGAGCGTGGTGGCCACTACCAGCCGGAACAACCGGGGCGGCGTCCAGGAGAGGGGCAGCGCATTGAGCAAAATCAATACAATGGTGAGCGGGTAGATGAACATCAGGACAGGGAGGGCCACCGCAATGATATCGGCCACCGGCAGCTGCCCGAAAAGCACCCCCATGAGGCATCCGGCAATGGCAGTGAGCGTATAGGCGCGCCGGGAATCGCCGAAGCGGGAACGGACATAGTCAGCGGACCCGGTTACGACCCCAACCGCCGTGGTAAAACAAGCCAGGCCAATGAGCACACTCAGGAAAATGCGGCCCCCGGGACCCAGCGTGAAACGGGCCAGGTCGCTCAGTAATTCGGTGCGGGTTACGCCCTCGGGGGAAACGGAGGTCATCAGGGAGCCGCTGTACATCAGGCCCATGTAGAGCAACAGCAAGCAACAACCCACAAAAACCCCTGACAGGGCCACCGCCCGGAATCGCTGGCTGAAATCGAGTCCCGGGTTTTCCAGCCCCAGGGACACCAGGATCACCCCGCCCCCAACAATCGCCCCGATGGCATCAAAGGTCTGGTACCCCTCAAGCATCCCAACGGTAAAGGGTTGGGACAGGGAACGGGCCGTTTCCGGTTCCGGCGGCCAGAATAGCATGCTGCCGATCAGCAGCAGCAACACGGCCAGGATCACCGGTGTCAGGTATTTGCCAATCAGGCTGCCCAATTGGGAGCGGTTCATCACCAGTACGAATACGAGCCCGAAATATACCAGGCTTGTCGCCAATGGGGGCGTACCGATAAAAGGGGCGATGGCCATTTCATGGGTCACGGCTGCCGTCCGGGGCGATGGCAGCGCCAGGGCAATCCCGTAAACGAGGAAGCAATAAACGAGGCTGAAGGGTGTGGACACCTTTTTTGCGAAATCAAACATGGTGCCCTGCAGGCGGGCATGCGCCAGGATGCCGAACATGGGCACCACCACGGCCGACAGGCAAAAGCCGAGGCACACCACCCACCAAAAGGATTCCGCCCGCCACCCGAGCTGCGGGGGGAGGATCAGGTTGCCTGCCCCGAAAAAGAGGGAGAAAAGGGCAAGTCCCAATACGAGGATGGATCTGGGGCTCATTGCGGAAAACTGGAAAAGTCGGGGGGCCGGTTCAGGGTCATCGGATACTGCAATCAGGTTATTCATCGAAAATAATCAAAAAACATCCGGGCCGCTCAATAAAACCGTATATAGCGTCGTTGTGAATGAAGGACAAGCACTAAGAGCGCACTATAGGGAAACGGAAGAATCGGAAATTTTTTCGGCTGGCGTTGTTAGCGGCATACCCGGATCATCAGCGACAGCCCTAACCCCTAAAACCTACACCATGAAGAAGCTCTTCTGCACAATCTTCGGCCACCACTTCTCGGTCTCCAAAAAAGTAACCTCGCATATCAAGGAATACTCCTGTGTACATTGCGGGAAACAGGTAACCACCGACGTCAGCGGGAACCTGTCTAACCTGACACCGGAACTGCGGGAAATCAACCAAACCCTGGAGCTTATCTACCAGAAGCGACACGCCGCGCATACGCACCAACAGGTAGCCTGATCACCCCCCCTTGCCAAATGCGTTCCAGCCACGGGCCGTCAGCGGGAGCTGTTCCCCACTGCGCGTTACCAGCTGGGCCCCAGCCTCTTTTTCGGCCATATGGCCAATGACACTCAAGGAAGGGTTGGCTTTTATTTTCGGGAAATCTTCCTGCCGGATGGTAAAAAGCAACTCGTAATCCTCTCCCCCGCTTAACGCAACCGTGGTACTGTCCAGGTTGAACTCCTCACAAACCGACTGGGCCGACGGGTCCAGCGGGATCTTGTCCTCGAACAACCGGCACCCCACACCCCCGGCCTCGCACAAATGCAGGATCTCCGAAGACAGGCCGTCACTGATATCGATCATGGCCGTGGGTTTTACCCCCAGTTTCGACAGCAATTCCACCACATCCTTGCGCGCCTCTGGCTTCAGTTGGCGCTCCACCAGATAACTGTAGGGTTCCAGGTCCGGTTGGTGCTTCGGGTTCACCTTAAAGACTTCCTGTTCCCGGCGGAGTACCTGCAGACCGAGATAGGCCCCGCCCAGGTCGCCGCTGAGGACGAGCAGGTCATTCGGGCTGGCCCCACTCCTGCGGACGGCCGTGCCTTTGGGTGCCTGGCCAATGGCCGTGATGCTCAGTATCAACCCCTTGTTTGAGGAGGTGGTGTCACCCCCTACGATATCCACCCCATAGATTTCACCGGCCAGGGCAATGCCGGCGTAAAGCTCTTCGACTGCCTCCAGGGGAAAGCGGTTGGAAAAGGCCATGGAAACCGTCACCTGAGTCGGGTGCATGTTCATGGCATATACATCGCTCAGGTTCACCACTACCGCCTTATAGCCCAGGTGTTTGAGAGGGGCATACCCCAGGTCAAAATGCACCCCTTCCACGAGCATGTCGGTGGTAACGGCCACCTCGGTTTCGCCGAATCCCAGCAGGGCCGCATCGTCCCCTATGCCGACCAGGGTGGAAGGTTGCCGGGTTTTCAGATGGTGCGTCAGGTGGCGGATCAGGCCGAATTCCCCGAGTTTTTCAAGGTCGGTCGGCGTGTTGTCTTTGTTGTCGAACATGGTGCAAAAGTAAGGCGGATCCGCATTATAGTGTATCTTTAAATAAAAAATAGCGCGTGGAAAAGCCCGCAATCAAGGCCTTCTTATGGGTGTCCCTGTTCCTGCTTATCCTTGCCGGGTGCTCCGGATCTGACGATACCCCGGTCATGGGTACCAACCCCGATCCGGATCGGGACCCGGATGCCAACGTAACCGAACCAACCGGCTTCACTCCCTGCATGGATGGGATGGCCGGCAATTTCCCGTGTTCCGGTTACGACCTGGTGGCCCGCCTGGACCTGGACGACCTCGGGGCAGGCTCCGGCAATGATATCTGGGGCTGGGCAGACCCGGCCGACGGGACGGAATATGCCCTGGTAGGCCTGGATAACGGCACCGCCTTTGTGTCCCTGGAAAACCCGGAAAACCCGGTATACCTCGGCAAACTCCCCACCCAAACCGTATCCAGCGCCTGGCGGGACATCAAGGTGTACCGCAACCACGCCTACATCGTTTCCGAGGCGGGTGGGCACGGCATGCAGGTTTTCGACCTCACCGCCCTGCGCGGGGTTACCTCACCGCCCGTCACCTTCAGTCCCACTTTCGAGTATACGGCATTCGGGAATGCCCACAACCTGGTGATCGAAGAAAACACCGGTTACGCCTATGCCGTTGGGACGGGGCCTGTATTGCCCTACCAGGGCGGGCCTCATTTTATCGACCTGGGCAACCCGGCGCTGCCGGTGGATGCCGGTGGGTACTCCGGTGCCGGCTATACCCATGACGCCCAGGTGGTGCTTTACCAGGGGCCGGACGCGGATTACTCCGGGCGGGAAATCCTGGTTGGCGCCAATGAAACCCGGGTTGTCATCCTGGATGTGACCGATAAGGACCAGCCCGTGGAGGTTGCCGGGATAGGCTATCCAAACCTTGGATATCCGCACCAGGGCTGGTTCAGCGAAGACCAGCGCTATTTTATCCTCGGGGACGAAGTGGACGAACTGAATTTCGGCTTCAACAGCCGCACGATCGTTTTCGATTTCCAGGACCTCGACAACCCGGTGATATCCTTCACCTACTCGGGCCCAACCACTGCCATCGACCACAACGGCTACGTGCTCGGAGACCGGTTCTTCCTGGCCAACTACACCGCCGGTGTCCGGATCGTGGACATTTCCGGGCTGGATGCACAGCAAATGACGGAGGTGGGCTCCTTTGACACCTACCCCGGCTCCGACAGCCCGGCATTCAGCGGCGCCTGGAGCGTTTACCCCTACCTGCCCAGCGGGTTGGTGCTCATCGGAGATATCGACCGCGGTCTCTTTGTAATCCAGGCTTCCGAAACGACCCCATGATGTTGGAAAGAATACACATTCCGGGTTGCCCGGTAGAAGCAGCCCCCTTGCCCCCGCCTGGTGCAATACCGGGAATAACGACCTCATGATCCTGCTCCGCATCCGTTAGGCAAGCCCCAAAACCCCATAGAAAACCCCAATCTCCCCATACGTTATAATAATGTTAGCAATGATGGGAAACCCGCCTGTTTTGGCTATATTTGTGCACTATTTAGAATAAATCCAATTTAGAATGATCAAAGTATCGGAAACTGCGCGCCAGAAGGTCGTCTCCCTCATGCAGGAAGAAGGCTTCAACGCCGGCACGGACTATGTCCGGGTGGGGGTCAAGAGCGGCGGTTGCAGCGGTTTATCCTACGAGCTCCGGTTCGACCGCGAGGCCGATGAGGCCGACAAGGTCTTCGAGGACAATTCCGTTCGAATCATCGTGGATAAAAAGAGCTTTTTATACCTGGTCGGGACCACCCTGGAATATTCCGGCGGGTTGAATGGCAAGGGCTTCGTGTTCAACAACCCGAATGCCCAGCGCACCTGCGGTTGCGGAGAAAGCTTTTCGCTTTAAAACCGTCCGGCCTGCCGGTATCGGCAGTCTGGCAAAAGAAATAAGCACAATTCATGGCATACACCGAAGAGGAACTTAAGAAAGAACTGGAAACCAAGGAATACGAATACGGTTTCTATACGGATATCGAGTCGGACACCCTCCCCATTGGGCTGAGCGAGGAGGTTGTCATTGCGATTTCCAAAAAGAAGGAAGAGCCGGACTGGATGACGCATTGGCGGCTGGAAGCCTATCGCCACTGGAAGAAAATGGTGGAGCCCGAATGGGCAAATATCCACTACAAGAAGCCCGATTTCCAGGCGATTTCCTATTACTCGGCCCCCAATAAAAAACCCAAGTACGACAGCCTGGACGAGGTGGACCCCCAACTGCGGGAAACCTTCCAGAAGCTGGGCATCCCCATCGAGGAGCAAAAGAAACTGGCCGGCGTGGCCGTGGACTATGTGATGGATTCCGTTTCCGTGGCAACTACCTTCAAGAAGACGCTGGCGGAAAAGGGCATTATTTTCTGCTCCATCTCCGAGGCGATCAAGGAACACCCGGAACTCGTTAAAAAATACCTCGGCACCGTGGTGCCCCGCAAGGACAATTTCTATGCGGCACTGAACTCGGCGGTTTTCTCCGACGGGTCGTTCTGCTACATCCCGAAGGGTGTGCGCTGCCCCATGGAGCTCTCCACCTACTTCCGGATCAACCAGGCCGGTACCGGCCAGTTTGAGCGGACCCTGGTGGTGGCGGACAAAGGCAGCTATGTGAGCTACCTGGAAGGGTGTACTGCACCGTCCCGGGACGAAAACCAACTCCATGCCGCCGTGGTGGAACTCATTGCCCTGGACGATGCCGAAATTAAGTATTCAACCGTCCAGAACTGGTTCCCCGGCGACAAGGAAGGCAAAGGCGGGGTGTACAACTTCGTCACCAAACGGGGCCTGTGCGAAACAAATGCCAAGATCTCCTGGACCCAGGTGGAAACCGGTTCGGCCATCACCTGGAAGTATCCATCCTGCGTGTTGAAAGGGGACAATTCCATCGGCGAGTTCTACTCCATCGCCGTTACGAACAACCACCAGCAGGCAGATACGGGAACCAAGATGATCCACCTGGGCAACAATACCCGGAGCACGATCATCTCCAAGGGGATTTCTGCCGGCCATTCCCAAAACAGTTACCGCGGGCTCGTGCAGGTGGGGCGCCGGGCAAAGAATGCCCGGAACTTCTCCCAGTGCGACTCCCTGCTAATGGGCAACGAATGCGGGGCACATACTTTCCCGTATATCGAGGTGAACAACAGCACCGCCCAGATAGAACACGAGGCGACCACCAGCAAGATCGGCGAAGACCAGATCTTCTATTGCAACCAGCGCGGCATCGAAACCGAGAAGGCCATAGCGCTTATCGTAAACGGTTTCAGCAAGGAAGTCCTGAACAAACTCCCGATGGAATTTGCGGTAGAAGCCCAGAAATTATTGGAAATCAGCCTGGAAGGATCTGTAGGATAATGAAATTTTCTCAAACAACCATGTATAGTAGCATCCGTATGCTTATGGGGGTTGGCGCCCTGTTACTGGTCCTGGCGGCCTGTAAGGAAGACAAGGAAAAATCAGCCGAAGCTGCTGAAGCCTTGGCCCCGGATGTCCGGTTATACGCCCTGGACGGCGGGACCGTACAGGTCAACAACCTGGAACTTTTTTCCCAGGACACCACCTACCGGGGGGAAAGTGCCGAATTTGCCGATGCTTATTACGTAGTAGTGCACCCAAAGGGTACCCTGATGTGGGATGCGGGCCTTTCCGAAGGCCTGGTTGCCATGGCGGAACCCTTTACCTCCCCGGACGGCGCCTTTACGGTATCCCGCCCGGATTCCCTGGCCACACAGCTGCAGGCCATCGGCATGACCCCTGCAGACATTGATTACCTGTCCCTGTCCCATACCCACTTTGATCACAGCGGGCACGCAGAGTCCCTCCCCAATGCCACCTGGCTTGTGCAGGAGGCCGAATACGATTTTGTGATGAGCCCGGAGGTGCAGGAGCAGCAGCCAGATATGTACAACGCGGTCAACGACATTGAAAACCTGCAGAAAATCTCCGGGGATTACGATGTATTCGGAGATGGCACCGTGGTGATCAAGCTTTTGCCAGGCCATACCCCGGGGCACAGCGCCCTCTACCTGGAATTGCCTGAGGCTGGGCCCGTACTCCTGACCGGCGACATGTACCACTTTGAGCGGAACCGCGAACACCGGCGCGTACCAATTTTCAACTGGGACGCATCGAAAACCCTGGAGAGCATGGAGGCCTTTGAGGCTTTTGCAGATTCCACCGGCGCAGCGGTCTACATACAGCACAGCAAAAAAGATTTTGCCAGGCTTCCCCTGGCACCCAAGTATTTAAACTGACGATTATGCTCAAGATAAAGAACCTGTACGCAGGAATAGACAACAAAAAGATCCTCAAGGGGATCAACCTGGAAGTAAACCCGGGAGAGGTCCATGCCATCATGGGCCCGAACGGTTCGGGAAAAAGCACCCTCGCATCCGTGATTGCCGGGAAGGAAGAATTCGACGTGACCCGGGGTAAAATCCTCTTCGAAGGGGAGGATATCGACGAGTTGTCGCCGGAGGAGCGCGCCCACAAGGGTATTTTCCTTTCCTTCCAGTATCCCGTGGAAATTCCCGGGGTATCGGTGACCAACTTTATGAAGACGGCCATCAACGAAACGCGCAAGGCCCAGGGACTGCAGGAAATGCCCGCCAACCAGATGCTTAAGCTGATCCGCGAAAAAGCAGAACTGCTGGAAATCGACCGGAAATTCCTGTCGCGTTCCCTTAATGAAGGATTTTCCGGAGGGGAGAAAAAACGGAACGAAATTTTCCAGATGGCCATGCTGCAGCCCAAACTCGGGATCCTTGACGAAACCGATTCCGGCCTGGACATCGATGCGCTGCGCATCGTGGCCAACGGGGTGAACCGGCTCCGCAGCGAAGAAAATGCCTTTGTGGTGATCACCCACTACCAGCGGCTGCTGGACTACATCATCCCGGATTTCGTGCACGTGATGCACGACGGGAAAATCGTCAAGTCCGGCGATAAGGAACTCGCCCTGGAACTGGAGGAGAAAGGCTACGACTGGATCAAGCAGGAAGCCGTACTGTAAGTAAAAGCGAATTCAAAAGCGTCTGAACGAAGATTATGGAATTGAAAGAGAAGTTACTCGCCTCCTTTATGGCCTTTGAAAACCAGGTGGATATGGACAGCCCTGTCCACGACATCCGTTCCGAGGCCATCAGGAATTTCGAGGAAAAGGGATTCCCCCACCGGAAGATGGAGGCCTGGAAATACACTTCCCTGGCCCCGTTGCAGAAAGTGGATTTCAGCCTGTTCCCCAAGGAGGACAGCACGCTGGATTACCGGGAAGTCAAGCAATACTTCCTGCACGAGATCGACACCTACAAAATCGTGTTTATCGACGGCATTTACAGTTCCTACCTCTCGGAGACCACCCATGACGGGGTGGACATCTGCCTGATGAGCTCCGCACTCACCAAACCGATGTACCGGCCCATCATTGACGTATATTTCAACAAAATCGCCTCCCGGGAAGAGTCCCTGACCACCCTGAACACCGCATTCACCCGCGAAGGGGCCTACATTTACATCCCAAAGAACAAGGCACCCCGCAAACCAGTGGAAATCCTCCATCTGTCTACCGGCAACGAGGCGTCGCTCATGCTGCAGCCCCGGAACCTGATCATCGCGGAAGAGAATGCCGAGTTACAGGTAATCGAGCGCCACCAGAGCCTGACCACCAACGAGGTACTCACCAATTCGGTGACCGAGATCTTTGCCGGGAAGGACGCCATTATCGATTACTACAAGGTGCAGACGGACCATTCCACCGCATCCCTGATCGACAATACGTACATCGACCAGAAGACAAACAGCCAGGTAAGCGTGCACACCTTCTCCTTCGGGGGCAAGCTCACCCGGAACAACCTGAATTTCTTCCAGGACGGCAACCACATGAATTCCATCCTGAAAGGGGTGACCATCTTGGGCGACAAGCAGCATGTGGACCACCACACCCTGGTCCACCACCAGCAACCCAACTGCGAGAGCCACCAGGACTACAAGGGCATCTTCGGCGACCAGTCCACCGGGGTCTTCAACGGGAAGATCATCGTGGACAAGATCGCCCAGAAAACCAACGCCTTCCAGCAGAACAACAACCTGCTTATCAGCGACCGGGCGTCGGTGAACACGAAGCCCCAGCTGGAGATCTTCGCGGACGACGTGAAGTGCTCCCATGGCTGTACCATTGGCCAGCTGGACCAGGAGGCATTGTTTTACCTGCGTTCCCGCGGGATCGGCAAAAAAGAGGCTTCGGCCCTGCTGATGTACGCCTTTGCCAACAATGTGCTGGAAAGCGTGCGTATCCCGGAACTCAAGGGCCGCATCAACCGCCTGATCGCTGAGAAACTCGGGGTGCACCTCGGGTTTGACCTGTGATTTTATCACAGGCTGATACCGGAATCCTGCAGGTTTCGCGCCCATCGGAATCTTTGCCGGTCCTCTAATTTTACGGGGATGTTAACCCCACAAGTGCCGTGCCTTGGGTATCTTTGTCACTATGAAAACCGCCACCCTCGATATTGAAAAAATCCGGAAGGATTTTCCCATCCTCAGCCGAAAGGTCAACGGGCAGCCTTTGGTCTACCTGGACAATGCGGCCACCTCCCAGACCCCGAAGCAGGTGATGGATGCCATCGTGGATTATTACTCCCGGTACAATGCAAACATCCACCGGGGTGTCCACACGCTTTCCCAGGAAGCCACGGACGCCTACGAACAGGCGCGCATCAAGATCCAGAAGCATTTCAATGCGGCCAGGGCCCATGAAATCATCATGACCTCCGGGACCACCCACGGCATCAACCTGGTGGCAAGGGGCTTTACGGGGTTTTTGAAGCAGGGGGATGAATTGTGGGTGTCCGCCATGGAGCACCACTCAAACATCGTCCCCTGGCAAATGCTGTGCGAGCGAACCGGGGCCCGCCTACGGGTAATCCCCATGAACCAAAACGGGGAGCTGGAACTCGCATCCTTCCGGGAAGGCCTTTCGGACCGGACGCGACTGGTCTTTGTCAATCACGTGTCCAATGCGCTGGGCACGGTAAACCCCATTGAGGAAATCATTGACCTGGCCCACGGGGCCGGTGCCGCCGTCCTGGTGGACGGCGCCCAGGCAGCCCCCCATATCCGTGCCGACCTGCAGGCGCTGGATGTGGATTTCTATACCGTCTCCGCCCATAAGCTGTGCGGCCCCACCGGGGTGGGTGCCCTCTACGGGAAAGAAGCCTGGCTGGAAAAGTTGCCCCCTTACGAAGGCGGGGGGGAGATGATCGAAGAAGTAACTTTTGAGAAGACCACCTATGCCGGCCTGCCACACAAATTCGAGGCCGGAACGCCCAATATCTGCGGGGGCATCGCCTTCGGGGCGGCCCTGGACTACCTCAACGCCATCGGGATGGAAGCCATCTCCGGATATGAGGCGGAACTCCTGGACTATGCCACCGCGGAACTCCTGAAAATCCCAGGCCTGAAAATCTACGGGCAGGCTGCCCGCAAAACCTCCGTCATTTCCTTCAACCTGGAGGGGATCCACCCCTATGACATCGGCACCATCCTGGACAAACTGGGGATTGCTGTCCGCACCGGGCACCACTGCGCCCAGCCGGTGATGGACTTCTACAAGATCCCGGGAACGGTCCGCGCGAGTTTCAGCTTCTACAATACCCGGGAGGAGGCCGACCGGCTCGTGGCGGCCGTGGAGAAGGCCCGGCAGATGCTTTCCTGAAACTGCCGTCCCAAATGCCGGGGCTATTTCCACTAAGGGAATCAGGTTGCCTTCATCGAAAATTGTTAAAATATTGCTAACACTTTGTGGGAATTTTCTATCTTAAGCGGAATAAAAACCATTAGCCAGTTCCCATTATGAAAAATTTCAAGCTTGTGGCCCTGGCGGCCACCCTGGTGCTCACCGTATCCTGTGAGCGGGAAACATTGACCAACCCCCAGGAAACCGGAAACCAGGAAGCCTTTTCGCTCGCTGCCGACCAGTGCGGGGCCATGGATGTCCTGGCCCAGCAAATTGCTGCGGACCCGAGCCTGATCGATCGGTTAAATACCGTTGAAGCGCACACCAAGGAGGCAATTGCCCAGGGCAAAACCGCCCGCCTGGCAGCAGACGGTTCCATCGAAATCCCCGTGGTATTCCACGTCATTTACCGTACCCAAAGTGAAAACATCCCGCTTTCACAGATCCAGGAACAAATAGCAGCCCTTAACGAGGATTTCAACCTGGACAATCCGGGCAGGACCACCATTCCGGGAGAGTTCCAGTCCGTTGAATCCAACATCGGGATCTCCTTTGTGCTCGAACAGGTAATCCGCACCTACGACCGCAGGCGTTCCTGGAGGCCGGACGACTCCATGAAGTTCGTTTCCCCAACCGTCAACCCTGAACAAAACCTGAATATCTGGGTGGTCAACAACATGCCGTACCGGGGTGGAAATATCCTGGGTTATGCCCAATTTCCCGGAGGGGACCGGGCTACGGATGGTATCGTACTGGACTACCGGTTTACGGGGAACACCCAGTATTCAACCGGCAGGACGGCCACTCACGAAGTGGGCCACTGGCTGAACCTGCGCCACATCTGGGGCGACGGTGGCTGCGGGGCCAGCGATTTTGTTGCGGATACGCCGGATGCCGATGGCCCGAGCCGTGGCTGTCCGACCTATCCTACCGTGAGTTGCGGCACCAACGATATGACCATGAACTTTATGGATTACTCCAACGACCCGTGTTTGAATATGTTTACCAACGGGCAGAAAAGCCGGATGCTTTCTGTCTTTACGGCAGGTGGTTACCGGGAAGCCATGGCGCAGTAACCCATCATAAAATACCTTCAGGAAAAGGCGCCACAGGGCGCCTTTTTTATATTTTTAAAAAACATTACTCTATGAAACTGCCTGGATTACTATTGCTCATGGTCCTGGCATCCAGGGGGTGCGTCCCCGCCGGAGGCCATCAGGATGTTATCCGTATCGTCTACTCGGAGGAAACGCGGGGGTCCCGCTACGAGGTGGTTGCACAACCCGGATCCCTGGAAGTCACCAAGGGGGGCCTGGACCCGGGCACCCAAAAACGGGCCCTGGCGCCAGGGCAATGGGAGTCGCTGTTGCAGGAGGTCGGGGCTATCGGGTCGGTCGACCTGGAGACGCTGCAGACCATTACGTCCGAAAGCGCCGCCGACCGTGCTGCCATGGCCAGGCTTGAGGTAGGGCGGGCCAGCGGGAATTCACAAACAGGCTACTTCGATGCAGGCAACCCGCCGGCTCCAATCCGCCCCCTGGTTTCCAAGCTTCTGGAACTCGCAGATTCTGTTGAATGACCCGTTTCGAATTCGTACTTTTGCAGATATGGAGCAACAGCCAATCCAGGAAATACAAGCCGATATCGTAGACGAGTTTTCCATGTTCGACGACTGGATGCAGCGATACGAATACATGATCGAGCTGGGCAAGTCCCTGCCGGTTATTGAGGCGCGCTACAAAACCGATGAAAACCTGATCAAGGGCTGCCAGAGCAAAGTGTGGGTGCATGCCGACCTGGAGGACGGGCGGGTGCATTTTACGGCCGACAGCGATGCGATCATCACCAAGGGGATCATCGCCATACTGATCCGGGCGTTTTCGGGCCAGAAGCCGTCGGACATCATCGCGGCCAAAACGGATTTTATAGACGAAATCGGCCTGAAGGAACATCTGTCGCCCACCCGGGCCAACGGGTTGGTGAGTATGATCAAACAACTGAAGCTCTATGCCTTGGCCTACGAGACCCAAATGGAGTCCTGAGGCTTAATAATAAAAACTATGGAACAGGAAACTGGAATCGATACACAGGAACTGGGCGAAAAAATCGTCCGGGTGCTCAAAACCATTTACGACCCGGAAATCCCGGTGGACATCTATGAACTGGGGTTGATCTACGACGTATTCGTGAATGAAGAGCGGGAAGTCAAGATCCTGATGACGCTGACTTCCCCGAATTGCCCCGTGGCGGAAAGCCTGCCCGTGGAGGTGGAGGAAAAGGTAAAATCCCTGGACCTGGTCTCTGACGCGGAGGTGGAAATCACCTTTGACCCGCCCTGGACCCAGGAACTGATGAGCGAGGAAGCCAAGCTGGAGCTGGGCCTGCTTTAAGAGGAGTTGCCTGCTGATCCCGACACCATTCGATTCAAGGGTAACTAACATCCCCAACAACACTATGGAAAAGGAAATCGTCAACCGCGTCGCCAACAGCCCCCTGGTCACCCTCGACCTGGAGGCGCTCTACCCGGCCGGCCCCCGACACCAGATAGATATCAGCCAATGGCTGGAAGAAGGCCTGGTCCTGAGGGAAAAGGCATTCCGCGAGGCCCTGGCCAACCACGACTGGTCGGTTTATAAGGACGGTTATGTGGCCCTGTTTTCCACAACCGAGGCCATCGTGCCTGCCTGGGCCTATTTGTTGATAACCTCCTACCTGAACCCCCTGGCACGCCTGGTGGTTGCCGGGTCGCCCGAACTGCTCGAGACCGTAGCCTTCCGGGACAGGCTGCAAGCGCTGGATATAGCACCTTTCGAGGGTAAACCCGTGATTATCAAAGGCTGCAGTAAGAAAGAGGTGCCCCAGTCCGCTTACCTCTGGGCCCTGGAGCGCCTCCAGGGCGTGGCGCGACAGGTACACTTCGGGGAAGCCTGCTCCTCCGTCCCTGTTTTTCGTTCAAAATAGTGTTCATAACCCCTGCATTTATCAACATTTCTTATTTTTGCCGTTTATAATTTAAACACAACCAGCATGAAAAAGAAATTACTTGCGGTGGTTTGCATCCTGACTGCAAGCGCCACCTTCGCCCAGAGCGAATCCGAACTGAAGACTTCCCTGGCGGAGAAAAAGGATTCCATCGCAGCGATCCAGAAGCGGGCCGATGCCATTAAAAGCCAGATCGATGCCCTGCCCGGTTGGAAGATCGGCGCCTTCGGTACCATCGGGGGTTCCATCTCCAATTTCAGCAACTGGTACGCCCAGGGGATCCCGAACAACTCTTCCGGGAACATCGGGTTTACCGTAAATGCCTTTGCCAACCTGCAGGAAGACAAATTCTTCTGGCGCAACTCCGGGAATGTGAACCTCAGCTGGGTGAAGCTGGACGACAAGGACGACCCGGACGACAACGACGGGTTCCGCAATGCGGTAGACGTCTTTAACCTGACCTCCCTCTACGGCTGGAAACTCAGTGAAAATTTCGCGGTTTCCGCCCTGGGCGAATACCGCACCACGCTCCTGGACAATTTCAACAACCCGGGTTACCTGGACCTCGGGGTCGGGGGTACCTGGACGCCCATAACCAACCTGGTGGTAGTGGTTCACCCGCTCAACTACAACATTGTATTCAGCGATGAGGATGACATCTTTGACTCCTCCCTGGGTACAAAGGTGGTGGCCGACTATACCCGGGAAATCGGGGCCATCGCGTTTAAATCGAACCTCTCCGCCTTTATGAGTTACAAAAGTGATGACCTCAACAACTGGACCTGGGTAAACTCCTTCAGCTATACGCTGTGGAAAATGATCGGGGTCGGCTTCGATTTCGGCCTGAGGAGCAACAAGCAGGAGGCCCTGAATTATGCGGTCAACACCCTGGGGGATACGGCTGCCACGTTCGATACGGTAGACAACGACCTGCAGACCTACTGGACCCTGGGCCTGAGTTACAAATTCTGACAGCTGAAATTTAAAGCCGGTTTTCCCGCCTGGGAAGCGGCCCAAAGAAAAAAGCCCCGACTGGTGTCGGGGCTTTTTCGTTGGGGTAGGTTATTACCATCTGGTTATTTAGCATGTATGAGTTCCGGTGCGATTTGGGATAAACACTATCACTTAAACACAGTATAAATATAGGAGGTTCCTGCTAAATCCTGACATTTTATGTTGCCAATTTGCGCCTGGATGTTGTCAGTCGGACAAGGTGTATTAAATCATCGACGAATCAAAAGGCAGGTCCTGCAACAGCGATAGCCGGCCCTGCGGGACCCCGATAGATGGCTTACTGGCTGTAGGCATCCAGGTTCTCCGGGTAGAGGAAGTTGTTGTACGGGAAGCGGGTCACGTGGATGTCCCGCACCCGCTTATAGACACGCTTGCGGAATTCGTCCAGGTTTTCCTTGTTCAGGGCCGAGATAAAGATGGCATCCCCGGACCGCTGCATCCAGGTGGCTTTCCACTGCTCAATGGTATTGTGCCTGTCGGTGCGCGGGGTGACCAGGTCGTCCTCGTCCAGGTGTTCCGCTTCGTAAAGGTCGATCTTGTTGAAGACCATCAGGGTTTCCTTGTCGGCGCAGTCTATTTCCGCCAGGATCTGGTTGACCGACTCGATGTGTTCCTCGAAATTCGGGTGGGAAATGTCCACCACGTGCAGCAGCAGGTCGGCCTCCCGCACCTCGTCCAGGGTGCTTTTAAAACTCTCCACCAGCTGGGTGGGCAACTTGCGGATAAACCCCACCGTATCGCTGAGCAGGAAGGGCAGGTTCCCGAGCACCACCTTGCGCACGGTGGTGTCTAGGGTTGCGAACAGCTTGTTCTCGGCGAACACCTCGCTTTTGCTGATCACGTTCATCAGGGTGGACTTGCCGACATTCGTATAGCCCACCAGGGCAACCCGCACCAGGGAACCCCGGTTGCCCCGCTGGGTCTCCATCTGTTTGTCGATCTTGGCCAGTTTCTTCTTCAGCAGGGAGATCCGGTCCCGGACGATCCGCCGGTCGGTTTCGATCTCCGTTTCACCGGGGCCCCGCATCCCGATACCCCCGCGCTGCCGTTCCAGGTGGGTCCAGAGCCCTGTAAGCCGGGGCAGGAGGTATTCGTACTGGGCGAGCTCCACCTGAGTGCGCGCATAGCTGGTAGTGGCCCGCTGGGCAAATATATCCAGGATCAGGCCGGTCCGGTCGATGATCTTGCAGCGGAGCTGCTTTTCGATATTCCGCTGCTGCACCGGGCTCAGCTCGTCGTCGAAGATGACGGAACCCACTTCCTCCTCCTTCACAAAAGCCTGTACTTCCTCCAGTTTCCCGCTGCCGATAAAGGTCTTGGGATTGGGGACATCCACCCGCTGCACGAACCGGCCGACCACTTCCCCCCCGGCCGTATAGGTCAGGAACTCGAGTTCATCCAGGTATTCGTTTACCTTCTCCTCGGGTTGTTCGCGGGTAATGATCCCGATCAGTACCGCCTTCTCATATTCCGTGTTTGTCCGCTCCAGCATAGAAATTCTTCCTTATGCAAAGCTACACATTCGCCGTGAAGTGCGGTGCGTTGTATGCATCGAAAGTATTTCCGGGAGGCGGATATTTAAGGTTCAAACAGATTGGAATTCCGATGGAGGCGAATATGCGTTCGTGCTCAGAACTTATTTTCTATTTGTTTTAATAACCCGTCCAGAACTTCATCGTTTTCATCCAGGAGATGGTCTTTGATGCGGATGTCCGGGATAACGCCCATTTTATTGTCTGTGCCGGATACACGTTGGATTTTTCCTTTGGATACGTCCACGTTGATTCCTGTTTCAGGCAGTTTATAACTGAAAATGGAGGCGTAAAGGTTAGGGAATTCAGCCGTTTCTTCCCCAACTATCTGTCCAAAACCATAATCCTGTATCTGGGAGGCGGTTACCGCAGCTTGTGAATATGAGTGGCGGTTTACCAGCACATAGACCCTGCCATTATACCTTTTGTCCTGTGGTTGAGGCTCGTGATAGCCAAAATCAAATTCGTAAACCGCACCGCTTTTATGCGCTAATACGGATTTCCAGTAAGCCTCGGTCGTGTCTTTGGTTTGCCGGACATGTTCCTTCAAAATATCATTGGTTTTGAGCTGAAACCTTGAGGCCCATTTAAAGGGCTTATCCGCAATATACGATACCAGATAATCGCTGAAGGCGTCATCGCCACCGGGGTTGTTCCTTAAATCAATGATCAGGTTGTCGGGCATCTTCGCATGGATGTCGGCAAACGCAGAATCTATGAATTGCCTGTATAAGTCTTCCTCGCCCCCAAATTCTCCCGGGCGCAGATATGCTGTGGAATTTGAAGGATATACAAGATCCCGGTCGCGCTTCAGGATATCATCCCGCTTCATTTCAAATTCCTCCATTGCCTTTATGGCTTTGAGCTCCTGGGTTGAATGCCTGCCGTTGTGCACAATTTCAACCTGAAATTCCTGCTGCTCACCAAAAACCTGCCAATAAAACCTGGGAAGCGTAAATCCCTCCAATTGGGCATTTTTGAAATAAAGGCGCTCCGCGGATATCTGCGGATATATTTCCCTGAAAACTTCATCTATTGGCATTCCGTTAATGGCCTTCAACTCGGCTCCAATAGGAATACTGGCATTGGTTGACCAGTTTTTCCTGACCAGCGCCTTCCCGTTTTCAATGGCAACCTCCAGGGGGAAAACCCGTCCGCCCGATTCCGCATAGGCGATATAGGGCTGAACAGGAAACACGATTCGGGTATGCGCATTATTGGCCCTGGAGACGACCCTTTGAAAAAGGTTGATAACCTCCAATAAGGTCAGACTGTCGCTTTTGATTTGTTTTCTGACCTCTGAATAATTCTCCTCAAAGGCTTTTTTGGAGGTATAGGCGTATAGATCAAAATGGGTCGCTTCCAGTGAGGATCTTAAATATTCCAGGTCGGACAGGACCGCTGATCTGGAAAACTGTTGGGCTGAAATTTGCAGGCCAAGCAGGCAGGAAATGAAAACCAGAAAATGTTTAACACGATGGATGTTGAATACCTTGGTGTCGGCCATGGCTTTAAATACTTTTTGGGCAAACATAGGCTGTTATATGCACGAAATCGACCGGATGCGTCCATCAGGACGTTTTTTTCAATTTCCTGAGGTACTCACTTGGCGTCAGTTGGGTATGTTTTTTAAAAGCATGGTTAAATGTGGACTTGGAGTAAAACCCACACTCATATGCATGGCCCAGCAAGGATAGCTTATCCCGGTCAGCCGATTGCAACCGCTTAATGAAGGCTTCAACCCGATACGAATTGATGAGATCATAAAAATTCTGATTGCAATTCTGATTGATTTTTGAAGACAATTGCCTGGGTTTCATATGCAGCGATTCAGCCAATATGGAAAGGTTCAGGTCCGGGTTGAGATAGGGCTTCTCTGTTTCCATCAACTGCCTCAGTTCCGATAGGAATACTTCATCCTTTTCTTCGTTTTCCCCTTTTGGATTTTTAGGAACCGGTCTGAAATGAACTATGTCCCGTTCTTTCTGGACATATCCTTTAAACCCTATCCAGCATGTGATGATGGCAAGGATTACAAAATTTGGCAAAAAGTAGTATTCCCGCAGGCTTTGATCAAAAACAAACCGATCGATTTCTGTCAAAATCCTCCATAAAATGTGATACCCCGCATAAATAACAATGGGGGCTTGCAACCATTTTAAAGAAAGGTTTTCAATTTTTGAGTAGTAGTCCTTGAGCTGCTTTTGATATTTGATCAGTATAGCCAGGGATATGATGCTGTATGTTAAAATTGAAAACACCCCTAACCACTGCTGCGTCAGATACACGTACGAATACGTGGGCAATTCTTCCAGGTACAGGCCATCAGAGCCAATCCTGTAAATGGCCGTCCGATAGAAAACAAACTCCAGGAGCAATGGCAGAAAATGCAGGTAATGGATTCTTTTGAACTCAAAGTTTGGGTTCGTAATGCATTTGGTATAGAAATACAGCGTTGGCCCGATACCATAGATCATTTCCATCTGTATATATCGGAACACATGGAGCAATCCGATATCCTTCAAAACATTGACCACAACGATGTTGATTACCATAAGTGCATAAAAAAACACCAATAGCGCCAAAAAACTGTTGGCCAGCCTTCTTGGTCTCTTAAAGGCAATCAGCCCGCTGAGAATCATGGCCTGCAGACCCAGCACACAGATAATCGTAAATAAAATGGGGTTTGAGGTAACCATTTAAGGCATTCATTAAGCTTCATTTCCTGCCAATGGTGAAAATACGGGTTAATTTACCTCCTTCTTAAATTCGAACGATTGATTTTTATCGGTCACCACGATGGTATATACCCCTTTCGGCAGGGCCAGAATGGCTTTCCCCTGTTCGTTCTGCACTTCTGAAATATCAACCGGAACAGCCTGGTTGATATCCTCCCCTTCCCTGAAGGCCATAACCAGTACAGGGAACATCGATTTAAATTCCTCCAGCTCTATTTCCCCTTTCAGATTGCCTTGATCAAATAACCAACCCGGCCTGTTGTTCACATACTCGGTAGCGGGGTGGAAAATGGTCAAATCGGTATAAGCTTCTCCACTTTTGGCCTGAAAAGGATTCCCCGCTTCATCCAGGAGCACAACGGATTCTTTGGCATCGACGGCCTTGGCGAAGGGATGCCTGAATTTTGGATCTCCTTTATCATCATATAACGTCTGATTAATTGTTAAAGGATCTATGTTCGTGTATTCTTTAAGCTGCTCTGCCATGGCTTTTCCCCACCAGTCGTGTTTTCCCTCATACGCATGATCAAACCCACAATGGATCAAAAACTTTTCACCCGGTTTATTCCTGACTACTTCCTCAATATATCGTGCTTGTTCAATTTCACGTTCCGTATTGTTTACGCCTGACGTTTGTTCGTAGGGGAATACATGATAGCCGATTTCCAGGGCGTCCCTTACGAGGTTACCAAATTGTGGTTCACTTATGTAGAGCCCTGTGGATGGAATTGGGTGTTTTCTTTCAGACAGCAAGGAATCTTTATCGGCTCCGTTAGCCAGGGCTTCGAGCCCTAAATTCTTATATCCCAGATCGAATAAATCTTTAAGCAACGATTTCGTAAAGAACCGATGGAATGAACTGTGATGTGCTTCGTTTATAATGATTATCTGCTCATTCTCAGCCCTTTCCAGAATATAATCACGTGCCGGAACTTTCTGGTACAGGTTATTGATGGAATCAATTTTCGATTGAGAATAATTCAGTTCCCTGCTTTCCATGGCCAAATCCCAATGCCTAAGGGCATTTTTGTAATCCCCTTTTGTCGCATAATCAACCGCACTAATCTGATATCTCCATGCCGTGGTATCATTTTGTACCCATTCTTCAATTTCGGATGACAGTTTATAATTGGTAGTAAAGTCAATTTCCCTAACCGCTCTTTTTTCTTCCGTACAGGAGCCGCATAAAATGACAGTCAAGGACAGGTAAGCAATCCATTTTTTGTTCAGAATCATGGCATTTTAATTTATCGTTATCCGCATTAATTAATAAGCTTTTCCATTGGTTATCCCTGCCATTCACTTTCAAGGTCGCTGAGAGTGGCGCGCACGGCTTCCGGATAGCTGTGCTTTCCTTCCAACCTGTAGGCCCGCAGTTTTTCAACGATAAAGGGGAGGTACAGGAACTTGCGGTTGTCCCGGTAATCTTCAAGGAGCTCCGAACTTCTATCGGTATCGCCCAATTGCTCCATTACGAGGACTTCCCCCGCCCTCACGAAATGTTCGATCATACACGTTTTCCAATTGGAGTAGCCCTGAGGGACCATGTCCTCCCGAACCAGGTTGAACAATTCAGCCGTTTTTTGCAGTTGAACCCCGTACCGGAGGACAACGTGGTTGACAAAGGAATGCCCGAATTCATGAAGTGCCAGTGTTTGAAAGCCCGCATCCCGAAAGATATAATTTTCTCTGATCGGCCCCAGTATGAAGGTTGCTTTGCCACTCCCTTCGCTGCTTACCGCCCATCCCCCTCCAGGCCAAAGGGTCAGGCTGGGTACAATCTCATATCGGTCAAACGTGGATCCGTAATAGGATTCCATGGCTTCCATAAAAGTACCTCCGGGTTTCAATTCCTCCAGTTGCCCTGAAGTTGCCGCCCGGTAAGGCTCCAGGCTTGTCCAGATCGATTCAAATTGAGACTCCAGATAAAAGGAATTTACTTTGTTGACAAGTGTTCGGATGGCCTTTATTTCTTCTGCGCTGCCAAATCCCAGATCCATCGCCCTTTGGATGGGCAACTGATAGCCTGGATCGAGGGGGAATTCGGGCAAATGGTACATCAGGTTTATGATGCTGGAATACTGCATGTCCCCCGCCAGGGAGAAAATTTCAAACAGCGTTTCGTTGTTCCTGTTTTCGGGATACTGATTGATCGCGACGGATACCGGATGATCGGGATCATTGTCCCCAGGGTTGCCCAATTCAATGATATAACCGAAAAACTCAATGTTCTTTACGAAGCGGACTTCGACAGGTTTGGGTTGTGCCTCAGCCATAAAGATGAGCGAAAAGGCGCAAAGGGATACAAGTGTTCTCATGTTTTTTTGGGCAAAGTAAACGGTCTCAGAAAGCTTTTGCGACCGGAAACACGTTTTGGGAGGTATGAAAACATGTTATTGAACCTTTTTCCCTACGATTGGTATTGGTTGAGGTATTCGGAAGGAGATTTTCCCATGTGATCTTTGAATACCTTGTTAAAGGTGGACTTGGAATTGAACCCGGATTCCAATGCCAGTCCCAGCAGGGTTTTAACTTCATTTTCCCCTGAGGCTGCCTTTTCCAGAAATGCATCGATCCGGTATTGGTTGATGAACTCCCTGTAATTTTTCCCGTGGTAGTGATTGATGAGAAAGGAGACATACCTGGCCGGAAGGTCTAATTCCCGCGACAGCTCCTTCAGGGGGAAACTCGGTTTCAGATACGACCTGTTCTTGTTGATGGTCTGTTCAAGCAACACCAAGTTCTGCTGGTCATCATAGTTGGGGAATTCCCGGTTTTTGGCTTCGAGTGCAAGGGGGGTAAAGGTTTGGCTTTCGAGGAAAATGAAGAAAGCGAAACCCATAAATAACAGGATGGCGGTATATTCAATGAGTTCGTAATACCTGAATCCTACAAATTCAAAAATCAGCCATAGCAGGCAGACGATGGTCAGGCACGCCATGAGCATCAGAAGACGCAGTTGGCTGAGGAAGCTGTTTTTATGAAATTTCAACCCGTGCCGTTGCATGAGCTGGAAATATTTGATCCAAAAATATCCGAGTACATAAATCAATCCCAGCAGCGGCAGATATTGCGTAAACCAGGTCCAGGCCGTGTATTCGATCAATGACACGGAGTTAACCGTGGACCATACATCCAGGATATACGCGAGGACGGCGGGCAGGAAGAGCCATAAATGCTTTGGATGAAATTGAAAATTGTCATCCATATGGTATTTTACAAACAGCCATATGCCCGGGGGCAGGAGCAGGTAATTCAGGAACATCCAGTAGGGAAAGACCCCCGGATTATTATTGAATCCGGACAGCGACCCCCAGGAAAAAAAGAGTTCAATGGCCAGGGTCAGAACGACCAGGCCCAGAAAGAAATCCCCCTTGTTCTTATTAAATATCCTGGTGATCAACGCAAAGCCCAGTAACCCTCCCATGAATGAAGCGACTAGAAAAAGGGTCTGATGGAAATCCGTCATCTGATTTTCTCTGGCCTTTAATAATAAACAGAATTCCCGTAAAATTGAGGCCAAACTCCCGTCAATGTATTCTTTGGGGGAGGAAGCCCCCAATTAATGGGCCAGGAGCTTGGGATGTGTAATGCTTGAAGTCGCCGAATTTCCAGAAATATACTATATACTATCGAAGCCAATACTGGCTTGGTTTGTAATAGGCATCTTTACACTTTACCCCTTATATCAAGAATACGCCCAGTGTCCATATTTATATGCTATTTCAATAGTGTTGCCAACCCCGTCTATTCATTCATATATTTTGTTTTGCCACATTGAGCAAAGCTTGTATCCAGTTGGAAATCAATTCTATTTGTTTTGGCAAATTCAGCAATAAGATCGGCAAATTGCTCTTGTTTTTCTTCCGTTACATTCCCATTGAATACACGGAAAGCATAGTATTTCATTTTGCCATTCGGCTCGAAGTAAATTTTTTGAAGTACGTTAACTGTTTTGTCCTCGACCCCCCAGGTGAAGTCGTTATCCGATAAAAATGCTCCAATTCTCTGGTGCAAGTCAGTCCACGATTTTATAACGGCATTGTGATCGGATGAAATTTGAGGGTCCAGTAAATTTGGATGTGATTCATCCAAATTCAGCGATTTATATTCTGAGGACTCCTCTTTGTCCTGAAAGTTAAAAACTCCTACTGCTTCATGATTTTCAACGATCGCCATTGTCGATTCCGCTTTTTCTTTACAACTGGAAATTCCCACTATAATTGAAAAAGCAACTGTCCATTTAAGGATGGTTTTTAAATCCATTTAAACTTTTTAATTGAAATTTATAAGGTTGCAAACTTAGTAAGTCGGCCTAAATATAGCCCTTAATAGAAAAATCTATTCCCTGAAAATCGAAGAAGTAACAAGGGTGCTTTCCAAAAATCGAATCGCAAAATTGCTGATTAGAGATCTCTAAACATGAATTATTTGATCTTCCCGTAATAACTCCTCATTCCGGAGTCTCAAAAATATCTGCGCTACCGTGATCACATCCCGTTCACAATAATGTACGATACGTTCCAGGTCCTTCTCTTTGTAATAGACATCCCTAACCATACTGCCATCGATATCTTCCTTGGGAGATGGAACGCCTAAGACGTGGGCAAGCAGTTTTAGCGAGGTAAAATTTTTGAAATCCCCAAATTTCCACAATTCCATGGTGTCCAGGTGCGGTATTTCCCAGGGCTTTTTCCCAAACAGGTTGAGGCTGGGCGGGAGGGGGATCCCCAGGATGAGCATGCGCCGCGCCAGGTAGGGAAAATCGAATTCCTTGCCGTTATGGGCGCAGAGCATCTTGCCCGGCCCGCTGAAATGTTCCTCCAGCAGGCCTGCAAATTCCCTGAGCAAGGCCTCCTCTTCCCCGCTGAAACTACGGACGCGGAATTCCCGGTCCCTGCCCGAACCGGCAAAAAACCCGACAGAGATGCAGATGATTTTCCCAAATTCCGCCCAGATCCCCGCCCGGTCGTAGAATTCCTCTGCGGTGAATTCCTCCTTCCGCTGGTAGCGGGACTTCAGTTCCCAGAGCTCCCGGGCCTCCGGGGACAGGTCTTCAAAGGACTCCTGTTCCGGTACGGTTTCGATATCCAGGAACAGGATCTTGTGTAAGGGGAGTTTGTGGAGCATCTTCTGTGAATTGCACCAAAAAATACGAAATGCATGCAGGATTCAAGCAGGCCCGGCATCTAAATTGCGATCGCTTTTGGGCGAATGCAGTAAATCGGCCCGAACCGACCGCCTGGTCTGTTTGTGAACCCGGCTATCAATATTTGGTCCCTGGCACTTCCGGGGCAGCAACCCATTTCCCCGGTGAAATACAGAAGAAGTCGAGGGAAGTGGCCGGAATGTAGCGGCAGCCGACTACCCGGTTGGTTCTTTTCAGAAAAGCGATTGCTGCGGGTTGGCGCTCTCGTGGTTCAACAGCCATTTTTTGCGGTGAATGCCCCCAGCATACCCGGTCAGGGACCCGTCCGAGCCAATAACGCGGTGGCAGGGGATTACGATCCAAAGCGGGTTTTTACCATTGGCGGCTGCCACGGCCCGGATGGCGGCCGGATCGCCCAGCTGTTTAGCCAGGTCCATATAGGAAATGGTCTTGCCGTAGGGGATCCCAAGGAGTGCCTGCCATACGGTTTGCTGGAAATCCGTCCCTTCCGGGGCCAGGGGCAGGTCAAAAACAGTGCGTTCCCCGTTGAAATATTCGCGCAGCTGCCCGCAGGCTTCGGCCAGTGCCGGCGGGATGGAATCTTCGCCCTCCGAGTGGTCGGTTACCCTTATGGCCCGTATCCCGTTGCGATCGCCCAGGATGGTTGCCATCCCCAGGGGGGTCTGTAGGGTTGCCTGTTCCATGGTGTTTCCGGGCGCCTTTGAGTTAAGGGGTTGCATTATTCGATGATGCCGCTCCGCTTGGCACGGTCTTCCCACTTTTTGCGGGCCAGCAGCTGCAGGTCTTCCACATTGTCGCTCTCGTCCATGATTTCCAGGCCCAGCAGGGTTTCGATGATGTCTTCCATGGTGACCAGACCGGCCACGGAGCCGTATTCGTCCACCACCAGGGCAATGTGTTCCCGTTTGCGGATCAGTGTGTCGAACAGCTGGGGGATGGGTGTGTCCCGCTTGGTAACCAAAAGGTCCCGCCGGAGGTCCGCAAGCGGCCGGTCACCGTTTTTGTTGATCATCGCTTCCAGTACGCTGTCCTTGAGCACGAAGCCGCTGATGGTATCCACCCGCTCGGCATAAACCGGGATCCGAGAAAAGCGCAGGTTCGGGTGTTTCCCGAAAAACTCCGCCACCGTCTGGTCCTCGGGCGCAATCAGCATGACCGCCCTGGGGGTCATCACGTCCTTGACGAGGATTTCGTCGAACTGCAGCAGGTTTTTGATCACTTTGGATTCCGATTCCTCAAAAACGCCCTCTTCCTGGGCCACATCGGCCATGGTCGAAAAGTCTTCCCGGGTCAGAATGCTCTGGTGCTGCCCTTTCCCGATCAGGCGGGTGAACAACTGAAGCGTCCAAAGCAGGCCAGTAACCCGGAGGACCCATACCATGCCGTTGAGGATGCGGCTGGAGATATTGGCGAGTTGTTTCCAGTAGGTCGCGCCAATCGTTTTCGGGATGATTTCGGAGGCCACCAGGATCAGGATGGTCATCAGGGTGGAAACCACCCCCACCATCAGGTCTTCTGTAAACGGGTAGCCGAATATCTCAAAGGTTTCCTGCCCGTACCGCTCCACATAGGCCACCTTGGCCTGAACGCCCACCATGATGGCCCCCACGGTATGCGCCACGGTGTTGAGGGTGAGGATGGCAATCAGGGGCTTGTCAACATCCTTTTTGAGCCGTTCCAGGGTCAGGGCAAAATGCTTGCCCTCCCTTTTTTTGACATTGACGAAGGTCGGGGTCACCGACAGTAAAACCGCTTCGAGGACGGAACAGAGGAAGGAGAAGAATATGGATATTAAGGCGTAAAAAAGGAGTAAACCCATGGATGCACTATCTAAAGCCTAAGATACAAAAATTGTCTGCCGGGCTCAGCTAATGGGCTGAAATTAGTGCGGAATAAAAGGCTTGCTGCAAGCGGGTGCGCAGGCCGAGTTCGTAGAGCTGACGGTGGTCCCGGCTGGGGTAGACGCGGTTGGAGAGAAAAATAAATACCAACTGGTATTCCGGATCGGCCCAGATAAACGTGCCCGTAAACCCGCTGTGGCCGAAACTCCTCTCGCTGGCCTGAGGGGCCGGATAGGCCTCTTCAAGGGACAGGTCCGGGTTGTCCGGCAGGGGTTTGTCAAAGCCCAGGCCCCGCCGGTTGTCATTTTCGGGGTACTGCACCCGTGCAAATTCCCGGACCGTGGCCGAATCGAGCACACGAACCCCCTGGTAGGTCCCGTAGTTTGCATAGCATTGCATGAGCACAGCCAGGTCCTGTGCCGTGCCAAAGAGGCCGGCATTTCCGGAGATCCCGCCCATCAGGGCCGCATTTTCGTCGTGTACCCACCCCCGGGTCAGGTCGTTGCGGAAGAGGGTATCCAACTCGGTGGGCACGGCCTCCATGCCCGGCAGGCGGCGGGCGGGTAAAAAGGCCAGGTGGTCCAGCCCGAGTGGGTCGTATATGTTTTCCCGCAAATACGTATCAAAGGGCTTTCCGGTGAGTTCCCGAACCACTTCCGGGAACAACAGGAACGTCAGGCCGGAATAGCGGTAGGTCTTCTCCTTCGAGACTTCCGAGCGATTGATCTTCCGGTACATCTTGCGGATAAACCGGTCTTTGACGTACCGTCCGGCGTAGGCCTCCCTGCCAAAGCGGGGGGAGGGGTGCTCCCGGACAAACCGGCGCTTAAGGCCTTTGCGGGAACGAACGTCGGAGAGAAATACGATATAGGGTTCCAGACCGGCCTGGTGGGCAAGGATTTCCCTCAGGGTCAGGTCGCGCTTGTCCCTCCGGCGGCGCCAGGGGTGCCAGTAGTCGCTGAATGGCGCGTCCAGGTCCAGTTTCCCTTCGCCGGTGAGGCGCATAAGGGCCGGCAGCGCTGCAGCAATCTTGGTGACTGAAGCCAGGTCGTACAGGTCTGTGGCTCGGGTCGGGTACAGGCTGTCGTATGTGTGGAAGCCATAAGTTTTATGGAAGACCTGTTTGCCCCGGTAAGCCACATGCAGCTGGCCTCCAGGGAAGGCCTCAGACCGGATGCCGAGCTCCATGAGCGAGTCCACCTGTTGGTAGAGGGCCACCGAATCCACCCCGAATTCCTCCAGGGAACCCACGGGCAAATCGCGTGCCGGTGCCCTGGTTGCCGGAGCCTTGGTTGCGGGGGTAACGGATACCAGGGCCTGGCGCTCCGGGTCGGAAGCCCCTGACTGCCCATGAATTTGTTCACAGAATAATATACCAATTAGTATATATAGTAGAAGGTCCCTCATTTTCTTATTGTTATGCCTCCAATCGGGTCGAATACCCGATCCGGATTCCAAGCCGGGCAGCAGTGTCTTACCCCAGCAGCTTCACGGCATCCCGGGCAAAATAACTGGCAATCAGGTCGGCCCCGGATCGCTTGATGGCGAGGAGTTGTTCCATCATCACCGCATCGTGATCCAGCCATCCGCGCTCGGCGGCTGCTTTCACCATGGCGTATTCGCCGGAAACCTGGTAAACGGCTACCGGGAGTTCCACCGCGTTGCGGATTTCCCGGACAACGTCCAGGTAGCACAAACCCGGTTTGACCATGACGATATCCGCGCCTTCCTCTACATCCATCAGGGTTTCCCGTATGGCCTCCCGGCGGTTGGCAGGGTCCATCTGGTAGGTCTTTTTATCTGCCGGGATCCCGGCTTCCGCCACAGGCGCCGAATCCAGGGCGTCCCGGAACGGGCCGTAAAAGGCGCTGGCGTATTTGGCACTGTAGCTCATGATCCCGGTATTGGTATAGCCCGATTGGTCCAGGGCTTCCCGGATACCGCGCACCCGCCCATCCATCATGTCGCTGGGCGCGACCAGGTCGGCACCGGCGGCAGCATGGGAAACGCCCATGGCCGAGAGCACCTCAACGGTAGCGTCATTCAGGATCCGCCCGTCCTGTACGATGCCGTCATGCCCGAACTCCGAATAGGGGTCCAGGGCCACGTCTGTCAAAACCACCATGTCCGGACAGGCATCCTTCACCGCGCGGATGGCCCGTTGCATCAGTCCTTCCGGGTTCAGGGCCTCCGTGCCCCGATTGTCCTTCAGATTGTCAGGCACTTTGACAAAGAGCAGCACTGCCTTTAGGTCCATGGCCCAGAGTTCCCGGACTTCATTTTTCAGGTGGTCCAGGCTCAGGCGGAAATAGCCCGGCATGGAGGGGATGCCTTCCCGGATCCCCTTGCCTTCGGTGACGAAAAGGGGGACGAGGAAATCTTCAGGGGAAAGGGAAGTCTCCCGGACCATGGCCCGGAGGGCCGCTGAGGATCTTAGGCGACGGTTGCGTCTGTTCGGGAACATATCGGGATGGGATTAATGTCGGGGTAAATAAATGTGGCCTTTCAGGTAGGTTTGCGCCTGCCCGCAGATGGCCACGCGATCGTCCTGGGATTCGCACCGCAGCTCCCCGCCCCGACGGGAAAGCTGCCGGGCCGTGAGGGTATTTTTTTTCAGACGACCGGACCAGTAGGGGACCAGTACCGTATGGGCGGACCCGGTTACAGGATCTTCGTCCACCCCGGACTGGGGCGCAAAGAAACGGGACACGAAATCCACCTCCCGGCCGGGGGCCGTTACAATGACCCCCCTCGCAGGAATTTGCCCCAAAAGGCCAAAATCGGGGCGCAGATTTTCAATGGTGTGCTGGTCCGGATAAACCAGCATGTAATCGGTGGTCCCTTTCATGCACTCCAGGGGCTCCTGCCCGATCGCCTCGGTCATCCCCACAGGTAACTTTGCCGGCCGGGGCGGATCCGACGGGAAATCCAGGACCAGCCAGTCCCCGTCGCGGGTAACGGTCAGCTTGCCCCGCTCCCGGCTGAAAAAACGGAGCAAATCCCCAAAGGGTGGCAGTTCGCAAAACAGCACATGTGCCGTGGCCAGGGTGGCATGCCCGCACAGGGCCACCTCAGTGACCGGTGTAAACCACCGGATCTCGTACCCGTCGTTGGCCGGTACGGCAAAGGCGGTTTCCGAAAGGTTGTTTTCGGCAGCGACCGACTGCATCAGGTCATCGGGCAACCAACTGTCGAGGATACATACGGCTGCGGGGTTCCCGCGGAACAACTCGCCGGCAAAAGCGTCTACCTGGAAGATTTCCTGTTTTTTCATGGGTCTCTATTCTAAACCAAATTTACGATTTATTCGGTCACCCGCCCGAATCCAGGCGCTCAAAACCATGGTTGGGGATTTCTGAGGACCTCCACCAGCCGCGCTTCAGGTGTCCCCGCTTCCGGGTGGTGGTCGTAGGCCCAGCGCACCACCGGGGGCAGGCTCATCAGGATGCTTTCGATCCGGCCATTGGTCCGCAGGCCAAAGAGGGTCCCTTTGTCGTGGACCAGGTTGAATTCCACGTAGCGGCCCCGACGTATCTCCTGCCATTCCCGTTCGGCCTCCCCCCATTCCAGGGATTTCCGGCGCCGGACAATGGGCAGGTAGGCCTCCAGGAAGGAATCCCCCACACCGGTCACAAAATCGTACCAGGCTTCCGCAGGGCGTTCGGGGGTCGGTTTCAGGTAATCGAAGAAAAGGCCCCCGATCCCCCGGGCCTCGTCCCGGTGCGCATTCCAGAAATAGCGGTCGCACTGCTCCTTGTATTTTGGGTAGAAAGCCGGGTCGTGGGCGTCGCAGGCTGCCTTGCAGACCGAGTGGAAATGGCGGGCGTCCTCTTCATACAGGTAATAGGGGGTGAGGTCCTGTCCGCCTCCGAACCAGCTGTCGGCCACCTTTCCGTCCGGCCCGTACATCTCAAAGTACCGCCAGTTGGCATGTACGGTAGGGACCATGGGGCTTTTGGGATGCAGTACCAGGCTCAGGCCGCAGGCAAAAAAGTCGGCCTCCTCCACCCCGAAATACTGCTGCATGCTTTCCGGCAGCGGGCCGTGCACGGCCGATATGTTCACGCCCCCTTTTTCAAAGACCTTCCCGTCCTGTATCACCCGCGTCCGGCCCCCTCCCCCTTCGGCGCGCTCCCAGGTATCCTCCCTGAAGCGGGCTGTGCCGTCCTCGACCTCCAGGGCACCGGTAATCCGGTCCTGCAACCCTTCGATGTATTTGTAGAACCTATCCTTCACGATATGATTTGACTGCCTCTATAAACGCCCCTGCATGGGATACCGGCACCTCCGGGAGGATACCGTGCCCCAGGTTCACGATGTACCGGTCTTTTCCAAAGCCGCGGATCATCTCGTGGACCATCCGCCGGATGGTATCGGGGGGGGACAACAACCGGGCAGGGTCAAAATTCCCCTGCAGGGTGATCTTCCCCCCGGATAGTTCCCTTGCCTTCTGCGGGGTCAGGGTCCAGTCCACCCCCAGGGCCGAGGCCCCGCTCTGCGCCATGGTATCCAGGACAAACCAGCACCCCTTGCCGAATACAATGACCGGGGCAAGGCCTTTCAGGGCATCGACAATCTCCTGCAGGTACTTCCAGGAAAATTCCTGGTAATCGGCCGGGGACAACATGCCCCCCCAGGAATCGAAAAGTTGTACGGCATGCACCCCTGCCGCCACCTTGGCTTTCAGGTAGGCAATGGTGGTTTCGGTGATTTTTCGCAACAATGCATGGGCCGCTTCGGGGTTGGAAAAGCAGAACGCCTTGGCCTTGTCGAAACTCTTGCTCCCCTGCCCCTGCACGCAATAGCAGAATATGGTCCAGGGGGAGCCGGCAAAACCGATCAGGGGGACCTGCCCGGCCAGTTTCTCGTTGGTCATGCGGATGGCATCCATCACATAGCCCAGGGCCTCTGCAGCATCCGGTACCACCACCCGGTCCACATCGGCGGCGGACCGCACCGGGTTGGGCAGCCAGGGCCCGATGCCGGGTTTCATCTCCACCTCGATGTCCATGGCCTGGGGCACTACCAGGATGTCGCTGAAGAGGATGGCGGCGTCCATGCCGTAGCGGCGGATGGGCTGGACCGTGATTTCGGAAGCGAGTTCCGGGGTCTGGCAGCGGGTAAAGAAATCGTATTTTTCCCGGATTTCCATAAACTCCGGCAGGTAGCGCCCCGCCTGCCGCATCATCCAGACGGGTGGCCGGTCGACGGTTTCCCCCCGGAGGGCTTTCAGGAACAGGTCATTCTCTAATTTATCCTTCATGTTTGCTTTCGAGGAGTTGTTGGACGGCCAGCAGGACCCCTTCCACACTGGGGGTTTCCGCTATTAAATACTTATCGGTATGTTTTTTGATTGCCCGTGCTGTGGTGGGTCCGATGCAAATGGCAACGGCGCCCCCCAGGGAATTGGACCCCAGGAAACTCTCTACCCCGCTGGGGCTGTAAAATAGGATGGCGTCGAACTTTCGGTCGATCAACCGGTCGTTGAAACCGGTGCGGTATACCACGCGTTCTTCCAGCCGGACCCCGGCTTCCCCGAGCAGGTCCGGGAGGGTATCCAGCCTGCGGCTGCCGCAAAAATAAAGGAAGGAACGGCTGGGGTATTTGCTGATGATCCTGCCAGCCAGGGCTTCGGCATGGTCCTCCACCGCCAGAATACGGTGGCCCATTTCCTCCAGGCGGGCAGCGGTCTTCCGGCCTACGCAGAAGCAATTGAGCATCCGGTCCGGGAGGCGCCCTTTAGGGAAACACGCCTCAATGGCGTGGCTGCTGGTAAAGATGCAAAGGGCCTCATCGTCCGAATGGAGGTCCGCTTCCAGGTAGGTAATCTTCAGGGCATCGTAATGCTCCAGGTAAAATTCGGTTTCCGGGAGCAGCGCCTGCTGCTCATCGGTAAGTTGTTTGGTTGATAATACGTCCATCATGTTGCTAGCGATTTACGGATGGATTCCATCAGGGCACCGCCGCCGGAATCCAGGATTTCCCCGGCACAGGCCTCGCCAAAGCGGGCGCCCTCGGAAGGTTTGGTCTTTCTCGAAACCGTAATAGCCTGGCTGCCGTCCAGGGAAAACAAACCGCCCTCCAGCAGTAACTCCCCGTCCTGCAAGCGGGCCTGCGCCCCGATGGGTGCCGTACAGCCCCCTTCAAGGGTCCTGAGGAATGCGCGCTCCACGGCCACCTGCAGGGCGGTCTCCGGGTGGTTCAGGGGTGCCGCAGCCTCCCGGGCCTCCGTATCCCCTTCCCGGGCTACTACCAGCATGGCGCCCTGGGCCGGGGCCGGCAGCATCCAGTCAAGCACGGCACAGGATTCCGGCAAAAGCCCCAGGCGTTCCAGGCCTGCCTCGGCAAATATGGCCCCGTCCCAGGGATTTTCCCGGAGCAGCCTCAGGCGCGTATTCACGTTCCCCCTCAGGCCAACCACCTCGTGTCCCGGATACCGGCTCAGCCACTGCGCCTTGCGCCTCAGACTGCCGGTGGCAACCCGGCCGGCACCCCCGAGGAAATGCAGCCCCTTGTGTATCAATACATCCCGCGGGCTGGCGCGCTGGAGGACCGCTGCCTCGCTGATCCCCTGCGGCAGGGCGGTGGGCACATCCTTCATGGAATGCACCGCCAGGTCGATGTCTTTTCGGAGCAGGGCCACATCCAGTGTCTTGGTGAAGATGCCGGTGATCCCCAGTTCGTAAAGCGGCTTGTCCAGGATCAGGTCGCCTGTGGACTTCACCGGGACCAGTTCGGCAGCCTGCCCGGCCGCCTCCAGCTGGCGCAGTACGGTACGGGCCTGCCATAGGGCCAGTTCGCTGTCGCGGGTCCCGATGCGCAGCACCCTGCTCATCGCTCCGGGATTTCAAGTTGGAAGACCTTCTGGATGAGTTCCAGGCTTTCTTCCGTATCGATCTCGGAATCCTTGAGGTGGTTCGCAAAATGCCGGGTGATTTTTTGGATGATGCGGTCGGTCACCACATCGGCCTGGGAGGCATCGAAACCCTCGATTTTCCGGGCCTGGAAATCGAGTTCCTCCTCCTTCATGGTTTTGAGTTTGGCCTTCAGGGCACGGATGACTGGGGCAAACCTGCGGCTTTCCAGCCACTGGTTGAAATCCGCCAGCACCTCGCCGATGATGGCCTCTGCCTCCGGGATAAAGCGTTTGCGCTGTGCCAGGGTATCGTCGGTGATGCGGGAGAGCCGGTCCAGGTGGACCAGGGTGATCCCGGGCAGCTCGCCCACCCCGGTGGCGACATTGATCGGGATGGTCAGGTCCAGGATCCACCGGGGCTTATCAGCCGGGACCATGGACGCGGTCACCGTGGGCAGGGTGGCCCCGGTGGCGACAATCAGGACGTCGCATGCGGCAATCTCCTCGCGGATCGCCTCGGCCGGCCGTACCCGCACATTGAGTTTCCTTCCCAGGGCGTCGGCCCGTTCGCGGGTGCGGTTGATGAGCGTGATCTGGTCGTGCCCGGTATGCTTGACCAGGTTCTCGCAGGTATTCCGGCCAATCTTGCCGGTGCCGTAGAGTAGGATCTTCTTCCGGGATATGTCAGGGACCCGCGCCAGCAGGTACTGTACGGAGGCAAAGGCCACGGAGGTGGCCCCGGAGGAGATCCCGGTTTCGTTCTTGATCCGCTTGCTCGCCTGGATAACCGAATTCACCAACCGCTCCATAAAGGGGTTGGCCAGGCCGTGCCTGCGGGAAAGCTTGAAGGATTTTTTCAGTTGGCTGATAATCTCGAAGTCTCCGAGGATCTGGCTGTCCAGGCCGGTTCCCACCCGGAACAGGTGGCCGATGGCCTCCTGGTTCTGGTACACATAGCCCACGCGGTCAAAATCGGTTTCCGTGCCATTCGAATAGTCGCACAACAGCCGGATGAGGTGCTGGGGGGCGGATGCGAACCCATGGAGTTCCGTCCGGTTGCAGGTACTGGTAACCAGCAACCCGTCGATCCCCTCTTCCAGGGCCCTGTCGAGCAGTATTTCGATGCTGTCATCGTCCAGGGCAAAGAGCCCGCGGGTCGCTGCATCTGCCTTCTCGTAATTCAGCCCGACGGTGATAAACCGGTGATGTCTGGAAATATGGTACTTCTTCATGCCCTAAAAAGGATGCCCACAAAAATAGTGGGATTCCTATTTCAAAAATAACGCTGGCGGAACTTTTAATATCGATTCGGGTTACCTGGGGCCCTGGCTGGGCTCAAATTCGCTAGATTTTGTAGTTTTACCGGAAAATAAGGGGGTAAGCCCTCACCTATTTAGAATCCTTCTAAATAAAATAGTGTGATATGGCACAAACGAGCCTGGAAGAAAATACCGCTAGCGGTTCTGTTTCCGATATCCGGATAGACCCGGATATCCTGCTGCTGCTCTCCCGGAACGAAACGGGCCAACCCTTTGAACTGGAGCGGGGGGCCGAGCGCCGCTACCTGCAGTTCCATTTCTGCCTGAAGGGGCATGCCACATTGGCGTACAACCGGGGAACCTACCATCTGGACCTTCACGGTGACCAGTCCCTGCTGCTGTACAACCCCCAAACCGAACTGCCTGTACAGGCCACCCTTGCGCCCCGGACCTGGATGATTTCGGTCCTGATGAGCATCCGTACCTTCCATGGCCTGTTCACTTCGGAGGCAGACTACATCCCTTTCCTCAACCCGGAATACCGGGACAAGAAATACTACCAGCAAAATCCCGTGGGGCCCTCCATATCCGTGGTGCTCAGCCAGTTGTGGAACCAGTCCACACACCCGTCCGTCCGCCCCCTGTACTACCGGGCCAAGGTGTACGAATTACTTTCCCTCTACTTTAACCGGGCCGAGGATACCCAGGCGGAACAGTGCCCGTTCCTCCTCGATGAGGAAAACCTGCGGAAAATCCGCCTGGCCAAGGAAATCGTCATCGAGCGGATGGCCGAGCCCCCGACACTGCCGGAACTGGCCGAGGAAACGGGCCTCAGCCTGAAAAAGCTGAAGGAGGGGTTTAAGCAGATCTACGGGGACACCGTCTACAGTTTCCTGTTCGACTACAAGATGGAAAGCGCCCGGAAAATGCTGGAAAGCGGGAATTTCAACGTGAATGAGGTGGGGCTGAAGGTCGGCTACAGCGCGGCCAGCCACTTCATCGCAGCCTTCAAGAAAAAATACAACACCACGCCCAAGAAATACCTGATGTCCCTGGCCTGAAGCCTGCTTGCGACGGAGGGGCACCTCCGCAAGGCCGGGAAACGGGAGCAGGGCGCGACACCCCGAGCCGGTAAGGCACAGCCGGGCAAAATCCCAGGGCTACTCCACTGCGCCAAAAATTTCTCCCCCTATTTCAGATCCAGCGGCCGGGCCACGATGATCCCGGTATTTCCTTTGATGCCTTCCAGGTAGTCCGCCAACGGTTGCTCGCTGATCACCACTTCCCCGACCGTGGAGGCATGCAGCAGGTGGATCCGGCCGTCCGGCATCCGGATGGCAAGTCCTGTATGGGTCACGTCAAGGCCCTTGATGTCGGTGGCCAGGGCAATGATGTCCCCGTCCCGGATCAGGTGTTCCCTCAGGGCCACCTCCTTGCGGGGAAGGACGCATAGCGGTTTGGAGGAAAGTTCCTTTTCGATGGCCTGCATCTGCCGGTAATTGGCATCGGATGCCAGGAACGGGTACAGGTCCCTGTGGGTCCCCATAAAGTTGATGTCCTTGTAAATGGTGATCCCGTAAAGTTCCTCGGTGACATTGCGCACAATGCCCTTGGCCTCGTTGTCGCGGATCCACTCGGTAAAATAGTGCAGGCGGGAGGGGTACCCGTCCAGTTTCCCCTTGCGGTACCTCACCTCCTCGAGGCCGCTCAGGTACCGGTTCCACCTGAGTTTTCCCTGCTGGGCCAGGCGGCTCATCACCAACACGTTCTCCACATAGGTCGTACAGTCCAGGCCTCGCAGGTTTACAACGAGCTGTTCCAGGTCCCCCACCTCGAGGGTTTTGGCCACGTAAGGGGTCCCCAGGAACATCCTTCCCACCCGGACCATCTCCGGGCCCATGGCGGTATCCCCCCGGTCTTCCATGCTCCGGGACAACCCGTCAAACAGCGCCCGGTCCAGCTCGGAATAATGGAGTGAACCGTTCTGGGCATACCCCCCGAGCCCGAGGAGTAGCAGGGCCATGCCAATCACCTTCTTCATACAGCTAATTTGATATAAAGATACGGGGAGCGGTCCATTCATCCTGTTTCCTCTTCGTTAAGTTTCTGGTTCAATAACAGGCGGGTATGAGCAATACTGTCCGGGTAATTCTCCTGCAGGAAGGCGATCAGTTTTTCCCGGACCAGTACCCGGAGGTCCCAGCCCGTGGGGGCGTCCCGCACGCTGACCAAAACCCGTAACTCCACGTGGGTCGGTTTGGAATCCGTCACCTGGATGATGGCCACCTCCCCGTCCCACAGGTCGGTATCCTTTACTATCCGCTGGAGTTCTTCCCTGAGTGCCTCTACCGGGACCCGGTAATCCGTATACAGGAAGACGGTCCCCAGCAGGTCAGCGGAAGTCTTGGTCCAGTTCTGGAAGGGCTTCTCGATAAAATAGGTGGTGGGCACCACAAGGCGGCGCTTATCCCAGATCTTGACCACCACGTAGGTAAGGGTGATCTCCTCGATCCGGCCCCATTCCCCCTCCACAATCACCACATCGTCCAGGCGGATGGGCTGGGTTAGGGCAATCTGAATCCCTGCCAGGATGGTGCCGATCATCTTCTGGGCGGAAAACCCGATGATGATCCCGGCAACACCGGCGGAGGCAAAGACGCTGACGCCGATCTCCCGGATGCTGTCGAAACTCATCAGGGCAATTCCCAGGGCGAGGATGATGAGGATAAAGATCACGATCCGCTCCAGGATGGTGAACTGGGTGTAGACCTTCCGGGCCCGCAGGTTGTCGGTGTCCTGCACATCGTAGTTTTCGACGATCAGTTTTTTGACCACCCGCAATATTTTGATGATCAGCCAGGTAAATGAAAAAATGAAGAGGAGCGTACTGGCCTTCCGGAAATGCCAGGCGTAATCCTGCAGGCCCAACAATGCCCTGAGGGATTCCATGCGCACCACAATGGAAAACATCAAAAAGAAAAGCGGCCAGCCCACTTTCCGGACCATCCCCTCGGGCAACAGGTATTTGGGGTTCTTGCCATAGTGCCGGATGATCCGGGTAATAATGACGTAGATGACACCCATGGCCAGCAGGCCTGCGCAGAATAGCAGGATGGAGCGCTGGGTGGGATCCGGGAACAATTCTTTGAACATGCGTGCCAATTGAGCTACGTAAGCTATAAAAATTTAAGGGCATTCCCCAGTGCCGGGGGCACGAATTGACAGGGTTTATGGCTGCATTTGAAAATGCTTTGCCCCCTGGCCGGGGGAGTTCCCCTCAATAGCTTATTTTTGCAGCTGTACCAGACAACCAGCCGCAACCCCAACACACATGAAAGGTGTACTCCTCGTAAACCTGGGCTCCCCGGACAGCCCAACGCCCAAAGACGTAAAACCCTATCTGGACGAATTCCTGATGGATGAGCGGGTTATCGATGCCCCGAAATGGCTGCGTACCCTGCTGGTGCGCGGGATCATCCTGCGCACGCGTCCCAAAAAATCGGCCAGGGCCTATGCAAAGATCTGGTGGGATGAAGGCTCCCCCCTGATTGTCCTGTCCGAGCGGTTCAGCGATGCGGTGCAGAAGCGGGTCGAAATCCCGGTGGCACTGGGGATGCGATACGGCAGCGGCAGTATCTCCGAAGGCATGGCCACCCTCCGGGCCAGGGGCGTAGACGAGGTATTGCTGGTCCCCCTCTATCCGCATTACGCCATGAGCTCCTTCGAGACTGTCGTGGTCAAGGCGCTGGAAGTGCGGGAAGCGGAATTCCCGGACCTAAAGGTCACGACCCTGCCGGCCTTCGGGAAAAACCCGGAATACCTGGAAGTGCTCGCGGCTTCCATTGCCGAACACCTCAAATCTTTCGATTACGACCATGTGCTGTTTTCCTACCACGGCATCCCGGAACGGCATATCCGCAAGTCGGACCCCACCCGTTTCCACTGCAAGATCGACGGCAGCTGCTGCCAGATCAACTCGGTGGCCCACCACTCCTGCTACCGCCACCAGTGCTATGCCATGACCCATAGCGTCACCCGGCTGTTGGGCCTGCCCGAAGACAAGGTGAGCACCTCCTTCCAGAGCCGGCTCGCAGGGGACCCATGGCTGAAACCCTATACGGATTTTGAATTCGAACGCCTGGCCGGGGAGGGAAAATCCCGGCTGGCGGTGATCACCCCCGCCTTTGTGAGCGACTGCCTGGAGACCCTGGAGGAGATCGCCATGGAGGGCAAGGAAGATTTCCTGGAAGCCGGCGGCTCGGATTTCATCCATATCCCCTGCCTGAACGTCCGGGAGGACTGGGTGGCCCTGATGGCCAGCTGGATCCAGGACTGGGCCCAGGACGGGAGCCTCCCAGCCGGGTGCTGAATTTCGTATTTTTAACAAGACTGCCTTTTAAGAACCCCGTTAACACAACCCTTATGAAACGCCTTCTCCTCCTTAGTATCCTTGCAGCCACCACTTTTAATACCTGGGCCCAGGACCGGGTCACCGGGGCGTTGAGCGCCACCCGTTCCGACGTCCTGGCCCGCAATGGCATGGTGGCGACCAGCCACCCCCTGGCCACCCAGATTGGCCTGGATATCCTGAAAAAAGGGGGTACTGCCATTGACGCTGCCATCGCGGCCAATGCGGCCCTCGGGTTGATGGAGCCCACCGGATGCGGGATAGGGGGCGATTTATTTGCGATTGTCTGGGACGCCAATACCCGGAAACTCTATGGCCTGAATGCGAGCGGCCGCTCCCCCGGGGACCTCTCCCTGGACTATTTCAAGAGCCAGGGCATGGACCGCATCCCCTCCCTGGGGCCCCTGCCGGTGAGCGTGCCCGGGGCGGTGGATGGCTGGTTCAGCCTCCACGGCAAATTCGGGAAACTCCCCATGGAAGAACTGCTGGAACCGGCCATTGCCTATGCCGAAAAGGGCTTCCCGCTTACCGAGCTCATCGCCTGGTACATGCAGCGGTCCGTACCCCTTTACGAGTCGCGCGGGTTCCCGAATATCCGGGAAACCTACATCGACCAGAACGGCGGGACCCTCCCGGACGAGGGGGAGGTCTACAAAAACCCCTTCCTTGCCAGTACCTACCGCAAGATTGCCAAAGGCGGGCGGGATGCCTTTTACAAAGGCGAGGTGGCCAGGACCATCGCCGGCTTCATCCAGTCCCAGGGCGGTTTCCTCTCCGAAGCGGACCTGGCTGCGCACCAGTCCGAATGGGTGGAGCCCGTATCGGTCAATTATCGCGGGTACGACGTCTGGGAACTGCCCCCCAACGGGCAGGGCATTGCCGCCCTTCAGATGCTGCAACTGCTCGAGGGTTTTGATTTTTCGGACATCGATTTCGGCAGTGACGAGCACCTGCACCTTTTCACCGAGGCCAAAAAACTCGCCTTTGAGGACCGGGCCAAATACTATGCCGACATGGATTTTGCCGAGGTACCGCTTACGACCCTGTTGTCCGATGCCTATGCCGATTCCCGCCGCGCCCTGATTAAGGACCGGGCCGGGGAATACCTGGCGGGTGAAATCAGCGCCGGGGAAACCATTTACCTCACCGCCGCCGACAAGGACGGGAACATGATCTCCCTTATCCAGAGCAACTACCGGGGGATGGGGTCCGGCATGGTGCCTCCGGGGCTGGGCTTTATGCTGCAGGACCGGGGCGAGCTTTTCAGCCTGCGCGAAGGACAGGCTAACACCTTTGAACCCGGCAAGCGCCCCTTCCACACCATCATCCCGGCCTTTATCACCAAAGACGGCAAGCCCTGGGTGAGCTTCGGGGTCATGGGCGGGGATTTCCAGCCCCAGGGGCATTCGCAGATCGTGATGAACCTTATCGACTTCGGGATGGGCCTGCAGGAAGCGGGGGATGCGCCGCGTTGGGACCATACCGGCGGCTCGAGCCCCACCGGGCAGCGGGGCGGGGAAGGCGCCGTCCGTATCGAATCCGGCATCCCCTACGAAACCGTGCGCGGGCTCATGGACCGCGGCCACGAGGTACAGTTTGCCAGGGGCGTCTACGGCGGCTACCAGGCCATATTGTGGGATGCGGCCAACGGCGTGTACCACGGGGCCTCGGAAAGTCGTAAGGACGGACAGGCTGCCGGGTATTAATTAGCCCCCGGGCGGAAATTCCAATTCCTGTTGGCCCCCAGGACCTTACCGTGGACCGAAACAACCTGCGAATAGCCCGCCGGAAATCCTACCGGGTAGATTCCGTGAGGCAATAGCGCGCATGCTAGCGGAATCATCCGTAGTTTTGCAGGGTCGCTAACACATCCCATGGCAAAAGTCACTTCCGAACAACTCGGCACACAACCCATCGGGCCCCTGCTCATCCGCCAGGCCGTCCCGGCTTCCATCGGCATCCTGGTGATGAGCCTGAACATCCTGGTCGATACGGTTTTCGTCGGTAACTGGATCGGGTCCATCGCCATTGCGGCCATCAACGTGGTCCTGCCCGTTTCCTTTTTTATCGCGGCCCTGGGGATGGCTATCGGCATTGGCGGAAGCAGCATCATCAGCCGGGCCCTAGGGGCCAACAACACCGAAAAGGCGCTGAAAACCTTTGGCAACCAGCTGACCCTGACCGTGCTCATTACCTGTTCCATGGTAGCGCTCGGGCTCTATTACGTGGATTCGCTCATCCCTGCCTTCGGGGGTAAGGGGGACATCTTTGCACCTGCCAAAGTTTATTACAAGATCGTCCTCTACGGGGTCCCGTTCCTCGCCCTGTGCATGATGGGGAATACCGTTATCCGGGCAGAGGGGAAGCCCAAATTTGCGATGATCGCGATGATCATCCCCTCGGTGGGCAACCTGGTCCTGGACTATGTGTTTATCTATATTTTCGACTGGGGCATGCACGGGGCTGCCTGGGCCACCACCGGCAGCTACCTGCTTTGCTTCGGGTATATCCTGTATTTTTTCCTCTCCCGGAATTCGGAGCTCAAGATCGGCTGGTCGCACTTCGGGCTGGACCGGCCCATCCTCAGGGAGATCGGGTCCCTGGGGTTCGTGACCCTTGCCCGTCAGGCGGTTACCTCCATCACCTACCTGCTGCTCAACAACATCTTGTTCAGCCTGGGCGGGGAAGCCAGCGTGGCGGTCTATGCGATCATCGGGCGGATGCTCATGTTCGCACTCTTCCCGGTCTTCGGGGTCACCCAGGGCTTTTTGCCCATTGCCGGCTTTAACTACGGGGCCGCCAAATATGCCCGGGTGCGGGAATCCATCTACACGGCCATCAAGTATGCGGCCCTGGTGGCCTCCCTCGTTTTTGTGGTGCTCATGGTATTCCCGGCCGAGATAGCCGACCTGTTCCTGAGCAACCGGGCCGATATGTCCGCCAAGGAAATCGCCACCAATAACTTTGTGCTGAACAACGCCCCTTCCGCCATGCGGTGGGTGTTCGCCGCCACCCCCATCATTGCGTTGCAACTGATCGGAGCGGCGTATTTCCAGGCCATCGGCAAGGCCACCCCGGCCCTGTTGCTGACCCTGACCCGCCAGGGCTTCTTCTTTATCCCCTTCATCCTGATCCTCCCGAATTACCTGGGGGAACTGGGCGTTTGGATTTCCTTCCCAATCGCGGATTTCCTATCGACCGTCGTGACGGGGTATTTCCTGAAGCGGGAGATAAACCGGGACCTTGGCCGGCCAGCAGGGGAAGCGGTTTAATCCAGGATTAATTTCAGGAGTTCCTCCCGGAAATCCTCCTTTTTCATTTCGACGGCAATTTCGCCGGCTCTTTCCTTGTAGGAGGTATTGGACCACAGGTCCTTTAACAGGGGTTCCAGGCGTTCCTCGTTCAGCCGGGTGATGGCAGGTCCTTTTGGTCCTAAACCCTTGGCGGCCAATAATCGGTTCCAGAGGAACTGGTCAATGATGTGCGGTATTACCAGGGAAACGCAGCCGTACTTCGCCGCCATGTGGGTGGTGCCCGAGCCCCCGTGGTGTACCAGGCCGTAGATGCGTGGCAATGCCCAGTCGTACGGGATGCTGTCTACAAAATAAAACTGATCGGTATCGTAAGCTTTTGGCGGTTCCAGGCCGCCCCCCGCCGTATTGATCAGGGCCGGGATGCCCAGCCTTTTCAGGACATTCAGGAATATCCGGGTTTTCCCGGGCGGGTCCGGGTTGGTCATGCTCCCCAGGGTGACCATCAGCAATTTCGGGTGCTTGTGGAAAAACGCCACCAGCTCGGGTTCCGGTTTCCATCGGACCGCCTTGTCCCGCTCGTGGTATCCCAGCACGCGGACGTGGTCGGCCCATTCCGGGGGCTGCGCGAACAAGGCGGGTGAAACCGTATAAACGGCCCGGGTATCGAAGAGCGCCTGGTTGATTTCCCCTGAACTCAGCCCGGGGTTACCCGGAAGCTCCTTTGCGGTTTTCCGTATCGTGTAGGACAACCCCCAGTGCCCGATCTTGAAGGTCATCCTGTTCAGGAAGGGGCCCAGGTTTCGGTTAAAGCCAATGTGGGAATAATTCCGGACCGGGTGGAGCACATAGGGGACCGGGCTCACCAGGATAGTTTTTCCAGGGTGATCTAGCCCCCAAATCACTGGATAGATGGCCTTTGCATGATGTACCAATCGGTCAGGAAGCCATTTTTGTACCGACTGGTATTGCCTGATTGCGACCTTTTTACTGATTTTCAGGTATTCCTTTTGGAGGGCCCTGTAGGCCTTCAGCTTTTTCCAGGTGGAGACACTGCCACCCATGGCCGCCTTCCCCGTGTCGCTTTCCAGCATCTGCATGAATTCCGGCCCCAGCGATTCGAAATGGTGGCCGCCCTCCTCAGCCAGGTTGCGGAATTGCTCGGGGAAAACGCAGATAGTCTCATGCCCCGCCTTGCGCAGCATTTCCCCAATGGCCAGGAAGGGTTCCATATCGCCCCGGGTACCGATGGAAACGAGTAGGATTTTCACTTGCAAACCCCTTTAATAGCGCCGTTTAATAGCGCCTTTATGATTTTAAAACCAGACATGCAGCCAGGTAGCAGCATATAGCGCTCCCCTATATATTCGAATCCAGCAGGATATACCATTTTCCGTCTTCCTCCCGGGTCCACACCAAAATGTACTTACCCGGATAGGAGCCACTGCACTGGCCGATTTCAAAAACCAGGTGTTCATTGACCGGTTCCACCAGCAGTGGTTCCAGCTTAAGCCGGTAACCGGTATTCTTCATATACCGGTAAGTATTTATAATCTCCTCCCTACCCCGCACCAGAGGACGGTGGTTGTAATACAGAGCATTGGGGGCGTATAAATCGTTGACAAGCTGCTCCACCCGGTGCGCATTGCAATGGTCCATCCACGCAGCCCGGCGGGCCTCCAGTTGCTCCCGGAAATGCTTCAGCGGCCGTACTTCGGCCACCACTTCCAGTTCCCGCCGTGGGTGTTCCCCTTCCAGGTTCCAGATGACCATCAATTTCCGGGTGGTGCCGTCCCGTGATACCAATTGCGAAACCTCATATTCATATCCTGGCACGTGCGCCTGCTCTGTGCCGATACTGAACATGGAATCCAGGGCCAGTTCCCTTTCCTTCCACCAGGCACCGATCGCTTTGGAGCCCTGCAGGACTTCTCCCCCCTGAAGGACGGTCACGGCCCCGGTAGTATACATATCCTCGAAGCGCTCCGGAACCTGCTCCAGGGTTTTGATCCAGGTGTAGGAAGGTGGGTCCTGGGCCAGGCAGGTGGCAGGCATCCCGGGCCAACCGAATACAAGCATCCCGAACAAAAACCATCCTGAACGGCAGGACAAATTAAGGGGGCCCATCTCTTTCTTTTGCAACAAGATAGCGATTAATTCCTATCGCAATCACCCGGAAGCCGACATCGGTTAATTTCTCGGCAATTTTGAACTTTAGCAAAGGTTTAACACCTTCTATCATTCTCTTTTTCAATTACTTATATAATTCCTGGTTTTCGCCGGTCCCCGTTGCTTTAAACCTTGGGCCATTTATTGTATCTTAAATAATAGCAGACAACCTATCCTTCATTGGAATACCTATTATACCTGAGAACAAACAAATACCGGGACCTCCTGAAACGCCCCCGTCTGCCCCAACCGGCAGGGCGTGGTATTTCCTTTGCCTGACGGCTATATTCCTGATGATATTGTCCGGTTGCGGGCCCTCCCGCAGCAGCATAGAGCCTACCACGGGCCTGGATTCCCTGCAGACCTTATCCAGCGCCGGCACGGTACCCCTGCCCCAGCAGTGGTGGCAATCCTTCGACGACCCGGCCCTCCATACCCTCATCGATTCTGCCCTGACCCGCAATTACAACCTGGCCGCCACCTGGGAACGCTTCCGGCAGGCGCAATTTGTCTACAAAAGGGAAAAAGGCAACCGCTGGCCCCAGTTCGAGGCCGGCGCCCAGAGCGCCATCAGCCGCCCCCAACCCGATTTTGCCGGGGGGGAGAACATCCAGTTTGGCGCCTCGGCCCAATATGAAGTGGACCTCTGGGGCAGGATCGGCACCGGCCTCAGGGCCGAACAGTTCCGTGCCCGGGCCAGCCTGGCGGACTACCAGACCGCCTCCCTTTCCCTGGCGGCCGAGGTAAGCCTCGCCTGGTTCCGCCTGAAGGCCGCCCGCCAGCAACTCGCCCTGGCAGAGGAACAGATACAGACTAACGAGGATATCTTCCGCCTTATTCGCGCCCGGTTCGGAGGTGGGCAGGTACGGGCGGTTGATATCCTCCGGCAACAGCAATTGCTGGAATCCACCCGTAACCAGCGGTTGCTTTTTATGCGGGACGTGGCCCTGCTGGAAAACCAGCTGGCCGTCTTGCTGGGACGGCAGCCCCAAGCCAAGGATGCCCCGGAGGCCCTGGATTTTCCTGACCTCCCGGAATTACCGGCTACCGGCCTGCCTCTGGAACTCGTCCGGCGCCGACCGGATATCCAACAGGCCTACCTGTCCCTGCAGGCCGCCGACCGGGATTACGCCACAGCGGTCCGGGCCAAGTATCCCCGCCTCTCCCTCCGGCTTTCCGGGCAACAGCGGGCCAATGATTACGAAAGTTTGTTCCAGGAATGGGCCTACACCCTGGCGGGGAATATCGTGGCCCCGCTTTTTTACGGGGGTGCCCTGTCGGCCGAGGCCAACCGGAACAAATCCGTGCGGCAGGAAGCCATCTACAATTACGGCCAGAGCGTCCTCACCGCCTTCCGGGAAGTAGAGGACGCCATTGTCCGGGAAGAAGTCCAGACAACCCGCCTGGCCACCCTGGAAAAGCAACTGACGCTAGCTCAGAAGACCAACGGCCAGCTACGCAACGAATTCCTGAACGGCTTCAGCCCCTACCTGGACGTGCTCATCGGGCTCGACCAGGAACAACAACTCAAGCGCGACCTGATCGATGCCCGCCTGGAGCAGCTGGAAATCCGCGTGGGGCTCTACCGGGCCCTGGCAGGACCTTTTGAAACCCAAAGGGAGCTTGCCCTAACCTCCGAAAAGACAACACCATGAATCAAAGGAAACTCATTTTCATCTGCCTGGCCATCCTCGGCGGCGCGGCCCTGGTCACCCTGCTGATCTACTCCACCGAGCCCACTGCCCAGCGGGAGGCTGCCACGCGGCAGACCGCCATGCTGGTCGAAACCGTCCCGGCCGAAGCCGGCACCTTTACGCCTGTACTCTCCGCCACCGGCTCCGTCCGGGCCGTGGAAGACGTGCAGCTGAGCTCCATGGTCGCGGGCCCGGTGGTCCGCCGGGACCCTTCCTTTGCCCCGGGCGGCTTTGTGAGCGAAGGGGAAATCCTGCTGCAGATCAACCGGGCCGACTTCCAGAATGTGCTGGAGCTGAGGCGGAGCGAACTCATGCAGGCCCAGACCGACCTGAACGTGGAGATGGGCCGGCAGAAGGTGGCCGAACAGGACCTGGCCCTGGTGGGAGGCGATTCCCTTTCCCCCGAGGAGCGGGAACTCGTACTGCGGAAGCCGCAGCTTCAGGCCATACAGGCACGCATCAAGGCGGCCGAGGCAGCAGTGTCACAGGCCCAGCTCAACCTGGACCGGGCCACGGTCCGGGCCCCCTTTGATGCCCATATCCTCACCCAGAACGTCACAGTGGGCTCCCAGGTTTCCCCCGGGGACAATATCGGCCGCCTGGTGGGCACCCACGCCTATTGGGTAGAGCTCACCGTACCGGTTACCCATTTGCGCTGGCTTGAATTCCCCCGGGACGGGCAGGAAGGCGCCCGGGTAATCATCCGCAACCGGTCCGTCTGGGACCCCGAGGCCGTACGCGAAGGCCGGCTGTTCCGGCAGGTAGGGGCCCTGGATGCCCAGACCCGCCTGGCCCGGGTACTGGTAGAAGTCAGGGACCCGCTTGCGCGCAACGCGCCCCCCGGCACCCCGCCCCTGATGATCGGTTCCTTCGTGGATTGCCAGATCGAGGGACGGCCCATGGAGGAAATGGTGCGCATCAGCCGGGATTACCTGCGGTCCAACAACACCGTATGGGTCAATGAGGACGGCAAGCTTTCGGTCCGGGATGTGACTGTGGTGCTGACCGATATGAACTATGCCTACATCTCGGGCGGGCTCGGGGGAGACGACCAGGTGGTCACTACCAACCTGAGCACGGTTACCGACGGCATCGCCCTGAGGACCGAAGGGAGCACGCCCGAAACGGCTGCGGTACCTACGGCTGAAGAAGCCGCCACAACCGCCCAAACCGACTAACCCATGGAAGAAGAAAACAAAATACAGCCGACAAACGGAGAGAAAGAAAGCGGGAAAACCAGCCGCAAAGAGGGCGCCATTGCCTATATGGCCAAAAACAGCATCGCGGCCAACCTGCTGATGATCATATTGCTGGCAGGGGGGATCTGGACCATGTTCAACATCCAGAAGGAAGTCTTTCCGAATTTCCAGCTGGATTTCGTGAATGTGAGCGTCGCCTATCCGGGGGCTTCCCCGGCCGAGGTGGAACAGGGCATCCTGCAGCCCGTGGAGGAAGCCGTCCGCGGCGTGCAGGGCATCAAGGAAATCGTATCCGAGGCCCGGGAGGGCTCCGGGAGCGTGACCATCGAACTGGTAGCCGGGTCGGACCGGATGAAGGCCTTCCAGGACATCGACCAGGCGGTCAACCGCATCCGGACCTTCCCGGACGATATCGAACAGCCCGAGGTGGCCCTGCAGGACCGGCAACGGGATGTGATGGAAATAGGCATTTTCGGGGACGTGGACATCTGGACGCTCCGCCAGCTGGCCGAGCGCATGCGCACCCGCCTGCTGGCCAACCCGAACATTACCCAGGTATCCCTGAACAACGTGCCGGAATACATGACCCATGTGGAGATCCCCCGCCACAACCTGCGGCAGTACGGGCTCACCCTGGGGCAGGTGGCCGATATCATCCGGCAGAGCAGCCGGGACGTCCCCGCCGGGGCCGTGGAAACCCAGGCCGGGGAAATCCTGCTGCGGATGCAGGAGCGCAAGCAATGGGCGGACGAATTCAGCGAGATCGCCGTGATCACCTCCGGCAGCGGTGCCAAGGTGACCCTGGGCGAAATTGCCACCATCCGGGACGGTTTTGACGAGGTCGGCTTCCACGGGCAGTTCAACGGCACCCCCTCCGTGGAGTTGGAGATCTTCCGCATCGGGGACCAGAGCCCGCTGGACATTGCCGAGGCCGTACAAACCGAAATGGACAACTTCCAGTTGCCCCCCGGGGTGCAGTTCCGCATTGACTCCAACCGGGCCGAAGACTTCCGGGAACGCCTGTCCCTGCTCACCGAAAACGGGCTCATGGCCATCGTCATCGTATTGGTGATCCTGACGCTCTTCCTGGAGGCCCGCCTGGCCTTCTGGGTAATGATGGGGATGGCCATCTCCTTTATCGGGGGGATGATCTTCCTGCCCCTGGTCGGGGTAAGCGTCAACATGATCGCCATGTTCGGCTTCCTGGTCGTGCTGGGGATCGTGGTGGACGACGCCATCGTGGTGGGGGAAAATGTCTACGAATACCGGCAGAAGGGGTACTCCTTCATGCAGGCGGCCATCATGGGTACGCGCGACGTATCCAAGCCCGTCATCTTCAGTATCGCCACCACCATCATCGCCTTTGTGCCCCTGCTTTTCATGCCCGGGGAGAACGGCATGTTCTGGCAGCCCCTGCCCATCGTGGTCATCGTCATCCTGGCGGTTTCCCTGCTGGAGGCCCTCTTTATCCTGCCCTCCCACCTGGCGCATAAGCCCAAAGAGAACAAAAGGCCCACGGTGATCAAGCAGTTCTCCTCCCGCCTGGGAGGCTGGCAGCGGCAATTCGCCAATGGCTTTGACCGGGTCATCGACCGCTATTACCGCCCCTTCCTGGACAAATGCCTGGAGTACCGCTACGTCACCCTGTCGGCCGCCCTGGCCCTGCTGGTGATGGTAGGCGCGTACGGCCTGAGCGACCATATGGGGATGATCATGATGCCCGAGGTGGCAGCCGACGAGATCGAGGCCGGGATCCGCCTGCCGGTGGGGACCACCCCGGACCAGGCGGCACGGGTGGCCAACGACGTGACCGCCTCCACCCAGCGGATGTTCGAGGAACACAACCTCTACGAGGTAGCCGAGGGGATCAAGACCAATGTGCGCGGGCAGAGCTTTATCGACGTGGAAATCGTCATGCTGCCGCCGGACCAGCGGGACATCACCGCCGGGGAGGTCATCGAACTCTGGCGGGACAACATCGGGGACATCGACGGGGTGGACCAGATCTCCTTCGAGGCGGAACGCGGCCCGGGAGGGGCACGGCAGGCCATCAGCATCGACCTGAGCCATTCCGATGAGGAGGTACTGGAACGTGCCAGCGCCGCCTTTATCGAGCGGATGGAGACCTTCTCCAACACCCGGGACGTCACCGACAACTACAACAAGGGGAAGATGCAATACGACTTCAAGCTCCTGCCTGAGGGCCGGAACCTGGGGCTGACCTCCGGGGACGTAGGCCGGCAGGTGCGGGACGCCTTTTTCGGCGCCCTGGCGCTACGGCAACTGCGGGGGATGAACGAGATCGAAATCCGCGTGAAACTCCCCTACGAGGAACGCAAGGATATCCAGAACCTGGAGGACTTCCTGGTGGTGACCCCCACCGGGGTACAGGTCCCCCTGCTGGACGTGGTCGAGGTGGAAGAGCGGGAGGCCTTTACCAGCATCAACCGCCGCGACGGGCGCCGCGTGATCAACGTGGGGATGGACACCGAGCCTGCCAATGCGGTGAGCCGCGTCCTGGCCCGCATGCAGGAAGAAATACTGCCCCAGCTGCGGGCCGATTTTCCGGGCATTACCTGGACCTTTGAGGGTTCCCAGGCCGATATGCGGGAAAGCACTGCCAGCCTCTGGAGCGGCTTCGGCATGGCCATGTTCGTCATCTACGCCCTGCTGGCCATCGCCTTTGGCAGCTATACCCAGCCGCTGATCGTGATGACGGCCATTCCCTTTGGAATCATCGGGGCCGTGATCGGGCACATCCTGCTGGGCTACGACCTGTCCATCGTGAGTTTGATGGGGGTCATCGCCCTTTCCGGGGTGGTGGTGAACGACTCCCTGATCATGATCGACTACGCGAACAAACAGCGAAGGGAAAACTCCGTCTATGAGTCCATCCACGAAGCGGGCCTGAGGCGTTTCCGACCCATCATGCTCACCACGCTCACCACCTTCGGCGGGCTGGCGCCCATCATCCTGGAGCGCTCCAGCCAGGCCCAGTACCTCATCCCCATGGCCATCTCCCTGGGCTTCGGCATCGTGTTTGCCACGAGCATCATCCTGGTGATCGTACCCTGCCTCTACCTGGCCCTGGAAGACGCGAAGCTGTATTTCAAAAAAGGAGAAACCGTGGACCGGGTAGACGTGCTGGACAACGAAGCGGAGGCCCTGCCGACCCCTGCCCCCGGGAAAGCGCCGGTGCTGGCGGATAAATAGGCCGCCCGGCTCAGTTAGCGATCCCGTCAAATAAAAAAAGCCCCGGGGATACCGGGACTATTCTCAGGTTTCAGGGCTATTTTGCACGCCTCGCAGGTGGGCCTACCACTCGCCCAGCAGGATGCGCAGGCTGTTGCTGACCATGCGTACCCCGCCTCCGGCTTCTATGCTTTCCTCCCAGCGTTTCTGGTAATCCGCCCACTGGCCTTCGGGCACCAGGGCCGAAACGCCTTTCATGGCTGTTTTGAAATCCTTGAAGCCGGTTATGATAAAATGCGTTTCCCCGTGGGGAGAGCGCCCGGCGCTGATAGACCCCAGGAAGATCATCCGCCCATTTGGGTTGTTCTCGGAATTGAACTCCGTAAAGGCCTTGGCATAGGCCGCCGGGTCGTCCACGTCCATCAGGAACATCCGGCGGAAGGGATAGGGCCCGTCCCCGCCGGTAAAACCGGCAACCCCTGAACCCATGGAAGAACTGTAGCCATCCTTGATGTGTTGGTTCAACTGGGTGAGGAAAAGGTCAAAATCCGCGTTCGGTTCAAACTTGTACATGCTCCCCATAGCGTCGAGGGAGCCGGAAAATACCAGGGCATGGGTGTAGTTGTTGGTGTGGTCCGTGAAGTGGTTCTCGAAAAGCCGAACGCTTACCCCATTGGGTTTGTGCGCCTTGTAATAGGTGTCCACCATGTTGTAGACGGTACTCACATTCTGCGGTTCCACCACAAAAGTGTAGGAGGTCCAGTAATCAATTTGCGCCTGTCCCGCCAGGCCAAAGCAGAGAAGCGAAATAAACAGGAATCTTTTCATATAAATGAAGTTTAGGTTGTTCTTCATAAGGTATGAAAAGTAGGGCTAAGTTTCTGGAAACCAGGGGGAAATATTTTTGTAGGGGAACCCTTATAATCCCGGGTCCGAATGGCCTACATCCCACTGAAAAGGGAATTCTCGAATAGCAAATAAAGTGAGCAGAACAAAAACAACAGGGCCGGGAAGGAACGCTTCAGCGGATCGCCGATGCGGAGGTGCATGGAAACCGCCCCGGCCATCATGAGGGCCATCACGGCGGCTGAAGGGATCGTAAGGGCCGGATACCATACCGACAGGAACAGGCCCAGGGCGGCAGCCACCTTGATGGCCCCCACCACATAGACCAGGTTGCCCCGTAGGCCGTAGCTGGCAAATTCCTCCTTCATGTTGCCGGCGCCGGCGCCCCGCCATTGGGTGGGCCGGTTAAACCGGAAAAACCAGACGTTGATGATGCTCATAAAGAGGAGCACCTTGATGCCAATACTTAAATATATCATAATGTTTAATGTTTTCTGTCATAAGTTAAACATTTTTTCCTATCTTTCTGAAACAAATATGGATAGCCGCTGTTTAAGCCCGGAACCGCATCCACATTTTGCAAGGCATTAAAAGATTACCACTATGAAAAAGAAGACGAATACCTACACTCCCCTACTGGCAGATATGCATACGGATGGGGTACGGTTCGATCAGCGGTTGCATCCGGCACGGCTGCACGATCACCGGTTACATGCTGCACGGCAAATTGAGTCCACAGCCGGAAGGACGTGAAGTCCCTTTCACTTTGATTGTTGATTTGTCAAACCCCCTTGCCGCCGCAGGGGGGTTTTTCATTATGAGGGGGCCTGAAGCCTCCGGATGAGTGCTGCAGCCGCCGCCTCCCCCGATGCCATGGCGGCGTTGAGTGAACCGTTTACCTGGAAATCCCCGGCCAGCACGACCGATGGTGCCCCAGCCTGCCCCGGGCCACGGGAAGCCCCCCACTCCAGGCGGACCTCCTCCAGGTCTGGCAGGGCCCGTTCGATCGCATAGCGGCGAATGAACGCCTTGGCCTCGATGCCACAGAGCCGGCGCAGTTCCTCCCGTACCTGTTGCACGAGGTCCTCGGTTTCCAGTTCGTGTGGGCGCACCACGGTAACGGACAGGAGCGGATCCCCGTCCACGGATTGCCCGAAGGGATAATAGAGGTTGTTTACCAGCGCGCCCCCATCGGCCACCAGCCCGATCAGGCCTTCCGGGAACCGTCGGGAATCCGTGGTGAAATAGAGGTTGTCGCAGCGCTTCCATCGAATGGCACCCGGTTGCACCTTCCCGGACGTGGTGTCAAGGGGTGTTGTACATACAACCCCATCGGCGGGGAGGGTTTCCCCCGTTGCCAGGGTGATTTCCTTTTCCCCTACCGCGTCTACCGCCTGCCGGTAGCGGATTTCCGTCTTGGCCAGGGCCCCGGCCAGTTGTTCCGGGATGGCCCCGATGCCCGCTTCGGGCAGGGCGGCATAACCCTCACTGAACATCTTGAAGGTGAATTCAAACATGCGGGAGGAGGTGCGCAGTTCCGTTTCCAGGAAGATCCCGGTAAAGAACGGCCGGAAAAAGTGGTCGATGATCCGCCGGGAGAACCCCAGGCCCCGCAGGTAGTCCCCGGTGGTTTCGGATTCGGCGGCAAATATCTCTGCAAGGGACTTGCGCTTGAGGCGGTTGGAAAGTGCAAAGATCTTCCATTTATCGCCCACCGTGCCCACCGATGCGATCAGGGTGGGCCAGAGGCTGCCCGGGTCCCGGAGCGGGTCGCCGATGCGCTGGGAGCGCCCCCTCTGGAAGATCAGCGCACCGGGTTTGAACCGGTGGAGTTTGAGCCCCGCGTAATCGAGTTTTTTGCGGGCCTGTGGGTAGGCAGTGAGCAGTACCTGGAAACCGTGGTCCAGGAGCGCGCCACGGTGCCGGTCCGTTTTGACCCGCCCGCCCGGGCGGTCTGTCGCCTCCAGGATAACGGGGCGATAGCCTTCTTCTTCCAATTTCCGGGCAGCGACCAGGCCGCTGATGCCGGCGCCAATAATGTAAATCTGCGGGGAGGCAGCGTCTTTTTCCATAGCAATCAAACAGGGTCGCTAAAATAATGAAAAATGGGGTGGCAGGCCCTGGCAGGCCGATGGCAACCAACAAAAAACCCGCCGATGGGCGCAGCGGGTTTTCGCATTTTTGAGTTAGCAAAAGCCGGAAAGCAGCAGTAGGTTTTGTCCTTTCCGGTTGCGGGTTTAGTACTTTTAGTTTGCCGGATTAATTCTTTCCGGTCGCCACATCGTCCGTATGCGTGCAGCTGGCGTGGGCGTCCATGGCGGCCCAGGTGGCTTTTTCCGAGATCTTGCGGGCGTCGATGGATGCCTGCAGGGAGCGGCGCATATAAAAGTGGATGTCGCCTAGCTTGGCGGCAGTACTTGCCTTCTTGGCATTCACATAGGCCGTTTCGGCCAGGTCGCGCACGTCGATGGAGAGCTCCTCCGCCCTGATGGCATAGGTAACCACCGCATCGATCCCGCAGACTTCCGCATGGTACTGGGCCTCGCCGGCATAGTTCATCGCCTCCTGGGCGGCGGCCAGGGCTTCCCCGGCCAGGTACTGTACCTTCTTGGCATTGGTCCGGCCCTCGTCAAAGCGCGCAGCATAGGCGGCTTTTTCCGCATAGGTGTTCAGGGAATCCACCAGGTGGTTGACCTCCTGTTCGTATTTCTGTACATCGCCTATTTCACTTTTGAATACGGCACATTGCTGCTGGGCCTGGGCGGCCACCGCAAAGCAAACGGCCAAAAGGGCGAGTCCAAAACGGGACATGGGGGTACTTTTGAAATCCATAGTTGGGGTTTGTAGGTTACAGAGGTTAAACTCGTTCTCAGGGGTTTCCCGTATGGTATTTCGTTTAAACGCCGGAATTTTGGGTGAATTGTCCAAAATGGGAAAAATAATCCTTTTCCTACAAAAATAAATGCAGGGGCTAAACTGCCCGGGCCGGGTAGGTTTTTAAAGAAGGGCGTAATCGCCTGAAAGTAGTCTCCCGAAAAAGGATCCCTACTGGTTCTCCGCCGGAAGCTTTGCGGCTCCGGCATTCCCCAGCGCCCTATCCACCTTGGCCCCATCCCCGGCAATTACCTTTTCCATCTCAGAAAGGTGCTGCTCCAGTTCTGCGGATAACTCCCGGAAGACCTTATAGGCCCCGTCGGTGGGTTTTGCATCCCCGGTTTCCACGCTGCGGCGCAGGGAGGCCAGGCGGTTGTTTAGCTTGATCGGGAAATTCAGTGGGTCCTGGTTGGACTGGTTCTTCACCTGGTAGAGTTCCTGTTCTATAGCGGCGAGCTTGTCCAGGAAGGGCTGGGCGGTGCGCCTATAGGTGGATGCCCCGAGTTTGTCCCTGTTCCCTTCCAGATGGGCCCGGATCTCCCGGATGCGGATCACCGCCTCATTGGCAGCGCTTGTTTTCTCCACGATCTGGCGGGAGAGCTCAAACTGCTCCTGCAGGTCGGCTTCCGTGACGCCTTTCAAATTCGGGTCCATACGGATGTAGAATGAATGGGTCTGGGTTTCGCCCCCGGCTTTCATGCGCACCTGGTAGGCGCCCAAAGGCGCCTTGGGCCCGCGGGTGGGCCGCGCGCTCCAGATGATCATCCCTTCAAAATCGGTAGCGCCCTGGTAGCGCAGGTCCCAGGTAAAGGTGTTCAGGCCCTTGGCCGTGGTGGGCTTGCTGGATCCGCCCTGCATCCACCAGGGGATATTCGGGTCTTTTTCGTACTTGGGCTTGCTGCCGGTAAACGTGTCGATCAGGTTGCCACCGGCATCCAGTACCTCGAAGGTGATCGTATCCAGTTCCTCCTTCAGGTAATACTGCACATTTGCATCGTATCCCCCCCGGATCGCATCGGCGGGCTCAAAGAGCACGGCCGCCTGTGTTTCCATCCCGGGGCTGTACTGCCGCAGGGGCCGGATGTCGTCCAGGATCCAGAAACCGCGTCCGTGGGAACCCACCACCACATCATTGTCCTTGACCACCAGGTCCCGTATGGGGGTATCCGGCAGGTCGCCCTGCAGGGATTGCCAGTGTGCCCCGTCGTCCATGGAGAAATATACGCCGTGTTCCGTCCCCAGGAAGAGCAGGCCCTGCCGCTCCGGATCTTCCCGGACGGCGCGGGCAAAGTGACCGTCCTGAATCCCGTTGACGATCTTTGTCCAGGTCTTGCCGTAGTCATGGGTCTTGAAGACATAGGGCTGGCGATCGTCCACCTGGTAGCGGTTGGCCGCCAGGAACAACGTCCCCGGGCGGTGGCGGGACTCGTCAATGATGCTGATGCGCGAAAACTTCGGCAGGCCTTCCGGGGTAATATCCTCCCAGGTGCCGCCCCCATCGCGCGTAATGTGCATTTTCCCATCGTCCGACCCGGCCCAAATGGTATTGATGTCGTGCCAGGATGGCGCCAGGGCAAATACCGTGGCATAGATCTCCGGCCCGTTCATGTCCATGGTAATCACCCCGCCGGTCTTGCCCAGAGTGCTGGGATCCGCATAGGTGAGGTCCGGGCTGATCTTCTCCCAGGACTGCCCATCGTCCGTGGTTTTCCAGACGTGCTGGGAACAGGTATACATCACGTTTGCGTCCTGTTTGGCAAACATGATGGGGAAGGTCCATTGCCAGCGTTCGGGCAGCGCATCGGCTGGTTCCCCGGAGAAGAAACGCGGATACACCTGGATGTCGCGTACCTGCCCGTTGCTGCGGTCGTAGCGGGTGAGCAGTGCCCCCTGGCTGCCCGCATAGAAGATATCCGGGTTTTCCGGGTGCTGGGTAATCCAGCCGCTCTCGCCCCCGCCTATGTCGTACCACCAGCCGTGGTTGGGCCCGCGGGCCTGCATGTGCTCCCAGCCGTCGCTGGGCATGGCCAGGGTGGAGTTGTCCTGCTGGGCCCCGGCGACATGATAAGGCACATCGCTGGTGGCCATCACATGGTAGAACTGGGAGGTGGGATAATCCTGCTCCGTCCAGGACTTCCCCCCGTTGATGCTTACATTCCCGCCTCCGTCGTTGGAATTGATCATCCGCTCCGGGTTGTTCGGGTCGATCCACAGATCGTGGTTGTCCCCGTGCGGCACCTCAATGGTGACGTCAAAGGTCTCGCCCCCGTCCATGGATTTATAAAAGCCCGTATTCAGGCAGTAGACGGTTTCCCGGTCTACCGGGTCCGCGTAGATGCGGGAGTAATAGAAGGCCCGCTGCCGCAGCTTGCGCTCGTCGTTGGTGCGCTCCCAGGTCTGCCCGGCATCGTCCGAGCGGAAGACCCCGCCCTCGTTGGCCTCCACAATGGCCCAAACGCGGTTGGAATCTGCCGGGGATACCGTGACCCCAATCTTCCCGATGGGTCCTTCCGGCATGCCGGGGTTCCCCGTCAGGTCCGTCCAGGTGTCGCCCCCGTCCGTGGATTTCCAGAGCTTGCTGTCGCCGCCCCCGCCCCACATTTTCCAGGCCTTGCGGTACACTTCCCAGGTGGTCGCGTACAACACCTCGGGGTTGTTGCGGTCGATGATCAGGTCTACCGCCCCGGCCTTCGGGCTTACATACAATACTTTCTCCCAGGTGGCCCCCCCGTCGGCACTGCGGAAAACCCCCCGCTCCTCATTCTCGCCGTAAGGATGCCCCAGGGCCGCCACATAGACGAGGTCCGGGTTCTCCGGGTGGATGCGGATCCGCGCCACGGCCTGGGTTTCCTCCAGGCCCAGGTGCGTCCAGGTCTCCCCGGCGTCCGTGCTCTTATAGACCCCGTCGCCCTGGGTAATACTCCCGCGCAGCTGCACCTCCCCCATGCCGATATAGACGATGTCCGGGTTGGATTCGGCTACCGCCACCGCGCCTACCGAAGAACTGGTGACCTGCCCGTCCGTGACCGGCTTCCATTCATTGCCGCCATCCACCGTTTTCCAGAGGCCGCCCCCGGTAGCCCCGAAATAGTATTCATTCGGCCGGCTGGGGCTTCCCGTACACCCTAACGAGCGTCCGCCCCGGTTGGGCCCGATGTTGCGCCACTCCAGGCCTTCGTAGAAAGCAGCCGGGACGTCCATGTCCCGGGCACTTGCCTCCTGGGCCGTGATTGTCTGGCCCATATAGAGCGTTAGGATGCAGGTAAAAATCAGGGAAGGGAATGCGTGTAATTTCATGGGAGGTTGGTTTGGTAATGGAATCTTCTAAAAGTAGGGAGTCCTGACGGATTTGCCAAGGCCGGTTTACATCCTGTAAACCATCGCATTGACATTCATCCCGGCCCCCACGGAGGCAAAAATGATAACATCCCCCGCTTCCAGTTCATGGGATTCCACATCTCCCTTCAGCAGGAGGTCCAACAAGGTGGGGATGGTGGCCACGGAAGAATTCCCGAGCCAGGAAATGGTCATGGGCATCACCCCTTCCGGCGGGGCATCCATGCCGTAGCTTTCGTACAACCGTTTTAAAATGGCGTCGTCCATTTTTCCGTTCGCCTGGTGGATCAGTATCTTCCTGACCTCGGAAATCGGGACGCCGCTTTTCTCCAGGCAGGCCCGGATGGCACCCGGGACGGTTTCCAGGGCATACTGGTAGAGCTTTCTGCCGTGCATCTTAAGATACCGGGCGTCATTGTCCCCGTTGCCGCTGCGGTACGAGGGGCCCATGGATAACATGCCGGAGTGCGTCAGGGTATCCGACCGGGTCTTGTGGGCCAGGATCCCTTTGGGCTTTTCGCATGGCCTTGCCTCCAGGATCACGGCCCCTGCGCCGTCCGAGTAGATCAGGCTGTCCCGGTCGTGGGGGTCGGAAATTCGCGAGAGCATATCTGCGCCGATCACCAGGGCGCGTTTCGCCTCCCCGGAACTCAGGTAGTAATGGGCCTGGATCAGGCTTTCCAGCCAGCCCGGGCAACCAAAAATCATGTCATAGGCCACCGTGTCCGGGTTTTCGATCCCCAGCTTGTGTTTGACGCGCGCGGCCAGGCTGGGGACCATGTCCGAATGCCCCCCGCTGGTGGTCACATCCCCAAAGTTATGGGCCACGATGATGTAATCTAGGCTTTCCCGGTCCACTCCGGCAGCCTCGATGGCCGCTTCCGCAGCCAGAAAAGCCATGTCGGAGGTATTCAGTTCGTCCCCTGCATATCGCCTTTCCCCAATGGTGGTGATCTCCAGGAACTTTTCAATGATTTCCTGGTTGGCTTTTGCCAGTTTGTTTCCCTCGGAGTCAAAAAAGGTGTTTTCCAGGAAGTCTTCGTTGCGGATTTTCCTGTGGGGGATATACGATCCCGTTCCGGTGATCACATTACAGGTACTTGGTGTCATAGCAATAGTCGATTGTTCGGTCTTGAAAACATTCCCCCGGCTCAAAAAGTCGCCTCCTTTATCTTCTGCTCCCCGCACCTGCGCCCGGCACCAAAAGGGAGGTAGCCGGGCAGCAATTGGAATGTTTCTCAAAATTAAGGATTTAGGGGCCAATGCCCCAATCTTACTGTAACAAAATGCCGCATGGGATGCTCCTTTAAGTAAACCCCGGCCACATGGAACGCTTCCTCTTTATCTTTATCCACACAGGCCTCTCCCTGCTGGTGCTGATCGCAGTGCTGCGAATCCGGCCCAGGTCGCGCCTGGCCCTTTTGGGCAACACGGCCCTGTACGTATTGCTGCTTACCTTCCTGTATCTCTGGGGGCAATGGCCGCTCGCCATCAGCCTGTACTTTAAATACGTTCTGGTGGGAATCATCCTGTTGGCGTTGGCAAAGTGCATCCGCCGCGGCTCCAAGGTAACTGCCTGGTGGCCCCGGGGCATAAGGGGCTGGGTCCGGTCTACCGCCGCCATGGTAATGGCCCTGCTGCTGGTCGGCCCCATTTACCAGCTCCTGGACGGGCGGACCTACCCGGAGGAAGCCGTGCCGCTCACCTTCCCGCTGCGGGACGGCACCTACTATATTGCCTCCGGGGGATCCAACCGGACGATCAACAACCACTATGGCACCGCCGCCACCTCCCAGTGGTATGCGCTGGACATCAACAAGCTCGGCGCCTTTGGGATGGCCACCGACCAGCTCTGGGCCACTGCCAATCAAGCCCACGCCATCTACGGGGAGCCCGTGTACGCCCCCTGCAAGGGCCGGGTGGTGGAGATGAAATACACGGTTCCCGACAATGAAAGTGCCTCCATGGACGTCTCCCCGGAGGACGGGATGGGCAACTATGTGGTGTTGGATTGCGAGGGGGTCATCGTTTCCCTGGTGCACCTGCAGCACAACAGCGTGGCCGTGCATCCCGGTCAACGGGTTTTAACGGGCGACCTCCTGGGCCGCGTGGGCAACTCCGGTTTCTCCCAGGAGCCCCACCTGCATTTTCAGGCCGCACGCTACCAGGCGGATTCCACGCTTGTGGCCGTGCCGATGCAGTTTGATGGGAGGGAGTTGGTGAGGGGGGATTTAATAAAATACTAGTCCGATTTCACGATCTAAGGGAGGAACTGGCGAAAGAAGATAATCAGGGACAGCCCGGGGAATCACATAGGCCCGGCTGGCCGGTCTGTAGCGGAACACATTAAAAGTGCCGACAGGGATGACTTTTTGTCTTCACCGGTTCCTGTCTCCGGATGCCTGCAGACTCAGTAAAAAGGGATGCCTGATTGGGTAGGGTACCCCAAAGTTTCAAATGTCTTTTTTGGTTTCGCAGCAGACCGGGTGAATAAATCATGTATATTTAAAAAAAAAACCAATTCGGTTTCTCGAAACCGGAAACCTATTTACTGACCAATAATACTTAAAGTTTATGCGGACCAACCTCCAATTAATGCTGGCACCCGTTATGTTGGTGTTGTGCATGAACAGCTTATTTGCTCAGGAGAATTTTGTAACCGGATCGGTTGTCGATCAGGACAATGTTCCCCTTCCGGGTGCTTCAGTCGTCGTCGTGGGAACCACCCGGGGCGCTCAGACCAATTTTGACGGGATCTACAACATCCAGGCGGAACGGGGCGAGACCCTTCGCTTTTCCTATTTGGGTATGTCAGCCGTGGAAGTGTTGGTGGGAGACGCCAATACCATAGATGTCCAGTTGGTGGAAAGCGCCGAAATGCTGGAGGAAATCGTCCTGGTGGGATACGGGTCCGGTCAGGTAAAGAACCGGGTGGCTTCCGCCATTACCACCTTGTCTTCCGAGGCCCTGGACGCCCGGCCCAATGCCAGTTTTGTGCAAACCCTGCAAGGACAGATACCCGGCGTGCAGATCGCAGCGGTTTCGGGGCAGCCCGGAGCGAACAGTACAATCCTGGTCCGGGGACTGACTTCACTGAGCGGGAATATTGAACCCCTCTTTATCATGGACGGGGTGCCCATTGACGAAACTAATTTCCGGTCGCTAAACCCGAACGACATAGAATCGATCAACGTCCTGAAGGATGGGTCCGCATCGGCACTTTATGGAAACCGGGGCGCCGCCGGAGTCATCGTAATCAAGACAAAATCCGCCAGTTATAATTCGAAACTGGATATAAGGTACCGGACGCAAACGGGTTTTACAACCCCACAGGACCCCAACTTCGAAATGATGAATACCCAGGAAATCATAGCGCTGGAACGCCAAACTGGAAACCCGCTATTCGACGCGATGAATTCGGATCAGCGTGCGTTCCTGGTCGGTGAAGGCATCAACACGAACTGGGCGGATATCATTACCCTTACCGGCCAATCCGTCATGCACGAGATAGCCCTTTCCGCCGGGGGACAGAATGTATCCAACTATTCTTCCCTCTCCTATTTTGAACAGGGAGGAACCGTTCGGGGCAGCAACCTGCAGCGGTTCACCTTCCGAAGCAATTTCTCCGTCAAATCCAACGACGACCGCTTTGATCTGACAGCAAATTTCACGGGGAATTTCAGCAAGAGCAATTTCACCCAGGGACCGGGGACCGGCAATATCTATAATCCCTGGCTGGTCGCCCAGCTCGCCAAACCCTATTTAGATCCCTATAACCCGGATGGTTCCCTGAATACCGTGGGTCTCAATCGGGACGGGTTCGATGTCATGCCCTATGTTTCGCTGAACTCCACCAAGCTCAATTCACGTAATGATGAGGAGATCAAGCTGGTCGGTTCCCTCAACGGGGGATACGAGATCATGCCCAACCTAAGGCTGGCGGGCCGCTTTGGGTTGGATTACAACCAAAGGAACGATCTGGATATCATCAGCCCCTTGAGTATTCGCGGGCAGGAAATCCCTAATGTGGGATCGGAACTCAAAGGACAGCAGTTCGAACAACTGGAACGCGATGTGCAGTTCAACACAAACGCCTCGCTGACTTACTCGAATACCTTTAGTGAAAAGCATCAGGTAAAAGTGGCGGGCTTTGTTGAATTCAACAAGGGTATTCTGGACAATTTTGGGTTTACCGGGTTCGGGATCGACCCGCGCATAGAAGGATACAATTTTGCCCCGGGCGGACTCAGGGAATTTCCCGGGGTTGCCCCAGGGGATGAATCCCTGGACAACCTCCAACAGTATTATATTCCGGAGATATTCTCTGGCAGGACCGAGGTCTCCCTCTTCTCTTATTTCGGGATTCTCAATTACGATTACGACGGGGTTTATGGCCTGGATGCTTCTATCCGCCAGGATGCCTCCTCCCGGTTTTCGGACACCAATAAATGGGGAACCTTCTGGTCGGTTGCAGGCAGGTGGAATATCAGCAGGGAAAAATTCCTGGCAGATTCTCAGGTGGTGGACCTGTTGAAGCTACGCGCCAGTTATGGCACCTCGGGAAATGACCGTATCACAGGAACCCGTTACGGAGGTACCACCCTCACCAGCAACCTTTATTCGGTGGGCAACGGATACAACAACACCCAGGCCGTTTACGCTTCTTCCCTGGCCAATCCGGATTTGAAATGGGAGACGACCAAACAGCTGAATGTGGGCCTGGATTTTGGGCTGCTGGGACGGGTGCGCGGCACCCTGGATTTTTATGATAAGCGCACCTCCGACCTCTTCTACGCGACGCCGAATACGCTTTTATCCACGTTTCCCATTATTTCAAGGAACATCGGCTCCATGAAGAATACGGGCGTGGAAGCTTCCCTGGACGTAACTTTTGTGGATACGCCTGATTTCAACTGGTCGGTCAATGCAAATGCCGCTTTCAACAAGAATGAAATTACCGAGTTGTTGGATGGCGAACTCATCGAGGGGGGGCAAGTTGCCCTGCAGGAAGGGCGGCCGTTCAACAGTTTCTACCTGGTCCGCTGGGCAGGGGTGAACCCGGCCAGCGGACAACCGGTCTACCTGGATGCGGAGGGAAACCCGACATTGGATTACAATACCAGCAACCGGGTGTTCCTGGACAAATCCACCCTGCCGGAGATTACCGGGGGCTTCGGGACGTCTATCAGTTATAAGGGGCTTTCACTGGATGCGCTTTTCACGTTCGTGGGGGATGTATACCGGCAAAACGATTCCTATGGGATCACGGAAGACCCCACGTTGATCGGGGCATTGAATACGTCGGTTGCCCTGAAGGATATCTGGCAGGAACCCGGGGATATAACCGCGATTCCGGGGGTTAGTGCGGGAAGTACCCGGAATTTGTTGACAGACCGCTATCTGGAAAATGCAAGTTACCTCCGATTGCGGAATATTATCCTTTCCTACCGCCTGCAGCAGGCTACCCTGGACCGGGTCCCTTTCAGCTCCGCGAGAATCTACCTGCAGGCCGAGAATCTGGTGACCTGGTCAAAATGGAGGGGCTTTGACCCCGAGGCCAGTGTCCTGCTCATCGAGGAATTCTTTACCTACCCCACACCCAGGATACTAACAATCGGGTTGGATATCTCATTCTAAAACGAAAGAACCAGCAATGAAAAGTTTCATAAAAACCATAGGAGTATTTACAGGGGCGATCTTACTGATGATTTCCTGCGACGACCAATTGGACCAGGCCCCGATCGGCTTCCTTTCAGATGAAAACACCTTTGAAACCCTGGAAAACCTGCAACAAGGGCTCAATGGGGCGTATGCCCGGGCCACGATGCAGGAGCACAATATCCGGTTCGACATCATCACCGATGAGGTAAAGATCGGGGCAGAAAGCGGAGGGCAGTCGGTGGATTTTTACAATTTCAACCTCAACAGTCAGAGCCGGGAGGCGGATTCGCTCTGGAGGGCCAGCTACGCGCTGATCAACCAGGTCAACCGGGTGCTGGATGGCGTTGAAACGGTGGAACTGCAGGACGGGCAGGAGGCAGCCTTGCGCAATATCCGCGGGCAGCTATTCGGGCTCCGGGCGTATGCGCACTGGGAGCTTTTGCAGTGGTTCGCCACCAGTTATACGGACGGTGCCGCATTGGCCGTGCCCTATGTGGACTTTGTGGTGACCATCGAGGAACTTCCGCGAAATACGGTTTCCGAAGTCCTGGCAGGGATTGAAAATGACCTGTCCATGGCTCGGGACCTGGTGGCAGCATCAAATGGGGTGGAATTCGTTAACCCCGATATGTTAACGGCTTTGGAAGCCCGGATAAAATTGTATACCGGGGAATACGCCCAGGCGGGAGCCCTCGCCGGATCGCTTATCCAAAAATACCCGCTTGCGGACCGGGATGCCTATACGGCAATGTTCGGGGACACGGACAACACCGAGGTGATCTTCAAGTTGCGGCGGACCGCCGCGGACTTCGCAATCGGGGAAATCTGGTACTTTAATGTGGGCGGCGGACCTTTCCCTTTTCTGGAAATGTCCAACGGGCTATTCGATCGGCTGGATCCGGACGATGTACGGTACGATGTGAATTTCTGGGCAGAAGTCAGCGCCCCGGCCGACAACAGCCACCTGATTGGCAAATACAGGAACCCTGGATTTGTCAATGACCTGAAGGTATTCCGCGTGTCCGAAATGTATCTGATACAGGCTGAGGCGGCCGCGCGACAGGGGAATCTGACGGATGCCGCACAAACCCTGAAACAGCTGCGGGATGCCCGGTTTGGTTCGGATACGACACCGGAGAGTTTTTCATCACCCGAAGAGGCCGTTGTGGCCATCCTGGACGAACGGAGGATTGAACTGGCCTTTGAGGGCCACCGCTACCTGGATATCCGTCGCACCCGGGAACTGACAGGGACGGGAATTAACCGGGACCCGCGGGACTGTCAGGTCCAGAATTGTGAACTTCCGGTCTCCGACTACCGTTTCAACCCGCCGGTCCCGCTTGCGGAACTGGTCGGGAACGACAACATGGAACAAAACCCCGGATACGGATCTTAGATATATGAACTCAATCGTATTGTGATGAAAAGAGTCTTTTATACCATTTGCTCGCTAATCCTACTGGTATCCTGTCAACGGACGGAAGGGGTTATTTACGATGTGGAAAACGGCGTGGCGCTTGCCGCGTTCAACCGGTCTTCCCAATTATACCCCGTGGATGATTCGGGCGCAAATTTCACCGAGGTGATCGTTGGCGTTACCACGGTCTCCGACATGGACCGGTCCGTAAACCTGACGGTCGCCGGCGATTCGCCGGCAGGTCCCGATGCAGTTACCATCGATCCGTCCTCCCTGGTGATTCCGGCCGGCGAATTTATCGCCCGGGTGCGCGTACAGGGGAATTATGACAGGCTGCCGGAGTTGGGGCAGACACAGGTAATCCTCAATCTGGAGGGTGTAGAGGGGGCTATCCTGGACGGTGAGACGACAGGCCGGCTGAGTCACCGGGTTACGATGTTCCGGTTCTGCCCTTTTGGGGCAGGCCAGGATTTCCTGGGGACCTATCAGCTGACGGTCACGCAACCCGGCCTTCTGGGCATTGACACCTTTGCCACGGAAACCGTCGAGCTCACCCAGGGGGAAACCGTGGCAGACCGCGAGTTTTCATCGACGCTGTATCCGGCCTTTGGCGGGTTTGGCCCCTATTCGTTCAGCTTCAGCCTAATTTGCGGAGAGGTCGTCGTTTCGAAATCGGTGATCCTCCCAGTTGGTTGCGCCAATATCAACATCGTCGTTTCCCCGCCACAGGTAGCCGCCACATATGATGAAAATGACGATAGTTCGATAAGCATCAATTTCACGGATGACCGGGATGGTTCCTGCGGGGAACCCGTGCCCATCAGCATCTTGCTGACCAAAGTATAACCGGGCGTCATTATGGTTGTTTAATGGCCCTTAAGATACCTGTTTAAGGGCCTGCTCCCATGCTGATATATCCCTGGGAAGGGGGAATTTGCAAAGCCGGCAAAAATGCGCCCACACGCATCGATATGCCCTATTGCATTGTGAAATAAACAGGATTGCAGGTTCGTTAAAACTTTCTGTATTTCCCTTTAAGGTATTTGTTCGCCTTCCCTTCCTTAAACCGCGCCTTCTTGGCATCCCAATGCAGCGTTTCCCCGGGGAAACGGCCGGCGATGGTGCCCAGCAGGATGGTCTCGGTCAGGCGGGCCGCGTAGTCAAAGGGCGCTGAAGTCTCCGCCTTGCCCAGGCAGGCATCCACAAATTCGTGGTAGTGCTTGGGGCCTTCGCTGGCGTAATTGCGCACGGGGGTACCCAGCTCATACTTCTCCACATCCATTTCCTGGTATTGCCCATCCACGATGAGCTTGGGCTCCAGCATAAAGTGCGGCAGGTAGAGCTTGCCCTTTTCGCCCAGAAACATGGCGCCCTGGTCGTTGAGTGGGTCGCCGTTGGGCAGCTTCAGGTCCTCGTGCTCGGGCGGGGCACCGGGGCCATCGTACCACACCCATTTCAGGGATTGGGCCGTGTAGTCCGTACCCGGGAATTCATAGGTCACCGTATTGTTCTCCGGGTAGCCGAAGCCGGTTGGCGGGCGGCACTCAGTCATAATGGTGCGGGGCACATCCAGCTCCAGGGCGTTGTAAGGGGTGTCGAAGATGTGGACCCCCATGTCGCCCAGTGTGCCACAGCCGTAATCCATGATCCGCCGCCAGGCACCCGGGTGGTAGAAGCCCTCTTTGTAGGGCCGCTCCGGGGCGGTGCCCAGCCAGAGGTTCCAGTCCAGGTCCTCCGGCACGGGGTCGGACCCAGTTGGTTCCGGACCGTTATACCCCCACTCCTTCGGGCTCCAGGCGCGCACCGTGTGCACCTTGCCGATGATACCGTCGCGGATGAGCAGCGTGGCCAGTTTGTAGTCGTAAAAGCTGTGCACCTGTATGCCCATCTGGGTCACCAGGCCTTTTTCGGCGGCCATTTTTTTCATGGCCCGGGACTCGGACACAAAGTGCGTGAGCGGCTTCTGGCAGTACACCGGCTTGTCCAGTTCCATGGCCATCAGGGAGGCCGGGGCATGGGTGTGGTCCGGGGTGGCCACTACTACCGCGTCGATCTGGTCCTTCATCTCCCGGAGGAGCACCCGGTAGTCCGTATAGGTCCTGGCCTTGGGGTAGCGTGCCGAGGCGTTCGCCAGGGCCGTGCTGTCCACGTCGCACAGGGCCACCACCTCAACGGCCGGGTGGGAAGCCGTGTCCTGCAGGTCGGCCAGCCCCTGTACGCCCAGCCCGATATGGGCGGTACGCAGGCGGTCCTGGGGGCCCAGCTGGAGTTTTTGCAAAAAGGAGGGGGCCAGGGCCACGCCAAGGGCGCCCAGGCTGGATTTCTTGATAAAGTCGCGTTTGTTCATGGTCTTGTTTGTTTGGCTTATTCCGTAGTGTTATTGTTTTTTTCAGTGGCGCTGCTTGTGAATTGCAGCCGGGGTGCGTTTAGGCGCGGCTGCTTCCAACTTGCAGGCCTACAATTTTCGAATCTTGATATTCCGGAACCAGATCGGGCTGGCGTGGTCCTGCAGGGCGATGTACCCCTTTTTAAAGGTTCCGTAGGCCGGGCTGTTCTTCCATTTGTCGGAGTTCTTCTGTGCCTCCCAGGCCTCGTCCCAGGGCACGAAGGACAGGATCATCTCCCCGTTGAGCCAGTGTTCCACCCGCTCCGGAGTAAACACGATTTTGGAGGAGTTCCATTCGCCCACCGGGTGGAGCGTCTTGCCGGGGTCCGGCGGGTGCATCGCATAGTCGGCCCCGGTAGACTGCAGGGGCTTGAGCTCTTCGGGCTTCTCCGTATAGCCCAGGCTCAGGTTGTATTCCGTCAGGTCGTGGATGCGGGCGTAGTTTTCATCGTCGATGAGCTGGTATTCCGGGGCCACCACGGGCGGGGCGTCGTACCCTTCCTTCACGTGGTAGAAGATGCCGCTGTTGCCGCCCTCGGGCAGCTTCCACTCCAGGTACAATTCAAAGTTTTCGAATTCCTCGGCGGCGTACATGATGTCCTTGCCACCTTCGTAATCCTGCTCCAGGCCCAGCTCCGTCTTGAAGGTGAGCACGCTGTCCTCGATCACCCAGCCGGGGGGCATCACCTCCGCATTGTAGCCGCGCCAGCCCTCCAGGGAGGTGCCGTCGAACAGGTATTGCCACTCGCCCGTGTCCTGGGCCGCCATTTCGGATAATTCCTCAACGGCTTCCTCAGCCTTGGGTTCATTCTTGCAGGAAATCAGCAGCGCGAGGAGCGCCAGGGGGAGTAGGTATTTTTTCATGCTCGGAATTTGATCGCATAAGGTACAAAAAGGTTTTTTCTTTTTGACTTCCGCAGGGTCGATGCGACACGTTCCCGTTTGTACCCGAATGCGTATCTTTAAGTGATGCTGTTGGTTTCGGTTATGCTTAAAAAATTGCTGCTCCTCTTTTTTGTTTTTGCCACTGTCGGGATGTTTGCCCAGCCTTCAGGCAGGCAAGCCACCGATGGGTATTCACCCAACCGGCAGGCCCCCGGCCAACCTGTGCGCCGGTCGGCCCGGGGGTGGCACCATGCGGATTGGCAGCGGGACAGCCTGCCCGGCATCAGCCTGGACAAGGCATACACCTGGCTCCGCGAAAACCGGGGCAGGCAGGAGGGCAAAGAAGTGGTGGTGGCCATCCTCGACACCAAAATAGACGTCAACCACGAGGATATCCGCGACAACCTCTGGACCCACCCGGGGGAAATCCCCGGCAACGGCCTGGACGATGACGGCAATGGCTACACAGACGATGTGCACGGCTGGAATTTCCTGGGGAATTCCGACGGGGAAGACGTGCATTACCAGCTGCGCGAAACCGCCCGGGCGGCCCGGCTGCTGGCATTGGCCGACACGGCAGCCCTGGGTCACTCCGACCCCCGGCGACTGGCCACCTTGCGGAAATATGCCGCAGCCTATCGGGAAGACTCGTCCTTCTTCAGGCATAATTTCCGGTTGCTGGATTCCATTTACGGAAGCTACCGGGATGCCAGAAGGATCCTGGAACCCCTGTTGGGGAAACGCCTGCGTAACCGGGCCTCCCTGGACAGCCTGGCGGAACTCCAGCCGGGCCTCGAGGGGCCCATCGACCATTTCCGGGACTTCATCCTCCGCTATAACCTGTCGGATTCCCTGATCCAAACCAACCGGGAGACCGACTCCATCCAGAACCGGTATTTTTACAACCCGGATTACGACGAACGCGCCATCATCGGCGACCGGCCGGACGACTTCTTTGACCGCCGCTACGGCAATCCGATGGTCCGGGGCCGGGTCCCTTTTGAACACGCCATAGGGGTGGCAGGGGTGCTGGCCGCCCGGCGGGACCAAGGTCTAGGGGTGCAGGGGATCGCCAACCCCATCCGCATCATGCCGGTGGTCATGGTGGCCGAGGGGGACGAACACGACAAGGACGTGGCCCTGGCCATCCGCTATGCAGTGGACAACGGGGCCAGAATCATCAACATGAGCTGGGGGAAGCGGCAGTCGCTCTACCCGGAGTGGGTGGCCGATGCCATCCGCTATGCCTCCGAGCGGGATGTCCTGCTGGTGCACTCCGCCGGGAACCTGGCGGACGACCTGGATGCCGTGGATTACTATCCCCTGGATTACACCCGGGATGGGGAATTTACCCGGTCCTTTATCACCGTGGGTGCCCTGGCCCCCCGCCGGGGCCGTTCGCTGGTAGCCCGTTTCAGCAGCTACGGCCAGCGGAACGTGGACCTGTTCGCCCCCGGGGACCTCATCTACACTGCGCAAACCGGCAACACCCGTGCCTTTAAGCAGGGCACGTCCTTTGCCGCCCCTTTGGTGGCCCGGGTGGCTGCCTTGGTGTGGTCGTATTATCCGGATTTCAGCGCGGCGGAAATCAAGGACATCCTGCTGGCTTCCGCCACGCGGATCGATGCGGAGGTCTACCTGCCCCAGAAGGATGAGCAGGCAGAACGGGAACTGGTCCCCTTCTCCCGCCTATCGCGGTCAGGGGGTATCCTCAATGCATTTGCGGCCCTGCAACTGGCGGCCGTCCGGAACCGGGAACGGCCCTGATCCGGCAGCCCCTTAATTCTGTAAAAGCTCCAGAACCTTTTCCACCGGCAGCGCCTCTGCCCGGTGCCCGTCCCGTCCTTCCAGGGTTTCTGCCATAAAAAGGGAATTCCAGATGGCTTCCTCCGTAGCCTCGATGGCCGCCAGGAACAGGGGCGACATAAAATCGTTGGATACGGTGGCCACCTCAACGACCATACCTTCCGGGGTGTAAGGGATGCGGTTCGATGCGGCCGTGGAAACGGCAATCACATAATCCCCGCTGCCGTTGGAGGCGATGCCGCCCGTGCGGGCGAGGCCCAGCATGCAGCGTTTGGCCAGGCGCTTCAAGTTACGCGCATCCAGGGGGGCATCCGTCAGCACCACCATCATGCAGGAGCCGTCCGTATCCGAATAGCGCACGGGCACCTTTCCCAGGGCTTTCCCCAGGTTTTTACCGTTCAGGGTGAGCACACCCCCAAAGTTGGACTGCACCAGCACCCCAACCGTATAGCCATTGTAGGCGCCGGGCAGCACCCGGGAGGCCGTCCCGATCCCGCCCTTGTAGCCAAAGGCCATGGTACCGGTCCCTGCCCCCACATTGCCCTCGGGCACCGGGCCGCTGGTTGCATTGCGGATGGCCTCCAGCACATGGGCCGGTTGCACATGCCGCCCGCGAATATCGTTCAGGTAGCCGTCGTTGGTCTCCCCCACCACCGCGTTGACGGACCGCACCTCCTCGTTGCCGGCCTGCTCCAGGGTATAGGAAATAAGGGCGTCCATGGCCGTGGGTACGCTCAGCGTATTGGTGAGCACAATGGGGGTTTCGATATTGCCCAACTCCTCCACCTGGGAATAGCCGGCCAGCTTGCCAAAGCCGTTGCCGATATAGATGGCAGCCGGCACTTTCTGCTGGAAAAGGTTTCCCCCGTGCGGGAGGATGGCGGTGACGCCCGTACGGATGGCATCACCCTCTATGAGGGTGGTATGCCCCACGGCGACGCCGGGTACATCCGTGATGGCGTTCAGCTTCCCGGGGCGCAGCACGCCCAGCTCAATGCCGTGGTCGCGCAGGCGTTGCTGGCTTTGTAAGGGATGGATCATCAGACAGAAAAATACGGAAAAGAACAAGGCGGAAACAGGGGATCGATGGGTAAAAAGATGGGTCATGGACAGCGGTGTTAGCTGCCCTAAGATAAGGAATCGGGTCGCGCAGAGCCAGTCAACGCGGCAAAGGTGCAAGGAAGTTTTGAACCGCATAGTCCCCGATGCGATTGCCCAACCGGTGGCCTTCTTCAGAATCATACCTGAAATGGATCCCAAGGTATACGCGCGACATTGCCGCTTCCAGTCCCGCCTCGGTAAATGAATCGAAGGATCGCACAGGCGGGTCCATGCGCATCTTTCCCGAAAACGGGCCGGCACTGTCCACCTCCGTGGTTTCCATGGTAAACGAATAGGTATCACCCGTACCCAGTGTCGCGGAAAGTACCCTCATGGCCGCGGAACTAGCCGATCCGTGGGCAGACGGGTATGAAGGAAAGGCATAGGTATGCCTGTGCAGGTTGTTCCATTCCGGGTCGGGCTCTGTGTCGGGGTTTTCGTCGTTTGCTGCCCAGCGGATTGCTGTATAAGGCCGCCAGTGATTGTAGTGGAATTTGTTGTCGAAAATGTTTACGTAAGCATCGTAGATGGTCATGTTCAACAGGGCCATACATCGTACCGTTTGCCACAGGTTAAGGCCTTCCCGTACCACGAGCTTCCGGGCCAAACGGTTATGGGAGTTTTCCACAAAATCCTTCCACCACATGGCCAGATGGGTTTGGTCGTCCGTCCGGTTTGTGCTGGCTGCACTGCCTACGGATTTAACCTCATTATAGGCTTCCGTATAGGCGTCTGAAGAAATTTCTGGGGGAGGTGGCGCACGGAACTGGTCCGGGGATTCCAACAGGAAGGGGCGGGCTTTGGCCCAGCCGGCCCCGAATACAAACCCCTCGGGGGTTCCGCTATGCTCGTTGAATTCTGCATAGACCCCGGGCGCCATCGGGTGCCAGGTATATTCCGCTTCCCCGTCCCAACCGTCGGCCCGGCGTTTATCTAAAAGGGCTTGCGAAGTTTCCTTTCCAAGCTGGATTCCCGATTCCCGGGCATCCCCTTTCGGAATGGTATCCAGTGCTTCATACAGCCATCCCTGGATTTCCTGGCGGTGATCTGGAAAATTGACAACTGTCACCTCGAACAGGGCCTGGGCCACTGCAGCCGTGGGATTCGCATCCGGCGCAGTTCCGGAATAGTCATAGGATTCATAAACGGGAACAATGGCATTCAGCGCATTATGCGCCGCAGCAAACGCCATGGCCTCGGTGCGCACACCATTGAGCGTTAAGAGTCCGTCAGTTTCAACGGCCAACTCAATGATCCGGGCATTCCAGGTTATTGCAATGTTGGCCGAAAAGTGTTCAGGTTGGGTTTCCTGGTCGGCACATCCGGTAAGTGCGGCTGCACAAAGGACTATGGGCAGAAAAGAGCCCTTCAGGAGGAGTTTTAAACGTATCATTTCAAGCGATGTTAATTACCGTAATCTGGTTTCGCCCTGCCTGAATGGGAACGTATGGCGAGCAGGTTGGATGCCGGGAAATCCGGGGGGTAGATTCCGGCAAAAGCACTCATAAATATAATGAAATCAGGTGATTAAAAGAAAAATGAAATGGATGGAAAAGTGCTTATGCCCTAATTCACTCCTCCAACGGCTCATCCCCTATTTTGTGGTATGCCGCCTCCACCGCTTCCATCCCGTATTTGCGCTCCAGGCGCCTAACGGAAAAATGCGCCTCCGCCATGTTCTGGAAGTGGGTGATAAAGGCCGTGTTAATAGCTGCCCCCCCGAAGGCGCCGATCACCGGCACGGCCTGGGCGGCGAACTTCTCCGTCACCTGCACACTGAAGCGGCCGGCTATCTGCCCGATGGCCTTGGCCAGGGGATTGGCCACCCCCCTCAGGGCCGATCGGATGGACATACGCAAAGCGTAATACCCCGTATCCAGGTTGTCGTCGTGTTTGGATTTCCCGCCCAGGGCAAATACCTGCAGGCAGGCGAGCTGCGTATCGAGTTCCCTGAGGTCCTCCCCCTCGCTGCGCGCAATGTCCATGATGGAGCGCATCATCAGCTTGGTGGTCAGGGCCATATCCCCCGCAAAGGCGATAAAACCAAAGGCGCCCCCGATGGCCCCGGAAAGGGAGGCCATGGCCTGGTAGGCGGTATTGAGGTTTGCGGGATTCTTCTTGTCGGGGTCCATGCTCTTCAGGTTGGAGGATACCACCTTCTGAAGCACATTGTAGCTGATTTGCTTCAATTGCTTTTGCTGGCCTTCCGAAAGGCGGGCCACCTGCTTGTCGATGGACCGGCCCAGCTGGTTGAGCCCCTCCATGGCCCAGCCGATGTTTTCCATCCGCTTTTTGGCCGACTCCAGGATACGCAGGTCCGCGGGCTCCAGGGTCGGGGCCTGTTGGACTGCGGGTAAGTTGCGCTTTTTTGCCATGGTTTTGGGTGCGTCCTCAAAGGTACGAATATGCGGGGGCATGCGCCCCGGCTATTTCCGGTAAACCAGGGTCCCCACCTCCCCGGGGGCCAGGTCAAAGGCGAGTTGCACGGCCCCGTTGGTCACCCGAAGGCTTTGCGAGGCTTCCCCCGGGTTCTGGACCACTACCACCAGGTCCCCTTCCGGGGTGCGGTAGGCCACATGGTTGATACCTTCCACCTGCCCGGAGCCCAGGCGCAAGGACCCCGGCGGTATGAATTTCGAATTCTGGGCGACGATGTAATAGGCCGGGTTGCGGGTAACGGTGTCCCCCTGCAGGGTCACCCCGCCCAGGCAGCGGTCGCAGCCGCCCCGGTCCGTATGGGGGTCCTGGTTCTCGTCGGCGGCCAGGTTCCACTGGAGGACGGCTTTGGCCCAGTTGTTGGGCGCGCCGATCATCAGGTTTTCGGTATGCCAGGCAAAGTTCTCTGCAAAATTCCCCGGGGCCCCGATCCACTGCTCCGTAAAGTACAGGTGCTTGTCCGGGTGCTTTTCGTGGACTTCGCTCAGCGCGTCGATGGTCCCCCCGTAGAGGTGGAAGGCCGACCCGTCGATATATTGGGCTGCCTCCGGGTTGTCGAGGATGGAAATCGGGTATTCCGGCTTGTCCGCATTGTGGTCGTAAATGACGATTTTCGTGTTGATGCCCGCCTCCTGGAAAGCTGGTCCCAGGTGGTTGGCGATAAACTCCGCCTGGGCCTCGGCTGGCATGTACAGGCTTGGGTTGTTCCCCGGGTGGAGGGGTTCGTTCTGTACGGTGACCGCATCAATCCGGATGCCTTCCCGGGCCATCCCCTGTATGTATTTTACAAAATACTGCGCATAGGCCGGGTAGTATTCCGGCAGCAGGCTGCCGCCCCGGGTGTCCCGGTTGTCCTTCATCCAGGCCGGGGGCGACCAGGGCGATCCCATGAGCGCAATTTCCGGTTGGATCTCCAGGATCTCCTTCAGGGTGGGGATCAGGTAGAGCGTGTCGTACCCCAGGGAAAAACGGGCGAGTTCCGGGTCCGTTTCCCCTGCCCGCAAATCGTCGTAGGACCAGGGGTATTCGTCCAGGTCGGACGCCCCCACGCTCAGGCGCAGGTAGCTGATGCCGATGTCCCCCGGGCCGTTGCCGAAGAGCTCCTGCAGGAGGGCTGCCCTTGCCCCGTCGCTCATCCGCTGCAGGTTCAGGGCGCTGCCCCCGGTGAGCGTAAAGCCGAACCCGTCCATGGTTTGCAGGGTTTGGGCAGTATCAATAGACAGGGGGATGGCGGATGCGTCGGCCCCGGCAGAGGCTGCTTCACCGGCTGTTGCCCAGTTGACCCCGAGGGTATCCGGGGTCAACAGGTGCTGCTGGTCCAGGGTGGTGCGGTAAAGTACGGCCGTGCCCGGCGGGGTCTCGGTTTCCGAACAGGAATGTAGCGCCAGCGCCATGGCCAGGATCGGGATCAGGCATGCGGGTAAAAAGGATAGGTGTTTCATGGGATGGGTTATTGAAGGGATTCTGTTCTGGTTTTCCGCATTCGGGTTTTCCTCGTTCAGGTTTTCCATGTTCAGGTCTTCCCTTGTCAATCCGCCTCCCCGGGTTCGAAGCGGACGTCGAGTTGCTGGACCTTCGGGTCCTTTTCCGGGGTCAGGGTGAAGAATACCACCACCCGGCCATTGGCTGCTTCCAAATGGAAAGTGCCCCGGAGCTGGTTGTCCGGTTCCACGGCCGATACGGATGCGATTTCCCCCGCCTGGTCCAGGGCTTCCTGTATGGAGGCCCGGCGGTTCTCCCGGGATTCGTCCATAAAAAAGTTTTCGGCCATGATCCGGGCCTCGGTTTCCGGATCGCCGCTGCGGACCCATTCGGCCACTTCTGCGGCCCGGGTTTGCAGGATATCGGAAACCGGGAGTTTCCGCGGTTGGAGGTCGAGTTGGTCAAAGAGGAGCTGGTAGATGTCCCGCAGCGGCCAGGGCGAGGTATACGTCCGGTTGCCGAAGGCCATGAGCCCCACCCCGTAATCCGGGAAGAACACATAGTTGCTGCCGAAGCCGGGCAGGGCTCCCCCGTGGGTCACCTGCCGCAGGCCGTTGCAGTAAGTGGTGCTCCCCAGGCCAAAACCGTACCCGGACATGACGGCACAGTCCTCCCCGTTCCAGTCCCTGCCCTCCGGGTAGAGTCGGGGGTACCGGGGCCGCTGCATCTCCCGCAGGCTGCTCCTTTTGACCGGGCCGGAGTCCTCCCCGCTCCTGGGCGGCCAGGCCGACAGGTGGAAGCTCACGTACTTGCTGAAATCCTCGATGGTGGTAATCAGCCCGCCCATGGCCCCGTAGGACCCGTCGTGGAGGATGGGTTCCGGTTTCCACTCCTCGTTCTCCCACCGGTACCCGTGGGCCAGCAGGTCTGAAGGGACGCTGTCGTACTCCCAGTAGGTGTGGGTCATGTCCAGGGGCAGCAGGATCTGTTCGCGGATGTATTCCTGGTAGGGCTGGCCGGAAACCTGGGAGATGATATGGCCCAGGAGCGCATAGCCCGTATTGCTATACTCGAATTCAAAGGATGGGGGGTTGCTGAAGGAGACACCGGCCTCCATCAACCCGGTGAGCATCTCCACCGGCTCGTCCAGCTGCCGGTCGCCCCATGGGTTGTCCTCCGGGAAGCCGGCCGTCATGGTCAGCAGGTTTTTAATGGTGATGGGGGGCGAATCGCTGGTCAGGTATTCCAGGCCGGCCATTTCCGGGATGTACTTTTCCGCCGGGTCGCTCAGGGCGAGCTTGCCCTCGTCCCGGAGCTTCACGATGGCCATGGCCGTAAAGCTCTTGGTCATGGAGGCGATCCGGAAGGCCGAGGCCGGGGTGGCCGGGAGTTCGGTATCCAGGTCCAGGACCCCGGTGGAGGAAGCGAGGACCAGTTCCCCGTCGACCACTACCCCGTAGGCAATCCCCGGGATATGGGCCTCCTCTGCCCGCTTATCGATCAGGGCCTGCAGCTCGGGGCCAACGCCCCGGATCTTTTCGGCCCGGTCATCGGTTTCGAACCGGGCCGGCTGGTAGGCGGCCGATGCGGGAAGTTCCGCCACCGCGGGCTGGATGCCAGCATCCGTGTTCGGTTCGGTTTTACAGGCCCCGAGGCTCAGCAGCAGGGCCATTACAAAGGGAAGGAGTGCCTTGGTTTTCATGGGTTGTTTGTAAAGGTTGTTTTTATGGGTTTGTATTCGTTGGATGGGTAGTTTTCCGGTCTCCGGAATGTACGAAATATTGGGAAGCTGTCCGCCGGGGCGTTCTGCCTCCTAAAGCCTCACTCCTCCGGTCCGGGTGGGCGCTTACGCATAAACAACCGGATGAACACCAGGATCAGGATCAGGAACCACCCAAGCGGATAGGGAAGCACCAGCATCCCCCAGCCATTGGCCAGGGCTGCCTCCGCATCAAAGCCGCTAAGTATAAATCGCGTCCAAAGGGAGAGCACGCCCAGGCAGATCATCAGGAAGGCCACTCGGTACCAGCGGGCATGCGGATCGCCGAACCTTCGGGTAGTGGCCATCAACAGGGCACTGCCCCCCAACACCAGGGGCGCCCCCCAGATGGGGAACAACACCCCGGCCATGGCCAGGAACAGGCCGGCGTAAAAGGCGGTTTGGAGTTTGCTGTTTTCTTCCATGATGCGGAAACCCTAAGGTACGAATTCCCGGCCGGCCACTACATGCCGGCAATCAAAAGGGTGTGGAGATAAACGGGTATCCCGGTAAAAGGATGTGGAGATAAAAAGGGCCTGTCCGGATCAATCCGGGTTTACGCGGTAGGTGATCTTGCGGTTGGTGATGATAGATGCGAAAACCTCGAGGTTGACCAGCCCGGTCGCACAGCGTTTGCTGGTATCCCGGATGGCGATATAACACAGGGAGGGGAGGGAGGACCCGTTATTGTCCATAAAGCGGCCATAGGTAATGTCATCCGCCGCCGACGTGTCCAGGGGGGAATTCGGCGGGGCCACGGTATAGGTGGTCGTAGTCCCGTTGGCCGTATAGATGACGTCCCCGGTCAGTTCGTCATACTCCACCTCATAGAGGTTGCTGCCGGTTAGGAAATTGCCAAGGGCCTGGGTATGGGTAGTGGGGGTACCGGTAATGCCGTCGATCACAACTACCTGGATCCCGAGCACATCCGCTGAGATATGGTAGATGCGGAAATTCCCGGCGGTGATGATATCGGCGGTACTTTCCTGGTCCCGGTATTCGAAGGATGCGGCGAAACTGGAAAACCCAAAGATGTTGCCGGTATCCGGCACCTGCACATCGATACCGACGCCCCCTCCGGCACCGCTCCCGATGCGGATCCCGCATCCCGTCTGAACTGCATTGTTGTGCACCCTGGAGGCATCCGGGCCCACATAGCCTGCGTTGGGCGTATTAGGTAAAACTTCCGTCCGTGTTCAGGGACAGGGTCCCATTGGCCGGGCTGGCTACCGGGTTGGTCCTTACCGTCAGTACCGTGCCGGGGTCCGGGTCCGTGTCGTTGGCCAGAACGCCATTTACGGCAGCTATATCCAGGGGGAGATCGTACCCCACGTTATAGGAATCAGTGGCGGGTACCGGAGGGCTTCCCTGAGCCAGGAGGGATTCCCCCCAGAAAACGGACAGGGCTGCGACGAGGAATAAAATCCGGTTTCGTCTCATACCCTAAAACTAACCCAGAACTGGGGGCCGGGCCGGATTTTTGTTGTAAATCCCGGCAATGTTGTGGCCTGAGGCCCGTTTCCCGGAAGAAAAGGGTTACCGGACAGGCATTCCGGGGGTTGGCGTTGGGTACGGAAACAACGGTTCGAGGCCGATACTCAGGGGCTTTTTCGATGCCCTGGAGGCCCGTAATTTTTCCGACCAACGGATCGCTTTTAAGATTACATTTACCCCGGTTATTAACAATCCAATTTTCTGATAAACAATGAAAAAACTATTTGTATTCAGCTTGATCCTGGTGGCCTTTCAATTGCAGGCCCAGGACAAGAACCTGACCTTTGGCATCAAGGCCGGGGCCAACTTCTCCAACCTGAAACTCGAATTTGACGGGGAGGGACTTTCCCCCGATGGTGCTACCAGTATTTTTGTGGGCGGTTTTGTGGATATAGGCGTGGCAGAGAAACTCAATTTCCAACCCGAAATCCAGTATTCCATCGAAGGCGCCAAAAACGCAGATGTGAGCTTTATCAACGTCCCGTTGATGCTGAAATACTACCTCGTGGAAGGTTTCAACATCCAGGCGGGCCCGCAAATCGGCTTCCTGGTGGATGCCGAAGGCGGCACGGACGGGCTCAAGTCTACCAACTTTGCCCTGAACCTGGGCGCGGCCTACGAATTGCCGGCTGGTTTCTTTGTGGATGCCCGGTACAATTTCGGTTTGTCCAACATTGCCGAAGAGGAACCAGGTTTCGAGGATGTAACCCTGAAAACCAAAGGGTTTCAGCTCGGTGTCGGTTACCGCTTCTAGGTCCGGACACCTTACAAACAAGCCAGGACGCCTTACAAACAGGGCGGAACTGGAAAACAAATCGGGGGCATTCGCCCCCTTTTTTTATTTGCACCGGCCAAAGGAAGCGGTTCGGTAAAAAAACATTTAGTAACTTCAGCGGCTGACTAATTCGAATACTACTCAAAATGAATAACCCACTTTTCAAGGCAGGGCTCTTCCTGCTTTTACTGTGCCTGGCACCCTGGCACAGCGAGGCGCAACGCCGCAACCAATCCAACACCACTTCCTATCCCGAATCCCTGTATTCCTCCCTGGAATACCGGCTGGTCGGCCCCTTCCGGGGTGGCCGGTCCGCGGCCGTTACCGGGGTCCCTGGAAAACCCAACCTGTTTTACTTCGGCGCCACCGGCGGCGGGGTCTGGCGCACCGATGACGGGGGCCGCACCTGGGAAAACATCTCAGACGGCTATTTTGGCGGGAGCATCGGGGCGGTGGAAATTGCCGAAAGCGACCCCAATGTGATCTACGTAGGGGGCGGGGAGCAGACCGTCCGCGGGAATGTATCCAGCGGCTACGGCGTCTGGAAATCCGTGGATGCCGGGAAGACCTGGAAGGAAGCCGGCCTGCCGAAAAGCCGGCACATCCCGCGCCTGCGGGTACACCCTAAAAACCCGGACATCGTCTTTGCGGCGGTGCTGGGCAACATCTACAAACCCACCCAGGACCGGGGGGTCTACAAAAGCACGGACGGGGGCGCCAGTTGGCGCAAGGTCCTCTACGCCAACGACCTGACCGGGGCCGTGGACCTGACCTTTGACCCGACCAACCCGCGCATCCTGTACGCCAGCACCTGGCGGGTACAGCGAACCCCTTACAGCCTAAGCAGCGGGGGGGACGGTTCGGCCCTCTGGAAATCGACGGATTCCGGGGAGACCTGGACGGAGATTTCCAAAAACGAAGGCTTCCCGAAAGACACCCTGGGAATCATCGGGGTAGCTGTTTCGCCGGTCAATTCCCAGCGCGTTTTTGCGATGGTGGAAAACAAGGAGAAGGGCGGCCTCTACCGCAGCGAGGATGGGGGCGCCACCTGGAACCTGATCAACGACGACCGCAGCCTGCGCCAGCGCGCCTGGTACTATACCCGGGTCTATGCCGATTCCCAGGATGAGGATGTGGTCTATGTCATGAATGTGAGCTACCACAAATCCACCGACGGGGGCAAGACCTTTGAAGACTTCAACGCGCCCCACGGGGACCACCACGACCTGTGGATCGCGCCCGAGGACCCGATGCGCATGATCATCGGCGATGACGGGGGCGCCCAGATCTCCTATGACGGGGGCATTACCTGGAGCACCTATTACAACCAGCCCACGGCCCAGTTCTACCGGGTGACCACGGACAACGCCTTCCCCTACCGCATCTATGCGGCCCAGCAGGACAATTCCACCATCCGGATCCGCCACCGTTCGGACGGATACGGCATCGGGGAGGAAGACTGGGAGGCCACGGCCGGGGGCGAGTCTGCCCACATCGCAGTGGACCCCGAAAACGACGACATTGTCTACGGGGGCAGCTACGGCGGTTTCCTGACCCGCGTCAACCACGACGCCAATACGGTGCGGGCCATCAACGTCTGGCCCGACAACCCGATGGGGTACGGGGCCGAAGGGATGAAGTACCGATTCCAGTGGAACTTCCCCATCATCTTTTCCCGCCATGACCCGGACAAGCTCTATACCTTTTCCAACCACGTGCACATGAGCACGGACGAGGGGCAGAGCTGGGAGCTGCTGAGTCCGGACCTGACCCGTAACGACCCGGACAAGCTGGTATCCAGCGGCGGACCCATCACCCAGGACAACACCGGGGTGGAATACTACTGCACCATCTTCGCCGCCAACGAGAGCCCGCTCACCGAAGGGTTGCTCTGGGTGGGCAGCGACGACGGCCTGATCCACGTCTCCCGGGACGGGGGGCAGAACTGGGAAAACGTCACCCCGTCCAACATGCCGGAGTGGAGCATGGTGAACAGCATCGAACCCTCCTATTTTGACGAGGGTACCTGCTATGTGGCGGCCACCCGCTACAAGCTGGGGGACTTTAAGCCCTACCTGTACAAGACCACCGACTACGGCAAGACCTGGACGGAGATCACCAGCGGCATCGATGCGGAACACTTTACCCGTGTGGTGCGGGAAGACCCGGGCCGTAAGGGGCTGCTCTACGCCGGCACCGAAACCGGGATGTACATCTCCTTCGACGACGGGGCTTCCTGGAAGCCCTTCCAGCTGAACCTGCCGGTGGTCCCCGTCACCGACCTGGCCCTGAAGGACAACAACCTGATTGTGGCCACCCAGGGACGGAGCCTGTACATCATCGACGACCTGACGGTCCTCCACCAGCTGGACGATGCCAAGCGCTCTGCAAACAGCATCCTCTACAAACCCAAGGATGCCTACCGCACCAAGGGGGGTGCCCGCAGTACCCCTTCCCTGACGGAAGGGCAGAACCACCCGAACGGGGTAGTTACCCACTTCTACCTGTCGGATTTCAGTGAAAAGGACAGCGTGGCCGTCACCTATACCAGTATGGCCGGGGATACGCTGGCCAATTTCAGTACCTACGCCACGGAGAACGACAAAAAACTGAAGGTGAAAAAGGGCGGCAATACGCACGTCTGGGATACCGAAGGCAAAGGGGCCGAGCGGCTGCCCGGTATGATCCTCTGGTGGGCAAACCTCAGCGGGGCCAAGGCCGTGCCGGGGAGCTACCAGGTGCACCTGACCGCAAACGGGGAAACCCAGACCCAGCAATTCCGGATTGTGCCGGACCCGCGGGCGGAGGTGAGCGTTGCAGACATGCAAAAGCAACACGACTTTATCACGGCCATCAACGAAACGGTGGACCGGGCGCACCAGTCCATCAAGAAGATCCGCAAGATCAACGACCAGCTGGATGCCTTTGTGAAGCAATACAAGGACAACGAGGCGACCAGGGAGCTGGTTGAAAAAGCCAAAAAGATGAAGGAGGGCTTCGGGGAAATCGAGAAAGCGCTCTATCAGACGCAGAACCGCAGCAACCAGGACCCCCTGAACTTCCCGATCCGGCTGACTAACAAGCTGGCCCACCTGAACAGCCTGGTGAGCCTGGACGATTTCCCGCCCACCGAGCAGGATATTGCCGTACAGCAGGAACTCAGCGGGGAGATCGAAACCCAGCTCAACGCCTTTGATAAAATGGTCGACGAGGAAATCACCGCCTTCAACAAGGCCTTCAACGACCTGAACCTAAACTATCTTTTTATTGAAGACTAGTTTGTATTTTGAGTTACACACGGAAAACCCCGGCATCGCTGCCGGGGTTTTTTTAATTCCAATTCACGAATTCATCAGGGATTCGATTTCCTCCGCCTCGATTGGGATATCCGCCATCAGGTTGACTGGTGCGCCCTTTTCCCGGATGACCACGTCGTCTTCCAGGCGGATGCCGAAGCCCTCTTTGGGGATGTAGATGCCCGGTTCCACGGTGAAGACCATGTCCGGCTTCATCGGGGTTTTCAGGGCCCCGTAGTCGTGGGTGTCCAGGCCAATATGGTGGCTGGTGCCGTGCATGAAATACTTTTTGTAGGCAGGCCAGTCCGGGTTTTCATTCTGCACGTCGGCCTTGTCCAGCAGGCCCAGGCCCAGGAGCTCGGAGGTCATGATCTTGCCCACCTCCTTGTGGTATTCCGCCCATAGCGTTCCGGGAACCAGTAGTTTGGTGGCCTCATTTTTAACCTTGAGTACCGCGTTGTATACCTGCTTCTGCCGGTCGGTAAACCGGCCGCTGACGGGGATGGTCCGCGTCATGTCGCTGGAGTAGTTGGCGTATTCTGCCCCCACGTCCATGAGGATGAGCTCCCCCGCTTTGCACTGCTGGTTGTTCTCCACGTAGTGCAGCACATTGGCGCTGTTGCCCGAGGCGATGATGGGGGTATAGGCAAAGCCTTTGGAGCGGTTCCGGATAAACTCGTGCAGGTATTCCGCCTCGATCTCGTATTCCCAGACGCCTGGCCGGACAAAGCCCAGCACCCGGCGGAAGCCCTTTTCGGTAATACCGCAGGCGGTTTTCATCAGGTCGATCTCCTCGGGTTCCTTGACCCCCCGGATCTCCTGCAGGATGGGGTTGCTCTTGGCCAATTTATGGGCCGGGAATTTCGCCTTGGTGGCCTTGATAAAACGGTCCTCCCGGGTCTCGGTCACCACGGCCTGGCGGTAGTGTTCGTTCGTGTTGAAATAGATGGTCTCCGCCTCGGTCATCAGGTCAAAGAACACCTTGTCGAATTCCTGCAGCCAGTAGACCGTGTTGATGCCGGAGGTGGCAAAGGCCCTATCCTTACTGAGCTTCTCCCCTTCCCAGACCGCTATGTGGTCGTTGGTTTCGCGCAGGAAAAGGACCTCCCGGTGTTTCGGGTCGATGGCATCCGGGAATAACAACAGGATGGATTCCTCCTGGTCCACCCCGGAGAGGTAGAAGATGTCCGGGGCCTGGCGGAAGGGCATGGTGCTGTCCGCCCCAATGGGGTATACATCGTTGGAGTTGAAGACCGCGAGGCTCTTCGGGCGCATCTGCGCCATGAATTTCTGGCGGTTTTTGGTAAAGAGGCGGGATTCGATCGGGTGGTATTTCATAGGATCCTGGCTTGTGTTTTTTTACGTCTGCCCGGGCGCTGCTCCCGGGTTTTTCCAAAGGTAGGAAATCGGCCTGCGGGGGACAAAGGGCACAGAAAAGAAATGGTCGGGCGGGCATAAAAAAAGGGGGCTGTTGAAGCCCCCATCGGTGTGGTTGGTTGGTTAGTTGCTATTAGAAGCAGGATTTTAACCGGTTGCTTTCCGTCCGCTACCCGAACCGACGACTGCTAACCAGTCATTACTCATTCTTTTTTGGTAGATTCGTCCGAAAAGGAGAATAAATTAACAATTTTTTAGGCACCTGTGCAATAGTTTTGTGTAAAATCTACACATTGCCTACACGAACCGTTACAAAACCAACCCGTCAAATGAAATTTTTCCGCACCCTTGTCGCCCTTTTGGCGGCCCTTCCGGCATTCGCCCAAACCCCTGCCACCGAGGCGTCCAAAGTACAACAGGCCCTGGAGCAGCAGGCCCGTATGGCCCAGGACTCCCGCCTCAAAAACCTCCGCCTGGAGAATATCGGCCCCACCGTGATGAGCGGGCGGGTGGTGGACCTGGCAGTTAACCCGGAGAACCCCGTGGAATTCTATGTGGCTTATGCCTCTGGCGGCCTCTGGCACACCGCCAACAACGGGACGAGTTTCACCCCCGTCATGGACAATACCCCTACCCAGAACCTCGGGGCCGTTGCCGTCCACTGGCCCTCCGGTACCATTTGGGTGGGCACGGGCGAAAACAACGCCTCCCGTTCCTCCTATGCGGGGATCGGCATGTACAAATCCACTGATAAAGGGAAAACCTGGACGTTTGCCGGCCTGCCGGATTCCCACCATATCGGCCGTATCGCGATCCACCCGGAGAACCCGGACGAGGTGGTGGTTGCCGTGGCGGGCCACCTGTATTCCGACAACGACCAGCGGGGCATCTACAAGACCACGGACGGCGGGACTACCTGGGAACGCACCCTGTTTATCGATGCCAAAACCGGGATAATCGACCTGGTGGCATCCCCGGGCAAGCCCGAAGTACTCTACGCCGCCTCCTGGCAGCGGGACCGGAAGGCGTGGAACTTTGACGGGAGCGGCGCAGGGACCGGCATCTACAAAAGCATCGACGGGGGCGACAACTGGAACCTGATGACCCGCGCGGGGTCGGGCTTCCCAACGGGTCCCGGGGCCGGCCGCATCGGCCTGGCCGCCTTTGACCACAATACCATTTACGCCGTCCTGGACAACCAGGACCGGCGCCCGAAGGAGGACCTGGAAGATGACGAGGAGCAGGGGCTTACCAAGGAGGATTTCGAAAACATGTCAGCCGGCGATTTCCTCGCCCTGGACAACGGCAAACTGGACGAGTTCCTGAAGACGAATGGCTTCCAGGAAAAGTACCGGGCCGAAAACGTAAAGCAGATGGTGCGGGTGGGCACCGTGCAGCCCGCCGACCTGGCGGCCTACCTGGAAGATGCAAACTCCCTCCTCTTCGATACCCCGGTGATCGGGGCACAGGTGTATGGCTCGGATGACGGGGGCAAAACCTGGAAGAAGACGCACGAGGGCTACATCGACGACCTTTTTTACAGCTACGGCTATTATTTCGGGCAGGTCCGCGTGGCGCCCTACGACAAGGAACAGATCTACCTGGCCGGGGTGCCGATCATCCGGTCCGCGGACGGGGGGAAAACCTTTGAGGCCATCGGTGGGGACAACGTCCACGCGGACCACCACGCCCTCTGGATCGACCCGGCTCTGGAAGGCCACCTGATCAACGGCAACGACGGGGGCGTCAACATCACCTATGATTACGGCGCCCACTGGATCAAGAACAACTCACCTGCCGTGGGGCAATTCTACGCCATCGAGGTGGACCATGAAGAGCCCTATAACGTCTATGGCGGCCTGCAGGACAACGGGGTCTGGAAGGGGCCCTACAACGCCGGCGAATCCGACGGATGGCACCAGGAGGGGCAATACCCCTGGAAGGAGATCCTGGGCGGGGACGGGATGCAGGTAGAAGTGGACAGCCGCAATTCCGCCATCGTCTACACCGGGTTCCAGTTCGGGAATTACTATCGCCTGGACCTGGACAAGGACAGCCGCACCTATATCCAGCCGAAGCATTCCCTGGGGGAATCCCCCTACCGCTTCAACTGGCAGACCCCCATTTTGCTGTCCCCCCACAACCAGGACATCCTGTACCTGGGGGGCAACAAACTCCACCGGTCCATGAACCGGGGAGACGACTGGACGGCCATCTCGGAAGACCTGACCCGGGGCGGGAAGAAGGGCAACGTGGCCTACGGCACCCTGACCACCATTTCCGAATCCCCCTTTGAATTCGGCCTGCTCTACACGGGCAGCGACGACGGCCTGGTGCACGTGAGCCGGAATGCAGGCGGTTCCTGGACCCGGATTTCGGACAGCTTTCCGAAGGAGCTCTGGGTAAGCCGGGTGACGGCCTCCGCCCATAAAAAGGAGCGGGTCTACGTGACCCTGAACGGCTACCGCTGGGACGACTTCACCCCCTATATCTATGTGAGCGAAGACTACGGGAAAACCTGGGCCTCCCTTTCCGGGGGGCTGCCGGCCTCCCCGGTCAATGCACTGGCCGAGGACCCGGATAACGAAAACCTCCTCTTTGTGGGGACGGACAACGGGCTGTATGCCAGCCTGGACCGGGGAAAGACCTGGGAGCTGATGCAGAATGGCATGCCCTATGTGGCCGTCCACGACCTGGTGATCCAACCGGAGGCGGGCCACCTGCTGGTGGGCACCCACGGGCGGAGTATCTACATGGCGGACATCAACCCGTTGCAAACCCTGACCAGCGACAAACTGCAGGAGCCCCTGGTGGTCTTTGACCTGCCGGTAATCCGGCATTCGTCCCGATGGGGCAATTCGCGGTACACCTGGGGGAAACCCAACACCCCGGGCCTGGATATCGGCTTTTTTTCCCAATCCGCGGGTACCGTGCGGGCGCGCATCCTCAGTGCAGACGGTACCGTGGTGAGCGAAACTGAACTCGCGGCCGACGCGGGCATGAACACCATGTCCTACGACCTGGCCTTCAGCAAGGAAGGAAAAAGCAATTTCCTCAAGAAAAACAAGGTGCCGCTGAAAACGGCCGACGATGGCAAGACCTACCTTCCGGTAGGCACCTATCAGGCCGAACTGCAGCTGGGGAAAACCACCGTGACCAAAGAATTCAAGATTGAATAGGCAGCAAAGGCCCGGCACGTTTTACCGCATACCGCATCGCAATTTGCGGGAGGCGCTTCCTGTTAACGATTCATCCCACCCGCTATGGAACTAACCCTGAGCATCCCGGCCCTGCTTTTCCCGGCCATCTCCCTGAGCATGCTGGCGTACAACGCCCGTTACCTGGCCATCGCGGCCCTGATCAGGGAGCTCCACCGGCAATTCCGGGAAACCCACGCCGCCCCCCTCGAGAAGCAGATCGGCTACCTGAGGCGCCGCCTGCGCATTATCAAGGAAATGCAGACCACCTCCATCGCGAGCTTCCTGCTTGCGGCCATCAGCATGTTCCTGATCTATGTGGAGCTGCGGCTGTGGGCCAATGCGATTTTTGGCCTGTCGCTGATCTTCCTGATGCTTTCCCTGGTGCTCTCGCTACGGGAAGTGCGCCTGTCGACCCGGGCCCTGGAGGTGCAGTTGCGGGACATGGGGGATTTAGGAATTTAGCCGATATTTGCCGTTTTGCAAAAGTTTCCAGTATGTCTGCCCCCTCGTCCCGCCAGAAACAGGCCAACACTCTCCGGGTCTTCCGGAAGATCCACCGGTATACGGGGGCTTTCCTCTTTATGGTCTTCTTTTTTATCGCGGTAAGCGGCCTGCTCCTGGGCTGGAAAAAGCACACGGGGGACGTGCTGCTGGCCAAAACCCGTACGGGCAGCAGTGCCAACCTGGCCGAATGGAAACCCATGGCTGAATTACGGGACCGGGCCGTGGCATTTTATCGGGATTCCCTGAACCCGGAGGGGCCCTTTTCCATCGACCGGATAGACGTGCGCCCCGGAAAGGGCGTGGTCAAATTTACCTTTGAAACGGGTTTCTGGGGGCTGCAGTTAGATGGGGCTACAGGTGAGGTGCTGCACGTGGAACGCCGGCGGAGCGACATCGTCGAAAAGCTGCACGACGGATCCATGGTGGATACCTGGTTCGGCATCGAAAACGGGGGCTTCAAACTCTTTTATACCTCCCTGAGCGGGGTGGCTTTACTCGTGTTTACGATCACCGGGTTCTGGCTCTGGTACGGGCCAAAGCGCATGCGACGACAGGCGCGCAAATAACCAGTTGAAAACCCCTTCTTTATAACCATTCTAAAAAAGACTGGGGCCCGTGGGCAAAGTTTGTTAAAACGCCGCCCGTAAGCTATTTTTGTAGGGCTTTACTAAATCCAACTGCAATGAGCGGATTCGCTAGTTCTTCTATAGCCCGGAAGGTCGTCATGGCGCTCTCGGGTCTTTTTTTGGTGCTTTTCCTGGCCCAGCACGCCACCATCAACCTCAGCTCGGTAATCAGCCCGGAGACCTTCAATAAATGGTCGCACTTCATGGGGTACAATGCCGTGGTGCAATTTATCCTGCAACCCATCCTGATCGCGGGGGTCGTGGTGCATTTTGTAATGGGCATCGCCCTGGAAATCAAAAACAACCGTGCCCGGAACATCAAGTACGTCAAATACCGGGGAGGGGCCAATGCCCCCTGGGTCTCCCGGAACATGATCATCACCGGCCTGGTGGTGCTCGCCTTCCTGGGGCTGCACTTCTACGACTTCTGGGTGCACGAGATGGCCTACAAATACATCGAGGCCAACCCCGAGGACCCTACCCGCTACCACGCGGAAACCGTGGAAAAATTTGAACCCTTCTGGCGCACCGTCATCTATGTGATCAGCTTCGTGCTCCTGTCCCTCCACCTCTGGCACGGCTTTGCCTCCTCCTTCCAGACCATGGGGGTCAACAACAAATACAGCCCGGCGATCCGCAGCTTCACCCGATTGTACGCCATCGTGGTACCGCTCATCTTTATTTTCATCGCCCTGTACCATCACCTTAATCCGATAACGCATTCATAATATGGGAACCCTGGATTCTAAAGTCCCCTCCGGCCCGCTGGCCGAGAAGTGGACCAAGCATAAAAACGACATCAACCTGGTCAACCCGGCCAACAAGCGGAACATCGACATCATCGTCGTGGGTACCGGCCTGGCGGGCGGGGCGGCGGCTGCCACCCTGGCCGAACTCGGGTACAACGTAAAGACCTTCTGTTACCAGGACTCCCCCCGGCGCGCGCACAGCATCGCCGCCCAGGGCGGGATCAATGCCGCCAAGAACTACCAGGGCGACGGGGACAGCCCCTACCGCCTGTTTTACGATACGATCAAAGGGGGCGATTACCGCTCCCGGGAGGCCAACGTCTACCGCCTGGCCGAGGAATCCGTCAATATCATTGACCAGTGCGTGGCCCAGGGGGTACCCTTTGCCCGGGAATACGGGGGGCTGCTGGACAACCGCTCCTTCGGGGGCGTCCTGGTATCCCGGACATTCTACGCCAAGGGACAAACGGGGCAGCAACTGCTGCTGGGCTGCTATGCGGCCATGAACCGGCAGATCAACCGGGGCAAGATCAAACCGCACAACAGGCACGAGATGCTGGACCTGGTGCTGGTGGACGGCAAGGCGCGGGGCATCATAGCCCGCGACCTGGTTACCGGGAAGATCGAGCGGCATTCGGCCCACGCAGTGGTCCTTGCCTCAGGCGGGTACGGCAACGTCTTCTACCTCTCCACCAATGCGATGGGCAGCAACGTGACCGCAGCCTGGCGGGCGCACCGGCGGGGGGCCTTCTTTGCAAACCCCTGTTTTACGCAGATCCACCCGACCTGTATCCCGGTATCCGGTGACCACCAGTCCAAGCTGACGCTTATGTCGGAATCCCTGAGGAACGACGGGCGCATCTGGGTGCCAAAGAAAAAAGAGGACGCCGAGGCCATCCGCGCCGGCAAACTCAAACCGACTCAGATCAAGGAGGAAGACCGCGACTACTACCTGGAACGCCGGTATCCGGCCTTCGGGAACCTGGTGCCCAGGGATGTGGCCTCACGCGCCGCCAAGGAGCGCTGCGACGCCGGCTTCGGAGTGAACAAGACCGGGGAAGCGGTGTATCTGGACTTCGCCTCCGCCATCCAGCGGTACGGGGAAGAAAAGGCCTACACCTCCGGCATCAAGGATCCCGACCCGGAGACCATCACCAAACTCGGGGAGGAAGTGGTGGCTTCCAAGTACGGGAACCTCTTCCAGATGTACGAGAAGATCGTGGACGAGAACCCCTACAAAACGCCTATGATGATCTACCCGGCCGTGCATTACACCATGGGCGGCCTCTGGGTGGACTACAACCTGCAAACCACCATCCCGGGCTGCTACAGCGCGGGGGAAGCGAATTTCAGCGACCACGGGGCAAACCGCCTCGGGGCCTCCGCCCTGATGCAGGGACTGGCAGACGGGTATTTTGTATTGCCCTACACCATCGGGGACTACCTGGCCAATGACATCCGCACGGGCCCCATCCCCACCGACAGCGAAGCCTTTGACAAGGCCGAGGCCGACGTGCGCGCCCGCCTGGAGCGCCTGCTCAACGCCAAGGGGACGAAATCCGTGGATTACTACCACAAGAAGCTCGGGAAAATCATGTGGAACAAATGCGGCATGTCCCGCAACGCCAAGGAGCTGAAGGAAGCGATCGAGGAGATCGCAGCCCTGCGCAGTGAGTTCTACGAAAATGTCCGGGTAACCGGCAGCATGGACGAGCTGAACCAGGAGCTTGAGAAAGCCGGGCGCGTTGCCGATTTCCTGGAGCTGGGCGAGCTTTTCGCCAAGGATGCCCTGCAGCGGAACGAATCCTGCGGGGGCCATTTCCGGGAGGAATATCAGACGCCGGAGGGGGAAGCCCTTCGGGACGACAAGAACTTCAAGTACGTTTCGGCCTGGGAATACAAAGGCGAACCCAAGGATGCCGTACTCCACAAGGAAGACCTGGTATTCGAGAATATCGAATTGAAAACAAGAAGCTATAAATAAGGAAATATGAAATTATTGCTGAAAATCTGGAGGCAGAAAAACGCCAACTCCAAAGGGAAGATGGTCGACTATCCCATCAGCGGGATCGAGGGCGACATGTCTTTCCTGGAAATGCTGGACGTACTGAACCAGGAGCTGATCGAGAAGGGGGAGGACCCCGTGGTCTTTGACCACGATTGCCGCGAGGGCATTTGCGGCAGCTGCTCCCTGCAGATCAACGGGGAGCCTCACGGGCCCGACCGCCTGATCACCACCTGCCAGCTGCATATGCGTAAATTCAACGACGGGGACACCATTGTGATCGAACCCTTCCGCGCCACGGCATTCCCCGTGATCAAGGACCTGATGATCGACCGGTCGGCATTTGACCGGATTCAACAGGCTGGCGGCTATATCTCGGTGAACACCTCCGGGCATACAGTCGATGCCAATGCGATCCCGATTGAAAAGGACCACGCGGATGAATCCTTTAACGCGGCTACCTGCATCGGGTGCGGTGCCTGCGTCGCGGCCTGCAAGAACGCCAGTGCCATGCTGTTTACCTCGGCCAAGGTTTCCCAGTTTGCCCTGTTGCCCCAAGGCCGGGTAGAAGCTACCGAACGCGTACAGAACATGGTCCGGCAGATGGACCTTGAAGGTTTTGGAAACTGCACGAACACCGGCGCCTGCGAGGTGGAGTGCCCGAAAGGCATCTCCCTGGAGAACATCGCGCGGATGAACCGGGAGTACCTGGCAGCCACCACGAAAGGGTAAACCCGGGCGAACCGGATTTCCCGGGGACCAGCTTCCTGCCAGCCACCCGATGGGCTTGCCAGCCAGTCGTCAGCGCCTGTCCATACTATATTTCAAATACACCCCCGGTTCAATGGAGCGGGGGTTTTTTTGTGGGGTTATTGTTAAAGGAACTTAACAGGGCGCCGCCCTATTTTATAAGGACTTTAACGGAGATTCCGCCTGTGTTTGCCTATATTAATTAGTGAACAGAAAGATGAACCAATAAACATACGCAACATGAAGAAGATAGCGATCTTAGCTACAAATGGATTTGAAGAAAGCGAATTAAAATCCCCGAAAGAAGCCATGGAAGCAGAAGGCTTCCAGGTAGATATAGTCAGCCCGGAATCCGGATCCATCAAAGGATGGTCCAACGGAAACTGGTCCAACTCCTATGAGGTGACCAAAACCCTCAACAAGGCAAAAGCCGGCGATTACCATGCGCTTGTACTGCCCGGAGGCGTCATCAACCCCGACCTGCTGCGCATTAATGAAGATGCCCTGGTCTTTGTGCGTGACTTCTTTAAGATGAAGAAGCCCGTCGCAGCCATCTGCCACGGACCCCAGGTCCTGATCAGCGCGGATGTCGTAAAAGGGCGCACGCTGACTTCCTATAAGTCGATTAAAGACGACCTGATCAATGCAGGCGCTACCTGGAAAGACCAGGCGGTCGTTGTGGACGATGGTTTTGTGACCAGCCGCAACCCGGGAGACCTGCCCGCCTTCAACAGTAAGTTGATCGAAGAGATCAAAGAAGGCAAACACGCAGAACAACACGCCTGATAACTGATTAATTCCCCCAACCCCCGGCCATTGGTCGGGGGTTTTTTTTACATTTAGGTGCAGCTTTGCAGCTGCGGAGCGTCGGGAAATAAACCTCCAGCCGCAATTAGGCCCCGCAAGGCCGTTCACGGGCGAACCATGTGAAAACCACGGGGACCGGGACCCCGAGGACCCTTATGGGAAACCGGGACCAGACAGCCACCGGGCAACCCTTTTGAAAACCAGGGACCGCATCCCTATAAAACCCAATGAAACTCTTGAAAACACCTATCGCTTCCAAACTCCCCGACCTGGAGCCCTCCATTTTTGATGTGATGAACCGGGTAGCCGTGGAAACGGGGGCGCTGAACCTGGCCCAGGGATTCCCGGACTTCGGGGTAGACCCCGAGCTGATACGCCTACACAGCCAGGCCCTGTCGGACGGGCACAACCAGTATGCCCCCCTGGCGGGCATTTTTTCCCTGCGTGAGGCTATTGTGGAAAAAACGGAATCCCTCTACGGGGCGGCCTACAACCCGGAATCGGAGGTGACCATTACCGCCGGGGCAACCCAGGCCCTGTTCACGGCCATCGCAGCCTCCATCCGCCCCGGGGACGAGGTGATTATCTTCAAGCCTGCCTACGACCACTACGAGCCCTCTGTCAGGGCACACGGGGGGGTTCCCGTCCTCCTGCAGCTGGATGGGCCGGAATTCCACATCGACTGGGTGGCCCTGGACCTGGCCCTGAGCGAACGGACCAAAATGGTCATACTGAATACCCCCCACAACCCCACAGGAACGGTGCTGTCGGAGGCAGACATGAAAAAACTGGAACGCCGGCTTTCGGGCACAAATATCCTGGTGCTGAGCGACGAGGTTTACGAACACCTGGTTTATGACGGGCACAGCCACCAAAGCGTTGCCAGATTCCCGGGGCTCCGGGAGCGGGCATTCATCTGCGCCTCCTTTGGGAAGACCTTCCATATCACCGGTTGGAAAACCGGCTACTGCCTGGCGCCGGAACCCCTCATGCGCGAATTCCGGAAAATCCACGAGTTCGCGATTTTCTGCGTGAGCCACCCGGCCCAACGGGCCCTTAAAACCTACCTGGAAAAGCCGGAACACTACCTGGAGCTAGGCGATTTCATGCAGCGGAAGCGGGATCTGTTCCTACAGGCCGTATCGGGTTCGCGTTTTGAATTCACCCCGGCCGCGGGCACGTATTTCCAGCTACTCAGCTACGGGAACCTCAGCAACGCCCCGGACCGGGAATTTGCAGAAACCCTGGCCCGGGAACACGGCCTTGCGAGTATCCCGATCTCCGTATTCAACCTGGACCGGCAGGACCACCGGCAACTCCGGTTCTGTTTTGCCAAGAAAGACGACACCCTGAAACGGGCCGGTGAGATCCTGAACGGGATCTGAGCCCACTCAGAACGCTGCGAAGACGCGCCTTACGAACTCCCCGATCTCCGATGGTTCCAGCCAGCGAAGCACCATAACCACATCCTGATCCGGGCAGACCACGATAAAATTGCCCCCGAACCCGGCGGCGTAGTACACATTATCCGGTACCCCCTCCATCTGGCGGGGACCCGGCTGGTTCAGCCACCACATAAACCCGTAGTTCGGGTTAGGTACCGACGGGGCCACGGCCCGGTCAATCCAATCCCGGCTGAGCAGTTCCTTCCCCTCCCATTTGCCATCGGAGAGGAAAAGCAGCCCGAACCGGGCCATGTCTTCCGCACTGATAAAGATCCCGCCCCCGGAATGCCCGCCGCCCGTGACCGACTGCATCCGCAGCCCGTCGATTACCGTCCAGGCGTGGTCGTACCCGAACCAGCGCCAGGTGGTGGAGGCGCCAATCGGGTCCATCAGTTCTTCCTTGAGCACCTGCGGCACCGGTTTCCGCCAGAGGTGGGTCAGGGAATAGGCAAGGACATTTACCCGTACGTCATTGTATTCCATGACGGTCCCCGGGGTGCGGAGTTCCCGGTGTTTCCAGTCGTCGATGCCGCCTTCCCTCGGGGGGCGGTCGGCCCAGTCGTGCAGCCCCCAAAGGCTGCCGGACCAATCCGAATTCTGCTGCAGCAGGTGCGACCAGGTAATCCCCGAATTGTGGACGCCCTCAAAGGTGCCGTCCCAGATGTATTCGGAGACCGGGTCGTCCACGGAGCGGATGAGGCCCCGGTCGCTGGCCAGGCCCGCTACGGTTGAGAGGAAGCTCTTGGTTACGCTGAAGGTCATATCGACGCGGCGGGTATCCCCCCAGGAGGCAACCACATAGCCGTTTTTCAGGATCAGGCCGGCGGGTCCGCCCCGCTTTTTTACCGGGCCCAGCAATTCGTGGTAGGGTTCCCGCTCGAAACCCTCCAGGATGGCCCGCCTCAGGTCACGGGAACCCGAATATTCATGTGACTCCGCAAAATCGACGGCCGATTTGAGGACGGCTGGATCCAGGCCCGCGGATTCGGGGCTGCGGGATTCCCATTCGGCCCCCATGGCGGGGTAGTAATAGGCCTGGGCCCGTGCGGCCGTGGAGGCGAGCAACAGCAGGAGCAACAAAGCGGTTTTTCTCATGGTTTACAGGGTGTTGGTTTAAGTGGCCCCACCCAGGTCCAGGCGCATAAGCCAGTCCCATTGCCGGTCGGTGCCAATGTCGTAAGGGTGTTTTCCAAATGTAACGAATCCCTGCTTGCGGTAAAACGCCATGGCGCGGGTATTGTGTTCCCACACCCCCAGCCACAGGTAGGCCTTCCCAGAGGTGCGGGCAGTGTCCCGGATCCAGTGAAGCATCCGGGCCCCGACACCCCTTCCCTGCCAGCCTGCAAGCACATAGATGCGCTCTATTTCCAGGCCTTCCGCTTCCTGCAGTTCGGTCTGCGCCTGGTGTGCGTTCAGTTTGAAATAGCCCACGAGGTCTTCGCCATCGCGGACAAAGTAGAAGGCCGTGTCCGGATGCCGGAGTTCCTGCAGCAATTGCTGGCGGGAGAAGGCCTTTTTCAGGTAAGCGCTAAAATCGTCCGGGTTGTTCTGGGACTCGAAAGCGTGGGTAAATGTTTGGATGGATACCTGGCGGAGCAGCTCCAGGTCATCGGGTGTACACCTTTGGAATTCGAGGGGTTTCACCCCCTAAAGATAATGGATTCCTGCGCCGGCGCCTCCGGGCGGGCATAAAAAAAGCCCCGCTGACGGGGCTTTTTTTGGTAGGTTTGCCGGCTTGCTGTTACAGCATGAACAGTTTTTTGGCCAGCAGGATCACGCCGCTGACAAAGTCATTGCGGTAAACCTGAATTTCCTCCTGCTGGGGCATTTGATTCAATTGGGACTCCATAGGTTTTTAGGTTTCTGAGACTTGATCTGGGGAAAAAGGCTCTTGATGCTTTTCCGAATATACTTCCTTTAAACGGAGGTGCACAGGAATTGTTGTGAAGGGGGCGGAAGTTGTTGTAAAAATGGCTTTGGGGTAGGCGGATCGATGAACGGCGCCCTCTGGCAAGGGGCCGGCAAGTCATGCGGGTGCACCAGGTCGGGTTCAGATTTGGATTTCCGGCGCGGCATCAGCGGACGCGAGGTCCTGCTCAGAGCTGCATTTCCGGCACGGTGTCCGGTACCACCAGCCGGCCCAACGTAGCCTTCCGGATCTCGTCCACCGACACCCCGGGAGCCCGTTCGAGCAGCAGGAAGCCGTCATCGGTCACCTCGAGTACGGCCAGGTTGGTGACGACCTTACGGACGCAGCCGACGCCGGTCAGCGGGAGGGTGCATTGTTTCAGCAATTTCGATTGCCCTGCCTTGTTGGTGTGCATCATGGCCACGATGATATTCTCAGCGGAGGCCACCAGGTCCATGGCACCCCCCATCCCCTTGACCATCTTGCCGGGGATTTTCCAGTTGGCGATGTCCCCGTTGTCGGCCACCTCCATGGCCCCGAGGATAGTCAGGTCCACATGCTGGCCGCGGATCATTGAGAAACTCAGGGCCGAATCGAAGAAAGAGGCCCCCGGAAGCGTGGTAATGGTTTGTTTGCCGGCGTTGATCAGGTCGGCATCCTCCTCCCCCTCAAAGGGGAAAGGGCCCATGCCGAGCACGCCGTTTTCGCTCTGGAATTCCACCTGTATGTCGTCCCGCACGAAATTGGCAACCAGGGTAGGGATGCCAATCCCCAGGTTGACGTAATACCCGTCCTTGACTTCTTTGGCTATCCGTTGTGCAATTCCGTTCTTGTCGAGCATGGTGGTAGTTTAAAACGTTGGGTTAACCGTTGGATCCGGGTCGCTTGCGCACCGTCCGCTGTTCGATCCGCTTTTCGTAACCGGTCCCTTCAAAAATCCGTTGGACAAAGATACCAGGGATGTGGATCTGGTTCGGGTCCAGGCTGCCGGCAGGGAGCAATTCCTCCACCTCGGCCACGGTAATCGCGGCGGCCCCGCACATGACCGGGTTGAAATTCCGGGCCGTCCCTTTGAAGATCAGGTTGCCGGCCGTATCCCCCTTCCAGGCCTTTACAAAGGAGAAATCCGCCCGGAAGGCCTGCTCCATCACATACATTTTCCCGTTGAATTCCCGGGTCTCCTTGCCCTCGGCCACCTCGGTACCGAATCCGGCAGGGGTGTAAAAAGCTGGGATCCCCGCCTGGGCTGCCCGGCATTTTTCGGCCAGGGTTCCCTGGGGGGTGAGCTCCACCTCGAGTTCCCCGCTCAGCATCTGTCGCTCAAATTCGTCGTTCTCCCCCACGTAAGAGGAGACCATCTTCCGGACCTGACGCCCCTGGAGGAGCAGGCCCAGGCCAAAATCGTCCACTCCCGCATTGTTGCTGATACAGGTAAGGTCCTTCACCCCGAGGCGCACCAGTTCGCTGATGGCATTTTCAGGGATGCCGCAGAGGCCGAAGCCCCCCAGCATAAAAGTCATCCCGCTGGCCACCCCTTGCAGGGCCTCCTTGGCATTGGCAACTTCCTTGTGAATCATATCGCTCGGGTACTTTTTTGTTTTCGCGTTTTTGTCGGGGACCCCCTAAAAATCGATGTCGTCCAGGTCGTCCTCCAACTCGTCCGGTTCTTCCAGTTCCTCCTCGGTCTGGCTGCAATCGATCCGGATGGACAGCTCCTCCGGCTTTTCAAAATCCTCTTTGGACACATCCAGTTCCGGGTCTTCGTAATTCTGGCGCATATACAGCGCCCAGATAGGCAGGGCCATGGATGCGCCCTGGCCGTAGGTAATGGAATTGAAGTGGATGGAACGTTCTTCGCCCCCGACCCAGACACCGGTGACCAGGTTCGGGACCATCCCCATGAACCAGCCGTCGCTGTTGTTCTGTGTGGTGCCGGTTTTCCCGGCAATCGGGTTAGTAAATTCGTACGGGTAGCCGGTTATGATCTCCTTGTAGACCGTGGTGTTCTTCTGGAAGTTGCCCCGCAGTCGGACGCCGGATCCGCCCTCGGTAACCCCCTTCAGCAGGTCGACCATCGCGTAGGCGACATCCTTGCTGAGTACATCCCGGGTTTCCGGGGTGTATTCATACAGTACGGTCCCGTTCCGGTCCTCGATCCGGGTCACCATTACAGGTTTTACATAGACTCCCTGGTTGGCGAAGGTTCCATAGGCGCCTACCATTTCATAGACGTTGAAATCATGGGTCCCCAGGGCAATAGAGGGTACCTCCGGGATGTCACCGGTCAGACCGAGGTTTTTTGCCATGGTCACCACCGGGCGGGGCCCGACCTCATCAATGAGCTGGGCCGTCACCGTATTGACGGAGTTGGCCAGGGCCGCCTTGAGCGTAAAACTCCTGCCGGAATACTTCCCGTCGGAGTTCTTGGGGCACCAGGCTTCCATGTTCCCGTGCTTGCCGGCCTCGATGCAGTACTGGGTATCCGGCTTGGTATCGCAGGGCGAACGGCGCAGCTGGTCGATGGCCGCCGCATACACGAATGGCTTGAAGGTAGACCCGGCCTGACGGGCCCCCTGAATGACGTTGTCGTACTGGAAATGGCGGTAATTGACGCCTCCCACCCAGGCTTTCACATGGCCGGTCTGGGGCTCCATGGACATCATGGCCGCCCGGAGGAAGGTCTTGTAATAGCGGATGGAATCCATGGGCGTCATCACCGTGTCCTTCTCGTAGGTCGGGGCGTGGTTCCAGTCAAAAACGGTCATCTCGGTTTCCTGTTCAAAGGATTCCCGGATTTCCTTTTCGGATATGCCCTGCCGGTCCATGGCACGCCATCTCTGGGAATTTTTCATGGCCCGTTCCATAATGCTGTTGATCTCCGACCTTTCCAGGTCCAGGAAGGGGGTCGTCGGGTTGCGCTGGGGGGTGCTCTGGTGGAAGAATTCCTTTTGCAGGTTCGCCATGTGCTCCCGGACCGCTATTTCGGCGTTCTTCTGCATGCGGGAATCGATGGTGGTATAAATTTTGAGCCCGTCCAGGTACATGTTCCATTTGTCCCGTTCGCCTTCCAGCGCGGGTTTGGGGTTTTTCTCGATCCAGTCCCGGAGCCACCCGCGGAGGTACATCCGGAAGTAAGGGGCCGGGCCCTGGCTGTGGGTTTCGGGATTGAAATTGATATCCATGCTGAGTGCCGAAAGGGAATCCCGTGTTTTATCGGTGATGTAACCGTATTTGGCCATTTGGGCGAGGACGGTGTTGCGCCGGTCCCGCACGAGCTCTTCCCGCCGCATCGGGTTGTACAGGGAGGAATTCTTGAGCATCCCCACCAAAACGGCCGATTCTTCTGTATTGAGGTCCCGGGGTTCCTTGCCGAAATAGATGCGGGCGGCACTGCGGATCCCATCGGCATTGTACCCGAAATCGTAGATGTTCAGGTACATGGCCATGATCTCCTCCTTGGTGTAGTTCCGTTCCAGGCGCGTGGCAATCACCCATTCCTTGATCTTCTGGATAATGGCTTCTGCCACGTTGCTGGACCGCACCCCCACAAACAACTGGCGCGCCAGCTGCTGGGAGATGGTACTCGCCCCCCCGCGCGTCCCCAGGAAGACAATGGCCCGGAGGGTCCCCCGCGCATCGATGCCGGAATGGTCATAATACCGGGCGTCCTCGGTAGCCACCAGGGCGTTTACCAGGCTTTCGGGCAATTCGGAATAGGGCACATCCGTCCGGTTCTCTTCCAGATAGATCTTGCCCAGGGTCTTGCCGTCGGAGGAAATGATCTCCGTGGCCAGGTTGGTCTGGGGGTTTTCCAGGCGCTCAAAAGTGGGCATTTCCCCGAAAACCCCCCAGGCGGCCAGCAGGAACGTCAGGAAAACCGCAAGGATACCCGCCCCGAAAAGGATCCAGAACCATTTGATAAATGGCCAGAAGGAGGGCTTTTTTTTCGTGGCGCGCGCCTTTTTTTTGGGTGTCGTTGCCATTTTTGACTTATTCGTTTGATTCGATCTGAAGCCCCACATCCAGGATTCCCGGGAGGGACTGGACCCCGTCGACGTTGCCGTTCTTCCGCATGGCGTGGGATACTGTAAAGGTATATACGCCACTGGAAGGAAAAACGACGTCGCGCTTATAGCCCAATTTGTTCTCCCTGACGCTGCCCAGGCCTTCCCCCAGCCACTGCCCGGCCGCATTGGCCATCTCATACTCCAGGGTGTCCCGCTGGGTACTGCCGTCCGGGAAGGTCATTTCCGCAATCAGGAAGAGGTTGCTGTAGGGAAAGGTGTTGTCGTTACGCACAAAGAGGTAAAGGTTGTGCGCGCGGGTGGTATCCGGGTCGGTCACGGTAAATTCCATGGGCCGGTCCCTGTCCCACTCCCCGTTTTCCGTGCTGCGGAATTCGGAGTAGGCAAGCTGGTCCGTACAGCTAATACCGGTCAGTATAATCAATAGTGCTATGGGCAACCTACGCATTACGGGCCTTACCTTGTTTCTGATTCCGTCTCTTTTTTCGCTTTTTCCCCCGCCGCTTTCCCTTGGGCCGGTCGAACCGGGTCAGGCTGTCCTGCCCTACGGGGTTTTCAAAGGTAACGTTTTCACGGTCGAAATTGTTGCTCGCATACTCCTCCAGACTGGCGACTTTTTGCTTTTGCGTATTCTTTTCGAGGATCTCCTGTACCTGATCCTTCGTGAGTACATGCCAGTTGGACGGGTCGTCCTTGTATGAAAACCAGAGGATCCCTTTGAAAATATCGCTTTTCTGGCAATAAGCGACCCCCTTCTCCGTATAGAGCCTGGTCTCGTTGGGCGGAAAATCCTTGAGGGCATCCAGATAGGTATCGAGCTCGTAGTTCAGGCAGCATTTGAGTTTGCCGCATTGCCCGGCCAGTTTCTGGGGGTTCAGAGACAGTTGCTGGTAGCGGGCCGCAGCCGTGCTCACCGACCGGAAGTCCGTGAGCCAGGTGGAACAGCACAATTCCCGCCCGCAGGACCCGATGCCTCCCAGGCGCTGGGCCTCCTGCCGGTAGCCGATCTGGCGCATCTCGATCCGGATGCCGAAGGCCTTGGCCATGTCCTTGATCAGCTGGCGGAAGTCCACGCGGTCCTCGGCCGTGTAATAGAAGGTGGCCTTGGACCCGTCTCCCTGGAACTCGACGTCCGATATCTTCATCTCGAGGCGGAGGATGATGGCCATCTCCCGGGAGCGTTTCTTGATCTCCTCTTCCTTGTCGCGGCATTTCTGCCATTTGTCGATGTCACGCTGGGTGGCTTTCCGGTAGATCTTGGGCAGGTCGGCGCCCATGGGCACCTTTTTCTTTTTCATCTGAACCCGCACCAGCTCCCCGGTAAGGGTAACGATGCCCACGTCGTGTCCGGCCTTGGCCTGGGTGGCCACGACGTCGCCTATGGAAAGGGTAAGCCCTTCCGTATTTCTGAAGAATTCCTTTCTACTGTTTTTAAACCGCACCTCCACCCCGTCAAACCCTTGCGCTCCGGCGGGCAATGACATATTGGAAAGCCAGTCAAACACGGTCAGTTTGTTACAGCCATCCGTACCGCAGGTTCCGTTGTTCCTACATCCGCGCGGCTGTCCATCCGAACCGGTTGAACAACTGCTACACCCCATGTTCTCTATCTCAATTCCACCTGACCCAAGGACCCGGCAGAAATAGGTTCATAATTAATTCACAATCGTAAAGATAGGATAATTTTAGTACGAACGCGAACGGGGGCCGGGGTCAATTCCCGGGGCCCCGGGGTCCGTTTCTGGGGAACCTGTCCGGGTCCCGGGGCCTGTCTCAGATTGTGGGTCCTGCCTTCAATTCCCGGTATCGGCGGGCGTGGCCCCGGCAGAAGGAACCTCAAAGGGGTCGGCCACCTGCCGCTTGTAGGTCAGTACCTCGGACCGCCCTTTTTTGAAGATCAGGTTACTTTTGGTCTTTCCCTTTCGGAGCTTGCGCTGCTCCTCCGGCGGCAGGGCCGCGATCTCCCGGCAGGATTCGCTGCAGCAGGCATCCATGGCCTCGGCGCATGCCTCGCACTGGATAAAGAGCAGGTGGCAGCCTTCGTTGGCGCAGTTGGTATGCGTGTCGCAGGGTTTCCCGCACTGGTGGCACTGGGCGATCACCTCATCGGTAATGCGTTCGCCACGGCGGTGGTCAAAGACAAAGTTTTTTCCCCGGAACTTGTTCTCCAGCTGCTGTTGCTGGACCTGGCGGGTGTATTCGATAATGCCCCCCTCGAGCTGGTACACTTGTTTGAACCCCTTGTGCTTGTAGTAGGCACTTGCCTTTTCGCAGCGGATCCCCCCGGTACAGTACATGACCAGCTTTCGGTTTTCCTTGTAGTCCCTGAGTTGCTCCTCGATCAGGTCCAGGGAGTCCCGGAAGGTATCCACGTCCGGGGTGATGGCCTTTTCGAAATGGCCGATCTCGCTTTCGTAATGATTGCGCATATCCACCACGATGGCCTCCGGGTCCTCGATGAGTTCGTTGAACCGGCGCGCATCCACGTGCACGCCCTTGTTGGTAACGTCAAAGGCATTGTCATCCAGGCCGTCGGCCACGATCTTGGGACGCACCTTGATCTTGAGTTTCAGGAAGGATTTGTTGTCCTGTTCAATGGCGATGTTCAGCCGGACACCTTCCAGGAAGGTGATGCTGTCAAGGTGCGCTTTGAAGGCGTTGAAATGATCGGCCGGGACGGAAAGCTGGGCGTTGATGCCCTCCCGGGCCACGTAGATACGGCCCAGCACTTCCAGCTGGTCCCAATGGATGAAAAGGTAGTCCCGGAAGAACTCCGGATTGCGGATATGGGCGTATTTGTAGAAAGAGATCGTGAGCCGGTCCTTTCCCGCCTCATCGATAAGGGCTTCTCTTTCCTTTGCGCTCATCGTATTGTACAGTTGCATGCTATACAGGTTTGAGGGTTAAAAGAAATCGAGGGGCAAAAATAAGAATTTTCGGGGGGAAGGCCTCAAAATGTGCAGGTTAAATCAGCCCACACCCGGAGTAAATGCAAAAAAAAAGCCCTGCTCGTAGGAGCAGGGCCCTTGGGACCGCAAACCATTTACCTTCTTCTTCATAGCAATTCAGTGAAATGCGGTTGCGGCCGCCCGCGCTATATTGCGGGTTTCTGATGTGAATTCATTTAATAGATACAGCCATCTTCAAAAGGTTGCTTACCTCATTGTGAAACTCGGAAAAGAAATGGTAATTTAGCCTCCCACTTTCAAATAAAAGACACCCATGAGCAGCGAAAAAGATGCGAAATTAAAAGCCCTGAAACTCACCCTGGACAAACTGGACAAAACGTACGGGAAGGGTACGGTCATGAAAATGGGGGACAACGTGGCCCAGGATGTGGAGGTGATCCCGTCCGGCTCCCTGGGGCTCGACATCGCGTTGGGCGTAGGAGGCTACCCAAGGGGCCGGGTCATCGAGATCTACGGCCCGGAATCTTCGGGTAAAACCACGCTGACGCTGCACGCCATTGCCGAAGCCCAGAAAGCCGGTGGCATCGCGGCATTCATCGATGCGGAACACGCCTTCGATCGTTTCTATGCAGAGAAACTCGGGGTGGACATCGACAACCTGATCATTTCCCAGCCGGACCACGGGGAGCAGGCCCTTGAAATTGCCGATAACCTGATCCGCTCCGGCGCCATCGACATCATCGTGGTCGATTCCGTTGCCGCCCTTACCCCCAAAAGTGAAATTGAGGGGGAAATGGGGGATTCCAAAGTAGGGCTTCACGCCCGCCTGATGTCCCAGGCCCTCCGGAAGCTGACCGCATCCATCAGCAAGACGCATTGCACGGTGATCTTCATCAACCAGCTACGGGAAAAAATCGGGGTGATGTTCGGGAACCCCGAAGTGACCACCGGGGGTAACGCCCTGAAATTCTATTGTTCCGTCCGCCTGGACATACGCCGGTCTACCCAGATCAAGGATACGGACGGGGACGTCCAGGGAAATAAAACCCGGGTAAAGGTGGTCAAGAACAAGGTGGCCCCGCCCTTCCGCACCACGGAATTCGACATCATGTACGGGGAGGGGATCTCCAAGGTAGGCGAGATCGTGGACCTTGGCGTGGATTATGAAATCATCCAGAAAAGCGGCTCCTGGTTCAGTTACGGGGATACCAAATTGGGGCAGGGGCGCGATGCCGTAAAAATCCTCCTCAAAGACAACCCGGAACTACTTGAGGAACTCGAACAGAAAATCAAAGAGGCCATCAAGGCGATCAAGGGGTAATCCCGCATTTCCCTCCAGGGCAAGCAACCTTTAGGCGCCGGACTCATCTTATAGACAAGGAATAGTTATAGATGATGCATATGAAGCGCATTTGGAAAGGTTTGCCCATATTCCTGATTTGCATCCTGCTATCCGGCTGTGACATAAGTGACGACGGCATGAGTTACCACTTTGTGACGCTGGAGATAACTGCTGTGGATATGCCGGAATCCTTCCAACTCCACGAATCCTATGAAATCGGAGTAACCTATGCCCTCCCGAACGGGTGTACGAACTTCGAGGGATTTGATGTGACTTCGGAAGGGACCGCAGTGCGCAGGGTGGTGGCCATCGGATCGGAATTCCCGGAAGAAAACTGTACCGGCCCGGCCCGGGAACTCCAGACGAGTTTTCAGTTTACCTGCCGGTATTACGAACCCTACCTTTTCCGGTTTTACTCCGGGGAGGACGAATCGGGGAACCCCCGGTTTATCGAGGTTGAAGTCCCCGTTGAATAGCGCCTTTCCGAAAACCATGGCTTCCTATGTAATCGAACCGACATTTTGACCCAAAAAGAGCTCATAAAAAAGTGTAAGAAAGGAAACAGAGCGGCCCAGGAAGAATTATACAGGACCTATTCCGCTGTGCTTTTTGGCATTTGTCTGAAGTATTCCCGAAACAAGACGGAAGCGGAGGACAACTTGCACGACAGTTTTATGACCATTTTTGAAAAGATCCACCAATTCGGGGCCAAGGGTTCTTTTGAAGGGTGGCTCAAGCGGATCACGGTCAATACGGTTTTGCAGAAATACCGGAAAAAGGAGCCCCTGAGCCTGGTTACGGAGGTCCCGGACGAGGGGGACGACCCAGGTAGTGCTGAGGAATCGGGGCAGGAGCCCTCCCTGAGTACTTTGCTGAAATTTGTCCAGGAGCTGCCGGAGAAATACCGGATAACGTTCAACCTGTACGTCCTGGACGGATACTCCCACAAGGAGATCAGCGAATCCCTGGGCACCTCCGAGGGGACGTCCAAATCCAACCTGGCTCGGGCCAGGGCCATCCTCCGGGACCGGATTAAGAATACGAAAATTAATATAGCCTAACTCAATAAACATGGAACCAGAACATTCAGACGATCTTTTCAAGGAAAAGCTCGGAAAATACGCCCGGGAACCCGACCCCCATGTATGGGATCGGATCCGCGCGTCCCTGGACCAGAAAAAGCAGAAGCGGGTTGTCCCCATTTGGTGGGCCCTGGGCGGTATTGCCGCTGCCCTCCTGCTATCCCTGTTATTTTTCACCCCTGACGGGGTCCCGGAACTGGAGGGAATTCCGGTAACCGATACGCGGGGCACAGATTCCCCGGAAACGGATTCCGGCAACGCAGGAGCGCCCAATGAAGGCGCCCCGGATACACGCGGCAATCCAGAGGAAACCGGTGGAGAAGCCCGTCAGGCAAGGGAAAACCGCGGCACTATCGTCCCGGAGGGCGACACCCGCAACGCAGCCACCCGAGAAGCTGATTCGGGGACTTCCCCGGACAAGGTTACCCCCGTGAAAAATGGGGAACTTCCGGGAAACAGGAAGGATCAGGACCCGACCAGGCAGGGGGTCACAGCCGTGGCCGCGGCCGAAACCCGTGATAATACCGATGCGTCAAAAAATGACGGGGACATAAAGGATGGCGGGGACATCGCGGTTCGCACGCCTGAAAAACCGGATGGGGCCGACCGGAACAACCGGGAAGGAGATGTCCAACCGGCTGCTTCCGGGCAACTGGCGGCAAATATTCCGGCTGTTACCGGTGAGGATGAGGAAGAGTCGGCCCAAGACGCGAAGACCGACAAGGGCAAATCCCTCTTTGAGGCCATTGAAGAAGCCGAAGAAGCCGCAGTGGCGGAAAAGGCTTCCGGCCGCTGGTCCGTGGGCACCAACCTGGCACCGGTCTACTATAATTCTTTCGGAGACGGGTCGCCAATTTCGCAGAATTTTGTCTCCAACAGCAAGTCCGGGACACTGAATTTCAGTTACGGCGTTTCGGTAGCCTATGAGGTTTCCGACAGACTAAGCCTTCGTTCGGGGCTGAACCGGGTCGATTTTGGGTACAATACCAACCAGGTCGCTTTTACCTCAACACTGTCCGGCCCCTCCCCTTCGTCCCTGATCCGTACGATCAGTTATTCAGAGAACGCGCGCACCGTAGTGGTGGAAAGCACGGCCACCGAAAATTCACTGCCTATCGAAAATACGACGGCAGATGTGAATGCGCAGACGCCGGCGAGGGAAGGCCGCATGCTACAGGAATTCGGGTACCTGGAAGTCCCCATGGAATTGGAATACCGGCTGGTTGACCGGAAACTGGGGATCAACCTGGTCGGGGGGCTCAGTTCGCTCTTCCTGGTGGATAATTCGGTAAGCCTGGATTCGGATGGGGCCACCACCCAGATCGGCGAGGCGACGAATATGAATTCGGTAAGTTTCAGCACCAACCTGGGGTTGGGGGTTTTCTACAACCTCAATTCCGACCTGCAACTACAGATGCAGCCTATGTTCAAATACCATCTGAATACCTTTACCAACACGGCGGGGAACTTCCAGCCTTATTCCGTAGGGGTATACAGCGGCATCCGATATCGTTTTTAAACCATTCGGTACGTTAAGGAAAAGAGACCCTATCGAAGGAGACATAACTAGTTGATATTCATAATAAAGCGCCCGTTTGGCGCTTTATTTTATCGGCCCGCTGCGCAGGCTCTTCAGTATCGTTTCCCGTACTGTTTCGCGCAACCTCGCCTTATCGGCCGCCATGAGGTCCGCGGTTTCGACAAACGGGTGCACCCGTGCCCGCAATACGCCGGGGCTGCCGCTGAAAAACAGGAATGAAAAGCGCTTTTTGGAATCAAAAAACACGATGGGGACAACCGGAATCCGATGCGCAATAGCCATTTTAAACGCACCGTCCTTGAAGCTGTCGAGCTCCACCGTCTCCTCGGGAACCCCGCCCTCCGGGAAAATACAGATGCTCAACCCGCTCTTGAGACGATTCTGGGCCCGACGGTAGACACCGGACCTGCTCCTGCTGTCTTCCCGGTCCACCAAAATGCATACCCGCTTATAAAAAAAACCGAAAAGGGGGATTTTAGCCAATTCCTTCTTGCCGACAAACACAAAGGGGTTACGGCTTACCCGAAGCATAAACATGATATCCAGCATGCTGGTATGGTTGGCGACCAGCATATAGCTCTTTCCCTTTTCCAGGCGCTGGTCGTAGCGTATAACCGGCACAAACCCCATCCCGTACAGGATAACCGGTGCCCAAAGGTTCCGGGCCATCCAGAAAAACTGGGGGTAGGTACGCTGGGAAATGGTCAACAGCAGCAGGAAGGGGAAAAAGACCAGGATCGGGAGGGCCACCAGGATATAGAACCAAATCCTCCACAGGGTCACTGCCGGTATGCGGAACAGGTCTTTCATGGTCCCAAAAGTAGCAATTTTGCCCGGGGGATGCCTGAAGGAATCCGCAGGAACGTTAGGGAAGGCTTTCACAATGGAGGGCACGCCCTGGAGGACAGCACGGTTCGGGAAATCCCGGTATGCGGCCGGCTGGCTCCCGAATTTTCCGGGCAGGGGTTGCACAGCGGGAATTGCCAGCCTACATTTGCGGGGAGAAGCAAAGACCATCGCCATGCCTAGGATTCTGACCGGCATTCAAAGTACCGGAACCCCGCACCTGGGGAACATACTCGGGGCCATCCGCCCGGCCATCGAAATGGCCGCCCGTCCCGCCAACGATTCCTTCCTCTTTATCGCGGACATGCATTCCCTTACCCAGATCAAGGACGGGGAAGTGCTCCGCGGCAATACCTTTGCCACTGCGGCCACCTGGCTCGCCTTTGGCCTGGATATTGAAAAAACCGTGTTTTACCGGCAGAGCGATGTCCCACAGGTTACCGAACTGGCCTGGTACCTCAGCTGTTTTTTTCCTTACCAGCGCCTCACCCTCGCCCATTCCTTCAAAGACAAGGCCGACCGGCTGGAAGACGTGAATGCGGGGCTCTTCTCCTATCCCATGCTGATGGCGGCCGATATCCTCCTCTACGACGCGGAGATCGTGCCCGTGGGCAAGGACCAGTTGCAGCACCTGGAAATGACCCGGGATGTCGCGGCCCGGTTCCACGCCCAACTCGGGGAGACCTTTGTGATGCCGGAGGCCAAAGTCCAGGAAAACACCATGTACATCCCCGGGACAGACGGGCAGAAGATGAGCAAGAGCAAGGGGAACCTGATCGATATCTTCCAGCCGGATAAGGCGCTGCGCAAACAGATCATGGGCATCGTCACGGATAGTACACCCCTGGAAGATCCAAAAGACCCGGACACGGATACGGTCTTTGCCCTGTATAAAATACTGGCCTCCCCGGAAAAAGTAGCGGAGATGCGCGCCAACTACCTGGGCGGAAACTATGGATACGGCCATGCCAAACAAGCGCTGTTTGAATGTGTCCGGGATACTTTTTCAGAGGCAAGGGAGCGCTTCGAATACTATCGGGAACACCCTGCAGAGGTCGACGAAGCGCTTGAAATAGGGGCCCAGAAGGCGCGGGTGGTTGCCAGTGAGGTACTGGAGCGGGTCCGTGCAAAACTCGGTTACTGAAACAGGCAAACCGACCACCTGGTCGGAAAATGCCCCCTTTGCCGATAAAGCCCTTCCCCGGATGGTCGTTCAACGACAGGCAACAGGGGGTGAACAACCCCCGAACCGGGATTTATGGATCCCTTTCGGCCCCCAACTGACCAGGTGGTTTGTTTTTTACCCCTCCCAGCAAAAGCATTTTCCGGGCAACGCGCGCACCAAACCCATCATTTCAAGGCTGAAAAGGCTGGTCAGTGCTTCCGAAACAGAAATTCCACAGGAAATGGCCAAATCATCCAGGTGCCTGCTGCCCGATTCCCGGAGGATCCTGGCCAGGGACTGCTCATTGGGTTCCAGGTGCTCCGGCAACCGGGTGGGCCGGTGGCTGTCCGGGTCGCCGCCTTCGGGTTCCCATCCCATTGCATGGAGGAATTCCCCGGCATCCTGGATCAACTGGGCCTTTTGTTGGCGGATAAGCTGGTGACAGCCCCTGCTCTGCATATCGGTAACGCGCCCCGGAAAGGCAAAGACTTCCCGGTTATACCCGAAGGCCAGGCCGGCAGTCACCAGGCTGCCGCCCCGCTCCCCGGACTCGATAACCACCGTCGCCGGGCTGAGCCCGGCAATTACCCGGTTCCTCCTCAGGAAATGCCCCGGTTCCGGCAACGTCCCCCTGGGAAATTCGCTGAGGTACCCCCCGTTTTCAAGTAATTCCCCCTCGTACCTCCTGTGCGCGGCAGGATACACCCGGTCCAGGCCGTGAGCCATGCAGGCAATGGTCTGCAACCCAAGGCTCATGGCAGTTCGCTGGGCCGTGATATCGATTCCATAGGCATAACCGCTGATGATTATCGGGTTTATCGGTGCGATTCCCCGAATAAAAGCCTCACAGCACTGCCGGCCATATTCCGTCATGCCCCGGGTACCTACCACGGAAACCAGGGGGCCGGCATCGAATCGAATGGCCCCCCGGGTAAACAGCACAGGGGGCCCGTCCGCGCACTGCAGGAGGCCGGCGGGGTAACCGGGATCCAGGTAGGAAATACACCGGATACCACGTTTCGTCGCAAATTCCAGCTCGTCCTCGGCCCACCGGAGGTATTGTTCCTCCCCGTACCTCCCTGCAAGGTCCGGCCTCAGGCCGCTCTCCGCTAATATCCCTTTATCGGCAAAAACAGCGGATGGGCTTCCGAAGCGCTCGATGAGTTGTTTGCATCCCACCGGTCCGATCCCGGGAACTGCCTGTAATCTCAATAATGCAACTAGCTCTTTATCAGCCACTTCATTGTATAATTCACAGGATGCACCATTAAATAGTTGATAAAAAGGTGCACCCCCGCGTTGGTGTAAATGTTAAATTTTAGCATCTTTGCCTCATATGGAAACGGCCCGTCACATAGAATCCCTGCTTTATCGCTACCAGTGCGTGGTAGTCCCTGAATTCGGGGCGTTCCTGACGCAAATAAAGCCTGCCTACCTGCAAAAGGACAGCAATACCTTTTATCCGCCTTCCAAGGTGTTGTCCTTTAACGCCCAGCTGCGGTCTAACGACGGCCTGCTGGTCTCCCACATTGCCCAGGCGGAAAAGATGTCCTACGAGGAGGCCCTGCAGCATGTGGAACAAGAGGCCAGGGGCTGGCTCAAACAACTCCAACAGGAGCACAAGTTTACCTTGGAATCCCTGGGTACCTTCAGGCTCAACAGCGAAAAGAAAATATTCTTCCAGCCCGTCGATAAAACGAACTTCCTGACCGCCTCCTTTGGCCTGTCCTCCCTGATCGCCACCCCGGTGGTTCGGGAAACCATGAAGGAAGAGGTGGAGGTTTTGGAGGAGCGCATCCCGTTTACATTTACCCCGGAATCCCGGGAAACGCCCGGTTTGCGGCCCTATTTAAAATATGCCGCCATCCTGCTGCTCGCCGTTACGGCCGGGATATCCGGATATACCTTTTACCAGAGCCGCAATGCCTCCGGCGACCTGGTCCAGGAAGCCGCACGGGAGGAAGTGTCCCGGCACATACAGGAAGCCACGTTTTTCGGTTCCCAGCCCCTGGAGCTCCCCTCCATTACCCTGGAGGTGTCAAAAGCCCGCAAGGGATCCCACCACATCATTGCCGGCGCCTTCCGGGTTCGCGAAAATGCAGACAGGAAAATTGCTCAATTGCGCAGCCGCGGATATGATGCCCGGTATCACGGTGTGAATGCCTTTGGGCTGCACCAGGTGTCCTGTGGTACCTTCAGCGACCCGCAACTCGCCCTGGAAGGCCTCCGGAAGATCAAGCGCGAGGTTTCCAACGACGCCTGGCTGCTCTCGGAAAAGTAAAATCCCCCTTCAGCCACCAAGGTCCTCAGGCCCCTCAGGGGAAGCCTGTACCGCCCTATCGCCCCTATTCCACCTGTTTTCCCGTATTCAGCCGGTTGTCCCGTTTCATTCCTCACCGCGGGGCCGTATCTTTGCCGAAAATTCCCGAGATGAAGCCTGATATGAAGCCAAAAACTCCCAGTGACTCGCGCACCATCATGACAGACCTGGTACTTCCCAGCGAAACCAACCCGCTGAACAACCTCTTCGGGGGTGAATTGCTCGCCCGGATGGACCGGGCTGCCAGCATTGCCGCCCGCAGGCACAGCCGCCGGATCACGGTAACGGCTTCCGTGAACCATGTGGCCTTCAACCGTTCCATACCGCTGGGCAGCGTGGTGACGGTAGAAGCGGCCATTTCACGTACATTCCGGACCTCCATGGAGGTATTTATCGATGTCTGGATCGAAGACCGGTTCAGCGGGGAGCGGGATAAGGCAAATGAGGCCATATATACCTTCGTAGCCGTGGACGACACGGGCATTCCCACGGAAGTGCCCCCCCTCGAGCCCGAAACGGAACTGGAAAAACAGCGCTATGCGGCTGCCCTCAGGCGCAAACAACTCAGCCTGGTACTTGCCGGCAAGATGAAACCCGGGGACGCCACAGAACTCAAGGCGCTGTTCCTCGGATCCGGTTCCTAAAAGTCGAAGTTGTCGGGGTCCGGCCCGAAACGCCGCCCCCTGTCCATCGCATCCAGCCTGTCCATATCTATCCGGAGAAAGCTCAAAGTCAAAGAGGTCCGCATTGGCCTCTATACGTTCCTTTTTGGAGGACTTGGGGATGGTCACCACCCCCTTCTGCAAATTCCAGCGAAGGACCACCTGGGCAATGCTCTTCCCATAGGCATCCGCCATTTCCTTCATTTGAGGCAACTGGAATATTTCCCCCTGCATCAGGGGCGACCAGGCTTCGTACTGGATATTCCGGGCCTTGCAATAGTCCTGCAGGGATCCCTGTACCAAATAGGGGTGGAATTCGAGCTGATCCACCGCCGGCACCACCTCCGCATCCCGGAGCAGGTCCTCCAGGTGGTGCTGCAGGAAATTGCTGACCCCGATGGCCCGCACCCGGCCTTCCCGGTATAGGCGCTCCAGCGCCCGCCAGGTTTCTTTGTATTTCCCGGCAACCGGCCAGTGTACGAGATACAGGTCCAGGTATTCCAGGCCCAGGTCCTCCATGCTGCTGTCGAAGGCGCGCAGCGTGCTCTCATATCCCTGGTCCGAATTCCACACCTTGCTGGTGACGAAGATTTCTTCCCGGCTCACCGGGCTTTCGCGGACAGCCTGCCCGACCCCGGCTTCATTCCCATAGGCGCGGGCCGTATCGATATGCCGGTATCCTGCCTCCAGGGCCCACTTCACGGCCCGCTCTACTTCGCCCCCTTCTTCGGACTGGTACACCCCGAGGCCCAGGTAAGGCATTTTTACCCCGTTATTCAGTTCAAAAGTTCCCTTTACGTCTGTAATTATACTCATTGTTATATTTTAAAGTCGATAGATCCATTCCTCCGGGTTCAGGCGGGTTGCGTCCCGATACAGGTAGAACTTTAATTGCGTCAACCCGTTAGACCGATTGGTATGTATTTGTCCCAGCTCGTCCTTGATCTTTACCTTGTCCCCCTTCCGGACATAGAGTTCCGACAGGTTGTAGTAGGTGCTGATATAGTTGCCGTGTTTGACCTGCACGCCCTTGTTCCCCCCCGGGACGGCAAGGATGGCGATTACTTCCCCTTCAAAAACCGCCCGGGCCCGGGCCCCCTCGTCCGTAGCGATGATCACCCCGTTGCTCTGGTGCTTGATCCCCGGGTAAACCGCATCCTGGTAAATGCCATACCCCTGTTTTTTAACCCCCTTTTCCACCGGCCAGATCAGGTTGCCCTTGTTGGCCGAAAAATTAGTCGCTATCAGGCTGGCCTCGGGGGTCAGGGCAAAGCGGCTGCTCGAGGCGCTACCCGAACTACTTTCCCGGTTGGAGGCGGCAATGGCGCTTCGGATGAGCCGTTCAATCTGCCGGTCAATTTCCCTGGCTTCCCGCCTTTTTGCTTCAATTTCCGCCGCGTAACTGCTTTCGTTCTGCCGGATGGTCTGCAACAGGTTCTTCTGGCTTTTGACCTCTGCGAGCAACTGGTCCCGGACCTTGCGGTTTTCGGCTATCAGTGCTTCCTTTTCCTTTCGCTGCAGGCTGAGGTTCTGGTTGAGCACCGTGAGTTCCTCGGTCTTTTGCTGGATTTCCTCTCCCTGTTCCTTCCGGTACTGCGTATACTGCTTCATGTACTGGAGCCGTTTGAAGGCCTGGTACCAGCTTTGAGAGGACAGCAGGAACAACAACCGGTTCTGTTTGGAGCGGTTCCGGTAGGATTTGCGGATCATCCCGGCATAATCCGCCTTCAGGGTCTCCAGCTCCCCGCGGAGCTTGCTGATGTTGCGGATATTGGCATTGATCCGGCGGTTGAGCAGGTTCGATTGCTGGTTGGTAACCCGGATAAGTTGCTGTTGGCGCCCGATTTTCTGGTCCAGGGCCTCCATCTGGTCCAGGACGCTTCCCTTTTGCTCGCGTTCGGATAAGAGCAGGCGGTTGATCTCCCGGATTTCCTCTTCCAGTTGTTCCTTTTTTGCTTCGAGCGCCTCCTGTTCGTCCTGCTGGGCATACCCGCCCGTTCCGGCCAACGACGCCAGAACCAGCGCAAGGAAGAACCGCAAAGCCACTATACGTAGGATCACTGGGCTGTTATCTGATTAAAACCTTTCGGTATTTTATAGGGGTAGCTCAGGTCCCGGTTGATTTCGACCTGCCGGTAGGTAATCCCTATGGTGATTCTTTCGTCCTGTTCAATGGCTGCTATATGGAGCTCTTCGGGGAAGATCCGGCCCTCGACTTCCTGGTAGGTCTGGTAGCGTACCTCCATGAGCCGTTTCAGCTCCGGTTGGGAGATTTGCTGGGAAGCCAGCCGGAAATTCTGCGGTTCTATTTCGTAGAATAATTTGTACAACCACCGGCTGACCTCCGGCTTGAGTTCGTAGGCTTCATCGGTGACCGAAAGGTTGTATTTCTCATCGCGCAGGTCCCGGACAGCCTGTCCGAGCAGTAGGTTCTGGAGGTTCTGGAAATCGATGTCGGATCCCAGCAACCCGCGGATAAAGGCAAAATCCCCATCAAAATACTCGTTTTGCAGCTTGTTGTAGTAAGACACCCGGCCGGGGGTGATATACACCTTGACAACGCCCAGGGGGGCGCTCAGCCAGATGACCTCATCCCGCTTCATGCGCAGGCTGACCGTTACGCTCTGGTCGTTTTCCCCATCCGAATAATCGATGGCCAGGCGGCCACTGAGGGTTTTGAAATCCGGCGTACCGGACATGTGGTTCCGGATCACATTGCGCACCGTCATCCGGGAGTCCACCTTCCCGGCCGACACCACCTTGCGGGCCCCGCAGCCGGTGAGCAACATTGCCGCCAGCAGGAAACCCAGATAATTTGTCCATCGATGCATCACTGCGAACCGTTTTTGATTTTAGCCTTGTATTCCGCTGCCTTTTCCATTTTGCCCAGCGCAGTATACCCTTCTGCCAGGGCCGTGTAAATCCTTATGGCGAGTTCCCCGGTTTCCAGCAGGAACTCTTCCCCCGCTTCCAATACGCCAACCGCTTCTCCCGCGCGTCCCAGGCCAAGCAGTGCCCGGCCTTTTGCAAGGTAAAAAAACGGTTGGAGCGGATAGGTTTCGATTGCCTCCGATCCGAGCTCCAGGGCGGCATCCCACCCTTTGGAGACGAGCAACCCTTCCAGTTGTTTCTCGAAATCTGCTGCAGAGCCTTCCTTTGGTGCGGTGTCCCCGGTTCCTTCGCCCGGGTTGACATCGGGCGCACCTTCCGCCTGCCGGGCTTCAGGGCCTGCCTCTGCCTCCAGCTGGCTGGCCTGCTGCCGCAGGGCCACCACCTGATTCGTGGCCGGCAGCCCTTCCAACTGGGCACGCACTTTATCTCCTTTGCCCTGTTCCAGGTACCAGGTGGCCAGGTTAATCCGGAATTCCGGCATCTTCAGGGGCAGAAAATCGGCCAGGTTTTCGGGCTGCCGGTACTGGGGTTCCAGCGCCTGCATCAGCGTATGCAGGTACCAGTATTCCCCGGGTTCCGCGCGGACCGCGGCTACGGCGTACTGTTCGGCAGCCGGGTATTGCTTCTGGCGGATGAGCACCTTGGCCAGCTCGTGGTCGAGTACGGGGTCCAGGGGGTCCATTTGTTTGCACTCGAGCAACAGGGCTTCCGCCCGGTCGTAATTTTCGATCCCCTTCTCCTTGAGGGCCTCGAAAAAGGTTTGCTGGAAGGCATCGGAGTAGGATTCCAGGAAGAACTCGGCACTGTCCTCCTCCTGGGCACCTGCCAGCAGGCACCAGAAAACGGGCAATGCCCACATTGCTTTCGGAATTCTCTCAGTTAGCCTCATGTTTATTCCTTGCCGGTACTGCCAAAGCCTCCTGCCCCGCGCACCGTCTCGTTCAGCGTTTCAACCTCCACCCATTCGGCCCTTTCGTGCCGGGCAACCACCATCTGCGCAATCCGGTCCCCATCTGCAATGGTCACCGTTTCATTGGAAAGGTTAACAAGAATCACACCAATTTCCCCCCGGTAGTCGGCATCGATGGTCCCCGGGCTGTTCAGCACCCCGATCCCCTGTTTGGCAGCCAGGCCGCTCCTTGGCCGGATCTGGGCTTCAAATCCGCTGGGGAGCTCCATATACAGGCCGGTTTTGACAATGGTGCGCTCCAGGGGTGCGAGTTGTACCGGTTCCTGCAGGCAGGCACGCAGGTCCATCCCGGCTGCGTCAGCCGTTTGGTAAGCAGGCAGGGGGCGCCCGGATCGATTGATGATCTTTACCTTCATTTTCCGCGTATCAATTTGAGCAGCAATTCTTTTTCGAGCCGGTAGAGTACCCCCAAAAATACTAAAAGTAAGCCCAGCCCGATATATAAGTTCCTGTTAAATACGTAAAACGACAGGACCGAAAAGAGAATGGAAATCCCCAGGTAAAAGCTGATTTTCCGCATGTTGTACGGAATGGGATAGTAGCGCTTTCCAAACAGGTAGGACAGAACCATCATGCTGCCGTAGGCCGCCAGGGTGGCCCAGGCCGAGGCCGCATAGCTGTATTCGGGGATAAAGGCCACGTTGATCCCGATGGTAAGGGCCGCGCCTACCAGGGAGATCAGCGCACCAAAACGGGTGCGGTCGGTCACCTTGTACCAGACCGAGAGGTTGTGGTAGATGCCCAGGCAAAAACTGCCGAGCAGCACGATGGGCACCACTTCCATGGCTTCCCAATATGCCTCGTCCCGGACGAACAGCACCTTCAGCACATCGGCGAATACCACCACGGCCAGGAGGATCACACTGCCCAGGACCACAAAGTAGTTGGTGATCTGGGCATAGGCGCGCCTGGGGTTTTCCGAGGTCGCATGGCTGAAGAAAAACGGCTCGATCCCCAGACGGAAAGCCGTGGCGAAAAGGGTCATGAACATGGCGAGCTTATAGCAAGCGGCGTATTTCCCAACCTCTGCCTTTGCCGCTTCCGCGCCCAGGGGCAGGAGTTCCGAGAGGAGGTACTTGTCGAACACCTCGTTGATGGTAAAGGCCACCCCCGCAACCATCACGGGCAAGCCGTAACCCAGCATCCGCTTCCAAAGGCCCCGATCGAATGCCAGGCTCAGGTGCCTGTAATTGCCGCTCAGGATGAGCAGGGTGAGCCCACTTGCCACCATATTGGCAATCAGGATATACTCGATCTGGAAGTCGGCCACGTACAGGGCAGACCAGATCTCCTCCGTACCGGATTCGGCCAGGCGGGGCAGGGCGAGGAGGAAAAACAGGTTCAGTACGATATTGGTGGTGACATTGGCAATCTTGACAATGGCATAGAGACCGGGGGATTCCTGTGCCCGCAGCCGGGCAAAGGGCACGATGACCAGCGCATCCAGCGACAGGATGATGATGAAATACCAGAAGTAACTCACCTCGATATTCATCAGCCGGGCCAGCGGTTCCCGCATCAGGGCCCCGAGGAGGAAAAACAGGACCGTGGACCCCAGTATGGAGAGCAGGGAGGTAGACAGGACGCGCTCCTTCTCGGGTTCCTTGCTGTAAAACCGGAAAAAAGCCGTTTCCATCCCATAGGCCAGGATGACATTGAAGATGGCAAAAAACGTAAAGATAATGGTGAGTTCGCCGTATCCTCCGGGTGGCATGACTTCCGTATAAAGCGGCACCAGCAGGAACGACAGCATGCGTGGCAATACCGTGGCCAGGCCGTAAATAAAGGTTTGCCTGAAGAGTTTACGAAACAGCTTCAAAGAAGAAGGGGGTTAGATAAAACCCTAAATTAGGCAATTAGCCAACGCTGGCAAAGTTATTGCCCCTGTCTGCCCGGGTAAATACGCCCCTGTTTTTCCTTAATGCCTTCGACTTTGAAGTAGAATTGCTTCCCGTCGGAAAGCCGCGTATAGGAAATCACTGCCTCGTCCGGCCGGAGTTCAAAGGGGAAGTCGGCTTCCGGCAATGGGAGGGGTGGTTGGTTGCCCACTTCCTCCCGCCCGTCGGCGTGCATGATCATATCCCCTTTACTAGGGGCGACCAGCAGATATTCCCCCTTCAGGACCATCCCGGTTTCCGTATCCTCCAGGACAGCCTCCATGCGGTGCCCCCGGAAATATAGGGCGTCCGGCCGGGCCGTGCCGTTATCCCCGGGTGTCCAGCGCATCTGCAGTTCCATCCCTGAGCCCGAGGCTTCCCTGCCCCCTGTCCACATGCGGGCCGTGGCGTCGGTGACGGTAAAAGGCGGGTCGGCCTGAAAGGATTTCTGGGAGGAGCACCCCATCAACCCCATGGTGAGGAGCAGGGTGGCAAGGTTTCGCTGTAGCATCCGGGGTTTCATGTTTTGTCTTTGTAAAGATAGGTATCCAAATTTGATGCCAAAGCCCCTGGCAACCGGGGCAAAAAAAAATCCCCGGCAGTGCGCCGGGGATTCAAATTCGTTGGTGGTTTAGCCACTACCCGGCCAGGGCCTCGGCCCCGCCGACGATCTCCAGGATCTCGTTGGTAATGGCCGCCTGCCGCGCCTTGTTGTAGGTGAGCTTCAGCTGGTCCCGCAGTTCGGCCGCGTTGTCGGTTGCCTTGTGCATGGCCGTCATCCGGGCCCCGTGCTCGCTGGCAAACGAATCCAGGACCGCCTTGAAGAGCTGGGTCTTCAGGGACTTGGGGATCAGCTGCTCCACGATTTCCGCCTCGGACGGCTCGAAAATATAGTCTCCGGATACCGCCTCCGCCGCTTCGGCTGGCTGGATGGGCAGGAATTGTTCGGTGGTGACAATCTGCGTTGCCGCATTCTTGAACTGGTTGTACACCAGGTCGATACGGTCGTATTTTCCGTCAGTGAAAAGTTGCATCAGTTCCTCCGCAATAGCCTCAATGGCCTCGAAGGTGAGGTTGTCGAAAACCCCGCTGTGGTCCTTTGCAATGGTATGGCGCTTGCGGATCAGGTCGTGGGCTTTTTTCCCGATGGTAAAGAACTCCACTTGCTTGTCCCCGTAAGTGCCGTGCAGCAGGCTCATGCTTTGCTTGACGATGTTGGAATTAAACGCCCCGCACAACCCCCGGTTGGAACTCACGGATACCACCAGTACCTTCCGCACTTCCCGCACATCGGCATACCGGCTGCTGCTGTCCCTGTCCAGGTTGGCGCTGAGGCCCTGCAGCAATTCGGTAAGCTTATCGGCATACGGCCTCATGGCGGTGATGGCATCCTGGGCCTTTTTCAGCTTGGCTGCCGACACCATCTTCATGGCAGAGGTGATCTGCATGGTGGAGCTCACCGAGGTGATCCTGTTGCGTATTTCCTTTAAGTTTGCCATATCCTGTGGTTGCATTTAGGGATTGCGGCCCGGTGTCCGCAACCCGTTATCAGCCTTTGTATTTCGCGGCCAGGTCCTTGCAGACAGCCGTCAGCGTGTCGGTAGTCTCGTCGGTCAGTTTCCCGGCTTTCAGCGCGTCCAGCACGTCGCGGTGTTTCGCGTTCAGGAACTCCAGGTAATCCCGCTCAAACTCCTTTACCTTGTCTACCGGCACGTCGCGCAGCAGGTTTTTGGAACCTGCGTAGATGATCGCCACCTGGTCCTCCACGGTAAAGGGGTCGTTCTGGTTTTGTTTCAGGATCTCCACGTTGCGGCGACCTTTCTCGATCACGTTCAGGGTGGCGGCATCCAGGTCAGAGCCAAACTTGGCAAACGCCTCAAGTTCCCGGAACTGGGCCTGGTCGAGCTTCAGCGTACCGGCCACCTTCTTCATTGACTTGATCTGGGCCGATCCCCCTACACGGGAAACCGATATACCCACGTTGATCGCCGGGCGAACCCCCTGGTTGAAGAGGTCCTGCTCCAGGAAGATCTGTCCGTCGGTAATGGAGATCACGTTGGTCGGGATATAGGCAGAAACGTCGCCTGCCTGCGTCTCGATAATCGGCAGGGCCGTCAGGGACCCGCCGCCTTTTACTTTGTCCTTCAATACGTCCGGCAGGTCGTTCATATCCTTGGCGATCTGGTCGTCGGCAATTACCTTGGCCGCGCGCTCCAATAGGCGGGAGTGCAGGTAGAAAACGTCCCCGGGGTAGGCTTCACGTCCCGGCGGGCGGCGAAGCAACAGGGAAACCTCCCGGTAAGCAACCGCCTGCTTGGAAAGGTCATCGTAAATAATCAGGGCCGGCCGGCCGGTATCCCGGAAGTACTCCCCGATGGCTGCGCCCGCAAACGGGGCGTATACCTGCATGGGGGCGGGGTCGGAGGCGTTGGCTGCCACGATGGTGGTGTATGCCAGGGCGCCTTTATCCTCCAGGGTCTTGGCGATATTCGCTACTGTGGACGCCTTCTGGCCGATAGCCACGTAGATACAGTAAACGGGCTCCCCGGCATCGTAAAATTCTTTCTGGTTGATGATGGTATCGATGCAGACGGTGGTCTTACCGGTCTGCCGGTCGCCGATCACCAGCTCCCGCTGGCCCCGTCCGATCGGGATCATCGCATCGATCGCCTTTACCCCGGTCTGGAGGGGTTCGTTTACCGGCTGACGGAAGATAACCCCGGGCGCCTTGCGCTCCAGCGGCATTTCAAAGGTCTCTCCGGTAATGGCCCCTTTCCCGTCGATCGGGGTTCCCAGGGTGTCCACCACCCGTCCGACGATACCCTCGCCCACGTTGATGGAGGCAATCCGCTGGGTCCTTTTTACGGTAGTCCCCTCGCCGATTTCCCGGGAGTGGCCAAGGAGTACGACTCCCACGTTGTCTTCTTCCAGGTTGAGGACGATCCCTTCGAGCCCGCCGTCAAATTCCACCAATTCCCCATACTGGGCATTGGCCAATCCATAGACGCGGGCAATACCATCCCCCACCTGGAGTACGGTACCCACCTCGTCCAGCGTGGCGGATGCATCAAATCCGGATAATTGCTTCTTTAAGATTGCTGATACTTCAGCAGCTTTGATTCCAGCCATTTTTCTATGATAAAAAGGCGATCCGTCCCACCGGGGCGGACCGGGTTACTTATTTCTGAATTAATTCTCTTTTCAAATTCCCGAGCTTGCTCGCAATGCTCGCATTGTATTCCAGGTCACCCACCCGCAGGACAAACCCGCCGATCAATTCCGGGTCTACGGCATGCTGGAGGGTAACCTCCTTGCCGGTAATGGATTTGAGTTGCGCCAGCACCTTTTTTTCAAGGGCCGGGGTCATGGGCACCGCCGTGGTCACATGGGCCACGTCCTGTCCCCTGATCATTTCGTACTGGGCCAGGTACTGGCGGGCAACCTCATCGAGCATGCCCACCCGCTTGTTCTCTGCCAGGAGGGAAAACAATTTTTTAGTCAGCTTTTCGGTATCCGCAAAGACCGCCCCGAGGCCAGACTCCTTTTCGGAGGTCGTCAGCACCGGGCTGGAAAGCACCTCGCGCAGGTTCTCGCTGCCGGAAATGGTATCCAGTACCTTCCGCATGTCGTTTTCCACCTCTCCCGCCTTTTTCTGTTCCAGGGCCAGGTCAAGGACCGCCTTGGCATACCGGGAGGCTGCACGTGCTTCGCTCATTTCTTAACGCAGTTTAATGTCGTCCACCAGGCTGTCAACCAGTTTCAGCTGCCTGTCTTTGTTGTCTAGTTGCTCCCGCAGCACCTTCTCGGCAATTTCCACCGAAAGGGACGCCACCTGGTTCTTGATATCGGCGATGGCCGCCTTTTTCTCGCCTTCGATGCTCTGTTGGGCTGCCCGGATCATCTTATCCCCCTCCACCTGGGCCTGCTCCTTCGCGTCGGCGATCATTTTTTCCTTGATTTGGCGGGCCTCTTTCAGCATGGATTCGCGCTCGGCCCGTGCCTGCTGCAGCAGCTTTTCGCTGTCTGCAGTGACGTTCTGCATTTCTTTTTTGGCTTCTTCGGCTGCGGCAAGGGCATTTTTAATCCCTTCCTCCCGGTCGTTCACCGCATTCAGGATGGGCTTCCAGGCGAACCTGCGGAGCAGGATCAGCAACAGGATGAACAGGAAGATCTGCCAGAAAAACAGGCCAAATGAAAATTCGTTGATTAATTTCTCCATTGTCGTCGGTTTATTCTATGATTCCGAATTACCATGACAACCCCAACCAACCGTTGGGGTTGCCCTGGTTTTGGTTGGGTCTAGCCAGCGAAAATCGCGGCGAAACCAATCCCTTCAATAAGCGCCGCTGCAATCAGCATCGCTGTTTGAATCTTTCCGTAGGCTTCAGGCTGACGGGCAATCGCTTCCATGGCACGTCCACCGATCATACCGATACCGATACCGGCTCCGATTACGGCGAGTCCTGCACCTACTACACTTGGAATTTCCATAAAATAATTATTAAAGAATTAAACAATTCAACTACTACTGCACCCCTAGAGATGCGCCAGTTCCGTTTCATCACCATGGCCGTGGTCGTGCTCTTCGGCCGCAAAGCCAAAATACAGCGCCGCCAGCATGGTGAAGATATAAGCCTGCAACAGGGCCACCAGCACCTCGATCAGGGAGATGGCAAAGCTCAGGCCAAATGAAAGCGGGCCACCGACCCAGCTTTTGAATATGAATATCAGCCCGATCAGGCTCATCAGTACCACGTGGCCGGCCGTCATGTTCGCATAGAGACGGATCAGCAGGGCAAAGGGCTTGATAAAGAGGCCGAGAATCTCGATCGGCACCAGGATAATGTAGATAACGATTTTCCCATACCAGGGCATGCCGTCCCCGAGCGGGTCAAAGATGTGTTTCCAGTAGTCTTTGGTCCCCGTGAAATTGGTGAGCAGGAAAACCAGGATGGCCAGGGCCGTGGTCACGGCGATATTCCCGGTGACATTCACCCCCAGCGGGGTAAGCCCGAACATGTTCAGGAACCAGATAAAGAAGAAGACGGTCAGCAGGAAGGGCATGTACCGCTTGTATTTCTTCTCCCCGATATTGGCGATGGCGATGTCGTCCCGGATATAGAGCACGATGGGCTCGAAGAACCGTCCGATCCCGGAAGGCAGCCCGCCGTTTTTGGCATAGCTGCGGGCCAGGCTGCTGAACAGCCAGATGAGCAGCAGGCCGGTTACCAGCATCATGACAACGCTTTTGGTAATGGACAGGTCCAGGGGTTTTACATTGATCGGGTGGCCTTCCGCATCCATGTTCAATTCGCCGGAGGCATCGGTCTTGTAGATCTTGCTGTGGTGCAGGGCGTAGTAATTTCCGTCCACCTCGGCGACTTCCTCCCCATGGTGGAACCGGGAGGAGGAAAATATCTTCAGGCCGTCGTCCCAGAGGATGACCGGCAGGGGGAAGCCCACGTAAACGTGTTCTCCCTGGTCATTCGTGTAGGAATAAAGCGAGAAATCGTGCGAATCCTGCAGGTGGTGTTCGATATATGCCTTGATCTCGGCCTTGGTTCCCTGGGGCGTTTCTTCCGTTTGGGCGTTTTCTTTGGCAGAGAGCCCGATACTGCAGAATAAAGCGGTAAGGGCCAGGATTTTGCTCAGAAAATGGATTCGCATGTTGCTCTAATCTTGAGGTCGCTAAAAATCGGTGCAAATGTAAGCTATTCCTCTAAAAAGAAAAAAGCAATTGCATTTTATTTTAGGCCGCTGCAGCCGGGAGTTAGGGGCTGTCTTGCTTTTCCAGATCGCGGAGGATTTTTGCCGTGAAATAGGTCTCTGCCAGCAGGGCAATCAGGTAGGGGATGAAAAAGGAGGCAAATTCGGTGCGGGACATCTCGCCGTCTGCCTGGTAGGTGGGGTAGAGGAATATAAAAAATGCCAGGAACTTCAGCAGGCTGCCGCCGATGAAGAGGAAGCCGATCTGCTGCCGGATTTTCCGCCTGAAAATGTAGAGGCACCAGACAATGCCAGCCGCCAGGAGGTAATTGAGGATGTAGGAAGCCGGGAGCAAATCGCCGGAGGGGTCCAGGCCGTTTTGGGCGCGGATCCAACTATGGGTGGCATAGGCTGCCCCGAGCAGGGTAGTCAGCAGGAGGGTGAAGCGCAACAGGAAGCCATCGGTCCGGGTCATGGGTTAAACCGCCTGATCTGCCGCAGTACCACCCAAAGGGAGAGGGCTACGCCGAGGATGGTGCAGCCGGCTGTAAACAATCGTTTTTCCATTCCGTAGTGGTCGTCCAGCCACATGCCGCCGCGGGCCGCCAGGTAGATGATAACCCCCATCTCAATGGCGATCCCTGAAAGGACGGCAACCTGCCGGAGCGGGTTGTTGCCTTTATTTGGGTCAGGACGCTTTGGCACGCTCTCCGGAATTCGCCTGCGAATCCGCAGCGGTCTTTACGCCCGGGGTGGAAGCCACGGAAGCCGAAGAACTGCTGCCCAGGCCGCCTTTGCCTTTCATGCTGCAGGAGGCGTTGAAGGTTGCCCCGGGTTCAACGGATAACTTCGAAACATGTACCGTCCCTTCAATAACCGCTGTGTTTTTCAGGGAAAGCAGGTCGCTTACCAGCAATTCGCCATTGAAGCTGCCCTCGATATCGGCGTTGACGCATTCCACCTTCCCGTGGATATAGCCGTCCTTCCCGATGACCACTTTGCCAGAAGTCTTGACGTTGCCGTCCAGTTTCCCGTCGATCCGGAAGTCGGCTTCGGAGATAATGTCTCCTTTGATTTTGGTGTTCTTTTCGATCCTGTTGGGTTGTCCTCCGATCTCGCTCATAGTCCTAGGTTTTTTGTTGTCTGAAAACATGGGGTTTAAGGTTTTGGGGTTTGAAGCTGACTGCGGTAAGCCTCGATATTTTTATGGATTTGCACAACCTTATAGTTGGCCGACAAAATTACAAAATTCTCATTATCAATCCGGTAATCCCGGTTGTTTTTTAAAAGTTCCACAAAGCCCAGGGCAAAATCCCTGGAGCGGAAACCATGTACCACCACGAACTGGTCTTCCAGGTTGTAGATATCCCGGGAAACCCGGTTGCGATAGGCCAGTTCCTTGATGGCCTTTTCCAGTCTTTCCTTCAGGGCCACGGCTTCCTTTTCCTGAAACCGTTTAAACGGGAAGACGACCTTCCAGTTCTGGGTGCCCGGGGCACTGAGGTTATCCGTGAATTCCGTGGATTCCAGCTGGGGCAGCTGATCGGCAATGATCTGCTGGGCTTTGCGGCCTTCCTCGGTGTTCGGGTAATTCAGGGCCACGTAATTCAGGGCCTCCTTAAAGTCCTCAAAGCCCTGCAGGCGACCGATGGCACTGGCCTTCAGCAATTCGAGCTTGGGCACGATCGGGTCCCCGGTGTACCTTGAAATGCTTTCTTCGGTGCCGGTAATCACCTCCAGGTACCGCTGGTCTTCAAAGGCCTTGTAGAGTTCCCCGTACCGGGACTGGGGACTGTTTTCCAAAGCTGCCAGCTCGATCTCCGGGTTCGTAAGGATGGCCGCATAGCGCGATTCCGGGTGGTTCCGGATAATATCCTCCCGCATGTTTGCCTCCAGGGGGCTGCCCACCTCCTGGTAGATCTTGAATAAATTGTATTTGGAAGGCAGTACCAGCCGCTCCTCCGGGTCGGAAGCCAGCACCCGTTCCAATTTGCCCGCGGCCAGCAGGAGTTCCTTGAATTTTTCCTTGTAGATCAGGCCCAGCTGGTAATTGGCAAAATTCCGCTCCCTGCGCAAACTGTCGATAATCCCTGCATCGGTCGGGACCCGCTCCAGGTAAAAATCCAGGTTGTATTTCTGCTCTACCGGCAGGTCGGCGGGGTCTGCCGATGCGGTTGCCAGGGCCTCCCCATCCTCCGCAGTAGCAAGCAGCCGGTTCCGGTTGCTCCACCGCCAGTTATCCTCGAGCTCCCGCTCGCCCCATTTGTTGGTAAAAGCAGTTTTTCCATACCCCAGGCTGGTGATGTTGTAGAAATAGAACTTGCCCTGGTTAGCCTTGCCACCGGGGCTCTGGGCAAAAGCCTCGAACCCGGCATTGGCCTGGCGTTCCTTCCGGGCCGCCTCCGCCTCGTCCAGGGCCCGGATGGAGTCGATATACGTCTGGAAATAAATCTGCCGCTGTACGGGCTCCATCTCATAGAGGGTGATGACGCTGTCTGCCTGCTGCACAATATCCTCATAGGCGATCACATCGTCCAGATTCTCCCGTTTCTTGAGGATGGCGCGGAATTCGCGGGTGTTTTCCTCCAGGTTGAGCAGGACGCTGTCGTAATAAGCCCCTGCGGGGCGGTAGTCATTGCGGTCAAAGTAATAATCGGCCAGGTCCGTGTAATTGAAGGCGTTGATCACCCGGTCGCCGTCCGCGGCCCGGAGTGACTGGTTGTAATACCGGACCGCCAGGCTATCGTTCCCCTGGCTGTTGTGGAATTCGGCCAGCTGCCGGTAAATTTTGTCCAGGAAAGGCCGGTTTTCGCGGTTCTCCTCGAGGTCGGTGAGGTATTCCAGCACAAAATCGGTATTGCCGGCATCCAGTTCCGTGTTCTGTATCTTTTTCAGGTGGGCATTGATCAGGTAGACCCTGGGGATCTTCCGGTTCATCGCAATGATCTTGTCAAATGCGACATTGGCACTGTCCGGATACTCCAGTTGGTTGAATAACTGGCCGATGATAAACAGGTACCGGCCGCGCTCCTCGTTCTTGCGGGTATAGGCTGCGGCGGTTTTAAGCTGTTGCAGGGCAGTGTCCGGGTGGTTGAGGTTGATATAGGCCTGCCCCATGATGGCCCGGGCATCGGCATACTCCTGATCGCTGAGCTTGAGGTACTTAAATAACTGCTTCAGGTTTTTGACGGCCAGCTGTTCGTAGCCCAGCCGGATATTGGTCTTTTCCCTCCAGATCCGCGCCTCGGCCCGCTTGTCGCTGGCCTCGTATTTCTGGAGCACGTAATTGAAGGCCTCCAGTGCCGGGATATAGCGCTCGTCGAAGTACCGGGCCTTTCCCAGGAGCAGGAAAGCCTCATCGGTCTGCGGGTTCCGCTCCCGGTCCGAAATATCCATGCTGTGTTTCTGGATGGCCTTGGCCGCTTTCTCCTCGGCGCGCAGGAAGTTGGGGTTGTTGTCCTCGGAGTCCAGCTTCACCTCACCGGATACCTGCAGGCGTTCCACGGGCAGTATCTCCCAGTAATTATCCCGGTAGGAGGCATTGAGTTCCTCCCGTCCCTCTTCGAAGGCGAGATCGCCGTTGTAGAGTACGTTGTATTTGGTATTCAGGGCATGCCAGTTGCGATTGACGAAGGTGTCTTTCTTTGTCGAGCAGCCCCAGAATAACCCTGCTGCTAGCAGCAGGCCGTTAAAAAATGCCAGACGAAGCTTCAAATTTCCCGGTATTCGTATGTAAACAAAACTGGAAATGCCCGGTTTTAGTATGCCGGAGGCACATTTATTGGAGTAGGGTCCTGCCCGGATGCGGATTGGGTGGTTTCCCGTTACCGGATCAGGGCGTTTCCCCGGCAAAAAACAACTCGAGTTCCTGCAGGGTTTCCGGGGTGGTTTCGATGTCCCGGACGATTTTTCCCTTCTCCAGTACCACGATCCGCTGGCAGACCTCCGTCACGTGGATCAGGTCGTGGCTGGATACCAGTACGGTAACCTCCCTTTGGGCAGCCAGTTCGCGGATGATCTTCTTGAGCCGGATCTGGGTGGTAGGGTCCAGGTTGGCAAAGGGCTCGTCCAGGATCACCACCTCCGGCGACCCGATAAAAGTCGCCACAATGCCCACTTTTTTCTGGTTCCCCTTGGAGAGGTCCCGCAGGTATTTCTTCTGGCCCAGGATTTCTCCGTGGAAAAAATCGGTGAAGCCCGACAGGAGCGCATCCACATCGGCCCGGCTCTGGCCCCTCAATTCCCCGATGAAATAAAAATATTCCTCGGGGGTAAGGTAGCCGATCAGGAAGGTTTCATCGATAAATGCGGAGGTGAAGGGTTTCCATGCCTCGCTGTTGCGCACGGGCACCCCGTTGCTGGTGATGCTTCCCGTAGTGGGTTCGATCAGGTCCAGCAGCAGGCTGAACAGGGTGGTCTTACCTGCCCCGTTGTTGCCCACCAGCCCAAAACTCTGGCCTTTGGGGATTTCGAGGCTTTCGATATCGAGGACGGTCTGGCTGCCGTATTTTTTGGTGAGGTTCTCCGCGTGTATCATAGGCTCAGGCTTTCTGCTTGTAGGCAAGCAGGGTTTTGTATTTTTCTTTTTTATAGATCTTTTCAATCATCCGGAAGACCCGCTCCTTGAAGGCAAAGCCGAGGACCCCGACCAGTGCAACCAGGATGAACCCGGCCGTGTCGCCCAGGAAAAAGGCGCCCAGCCAGTATACCAGCAGCGGCAGCAGTAGCTTGGGGATGGTCAGCAACAGGGTTTTTACGTTGAACGCCTGTTTATCCCCAAAGGCTTTCTTGTTGGAAGTCAGGTCGATGGGGGTTTTGATATACGCCCCGCCCCAAAGGACCAGGTAGGAATTGATCCCGATGTTGTAGACTGCGCCCACCAGGACTGCCAGGTAGGCCTCCCAGCCAAAGTAGAGGTAAAAGGCCGCCAGCACGGTGCTGATCCCCGTCGCGATGACGATCAGCCACCATTTGGAACTCAGGTATTCCCGGTACTGGATGTTCTGGCTCATCATCAGCGGATAATAGGAACTGTCCCAACTCGGGACATACTGCCCGAAACTGAAAAGGAAGCCCCCGGAAACAAAGATGCCGGCAAATATCCGCCATACGGGGCTTTCGTAGACCTCCAGGCCCCCGGTAAAGAACAGCAGCCCGTAAAAAATGAACAGTACGCTCATCAGGACGGTGGTCTTGGAACGTTTGTTCCGTTTGATCAGTTTGATGTCGTTCTTCAGGAATGTGCCCAGGTTCCCGAACCGGTTGAGCCAGGTATAGTCCTCCGTCTTCCCGACCGACTTTTTGGTGGCCAGGCCCGCATCCAGGTACATATGCTTTTTAAAATAACTGAACGCCCCCCACATGGCGGCCCCCAGCAACAGCCAGGGCAATACGGCCGTCCAGGGTTGGTCGTAGAACAGGTCAAAGACCGGGGCGGTATAGGCAGTAACGTCAAACCAACCGTAATACTGGGCAATGCCCAAAAGGGCCAGGACCGCAATCAGCGGGTAGAAGATGCGGTCCACGTTGTTGATCAGGATATTCAGGAAGTTATTCGTGAAGATAAGGGCCAGGCAGGCCAGGTGCCAGGAGATCACGGAAGCTGCAGGGTAGCCCTTGATCAGGAGGACCACGGAAAACGGCACAAAGAAGAAGGCATGGCTGATGTTGAAAAAGGACAAAACCGTCTTGCCCAGGGAGAAGCGGACAACACTGGCCTTGGAGACGGGCAGATATAGCAGTGGCCGGATATTGAGCACCGGCATTTTCTGCAGCATATAGCGCATGTACAGGTCCGCGACGAGGTAATAGATCAGGAACTGGTTGACGACCCGCAGCGGATCGCCCAGGCCGGACTTCTCGATGATGAAATAGGCCCCTACCCCCAGGCTCAGGAAGACCAGGATAAAGTAGAGGGCGCCGATCGCCATCAGGATCTTGAACCAGATTTCGGTTTTAAAGGAGGCCGACCGGAAAAAAGCCTTCCACTGGAGCCGGATAAAATGTTTGAACATGGGTTGGTCTGACAGTTCGTTTCGTTTAGTCCCCGAATTGCAGGATTTGTTACAGACGGGAAGAAAAAGCGGGTGAATTCGCCCCTGAAAGTACGCCAATGCTTAGTTTTGCACAAAAATTTTGTCCATGAGCGATTTTCACTCCCTGAAAGTTTCCAGAATTGACAGGCTCACCCCCGAATCGGTGGCGGTAAGCCTCGAAATACCCACCGCACTCCGGGATACCTTCGATTTCAAGGCGGGTCAGTATATCACCGTCCGCTCCGAAAAAACCGGCAGGGAAAACCACCGGGCCTATTCCATTTCGTCCATACCCGGTTTGCCGGAACTCACCATCGGTATCAAGCAGGTCAAAGGGGGTAAATTCTCGGAATTTGCCAATGAGACCCTGAAGGCCGGTGACGTCCTGGAGGTCATGCCCCCGCAGGGCCGGTTTATCTACGAAAAGGGGGGGACGGGGAAAAACCTGATCGCTTTTGCTGCCGGCAGTGGCATTACCCCGGTAATGAGCATCCTGCAAACCGCACTGGAATCGGACCCGGAAGGCAAGGCGGTGCTAGTCTACGGGAACCGCAGCCGGGAGGAGACCATGTTCCTGGAAAAAATCCGCGAATTGCAGGAAAAATATGCCGATCGGTTTGTATTGCACGACATCTACAGCCGTAGCCGCTACGACGAAACCCTTTTTGGGCGGATCGAAAAGAGCACGGTCAATTTTATCACGAAGAACAAACACCGGGACCTGCAGTTTGACCGGTATTATATCTGCGGCCCCGAACCCATGATCCGGGCCGTGGAGGAAACCCTCCTGGAAAACGGGGCCGCCAGGGAACAGGTGTTCCACGAGCTCTTTACAACCTCCGGGGAGGAGGATCCCCTGAGCCAGGAGCTGGAGGGGATGACCCGCCTGAAAGTGGTACTGGACGACGAAACCCACGAACTGACCATGGACCGGAAAGGGGTGGTGCTCGATGCGGTGCTTGCGGCCAAAATCGATGCCCCCTACAGCTGCCAGGGCGGTATCTGCAGCACCTGTATTGCGCGTATCCGGGAGGGCAATGCAAAAATGGCCAAAAACCAGATCCTGACCGATTCGGAAATTGAAGAAGGCCTGATCCTCACCTGCCAGGCACACCCCACTTCCGGCGAGCTCACCGTGGATTACGACGACGTCTGATCAAAAGCTTTGTATTTTTGGGGCTTCTGGAATTGGTTCCTTTTGCGCGTCCTCTTGTGGTTCCCCTTATTTTTTCTCTTGTGTTATACCTTGTGGTTCGCGCGATGGGTTCCCGAGCACCCGCATGGCGTGCTCGTACCCGATCCGGTACGCCCGCTCGATCCCCTTTTTATCCAGCACCCCGATCCGCTCGAGTTCCGGGGGCTCAAATATGAGGTTGCAGCTCTGTATTTTGTCCCGGTTGATGGCATAGATCATCAGGGCGGTGGTCCTGTTGGTCAGCTGTAGAGAAGACCGGATATCCCGGGTACCCAACTCCCCGATCACGGCAACATTGCTCCCGATGACGTACCGGCAGTGCGGGGCAATCGGTTCCAGCGGGAAGTTGTTCATGATCCCCCCGTCTGCATACAGCGTATTGCCCATCTTTACCGGGCTGAAGATCGGGGGCAGGGCGGCGGATGCAAGCAGGGGCCGGATAAGCTCGCCGGATTGGAAAAAGGCCTCCTGTCCCTTGTTCAGGTTGGTCGCGGCCACATAGAGCCTGCGCTTCAGGGCCTCGAAGGAATTCGCAGGCCAGTAGGCTTCAAACAGTTTGTGATACCGATCGGTATCTATAAATCCTGGTTTGCTAATACTGAAGAAGTTATACCGGAAGAGCGGGGTTTCCTTAAAGAAAGACAGCATCCCGTCTATGGAAATATCATCGGCATACATGGCGCCGACCAGGGCCCCGACACTGCTTCCGGCCACCCATTGGGGGGTGATGTCATGCTCCCGGAGGGCCTTTACCAGGCCAATATGCGCCATGCCCCGAACGCCACCGCCGGAAAATACGATACCGGACTCTGAAGCCCCTGGATAGTCCATAAGCCTTATTGGATTTGCTGCAAATATAAAAGCCGCAGGCTACCGGAACGAATTCTTTTGCCAGCGGCTTTCCTAAAATGGCTAATCCATGTCAGGAATCCAACCCAAAGGCGTAATAATACATTTTAGGGCTGTCCGGATAGCGTCCTGCGAGCATGACGCCCCCGTCCCTGCTTTTTTCGAGTTCCTCCCGGAAATCTTCCAGGCTCCTGACCTCTTTCCCGTTGACGCGGGTAACGATAAATCCTTCCCGCATCCGCGTCTCCTGCCGGAGGAGCCCCGGGTAAAGGCGGGTCACCTCCACCCCTCCATCGAGTTCCAGATCGGCGGCTTTTTCAGGGTTCAGGGTGCTCAGTTCCGCGCCCAGGCGGTTAAACAGTTCCCGATCCGTACGGGCAACTACCGCAGCAACCCCGGCGGAATCCTTGAGGGTAACCCCGATTTTCCGGGATTTGCCGTCCCTGAGGAGCATAATATCCACCTCATCCCCTGGCCGGAAACCGGCGATCAGTTCCTGGAGGCGGGGGGAGCTCGCCACGGGCTTTTTGTTGACGGCGGTTATAACGTCTCCGGCCTGTATCCCGGCCTGCTCGGCTGCGCTGCCTTCATTTACGGAAGCCACATAGACGCCGGGGACCAGGTCAATGCCCTTTTCCTCGGCCAGACGGCCATCCAGGTTCTGGATGCGCACGCCCAGGATACCCCGTTGCACATTTCCGTATTCCAGCAGGTCTTCCACTACCTTGGAGACAATATTGCTGGGCACGGCAAAGCCATATCCGCTGTAACTGCCCGTCCGGCTGGCGATGGCCGTGTTAATGCCGATCAGGTCGCCGTTGAGGTTGACCAGGGCGCCCCCGCTGTTGCCGGGGTTGATGGCCGCATCCGTCTGAATAAAACTTTCTACCGCCAGTTCTTCCCGGTTGATATTGATATTCCGGGCCTTGGCACTGACGATGCCTGCCGTTACGGTCGAATTCAGGCTGAACGGGTTGCCGATGGCCAGCACCCATTCCCCTACCTCGACATCATCGGAGTTTACAAGCGCCAGGGTTTTGAGGTCCGCGGCATCGATCTTGAGCAGGGCGAGATCCGTCGTGGGGTCCACCCCGATAACCTTGGCCTCATAGGTCTCGTTGTTGTGCAGGGTCACTTCTACTTCATCGGCCTGGGCAATGACGTGGTTATTGGTCACGATATACCCGTCTTTGTTGATGATTACGCCGGAACCCGTCCCGATCCGGGGCAGCTCTTCCGGGGTACCGGCTTCAGGTGCCCGTTCCTGAGGAGTTTCCCCCCCGGGCGAATCAAAATACCGGCCAAAAGGGCTGTCGCGGAAGAATTCCTTAAACGGGTCCGGCAACTGCCGGTAGTTCTGGCCATAGGGCTGGGTGCCCCTGGAGGTGATGTGCACCACGGCATCCAACACCTTTTTGGTGGTTTCGGTAAAATCCAGGGGCGTGATGTTCCCTTCCTTATCGGCCGTGTAGAGGACCGGCTTTTGAAGGGAGTCCGGGGCCCGTTCAATCGTTATGTCAGCAGGGCGCTGCCAGTTGTCCAGCCCGATCACCGCCAGGCTTACCAACAACGCAATCAGGGCGGACAACAAATAGGTCCGTTGCGTCTGGTTGAGAATGTGCTTTTTCATTTTTTGTATTCAATTAAGTTTAATACTTCAGTTTAATTCTATCCGTTTTTTTGCATCCCATAAGGGACAAATCCTGTGCCAGATACCCGGGTGTCAGTGCTAAAATTTTTTTAAAATCACACGGCGGGCACCTTAAAAACCGACCTGAAAACGCTGAAACCCACGCCCGGTCAACCAAAAAATCAGGCCGTTGAACCGACCGCCCGGTCGGTAACCGGTTTTTCAAAACGCGCTTTTCGTCGGGATTTTTACCGGTGGTCGATATTTTTCCGGAATTCATCTTATAAAACCCCGGGTGGTGCCAATCCGTAAGTTCTTTGTTAACGACCGATTAGTCGGTTACCCAAAATCTTACATTATGGACAAGAACCTCAAGCGCATGGCGACCATGAACCGCATGCAGAAGTCCGGGCTCGACCTGTTTTATGCCCAGGGCTATTACAACACCAGTATCGACGACATCCTGAAATCCCTCAATTTATCCAAGGGGGCATTTTATTACCATTTCCAGTCCAAGGAGGAGTTTTTTATCAGTATCGTGCAGAACCTGGTTTTCAGGAAGGTGTACAGCATGCTGATAGAACCCATAGAAGGGGAGGAAAACCCGTTGCGGGCCATCGAAATCTGCCTGGACGACGCCTTGAAAACGGCAGAGTTCAATGACCTGGACTACGGATTTGTACTTTCCAACTTCCTTAATGAATTCAATGGGCGGAACGAGAAGATCACCCGCTATCTCACCGATATCGTTAAAGTTTGGGAGGTAAATATCGTCACGGCCCTGCAGAGAGGGAAAACCGACGGGTTTGTCGAGCGCCATATCGACAGCGAAGGGGCAGCAGCCTTTATTATTTCGGGTTATTTCGGAATCCGCAGCCTGATGGTTACCGGAAACTGCAAAATGTTGCGATACAACTATATCCAGCAGCTGCGCTACTATTTCCGTTCCCTTTCCCCGGTCGTCCTGGCCTGACCCGGGCCTCCCGGGCCCAGGATTTCCAGGATTTTACCACAAACCGTTTCGGGGGGGATGGTTTCCATTACCCGGTGGTAACCCTCCGGTACCTTGTTTCCGTAAACGGAGGTGGGGATCTGCGGATACATATCCCGGTCTGCCATTAGGGAATGCTCCGGGGGCTGGCCAAAAGGCGCGAAACCGGTATAGGGGTGGGTCACTCCCCAGAGGGTCAGCACAGGGACCCCGTATAACGCAGCCAGGTGGCCGTTCCCACTGTCCATGGAGACCATCAGGTCCAGGTTGGAAATAAGCCGGAGTTCCTGGCTGAGGCTACCCCTTCCGGCCACGGACACACAATTCCCGAAGGCAGCCTCCCACAGGCGCAGCTTTTCGCTTTCCTCCGGGCCACCCCCAAAAAGGAAGACACGTATTTCCGGTTCCCCGGACAGTTTTGCCAATACTTCTTTTATCAGGTCTTCCGGATAGCATTTGCCCGGGTGGGCGGCGAAGGGGGCCAGGCCTATTTTCTTAACAGCTGCAGGCGGTTGGGGCAGGCCCATATCTGCGGGCCAGGCCGCTTTTTGCAATACATCCCCCGGCTCCATCTCAATGGGGTACCCGAGCCGGGCCAATACGTCCGCATACCGCTGGTGCGTGCTTTTTAGCGGTTTCCAGCGCTTGCCGGTGGCAGCCGTTAGCCGGCGCTTTTCCTGCCTGCCTTTGTCCAACACCGCCACGGGGATCGGGTATGCCCCGAAAAAGAACCGCAGGATGCGGGTGCGGAGTACCGCATGCAGGTCGGCAATGCCATCCGGGTTCTGGGCGAGCAATTCCCGGTGTAATTTCCAGAGCCCGGAAAGGCCCTTGTGCCGGCCGCGGGTCTGTACATGAAATCCCTGTACGCCGGGGACGGCTTCAAAAACGGGTAAAAAAGCTGGTTTGGTTGCCACCGTAAGCCGGATCCCGGGGTATTTTCGTTGCAGGGACAGAATCACATGGACAACCATGGCGGCATCGCCCAGGGCCGAGAATCGCAGGAGGAGCAAATGTGGCTTAGTGCTTCCGTTCACGAAGTACCGGATTTAGCTCCTCGTCGTTGTACATCTTCATCTGTTTGTACACCTTCATGTATTTCTTCCCGGCTTCGATATCGGCGAGCAGCTGGTCAATGGCGGTGGAGAGGTCCTTTTGCTGTTCGAGCAGCACGTTAAGTTTTTTCCGGCAGGCCTCCCGGTGATCCCTACTGGCATCCTCCCGCTGCGCCTCTTCCCGCATGTGGTAGATCTTCAGGGCCAGGATGGAAAGGCGGTCAATGGCCCAGGCAGGGCTTTCCGTGTTGATGGTTGCAGATTCCTTTGCAGAAACCGATTGGTATTTATTCAGGAAATAACTGTCGATATACTCCACGAGGTCCGTGCGCTCCTGGTTGCTCGCATCGATCTTCCGCTTGAGCTCCAGGGCCTCCGCCGGGTCGATGCCCGGGTCACGGATCAGGTCCTCAAAATGCCATTGCACGGTGTCGATCCAGTTCTTCAGGTAAAGCAGGTATTCGATGCTCCCCGTTTCATAGGGGTTCACCCTGGGCTGGTCTACCCGGTCCGCTTCGTGGTATTTGCCGATACTTTCCTCAAAAATGCCAAAGGCGAAGTCACTGAACATAGGCTGCAGTTTCGGCAAAGATACCGCTTATTTGGCAACCCGTCTGTTCTTTGCCCTACCGACTGAGGTCCCTGCTCGCCTGCCGAACGCCCCTCACCGGACGGCCCATTCCGATGCAAAGACCACCAACCCGAAAACCAGGGAACCGATGAGCAGGCCTTCCCGGAATTTTTCCTTTCGTACCGATTCGATGTATTTGGAGAGGAAAACAGCTGCCGGGAAAAAGGTCAGGACAATAGGGCTCCCGCGGGTACCGCTGCGGAGCATCACCACGGCAATCCCGATGAGCAGCGAGATAGCCAGAAGCCGCATCACCACGATCCGGCCGTGCCCTGCCTTCCCCAATTTGAGAAAGGCTATGAATCCGGCAATGAGTATCACCATGACGTAGAGGCTCAGTTTTACGGCATTCCGCCATTGGGACCAGTATTCCACCGTGCCCTCCCACCGCAACCGGTAATGGCTGGTCATAAAATCCGGGATGCCGGCCAGCATGAGGATGGCGGTGGCTATCAGCCCCACGACCACCACGGCTGCCAGTGGGTTCAGCCAGTTTCTCAGGCTCCGGGGGTCGTAAAAATAGACATAGAGCCAGGGCAGCAACAAAAACAGCAGCACCCAGTCTACCAGCAGGCTGCCCACCAGGATCCACAACGTCCCGTCAAAGATCTTGGATTTCACGTTCCGGAGCGATTTGAGGCTGATGAGCCGGCGCAGCGCCAGGAGCACAAAGAGGTTGGCTACCAGGGCCTGCCGGTCCAGCAGGGATTCCGGGAAAAGCAGTACCAGCAAGGCAAAAAAGTAGATCACAAAGGAGTGTGCCCCCGTCAACTGGTTGCGCTGGACGATGAAATTCATCAGCAGGATGCTCAGCAGGAGGGCAACACCCCCGAGCACATCCATGGGGAGGGTTTCCAGGCTGATTTCCCGGTCGAACCGGAAGAATAGTACGATTGCGTAAAGCAGGAAGAGGAAGGCGAGGACCAGGATGTAGTTGACGGGTTTAGTTTTGCCAAAAACGCTTGAAATCATCGCTGGTTTTCGTATGTTTGCAAGGTAAATATAGGCACTATGAGAGCTTTTTTTGAAGGGATCGAAGATTTATTTGTCAATCACCTGTTCGCCCCTTACGACTTCTTCAGGTTCCTGTCCAACTGGTGGACTTCCAACGCCGTCAACTGGATATTCGTGATTATCGGGATGGTTGCCATGGTCTACTGGCTTCGCCAATTGCGTATTTTCGATGTCCGTGGAGAAGAGGACCACAGCATTACCTCCCACTCCTACCTGTAGTATTCCCGCCAAACCCGCTTTTAAGCCTCCTCAGAGGTCGAAACCGATATCCCTGCGGTAGTAGGCGTCCTGGAAAGAAAGTTGCCCTGCGGCCTTGTAGGAGCCTTCCAGGGCCTCCGTGAAGTCCTTTCCGTAGGCCGTTACGGCCAGCACCCGGCCCCCGTTGGTCACCACATTCCCCTTGTCGTCCCGTTGCGTCCCGGCGTGGAACACCACGGCATTTTCCCCTGCCAAGTCCAGCCCGGAAATAACGTGGCCCTTTTCGTAACTGCCGGGGTACCCCCCGGAAACCATAACGACGGTAGTTGCCGACTCATCCCGCACTTTTAACTCCACCTCATCCAGCCGGCCCTTGGCGGTGGCACTCATGAGTTCTGCCAGGTCGGATTCGATGCGCGGGATAACCACTTCGGTTTCCGGGTCGCCCATGCGCACATTGTATTCGATTACAAAAGGGTCTTCCCCCACCCGGATCAGGCCGATAAAGATAAAGCCCACATAGGGCAGGCCTTCCTGTTGCAGGCCCTCCACGGTGGGCCGGATGATCCGGGCCTCGATTTTCTCCATAAAAGCCCCCTTTGCAAAAGGCACGGGCGAAACCGCCCCCATCCCCCCGGTATTCAGGCCGGTGTCCCCTTCCCCGATCCGCTTGTAATCTTTGGCGGTGGGCAGGATCTTGTAGTTTTTGCCATCGGTGAGGACAAAGCAGCTCAACTCGATACCCGAAAGGAACTCCTCGATTACCACCCGGGCACTCGCCTCGCCAAATTTAGCCTCGACCAGCATTGACCGCAGCTCCGCTTTTGCCGCATCCAGGTCATCGAGGATCACCACGCCCTTGCCGGCAGCCAGGCCGTCGGCTTTGAGTACATAGGGCGGCTTCAGGGACTCCAGGAAACGGTAGCCGGCTTCCAGGTCCCCGGGCCCGAAACTCTCGTAGGCAGCCGTGGGGATCCCGTGCCGGCTCATAAAGGCCTTGGCGAATTCCTTGCTGCCTTCCAGCTGGGCAGCGGCCTTTGAAGGGCCGATTACGGGGAGCCCCGACAATTCGGGGTGGTTTAGGAAGAAATCGCTGATCCCCTTTACCAAAGGGACCTCAGGCCCCACAATCAGCATGTCGATGCCATGCGCTTTGACTTTTTGGGCGATCCCGTCAAAATCATCGACGGCCAGGGGCAGGTTGGTCGCAACCGCTGCCGTCCCGGCATTCCCGGGTGCCACAAATAGGCCCTTTACGGAGGGGCTTTGTCTCAATTTCCACGCCAGGGCGTGTTCGCGGCCGCCTGAGCCCAGAACCAGGATGTTCATGTGTTGGTGTTTTCGGCAAAAATAGGGGATGCATCCCAAACAGGTCGCTTATTCGGGATGGAAATCTGTCACGCCTGCTGGCTGGCGATGCACATGCCGGATAAGATAAAAGAAGTAGCCCAGTTTCAACGCCGGTTGCGCTGTGAAAAATCCCGGTGCTCCTTCCGCTCCAGGTCCTCACGGGAGAGCGTCTTGAAATAATCGAAGGTCTTCTTCATGCCTTCTTCGCGGCCCACTTTGGGTTCCCAGCCCAGGATCTCCCGTGCCTTGGTGATGTCCGGTTGCCGTTGCATGGGGTCGTCCTTCGGAAGCGGCTTGTAGACGATCTTCTGGTCGGTACCGGTAAGCTTGATGATCTCCTCGGCAAAATCCCTGATGGTAATCTCATGCGGGTTGCCGATGTTCACGGGCAGTTCATAGTCCGAAAGCAGCAGTCGGTAAATCCCCTCTACCTGGTCATCCACGTAACAGAAGGACCGGGTCTGTGACCCGTCCCCGAATACCGTCAGGTCCTCGCCTCTCAGGGCCTGTCCCATAAATGCCGGGATTACCCGCCCGTCGTTCAGGCGCATCCGCGGGCCATAGGTATTGAATATCCGGACAATCCGGGTCTCCAGCCCGTGGAAACGGTGGTAAGCCATGGTAATGGACTCCTGGAAGCGCTTTGCCTCGTCGTAGACCCCCCGGGGGCCGATGGTATTCACATTCCCGTAGTATTCCTCCGTCTGTGGGTGCACCAGGGGGTCTCCATACACCTCGGAAGTGGAGGCAATCAGGATCCGCGCGTTTTTCTCCTTGGCAAGCCCAAGCAGGTTGTGCGTGCCCAGGGCGCCTACCTTCAGTGTCTGGATGGGGATCTTCAGGTAATCGATCGGGCTGGCCGGGCTGGCAAAATGCAGGATGTAGTCCAGTTTGTCCGGGACATGCACGAACTTGGTCACATCGTGGTGGTAGTACTCAAAGTTTTCGTGCCGGAACAGGTGTTCGATGTTTTTGAGGTCACCGGTAATCAGGTTGTCCATGGCAATAACATGGTAGCCTTCGGCGATAAATCGGTCGCACAAATGCGATCCGAGGAAACCGGCAGCACCGGTAATTAGAATACGTTTCACCTGTTTTTTTATTTAGTTAATGAGCGGCCCGCAACTATGCGCGCCCGATGGATTCGTAATGGAACCCGCGTTCCTTCATTTCCCCAACATCATACAGGTTCCTGCCGTCAAATACGACCGGTGCCTTCATCAGCTCTTTGACCATCTCGTAATTCGGGTTGCGGAAAACGCTCCACTCCGTACAGATCACCAGGGCATCCATGTCTTCGACTGCCCCGTACATGCCGGGGGCAAAGGAAATGGCATCCCCCACCTTGCGCTTGACGTTTTCCATGGCTTCCGGGTCAAAGGCAGTTACCTCTGCGCCTGCTGCCAGCAGCTCATCAATGATATAAAGGGCAGGGGCCTCCCGGATATCGTCTGTTTCCGGCTTGAATGCCAACCCCCAAATACCGATGCGCTTCCCGCTGAGGTCGTCGCCGAAATACTTCAGGATCTTGGGGATGAGGGCCGTCTTCTGCTTCTGGTTGACATCGATGACGGATTCCAGGATCTGGAAATCGTAGCCGGAGTCCTTGCCGGACTTATGAAGCGCCTTCACATCCTTGGGAAAACAGGATCCCCCGTATCCGATACCGGGGAAGAGGAACCGTTTCCCGATCCGCGAGTCAGTCCCCATACCGATACGGACCTTGTCCACATCGGCACCGACAAGCTCACAGAAATTTGCGATCTCGTTCATGAAGGTAATCTTGGTGGCCAGGAAGGAATTGGCCGCGTATTTCGTCAGTTCCGCAGACCTTTCATCCATGATGATCACCGGGTTCCCAGAGCGCACAAAAGGCTTATAGAGTTTCTCCATGAGTTCCGTGGCACGGGGGGAGCTGGAGCCCACCACAATCCGCTCGGGTTTCAGGAAATCGTCGACGGCAAATCCCTCGCGGAGGAATTCCGGATTGGATACCACGTCGAAATCGCATTTTGCATTTTTGGCGATGGCATCCCGGACCTTGTCCGAGGTCCCTACCGGCACGGTGCTCTTGTCCACGATGACGCGATAGTCGGTGATCAGTTTCCCGATTTCATCGGCGACCCCCAACACATATTTCAGGTCGGCAGATCCGTCCTCATCCTCCGGGGTAGGTAGGGCCAGGAACACAATCTCGCCGTGCGCCAGGCCTTCCTGCAGGGAAGTGGTGAAAGTGAGCCGGCCCGCATTGATATTCCGCTCAAACAACACGTCCAGATGGGGTTCGTAAATCGGGACTTCCCCGTCCTGCATCCGCTTGACCTTGAGCTCGTCGATATCCACGCAGACCACGTCATTTCCCGTCTCTGCGAGGCACGTTCCGGTTACCAAGCCAACATAACCGGTTCCTATTACTGATACTTTCATTTATTGTAGTACTAATTTTATTAAAAGGTACTTCCTGAAGGCGCAATATTAGCAACATCCGCCCTTATCGGCCAACAGTTTTGGACTAACAACTCAATTAAGGGATAAAAGTACTCGTTTTCCGCCTTCGGGCCATGCCGGGCATCCCATCTTGCCTTCTACTGCTTCCCGGACCACCCCCGATGTAAAGTTTTGCGGAATAAAGGCGTCTAATACGCCTTGTCCTCCCCCTTGAACAGATTCAGGACCGTCTGTACGATGATCTTAAGGTCTAGCAGGAAAGACCAGTTCTCGATATAGAAGATGTCGAATTTGATCCGGTTCTGAATATCCGAATCCCGTTCGATCTCCCCCCGGTAACCGCGCACCTGGGCCAGGCCCGTTATCCCGGGCTTGATAAAATGACGGACCATGTATTTGTCCACCTTGCTCGCGTACTCATCCGTGTGTTTCAGCATATGAGGCCGGGGACCCACCACGGACATATTCCCAAACAACACGTTGTAGAACTGAGGCAGCTCGTCGATGCTGGTTTTCCGGATAAACTTCCCGATACGGGTGACCCGCATATCGTTTTTCCCTGCCTGCATCCGGTCCGCATCCTTGTTCATTGCCATAGAGCGGAACTTATAGCAGTAGAATTCCTTGTTGTCCAATCCGGTGCGTTTCTGGACAAAGAACAACGGCCCTTTAGATTCCAAGCGGATCAGGATGGCCAAAAGCGGGGTTAACCAGATCAACACCCCAAATACCATGACCAGGCTAAAGGCAATGTCAAAAGAGCGTTTGACAAAGGCATTGATTGGGTTATGCAGAGGAATGTCGCGCAAGGAGAGGATGGGTAGGTAGTCGTAGTACTCTAGCTTGAGTTTCTTGGCATAGATGTTCTTATTGTCCGGAAGAAACTTCAGGGTCTTGAGGTTATTATCGGCAAAATTGATAATCTCCACGATCTCGCTGTTTCGCAACTCTGAAACCGAGCAATAAATCTCATTCACATTGTTGGACACGATATACTCGAAGCACTGGCGCAAATCAAACCCTTCTTCGTTGGGGAAAAATTGTTTGAGAAAATTATACCCATAATCCTTGCGGGTGTTAAAGACGTGGATCAACTGGTCGGTTTTTTTATTCTTGCCGATAATCACAACATTCTGCAAACTGCTCCGAAATTTTTCGCGGTAACTCAACAGCAGGAAATAAATGATCAGTTTGATGATGCTGATTGAAAAGAAAACAAGGGCCGCGTATTGTGCCAGGGCCAACCTGCTCATACTGGGTTGTTTGAAAAACCCTATAAAAGCATAGAGAATAAGGAAATAAAAGAAAAACTGCCGGGCCAACAGCCGTAGAACCTGTGTGACTTTGGTATAGGGAAAAATCCGGTAAAAAGATATGCTCAGGGAAATCAGTAGCCAAGCGAGGGTTATATAGCAGTGGAAGAGTATCGGCAACTCAAACTGCAACGGGAAAAAATATACGAACAGGTTGACGATCAGTAAGTCGACCAGAAACGACATATAATGCGCAAGAAATCGAAAACTTGTTTGGTTGGAATAGATTTCTGGCATCAGGCAGTCCTTTTTGAACGCCACCGGAATCGTTCCCGGAGCACTAATAGAATAAAGCGGGTATTCCCCACTAGGTAGCGTTTCCACATCCGGCGCGGTTCCTGGATCAGACGGTAGAACCATTCAAGGCCAGCGCGCTGCATCCACCTCGGGGCTCGTCTCACTAGGCCAGAAACCACATCAAAGCTCCCACCGACCCCCATGATGAAATTGACGTCTCTCAATTCCTGGCGATACGTATACAGGAAGTTTTCCTTTGTTGGCGAACTGATTGCGACAAACAGGATATTTGCGCCGCTCGAAGCAATATCACGGGCAATTGCCGCCTCCTCGGAAGGGTCAAAGTAGCCATTCCGATAACCGGCAACCAGATCGTTCCCGTACTGTTCCCTATATAAGTCTACCACCTTGGAGACGACAGACTCCCGGGCACCAAAAAAGAAAATGCGGTAACCATTGCTATGCGCCAGGGATACAAGGTTTTCCATGATGTCAATTCCGGCTACCCGTTCTTTAAGCGGCTGCCCGAGGAAGCGGGATGCCCAGACCACTGCCTGGCCATCCGCGTTGATCAGGTCGCTGGCATTTACCGAACTGCGGAGTTTGCTGTCGGATTGCATGGCGACTATTTTTCCCGCATTGACCACCACGTGGTGGATCTGGCGCCCTTGCTCGATGGTTTCCAGGACAGTATCCAGCGTCTCCGACATCGAATAGTTATCGATTTGCGTGTTCAGGATATGAATGCGGTTCATTGGAATGTGCTGTATTGATGGATTGTGCTGGTTTCCTCCATGAACTTCTTTACAGTATGCAGGGAATATGGGGTAAAGGCTTTCGGGTGGCCGATGATCACAAAGTTACCACGATTACCGGTTTTTTTCTGGTAGGTCCGTAAAGCCTTTTTTAAAAGGCCGCTGCGGTAACCGTCCATGGAGACCACGCTGACGGTCGGTCGGGTAAGGCTCCTGAACATACCTTCCCTGGAAAGGATTATGGCTTTACCATTGCCAAAGGGTTGGTGGCGGGAAAGTCTGTTTATTTTGGTCCAGGCAAATTTCCAGTAAAATATCGGGGATACCCGCTGGGCACTGATTGGGATTTCCGTAAAAGGGCCGGCCGGGTCTTCTTGGGTCAGGTCTTCGGAAAATCGGTATTCCGTCTTAAAGGGCGGAACATCGCGAAAATCAAAAGCCTGGTTTTCCGACTGGTAATGTCCCCCGGGATATACCGAACTATCCGTGAAGATCCCCTGACGACCAAGGGCCCTGCCAATTGGCGGGAACGGTTGAGCACTCCAGCCTCCGGCACGGTATGCAACCGGCTGCCTTCTTGTAATTTCTTTGAGCACGTCTGAATAACGCCCAACAATATCCCGAATCTCCTCTTCTGAAAAATTGGCAAGCCTATAGCGACTGGTATCCGTATTCCAAACCTGCCCGTCGAAATAGGTGTCTTCCCAATGGGGGTGTATATGGAGTTCCACGCCGTGACCCTTGACCACGAGTTCCCGCAGCTGGGATGAAACCATCGCTAAATGCTCGCCAAGAATGGGGAATTCGGATTGTTGGCGCCTAAGCGCCAGGAGGTATCCGGAATCTACAAAACATGTGAATCGAATCCCGAGGGGGGCGGCTAACCGTATGAGCTCATCGGTGGGACGCAGCATACAATGCTCGGGAGTTCCTGTCCTGGGACCGAAAAAGAGTTCGTAATCAAGCGTGATGTAAATCCTCATGTCCGGTTTTATTGGAAGAAACAATACACATTAGTAACGTGCCAAAAACAGCAAGGTACTCGATCCCCTTAATCCTCACGAGCATGGATTCGGTGGAACCAGCCACCAGCAGAGCAAAAAACACAATCGCGAACAGGATATCCCTTCGGAAAATTGCCAGCAGGAATAAGTACATCAGGCACAGGACATACACGATCCCCCCGACTGCTCCCTGGGTACTAAGATACTCCAGGAACTGGTTATGCGCATTGTCATTGTCGGAGGCCGCTCGGTCCAGTCCCTTTTCGAGGTACCCTATGCGGCGCAGGTGTTCAATCTTGGCATATCCAACCCCCAGCACCGGTTGGTCCTTGAAGATTTCATAGGACACTTCCCATCGGGCAAACCGGCGCTCATCCGTAATGACATCGCTCGCAAATATCCTTTGCTTCAGGTAATCGCTGCCATAATAATTAACCAACAGGCTTCCCAGGACCAGGCCAAACACCAGCGAAGCCAGCTGCCAGTTATTCCTCCGGACTCGTTCAACGATTAGGAAGAGCAATAACAGAATACATAAAAATAAGGCGATCCGGCTGGCAAGCTGAAATAGCCCCAAAATCAGAATGGGGATCAGTATGCTCTTGAGTGTAATTGAGGATTTCTTGTCCTGTATCAGGAAAAACACGGAGACAACCACGAATACTGCCAGATAAGTGGGGTGGGTGTCAGCTCCTTTGGTGAATCGCGATCCCAAGTGCCTCCAACGGAAAAAATAACTCGGGGGTTCCCCCCCGGATATCATTTCCCAGATTACCTGGGTATAACAAATAAGCAGGGTTGCCGTGCAGCCCCACATGAATGCCAGGAAAATTGCCCTTTTCCGTTCCATAAAGGGTTGCGGATCCGGGAGCATGGCCAGCGGAACCAACAAAAGCGACCAGTGCTTTTCCAAAAAACCCAAATTTTCGAGGGATGTATCCCGGAAAGCCCCCAGAACGGCCAGGCCGAAAAACGCAACGACCGGCAATCCGAAAATCAGGTTTCTTTTCATTTTGGACAGCAGGCCCCTGCGCAGGTTCCCCACTATCGCCACGAGGATGAAAGCCCCAAGCAACAGGTTGTTTATCCGCATGAACATTGGCAGGGTAAATACGGTTGCATAAAATAGCCATAGGGCAACGCTATTGGATTTCATCATGGTCTGTAACGGTTAGCCAGCATGGTGGGCAAAGCGGCAAAATAATAAATTAGTTGCTTCCAGGCCGGTGTGTTCTCCCGCCATTTGACCCTGGGATCAATGCGAATTACCTGGTTAGACTTCATTCGGTTGCCCCCTATGATATGAGGCATTTCAAAGGTGTCAGGCAGGGTTTCGGGCCAGGAGCGAGAAGGGTCAGCCTGCCGAAGTATCCTGAGTACCACAGATTGAGGATTCCGGATAAAATCCTCATAGCGAACCTTGATAATATTCGGGTAGATCCGATAGACCAGTTCCCCGAAAAAATTGATCAATAAGTAATAGGCAATCGTTGCCAGGGGCTTTTTCGGCGTCTGGACCTTCTTATTGAAAGATTCGATGACCCCCCGTATGTCCCGGACCATATAGATGCCCTTTAGGGAAAAAGCACGGCTCCGGTTAAGCAACAGAAAACGGGCGATGTATTTTGAAGAATCCAACAGGATCGGCTCCGGAGAAGCTTCGCGTGCAACGAGAAACACCTGCTCCTGAATTGACAGGTAGCGTGAATCCGGTTTCCGGCCCAGGAGTAATGCAGGGATCTTTCTGTGTGCCTCCCGGGAATTGCAGAAGTCGCCATATTGCCGTACCTGATCACCGGTAATTGAAAGCCTTGCCAGGATCGGTGCCCAGAATTCACAGGTGCTTATTTGGTTGCCGCAGGAACAATATCCATCCATGGACAAGTAGTCAAAGAACTGGTGCATCTCTCCAATTGTACGAATCCCAGTAAATGCATTCAGAACCGTTGCCATCAGCGTTGTCCCGCTCCGTCCTGCCCCCAATAAATATAAAACAGTTCCTCTTTCAGTCAATTTAATAAGATTTCAAGGCTATATCCCCAAAGCCCGCTGCGCATGAACATAGCACTTCAGCATCCGCGCGCCTATTTATTCCTGAATTTAATGACTTTCGCCGGCACCCCGCCGACAACAGCATAATCCGGTATGTCCCGGGTTACGACAGCCCCAGCTGCCACCACGGCATGGTTGCCAATCTTACAGCCGGCGGTGACCACAACATTTGCCCCCAGCCATACATCATCACCGATGTATGTCTCAAAATAATCTTTCCCCTGTTCCTGGATGGGCATATCCAGCCTGTCGAACCGATGGTTTCGGGCATATATTTTGACATCAGGACCCATAATGACATGGTTTCCTATATATACATTGCCCTGTATCATACAACGCGTACCCAGTTCCGAAAAATCTCCAAGACTGGCATTCAGAGAAATCTCGGCCCGATTCTTTACCCGTGGCTTTTTACCGCATTCTTTCAGATAGGATCTCACTAGGAAAGACCTGATGGCCGGAAAGAAAAGGGCGTAGGGCCGGTAGTCTTCGGGCGTGTTCCTGAACAGCAGTAAATAGATCAGAAAGGTTACTTTTTTAATCATCCGTTTTCAAATGAAAAATCACTATCCAGAGCGCCACAAAATTAACCCCCATATTCCGGATTAAATAATTCTCTGTTAGGCATATGACAAAAACCAGGAAGGTAAAGGTTCCCATAAGCCCATCCCCGTGGCGAAGGGCCCAAAATAGATTCACAAGGAAAAACGAGAGAATGGAAAGGATTCCAACAACCCCAAACTCCATCGCATAGGCCAGAAATTGGTTATGGGAATCGTATTGCTGGCGCAGGGATGCGTCCATCCCTTTCTCTGTATAGGCCTTTAGCAACAGCTCCCGTGCGCTTCCCGTTCCGTGGCCCAGATAGGGTTTGTCAATGTAAATCTCCCAACTGGCAAGCCAGCGGGACATCCGGGAATCCGAGGGGTTATCAGCATCGGTATTACTAATTCCCACATTTTTTTCCAGTTCCCATATTGTTCCATCCGAAAATTTCTTAAATACATAGGTGTCACGGATTACGGGAAGGGCAAACAAAAGGGCTGCAATACAGGCCAGAATTGCTCCTAGCACATATTTCCGCCCCAATAACCGATACACCACTGTGAAACTCATTAGAGCGGTAAGTGCCAGGATGCTACGCGAATTCACGAAGAAGATGGCAACCACAAGCAACACGGTGACTACCCATTTGAGCCTAATTGACAAGTGCAGGTCGGACAACCAGACCAATACTGCTGCAAAAAGGTAATATGAGCCCAGGTAAACCGGATGCATTTCTGCCAGGGGCTCCACAAAGTTTTTTCCAGTAAATTGGTAACTCAAGAGCCCCCTGAAGGCAACTCCCGCGTCCATAAATTCAATGGTGTTGCGTATTAGAAGATACGTGGCGCTGGCAACTGCTCCTAAGATCATGCCACTGGCCGCAATACGCTTTGCACGATTTTTCAACAGGTCCTTTCGGAAAATTACCAGCGGGAGCAAAATGTAAAAAACCAATTTTACCAGTTGACCTGGTAGATTTTCTGGGAAAGGCGTATAGAGGCCTCCCACAAGCAATGGCAAAAATAGTAGCCAGGGAAGGCCCATGTAAATCCAGGGTCTGAATGCGCGGAGCGGTCTCAGCCCGGAACGGTAAAAGGCAAAAAACGTGGTGGTCAGCAAGCCGATAATACCGAAATTACTCAGTCCCGTTTTCAGAGGCAAAAAAAATACCGCAGAAAACAGGAAAAACGAAGTCATCAGATCCTGGATGTTGTTTTTTTTAACCATGGCTGACAGGCTTGAAATGCATCAGGGCAATTGAAAGTCCAATAAAAATACCGGCAATACCGGAACCGAATATATGACCAGCAAGATTGGCGACCAATATCAGGAAAAGCAGGAATAACCAGGTATTCTTTGCCAGTACATAGCCAGAGGTTTTCATGAGTTTCTGTGCATTTAGCAACCAAAACAGCAAGAGGATGAGGAGGAACAACAGCCCGAGTAGGCCGGATGCAAAAAGGATCGTGAAAAAATCCACCTCTGCAGAGTGGCCGCTGAGGTATAGGTGGTGGTGTTGTCCAAATCCAAAGAGTTGTCCAAACCACGAAAAATCCCGGGAAAACACATCCCACCCCTCTGCTACAAACCTGTTCCGATTCGAGAGGACTACTGTCAGCAGGTCGAAGTTATTCCGTTCAAGGGAGTATTGAATTTTATCGATGACCCCCGACCTGGTAACCCCCAGGTAGATAAGTGCCAGGAATATTGGCGTCCCAAAAAGGACCAGGGCAGAAATCCTATTGATCCATTTTTTGTGAATCCTTTGTCTTAACGATGCGATAATCGGGATAGCGCCTACTACCAGGACCCCGATGAGGACCGTTTTTGAAGTGATCAGGAACGAAATCGCCAGAAAAACCAGGAATAAACCTAGGTATTTCCGGTACTCCTGTTTGTAATACCAATAGGAACCGATAATAAAATGAAGCGAAAGCACAAGAATCGTCAACTCGTTTCCGGCATAAATGAAGCCTTTGGTCCCGACGGCATTTGCATAACCGTGAAAGTAGAACGACATACCGAGCCCTAAAGCTCCCAGCGCCATATTCACGCACAAAAAGATGAAATTCCTGCCCACCATTCGTTTGATGGACGATTGGATTGTATCGGCATAAGCGGATTGAAAAAGGCACTTAAAATACAGGTAGCTCAAGGGTACATTGATCCATTTTGCGGCAAAAACGACATCCCCGAAATAGGCGGAGAAATCCCCGTTGCGTATCAGTCCGGCTACCGGGCTAAGCTGAAAGAAGACAATCAGCAAAATGGCAAAAGTGAAATCCCCGGTTGGCGACAATCGAACCAGAAAAAGAAGTAAAAGAATAAATTTGATACCTTGGCTTATCGGTAATGCAAAATCCTGCATCAAAAACAAACCGTTGACCATATCAATGAGAATGATATATCCCATAAGAAGGAGAATGAACTTGTCAAGGCTTTTAGCTGGGATTATCAAGAGTCGGATCATTTAGGAATCGCTGGAGACAAAACTACTAATTATAACGGTATTGATGATATAAATGCAGACACCTGAAAAATTACACATATTGCTGATATCCAATATGTTTCCCTCCAAAAAAGATCCGCTCTTTGGAATATTTGTCAAGAATTTCAAGACGAAGCTTGAGGAATTAGGGGTCCAATTTCCATCACATGCACTAATTCGTGGGAAATCGGGAAATCCTTTTAGGAAGTTTTTCATCTACCTGCTCCATTACCTCCGAATACTTCGTGCAGCCTTAGGCAGCAATTACGACCTGATCTATGTGCATTACCTGATGCACCACATACCCATACTATGGTTATTACTCACGTTAAAGAAGAAGCCACTTGTGGTCAACGTACATGGATCGGATATTGTGGAATTACCCACGTCGGGGTTCCTCTGGTCTGTTTCTCAAAGCATAATGCGGAAAATAGACTTGTTAATCGTTCCTACAACTTACTTCCAGCATTTGGTTATAGCCCGCTATCCCTTTTTGGAACAGTCAAAAGTCTTTATTTCACCATCAGGGGGTATAGATGCAAAACGGTTCTTCCCTACAACAAGAGAGCCAGGTGGTCCGTTTGTCCTAGGATATGTTTCGCGCTTTATCCGTGAAAAAGGATGGGAGACCTTCCTTGACGCTCTCGAGTTACTCCTGCAGTCCGAACCGCAGTATCGCGCCGTAATCGCAGGTAAAGGGCCGGATGAAGAAAAGATAAAGAAGCATCTTTCGGAACACAAACTCGGTGATCGGGTGGACTTTCTCGGACTTGTTCCTCAGAAAGATCTAGGCCAGGTTTATGGTCGGATGGACCTTTTTGTTTTTCCATCCTACCGAAAAGCAGAAAGTCTTGGGTTGACGGGGCTGGAAGCTATGGCTTGCGGTGTCCCTGTGGTTGCTTGCGAGTCGGGAGGACCAATGACCTACATAAGGGAAAAACAAAATGGTTACCTTTTTGAACCCCAAAACGCAAAAGACCTTTATCAGAAAATTCTGCAGTACCGATCTATCGGATCGAAAGAGCGGGAACATATGCGGCGGGAATGCCTTGAGACGGCAAAATATTTTGATGATGCGGCCGTTGCAAAACGACTTTATAAACGCCTTGAGCAGCTAATCTGAGATCCATTCCTCGATACGCAATTCAAACAGCCGCTCCAATTCCTTCCGTTCATTCGGGAAGACCTGTTCCATCAGTATTTTTTTTCTGGATTCGCCCAACTGCAAATTCGCAGAATCATTTGCTGTATTCAGGCTCTTTATCTTTTTCCGTATTTTGTTTCTAAGGCTGAAAAAGGGGATCATCTTTCGGGCCATCCTCCGAAGGCTGTTTGGCTGTAAAATCAGATTATTCAGCCAATGATACCTTGGTTGGTAAGCCTTGTTCGCCCTTAAAAGCCTGCTTTTGTGGCTTTCATTTACGGAAAGAAAGCGAAAAATGCGCGAAAGTTCCTGATCCGGGTTTCTCTTTAGTTTTTCCAGTACAACTAGCAATACATTGTCCTTGCCAAATTTTTCGACAAAAGGCTTGAGGTGACCGGCATACCTGCTCCGCCCGAAAATAATTCCGGACAATTCGTCCTCGGAATCCCCGCCAGTCTCGACTGCGGTATTCATGAAGGTCTCAAAATCCAAATCTGTTCGGGCATACCGGACCTGATGCAGATATTCCGAATAACTCCTCTCGGCCGGGTTTCTGACAATTGCAATAAGTCGGGTTCGGGGGCCTGCCTTTTCATAAATTCGTGAAACCGCAGCTTGGCTGAACATATATTCCGAGTTGGCTTCGCCTACTATTTTCTGACCATTGTAATTCCTGAAAAACGCCTTATACCAATCGTCCCCTTTCGTATAATTCTCGTCATTGTCAAAATACTTAAAGTCCTTTTCTTCAGGCATAAATATCTCGGGGTGGCCACTTAATAATGCGTGCAGGGTAGTAGTTCCTGCCTTGGCGGCCCCAATGATCAGAAAATTCAGCTTTATCTCCACTTCATAAATTTAACCGGATTAAAAAATGATTCAATATTTAGCTTGCGTTTAATGATAATGGCACCGGAAATATTCCAGTACGAAATGCTGATTACCGTGGCAATAGCTGCCCCCTGGGCGCCATAAAGCGGAGTTAGTGCGACATTCAGTAAAATATTTATGACTAATGCCACAAAGACTATATTCTGATACATTTTCTGATATCCCGTCATTTGAAGAATGACACCAACAGAACCCGAAATTGAGTTGGCAAGCTGACCTAGGCACAGTATTATCAAAATAAAGCCCCCGGTTAGGAATTCAGGTCCAAAAAGACCCAAAAGCCAATCTTTCAGCAAGATGATAATGGCTACGCTTAAAAGGGTAAGGAAAAAGTTGAGCGTTGTCGAGAATTGTATCAATCGTTCAACCTGTCGGTGGTTTCCATTATGGTAATTCGCAGCCACTTTCGGCATAAGGATCGCATTGATGGCCTGAAGGGAAAAACTGGTTAATGTGGCTATTTTGAGTACTACATTATATACGCCAACCACATCATCTGTGGCAAATATTCCCAGGACAAAAATATCCATCCATCCCAGAAATACAATTATCGCTCCCGATAACATCATCGGGAATGCTTGTTTGAGGAAAATCCAGGAACTAATCGTGGGTCGGAAGGAAACCCGTTTAATCTGCCTGATTGATTCGGCCAAAGCTAGTATGGCAAGTATAACCAACCCAACAAAGTGGGCTTGGATGGCCAGTAAGGGATCTTCTGTCAAAAGCTTCCCTACAAGAAGGGCGAACAACGTGAATAAGAACCGCCCGGGGGTATTTAGAAAAGCAAACCAATTTGTTTGCTTTCTTGCCCGGAGAAAGCCTGAGCATATAAGAGTAATTACCCACAAGGGAATACTAAGGGCTGTCCAGGCAATATAAGGCCGGAACTGAGGCTTTGAAAAAAGATCAATGGCGACCAGGTCACGGAAAAAATACAGGATGATGGCCAAGACAACTGAAATCAATATGCCTTTGGCCAGTACCCGGAAAAAGAGCCCGGGATGCTTCCTGAGATTTTCTTCCTCCGAATAAAACTTGACAAGATTGATATCAATGCCAAGTCGTCCAATGACACTGATAAATAAGAGGAGTGTGAACCCGAGCGAAACCAAACCATTAACCGAAGCTCCATAAAAACGGGCAACTAACAACGTAAATAAGGCCGCAAGCAACATCCCGCCTGCCTTAAACAATACAAAACCAAAGCCCTTCGTTAGAATTTCTCTAAAATCGCTATCGGCCAGGATGCTCCGCAAGGACAAGGATTTATCAGAGCGTTTGCGAAATTGTTCAGAACCGTTGTGATTTCCTTTTTCGGCCATGTAATATTTCCTCCTTCAAAACCGTTATCTGGTAACCCCGCAAAAATCAAGGACTACCTTTTGCCGGCTGTATGGCAGCGATTTGAATACGTCGTGAGCTACAAGCATCACCAGGATATCCGCCTGTTCATAGGCCATCTGGTAATCTGTCAGTTTAAAGACATTGTGCTTGCTTATGTTGGGTTCCACAATGAAATACTCCTCGTTGTTAGCATTTTGCAAAACCTTCTGAGCAATATATTTGGCTGGGGACTCCCTTAGGTCGTCAATATTGGGCTTAAAGGCCAGCCCAAAAAGCGCAATTTTGGGTTTGCGCCCGTGATCCAGTTGGAATTGCAAACGGGCACTCTGAATCTTCTCTGCACACCAGAATGACTTATAGTTGTTTATCTCGCGTGCCGTGCCGATAATTTTTGATTCAAGCGGATAATCAGAGACAATAAAGTAGGGATCTACAGCAATACAATGCCCCCCAACCCCACAACCCGGTTTCAGGATATTCACCCGAGGATGTTTGTTGGCGAGTTCAATGAGTTCCCAGACATCGATTCCCGCCTTGTCGCAAATCAATGATAATTCATTGGCGAATGCGATCTGCACATCCCGGGAGGAATTCTCCACCAGTTTGCACATTTCTGCAGTCCGCGCAGTGGTCTTGTGTAAATCACCTTTGACAAATTTGCTGTAAAAGGCCACAGCCCGATCCGTGGCACCTTCGTCAACCCCACCGATAACCCGGTCGTTATGTACCAGCTCATACATCACGTTGCCCGGCAGAACCCGTTCTGGGCAATATGCAATATGCAGCTTGCCTTTGAGTTCGGGCCGCTCCGAGTAAATAAAATCGGCCATAGCTTCCGTAGTGCCGATCGGTGAAGTGGATTCGATGATGTACAGGTCTCCGGGTTTCAGCAAGGGCAATAGGGCCGCAGTGGCCGACTTTACAAAGGAGATATCCGGTTCGTTCTTCCCTTTGAAGGGGGTTGGGACTACTATCAAGTAGGTATCCGCTGCAACTGGTTCGATGGCCGCCCGCAGCAAGCCCTCTTCCACGGACCGGGCCACGGTCTCTTCCAAGGTGGGTTCCACAATATGAATCTTGCCCGAATTGATCGTTTGGACCACGTCTGGGTTGATATCCACCCCGTGTACCTTCAAACCGTTCTGAGCAATCAGCGCAGCCGTGGGCAGGCCGATATAGCCCATCCCCATCATTACCACATCATGACTTTGCATCCAATTTGATATTTGAAATAAATTCGACAATCTGTTGGCAGGCGCGGCCGTTCCCGTATGGGTTGTGCCGACGACCCATTTCACGATAGCTGGCCTCATCTGTCAAAAGCCGGAATACCTCACTGTAAATGCGGTCTTCTTCCGTCCCAACCAAGATAACCGTGCCGGCACAAACCGCTTCGGGACGCTCTGTAGTATTCCTCATAACCAGAACGGGTTTGCCCAGACTGGGAGCTTCCTCCTGAACCCCCCCGCTGTCTGTTAGGATGAGGTAACTTTTCTCCATGAGCCAAACGAAAGCCGGATAGGAAAGTGGGGCGATCAGGTGCACATTTGCCAAATCACCCAACAGGGCATGAACTGGTTTCTGGACCATGGGGTTCAGGTGTACCGGATATATGAACTGATCGTCAGGGAATGCTTCGGCCAACCTCCGTATGGCCTGGCATATCCGCTGGAAACCACCTCCGTGGTTCTCGCGCCTGTGGCCAGTAATTAGTATTTGACGCTTTTGCACCCGAATCAGGTTTTTGAGAGATTCGATTTCTTCGTCAGAATAATCTGGCTCGGCAACCCGCGCAACACTATAATTCAGGGCATCGATAACGGTATTTCCCGTAATTACGATATCCTTTGCACTTTTTCCTTCCCTGAGCAGGTTTTGCTTTGAGGTTTCTGTGGGAGCAAAGTGGATATCTGCCAGCACACCCGTTACCGAACGGTTGATTTCTTCCGGAAAGGGCGATCGCTTGTTGAAGGTGCGCAAGCCGGCTTCCACATGGCACACCCGTGCACCCGAATAAAAGCCTGCAATTGCCGCCGACATGGTCGTGGTTGTATCCCCGTGTACATAGATGAAATCAGGTGCGAAATCTTCCAGAACAGGCTTCAGTCCGGTCAGGATACCGGCCGTGATGCTGAAGAGACTCTGATTGGGCTGCATCAGGTCCAGGTCGTAATCCGGTAGGATCTGAAAGAAATTGAGCACCTGGTCTAGCATTTCCCTGTGTTGTGCCGTCACGCAGACCCTAGTTTCAAATAGTTCCGGGTGTTTCCGGAATTCATGGATGAGTGGTGCCATTTTAATGGCCTCCGGCCTTGTGCCAAATATAATCAGGTTCTTGACGGTCATAGGAACTCACCTTCGTTGCGGAGCAGAATGCTATTTACTGGTCTCCGGGCAAAACTACGACTTTTATTATCCTTCACAAGTTGTGCGGAATGTTGTAAACTGTGTTCTATCAGTATCTCCCTAGCAAATTCAAACCACGTCATCGCTTTACCATCCGTAAAGTGGTAAATACCGAACGGACGGGGTTCTCCGGATACCAGTTTCAGTAGGTAAATTGCCAGGTTGTCAGCCAGGGTAGGACATCCCCGCTGGTTGTCCACAACGTGAAGCTCCTCTCCGGACCGCGCCTTCTCCAGGATTCGCAGGTAAAAATTCGGTCCGTACTGTCTGGAATACAACCAGGAAGTCCGGATAATAAAGAAACGTTTCAATCCTTCAAGAATCCGTAATTCACCCAACAATTTGGAACGGCCATATGCATTTATAGGATTCGGGGTATCGCCAGGAACATAGCCCGCCTTGCGGGTGCCGTCGAAGACATAATCCGTGGAAATATGTACGAGCACTACCTGCATCACTCGGCAAGCCTCCACCAGGTACCCCACGGCTTCTGCATTGACCTCTAATGCCCTTTGTGGATCTTTTTCGGCCTGGTCGACAAGCGTGTAGGCTGCGCAATTGATACAATAATCCGGGGCGTTTTGAGCTAATTTTTCAAAAACATCCCTGCGGTCTGTGATATCGAGGTCTTCCCTGCCCAGGAATATCCCATCGAGTCCGGGAAACTGGTGAATCTTGTCTTTTAGGGTTCGACCGAGTTGCCCGCCGGCGCCAGTGACCAATACCCTTTTCACAGCGCAATCGATTTGAACAGCGGCAAATTCCGGTCCTTCTCCGAAAGCCGTATTTCGCTGGCATCAATGCCCCAATCAATAGCCAGGTCCGGGTCGTCGAACCGGATGCCTGCTTCTGCTTTGGGGTTGTAATAGGCACTGCATTTATAGTGCAAAAGGGTGTCATTCTCCACGGACAGAAACCCATGAGCAAGGCCTTCCGGGATGAATAGCAATTCAGGGCGGTCCGAATTGAGTTCAATCAACACATGTTCCAAATAGGTCATACTGTCCTTCCTGAGGTCTACAACCACGTCCCTTATGCAGCCATGAAGCACCTGCACGAGTTTGGCCTGAGCATAAGGTGCACGCTGTAAGTGCAGGCCCCGGATTACCCCTTTGTGAGAATGTGAATAATTGTCCTGAACAAAATTGATCGCCCGGCCGAGAGCTTTATCAATTTTTGACTTTTGGTACCCTTCGTAAAACCAACCGCGTTGATCCTCGAATCGTTCGGGCTCGACAATCAGGCAACCGGCTATTTTTGTGTTCCTTGTTTTCACGATTTCCCTAGCGCTGTTTCAACAAATTCAACAGATATTCTCCATAACCACTTTTCCGCAGGGGCTGGGCAAGTTTCCGAAGCCGGGGCCCGTCTATATAACCCATCTGGTAGGCAATCTCTTCGATACAGCCGACTTTGAGCCCCTGACGTCCTTCGATTACCTCGACGAATTGAGACGCTTGCATGACGGATTCAAAGGTGCCGGTATCCAGCCACGCAGTCCCCCTGTCAAGGATGCTGACCTGTAACTTGCCAGCCTCCAGGAAGGCTTTGTTTATATCGGTAATTTCAAGTTCACCACGTGCGCTGGGTTGTAATTCTTCTGCCAGGCGCACCACGTCATTATCGTAAAAATAGATGCCTGGAATTGCGTAGTTGGATTTCGGCTTTTGGGGCTTTTCTTCAATGGAAAGTACCCGGCCATCCCGATCAAATTCCACAACACCGTAACGGCCCGGATTGTTTACGTGGTATCCGTAGATAATGCCCCCGTCCGGATTACTATTAGCCTGTAATTGCCGTGCGAGTCCGGTACCGTAAAAAATATTGTCCCCCAGGATGAGAGCCACATTTTCTCCCCCGATAAAGTCTTTACCGATCCGGAAAGCATCGGCAATTCCCCTGGGCTCCACCTGAGAGGCGTAGGCGAACCTGCACCCGAGTTTATCCCCCTTACCCAAAAGGGATTTAAAAATCGGTGTATCCCTTTCGGTGGTTATAATGAGGATCTCCCGGATACCGGCGCTCATCAGGGTAGACAGCGGATAATAAATCATGGGTTTGTCGTAAACAGGCATTAGCTGTTTACTTACGGCAAGGGTCAACGGATATAAGCGCGTTCCCAATCCTCCTGCCAAAATGATCCCTTTCATATCAAGCCGATTTTATAATGTCAATATACCAACCAACTGTTGCTTCAAGCCCCTTTTCAAATCGTGTCCTTGGAGCCCACCCCAGTTCCCTGCGAACCTTTTTGTCATCCACTGCATACCTGAAATCATGACCAGGCCGATCAGCCACAAATTGGATCTGATCCGTATAGGATTTTCCGGATTCAAGGGGTTGGAGCCTATCCAGTATTCCACAGATCCGACGCACCAGATCGATATTGCTCAACTCATTTCCCCCGCCAATCACGTAATTTGCCCCTGCAGGGGCGTTGTAGTAAATACGGAGCAGGGCTTCACAGTGGTCCTCGACATAGAGCCAGTCCCGGACATTTTTACCTTCCCCGTAAATAGGAATCCCCTCCCCGGCCAGGGCCTTTCGGATCACCGTGGGGATCAGTTTTTCGCGATGCTGGTAGGGCCCGAAATTGTTGGAACAGTTGGAAATTACCGTATTCAGGCCATAGGTTTTGTGATAGCTGCGTACGAGTAAGTCAGACGCTGCCTTGGAAGCGCTATAAGGGCTGTTCGGCCGGTAGCAGCTGTTCTCATCGAAATGCCCTTCCGCCCCCAGGCTACCGAAAACCTCATCGGTGGAGATATGGAGGAATCGACGGGACGAAGGTTTCTCCAGGCTACACGTCCAGAAATTCCGTGCCGCTTCCAAAAGCACAAAAGTGCCGTCGATGTTGGTGCGCACGAAAGGTTCAGGGCCGCTGATGCTATTATCCACGTGGGATTCCGCCGCAAAATGAATGATGCCATCAATATGCCGATTATCAAATATTTCTCGTACTTTCTTTGCGTCAGCAACATCCCCCTGCACAAATTGATAGCGTCCGGATCCCTCGAGGTCCGATAGGTTTTCCCGGGTGCCGGCATAGGTGAGTTTATCCAGGTTTACGATGTGCACATCATCTCTCTGCTCCATCAGGAGCCGGATAAAGTTACTTCCTATAAATCCGCATCCGCCTGTTATGAGTATCCTTTCCGGCATTTTCGTGGGGCTTACTTGAGTTCCGATGCCTTACGGTTGAGGAAACCTAATAGCGAAATAAGCAGGAAGCCTCCAACCAGGACGACAGGGGCCAACACAATATTTTTGCCGTAAAAAGGCTTCTGGATCACGTGTGCTTTCCCAAAATTGATAACCTTAATAGGATCTTGCCGGATAACTAATTCCAAACGCTTGTTTTCGTTTTCCTGTTCCAGCCGATTTTTAAGCGTTAGGAGAGAAGGCACATCCAGGGCCTGCTCAGTATCCAGAATAAGCCTGCCCTCACTACCCTGTTGCTCCCGCGACATTTTCTCACTATATCGTTCGACAAGCAGATCAATCTGCCGAATCAGTGAGTCGTTTTTTCGCATCCGGATTTCAGCGTTTTTCCTGTAGGTGTTGTTAAGCTCCGAATAATAATTGTTTGAGTTGATATAATTAAGTATTTTCTCACTGTACTCAGCGCCAATGCGTGCATCCTTAAAATAAAAGGTGATCCGGTGATCCCGGGTGGTACGTTCCTGCAATTCGGATCGGATAATGTCGGCAATCGCCTCTGAGTTTTCAAACTCCTTTAATGATTCCAAAAATTCCATTTCGGCCGGATTATTCTCATCTACCCGATTCCGAAGCGGAATTAATTCGATTTCAAAGCCCTCTATTTTTGTAATATCCATCCCCAAAGTCGCTAGAGCAGCGGTGTCCTTCGATTTGATTATGGACTGCAATTCATCCACGACATCTTGCAGGTACTCTTTACTATTCATATTGGGCGTTACGATCACGTCCAGTTTTTGTTTCTGCACCAGGGCCAGCCGAAGCACCAACCCGAGGACCACACCAACTATTAGCAGTCCTGCCAGCCAATAGAAGTTGCGCTTGAAGTACAGGAAAATTCTCAGTATCCCCCGGAAAAGGCTGTCAAACCCCTTGCCGACCAGCCTGAATAACTGTCCCAGGTCTATTTCATCCGAAGTGGATTGGTTTCCTTGCTGCTCACTCATCGCTTATGAATTAAAAATTTGTTTCAATATTTTGTCGGTAATCAGGTAGGTCGGCTTGACGCCTGTGGTGCCCAGGCCGCCGGATGCCAGGGTATGCCCGGTCTTCAGCGGGTTGTCCGAGGCGTAATAGGCATAGCGTACCTTGACATCCTCCCGTATGCTTTTACGTATTCGGGAGGCGGATTGGATCGCTTTCTGGTAATGGACCCCCTCCATTTCCAGCCCGATGACATTCCAGGTGGAGTCGTGGAAAAAACTGAGGATGTCCTTGTTCTGCAGGGAAGTGCCCAGGACCGTGACCATGGTGCCTTCATAGACTTTGAGCCCGTTCCCCTCAAAATCTTCTTTGCTCAATTCGTTGTAGAAGGGGTAATTATCGGCGGTGCCCTCGAAGATGTGGGCAGATGGGATCATCAGGTCGCCCTTGTCCCCATCCAGGATGCCCGCCTTGCCCATAATGGAAATCGAGGCAACGGGCATATAGTGCAGGTCCCCTTTTGTGGCATAGGGTTTCAGCAGTTCGTCTATGGTCTCGAAGGCCTGCTCCCCGAAAGCGTAGTCCATGACCAGGATGACCGGTTTATCGGCGTCGTTTTTGGCCGCCGGTTCATAACAGCAGGCGTCGGGTCCCAGGCGGGCCGTGTCGAAGAGCTGCACGTCGATGTTGGTGCCGGAGAGGTCATCGATCTGTATCATACCGTTTTTCAGGGCCCGGGAGGTCACCAGTTCCCGGAGCTTCCGGCTTCCCGTGTCGCTCAGGGCCTCGTAGATCTCCAGGTCGGTTTTCCCCGGGAGCGTTTTTGCCAGGGCCTTACGGGCAAAGAGGGAATTCAGCACGCTGTGCATGTTGCTGCTGATGATGTGCAGCGGGCGCTGGAGCAGCTGCTCCCGCTGCAGGACGCTCTTGATATTGTTCGCCCAGCGCTCCCCGTGTATATGGTGGCCAAGGCGTTCGCGCAACAGGGTGCTGAAGGTGATGGTCCGCTTTTCACCCGTGGTGCGTTCCTCAATGGCGAGCTTGCCCATCCAGTAGATGATCTGCAGGAAGCGGGACGGATTCTTTTTGGTGGCCAGCTTGTCATACAGGGCAGCCACGTCGGTAAACGAGCGTCCCAGGATATTCGCCGTGTGGATGAGGGCGGTCTCCCGGTCGGCCTGGGATAATTTTTCTTTGGAAATCGCCCTTTCGAGCTTCTGCCAGTCCCGGATGGTCTTCTTGCCCTCGTCGATGAGGACCCGCCGGCCAATCTTGTCGGATTCCACGAACAGGAAGGTCAGGTGGGTCAGGATATCGTATATATCCGAGCGGCCCCGGGTGATCTCGATGTTCATCTGCTCGGAATCGATGCGGTAGCAATTCCTGCGCCTTTTGGGCGGGATGATCGGCTTGAAGTGGGATCTGCCGTACCCCTCATCCGAGGTCAGGTTGATGAACCGGCACTGCTCGATGCCCTCGGGCAGGCGTTCCAGCACATAGGTGAGCCCTTCTAGCTCTGCCTTGTCTTCCCCTATGGAACCGTAGATCTCGGGCCGCAGCTGCAGGAGCGCATTTCGCAGGGTTTCCCCTGAAACGCCCATGGGCTTGTAAAAGCCCCGGTTGAACAGGTGCCGCATGGTAATGTACATGCGCTCGATGGCGTTTGTGGATTCCTGGGCACGGGTTGTCTCCATAGGTAGTGATCCTGCGGCAAATTTACGTTTAATTTTTGTACACCGTCAAGGATTTGGGGGGTTTCGCCCATTGACAGGGGGACGGGAAAGGGCTGTCGTTAGCATGTTAGGGTAAAATTCGCAGCGCACCCTGGGTTAGCCGCCTCGGGCGGGCGTGTACGCATTGGGCGACCCCTGCGGACGGAAGCTATTTCCTGAACGCGTAGAGGCCGTCTGCAAGCTTGCGGTCATTCGCCAGGCGCTGTACCTTGTTCTGCCCTCCCAGCTTGCCCACGGACTTCATATAGTCGCGGAAACCGTCCCGGGCAATCCGGGTGATTTTGAGCCGCTGCAGGATGTTGCCTGAAATCAGGTCGTAGTAATAGCTGTTCTGTTCCTGAAGTCGGGTATCCAGGGATGCGATAAACGCCTCCATGTCTGCGGGTTCCTTTTCGAATTCGATGAGCCATTCATGGTAGGGAAGTTCCTCCCCCTCCGGCTCGATCACGGGGGCCACAGTAAATTCGGCGACGCGGGCACCGGTGCCCTCCAGGGCCTGTTCCATGGCGTATTCCACCTCCTTGGCAATCACGTGTTCCCCAAAGGCCGAAATAAAGTGCTTGATCCGGCCGGAAACGATGACCCGGTAGGGGTCCAGGGAAATAAACTGAACGGTATCCCCAAGGTTATATCCCCACAGGCCGGCGTTTGTGGAGAGGACCATCACATAGTTCACGCCCTTCTCGACCTCCCCGATCGTATATCGGCGGGCCCCGGGTTCAAAGAACTCCTCAGCCTTCACAAATTCATAGAAAATCCCGGCATCCAGCAACAGGAGCAAGCCCTTTCCCGAATCCGTATCCTGGTAGGCAAAAAACCCCTCGCTGGCCGGAAAAAGTTCAATGCTGCTGACCCGGCGGCCGATCAGGTGTTCAAAACGGCCCCGGTAGGGTTCGAAATTGACGCCCCCGTAAATAAAGAGTTCCAGTTGCGGAAAGAGTTCCCCGATTTCATTGCCGGTGCGTTCCCGCAACTTTTCAAAATACATCTGTACCCAGGAGGGGATGCCGGCAATAACCGTCATATTCTCCCCCACCGTTTCATCCACGATGCGGTCTACCTTGGTTTCCCAGTCTTCGATGCAGTTCGTCTCCCAGCTGGGCAGCCGGTTTTTCTGCAGGTAACCCGGCACAAAATGGGCGGAGATCCCGGACAGCCGGCCGATTTTTATCCCGTTTTTTTCGTGGAGTTCCGGGCTGCCTTGCAGGAAGATCATTTTTCCGTTCACAAAAGACGCCCGGCCGGTGCGGTGGATATAGTTCAGGATGGCATTCCGGGATGCCTTTACCTGTTCGGCTATGGACAGCCGGGTGATCGGGATGTATTTGGCGCCGGATGTAGTCCCGGAGGTTTTTGCGAAATACTGGGGTTTTCCTGGCCAGAGCACATCTTCTTCACCCTCCAGGATTGCCTGTACCCAGGGTTTCAGCTCCTCGTAGTCCCGGATGGGCACCCGGGAGGCGAAATCTTCATACGTATGTACGCTTTCAAAGCCGTGCTCCCTGCCGAAACGGGTCTTGCGTCCCTGCCGGAGCAATTCCCGGAAGACCTTCAGTTGGGCTGCCTGTGGGTTGCGGATCCAGCGTCGGGACCTGTAGTGTACGATTGCAGCGAATATCCTGGCTGCCAGGGCCTTTAGGGACATAGGATTAATTGAAATCGATATAATTCAGCGGGTTGATCGGGTTGCCGTTTTTCCAGAGTTCGAAATGCAGGTGCGGCCCGGTGGTCAGTTCCCCCGTATTGCCCACTGAAGCGATCACCTCCCCGGCCCGGACCACAGCCCCTTGTTCCTTGGCCAGGGAACCGTTGTGCTTGTAGGCCGACAGCAAGCCATCTTTGTGTTCGATGATGATGACATACCCGGTAGCGGCCGTCCATTCGGAAAAAATCACCGTGCCGTTCGCAACCGCCTTGACCGGCGTATCCCTTGGGGCGACCACATCCACGGCATAATGCTGGTGCTTCGTGTCATACCCTTGGCTTACTGTGCCTGTAAGGGGGGCGAACAACAGGATGCTGCCGTCGGCGCTCGGGCGCTCAAACAGGTTGTATTTGTCCTCGAGAGCTACCTGAGCCCGGAGCACGCTGTCCTCCCGGATCGGACTCAGGTCCACCTGGGCCGGGTCTAATTTGAAGGGCTCAAAAACCGAATCGCGATTCATCTGGTTGTTTTCAATATCCCCCCGGAGGACTTTGCGGATATTGTCCAAATAACGATTGGTATAATTTAAGACAGTCACCAGGGAATCCGTGGTATAGGTGAGCTCCGTGGCCTGTCTTTTCAGGGCCGTGGAAGAATATCCGGGAATGTACTCCCTCAGGGGCGTAAATGCGATCAGCAAGGTCGTGAACGCTATCAGCCCGATGGCGGCCAGGGAACCCGATACAAAGACATTGAGCCGGCTTAGTTTAAAGGATATTTTTTCCTCAAAAGTGCTTTCGTTCAGAATAACAAGCCGGTACTTATGCAACAGCTTCCGCTTGATTTCCTTCCTTCGTTTGTCTTTCTTCGCCATTTCGCGGCAATCAATTAATAACGATTTGCCTAAAATACGGCTTCTCATACAATAATCCGGGTGGGAAACTGTTTTTTCACTACCTTTACATTCCTAAAATTAAGTCGCCATGAATGCACTTCAAATTATCTTAGCAATTGGCCCCTGGCAGATCGCCATCGTCGTTTTGGTGGTGTTGTTGCTGTTCGGAGGAAAGAAGATCCCCGAACTGATGCGCGGATTGGGCAGCGGGATCAAAGAGTTCAAGGATGCCTCCAAGGAGGACGACAAACTCGACGAAAAGAAGGACTAAAAACCCCTTTCATACAAAATACTCAGGCACCCATACGGGTGCCTTTTTTTTGCCCTTTCCCCGGGACTTAAAGCTCCGCGGAACCCCCGCGAACCCTGAATTTCAGCAGGATATAATCCCCTCAGGACCACAGTAAAAGGGCGTTCACGACAGTTTTGACCGGATTCACAACAAAAAGTTATCCCAGGCCCGGGCATGCCCTATTTTCGGGGCATATACATGGACTGGCAGGATTTCGTTCCCGCCGGCTCCAAGACCCGACCAAATGAATACCCGTCTAAAAATCCGGTTCCTGGTATACAGCCTCCTGCTTGCTGCAGGGCTTGCCGCACAGGGATCCCCACAAGCGGACCTCCTTGCGGTAAACCGCAATTCCGGGACCGGCATAACCGGGCAGGGAAATGCCCGGGGAATCGTAGCTGCCTTTGATGAAGCATCGTTCCGGGAGCGTGCCCGGACCGGGGGCATCCCGGTCAGGCGATTCGACCAACCGGCACCCACCGGAAATGGCTTTTATCTCATAGTCGGGGTGTTCAAGGAAGGGAAAAACCTCAAACGTTCTATTCGCAAGCTCAACCGTAAAGGTCTCGCGGCTGGAAGCTTTGTCAACCCGGAAAACCAACTGAATTACGTTTACGCGGGCCATTTTACAGACCCGGAAGATGCCCTGAGCGCCGCCACTACCAGGTTTGAGGGCGCCTATAGCGGGGACCTTTGGATCCTAATCAACGGGGTCATTGCCCCATTCGCAGCGGCCGGGTCCGAAGCCAATACGGCCCATGGCCTCTTATCCGGTCCGGTAGGGAAGGATACAGGCAGCCCTGCCGAACCGGCAAGCGGCACCGTTGTACCGGCATCCATTACAGCGGCTCAGTCCGGCCCCTCCGGGACCCAGGAGGCAGATCCGCCGAAGGTACACTCCATGCTGTTGCAGAAGGCGGACCGGTACTTTCAAATTATGTGGTATGCGGAAGCTGCACGGCTCTATGAAGAAATCCTGTCAAAGGGCGCCTCCGCATATTCCTTCGAGATCATCCGCAAGGCTGCGGATTCCCATTATTTCAACACCAATATGGAGCGCGCCTACCACTGGTATGGCATCCTGTACGACCGGTACGAAGACCAGATGAGCGCCGCCAACCTGTTCAAATACGCCCATTCGCTGAAAGGAAACGGCAAATACGGCCGGGCCCGCCGGATCATGCGGCTCTACGACGAGAAAACAGAAGCGGCCGGGATGTCGGCCGGCATCCGGGAGGACCGCCTGCTTCGCGAAACCGTACTGGACAATATCCTGAACCGGGAGGATGCATTCGCCGTCCGGAACCTGGATGTGAACACAAAGTATTCGGAATTCGGTCCCATGTTCTATGGGGAGGACGCCATCGTCTTTGCTTCGTCTGTGGATTCAGCCTTTTTTCATACCAGAAGGTATAAGTGGAATGACCAGCCCTATCTGGACCTCTATGTGGCCCGATTGAACGCCGAAGCCGACAACCTGCAACACGCGGTGAAATTCTCAAAAAAGCTCAACACCAAATACCACGAGGCCGGGGTGACTTTCTCCCCCGACAACCAAACGGTATATTTTACGCGGAACAACTATGGAAAAAAATTGCGCCGGGATAAGAACGGGGTGAACCACCTGAAACTCTACCGTTCCCGCAAGGTGGGGGACGAGTGGTCCGAGGCCGAGGAACTGCCTTTCAACGGGGAGGATTACTCCACCGGGCACCCGGCCCTGAGCCCGGATGGCAAACAGTTGTACTTTGTTTCCGACATGCCCGGCACCATTGGTGAAACAGACATTTTCGTAGTGGACGTACTCGGGGACGGGACATTTTCCCAGCCCAGGAACCTGGGCCCTGAGATCAACACCCCCCAAAAGGAGCTATTCCCGTATATCAACAACCGGAAACTCTACTTTTCCTCCAATGGGCATCTGGGCCTTGGGGGTCTGGACATCTACCAGGTCGCATTTGACGAGACCGAAGGCTTCCTGGAGGTGGAAAACCTGGGCCAGCCGATCAACAGCAAAAAAGACGACTTCTCCTATATCGTCGATGAGGAGACTCAAAAGGGATTCTTCGCCTCCAACCGCTTAGGCGGAAAAGGGGATGATGACCTGTACTCTTTCCAGCGCCTGCTGCCGGAAGAAACCAACGAAAATGCAATTGCCGGGGTGATCACCGATCTGGTGAGCGGGGAGGCCATCCCCGAGGCCCTGGTGACCCTGCTCGACGCCAACAACCGGAAATTGAAAGAAGTGGTCAGCGACCGGGAGGGAAGTTTTGTCTTCCAGGACCTGGACAGCAATACCCGTTACCGGGTGGTAATAGACAAGAAAGCGTATTTCGAGATGCAGCAGGAAGTGACCACCCGGGACAACGAACAGGTTGACCTCGAAATGCCCATGCGCAAACTCCAGGAACGGATCGTGGTAGAGGATGGGGTGAAAAAGCTCAAAACAGAGGCCATTTATTTCAATTTTGACAAGCACGACATCCGGCCGGATGCAGCCGCGGAGCTCGACAAGCTGGTATCCGTCATGCAGGAATACCCGGACATGGTGATCGCCATCGAGTCCCATACGGACTCCCGGGGGGCCAGTGCATACAACCGCTACCTCTCCGACCTCCGCGCCAAATCCACCCGGGCCTACCTGATCGAAAAAGGCATTGCCCCGGAGCGCATCCAGAGCGCTACCGGATATGGCGAAGACCGCCTGCTGAACGGCTGTGACGGAAGCATACGCTGCACAGCCGAACAGCACCAGCTCAACCGGAGGTCCGAATTCATTATTGTAGACATGTAAAACCAACCCGCCATGAAAACCTTGATACTTATGAGAGAACTTTATCAGGAAGCCTTCCAGGCCATTGGATCCTGGGTGTTGCGCAACCTTTACCGGATCTTGTTCTGGTTCTGTTTTGCCTGTTACCTGGTAGTCCTCTACGCATTCGTATACCGGGTAGCCACCGGGTTTGCCTTTGACTGAGCCGCCCGTCGCATGCCGGGAATCCCCAGGAGCCCTGTTTACCGAGTATTCCGGGCGTTTGTCGAACCCGTATACGATCCGGTCCGCTTACGCCTGATTTTTCCGTGATTCACCTGATTTATGCGGGATTCCGAATAAGACCCGTGATATTTGGGGCAGAACAAACTCTAATATGCCCCCTATGGAAAAATTATTACTCGTAAAAGAAATCTATCTAGAAGCATTCAAGAACTGGACAAATATGATCTTGCAACGGTATTTCAAGGCCTTCTCCTGGTTTTGTTTTGCCCTTTGGATCATTACCATGTACGCCTTTATTTTCCGGGTTTCCACCGGATATGCCTTCGATTGAGGCCCAGGCGATAATAACTAGTAAAAAAAGCCCCGCAGTTGCGGGGCTTTTTGATGTTTTGAGTACGTGTCGAAATTCCCTCTGGCGCGTGAAGACCATGGCATCCAGGAGACCTAAAGTTCGGTATCCGGGGGTTTAGGGGTCCTGGAACTTGACCGTCCGCATGATGGCTTCGAGTTCGAACATATAATCCCGCTTGTTCGTGGCAGGTGCAAAGGTGAAGCCCTCCAGGACCATCTTGCGGTTGTTGGCAGGATCGTTGATAATATATGTCAGGAAAGGGCCGGCCATGGGATAGTTGACGATTTCCCAGATCCCGCGTACCTCAGCCGCATTGTAGCCACCTATTTCAGCGGGGAAGACCGAGGGCGCAAAGGCCTTTTCCGTGCCCATATAAGTGATCTTACCCGGCACGTCGGGGCCCGGGATATACCGTTTTCCAATGGAGTCCCGCACGCGGACTATATCCCGGACAAAGGTGGAGTCCGCATCAAAACTATCCCCTGGTAATTCGTAGGCAATGAGGTTCATGCTGCCTTTCTGGATTTCCCGGTCAATCCACACAAAATTATCCTCCTGTTTACCCACCTTGTAAATGGATGGCAGGCGCAGGGATATCCCGAATTTTTCCTCCAGGATGGTTTCCTTGCTCAGGGACCGCAAAAAACGCTCCTGGGCTTCTTCCATTTCCATTTTCCGGATACTGTCCATGATAGGGCCGGCGTAGCTTTCGATGGCCCCGATCAGGGCGGAATCGGAAGTGCCCTTGATGACTCCGACCACCTGGGGGGAGGCGTACAGGTCCTCCCTAACCTGGGCGCCCGTGATGCTGTCCCGGGATACGTAAAGCACCGACCTGCGGTGGCGTGTGGTCCCCGTGAAAACGGATGGGGGCATATGTTCCAGGTTAAACCTGGGTTCGTCCCAGGTTAGGCCAATCAACGGGGCGGCAAAGTTCTCCCTGACCTTGTCCCCCACGGGGCCCTCCCACAGGGAGTTGTTCATGACGACAGCCACGGTATTGAGCGCACCTATGGAGGCGGGTTTGTACTTTTTCTTGGGCCCGTCATCGCAGGCCCCCAGGGCCAAAAAGCAAAAAAGGAGGATTCGGAGTTTTTTCATTTTCTAAGTGGGGGATTAGGAGGAACAATTACACAGCTTCAACCGGGTGCCCGGCTGCAGGTTATTCCCGCGAATTCCGTTCCATTCTCGCAAATTTTCAATCGAAACCCCCGGGTATTTCCGGGAAATGGTCCATAGGGAATCACCCTCCCGGACCACGTGGACCGTCGGGCCGTCCCCGGAGCTTTGCGCCACCCCGGAACCCGTTTTTGCCGACGGGGTTGCGGTTGAAGTGACCGGCTTCCTGGGGTAGATGGTCAGTCGCTGGCCAATGCGCAGGTCGTTGCTCCTGAGGCCATTCCAGCGTTTGATCTGGCTGACACCGACGCCGTATCGCTCCGCGATCTTCCCGAGGTAGTCCCCGCTGCGGACCCGGTAGCGAATCCGGTCTTCAGCCTCCACCATCTGGGGCAGCGCCTTTTCCTGTTTGGCAATCTCTTCGCGGGCCATGGCATAGACGGCCTCCTCGTTGGCCACAAAGGAACCTACGGCCCGTCGGGGCAACCGGAGCACATAGTTCTTGCCATCCACCTTCGGGATGATACTGAGCTTGTAGGCCGGGTTCAACATGGCGATTTCCGCTTCGGGTATCCCGGTGGCCCTGGAAATCTGGTCAAAGGTAATGGTCGATTTTACCCAAACGGTATCCGTTTCAAAATAGGGCCTCTCGGCGGGGGTAAAGTTCAGGCCATGGTCTGCGGCATATTCAAAAATATACATGGCGGCAAAGAAGGCCGGCACGTAGCCCGCGGTTTCCCTCGGCAAAAAGGGCCGAAGGTTCCAGTAGTTGGTGTATCCGCCGGAACGCCGGATGGCCTTGTTCACATTGCCGGGGCCGGAATTGTAGGCTGCCAGGGCCAGGTCCCAGTCCCCGAATATTTCATACAGGCGCTTCAGGTATTTCGCAGCCGCCTCGGTAGACTCTATGGGGTCATTCCGCTCGTCCACATAGCTGCTTACATCCAGGTCGTACATGCGGCCGGTGCTGTACATAAACTGCCAGAGGCCCGTGGCGCCCACCCGGGAACGCGCCTTGGGGTTCAGGGCCGACTCCACGATGGCCAGGTATTTTATCTCCAAAGGCAACCCGTGCTTGTCAAGGGTTTCCTCGAACATGGGGAAATAGAACTGGCTGGCGGTTAGCATCCGCTCCATCAGGTCGCGCTTCCGGGTCAGAAAGGTTTTTACGACGCTTTCCAGGGAGGCGCTATACGTAATGTTAAAGGGTGTTTTCTGGTTGAGCAGGACGAGTCGCTGCTTGAATAGTTCGGTATCGAAGCCCCCAGTGCTGTCGGTGAGGCTGTCGGAGCCTGCCAGCTGGATTTCCGCATACATCTGGGGGTAGCGGTCGGCAGCCTGCCGGAGTTCGTGCATCCAGAGGCTGTCGTATCGGGCCGCCAGTTTGTGGTCCCTGAGGCGGGCGCTGTCGGCCCGGCTAAAAGAGACTTCCTGTATGTCGGCAAGGCCAAGGGGTTGGGTTGCCACGGCCGCCTGTGCCACAGTGTCCCGGGCATCCCCGGAATCCATGGATTCCTGCTGGCCGAAAGCTGCGCCAAGAAAGGTCAGCGCACCTGCAACAAAGAGCTTTTTCATTTGATTAACAGCATGTTTGGAGTGGGGATAAGCGAAAATCGCACAATTTTAAATAAGAACGAAATTTTTGCGGTTAAAGTGCGCCTATGCCCCTTTTGGTTGAGGGAACCAGTTGCAATGCCCCTTTTGTTGAGGGAACTATTGATCCTGTATAGCGGCAATCCCCGGAAGGGTGCGCCCTTCGAGGCTTTCCAGCATGGCCCCACCCCCGGTGGATACATAGCTGACCTTAGAGTCAAAGCCGAACTGCTTTACCGCGGCCACAGAATCGCCCCCGCCTACCAGGGAGAATGCCCCGCTTGCAGTGGCTTCTGCAATGTCGTTGCCTATGGCAATGGTCCCCTGGGCAAAACTGGGCATCTCAAATACGCCTACCGGGCCATTCCAGAGGATGGTCTTCGATTCCAGGATCACTTTCCGGAAAAGCTCCAGGGTCCGGGGGCCGGCATCGAGTCCCTGCCAGCCGTCTTCAATGGCGTCCACCGCCATGACCCGGGTGTTTGCATCGTTGTCAAAGGCGTCTGCAGCCACGACGTCAACCGGCAGGTGAACCGAAACGCCCTTTTGCCGGGCCTTCTCCAGGATGGACAATGCCAGGTCTGTTTTATCGGGCTCGCAAATGGAATCCCCTACCGAACCGCCCTGGGCCTTGACAAAGGTGTAGGTCATCCCGCCGCCGATAATGAGGTGGTCGATCTTGTCCAGGATGTTCTCGATGATGGTGATCTTGGAGGAGACCTTGGCCCCTCCCAATATAGCCGTGACCGGTTTCTCCCCGGTTTCCATCACGGTTTCTATGGCTTTGATTTCATTGGCAAGCAGGTAGCCAAAACATTTTTTGCCGGGGAAAAAGGAGGCGACCACCGTGGTGGAGGCATGCGGGCGGTGGGCGGTCCCAAATGCGTCGTTCACATAGATATCCCCCCAGTGGGAAAGCTTTTCAGCAAAGGCCTTGTCGCCGGCCTCTTCCTCATCGTAAAACCGGAGGTTCTCCAGCAGCAGGATCTTACCGCTTTCCAGTTCGGAAACCGCTTTTTCCACCTGGTCCCCAATACAATCCGGAACGAATTTTACCTCAACGCCGATAATCTCGGAGACCGTATCCACGATATGGGAGAGGGACAATTCCGGCTGCGCCTTGCCCTTGGGACGGCCCAGGTGGCTCATCAGCACTGCGCTGCCCCCATCTTCGAGGATCTTGATGATGGTGGGTTTTGCCGCTTCGATGCGGTTGGTGTCAGTCACTTCAAAAGCGTCATTCAGGGGCACGTTGAAGTCTACGCGGATCAGCGCCTTCTTGTCCTTAAAGTCAAAATCGTCGATCGTCATGGTGTTGCTGTTTTTTTGGCAACCCAAAAATAAGATATAATGCATTGCCCTACAGCCCGGAAGCCATTTAATTTCGGGGCAGGGACTCAAAAGTGCTATCTTTGGTCCATGCGGTTTTCAGAGATCCTGGGCCTGGCCCACATCAAGAATCACCTGACTTCCAGTGCGGACGGAGGCCGGATTCCGCATGCACAGCTCTTCATCGGGCCGGAGGGAAGCGGGACGCTGCCTATGGCCATTGCCTATGCCCAGTACCTGCTTTGTGCCAATACCGGGGGCGAGAACGGGAACGGCGACAAAACCTGTAACACCAAGTGCGACCACCTTACCCACCCGGACCTGCATTTTGCCTTCCCGGTGGCCAATTCCGATTCGGCAAAGAGCCATGCCGTGAGCGATCACTACCTGCCGCAATGGCGCGAGTTTATAAGGGAGCAACCCTACGGCAACCTCTTTGACTGGTACCGGAGTATCGGGATCGAAAAAAAACAAGGGCAGATCGGGGTGGACGAAGCCCACGATATCGTGAAAAAACTGAGCCTGAAACCTTATGAGGGCGGGTATAAGATCATGATTGTCTGGATGGCCGAACGAATGAATACGGCAGCCGCCAACAAACTGCTCAAACTCATCGAGGAGCCCGCACCCAAAACCGTATTGCTGCTATTGGCCGAAGACGAGGAATTGCTGTTGCAGACCATCCGGAGCCGCTGCCAGATGCTGCATTTCCCGCCCCTTCCCGAGGCAGCCATCACGGACGCCCTGGTCGACCGCGGGGCCAACCGGGAGGAAGCCACCCAGATTGCCCAGGAGGCGAACGGCAACTTTAACAAAGCGCTGGACCTGATGCTGAAAGACAGCGAAGACCTGGTTTTTGAGCGATGGTTTGTACAGTGGACGCGGACCGCCTTCAAGGCGAAGGGAAACAAAGGAGCCGTTTACGAACTGATCCAGTGGAGCGAGGAAATCGCCAAAACGGGTCGGGAAACCCAGAAAAAATTCCTGGCCTACTGCCTATCGGTGATCCGCCAGGCGCTGTTGATGAACTACCGGGCAGAGGCGCTGGTCTACATGAAAATGCGACAACCCGATTTTGACCTGAGCAAGTTTGCCCCTTTTATACACGAAAACAACATCCTGCCCATGTTCCGCGAACTGGAGGATGCCATCTACCATATCGAACGAAACGGAAACGCAAAAATCATCTTCACGGACCTCTCCATTAAGTTAACCCGGTTGCTGCATACCCGCGCTGCCGAAAATCAAAATTCATGAACACCCTGCTATCAAACGCCGCAGAAATCCTCATCCTGCTATTCCTCATCATTACCTTCCTGCAGAGCGGCATCGATAAGGTCGTGGACTGGAAAGGAAACCTTAGTTGGCTGAAGTCCCATTTCGAAAAAACCCCGCTACAGGGCCTGGTGCCATTTTTGCTGACCGTGGTCCTGGCAACTGAAGTTGCTGCTGGTCTGCTGTGCGCCCTTGGCCTGGTGCAGCTCTTGCTTGGCGGCTCCCGGGTGTTGGCGCTTTACGGGGCCATCCTTTCCTGTATCGCCCTGCTCATGCTGCTATTTGGCCAGCGCCTGGCCAAGGATTATGAGGGGGCCAAGACCATTGCCGTATACTTTATCCCCGCCGTCCTGCTGGTCTTCCTCCTGCAACAATAAAAAACCCGGCCGCAGGGGGCCGGGTCTGTAATTATGGAAAACCAGGGTATTACTTCTTGGCTTCCTCGTTCAGGACTTTCAGTATTTCTTCCGTAACATCCTGACTTTCAGCTCCATATAGTACACTTCCGCCTTCTCCTGCGGCGAGTATATAGGTGTAGCCGTTGTTCTTCCCAAAATCACTGATGCGCTCCCTGACTTCCGTGATCAGGCTGTCCATTTTCTGCTGGCCCTGTTGTTGCATGCGCTGTTCCTCCTGCTGCAACTGGTTGCCGATAACCTGTCCGCGTTGCTGGAGGGCACCGTACTCTTCCTGTGCCTGCTGCTGGGACATGCTCTTGGATTTGTTCTGTAGGCTCTGGGCTTCCATCTGGAAAGCCTGGGAGATGCTGTCGCGCTTCCGGGCATAGGCCTCGGCACGGGAGTTGTAACTGGTTTCCAGTTCCTGTTTTTTGCTATACCCATCCATTAGGGTGGTATAGTCTACAAAGCCTATCTTATTTTGCTGGCAACTGCTGAACAGTACAACGGCCGCCAGGATCATCAATTTTTTCATGCGTACGGGTTTTCAATTGAGGGGCAAAAATAGGACTTTTCAATCGTTCGCTATTAACCGACTGCTGATATATTTTCAGGACCACCTCACAGCCATTGATTATGTCTATTATTTATTGGCTCTTTGATCTGTTTTGCCTATTTAATCCGGCTGCCTGGAATTAGCGCTGCTGGCTTGTTTCGGGCAAAGACGTAGCTGAGTACTTTCCGGAGGAGATCGTGGCTCTGAACTGCCCTATTTGGCTTGTTGGCTGCTGGGGCCTGCATACCGAAGGATATAAACCAGGGAGGAGGGCTGACTGGTCCTCAGGGCGGACAAGTTGGAAACCAAACCCCGGTATGCCCCCGCAAAGGGAGCCCATCGGTTACCCCTGTATTTTTCGGAAAGCCAGGACACATAAAATGCATCGAGCCACATGGGCTTCATTTGCACTACTTCAAAACCATAGGCGCCAAAAAGCTGTTTGACGGGTTCCTTTGTAAAATGCCAAACATGACGAGGCACATCATATCCCGCCCAGTATTCCCCGTAGAATTTTGCATCCCCGGATTGATGGTTGGGAAGGGCCAGGAACAGGTAGCCGCCCTGGCGCAAAAGGGATCGTATTTGGACAATGGTGCCTTCGAGGTCCGGGATGTGCTCGAGCACATGCCACAGGACAATCCCTTCCCTGGATCCTGCAGGTACATCGCCAAGTCCGGCATATACCTCGAGTCCTTTATTCCGGGCCCGGCCCCTGGCGCCTGCATTCGGTTCCACCCCGGTTACCTCCCAAACCCTTCCGGCTGCCTCCAGGAAATCTCCTTGTCCACATCCAACCTCCAGCAGGGATGCCGAAGCAGGGATGTAGTCTTTCAAAAGGGAAAGCTTCCAGCGGATATTCCAATTTCGTGCGGATCGATAAAGCCTGCCGAGAAATGTTTCGGGCCGATCCTGGTGGGACAGGTACTCCTCGGATTCATAATAGGGATCCAGCTGATCCGGCAAAGGATGCGTATAAAGCAAGCCCTCGAATGCAGGGTGCCTGCAGATGCGAAACTCTTCCCCGCTAACCATGTAATCCTTTGTTGAAAGGACCGGATCTAGAATAGCTGGCTGGGGCTTTAAGGACATGCTGGTGATGCTTCTTATTATGGAATATTTACGGCTTGGCACTATTGTTCCACGTGGAACTATCGTCCCAGGAAAACCATCAAAACGCTGATGTCGCTCGGCGACACTCCACTTACCCTGGAAGCCTGTGAAAGGGTTGCCGGGCGGATTTTGCCCAGCTTTTCCCGCGCCTCATAAGAAAGGGATCTGACCTGGGTGTAATCAAATTGCTCGGGGATTTTGATGTTCTCCAGGCGTTGCAATTTGTCGGCATTTGTCTTTTCCTTTTCGATGTACCCTGAATATTTCACCTCGATTTCCGCCTGTTCCAGCACCTCAGACCCCAGGTCCTTTTCCCGTATATAATCCGAAACGCTGTCCAGTTGCAGCATGTGTTTCATTGCCACCTGGGGCCTTGCAAAAACCTTAAAAAGCTTATCCCCTTGTTTTACTTTTTTGGAACCTACTGTTTCCAGGATCGGGTTGATTTCTTCAGGCACAAAACTGGTCTGTTTAAAGAATCCTACCAGTTCCTCTGCCTGGGATCTCTTTAATTCCACGGCACGCAATCGGGCCTCTGAGGCAAGCCCGATACGATACCCTCTTTCTGTTAAGCGAAGGTCCGCATTATCCTGGCGCAACAGCGTCCGGTATTCGGCCCGGCTGGTGAACATGCGATAAGGTTCTTCCGTGCCTTTGGTGATCAGGTCGTCGATAAGTACGCCAATGTAAGCTTCGTCCCGCCTGAGTATAAAAGGCTCCTTTTCCTGTAATTTAAGGTGCGCATTGATGCCGGCCATGAGCCCCTGTGAAGCAGCTTCCTCGTAGCCCGTTGTCCCGTTGATTTGACCGGCAAAATAGAGGTTGGAAATCAATTTTGTCTCCAGTGTATGCCGTAACTGGGTTGGGGGAAAATAGTCGTATTCGATGGCATAGCCCGGGCGAAAAAATTTGACCTTTTCAAAACCTGCGACCGATTTAAGGGCGCGGTATTGCACATCTTCCGGCAGGGAGGTGCTGAAGCCATTCACATACACCTCTACGGTACTCCAACCTTCCGGTTCTACAAATATCTGATGCCGGTCCTTGTCGCTGAACCGGTGAATTTTGTCCTCGATGGATGGGCAATAACGGGGTCCGATACTTTTTATACGCCCGTTGAACATGGGGCTCCTGTCAAATCCTTCCCGTAAGAGGTCATGCACCTCGGGGCTCGTGTAGGTCATATGGCAATCCCGTTGCCGTTTCAGCAAAGGTGTGTCCAAATAAGAAAAACGACCGGGTTCATCATCCCCGGGTTGCACCACCATCTTCGAATAATCCAGGCTTCGTCCGTCTACCCTAGGGGGGGTACCCGTCTTCATCCGCCCGGAATCAAAACCAACCTGGGTGAGCTGTTCGGTAATGCCCCTAGCTGCCCTTTCGCCTGCTCGACCCCCACCGAACTGCTTGTCCCCAATATGAATTAACCCATTGAGGAAGGTGCCGTTGGTAAGGACCACACTCCGTCCCCTGATCTCCAGGCCCAGGGAGGTACGCACACCTGCGACCCGGTCTCCGCTAATCAACAGATCACTCACCATTTCCTGGTAGAAATCCAGGTTTTCCGTTTGTTCCAGTGCCATCCGCCATTCCTCCGCAAACCGCATCCGATCACTTTGGGCGCGCGGACTCCACATGGCGGGTCCCTTGGATTTGTTGAGCATCTTAAACTGTATGGCAGACCGGTCGGTTATTACTCCGCTGTATCCCCCCAGGGCATCAATCTCCCGGACAATTTGTCCCTTGGCGATCCCCCCCATGGCCGGATTGCAGGACATCTGCCCAATGGTTTGCAGGTTCATGGTAACCAGCAGGGTGCTGGAACCCATATTGGCCGCGGCCGCGGCCGCCTCGCAACCAGCGTGGCCGCCACCTACTACGATTACATCATATTCTCCTTCAAACATCGCTATTGTTTCACGTGGAACATTTCCAGGCAACGGTCCTCCTCCTTACGCATCTGTTGTTGCTCTGCTGCTGTCTTATCATTTAAACCAGACAAATGCAATACCCCATGAATCATTACGCGTGCCAATTCATGGTCAAAGTCGACCCCGTACTCCCGGGCATTATCGCGCACCCGGTCTACCGAAATAAACAGATCGCCTCCAACTCCGGAGCCTTCCGCATTTGGAAACGTAATGATGTCTGTAAAATAGTCGTGGCCCAGGTACTTTTGATTCATGTCCAACAAGTAATCATCGGAACAAAAAATAAAACTGAGTTCCTCGATGTACATGCCCCTGGAGGCAACAACCTTTTTAATCCATTCGGTATATTTTCGGGGCTCCAATAACTGGAAATCAGTCTCCGAGTGGTACTCAATCTTCATCCTGGAAATACGCCTTTATCTTGGTTTTATAAATGCGGCGCAAAGGTAATACTTGTCTGTTCAATATTTCAATGTTCTCCTCCTCATTTTCAAAGACTTCCGGCCGTGTTGTGATCGGATTGACAAAACGCGTCCTGTTGGTGCGGCTTTCGCGCTCCTCCTTTTCCCCCTGCTCAAAAGAAGCGTTCTCCAACTTCATCAATTGCTGCTGTATTTTGTTGATCCGATCGGCCGTACGTGTTGTAATCCCGCTTCGCAGCAACTCTTCTTCGAATTGCTCCATATCCCGTGCAATCCGTTTGGCTAGTTCCCTGTCCGAATTGTCGATCATATCCTTTAATTGTTCCTCCAGACGGTTCCGTATGATCTGCTGTTCCTTATAGATCTCAAACAATTCCTGGTAACTCATCTCTTCATTCCCTTCGCCGGAACCTTCACTCCCGGATCCATCCTGACCGCCATTCCCTTCACCTTGCCCATCCCTGCCGGAATTTCCGTTGTCCTGACCCTCAGACCCGCTACCCTGCCCGCCGTCATTGCCTTCATTGCCCTTGCCGGATTGCCCGCCGGAGTTTCCTTCCTGCCCTTGCGCCCCTTGTTGGCCCTGTTGCCCTTGTTGGCCTTGTTGGCCCTGCTCCCCTTCACCGGACTCCCCTTCTTTCCCTTGTGAACCGGATTCTGATTCGCCTTGCTGGCTCCCCTGCATCTTTTGGCGCAATTGCTCCTGGCTTTGGATGATATCCGGCAATTGGAAGTCCCCGGAGCCCTGACCGGAACCCGGTTGCATGGACTCCTGCATGTTTTCCAGGGAAACAGCCAGCATGGCTGCAAGTTCGTTCGACGCGGTTATTACATACTGTTGGTAAGACGCCCCGCGATACCATTGGTTTTCACTCAGGCTTTCCAACCCCTTATCTATGTTATAATACACTTCCGTAATCTGTTTGTTCACGTCCTCCGCTATGTTCGGCCTGCGCAGGGACAAGGCAAACAGGCTGTCGTCCACATGTTCGAACATCTTCCGCAGCTCCTGCTGCTGGCGGAGGTCCCCGCTTAGGGAGGAGGCACCTTCCTCCAGTCCCTGTACGGCATCAAACAGTTCTTCCTGCTCAAAGGAAAATACCACCAGGTTATCCAGGATTTGCCGCAGCATCTCCGCATCCTCCGCATCCCCGCTGCCTCCCCCCGAGGCTGCCCCCTGTTGCAGTGCTTCTGAAAGCTCCTGAATCTTACGGGCGGCAGACTTCTGTTTCTTTTTGGAAGCTTCAGCCTCCGAACCTGACTGGTCCGACTCCGAAGTTTCAGGTACCTGCATTTTTTGTAGCATTTCCAGGGCCTCCTGTTGATCACCGGCCGCACCTTCCTCCTTCTTTTGGTCCCGGCTCCAGGGTAGCGGTTTTTTCAAATCCTGATTGCTCTTTTCCAATTCCCCTAATTCCTTGCGCAAGCCCTCGAACTTCCCGTTCAGCTTTTCCTGTTGCTCTTCGGAGAAATCTTTCACCATCCTTTCCAATTCGGAAAGCACTTCCTGTTCTTCGGACAACATTTTGAGCTTTGAAGCCAATTGCCTGGACTTTTCCTGTACGTAATACCGCTTAGTGAGTTCCAGTAATTGCTCCATGCTCCGCCGGTTTCCTTCCTGCCGTTTACCGATTTCCTCCATCCGTTCCTTCAGGGCCTCTTTGTCCAGCTGATCCAGTATCTTCTGCATCTCCTCCATTAATTGGGCATTTTTCCGTGCCTCTATCTCCTGTCTTTCCAGGCGTTCTTCCAGCAACTCTTTAAACTCATCGTCCGTTTCCTCGTCGGATTTCAGGTTTTCTCCCAGTTCCCGGCTGAATTTCTCCATCAGGCGCTCCTGTTTCAATTGCCGGTTCAATACCTCCTTCAATTTCTGCTGGTCCCCGTATTCCAGGTTTTCCTTTTCCTGCTGCTCCTTTTTGAAGGCGTCCAGCTCCTCCTGCAAACGTTCCTGCTCCTTCCGCGTTTTTCCGAGTCCGTCCAACAGGGAATTCTGGTATTGCAACTGTTGGTCCCTGAGTTCCTCCGGAGTATACTGGGAGATGCGGAAGGTTTCACTGGAGGTTACTTTGCCCCCCCGGATCCCATCATTGTCCCGTACCCGGAATTCCAACATATAATCCTGTCCGCTCACCAATTGCAAGCCGGATGGGAAGGTATAGTAGAATGTCTGGAAGGAGCCGGTAGGTGCCTCCAGGACCACTTCCTGTACCTCATCCTTATTCCCCACAGGGAAACAGCGGACGCTTAATTCCCTTAATCCGTAGTCGTCTGTCAATTCGCCGGAGAAATAGGCCAGGTTAGGTTCCAGGGAATCCCGGACCATCCGTACGGCAATCCTGGGATACTCATCGCGGATCACATCGATCCGGTAGTTCAATTCGTCAAACCGGCTCACCTGCCTGTTGGATGTGCTCAACTGGTAGGCCGTCTCCTTGAAAATCCGTTTGTTAAGGATGAACTCATCATTATCCGGCAGGGCCATCAACACGGTGTCCTGATCTTCATACCGAACAGTATCTGTGTGTACCGCACGAATATTCCAACGGATCCGGGTTCCTTCCGGCACAGTAATACTCCCCGTACCCTGCACCTGCTGGGCCGCCCGCCCCAGGTAAGCCGGAAACTCCAAATCCATGCGGAAACGATCGATCACTGGTACCCGGATCACGGACAGCTGATAATCCATGGAACGGATATCGTTTGCCTCCAAATGGAATTCCGTGGATTCCAGGGGTGGCCTGAAGGTGTATTCAAAATGGGTGACCTTATCTTCGAGAAGGATCCTGCGACTCCCCGCCACGAGCTCTACATTTTCCGGTTGCACATCACCTACGGTTCTAACCTTGAGCGTAAAGGGAAGGTTTTCACGTGTTTCAAGGCCTGCATTCATTATCCGGAACTGAAAGGGGGCGGGGGGCTCATATGCCGTGCGGTAATCCACTACCCTTTGGTAGGATTGCAAGAAATCCAGTCCTTTTCCCGTGAGCCACAAAACCAGGACAATGCCCACGGGCAGGGCTGCATACCGGGCATAGCGGAGGCCCTCCCGCATATTGACTGCCCGGGAAAAAGGGATTTCCCTTAAATTCCGGGACCGTTGTTCGATGCTGGCCAGCAGCAATTCGGATTTCGCAGGATTTTCGGCCAGTTCCAGCAGGTTGTACAGCCGGTCATCCACCTCCGGAAAATGCCGGCCGATCATCGCAGAGCCCTCTTTATAGCTCAGCCCGCGGCGTAGCCTGAAAAGTTGCAGGGCGGGAACCACCAGGTAGCGAAGGAACAATACAACCTCTACTCCAACCAATATCCAGAACAAGACCGTGCGGAGCCCGCTTCCCATCCAGAGCAGATACTCCAGTCCGCTTACCAGGAGCAGCAGCAGGCCCCCGAAGAAAAGAAACAGGAAACTCCCTTTGAGCAATTGCCGCAGGTAGTACCGGTTGAGGAACTTCTCTAACTTCCTAATGATCAACTCATACTGTTCCAAAACAACTTCTTTTATGCCAAGATACTATGGATCGGGGAATCCTCCGGCCAAAAACATGTTAAAAGCCCCCGGTACAGGCCTTTCTGTGCGTGACTCCCAGGCGGGGCAGCTGTCGCCCCGGATCTTTCGGCACACTGTAGGAACGTCTGGCATCCCTTCCCATACCTTCTTGCCATCCCGGCCTTACTGCCTATCTTTGCGCCTATAACCTTTATCCCATGAAGCAGCCTGTACGCGTGCGTTTTGCTCCCAGCCCCACAGGGCCCCTGCATATCGGCGGGGTCCGTACGGCCCTGTTTAACTACCTGTTTGCCCGGAAACACCAGGGGACGTTTATCCTGCGCATTGAAGATACGGACCAGAACAGGTTTGTAGAAGGGGCGGAGGCGTATATTGCCGAATCCCTGGAATGGCTCGGGATCCCTTATGATGAGGGCCCCGGCAGGGAAGGCGGATACGGGCCTTACCGACAGAGCGAGAGGAAGGAACTCTACCGGCAGTACGCAAAGGAGTTGGTGGATAGCGGATGGGCCTATTATGCCTTCGACCAGGCAGAAGCCCTGGATGCCCACCGGGCCGACCACGAAAAAAAGGGGAAAACCTTTATCTATAACTGGCACAACCGGGAAAAACTGGACAATTCCCTGGGGATGCCCGCCGGGGAACTCCGGGAAAGGCTTGGGTCCGGGGAACCTTATGTGATCCGCTTCAAATGGCCTGTGGATGAAACCCTCGGCTTCCATGACCTGATCCGGGGCACTATCCGTATCGATACAAATACGCTCGACGACAAGGTCCTTTATAAAAGTGACGGGATGCCTACCTACCACCTGGCCAACATCGTCGACGACCACCTGATGGAGATCAGCCATGTCATCCGGGGGGAAGAATGGTTGCCCTCCCTGGCCCTGCACATCCAGCTCTACAAGGCCCTGGGGTGGAACCCGCCGGAATTCGCGCACCTTCCCCTGATCATGAAACCAAGCGGCAAAGGTAAACTCAGCAAGAGGGATGGGGAGAAAGGGGGGTTCCCGGTTTTTCCGCTCAGCTGGAAAGGGACCCCCGGGTATCGGGAAGCCGGATATTTCCCGGAAGCTGTGGTCAATTTCCTGGCGCTACTGGGATGGAACCCGGGGACTGAACAGGAACTGTTTGCCCTGGACGAACTCGTGGCCGCATTTGACCTGGCCCGTGTGAACAAGGGGGGCGCGCGGTTTGACCCTGATAAAACCAAATGGTATAATCATCAATACCTACAACAGAAGCCCCCTGCAGCACTCATCCCCGATTTCCGAGAGGTCCTGCGCAGGAGCCACCCGCTTTCTGCCAGCCTGAAGGATACCTATCTGGAAAAGGTGATTTCGCTGCTGCGGGAACGCGCCGATTTTGTAAGCGATTTGTGGGAGTTGGGCGATTACTTTTTCCGGTCGCCTGAATCCTACGATGAAAAGGCTGTTCGCAAACAATGGAAAACGGACACCCCGGAATTGATGGCTGCCCTGCTCCGCCTGCTTGAGAAAACGGACGATTTTCGTTCTTCCAGCCTTGAAGCATCCGTCAAGGCCTGGATACAGGAGCATGGTTATTCCTTCGGGCAGGTTATGGCCCCCCTGCGCCTGATCCTGGTTGGCTCCCTTCAGGGGCCGCACCTTTTCGATATCATGGAGCTCATCGGCAGGGAGGAAACCCTGGGCAGGATCCGTACGGCGCTGACACGTCTGGATGGATAACTCGCCGGAAGCGGGCGGTACCCGCGCACCGGGAAGGCTGTGCCCTGGCTGTAACAAAAGTATTTCCCTTGCGACTCATAGGGCAATACTTCGTATCTTCACCTATCAGTAGCAACGTATAATTATGGGAACACTATTCTTCTGGATACCCGTCCTGCTCGTGGGGCTGGTCATCCTCTTCAGTTCATTCTTCGTCGTCAAGCAGCAAACGGCGGTTATCGTAGAGCGTTTCGGTCGTTTCCAGAGTATCCGGAATTCCGGACTCCAGATGAAAATCCCGCTGGTGGACCGGATCGCCGGCAGGGTGAGCCTTAAAATCCAGCAGCTCGACGTGATCGTGGAAACCAAGACCCTGGACGATGTATTCGTGAAGCTCAAGGTCTCCGTACAGTACGTGATCATCAGGGATAAGGTCTATGAGGCATTCTATAAACTCGAATACCCCCATGAGCAGATTACCTCCTATGTATTTGATGTGGTCCGGGCCGAGGTGCCCAAAATGAAACTGGACGATGTCTTTGTCAAGAAGGACGATATTGCGATTGCCGTCAAATCCGAACTGCAGGATGCGATGCTGGATTACGGGTATGACATCATCAAAACCCTGGTGACGGATATAGACCCGGATGCCCAGGTAAAAGCTGCCATGAACCGGATCAATGCCTCGGAACGGGAGAAGATCGCCGCCCAGTTCGAAGGGGATGCCGCGCGGATCCTGATTGTCGAAAAAGCCAAGGCTGAAGCGGAGAGCAAGCGGCTGCAGGGGCAGGGAATTGCCGACCAGCGTAGGGAGATCGCCCGGGGCCTGGAGGAATCCGTCGAAGTGCTGAACAAGGTGGGGATCAATTCCCAGGAGGCATCTGCCCTGATCGTGGTCACCCAGCATTACGATACGCTACAGGCTATCGGGGAGGCAACCAACACGAACCTCATCCTCCTGCCGAATTCCCCCCAGGCCGGAAGCGATATGCTTAACAACATGGTCGCCAGCTTTACTGCCAGCAACCAGATTGGGGAGGCGATGAAGAAACAGAACAGGGATAAGAAAGCCTGACAGGGAAACGGTGCTTTTTAGAAACATAAAACCCCGGCATATGCCGGGGTTTTTATTTTTGATATTGGGACACTTGCCGGTCAGCGGCTCAGCCTTTCCATGATTTTCTTGGCAAGGAACGAAATAGCCAGCTTCTGGATGATCCCGGAAAATCCTCCCAGTAAATGGGTAGGGTAGAGGCTCTTCCTGGTTTCCGAATAGGTCAACTTTAAATCCTCAACAGCAATTTCACGTTGCAAATTCAGGATTTTGAGATCCTTGTCGATCTCCTTGAATGATGTATAGCGTTTACTCATCCTCGTAGAAATATTCTGAAAATTTCCTGAGCAGGGGAGCGTTCATCGAATCCCTGAGCAGGTATACCAGCAGGAATAGCAGCAGGTAGCCTCCCGAAATGACCAGGAAGCCCAGGGCTACGGAGTCGAAAGCCTCGCCCAGGGCAAAAGCTCCCGCAACAGACCCGAAAATAAGGACCAGCAGCAGGACAAATCCCAGTACAATGCCCTTGGTGAGGTAGAGCAGGCTCTTCATCACCAGGCGGAAGGCCCGGAGTTTGTAATAGGCTATGGTGGCCTCGGTATATTGCCGGAATTCCCGCTCCGCGTCCGCGGCGCGTTCCTTCAATTCTTCAAATGCCATTCAGGGACCTTATTTGGCTACTACCTTCGGCTTCCGGGCTGAATCGGCCTCGGAATCCTTCTGGTATTTGGCGTTTTTCTCCTTCAGGTCGGCCAGTTTGCGCTCCAGGGTTTCGATGATGTCATCTGCCTTGTAGCTCATGGTCGAGATGGTATCTTCCAGGCGCCGCTCAAAATCTTCCTTTTTGGCTTCGGCCGTCCGGCTTAGTTCTTCCGTGGCCCGGGAAACCCGGTGCGAAATATCATCCTTGGCTTTATTCGCTTTCCTTTTAATTTTTTTTCTGGTTTTGGATCCCTTTTCGGGAGCGTAGAGGATGCCTACCCCTGCGCCTATTGCAGCTCCTGTAAGTAGTGCAATTAGTACAGATCCAGTATCGTTAGATGCCATAATTTGAAATTTGATGTTAAACTTAGGTTTTGACCAGTATCGATATTTGGGATCGGTCACGACCCCCTGTCAATCATGATCCATTAACAGTATAAGGGAATTTCACTAGAATATCCGTTAAGAGGTCGTTAATTCGGGGGTTGCGGACGCATAGAGCACCCAATTGACCCGCAGGAGCAAAAAAGACACCCCCCTGGGCGCGGTTTTCGCCGGAAAACGCATTGGAAGCCCTGGAGCGTATCCAAACCCTGGTGATCGACCAATACTATGGCAAGCAGGTTAAAATGCCCTTAAAAACGTTGGTTTGGAAGGGTTTTGAATTGTATATATCAATCGGTATATTCAACTACATAGAAGAACTCTATGCATAATGGTCAGGCCTCCTTTTGCTCGATTTTCGCCCAGGTATCCCTGAGGGTAACCGTGCGGTTGAAAACCAGGTTTGCAGGGGTGGAATCCGGATCCACACAGAAATACCCCAGCCGCTGGAACTGGAAACGATCGGAAGGTTGGGCGGTCTCGAGGCCGGGTTCCAACCAGGCCTGTACAACTTCCAGGGAGTCGGGATTGATGAATTCCATAAAATCCCGGTCCTTATGCTGGTCCGGGGTCGGGTCTGTAAACAGGCGGTCGTACAGGCGTACCTCCGCAGGGATGGCGTGACTTGCCGAGACCCAATGCAGCGTACCCTTGACCTTTCGCATACTTTCTTCCGTACCGCTTCCGCTGCGGCTTTTCGGGTCGTAAGTGCAATGCACCTCAACCACCCGTCCCTTATCATCCTTAACCGCTCGCTCTGCTTTGATGATATAACCGCTTTTAAGGCGGACCTCTCCCCCTAGTTTCAGCCGGAAGAATTTCCGGTTGGCTTCTTCCCGGAAATCCTCCTGTTCAATATAAAGCTCACGGGAAAATGGGATTTCCCGGGTTCCCGCCTCCGGGTCTTCAGGATTGTTTTCCGTTTCCAGCCATTCCTCCTGTCCTTCTGGGTAATTGGTAATCACCAGCTTAATCGGGTCCAGGACGGCCATAACCCGTGGTGCCACCTTGTTCAGGTGCTCCCGCATATGGAAATCCAAAAGGGCCACATCCACCACATTCTCCCGTTTCGCAATGCCGATAGTATCCGCAAAGTTGCGGATGGCCTCGGGGGTGCAACCCCTGCGACGCAGTCCTGATATAGTGGGCATGCGCGGGTCATCCCAACCAGAAACATGGCCACCTGTGACCAACTCCAGCAGTTTTCGTTTGCTCACAACCGTATGGCTGAGGTTCCGGCGGGCAAACTCCCGCTGTTTCGGACGGAGTTTGTCGGGTTCCGTCACGCAGTCCAGAAACCAGTCGTAAAGGGGTCGGTGAGGCTTGAACTCCAGTGTACACAGGGAATGGGATACCTGCTCGATATAGTCGCTTTCCCCGTGGGTCCAATCGTAGAGCGGATAAATACACCAATCGGTATTTGTTCGGTGGTGCGCCCGGTGCAATATCCGGTACATCACCGGGTCCCGGAGCAGCATATTGGGGGAGGCCATATCGATACGGGCCCTCAATACGTGTTCCCCCTGGGCAAACTTACCTTCCTTCATCCCCCTGAAGAGCTCAAGATTTTCTGATACCGATCGGTTTCTAAAGGGGCTTTCAGTGCCTGCCTCCGTAGGGGTACCTTTTTGTGCCGCGATCTCTTCTGAGGTCTGGCTGTCCACATAGGCCTTGCCGTCCCGGATCAGTTGCTCCGCCCAATCGTAGAGTTGCTGGAAATAGTCGGAAGCATACCGCTCTTCGGCCCACTGGAACCCCAGCCATTCCACATCCCTTTTGATGGCCTCCACATATTCAGATTCCTCCTTGGCCGGGTTTGTATCGTCAAAACGCAGGTTTACAGGTGCATCGTAGCGGAGTCCCAGTCCAAAATTCAGGCAAATGGAACTCGCGTGTCCTATATGCAGGTACCCGTTGGGTTCCGGGGGAAACCGAAAACGCAACTGCTTTTTGGGGAAGCCCGCAGAGAGATCGTCTTCGATGATGTGTTCGATAAAATTCAGCGATCGGGAAGCCTCTGACATCGACAAGATTTTAGGGGGATAAAGGTAGAAAAAATGCGGTTCATCGACCGATTAAAGGCTCAATTAAATAGATGTATTGCACGGCATTCATACAAATCCCCCCATTTCACAACATAAATAGTCCATGCGACAACAATAAATTCCCTGTGGGGCGCCTAAAGAGCATATTTGTTAGGTAAAGTCAGGTTGCACAGGTCTGCCACCTGCTCAGATTGAGCGGGGATCGGCATAGGCAGCGCCTCAAAAACCGGACTAAGTAGGGCAATCACCAAGTAGCTAATAAGTAAACATGAGAGCCATGAACCAAAAATTACGTATTGCCACAGCCCTACTGTGGGGATTGCTGTGCGCCCATTCCGGGATGGCACAGGTACTCAATGCCCCCCAGGCAGCCCCAAACCAAACACCTCCCATAGGGAACACCCCTTGGTCAGCGGCCTGTTCGTCCGATTCTTTCAACGATTATTGGGTGAGTTTCACCTGGAGTCCGCCCCTGGTCAATGCTGATAACGAATTTGTCCTGGAACTGTCCGACGCCGATGGCGCCTTTGACAGTCCTCAGGAATTGGCGCGCGTCGCCGACATGAATACCACATTTGACTTTTATTTCCAGTTCTCAGTGCCTGCCGGAACGCGGGGCGAAGGGTACCGGTTGCGTGTCAAGAGCACCAGCCCGTCTCAGACCAGCCCCGCCTCGGCAGCCTATCCCATGTATTTTATCGATGTAAACAATAGCATAAGTATACGTCAACAGGGAAAAACGGATTACGGGGATGGTATCGCGCAGGTATGCGACGGAAACGCAATCTCACTAGAGGTCTATAACCTTGCCAATGCAGACACCTACCAGTTCAACTGGTACCGAAGCGGTACGCTGCTCTCTGATAAAGGATCGTCAATAACGGTTTCAAATTCAGGAATGTACAACGTCGAAATCGATTACGGTTCCTGCTCGGGTTCGTCTAACACCCTATCTAGGCTTATCGACGTTACAGTGGGCAATAGCCTTGGGATTGCCATCAACCCGCCCGCCAAAACAACGCTTTGTCCGGGCGAAACCCTGGACCTGACCGCCAATATCACCGGCCAGGGGCTTACTTATACCTGGTTCCGGGATGGAACCGCTATCACCTCCCCGGCCGTGGACAATGACACCTATACGGTGGACGCCTCCGTTGCCGGTTTTGAAGGGGCCTACTCCGTGGAGATCTTCGGGACCGGTGCCTGTGTGGAACAATCCCCTGCGGTTGCCATTACCAATTCCGGCAACTTTACCGTCACGCGGGACAACCCCGCGTCTGTAGTGGTTTTGCCGGGACAGACCCAGGATCTTTCCGTATCCACGGATGCGACCGGTGCGACCATCCAATGGTACCGCGACGGAGCCCCGGTTTCGGGAGCTACCGGGTCCACACTGACCGTTTCAGACACCGAGACCGGGACCTATTTTGCCCGTGTTTCCCTTTCAGGAGGCGCCTGCTCCGCTACCTCCATTGACTCGGATCCCACCCAGGTAGTGATTCCTGCGTCCCTTGAAATCGACATTGCCTACAACGGTTCTTATGCGGCCTGCACCAACACGGACATCGTCCTGGAAGTATCCGCCATCCGCGCCCTTGACGGCAGCGGCGGATCCACGGACGTTACCGCCGGACTCATGGCCGATATGAATTTCCAGTGGTTCCATGACGGCACGGCCGTCAGCGGGGCCACCGCATCCGCCATCAGCCTGGCTGATATCTCTGAAAACGGGGATTACCGCCTGGAAGGCAGCATTTCCTCCTTTACCCCCGCTTCCAACACCCTCAGCGTACAGTTGCGGGTAGACGAACTCATCACCATTGCGGGAAGTGAAACGACCGTGTGCGGTCCGTCCGAACCGATATCCATCTCCACTTCCACCGACCTGACCGGCGCCACCTTTGACTGGTACCGGGACGGGGTGAACCTGAACCTGGCAACTGCCTCCATCGATGTCAGTGCTCCCGGTACCTACCAGCTGGTCGTCATGCGCAGCGGTTGCCCGGTGCCTTCCAACGACCTGGTGCTCAACAGCCTGGATGAAAACCTGATCACCCTGGATCCCGGCACGGATATCCGGATACCGGAGGGCAGTGCCCGGACGGTTACCGCCTCCGGTGGGGAAACCTATCGCTGGATCGACAGCAACAATATCCAAATTAGCAGTACCTCTTCCTATTCTTTTACAGAAGCCGGTGACTACCTCCTGATTGCCACCATTGGCGGATGCGAAGTGGCGCGGTCCGTGACGGTCTCCTACCTGGATACCTTCCGCGTGCCCAACGTCATCTCCGTGAATGGCGATGGCATCAACGACCAGTGGATCCTGCCCAATACCTATTCCAACCGCCCGGATGTCAACGTGATCATCTACAACGAGCGGGGGGAGGAAGTGTTGAATGAAAACAGTTACCAGAATAACTGGCCGTCATCGGCCACCAGTTTCCCAAGACAGAACATGGTGTTCTATTACAAGATCCGGGATACTGGAAAAGTACTCAAACAAGGTACCATTACCGTAATACGCTAAATACCCGATGAAACGCATATTAATGTTCGTACTGTTGTTGTGCACTACCGGTCCCCTGTTGCGGGCCCAGGAGGAGAACCCGATCCTCGCCTACGAAGTGCCCTCACAGAACCTGCTGAAATACAACCGCTTCCTGATCAACCCGACCTTTTCCACGGTACGGGAAGACAAGTCGTACATTAACTTGCTGCACAGAAACCAATCGGTATCATTTGACGACAACAACCAGATGTACTTCCTGAGCTACAGCGGCCGGATCGGGGACCGCTCGGGCCTGGGGCTGAGCCTGTATACACAGCGCGAAGGCACCCTGAGCAACTACGGTGTCCTGGCCAACTACGCCTACGGGGTGAAACTGAGCGACAAGAGCAATTTTACATTCGGGGCAAACCTCTCCTACTACAGCAGCGGGTTTGACGAAAGCATTGCCAACCCGGTGGAGCAAGACCCGTTCCTGAGCGGTTTCCAGAACAGTTCACTCCTGACGTTCCAGCCCGGTTTCAATATTTCCTACGGCCCCTTTGACTTTGGGGTCTATGCGGAAAACCTCATTGACTATAACCTGAAGGCCAGTGATTTTATTACGGAATTCAAGGACAAAACCTTTTCGGGCCACCTGCAATATACCCATCAGTTTCCTGCAACCTCCGGCATCTTTGAAGAAGGCCGCCTGATGCCATTGGCACGGGTCAGGAAAGTGGGGGAGGACGAGACCGTCCTCGGGGGTAACCTGATCCTGGACCTGCCCAAGCTGGGATGGTTGCAGGGAGGCTACGACAGCTTCTACGGGGCCTCTGCCGGTATCGGTTTCAACATCAACCGCAGGCTCTCGATCGGATATACCATGGAGAAAGGCCTGTCCAATTCCTTCGATAACCTGGGCCTGACCCACGAGATCTCCTTTGCCTACTCCTTTACGCCCAACCTGACCGAAGACCGGGTCATGCTCGAGAACGAGATGGAGGACTCCCTGGCTGAGGCCGGGGAAGAACCCATTGAAGTGACGGACAAGGATACGGAGATCGCGGAACTCAAGCGACGCCTGGCCGAAAACGACGCCATCCTCGCGGAGCTGATGTTTCGTCAGGATTCTTTGGAAAACAGCCGCCAGCGGGAGCTGGAGCAGCGCTTTGAAATGGTCATGCGCATGGTCCGCCAGGAAACCGGCGGTGACCGGGCAGACCTGGAGGAAAAAGCGCGCCAGGTCTATTTTGTGAACAACGACCAAACCCGCCTGGCCGCAAATGATTCAACGAATATACCTTCTGGTATTTCTCCTGAAAACCGAACTGACAAAACCCAGTTGGCAGGCATTGACCGCAACCTGGAAGACCGGCAGACAAAAACTGACCGGGACGCAGCCGCCAACCTGCAGGAAGAAGCGCGGAAGCTGCCTGCCCGCGCCAATGACCGGACGGCCGTAGCTGCCGCGGATGTAAAGGAAACCCGGGACGGGGAACGCACTGCTGCCCAAACAGGGGAAACCCAGGTCAGGAGCCGGAAATTCCGCGACCTGCAGGGCGTTCAGGACGGCTACTACGTGGTGGCCAATGTGTACAAGGGTACCACCTACATGGACAAATTCATGGACCGCCTCAACCAGGATGGCTTCCAGGCGGATTATATCGACAACAAGAACAACGGGCTGAAATACGTGTACCTGACCCGGTTCGACAACTGGGAAGATGCTGCCCGGGCCGTACGTTCCGGGGTTGACGGCGCCTACCAGGGTGACCTTTGGGTCATGAATGTCGCCAACCGCTACAGCAACGAGGCGTATGCCGACAACACCCGCCGGATCGAGGAAAAGTCCGAACAATACCAGGCTGATGTGCTTCAGAAAAACGTGGTGGCCCAGGACAAGGTGGCCGCCGCGGAAGCCGACGACCGCTTTGTCGCAGGGCAGGGGGGTACGAGCTACTACCTGATTGCCAACGTGTTTGCAAATCCAAAAAATGCAAATCGGTTCGTAAAATATCTCAACTCACTGGGGCTTAGTGCGAGTTACTTTATCAACCCTGCCAATAAATACCGATATGTCTATGTAAAGCGCCACCAGAATTGGAACAGCGCGCTTATTTCCTACTACTCAAAGCTCAACAACATGTATGACGACAAAATGTGGATCATGCGTGTTACCCCAAATCTTATTGCTTGATGAGAACCAACAAACCGACATGGGCCCTGCTCGTACTGACAGGCCTTATAAGCATCGCATACGGAATCGCATTACCTGGTTCCTTACCGGATAAAGGGGCCGTCGCCGCAGAAAAGCCGCTGACTGCTCTCAATGTGTCCGGTCCGGAATACGCGGACCCGCATTCCTACCTGGTAAATCCAGGGGGCTTTGTCGCTGCGCGTCCGGAGATAACCACCGGGGCCATGAACTGCGATACCCAACCCAACCCGATCTCAGTCCTCGTCAACAACACGGCTAATACCATCGATGGGGAGGTGGTAATCTGCCCAAACGACGGGGAAGAGCTGGCCAAGATATTCCTTTGCGGGTTGAATGATATCGAGCCACTCCAGGTCAGTATCCCAGGAGCCACCAGTATCAACTGGCAGCAACTCAACGAGGGAAGTTGCCCTTCCCAGGTGGAGGATTGCGCTAATAAGAATTCCACATGCGGCTGGAACAATGTAGGTTCCGGCGACACATATCAACTGACCAGCGCAGGGGAATACCGCCTGGAAGTGGACTTTGACGACGGCTGCTTCAAGCGCTACTACTTCAAGGTGTACAAAAACCCCTATGAGCCGCAACATATAGCCACTGACATTATTTGCGGGACCACCGGGAACATCACGGTGACCAACATCCCGGAAGACTACGAATTCCGACTCCTAAACGCCGATACCGGCAGCATCCTGGTGCCTTACGGTGCCCAGGCAGACCCGGACTTCGACATCAGCATTGCCGGGAATTACACCGTGGAAATGCGGCAGGAAGGCGTCAGCGGCGGATGCGTGTTCTTCCTGGACAACATTGCAATTGCCGAACAAAACGTGGCCGTTGACATCACCACGACGGAAGCCGGTTGTACCGGCCTCGGGGACCTCTCCGTCGCCATCACGGAAGGGGAGGCGCCGTTCACGTTCCGGATCTCCCAGGGTGGGACCCTCGTGGATATGTACGGGCCCACTACAGATACCAGTTACACCTTTGCAAACATCAACCCGGGGACCTATGACGTAACCGTCAACCTGGAAAACGGCTGTACCTATACCGAACAGGCGACCATAATCGACAGCTCCGACCTGGAGTTGTTTTCGCGGGTTTCCCAACACATTACCTGTAAAGAGGGAAACATCCTGATGGAATCTAACGGCGGCAAGGTACCCCACACCTATGCCATCTGGGAATACATTGATGAAGGCGGGGTTGCCCAGATATCCTATGCCACAACTGACGACATTCCTCAATCCGAGTTCCAGACCAGCCAGATCTTCGATATCTGGGATCCCGGCCGGTACACATTTGTGGTCGTGGACCGCTTTGGTTGTTTTGACATCTCAAACACGGTTACCATATACTTCGTACCCCCGGTGGATTACGTACTGGATTCCATTGTGGACGTGCAGTGTTTCGGGGCTTCGGACGGCGCCATCATCTACGACGTTATCAACCGGAACGGGTACCAACTGACCTTTAACCTGTACGAGGATTACGGCACCCTGGATGAGCTTGACCCCGCCGATGTCCTGGTGGCGAGCAACTCCTCTGGGTACTTTACCGGTCTGCCCCCGGGCGATTACCTCGTCCACCTGAATTTCCGCAAGGGCAGCGCTTCCTGCGATTTCTACGAGTTTTATGCCATTGACGGCCCGGCAACCGCCCTGGAAGGGGACCTGGCCCTGATCCAGGATTATACCTGCCTGCAGGACGGGACCGTACAAGTACAAAACGTCAGCGGGGGAACGGCCCCTTACGAATACAGCATCGACGGGAGCAACTTTACCTCCGGGGCCGGGGCCGAGACCTTTACCGGCCTGCTGCCCGGCACGTACACGGTTACCATACGGGATGACAACGGATGTGTGGTGGAAACAAACCCCATCACCATCAGCCCGGCCAACCCCCCGGACGACCTGACCTTCGCCAATACGAATATGTCCTGTGCGGCAATGACCTCGGACGTTACGGTCACCGTTTCCAATGGGACCCAACCGTTTGTGGTCGAGATTATTGCGCCCTCGTCCATACCTGCGGATGCCATTGCCGGGGACACCGCAACATTCAGCGACCTGCCTTCCGGCACCTACACCTTCCGGGTAACCGACGACAGCGGGTGCGAATACACGGAAAACCATACCATCCCTAGCCTGATCCCGGTTCAGGTTTCCGGTTCCCTGACCAGCAACGTAAGCTGTTTCGGGGTCACGGACGGGACTGCCCTGTTCAACGTCAGTGATTTCGACACCACTTACAGCTATACCCTGAACGGAGGGGCTCCCGTAACGGGGCAGTCCACAGGCACCATCACATTGGACAACCTGGACGCCGGGAATTACACGATTGTCGTAACCGACGAAACAACCGGGTGTACGGACACAGAGACCGTAACGGTAGAAGGGCCGGTATCACCCCTGGATTTCAGCTTTGACCTGACGCCCCCGTCCTGTGTTTCAGACGGTTCGGTAGAAATATCGGCCAGTGGCGGCTGGGGCAGCTACCAGTACGAAATCGAACAGCCGGACAACAGTGTGATCGGACCCCAGAACAGCGCAGTTTTCCTCGGACTTACCCAACTGGGAACCTATACGATCACCGTACGGGATGCCGGCGGATGCGAAGTAACCGACACCTTTGATGTCGTCAATACGCCGGAGCCCGTTGCCAGTATCGACCCGGCTTCCATCCTGTGCTACCAGTCCGGTGCACCGGCCACTATAATCCTGGGAAGCACAGGAGGCACGGCCCCGTATTTCTACAATATCGACGGAGGGCCCTTCCAAAGCTCCAACACCTTCGGTGGGCTCCTACCGGGGACCTATTCCTTTATCCTGATGGATGCCAACGGCTGTACGGACGACGTCAGCGTGACCATCGCGGAGCAACTGGCCGGAAATGCCGTGCTGACCAAGGATTTTGATTGCAGCATCTCCCCCGATGCCGTCATCGACCTGGCACTCGTAGGGGGTGCAGGACCTTTTACGTATGAACTTAACTTCAACGGTTCGGGATACACCCCGTTTGCAGGAGGTTTTCCCTATACCGCAACTGCTGCAGGCACCTACCAGTTTCGGATTACGGACAGTCAGGGGTGCTCCGCCGAAACCAATGTGGTTACCACCACCCCGGCCGTCAACCCGCAAGCGATAGCCACAACCACTGACCCGACGTGTTTCGGGGATGCCAATGGCATCGTTGAAATCGATATCGACCCGAATTTCGGGCAGGCACCCTTTGAGGTGGATTTCAACGGGTCCGGATTCAGCGCGCAAACCGTTTATACGGGCCTCGCAGCAGGTTCTTATCCGTACATAGTGCGGGACATCAACGGCTGTATCTTTACCGACACCGCAGTCCTGACGGACCCGCCTTTACTGGATGCAAATGTAACGGTGACCGATGTCTCCTGTTCGGGAACTCCCGGCGGGGGTAATATCCCGGGCCAGATCGACGTAACCCTGACCAGCCCGGGCACCCCGACGTACTCGTATACCCTGTACGACAACCAGAACAATATCGTGGCTACAACTGGTCCGAACCCGATCGTGAATACTTCAAGCACCACGGCCAGTTTCGGCGGGCTCGAATTCGGGGACTACTACATCCGGATTATCGACTACAACGGCTGCGAATATTATGAAAGCCCAGTGCGTGTAAGGGCCAACCCGTTCCTGAACCTGATCTCGAACACTTCCTCGGATTGTATCAACGGAGGAACCGTTATTCTTTCCGCCGACGGAGGTTCCGGCGACTACACCTTCAATATTTACGGGATCGGGACGCCTCCGGATGCTGAATATGCCGGTGGCCCTCTGGAGGAAATTGCCGAGTTCTACAACCTGAACCCGGGCCAGACCTATGTCTTCGAAGCTACAGACAACGACACCAATTGCACGAGTTACCAGGAAGTGACAATTCCCGCCCCTTCCAGTTTGGACGTGGTTCCGGAACCCGTTGTAACAAACGTTACCTGTTTCGGTGCCACAAATGGCTCCATCGCCTTCCAGCTTACCGGGTTTGACCCCGGCGTATCGACCCTTTCCTACAGCATCTTGGAGGCCCTGACCAATAACCCAACCGGATTTACAGGCAGCATTGACGCCACCCTGGGCGATCCGACGTCTGTGGTAACAGTTACAGGTCTGGACCCAGGCGATTATATTCTGCAATTTGAGGAAGACCAGAGCCCATTCTGTTCCAACACTTATGCATTCAGGATCCTCGAACCGTCGCCGATCAACCTCTCCCTGGTAGACCTCAACAATGCCAACTGTAATGAACTGGCCCAGGCTACCGTGCGGGCTACCGGTGGAAGCGGGTCCTTTGTCTATGCCTTTGTGCAGGATGGGGTGGCCCCCGTACCGGGAGACTTTACTTCCAACGGGTATGAAGAACTCGACCCGGCGGTCAGCACCGATTGGGATGCCTATGCAATGGATTCCAGCGGGTGTATGGCCGGTCCGGTAGACCTGACCATTGCAACGGACCCCGAGCCTTTGATCTCGGCTGTGGCCAACAACCAGTGCGTTGCAACTGAAGGCGGGTTTGAAATCGTTGTCACTCTGGATGGTGCAGGCATCGGCCCCCATGCCCTCAGCCTGGATGGCGGAGCCTTCCAGACGACTTCCCTGGCAAATGCCGGAGACACGCATCCCTATTCGGGTGTATTGTCAGGGGCCCACACCATAACTGTCCGGGACGCAAATGGGTGCGTATACACCGTCAACGTGTATATTGAAACCCCACTGGGCATTAGTGCCCAGGCGACGGCACAACCCAGTTGTACGGGTACGGATGGGGAAATCACCCTGACGGCCCAGGGCGGTTCAGGCAATTACGCCTACGATCTGCTGGATGGCACCAACTCGAGCATTACTGGTGGAGTGCCCCAGGCATCCAACGTGTTTACAGGACTCGACCCGGATACCTATATCGCGGTCGTCTACGACACGACCAGCGGGTGTACCCTGCAAGCCGCTGCCCAGGTGGTCCTAGAAATGGCCTCCCCGGTCACCTTTGATCCGCATACGATCGTGAACGCGAGTTGCGCTGGCGAATCAGACGGGGCGGTTCGTGTCAACCTGGAGCCCGTGACCGCTGGGGTGAATGATAATCCACCCTATACCTACAACCTGTACGATAACGGTGGGATACTTCTGGCAGGACCACAAACAAACCCGTGGTTTACAGGTCTTCCTGCCGGCACCTACGAGGTGGAAGCTCTTTCCGGAAGGGGATGTTCGCTCCGGGAGCCCATCGTCATCTCTGAACCCCCGCCCGTAAGCCTAGCGGCAAGCGCCACCGAGTTCAGTTGTACGGCAGGCAATACGATTTCGGAATCGGTCATTACGGCTACTCCAGCCGGTGGAACTGCCCCGTATTTCTACAGTATCGACGGGGTAAATTACATCACGGACAACACCTTCAAAGTAGCGGATACCGGATCCGAGCAGAACATCACGGTATACGTGCGGGACGGCAATGGCTGTGTGGCCACTGCAGACGTGACCATTGAACCATTGAACAGATTTACTGCCAACGTAAGCCAGGTGACCGCCATTACCTGTATCAACCCGGAATCGATCCTGATAACGGTAACCGATAACGGGGACACGTCAAACGTCTACACGTTTGAACTGCTGCCCGTCGGGAACCCGAATGGTACGCCCACAGGCAACCCAGCGTACAACCAGGCCACCTTTGACCTGAGCGCCCCCGACAATTATGTCTTCCGGGTTACCGACATAACTACCGGCTGTTGGGTGGATACGGAGCCCTTTGTGGTGCCCCCGTACGATATCATGGACATTGTCGCTGCACCTGATACCCCTGTTAGCTGCTTCGGGGATGCCGACGGCTCTCTCACCATCGACGTGACGAACTACACCGGCAATTACGACTATCAGGTCTTCGATTCCACCGGAGCCCCGGCCGGGGTTAACGGTAGCGGATCCACGACTACAAACCCGCTGGTGATCAGCGGCCTGGGCGGCGGAAACTACTTTGTCCGTATCACACAGACCGGGACGCCTTTCTGCAGCAGCGATTCGAACGTGGTGACCATCATGTCGCCCCCCAGCCCGCTTACCGCCGTGGTCCAGCAGATCGCAGATGTGACCTGTTCGGACGACCTGGGCGAGATCCTGGTGGATCCGTCCGGGGGCTACAGCCCTTTTGATATCGTGTTGACCAACACGGGTACTTCCCAGACCTGGACGGCCAACGACGTTTCGGCTTTTGTCTTTACTGGGCTATCTGCCGGGTCCTATACCGTTGCGGTTACCGACGATGGGGACTGCGTCTACAACGACGCCCTCGACCTGCTGCCGCCGGTACCGGTAACGGCAGACATCACGGCCGTACCTTCCATGCTGGCCTGTTACGGGGACAGCAATGGGGTGGTAACCGCGATAAACGTCTCCGGGGGCTCGGGCAGTTACCAGTACCAGCTCAATTATTACGACGACACCGGCAGCACGATCGAATTTACCTCCGGCTTCCAGCCGAGCGAGGAGTTTACCGGGCTGGGTGCGGGCATCTACAGCATTACGGTCTCGGATTCCTGGGGATGTGAGGTGGAAACCGCCCAGGTGGCCATCACGGAACCCACCGAAGTCGTGGCCAACCTGGTCCAATCCGCTACCATGACCTGTACGGGGGATGCCGGGTTGGTGCTTACGGCATCAGGCGGTACGGCACCCTACGAATACAGTACGGACGGGGTGAACTACAGTCCGATGTCCGGAGGCAATACGCATACTTTCAGCGTTTCTGACGGGATCTACCAGTACTACGTACGGGATTCCTTCGGATGCCGGGCGGACATCTCCAACCAGGTATCCATCGAGCCGGTTCCCCCGCTGGTGCTCACCATCGACGACAGCGCCGCCTTGGTGAATTGTGCCGGGGAAATGACCGGCAGCATCTTCGCTTCGGCGAGCGGCGGCCTGGGAAGCTATATGTATGAGCTCTACGGCGATTCGTCCCTGTCCGACCTGCTGTCCGGGCCCCAGTCCAACGGGGACTTCAACAACCTCGGCACGGGCAGTTACTGGGTCCTTGTGACCAGCCAGGACTGTGAAACAGTCTCTGGGGCCATAGTTATTGATGAGCCGGCACCACTCCAGGTAGACCGCCAGGAGTCCACAGATATCACCTGTGCCGGGGAAGACGACGGTACGATCACCGTGGAGGTGTCCGGTGGTAGCGGTACGATCCTTTACGCCATATCTCCCAACCTGGACAAGTTTGACGAAAGCAATGTCTTTACAGACCTCGAACCGGGTGTTTACGACGTGATAGCACAGGATATATACGGTTGTTTCCTGACTTTTCAGTTCACTATCGGGGAACCCACTCCGCTGGAAGTGGAGGCCACTTCGACTCCCGAGGTGTGTGCAGGAAACTCGGATGGGGTAATCGATATTGTTATCAACGGAGGCACGGCCCCTTACGAAACTGCATTCAACTCAAATGCGCCGGAGGCTTTCGGACCGGCCCAATCCACCTTTGGAGGGCTTGCGGCAGGCTCCTATGTCATCTTTGTGCGGGATGCTCAGGGTTGTGAGACCAATGTTATCGCCGAGGTCGATCCGGGCGTTAACCTGAACGCAACCGTCACCCCGGTATACGAATGCGTGGGTAATATCCCTGACAACTATATTGAATTAACCCTGGACGACCCGACAATGGAAAATCAGGTGCTCTATGCCCTTGATTCCACGGATCCTGCCGATATGCAACTGGATGCGAATTTTGCCGGACTCTCTCCCGGCCCGCATTACCTGGCCATATCTCATGCCAACGGATGCGTGCGGACCATCGATTTTGAAATCGAGGGGTATGAACCGCTTACCCTGACCCTGGAGCAGCGGAACATCAACGAAATCACGGCCCTGGCCGAAGGAGGCGTGGCCCCATACACCTTCTATTTCAACGATGACGACAACGGGGAGGACAATACGTACTACATCAATGCGTCCGGGGTATACACCGTCCGCGTGGTAGACCAGAACGGTTGTGAGGCCATTGCCCAGATCGAGATGGAATTCATCGATATCGAAATCCCGAACTATTTCACCCCTGACGGGGACGGAAACAATGATTTCTGGCTGCCTGACAACATGGAAGGCTTCCCGGAAATAATAATCAAAATTTATGATCGTTATGGTAGAGTGGTTGCCGAGCTCTCCTACGGCGTTCAGGGGTGGGACGGAACCTACGATGGTAGGGAGTTGCCCACCGGAGACTACTGGTATGTGGTCAAGCTAAACGGCGAGCGGGACGACCGCGAATTCGTCGGGCATTTCACCCTGTACCGTTAACGTATTAACCTACAACACTATGCGCTGGAGATTTTTATTAGGGATGTTGCTGTTGGGGTGCCTGGGTGTGCGCGGACAGGAGTTGAATTCGCCCCAGTTGTCCCAATACCTGGCGGATAACCCCTTTGTGTTGGCCCCCACCTATGCGGGGATTGGTGACCACGTGAAGATCCGCCTCAACGGCCTCAGCCAGTGGGTGGGGATCAAGGATGCCCCCCAGACCCAGTCCCTGGCGGCAGATGCGCGGATCGGGAACAAATCCGGGCTCGGGATCTTCCTCTACAACGACAAAAACGGCTATACCCGCCAACAGGGGGCGCGGCTCTCCTTTGCCCACCACCTGACCCTGGACCGGTACGAGGATGAATTCCTGTCTTTCGGGATCTCGTACAACTTCAACCAGTTCCGGATCAACATCGAAGAATTCCGCGAGGCCAACGGCGATCCGCTGAATGACCCGAATGTCACGGACGACCGATCCACGAGCAACCACAACTTCGATGTGGGGCTCATGTACCGGATCAACAAGTTCTACGTGGCGGTGAATGCCTCCAACCTGCTGGACAAGGACCTGACGAGTTTCAACCCCATCTTTGAACCGAACCACCTGCGGAACTATTACGTCTATACCGGATTCCGGTATTCGAAGAACAAGAACAGCCGGGTGGAAATCGAGCCGTCCGCCCTGTATAAAATCTTTGAGAGCGACGGCCGTTCGGAAACCGACCTGAACGTCAAGGTGCGCCTCTACGATTTTGAGGATTACTACTACGGGGGGATCAACTACCGATTCCTGAACGACCAGATCGGCAGGCCGCTTTACATTGCCCCGTTCGTGGGCCTCAAGAAAAACAACTTCTACTTTGGCTATTCCGTGCAGGTGATCCTGAACGACATCCTGGCCTACAGCTACGGGACCCACGTGATCACGGTGGGGATGGACCTCTTCCAGGGGCTCAGCAACTGCCGCTGTACGTACTAACCGGAAACCGGGTTGCCGCCGATCCCGGGACAGGCCCGGATATCCTTCCGGTTACGGGTATTCGGACAGGCTGCAGGGATCCGCACGCGCTGTGGCCGACCGTACGGGTCGAAAGGCACCGGGCCTGCTGCGGCAATTTTTCCTAGTTTTGCACAAAACACCTCTCGCATGCTCGGTAAAATTCGATTGGAAAATGTCAGGCTCTATGGTTTCCACGGGTGCCTGAAGGAAGAGGAAATGATCGGGTCGGACTACCGGGTAGACCTGGAAGTAACCGCCGACCTCAGCGCCGCATCCCGTTCGGACCGGTTGGGGGATACGGTGGATTACGTACACCTTCAAAGCATTATCCGGGAGGAAATGGCCATCCGCACCAAACTTATCGAGACCGTTGCCGCCCGCATCCTGGACCGGGTCCTGGAGGAACTGCCGGCGGTAAAATCCGCCGAAGTGGCCGTTTCAAAAATCAACCCTCCCATTGGTGGGGATGTGCAGCAAGTGACTGTCTGCCTGCATAAAAACAGGGACTGAAATTTTTTGGATGGGTGGAATGTATTAACTTTGACCCCTGCTAAAGGCATCGTGGCCGAGTGGCTAGGCACAGCTCTGCAAAAGCTTGTACAGCGGTTCGAATCCGCTCGATGCCTCAACAAATGAAAGACCCCGGCAATGCCGGGGTTTTTTATTGGGGGATCCCGTTGGAGGGTTATTCCCGGATGAGTTCGATGCCCTGTTCGATGGATAGCTTGTCCTTGGGGAGGAAACCCTTGATGATCAACACAATCCCGCAGATGACCAGGATAATGCCCAACGCCTTTTTGACCCAGTGGATGCGCTCCCTCGTAAGACTTTTCTTGAGTTGCTTGGCCAGCAGTATTTTCAGGATATCCGTGGCCAGGTAGGTGGCCAGCATGGCCGTAAAGAAGGTGATGATGCGGTCGGGCTGGTTGTCCAGGCTGGGCCCCACGATAATAATGACCCCCAACCAGAAAACCAGTACGCCGATATTGATGAAATTCAGCAGGAAGCCCTTGACGAACAACCCGAAATAATCCGAGGAACGCGTCACGATATGCGGCTTCTTTTCCTTGAAATCGGAACGGAATACAGTGGTGATCCCATAAACCAGCAGGATTACCCCGCCGAATACATAGAGCCCCGGCTGGTTGCTCAGGTTTTCCAGGAGCTGGAAGCTGCTGAAGTAGGCAATGGTCAGGAAAAGGATATCGGCCAGGACCACCCCCATGTCCAGAGCGAGGGCAGCCCGGAAGCCCTTGGTGGCGCCGGTTTCGAGGAGGACAAAAAACACCGGTCCTACCATGAAGCTCAAAAAGAAACCCAGGGGTAGTGCCGCGTGTATATCTTCCCAAATCACCTGCTACATACGTTTAATGGTTCCGCCAAATACCGTTTTCTCTTCCATTTTCGCCGGGTTCCCGAAGACAAAAACCTTGCCCCCGGCCTTCACAGTGGCTTTTACATAGTCGGTAGCCCGGATTTCGGCCGTGGAACCTGCATTTACATTGACTGTGCAAAAACCGGTGCGGAACTTTTCGCCTTTGTAGATCCCCCCAGTGTTGATTTGCACATCCTGGTTTTTCGAGCTGCCGCTGGCCGTAATGATCCCCCCGGTTACCGCCTTGACCAGGAATTGGGTCACTTCCGCCTGCAGGATGATCTCCCCGCCTTCCTGGGCTTTCACCTCCAGTACATCCTGCCGGATCACATCTTTGGATTCGATGCGGGCGTCTTCATTGACATCCACCACCAACAGGGGCTGGGTGTAGTACAGATCCACAAAGGTCCTGTAACCGCTGAATATTTTGGTGATTTCCATCCGGATCTTCAGGATCCCGTCGTTGTTGACCACGGCCACCTGCCGGGTATTCTCACCCCGTACCACCGCCTCGTTCCGGTCGCTGCGTATCAGGGTCAGGGAGATACCGTCAAATACCTTGATTTCGCGGAAGGCGCCCGTCTCATGAGAGACCTGGGTGTCCTGTGCCAGCAGCCCTCCGGCCATGGGCCCGAGCATACCGATACAGAGGATTAGAAGTCTGAGATAGCCCATCCTAGGTACTTTCGTGCAACGTTATGCTCCGGGTCAGGCCTTGCCGATGAGGGAAAAATCCAGGTGTCGCTTGATGAGGTCGGTGCTTTTTACCATCACCCGTACCTCATCGCCCAGCTGGTAAACTTTACCCCTTCGTTCGCCGACCAGGGCGTATTGCTTTTCATCAAAGGTATAATAATCATCCTTTATATCCCGGGTACGCACCATCCCTTCGCATTTATTTTCGATGATTTCCACATAGATCCCCCATTCCGTAACCCCGGAGATAACCCCCGTGAATTCCTGGTCCTGGTGGTCCTGCATGAATTTGATCTGCATGTACTTGATGGAATCCCGCTCTGCATTGGCGGCCAGGCTTTCCATTTCCGAGGAGTGCTTGCACTTTTCCTGGTAAGTGGCTTCCGGGGCGGATTTTGCCCCATTCAGGTACTGGTGCAGCAACCGATGGACCATAACGTCCGGGTAACGGCGGATTGGTGAGGTAAAATGCGTGTAATAGTCAAAAGCAAGACCGTAATGCCCTATATTATCGGTGCTGTAGGCAGCCTTGCTCATACTCCGTATCGCCAGCGTATCCACCAGATTTTGCTCCTTTTGCCCCCTCACGTCTTCCAGCAGCTGGTTCAGGGAGCTGTTCAGGGCCTTTTTGTTCTTGAAATTCAACTGGTGACCGAATCGTTTGACAATGCCGTTGAGGGCAATGAGCTTATCCTCGTCCGGCTCGTCGTGCGTCCGGTAAACAAAGGTCTTCTCCGGGCGTTGTTTACCTATAAACTCGGCCACCTTCCGGTTGGCCAGCAGCATGAATTCCTCGATGAGTTTATTCGCGTCCTTGCTCTCCTTGAAAAAGACCCCCACCGGGTTGTTGTCTTTGTCCAGTTCAAATTTCACCTCCAGTTTGTCAAAAGAAATCGCCCCGTGCTGCATCCGCAGCTTGCGCATTTTCTTTGCCAGACGGTCCATCGTATAGATGGCATTGACCACTTCCCCGGATACCTGGTAGGCCTTGTCCCGGATGGATATATCGGCAGGGATGGAACCCCGGCCCGTCTCGATTACATGCTGGGCCTCCTCGTAGGCAAAGCGCTCGTTTGAGTGCGTTACCGTACGCCCAAACCACTGGTCCTTAACGCGTGCCTCCTCGTCCATGATAAAAACAGCGGAGAAGGTGTACTTGTCCTCATGGGGCCGGAGGGAACAGGCATTGTTGGAGAGGATCTCCGGCAGCATGGGCACCACCCGATCCACCAGGTAGACCGATGTAGCCCGGTTATACGCCTCGTCTTCAAGCACGGTGTCCTCCTGTAAATAATGGGAAACGTCCGCTATATGGATGCCGATTTCAAAATCCCCGTTTTCCAATTCCTGGAAGGAAAGCGCATCGTCAAAATCCTTTGCGTCCCTGGGGTCAATGGTAAAGGTAAGCGTATCCCGCATGTCCCTGCGCCTGGAAACCTCTTTTGGGTCGATCCGGGTGTCCAGGGAATTCGCAAAATGTTCCACCTCCGAGGGGAAGGTATAGGGCAGGCCGTATTCGGCGAGGATCGCATGGATCTCCGTATCGTGTTCGCCTGGGATTCCCAGTACCTCGGTAACCCTGCCATAAGGGGAATCTGCGTTCTCCGGCCAGTTTTTGATTTCCACCAGTACCTTTTCCTTGTCCTTGGCACCATTGAGATCTTCCAGGGATACAAAAATATCCGTGTACATCCTGGAATCAGTGGGACGGACAAAGGCAAATGATTTCGACTGGTCCACCACGCCCACAAAGGAATTTTTGCGGCGTTCGATAATACGGACCACCTTGCCTTCCGGTTTGCTGCCCCGTTTTTTCTGGAACAGCTGCACCTCCACGGTATCTTTGTGAAAGGCCCGCCCCAGGTTGGGTGCCGTTATAAAAACGTCCTGTTCCAGTTCCGGGATAACAACGTATCCGTTCCCCTGGGAATTGATATCGATCTGGCCGGTAAAAAGCTCCACGCTGTGGATTGCCTTATACTTACCGGGGGATGTTTCCTGTATTCGTTTCTTTTGGGCGAGTTGTCCGAGGCGTTTGATCAGCAGGTTCCTGCCCTCTGTATCGCCGACCTGTAGTTTTCCGGCGATTTGTTTGTAGTTGAAGTCCTTTTTGGGATCTGATTCTAATACGCTGAATATGCCTTTGGTAATTTCATTTGTGAGGTGATTCTTCGCCCGCTTTTTTCTTTTCGACATGTACGATTTTAATTTCGCCGCAAATTACGAATAATATTCCGAGGAGTTGGCTGATGTCCTGCCTATTAACCGGCTCAGGCAATTAACAATTTCATTGCACTATTATTATTACCATTTAAATTTTAAGAATAAGAATAATGGTTATGATGGCTTGTTAATAGTGCTCATAAAATTTCCGGAAATGATTTGGGTTTTCCGAAATCAAATGACTATCGACAATCTCTACCGGGCAAATCCGATGGATTCCAGTAGCTTCTGCAAGTTATCAACCGCATTTGATAAGTGCTTTCAACAGGAAATTATCGATAAATTTTTAGGAAAATGCTGTTGATGACCCGCTTTTTTTTTATCATAATCCCTGACAAGATTTTACAGATTCCATTTGACTTTTTGGATAATTGGGGTTAATGCAATTTTATTGCTGGAAAACAAAGTCAGGTTGTTATTTTTTATAGGTTGGGTTTTTAACAATCCGTGGTTTTTTAAAATACTTATTCCGAGGGTGTTGGATAATTTTTAAAAAAGGGATGTTAATAGCGCGGGATATGGTCTAACCGGATTGGGTTTTGTAACTTTATCAGGGTAAAGCATTCGCTATGGAAATGAAAATAGCCATCGGCAACGACCATGCCGGCACCGAGTACAAGCTCGCCATCATTGGCTTGCTGAAATCCATGAATATAGAAGTAATCAACCATGGTACGGACGGCACGGATGGGGTTGACTATGCCGATTTCATCCATCCGGTTGCGCGGGATGTGGCTTCCGGGGAGGCCAGCCTGGGCATCGTGGTCTGCGGCAGTGGCAACGGCGCCTGTATGACGGCCAATAAGCACCAGGAGGTCCGTGCAGCCCTCTGCTGGAATACGGAGATCGTAAAACTGGCGCGGGAACACAATGACGCGAACATCCTGGGGCTACCTGCCCGGTTTATTGCCATTCCCCAGGCACTGGAAATGGTCCGTACGTTCCTCAACACCCCTTTCGAGGGCGGGCGGCACCAACGGCGCATTGATAAGATACCCTGTATCTGACCCGTTTCCTTTCGAAACCCCCCTTGTATGGGACACTCCCACAACCACCATCACCATCATCACCACGCGCCCACTGGCGGGCGCAACCTGCTGATATCCATTATTTTAAACTTGATCATCACCATAGCCCAGGCGATTGGGGGTTTTATTTCCGGCAGCCTGTCCCTGCTTTCGGATGCACTCCATAACCTCAGCGACGTTCTTTCCCTGGTGGTCAGTTACATCGCCAACCGGCTGACGCGGAAAGAAGCTTCCCTGAACAAAACATTTGGATACCGCCGGGCGGAAATCATTGCGGCTTTTGTCAATTCGGCCACACTGATCGTGGTGGCGGCCTTCCTGATCAAGGAAGCCGTAGAGCGCTTCCTGGAACCCCAGCCCATTGTTACAGGAATCGTTATCTGGCTTTCCATCCTGGGCATCCTGGCCAACGGATTAAGTGTGCTGCTGATGCGGGCGGATTCCAAACAGAACATGAACATGCGCTCGGCCTACCTGCACCTGTTAACTGACATGATGGCTTCTGTAGCCGTCCTGATCGGTGGGATCCTGATGTATTATTTCGAACTGTACTGGATCGATCCGGCATTGACCATCCTGATTGCCTGTTACCTGATTTATATGGGGTATGATTTGCTTAAATCCTCCACCCGGGTACTCATGCTTTTCAGCCCAAACCATATCCGGGTTCAGGAAATCGTCAGCAGTATCTGCGAGTTGGAACCCGTAAAAAACGTGCACCATGTCCACCTGTGGCAGCTGAATGAGGAATCCGTTCACCTGGAAGCCCACATCGACTTTCAGAAGGACATCAACCTTTCCGAATTCGAGGCCATTCTCGGGGAGATCGAAGAGAAGGTATACCACGAATTCGGTATCAGCCACATCAGCATACAGCCGGAGTTCGGCAAATGCGACAGCAAACGCGTAATCGCCCACCACTGACATGGAAATCAGGCTCCTCACTTTTGAACAATTGTCTGCCCGGCAAGTTTACGAAGTCCTCAGGCTGCGTGCGGAAATATTCGTCGTGGAACAGGAATGTGCTTATTGCGACCCGGACGGGATGGATGAGAAGGCGTATCACCTGTTGGGTTACGAAGGGGGCCGGTTGGCGGCCTACACGCGGATTTTCCCGCCCGGTCAGTACCTGGAGCAGGCCAGTATCGGCCGGGTGGCCGTACACCATTCATACCGGGGCCGCGGGTTCGGAAGGGAAATAATGCAGGCGTCTCTGGAGGCGGTTGTAAATGAAATAGGAAGCAGGGAAGTGGTCATCTCCGCCCAGGTGTACCTGGTCCGGTTCTACAATGAACTGGGGTTCACGGCATCCGGTGCGGAATACCTGGAAGATGGAATCCCGCATATAAAAATGTACTGGAAGGCAGGCTGATGCGCCGGATCAGGTTACTTTGATCGGCTGTTTGTTCCCCAGGTTCAGTTCCTGCAGGAGGGTGTCGGTAAATTTGTAGTGCCCCCTGAAGGTGATGATGCGGAACTTGTTGGACTTCATCCGGCTGAGGGTGTCCAGGAAGAGCCATTTGGATTTCAGCAGGGTCGGCTTTTCCGATTTCAGGCTGATATCGAACAGGTACTTCCTGCCGTTCTTGGTGGCGGTGATGTCCGGTGTCACCGGGTTCCCCGTGCTTTTTTTGGTATAGGATTTAGGGGTTTCAAACCCCTCCATGTCGGCCTTGATATTGGCAAAGCCGCGCGCTTCCAGATGCTGGATGGACTTCTCCAGGATGTCGATATTATCTTGCTTTTCTACTTTGATCATAGCTAGTAAGATAGCAGAAAATTTGGGTTACGCAAATTTTCGCCACTAATTAACAAATCCTTAAAGCCTGAACCCCCTGTAAATCCGGGAATCACCCTTGCTACAGCTAATCCAGGTTGATGGTTTTACCGGTTTTGAAGGACTGGTCGGCTGCCAGTACGATCCGCAGGCTGTTTACCGCATCCCGCAGGTGGTCCTCCAGGTCGGCATCCGTTTGGATTGCGTTTAGGAAGAACTCCTGTTCCAGGCGGCAGAGGCCGTCGTGGTCCGGTTCGTCAGCCGTGCTGATGATCTCATCTTCCCGCAGGAATTCCCCCCGCTCGCCCGTGGCGCTGTGGTGCAACAACAGACTGCCGGTTTTGGTGTGCCCTTCCACGTCGTCGGAATCGGCTGTGGCGGTATCGCGTATGGATACGCATCCGAGGGGCCCGATCACATCTTTGACAAAAAACGCGGTTTCACTGATCATGGGCCCCCAACCCGCCTCGTACCAGCCTACAGAGCCGTCTTTGAACCGAACCTGCAGCTGTCCGTAGTTGTACATGTCCGGCGCGATTTCGTCGCTCAGACGGGCTCCGATGGCGCTGACGCTAACCGGCCGGGAGCCAGTCATCAGGCACATGATATCCACATAGTGGACCCCGCAATCCACGATGGGCGACATGGAACGCATGAGATGCTTGTGCGTATACCAGTTGGACCCCGAACTCTGCTGGTTCAGGTTCATCCGCATCACCAGGGGTTTGCCCAGGGTTTGGGCCAGTTCCACGAACCGGGACCAGGCGGGGTGAACGCGGAGGATATAGCCAACCACCATCTTGAGCCCTTTCTCCAGGGCGAGGTCTGCCAGCGCTGCAGCTTCTTCCACGGTGAGGGCCAGGGGCTTTTCGACAAAAACATGGCAGCCGGCCCCCAGGGCTTCCCGCACGAGTTCCGCATGGGTGTCCGGGTAGGTATTGACCGAAACCGCTTCGGCCCCCTTATTTTCCAGGGCTTCCCCCAGGCTGGAAAAGGTGGGATAGCCGCCCAGTTCTGCCGAAAGTTTTTCCCTGCTTTCCGGGGAACGGCTCACGAGGGCAGCAATGGCGAACCCCTCCATGTCGTGATAGGCACGCGCATGGCTGGTGCCCATATTCCCGCAGCCCACAACGATTACGCGTATCGGTTGTTTTTTCATCATTTGAGTGTATATGCAATTATTTTGTTGCCGGCGGGTGTTCCCAGCTTTTCCCCCCCGCAGGCCAGGGCGATGTACTGCCGGCCTCCCGCCTCGTAAAGGGCCGGTGTGGCGAATGCCGGCGCAGGCAGTGCCTGTTCCCATAACAGGGCGCCGGTGTGTCTGTCAAAAGTGCGGAAATAGCCGTCTTTGGTGGCGGCAATGAACAGGAGGCCGTTTTCGGTTACCACCGGCCCCCCGTAGTTTTCGCATCCTGTGGGCGGGTGGCCGGCGGCCTTCAGGGATTCCGTGTCGCCCAGGGTCACCTGCCAGAGGTATTCCCCCGTGTTCAGGTCAATGGCGTGCAGCGTCCCCCAGGGCGGGGATATGGCAGGCAGGCCATTGCTGTCAAGGAATTTGTGGTAGCCGGTGTGCTGGTAGGGAACCTGGTATTCCGGAATCCCGGCAGGCCCCGCAGCGACTTCCTGCTTGTCCCCGGGGGTTGCCCCCTGTTCCTGCTGCAGCAAAAATGCGATCAGCGCCTCCTGTTCCGCCCCGCTGAGCTGGGGGAAACCCGGCATCATCCCCTTGCCGTTGGCGATCAATGCCCGGAGCTCCTCAGGAGTGTATTTTCCCCCGACCCCCGTCAGGGCCGGATAACCGCTTGCGGCCACCCCCTGCCGGTCGGGCCGGTGGCATACCGCGCAATTGATGAGGTATGCCTGTTCCCCCGGCGGGAGGTTGCCGCTGACCACCTCGGTTTCGTCCATGGATAGGATCCAGGCCATCTCGTTGGAATTCACGTACAGGATCCCCCTGTCCGGGTCTGCAGCCGCCCCGCCCCATTCCGCTGCCCCGTCATAGCCGGGCAACAGCAGGACCGGTTCCAGGGAGGGAGGCGCATACAGACGGGTATCGGAACGGTTGAACAATGCCCGCAGGGAATCCCGGCCCGGAGCATACGGGCTGATGTCTGCTTCGGTCAGGTCCCCGGCCTGACGGGCAAAGGGCGCCGGTTTTACCGGGATGGGCTGGGTGGCCCAGGCCGCTTCCCCGGTAAGGGTAGACGGCGGTACCGCCACCTCTTCGATATCAAACAGGGGCTTCCCGGTGAGGCGGTTGAACACGTATACGTATCCCTGTTTGGTCACCTGGGCGACAGCAGGCACGGGTTTGTTGTCCCGCCGGACCGTCAGCAGGTTGGGCGGGGCCGGCGGGTCGCGGTCCCAGATATCGTGATGGGTAAACTGGAAGTGCCAGAGCCGTTCCCCGGTATTGGCGTCCAGGGCAAGGAGCGTATTGGCATAGAGGTTTGCACCCCGGCGGTCGCCCCCGTAGAAGTCCGGGGCTGCGGATCCGGTGGGGACATACAGGATCTCGTTTTTGGCATCCAGGGCCATTCCGGCCCAGTTGTTGGCAGCCCCGACCACAGGGCTCCTCCGTATATCAGGGTTTTCCCAGGTCTCGCTTCCGGGGGTGCCGGCCTCCGGCAGGGTTTTGAATACCCAGGCCACCTTCCCGGTTTTGATGTCGAAAGCAATGATATCCCCGGGCGCCGCACCCGCACCTTCGGAGACCCTGAGGGGCATGATGATCAGATTCTTGAAGACGGTCCCGGGCGTATTGGAGATGACGAATTTTTCCGCAGCCGATTCCGGCAGTCCCGCCCGGAGGTCGGTTCGCCCCCCGTCTCCGAATCCGGCAACAGGCTTCCCGGTCGCTGCATCCAGGGCCCATAGGTCGGAGCCCATGGTATAAAGGATGCGCCGGTCATCGCCTTCCTCCCAATAGCTCAACCCCCTGCTGGTGGAATGCCAGGCCTTCAGGGAGTCCCCGAAAACCCACAACTCCTCCCCGGTGCGCGCATCGAGCGCAAATGCCCGCAGGGCAGCGGTCACCCCGAAGAGCACGGTGTCCACCACGAGGGGGTTCATCTGCATCTGCCCGCTGTCGGGCGCCGTATACTCCCAGGCGACCTCCAGGTTCGAAATATTTTCAGGGGTGAACCCGTCCAAGGTGCTGAAGTGGCTCCTCCCCGGATCCCCCAGGTAGTGCGACCAGGCAGTAAAATCTTCCGGGGCTGTAAAGGCCGTGTCGGCGGATTCGCTGCAACCTGCAAGCAGGGAAAGGAGCAGGAGTAAGGCGGGAATACGGGTAACGGTCGGCTGGCGCTTCATGCAGACGGAAGTTTGTTTAAATATAGGTAATTAGGGAAAATCGCCTTACCGGCCAACCCCGAATAATTCCCTGCCCAGCCGGCGCACCCCGGAAGCATAACTCCTCCCGAAAAGGTTCAAATGCACCAGCAGGTAATAGAGCTGGTAAGCCTTTTGCCGCTGCGACTCACCCGCCCGTGGGGGCCGGACTTCATAGTAGCCCTCGTAAAATTCCGGGGGATACCCGCCAAAGAGGCGGCTCATCGCCAGGTCCACCTCGGCATGGCCCCGGTAGACCGCCGGATCAATGAGTACGGCCATGCCGTCATCCGCGATCAGGTGGTTGCCTCCCCAGAGGTCCCCGTGGAGGAGGGAAGGCCGCACCTCCCCCGCCCGGGCCTGCAGCCACCCCAGCACAGCCTGCCGCTCCGGTATTTCATCCGGCCCCAGCATCCCGTTTTCGACAGCCAACCGGTACTGCGGCCCCAGCCTTTGGGAGGCGTAGAACTCCGGCCAGTCGCCCGACGGGTCATTGGGCTGGGGCAGGGATCCGATAAAATTGTCCTCCGGCCAGCCAAAGGATCCGGGTAATTCCCCGTGCATCCTGGCAAGGGCCTGACCAAAGGCGCGGTATTCGGACGGGCTCCCCATACGGGAAGCGATAAACTCGAGGATCAGACAGGCCCCGGTTTCCAGGGGGAAAACGCCTTCGATCCCCGGGGTCCTCAGGGTATCGGTGCGCGAGATGGCGCGCAGGCCTTCCACTTCTGTCTCCAGCTGCCGTCTGCCGGCGTCGCCCTCCATGGTTTTTACGAAATACAGGCGGGAACCGGCTTCCACCCGGTAAGCGTTGGCAATATCCCCTCCGCTCAGGCGGGTAAGGGACCCCGGGCGCTTGCCGAGGGCAGCTTCCAGTGCGGCAGGAAGGGACTCAGGGGCCATCTAAAGGCGGAATTTCTGTCCCGTCCTGGCAATGTGGTAACCGGCAGCTTCAGTGGACCGGCTTGCCTCGCTCTCCGGATCCAAGAGGGGGTTGGTGTGGTTCAGGTGGATAAAATGTACCTTGTTTCTCAGGGCTCCGGCCAACCCATCCCACCTTTGCCGGCTTTCGGAGACAAAAGGGTGGGGGATCAGGCTGACGTCCCGGTAACCGATCTCGGCGGCATCGTAAAAGGTGGCGTCCACAAAGGCCAGGTCCACTTCCGCGAGGTATTTTTCGATGGGGGTGCCCCAACGTTCCCATTTGTCGATATCCGGGATGAAGAGCGCCGTCTTGCGGGGGCCGCGGATCAGGTACCCGACGGTTTCGGAATATTCGTCCCGGTGGGGGACCTGGACCGGGGTGACCGAAAGGGCCTCGCCAATGTAGACTGAAATATCGTTTTCCAGGGTCTCCAACCGGATATTCCGGGCCTCCACCAACTGGCTCCAGGGGCCGTTTTCCGCAAGGAACCCCCGCATGCGCGGCATGGCGTGGACGGGTACCTCCCGGGCATTCAGGGCTTCCCGGCCCAGGTACATCAGGCCGGTGTAGTGGCCCATATGGGCGTGGGTCAGGAAAACCCCGTCCGGGGTAAAAGCGTCGGTGCGCCCGGCCTCCCGGTTCAGGGCACGGAGTTGCCGGTCGATATCCGGGGTCGCCTCAAAAAGGAAGGTTTTCCCGCTGCGGCCGTCCACCAGGCCCAGGGCCACCACCATGCGGGAGGGGTCGTGGTTTAACACCAGCCCCGCACAGCAGTCCCGGTTGCACCCTATATGGGGCGACCCGCCGTCCTGTACGGTACCCAGCACCACGAGCTCCACCCCGCCGCCAGGCTCCGCCCTGTCGGCCTGCCCCTGTGCCGGGGATCCCGGCAGGAAGAGCAGCAGGAGCATCGGGGCGAACCGTTTCAAGGCCCCTGCAGTATTTCCCGGTAGCGCTGGGGCTGGGAGAGCACCTGCCGGGCCGACAGGATGGCGGCATCCTTTTCCAGGTAGTATTCATAGAGGCCTTCCCGGTAGAAATAGCGCTTGATGATCTCGTCCCCCAATTGCCGCGAGATTTCCCGGGAATAGGTGTTGAGGGCTTTGAGTTTGCTGGTTTCGATCTCGGCCAGCAGCTTCTTGAAATCCTCCGCGATGGCATCGGTGAAGACCACCTCCTCCCGGTCTGTCAGCGCCTTTTCCAGGGCGATTTCTGTTTGGGTCTCAAAGGAGAAACTGCTGTTGCTGACGTAATCCACGAAGGATTGGTAATCCGAGGGCTTGAGTTCAAAGGCCTCCGGCCGATCCAGGTTATTGGCGTAATAATAGCGCGTGGCATAGTCGAATACCACATGGTTCTGTACCAGGGCCCGGATCAGTTCGTTCGTTTTCAGTTCATCGATATGGATGTCCGGGTCCACCCCGCCCCCGTCGGTGACTTTCCGGCCGTTGCGGGTGCGGAATTCCTGGAATTCCGTATTCCGGACCGCATTCCCGGCCTCGTCCCGGTTCCAGTAATCCAGGGACTGTATGCATCGCCCGGATGGGGTATAGTAGCGGCTGATGGTCACTTTCAGCTGGGTCCCGTAGGTCAGTTTCAGCGGTCGCTGCACCAGGCCTTTTCCAAAGCTGCGGGCGCCGACAATGACTGCCCGGTCGAGGTCCTGCAGCCCCCCGGATACGATTTCGCTGGCCGATGCGCTTTGCCCGTCTACCAGGATGGCGAGCGGGATTTCCGTATCGAAGGGTTTTTTGCGCGTTTCGTATTCCTGGTTGAATTTGGCCACATTTGACTTGGTGGTTACGATGAGTTCGCCCTTGGGCACGAAGAGGTTGGTGACATTGATGGCTTCGGACAACAGGCCGCCCGGGTTGCCGCGCAGGTCCAGGATAATTTGCTCCGCCCCCTGCTCCTTAAGGTCTATCAGCGCCGCCTCGGTTTGGGAGGATGCCTTGGAATTGAAACGGGAGAGTACGATATACCCCGTTTTATCGTCGGCCATCCGGTAAAACGGGACAGCATCCACCTCAATGGCGCTCCGTTCCACTGTTGTGGATTGGAGTTTTCCCTGCCGCAGGTAACTCACCGAGACCGACGAATTGTTGGCCCCTTTGAGCAATTCGGCCGCATCGTCCTTGAAATCCGCCACGGAGATATCCCCAATGGTGACGATTTCATCCCCCGCCTTCAGGCCGGCCTTATCTGCGGGGTAGCCTTTGTAGGGCTCCACGATCACCAGCCGGTCGTCGTAGGAACGCACCAGTGCCCCGATGCCGGAGTATTCCCCGGCATTGTTGATCTTGTAAGCCTCCACATCCTGTTCGTTCAGGAAAACGGTATAGGGATCCAGCTCCTCCAGCATATTCTTGATGGCCGTATCCATCAGTTCAGCCGGGTTGGTCTCATCGACGTAATTCATGTTAAGTTCCTTGAACAGGGTGGTGAATATCTCGATCTGTTTGGCGATCTCAAAAAAATCGCTCTTAAAAGCGGTAGTGGTCAGGAAGAGGCCAATGGCCAGGACAGGGACAATGATTTTAGTCTTCAGCAGCAGCTTCATGGGGATTGAATTTTGTTAACAGGGTATGCGTGGCCCGGGAAATTGTATCAAAATCGGGCAGCTCCCTTCCAATGTATAAAAATACGAACGCAAAGCTTCCTTCCGTATTGTTAAAAAACCCGGGCTTCTCCAGGCGGAACGCTTCGCGCATCAGCCGTTTGATACGGTTCCGGTGAACGGCCCGGCGGAAATTCCGCTTGGACACCGCAAACCCTGCCTGTACGGGGACGGGCTCGGGAAGGGGGCTCTGCAGGTAATACAACAGCAAGGGATAGGCCTTGATTGTCGCCCCCTTGCTAAAGACTTCTTCCCAGAGCTTCTGCCGGGACAATTTTTCGCGTTTCGGGAATCGAAAGGAAGCCATGTTCAAAAATAGGAATAATTACAGGGGCAGCACGGATGACAAATATCATAAAAAAGCGGCTCCCGAGGCCCTACCTTGTCGGTATGATTTGTCGGAGCCAGGCTCCGGCCTCAATAAGATTTTATGGGAACTTTGGCTGTAAAGACCCTGGACTCCGCAGAGGAGCGGGCGCACTATTTCCAGCGGTTGCTGAGCGATATTGCGGCGTTGGAGGCCATGCTGGAGGAAGGGTTGTTCGAACGCAATGACGTGCATATCGGTGCGGAACAGGAGTTTTGCCTGGTAGACGGGAATTGGGAGCCCTCCTCTAAAGCCCCCGACATCCTCAAGGAACTTAAAGATGCCCATTTCACTCCCGAACTCACCCGATACAACCTGGAGGCCAACCTGGACCCGAGGCGTTTCGAAGGGAATTGCTTATCGGAGATGCATTTCCAGCTCCGGTCGCTGCTCGACCAGGCCAACGAGGTAGCAGCGCGCCACGGGAACCGGATCATCCTGACCGGCATCCTGCCGACCATCCGCACAAAGCACCTGGGGGAAGCCTATATGACGCCCCTGGACCGGTACCGAATCCTGAACGATTCCATCAAAAAGGTGCGCAATTCAGACCTGGAAATGCATATACAGGGGGTGGACGAGATCAACCTCCGCCATGACAGCATCATGTACGAGGGCTGTTGTACCAGCTTCCAGGCACACCTGCAGATCGACCCGGAGGATTTCGCGAACACGTACAACTGGGCGCAGGCCATGGCAGGCCCGATTCTGAGCGTCTGCACCAATTCGCCCATGCTGATGGGCCGGGAATTGTGGGAGGAGACGCGGATTGCCCTGTTTACCCAAAGCGTCGACACCCGCCAGAGCTCCTTCCACCTCAATGAGCGGGAACCCCGGGTCAGCTTCGGGTCTGCCTGGGAAACGGGCAGCGCAACCGAATTCTTCAAGCGCTCCATCGCCCGGTTCCGCAGCCTGGTCTCCACGAATTTTGAAGGGGCCGACAGCCTGGACCAGTTGAACAGCGGAATCATTCCCCGGCTTACAGCCCTGAACCTCTACAACGGCACCGTCTATCCCTGGAACCGGCTGTGTTATGGCAGCATAGGCGACAAGCCCCACCTGCGGATTGAAAACCGTTACCTGCCTTCGGGCCCGACGGCGGCAGACGAGATCGCCAACCTGGCCTTTTGGGCCGGGGTGATGTCCGGCCGGCCTACGGCCTTTGACAACATCCACGAGAAAATGGATTTCCGGGATGCCAAAAGAAACTTTTTTATGGCTGCGCGGTATGGCATGGCGGCCCAGTTCCGCTGGGAGGGACAAATCGTCAGCGCCCGGGAACTCCTGCTGGACTTTTTCCTTCCGATTGCATACCGCGGGCTTTCGCGGATGAATGTTTCCGGGGAGGACGCCGAGAAATACCTGAAGATCATTGAAAACCGGATCCAGACCCACACGGGTTCCGAATGGAGTGTCCGGACCTACCGGGAGCTCCGCCGCGAATTGCGGCAACCGGATGCGCTGCGCGTCCTCACGGCCAGCCTGTACAACCGGTCGCATAAAGGGTACCCGGTGGCATCCTGGAAAAAATACACCTGTAATGAGGTATTCAGCGGCCGGCGGGCCTCCCGGGTCTGTGACCTGATGAGCACCCGGATCATCACGGCCCAGGAAGACGACAGCGCGGCCCTGGTAGTCCACCTGATGAAATGGAACGGGTTCCACCACATGCCCATCCTCGATGACCGGAACGAGCTCATCGGCCTGCTGAGCTGGAAGGATGTGGCGGAACTGGCAGATAAGCCGGAACTGTACCAGATCCGTATCAGCGACCTGATGAAAAAGGAATTGATAACTACCAGCCCGGAAAGCTCGGTCGCTTCGGCACGGGAACTGATGGCTTCTTACAGGATCAACAGTCTTCCCGTCGTGTCCGGCCGTACCCTGGTCGGACTGCTCACAAACCGGGATTTTGATACCCCGGACTAAGCAACCCGAGGGGACGGGCATTCCGCGCGCCACCGGCCGGATCATTGGCGACATGGGGGGCGGGCAGTCTGGCCCTACCCTGGTTTGTTTTGGCGGCATCCATGGGAATGAGCCCGCCGGGGTGGCTGCCCTGGAATCCGTTTTCGCCCAACTGGCAACCGAGGCCAACCCACTGGAGGCCGGCCGTTTCATCGGGGTCAGGGGTAACCTGGCCGCCCTGGAACAGGGAAGGCGCTTCCTGGTCCACGACCTGAACAGGCTCTGGACGCTACCGCGGATGGCTGTTATACGTGAAAAAGAACCATCCCTCCGCTCCCCCGAAGAAGCCGGGTTGTTGGAGATCTTTAAATGCCTCCACCGTATTCTGAAGGAATCCGGGCCTCCATTTTACTTTGTCGACCTGCACACTACCTCCAGCCCGACCCTGCCATTTATGACTATTAATGATGCGGTGATCAACCGGAAGTTTGCGGGGCTTTTCCCAGTTCCGGTGATCCTGGGGATCGAGGAATACCTGGATGGTCCGCTGCTTAGTTACATCAATGAGCTCGGGTACGTTTCCCTGGGCTTTGAATCAGGTCGGCACGAAGACCCGGCGGCTGTCCGGGCCGCGGAGGACTTCCTGTGGCTTGCCCTGGAATTTGCGGGGTTGATGGGCAAATCACCCGGCCCACAAGCTGCAGAACGCCTGGCGAGGTTGCGGGAAGCTGCACGGGGGGACCGTAATTTTTACGAGGTATTTTACCGGCATGCCTTGCATGGTGCGGAAAACTTCCGGATGGTAGGAGGTTTCCGGAGCTTTCAGGCCCTTCCCCGGGGCACCCTGCTGGCCCACGACCACAGCGAGCCGGTTTATATGAAGAAAAAGGGCCTGCTTTTTATGCCGCTCTACCAGGATCAGGGGGACGAGGGTTTTTTCCTGATCCGCCGCATCCCGTCCCGCGCGCTACGGTTGTCGGCCTGGCTGCGGCGGTTCCGGTTCCAGGATGTCCTGCCGGTGCTCCCGGGCATCCGGTGGGCGGCACCCGGCAGCCAGCACCTGTTGGTCAACCTGCGGGTGGCGCGTTTTTTCAGCAAAAAGCTTTTTCACCTGCTCGGTTTCCGCAGCAAACAAAAAGACAGGACCCACCTGCTGCTGAGTAACAGGGAACGCACCGCCCGGAACGAAGACTATGCGGAAACCTTCTGGTTCCGCAGGAAATTTGTCCGAAAGTGACGCGGCAGGGCCGGGATACGCCTCCTTATTCGGGCTGCCAGAGGTTGTTCCCCAGGTCGATGTCTGCCATCAGGCCGGAAGGGTCGATGGCAATCGCCTGGATCTCTTCCAGCGGGATGTCCAGTACCAGGTCATAGACGGGTTGCGCCCAGGGCCAGTCGGCCCGGACCTCCCGTTCAAACCCCTGGTAGGGGTTCGCTTTTTCGCTCCGCATCATCCGCAGGGGCAGGTAATAGGTCTTCCGCGTGCCGTCGTTGAGAACCACCAGCAGGTCGATGGGCATGGGCATCAGCCCGATGCGTTCCAGGGATACCCGCGTACCCCCGCCGGCTGCTTCCACGCTTTTCACCCCGTAATCGATGGTGTTGGTGGTTTGCGCGAAGTCCGTCAGGTACCAGTCCAGTTCTGCCCCGCTGACTTTCTCGGCCACCCGGATGAAATCGTTGGGTGTGGGGTGTTTGAACCGGAATTCCCGGAAGTACCGCTGGATGGTCTCCATCAGTTTGTCCTGACCGATCACATATCCCAGCTGGGCCAGGAAAACTGCCCCTTTGCTGTAGGCGGATATGCCATAGCCCCCGTTGAAGGCATACCGGTCTGCATGGGTGGTAAGGGGTTGCTCACGACCCGAGGTGGCCAGTCTGCGGTAGCCGTTGTACGAACCTTCAAAGGGGTTTTCCCGTTGCTGCTCCATTACGGCATCCATGCAGAGGGCGGAAATAAAGGAAGTGAATCCCTCGTCCATCCATTCGTGTTTGGATTCATTGGTGGCCAGCACGTGCTGAAACCAGGAATGGGCCATTTCGTGGATGGTAACCCCCACCAGGCTGCCGAAAGAACGCTCCCCGGTGATCAGCGTGCTCATGGCGTATTCCATGCCCCCGTCGCCCCCCTGTACAATGGAATACTGCTCATAGGGGTACGGGCCGATGTTCCGGTTGAAAAACTCCATGGCCGCTGCCGCCCTGGGCTGGAGGTTTTTCCAGTTCTCCAGGATTTCAGGGTTGTCCTTGTAGAAAAAGTGCAGGGTCGTTCCGTTATCGAGCGCTAGTGTATCGTGGATATACTCTGGGTCGGCCGCCCACATAAAATCGTGTACATTGGGCGCCTTGAAATGCCAGGTCAGGGTCTTGCCCTTGGTGCGTACCCGGGTGCCGGCCTGTTGGTAGCCATGCCCGACTTCCTGCGGGTTCTGCAGGTAGCCGGTGCCGCCCACCACATAGTCCTTGTCGATGGTCAGTTTCAGGTCAAAATCCCCCCATACCCCGTGGAATTCCCTGGCGATGTACGGATTGGCATGCCAGCCTTCAAAATCGTATTCGGCCAGTTTGGGGTACCACTGGCTCATGGACAGTGCCACGCCCTCGCTGTTGTTGCGGCCGGAACGCCGGATCTGCACGGGCACCTGGCCCTCAAAGGTCATGTCGAAGGTGGTTTTCCCTCCCGGCAGCAGGGGGGCGTTCAGGGGGACTACCAGGACGGTTCCCTCCTCCTGATAGGTCAGCGGGGCCCCATCCTGTTTCAGGGAGGTGGCGTGCAGGTAACCGATCTCATCCGGGGACAACCCGGCAATGCGGCTTTGCCCGTCCTCGACCATCCGGCCATCCGGGTCCTCGATGCTCTGCAGCCGCATATCCATCTCGCTGCCCGGCTGGAAGGCGTTGAAATACAAGTGGTAGTACACCCGGTTCAGCGTATCGGGCGAATGGTTGGTGTATACCAGTTTCTGTGTGCCCGTATACCGGAAGGTTTCCACATCCATGGCGACTTCCATTGCGTAGTCCACTTGCTGCTGCCAGTAGCCGGTGTTGCCCTGGGAAAATACCGTGGCCGCGAGGAGCAGGAAGAGTGCTGTTACTTGTTTCATAGGGGGTTCATTTAGGGTTGTGCCACACCGCGATCCACCTGGCTTGCCAGGATCAGGGCGTTGTACAGGTTTGCGATTTTACCGGAGCGGGAAGCCGAGGCAAAGGGCCGGGCGTTTTCCGGGTTGCCGCCCAGGATGACGCTGGATTTCACCGCCAGCCCGGATTGCATGATGATTTTCTTTACCTGGGAGGCAGACAATCTGGGGAAACGGGAGCGGATGACCGCCGCAATCCCGGCCACCGCAGGCGCCGCCATGGAAGTGCCCCCCTGGAATTCATACGTATTGCCCGGCATGGTGGAGTAGATATCGCCGCCGGGCGCAAATACATCCACGTGGCTTTTGCCATAATTGGAGAAGGAAGAGACCATTTCCGATCCGTACTGGCTGTCCAAGGAGCCCACGGTCAGTACATTGTCCGCGAATTCCGGGTCGTTGCCCATCTGGTCGGTCGGGTAATTCGTGTTTTCCGGCAGGTCCAGGTCTTCCGAGTCATTGCCGGCTGCATGGACGATCAACACATCCTTTTCCGCGGCGTATTTTATGGCGTCATACACCCATTCGGCCCGGGGGGAAAAGGGTTTCCCGAAACTCGCATTGATGATGCTCGCGCCGTTGTCTACCGCATAGCGGATGCCCAGGGCGATGTCCTTGTCGTATTCATCCCCGTTGGGCACGGCCCGCACGGCCATGATCCGCACCTGGTCCGCGACCCCGTCAACCCCGATCCCATTGCCGCGCTCCGCTGCAATGATACCGGCCACATGGGTGCCGTGGGACTCGTCGTCCACCCGGTTGCCCGGGTTGCCGTTGCCATAGCCCCGGTCGTCGATGTCATAGGGGTCGTCCCCGACGATTTCCCGCCCGTTGAATGCAGTGTTGAAATGATAGTCCAGGCGCTCGGAGAAATAGGAAATGCCCTCCTGCAGCTGGTCCATTACGGCATCGATGCTGTCCTCGAAGTTGTACATCTGCTTCAGGATGGATACTGCCTGGGCCAATTGGGGGTCCTGGGTCTGGATGCCCTGTACGTCGGCCTGGGCATAGCTGTCTTTGCCCAGGTGCGCCTTGACCGCGGCATCCGCATTCTTTACCGCCTCGAGGATCTGCTCGTACCGCTGCTTGTTCGCCGCGGTTTCCGCTTTTTCGGCCTCCAGTTTTTTGCGCGCCCGTTCCTGCAGGGAGGCATCCCCCAGCTTCAGACGCAGGATCCGCGCCGCTTCGAGTTGTTCGTTATAGGATTCGCCCAGGAAGTTATAGCCGTGGATGTCGTCTACGTACCCGTTGTTGTCGTCGTCCACGCCGTTGCCGGGGCGTTCGTCCTGGTTGGTCCAGAGTACCCCGTCCAGGTCCTCGTGGTCCAGGTCAATGCCGCTGTCCAGCACGGCCACCACCACGGTTTGCCCTTTCAGGGAACCTAGGACCTCCTCATAGGCCCGGTCCACGCTCATCCCGGGGATGGAATCCCGGACCAGGTCCGCATGTGACCAGTGTTTCGACTGCACTTCCGTCAGTTCGGTCACCTTGGGGACCACGCTGTCTATATTTTCCACCGGGGTGCTTACCAGGCGGGTGGAGCCGCAACCCCACAATAAAAGTCCCGCCCCAAGTATGCCGACAGGGCGCATCAGCTCATTCAATTGCTTCATGTTAGTTTCATTTGTTTAATCCGAAAATCCGGCTCCCGGATGCAGCGCCTCGAACAGTTCAAAGCAGCCCCGGTCCGCCAGGGTCACGTAGCCCGTTTTGCCATCGGGCCCGGCAAAAGTAAGATTACTGGGCTTTTTACCCGAAAGCTGGTATTCTTTTAACATTATGCCCTCCGGGCTCAATACGGCGATCGTGCCTTTGTCGTAGCGGGCAATGTAGAGATTGCCGGCCTGGTCGCAGCGCATGCCGTCCAGCCCGAAATCCGCGAATTCGAAAAATTTTTCTTTCTGCCCGGGTTGCCCGTCCGGGTCCAATGTGTAGCGCCAGATGGTCCGCTGCACCGATTCGTTGACGTAGAGGTGGCGGTGATCCGGGCTCAGGGCAATGCCGTTGGTCGTGCCCATTCCGGACTCCAGCAATTCCACGGTCCGGTCTGGGCGGACGCGCCAGATGTTGCCGGAATCCCGGGACCAGTCCGGGTCGCTCAGGTAGATGCTGCCATCCGGGTGGATACAGAGGTCGTTGGGCTGGTTCATGCGCGGTTCCTCAGCCCAGACCTGGGGGGTAGTGGTGCCGGCCGGGACCCGGTAGACGCGGTGCCCGACATAATCGGCTATAAACATGTCCCCCCCGGGGCCGAATGCAATGCCATTGCCCACGCTCCCTTCCGGCAATTTCAGGAAGAGGGAAGCCTCCCCCGATGGGGTCACCCGGCCAATGGTCCCCTCTTCTGCATAGTTTACGGCGTACACATTGCCGGCCGCATCGGTTGCCGGGCCTTCGATCCCCGGGGTAAAGGTGCCCTCGTCCAGCAGGTCCGAACTGTCTGCGCCGTTGCCGCAAGCGCTCAGGAGGAGAAAGCCCGCCAGAAACGACAGGCTGGAAACCCGGTACTTTCTGCCGGGCATGCCGGCCGGGCAATTAAAAGAGTGTGTCAAAATCAAAACTTTTATCCAGGCGGATGCCTTTTTCGGTTTGCTGCAGGGTACAGCATTCATTTTGGGCGTCGTGTTCCAAAAACAGCACGAATTCTTCCTTGGCGGCTTTTTCCAGGAAGGCGGCTTTTTCCTCCAGGGTAAGCAGCGGCCGGGTATCGAACCCCATCACATAGGGCAGGGGGATATGGCCCACGGTCGGCAACAGGTCGGCCATAAACACCAGGGTTTTGCCCTTGTACCGGATATGGGGGATCATCTGCTTGTCCGTATGACCGTCCGCGTACAGGATCCCGAATCCCAGGGGGCTGTCTTCCTGGTAAGGCTCCCCCTGTCGCGGGATAAACTCCAGCTGGCCGCTTTCTTCCATGGGCAGGATGTTCTCGCTCAGGAAGGAGGCTTTTTCCCGGGCGTTGGGCTGGGTCGCCCATCGCCAGTGGTCCTCATTGGTCCAGAATCGCGCATTTTTAAAAGCGGGCTCGTAGCCGGTTCGGTCTGCATTCCATTGGATGCTACCGCCGCAATGGTCAAAATGCAGGTGGGTCAGGAAGACGTCGGTGATATCGTCCCGGTGGAACCCGGCGGCTTCCAGGGAGGTGTCCAGTGAATGGTCGCCCCAGAGGTAGTAGTAGCCGAAGAATTTCTCGGATTGCTTGTTTCCCATTCCGGTGTCGATCAGGATCAGGCGGTCGCCGTCCTCAATGAGGAGGCTGCGTGCGGACATCTCGATCATGTTGTTGGCATCGGCCGGGTTGGTGCGGGACCACAGCGACTTGGGCACCACGCCGAACATGGCACCCCCGTCCAGTTTAAAATTGCCGGTTTCAATGGGGTATAAGGTCATCGGGGAAATTTACGCCCTGCAAAATACGAATAGAAAGCCCCAAAGGCGAGGCGATTAACAAAGTTTTTATTTTTTGTTGCCCGGAACAGGCATTCCAAAATGTTCCCCGAGCCGCTGCCCGAAATAGCGCATCCGCTTGATTTCACGGATGCCGAGCAGCCGTTCGTTTTTCAGGATCAGCAGGCCCTTTCCGTTGGATTCCACATGGTAATACGGGTTGCTTTCCAGGAACAGGACCAGCTCGTCCGAAAACATTTCAGCAATCGGCTCCGGGTCTGCCCCGCTCAGGTGAAAGCGCCGGTTGAAGTCCGGATGATCGTCCAGGGGGATATCCCGGAATCCGGCCAGGTCGTAGAGGAAGCCCAGGAGCCCTTCCCTGTCGAGGGTGAAGACAGGGAGTTCCTGGTCACATTCGATATACAGGACCGTAGCCTTGACAACTTCCCTGGCCGTGAATATCCCTTCCGTAAACTCAATGTCCATTAGCCGGAAGTCCCCGGCTGCATTCCGCAATTCGTTATAGCTGTAGGCCAGCTGCCGCCGCCGGAAAAATATAAAATCCCGGAGGAAGCGCGTATCCGTGTTGCGCTCCGGCCGGTAAACCCAGTCGTATTCTGCGGCGGTTTGCTCAAGGGATCGCTGGCGGCCCGTAAAGAAATGCTCAATGGGTTTAAGGACGGAGAGCTGCGTCAGTTTCCGAAGCGCAAAGGGGTGGGTGGATTTCGTATGGTGTTTGTCCAGGCCGATGAGTTCCAGGTGGCCCCCCCGCTTCTCGAAGGTCTCCGAATAATTCTCGACACTCTCCAGGACGGTGTCGTCCACAAATTCGCAAAGGGAAAAATCAAGGACGAGCTCCTCGTTTTCGGGAACGGCGTCCAGCTTGTCCTTCAGCCGGTAAAAATTGAGGAAGTTGCAGAAGTATTTGACGCTGGCATAGTAGTTTTCTTCCCCCTCGCGGAACAGCAGGACGTTTGGCTTGAAAACGTTGCGGAGGAACAGGCCGATGCTGCGGGTGACGATGACGTGGAATACGAAAGTAGTCAGGATCCCCACGGCAATCCCAGTGATCAGGTTGGTCAGCAGGGTAGTTGCCAGGGTGACCAGGAAAATGATCAGCTGTTCCTTCCCGATCCGGGCCATTTCCTTGAACTGTCCCGGGGTGGCCAGCTTGTATCCGGTGTACACCAGGATGGCGGCCAGGGCTGAGAGCGGGATGCGGCGCAGCTGTTCCTGGAAAACCAGGACAAAGAGCAACAGCAGCATGGCATGCAGGAAGTTGGAAGACCGGTTGGTAGCCCCGTTGTTCACATTCACCGAGCTCCTCGCAATCACCGTGACCACGGCCAGCCCCCCCAAAAAGCCGCTGATAACCGAAGCCAGGCCCAGGGCTTTCAGGTCCCGGTTCACGTTGGAGCGGCGGTTGGCCGGGTCCAGCTTATCCAGGGCCTTGATGCTCAGCAGGGATTCGATGCTGGCAATAAAGGTGATGGCAAAAACCGCTACAAAGAAATCCCGGTCCCAGGCGTGTGAAAAATCCGGGAACACAAAACTGCTCGCCAGGCTGTCCGGCAGGCGGATCAGGAAATCCGCCCCCAGGGGATAGGGCTCCTGCAGCCATTGGTAGACGTAGCTCATCCCTACTGTCAGGATCAGGATCCACATGGGGGCAGGGATGAGTTGGACCACTCGGTTCCGGATCCTGCCGTAAAAAATCATGATCATCAGGGAACCCACCCCGATCCCGGCTGCAATCCAGACCTGGGCCCCGTCGGCCAGGAAAAGCTGGTAAAGCCCTGAAGGAATCCGGCCCAGCAGAGACACAATGCTCCCGGAAACCTGTGTGTGCCCGATCATGATGTGGAATTGCTTGGAGAGGATCCCGATACCGATCGCGGCCAACATCCCCTGGATGGCGGAGGCGGGGAAAAAATCGGCCAGACGGCCCATCTTCAGGAAACCCAGCAGGATCATCAGGCCCCCCGCAAATACTACGGCGGCCAGTGTAAAAAGGTAGCCCTGGTACAGGTCCCCTCCCCCCAGGGTGGTGATGGCGCCCAGGATGACGATGACCAGGCCGTTCCCCGGCCCGGCAATGGTGACGTGGGATCCCCCCAGCAGGGCCACTACCATCCCCCCTACGACTGCGGCAATCAGCCCGGAAATAGGGGGGGCATCACTGGCCAGCGCCAAGCCGAGCCCAAGCGGCAGGGCCACCAGGGAAACCACAAAACCCGCAAACAGGTTCCTGGGCAGTTCCCGGGTAAAGGCGGCCATTTGTTTTTTCCGGGCGCTCATGGGTTGCGCACGATTAACAGGTCGGTGGGAAGGTCCGAGAGGATGTATTCGATATCCTGCGGGAAAATCCGGCCCCAGATCTGGGATCGCCTCGGGGCGTTCATCACCAGCAGGTCGGCACGCACCACTTCGGCAAAATGCCCGATGGAGTAGCCGCGCTTCCCGAAAATAGGCTGGGTTTTCAGCGTGATGCCGCGGGTCAGTTCCCGGGGGAGCTGAGCAACGATTTCAAGAACCCTACTGTTTTCGCGCCTTTTGATGCGCTCCTTCATCAGCGTTGCCCGCTTCAGGGTCCGGTCGTCCACCACCTCCACGGCAACGTCCCGGGCGCGTATTTCCTCCACGACGGTCACCTGCTTTGCACCTAGCACCTGCGACATCCGGAAGGCGGTCGCAATCGCCAGCGGCGTGTCCGGGTCGTCCAGGCCATTGACCACGATATGCTGGCAGGGAACCCGCTCGATGGCCGGCCTGATCAGCAGCAACACAGAACACCTTATTTTTCGCGTTAACTGCCGCGCGATGGACCCCATGTAAAACCGGTAGCCGTGTTCGTGCTGCCGTGCCCCGAGGAGCAACAGGTCCACCCCGTAAGCTACTGCTGCCTCCAGGATAACGGGGACGGGTTCTCCTTCCCTCCAGGCCACCTGAACCGCTTCCGGGCCCTTTGGGATTCCTTCCAGGAGGGCCCCGAGCTGCTTTTTCTTTTCCGCAGTGGGCACACCCACATGGAGGAGAATCAGCCGCGCTTGCAGGAAGCCGGCCAGTCGCGTCACCTCCATCAGGTTTGCTTCCAGATTGGGGGAGAATGCAAAGCCGAATAACAGGGTTTTATAGGAGATGCCGGAAAGCGCCATAAGCTCGGATAGGGGGATAAGATAACAATATTTGCAGATGGCGCCCCAGAACTGGGGAGATTCCCTATTTTTGGAAATCACACCAACCACGGACGCATGATTGAACTTGCGGGCATAGTTATTCTAGGGATAGTAGCACAATGGGTCGCCTGGCGGCTGAAGTTGCCGGCCATCCTGCCTCTCATCCTGATCGGGCTGCTGGTGGGCCCCATCTCCACGTTGTTCACCGCAGACGGCAACAAACTGATCGAACCCATCTGGAACGGGAGCCAGGGCCTTTTTCCCGGGGAGGGCCTGTATTATTTTGTATCCCTGGCCATCAGCATCATCCTTTTCGAGGGCGGCCTCACCCTGAAGCGCTCCGAGGTGGCCAACGTGGGGCCTGTAATCACCAAGCTCATTACCCTGGGCACCGTGGTGACCTTTTTCGGGGCAGGTATCGCCGCCCACCTCATATTTGACCTGCCCTGGCAGATGTCCTTCCTGTTCAGCGCCCTGATCATCGTGACGGGCCCTACCGTGATCACGCCCATCCTCCGGAATATCCCGCTCAAGAAAGACGTGTCGGCCGTGCTCAAATGGGAGGGCATCCTCATCGACCCCATCGGGGCATTGGTGGCCGTACTGGTGTATGAGTTTATCAGCGTCGGGGAAGGACAGGCCTATACGAAAACCGCCCTGATCGAATTCGGCAAGATCCTGCTCTTTGGCTTTACCTTCGGCTTCACGTTTGCCCACGCCCTGGCCTTTGTGATCAAAAAGAACTTCATCCCCCATTACCTGCTCAACGTGGTGGCCCTGTCCACCGTCCTTGGGGTTTTCGTGATGTCCGACATTTTTGCCAAGGAATCGGGCCTGCTGGGCGTGGTCGTGATGGGGATGGTGATGGGGAACACCAACCTGCCCAACCTCAAGGAGTTACTCTATTTCAAGGAATCCCTCAGCGTGTTGCTGATCTCCATCCTGTTTATCGTCCTGGCGGCTAACATCGATTTGCCAGACCTCGAACTCATCTACACCTGGAAAACAGCCCTGCTCTTCGCGATTATCGTCTTCCTGATCCGCCCGGCAGGGGTGTTGCTGTCCACGATGGGGTCCAACCTGAAAACCAACGAAAAGCTCTTTATCGGCTGGGTGGGCCCCCGCGGGATCGTTGCGGCGGGGATCGCCTCCCTGTTCGGTTCCAGGCTGCTCAACCGGGGCGAGGACGGGGCAGAATACATTACCCCCCTGGTATTCATGATCGTGCTGGGGACCGTGCTGCTGAATGCCACCACGGCCCGGATGTTTGCCCAGCTCGTCGGGGTATTCCTCAAGAAGTCGGAGGGAATCCTGATCATCGGCGCGTCCAAGCCCTCCCGCCTGATCGCCCAGTACCTCCAGAAAAACAAGCGCCACGTGGTGCTGATAGACACCAACCAGACCAATGTGGAGAAGGCCCACAGCCTGGGTTTGGAAGCCATGGCCGCCGACATCTATTCCGATACGCTGAGCGACAACATCGAACTGAGCGATGTGGGCTACCTGATGGCCCTTACCCCCAGCGCGGACATCAACCGGTATGCCATTGAAAAGTTCAGGACCCAGTTCGGGGAACAGGGCTCCTTCCGGCTGGTGGATACGGATGAGATGAACAACCCGGAGAACAACCCAAAGGAAGGACTGTTCTCCCACACGGATGACTTCATCAAGTTGGCCGAGGCCACCCGCCGCTATCCCGCGGTGCATGAAATGGACCTCAAGGACCGGCAGCACTACGAGGGGCTTATCGAGATCACCAAAGCCGAGGACTATTCCATCCCGCTTTTCCTGAAGGACCCGGAAGGCGACCTGGAGATCATCCCGGCGTTTTCCAAGGATTTCAAGGACATTACCGACGGCTACAAACTCGTTTACCTGGGCAAGATGCTGGACCTGGATGAGGAGGATGAAGAAGACAGTACCCGGCTGAAAAAGGAGGAAGATACCTCCGAAAGCGATTAAGGCCGGGCGGATTCCGGGGCGACCCGATGGGGTCAGAAGCCCTAATCGTTCAGCTTCAGCACGGCCATAAAGGCCTGCTGGGGGATCTCCACGTTGCCGACCTGCCGCATCCGCTTCTTACCCTTTTTCTGTTTTTCGAGGAGCTTCCGCTTCCGGGAGATATCCCCCCCGTAACACTTGGCCGTAACGTCCTTCCGCAGCGCCTTGATGGTTTCCCGGGAGATGACCTTGGAGCCGATGGCCGCCTGTATCGGGATGTCGAATTGCTGGCGGGGGATGAGTTCCTTAAGCTTCTCGCACATGCGCTTGCCAATGTCATAGGCGTTGTCGAAGTGCACCAGGGCGGAGAGGGCATCCACCATCTGTGCGTTGAGCAGGATGTCCACGCGCACCAGCTTGGAGGTACGCATGCCGATGGGGCTGTAGTCGAAGGAGGCATACCCCTTGGAGACGGTTTTCAGCCGGTCGTAGAAGTCAAAGACGATTTCAGCCAGGGGCATATCAAAGGTGAGCTCCACCCGATTCTGGGTAAGGTAGGTCTGCCCGGTGATCTCCCCCCGCTTGTCAATGCAGAGCGACATCACGTTCCCGACAAAATCCGCCTTGGTGATGATGGTCGCCTTGATAAAGGGTTCCTCCACGTGGTGGACGGTGGAGGGGTCCGGCAGGTCGGACGGGTTGTTGACGATGACCGGGGTCTCCGGGTCCTTGGTGGAGTAGGCGTAATAACTCACGTTGGGGACGGTGGTGATCACGGTCATGTCGAATTCCCGCTCGAGGCGTTCCTGTATGATCTCCATGTGCAGCATCCCGAGGAAGCCGCAACGGAATCCGAAGCCCAGGGCGGCGCTGCTCTCGGGGGTAAAGACTAAAGAGGCGTCGTTGAGCTGCAGTTTTTCCATGGAAGCCCGGAGTTCCTCAAAGTCTTCCGTGTCTACCGGGTAGATCCCGGCAAAGACCATGGGCTTGACGTCCTCAAACCCGGCAATTGCCTTGGGTGTGGGGTTTGCCGCATCGGTGATGGTGTCCCCCACTTTTACCTCCCGGGCATCCTTGATCCCGGTGATCAGGTACCCGACGTCCCCGGTGGAGATCTTTTGCCTGGGGAATTGTTTCAGGCGCAGCGTGCCGATTTCGTCCGCATGGTATTTCTTGCCGGTAGCCACGAACTTGATGTGCTGCCCCTTGCGGATTTCCCCGTTCATCACCCGGAAGTAGGTCTCCACCCCCCGGAAGGGATTGTAAACCGAGTCAAACACCAGGGCCTGCAGGGGGGCGGCCGGGTCGCCCTTGGGCGCCGGGATCCGCTCGATAATGGCGGTGAGGATCTCCTGTATCCCCAGGCCGGTTTTGGCGCTTGCCGGGATCACCTCCTCGGGCTTGCAGCCGATCAGGTCCACGATATCGTCTGTCACCTCTTCCGGGTTGGCGCTGGGCAGGTCCACCTTGTTCAGGACCGGGATGATCTCCAGGTCGTTTTCCAGGGCCAGGTATAGGTTGGAGATGGTCTGCGCCTGGATGCTCTGGGCGGCATCGACCACCAGCAGGGCCCCTTCACAGGCCGCGATGGAGCGGGACACCTCGTAGGAGAAATCCACGTGCCCGGGGGTGTCGATGAGGTTCAGCACGTAAGGCTCGCCCTCGTGGATATAGTCCATCTGGATCGCGTGGCTTTTGATGGTAATGCCCCGTTCGCGTTCCAGGTCCATGCTGTCCAGCAGCTGGTCCTGTTTCTCGCGTTCGGTCACCGACCCGGTAAAATCCAGCAGGCGGTCCGCCAGGGTACTCTTCCCGTGGTCAATGTGGGCGATAATGCAAAAATTCCGAATATTCTTCATGCGATCCGAAAATAGGTCGCAAATATACGTGTTTGCGGCCTCAATCCTGCCACTCGGCAATAAACAAATTCGTGTCCCGCGTGCCCCCGTTGTTGCGGTTGCTCGAAAAGGCCAGGTACCTGCCGTCGGAAGAGAATACCGGGAAGGCGTCAAAGGTCTCCCCGTGGGTCACCCGCTCCAGGCCCGTACCATCAGTATTGATGAGGTAGAGGTTGAATGGGAAGCCCCGTTCGGCTTCGAAATTGCTCGAAAACAGGATCTTGTCCCCGTCCGGGTGGAAAAACGGGCTCCAGTTCGCATTCCCCAGGAAGGTGAGTTGCCGCAGGTCGCTGCCGTCCGCATTGCAGATAAAGAGTTCCATTTCCGTAGGCTGTACCAGGCCCTGGGCCAGCAGTTCCCGGTACTCTGCAATCTCGGCCTCGGTCTGCGGGCGGGAAGCCCGGAAGATGATCTGTGTGCCGTCGGGGGAGAAGAAGGCGCCCCCGTCATAGCCCAGTTCGTCCGTGATCTGCCGCACATCCGAGCCGTCCAGGTTCATGGTGTACAACTCCAGGTCACCGCTGCGGTCCGAGGTGAACACGATGCGGTCACCCTGGGGCGAAACGGTGGCCTCTGCGTCGTACCCCGGTTCATCCGTCAGCCGGTCCACGATATTCCCTTCCAGGTCGGTCACGAAGATGTCGAAGGAATCATACACCGGCCAGACATATTTCCCGTTCGACCTCAGGGGGACTTCGGGGCATTCCTCCCCGGCCAGATGGGTGGAGCCGTAAAGGATGTGCTGGTTGTCCGGCAGGAAGTAGGCACAGGTGGTACGCCCCATACCGGTACTGACCATGGGAGGGCGGCTATCCGCAAAAGTTTCCCCTGCGTCCATCAGGAACAACTGGTCGCATTCCAGGCCCCAGCCTGCATTGTTGGACTGAAAGACAAGCTGGCGGTCGTCAAAGCTCCAGTAGGCTTCTGCATTGTCCCCCCCGAAGGTCACCTGCCGGATGGATTTAAAGTGCTTCTCCCCGGGGTAGATCAGGGTATCGGAGGAAGATGCCATCGGGCTGTCGGTGGATTCCGTGGCGGATCCGGCGTCCCCATCCTGTTTTTGGGCCTCCTTGCAGCCCATTAGCGAAATTCCTGCGAGCAATAAAAGTAAGATTCTCATGGAGATGCGTAATTTTGGTAAAAATAGAAGGAAGCCATGAAGTATAACAAGGTTTTTGCAGGAATTCTGTTGTCGGGGATGCTCCTCGGGGCTGCCGGGTGCCGGAAGTCCCCTGCACCTGAGGTGAGCATGCAGGAAGATGTGAACCTCCTGGCCAGTGATTCCCTGGCCGGCCGGGAAACCGGGACCGAAGGGGCCCGCATAGCGGCCGAATACCTGGCCGACCGGATGGAGGGCCTGGGGCTGCAGCCTGCCGGCCTGGACGGGGGGTACTACCAGAGCTTCAGTTTTCGCCCACGGACGGACCCCCATGGGGAAGTGGCTTTCGGGGACACCTCGGACAGCTCCGTAACAGCCATGAACGTGCTGGGCCTGCTGGACAACCAGGGGGAGCGGACGGTGGTGATCGGGGCGCATTACGACCACCTGGGCATGGGGGGCGAAGGCTCCCTGCACCGGGGCGACCCGGATATCCACAACGGGGCCGATGACAATGCCAGTGGGGTGGCTGTGATGCTGCGGCTGGCCCGGGAACTGGCCGCAAGGGAACCGGCAGCTGCGACGGGATCCCGCGACAACTACCTGTTTATCGCCTTTTCCGGGGAGGAAATGGGGCTTCTCGGTTCCAACTACTTCGCCAAGAACCCGAATATCGACCTGGGGGAAGTCCCCTACATGGTCAACCTGGACATGGTGGGCCGGCTGCGGCCGGACAGCACCCTTTCCATCAGCGGGACGGGCACAAGCCCGGTGTGGAACCAGATACTGCGTTCCCAGAACCCCGGCTTCAAGCTGGTCCTGCAGGAATCCGGAGTGGGGCCGTCGGACCATACCTCCTTTTACCTGCAGGATATCCCGGTCCTTCACTTCTTTACCGGCCAGCACCCGGATTACCACCGGCCTTCGGACGATGCGGACAAGCTGAACTATGAGGGTATGGAGCAGATTGCCGGCTACATCCTGGACCTGACCGCCGCCATGGAGAAGCAGCGGGAGGTGGCCTTCCGGAAAACAAAGAACGAAAGCGAGGAAGTCCCCCGTTTCAAGGTGGGGCTCGGGGTGGTGCCCGACTACCTGTTCGACGGGACCGGCATGCGTATCGACGGGGTCAGCGAGGACAAACCCGCCCAGCGTGCCGGGCTGCAGAAAGGCGATGTTGTGGTGCAGCTGGGCGACAGCACCATCACCGATATGATGAGCTATATGCGGGCCCTTTCCTCCTTTGAACCCGGGGACAGTACCACCGTGGTGATGGAACGTTCCGGCAAGCGGGTCACGGCAGAAATCGGATTCTGATACCTGGCACCCGGGGTGTCGCGGTACACAATCCACCCACCCCCCCGGCCGGGTAAGGAGGGATAGGCAGCAGGACCAGGGGGAGGCACCAGGCCCAGACGCCGGAAACGAACGCTGGAACATGGCCGCCTGCGTAGGCTAATTCTTTCAAAAATCGGCGGTCCGATCCGGGAATTTTTATAGTTTTAGGCCAGCCCAATCTGAATTGAAGTTACGAATCTTGCTTTTGCTGGGGTTTTCCCCCATCGCCCTGCATTGCCAGACCTACACGGTCTCCGGTTTCGTCAAAGACACCGACGGAGCCCCCTTGCCCTATGCCAATGTACTGCTCCTGAGGCCGGCCGACAGCGTCCAGTTCCTGGGGGCCTCCTCGGACGAGTCCGGGTTTTTCCGGCTCGAGGGCGTCCCCCCCGAATTGTACTTGCTGCAGCCTAAATATTTCGGCTATCAGTCCGACCCGGTCCCCCTGGAGGTCCGTGCCGATTTGCGGATCGGCGCCCTGGTGATGAAAGAGGATGCAGACCAGCTGGACGAGGTTGTGGTCACCAGCCAGCGTCCCACCATCGAGCGGAAGGCGGACCGGGTGGTCTTTAACGTGGAAAACACCGTCCTGAGCTCCGGCAGCACCTGGGACATCCTCCGGAATGCCCCCGGGGTCATCGCCGGCCCGGAAAGCCTGGAGATCCGGGGCCAGGCCGCTACCATCTACCTGAACGACAACAAGGTACAACTCAGTCAGGAGGAGGTGATGGAATTGCTCAAGGGACTTACCGGCGACCTGATCCTGTCGGTGGAGGTGATCCCCCTGCCCCCTGCCAGCTTCGAGGCCAGCGACGGCCCCATCCTGAATATCCGCACCCGCCAGAACATCGTCCCCGGGTATAAGGGCAGCGTCCGCGGGGAATACACCCAGGCGGTCTTCCCCAAATACAGCCTGGGCACGAGCCACTTTTTCAAAAATGAAAAATTCGGGGCTTTTGCCAGCTATTCCATCGCCCCCCAGAAAGAGCTGAAAGTCTCCGACAGCTATATCAACTATATCGATGCCGGCAACGATATCTATGCGCGCTGGGACACCCGCATGGACCGGATTGCGCGCTCCCGGGCCCAGCAGGGGAACCTGATTCTCGATTACAACCCGTCGGGCCGCGACCAGCTGAAACTGACCGCGAACCTGGGTTATTCCCCGGACAAGCGCAGCGCCTACACCCTGGCCACCGCCATGCGGAACGGGCAGGGCGTACTGGATTCCACCCTGCGGACAGCTTCTGTCCTGGACGAAGACCGGCTCAACGCCTCCGCCGAACTCAACTACCAGCGCAGCCTGGGCGAAAAAGGCGCCACCCTGAAGGCCGGGGGACACTACACCTATTTCCGGCTCGACCGGACCCAGGACGGCAACACCGACTATTTTGACCCCTCGGGCGCCTTCCTGCGGGACTTTTCCTTTGCCACGGATGCCGGGCAGCGCATCGATATCTACACTTCGCAACTGGACCTGGACCTCCCCGTGGGGTCCGGCAACCTGGAGACGGGGCTGCGGGGCTCCTTCATCGAATCCCGGAATGCCATCGACTACCTGGACGTGAACAATGCGGAGCCACCCTTCGACATTGCGCTGACAGACCGATTCACCTATAAGGAGCAGGTCTATGCCGCCTATGCGAGCCTGTACCAGGAGTGGGCCGCCTGGTCGCTCCGTCTGGGGCTGCGGGCCGAACAGACCCATGTGCGGGCCCGTTCCGAGACCCTGGACGAAATCAACAACCAGGACTACCTGGAGCTCTTCCCCACCCTCTATCTGGGCCGCACCCTGGGGGAGAAGCACAGCATGTCCCTGACCTACAACCGGCGGCTGACCCGCCCGAATTACCAGGACCTGAACCCCTTCCGGTTTTTCCTCAACGAGAACGACTACAACGAGGGCAACCCGGGCCTCGTGCCGAATTTCAGCCACAATTTCAACCTGAACCTCTCTCTGGACAACACTTACTTCATTGACCTGTACTACCGGGACAATGGCCGGTTTATCAGCACGCTGAGTTTCCAGGACAATGTGAACCAGACACTGCTGGAGATCAAGCAGAATACCCAGGGCAGCATCTCCTACGGCCTGGATTTTACCGTTTCCAAAACCCTGCGGGAATGGTGGCAGCTCTACGCCTACAACTCGCTCTTCTACGAGGAGGAAACCCTGCTGGCCGTCCTCAGCCCCCAGGAAGCGTACACAAACCGCGTGAGCGGGCTCTATAGCTACCTGAGCAACTCGTTTACGCTCTCCGGGGATGGCACCTGGACGGGCGACCTGTCGCTGCTTTACCTGAGTGGCTTTTTGCACGGCTCCTTCAAGCGCTCGGAGACGATGACCCTGGACGCGGGCATCCGCAAATCCCTCTGGAATGGCCGCGCCGCCCTCACCCTGGTGGCCGAAGATTTGCTGGGGCGGGCCAACGCCACCTATACCTCCCGGTACTACAACCAGGACAATGCCTTCTACTCCCGTCCGGAAACCCGGTTTATCCGGCTGGGCTTTACCTATAATTTCGGGAATTACCGCCTCGGCAACCGGGCCGCCGGCCTCCGGAACAGCGAACGGGACCGGATCCGGGAGGACTGATCCGCGCGGGCATTTCAGATAACCGGCACCTTTTTTTACAAACCCGCCCCCGGATTTGCCGGGAAATCCTCCTTATTCGTAGCTTTGTAGCGCTAAAACAGCAGGTTATGCCACGGATCGGCCCCATTGAATTACCGGATTTCCCCTTGTTGCTCGCCCCCATGGAGGACGTGAGCGACCCGCCTTTCCGCACGCTCTGCAAGGAGCAGGGGGCCGATGTCATGTATACCGAGTTCATCTCCTCCGAGGGCCTGATCCGGGATGCGGCCAAAAGCGTCATCAAACTGGATATCTACGAGAAGGAACGCCCCATCGGCATCCAGATCTTCGGGGCGGAGCTGGATTCCATGCTGCAGGCGGTGGACATCGTCACCGAGACGGGCCCGGACATCATCGACATCAACTTTGGCTGCCCGGTCAAGAAGGTGGTCTGCAAGAATGCCGGGGCGGGGATCCTGAGGGACATCCCGCTCATGGTAAAGCTCACCGAGGCCATGGTCAAACGCACCCACCTGCCTGTCACCGTGAAGACGCGACTGGGCTGGGACCACAATTCCATCAAAATCGTGGAGGTGGCCGAACGCCTGCAGGATGTGGGCATACAGTCCATTGCCATCCACGGCCGCACCCGGGTGCAGATGTACAAGGGGGAGGCAGACTGGGCCCCGATCGCCGAGGTAAAGAACAATCCCCGCATGCACATCCCGGTCTTCGGGAACGGGGACGTGGATACGCCCGAGGCCGCCATGCGCATGCGCGACGTGTACGGCCTGGACGGTGCCATGATCGGGCGCGCCTCCATTGGCTACCCCTGGTTCTTCCGGGAGGTGAAGCACTTCTTCAAGACCGGTGAACACCTGCCGCCCCCGGATATGGAAGCCCGTGTGGCCGCTGCCCGCCGCCACCTGCAAATGGCGATCGACTGGAAAGGGGAGAAACTAGGGGTGTTTGAGACCCGCCGGCACTACACGAATTATTTCAAGGGGATCCCCAACTTCAAGCCCTACCGCATGAAGATGGTCACCAGTGACGATGCCGCCGATGTGTTTGCCGCCTTCGACGAGGCGATGGAAGCCTTTGCCGGTTATGAATTTGCTTAAGCGGGAAATTTGGTGCGCGATAGGAGTACCTAAAGCGTCCCGTCTTGTCCTGCCAAAGGATCCGGGGTGTCGTCAGCCCCGGAGCTCATAAAACCCGTACCTAAATACTCAGCATCTTTTTATCGATCCGGTTGCTCGCGATACGGGCGGCGATGACCCCAAGCACCATGATGGTGGCCAGGACAATCCCCACATTGGCCCATTTCAGGGCCACCGGGTAAGCCAGGGAAGGGGTGATCAGCAGCCACCCGAAGGCCAGCTGGGATCCGATCAGGACTACCCCGATCAACACACCGATGGCGCCCCCGGCACTGGTCACCAGCACCCCCTGCAGGAAGTAGATGCGTCGCAGTTGCCGGATGGTGAGCCCCAGGGAATAGAGCGTTCGGGTGTGGAGCTGCTTGTCCAGGATCATCATGATGATGGCCCCCACCACGTTGAAGAGCGCGATGATCAGCACCAGGGTAAAGATCAGGTAGGTAGCCAGGTTTTCGGTATTCAGCATCCGGTAGAGCGTCTGGTTGAGTTCCCTCCGTGTCCGGACATCCACGCCCCCGCCCAGCGCTTCCCGGATGGCTGCCAGCGTAGCCGCTTCATCTGCCCCGGGCGCCAGTTTCAGGTTGACCCCGGACACCTGCAGGCTGTCCCGCTCAAGCAGCGCCTGCACCAGGGGCAGTTCTGCAAAGATGTATTTCTTGTCCAGGCCCTCCTCGATCTGGTAGACACCCGACAAGACCACGGCCATCTGGTTGTAGGGCTGGTCCCCCAGCCCCTGGGGCGACAGGTTGCCCCTGCCCGGTTTGGGCACCAGTACGATCAGGGGGGAGCGGTAGTCCTGTACGCTGACCGACAGCTGGTTGGCAATGGAGATGCCGGACACTGCCTGTTGGGCGCTGAGGTCCCAGAGGCCGATGTAGAGCGTGCTGTCGATGCCCGTGGTCCGGTTGTAGTCCGAATCCACCCCTTTGATATAGGCGATCATGCTCTTCTGCTGGTGGGTGAGGTAGACCCGCTCTTCCAACTCCCGGGAGTAAGAGGCGATCCCGGGGATGTCCTGCAGCGCTCCCGCCTGTTCCGGCCCGAAGGCAAAGGTTTTGCCGGTTGCCGGTACCACCCGCATGTCCGGGTCAAAGGTATTGCTGAAGGAAAGGCTGAAATTCTTGAGGCCCGCAAAGCCGGAGAGGACGATAAAAAGGGCGGCCGACCCGATGACGATGACGGCAAAGGTGACCGCATTGATGATGTTTACCGCGTTCTGGCTGCTTTTGGAACGGATATAGCGCCGGGCGATGTAGAGCGGGAAGTTCACGCTCAGGATTTTTTGCGGCGGGGGAGCAGGTCCGGGTTCTCGATGGGGTCTTCCCCTTCCTTGAGGGACTTCTCGATGTTCTCGATATAATCCAGGGAGTCGTCCAGGAAGAACAGCAGTTCCGGGACCCTCCGGAGCTGGTTGCGGGTGCGGCGGGCCAGTTCGTGCCGGAACTGGGCTTTCTGGGCCTTGATACCCTTGATCAGGGCGGCGGCCTCTTTGACCGGGAAGATGCTCACGTACACCTTGGCAATGGACAGGTCGGAAGTCACGTGGACCTTGGTCACGGAGAGGATGACCCCCTGCAGCCCGCCGTCGGTGGCGGTGCGCTGGAGGATTTCGGCCAGGTCCTGCTGGAGGACACCGGCAATCTTTTTCTGTCGCTGCGTTTCTTCCACGGCCCAAAAGTACGCACAAATGGCTTATTTTCGTTAAAAATGGGGATGGGAATGCGCAAAATCGAACATATCGGCATCGCGGTCCGCGACCTGGAAGCAGCGAACGACCTGTACGAAAAACTCCTGGGGGAACCCCCCTACAAAATGGAGGAAGTGGCCTCAGAGGGCGTGCGCACCTCCTTCTTCCGGTCCGGACCGAACAAGATCGAACTGCTTGAGGCCACTTCTGCCGACAGCCCCATTGCCCGCTACCTTGAAAAGCGGGGGGAGGGCATCCACCACATCGCCTTTGACGTGGCCGATATCCGGGCGGAAATGCAGCGCCTGAAAGAAGCGGGCTTTACCATCCTCAGTGAGGAACCCAAACGGGGGGCCGACAACAAACTCGTGGCCTTCCTTCACCCAAAGGGCACCCACGGCGTGCTCGTGGAACTCTGCCAGGAAATCTCCTGAAAAGGACCTACTGGTAGGTGTTCAGGTAACTGTCCAGGGAAAATTTGCCCGACCCGTAGACAAAGAAGAACACACAGACCAACAGGACGACTACCGCCGTAATCAGGTTGGCCGGGATCATCTCGCCCAGAAAATTCGTCATGATGGCCCCGAACAGGATCGGAAACTGGAAGGCCACCGCCCAGCGCGTCAGCAGCCCGATGACGATAAAGAACCCGCCCACGAAATGCGCTGCCGCCACGTAGTGCAGGATAATCCAGCTTCCCGGCATGTGCTCGTAGGGCCGCATCATGCTCATGAACATATCCAGGTTCGACATAAAACTGACGCCCTTGACAAACAGGAATACCCCCAGGGCAACCCGCAACACGTCCAGTGCGTAATACGAATGGGCATCTGCCCACTTGTTCCAGGTGTCTATTGTTCCCATGATTAAGTTGTTTTGATGCTATTTAAGTTACTGAATTGTAGGCAGGTAAAAAAATAATTTTATGCCCTGCCCCCGGTGCGGGACCCCGTTCCCAGAGCCTGTCCCGCACACCGTGCTTCCCCATTCGCAGCTGCAGACATGAGTGGTGCTTTCACCCGCCTGCAAGCCCTCTGCACCATCTGCCAAGAACAGGCCCCTGCCCGCTCCCTCAATTAGCCCGGACGGCTTGCAACCTCACGAAATAAGTGGTAATATTGCATGCTCTAAAATCCGGTTTCGGCCCGCGGTTTTCCCGCACCTCCGCAACGCGATTGGAGCATCCGGGAACCGCCCACCCGATTCCCCGGTCCTATAGCTCAGTTGGTTAGAGCACCTGACTCATAATCAGGTGGTCCCTGGTTCGAGCCCAGGTGGGACCACATCAAGCAGCAAACCCGCGCCAGAAGGCGCGGGTTTTTGCTTTCTGGTAGAAAATAAAGCTTGCTTTGATTTTCGGACAGAAAGTAAAAACAGGCTTTGCGTCAGCAAAGGCAAGGTTTGCTATTTGCAGGAGCGGGCCTTCTCTGGTCGCTTTCGACGCAGGAGGAAGCAACCCAGGTGTCGGCTTATCATTTTAACGCCACCGCACCGGCTGGCTCCTCGCTACCAAATGTCCACCGGACAATTGGTGATCGCTCGACACTATTTGCAGGAGCGGGCCTTCTCTGGTCTACTCTTGCAAGGAATGGACCCGGACAAACATTACATGCCCGGTCATTGCCGATGCCTTACCTCCAATGTTGCGATTTTAACTTCAGGGTAGCTTTCAGAATATCTTTCTGCGAAATCTGTCCTACCAACCGCCCGTTTTCCAATATAGGGAACCGTCGCCTGCGGGCACTCAGGAATTTCTTGGCTGCATCAAAAATGTTCATGTTCCCATCGATGGTTTCTACATTTCGGATCATCCGGCTGGACACCTGACCCTCTTCCATAGGCAAATTAAAGTAACGGCTTTCGCTTATGTGCTTGATGCAATCGCCCTCGGAAATAATACCCACCAGCTTCCCTTCCTCATCCACTACCGGTCCGCCTGAAATCTTGTGTTTGATAAGCAGGTCAATCACCTCTTCCACGGACTGGTCCGGCCTGAATGTGATCAACTCACGTGTCATATAATCCCGGACGCTCAAGGGCGTTTGCTCCGGCTCCTGTTTCTTCCTCGGTCCTGTAAAACTCTTGATACCCATAACATTATATCTTTAAATCCCTTAAATAAGATACGAAATTATCCCCTTGGGACCACATCAAGCAGCAAACTCGCGCCTTCTCTGGTCGCTTCCGACGCAGGAGGAAGCAACCCGGGTGTGACCATCTCAATCAGGATTACAATTCGTGAAATTGGGTTTAGGCAGGGTCCATTGGGGGGTGTTTAAGCTGAATTCCCCACAGTCTATAACGCTTGTGACATCCCAAGAGCTAATGTCTTGATTAAAAGAGGAGTATGCGAACATATTATTCATATCAGCGACATTGCTCACATCCCAGTTCTGTATGGGTTGATCAAAGGAAGAATTAAAAAACATACTTGCCATGTTAGTTACGCTACTCACATTCCAGGAGCCTATATCCTGATTGAATACAGAAGTTGAAAACATAGCACTCATATCAGTGACTTTACTTACATCCCAGGCACCAATATCTTGATTGAACAGGCTACCCGCAAACATTACCCGCATATTGCTAACATTGCTTACATCCCAAGCACTGATATCCTGGTCAAAAGGATTTGGAGTTGAAGTTCCCATTCCTATAGGATTCCAGAACATTCCTGCCATATCCGTGACATTGCTTACATCCCAGGAACCTATGGCTTGGTTGAAGTTTAAGAATTGGAACAAATAACTCATATCTGTAACTTTAGTAGTACAAACTTTGGTCAAATCTTTCCCATCCTGCGCCATCTCTCTCAACATAGTTTCATCAACAATAGTGTAGACAACCGCATTAATTGTACCCTGTTCACCAATTTCCCCCCATTCGTGGCATTTAATGGTAATTCCATTTTCATCCAGATAAACTGGAGATATTAGTGGACATCCGTGCTCGTTTACATCTTCTCCTTCAGGACTATTGGGACATAGATCGTCATCATCAGATACCCCATCCAAGTCAGTGTCCAACTGTGAGGAGGAACACCCTTTTTCATCCACTTCTTCTCCCTCAGGGGTGTTCAGACACGAATCCAAATCATCGGAAATACCATCATTGTCCCCATCGGCCACAACAAAAACAAGGGTTACGTTCATATCAGAATTCATAGAAACCAACACAGGGTTCTCCGTACTGTTGAGGTCCCCCGTCCATTCTTTGAAAAGATATCCCTCGGAAGGCTCGCCTTTGAGGGTTACCTCGGTTCCCTCCTCGAATGTTCCTCCATCCGGGGAAGCAATTCCCCCATTTTCAGGAATTATGGTTACCGATAGAATGAACTTTTCTGGTTCATCGTCATCATCCGAACAGGAAATGACCAGAAATAATGCCGGAAGTATGAGTAGAATCCTCTTGAGAAGTCTCATGGGTATGGTGTTTTAGCATTAGCTGTTAAAACTACTCTGCAAGAGAAGGACATAAAATGATCCCGGTCAGTAAGAAATGTTTATAATCAACAGGTTAGGGCAAGGCAATGTAGTCAGGTGACAGGGAAAACCATAAAACCCAAAATGTTTTTGCAAGGAGAGTCTCAGGCATTATCAAAATATTCAAATGCCAAAAAGCAGCGCATCCCAATCCTGGATAGACATTCTTAGCGAACTCGCAGAGCTTCTTTTAAAAGCAGCCGTCCAGGTAAACGGGGAAGGTCCTGAAACCCTTCAGCCCCGGATTACCCCTCTTTTTCACTAACTTTCACTAACACAAAAACGTACGGCGTTTGGCCACGAGTCATAGCCGGGCCGTTAGCGATAATCGATATGAAAAACACATCAACACTTTTATTTATTCTCCTGGCTACCGGGTGTAGTAATTCAGTAGAATACGATAGGGAGAAAATTCAGAAGGAGGCACTTGAAATCGCAGAAAGTTGGAATAAGGCATGGAATGGGGATATTGACATTGACAGGATAATGTCACTTCACCACAAGGATTTACAATACTACTGGCATGGCAAGCCACTATCTTATGCGGGTTTTGAAGAAGTTCTGAAGAAATATGTTATTGGGGTCGAGACATACAACAATAAACTTTTTAATCCTGTGGTGACAGTGATAGAAGAAAACAATGTCATCGTCGGTTTTCAACTTGGGGATAGCCTTGAGGATGTGGAAAAGGATGAAAATGCATTTACGCTGGTATTAACCCGCGTTGGTTCAGAATGGAAAATCATACATATACACGAAGGTTAAAATCAGTTATAATGAGATTTCTGATTAAGTGTTTTATAATCCTGCTAACGTCAGTTTTGTTTTTCAACTGCTCAACAGAAAATGAAAGATCTCTAACAGAAGAGGAAACGAAACAAATAGAAAAACAAACTCTCAGTCTTGCCGAAAACTGGCTCAACTCCTGGAGTGGCAAGGTTGACCCTGAGAAGATGATGTCAAATTATCATTCAGATATGAAATATGTCTGGAGGGGTGTTAGCCCTCCAGGCAACTATGAAACATCAAAAGCAGGAGCTGAGTCAATGACCACTCTTGACACATACTATGAACTGATAATGTTTAATGTTGACCAGACTATTGTTGATAGAAACAATGCTGTTGTATTCTTCCATTTTGATGACAGGAATGGTTCCCCATATGGAAAAGGTGCAGTTAGTTTGATGATGACCAGGAGGGATGATGAATGGAAAATAATCTACGTTCATGAATCTACAATAGAAAATCATGAATAAGGTTTGGATTGATACAACAAGCATCACCAACAAGGCATTAACGGCATTAAAACGACCGTTAATACTCAACGTTAACCCATGTCAATTGACAATCTTCAAATGCCGCAAAGCAGGGGATTCCGGTCCTGGACAGACATCATTAGCGAATTCGCAGAATTCTTTTTCACTAACTTTCAATAAAACAGGAACTTCCGGCGCTCGGCCCCGAGTCATACCCAGATCTATGTACTTAAAAATTCAGAATCCTCAATTCATTTAAAGACATATTTTTAGAGAAACTAACCGCTTGTGATAAAATTCTTCAGAAGAATCCGTCAAAGATTATTGACAGAAAACAAATCCGGCAAGTATCTGCTTTATGCCATTGGAGAAATCGTGCTTGTTGTTATTGGTATTTTGATTGCGTTGCAGATTGATACCTGGAATGAGGAGCGGTTAAACCGAGAACAAGAGCGGCAAATCCTATCGCAACTATCGAAAGAATATACCAGTAATCTCAAGCAGATTGAGCAAAAGATCGATATCAGAAATGAGATGTTGCATTCGTGTTTTAAACTGTTGCAATTCCGAAAGGAAAAACCTGAATTAATTGATCAGGATAGTCTTGATGCGCATCTTTTCAGGATTACCATAAGACCTACCTTCGACCCGGAACTCAGTGTGAGCAATGAATTAATAAATTCCGGCAAGCTCTATTTAATAGAAAACTCAGATTTAAGAAACAATGTTTCATCCTATTCCAGTTTTCTAAGCGAACTGAAGGAAGAGGAACAGGCAATATTTGAATTAACAGAAAAGCAGTTAATTCCTTTCATCAGAGAAAACTATCAAATTGGGCGGATGATGATGGTTCTTCTGGATGATAAAGAATTAAGAGCCAAAATCACTTCTGGGGAACTTAGGAATTATGACTCTCTGATCAGTTTAGTTCAAATATCGGACTATCGGAATTTATTAGGTCATCCGGACTTTGAAGACTATTTATTGCAATTATTTAGTTACACCGCTTACACCAATGACCAGTCGACTGGTGTTAAAGAAAAAACGATCAACATCATTGATTTAATAGAAACTGAATTAAAAAAATAGCGCAATCACAAAATCGGGTATGCCACATTTCGGCAGTTTTCCATCCGCGGGATATTGCTGACTTTTGACTCTAACCCGCCGGGTAGCGCCAGGCCTCACTGTATATTGCTTTCCGTAAGTAACAGGGTCCTGTTCTTTGTTATAATCAATCACCAACCAGGGATGAAATTCTTTCGAAAAATTCGGCAAACACTACTCTTAGATGCTAGATTCCGTAAGTATATGCTCTATGCCATAGGGGAAATAGTGCTTGTGGTTATCGGAATCCTGATCGCCCTGCAAATCAATACCTGGAATGAGACGCGGAAATCCCGGGCGGTGGCACGGGAGATCTACATCAATTTGCTAACCTCCATGCAACAGGATTCCATGGAGGTGAAACGGGCCATCTTACTTCAAACCCGGAGCCTGGCCATTCAGAAGGACCTCATCCTGAGCCCCCAAAATCCCTATGCACAAGGGGTTGACCAGGACACACTGGATCAAAAACTCGGTTACCTGTTTGGCGGCATCATGAGCTTTTATCCGAAATCCGGGGTATATGAACTGATTACCTCCAACAACAGTATGGAACTGCTGGAATCCGACCAGATTAAATCCCGGTTGATCAACCTGTATGATTTTCAATACAAACGCTATCAGGACGTGGATGCCACGGTGGATCAAAAATTCCACAATCAGCTTAATTCCCTGATCCGAAAGAAAATCCGCTTTTTGGGTACCTACAATGCCCAATCGGAATTCACCTTCCTCAGCCATGCAGATCCGGATCGTTTCAATGCCAACTATGAGGAATTGGTTTCGGAATGCCGGGATGTCTATGGCGCGTTGTCTACTGGAAGGAATTATTTGCTTCAAATCCAGGAGTCCCTTGAAGAACTAATGGCTTTGATCCGGACTGAACTGAACAAGGACTGACTATATATGGGGCGTGCCGGCATATTTTACTCGCAATCCGCAGGGCCCATAACCCATCGGCCTCAGGGGTTTGCGCTAATTTCTTATCTTAATTGAATACAAATTTGGTCTGCCTGGGCCTGCGCATTCAAGCGCCCTGTCATAGCCGGACCCTTTGTATTGCACCTTATAATCCTTAAAGTTTTGATTATGAAAAGAATAACTCTGTTTCTTTTTATTCTGACATTTACGGCGATGGCCCAGGATGGAGTCAAGCCCATTATCGATGTTCACGTTCATGGATATACCGAAAGAACATATCGTCCCGTTCAAGGTGCCCCGGAGAATTTTGAATTGTTCAAGAAGGAAATGAAACGGGTCTTTGAAAAATACAATATCGTGTATGCGGTGAAGAGCGGAGGAGCGTTTGACGCGGATATGGAGTCAAGGATGCTTCAGGGCTATGAAAGCAATAACTACCCGGAGTTTGACACGATCCAATTCAAAAGTCTCATCGAGCAGGATAAAGTTCAGGTATGGGGGGAGTTTATGCCTATGTTCAATGGAATGACTGTTGCGGATCCCGGATTTGCCCCTTTTTTAAAGATTTGTGAACGCGAGGGAATTCCTATCGCACTTCACACCGGGCGGGGGCCACCTTCCATCTACAAACGCTATCCAGAATTCAGATTACATCTCGGGGATCCGTTATTGATTGACGAAGTCCTCATAAAATATCCCAAACTCAAGATTTACCTGATGCATGCCGGGATCCCGTTTTTTGAAAACACATTAGCTCTGATGGATCAATACCCACAAGTATATGTTGATCTGGGGGCTGTCCTCTTCCTGCAGGGGGGATCCACTCCTTTCCATGTAGCGGAGTTCTTAAAGAAGGTAAAGGATTATGGATTCGTGGACAGGGTAATGTTCGGTTCAGATAGCATGTACTGGCCTGATGAGCTTGAGAACAGCATCAGAAGACTGGACAGTTTTGAATTCCTGGATGAGCAGGACAAACGAAAGATATTCTATGAAAATGCCGTTCGTTTTTTTGAACTGGATTTCCTGAATGACTAAACCCGCAACACAACAATGTATATAAGCCATTAAAACAACTTATAAACAAGAGCGTTGTGCAACAGACCATGCAACGATTCTGTCTATTAGCATCTTAGGAGCATATTCTTTCAATATGAAAAACGTATTGCAGGTTCTTTTCCTGGTAATTTGTTTGTATTCCTGCAGCAATAATTCCGGCGAATCCGAGGGTGAAAGGTTTGAATTCATTCAAGTTTATACCACCGATGTTACAGTTGGGGGCGTTGTGGGAACTGAAGAAAGAACGTTCGAAGTTGGCGAAATTTATGAAGGCACGGATAGTGGTGGGGCATCCATTAAAATCAGAATCGCCGAGCATTCTGAGCGCAATGAAGACTGTCCGGACAGTTGGTGCTATCAGGAATTCCTGGATATACCCCGCGAATACTTGCGCGAAATCAAGTAGAATATGAACTACACACAGCAGGTGCCATCAATCATTGGTCTCCGCTTATCACTTTTTGCTAACTTTCATTTAAACAAAATCGCCTGGCGCCCGCCTATGGGTTTTAGCCAGACCGTTGAAGTGCGTTTTAAACCTTTCTAAAAACTTTCTATTGAATACGCAACCAATAGCCGACAATAAACGTATTCGGATCATAGATGCCATCAGGGGCATTGCAATTCTCGGGATCCTGCTGATGAACGTTTATGTTGGTGGGCAATACTGGGAGGGCGCCTATTTTCAAAATCTCATAAGCAATTATTCATCTGCAGATTTTCTGTCCACTATTATTGTGCAGGGTCTTTTTGAAGGTAAAATGAGAGCCCTCTTCTGCATGTTGTTTGGTGCAGGCATATTGTTGTTTCTCCGGAATAAGGAAAAACAGGAAGTTGCAGGAATCAGGAAATTACACTTCAAAAGGATGTTCTGGCTGGCCTTATTCGGTTTGTTTAATGGCTATATCCTTTTATTTCAATACGATATCCTTTTCATGTATGCAATTGCCGGGGGGCTATTGATTTTTCTCAAAAACCTGAGAATCCGATTTAAACTGCTGGCCATGCCCCTGGTTATTTTAATTGGGCTTGTTGAGAGCAACATGGACTATCAAAGGGAAAGGATGTATTACTTTGAGACCCGGACAGAAACCGACAATTCGGCTTTAAATGCGCCACAGGGAGGAGATCAGCCGAAAACGAATCCAACATTTGAGGCAGAAGAACGCCTGATGAAGGGAGGCTACGTCAATGTGGCCACCGCTGTCTATCCCAAGGTCTTTGCGGCACAAACAAAGGAATTCATTGGCAGGATTACCGATAATATCCCGCTAATGCTTCTGGGCATGGCACTGTTTCAACTGGGATTTTTTACCAATGAATGGAAAAAAAGACAGTACAAAAAAATGGCAATAATCGGTTACCTGTTGGGTATCCCCCTGGTCATTTATGACTGGTACTTCGTTCTTGAAGTACAAAATCAGGAAACTGCCAGGATGACCATGTATGAGAACCAGGCCTTTGATTTGTCGTTGCTGGTTTATCACCTTCAGCGCATAGCGTTGGCATTGGCTCATGTTGCCCTCATTATCCTGATATATCAAAAAGGCTGGTTCGGCAGCCTGTTCAAAAGGCTCGAAGCTGTTGGGCAAATGGCGTTGACAAATTATTTGATGCAGTCAATTTTTCTGGCAGGTATATTTTTTGGTTTTGGTTTAGGGCTGTTTAATGAACTCAGTTACTACCAGCTATATTTTGTAGTTATCATCATTTGGGTTCTGCAACTTTGGTACAGTCCTATTTGGTTAAGGCATTTCAGATTTGGGCCATTTGAGTGGTTATGGCGTAGCTTGACGTATTGGAAAAAGCAAAAAATAAAAAGAGTCAGCGCGCGGCAACAAGCTGTATAGTACATATCCTATCGGAAATGCGCCAAACGCAAACCGCAGTGTGTAATTGAAGAAAAAACTATCATTTGAACCTGATTCAATCATTTGAACGATTCTATCTTCAAATAAAGGGGAATAGATGGTATTGGTTGTTTTCAATCTTTTGTCGGTTGGCATTGGCTTATGCTTTCATCGTTGCAGGAATGGTGAAAATTGTGGGCGAAAGATTTGCTAGTGGGTTATCTGATATTCATCCTATGGGTGCTTATCTCGAAGCATTGCATCACACGGGTTATTATTACACATTCATTGGAATTGCGCAGGTGGTTGCAGCTGTTTTGCTGCTAATACCCAGAACCGTGACTTTGGGAGCATTGCTGTACTTCCCAATTATTGTGAATATTTGGTTGCTCTCATTTGCAGTTCGCTTTGAAGGTTCCCTTGTGACCTCACCCCTAATGGTCCTGGCCAATCTGTATCTGCTGATATGGAATTATGACAGGTTAAGATACATTCTACCATTTAGGCAGTTCCCGGATCTTGGAATTATCAGGAAACCAGCAAAATACAGCACAAAATTTCCATTTCTGTTTTTCTCAGGGGTTGTGATTACTGTGGCGCTAACGATTTCATTTGCCCGTTATGGATATGATGTAATGCCCAGGAATTCTTTATCAGATTGTAAAAAGCAATTTGAGAATACTGGAAATGAAGCTGTTGGAATTAAGTTTTGTGAGTGCATTCATAAAGATGGTCAACCATTGAATGAATGCTTGAAAGAGTTTGAAAATTCAAAGGAATAAAAAAGGCGCACAACAAAACCTGTTCGCAATGCCCTTCGGGACACTGCGCGTAGCAAAATCGTTGAAGGCGACATGCTAATTGCTAAATCCTGGAAAATACTGCGACAATGGTATTGTTGATAACTGGGTTTTCTTCCCTTTCCATTTATTCCTTGCTCGTTTATTTCCCGCCGAAGAATGTTAATTTCTTATATGGGTACAGAACGCCAAGATCAATGAAATCTAGGGCCAACCGGGACTTTACCAATCGACTTTTGCTGGCCGCTTTCAGATAACTTCCCACTAAACCAAAAAACGCCTGGCGCCCGGCCACAAGACACAGCCAGACTGTGAACCCAGGTGACATTTACAGGCATCAAACCCTAATTTATCGGTTTAGGAGTATCTTAGGCATGATCAAAATATTCAAATGCCGAAAAGCAGCGGATCCCGGTCCTGGATAGACATTATTAGCGAACTCGCAGAGCTCTTTTTGAAAAGCAGCCGTCAAAGTAAACGGGGAAGGTCCTGGAACCAGCACGTGGTGCCCTATGGAGAGTTTTGGGCCGTAAGGCGCGAAGGGAATAAACGCATCACCTCCAAACACAGGCTGCAGGAAACCGCCATTAAAAAAGCAAAAGGACTGGCGAGAAAGTACAAAGCAGATGTGATTATCCATAGACAGGACGGCAGCATCAGGGACCGCCTAAACTACGATTGAAATATATTTGGAAGAAGCAGGGCTTCTCCGATGCATTGCCGCTGGCAAGAAACCAGTGGGAATACTTCCGCGCCTGATTACCCCCTTTTTTTCCTAACTTACAAATCAACACAAAACCGCATGGAGCTCGGCCACAGTTATTGACGGGGTTATGGCAATACAAAAAATCAGGAACTCATGGCAAGGATTATCTACTATGTGGCAAGTTCTATTGACGGTTTCATTGCCGGACCGAATGATGATATAAGCAGCTTTGTTGCCGGTGGAAGCGGTGTTGATAAATACCTGTCTGACTTGCAAAAGTTCAGGACTGTGATCATGGGCCGCAGAACGTATGAATTTGGCTATCGGTATGGACTCGAACCAGGGCAACCCGCATATCCCCATATGGAACACTACATTTTTTCCGACTCCTTGAAACTCGAAAACAGGTCGAAAACAGTTCATGTAGAACCAAAATCAATCGACAGAGTAAGAGAAATAAAAAGCGAAGCCGACACGGACGTCTACTTATGTGGTGGCGGTGAGTTTGCAGGTTGGTTGCTGGACAATGGACTTATAGACCAACTGAAATTAAAACTGAATCCAATTATTCTCGGAGAAGGAATTCGGCTTTTCGGAAAATCGACCACAAATACAAAATGGAACTTGAAGGAAACCGAATCATTTGACGAAGGACTTAAAATCCTGACCTATGACATTGAAAAATAAAAGCACCAGCCCCATGCAAACCGGTGGCAACATTCAAGAAAAAGTAAAAGTCTGAAAAATGGAAAAAACCTGGGTAATGTTTACGGCGATAATGATTTTCTCATTATTCACTTTACTTTTTTGGAAGCTGACCAGTGCTTATGCTAAAAAAGGGTATGGTCCAAAGATGTGGAAACACTGGCCAACGAGACTATCCTATTGGCAGGCTGCAATTTTATATAGTATTGTATTTACATCTATAACCATGCTCCTTTTGAATTGGGGGAATGTGTTGACCTTTTAGGAATTGAATAAGCCAAAAATACTTCTTCTTCTGCCTTTGCTGCTATCCTGCAATGCTGAGAATGAATCATCCGACTTTGATAAATTCACAGGAAGATGGACGCTTTCTATCGTAGAAACTCAAAAGGATACTACCTCACGGTGGGAACCAAGACAAGGTAATTATAAAAACAGAAAAGGATTTATAATTTATGACGGTAAAGGTGGAATGGGCGTGCATCACGTAACTGAAAATTATGAAGCCTATGAATTTGAGGGAAGTGGTGGACTCGATAGTTTGACAACCCGGGATTTAAGGCATTTAGCTGATAATTTTGTCTATTTTGGGAAGTATACGGTGAATGACACACTGAACATTATCGAGCATCATATCGAATCGGCAAACTTTCAGGCTATGTGGGGTACGGTGGCTATACGGAGGTATGAATTCTCTGGTGATACACTGACACTTTACCCCCTCACGAATCGATACCCTAAAAGCCGTCTTAGATGGATTAGGCTTAACGATCATTAAACCCTTTGATAGTGAGGAGCCAGGCGCTACGCTGGCCGAAAAGACATACGATATGATCAAGTTTTTCAGACGGATCAGGCAAAATCTGCTTTCCGAAGGGAATACCGGAAGGTATTTCAAGTACGCCATCGGTGAAATAGTTCTGGTCATGATAGGTATCCTGCTGGCGTTGCAGGTAAATGACTGGAATGAACAAAGAAAAGACCGGATAAGGGAACAAGTGGTCCTCAAACAACTGCAGGAAGATTATCAGGCCAATCTCTTGCAGTTAGAAGAAAAAATGACAACCAGGGACCGGATCATTTCTTCGGCTATCAGCCTGTTAAGGGCCTTTGACCAACCTGAAGGAGTTATTCGTGACAGTCTGGTCAAAGACATTGCGAACATGTTCCATGATCCCACATACGATCCTATTCAAAATGATTTAACGAGTTCGGGCAATTTAATGCTGATCCGCAACCATAAGCTAAAACGCCTGCTATCAAATTGGTCGTCCGATGTTGTAGGAGTCCGGGAAATTGAAGCTACATGGTCTGCATTCGTGAATGGCGAATTCGGTATAATTCTGTCAGAATTAGGCCTGGGCAGAGATGTCTCTGATAGTTTTATAAATGACTCCAAACATCTGTGGCTTTTAGATAAAAACGAGGAATCCTATAAAATAGAAATCGGAACCTCCAAGCTGGGTGCTCCCTTGAATGAAATATTAAGCAGTAGAAAGCTGGAAGCGGTTCCCGGAAGCGCGATTACCTTGAATAAAGCAGCAAATCTGCAATCAGAGGCTTTACGCAACAGAATACTGGAGATTTTAGAGTTGATCGAAGCCGAAATTAATCATTGACAAAAGCACCAAAATGACTTTAGAAAACATCGCGCGAATAAGTGAGATTATAGCCTCGGTTGCCGTTATCATCACCTTGATTTATTTGGCGAAACAAGTAAGACAGGGCACTCGGGTAAACAGGGCTTCAGCAAGACATTCACTATCTTAATTCGCCCTGGAACTGACAAAATTCAGGGTGGAACATGCAGACCGTTGGGCGAAAGTAATGACGGAAGAGGATTTAAGTTCCGGGGATCTGGAATTCAGGAATTGGAACCATATGATGCTTTTGCTTCACGCAGAAACCTACTTTCACCACCATAAATTGAACCTTATGCCGGATAATCATTGGGACAATTATGCAAAATTCATCGTGGCAGCTCTAAACTCACCGGGTTTCGAAGCGTATTGGAATGAAGTGGGATTTGCCTTTTCCAGGGATTTTTCCGTGTGGATGAATCAAATTTTTTCAGAGTCCAAGAAGTAACGAAGGCACTTCCGTGGGGATAGCCCATGCTCCTCCGCTTGTGCCCTTTTTATTAACTTTCCATCAAATCAAAAACTTCTTTGCTCTCGTCCATGAGCTGTAGTCGGAGCGTTTTGCCTAATTCGAACATATGGAAATAAAGGAATTATCCAATGAAGCGGTAAACGCCTTTAAAACATCCTGTAGTTAAAACCAATACCATGAAAAACCTATTGATGCTAATTTTATTAATGGTTTTGGTTTCCTGTAAGCAAAACAAGGACAATAAAATAGAATCACAATCAATTGGACTCAAGCAGCTTCAATCGAGTATTGATTCGCTTTTCAATGCTAAAATCGGAGCAGAGGGACCAGGAGCTGCCATCGCAGTTTCGTACGGGCAGGAAATGATTTTCGGGAAAGGCTACGGATTAAGGGATATAGCAGGAAAAGAGCCTGTCACGCTCCGCACGAATATGAGAATGGCCTCTGTCAGTAAGCAGTTTACAGCACTATGCATCTTAAGTCTTGTTGATAATAATGTCCTTTCCCTTCAGGATACAATAACGAAGTTTTGGAACTATCCTGTTTTTGAGGATATTACTGTTGAGCAGTTACTCAATCATACTTCTGGAATAGCAGATTATGAATCCCCTTATTTTTTGGAAAGTTGGGATAGGTCAAAGATTGTCGAAAATAAGGATATCTTGAAATGGCTAGAAACCAATCCGGAGCCATTATTCGAGCCCGGAAAGGGGTGGGAATATTCAAATACAGCCTATCTGGTTTTAGCGCTATTGGTAGAGAAGGTAAGCGGGCAGGAGTTTTCAGCATATGCAAAAGAAAATGTCTTTAGCAAAGCTGGAATGGAACGCACTAATTATTACAACCTGGCCCATCCCATTGACATTCCGGAACGGGCCTATTGCTATGAAAAGGACAGCCTGGGGAATTGGGAAAAAGTGGATGGGTATTTCATGAATGGAATCCTGGGAGATGGTGCCGTCTATACGAATATCATGGACTACCTGGCATACGATCGCGCCCTTCGAAGTAATGTGATCCTTTCCAACGACTTACATGAAAGAATTTTTAAGCCAAGTTCACAGATCACCGGCGATTGGCCTGCTACCGGGCACGAAATGATTGATTTATATCCATTTAACCAGGGGAAAAAGTTCGGTTATGGTATGGGATGGATAGTCACTGATGACCTTGCCATGCATCGGGGAAGCTGGAATGGAACGCGAACAATGGTGGTTCGAAAACTCGATGAACCCCTGACCATTCTCTTGTTTATGAATTCCAATTCAGAGTTGAGGGAATTACTGATCATAGAGTTGTATAATCTCGTAGATAAATATTTAAAAACGACAGCAGGCAAAGACAATGAGTCCTAGGCCATGATTCGCCCCTTTGTACCAGCTTTCATGAAACCAAAAACCCCTGGTACCGGCCAGTTGAATGGAACAGGAAATCGGCACCGAATTCTAACCAACTGATAAGGCATGCTAAAACGCTTCAGGAAAATTCGCCAGAAGTTACTCTCGGAAGGGAATACCGGAAAGTATTTGAAATACGCCATCGGAGAGGTCATTCTGGTCATGATTGGGATCCTGCTGGCACTGCAGGTAAATAACTGGAATACCGAACGAATTGAAAGGAAGAAAGAATCGGATTATTTGGATCACATCCATAAGGAATTCCTGTTGAACAGGGCCCAGCTGGATACCGTGGTTGCTTACCACTTTACGGTTTACAACAACGCCACGAAAATACTGGATATTCCCCCGGGGGATATAGCATCCGCCAACAAGGATTCCCTCTCTTTTTATATTTCACAGACCTTTCACAACTATACCTTCAACCCGCATCAGTCTACGGTGAATTCCCTGACCAACACTTCTTCCTTTGAGATCCTGACCAATCTGGAATTACGGGAACTTCTTCAAAATTGGGATGAATTGGTCAAGGATTACAAAGAAGAAGAAATGATCTCCAGGGATTATAGTTTTGATGAATACTTCCCCTACTTCGGGAAACATATTTCTTACCTTTCATTTTCCAACAATACCAACATTTTCAATTCTAAGACAGATGACGCCTTCTTAAGCAGCCTGGAATTCCAAAATGCCATTGCGTTTAAGAGAGAAGTTGTTAAAGACATTATATTTAAAAGTGAATTGAAGGTGGTTAGCGAGACCATTGACCGCATTCTGGAATTGACGCAACCTGATGAAAAGAAATAACATGGGTAAAAACCTTAGAATGAATTCATTTTGTTACAATGCCGCTTCCATGCCTAAGCAGGTCCGTAAAATTCCTTACCAATAGCAAACCCATGTCGCATTATCCAACATGCTTGGGGAAATGTATGCAATTCCTGCTTCTAATGCTGGGAACTGTCGGCCATGCGCAAACCCCTCCCTGTAAGGAATATGCTATTTACAAGGTTGCCTTTGAGCAACTGGCAGAAAGCTACCAGGACACGCTGGTAATCGACATCAAAAACGACAGGGGTGCTTTCCTGATTCCGGATATCGCACAGGCAACCGAATTTTCGGAATCTCAAATCGGGCAGATCGACAGTGTGCTATCCCGCCCCTGGGATGCATCGGCCTGCGGGGGAGTCACCGATTTGTTAAAGGAGGCCCATGCCAACAGCCCGGGGGCCATCAGGGACACGTACTATCGCATCACCTGTTCCCGGCCCGTATTCCTTTCCGGGGAACTGGCCATCCTGGTATTTTCCTTTACGGAGCAGAACAAAAACAACGATGGGGGCGAGGCCGTAGGGGCAGACGCTTTGGACACCTATGTTCTGGAGGGGGTTCAATGGAAACGGATCAGCCGGCAGCCCCTTTCCTATGACTAGGAGACAAGCCAATAAACATGAACTACCTGCTTGAAAATCTCGAAACGGACCGGCTGAGGTTCCGGAAGATCCGGGAAACCGACTTCCCGCTATGGCTGGAGTTTTTCAAAAATCCGGAAGCCTCGAAACACTGGGTTTCCGAGAATGAACCGCCGAACCTGGCTTGCGAGAAATGGTATGCCAAACAATTTGGCCGGTATGAAAACAACCTGGGGGGCATGAATGCGCTTATCGACAGGAAGTCGGGCGAACTTGTAGGGCATTGCGGGTTGCTCATTCAGCAGGTCGACGGGACAACGGAATTGGAGATCGGATACTCACTCCTGCCGGAAAACTGGAATCGGGGCCTGGCCACGGAGGCCGCTAAAAAATGCATGGAGTTTGCCTTTGAAAACAGACTTTCCGAATCCCTGATATCCATCATCAGCCTGACGAATATACCCTCTCAAAAGGTCGCCTTAAAAAATGGGTTGACACTGGATAAAACAACAGTGTATAAAGGCAACCCAGTGCATATTTTCAGAATAACCCGGGCTGAATACATCCAATCCTGACAACTGTCAGACCACGGGAAGCTTTGGCAGTTCCCCGAATGGTAGCTGCAACCTTTACCAATTTGCGCATCTCTGAAAAAACGACTGGAATGAAGAATTACCTGGGCCTGGTGTTGCTCCTGCCTGGTGTGCCGGCGGCAGCTTTACGATTGAAAACGATGATTTGGTCCTGCGCTACGACTGCGATGGCATGGAGCCGGTAGCCCTCAATGAGGACGGGGCCATTACCTATCAGCTGGTGTATTACAGGGATTATTTCATCGTAACCCCTACAAGCGGCCCGGTTTGCATTGAAGGCTGCAGCTACAAGTACCTTAGGGACTGACTCCTGCTTCCATTAGACCTGTGCGCCCGGCGGGGATCGCCGGGCATTTTTTGGTATCTTACTGTCAACAAAACCACCCCGACCCTGTGCCTGCCTGGCCGGGTCGATGGCGTTAATTGGCATTGACCATGAAAGTAACCCTTATCAGCATCCCGGTCCGCGACCAGGAAAAAGCGGCAAAATTTTATACGGAAATCCTGGGGTTCGTCAAAAAGAAGGACATCCCGATGGAGGGTGGGAACAGGTGGTTGACGCTGGTGTCCAAAGAAGCCCCGGAAGGCCCCGAACTGTTGTTGGAACCTGCCCCCCTCCACTTTGAACCGTCCAAAGTCTATCAGGATGCCCTGATGGAGTCCGGGATCCCCTACACCCAATTCGATGTGGACAGCGTGGATGCGGAGTACGAACGACTCACCGGCCTTGGCGTGAAATTCAGTATAAAGCCCACGGAAATGGGAGAGGTAAAGTTCGCCGTGTTCAACGACACCTGCGGGAATAATATCCAGTTGGTGGAGGAGCTGTATAAGTAATCCTTGTACTGTTGCAGGCGGGGTACACCTTTCTTATCTTGTACCGTATGCAGGCAGAGGAAAGACCGGAATTGGATTACGACATCATCATCGTGGGGGCGGGGATCTCCGGCATTGGCACGGCATACTGGCTGCAGGAAAAATGCCCGGAAAAGCGTTATGTGATCCTCGAGTCCCGCGAACGTATCGGGGGCACCTGGGACCTGTTCCGCTATCCGGGGATTCGCTCGGACTCGGATATGTTTACTTTCGGCTATCGATTCAAACCGTGGGAGAACCCGCAATCCCTTTCGGATGGGGCCCATATCCGGGAATACCTGAACGAAACGGCCCGGGAGAACGGAATCGACCGCAAGATAAAATTCGGATACAAGGTGCTTGCTGCTGACTGGTCCTGGGAAGACCAGTGCTGGAGGCTGGAGGTAATTCATGGGGGTGAGGCGTCCGTCCTGTATACCAGGTTCCTGTATATGTGCACCGGTTATTACAGCTATGAGGAAGCGTACCGCCCCCCTTTCAAAGGGGAGGAATCCTTTGGGGGGCCAATCATCCACCCCCAGTTCTGGCCCCGTGAACTGGATTATTCCGGAAAAAGAATGTTGGTAATCGGCAGTGGGGCCACCGCGGTAACCCTGGTGCCCACCCTGGCCGAAAAGGCGGCTCATGTAACCATGGTACAGCGGTCTCCCACCTATATCATGAAGTTGCCCAACCGCAACGGCCTCTACGAAAGCTTCCGCAAATGGCTTCCCCTGCGCACGGCCTACCGCCTGACCCGCTGGCGGAACCTGATGCTCACCATGGGGCTTTACGGGTTTTCAAGGACCTTCCCGGAACGAATGAAACGCCTGCTCCTGAAAGGGGCCTCAAAGGAGCTTCCGGAAGGCTATCCGGTGGAAATGCACTTCAGTCCCAGCTATAATCCATGGGACCAGCGGCTCTGTGTGATCCCGGACGGGGACCTCTTCAAGGCCATCAAAAGGGGGCAGGCCGATGTGGTCACCGGCGAAATTTCCCATTTTGGGAAAGAGGGCATTCAAATGGCGGACGGCACCAATCTTCAGGCAGACATCATCGTGACGGCCACGGGGCTCAAAATGAAACTACTGGGGGGCGCCCGCGTTACCGTTGGAGGCAGGCCCGTCGACACACATCAGGTCATGGTCTACAAAGGGATGATGATGAGCGGGGTGCCAAATTTTGCGCTCGCCTTCGGCTATACCAACAACTCCTGGACATTGAAGACCGACCTTACCGCCAACCTGGTCTGCCGGATCCTGAACTATATGGATCGCAAAGGCTACCGGGTGGTCGTACCCGAGGTCCCGTCAGACATCCGCGAAGAGGAATTCCTGCCACTGGAATCCGGATACATGAAACGCGCGAGACACATCCTTCCTAAAAATGGCTCCCGGCGCCCCTGGCGGGTTTACCAGAACTACCTGATGGACATGTTGCTGACGCGCTTCGGCAGGGTCAGGGACCGCCACCTCAGGTACGCGTCATAGAATCAACATTCAGAACACTATCCTCTCCATGGATCCTGTCCGGATTTATCCATCCGACATAATCCCGGACACCCCTTTTATGGATTCGCGCTAGGTTTACCTCAACCAACGAAGCAATTGTTTCATAAAAGACCATACCGATGAAAAAACAGGATTTTAAAGACAAGGTAGTTTGGATCACCGGCGCCTCTTCCGGGATCGGGGCCTCCCTGGCCCTGCAGCTCAACGAACTGGGCGCAACAGTTATCGCCTCGGCCCGGCGGGCCGAAAAACTGGAGGAGTTAAAAGAAGCTGCCGCCCATCCCCTGAACTTCCTGACGGTCCCCCTGGATATTACGAAGGGCTCCTCCATCAACAAGGCCGTCGCGGAGGTCGGGAAGCTGGACCGCCTGGACCTGGTGATCCATAACGCCGGGATCGCCCAGAAAGGGTTGGTCACCGAGAACAACATGGACATTGACCGGCGCATCATGGAAACCAATTATTTCGGCACGGTTGCCCTGACCAAGGCCATCATGCCCCTCTACCTGAAACAGGGCCACGGGGGCTTTTCCGTGGTATCCAGCTTCGCCGGGGTCATGGGGATCCCAGGCAGGTCCGCCTATGCCGCCTCCAAACACGCACTTCATGGCTTCTTCGAGTCCCTGGAGGCCGAAAACATCGGATGCCGCCTCCGGGTGAGCTATGTGGTCCCCGGCTTTATCAATACGGAGATCACCGCCAAGGGGCTCTGCGGGGACGGCAAAGCTTATGGCCGGGTGGAAACCTCCCACCGGCTGGGGATGTCGGCCTGCCAGTGTGCACGGGGCATCATCCGGGGCCTGGAAAAGGGGAAACGGCAGATCGTAGTGGGGAAAATCGAGGTGTACCTGATGGGGGTCAACCGGATTTCCCCGGCACTGGGCCGGTACATCATCCGGAACCACCCCATGCGGAAAATGAGGAAGCTCAAATCCCTTTTTGCCCGCAAGGCCCATCCGGGGCACCAACCCCTTGCAGAACCCCGGTTGTCCGGCAGAACTGCCCAAATGGAGGCGGGACAGGCATGAAGCCACTTCCTGTGTCTTTTCCTGCGCCTTTTAAGCTCGATTAGCTAGCCCTGGAACTGCGGCATTCCCCAAATTTTCACTAATATTAGGTATGCCGGAAAACAGTTTTGATGCGATCGTTATCGGGTCGGGGATATCCGGGGGCTGGGCGGCCAAGGAGCTATGCGAGAAAGGCCTCAGGACCCTTGTCCTGGAACGCGGGCGCAATGTAGAACACCTGAAGGATTACCCGACCTGGGACAAGCACCCGTGGGAATTCCGCCACCGGGGCCGGATGACCCGGGAGTTCCGGGAAGAAAACCCGCTGATATCCAAGGCAGCGGGGTTCGGGGAGGACACCGCCCATTTCTTTATCCGCGATGCGGACCATCCCTATGTACAGCAGCGCCCCTTTGACTGGATCCGCGGTTACCAGGTAGGGGGGAAATCCCTCACCTGGGGGCGGGCCTGCCAGCGATGGAGCGACTATGAATTCAAGGCGCCGGGGCGTTTCGGATACGGCATCCCCTGGCCCATCGAATACCGGGAAATTGCCCCCTGGTATTCGCATGTCGAAAAATTTATCGGAGTTTGTGGCAACCGGGACGGGCTGGAATCCATGCCCGACGGGGAATTCCTGCCCCCTTTTGAACTGAATTGCGTGGAATCTCACCTGCAGGAGGTCCTGAAAACCCAATTTGGCCGCCACCTGGTGCAGGGCCGCTGGGCCCAGCTGAGCGAACCCGAACCGATCCACCTGGAGCAGGGCAGGGGCAAGTGCCAGTGCCGCAACCTCTGTATGCGGGGCTGCCCTTTCGGGGGGTATTTCAGCTCGGTGACCTCCACACTGCCCTGGGGGGAAAAAACCGGCAACCTCACCCTCAGGCCGCATTCGGTGGTGCATTCCATCCTCTATGACGAAAGCACCGGCCGCGCTTCCGGGGTCCGGGTGATCGACGCCCGTACCCGGGAGGAAATGACGTTTACGGCCCGGGTTATTTTCGTGAATGCGTCGGCCCTGAATACCAACCTCATCCTGCTCAATTCCCGGTCGGCCCGCTTCCCCAACGGCCTTGGGAACGACAATGGCCTGATGGGCAAATATATCGGGTTCCACATTTACCGGGGGTGGGCCAACGGTAGGATCGATGGCTTTGAAGACCGCTACGTCTATGGGAAAAACCCTGCCGAATGCATCATCGCCAACTACCGGAACCTCGGGGAGCAGGACACGGACTTCCTTGGGGGCTACACCATCTTCTCGGGGGGCTACCGGGTGCGGAGGGAGGTAGCGCCGGACGATGTGCCGCGCATGGGCGCCGCTTTCAAAGAGAAGCTCACTCAGGCGGGGAACTGGTATATTTATATGTACATGCAGGGGGAGACGCTGCCCAAGGAAAACAACAGGGTCTACCTGAGCCCGACGGAAACCGACCCCTTCGGAATCCCGCAGTTGGTAACCGATGTGGGGTACGACGAAAACGACGAAAAGATGGTGGCCGATTTCCTCCGGGAGAGCCGGGCGATGCTCGAAAAGGCCGGGTGCACGGAAATTGTCACCGAAGACAACAAACAGGCGCCGGGCCTGGACATCCACGAGATGGGGGGTGTCCGGATGGGCCACGACCCGGAGACCTCCCTGCTGAACCCGTACAACCAGTTGCACGCCTGCCAGAATGTATTTGTCACGGACGGAGCCTGCATGACCAGCACGGGCAACCAAAGCCCTTCCATCCTGTACATGGCGCTTACCGCGAGGGCGGCGGATTACGCGGCCGAACAAGTCAAAAACGGAAACCTCTGAATATGAATACATCGGACAAACAAGTTGGCGTGGGCCTGATCGGATCCCGGTTTATTTCCAGCATCCACGCAGAAGCCATCAAAAAAGTAGCCAGTGCCCGGTTGGTGGCCGTGATGTCCCCAACCCCGGGGAATGCCCGGGAGTTTGCCAAAGCGCACAACATCCCGAACCACTTCACGCGCGTGGAGGACCTGCTGGCCCTGGAGGCGGTGGACATGGTGGTGGTAGGCGCCCCCAACCACCTGCATTGCGAACTCACCTGCAAGGCTGCGGAGGCCGGGAAACACGTGGTGGTGGAAAAACCCCTGGCGATGAACCTGGAAGAGGCAGACCGGATGATCGACACCTGCCGCAAACACGGGGTGAAACTCATGTATGCCGAAGAGCTCTGTTTTACCCCGAAATATGTGCGGCTCAAGGCGCTGCTGGACGAAGGGGCCCTGGGCAGGCCGGTACTGCTCAAACAATCCGAAAAACACGACGGCCCCCATGCCGACCACTTCTGGGATGTGGATCGTTCCGGGGGCGGGGTCACCATGGATATGGGTTGCCACGCCTTCCAGTTCTTCCGGTGGCTCAACGGGAACAACCCGGTAAAATCCGTATATGCCCAGATGGCGACCAGCGTCCACACGGATAAGACCCGGGGCGACGACAATGCCATTATCATCCTGGAATTCGAAAACGGGGTACTGGCCGTAGCCGAGGAGAGCTGGACCAAACTGGGGGGGATGGATGACCGGGCGGAAATCCACGGTTCGGAAGGGGTGGCCTATGCGGATGTGCTGCAGGGGAATTCCATACAGACCTACAGTTCCAAAGGGGTAGGCTATGCGGTGGAAAAGGCCGGCAATACCGTGGGATGGAGCTATACCATGTACGAGGAAATCTGGAATTACGGCTTCCCCCAGGAGTTCGAACACTTTGTGGACTGTGTGCTGCACGACCAAACGCCCCTGGTTACCGGGGAGGATGGCCGTGCCGTGCTGGAGATTATCTATGCCGCCTATCAGTCCGCAGGCAGCGGGAAAAAGGTATTCCTGCCCTTTTCCCCCAAGGCCGACAAACCCTATAAACTCTGGAAACCCTGAACCATGGAACGACGCGAAGCCCTTCAGCTAACCACTGCACTGCTCGGGACTACCCTGGTGGGCAGCAGCGTATTCCTGGGGTCCTGTTCCCGCCCGGACAGGAAGCAGGCCGCCCTGACCGATGCGGATATCCCGCTGCTGGGCGCCATGAGCGACATCATCTTGCCGAAAACGGAAAGCTCCCCCGGCGCAGCGGAAGCCGGGGTAGGGCAGTTTATCAAAGACATGGTGACCGAATGCTACAGCCTGGAGGAGGAGACGCGCTTTGAAACAGGGCTGAGGGAATTGGAGGCCCGTGTGCAGGCAGAATTCGGGACCCCTTTTACGGATCTGGAACCAAAGGACCGGACTTCGGTACTCACCCGGCTGGATTCCGAAGCGCGTGATACAGATATGGCCGGGGAGCCGCACTTTTACAACATGCTGCTCCAGCTGACCCTCTGGGGATACTTTACCTCTGAAGCCGGCGCCACGCTCGCGCTTCGCTATAACCCTACCCCGGGGCGCTACGAGGGGTGCATCCCTTATAAACCCGGGGACAAAGCCTGGGCCTGAGCCAAATAACCGGAAGCCGGGCATTTATCACCTAATTGGCTGCACGCTCATAGAAATACAAATCCTATCCTGTCAAATCCGACAGGGTCAAAGTGTTAATATTAATAGCAGTTGAGCGGATTAAAATTGTATCTTACTAAGATCACTAAATGCTAATCCATTACTAAACCAACCAAACACTATGGCCAGCGGAAATATGAAATTCCAGGTTAAAAGCAGCACCCAGTACCTCAACATCCTGGACGGGAGCAACGCGAACGGGTCCCTTGCAGGGCAAAGCCCCAACCCGAATTCCAATCAATTTTTATGGCAGGTAAGCCCCGACCCGGATGCACCGGGCTACTTCAAAATCCAGGTGCAGACCCCCGGCAAGCAGTGGCTGAACATCCTCAACCTGGGCATGAATAACGGGGACCTGGCCTGCCAGGGGAACAACCCCACGACCGATAATTTCCGCTGGCAATTCGAGGAATCCGCTGCGAACCCCGGGTATTACCTGATCAAAGTAAAGCATAGCCAGCAGTACCTGAACATCCTTGGTGGCGGCGGGCAACCCGGGACGCACGCCTGCCAGGGGAACAACCCCACAACGAATAATTTCCTGTGGACGGTCCCGGCCAAGGCCGTGAAAATAAGCATGCAGCTGGATTGCGCCAACATCCTGCAGCAACCCGAGGGACCCTTGTCGGAACAGGCGGCAGATGCCTGGGTCTCCTTTTCCGATGACAACGGGGGCGGAAAGGAAGGCCCGCACCAAACTTCCTTCAAGACCGATGTGTACAACGGCAGCCAGGTTACCTGGGACGCCAGCCCACTCCCCGGAACACAAGGTAATTATGGCGTTTCAGTAGACGACATCGATTATGAAAGCAACAGTGACGACAATATCTTTTCCAGCACGGACGTGAAGGGTAGCAGCGGTAAGGTGACGGCGTATGTTTTGCCTACCGCCCCTGTATTGCCGGGCAATGCGGATAACGAATCCTACACAATCGTGTTTACCATTACCCCGAATGGAGGAACTGCCAAAAGATATAGCGTGGACCCGAAACTTCGTGTGAACCCGTCAAACTGAAACAATTCCGGCCGGCGTGATGATTCTACTACGGAGGCTTGTTTTCTGCATATTGTTGTTCCCGGGCACCATGGGGTTTTGCCAGGACCAGCGGAAGGCCGATAGTCTGCTGCTCCTGTTGCGAGAATACCCCGAAGCGGAGCAGGATACCATTCTGTATTGGTTATCCAATATTTCCTTTAACCATACCAACCCGGACAGTTCGCTGTATTATGCCCGCCTGATTGTTGACCGGACGGACGACCCGGTCTATTTGTATCAGGCTGCTTACAACGAGGGGGTTGTCCATCGCCTGCAGGGAAACCTGGACAAATCGCTCGAAGCATTTTTCAATAGCCTGGAATACGCCTCCCGGAGTGGGGAGATCCGAAAGGAAGGGACAGCATTTCTGGCGATTGGTGACGTCTATTCGGTTTCCGGAGCCCACCAGAATTCGACCACCTATTATTCCCGGGCCGTTAATATACTCCGGGAGGTTGGGGACACCGAGAACCTTGCAATAGCACTCTTCAACCTTGGGGACGAGTACCTGAAACAGGATAGCCTGGAAGAGGCCGGCAATTCCTTTGAACAGGCCGGGGCGCTTTTCGAAAACCTGGGGTATACGTCCGGACTGGCTTATGTGATCGGCAACATGGGGATCATCCGTGCCGGTCAGGGGAAGGATTCTTTGGCGGCGGAAAACCTGAACAGGGCCATAGGCATCCTTGAGGAACAGGAAGATTACTACGCCATTTCGGATTACCTGCCCTACCTTGCGGACATCTACCTGGAACAGGGCGATCCTGAAAGAGCGCTCTCATACGCCCGGCGCAGCCTGGAGCTGGCCAAGGAACTCGGGCTGAAGGAACAAATCAGCCTGGCCAACCAGAAACTTTCGGAACTATACGAGCAGCTGGGAAACACGGATGCCTCCCTTCGGCACTATAAGGCCTATGTCGCCTATCGGGACAGCGTGAATAACCTGGAGTCCATGCAGCAGATGGCAGACCTGCGGACGAATTTCGAGGTGTCCCAGAAACAGGCCGAGGTAGACCTGCTCAACCAGGAAAAGCGGACCCAGCGCATCGTGGTGATCGCCACGGGGGTTGCCCTGTTCCTCATCCTGGTCCTCGCCGTGGTGTTGTTCCGCCGCAACAGGTTTATCCGGGAGACCAACCGGATCATCGAAAAGGAAAAGCAGCGCTCCGATTCCCTGCTCCTGAACATCCTTCCCGAGGAAACGGCGGAAGAGCTGAAGGAAAAAGGCAAAGTACAGGCTAAAAAATTCGAGTCGGTCAGCATCCTGTTCACCGATTTCAAGGGGTTTACCAGTTTTGCCGAGAAGATGTCCCCGGAAGCCCTGGTGGAAAAGGTGGATTATTACTTTTCGCATTTCGACGGGATCATCGAAAAGCACGGACTGGAAAAGATCAAGACCATAGGGGATGCCTATATGTGTGCCGGGGGCCTGCCTTTTGCGCTGGAAGACCATGCCCGCAAGACCGTGGAGGCGGCCCGGGAGATTGCCGAATTTGTGAGGGAGGCCGCGGATTCCCTGCCCGAGGGCCAGCCGCGGTTTGACATCCGCATCGGGATCAATACCGGGCCCGTTGTGGCCGGGGTGGTGGGGACCAAGAAATTTGCCTACGATATCTGGGGGGATGCGGTGAATATAGCTTCCCGCATGGAATCCAATTCCGAACCCGGACGCATCAATATATCCGAGGACACCTACAAGCTCGTCAGGGAAGATTTCGAATGCGAATACCGCGGGATCATCGAGGTAAAAAACCGCGGGAAGCTCAAGATGTATTTTGTCAACTGAGGGACTCGCAGCCCGCGTGGCCTGGGCGGAGAAGCTTCCCGATATTGCCTAGGCCCCGATACTGACTTCCTGGTCGATGATGGCGATTACGCTGTCTATATGGTCGAGGATACCCTGGGACTGCGTATTGATCAGGGATAACCAGCTGATGATAAAGGCCAGGTAACTTTCGAACTCCATGGAACCCCTGAGTACTTCCGGGCTTACCGCATGCGGGGAGAAGCCTATTTCTTCGTTGACTATTTTAGGGGATGCAAGTAATATGGGGTTGATTACCCGGTTTTGGATCCGGGTATTGATAATGTTCCTCCCGTTGTAGTTTTTGTAGAGGAAGGGCCGGAACTGGTTGTGGTTAAAACTGTTATACATGTCTTCATCCTCCTTGAAATCCTCTATCATGGCATTCCAGATGGAAAGTTTGTCGTTGAGCGACTCGTTCCGGATCAGGGTCAGCTTGTCGGTGGACGTCAATTGATTCAGGACGCCCAGGGAAGGATCAAAGGTGTAAACCGGCAGGGCAATGGCCAGGAGGCTGTCTACCCGCGAAGCCGGCATTTCCCCGGTTTCCCCGTCGATAAAACGCATCAGCTCCCGGGCAGATGCCAATGCCCGGCTCCTCATTTCGATCTTCTGCACCATTTGCGCCCGGTTGTCCAGGAACTCGTTTTTAAGCCGCTCCATGAATACGCGCCCCTCCTCCCTTTCCGCCCGTTGGGTGTTCCAGTTATCTACCTGCAGGGCAAGCAGGATCCCGATAATCACAATAAAGATCTCGCCAATTACATAGAAGAGGTACCTGCTGAACCTGTTTTCAGCGGCCAGCTTTTTTCTGTTATCCCTGAAAAAATGGAGCATAGGGCAAATGGGCTGTTACTCCCTTTAAGATACGGAATAAATTGATTGGTGTTCCCGACAGCCTGAACAGAAAACCAGCTGGCCCGGGGCTGCCGCCGGCTGGGACATGTGCTGTCCGGGAGAAAAGATCAGCGCACCACCCGGTGTTTCCCCACCGGATTCAGGGAATTGGTCACGCCGTTTTGGATCGCCGTAAGGATATAATTGGCCAGGCCTTCCTGCTGGTCGCGTTCCATGTCTATTTCCCCGATGATCAGCCTTCCTGCCCGGTTGGGGTTGGAACGCTTGAGGACCAAATTGGAAATCCAGGAAATCGTTTTGCTTTTGGAATTATCCCGTTTCAGGAAGGCAACTTCCAGATCCTCATACCGCATGGTCAGGCTTCCTTTCAGTTGCCGGGACGTTCCGTAAGCCTGGAAGTCCATCTGGTTCAACTTCCCTCCCCGGAATTCCATGCCTATGGCGGGGTAGACGGCCGGGTTGAAGGAATTCAGGGCGGAACTCCCGGGGGTATACCCCTGGAGGAAAAACCCGTCCGTGGCATAGGGTATTTGCACCTCGATCCGCATGGGCACTTTCCCCATGACGTCCAGGGAGGCTGTGATTTTCAGGGAGTCCGTGCTGTTACGGGCCTCCGGGCCGGTATAAATATTGTAAACGGTTGCATGCAGGTTGTCCATCCCCGCATTCAGGAGTTTACCGCTTTCCGGCAGGCGGATCTTATTTTGCATCGCCCCGTTGTGCACTGTGACCGAATCGATGCGCATGGGCAGCTGCATGCCCGAGAAGGCTTCCACGGGCATGGGGATGTACCGTCCCGCCTTATAGGGTTTGAACCTGTCGCGGTACACTTCTCCCTGGAAGCTGTCTACCGCTACGGAGGCCACGTTGATGAACCCGTCCCGGATCAGTTGGTCCGGCTTGAAACCCTTTACCCGGACCTGCCCGATCCGGGTGTTGAAGATCTGGTAGGAATAGGGGTGCCTGCGGTCGAATTCCTCGGGGGTGGCTTCCGGCGTAATCGAGAAGTTGTCCACCTGTACGGAACCATCCCCATACCGATAGGTGAAATGGTCGTACCGGAGGTTGTATAAGCCGTTCACCAGGGAATATTCCTGGTCGTGCATCTCCATGACGAGATTCGTCAGGTCGGGGACAAACCGGCCGGAATTCACCCCTTCTTTCCGGGACATGTCCAGGCCATTGAGCGATGCCTGGTTACCGCTTAACCGCGCCAGGGTATCTCCGGTTTCCGGTTCCAGGAGCAGCAGGGCAAAGTGGTTCACCCCGATATGGTCCAGGGAGATTTCCCTTAGACCCGGCAACCGGATGGAATCCAGGGCAGCCCGGGAACTGTCCTGGCCGGTCCTTTCCCGGGGCGGTTTTTTATAGATGCTGAACGTCAGGGTGTCGATTTCTATGGAAGCCACGCTCAACCAATCGTCCATGAGCAGTCGGGTAAGTCCCACCCCGCTCACGGTAACGCTTCCAATCCGCAGCCCGCCCCTGTTGCCCTGGCTGTCTGCGGCTTCCCTTGGGACCACCTGGAGCCCGGTAAGTTGGAGTCGCGTTTTGAAGAGGTTCAGGTGGAGGTCCTGGTAGTCAAACACATATTTGGAGGAGTCGTCGTGGATTTCAAGTTTTTCCTGCAGGTAGTTGTCCAGGGCCCGTTCGGCAACCGGGTTGGCGATAGCCACTAAAACTACCAGGACGATCAGCACCAAACCGCTTATTTTAAGTGTTTTTCCGTAGCGCATAGTTGGTCATTACGCCTGCCTTAGGCAGGCCTGTGTTAATTTTATTTGTTTCCTTCCTTTAATCCGGGGCCGTAGACCGCCCTGCCCGGAAGGGCCCCGGTATGTTCGCCCCGGTCCAGCACCTGGGCGCCGTTCACGAATACATGCACCATGCCCGTGGCAAATTGCTGCGGGTCTTCAAAGGTGGCATTATCGCGGATTTCATCCGGGTCAAAAAGGGCCAAGTCTGCGTAGTAGCCGGTTTTCAGGGCCCCGCGTTTGTCGATCCGCAGGTTGGTGGCCGGCAGGGTGGTGAGCTTGTGGATGGCCTCCTCCAGGGGGATCACTTGTTCGTCCCGTACGTATTTCCCCAGCAGGCGCGCAAAATTACCGTAGGCCCTCGGGTGGGTGCTCGATTTCAGGAAAACGCCTTCCGGGGCCTGGGACCCCGCATCGGAGCCAAAGCTCATCCAGGGGAGGGCAATCTGCCGTTTCACATTGTCTTCGGACATCAGGAAATAAACAGTGCCCACCCGGCTGCCGTCCTGTACCACCAGGTCCATGGCCGTTTCCTCCGGGGATTGCCCCCGCATGCGGGCCACCTCTGCCAGGGTCTTGCCGGTCAGGTATTTCAGGGAGTCGTTCTTAAAACCTACCAACAGGAGGTTTTCGGCAGATCCTGCGGCCTCGTACAGGTTTTCCCAGTCAGCGGCCCGGGTTTTCATTTCCCGGGCCACACGGGCCCGGATCTGCGGGTCCTGCAGGCGTTTGGCCCACTGTTCATACCCCCCCTCCTGTACCCAGGGGGGCATGGAGGCATCCAGGCCGGTGGCCCCGGCCGTATAGTTGTACATGTCGGCGGTGATCTCCAGACCTGCTGCGCGGGCTGAATCGATCTTTGCGATTACCGCATCCAGCTTGCCCCAGTTGGACTGTCCCCCCTGCTTCAGGTGGTATACCTCCGCCCGGATGCCGGCCTGGTTGGCTATCTCCAGCAGCTCGTCCAGGCTTTCCAGGAGCTTTTCCCCCTCGCTGCGCATGTGGGAGATATACATGCCGTTGTACCGGGCCGCCACCTTGCAAAGCGCAATGAGTTCCTCAGTACTGGAATAGAAGGCCGGGGCGTAGATCAGGGAGGAGCCCACGCCCAGGGCGCCGTCTTCCATGGCCTGCTGAACCAGCAGTTGCATCGAGTCCAGTTCCTGTTCCGTAGGGGGGCGGTCCTCATAGCCCACCTGGTGGACCCTCAGGGTGGTGGCACCCACAAAGGAGGCCACGTTCGGGGAAATGCCTTTGTGCTCCAGGTAGTCGAGGAATTCCCGCAGGGTGGTCCACTCCACGGGGAAGGTGATGTCCCCCTGGTCCTGTTGCATCTGCTCCTTCATCTTCGGGTTGAGCGGCCCCATGGACATGCCCTCCCCAAAGACTTCCAGGGTCACCCCCTGGCGGATATCGCTCTGGGATTTGCCGTTTTCCAACAGGGAAATGGGCGCCCAGCTGAGCATGTTGATAAACCCCGGGGCCACCACCAGCCCGGTGGCGTCGATTTCAGTCAGGCCGCGCGCATCACCCAGGTCGCCGATGGCCGCGATCGTATCCGCGTTGATGCCCACCGAACCTATGTAGGCCGGCGAACCCGACCCGTCTGCTATCTGCCCGTTCCGGATCAATACGTCATAGGTGACCGGGGAGGCACACCCCCAGAGCAGGGCGCAGGCCAGCAGGAAATAAAAAAGTCTCAGGTGGGGATGGGTTGGCAGGGTCATCCGCATGGCTTACCGGTATTTTATCAGGGTTTCCTCCACGGCTTTTTCCGAAGCCTCCCCCCGCATGGCCTTTTCGATCAGGTCCCGCACCATGGGGTCCACGTCATTGTCCAGCACCCCCAGTTTGGAGGCAAAACTCTTGCAGAGCACCAGCTCCCGCTCGTCGATGCGGTCGTCCACCAGCATCACGGTGACCAGGTCGTACAGGTGCTCGATGCGTTCCCTGCGGGATTTCGGGGTCTTGTCGGTGACGGATTCCGGGTTTTTGATGATGGCGGTAACCTCCGATCCCGGCATGTGGAATTTTTCGGCCAGGCGGATCAGCAGTTCCACTTCCTCGCTTTCCACATCCCCGTCCGCCCGGGCCACCGCGTAGAGGTGCTTGAAATGGCTGCGAAGCACTTTCTTGTCGTAGCTTTCGAATAGTTGACGTAATCCCATACCTGAATCGATAAATGAGTTAAACAATAGCGGGGGAGCCGTTTAAAGATAGCCAAAAGGGCGGAACTTGCCACTTCCTGGAGTTCGGCGGATGAAGATTTTATTTTGCGATGCCCGCCCTGGGGAAGATCCGGCAGGTCACGCGTAGATCTCCGCGATTTCCCGGGCGTATTTTTTCCGGATGGACCGCCGCTTGAGCTTGAGGGTAGGGGTGAGTTCGGCCTCAGAACCATCTTCGTACAGGGGGAGCCACTGGTTCGGGACCAACCGGAATTTTTTGATCTGTTCAATATGGGAAAACTCCGGGTTGTACCGGTCGATGAGTTTCTGGTACCGCGCGATTACCCGCTCCTCGCAGATCATCTCCTGCAGGGAGGTCCAGGGGATATTTTTCTTCCGGCACCAGTTCTTAAGGGCTTCTTCTGCGGGGACGATCAGGGCGGATACGAACTTTTGTTTATCGCCCACCACCATGATCTGCTCCACCAGGAAATCTTCCCGGAAGCGGTTTTCAATCGGCGCAGGTGCCACATACTTGCCACCGGAGGTTTTCAGCAACTCCTTTTTGCGGTCGGTGATTTTGAGATATTCCAGGCCGCCTGGTCCAGGGACCATTTTCCCGATGTCCCCGGTCCGGAACCACCGCTTGCCGTCCAGTTCCACGAAAACCTGGTCGTTTATTTCCTGTTTTTTGTAGTAGCCCTGCATGATATTGGGGCCCCGTGCCAGGATTTCCCCTTCGCCCGGGCCATAATCCCCTGCGGTTTCATCGATATAAAGCTCCACCCCGGATACCGTGGGGCCGACGGTCCCCAGCAGGACGCCGTCCGTTTCCAGCCTGTTAAAGGTCAGGACCGGGGAGGTTTCCGTAAGGCCGTAGCCTTCCCGTAATTGGATCCCGGCCGCACAGAAGGCCCGCAGGATCTTGACCGGGCAGGGGGCAGACCCCGTATAGACAACGCGGATGTTCCCCCCGAGGGCGGCCCGCCACTTACTAAAAACCAGCCGGTCCGCAAGCCCCCATTTCAGGTGGTCCGCAAATGTCCGTTTTGCCTGGGGGTCGTAGTTGTCTGCCAGGCCGAGCGCCCAGAAAAACAGCTTCTTTTTGACCCCTTTCAGGGCCAGCCCCTTGTTGAAGATGGCTTCGTATATTTTTTCGAGCAGCCGGGGGACCGAAGTAAACCCGACCGGTTGGACCGAAGCGAGGTCACCAGCCGGCCCGGGGAGGTTGTCCGTGCCACAATGGTAAATGGACGCCCCTTTGTAAATGTACATGAACGTCACGGCCCTTTCATAGATATGGCACATGGGCAGGAAACTCAGCACGCGTTCCCCGGGTTGGGTATCCATCAGGTCGCCGGTTGAAGTCCTCCCGTGCATGATATTGCCATGGGTGAGCATGACCCCCTTCGGGTTCCCGGTAGTCCCCGAGGTATAGATGATGGTCACCAGGTCTTCCGGGCCGATGCCCTTTTTGATCTCCGCCACCTCCTCCTTTCGGGACGCGTCAAAGATGTCTTCCCAGTAGGGTCGCCCTTCCTGTCGGTCGAAGGTATAGATATGGGTGAGGGTCGGGACCTCTTTACGGGCACTGTCTAATTTGTCGTATAGGTCCAGGCCCCCGCAAAAGGCGGCCCGCACCTCGGCCTCATTCAGTATGTACGTGTATTCTCTTATGCTTATCGTAGGATACAGGGGGATGCTGACCATGCCGGCCATCTGGATGGCAAAATCCATTATCAGCCATTCCGGGCGGTTTTTATAGGATACCAGCGCCACCTTGTCGCCCGGGGACAGCCCCATTTTCAGCAGCCCGGCCGCGGCGGTTTCGGCCATGTCGGCAATTTCCTGTGTACTGTACGATTTCCAGTTGCCGGATTCTTCCCGGACGCTGACGCAGGCCGTCTGCGGGTGTTGTTCCAACTGGTGCTGGAGGAGGTCAAAAAGTCGGGTCATGGTCGTTTGGTTGGCGGGGAACCAATGGAATATACGAAATATATCGGTCCGGCACCCCGGGAATTTCCCTATACCAGCATCAGGCTGATGAATTCGGCCACGCAGGCGGGTTTCTCGGACCCCTCCATTTCAAGTGTGCATGCCCAGGTAATCCGGACCCCCCCGGCCCCGTAGTCTTCGACCTCTTGTATCCCGCCAGTCAGCCGGAGGCGGCTGCCAACCGGGACCGGGCTGGGAAAGCGCACCTTGTTCAGGCCGTAATTGACGCCCATCCGGGCCTGGCGCACCCGGATGCATTCCCCCAGCAACCTGGAGATGAGGGACAAGGACAGGAAGCCATGGGCAATCGGTTTTTTATACGGGGATTCCCGGGCCGCGCGGTCCGGGTCCACATGGATCCACTGGAAATCCCCCGTGGCCCGGGCAAAATCATCGATCTGTTCCTGGGTGAGGGTCATCCAGGGGCTTGGCGGGAAGGGGTGCCCTTCCAGTTTTCGGAGGTCATCGAGATTGTCAAGATCCAAAAGGGCCATGGCGTTTAGGATTATCGGGATACAGCATTATCGGGAAGCTCCCCCGTCAATGGTGAGGCAGGTGCCTGTCACAAAGCGGGCTTCATCCGAGGCCAGGTACAGGTAGCCGTACGCGATATCAAGGGGTTCTGCCACCTGCCGGAGCGGGATGCTTTGGAGGATCGCCTCCAGGTGCTCCCCGGGGATTTGTTCGGTCATGTCGGTCCGCGTAAACCCGGGTGCCACCGCATTGGCCGTGATGCCGTACTTTCCGAGTTCCAGCGCCCAGGTTTTGCTCATGGCGATGACACCGGCCTTGGTTGCCGCGTAATTGGTCTGCCCGTAATTTCCCCGCAACCCCACATTGGATGCGGCACTGACTATCCGGCCGTAGCCCTGGGCTTTCATGTAGGGGATCACGGCCTGGGTGCACAGAAAAACGCCTTTCAGGTTCACCTCCACTACGGCGTCCCATTCGGCTTCGCTCATTTTTTCGGCAGTCCGGTCCCGGGTAATGCCGGCGTTGTTGATCAGGATGTCGATGCGGCCGTATTTTTCGTGCACCCCTGCCATGAGTTTGGTCAGGGCAGTTTTATCCGTTACCGATACTTCCAGGAATTCGGCCTGCCCGCCCCCTTCGGTAATGGCCCGTGCAACCTGCTTCCCGGCCGGCAATACATCCAGGATCACCACGGTGGCCCCCTCCCCGGCAAAAAGCTCCGAAACGGCCTGCCCGATCCCCCGGGCGCCGCCTGTCACTAATGCAATCTTGTTTTTAAGCCTCATGGGTATACGAATAAGCGGTTGCGTTTTCCTGCCTTGCAGGCGGGGTTGTAGTACCCGGCCCCTTTCCCGGCCATCATGCTTCCAGCACCTTTAAAACCAGTTTCCCGATTTTATCCCCCGTAAACAAGCGGTCAAAGGTTTCCGGGAAATTCTGGATGCCTTCGTACACGGTTTCCCGGCTTTTGAGTTTTCCCTCGGCCATCCAGCCCCCCAGGGCCCGGGCCGCCTCCGGGTAGCGATCCTCCCAGTCGAAGACCACCATCCCCTGCATGCTGGCCCGGTTGACCAGCAGGGAGAGGTAATTTTTGGGCCCCCGGACATTTTCCCGGTTGTTGTACTGGGAGATGGCGCCGCAGATGACCACCCGGGCATGGCGCCTCAGGAACAGCAATGCCGTATCCAGGATTTCCCCGCCCACATTGTCAAAATAGACATCCAGCCCCTTGGGGCATAATTCCTTCAGGCGTCCCGCCACAGACTCGTTCTTATAGTCGATGGCTGCGTCAAAACCCAGTTCCCTGGTGATGTAGTCGCATTTGTCGGCGCCCCCGGCAATGCCGATTGCCCGGCAGCCTTTGATTTTGGCAATCTGGCCTGCGACGCTTCCGACGGCCCCGGCCGCTCCGGATATCAGGACGGTATCCCCCTCCCGGGCTTTCCCCACATCCAGCAGCCCGAAATAGGCGGTCATCCCGGTCATGCCGAGTGCACCCAGGTAGGCGGTCAGGGGGGCCAGATCCGGGTCGACTTTGCGGTAACCCTTGCCGTCGGTAATGGTGTACAACTGTACGCCCCCGGTACCGGCCACATAATCCCCGGTGGCGAATTCCGGGTGGTTCCGGGCATCGATCACCCGGCCCACGGTGAGTGCCCGCATCACGGTGCCGGGCTCCATGGGTTCGATATAGGATTTCCCCGCGTTCATCCATCCCCTCATGGCAGGATCCAGGGAGACATAGTGCTGTTGCACCAGGATCTGGCCTTCCTCCAGGGGGGGTACGGGGTGCTGTTCCAGTTTCCAGGTATCTGCTCCGGCGCGCCCTTCGGGCCGCCTGGCGAAAATCAGTTGTTTGTTCATGGTGTGTCTTTTCTCATTAGTTTTTGTTATCCGGAAACCAGGAAACCTCCGTCGGCGGTATAGACGCCCCCGGTCATGTACGACCCGGCATCGGAAGCGAGCAATACGGCGGCCCCTGCCATTTCATCGGGTTCCGCAATCCGGCCCAGGGGGACGGAGCGGTTGTAGCCTTTAACCGTTTTTTCATCGGACCAGAGGCCTTCGCTGATCTTGGTGCGCACCAGTCCCGGGCAAAGTACATTGGCCCGGATCCCGTACGGGCCCCATTCACGCGCCTGGCTTTTGGTCAGCATGATCAGGGCCGCCTTGGACATACAGTACAGCCCCAGGCCGGTGCCCGGCCGGATCCCTCCCACGGAGGAAACGTTGATGATGCTGCCTTTTCCCTGCTTTTTCAGGTGGGGCAGCACCAGGTTGCAAAGCAGCCAGGGCGCTTTGGTATTCACGGCCATGACTTTGTCGAATACCGCCTCCTCCGACCCTTCAAGGGGCCCGAAAGCCGGGTTGATGCCGGCGTTGTTCACCAGGATGTCGATCCGGCCGAAGGCGTCCAGGGTTTTCCGCACGAGATTTTCCCGCTGCCCCGCATCTGCCACATGGCAGGCCACCGCCAGGGCTTCCAGCCCCTGCCCGTGGAAATCTTCGGCCACGGTATCCACGGCCGCCTGGTCCCGGCTGCTGACTACTACCCGGGCCCCCTGCCGGGCCAGCCCCAGAGCAATGGACCTGCCGATGCCCTTGCTGGAGCCGGTGACTATGGCCACTTTTCCGTTCAGGCCGAATGGGTTTGCATCGGGGTTTTCTTTGTTCATGGTAATGCGGTTTGCGGTTTTTTCATCGGGCTTCAGGCGAATAAGGTTCCCGGGGGTTTCAGGGTGATGTCCAGGTTGTTCATCAATACCTCGCGCAGGCCTGAAGTGCGCGGTAATTCATAGGTGAAATAATATTCCATGGTGTGTATTTTGCCCTCCAGGAAGCCTCCCGGATAGCCGGGGGCTTCGCGGTCCAGTGCCAGGCGTGCTTCCCGGGCCATGTCCAGCCACATCCAGCCAACTGCCATATTGCCCATGTACTCCATGAAAATTGAGGCATCTGCGAGAAATCGCTCAAAATCGCCTTTCCGGGCAATGGCCAGCAGGTGTTTTACCACGCCTTGCGCATCCTCCAGGGTAGCTTTCAGCTGGGCGGCGAAGGTTTTCAGGGAGGGAACCTCCGACGCCAGTGCGATACTCCTGGAAATTTCCCCGGACAATACGTCCATGGCCCTGCCCTGGTCCTGGGCCAGTTTCCGGCCCAGCAGGTCCTGGGCCTGGATTCCGGTGGTTCCCTCATAAATCGGGTAGATGCGGATGTCCCGGTAGTATTGCTGCAGGACAAAATCCGAGCAAAACCCATAGCCGCCAAGCACCTGTAAGCCATTGCTGACGGCAACCACACCCATCTCGGAGGGGTAGGTCTTGGCGATGGGCGTCAATACGTCCAACAGTGTTTGGTAATTCTGCCTCAGGGCTTCATCCGGGTGCGACCTGGCGAGGTCCTGGTACCTGGCGGCCAGCAATACGAGGCTCAGCGACCCTTCGGCCACCGATTTTTGAAGCAGCAGCATGCGTTTGACATCCGGATGGTTAATGATCAGAGTCTGCTCCTGGGAGAGATCTTTTTTGCCGTCCCTGGTTAGGCGCCTGCCCTGAGGCCGTTCCCCGGCATAGGCGAGGGAAGCCTGGTAGGCAGCCATGGTGATTGCCGCCGCACCGCGACCCACGCCGATACGGGCGCCATTCATCATCTGGAACATGTAAGCCAGCCCTTTGTTGGGGTCCCCCACCAGCCAGCCCCGGCAATCCCCTTCATCCCCGAAGGACAGGTGGGCAGTGGAAAAGCCTTTCTGGCCCATTTTCTGAAAATCCCCCACCGTGGTAACATCGTTGGCCTGCAGCTTTCCGTCAGGCCCGGGCCGCTTCTTGGGGACCACAAAGAGGGAGATGCCTTTGGTGCCGGCCGGCGCCCCCTTGATCCTTGCCAGTACCAGGTGCACGATATTTTCGACTCCCTGGTAATCGCCGCCTGAGATAAAGATTTTCTGCCCGGAGATGGCGTAATAATCCCCGGAGGGTTCCGCGGCAGTCGTGATATCCGAAAGGGAACTCCCGGCCTGCGGTTCTGTCAGGCACATGGTACCCCCCCAGTTTCCGGCGATCATCGGGGGGATGTAGGTTGCTTTCAACGGGCTGCTCGCATAGGTTGCCAGGAGTTCTGTACAACCCTGTATGAGGCCGATGTATCCCATCAGGTGATTGTTGGCGGCATCCTGGATATAATTGGAAGCCGTCACCACCATCCCGGGCAGTTGCATGCCCCCTTCCGCTTCATCCAGATGGGCCGACAGCAAGCCCAATTCGGCCCCTTTACGGACATAGGTCCCCACCTGCGGGTGGACGCGGATCTCCCCGTCCGCGTAATGGGCCGGTTCGGCGTCCGTTTCCCTGAAATACGGATAGAGCTCCTTGTCCGAAAAATCCCTGACCGCATCCAGAAACAGCTCCATGCTGGCCCGGTCGAATTGGTCATAACCCGGTTGGCGAAGCACTTCCTCCAGGCCGTGCACTTCGTATAACAGGTATTTAAGCGTTCGCATGTCGAGATAACCGGAAGTCATGCCAGAAGGTTTGGTTTAATGCTGCCCATTCGGCAACAATCATTATATAAAAGGACCACAAAAGGGTGGCGCAACAGGGAGCCGGGGAAGTACTGCCGTCAGTAAGATACTCAATCTTTGGTTACTACGGGATATCCGCTTTTAACCGGATTCCCATGGTAAACGGCAGCTCCCTGGGAAAGTAGCATTTCCAGTCATCACAGGCCTGGTAGGTCAGAATGCCGGATACTGCATATTCTCCGGCAATGACGCCAGCCTCGATTTGCAGGGGGACCCGGACCGGCAACAAACCGGAATACACCTGCAGGACCGTTTCCGTTCCTAGCAGGGGGAAAGGTTCTGCAGGCGGGAAAACAGGGGGACTGTTTGCTATGCCCTCAGGCCATTGGAAGATAAGTTCCGTAGGAATGAGCAATGGGTCTTCGGGCCTGTGCGACTGTATATGGTAACCGGCTTCCACTTCGAACTCCAGCAGGATTTCCGCTTTGGCGCGATTTATTTCCCGGGAAGCATCTATTACCCGGACCCATTGCCGGGTTTGTGCCCGGAGCAATGAGGTGGAAACAAGCAAAAACAGCAGTACCCTGCTAATTTGAAGCGAGGAGTTCATCGAGCCTTGCCTTTAGGGCAATCAGTTTTGCATCGAAGTTCCGGCTGTCCAGCAAAGACATAAACCGGATCCTGCCTTCCGGATCTACCAGGAGGTTGGAAGCAAGCATTACCTCATCCCTGGCAAGGTCCGGGAGCACGTCCTCAGGGGCGAAGCTGGCCGCGACCGTTCCGTCCCGGTCCAGCAGGACCGGGAAGGTAAACCCGAATTTGTCCTGAAGCTTTTCACGGACCAGCTCCGGGGGCTCCTTGACGTCGATAAGCAGGACCTTTACGTTCTTTTCCGCATACTCCTGACTGAGTTGTTGCAGGTATGGCGCCTCGGCGTTGCAGAACGGGCACCAGGTGGCAGCTATGTGGATCACCACATAACTTCCGTCATAGCCCTCAATGTCCACAGCCTGCCCGTTCAGGTCGTTGAGAACAAAGGCCGGGACCTCCCCGTAGTCCCCGACGGGGTCCTGGGCGGACAGGGGCCCTGAGGCCAGTAACAGGCCCAGCGCAAAAATCCACTTTTTCATGATGTTAATTGGTTAAGGCTTAAAAAGATACGAAATTCGGGTGGTTTTTTTACCGGGTGCACGATTATTTTACGACCCGGGAGGGTACAATCCGGATTCCGGGGGGTAAAAAATCACTATCTTTTTGGTAGGCAAACTTTTACGGATTAGTCCCATGTCCCGAAGAGCAGGTATCCTGTATATATTCACCATTTTCCTGATGCTGACAGCCAGTGGGTTGTTCGCACAGGAGACCGGGTATTTCCGGGGAAGGCTTACAGATAGGGAAACAGGAGAACCCGTCGTGTTTGCCACAGTGCGAATCGCAGGCCTCAATAAGGGGGTGATTTCCAATGCGGATGGAGATTTCAGGATCCCCTACCGCCTGCTCCCAGCGAATGCGGTACTGGAAATCTCCTCCATGGGCTATGAATCCCTGAGGCTGGATGTATACCGCTATACGGAGGGACATATCCTTCCGATACGTATGCGGTCGCGGGTATTCGCGCTGACGGAGGCCGTGGTCTCTGCAGACCGGAAACGCCTGTCTGCCAGGGCGATCGTGCGCAGGGCCATTCGGGCAATCCCCCGTAATTACCCGCAAGAACCGTATTCCCTTATCGGCTACTACCGCGACTACCAACGGGATTCCGTGGGGTATCTCAACCTGAACGAGGCGATACTTGAAGTCTTCGATCTGGGTTTTGGCCAGACAGACAGCGCCACTACCAGGGAACTGGTTTACGCCCTGGAGGAAAACAGGGATTTCCGGCGGGACACACTGGCCCTGCAGGCCTATGACTATATCACCAGGCGTAAGGTCATTCGCCGCGCCTACCTGGCCGGATATGGCGGTAATGAATTCCGGATACTCCGGGTGCACGACCCCATCCGGAATTACCGAATCAATTCCTTTGATTTTGTCAATGTGCTTGAGGATGACTTCCTGTCCCACCATTCCTTCCATCTGGAAGATCCGGTATATCTTGGGGACAAGCTCCTCTACCGGATAAATTTTGTGCGTAGGGACCCCGGCTACCTCGCCTCGGGAAACATATACATCTCCCGGGGAAATTTTGCCATCCACAAGTTGGAATACACCATTCATACCAACCTCAGGGACCCGGAAGGTGGTGCCCGAAGCTGGAAACCCCAGGACTTCCGGGACCTCGTATTCAACCTGTCGCTCGAATACAGGGAGCAGGAAGGCCAGATGTTCCTGAACTACATCTCCTTCCGAAACACCTTTGAGGTAGCGCTGCCCCCTGAATTTAAACTGGTTGAGACCGTAGTGGACCTGGATTGCCGGTGTATTGTGGTTACCTTCAACGTCCCCCCGGACCTGGCCAGCATACAGCGGCCGCGGGCGTTTAATTTCCGGTATAAAGGCAAGCCTTTGAAATTCAAGGAGATTATCCGCAAAAAGGAATCTGTGTACCTGATCCCGGCCCTGCAAGAGCTTGCCCTGGACGAACTCCTGCGGACCATGCGGGCCGCTGACATCCTGGACAACCCTAAAATCGGAGAACCCCGGGACCTCATGGAATTTGAGCTCGGGAAACTGGTGGATTTTCGCGGGAACCTCCTGGGTTACCAGGAGCGGCGGCCTTATGTCCAGTTCCGGGAATTCTTCACACAGCAATTGCATGTGGGGCGGAGAAGCCCGGCTAATGCTGCTTTCGCAAACCCGGACCGCCCCCTCTTTATGAGTGCGGTGCAGGCCAGTAACCGGCCGGTTTCGGACTACTGGCTTAACACGCCCCTGCAGACCATGGCAATCCCCAAAACACAGGTCCCCAAATAACCGGGGACAGCAGTCAGGGACCGGAAAAGGCTATTCCCCGAAACCGCCCCGCTCCAGTTGCAGCAGGAAGGCGTACTCCAGTGCAGTGCGCCGATAGCGCTCAAACCGCCCCGAGGCCCCGCCGTGTCCCACGTCCATGTTGGTGTCCAGCAACAGGATATGGTCGTCTGTCTTGTAGTCGCGCAGCTTGGCCACCCATTTGGCGGGCTCCCAGTACTGCACCTGGCTGTCCCAGTACCCGGTGGTGACCAGCATGTTCGGATAGCCCTTCTTTTCCACGTTGTCGTAGGGGGAATAGGAGAGCATATACGTATAGTATTCCGGGTCCGTGGGGTTCCCCCACTCGTCGAATTCAAAGGTGGTGAGCGGGATGGATTCATCCAGCATGGTGGAGATCACGTCCACAAAAGGGACGGCCGCGATCACCCCGTTCCACAGCCCGGGTTCCATGTTCACCACGGCCCCCATGAGCAGCCCCCCGGCGCTGCCCCCCATGGCATAGAGGTGTCCCGGGGAGGTATAGCCCGCGTCCACCAGGTATTTACCGGCGTCAATAAAGTCGTAGAAGGTGTTCTTTTTATTCAGCAGCTTTCCGTCTTCGTACCACGCCCGCCCCAGGGTCTGGCTGCCGCGGATATGGGCAATGGCAAAGATAAACCCGCGGTCGAGCAAACTCAGGCGCGAATAGCTGAAGGAGGGGTCTACGTTGGAACCATAGGACCCGTACCCGTACAGCAACAGGGGTGTTTCCGGGCTGCGCTCTGTATCCCGGTGGTAGACGATGGAGACGGGTACGCTGGCACCGTCGCGCGCCGTGGCCATGATCCGTTCCACCTGGTAGTTGTCGGGATCAAAATCCCCTCCCAGCACCTCATCCTGTTTCAGCAGGGTGCGCTCCCGGCTATCCATGTTGTAGGCATAGACGGTGGACGGCCTGGCAAAAGAGGAGTACTCGTACCGCAGCGCATTGGTGCGGTATTCGGGGTTCCCGGTGGTGTAGGCATTGTAGGCGGCATCGTCGAACCCAATATAGTACTCCGACATATCCCGCCGGTCAATGACATGCAATTGCACCAGGCCGTCCTTGCGCTCGCCCAGGACGGAAAAATTCTCGAAGTGGTCCATGTCCTCGAAGAGCACCTCCGGGTTGTAGGGGATAAAATCCACCCAATCCGATTTTGAGGTTGCGTTTTCCGGGCATTTCATCAGCCGGTAGTTCTTGGCGTCCAGGTTGGTGCGGATCACAAAATAGTCATCGATGTGGTCCACGTAATGGATCAGGCCTTTTTCCCGGGGCTGGAACAGGGTCCATTCCCCCCCGGGGGTGTCCGCGTCCAGGTACCGGTATTCCGTCCATTCCGAATGGGCGGAAACGAGCATCAGATAATCGCGCGACCGGCTCTTCTGCACATAACAGTTGAAGGTGGTGTCCGTTTCCTCATACACGAGTTCGTCCGTGGCGGGATCGCTGCCCAGGACGTGCTTGTAAATCTGGTAGATCCGGAGGGTTTCCGGGTCTTTTTTGCTATAGAAAACCGTTTGGTTGTCATTGGCCCAGGTAATTCCCTGGGCATTGTCAATACGCTCCGGCAGCAATTCCCCGCTGCTGAGGTTTTTGAAGTACACGGTATACTGCCTCCGGGAGACCGTGTCCATGGTAAAGGCCAGCCACTGGTTGTCCTCGCTGACCTCCCTTTCCCCAATACTGAAATACGCCTTGCCTCTGGCCATCTCGGGCCCGTCCAGCATGATTTCCTCTTCGGCATCTTCTTCCAGGGGTTTCCGGCAGTACAGCGGGTACTGGTTTCCTTCTTCATAGCGGGTATAATAGCTATAGCCATTGAGGGAGACCGGCACCGAGACGTCCTCCCGGGGCATCCTTCCCACAATTTCTTCGTACAGGCTGTCCTGCAGTGCCCCGGTAGGTTCCATCACGGCTTGCAGGTAGTTGTTTTCGGCCTCGAGGTAATCCAGGACCCGGCGGGTCTGTTCATCCGGGCTGTCGGCGTTTTTCTGTGCGTTGCTCAGGCGCATCCAGAAATAATCATCGGTTCGGACATCCCCATGGATTTCCAGTTTTTCCGGGGATTTTTCGGCTACGGGGGGTTGGGGGCCACCCTGGTCGGTGGCGCAGGCTGCCAGAAACAGGAACAGCGCGGGAATCAGGAATCGCTTCATTCGATGGATTGTATGAGTTATTTTTTTGGTTTACCGGGATCCCAATACGGGGGCTTCCCCCCGGGGTGCAGGGGTACATGGGCACTGCCGGAGCGGGACAGAAGGTACGGAAATTCCGGTCAAAATTTGCTGGTGTCCGGAACCGGGCATACTAAGGGGGGCGCGGCATCCGTTAGAATAGCATGAAAACCCTGCAAATTCCCCCCATGCGCCATCTTTTCATAGTTTTCGCATTCCTGACACTTTTTGCCGCCTCCTGTTCTACGGATGCCATGAATGACAATTCACTTGCCGAGGCTGCCGGGGAACTTCCCGGCTACCGGGGCGAGGTGGGCGAGTCGGCCGCAGACCTCCTCAGGGGCGATGCCTTTGGCGGACTGACCCTGCAACTGCTGTACACCCCGGGCCTCCGGCCTTCGGACCAAACCATCCAGAATTTCCAGGCCTTCCTGCTGGACAGGCTCAACAAACCAGACGGGATCACCCTTACGATCCAGGAAATCGGATCCCCGGGCCAGGAGGTGTACTCCACCCAGGATGTCCGGGACCTGGAGGACACAGTCCGGACGCTCTTTACGACCGAAGGGAACCTGGTGGTTTGCGGGATTTTCCTGGACGGCTCCTTTGAAGGCAATACGGAAAACGGCTCCGTCCTGGGCATCGCCTATCGGAATACCTCCTTTGTAATCTTCGGGGAAACCCTGCGGGAGTTCAGCGGACAACCTCTGGCCCCTTCAACAGCGGTTTTGGAGTCGACGGTGCTCAACCACGAATTCGGGCACCTCCTGGGGCTTGTCAACGGGGGGACGCCCATGCAGGATGCCCACCAGGACACGGAGCACGGGCGCCACTGCACATCGGAGGATTGCCTGATGTACTGGACCGCAGAGACGGGGGAAGGCCTTCTCAACAGGATTTCGGGGGGGACGATTCCCTCCCTGGACGCTGCCTGCATCCAGGATTTAAGGGCAAATGGCGGGAAGTAGTCCGGGGCCGGCCTCTGCCTCTGCAGGCCTGTAAGGGCCGGAGGCGTCAGGTTACCAGCTCAGATGCCGGTAAGCGTGGTTCCCGGGACCTCGTCCTGCAGGAAGGAACGGTAATGGGTGAACCGGTCAAAGACCTGCTTTACGTACTGGTAGGGTTCCTCCCCCCGCACGTACCCGTAATCGACCACTTCGTGCAAATAGTTGTCGGGGGCGCTGAGCGCAAGGATCATCCGGTCCACGTTCCGGTCCCAGCAATCCTTGTCCAACCCCTTAACCTCGGCCAGCTTTCGGGCATCTTCCACGTGCTGGTAACCGCAATTATAGGAGGCAAGGGCAAACTTGATGCGCTGGAGCGAATCGGGAACCGTCCGGAACCGTCCGTATAAGGTTTCCAGGTAGCGCGTACCGGCTTCCAGGTTCTGGGCCGCATCCGTAAGGTCGGCCACGCCGAGTTCTTCGGCGGTTTCCGGCATCAGCTGCATCAACCCGGCAGCCCCGGTCCAGGAGGTGGCCTCCGCGTCGAACCGCGATTCCTGGTACACCACGGAAGCGAGCAATCGCCAGTCCCAGCCCATTTGGCGGGCCTCCTGTTTGATCAGGTGGTCAAACGGGCTAATCTGGCCCTCATTAAGGCTGTAAAAGGGGCTGTTGACCCGGCGGCTGAAATTCCGCCGGTTCTTGAAATATTTGTTGAAGATCACGTAGTAATCCGTCTGCTTTTTTTCCTGGGCCAGCCAGTGGTTGATGGCTTTGAGCAGGTCGGGGGAATTCCTGGATACTGCCCAGGCAATCCGCTGGGAAAAACTGACGGGGACACTCACATCCAGAATGGGGTAGTGGGAGGCGTTGATCCGGGCCAGGTTCTGGTCGGCAATGGTGTATTTGATGTCCCTGTTGACCACCATCCGGATGATTTCATCCGTGGCCACGCTGCCCTCGAGGGTATCCACCACAATGGTGCCGCCGATCTCGTGGGAGAGGTTGTTGACCCGCTCCAGGTAGGAGGAATTTTTCCGGAGGCTGACCGTGTCCCCGATCAGTTCCACGGGGTCCAGCACCAGGCGTTCCAGGGTCTGGTCGCGGGTGAGGCTGCGCCAGTTTTCTGGCTTGCGCTGTACCAGCACCTGTTTGGTCAGGTACAGGTAATCGGCAAAGGCCACTTTCTTTTTCCGTTCCTGGGTAATGGCCAGGCCATGTGCCACGAGGTCTACCTCGCCCCGTTCCAGGATCTCCAGCATTTCGTCCAGGTCGGCCGCAATGCGGAGGTCGAGTTCCACCCCCAGGTTTTCCGCCAGCCGCTGCACCAATTCGTACTCATATCCCATTGGCTGTCCCCGGTAGAGGAAATAACTGGTAGCACTATAAGCGATGAGCGCCCGCAGCTTGCCGCTGGCGCGGATGGCGTCCAGGCTCCTCGAAGCACGGGCAGTGTCGGGATCGGAATTCCGGGAGCTGTCAGAACCCGGATGGCAACTGCAAAGCAGCAACATCAGGATAATCAGGCAGGGGAAACGCAGGGATAACATTGGTCTGAACACCTGCTTAAGATACAAAACACAGGGAAACCGCCCGGTGAGGGGTTCCGTTTAACCCGGATTGGGGAAGATTTACCGGTTGGCGACGGAGGCGTCCAGGGCATTGAGGGAAGACGCCAGGCGCTCGGTGCTTTCCCGCAGGATCATCTCGCTGATTTGCTCGTAATACATGAGCGTGACGGTGGCAATGGCAATCAAAAGGAGTGCCGAGCCAAGGCGGGCGAAGTATAATTTCTCTGAGTGGGACATGTCGCGTAATTGGTTGGGTTACAGCCCGAAGTTAAGAAATTAAGATGAATTTAACAAAAAATTAAGAATTGATTTTTCCGTCGGAGTACCTGAATGGAAAGATTTGTTGAGATGCCTCGCTTCATTGCGTCCTCCGGTCCCCCAGGGGGTTCAGGGAATTTTCCACGCCGGACTGGATTCCTTTCCAGACATAGTTCCATAAGCCCTTGTTCGGAACCCGTTCAAAAGCGATGGCCCCGATCACCGTTTTCCCCCCCCGGTTCGGATTGGAATTCCTGACCAGGTTGTTCGCCAGCCAGGAGAGCGTTGCTTTCCGGTTCCCGTCACCCTTGATAAAGGCTACCTCCAGGTCATCATACAACATCGTCAGTTCCCCGGCCATCCGCCGGGAGGATCCGGAGGCATGGAAGTACATGCCTTCCAGCCTACCCCTTGTAAAGCGCATTCCGATGGCCGGGTATATGGTGGGGTTGAGTTCGTGCAGGCCGGAACTGCCTTTCGTGGCGCCTCGCATGTGAAAATCATCCGTGGCGTAAGGCATTTGCAGCGCAACTTCCACGGGTAGCGTACCCAGCAGGTTCCCACGCAGGTCAATTTTCAGGGTATCCCGGCTTGCCCTGCCTTCGGCCCCCGAAAGGAGATGGAGGATTTGTCCGTTGAGTTCAGGGAATTCCACCAGTATTTCCTGCCCATTTTGCCGCAGTTTCTCCCGGTATTCCAGGCTGGCATTTGCCAGTAAAACCGAATCGATCCGAATAGGGAAATTCAGGCGGGTCAGTGCATCATCGGGCAATGGTACCCTCCGGGATAGATCATGGGGTTTTGTCTTGTCCCGGAAAATGCTCGCCTTGAGGCGTTCCACATGGACGGATCGCATGTGCAGGCTCCCTTCCCCCAGGAGCCGGTCCAGGTCGAATTCAGCGATCTGAAGGCTGGAAAACCGGATGTCGTAGGTTTCATAGCTGTGGACCTGATTCCGCGCATAGGCATCCGCATCCAACAGGGGGCGGAATAGCAGGCTGTCTACCCGGACCTGCTGGTCCTGGTGGCGGTAGTGGAAACGGTCAAAATACACTTCATAGGAAGCATCCGTAAGGGTATAGGTTTGTCGGCTGAGCTGCAGTTCGAGCCTGTCGAGGTCGGGGACCAGGGTCTCCCCGGATTCCATCGTGTCCGATGATAGGGCAATCCCGTTTACGCGAAGTCTATCTCCGTAAAAGGAAGCTACCGTGTCCCCCGGAGCTGAACCCATCAGGTTCATCCGGAAATGGTCCAGTTCCAGAAGGCTGAGTCGCGCCTGGCCGATCCCTGGCAGGCGGACGGAATCGATCCCCGTCCGCCCTGCTGCTGTACCCGTGTCATTCGGGCCGGCCGGGTCTTTGGTGCCCGGCTGGAGGTCCAGCTGCAGCGTATCCAAGCGGATTGACCGTATCATAAGGGATTTATTCCAGAGGAAATTGGAAAGGCTGATCCCTTCCAGGGTAATTCTACCTACGCGGAGCGACCCAAGCCCCTCTCCGGTGCCTCTCAATTTATCACCCGCAACGCGGGCCCGGACCTGCCTCAGGTGTAATTCTTCTGAGAATATATCGAGTTCCAGGGCTTCGTAATCCAGGGAAAATCTGGATTTGGCACTGTGCAGGACGATTTCCTGCTTTACATACCGGTCGAGTACTCCTTCCAGCACAGGGTTGAGCCAGAAAGCAGGGGAAATGGCCAGTAAAGCGACCAGTGCGAGGAGGAAGGGTTTCCTGAATTGGGTCTTCATACGGATAAGGGGCACAGGTTTTTCAAAGGGTAATTCCCAATGCCATTCTTAGCCCAGGCTTAATATAATGAAGTTGTCCGGATTCCACGTATTCGAACGCCCCGTTTGCAGCGCATTCGGTATCTTTGGTATGTAACCGCGGTCACATAACTCCCAGGGGGCAATTGATACCTTTGGACCAAACCATTCAAGCATGTTCGGAAAAGGAAGTAAGCTCTACAGCATTGTATTCCTCAAATGTCCGCGTTGTCATCAGGGGGCATTCCTCCAAAGCCATCCCTATGACCTCGCCAGTATGAACCGGGTCCGGGAAACCTGCCCGAAATGCCAGTTGAAATACCGCATAGAACCGAGTTTTTATTACGGCTCCATGTACGTGTCCTACGGCGTGGGCGTGGCAGTTGCCATCGCCGTGTTCGTGATCATCCTCCTCACCGGCCTCGAATTGGGGGTTGGCGGGATTTTCGGGGTCATCGTGGCGGTCCTGGTACTGCTGATGCCCTGGATCGGCGCCGTTTCCAAATCTATATGGGCCAACTTCTTTTTTAAGTTCGACCGGGAAATTGCCCGGGACGTAAAATAACCAGCATGATACAAGGACTCAGGGAGCGTTACGGAAACCAGTTCGAAGAGCCGCTGCTCGAGGAAATCGCCGCTGTAGGCGTCGTTAAGGAAGTGCCTGCCGGCAGCAAGCTGCTGGAGATCGGCGAGTATATCAAAGGGATGCCCCTGCTCATTTCCGGGGTGATCAAGATCCTGCGCGAAGACCGGGACGGTGATGAGCTCCTGCTGTACTACCTGGAACAGGGGGATACCTGTTCCATGACCATGAGTTGCTGCATGGGCCAGGCCCGAAGTGAAATCCGGGCCGTGGCCGAGACCGACGCGACACTCATCATGGTGCCCGTCCGGAAGATGGAGGAATGGGTGGCCAAATACCCCACGTGGCGCAGTTTCGTGTTTGAAAGCTACAACAACCGCCTGAACAAATTGTTCCAGGCCATCGACAGCATTGCCTTCATGAACATGGATGAGCGGCTGGTCAACTACCTCAGGGAAAAAGCGCGCATCGCCGGCGAACCCATCATCCGGAATACGCACCAGGAGATTGCCTACGACCTCCATAGTTCCCGCGTGGTGATTTCCAGGTTGCTGAAGAAGCTGGAGCAAATGGGAAAGATAGAACTCCACCGCAACCACATTAAAATTATCGACCTCTGAAACGGTTTTTCCCCATACTGGAATGGCTGCCGGCCTATCGGAAGGCCTACCTTTCCGGCGACCTGTCGGCAGGGCTGACGGTGGGCATCATGCTGATCCCCCAGGGGATGGCCTATGCGATGATCGCGGGGCTGCCCCCCGTGTTTGGCCTGTATGCCTCCCTGGTCCCCCAGGTAATTTATGCCCTCACGGGCACCTCCCGCCAGTTATCCGTGGGACCCGTGGCCATGGATTCCCTGCTGGTGGCCAGCGGATTGGGGGCCCTCGCCCTTTCCGGGATCGAGGAATACATCGCCATGGCCATCTTCCTGGCCCTCTTCATGGGGGTGCTCCAGCTGGCCTTTGGCCTGCTGCGGATGGGCTTCCTGGTGAACTTCCTGTCCCGGCCCGTCATCAGCGGCTTTACCTCGGCGGCCGCGATCATCATCGGCCTGAGCCAGCTCAAGCACCTTCTGGGCACCGAGATAGCCGGAAGCAACAAGATACAGGTCCTGCTCGCCGGGGCTGCTGCCGCCCTGCCCGGAACCCATTGGCTTACCCTTGGGCTCGGCCTGGTCGGGGTGGCCCTGATCCTCGGGCTCAAGCGGCTGGCACCCCGCATCCCGGGGGCACTAGCCGCGGTGGTGCTGGGGACGCTGGCAGTTTACCTGCTCGGATGGGACCAACAGGGGGTCCGGATTGTCGGGGAAGTACCGGGCGGGCTGCCCCTGCTGGAATTTCCCGAAATCCGGGCGGACCGGGTCAGCGAATTGTTCCCCATTGCCCTGGCGCTTTCGCTGATAGCCTTTATGGAGGCCATTTCAGTGGCCAAGGCGGTGGAGGAAAAACACGGGGAAAACCGCCTGGACCCCAACCAGGAACTGCGGGCCCTGGGGATATCGAATATCCTGGGTTCCCTTTTCCAGTCTTACCCCACAACCGGGGGGTTTTCGCGTACGGCGGTGAATGACCAGGCCGGCGCCAAAACCGGGATGGCCGCGCTGGTCAGCAGCCTGGTGGTGGGGCTGACCCTGCTGTTCCTGACCCCGCTTTTCCATTTCCTGCCCAATGCCGTCCTGGCGGCCATCATCATGGTTGCGGTTTTCGGGCTGATCGACCTGAAGTACCCCCGGGAACTCTGGAAAAACCGGAAGGACGAATTTGCCCTCCTGCTGGTGACCTTCGGGCTCACCCTGGGGCTTGGGATCAAAGAAGGCATCCTGCTCGGGGTGCTGTTTTCGCTCCTCTTGCTGGTCTACCGGATTTCCATGCCGCATATCGCCATCCTTGGGCGTATCCTGGGTACGGACTACTTCAAGAACATCAACCGGTTCTCAGAGGATATCGAAGAGTTCCCCGAGTTCCTGATCCTCCGTTTTGACGGGCAGCTGTTCTTTGGCAACAAGGACTATTTCCGGAAGGAACTCGAAAAGCATATCCGGCTAAAAGGGCCGCAACTTAAATACATCATCCTGAACGCAGAGGCCATCAGCTATATCGACAGCTCGGCCGTATTCATGCTGCGCGCCTTTATCCGCGACCTCAGGCGTGACGGGATCAGATTCCTGCTCGCCGGGGCCACCGGGCCAACCCGCGACATCCTCTTCAGCAGCGGGCTCGCCGAAGAGATTGGGCGGGAGAACCAGTTTGTCCGGACCTTCGAGGCGTTGCAGCACTGTATGGAAGCCACCGGGAAATCCGACATGGAGCACAAGGTGTCCACCCAGACGGCCCGGCGCCTTATGTAACAAAGGTAACTGTACTTCCGGCACGCGTTTTTTATCTTTCGTGTTAAACCTAAAATCGGGATTAGCCATGAAAGTTGAACAAATTTATACCGGCTGCCTGGCGCATGCAGCCTACTACATCGAAAGCAGGGGCGAGGCGGCCGTCTTTGACCCGCTGCGGGAGGTACAGCCCTACATCGACCGGGCCAAAAAGGACCACGCCAGGATCAAATACGTCTTTGAAACCCACTTCCATGCCGACTTTGTCAGCGGGCACCTGGACCTGCGCAAGAAAACAGGGGCCGAAATTGTTTTTGGCCCGAATGCAAAACCGGGATACGAAGCCCTGGTGGCAGCAGACGGACAGGTATTTGAAATCGGGGATTACAAGGTGAAGGTCATCCATACCCCCGGCCATACCATGGAAAGCACCACCTACCTCCTGATCGACGAGAAGGGGAGGGAACACGGCATCATTACCGGGGACACCCTGTTTATAGGGGACGTGGGGCGCCCCGACCTGGCGCAGCACGTCGTGTCGGAACTGACCGAGGAAAAACTGGCCTCCCACCTGTATGATTCGCTCCGGAACAAGATCATGCCGCTCCCGGACCACCTGATCGTTTACCCGAACCACGGGGCGGGATCGGCCTGCGGGAAAATGATGAGCAAGGAAACCACGGACACCCTGGGCCACCAGAAGGAGGTCAACTATGCACTCCGTGCCGATATGACCCGGGAGGAATTCATCGAGGAGTTGCTCACCGGTCTCACCGCGCCCCCCGGGTATTTCCCGCAGAATGTACTGATGAACATCCGGGGGTACGAGTCCCTGGACCAGGTGATGGAGCGGGGTACGCGGGCACTTGGCCCGGAAGCCTTTGAAGCGGCGGCGAATGAAACCGGGGCCCTGGTCCTGGATACCCGGGATGCAGCGGTTTTTGCAAAAGGGTTTATCCCGAACAGCATCAATATCGGGCTTGGTGGGGATTTTGCGCCCTGGGTGGGCGAGCTCATCCCGGATGTGAAGCACCCCATCCTCCTGGTTGCGGAACCCGGGAAGGAAGAGGAAGCGGTTACCCGCCTCTCCCGGGTGGGCTATGACAACACGTTGGGATACCTCAAAGGCGGGTTTGAAGCCTGGAAGCAGGCCGGCCGAGAGGTAGAAACCACGGGGCGGATAACGGTCAAGGAACTGGAAGACCTGGTGGACAAGGGGGATACCCCCCTGATCATCGACGTGCGCAAACAGAGCGAATACGATTCGGAGCACCTGGTGGATGCAGTGAATATCCCTTTGAAAGGAATCAATGACCACCTGGCAGAATTCCCCAAAGACAAACCCTTTGTGCTGCATTGCGCTGGGGGATACCGCAGCATGATTGCTTCCTCCATCCTGAAACAGCGGGGGTGGAACAATTTTACGGATGTCGTGGGCGGATTTGACGCCTTAAAGGAAAGTTCCCTCCCAAAGACTGAATATATTTGCCCTACGACACTGCTGTAACAAACGGAGCCCCGGGCGCAAGTCCGGTTCCCGATCTGCGGCTCCCCGGTTGGCTCCGGCGGAGACCCCGCAGAGGGCGCAGGGCCCCGGGTACTAACCGGGGCCCGGCAGCGGCCCGGCTGCAGCGGGCAACCCAATCGATATGTACCAGAAATACCGTTCAACACGTATCATGCGCTTAGGGGTCTTCCTGGCGTTCCTGATCATCCTGACTTCGGCTGTATCCCAGCAACGGGTCGGGAGTGCCGCCTATGACGACCGGCTGGAAGGGTTGCTGTCTCATTCGGTGCCGGAAGCCACGGTGCCGGAGGCCCGGGCAATGGATTCCGCGGTTTTCCTGGATGCCCGCAGCCTGGAGGAATTCTCGGTAAGCCACGTACCCGGGGCTTATTGGGTAGGGTACGACGATTTCAGCCTGGAACGGGTCTCCTCCATCCCAAAGGACCGGCCGGTGGTGGTATACTGTTCGGTGGGCTACCGGAGCGAAAAAGTATCCGAAGCGCTTTTGGAGGCCGGTTTCACCCGGGTGTCCAACCTTTACGGGGGCATATTTGAATGGGTGAACCAGGGCGGGCCCCTTGTGGACAGGGACGGGCCCACGGACCGTATCCATGCCTTCAACAAGTCCTGGGGCCGCTGGTTAAAGCGGGGTGAAAAAGTCTACTGAAAACCTAGGGCTGCATCCTTCCTTTTTCTCCTTTTTCCCGCCTGCGCCCGAACCCGTAGAGGTTCTGGTGGATAAAGTCTTTCGGGAAGTCCTCGTCACCCTCAAAGCCAAGTTGTATGGTGCCGCTTTCCTCCGGGATATAATTGGTGCCGAAGAGGTAATCCCACAGGCTCAGGCTGATGCCGAAATTCACCCCGTACCGCCCCTCGGGCAGGCGGTAGGCATGGTGGTAGAGGTGCATCACCGGGTTGTTGAGCAGGTATTTCAGCGGCCCCCAGGTGAGTTTGATGTTTGCGTGGTTCAGGTGGCCGATGGCGATGGCCGCAAAATGAACGATATACGCCTGTTCGGGTTCAAAGCCCCCGATGAGCATCACCCCGAAGGTTTTCAGGGGCTTATAAAGGATGTTTTCCATCCAGTGGTACCGCAGGTGGGCGGCAAACCCCATTTCCTTGACGCTGTGGTGCACCTTGTGGTATTGCCAGAATACGGGGTACTTGTGGAGCAGGATGTGGGTGAACCACTGCACGAAATCCAGGATGACGAAAAACACCAGGAGCTGCAACCACCCGGGCCAGCCGCCCATATCGATCAGCGCCAGGCTGTCCGGCCGGATTCCCAGATCCGTGAACAGGACCTGCAGGAGGCGGTAGAACCCGCTGATGGCGATGGCGAACAGGAAGAAGTTGAAGAACATATAGCCGACATCCAGCCAGAAATCCTTGCGGAAGATGCCCTGTTCCCGCCGCCAGGGGAACAGGATTTCCAACAGCCAGACCACCAGGGATATGGCAATGAGCCCCCAGAAATAATTCGTGTACCAGGGCACCTGGAACAGGATGGATTTCCAGGTCCAGTTCACGGTCCCGGTCAGGGCATTCCAGAAAGCCTCTACGTACGCCTCCATGGTTCAGGGTTCAAGTTCATACCATTCGATGTTTTCCAGGTTTTGCCTGCGTCCCTTCTCTTCCGGGGCGTAATAGGTTGCCAGGTAATCCAGGATGACTGCCTCGTTATCGCCCAGTTCCCAAAGGTTCTGGGTTTCCTGCATCCAGCGGATGGTGCTTTCCCACCCCTCCCGGGTCATCCGGTTCTGGGTGACCAGTTCGGCCGAATGGCAGGGGGTGCAGTTGCTGATGACCACCGGGAGTCCTTCCCCCGCCCTGAAGCCGGTCTGCACGTGGATCCCGCCCGAAATTCCCTCAGGGGACGCCTGTACGGAATCCGCAGGTACCGGCAACGGGTCCCCCGAATCCTGGACCGGCAAACCGCTGCGGTACCAGATGAAAGCCGCCAGGGCTAGCACCAACCCAACCCCAAGCAACCCTTTCCAAAGGCTGCCCCATTTCCCGGTTTTTCCCTTCCCTTCCATCAGGTGATTTTTAGGGCGATGCGGTGGCAGGCATTGTTCAGGTACCCTTTGGGGTTCCAGCCCGGGAGCACCATGGGCTGGGCCTTTCCCTCACTGTCTTCGGCACGGGCCCAGAGTTCGTAATACCCTTTTTGCGGGAACCTCACCTCCCCGCTGAACCGCTGCCAGGCAAGCCGGTTGGCGGGGGCCTCCAGGGAGCAGTCCTCCCAGGTACTGCCAAAGTCTATGGAATACTTCACCCGGGCCACCCGGAGTTCCCCGGCCCATGCATGGCCCCGGAACGGCAGGCTGCTGCCCAGGGGCAGGGTGGCCCCGGTCTTCGGGTAGGTGATCAGGGATTTTACCGGCATGGATTCGATGATGCACATGTCCGAATCGGCCACCTTGGTCCCCGGGGCTACCGGTTCGCAGGGTACCCGGTAGGAGTCGCCGGTCATCTTGGCCCCGTCGTGTACCCGGTCGCGGATACTCAGCCGGGTGATCCATTTTCCGGAGGCGGAGGCCGGCCAGCCGCCGGCCACCAGCCGCAAGGGGTACCCGTGGGCCATGGGGATGTCTTTCCCGTTCATCTGGTAGGCGACCAGGGTTTCATCCTGCAGGGCCTTTTCCATGGGGACCCCACGGGAAATGGGTTCCTTGCCGGGGTCCCCGCTGAGGTGGCGGTCCGCTGCGTGGTAACCGATGTACACCGCGTTTGTGGTGTAGCCGGCATCTTCCAGCAGGTCCCTGAGCCGGACCCCGGTCCAGGACGCGCAGGACACCGCCCCGACGGTCCACTGGTTCCCCGACGCCGGCGGGTTGAATTCGCTCCGTCCGTTGCCCCCGCATTCCAGGGTAAGCCGGTAGGTGTGTGGGCGGAATTTCTTTTTCAGGTCTTCCAGGCTGTAGGATTTCACCTGTCGGGCCGCCTCCCCGTCGATGGTGAGCTGCCATTTGGTGGGGTCGGGCTTTTCGGGGATCAGGCCGTTGTTCCGGATAAACATGTATTTATTGGGGGTGACGGGGTCGTCCAGCAGGTGCGCCTGTGCTTCCATGTTCCAGGGCCTGCTGTTGAGGACCACCATCTCGGGGTCCTTGTCGAAGAGGGCAAAAGGGTCGGGATCCTGGAGCCCCAGCAGCGAAAGCCCTTCCGGCAGCCGGTTACCGAATACGATTTCTGCACCCAGCAAACTGCCCAGAGAAAGCAGGGCCGAACGGCCCACGAATTTTCGTCTTTCCATGTGCGTGCATTTGTTCAGCCCCTAAACTTACACTTTTAAGGAAACAGGGACCGCAACCAAAGTTACAATAGTATCCGGGACCCTGTGATACGGGGCCATGGATTTGAAAGAGAATGTAACAGGGGTTACATAACCCTGCCCGATAAAACGGTAACTTGCAGTATAAAACCGTTCGATATGGACACGCATTTTGAAATTCTGATCATCGGGGGAGGTACCGCAGGGATCATGACGGCAGCAACCCTTCTGCGATCCGATAAAAAACTGAAAATCGGCCTGGTGGAACCCGCCAAAACCCACTATTACCAACCAGCCTGGACGCTGGTCGGGGCTGGCACCTATTCCTACGAGAAGACGGCCCGCCCCATGGCATCGGTTATGCCCAAAGGGGTAACCTGGATACAGGAACCGGCGGCATCTTTTGACCCGGCCAACAATTCCGTCAAGACGGATTCCGGCGCCAAATACACCTATGATTACCTGGTGGTCGCACCCGGCCTGGTCTACGACCTGAGCCTGACGCCGGGCCTGGCAGAAATCCTCGACAAGGATGTGGTCTGCAGCAACTATACGGACCCGGAGCACACCTGGGAAGTCCTGAAGAATTTCAAGGGCGGTACTGCCCTGTTCACCCAGCCCACCACGCCCATCAAATGCGGCGGGGCCCCTCAGAAAATCATGTACCTGGCCGAGAGTTATTTCCGGAAAGCCGGGGTCCGCGACAAGACCCAGGTGGTATTTGCGACACCGGGGACGGTCATTTTCGGGGTCCCTGAAATCAAAAAGACCCTGATGGAAGTCGTGGACCGCAAAGATATCAACCTGCGTTTTGGTTACAAGCTCGTCAGGATCGATGGGGCCAACCGGATTGCCTGGTATGAGTTCGCGGACCACATGAAGGAATACAACCACAAGGATATCAAAACGGAGACGGATGGCAACCTGACCGGCATCCATTACGATATGCTGCATACGGCACCCCCGTCGGTGGCACCGGACTGTGTCCGGAACTCCCCGCTGGTCAACGAGTCCGGATGGGTGGATGTGGATGCGCATACCCTGCAACACAAGAAGTACCCGAATGTTTTCAGCCTGGGCGATGTGGCCGGCCTGCCGACTGCGAAGACCGGGGCAGCGGTCCGCAAACAGGTACCCGTGGTGATCGAAAACATCAATCGGCTGATGGCCCAGCAGGGCCTGGGCTACAAGACCTACAACGGGTACTCCTCCTGTCCGCTGGTCACCGATTACGGGAAAATGGTCCTGGCCGAATTTGACTACGACAACAACTTTACCCCGGACCCGAAACTGAAACAAATGTTCATTACGGACTCCTCCAAAGAATCATGGAGGCTCTGGATGCTGAAAAAGTATGGGCTTCCCTACCTTTACTGGAACAAAATGATGAAAGGCAAGGAAGTCTGAATCCCTGGCCCTGCAAGAGTGTAACCTGGGTTACCGCATAGCCGGTCCCGGCAGCGTACTTTTGCCCCGTTTGAAACAAGAAAAAAATTGAAACCAAAAACACATACGAATGGAATGGATCTATGAACCCTGGCCCTGGTACGTTTCCGGGGCTGCAATTGCCCTGGTCATGCTGGTATTGCTGCTGGTTGGCAAAAACTTCGGGATGTCCTCCAACCTGCGGACACTATGCACCATGTGCGGAGCCGACCGCAGTTCGGAATTTTTCCGCTTCGACTGGGCTGCCCAGAAATGGAACCTCCTGGTAATGCTAGGGGCCGTGATCGGCGGTTTTATAGCGGCGAATTTCCTGACCGCGGATGCGGCCGTGCAGATCAACCCGGATACGGTTGCGGAATTGCAATCGCTCGGGTTTGAAAGTGCCGGCGGGGCCTACCTGCCCGATGAGCTCTATTCCATGGAACAGTTCACCAACCCCAAATCACTGATCCTGCTGGCCCTTGGCGGGCTGATGGTTGGCTTCGGGGCCCGGTATGCGGGGGGGTGTACCTCCGGGCACGCCATTTCCGGCCTCAGCAACCTGCAGTGGCCCTCCCTGCTGGCCGTTATCGGGTTCTTTGCCGGCGGGATGCTCATGATTTATTTCCTCTTCCCCTTAATATTTTAACCATGCGCAGTTTCATCTATTTGCTGATCGGGGTGTTCTTCGGGATCACCATGTTTAAATCCGAAGCCGCCTCCTGGTTCCGGATCTACGAAATGTTCAAATTCGACGCCTTCCATATGTACGGGATTATCGGCACGGCCGTGGTGCTGGGCGTCCTGATCGTCTGGGCCATCAAAAGGTTCCGGATCAAATCCGTGTACGGGGAGTCCATTATTTTCCAACCCAAGGAGAAAAGCGTCCCGCGCTACCTGATCGGGGGCTTTATCTTCGGTCTGGGGTGGGCCCTTGCGGGGGCGTGTCCCGGCCCGATGTTCACGCTTGTCGGGGCGGGCTTCCTGCCCATCCTGGTGGTGATTGCCGGCTCCCTGCTGGGCACCTGGTTCTACGGGTTGTTACGCGACAAGCTCCCCCACTAGCGGCCCGGCCCGGGCACTACCCCGATTCAGATCGATATGCGGGTATTTCCTTATCTTGGAGGGGTACACCAACACCTTTGACATGATGAGATGCCTATGCCTTTTCCTGATCCTCCTTGCGGCGGCCCCTTTCCAGGGGGTGGCGCAGATGCCCTCCCCCTATTCCCGGGAGGCCTTTGTCCAGGGGACCGACACCCTTCCCTACCGTAAATTGCTGCCGGAGGGGTTTGATGCCACCCGGAAATACCCGCTGATCCTGTTCCTCCACGGAGGAGGGGAACGCGGATCGGACAACGAAAAGCAACTCACCCATGGGAGCGGCCTGTTCACCTCCCCGGTCAACCGCGGTGCATTCCCGGCCATCGTACTGGCCCCCCAGTGCGCAGCAAGCGATTACTGGGCCCAGGTGGACCTCGACCGGTCCTCCTACCCAATCGGGTTGGAATTCCACTACGAAAAGGGCCCCACACGCTCCCTGGGCCTGGTGATGGACCTACTGGAACAATACCGGAAGGCCCCCTATGTGGATGCGGACCGTATCTATGTGATGGGGCTTTCGATGGGGGGGATGGGCACCTTTGAACTATTGCACCGCCTGCCCGGTGTTTTTGCGGCAGCCATCCCCATCTGCGGGGCGGGTGTGCCGGAAACTGTCGGTGGTTACGCCGGGAAGATCCCACTCTGGATCTTCCACGGGGCGGTAGACCAGGTGATCGCCCCGGAACATTCCCTGGATATGGTGCAGGCCCTTTTCGACGCCGGGGCCCGGCCCGGGTTCACCCTGTACGACAGGGTCAACCACAACAGCTGGGATTACGCCTTTGCGGAACCGGAACTCCTCCCCTGGTTGTTTTCACACCGCAAGGCGGACCGATAAAGTCTTTTCACGCGGGACCGGAAAATGTTCCCCGCCTGCCACAGGCGCCTTCTAATTAATGATCCTTTCGAAAATGAATAAAGCAGGAATTGTAATGACCCTGATGCTCCTTGCAGGGGGCACTGCTGCAAGCCAGCAACTCTCCGTAATGTCCTACAATATCCGGTATGACAACCCGGGGGACGCCCCGAACAACTGGGAGAACCGCAAGGACTTCCTCATCTCGCAGATCGCCTGGCACGCCCCCGATGTGGTGGGTACCCAGGAGGGGCTGATCCACCAGCTTCGGGACATGGACGCAGGCCTCGGGGACTACGCCTTCTTTGGCAGGGGACGGGACCAGGTGGATGAGGCCGGGGAACACGCAGCGATATTTTACCGGCAGGACCGCCTGGAACTCCTGAAGGAAGGGACTTTCTGGCTCTCGTTAACCCCGGATGTCCCGTCGAAGGGCTGGGATGCGGCCCTGAATCGGGTCTGCACCTACGGGTTGTTCCGGGAGCGGCAGACGGGCCGGGAGTTTTACGTGTTCAACACCCACTTTGACCATGTGGGCGAAGTGGCACGCCGGGAGAGCGTGAACCTCATCCTCCGGCAAATGGCGGCTTTGAATACGGCAGGGCTTCCCCAGGTGCTTTGCGGCGACCTGAACCTTGAACCGGAATCGGCCCCCATCCGGCTGCTCGCTTCTTCCATGGCGGATACCCACACCCTGGCGGGAGCGCTAACCTACGGGCCGGCGGGAACCTTCAACGGGTTTGACTGCACCCGGGAACCCACCCGGCGGATCGACTATATTTTTACCGGCCCCGGGGACTTCCGGGTACTCGGAAACGCCGTCCTTTCAGAATTTACGGGCACCGGCTTCCCCTCCGACCATTTCCCGGTGCTGGCGCGACTGGCTTTTGCCGGGGAATAACAGGGAGAACCAGCTGCACCAGGGGACGCTTTACAAAGGGGTCCAGGTCGGAGGCTTTCCGGGGGTGCCCGGCCTGGCGTTTTTCCCGCGCATCGTCCCGACCCTCAACGCAGCAGGATGAGCACGGCGCCGAGGGCTGTCAGGATCAGGATGAGCCGCCGGAAGAACCCCTCCCGGATGCGGCGCACCAGCCAGATGCCGCACAGCAATCCCAGGGCAAGGCCGGGGAGCAGCCCCAGGCTGATTTTCAACACCTCTGCGTCGATGGTCTTCCAGACGAAGATGTGGAAGGGCAATTTGAAAACATTGATGATCAGGAACAGCCAGGCCGCCGTGCCGATAAAGGCGTTCTTGGGCAGCCGCATGGCCAGGAAGTAGATGTTCGAGAAGGCGCCGGCCAGGTTGCCCACCATGGTGGTAAAACCCGCCAGGACACCCACAAAGCCCCCGAACGCCCAGTGCGTGGGTACGCGTTCCGATTTTCTCAGGTCCCACCAGGCCATCACGGCCACACTCCCCACGATGATAGCGGCCATGGCCCATTTGAAAAGGTTTTCCGGCAGGTCCTTCCCGGTCCAGACACCGATCAGGATGCCGGCGATCATCCATGGAAGGAATTTGCCGATGTACTCCCAGCGGGCATGGCGGTGGTAGTAGATGACGGCAAAAATATCGCCCACGATCAGGATGGGGACCAGCAGTCCGGTAGATTGACGGGCGCCCAGCGCGAGGGCGAGCAGGGTGACCGAAAGCACGGCCGTCCCCTTGATCCCCGCCTTTGAAAAACCCTGTACGAAGGTCGCCAGCAATGCCAGAATCCAGGCGGTCGCGGTAAGCTCTGAAAAGAGGAGGTCCTGGGGCATGGGCTGAAGAAAGTCGGTTAAAGGTATCCCAAAAAATAATATATTTAGCCCTAACCTAGACCAAACTATGCAACTCAGCACCCTTGACTACGCCCTGATCATAGGGTTCTTCACCATTGTCCTTACCATCGGGATCATTGTCTCCAAACGCTCCGGGAAAAACACCACGGAGTACTTCCTTTCCGGGAGGAGCATGCCCTGGTGGCTGCTGGGCTTTTCGATGGTCGCCACCACCTTTTCCACCGATACGCCCAACCTGGTCACCGATATCGTGCGGAACAACGGCGTGTCCGGCAACTGGGTCTGGTGGGCCTTCCTGCTTACGGGGCTGCTGACCGTATTTGTATATGCAAAACTCTGGCGCAAATCCGAGGTGCTGACCGATATGGAATTCTACGACCTGAGGTATGGCGGGAAACCCGCCCATTTCCTCAGGGGTTTCCGGTCCATCTACCTGGGCCTGTTTTTTAACATCATCACCCTGGCTGCCGTCCACCTGGCTGCCATCAAGATCGGCGGGATCATGCTGGGGCTTTCCTCCGTACAGACGCTGCTCATCGGGGGGGTCATCACGGTTACCTTCAGTGCCATTGGCGGTTTCCGCGGGGTGGTCTATACGGATTTTGTCTTGTTTTTTGCCGCCATGATCGGTGCCATCTGGGCCTCCATCTACTTGGTGAACCTGCCGGAAGTGGGGGGTATCACCCAACTGATCAACCACGAAAACGTCCAGGGGAAACTCTCCATCCTGCCCGATTTTTCGGATACCGAAGCCCTGATATCCATCCTGGTCATCCCGCTGGCCGTGCAGTGGTGGAGCTCCTGGTATCCGGGTGCCGAGCCTGGAGGGGGCGGCTACATTGCCCAGCGGATGCTGGCAGCCAAAAACGAAAACCACGCAGTGGCATCCACCTTCTTTTTTAACATCATGCACTATGCGCTAAGGCCCTGGCCCTGGATCCTGGTTGCCCTGGCTTCCCTGGTGGTCTTCCCGGACGTGGCTTCCATCCACGAGGCATTCCCCCACATCGAAGAGAGCAAACTCGGCAATGACCTGGCGTATTCTGCCATGCTTACCAAGCTGCCCAGCGGCCTGTTGGGCCTTGTCCTGGCCTCCCTGGGGGCAGCGTATATGAGTACGATTTCCACACAGCTCAACTGGGGGTCTTCCTACCTGGTCAACGATTTTTACAAACAGACCGTCCGCAAAAATGCGTCTGAACGGGAACTGGTGAATATAGGCCGGCTCTCCACGGTCATCCTGATGGTGGCCAGCGCCATCCTGGCCCTGCTGCTGAACAACGCCATCCAGCTTTTTGAGATCCTGCTCATGTTCGGGGCGGGCACCGGGCTGGTTTATATCCTGAGGTGGTTCTGGTGGCGGATCAACGCCTGGAGCGAGATTTCCGTCATGTTTGCGGCGGCCTTTGTCAGCCTCTACCTGACATTTTCGGATATGTCGGAGTCCCTGTTCGGGTATACGGACATGGCCGGGGTATTCGTGCCCGGCGCCCTGCCCTCCTGGTCCCGGTTTATCGTCATCGTCCTGGTGGTAACAATCATCTGGCTGGTGGTCACCCTGCTGACACCCCCGGAAAAAAAGGAGGTCCTCTATAGCTTTTACAAAAAGACACAGCCGGGGGGTCCCGGATGGCGGAAGATCCTGAACCAGGCGCGGGCAGAAGACAAAAACATCGTGGACGGCGGCAAGAAGTGGACCGTCCCCGCGGGCATCCTGGCTATGCTGCTGGGGTGTGTGCTGGTGTACGGGTGCATGTTCGCAACCGGCAACTGGATTTATGGCAATTATGGACTGGCGACAGGCCTGTCGGCTGCCGTGGTGGTGGCCGGCCTGCTTCTGGCAAAGGTCTGGCAACAACTCAAAGGTGATATCCTATAGCTTATGAAACAACGCATCGTATCTGTAGACATTTTCAGGGGGCTGACCATTGCCCTGATGATCCTGGTAAACACCCCCGGCACCTGGCAGGCGGTCTACCCGCCTTTCCGCCATGCCGAATGGCACGGGTATACGCCCACCGACCTGGTATTCCCCTTTTTCCTCTTCATCGTCGGGACCTCCATTGTCTTTGCCTACCGCAATAAGCAGCCGGACGCCGCCACCTATCGAAAAATCCTGGTACGGACCCTTAAACTGATCCTGCTTGGGATTTTCCTGGGGGCCTTCATTGTTTCGCCCCCCTTCTTTGAACCCTTCAGCGAAATCCGGTTCCCGGGAGTCCTGCAGCGCATCGGGGTGGTCTTCCTGGCCGCGTCCCTCTTATTCCTGCATACCAAACCAAAAACCCTGGTCTTCATCACCGTGGCCATCCTCCTGGGCTACTGGGTCTGGATGGCCTTTGTCCCGCTGGGCGGGGAGCCGCCTTCCCTGGAGCGGGTGCCCAACAACTGGGCCAATTACATCGATGTACATCTCTTCGGGAGCCATACCTATAAGCCGGATTACGACCCGGAGGGGCTATTGAGTACCCTGCCTGCCATCGCCTCCGCCCTGCTCGGGATATTTACCGGAAGGGTGCTGGTTTCAGACCGGGCCAACAAGGTACAGTGGATGCTCCTTGCCGGGGCGGCGCTGCTGGCGGCCGGCTCCATCTGGGGCCTGGTATTCCCGATCAACAAGGCGCTCTGGACCAGCAGCTTCGTGCTGGTAACCGCGGGCTGGGCCAACCTGCTGCTGGCGCTGATCTATTACCTGACCGACGTGAAGAAAATGCAATTTGGCAGTATCTTCCGGTATGCGGGGGCCAACGCCATCACCGTGTATTTCCTCTCGAGTTTTGTGTCCAGCCTGTTTTACCAGATCAAGGTGGACGGGGACCAGGGCATACACGGCTGGCTTTTCCAGAATATCTATGTGCACGACTTCCTCCCGCTGGCCCTGTCGTCCCTGCTCTACGGCCTGACCGTCATGGGCTTCTACCTGCTGCTGGGTTGGTGGCTCTACCGGAAAAAGATCTTCTTCAAGGTGTAGTACGGTTCAAAGGGGTGTAAGCCAGGAGGAAAGCAACGTCAGTCTGCCGGCTGGTGGGGCGCCACCAGGCGGGCGACGTATTTGCCGATCATGTCGAATTCCAGGTTCACGGGGCTTCCCGGCCGGTATTCCCGGAAACGGGTGTGCTCGTAGGTATAGGGGATGATGGCCACGCTGAAATGCCCCGGGGCGGAGTCTACCACGGTGAGGCTGACCCCGTCGACGGTAATGGAACCCTTTTCAATGGTGATCCGACCAGGCCCCGGCTCGTACTCGAAACCAAACAGCCAACTGCCGTCCTTCTGGTCGATATGGGTGCAATGTCCCACCTGGTCCACATGCCCCTGTACGATATGCCCGTCCAGGCGGGCTCCCAGGACCATGGCGCGCTCCAGGTTGACCCGGTCGCCCTCCCGGAGGCTCCCCAGGTTGCTTCGGTTGAGGGTTTCCTGCACGGCGGTCACCGTATAGTTATCCTCCCCGACGGCCACCACCGTGAGGCAGACCCCGTTGTGGGCGAGGCTCTGGTCTATCTTTAATTCCCGGGCCAGGGGTGATTCCAGGGTGATATCCAGGTTGGAGCGGTCTTTCCGTATGTGGGAAACAGTGGCCAGGGTTTCGATGATTCCGGTAAACATGGTACAGCTAAATTGAGTAATTTTGCTCAGCTCTGAGCAGCACAAAGGTACATTATTCATGGAGGAAGACGGGCAAAATATCAAGGTGGGCATATCAATCGGCGATCTGGGCGGGATCGGTTGCGAGGTGGCCCTGAAAACATTCGAGGATGACCGGATGCTCGACTTCTGTACCCCGGTATTTTTTGCTTCCGCCAAAACGGTTTCCCACCAGAAGGCGCATTTTGGCCTGGACCTGAGTTTCCAGGGAATACAGGAGGCCGGGGAGGCGATCAGCGGGAAGATCAACGTGGTCAATGTCTGGAAGGACAACCCGGAAGTGGCTTTTGGCAACCCCAGCAAGGAAGGGGGGGAGTACGCCATCCGCTCCCTGAAGGCCGCCGTGGGAGCGCTCAAAAATGGAGACATCGACCTGCTGGTCACGGCTCCGATCAACAAGAAAACCGTCCAGAGCGATGCGTTTAAATTCCCGGGGCATACGGATTACCTCGCCGGGGAGCTCGGGGGGGAAAGCCTGATGTTCATGGTGACCGACGGTCTGAAGGTGGGCCTGATGACGGACCACGTACCCGTGGCCCAAGCCCCTGCCCTGATCACCCAGAAACTGATCTTCTCCAAAGTCCAGGCCATGGAGGATTCCCTTATCCGGGATTTTGCGGTCCGCATGCCCCGGATCGCCGTCCTGGGGATCAACCCCCACAGCGGGGACGAGGGGGTTATCGGCAGGGAGGATGATGAGGTCCTCAAACCCGCCCTGAAAAAGCTCAGGGACCAAAACCACCTGGTATTCGGGCCATACGCCGCAGACACCTTCTTTGCTTCGGACAATTACCGGGAGTTCGACGGCATCCTGGCAGGATACCACGACCAGGGGCTCATCCCTTTCAAGACACTGGCCTTTGGGAAAGGCGTAAACTTCACGGCCGGGCTGTCCCGCGTCAGGACCTCCCCGGACCACGGCACGGCCTATGATATTGCCGGGAAGGGGAAGGCGGACCCCGCTTCCTTTGCGGAAGCCGTTTTTACCGGGATCCGGATTTTCAGGAACCGGCGCGAGTATGAGCAGCTCACCAGCAACCCGCTTCAAAAACACAAATTAAAACGCCAGGGCAAGGGCAGGGAGCGGTAGAAATAGTTTATTGAATAATTGGGTTTTAGCAAAAAAAGGATATCTTTGCACGCCCTAATTGAATGGAGAGAACGATGAAGAACAAGGAATTCGACATTCCTTTTTCGGGTCTGAAACAGGGGAAACATCATTTTGAGTATCAAATTGATAATACGTTCTTTGATTCTTTTGACTACGACGAATTCTATTCCGCGGATATAGAGGTCGGCGCAGTCCTGGAGAAGATGAGCAACATGATGGAGCTCACGATGCGGGCAACCGGGTTTGTGAATGTCGCCTGCGACATCACCAACGAGCCCTACGACCAGACCGTGGAAGGCATGCTGACACTGGTGATAAAATTCGGGGATGCCTACAACGACGAAGACGATGAGATCCTGGTCTTGCCCCATGGCGAACACCAGTTTAACATCGCCCAGTATGTTTACGAAATGCTGGTCCTGTCCGTGCCATCCAAACGGATCCATCCGGGGGTGGAAGACGGGACGCTCGATTCGGAGGTCCTTCGGAAGCTCGAGGAGTTGCAACCAAAAGAACAAAAGAACAAAAAGGATGATACGGATCCCAGGTGGGATGCATTACGAAATTTATTAACGGACAAAAAATAACAGCATGGCACATCCTAAGAGAAAGATCTCAAAGACCAGAAGGGATAAGCGGCGTACGCACTACAAGGCAACCAACCCGACGCTGGCCAAGGATCCGACAACCGGTGAAGTACACCTGTACCACAGGGCCCACTGGCACGAAGGCAAACTGTACTATCGCGGCCAGGTCCTGGTTGACAAGACCGAAGAAGGCGCCGTTTAAATCGGGTTTGATCATATTCGGACTCCCACTTTTTGAGGTGGGAGTTTTTTTATGTCCGAAAAGGGCCTGAAAAAGGGAGTTTATACGGCAAAAGTTCCAAATTATCCTTAATTTTCACCAATTTTGAACCGTTTTCGAGGGTTCCTCTTGTAAAAACAGCAATAAATGAGCAGTATTACAGCAGCGATCACCGCTGTGGGTGCATATGTGCCGGAATACAGATTGACCAACGCCATTCTGGAAACCCTGGTAGACACCAACGACGAGTGGATTACCTCCCGGACCGGTATCAAAGAACGGCGGATTCTCAAGGACCCCGACAAGGGGACTTCCTTCCTCGCCATCAAGGCAGCAGAGGACCTGCTCCGCAAACGCAACCTGGACCCTGCCGAAATCGAACTGGTCATCGTAGGTACTGCCACCCCGGATATGCCGGTGGCCTCCACGGCCGTATATGTGGCCTCCGAGATCGGGGCAGTCAACGCCTTTGGCTACGACCTGCAGGCGGCCTGCTCGAATTTCCTCTACGGGATGTCCACGGCAGCCCGCTATATTGAATCGGGCCGGTATAAAAAAGTATTGCTCATCGGGGCGGACAAGATGTCTTCCATCATCGATTACGAAGACCGGACCACTTGCATCATTTTCGGGGACGGCGCGGGAGCCGTGTTGTTCGAACCCTCGGAGGAAGGTTACGGGCTGCAGGACGAATACCTCCGCAGCGACGGCACCGGCCGCCAATTCCTCAAGATCGAGGCAGGGGGGTCCCTGATGCCCCCGACGATTGAAACCGTCAGGGACAAAAAGCATTTCGTCCGCCAGGACGGCAAATCCGTATTCAAATTTGCCGTTTCCAACATGGCAGAAGTCTCGGCCCTGGTCATGGAGCGGAACAAACTGACGCATGAGGATGTGGACTGGCTGGTTCCCCACCAGGCCAACAAGCGCATCATCGATGCGACCGCAAACCGCATGGGCCTTGAGGATTCCAAGGTCATGATGAACATCGAGCGGTACGGGAACACCACCTCGGCGACACTGCCGCTGTTGCTCAGCGACTACGAAAAGCAATTGAAGAAGGGGGATGACCTGATTTTTGCTGCATTTGGAGGAGGATTCACCTGGGGGGCAATTTACCTGACCTGGGCTTACGATTCATAAAACCGAACACCACTAAACCGAACACCATGGATATCAAAGAAATTCAGAGCCTGATCAAATTCGTGGCAAAATCCGGAGCCAGCGAAGTCAAACTGGAAACGGACGACATCAAGATCACGATCCGGACCGGGGCTGCCGGCAAAGAAGGGGAAACTACCTATGTCCAGCAGATCCCAATGGCGGCACCCGCCATGCCCCAGGCAGCCCCGGCCCCTGCGCCAGCGGCCCCCGCGGCTCCTGCCGGCGATGCAGAAGCAGAGAAAAAGAGCGAAGACTCCAAGTACATCACCATTAAATCGCCCATTATCGGTACCTTTTACCGGAAGCCTTCCCCGGACAAACCCCCGTTTGTGGAGGTGGGTGCCACGATATCCAAAGGGGACGTTCTCTGCGTGATCGAGGCCATGAAACTCTTCAACGATATTGAATCGGAAGTGTCCGGGAAAGTCGTCAAGGTTTTGGTAGACGACTCCTCCCCGGTGGAATTCGACCAGCCCTTGTTCCTGATCGACCCGTCATAGACCGGCGGCGACCTGTATTAACTAACAGTCAACAAGCGCACTATGTTTAAAAAGATTCTGATCGCCAACCGCGGAGAAATCGCCCTGCGTATTATCCGTACCTGCAAGGAGATGGGCATAAAAACCGTGGCCGTTTATTCCAAAGCCGATGAGGAAAGCCTCCATGTCCGTTTCGCGGACGAGGCGGTTTGTATCGGCCCCGCCCCGAGCAGCCAATCCTACCTGAAGATCCCGAACATTATTGCAGCTGCCGAGATTACCAATGCGGACGCTATCCACCCGGGCTACGGGTTTCTATCGGAAAACTCCAAGTTTTCCAGGATCTGCGCCGAGCACCAGATCAAGTTTATCGGGGCCACGGGCGACCAGATCGACCGGATGGGAGACAAGGCATCCGCCAAACAAACCATGAAGGAGGCCGGGGTGCCCACCATCCCCGGTTCGGACGGCCTGCTGAAAGACGCGGAACACGCCCGGAAGGTTGCCAAGAAAATGGGCTATCCGGTCATGATCAAGGCCACTGCGGGCGGCGGCGGCAAGGGTATGCGGGCTATCTGGAAGGAAGAAGAGCTGGAGAAGCAATTCGAAAGCGCTGTCAAGGAGGCAGAAGCAGCCTTCGGCAACGGAGGGATGTATATGGAGAAACTCATTGAGGAGCCCCGCCATATTGAAATCCAGGTAATCGGTGACCAGTATGGAAAAGCATGCCACCTCTCGGAACGGGATTGTTCCATCCAGCGCCGCCACCAGAAACTTACGGAAGAAACCCCATCGCCCTTTATGACCGACAAGCTGCGCGATGCCATGGGTAAAGCAGCCGTAAAGGCCGCGGAATTCATCAAATACGAAGGTGCGGGGACGGTTGAATTCCTCGTGGACAAGCACCGGAATTTCTATTTTATGGAGATGAATACGCGGATCCAGGTGGAACACCCCATCACCGAACAGGTGATCGATTACGACCTGATCCGGGAGCAGATCCTCGTGGCGGGCGGGGTGCCAATTTCCGGGAAAAACTACACCCCCAACCTGCATTCCATCGAATGCCGGATCAATGCGGAGGACCCCTACAACGGCTTCCGGCCTTCCCCGGGACGCATCACCACGCTGCATACCCCCGGCGGTCACGGTATCCGATTGGATACCCACGTATACAGCGGCTACACCATCCCGCCGAACTACGATTCCATGATCGCCAAGCTGATTACCACGGCCCAGACCCGTGAAGAAGCGATCAACAAAATGAAGCGTGCCCTGGACGAATTTGTGATCGAAGGGATAAAGACAACCATCCCGTTCCACCGGCAGCTCATGGACCACCCGGACTACCTGGCTGGGAACTACACCACCAAATTCATGGAGGACTTCGAGATGAAACCGGAGCCCAAGGAAGACTGACCCTTCCCGGGCGCAAGCCCGGCAACGTATTAACGCCCCTGCTATGAGCCTCAGCTACTGGGAAATCGAATCCTGGCTATCCGATGTGGATTATTGTGTGGTGGGCAGCGGCATCACCGGCCTGACCTGTGCCCTGGAGCTCCGGGCCCTCCACCCGGGGGCGCGGATCCTGGTCCTGGAGCGGGGGGTCCTCCCCAGCGGCGCGAGCACCCGGAATGCGGGCTTTGCCTGCTTCGGGAGCCTCACCGAGATCCTTGACGACCAGGCCAGCCACAGCGACGCGGAAATCGCCGCCCTGGTTTCGGACCGCTACCTGGGCATCCAAAGGCTGCGGGAACGGCTCGGGGACCAGGCAATCGATTACCGGCCCTACGGCGGATACGAAGTATTCCTGGATAGGGAAGCGGGCAGGTTTGAAGCCGCCCTGGATTCCATGGACCGCATCAATGACCTGCTCAGTCCCGTATTTGGCCGTCCGGCCTTCGAGATCCGCCGGGAAGGCTTCGGAATGCAAGGGATATTGCCCGACCTGATCTGCAACCGGCTGGAAGGACAGCTCGACACGGGCCGGATGATGCAGGCGCTGATCGCCAAAACCACTGAGGCGGGGATCACCATCCTGAACGGGGTGGAAGTCACCGGTTTTGAAGACCAGGGCGACCGCGTGGTCATCGGCACCCGGGATTTTGAATTTGCCGTCCGGCACCTGCTGCTGGCCACCAACGGTTTTGCAGGGCCGCTTACCGGCCTGGAGATATCCCCGGCCCGGGGGCAGGTGCTGGTTACCCAGCCCGTGCCGGGGCTGAAACTCCGGGGGAGCTTTCACCTGCAGGAAGGGTACTTTTATTTCCGGAATGTGGGGGAGCGCATTTTGCTCGGCGGCGGGCGCCACCTGGACAAGGCCGGCGAGACCACCACGGACCTCGGGCAGACGCCCGGGATCCAGCAGGCGCTGGAAGATCTGCTCGGGCAGGTCATCCTCCCCGGGAAGTCCGTGGCCATAGCGCACCGGTGGAGCGGGATCATGGGGGTGGGTTCCCAGAAGAAACCCATCGTGAAGAAATTATCGACCAACGTTGCCTGCGGGGTCCGCCTCGGGGGGATGGGGGTAGCCATCGGGAGCCATGTAGGCGAAAGCCTGGCCCGGTTGGTCAATACCTGAAGACATGACGGGAATCAAACAACAGCTTTACCAGTTCTGCCAGCACTATGTGCAGGAGCGCACTGCCCGCCTGAGGCGGCAGCTTGCGGACCTCAGGGAATCCCTGGATGCTGAGGACAAGAACTCCTCCGGCGACAAGCACGAAACCGGGCGGGCCATGATCCAACTCGAACAGGAACGCCTGGCACAGGCCCTCCGGGAAGCGGAGCGGCTCGAGAGCGATGCGCAGCGGCTGCCCAGGCCGGCCATCGCCACCGGCCCCCTGGGGCCTGGCAGCCTGGTCCGCTGTGCAGGCCAATGGTATTATATCGGGATCGGGGCAGGCGCCACCGAGGTGGACGGGACGCGCTATTTCTGTATCTCCCCTGCCAGCCCTGCCGGGATGCAATTTATGGGCAAACAACCCGGGGATTCGGTGACCCTGCCCTCGGGGACATTCCGGATCGAAGCCCATCACTGAGGCCCCGGATTTCCATAGTTCGCGATTTTAACGGATATTAAGGGGGAATAACCGACCGGCCAACAAACCGCCCGGTCCCCCGCGATATGGAATTAGCGTACCTCCTCCTGGCCGTGCTGGCCATTATCCTGATGACGGCCCGCCTCAAATGGCACCCTTTCCTCGCCCTCCTACTGGTTTCCCTGGTCTATGGACTGGCTGCCGGCATGACCGGGGATGAACTGATCACTGCGGTCAATGACGGGTTTGGGAATACCCTGGGTAAAATCGGCCTGATCATCGTGTTGGGGATTATGATCGGGGCCTTCCTGGAACACAGCGGCGGCGCCCAGACCCTCGCAGAAAAGGTGCTTGGCTGGATTGGCCGCCGGCGGATCCCCCTGGCCATGGGCTTGTTGGGGTACGTGGTATCCATCCCCGTGTTTTGCGACAGTGGCTTTATGCTGCTGGACCCCCTCGCCAAAAGTCTGAGCCGGGGGGCAAAGATCTCCCTGGCCGGGGCGGCCATTGCACTGGGCCTGGGCCTGATGGTGTCGCATACCCTGGTCCCGCCAACACCCGGCCCGATTGCCGCTGCCGGCATCCTGGACGCCGACCTCGGCCTGGTCATCCTGTTCGGCCTGCCGGTCAGCCTGCTGGCCCTGGCCGTATCCATCCTCTTTGCCAGCCGGTATGCGGCCAAAACCTATATCGATCCGGGAGAGGCCGAAGTAGTGGCTGTCGCATCGGATGATGCTCCGGATCCCGGCAAACCGGTTACCGGGGACAACAGGGGGAAGCAGGCTCCTGGTTTCTTCAAGGCTTCCCTGCCCATCCTGGTCCCGATCCTGCTCATCGTCCTGAAGTCCGTGATGGGCGGGGGGGAAGGGACGACCTATGCGCTGGTAGGCTTCCTGGGGGAGCCGTTTATCGCCCTGCTGATCGGGTTTTTCCTTTCCCTTTTGCTCCCGGCCCGGTTTGAAGCCTCCATGCTCTCCGCCTCCGGATGGGTGGGGAAGGCCATGCGAGATTCGGCCACCATCCTCTTGATTACCGGGGCCGGGGGGATCTTCGGCACCATCCTCCAGCGTTCCGGGATTGCCGAATCCCTGGGGACCCTGTTGGTGGATTACCAGTTTGGCGTTTTGTTGCCCTTTGTCCTGGCAGCTGCCCTGAAAACCGCCCAGGGATCTTCCACGGTGGCCCTGATCACCGCGGCCTCCATCCTGCTACCCATGATGCCTTCCCTCGGACTGGAAAGCGAAGCCGAAAAGGCCCTGGCAGTTGTGGCGCTGGGAGCCGGGTCTTCGGTAGTGTCGCATGCCAATGACAGTTTTTTCTGGGTGGTAACTCAGATGAGCGGGATGGATGTCAAGACGGGATACCGGCTTTTTTCCGGAGGGACCCTGGTGCTGGGGTGTACCGCAGACCTTGGGGTGTACCTTTGCTCCCTGTTTTTCGCCTGATCAGATCGGAAGGCGCTTGTTGATGGTCTCCAGGGACACGTTCAGGAACACTTTTTCCCCGGCGGCCAGGGGTTTTTCGGAATTGAAATAAACCCCTTTCTCCCCTTCCATCTTCCCGTATACCCGGTAATAACTTCCCATATAATAGGAAAGCTGTACGTCCACTTCCAGGCCCGATTTGTGGGATACCCGGAGCTCATGCGCATAGACAATGATTTTCCGGGTAGTCTGTGCATAGGATTTCAGGACGTCAATCGGGATGAGGTTGGCTTCTCCCAGGAGGTACGCCGTATAGAGTCGGGCGGGTTGCTCATAGATCTCCTGAGTCGGACGCAGGTCCAGGATGCCCTTTTCCCGGAGAACCATCACGCGGTCCGCAAAGGGCAGGACGTCGTTGTAGTCGTGGGTGGCACAAAGGCAGCTGATCCCTTCGCGTTTCAGGTATTCGAACAGGTTTCGCCTGAGCTTGTTCCGCCGGAAATGGTCGATATGGCCAAAGGGTTCGTCCAACAACAGGAGTTCAGGCTTCTGGGCGAGCACCCGGGCCAGGGCGACCCGCTGCTGCTGGCCCCCGCTCAGGAAGCGGACCTGTTTGGAACGGTAGGGGGCGAGTTCCATGGAATCGAGCAATTCTTCGGTGCGCCGGGCAGTTTCCTCCGGGTAGTGCACCGACAGGAACTTGGCGATATTTTCCTCCACGCTGATAAAAGGCATCAGGTCAAAGTCCTGTGCAAGGTATTTCATAAAGGGGGCACCGGGCAGCAACTGGTAGGCAGGGCCCTTGATCGGGTGGTCCTTCCATTGGATGCTGCCCTGCTCAAAGGGGAGTTCCCCGTAGATGAGCTTGAGCAGGGTACTTTTCCCGCAGCCGCTCTCGCCCATGACCGCGATGAGCTCCCCCGGGTCCAGCCTAAAACTGATATCCTCCAGGACGGTTTCCGACTCGTATCCGAAACTAAGTGAACTTACTGTCAGCATAAACAAAAAATCCGCTTCTAAGAAACGGATTTCCAGGGGGATTATTGATTTTTATTCCTTGAATTCTTTCAGAGCGGCCCGGTTGGGCAGTGCCTCATATCCCATGTTGTAAAACGTGAACCCGAACAGGTCGGCGTATTGCTCGATGGTTTTGCTGATGGGGGTTCCGGCCCCGTGGCCTGCATTGGTCTCGATGCGGATCAGCACCGGGTTCTCCCCGGCGTGTTTTTCCTGCAGGGTAGCCGCGAATTTAAAACTGTGGGCTGGGACCACCCGGTCGTCGTGGTCGGCCGTGGTGACCAGGGTAGCCGGGTAAGAGACCCCCTCGCGGATGTTGTGTAGGGGCGAATACCCCTTCAGGTATTCAAACATCTCTTCGCTGTCCTCGGAAGTCCCGTAATCGTAGGACCAACCCGCCCCGGCCGTAAAGGTGTGGTAGCGCAGCATATCCAGGACGCCAACTGCGGGCAGGGCCACCTGCATCAGGTCCGGACGTTGTGTCATCACGGCCCCCACCAGCAGGCCGCCGTTGGAGCCGCCGCGGATGGCCAGTTTTTTGGAAGAGGTGTATCCTTCGGATATCAGGTATTCTGCCGCGGCGATAAAATCGTCGAACACATTTTGCTTCCGGGTCTTGGTGCCGGCGTCATGCCACTCCTTCCCGTATTCCCCGCCCCCCCGGATGTTGGGGACCGCATAGATACCGCCCTGTTCCAGCCATACGGCGTTGGAGGTGCTGAAGCCCGGCGTGAGGCTGATGTTGAAGCCGCCGTAGCCGTACAGGATGGTGGGGTTTTCCCCGTTTTTTTCGATGCCTTTTTTATGGGTGATGATCATCGGGATGCGCGTGCCGTCTGCCGAGGTGTAGAACACCTGGGAGGAAACGTAGTCGTCCGGGTTGAAATCGATGTCCGGCTTCCAGTAGAGTTCGTATTCCCCGGTCTCCACATTGTATTTGTAGGAAGACCCGGGGGTGTTGTAGTTGGTGAAGTTGAAATAAAACTCCTTCTCCTCCTTTTTTCCGCCGAAGCCGCTGGCGCTGCCCAGGCCGGGTAGCGGCACCTCCCGGACCAGGTTCCCCTGGTAATCGTATTGCAGGACCCGTGAAATCGCATCCACCATGTACTCTGCAAAAAAGTAGCCGCCTCCCGTATTGGGGCTCAGGACGTTTTCGGTTTCAGGGATGAAATCCTCCCAGTTTTCCGGGCCCGGATCTGATGCATCCACCGTTACGATCCGTTTGTTCGGAGCTTCCCGGTCGGTGACGATAAAGAGCCTGGAGCCCTCATTGTCGATGACGTAGCTTTCCGAGGTTTCATCCCCCACAATAGTCTTTATTTCCGACCCGGGTTGCTCCAGGTCGCGGATAAAAAGCTTGTTGCCCGAGGTGGTGTTCGCCGCCGAAATGATCAGGTAGCGCTGATCCTCGGAGACCGATGCGCCAATATAGCGGTGTTTTTCTTCGGGCGTGCCCCCGAATATGAGTTCATCCTCACTTTGGGGTTGCCCCAGCAAGTGGAAATAGACCTTGTGCTGGTCCGTTTTGGCAGAAAGCTCGCTGCCTTCCGGCTTGTCATAGCTGGAGTAGTAGAAGCCCTCGTTGCCCCTCCAGGAAACACCGCTGAATTTGACGTCTACCAGCGTATCCTCAATGATCTCCCGGCTGGAGGCATCCATGACGATCACCTTGCGCCAGTCGCTGCCGCCCTCGGAAATGGAATAGGCTGCCCGGGAGCCGTCTTTGGTGAAGCTGAGGCCCGCCAGGGAGGTGGTCCCGTCTTCGGAAAAGGTGTTCGGGTCAAGGAAGACCTCCGGGTCGCCCCCTTCCGATTCCCGGTAGAGGACATATTGGTCCTGCAACCCGTCGTTCTTGTAGAAATAGGTCTTTCCGCCTTCCTTGAAGGGGGTGCCCAGCTTCTCGTAATCCCACAGTTTTTCCAGCCTGTTTTTCAGGGCTTCCCGGTAGGGGATGCCATTGAGGTAGTCAAAGGTGACGGCGTTCTGGCGTTTCACCCAGTCCTCGGTTTCCGGGCTGCGGTCATCTTCGAGCCAGCGGTAAGGGTCCGGGACCTCGTTGCCGAAATACGTGTCCACGGTGTCGACTTTGGCGGTTTCCGGGTAATTCAGGGACATCGGATTGGATTTTTTGTTCTGACAGGCCGCAAGCAGGATGCCCAGGGCCAGGATGCAGTAGCTGGGTTTCATGGGTTGATTTTCTTTGAACTGAACTAAAATACCATAAAATACCGGCCATCCGAAGTCGCCGGAGGCCGTTTAACAGTATTTTAATGCGGCGGGCCGGAGCCTGGCTCAGACCAGGCCCTTGGCCACCAGGTGTTCCGCAATCTGGACGGCATTGGTAGCTGCCCCTTTGCGCAGGTTGTCCGCGACGATCCAGAGGTTCAGGGTGTTGGCCTGGCTCTCGTCCCGCCGGATGCGCCCCACAAATACCTCATCCCGGCCGTGGGCCAGTACGGGCATGGGGTAGGTATTGCTCTGCGGGTCGTCCTGCAGGACCACCCCGGGGGTGTTACCCAGGATCCGCCGCACTTCATCCAGGTCAAAATCTTCCCGGAATTCAATGTTCACCGATTCGGAGTGCCCGCCGGCAGTCGGGATGCGCACGGCTGTTGCGGTCACGGAAAAGGTGCGGTCGTCTAATATTTTCTGGGGTTCGCGGGCCAGTTTCATCTCCTCCTTGGTGTATCCGTTTTCCAGGAATACGTCACAATGCGGCAGCGCGTTCCGGTTGATCGGGTGGGGGTACGCCTTTTCGCCCTGGACCCCGGCGATCTCATCTTCCAGTTGCTGCACGGCCCTGACCCCCGTGCCCGAGACGGACTGGTAGGTGGAAACCACTACCCGTTTCATCCGGTACCTTTCGTGCAGGGGCGCCAGCACCATCACCAGCTGTATCGTGGAGCAGTTGGGGTTTGCGATGATCTTGTCGCTTTTTTCCAGGAGGTCTGCATTGATTTCAGGGACGACCAGCTTCTTGTCCGGGTCCATCCGCCAGGCAGAGGAATTGTCGATGACCGTGGTGCCGGCCCCGGCAAAGCGGGGTGCCCATTCGAGGGAGGTGTCGCCCCCTGCAGAAAAAATGGCGATATCCGGTTTGGCGGCCACCGCTTCTTCCAGCCCGATAACCGTCAAATCCCGGTTGCGGAACGGGATTTTCCGCCCCACGGATCGCTCCGAGGCCACCAGCAGCAATTCGGTCATCGGGAAATCGCGTTCGTCGAGTACCCGGAGCATTACCTCCCCGACCATGCCTGTGGCTCCTACAACTGCAACTTTCATGTCTTTCTGATTTGTGGGCCAAAAGTACGCCGGATGCCCGTTTCCGGCAAGTCCACCCGAAAAGAAATTTAAAAATAAAACAAAATGTTGCAAAAATCACAATCCTGTCAATGTGTTTGGTGGCGAGCCCCCGGCGTTTACTGGAGAAGGTGGTTGGTGTTGATCGGTGAAGGTGCTGGCGTAGCTGCCTGGGTGCTGGTCCGAAGAGGTGCCCGGTTGGGGATGGCAGTAGCATCCGCCGCGGAGCACAGAAAAAAACCGCCTCCGGCGTGCCGGGGCGGTTTAGGGTTCCTATTACTTGTGGTGTAGCGGTTCCCGCCACAAGCCGGGAAGCAATCTTAATTCTTTTTCAGCAGGTCGCGGATCTCCGCCAGCAATTCTTCCTGGGTGGGTCCCTTCGGGGCTTCGGGTTTCGGCTCTTCCTTCTTACGGACCTTGTTGTAGGACTTTACGATCATAAAGAGGACAAAGCCCACAATGACCAGGTTGATGATCGAATTGATCCAGGCCCCGTAGCGGATGGCACTTTCCGGCGTAGCCACGGATCCGTCCTCGGCCATGACGGCTTCGGAAAGGATGATCTTCATATCCGAAAAGTCAACCCCGCCCGTAAAATACCCCACAATGGGCATCATGATGTCATTGACAAAGCCATTGACCACCATTCCCACGGCACCGGCGAGCAAAACAGCAACGGCCAGGTCGATGACGTTGCCGGTCATGATAAAATTCTTGAATTCTTTGAACATGGTTTTTCGTGTTTAGTTGTCCATATGCCACCAATGTAATAAAAATTCCTACAAACAGGTCCTTTGTCCGGGAGGGGGCAGGCCTTTTGTTCCTTCGGGGGAATATGTTGGGGTCCTTCAGCTTTCGTCCCGGATTTCCCTGGCAACCCTGCGGGAGATCCCCGTCAGCAGTTCATAGGAAATGGTGCCTGCCCCGCGGGCCAGCACTTCGGCCGAATGGGGGCCGCCGTATACTACCACTTCGTCCCCCTCCCGGCATGGTATGTCCGTGACGTCTATCATGGTCATATCCATACATACGTTGCCAATAATGGGGGCGGGCTTCCCGTGCAGGTGGAAAATGCCCCTCCCTTTCCCGTATATCCTCCCGATGCCATCCGCATGCCCGATGGGCAGGGTGGCCGTGGTCCGGTAACCGGGGGACTCAAAGCCCTTGTTGTAGCCCACCCATTCCCCTGGTTCAATCTTGTGCAACTGGGAGATGCGGGTCCTCAGCCGGGCCACCGGGCGCAGCAATTTGTCGTATTCCTGGTCGTTTCCGTATCCATAGAGGCCAATGCCGCTCCGCACCATGTCCCACTGGGCATCCGGGTAATTGAAGATGCCGGAGGTGTTCAGCAGGTGGAAAAAAGGGCTGCCCGGCAATTTTTCCCTTACCTCGCCAACGATCCGTGTAAACCCATCGATCTGCCGGCGTGTGAATTCGGCTTCGCCCAGGTCGTCCGAGGCAGCGAGGTGAGAGAGGACCGAACGGATCGAGAGGGTGTTGCCGGTATCGAGCTGCCCCTGGATCCAATCGACGTCGTTTTCCCAGAACCCCAAACGGTTCAGGCCGGTATTGAACTTGAGGTGGACGGGGAAATCCTTTTGTTTCCGGGCTTTGGCCTCCTGCAGGAAAAGGCGCAGGATGCGGGGGCTGTACAGGCTGGGCTCCAGGCAATGGGTTATCAGGTCGCCGAGCCCGGAAGGCTGGGGGTGCAACACAAGGATGGGCAGACGGATGCCCCCCTCCCGCAGGAATACCCCCTCGTCGGTAAAGGCCACGGCCAGGTAATCGGCTCCCAGGGATTCGAGCTTTTTGGCGATTGCCAGGGAGTCGCTCCCATAGGCATAGGCTTTGACCACTCCAAGGAAACGGGTTTCCGGCAACAGCCTGGAGCGCAGCAGCCGGTAATTGTGCGCCAGGGCGCCCAGGTCTACTTCCAGGACGGTGTCATGGCTTTGAGGCATTCTCGGATTTTTTCGAAGGGAGGATCTCCGGTTGGTTGACTTCCAGTTTGCTGATTTTCTCGGTCAGCATCGCCTTGTAAAAAGCACCCCTGCTAAGGGGCTCATATTCCTCGGTCTCCCCGAGGAGCACCAACCGGTCATTCATGGATTTCCGGTAGCTGTAGTTGGCCAGGTTACCGGTCCGGGTGCAGATGGCGTGCACCTTGGTGACGTATTCCGCTGTAGCCATCAGGGCAGGCATCGGCCCAAAGGGATTGCCTTTGAAATCCATGTCGAGCCCCGCAACCACCACCCGGATGCCCTTGTTGGCCAGGTCGTTGCATACCGTGACGATCTCATCGTCGAAAAACTGGGCCTCGTCGATGCCCACCACATCGCAGTTATCGGCCAGCAGGCGGATGTTCGCGGCCGCCGGCACCGGGGTGGACCGGATCTCGTTCTCGTCGTGGGAGACCACCATTTCCTCGTGGTACCGGGTATCGACGATCGGTTTGAAGATCTCCACCTTCTGCCGGGCAAACTGAGCCCGTCTCAACCGGCGGATCAGTTCTTCCGTCTTGCCCGAAAACATGGACCCGCAGATGACTTCAATCCATCCGAATTGTTCCTTGGGGTTAACAGTGTTTTCGAGAAACATTTTGTAATTTTAGACGAAAGTACCGGCTGTAGCCGTTTATCAGATGATAGCGGTTGCATAAAAGTATTAAAAAAGAAACACCTTCACAGAAAGGTACCCGTATAATCTAGCTATGAAACGAAAATTGAAAGAAGAGTTGCTGAAACTCTCCACGGACATCATTACGAGCCGTGGGATGAAGGATTTGCCGGAGCTTTACGAGCGTGCCCGGCTGTTGTACGAAAAGCTTGCCGTTCTGAAGTTCATCGAAGAGAAACTGGACGATGTGGAGATAGACGTCAGCAAGAGCGAAGTGGCCTCCAAGTTCGAATCGATTGCGTCCTCCGTTTTGAATGAGAACAAGTCCGTGCCGGAATCCAACCCGCACGAAGAGGATATCATCATCCCCGGGATCGATACCATCAAGCACATGGTCTCCGAGATGCCGGGCGGGGAGGAACTCGAGGAAGTCCTCGAACGGTTGATCGCCAAAAACGACTTTGTCAAGAACGACAAGCAGCACACGGCCCCGGACCTGCCGGAGCCACCTAAAGCGGGTCATGCGAAATCGCTGAACGACACGCTGACGGCCAAAAAGATTTCCGTAGGCCTCAACGACCGGCTGGCCTTCGTGAAACATTTGTTCAACGACGACATGGAGGCATTTAACCGGATCCTCTCCCAGCTGAACGAGCTGGAATCGGAGGAACGCTCCATTGCCTATATCCAGGAGAAAGTCAAGCCCGGGTTTAACCACTGGGAAGGAAAGGACGAATACGAGGCGCGGTTTATGGCGCTGATCGAAAGGCGTTTTAACTAAAGAACAGCGAACGGAAAGATATCTGTGGCCGGACGCGCGCATTGCCGCCCGGCCTTTTTTATGCCCCCTATGCAGACCGGCACCTTGTATATCGTCCCCACACCCATAGGCAACCTCGGCGACATGACCCTGCGCGCCGTGGAGGTGCTGCGGGATGCCGACCTGATCCTCTCCGAGGATACCCGTACCAGCGGGAAACTGTTGAAGCACTTCCAAGTGGATACCCCCCAGCGTTCCTACCACATGCATAACGAACACCGGTTGGTGGACGGCCTGGTTGCCGAAGTCGGCTCCGGCCGGAAACTCGCCCTGATCTCGGATGCCGGCACCCCGGGGATTTCCGACCCGGGCTTTCTGCTGGTGCGGGCCTGTATACAGGCGGGGCATCGGGTGGAATGCCTTCCGGGGCCTACGGCTTTTGTGCCGGCCCTGGTCAACAGCGGGTTCCCGACGGACCGCTTTGTCTTTGAAGGCTTCCTGCCCCCTAAAAAGGGTAGGCAGACCCGCCTTGGGGAGCTGGCGGAGGAAACCCGGACCATGGTGTTCTACGAATCCCCACATAAGTTGCTCAAAACCCTGGACCAGTTGGCGGAACATTTCGGACCCGGTCGGGAAATAGCGGTATGCCGGGAGCTGACAAAGCTCTATGAGGAAACCCTGCGGGGCAGCCTGGAGGAAATGGCAGCCCACTTCAGGGAGCATCCCCCTAAAGGGGAGTTTGTACTGGTCGTCCGTGGGGCTGCCGGGGCATGAGCGATTCCCGCTTACCCGTGCTTTCCCTTTTCCCATCCATACCCCGACAGGTATTTTTCCCCGCTTTCCACGGCACCCGCCTCGATGGAGGTCCCCATGGAATCGTTCCAGCGGTTGAGGTATCCGAAGAGGGAGATCACCCCGAGGATTTCGACGATTTCCCCTTCGTCCCAATGTTTGTGAAGCCGCACTTCAAGTTCGGGCGATACGGTATTGGGGACCTGGGAGGCCGCCAGCGCAAAATCCAGGGCTGCCCGTTCGGCTTCGGAAAAGGCTTTGTGGGTCCGGTATTCCCAGATGTTCTCCAATTGTTCCGCCTCTGCCCCGTAGCGCTCTGCAGCCCGGATGGCATGTGCCTGGCAGTACCGGCACCCGGCCGCGTTGCTGCTTACCCAGGCGATCATCCGCTTCAGGGCCGAGGTTACCCGGCCCCGGTTTTCCATAACCGCCATGTTCAGTTGGATAAAGGCCTTGGAAATGGCGGGCCGCCGCTGCATGGTCAGCACCGAATTGGGGCAGAAGCCCAGGGTTTCATTGAAGAATTCCGCCAGCTTCCGGGTTTCGGGATCGGCATCGGGGTCCAGGGGGGTCACAAGGGGCATATGGTGCGTTTTTATTGTACTTTTGGGGACAAGAAACGAAAAAATTATGGCTTCCACCAATCACGTAACCACACGCTGGCTCGGCGATATGGCATTTGAGAGCAACAATCCCTCCGGCCTGACTTTCCGGATCGATGCAAGCCCGGAAGACGGGGGGGAGGGCTCCGGGTTGCGGCCGAAAGCACTCATGCTCAGCTCCCTCGCCGGGTGTTCCGGCCTGGATGTTGCCGGGATGATCCGCAAAATGAAACTACAGGTTTCCGGGTTCCAAATCGAGACCATTGCCACCCTCAGTGAAGAACACCCCCAGACCTATGTGTCCGTTCGGGTGGAGTTCCACTTCCACGGCGACCAGCTGGCGCACGCCAAGCTGCAGCGGGCCGTGGACCTGTCGGTAGAGAAGTACTGCGGGGTGATCGCCATGTTCCGGAATTTTGCGGAACTCGAATTCAAAACCGTATTCCACGACTCCTGATCTTATTTACCGTGACCGGGAGGTGTAACCGGCCTTCACCCCGGGGGTATAATTTTACGCAATGGCTATGAGTATGCGCTGGGTATTTAAACCGGAACCGGACGCAGGGGCAGCCGGCTCCCTTGCCGGCGAATTGGGTATTGACCCGCTGCTCGCCGGCCTGCTCGTGCAGCGGGGGGTGGCAACCTTTGACGAAGCACGCTTTTTTTTCCGGCCGGAACTCGCCCACCTGCACGACCCCATGGAGATGCGGGATATGGACCGGGCCGTCACCCGGGTGGAAGAGGCGCTGCAATCCGGGGAGCGTATCCTGGTGTACGGGGATTACGATGTGGACGGTACCACGGCGGTTTCCCTGATGGCTGCCTATCTCCGGGAAACGTCCGATGCCGTTGCCACATACATCCCGGACCGCTACCTCGAAGGTTATGGCCTCTCTTTCCAGGGGATCGACTTTGCAGACGACAACGGGATAGGCCTGATCATTGCCCTGGACTGCGGGGTAAAGGCGATCGAACAGGCCCGGTATGCGCGGGAAAAGGGCATTGACCTGATCATCTGCGACCACCACCGGCCCGGGGAACAACTGCCCGAAGCCGTGGCCGTCCTCGACCCCAAACGGGCGGATTGCCGGTATCCCTACAAGGAACTATGTGGCTGCGGGGTTGGCTTTAAGCTCATCCAGGCGCTCCACGGCAGGAAAAATCTCCCTTTGGAAGACCTGTTGCCCTACCTGGACCTGGTGGCCACGGCCATCGGGGCGGATATCGTGCCCATTACCGGAGAGAACCGGGTTCTGGTACACTACGGGCTTGACGTGATCAACCACCGGCCCCGGCCGGGGATCCAGGCGCTGCTGCGGGGAGTGGAACGGGAAAGTTACCAGGTTTCCGACCTGGTTTTCCGGGTGGCCCCCAGGATCAACGCTGCAGGGAGGATGCAGCACGGGGAGGATGCCGTCCGGTTACTGACAGAAAAGGACCCGGAGGTGGCCCGGGCACTGGCCGATGAGATTGAATCCCTGAACAGCTGGAGACGGGAAACCGAGCAGTCCATTACGGAAGAGGCCCTTTCGATGATCCGGGAAGGGGGGGAGGAATCGCGCATGAGCACGGTGGTGTATAAGGAAGACTGGCACAAGGGGGTCATTGGCATCGTGGCTTCCCGCCTGATAGAAACGTATTACCGGCCCACCCTGGTTTTTACCCGGAGTGGCGACAAACTGGCCGCTTCGGCCCGTTCGGTTCGCGGGTTTGACCTTTACGAGGCCCTTGAGGCCTGTGCAGACAGCATCGACCAGTTTGGCGGGCATACCTATGCGGCCGGGCTGACCCTGGAGGCGTCCCGTTTCGGCGAATTCAAGGAACAATTCGAAAAAGTGGTGGCAGGCCGTATCCGCGAGGAATCCCTCACACCGGAAATCCAGGTGGACCTTCCGATCCACCTGAGCCAGGTCCATCCCAAACTGGTGCGCATCCTGAACCAGTTCGGGCCATTCGGCCCGGGAAACCCTTCCCCCTTATTTGCTGCCGGGCCCTTAACGGACACCGGCTTCGCACGGACGGTCGGGGAGGCCGGGGCGCACCTGAAGCTCGCGGTGACCCAGGACGGTACAGGGCCTTTTGGGGCCATAGGGTTCGGACTCGGGGACCGGCTTCCCCTGATCAGCGGGGGCAGGCCTTTCCAGGCGGTTTTTTCCATTGAGGAAAACCACTGGCAGGGGCGTATGAGTATACAGCTGAAAATACGGGACATCCGCGAGATGCCCGCGGAGGGATAGCTTGCGCGGGGTCCTGGTTATTTGCGGAAATACTCCAGCTGCAGGTCGTCCCCGTCAAAGACGCCGTAGCTGTAATGGCTGATCCAGTCGCCCAGGTTGATGTACCGGGAAGAATCTGAAAGGGGGATGTCCAGGGGAAGGTGGCGGTGCCCGAAGACAAAAAAGTCGTAGTGGGCATCCTGCAGTTTTCGTTTGGCGTATTGTACCAGCCACTCCCCGTCCTCGCCCCGGAAGGTCACATCCTCGCTTCCCGATATCAGTTTGTTCTTTATCGAAAAATACTGGGCCATCCGGACGCCCAGGTCGGGGTGGAGCCAGCGGAATGCCCATTGGGCAACCGGGTTTGTGAAGACCTTTTTCATCCGCTTGAACCCTTTGTCGCCCGGCCCCAGGCCGTCTCCGTGACCGATGAAAAAGCGCCTGCCCCCGATTTCAAAGACTGCGGGCCTGTGGTACACCGGGATGTTCAATTCTTCCTCGAAGTAGCCGTTCATCCAGAGGTCGTGGTTGCCCACAAAATAAAAAACAGGAATCCCCTGGTCGGTGAGGGAGGCCAGCGTCCCCAGCGTCCGGGTAAAGCCTTTCGGGACCACCCGCCTGTATTCGAACCAGAAGTCGAATAGGTCCCCGAGCAGGAAAATGGCGGCAGCATCCTCGCGGGCGGCCTCCAGCCACTGGACAAAACGGCGTTCCCGGGCCAGACTTTGGGCAGCAGTCGGCGCCCCCAGGTGGTTGTCGCTGGCAAAATAGACCTTTTTACCGGCCGGGATCTCGATATGGCCCTCTAGGGATTTGTTCTGATGCATCCGCTTCAAAGATACGATTTGCGCCGGGTCCGCCACCGGCTAGGCCGGATTGTCACTCGCAAACCACTCCGCATAGGCGGTACCGGTTTCTCGAAGGCGCAGGGAAAACAATTTGATGTGGGGCGGCAGCCGCCTGCCGATGCGGGTGGCAAAATCGATGACCATGTTTTCGCTGGTGGGCTGGTAATCGCACAGGATGATCTTATGTCCCTCCTTTTCGAGGGTCCTGGCGAGCTCCACATGGGGCGTGTTTCCATTGAAGACGGTGGCGTGGTCAAAGGGGTCCACCACTTCCTCCCGGACCACCTTCTTCAGGTCGCCGAAATCCATGACCATCCCCAATTTGATATGGCCTGCCTCCCGGATGGGCGTGCCGATGACCGTAACCGACAGGTGGTAGCTGTGGCCGTGTACGTTGCGGCATTTGCCGTCGTACCCGTACAGGGCGTGCCCGGTTTCGAAAGTGAATTCCTTGGTGATGCGGATTTTTGCCATTTTCGACGCTGTATGTGCAAAAGTAGAAATTCTGCCGGACCCGGGGCCAATTGATTTCTTGTAAGCGCGTTTATGTAACTTGCCAAAAAAAAGTTGGCAGCCAAACGACTCAAATCCTTTGCCGACCAGGAGCGGCTTTCCCTCCGGGATTCCTTTAAGGGTTGGCAGTCCATCCCCAGGTTTTTCAGGGAGATCTACGCCGCCGGGCCGGGCCTGTTTGCCCTGAACCTGACCGGCCGGCTCCTCAAGGCGTTCAGCCCGGTGGTGTTGCTCTGGATCGGCAAGATCATCATCGATGAGATCGTCCTGCAGATGGGCAATCCGGAAACGGACCTTACCCGGTTGTGGACCTTTGTGGGCCTTGAACTGGGGGTCGCCCTGCTGACGGACCTCATCGGCAGGTGGGTGACCCTTACCGACGGGTTGCTCGGGGACCTGTATTCCAATGCCTCTTCGGAACGCATCATCCGGAAGGCCCGTGACCTGACCATGGAGCAACTGGAAAACCCGGTCTTCTACGACAAACTGGAGCGCGCCCGCATGCAGACCAACAGCCGGGTGTCCCTGATGAGCAACGTCCTGGTCCAGGGGGAAAGCCTCCTGTCCATCGCCTCCCTGGTTGCCGGGCTCATCTATTTTGAGCCCTGGCTGATCCTGTTGCTCCTGATCAGCATCGTCCCCTCGTTTATCAACGAACTGAAATTCTCCTCCGACCGGTATTCCCTGGCGCGGAGCTGGACGAGCGAGCGGCGGGAGCTCGATTACCTGCGCTATATCGGGGCCAACAACCGGACCGCCCAGGAAGTCAAGCTATTCGGGCTGACCGGTTTCATCGCCGCCCGGTTCCGCGACATGGCGGCCCAATATTACCGGCTCACCCGCCGGCTGGCAATCCGGCAAAGCCTTTTCGGCGGCCTGTTCAACCTCCTGGGGATCCTGGCCTATTACGGGGCTTACGTACTCATCATTTTCCGGACCCTGGGCGGCCTGCTTACCCTGGGGGAGCTCACCTTCCTATCCGGCTCCTTCAACCGGCTGCAGAGCAACATGCAGGGATTTTTCTCCCGCTTTACCCGCATTTCGGAGAGCGCCCTGTACCTGAAGGACTACTTTGACTTCATCGACCTGGAACCCGAGCGCCGCGCCCGGGAGGTGGTCCCTTTGCCGGATGAGATCCGGGAGGGCTTTGAATTCCGGGACGTGTACTTTACCTATCCCGAAAGCAGCACCCCGGTCCTGAAAGGGGTGAGCTTCCGGATACGCGCAGGTGAGAAGCTCGCCTTTGTGGGGCAGAACGGGGCGGGAAAGACCACCCTGATCAAGCTGATCCTCCAGTTTTACGAGCCCACCTCCGGGCAAATCCTCCTGGACGGCACAGACATCACCCGCTTCGACAAGGAGGCCTACCGCCAGCGTTTCGGGGTGATCTTCCAGGATTTCTTCCGCTACGAGTTTACGCTGAGGGAGAATATTGCCGTTGGGGATATCGGGGCGGTGGCGGACGATGCGAGGATCGGGGAGGCCGCGCGCAAAAGCCTGGCCGACCAGGTGGTGGGGGAAATGGCCGGGGGCCTGGAACAGCAATTGGGCCGGCGGTTTAACAAGGGGCAGGAACTCAGCGGGGGGCAGTGGCAGAAGGTAGCCCTCGCCAGGGCCTATATGAAGGACGCGGATATCATGATCCTGGATGAGCCCACCGCTTCCCTCGACGCCCGGGCGGAATATGAGGTGTTCGAACGCTTTATCGGGCTGACCAAAGGCCGCACCAGTATCATCATCTCCCACCGCTTCAGCACGGTGCGCATGGCCGACCGGATCCTCGTGCTGGAAGGCGGGGTCATCTCGGCCCTGGGGACCCATGAAGAGCTCATGGAGCAGGGCGGCCTATACGCGGAGTTGTTTGCCCTGCAGGCCGCAGGGTACCAGTAGCGTTTATTCGATGACGATTTCCGGGTCTCCCTGGAACAAGGCCACGTGGCAGCAATCGGCGCCGGCCAGGAAGATGCGGCTCGCCACCAGGGTGCCGTTGGCAAAACCCCGGAATTCCAGCGATACGCGCTTATTGCGAAGTTCTCCCAGACGGGAATCGGTCAGGATCGGATAGGAATTGGACTCCCTGTATCCTTCCAGTTCCGTGGGCGTGTATTCGGGCGTTACGTTCGCGCCTCCGGATACCTCCCGCACCTCATAAACGTCAAGGGGAATGGCCACCCCGGAAGGATCGCTGACAGACACCCCGATGGTACGGAATTCGAGCGTGCAGGCGACCCCGGAACAATCCGGTTCATTATCGGAATTCTCGCAACCGTAGGCTAAAATCAGGAGGCAAAAAATGAGTCGCATAATCAGGGAGTAAAGGTTCATACAAATTGCCGGTGAAAAATTACCGGGGTCTCTTCAAGATACGTACCGGCCCCAGGGGTTGCTTCCGTCCCGGAAACCTGCCGGAGCCGCGTATTGTGTGCAGGCCGCTATTTCTTTTCCTTGAATTTACGAAGCGTTGCCTGGGTGGTTTCCGAAAGGGCCAGTTTCCCCGTTTCGGCGGCGCGACGGGCCAGTAGTTCCTGCCAGTGACCGGTCCCTTCCCAAAGGGCATTTTTCAGGGCGGAGAGGGCCGCAGGCGAATAGGATGCCAGTTTGGCTGCGAAAAACTCCGATTCCTCATCCAGTTCTTTCCGCGTTTCGAATACGCGGGCATACAACCCCTTTTCCAGCGCCCAGTAGGCGCTTTTCCACTGGTCAGGCGACAGGGACAGTTCGGCCAGTCCGGCCACCCCGGCTTTCCTGGCAACTGCCGGGGCAATGACCAGGGGGGCGATCCCCAGGCTGATTTCCGACAAGCGGACTGAAGCCGCTTCCGAGGCGAAGGCATAATCGCAGGCGGCTACCAGGCCGACCCCCCCGCCCACCACTTTGCCATGGACCCGGGCGACGATGGGTTTGCGGCAGCGCCTCATGGCGTTGATCACCCGGGCAAAACCACTGAAAAACACCGCCCCTTCCTCCTCGGTGCCGATTTCCAGCAGTTCGTCGAAGGAGGCGCCTGCGCAGAAGGCGCGGTCCCCTTCTGATTGCAGCAGGATCGCGGCAACTTCCGGGTCGTCACTGGCCCGGTCGAGTTCCTTTTCGAGACGGCCCAGCAGGTCGGAGGTAAAGGAATTGCTGGCGGGGTGCCCAAATTCAATACGGGCCAGTGCCCCGGTGCGCTGGGTATACAGGCTGCCTTGTTTTCGGGCTGTGCTCATGGTTTTTACCCAAATTTATGCCTTTTGTAAGAGCGGGCGAAATTTTTGGCGGAAGTTCCAGACCAGGGGTGCCCCGCGAAACAGCATCCAGACCGTGAAGGCCGCCCAGATGCCGTACAGCCCCCAGCCCATCAGTTTTCCCAGGTACAGTACGGGGACAAAACCCAGAAAGGTGGCAAACAGAAGGACATTCCGCAAAAAGCGCATCTTGCCCATACCCTTGTAAATCCCGTCAAAAACAAAGGCGATCCCGTTGATGGGCATCCCCAGGAGCAGGATGAAGAAGAAGCTGTAAAATGCCTGTAATACCAGGGCATCCTCCGAAAATAGGCGTCCCAGGGGGCGGTAGCCTATCGCACCGGCTGCCATGAGCAGCAGACAGACCCCCAGGCCATACTGGGTGAGTTTTTTAGCCAGGTTCCAAAGGCTGTCGTAGTCCCTGGCACCGAGGAACCGCCCCCCGAGTATTTTCCCGGCTGAGGAATATCCGTCGATAAAGAAGGCGGCAAAAAGCCAGAGGTTGATGGCGATGGTATGCGCGCCGATGTAGCGGTCGCCCAGGGCCGTCGCCTCCCGCACCGCCAGCAGCAGGGCCAGGTTCAGCGCGAGGGTCCGGACAAAGAGGTTGAGTACCATGCCGACCAGCCGATGCATTTCCGGATGGATGGGAAAGCGCAGCCGGAGCCGGATCGGGGTCCGTGCAACCAACAGGCCCAGGGCAAGCAGGGCCATCACAAACTGGGCGATCAGGCTGGCCCAGGCCGCCCCCTCGAGCTGCATGGCAGGGATCCAGTCCCCCACCCCGTAAACCAGGGCAAAATCCAGCAGGATGTTCAGGCCCGCACCGGTAATGGCAATAAGCATGGGCCATCCGGTATTTTGCAGCCCCTGGAAGATCCCCATAATCGCAAAAGTCAGGAGCGTCAGGGGGAACCCCCAGACCCGTATCCCGAAATAGGAGATGCAATACTCCAGGATCAGCCCGTCGGCATTGAGCAAGCCGAATATCTGGCTGCTCAGGGGGAGGGAAACGCCCAGGATAACCAGACTGAGAGCCAGGTTGAGGTAGATGGCCTGGGCGGGCAGCGTCTTGATTTCCTCCAGGCGATCGCCCCCGACATACTGGGCGACGATGGCCGATACGGCCGACCGGGTCTGCCCGAGGATCCAGATGAGCATGGACAGGAAGGACCCGACGATTCCCACCGCAGCGAGGGACTCCAGGCCGTTGACCGGGATATTGCCCACGATGGCCGTGTCCGTGATACTCAGCACGGGTTCCGCGATACCGGCAAAGATGGCCGGCACAGCGAGTCGGTTGATGTTTTTTCGGGAAAGGGCGGGATTCACGCGGGCGAAGATAAGATGCGCTCGTAACAATAGAAAGGATAGGCGCTTTGTTTGGGGAAATAAACAGCCCCGAGCCGCTGGTACCCCCGTTGTTCGTAGAACCGCTGGTTGCGGGGGTTCCGGCTGAAGGTATCGAGCCGGATGGAAGCGGCCCCTTCCGCTGCGGCCCGGGCCTCTGCGAAATCCATCAATTTCCGGGCGTACCCGCGCCCCTGCAGGTCGGGATGGACGCCCAGGCGATGCACGTACCGGTTCCGGTCGTTGGGTGTCAGCCAAAGGACCTGCCGGTATTCCTCGTCCATTACTTCGGAAAGGACCAGGGTGCCCACAGGGCCCTGCCCGAGGTCGAGCACCCAGAGTTCCCCCCGGTCTATATCCTGTTGGAAGGCTTCCCGGGAGGGATAGGTTTCGGTCCACTGAAAAATACCCCGGGCGCACATCTCCCGGCCGCAGGCCCGGGTCAATTCAAGAATTTGGGGGATTTCAACTACTTTTGCAGGGCGGATCATTTCGCAGCCGACATTTTTGTAAATTTAGGGGAATTAACCATATCCAACCTCCCATGAAAAGAATCCTGGTCCCAGTAGGAAATCCTGAAAGTGCAGTAGAGACGCTTCAGTATGCCGTAGATTTCGGTGCGGCCTTCAAAGCCCAGGTCTACGCCATGGAGGTGCTGACCACAGCCAGCCGTGCCGGGGATTTATCCAATGTCAAGGAAAGGATGGTGGAAAGCAGCCAGGAACGGCTGCGTGAACTGATCGGGCAGATCGACAGCGGCTCCACCGAGATAAAAATCGCCACCTATACCGGGGATCTGGTCGACGGCATGAACGACCTGACGGAGGAACTGGACATCGACCTGATCATCATTTCCCCGCGCAGTGTGGAGATCGATGAGGAGCTCTACCTCGGGAATACCACCGGGCGGATCATCAAAAGAACCGATATCCCGACGCTGATTGTACCCAAAGGGTGCACGTTTGCGCCATACAAAACGATACTCACCGCCTTTCGTTCCGGGGTACTGAAAAGGAAGCGCATCCTGCGGCCCCTGATCTCCATCAAGGAGAAATTCGGGGCAACTGTGAACCTCCTGTTGGTTAAAACGCCCAACTACACGGACGATGACCTGAAGATCAATACGGCCCTCATGGATATCGCCTCCCAGGTGACCATGACCGAGCATGCGAGTACCTACCTGGGGGTGCTGGAGCACCTGCAAAGCCAGCATCCGGATATGCTTACCGTATTTCGCCGGAAACGGGGCTTTTTCAGCAACCTCTGGGAGAAAAACACCATCCTGAAATCCGAATTCTCGGCCCGTATCCCGGTACTGGTGTTGAGCGTGAAGAAGGACTGACCCCCTGTCCGATTGGTACACTGAATTCCAATGATTTCCTGCCTGCATGGATAGTGCATGGAAGATTCTCAGCTTTATAGGCCAACCAAAATTACCGGGTGCTGAGAGGCCTACAGGGACATGGCCAGGATAACTGTCAACAAAAGTGACCGGGTAAATAAGGGCGTACGATTGGGGAAGTAAACCAGGGGTTCCGACCGGCTGGCCCACGCGATTAAAATCTCATGTTCGAAAAACGCATAATAAGAAGATTCCGTACTGCCATTACCGCCCGTAAAAGCAGAATATGTGGGGCCTTTAATGACAATGATGCGCGAACCATTTGAGATGTAAGCGTCCAATTCATTGCGGATCGCCCCGGATGAAGGGTTTCTTTTCAGGTGAAAGTTCCAGATTTCATCAGGATGGAGGGAATGACGGATTTCGGCATCCCTGAGCTCGAGATCCACCTCATCTCCTACATAGGTCTCGCTGGTCACTGGCATTTCGGGCAAGTTGAGTATTTCTCCCAGGATCTGAGAACCACCACCGTCTTCCTGCCAATATCCTGAGGTCCAGTATTTTTTACCCTGGATTTTAAATTTGGTTTGGCTCGAATCCTGCAATTCCACCCGAAAGCCCATTTTTTGCATGAGTTCCTTGCGGCCATTCACCCAAACCTTATTGGAAGATGAAGTTATGCCCGACCGGTACCTGGCCGTTCCAAAATTCTCCAGGGTAACCTGCGCCTTGCCAAACCATTCCGACTTTGGCCATTGGATAATTACCGAATCATAAGCAACGCCAGGGACATGGGGCCGGGGTTCTGGGGGTAACTGAGCGCGGGTGGATAGAATTACCATGCAGGAAAGCAAAGTAAACACTCGATTTATGAGATCTACGGACATGCCAAATTGCGAGTTGTTCCCCGAGGGAAGTGACGGGCTGCCTAAAGGTAGTTAAATATGGAATCCCTTTCGTCCGCCGCCGGACCATCCGTGAGCTACATGGTGCTTTTTAGTGAGGAGCCAGATGGAGCGTTGGCACCGTCCTGCAAATGGCAAGACCGGAGTCGCTTCGCAGCTCCGGCGGACTCCCGTCCTGCAAATGCCATTTACATCGCACAGGCTGCGTTATAAAACGCAGGCGCCTGTCCAAATAAAAAAACCGCTAGAGTGAACTCTGCGGTTTTTTTGTTGTCCATTCGCGCGATGTAAATGGCGCTTGATCTGTGGAGAATACCGGAGTCGAACCGGTGACCTCTTGCATGCCATGCAAGCGCTCTAGCCAGCTGAGCTAATCCCCCGTGAACTAGGAGGCAAAAATACGCTTTTTATGCAATTTCCAAAAATGTTATTGTTTTTTCTGATTGGAATATGCAGGGCGGGCAAAGGTTGGTATCTTGTAGTTTTACGAATCAAAAACACAAAAGGAGATGGAACGATTGAAAGATAAGGTAGCCTACATTACCGGGGGCTCCAAGGGAATCGGATACGGGATCGCAAAGGCGTTGCTCGATGCGGGAATGAAAGTTGCAATCAGCGGCAGGCATGAAAAGGTCCTCCGGGAGGCAGCGGCCTCGCTGGACCGGGAACGGGTTATCCCCATCGTCTCCGATGTGACCAACCTGAAAGATGAGGAGGAGGCAGTAAAGACCATCCTCTACCGGTGGGGGCAACTTGACGCGGTAATCGCCAATGCCGGGCTGGGGCATTTTGCCCCGGTGGACGAACTCTCGCCCGATCAATGGAAACAGATGATCGACACCAACCTGACCGGCGTGTACCATACGCTGAAGGCGGCCCTTCCAGCCCTGAAGGAATCCCATGGGTATTATATCACGGTAGCCAGCCTGGCAGGCACGAACTTTTTTGCCTCAGGAGCCGGATATAATGCCACCAAGTTCGGGGTAGTCGGCTTTACCCAGGCCGCCATGCTGGATCTGCGGCCGTTCGACATCAAGGTTTCGACCATCATGCCGGGCTCCGTGGCAACCCATTTCAACAATAACGAGCCTTCCGAAAAAGATGCCTGGAAAATCCAGCCAGAGGACATCGGGGAACTGGTCCTGGACCTGCTTAAAATGCACCCGCGCACCCTGCCCAGCAAGATCGAGGTCCGGCCCTCGCGGCCCGACAAGAAATAGGCGGACTATCTGGGGACCGCCTCAAAAGGGATCGTCGGGTTGAACACATCCAGCAGCAACTGGTGGAGTACCTCCCGGAAGGCCTCCAGCCTGGCAGCGTCCACCGCTTCATCTGCCGTGTACGAAGTCGTTTTATCGCCAAACCACTGGTACCCGGCACCCATGTTCTTGAACGAATAGATGCCGGCCTGAAGCTCCTGGATGCCCGATTCGCCCTGGTACAACAGCGCATAGCACAGGACCTGGAAGGCCTTGGCCTGGTCGGGGTCCGTGCGCAGGCTGTCCCATTCAGATATCCGAAGTTGTGAGGGGTCCACCTGGCCGGTCTTGTAGTCGATGATCCGTACCCTTCCGTCAACTTCCTCGATACGGTCAACGGTACCTTTAAGCCAAACCGGCAATCCCAGCCCGGGAACATGCAGCTCACGCCTTATTTTTCGCTCGACCCCGATGATGCGGATCTGCTCCCTGCGGGCCCGGAGCCTTTCGCCCTTGAGGAACAGGGACAGATGTTGCCTGAGCACCTGCAGGGCAATGAGGTTCCTGCCACGGGCTTTTCCATCCTTGAGGTAGTGTTTCCTGAAGGCCCGGTCCACCACCTCGCTGGATCTGGCCTCAAGCTCCTTGAGGTTCTGAGGGTCCAGCAACTGTCCTTCCAGGGGTAAGTAAAGGGTTTCCAGGGCGTCGTGCAGAACGGTCCCGAACGTATTGGCGGCAACCGTTTCTTCCAGCTGGTCGGATTCCGGGATGCCCAGCACATTCCGCCTGTAAAACAACAACGGGTCTGAAATGTACCGGGACAGGGAGGTTGGCGAGAAACCACTCACTGCGAGTTCCCCCAGCCGCTTCAAAAGATCCGGGCCTTTATGAATGCTCCTGCCCCCAGGTTGAAGGACCCCTGTATCCGGGATCGCGAATTTCATTTGGGTTTGTTTCCCGAGGAGGGGGTCGGTGCGAAGCTGGTTGATAAACCGGCTGGGCTCCCCGCCTTCCAGCACATCAGGTTCCGTATTGTAGCAGATATAGATCTCCCTGGCCCGTTGCAACAGCCGGTAGAAGTGGTAGGTGTAGACCGCATCCTTCTCCTTGTAGGTGGGCAGGCCAAATTCCTTTTTCACATCGAAGGGGATAAAAGAAGCATTGGATTTCCCGGAAGGGAGGATCCCCTCGTTCACCGAGGTGATGATGACGGTCTCGTAATCCAGGTTCCGGCTTTCCAGCATCCCCATAACCTGCAGTCCTTCCAGGGGTTCGCCCTCGAAATCCACTTTTTCGTCTGCCAGCAATTGCCGGAAGAGCAACTGGAGCGACTTGAGGTCCGTAATAAATGGATAGGCGCTGGTAAGCTGGATTAACTGGTTGAACAGTTTGTTGAAATGGAAGAGGTATTCCAGGCGCAACGGGTCGCCAGCTTCCTGGTAAATGGGTTTCAGGGCCAGGGTGATGTCTTCGAGGTTTTCAGCTGTAGGCAAGGGGGCGAGCGGGCCATCGGGCAATAACAGGTCCTTTATGGCTTTGGGGAATCCCATGGCCCCGATAGTGGCCGCATCGGCGAAAAACAGGTTTTCGCGGATCAGCATGGCCCGGGCCGCCCGCGGGTCGAAGCCATTCCCGGCAAACCACCCCTGCAGGAAGGGATGCCCGAGAAGGGTCATCAGTTGCTGCACCTTCCACCCGGATGATCCCTTTTCTATCCGCATATCCAGCAGCAGATCGAAGAGTTGGGCCAGGGGACTGTTACGGATCGGGTAGCTCATGGTTACGTTCACTGCCGGCAAACCGGCCGGGAGGGCATGCAGGATGGGGTTTAACAGGGTTTCGTCCCCAAGGACCAGGGCTGTCCGGTCCAGGGTATCCGGGTTTTTGCGGTGGAGCCTGCCGAGTAGTTCGCCACAGAATTTGGCCTGGGTAACCGATTTGGGGATACCTGTCAACTCAATCTTTTTTGGTTCGCCGAAATGCCGCTGAATCCCCCTGAGACCGCCTTTTAATGAAGGCCATTCCCTCAGGTGCTTTCGCATAAAATGCCCTGCGTCGTGGAGGGGGTTTTCAATATAATGGGGGTCGGCATCCCAATAGATGCGTGCCCCGGAATGTTCCAGCATATACTGGATCAGTTGGCTCTCGGCCGTATTCAGCGCATTGAATCCGACAAAGACATAATTAGCGGCTCCCCGTTCCCGCAGGTATTCGGGCAGACTGCCTGCCGCCCTGCGGTAGACCATGCCCTGATAACCCAGGCCCTCCTCTGCCAGGCGGGTGCGAAAGCGCGTGTACACCGGGCGAAGGTTTTTCCAGAAGGCCAGCTGCCGGTCAATCATCGGGGTACTGGTCCCGTCCGGGGTCCAATTGCGGATTTCCTTCAGCGCGGCGAGGGTTTCAAAAAGGCGGTCGGTAGCGACCAAATACCGGTCGATTTCATTGAAATCCTGCAAGAGGAGGGGAGCCCATTTGGCAAAATCGGAAAATGATTCGTTTTCCACCCCATCCTGGTCCAGATAGGCCTCGTAGAGACGAAAAATCAAATGCAGCTGCCCGGCATACCGCAATCCGGAGATATCGGCTACAAAGTCTTCTATACTCCAGATACGGGGGGAAATAAAGGTCTTTTGAGCCCGCTGCGCCATCCGGCTTCTCAGGAAAAATCCCGCACGTTTGCTGGGAAGGATAAACACAAAGGAAGTGGGATCCGCCTGCCACTCGGGAAGGTCGTCCAAAACGGAATCCAGGAATGACTGCATAGCCTAAAAATAAAAAAGCCCCGGCATTTCTGCCAGGGCTTTTCCAAGATTATCGGTTATTGAACTTAGTTCTTCACGAGGTTGATCTCAACCCGACGGTTCTGCGTACGACCGGCACGGGTGTTGTTGGTGGCGATCGGACGCTCTTCACCATAACCCACGGCCCGCAGGCGGGAGGCATCGATTCCTTCGCTGATCAGGAAGTCGCGTACAGAGTTCGCGCGCTCCTCTGACAGTTTTTGGTTCAGCTCGTTGCTTCCAACGCTGTCGGTGTGACCTTCAACGGTGAAGTTGCTGTTCGGATACTGATCCAGGATGCGGATGATGTCCACAAACACACGGGTTGACTCAGGCTTCAGGGAAGCTTTACCGGTGTCGAACAGGATGGTACGGGCATACTCGTTGAGCTGGGCCTGTACTTCTTCTGTTACCTCGGGGCAACCGTTGTTGGCTACTGTTCCGGCAACATCGGGACACTGGTCGTCTTTGTCGAGGACTCCGTCACCGTCGGTATCCGGCCAGGGGCATCCGTTGTTTTCAGCAGGACCTGCTTCAGAAGGACACTCGTCATCCTTGTCTGCTACACCGTCGCCGTCAGCATCGGGGCATCCGGAAAGGGCAGGCAGGCCAGCTTCGTTCGGGCAGGCATCGTCCTTATCCGCAACACCGTCGCCGTCAGAATCCGGGCAACCATTCATTTCCATGGAACCGGCCTCGTTCGGGCAGGCATCCTTGGCATCTTCGATACCATCGCCGTCAGAATCCGGGCAACCGTTAAAGGCTTCCAGACCGGCTACTTCCGGACACGCATCGTCTTTGTCGTAAATTCCGTCACCGTCGGTATCGGTTCCACCGAAGCGGATCGAAACACCGGCCAGGTGCTGGAAGTGCTTCACGCCGTAATCTTCAAAGGCGTGCTTGTATTGGGTCTGAACGGTCAAACCAAGGAAATCGTTGAACCAGTAGTTCAAACCAATACCACCGTTTACGGTACCGGCTCCGATTTCGTCAACCCAGGTGTAACCACCACCTATTTCAACAAAAGGATCGAGTTTGGTGTTCTTCAGAATGTTGTATTTGATTGTACCATCAACAGCATAGTGAGAAAGATCGTCGGCTTCTACATCCCCCAGCTTGGAAATGCGGTTCAGAGATCCGCGGACTCCCACTGAGAAACCATCGCCCACGTACTTGGAAACATTCACGTAAGAAATGGAAGGCAGGATGTTCCAGTGGTCGTTCAGGTTGAAGTACTCACTGAAAAGCGTACCAGTTGGGTAGGCCGCATCCGAATCATTGGTAGGATAAACGTCAATGGCGTTCATACCAAAGCTTATTTGCCAGGGATTATTCTCATCCTGTGCTTGTATGTTGTTAAACCCTAAGAGGAGTAGGCCAACAACCAATAATCTGCTAAGCTGTTTCATGTTCAAATTTTTAAGTTTAAGTGTTTATCAGAGGCAAATGTAAGTTGTTAAAGTTTATTAACAAAATCATATTCCCATTTTTTTCATGCTCAATCGCCTGTCTTTACAGGCCTCAGATGACCCCGAGTTCTGTGCCTACTTCCCGGAATGCCCGGATGGCTTTATCCAGGTGTTCCAGCTCGTGGGCGGCCGATAACTGCACCCGGATCCGCGCCTTGCCCTTGGGCACCACCGGGTAGAAGAACCCGATGACATAGATGCCCTTTTCCAGCAGGCGGGAAGCCATATCCTGGGACAGTTTCGCGTCGTACAGCATCACCGGCACAATGGCCGAATCCCCGTCCACAATGTCAAACCCCAGGGCTTTCATGCCTTTTTTGAAATAGGTGGTATTCCGGTCCAGCTTTTCCTTCAGGGAGGTATCGGCCGAAAGGAGCTCGAAAACGCGGATCGAAGCACCGACGATGGCCGGGGCCAGGCTGTTGGAGAAGAGGTAGGGGCGGGAACGCTGCCGCAGCATTTCGATGATTTCCCGCTTGCCGGTGGTATAGCCGCCCATCGCACCCCCGAGCGCCTTGCCCAGGGTCCCGGTAATGATATCGATGCGGCCCAGCACCCCTTTTTCCTCCAGGGTGCCTATGCCGTGCTCCCCGATGAAACCGGTTGCATGGCATTCGTCGATCATCACCAGGGCATCGTATTGCTCGGCCAGGTCACAAATTTTGTCAAGGGGGGCCAGCAGGCCGTCCATGGAGAACACTCCGTCGGTGACGATGAGCTTAAACCGGGCGCCGTCTGCGTTGGCCTTTTTGAGCTGCTCCTCCAGGGATGCCATGTTCCCGTTGTCGTACCGGTACCTCCCGGCTTTGCAGAGCCTAACGCCGTCGATGATGGAGGCGTGGTTGAGCGAATCCGATATAATGGCATCCTCCGGCCCGAGCAGGGGTTCGAAAACCCCGCCGTTGGCGTCGAAGCAGGCTGCGTATAATATGGTATCCTCCGTCCCGTAAAATTCCGCAATCGTGTTTTCCAGTTTCTTATGGATGTCCTGGGTCCCGCAGATAAAACGCACGGAAGACATGCCAAACCCGTGGCTGTCCAGGGCATCCTTTGCGGCCTGCACTACTTCCGGGTGGGCGGACAGCCCGAGGTAGTTGTTCGCGCAGAAATTCAATACCTCCTGCCCCGTGGAAATTTTAATGACGGGTCCCTGGGGGGATGTGATGATGCGCTCTTCCTTAAAGAGCCCGGCTTCACGGATATCCTCCAGTTCTTCTTTCAGGTGATCTTTTATTTTACCGTACATAGTTATAGTGTTTCTATTTTGATTCCGTTATCCGAGATGTAGACCAGCAGTGCGCGTTCGAGGCGGAGCCCCATTTCTGAGACGGCCCCTGCATAGGCCTGCACCTGGTCGCGGTGGCTGGCAGCGGGCAGGGCGGTTTTGTAGTCGATGACCACGGCACTGCCCCCGTCGACCACCAGGCGGTCGGGCCTCAAAATTACCTTATTTCTGAGAATGATGCCCCGTTCGTTGTAAATCTCCGGGCCTTCCCTGAAATACGGGCTTAATTCCGGGTGGCCCACAATCTGGCGGAGCGTGTTTTCCAATGGCCCGCGCTGGCCATCGGGGACGAGGCCTTCCCCGATCAGGCGGGGGACCACCCCGGGCAGGTCACCCGCGGTCCGGATCATGCTGAGAGCCAGGTGGAGGGTATTCCCGTACTTTTTGGCGGTCTCCAGGGGGCTGTCCCAGAGCCGGCCCGATTGGGTCACGATATGGAGTTGGGCCGACTCCCGGGACGAATACGCGAAGGCCAGTGGATCCCTGCCGGCCGTTTCCGCCACGGCCCGGCCCTGGCCCAGTCTGCCAAAGGAATAGGTGGTGGTATTGCCATCCCATTTTCCGAGGTGCTTCAGATACTGCCGGTACAGGTCCGTATAGCGGCGGGGCTCGGCAACCTCCTTTTCAGTCATGGGACCAGTGAGCACGAAAAGCGCCTCGACGGCACGGGTATGGGCAACGTACAGGACATTGTAGGCGTCCAGTTCCAGCTTCCCCCGCTCCTCCCGGTACAGGGCTGCTTCCATTTCCCCGTACGCTTCCACCTCCCTGCGGGAATTGATCTGCAGGTATGAAAAACCACAGTAGGTTCCGGGGTCCACGGGGACCCAGAGTTTCGGGTTCTTCTCCGCATAGATGGAAGAGTCCGCAAAGGGGAAGATGACCACGGGGAATTCCAGCCCTTTGGCGCTGTGGATGGTCATCAGGCGCAGGGCATCCGGGCTTTCGGGGGCGGCAATGCTCAGCTTGTCCTTTTTCGACTCCCAGTATTCCAGGAAGGTGCCCAGGGATACATCCCCATGCCGGGCTGCCTCCAGGGCATATTCCAGGAGCGCAAAAAGGTAGGCTTCGGACTCTTCCCCGAGGCGGAACTGGCGGATGGCCGTTTCCAGGATATCGTAGGCGGGTTTCAGGGCCATTTCGCTGGCGAAAAAAGACCACTCCTGTCGGAGCAGCCTGCCGGTATCCTCCAGGTGCCGGTGAATCCAGCTATGGGTTTCCACCCCGTCAGGGGCTAAAAACGAGAGGATGCCAAAACGATGGTTGCGGTCTTCCGGCTCCTCCAGGAAGTGCAACAGGTCAATGAGAAACGCCACGGCCGGGTGGTTTTTCAGCAGCAGGGTTTCCGAGGAGATGACCGGGATGCCCTCGGCCAGCAGGCGCTCGGAGAGTACCACCCCATCCCGCCGCCTGCGGGTCAGCACGCAGACAGACCCGTAGGCGTACCCGGCCTGCCGCAGGCGGGCGAGGATTTCGACGGTCCGGTCCAGGTAGGCGGCTTCCCGGTCCGGAGGGTCAGCATGCAGGAAACCGATTTCCACCAGTCCGGGATCCCGGGAATTAGGCAGTTGGCGGTTCCCGTCCCGGAAGAGCCGTTCGTAATCCGGGTTGCTGAGTTTCTGGCTTAACTCCGAAAAGAAATCGTTGTTGAACCGGACGATCGTCTCGCAGCTCCGGTAATTGACGGGGAGCTCATAGCCCTTGGCCTGCACCGAGAAGGGGTTCCCGGGCCCGCGGATCAGCCCGAGGAACTGTTCGGCATAGCCGCCCCTCCAGCGGTAGATGGCCTGTTTGGCATCCCCCACCAGGACGAGGGATCCGCGCTGTCCCTGCTCATCTTCCCCTTCCAGGGCATTGCCTATGAGGGGTACCAGGTTTTTCCACTGCAGTTCGGAGGTATCCTGGAATTCGTCGATGAAGTAATGCCGGTACTTTTCACCCAACCGCTCATAGATATAGGGAGCCGGCTGGTCCGCAAGTTCTTCGGAAATAATGCTGTTGAATTTTGCAACCGGCAGCAGGCTCTCGGCCTGTTCGATCCGTTTGAGTTCGAGTTGCAGCAGGCCCAGGACGGTAAACGGGGCACAGTTGGTATAGGCGTTCTTTAAAAAGGCACGATGCAGGACCAGTGTCCGGATCTCCTCAAATTTTCCGATAAATGCCGGATGCAGGCGGTCCAGGATTTCCCGGGGGGCTTCCTTGTTGGATTTGCTGTAGAGCGGCCGGTCGGCAAAATCCCTTTTCCAGGCCGCGTCGAAATCCTGGTCAAAATCCCCGTCGTGGATTTTTTGGATGAACTTCGGGAAATACCCCGCGTGAAAATCGGTGGTTTCCAAACCGTTCCCTTCAATTTCGGCCAGTATCTCCGCGGTCAGCTCCAGCAGGCGGGCCTTACAGGCTGCCTGCCCCCCTGCGAGCTTTTCCCGGAGCCGCAGAAAATCGGATATCCCTTTCCCGTCAAAGGTTTTCAGGTAGGCCGCGTGGTTTTCATTGAATAGCAGTTTCCCGGTTTCTGCCAGGTCCCGGCCAATATCCCAACTGCGGTCATCGGCGGATTTTTCGAGTGCAAAATCGATGAGTACCCGGGTGAGTTCCGGGGCCTCTCCGGCCTGCATGATCAGGTTGTCGACGGCCCGCTCCAGCAGGGCATCCGAATCCAGCACCACCTCAAAACCCGCGGGAAGCTGGAGGTCCCGGGAAAAGGTCCTCAGGATCCGGTGGTTGAATTTATCGATGGTAGAGACATCGAAAAAAGCGTAGTTATGCAGGATTTCCTGCAGGACCCGGGCGGACCTCCGCGCCAGGGTTTCCCGGTCGGTACCCAGGTCTGCCTGCAGGTCGCGGAAAAGGCTGGGACGCTCCTGGTCAGTGCGGGTTGCCGCAAATGCTTCCAGGCTGTCCAGGATCCGGTTTTTCAGTTCTCCTACCGCCTTGTTGGTAAAAGTAATGGCCAGGATTTCGCGGAAAGGCTGGCCGCCCCTGCCCCCGAGAAGCAATCGCAGGTACTCCCGCGTCAGCGTGTAGGTCTTACCGGACCCGGCCGATGCACTGTATATCCGGAATGGTTCCAAATCAGACGTCATAGCCTGCAAAATAAGCAATACCGCAGGGTTCTTAACAAATAATTAGCGGAAAGTGTTTGTTAAAATCCGTAGTTTTGGTAGACAACGATTTCTAACGCAAAAACCTGAAAACATATGTCATTTCAACTTCCGAATTTACCTTATGCGTACGACGCCCTGGAGCCGCATATCGATGCGCGCACCATGGAAATCCACCATACAAAGCACCATAACGGCTACACCTCAAAGCTGAATGCGGCGATAGAGGGGACCGGCCTTGCGGGAAAATCCATAGAGGATATCCTGAAGAACCTCGATATGAACAATACGGCGGTCCGGAATAACGGAGGTGGCTTTTTCAACCACTCCCTGTTCTGGAAAATCCTTTCCCCGGACGGGGGAGGAAAGCCTTCCGGTGACCTCGGCAAAGCCATCGACAGCGCTTTCGGATCCTATGAAAAATTCAAAGACGCTTTCAGCAACGCGGCAGCCACCCGTTTCGGATCCGGTTGGGCATGGCTCTGTGTCCACCCCGGCGGAAAGGTGGAAATTTGTTCCACCCCGAACCAGGATGTACCGTTGATGCCCGGAGTGGGTTGCGGCGGATACCCGATTCTGGGGATCGATGTCTGGGAGCATGCCTATTACCTGCATTACCAGAACCGGCGCCCGGAGTATATCGAAGCGTTCTTTAACCTGATCAACTGGGGAGAAGTGGCGAAGAATTATGCAGCGCATAAATAATATCCCCGTCTCGTAAACGAGCCCCGGCCCTGAGCCGGGGTTTTTTTTTGGCCCGGCGTAAAATCGGCTGCCGGCGGGAAACAGAAAAGGGCAGAGAAACCCTGCCCTTTTCATCCCAAATCTTACCATAAACTTAACCTACTTATGCTATGGCAAATACTAAATTACTGGTATAAAGAGAAATAACAAAGAAAATTGACAATTATTTAAGGAGCAGATGCCCAAAAACGGGGGCCAAAAGGGGAGGAATACTGAGGTTTGGAAGGATAAACGTTTGACGCTCAACATAAAAAAGGCAGAGTAGAAACTCTGCCTTTTTCCCCAAATCTTACCATGAACTTAACCTACTTATGCTATGGTCCTACGAATATAATGCAGGGGGTTCCACCGGGAAAAATGAATCGGTTGAACACCGGTTAAATCCGTTGAAATGCAAGGGGGAGTGGAAGCTTCTTACGTGTGGATAAAGGGAAGTGCGCCCGCTGTGCGAACTTTCTCCCTTGTATGGACTGGAACCCGATGGGGGGAAATAAAAAAGGTGGATAAGAATCCACCTTTTTTGCCCCAAATCTTACCATGAACTTAACCTACTTATGCTATGGCGAATCTAAAGTAGTGGGGTTCCTGTCGCCCCCGCTGAGAAACCCGCTGAAATACCCAAATTATCGATGAAATGCACTTTTTTATGCATTTCATCGATTTATACACTAATAGGCCCGTTGGTTTTTCCCCTCGTAAAAGTTGATGAATGCCTGGTTTACGACGCGGTTTCCCCCAGGGGTGGGGTAGTCGCCGGTAAAATACCAGTCTCCAAGGTTGTCCGGGCAGGCCTTGTGCAGATTGCTGATGGTCTGGTAGATGATCTGGACTTCGGCTCGGATCTCGGGCGGGCTCAGCAATTCTGCGATCTTGTCGGAGAGCTCCTGCGTCTTGAAAGCGGCATAAAATTCCTTTACGTGGTTAATGGCTTCCTTATCCTTGTTGGTTACCTGCGCCTTGCACTTCCTGTAGATATCCTCTACCACGTGCATGGTCCCCCGTTCCCTGTGGAGTTCCAGGGCAGCGCGGAAGGCGATAAAATCCTCCAGTTTGGCCATGTCGATGCCATAGCAATCCGGGTAGCGGATCTGGGGGGCCGAGGAGATCACGATGATCTTGCGGGGCTCCAGGCGGTCCAGTATGCGGAGGATGCTTTTTTTAAGGGTCGTCCCCCGGACGATACTGTCGTCGATAATGGCCAGGTAATCGCCTTTGGCCACCGAGCCGTAGGAGATGTCGTATACGTGTGCAACCAGGTCGTCCCGGCTGCTGTCCTGGGTGATGAAGGTCCTGAGCTTGGCATCCTTGATCGCCACCTTCTCAATACGGGGCCGCACCTCGAGGATATTGTGGAGTTCTTCCCGGGTGATATCCGGCCCCAGGGCGAGGATCTGTTCTTCTTTTTTGGCGTTCAGGTAATTCTGCGCCTCCCGCAGCATCCCCAGGAAGGAGGTCTCTGCCGTGTTGGGGATATAGGAAAAGACCGTATTCTTGATATCGTGGTTGATCGCCTCCAGGATCTGGGGGAACAACAGCTTCCCGAGTTCTTTCCGCTCCTGGTAGATTTCCTTGTCGTTGCCGCGGGAAAAATAGATGCGCTCAAAGGAACAGGCCTTTCGCTCCCGGGGCTCCTGGATTTCCCGTATGCGTACCTCCCCGCTTTTCTTGATGATGATGGCGTTTCCAGGGGGGAGTTCCTTCACCTCTTCGTAAGCCGTATTGAAGACGGTCTGGATGGCAGGCCGCTCCGAAGCCACCACCACCACTTCGTCGTCGGCGTAATAGTAAACCGGCCTGATCCCCGATGGGTCCCGTAGGACAAAGGAATCCCCATGCCCGAGCAATCCCGCCATGGCGTAGCCGCCATCCCAGTTCTTGGACGATTTCCTCAGGATCTTGGAAACTTTGAGCCTTTCGGCGATCTTGGGCGAGGCTTCAATTTTAGTATAGCCCTCCTTCTTGATCTGCTTGTAGATCTTGGAAACGGCATCATCCAGGAAGTGCCCGATTTTTTCCATCACTGTAACCGTATCGGCCAGTTCCTTGGGATGCTGCCCGAGTTGCACGAGGTTGTCGAACAACTCGTTGACGTTGGTCATGTTGAAGTTGCCTGCCACGATCAGGTTCCGGTGCATCCAGTTGTTTTGCCGGAGGAAGGGGTGGACGCTTTCGATGCTGTTCTTGCCAAAGGTCCCGTACCGGACATGGCCCAGAAGCAGTTCGCCCACGTAGGGGATGTTTTTCTTTTGCCATGCCACATCGTCCACGGCCTCCGGATGTTCCTTTAGGGCGGTGTTGATGCGGGCATTGATCTGGTCAAAGATATCCTGTATGGGCTGGGAGGCGTTCGAACGGACACGGCTCATGTAGCGTTCCCCCGGGTGCATGTCCAATTTGATGCTCGCGAAACCGGCCCCGTCCTGCCCGCGGTTGTGCTGTTTCTCCATCATGAGGTACATCTTGTTTACCCCGTAGAAGGCAGAGCCGTATTTCTCCTGGTAGTACTCCAGGGGTTTGAGGAGGCGAATGAGGGAAATCCCGCATTCGTGCTTGATGGCATCACTCATAGGATCGCAAAATTAATAAAAGCCCGCATACCGGGCTTATTTTACTTCTATATCGAATTGCGTCAGTTCCCGGAACCGGTCGAGTCGCTCATCGATTTCCTGCCTGTTTAAATGGGTCAGGCGCTCCGTCCCAAAACGCTCCACGCAGAACGACGCCAGGTTGGAACCGTGGATCACCGCATTGCGCAGATTGTTGAAGGAGATGTTTTTTGTCTGGGCGAGGTATCCGGTAAACCCGCCGGCAAACGTGTCCCCGGCCCCTGTAGGGTCGAATATTTCTTCCAGCGGCAGGGCAGGGGCAAAGAAGATCTGTCCGTCGTGGAAGAGCAGTGCCCCGTTTTCGCCTTTTTTGATGACCACATACCTGGGCCCCATCTGATGGATGGCCTTTGCGGCGCGGACCAGGGAATATTCCCCGCTCAGCTGCCGCGCCTCTTCGTCGTTGATGGTGATCACATCCACCTTCCCGATTACCCGGGCCAGTTCATCCGGGGTGTGGTCCATCCAGTAATTCATGGTGTCGAGCACCGTAAGTTTCGGGCGGTCTTCCATCTGGTCGATGACGCTGAGCTGTATATCGGGGTGGAGGTTCCCGAGCATCAGGATATCCGCACTCCGGTGCGCACCGGGCACTACCGGCTTGAAGTCGGCCAGGACATTCAGTTCGGTAGCCAGCGTATCCCGCATGTTGAGGTCGTTGTGGTAGCGTCCCTTCCAGAAAAAGGTTTTCCCCCCGGGGACCACCTCGATGCCGGAGGTGTCAATCCCCCGTTGGCGGAAGCCCTCCAGGTATTTTTTCGGGAAATCGTCCCCGACCACCGAAACGATGGCGGAATCCGTTCTGTAATGCGACGCAGCCAGGGCGATGAAGGTGGCGGCGCCGCCGAGTATCTTGTCTGTCTTTCCGAAGGGGGTTTCGATGGCATCAAATGCCACGGTTCCCACTATCAATAATTTCCCCATAGGGCCTTTTTCCCGATTGTGGTGCAAATATACGCTTTTGCATGGCGATACAGTCGGGCTTCGGGCGGGAAACTTACGCTACTTGCGCCCGAAGTCCGCGGGGATTTCGCCCCAAGCCCGGGTTTCCCATTTTACGATGGGGGTCTTATAGGAATTCGTCTCCAGCCAGCGCACTGCCCGGCGCACCAGGTCGAAGAGTTCCCGGTTGGCTTCGGTTTCCTCCAGTTTGGTGTTGCAGTGTTTCTTGCGCACCCAGCTCATGGCCGTACGGGAATCGGAATAAATGACGCAGTCCACACCGGCCTTCTTAAGGTAGGCCAGCGCATGGACAATGGCGAGGAATTCCCCGATGTTGTTGGTGCCCTGCTCAAAGGGGCCTTTGTGGAACAGGCGTTTTTTCGTCCGGGTGTCCACCCCCTGGTATTCCATCCTGCCCGGGTTGCCGCTCGAGGCGGCGTCCACCGAAATGGAGTTCGGGTTCGGTTTGCCCAGCCTCGCCAGCTGGGAGGCGGGTACCGATTTGGACTTTTTCTTTTGCGCCACTGCTTCCCGGTAGCCGGACCGGTAGGCCATTTCCGCCTGGCCCCGGGAGGGGAAGCCCATATACTGGGCGCCCTTGACACCGGTTATCTGCTTTTTGCAGGCATCCCAGCTGGTATAGACCCCGGGTTTCTTTCCCTTCCAGACTACATAGAATTTATTCTTTTCAGCCATTGGCGGGGAATAACAGGGATTCGATGGCCCTGGGGAAAAACTCGTATTCCAGGGCGTGGACCTTCCCGGCTACGGTTTCCGGGGTATCCCCTTTTGCCACCACGACGGATTCCTGAAGGATGACTGCCCCGTCGTCGTAGGCCTCGTTTACATAGTGTATGGTAATCCCGGTGCGCGCATCCCCGTCCCGGACCACGGCCTCATGGACGCGCATGCCGTACATCCCCTTCCCTCCGTGGGAGGGGAGCAGGGCAGGGTGGATGTTGATCATCCGGCCCTCGAAGGCCCGGACTATCTCTGCGGGAACCTTCCACAGGAAACCGGCCAGTACCACCAGGTCCGGTTCAAAAGACCTCAGGACGCCTGCCATGCCGGTTGTATCCGATAAGGCTGCCCGGTTGAAACCGTAGAAAGGGATGCCGAGGCGCTTGCAGCGTTCCACCACCCCGGCACTCAGGTTGTTGCCGAATACGGCCCGTATGACCACCCGGGAGTCGTCCTGAAAGTAATTCGCAATGTTCTCAACGTTTGAGCCTGATCCTGAGGCAAATAAAAGAATATTTTTAGGCATTTTGGCTGTTGTGTCCGGGGGCCGGAGTTTGGAATAAAAGTACAATGGCTGTTGGATATATCGGTATTTTGGAGTACATTTTATCGGGATTTAAGGTAATTAATCCAAAGTTTTATATTTTTGCCATCAATTTAAATTTAAAACCAAACAATATGTCAGACATTGCATCAAGAGTAAAAGCTATCATTGTTGATAAGCTGGGTGTTGACGAAAATGAGGTGGTTGCTGAAGCGAGCTTTACCAACGACCTGGGGGCGGATTCCTTGGATACGGTAGAGTTGATAATGGAATTTGAAAAGGAATTTGATATCCAGATCCCTGACGATCAAGCAGAAAATATTGCTACTGTAGGCCAGGCTATTAGCTATATAGAGGAGGCCAAGTAAGTACATGATATTCATTCAATCGAATTGAAATTATCCATGTGGTAATCGGGCTGCATGGATAATTTTTTTTAATTTACGCTTGGGTTACACAGCAGACAAACAGTTTCCTTACATGCAATTAAAACGAGTAGTAGTTACCGGTCTGGGAGCCCTTACCCCCATTGGCAACACCAAGGACGCATATTGGGAAGGCCTCAGAAGTGGCAAAAGCGGATGTGCTCCCATCACCTATTTCGATACTGAAAAATTCAAAACCAAATTTGCCTGTGAGCTCAAGGGGTATGACCCCATGGAGTTTTTCGACAGGAAAGAGGTCCGGAAGCTGGACCCGTTTGCACAATATGCCCTGGTATCCTCGGACGAGGCGATTGCCGATTCCGGCCTGGACCTCGATACGGTAGACAAGTTCCGGGTGGGCGTGATCTGGGGCGCCGGGATCGGTGGCCTGGAGACCTTCCAGACCGAGGTGCTGAATTTTGCGGCGGGTGACGGCACCCCCCGGTTCAACCCTTTCTTTATCCCCAAGATGATTGCGGATATTGCCCCGGGGAACATTTCCATCAAACACGGCTTTATGGGGCCGAACTACACCACCGTTTCCGCCTGCGCCAGCTCGGCCAATGCGATGATCGATGCGCTGAATTATATCCGCCTCGGCCACTGCGACGTGGTGGTCACGGGGGGGAGCGAGGCCGCGGTTACCATTGCGGGCATGGGCGGGTTCAACGCCATGCATGCCCTGTCTACCCGGAACGACAGCCCTGCAACCGCTTCGCGTCCTTTTGACGCCACCCGGGACGGCTTCGTACTGGGCGAGGGTGCCGGGTCGCTGATCCTGGAGGAGTACGAACACGCCAAGGCCCGGGGCGCCAAGATCTACGCCGAGGTGGCCGGGGGCGGCCTCAGCAGCGACGCTTACCATATGACGGCCCCCCACCCGGATGGAATCGGGGTGGTTCGGGTTATGGAGAACTGCCTGCGGGATGCCGGGGTGGCTCCTGAAGAAGTGGACGCCATCAACACCCACGGGACGTCTACACCCCTGGGGGATGTGGCGGAACTCAAGGCGATCTCACAGGTTTTCGGGAAGCACGCCCCGGAAATCAACATCAATTCCACCAAGTCCATGACGGGGCACCTGCTGGGCGCAGCGGGGGCCATCGAGGCCATCGCCTCCATACTGGCCATGGAACACGGGATCGTTCCCCCTACCATCAACCATTCCGTGGTCGATGAAAATATCGACCCGAAACTCAATCTGACACTCAACAAAGCACAAAAACGGGATGTGCGGGTGGCGATGAGCAACACCTTCGGTTTCGGAGGGCACAACGCCTGCGTATTGTTTAAAAAGCTAAGCTGAACCCCGTATGACATTTCCCGGAAATATATTCAATTCCCATCCTAAGGAGGATGGGGATTTTTTTTTGGGCATCTCGGCAATCCTCGGGTTCAAACCCAAGAACCTGGAAATCTACAAGCGCGCCTTCCTGCATCGATCGGCCAATAAAAAGGACAATAAAGGGAACCCGATGAATTACGAACGCCTCGAGTTCCTCGGGGATTCCATGCTCGGCACCATCATTTCCAAACACCTGTACAACGAAGTGCCCGCGGGGGACGAAGGATACCTGACCAAGATGCGTTCAAAGATCGTGAGCAGGAAGCACCTGAACGAACTGGGCAAGGACCTGAACCTGCTCAAGTTTGTGGAAAGCCGGATCCCCAAATCGCATTTCGGGGAGAATATCCACGGCAACGTGTTTGAGGCCCTTATCGGGGCTATCTACCTGGACCGCGGCTACAAGTATTGCGAAAAGTTCATCGGGAGCCGGGTCATCGAACCCTATGTGGACATCGAACAACTGGAAGGGCAGGTGATCAGCTATAAGAGCCTGGTGATCGAATGGTGCCAGAAGCAGAAGAAGGAGTTCAACTACGACGTCTATGAGGACACCGGCAATGATCCTGTCAAGCATTTTGCGGTCAAGCTGAACATCGACGGGCGCGTCCTGGCCAAGGCCCGGGCCACCTCCAAAAAGAAAGCCGAGGAAAAGGCCTCCCGTCGCGCTTTTTTTGCACTTCAGAACAAGATTGAGAACGAGTAAGAGCCTCTGGCGCAGACGGGGATACGAGGGCGGCCGGGAGAGGTTTAGGCCTGCAGAACTAGGTGGATTCGGGCAGAACCGTTATATTTACGATTCGTCAAAAATGGGAATGGGCGCATTGCTGAATATTTGGGAAGACCTTTTGGAGGACACCTCATTCGGGCTATTCGCAATCCACAGCCAGCTGGAAGACTATGCACTGGCCTATGCCCTGAACCAGGCATGCGGGATTAAATTGCGACGCCTTCCGGACGATCTGGAACTCGATCAGCAGGTTTATTTCCCCCTGTTTCAATATAAGGACGAGGCAAACCAACGGGAGTGGACCCTTGCCCGCAATTCGGGGATAAGTACCGGCAGCGGCACCGCCGCAGGGCTTTTTCCTGATGAACCCAGCCACAGGAAGCATTTCCTGATCCCGGAAAAAAAGGAAGTTGATTTCTTCCTGAAACTGGAAGGGGAGGATGCCGAACAAAACCTGGTATCCAGTCTGCTGTCCATATCAAAGATTATTACGGCCTACCGACTGGAGGCCTCCAAACTGAAATCCAAACAAAATTTAATTTTTTAGAACCGACATGCCAAGCCATAAAAAGACCAAAATTGTGGCCACACTCGGCCCGGCCACCAGCGACAAGGAAGTATTGCGCAAAATGGTGGAAGCCGGGGTGGACGTTTTCCGGATCAATTTCTCCCATGCCAATTACGAGGACGTCGCCAACCGGATCCGAATGATCCGGGAGTTGAGTGAGGAACTGGGCACCTATACGGCTATCCTGGCGGATCTGCAGGGGCCCAAACTCCGGGTGGGGGTAATGTCCGGCGAGGTCGTTGTGGCACCCGGGGACGAACTGTTCTTCAAAACGGGCAAACCCTTTGAGGGGACAGCGGAGGCCGTGTACATGAACTATGAGAATTTCCCGAGGGACGTGAAACCCGGGGAACGCATCCTGCTGGACGACGGCAAGCTGATCTTCGAAATCCTGGAGACCAACGGGGAAGACAGTGTAAAGGCCAGGGTCATACAGGGCGGTCCGCTCAAATCCAAGAAGGGGGTCAACCTCCCGAACACCAACATCTCCCTGCCTGCACTGACCAAGAAGGATATCAAGGATGCAGAATTCGCCATCTCGCAAGAGGTGGACTGGCTTGCCCTGTCTTTTGTGCGCCACAGCCAGGACCTCATGGACCTGCAGGAGCTGATCGCCAAGCACACGGACCACAAGATCCCGATCATCGCCAAAATCGAAAAGCCCGAGGCCGTGGAGAATATCGACAAGATCGTCGCCTATTGCGACGGCCTGATGGTGGCCCGGGGTGACCTGGGGGTGGAAGTCCCTGCCCAGGAAGTACCCCTGATCCAGAAAAAACTCGTGCTCCGCGCCAAAAAAGCGCGGATCCCCGTAATCATTGCCACCCAGATGATGGAGACGATGATCACCAGCCTCACCCCCACCCGGGCCGAAGTGAACGATGTCGCCAATTCGGTGATGGACGGGGCCGATGCCGTGATGCTTTCCGGGGAGACCTCTGTGGGGAATTATCCGGTTCAGGTCATCGAACGGATGACCAGCATCCTGAAAAGCGTCGAGGGGTCAGAACTGATCAAGGTACCCCACGACCCGCCCCACGTGCGCACCAAACGATACATTACCAAAAGTGTTTGTTACCATGCGGCACTGATGGCAAACGAGATCAAGGCAAAGGCCATTTCCACCCTGACCAACAGCGGATATACCGCCTTCCAGATATCTGCCTGGCGGCCAGCGGCACATATCCTGGTGTTTACCTCCAACAAAAGGATCCTGTCGCAGCTGAACCTGCTCTGGGGGGTCAAGGCATTCTATTACGACCGGTTCGTGTCCACGGATGAGACCATCGAGGACGTGAACAAGATCGCCTGCCAGAAGGGATTCCTGGAGGCCGGCGATATGCTGATCAGCCTGGCGGCCATGCCCATCAAGGATAAGGGGATGGTCAACACCCTGCGGGTCACTGAAATAGACAGCTGTAATTTCTGATTCCCGCCGGGGTTCAGAACTCAAACCGCAACTGTACGGAAACCGAATCTTCCACAGGTTCGGTTTTTTCATTCCCCGTGTTGAGGTTGGAGAGGGAGATACCCAGCAACCTGACGGAATTCTCCAGGGGCTGCTGGTAGAGCAACTCACGGGCCACTGCCAGTATTCGTGCCGCGGAATCCACGAAATCCGGCAGGGTACGGCTGCGGGTCTGCAGGCTGAAATCGCTGTACTTGATCTTCAGGGTTACCGTTTTTCCCGCCCTTTCCCTGGGCTTCAGCCGCTTTTCCAGTTCGTCGGATATCTGGGAGAGTTTTTCCATCATAAAAACCTCGCTGCTGAGGTTTTCACTGAACGTCCGCTCGGCCCCGACGGATTTGGGGATGCGGCTGGGTTGCACCGGGCTGTCGTGGATGCCGCGCACCACCTGGTAGTAATGGTGTCCCCCTTTACCAAAGTGCTCCGTGAGGAATGCCTCACTCCGCTTTTTGAGGTCTGCCCCGGTAAAGATCCCAAGGGCGTTCATCTTTTCGGCAGTCACCTTGCCGACCCCGTGGAATTTTCGTATTTCCAGGGCTTCCAGGAAATCAGAAACGGCCTCCGGGGGTACGGTTTTCTGTCCGTTCGGTTTGTTCATATCGCTGGCTACCTTGGCGATGAATTTGTTGACGGAGATACCGGCGGAAGCGGTAAGGCCCGTTTCCTCCAGGATACGCGCGCGGATTTCCCGTGCGATCAGCGTCGCAGAGGGCGGCCCCTTCCGGTTTGCGGTAACGTCCAGGTAGGCCTCGTCCAGGGACAGGGGTTCTACCAGGTCGGTGTATTCCAGGAAGATGGACCGGATTTGACCGGAGACTTCCCGATAGCGCTCAAACCGCGGCCTGACAAAGATCAACTCCGGGCAATTGCGCCTGGCCTGTACGCCGCTCATGGCCGACCGTACCCCGAACCGGCGCGCTTCATAGCTGGCCGCTGCCACAACGCCCCTTTTGGCACCACCCCCCACGGCGATGGGTTTTCCTTTCAGTTCAGGGTTGTCCCGCTGTTCCACCGACGCGTAAAACGCGTCCATGTCCACGTGGATGATTTTTCGCAAACCGGCGGGAGTTCCCATACCCAAATTTACGGTATATTTAGGCGCAGGGGCCCCTGCGGGCCCGCTGCAACCATCTATCGGCATGCTCGAAATCGAACGTAAATTCCTCGTATCCTCCACCGCCTACCGGGACGCCGCCCGTTCCCGGACCGAGATTGTCCAGGGCTTCCTCTGTACCGACCCGGAACGTACCATCCGGGTCCGGCGATCCGGGGACCGGGCATGGATAACCATCAAGGGGCGGACCCGTGATTCGGGAACGACCCGCCCGGAATGGGAATACCCGATCCCGGTTGCCGAAGCTGAAGAATTGCTCGGACTATGTCCGGAACCGCCTATCCGCAAGGTGCGCTACGAGGTGGCCGAAGGGGCCCACCTTTTTGAGGTGGATGAATTCCTGGAAGCCAATTTGGGCCTGACCCTGGCTGAGGTGGAGTTGGAGGATGTTTCGGAGGCCTTTCCCAGGCCGGACTGGTTGGGGGAGGAGGTAACCGGCAACCCCGCGTACTACAATTCGCAACTGAGTATTAAACCCTTTGGCACATGGAACGATTGAGAAAATTACTACCCTTGGTCGCGCTGTTTTTGCTTGCAGCATGCGGGGGGCCTCAAAAAGACCCCGGGATCCCCGGGTCAGGTAACACCGACGGGACCGCAGGGAACCCTGACAAGACAGACGAACCGCAGCCCTCGGTGGCTGCCCTCCGGGAGCGCCTGACCTCCGCGGGTTTTGAGGTGTTCGATTATGTGGATGAGCAGACCGGGGATACCATCCTGATGCAACAGTATTTTATGGCATTCCTCAAAAGCGGCCCCATCCGATCCCAGAACCAGACGGAAGCAGACAGCCTCCAGCGCCTGCACCTGGCCCACCTGGGGCGCATGTACGAACTGGGTTATGCAGATATTTCAGGACCCTTCGGGGACGACGGGGAAATCCGCGGGATTACCATTTACAATGTGCCGACCCTGGAAATGGCGGATAGTCTGGCGAACCTGGACCCGTCAGTAAAGGCTGGCCGGCTGGTGATTGAAATACACCCCTGGTGGGCTGCAAAAGGGTTTCCGCTCCGCTGATCAGCCCAGGGTGCGGAACTGGCGCAGGAACCGGACATCGTTTTCGCTGAGCAGTCGGATATCGGGAATCTGGTGGAGCAACAGGGCAATGCGGTCAATCCCCATCCCGAAGGCAAATCCCGAGTACGTTTTGGAATCGATGCCGCAGTTTTCCAGGACGTTCGGGTCCACCATGCCGCAACCCATGATTTCCAGCCATCCCGTGCCCTTGGTCATCCGGTAGTCGGTCTCCGTTTCCAGCCCCCAGTATACGTCTACCTCGGCACTCGGCTCGGTAAACGGGAAGTAGGAGGGCCTGAGCCGGATTTTTGACTTGCCGAAAAGGGCAGTGGTAAAGTACCGCAGGGTCTGTTTCAGGTCTGCAAATGAAACGCCTTTGTCTATGTAGAGCCCTTCCACCTGGTGGAAGAAGCAATGGGACCGGGCCGAGATGGCCTCGTTCCTGTAAACCCTGCCCGGGGAGATGGTGCGGATGGGGGGTTTGTGGTCTTCCATGTAGCGGACCTGTACGGAAGAAGTATGGGTGCGCAGGAGGATGTCGGGATCCGTCTGGATAAAAAAGGTGTCCTGCATATCCCGTGCCGGGTGGTATTCGGGCAGGTTCAGGGCCGTAAAATTATGCCAGTCATCTTCAATTTCGGGGCCTTCGGATACGGTAAAACCGATCTGGGAGAAAATATCGATGATCCGGTATTTCACCTGGGAAATCGGGTGTCGCGACCCTACGTCCAGCGGCAGGCCGGGACGGGTCAGGTCGCCGTACCGGGCCTTGGCCTGCGCCCCGGCCTCCAGGGAGGACCTGAGGGCCTCCACCTTTTCCTGGGCCGCGTTTTTCAATTCGTTGACCGTCTGGCCAAATTCCCGTTTTTCCGCCGCCGGCACGTTCTTGAGCTCGGCGAAAAAGGTAGTCATCAGGCCTTTTTTCCCGAGGTACTTGATACGGAAGGCTTCGATGGCATCCTGGGTATCTGCCTGGAAGTCCCGGACCTCTTGGAGGTGTTGTTTCAGTTGGTCGATCATGCTGCTGGAAACTTGGGCATGGCATAGGCCGAAAAGCCCTGTAAGCAGGGACAAAGGTACACAATTCCGGCAACCGGGATTGTATTTACACCAGCAAAAAATCAATGGAAACCCCTTGTCAGTCTGTATCGCGAATGTTTTCCCTAACCCATTCTATACAAGCCCGGAACGATTTGAATATATTTTCCTCTGGGACCAGGTCCGGAATGATGTCGATTCGGGTCATCAGGTAACGGGGTTGTTCCTGAACATCCTCAAAGAGTACGGTCACATCCTTTTTACGGAGTTCCTGCAACACATCTTCCATGGCATAAAGGCCGGATTGGTCCATATACTGCATCCGGCCCAGCCGGATGATGACTGCCTTGGCCGTCTGGGGAATCTGGTCCGCCAGGCTTTGGAAATCGCTGGTCGTGCCAAAAAACAGCGGGCCTTTGATATGTTTGATAAATACTTCTTCCCGGAGCTTTAAGGGAAAATTCGTCTCGTCGGGCCAAGCTTTTTCGTCCTGTAGCGATTTTACATCCGAACGCTTGGCGGTCAGGTCGCCGATCTTCTTCATAAACATCAACGAGGCGATTACCAGGCCGATGCCAACTGCATAAATCAGGTTCCAGAATGTCGATAGGACGAGAACTACCACCATAATAATTACTTCCGAGCTCAGCCTGAGCGGCCCGAGTACAATATCCCTGGGCAGGCTCGGGATGGCGCGCAGTCCCTTGTAGTCCATGACGCTGAACCCTACGGTGATCAGGATCCCTGCAAGAACGGCTGCCGGGATGCGCGAAGCAATTGGCCCAAGTGCCAGAAGTATCACCAGTAGCAGCAGACCTGCGATAATACCGGAAAGCCGGGTTTTTCCTCCGGAATTGATATTTACGACCGTCCGGATCGTAGCTCCGGCCCCAGGGATGCCGCCAAATAAGGCAGCAATGCCGTTTCCAATTCCCTGCCCCACCAATTCCTTGTTTGGCTCGTGTTTGGTCTTGGTCATGTTATCGGCAACCACTGAAGTCAGGAGTGAATCAATCGCACCCAGTAAGGCCAGGGTAAGGGCGGTAAAGATATAAGGGGTTATCTGGTCCAGACGGAACGCTGTGAAGATTTCCAGGTTGGGGAGCGGAAAGGCCCTGGGGATTTGCTCGATGGGTCGGTAGTCGAGGCCAAAGGCAATGGCAGCCCCGGACACCGCCAACAAGGATACCAAGGTGCTGGGAATGAAGGAGGTAATGCATTTAAATCCATAAATGATGGCAATGGTGGTTAGGGTCAGTATAAGTTCCAGCCAGTGGATATTCGAGATGGCGCGATTCATTAACTGAATGGCTCCCAGGACACCGCTGGCTTCCTTGGCGGCCAGGGTCCGGGACTCCTTGAGGATGGCTTCCGGGGTGATTTCATGTGACCGGTTAATGGTTTCCTCAAAATCCTCGAGGACCAGGATGCCTTCGCCAGCCTCTTCTCTCAGGATATTTTCCAGGATGAGCTCTTCCGCCCGGGGTTTGAACTGACTGACATATTCGGAATCCTCCCTTGGATAATAACCCACAGCGGGAAGTATTTGTGTGACGACAATGATCAGGCCGATGGCAGTCATGAACCCTGATACCACCGGGTAGGGGATATATCGTATGTATTTGCCCAGGCCAATCAGGCCGAGCAAGATCTGCATGATCCCGGCCAGCAGGAATATCGTCAGGATAGCAGGCAGGGCCTGCTCGACACTGCCGTCATTTACCGAAATGATGCCGGCGATCACCACCATGCTAACGGCTGTCATCGGTGCGGTAGGCCCTGAAATCTGGGTAGGGGTGCCCCCAAACATGGCAGCAAAAATACTGATGAAGATAGCTCCGTATAAACCGGAACTGGGACCAAGGCCCGAACTGACACCAAAAGCAAGAGCCAGCGGGAGTGCCACAATTCCAGCCGTAACCCCGCCTAAAAGATCTCCTCTGAAATGCGCGAAAATGGATTTCATAGGATATTGCTCGTTTTGGAACATAGAAGATACGACAATAAATAATGAAGCCGCCATACAAATGGTATGGCGGCTTGCATTGGAACGTGTCCGGGTACTGCTACTCGTAAAAGGAGACCTCCCCGGTGCTGATGTCGTACATCGCCCCCACGATGGCGATTTCCCCCGCCTCCTCCATTTCGCAAAGGATTTTACTCTGCGACCGGATGTGGTCGATGGCCATTTTGACATTGGCCTCCGAAACCGCATCCACGAAATCCAGGTTCCTGGAATTCCGGAGGGACTCGTCCCGGGGTTCCTTCACGGCGGCTACGGCCGGCTCGATCTTGTTGATCAGGGCGGTCAGGTGGCCCAGGCGGGCATGGTCGCAGGCGCCCTTGACGGCCCCGCAGCTGGTATGCCCCAGGACCACCAGCAATTTGGTCCCGGCCAGTTTGCAGGCAAATTCCATGCTTCCCAGGATGTCCTGGTTGATGAAATTCCCGGCAATCCGGATGCTGAAGATATCCCCCAGCCCCTGGTCGAAGACCAGTTCCGCGGATACCCTGGAGTCGATGCAGCTCAGGATGGTGGCAAACGGGAATTGCCCGTCGGCCGTATCGTTTACCTGTTCCAGCAGGTTGCGGTTGGCCTTCAGGTTATGCTGGAACCGCTGGTTTCCCTCCTTGAGGAAATTCAGTGCTTTAGCAGGCGTCATGGTAGCCTGTGTTTCCTTGGTATGTGCTTTCATAGGTAGATTTTAGGGTTTGTAGAGTTCTTTTTTGGGCGTCAGCCTGAAGAATTCGATGTAGCTATCCGGATTTTTTGTTTCACCGCGCTCCGAGATCAACAGGATGTCGATGTTCCGGTTTTTGGCCTTCAGGGTAAAGTCGTCCAGGATCTCGATGATGTCGTTATCCAGGTACCGGGTTTTGCGTACATCCAGCTCAAGATAGGAGTTTTCGGGCAGATTGTCCAGTGACCTCAGGATGGCCCCCTTGTTGATAAAGGTCACTTCTTCCGCCAGGGTCATCTTAAACCGGGTGCCGCCGTTGCCCTCTTCCTCAATGTGCAGGAAGTGGGAATTCTGGTAGCTCTTTATCAGGATTATCACGATACCGACGGCAAGGCCCAGGGAGATGCCGATCAGCAGGTCCGTAAAAATGATTCCCACAACAGTGACCATAAAGGGGACGAATTGCTTCCATCCCTTGAGGTACATTTCCCTGAAAAGGGACGGCTTGGCCAGTTTGTAACCCACCAGGAACAGGATGGCCGCCAGTACGGAAAGGGGGACCATGTTGAGGAGGGTGGGGATCAGGATAACGGATATCAGCAATAAAAAACCGTGGATGATGGCGGACATCTTCGTTTTCCCGCCCGACTGGATATTTGCAGAACTGCGCACGATCACCTGGGTAATGGGCAGCCCGCCGACCAGGCCGGACAGGATGTTGCCGGATCCCTGCGCAAGCAGCTCCCGATTGGTGGGGGTTACCCGCTTCTCAGGATCGAGCTTATCCGTTGCTTCCACGCAGAGGAGGGTTTCGAGGCTCGCCACCAGGGCTATGGTGAAGGCCGCTATCCAGACTTCCGGCTGGCCGATGACCCCAAAATTCGGAAAACTGAACTGGGCGACAAAAGAGGCGGTATCCTCCGGGACCGGTATATTGACCAGGTGTTCTGCGGAAATGCGCAATGCGTCGTTGCCCCTGGTCAGCAGGAAGAAGACGATACCGGCTACCACGGCAACCAGGGGCCCCTGTACCAATTGGAAAAACCGGGCTTTTTTGGTGAGCACTTTATCCCAGAGGATCAGGATGCCCAGACCGATCAGGGCAATCAGCGTGGCCCCAGGCGAGATGTTGTTGACGGTGTTGAACAATTCCGAAAAAGTATTTTCACCATCTACCTGGAAAAAGGCCCAGTCGCCCTCCGGGTCGGCGTCGTAACCGAAGAAATGGGGGATCTGTTTGAGGATGATGATGATCCCGATCCCGGTGAGCATCCCCTTGATCACGGAGGAGGGGAAATAATAGGCAATGATCCCTGCCCTGAGGAGCCCAAATACTATTTGTATCACCCCGCTGAGCACTACGGCAACCAGGAAATTCTCCCAGCCCCCGAGGGTTGCAATGGCCGACAGGACGATGGCAACCAGGCCGGCTGCCGGCCCGCTGACCCCTATCGCTGACCCGCTGATAGCGCCTACCACGATCCCCCCGATGATCCCGGCAATAAGGCCGGAAAACAGGGGTGCCCCACTGGCCAGGGCAATTCCCAGGCACAAGGGGATGGCGACGAAAAATACGACGATACTTGCAGGAAGGTCCTGCTTCAGGTGTTTGAACATAGAGTTGTTTATTGGACGCGTCCGATGCGGGAACACGCCGGTTAGTGAGTTGTTTGGGGATTAAAAGATCAGAAAGTCAAGCCCGTTTCGGGGGAGGGAGCAAGATTTCACCGATGAAATCCGAAAGGGCAGGGGTAGGCCTGAAAGCAGGATCCTTTTCGGGGGAGGCTTTACCGGAATCAAACGGGATGCTGGTGTGGACGATCAGCTTTTCTTCGAGGGGGTCCAACTTGAAGGTTTTTCCCGATTCCTCTTCGGCCGGGTTCAGGGCAATGGCGATAGTATCCTCGGATTGGCATAGCCAGGCCAGGGGCGATCCGACAATGGACAGCGCCCAGAAGCTCAACAAGCCAACAAGGAGATGTTTCGACCGCATAGACTGTGGAATACTGTAAAAATAACCCGTTCTGCCCGAAAATTCTGTTAACAAAATTTTAAAACTTTTTTAACAGTTTCAGGTCTTCGGCGGGCATCCAACCGGATTGCCCGTCGGCCAGGAGGATCTTGCGCCAGTCGGCCAGGGAGTCCCTTACCTGCACCCGGGTGCCTTCGTGAAGTTTAAAGGCCTCGGACGCCCCCCGGTTGGGTTCGGACCGGACCGTCACCTCGCCGGCAAAGATGATAGCGGGCTGGTCTGCACGGTACTCCAGGCGCTGCAGGTAGGCCAGGGCGGTGGTAACGATGCAAAGCCCGAGAAACAGCAGGCTGGATATCAAGGCGATGCGTTTTTGGTTGGGCTGGTACAGGCGGTAGAAAGCCAGATAGGCCATCACGAAAAGGAACATGCATACGATACCCATGTAGGCCCACTGGTCAATGCTGAATCGATAGAGCAGCCCATTGTACCACCGGGATATCTGGGTTTCGGGCAATGGCTGGATTGCATCCAGGGTCATGTTCCGGGCAAAGGCCAGGTTGTTCCGGATTTCCGGGTCGCCCGGCTTGAGCAGAAGCGCCTTCTCGTAGTAGTAAATGCTCGGGGCAATCTGCCCGAGTTTGTAATACGCGTTCCCGAGGTTGTAGTACAGGGCCGCGGAATGCTGATCCGATTCCAGGATCTGCTGGTAATTGTCCACGGCTTGCTGATACGCCCCCTCGTTATAGGCATCGGTTGCCCGGTAGAACAACGAATCCGCCTGGGGCAGGGCTGCGGGCGCGGCCAGGAGGAAAAGGACCAGGAAGAGAAGCGGACGGCTCGGTTTCATGTCAGAGGGTTTTATCCAATTCAGCGATAACCTGGCTGGCCTTATCGTAATCCTGCTGCATTTGCACGCGGGAAAAGGGGCTGTAACGGGCCATTTCGCAATTTTCCAGAAGGCGGGTAAAGCCCTCGACCGATTCTGCTTCAACACCCCTTCCCGCCAGCAATTCCCTGATTTTGTCCTTGCTGAATTCGGAGGTTACGATCTTGAGCTTCGCCTTCAGGTAATTGTGCAGGGCTTTTTCCAGGGCCACATAGAATTCTTCCTTCTGCCCGAGGAGCTTTCGCGCCCGGGACAGGTACCGGCGTGCAAGCCGGTTGGCTTTTTTGACCCGGTTGCCCACTACATCCCTCTCCAGGGCTGCCTGCTTTTTGCGCAGCACGATGAAAAGCGGGATGAACAGGAGCGGGGCCAGCAACCAGATGATATGGGCACGGCTGCCAAAAAATGGATTCCACACCTTATCCTGCAATTCCGGTTTTAGTTTCAGGAAATAGAACTGGCTGCCGGTAGCCACGGGCGATTTGGGCGTGGCCGGGATGGCAGGCGCCCCGGGTGACGTTGCCGTTGGCCCCTCCAGGACATTGATGGTTATCTCCCGCGAGCGCGTACTTTCATATTTCCCCGTACTGGGGTTGAACCAGGAAAAGCTGATGGGGGGGATGGGGTATTTGCCCTGGAACCCCGGGACGATGGTATATTCCTCGGAGACGCTCCCCTGCATGCCACTGATCGTCGTCCGGACATCTTCGCTGAATTCGGGGTCGTATACTTCCAGGGAACTGGGCAGGGTGAGTTTCGGGAGCTGGAACAATTTCAGGTTCCCCTTGCCGCTGACCGTCACAGTGGCCCGCAGGGATTCGGAGGCATTCAGGCTGGATTTGCTCGTCTCCACCTTCAGCTCCAGGTCCCCCACTGCCCCGCTGAAATCAGCGGGTTTGCCGGCTTCCGGGAGGGGCCGGACCTGAAGGGTCCGTTTGCCGGCGGAAACCGTTTTGTTGGTAGAGGCATAGATCCGCTCCCCAAAGAAATTCCGCTTATCCGTAGGTACCTCGAGGGATACCTCCAGGGCCAGGGGTTCGATTTCGAGTTCCCCGCTTTTCTGGGGGTAGAGCACTACCCGCTTCAGGACCACATACCGGTAGGGCTGCCCGCCAAACGTGCCGTTCTCGATACTGTATTTGCTGAAGGGGATCTCCTGGCTCCAGAAGTTGTTGTATTTGGGGTTGTCCAGGGGACGGAAATTGGACACACCTACCGAAGAACTGAAGTAGAGCTTGTAAACGACGCTTACCGGCTCGTTCATATAGGGCTGGGTTTTGGATACCTCGGCGACGAGGTGGAGGTTCTGGTCGGCAATCTCGTCCACGGAGGGGGCCCCGTTCGGGTTGTCTACCGCCTCGGTGACGGTAACCTGCCTGGGGATGGTTTTATACACCTCCCCGGAGATCACGATGGTCCCCTGCCCAATGGTGAATTGGCCGGTGGCCTCCGGCGCCAGCATATAGGTATAGGTCTTGGAATAGGAGCGCACCCCGTTGATCCAGGACGAACTGATGGATTGGGAAGGCCCCATCAGCACGCGGAACCCCTCAAAGTCCGGCGGGACAAAATTGTCCCCGTCCTTGTTCATGATGAAATCGGCGCGCAGGCGTTCGTTGACGCCAAGTCGGTCCTTGCTCAGCTTGAGCTCAAAGGTGACCCCTTCGGCTTCCTGGGCCAACAGGCCGCAGGCCGAAAAGGCCACAAAGAGGAATATGAACAAACGCCGAAGCTTCATCTACCAGTCCTTTTCCGTTTTTACCGGTGCCCCCTTGACCTTCTGGGCATCGATCTTTTCCTTCACTTTCCGCTCTTCGTTTTCCATGGCCTGCAGGAGGTTCTGGATCTGCTGGGGTGACAATTGGTTGGGCCGGGGCTGCTCGGGGTTTTCCTCCGGTTTGCGGTCCTGTTCTTCCTTGCGGTCGCCGTCCCCCTCCTGGTTTTCTTCCTTCTCGTCCTCGCCCCCGCTTTGCTGCTGGTCTTCCTCGTTTTCCTGTTCCCCCTTATCCCCTTCGTTCTGGTCCTGGTTCTCCTGCTCTTCCTCTTTCTGGTCCTCCTGCTCCTGCTCCTGGTTATCCTCGTCCTGTTTCTGCTGCTCCTGGTCTTTTTTGAGCAGCTCCTTTGCCAGGGCGAGGTTGTAGCGGGTTTCCTCGTCGGATGGGTTGTTCCTCAGGGCTTCCTTATACGCCTCCACCGCCTTCTGGTAGTCCTTCTGTTTCATATACACATTGCCCATATTATGGAAGGCCTTGTGTTTCTGGGGTTTTTCCCCCGCTTTTTCCCCCGCTTCCTTAAACCGTCCAAAGGCTTCCCCGTAGCTGTCCTTCCGGTAATAGGCATGACCCAGGTTATAGGGGGCTACCGTATTTTCCGGGCTTTTGGCAATGGCCCTGCGATAGTTGGCCTCGGCGTTCACGAAATCGTCCTCGGCCAGTTCCTGGTTTGCTTCACGGGTCAATTCCCTGGAGGCATCCACTGCCTTCGGGTCGGGGGCTTCCTGCTCCTGTCCGTAGCCGGAGACAGCGAGCAGGCCCATCGCAAATAATAGAATCTTTTTCATCAAGCTGCTTTCCTTTCATTAAACAAATTCAGTTTTCGCAGCCACGCCGTTTTGCGCTCCAGGACGAAAATGTCAAGGAAGAGCAGGAGGAATGCTGCGCCCAGGAACCACTGGAACTGGTCTTTGAATTCTGCAAATTGCTTGGCTTCGAATTCCATCTTATCCATCTGCTGCAGGGTTTCGCTGATCTGTTCCACGGCGGCTGCCGTATTGGACCCCGAAATATATTCGCCATTGCCTTCCGATGCGATATCGGAAAGGATTTGTTCGTTGAGGCGGGTGATGACCACCTCGCCCTGGGCGTCCTTTTTAAGGCTTTCCAGCACCCCGTTGCGCTTGATGGGGATGGGTGCGCCCTTGGTGCTGCCCACGCCTATGGTATAAATCCGGATGCCCTGCTCGGTAGCCATTTCCACAGCATCCATTGCCTGGTCTTCTTCATGGTCCTCCCCGTCGGAAATGATAAACAGGATGCGGTTGGTCTGTTGTTCGTCGTCAAAATAGGTGGCGGCAAGCTCGATGGCTTCGTGTATGGCGGTTCCCTGGGAAGAGAGCATGTCTGTGTTCATGCTCTGCAGGAACATCTTGGCAGCCCCGTAATCCGTGGTGATGGGTAACTGGGGGAAGGCCTGTGCGGCATAGGCAATGATCCCCACCCGGTCGCTGGCGAGCTCGTTGATGATCTCAGAAACCAGCCGCTTGGATTTTTCCAGACGGTTCGGGGCAATATCCTCGGCCAGCATGCTTTTGGATACATCTACGGCAAAAACGATGTCCACCCCTTCCCGCTTCACGGTTTCCAGTTTGGTCCCCATCTTCGGGTTGACCAGTCCCAGGGTCAGGAAGGCCAGTCCCAGCAGGAATAACAGCAGTTTCAGTTGCGGTTTGAACAGGGAGCGGTCCGGGGCAAGCCGCATCAGGAGGCGGGGGTCCGCAAATTTCCGCTGGGTGCGTTTTTTCCAGATATGGTGGGCGATATATAACAGCAGCAATGCCGGCAAAGCCAGCAGCAGGTAAAAGTATATCGGTTGATCCAACTGTATCATGATGCGTTATATAAAACTCCGGAACAGGGTGAACCTGAGGGCCCACTCCAACAGGAGCAATCCCCCGGCAAGCAGCACCCAGCCCCTGAATTTTTCCTCGTACCGGTAATATTTGAATTCTTCCACTTCCGTTTTTTCGAGCTTGTTGATCTCGTCGTAGATCGCCTCCAGTTTTTCATTGTCCGTTGCACGGAAATACTGCCCGCCGGTGGCCGAGGCAATAGCGGTCAGCAGGTCTTCGTCGATTTCGACCTGCCGCATCCCGTACCGGAAGGAGCCATCCGGGTTGTAGCCAATGGGCGACAGGGCATTCCCGTTGGTCCCGAGCCCGATGGTATACGTTTTGATCCCGTATTCCAGTGCCAGGTCGGCAGCGGTCTGGGGTTCGATAAAGCCGGCGTTGTTCACCCCGTCTGTCAGGAGGATGATCACCTTGGAGATTGCCGTGCTCTCCTTGAGCCGGTTCACCGAGGTGGCCAGCCCCATCCCGATGGCCGTGCCGTCGTTGAGCTGCCCGTAGGTAATTTCCCTGAGCGCGTTGAGCACAATGGATTTATCGCTGGTGATCGGTGTCTTGGTATAGCTTTCCCCGGCATAGGCGACCAGCCCGATGCGGTCATTGGGCCGTTTGCGGATAAATTCGGCCGCCACTTCCTTGAGGGCCGATAGCCGGTTGGGCCGGAGGTCCCGCGCCAGCATACTGGACGAAACGTCAATGGCCATAACGATGTCGATCCCCTTGGTGGTCTTGGTGCGGGTGGAAATATCCTGCGTCTGCGGCCTGGCCATGGCCGTGATGACCGCGGCGAGTGCGAGTAACCGAAGGACAAAGGGTAGCGGCTGCAGGCGGCTGAGCAGGCCGGGCTTGCCAAAACCTTTCAGGGAAGGCACCCGCAGGCTGGCCCCCTGCTTTTTCTTGCGGAGGAAATACCACAGCACGGCCAGGGGCAGCCCCAGCAGCAGCCAGAAAAACTCAGGGTTCGCAAATGCTATCTCAGGCCCAATCATACAGTGGTTTTAACTTCCAGGGTTTTGATAATGCGTTCCACGATGGCCTCGGAGTACGTGTCCCCATCTTCCCAGGACAGCACCACTTGCTGGATAAATCCATTCCCCCCGAAAACCAGGATGGTGTAGGCGCCTTCCATGCTCCCGTAGGAATCCGGGACATCAAAGGTTCCTTTTCCGTAAACCCGCACGCCTTCCACACCCGATATGGTGGTAAATGTCTCCTGCTTCGTTATGATGTTCCGCGCCCCGGAGGCTTCGAACTGCTCGAGCACCTTTTCAATGCTCTGCTCAAAATCGGGCTCGGTTTTCGGGTCGGCAAACAGGGTGGAGCTCGCCATGATCGAGAGGTTGGCCCGGGGGTTGTCGTACCCGAACACATCCATGTCCCGGATGGTGCCCCTGGCCTCGGGCGGGAGTTCCACCTCTTTGCGGTAAAGGACTTCCGGGGTTTCCATCAGGATGGGCGGGTACCCGTAGGAACTGGAAATCCATTCGCCTTCCAGCAGCGACTTGGTCGGGGTGCCGAAGACGGCGTCCCGGACCTCGGCGTAGCCGAAGTACGCCACGGTCGAGGCAATCCCGACAACCAGTACCCCGGCTGCCGTTGCCAGTCCGATGCGGATGCGCTTCCTGCGCTTTTGCTGCAGCACTTCCTGCCGGTATTCCTCCTGCTCCATCAGTTCTTCCTCCGTGGGTTCGGGGAGGGCGTCGTGGGTGCGGACCACGATATCCCGCACCTGGTCGCGGTCGGCTTCGGCATCGCGCACCGGGGGCGTGGACCTGGCAAACTTCACCAAATCCGCCGTTTGCAGGATCCGCCGAAAGCGGCTGAGGGTTTCGGTTTCCAGGTTCAGCTGTCCAGCATCCCGCAGCAACTCCAGCTTGGTAATCAGTTCTTCGGTAGTGCTTTCCAGGGCGCTCACGTGTACCTCTTCCTCCAGGTAGGCCCTGACGATGGTCGTGAGTTCCGTGTAATAGCCTTTGAAATCGTCCTGTATCAGGTAGCGGGTGTTTTCCAGGCGTTCGAGCTCTTTCATCGCCCGGTCAAAAGGGGGCAGGAGGGCCTCCTGTTCCGCTTCGCTCAGGGGCTTTTTGCGGAAAACAAACCAGTACAGCGCCCCTCCTGCTAGCAACAGGAAAAGGAGTGTCCATCCCAGCCATCGCAGCCATCGCAGGCTCATGCCATCCACCTCGGCCATCGGCTTGATATCGTACAGGCTTTGCTCCAGGGTGTCCACCGGGATGGTTGCCACGGACACAAATAGGGAATCCGTAAAATACCCCTTTCCGTCAATTTCAATCCGCTGGGCGGGCAGCAGGTAAGCCCCTGAATCGAACTGGGTCAGGGCGTAGGTCTTGATGAGTTCCAGGCGGTTGTCCCTGCGGGTGGAATCCGTTTTAAAGGCTTCTACCGTTTCGAGGGGGGAAAAGGTCTGGCCCTCCGGAAAAATCACCTGGGCCGTGGTATCGGCAGCCACCCGCACCGTAAAGCGGATCTGCTCCCCAATGCGGATGGAGGTGGTGTCCACCCCGGAGGTAACTTCCGGCAGGGACTGGGAAATCCCGGACTGCCCGGCGACGATCAGGCAAAGCAGGACCAGGGCCCCGCGCAGGGCCTTGTTCAGTGCTGTCCGAATGTGCTGTTCTCCAGGCATGTTATCCCCTTCTTTTAAAATATCCCAGTAATTTTTTCACATAGCTCTCATCCACGCGGCAATCCAGCGTACCACATCCCGCGCGGGTAAACGTATCCCTGTAGTACGCCACGCGGTCCCGGTAGTTCTCCGAATACGCCCGTCGGGTTTGCCGGGAATGGGTGTTGACCAACCGGAGTTGGCCCGTTTCCGCGTCCAGCATCTGCACCATCCCCAGGTTGGGGATTTCGGTTTCCATGGGGTCGAAGATGCGGATCCCGGTAAGGTCGTGTTTGTTGCCGGTGATCCGGAGCGTTTTTTCGTAATCGTCCGCCATGAAATCGGAGAGGACAAACACGATTGATTTTTTCTTGATGACGTTGGACAGGAATTTCAGCGCCTCGGAAAGGTCTGTTTTATGGCTTTGCGGCTCAAATTCCAGCAATTCGCGGATGATCCGCAGCACATGGCTCTTCCCCTTCTTCGGGGGGATGTAGAGCTCCACCTCGTCCGAGAAAAGGATCAGCCCCACCTTGTCGTTGTTCTGCATGGCGGAAAAGGCCAGGGTAGCTGAAATTTCCGTAAGCACGTCCCGCTTGAACTGCTCCACGGTGCCGAAAAACTCCGAACCGCTGACATCCACCAGCAGCATCATCGTAAGTTCCCGCTCCTCCTCGAAAACCTTGACAAAGGGCTCGTTGTAGCGGGCCGTTACGTTCCAGTCGATCGAACGCACGTCATCCCCGTACTGGTACTGCCGGACCTCGCTGAAAGTCATGCCCCGCCCCTTGAAGGTGGAATGGTATTCCCCCCCGAAGATATGATCGGACAAGCGACGCGTCTTGATCTCGATCTTCCGTACTTTCTTTAAAAGTTCCTTGGTGTCCATAATGGTACGGGAATAAGGAGCTGGCCCCGGAGCGGCCTGATGAAACGGTCAGCCCAGAGTCAGTGCCCTAGGGGACTTCCACCTCGTTTACGATCCGGTTGATGATTTCCTCGGAAGTGACGTTCTCCGCCTCGGCCTCATAGGTGATGCCGATACGGTGGCGCAGCACATCGTGGACAACCGCCCGCACGTCCTCGGGAATCACGTACCCCCGGCGCTTGATAAAGGCATAGCATTTGGCGGCATTCGCCATGTTGATGCTCCCCCTGGGGGATGCCCCGAAGCTGATAAGCGGCTTGAGCCCGCCGAGCTGGTACTTTTCCGGGAATCGCGTGGCAAACACGATGTCGAGGATATATTTTTCGATTTTTTCGTCCATATAGACCTCCCGTACGGCCTGCTGGGCCGCGAGGATCTGCTTCAGGCTCACCACCGGCCGTATCTGGGGCTGCCCCCCCTGGAGGTTCTGGCGGATGATGAGTTGCTCTTCGTTCATCTTCGGGTAGTCGATGACGGTTTTAAGCATAAAACGGTCTATCTGTGCTTCCGGCAGGGGATAGGTGCCTTCCTGTTCCACCGGGTTCTGGGTGGCCATGACCAGGAAGGGCTCGTCCAGGATGAAGGTTTCGTCCCCGATGGTCACCTGCCGTTCCTGCATGGCTTCCAGCAAGGCGGACTGCACCTTGGCGGGGGCCCGGTTGATCTCGTCTGCCAGGACAAAGTTGGCGAAGATCGGCCCTTTCTTGATGGAGAAATCGTTTTCCTTGATATTGTAGATCAGCGTCCCGATCACGTCGGCCGGGAGCAGGTCGGGGGTAAACTGAATCCTGGAGAAGTCTCCCTTGACCGCGCGGGAAAGCGTATTGATGGCCAGGGTTTTGGCCAGTCCCGGAACCCCTTCGAGGAGGATATGCCCCCTCCCGAGCAGCCCGATCAACAAACGTTCGACCATGTGGCGCTGGCCGACGATTGCCTTATTCATTTCCTGAACCAGTAGATCGATAAAAGCGCTCTCTTCTGCAATTTTCTCATTCACGGCGCTGATGTCCACTGCCTTGGTATCTTCCATAAAAATGGTTTAGTAAATTGTTGTCAATAAGCCAGTTTAGTTGTACCCCGCAAATTGAAAATTAATTTAGTGACAGCCTGTTAACGATTGGTTAAAAATGTTTGGAAACCCCTAGTTTTATGATGGTTTTAAGGGATTTTCTGTTTACTTTAATCGGCCTATGGAAGAAGCATTCAAAGATGTCCCGGTCATAGCCGGGACCATGACCTGGGGGGTATGGGGAAGGAACCTGGATACCTCCGGGATGGAAGGGTTGATGCATCACTGCCTGGAAGCCGGTATACATACCTTCGACCATGCCGACATATACGGGGGATACACCACCGAAGCGGCTTTCGGGAAGGCCTTTGCCTCGAGCGGTATCCGGCGGGAGGATATCCGGCTGATCAGTAAATGCGGCATACAGTATGTGTGCGATGCGCGGCCGGTCGGCATCAAGCATTACCAGTACGACGCGGACTACATCGTTTGGTCGGCGGAGCGGTCCCTTTCCGGCCTGCAGACCGAATACCTGGACCTGCTCCTGCTGCACCGGCCCAGCCCGCTGATGGAACCCCGGGAAGTTGCCGCGGCATTTGACAAGCTGAAAACGTCGGGAAAGGTCCGCCGGTTCGGCGTTTCCAATTTTACCCCTTCCCAGATCCGATTGATCGAAACGGCGGTGCCGGTGGAGGCGCACCAGTTTGAGTGCTCCCTCTCGGCCCGTGGCCCGCTTACCGACGGGACCCTGGATGACTGCCTGATCGGCGGCAGGGAGGCCATGGCCTGGAGCCCGCTGGGGAATTTCTTCCGGGAACAGGGGCCTGAACAGGAACGGCTCGCCGCCTGTATGCAAAGCCTGAAACCCAAATACGGGGCCGATGAAAGCCAGTTGCTGCTGGCTTGGCTTATGGGGCACCCGGCGGGCATCCGCCCGGTGGTGGGGACCACCCGGCCCGAACGACTCACCGATGCGGTGGCGGCCGCAGACATCCGGTTGGAACGGGAAGACTGGTTTGCCCTTCTGGTGGCGGCCCAGGGGCACAAGGTGCCTTAAACCGGAGAAGGGCCCCGACGGGGGATCCTGCTCCACAAAATGAAAAAATCATGGATCGAATTGTATTTATAACCGGGGCTACCAGCGGCATCGGGCGTGCCACGGCGCTTTTGCTGGCCGAAAAAGGCTGTCGCATCATCGCCTGCGGCCGACGGGAAGAGCGCCTGGCCGAATTAAAGGAAAAACTGGGGGACCAGGTGCATACCCTTACCTTTGACGTGCGGGACCGGAAAGCCGTCGAGGCTGCCGTGGCGGCGATACCGGACCGGTTCACTGCGGTGGACACCCTGATAAACAACGCCGGCAATGCCCATGGCCTGGACCCCATTCAGGACGGGGACCCGGACGACTGGGACGCCATGATCGACATCAACGTCAAGGGGTTGCTGTACGTTACCCGGGCACTTTTGCCGTCCCTCATTGCCAGTGGCCGTGGGCACATCCTCAATATCGGTTCTACCGCCGGCAAGGAGGTATATCCAAGGGGCAACGTGTACTGCGCCAGCAAACACGCCGTGGATGCCCTGAACCAGGCGCTCCGTATTGACCTGAATGCGGAAGGATTGCGGGTGGGGGCCATCAACCCCGGGCTGGTGGAAACCGAATTCAGCAAGGTCCGCTTCAAGGGGGATGAGGCCCGGGCGGAAACCGTTTACCAGGGATACGAGCCCCTCAGGGCCGGTGATATTGCCGAACTGATCTGGTTTGCCCTGAGCCGGCCGGCCCATGTCAACATCGCCGACCTGGTGGTCATGCCCACAGCCCAGGCCAGCAGCACCCAAGTACGAAAGGAGTTATGATCAATAAGCGCCTGCTGATAAAAAACCTGCTGGCCCACAACGACGAAAACAGCTTCTACGATAAAAAGCGATCGATAGATATCGGCCCGCGGGAAGGGAAGGCCAAGTTCCTCAAGCACGTCTGTGCCCTGGCGAACAGCAACCCCGCCAACCGCTCCTATATCGTCATCGGGGTGGAAGACGAGGACAATGAAATCCACGGGGTCGACTTTTTTGACGACAGCAAGATCCAGAACCTGGTAAATGCCTACCTGGAAAACCCGCCCCGTATCACCTACGAAAACGTGCTCTTCCCACACCTGAAGGAAGGCAAGGTGGTTGGGTTGGTCACCATCACCTCCTCCGGGAGAATCTGCGCACTGCGCAAGAATATCTGGAAATACTACGGGGGTGCGGTCTTTTTCCGGGAAGGAAGCATCAGCATGCCCAAGAATTTTGACCTGGAGCTCCGGGATGTGAATTCCGGGGTGGTCGCCGAAATCGAACAGCACGCCCGGAACAATATTGAGCTCACCCTGGACGGGGTGATCGATTTTATCAACCACCGCCACCGCGACCTGCCTAGCCATTACAAGGTTTTCAAGGAGCAGTTCGTCCTTTGCTGGGCCGGAAACCGGAAGCATGTGGGGGAGGAAACCTATTATTCACGGGTGGATATTGAACTGATCAACGAACAGGTCAAGCTATTTTATTCGGCCCTGGACGAGGTGTCGATTGATTTTGACGAAGATTCCTTCGATATCGTGGAGTACGTCCACCTGGGCCTGGCAGACCAGAAGAAATACTACCCCCTGGAAAAGGTTTCGATCCGCTTTGCCGACAACGGGACCTACCAGATCCTGGGCGAACTGATCTTCGAGCCCCCGGAGTACGACCGCAAAACCCTGCATCACATATTCAACGCCAACAAAGCTCTCGCTTTAAAGCTGGAGAAAGGCAGCCCGCTGAAACCCGCCGAGGAAAAGGACCTGCTCCAATTTCCCGCAACCCTCCTCATCTGTTTCCTGAACGGGTTTGAAAGTGCCGGGGAACTAATGTATCAGGCACGGGACTGGATCCGGGGCAGGAACGAGCAGGCATACGAATCCCTGAAGGAAGCCATCCGGATCCTGCGGAAGGTCCGGTACAGTTAAGCCGGGGCTCCCCCCTTGTGTTCCAGCCAGAATAAGCCGTAGGGGGGTATTTCGAGCAGGCCGCTCTGAACGGCCGATTCCTTCCCGTCGATCAGGTTGCGGTATTTCCCTCCTTCCAGGTAGCCGGCTCCGCTTGCCCAGGAGGCATTTAGCACCTGGGGGTTCTCATCGAAGTTCGCAATGACCAGGATGGACCGGATGCCTGCCCGCCGTTCAAAAACAAAAAGGTGTTCATTGCCCGACTGGTGCAGGACGGTAGCACCCCGACCTCCCAGGGCCGGGTTGGCCCTGCGCAACCGGATCAGGTGGCTGATATGGTCGAAAATCCGGGAAGTCAGTTTGCCTTTGTCATCCAGGGCGGCCACGGATTCCCAGTCGTGGAAGGGGCGGTTTATCCACCGGCTGTCGTTTTCCTTGTTTTTGTCCCGGAGGTAGGAATAGTCGTTGAGCATCCCGATTTCATCCCCGGCGTAGATCAGGGGGATGCCGGCAGAGGCAAGGATGATGCCGTACATCATGACGATTTTGTCCAGCACCCCTTCGGCAGCCTCTGCATCCCCGCTTTCCAGGGCCGCCTCCAGTCCCAGGAGGGAAGCCGTGCTCCCGGTGATGCGGCCGTCCCCGGTCAGGGGGTTGAACATGAAAACCGCCCCCCGGGCAGGGGACCAATCCAGTCTTTGGCAGTAGTAATCGATCAGGAACCTCCGGTGCGCCCCGGGATCCCAACCCAGTTCCTCGATATGCCGGTCGTCGAAGCCCAGGCCGATGTCGTCATGGCACCGGATGTAATTGACCCAGCTGCACCCCGGGGGGATGGGCGGGATGCTCCGGAGGCTCTTGTTGAGCAGGTTTGTTTTTTTGGTGGCCACCGAATTCCACAGGCACGCCATGAAGGTGGCATTGTAGGCAATCTCGCATTCGTTTCCCTTAAAGCGGCCTTCCCCGAAATACCGGACAATTTCATGGGGGGCCACGATGGCCTCGGCCAGGATGGCCACCCCCGGTGCTATCACCTGCAGGCAAAGCCGGAAAAGGGAGATCAGCATGTGTGCCTCGGGCAGGTTCTGGGAATCCGTCCCGATTTTTTTCCAGAGGAAGGCCAGGGCGTCGAAGCGCAGCACATCCACGCCTTTGTTGGCCAGGGCAACCATGTTTTCGAGCATGGCCAGGAAGACCTTCGGGTTGGAATAGTTCAGGTCCCACTGGTAATCGTTGAAAACCGTCATCACCCAACGGTCCATTTCCGGGATCCAGGTAAAATTCCCCGGGGAGGTTTCAGGGAAAACTTCCGGCAGGGATTCCTCGAACAGGTCCGGAATGGTCCGGTCCGGGTAGGTGTAGTAATAGTCAGCATACCCGGGTTCCCCGGCACGGGCTTTTTGCGCCCAGGGGAATTCGTCCGAGGTGTGGTTCACCACAAAATCGAGCATCAGGCAGATGCCTTTTTCCCTGAATCGGGAAGTCAGGCGTTTAAAATCCGCCTCCGTACCGAACACCGGGTCGATCTCCGTGTAGCTGCTCACGGCGTACCCGCCGTCATTCTCCCCCGCCGGCCGGCGCGTCAGCGGCATAATGTGGAGGAAGTTGATCCCGAGCTTCTCGAAATAGGGGATCTTTTCCTCCAGCCCCGGGATATCCCCGTTGAACCGGTCTGCATACAGCTGCATGCCGACCCATTTTTCGGACTGGTACCAGGCTCCTTCCCTGAGCCGTTCCAGGTCCTGGAACCGAAGTTCTTCCGGTCGTTTCCGGAAAAGGGCCCCCAGGATGGACAGCAGGTCCCCGAAGGAATCCTCCCGCCCGGGATACAGGGCAAAAAACAATTCCTGTATCAGTCCCAGGTTGGCGGCAAGCCGCTTGTCGAAGAGCGGCTTCAGGTCTTTTTTGGCGGGGGATTCCAGGTAAGTGCCTGCGAGCAACTGATGTATGGCGAGTTGATTCATGCCAGGGCTTCCTTCAGTTTTTCCTGGTCCGGGAGGGATTCGATGGCCCCGAACTGTGTAGTGGTGAGAGCGCCTGCAGCATTCGCCACGCGGACCATTTCGGACAACTCCCCGAAGTTGCCGGCCATGGATTCCGGGTTGGCCTGTTGGGACAATTGCCACAGCAGGCAGCCGATAAAGGCATCCCCGGCACCGGTGGTGTCTACGGGATTTACAGGGATGCTGGGGATGGTCCCGCTCGCACCGGGGGTACTTAGGTAGGTGCCGTCCTCGCCCAGCGTAATAACGATCATTTCCGTGCCCATGGCGTGGAGCACGGCGCAGGCCTCTTCAGGATCCTCCTTCCCGCTCAGGAGCAGGGCTTCCTCAAGGCTGAATTTGCAGAGGTTGGCTTTTTCGATAAACGGGATGCACTTCTTTTTAAAGATGTCCTCCTTATGCTTCCAGAGGTCGTGCCGGTAATTCGGGTCGAAGCTGATAAAGGAGCGTTGGGTAAGGGCGTCGAAGAAATAATGCCCGTAGGCGGCTTCCAGGGGACCCCCGAGCAAGGCCGTGGCGGCCCCCAGGTGAATCATGTTCCCTTTGAAGGATTTTTTCACATGCGCTTCATAGGCCAGTTCGCGGTCGGCCCCCCTGCTGAATACAAAATCCCGTTCCCCGTCCTCAGCCAGAGAAACAAACGCAAGGGTGGTGAAGGTTTCGCTGCGCTGGACATAGCTGGTATCCACGTTATTCCTTTGCAGGACATCCAGCAGGAAGGCGCCAAAAGGGTCCTCCCCGATACATCCGATAAAAGCGCTACTGCCCCCCAGCCGGGCAATGGCGCAGGAAACATTGGCAGGGGCACCCCCCGCTTTCTTGGTAAATACCAGGGCCTTCGACAGGTCGCTTCCCTGGTTCTCTCCCACAAAATCGATAAGAAGTTCCCCTATGCAGAAAATTTGTTTCATGTGCAGCGGATCGTTTGGCGCTATTGGAGGATGATTCAAATCCCTAAGTGAAATGTAGTCAGAATTAAAGTTTCTCCCCAAATTTTAAGGGATTAATCTCTGCCCGGCTTTTACAAAAGGCCAGCAGGCAGTACCTTTGGGGCCTGCTATGAGAAAACTTGTAATCGGGGACATACACGGCGGCCTTCAGGGATTGCTCCAGTTGCTGGAGCGTATCGGGCCGGATAAGAAGGATTTTTTCATCTTCCTTGGGGACTATGTCGATGGCTGGAGCGAGGCGGCTGAAACCGTTGATTTCCTCATCGGCTTTGGGAAGGAACACCAGTGCCTCTTCCTAAAGGGGAACCACGACGAACTCTGTGAGGAATGGCTCACCACAGGGGAAGACCGGGAACTCTGGCTGCGGCACGGGGGTGAAGCGACCAAAAAGTCCTACGCCGGGGTGGGGCAGGCAACCCGGAACCGCCACCTGGAGTTTTACCGGAACCTGGAACACTATTACCTGGACGGGGACAACCGGCTATTCCTGCATGCAGGATTCACTAACCAGCGGGGGGTGGAGAACGAATATTTCGAGAAGAGCTTTTATTGGGACCGGACCCTCTGGGAAACCGCCCTCTCACTGAATCCCGAACTGGATTCGTCGGACCCGGTTTACCCGCCCCGCCTGCGCAACTACCGCGAAATCTTTATCGGCCATACCCCGGTTATCCGGATCGGGAAGGACCGGCCCCATCGCGCCGCCAATGTCTGGAATGTGGATACGGGTGCCGCATTCAAAGGGCCGCTCTCAGCCCTGGAGGCCCATTCGAAGGAAGTCTGGCAAAGCGACCCGGTGCATTTGTTTTACCCCGGGGAATCCGGGCGGAACTGAAAGGCATCCGGCTGCGGGGACCTCAGAGTTTGCCCCGCTTGTGCTCGTCCTGCCAGCGCGACAACTCCTTCCATTTGTTTTCATGTGCCATCCGGGCCTGCAGCGGCCAGGAGGAGGGATCGTGGATTTTATACCGGTCACCGCCCGAATCCAGTACTTCCTGGCATTTGGCAACCGACGTTTCTGCCAGTGACCTCCAGGTCTTGATATCGTAGTTGTGGAACAGGCTCTCGATCTTGGGCCCGATCCCTTCGATGATCTTGAGGTCGTCTTTTTGCACGGTTTCCCCGAAAACCGTCCTGGCTGCCTTATAATCATAGGGGATTTCTTCCAATACCGCTTCCGAGTTGGCTGCGGCGAGCTGTTTCCGGCATGCCTCCAGTTCCTCCTTTGCCTTTTGGCAGGATTCCGTAAGGGACCTTACCTGCTGGTGTGTTTCCAGGCCCCGGTTCCGACGCCCCATCAGGAAACCGACAATCCCACCTATCACCCCTGTCAGCAACGGGATGATCCAATACCACACACTCATACCGGGAAGATCCATAGGCTGCAATTTTAAGGGTTGACAACCGGGCAGGCAGGCATTTGCCGGTGGTGCCGCGGTTCTGGTGCATCCGTACTGCGTGCGGGCAGGCAGCGGCACCTCCAACAAGGTACAAAATTCCCTAATATTCTGTGAAAGCCAGGCGCACCGTTTCGCAACGCCGTCAGGAAGCAATCACGAGCAGGGGATCACAGGGGCGGGCTTGCCAATTATACAGATATTTATGCAAGCCATACAAAACCATTGCCACCTTCCTCCTGTGTAAATTATTTTAGTGAAAGGCTTAAAAAAGAGGCCTGACCTGGCCGGAATTGCTTCCAAAAGCCAGGCGGCACTCACTTGAGTAAATTGTTTTGGATTAGTTTGGTTAGTTAAAAATCCGTGTCGTCTGTGCTAAGCCAGCGGTGCGGGTTTTTACATTTTGCAGGGTCCCTGCAGCCTGCGGCAATATACTTTGCAAAAGCAAAAGCACTTCAAAAATGAAAATGATCTATCACGCCCTGAGGAACGCTGCCCGTTGGGTTGCCATGGTTTTCCTGCTGGGCCTGCAACGCCTGTTTGAGGGCAGCTGGCATTCCGGTACCCAGAACGCCAACTGATTTCTCCTTACAGGTCAAAGCGGATCCCCTGGGCAAGGGGTAGTTCGTTGCTGTAGTTGATCGTATTGGTCTGGCGCCGCATATACACCTTCCAGGCATCCGACCCGGACTCGCGGCCCCCGCCGGTTTCCTTTTCGCCCCCGAATGCACCACCGATCTCGGCACCGGAAGTACCGATATTCACATTGGCAATGCCGCAGTCGCTACCGGCAACAGACAGGAAGGCCTCAGCCTCCCGGAGGTTCGTGGTCATGATGGCCGAAGACAGCCCCTGCCGGACCCCATTCTGGATTTCAATGGCATTCCGCACGTCCCCGGAGTATTTCAGCAGGTACAGGATGGGCGCAAAGGTTTCTTCCTGGACAATTTCAAATTCGTTTTTCGCTTCGGCTATGGCAGGTTTTACATAACATCCGCTTTCGTAACCGGGTCCGTCCAGCGTCCCGCCAGGGACCAGGATCTCACCCCCCTCTTCGACCACCTTTGCCAGAGCCTTGCGGTACATTTCCACAGCCTGTTTGTCGATCAGCGGGCCGATATGGTTTTCCTCATCCAAAGGGTTGCCAATGCGGAGCTGGCCGTAAGCCTGTTTCAGCGCCAGTTTCACTTCGTCGTAAACGGCTTCATGGACAATAAGCCTGCGGGTTGAGGTACAGCGCTGGCCGCAGGTACCCACTGCGCCGAAGACGGCTCCGATCACCGTCATTTTGATGTCTGCGTCCGGGGTAACGATGATTGCGTTGTTCCCGCCGAGTTCGAGGAGGGAACGCCCAAGACGGGCTGCAACCGCCTGGGCGACGATCTTGCCCATCCGGATGGAGCCGGTGGCGGATACCAGCTGGATGTTGCCGTCTCCGGTCAGGTATTCCCCCACCCGGTAATCGCCGTTTATCAGGCAGCTGATGCCCTCGGGCATGCCATTGCGATGGAAAACCTCGGCGGCAATGTTCTGGCAGGCAATCCCGCAGAGCGGTGTTTTTTCACTGGGTTTCCAGATGCAGACATCGCCGCATACCCAGGCCAGGGCAGTGTTCCAGGCCCAGACGGCCACCGGGAAATTAAAGGCGGAAATAATCCCGACAATCCCCAGCGGATGGTATTGTTCATACATCCTGTGCCCGGGTCGTTCCGAATGCATGGTGAGCCCGTGCAACTGGCGGGACAGGCCAACGGCAAAATCACAGATGTCGATCATCTCCTGCACTTCCCCAAGGCCTTCCTGGTAGGATTTGCCCATCTCGTAGGAAACCAGTTTTCCCAGGGGTTCCTTCAACTCCCGGAGCCGGTCGGAGAACTGGCGCACGATTTCGCCCCGCTGAGGGGCAGGGACGGACCGCCAGGTGGTAAAGGCGCGGGAAGCCGTTTCGGCGACGCGCTTGTAGTCTGCAGCCGTTGTGGTGCGGACTTTCGCGATGAGGGCTCCGTCCACAGGGGAAACGGAGGCGATTTCTTCGCCGGAGCCGAAGTGCTCCATCCCGGTGGAACTTCCGGGGTTAACGGCCGCTACGCCCAATTGTTCAAGGGCTTTTTCAATACCAAAATCCAGGGCAACTTCTGTCATTTTGTAACTTTTTTATGCTGAGATGTTATATATCTGACAAAAATACGAATTCCAAATGCATTAACCCGGCCATTCCCGAACTTTCTACCGGCCTCTTGAGGCGGCCACGGGGGGCTTCCAAAGGGGCTCCGGGGAGCTCACGGGAGGTTATTCCGGGGCGTCTGCCACAAAGCGGGGATCTGCTTCCATGACAGTTCCGCACGCCCCGCAGGTTCGGAGTGCACGGGACCCGTAAAAGGCCTCGAAGTGCGGCAGGAAATCCTTCTCGATATCGTTAAGGGTAAAATACGCCTCGTATAATTTATGGTTGCAGTTTTCGCAGAACCAGAGGAGGCCATCCTGCAGGTCCAGGTCTTCCCGCCGCCTTTCCACCACCAGGCCGATGGAACCTTCATGCCGGACCGGGGAATGGGGTACGCCTGCCGGGTGGAGGTACATATCGCCCGGGCCCAGCGTAAAGGTTTTCTTTTGTCCGTCCTCCTGTATGTGCACCTCGATGCTCCCCTCGAGCTGGTAGAACAACTCTTCGGTTTCGTTATAATGGTAGTCTTTCCGCGCATTGGGGCCGGCTACAACCATGACGATATAGTCGTCGGCATCCTTATAGAGATTCTTGTTTCCTACCGGGGGCCTGAGCTGGTCCCGGTTTTTTTCCAGCCATTCGTTCAGATTGAAAGGGGGTGCTATCGGCATATTCATCGATTTAGGTAAAGTCCGCAGTTTTTGCAGCCTTTAAAGGTAAGAAAATTGCCCGGGAAAGACTTTCGGAATCCCCGGGAATCGATGGGTTACTGGAGGTAAAAGAGCTGTGTAAAATAGAGTTGCCCGTCCGGCGCGCGCTTCACGCTTACGGCTGTATGGCTGAAGGTGCCTTCCATGGTGCTCCGGTGGTCCGGGCTGGCGAACCAGCCTTCGAAGGCCTGTTTGGCGGTGTCGTAATCCTTGGCGACGTTTTCGGCAACGGCCTTGGCATCGACGGCCTCGGCGATTTTGGATGCCCGGGTATTAAAATCGTGGTGGCTGGTATTACCGGTGGCAATCATGTATTCGGTATGCTCATTGGCATAGGAATAGGCGAGTTCGCTGAAGGCCAGCGGTGCGGCCCCAATCGCCTGGCGGTGCTCATTTACGAGTTGTAAAAGGGCACCTTCTACGGCCTGGACATTCTCGGCTTCGATCGTTACTGCAGGTGCAACCGATTCTTTGGAACAGGAGGTGACTGCCAGCAAGATGAAAAGCAGGAATGCGCATTGCATTCTCATTTTCATACAGTGTTCTATCTGCAAGCAGGCAAGTAGGGAAGAATGGGGGTTCTTCAAATATCCGGCGGAGACCGGAGGATAATAATACAGAAAATTGCCGGGTTTCCTTTTAGCGGTTGCCGATTTTCGACCAAATGTGGAATTCTTCCGAATATCGGCAAAAATACCCTGTTTACCCCGGCTTCAAAGGCCTGTGGCTTCCTGTAGCCAGGCCGGCATTTTCCCGTCAATGCATATCCGTGGCGGCAGGATCCGGTTCAAGGACCCGGCTGAACACAAAGGCCCCCACCTCCCGTATCGGGGCATACAGGACGGAGTCCTTGACAAAATCCCCGGGTTCCATCCCGAGCGACCGGTTGGCGCGCTCAAAAAAGATCAGCAGGGCCCCGAGGATGACAGCGACCTTTACGACCCCAAAGACCGCCCCGCTCAACCGGTTCAGGAACCCCACCAGGACGAGCTCGGCTACCTGCGTAAGCAATTTGCCCAACAGGTGTACGGCGATGACGATCCCCAGGAAGGTGATTATAAAGGCCGACAGTTTGATATAGTAGGGATCCCATAGGAGGCGTTCGCCCAGGTAATCGGCCGCCAGATACGAAAAATGTATGGCCCCGTAGATGCCGGCAATCAGGGCAATGATGGAGGCAACCTCCAGGATCAGCCCGTTTCGGAACCCTTTGTAGAGTCCATAGGCAAGCAGCAAGGCGAGTATGATGTCGAGAAACCCCATTCGGATACGTCACAAATATAGCGCATTGGTTTGTACCTTTGGGGGAATAATCCCGGCCCCTTCCGGGCCTTTTTGCCATGGCGAGAGATACTCTTTTAAAAGAACGATGGGAACGTTTGCAGCAAAAGCTGTCCGCACAGTTTGCGGACGGGGACCTGCTGGACCTGGATGCGATCATCTACCTGGTGGGGGTGCAGGAGTTGGGGCAGTTGCACCGGCGCTTCCGGAAGGAGGAGAAACTGGACCTGATGCACATTGCCATCTGCCGTCTGCTGGAACCCTACGGGTATTACGAATTTGAATACTTCGACCAGGAGGGCTGGCCGCATTACCGGCTGGTGGAGGCCCTGCCCGTGCTTAAGGCCGGAGAACAATCGGTACTCATGAAGGAGGCGATTGTTACCTACTTCCTGGAAAAAGACTACCCGATATGAAACCCAAATTCCCCTATTACGCCGTCATATTCACCAACTACCGGACAGCTGGTGACAACGGGTATCAGCAAACCTCCGAACGTATGATGGAACTGGCCGCGCAACAGCCCGGCTACCTGGGGGTGGATCACGCAAGGGAAGAAACCGGGATCACGATCAGCTACTGGGAATCCCTCAGGGCCATTGCGGACTGGAAGGCCCAGGCCGACCACCTGCTGGCCCAGAAAAAGGGCCGCGAAACCTGGTATTCCGAATACCGGGTGCGGATCTGCCGCGTGGAAAAGGAATATGCCTTTTCCAGCGACGACACGCCTGCCTGAGCCCGTTCCCGCCTCTATTGGAAGCCGGTTTTTTCGTTGTATTTTTAAGGGGATAAATGTTTTTGCTATGAAAAAACCACATGCCTTTACGGGCCGCAACCGAAAATCGGACCTCGAAAAACTCAGCGCGGAACCTGCAGACCTCATCGTGATCGGCGGGGGGATCACCGGTGCCGGGATAGCCCTGGATGCCGCTTCCCGCGGGCTGCGGACCGTGTTGCTGGAAAAGGGGGATTTTGCCTCGGGGACCAGTAGCAAATCCACCAAACTGATACACGGCGGGCTGCGGTACCTGAAGCAATTCGATTTCTGGCTGGTAAAGGAAGTGGGCTCCGAGCGGGCGATTGTCCATAAGCTGGCGCCCCACCTGGTACTCCCGGAAAAAATGCTTTTGCCGCTTATCGAGGGGGGATCCTACGGGAAATGGCTCACCTCCATCGGCCTCAAGGTGTACGACATCCTCGCCCAGGTTGGGGGGGACGACAAGCGCAAGATGCTCGAGAAAAAAGAGGCACTGAAAATAGAACCCCTCCTGCCGAAAAAGAAACTCAAGGGGGCCGGATATTACGCGGAATACCGGACGGACGACGCCCGCCTGACCCTGGAAATCATCAAGAGCAGCCTGGCCTTCGGGGCTACGGCCCTTAATTATATGCGCGTGGAGGATTTCCTTTATAAGGACGGACAGGTAAACGGGGTGGTTGCCGAGGACCTGCTGGGCGGCGGGGCCATTGAAATCCGGGCCGACCACGTGATCAGTGCAGCGGGTCCCTGGGTAGACGAACTCCGCGGTGTAAACAAGAGCCGGAAGGGCAAACGGTTGCACCTGACCAAAGGGGTCCACCTGGTCTTCCCGCACGAAAAGCTGCCGGTGAACCAGTCTGTGTATTTCGACGTCCCGGATGGCCGGATGATGTTCGCGATCCCCAGGGGCAAGGTCACCTATGTGGGGACCACCGATACCAACTACGAAGGGGACAAGGACGATGTCCGCACCGACCTGGCGGATGCCATCTATCTCATTTCCGCAGTCAATAACATGTTCCCTTCCATCGATTTGGATATGGCCGATATCGAATCGTCCTGGGCAGGCCTCCGCCCGCTGATACATGAAGAGGGGAAATCCGCCTCCGAGCTCTCCCGAAAGGACGAGATTTTCACCTCTGACACCGGGCTGATCAGCATTGCAGGGGGCAAGCTTACCGGGTACCGGAAGATGGCGGAGCGCACCGTTAACCGAATCGCGCGGCGGATGGAAGAGACCGGGGGGCGGGAGCTCAAACCCTGCCGGACAGAGCAACTCCCCCTTTGCGGCAATGGGTTCAAAAACGCACGGGAGGTTTCTGCCTACGTGGACAAGCTGGCCAAACGCCTCAAACGGGATGGCCTGGACCGGCATGCTGCCTGGAAGCTGGTAACGACCTACGGGGACCAGTCCGAGGTCATCCTCGAACGGTTCGATGCCCTGGAGGATAAGGATCCGCAATGGCGTTTGCTGAAGGCTGAACTGGAGTTTGGGGTCGGATTTGAAATGGTCCAGAACCCCATGGATTTCCTGATCCGGCGGACCGGCCGGTTGTATTTCGACATAGGCGTGGTAAAGGACTACCTGGATCAGGTGGTGGCCGAATGTGCCCGTTTGCTGCAAGCGGATCCGGAGACCGCTGCCGGTTGGAAGGAGACCATGGAAGAAGAAATTGCCCGCCACAGCACCTTCAGCCTGGAACCCGTGTAATTGTGCGGGAAACGGTATAACCGCCCTGGAGCCAGGCCTTAGACAGGGCGCGCTGGCGTGACTAACTCATCTGGTCTGCCAGGCCGGCAAAGACTTTCTTGGCATTTTTCTGTTCGTAAAGCACTTTGTATACCGCATCGATGATGGGGGTCTTGACCTTTTTGGAAAACCCCTCCTTGATGGCGTAGGCGCTTTTGACCGCATAATAGCCCTCGGCAACCATACTCATTTCCATCATGGCACTTTTTACGGTATATCCCTTGCCGATCATGTTCCCGAACATCCGGTTCCGGCTGAACGTGGAATAGCCGGTGACGAGCAGGTCGCCCAGGTAGGCGGAGTGGTTGATGTTCCGGTCGATGTTGTACAGCCTTTTGGTATAGCGCTTCATCTCCCGGATGGCATTGCTCATCAACACGGATTGAAAGTTGTCCCCATACCCCAGGCCATGTGCAATACCTGCAGCAATTGCATAGATGTTTTTGAGCATCGCGGCGTATTCGGTGCCGATGATGTCCTTGGTTACCTTGGTTTTGATATAGGAACTGCTCAGGGCCCGGGCCACTTTCCGCGCCTTGGATTTATCCGAGCAGGCGATGGTCAGGTAGGAAAGGCGTTCCAGGGCTACCTCTTCCGCGTGGCAGGGACCGGTAATTACGCCGATGTCGTCGAATGGGATGTCATAGGTTTCGTGCAGGTGCTCCCCGACGATTTTGCCCGTTTCCGGGACAATCCCCTTGATGGCAGAAAAGAGTATTTTCCCTTTGAGCGACTCGGTAAGCTTCTGCATTTCCCGTACCAGGAAGGCCGACGGCACGGCAAAAATCAGCAGGTCGGCTTCCCGTACCGCCTCGTCGATGGAGTCGGTCAGCCGCAGCTGGCTGGTGTCGAATTCAACGGAACTCAAATAATTCGGGTTGTGCCCTTCCCTGAGGATATGGGCGATGGCCTCGCTGCTGCGCATATACCAGGTTACCTGCTCCAGGTTCTCGCACAACATCTTCACAATGGCCGTTGCCCAACTACCGCCCCCAAGGACGGCAAACCGCAAACGCTGCTTTGACATCAAATTGATTTTAGCCCAAAATTACTTAAAAAATACCTGGATCAAGTTTCAGTAAACCAGGCAATTATGTTTTTGGCATGCCGATTGCATACTCTATGGCAGGAACCAAAGCCCACAGCCATGAGAACAAAAATCAGCATACTCCCGGTATTTCTCTTCGCTTTCCTCCTGCAGTCCTGCTATTCCGAATTGTGGGTGGAAGAAGAGGTAATCGTGACCGATACCCCTTTCCGTGCCGCCCAGGTGCTGGAAACCTACGACCTCTGGTATGTGGATGTCCACGCCACGCGGGGAAACGGGGAAGTGCCCTTCCTCCAAAATGCATTTACCCTTTCCTTTGACCGGGGTGCACTCCTGGCCAACAACAACCTGGTCGGTATCGGCAAGACGGGTGCTGGCCTTGGCATACAGGTGGGTTGGTACGAAGCCCCGGGGGGCATACTGGAAATCGACCACGACATCGACGGCTACTGGGACCTGGATGTTTATGTCCTGGGCGGGGGTTCCGTGGAACTCTACGACCCCCGTTCCGACACCTCCTATTTCCTCAGGGGCTATCAGCAGGGCAATTTTGACTATGATCAGCTGTTCTACGACAACATCCATTATTTCCTGCAGGAGTACACCGCCTGGGAAAAGGTATATACCAGCGAAACGGGAGCCCTGAATGATTTTGACCAGGAGCATTACCTGCAATTCCCGGCAGGATTTGACGCGGATGAATTCAGGTCCTCGACCGATGTGCCCGGCACCCCCCTCGGCGGCATCCTCTGGGACTACCAGGGGCGGTATACCGTGTATAATGTGCCCGGCGATCCCAGCCTGAAAACTTTAACACTGGATTATGACTTTATGGGCAATGACTATTTTGAGTTATACGTTATTGATGACGGGACGATTGAACTCTACCACCCGGACAGCGGGACAGTTTATGAGTTCGCCGGCAGGGGTTTCCGGCAGTTCCTGAAAGAGGGCGCCGATACCGGCAGGAAACGTCGGGCAATACAGTTGCCGGACATGGACGTTGAGCGGAAGCGCCCGCACTAAGCCCCCTGAAAATTTTGGTTGGTTGGTTAGTTGGAAACCGCCCGGATCCCGTAAGGTCCCGGGCGGTTTCTCTTTTGTCGGCCAGCGAGGGCCAGTGCCTACCTCTTCCCGACAGCCCCGTTTTTGTGAGTTTCAAATGCCAGGTTGGTGAGCGAAACTGCGATTCTTTGCGGATTCCTGAAGGATGGCCCGGGATACTGAGGATTTCTGAAATCGGGCCTTTCAATCGGTCAGGCCCGGGCTTTTTGGTAATTTTGCCGGCTTAAAACAGGAATTTGAAAAAGTATCTGAACCTATTCGATTTTTCACAAAGCGTCAACTACCGCACCGAGATCCTATCGGGGATAACGGTAGCCCTCGCCCTGGTACCCGAAGCGATCGCCTTTGCCCTGATAGCCGGACTGTCGCCCCTGACGGGACTTTACGCCGCGTTCGTAATGGGCCTGGTGACCTCTGTATTCGGGGGCAGGCCCGGCATGATCTCTGGGGCAACCGGAGCCGTGGCGGTCGTGATTGTCTCCCTGGTGGCAGACCACGGGGTGGAATACGTGTTTGCAACCGTGATCCTGGCGGGCCTCCTGCAGGTCGCGGCCGGGGTCCTGCGCCTGGGCAAGTTCATGCGCCTGGTGCCCCACCCGGTCATCTTCGGCTTTGTCAACGGCCTGGCCATCATCATCTTCATGTCGCAGCTCACCCAGTTCAAGACCCCGGACGGGTCCTGGATGCAGGGACCGGCTCTCTGGACCTTCGGGGGTCTGGTGTTGCTCACCATGGCCATCATCTGGGGCCTGCCAAAACTGAGCAGGGCCGTGCCGGCTTCCCTGGTGGCCATCCTGGTGATCTTCGGACTGGTGCTGGCACTGGACATACCCACCCGGAGCATCGGGGATATCGCTTCCATCTCCGGGGGATTCCCGCCATTCCACCTGCCCGACCTCCCCTGGACCCTGGAGACCCTGCGCATTATTTTCCCCTATGCGGCCATCGTGGCCGGAGTGGGCCTGATCGAAAGCCTGCTGACCCTCAATATCGTGGATGAAATCACCGAGACCCGCGGAAGGGGCAACAAGGAAGCGGTGGCCCAGGGTGCGGGGAACATTTTATCCGGGCTCTTCTCGGGGATGGGGGGGTGCGCCATGATCGGCCAGAGCCTGATCAACACCTCCAATGGTGCCCGTGCCCGGCTGTCCGGGATCGTTGCCTCCCTGATGCTGCTGACGTTTGTGGTCTACGGTTCGGGCCTGATAGAACGTGTCCCAATGGCCGCCCTCACCGGGCTGATGATCATGGTGGCCCTGGGCACCTTTGAGTGGGCCAGCCTGCGCACCTTCCGCCGCATGCCCAAATCGGACGTACTGGTAATGGTCCTGGTGACCCTGGTAACGGTTTTCCTGCACAACCTCGCCCTGGCCGTACTGGTCGGGGTGATCATCTCGGCCCTGGTTTTCTCCTGGGATAACGCCAAGCGCATCCGGGCCCGGAAACATGTGGATGAAAATGGGGTGAAACACTATGAGATCTACGGCCCGCTCTTTTTCGGTTCCACGACCCTGTTCAATGAAAAATTCGATGTGCCCGGGGACCCGGACGAAGTGGTCATTGACTTCCGGGAAAGCCGGGTGGTGGACATGTCGGCCATCGAGGCATTGAACAAACTCACCGAACGTTACAAACGGGTGGGCAAGAAGGTGCACCTGAAACACCTGAGCCGGGACTGCCGGAGGCTGTTGGGGGACGCTGACGATATCATCGAGATCAACGTCCTGGAGGACCCTACCTATAAGGTGCTCACAGACCGGGTTTGACAGCGGGCGGGCCCTGGCAAAAAAAAGCCGCGGCCGGATAACTCCGGCCGCGGCTTTTTTTACCTGATGCAGATCCCCTACAGGGTCCTCAGGTATTCCAGCAGTGCCCGTGCATCTTCCTGCGACAGGTTCTGGTTGGTCATGATCATGTTGTTATACTCCTTCAGCAGGGCCTTCGCGATCGGGTCCTCCTTGAGCATGCCATCCGGGTTGAGCATCATGTTCATCACCCACTCCGGGCTCCGGCGCTCCATGACACCGGCCATGGCCGGGCCAATCATGCGCTTTTCCACCTGGTGGCAGGCAATACAAATGGTGTTGAATTTTGTTTCGCCGGCAGCGGCCAGTTCCGAATCGATTTCGTCCGGCAGGTCAATAGAGTCGACGGGTCCGACCCCCTTGTTGGACAAATCCACGGGCACCCCGTCCGAGGCTGCCTTTTCAGCAGGGGCTTCCTGCTTGGTGCGGCTCATTTCGAAGCCGTCTTCTTTTTTCTCCTCCTTTTTTTCGCCACAACCGATGGCCAGGGCCATAGCGGCGCATAAAGTCAAGATTTTTTTCATGTTTCAGATTCTTATGAAGGACTAATATACAAATTAGACCTTTATGTGAGGTCCCTGAAAAAACGAATCGTCCGTTCTTCGTTGTAATAGGCACCTCCCGGGAGGACAAAACCCACATGCCCGCCATGGCGCGGGCTTTCGAAAAACAGGTTCGGGTGCATCCGGCAAACAGCTTCCGGGTAACAGGCCGGTCCCAGGAAACTGTCGTTCTCAGCATTCAGGATGAGGGTGGGTACGCCAATATTGGGCAGTACGGGCAAACTGCTGCAGCGGGCATAATAATCCAGGGCATCCCGGAACCCGTGGGCCTTGCTGGTATACAGGTCGTCGAAATCCTTAAGGGTACGTACCTGACGTATCAGGGCGTCGGTGATCCGTTCCGGGAAGAGCCGCTTTTTCTGCCTCAGTTTCCCGCGCAGGTTGCGGAGGAAATGTGTGGAATATACCCAGTTTTTGGGCTGCTGCAGCTGCCGGAGGGAATCGTACAGGTCCACGGGCACCGAAATGGCTGCCGCAGCGGCAATCCCTGCCGGAGCACCACCTGTTTCCCCCAGGTATTTCAGGATCAGGTTGCCCCCCAGGCTGAACCCGTTGAGGTAGATCCTGTGCCCGGGCCGCACTTTCCGGATATGCCGGATGACTTCGTCCAGGTCTTCCGTGGCCCCGGAATGGTAAGAGCGGTAGCGTCGGTTGGGTTCCCCGCTGCAACCGCGCAGGTTCATGGCGCAGACTGCATATCCCTCGCCGGAGAATAATTTGGCGCTGCCCACCATGTAGGGACGACGGGTGTCCCCCTCCAGGCCATGCACCAACAGGGCCACTTTATCGGTTTCCCCCCATGACGGCAGCCAGTCGAGGTCCAGGAAGTCCCCGTCCGGCAGCTCCAGTCGTTCCCGCTGGTATCCGGGGTTCGGAACCTGGCGGAAAAGGGCGGAATAAATCGTCGAAATATGGCCGTTTTGCCAGAGGGCAGGGGGATGGTATGTGGCTTGTTGCAGGGGCATGTGTTGCTATTTCCGGGGAGGAGCCACCCCGGGTTGTACGGAAAACCGCTGGCTTCCCGCCAGCCGGTTGGGTGTTTTGGAACCGTGTGCTCTAAAACTAGCCCCCATGGCAGTATTTGTCCAGTAACTCGGCCTGCTCAGTGACCGCTACCCGGAATTCTTCCTTCAGGCGTTCGATGAGTTCGGCCACGGGCAACACGTCGTGGATACTGGTAACGCCCTGCCCGGCCGACCAGATGGTTTTCCAGGCTTTGGCTTCCGTATCCAGTTCCTTACCGAAATCGATTTTCGTATTCCGTTGGAGGTCCTCTTCGGTCAGGCCGGCAGCCCGCAGGCTGGGCCCTAGAAAATTGGCCGGGACCCCTGAGATGGCTGCGGTATAGACGATATCGGAAGCCCCGGCTTCCACGATCATCTGCCGGTAGGCCTCCGGGGCGTGGCTCTCCTTGGTGTTGATAAAGCGCGTCCCCATGTACGCGAGGTCCGCACCCATCTGCAGGGCGGCCGCCACATCCCTGCCGGTGCTGATGCACCCGGAGAGGAGGATGGTTTTGTCAAAGACTGTCCGCACCTCGGAAATCAGGGACATCGGGTTCAGGGTGCCCGCGTGCCCGCCCGCGCCTGCCGCCACCAGGATCAACCCGTCCACCCCGGCTTCAGCCGCCTTTTCGGCATGGCGTTTTTTGATGATGTCGTGGAAGACAAGCCCGCCGTAGCTGTGCACGGCATCGACTACGTCGGATACGGCTCCAAGGGAGGTGATTACCAGGGGTACGCGATAGCGGACACAGAGCTCCAGGTCTGCGCGGAGCCTCGGGTTGGTCGGGTGGACGATCAGGTTGACCCCGAATGGTGCAGCCTTCCGGCCGGTTTCTTTTTCAAAGGCCTCCAGTTCCCCGGTGATTTGCCGTAGCCACTGCTCGAACCCCTCGCTGGTCCGCTGGTTCAGCGCGGGAAAGGTCCCGACGACCCCCTGTTTGCAGCAGGCGATCACGAGTTCCGGGTTGGATATTAAAAACATGGGGGCCGCCACAACCGGCAGGCTGAGGCGATTGATAAAAGATGCTTTCTGGGCCATGGTCCTGGGTTATCCGATAAAAGTACACATTAATCCAAAAGGGGCCCGAAGGTGTTTGGGGAATTCCGTTATTTTTGGTCCCCGGGACCCTTTAACAGCCCGGGCCCATCAAAACCGTACTATGTACCTGAAGGAATTTGAAGTTCGCTGGAGCGACCTGGATGCGAACCGCCACCTGGCGAACAGCGCCTACACCAATTTCATGAGCCATACCCGCATGGCCTACCTGTCGGACCTGGGTTTAACGCTCCCGGCCATGGCGGAAAACAACCTGGGGCCGGTGGTCTTTTTTGAACACATGCACTACCTGCGCGAGGTGCTCCCGGGTGCGCGAATCCGGGTATCCCTCGAGGTTGCCGGACTCAGTGCAGACGGCAGGTTTTTTGAATTCCACCAGAATTTCTACGATCCCCTGGGGAAGCACATCGCCCATTGCAAGATGATGGGCGGCTGGATCGACATGGAAACACGGAAACTAACCGTGCTCCCCGGGGAATTCCTGCAGGCGTTTGATAAAGCCGATAAAGCCGAAGGGTTCCGGGAACTGACCCGGGAGGACACCCGGCGGCACCCGGTGCCGGTCAGGGACCTGGAATAGACCGCCTGCTGACCAGGTAGACGCCCCCCATCACCAGCAGCATGGCAAGGACCTCCAGCAGGCTCAGGGTATCCTTCCCGGCCATCAGGGCAAAGGCGATCCCGATTACCGGCTGCCCATAGATAAAGGCACTAACCGTAGAGGCCTTGAGCTGCGTCAGGGCAAATACATTGAACAGGTAGGTGAGGAACGTGGTGCCGATAACCACGAAGGCAATGGAGGCCAGCCCCCAGGCAGGGATGCCCGACCATTCGATCTCGAGGTATTCGGGCAGGGTGATGGGCAGGTTGATCAGGAAAGCCACTGTAAAGAGCCAGCGCATCAGGACAAAAGGGTGGTATTTTTCAATCAGTTTTTTTACCAGGATCAGGTACAGGCCATAACTGGTCGCATTCACCAGGAACAGGAAATTCCCCAGGGGGATGTTCGGGGCATTCATCCCTGTGGTTTTGTTCAGGAAGATTAGCGAAAGCGCGCCCAGGAAACCCAGCAGGATCCCGAGGCTCCGGATCCTCGTCAGGTGTTCCCGGATCAGGAAAAAGGAAAACACCGCCACGATGATGGGGGTCAGGGTAACGAGGACCGAACTGTTGACGGGGGTGGAGAGTTGCAACCCCTTGAAAAAGGCCAGCATGTTTACCACCATCCCAAGGAAGGCGCAGAGCAGCAGGCGCAGCCAGTCCCGTTTTTCGATGGCCTGCCGGGGCCCGGCAATCGAGATGACCCAGAAGAGGATGGCTGCTCCGGATACGCGCAGCAGGATAAACCCGAAAGGCTTTACATACTGGGGCATCACCCCCTTGGCGATCGTATGGTTGAGCCCGTATATCACGGTGGCGCCAATGGCGGCCAAAAATGCGAGGTTGCGGCTGCTCACCGGTGCAGGGCTTCGGCGGCGGCAGCCGTGGTTGCAGCCGAATTCCCGATGAATACGGCCCCGTTTGCCAGGGTCACCGGTCGTTTTAAAAAGGTATAGTGCTCCAGGAGCAGGGCCCTGAAATCGGATTCCTGCAGGTTCGCTTCCCGGAGGTTCCGCTCCTTGTAGAGGCGTGCGCGTTTGCTGAAAAGTGCCTCGTAACTTCCGGCAGCCTGTTTCAGTTCCTCCAGCTGGGCCGGGGTTAGCGGTTCGGTTTTGATATCCTGCAGGACCGTGCCCGGGGGCGGGTCGAGTTCCCTGAGGATCTTCCGGCAGGTGTCACAGGTGCTTAGGTGGTAGATTTTCTTCATTGCGCTGGGTTAAGGCGTTTGGCTGATGGTTAAGAGGGGGGAAGCATGCCGTCGGAAAGGACGATATAAGGGGCTGCTTCCCGGTAGGGGATGAGGATGCGTACCGGCCCGTCTGCATAGGAGGCGACCTCGTAGGGGTTGTAGAGGAGGACCAGACCTTCCGGTTCAAACCCGATATTCTCTGGCAGGCTGAAGGTATTCTCCTCGAACATGAACCCGGTACTGTTGATGGGAACCTCAGGGGAAATACCCTGGGTTTCCCGGAAGTGTTTTTCCGCCAGGGCCTCCAGGTCGGGGAGGTTCCTGAACAGGTCCCGGTTGTCCAGTTCCCGGGCCCCATCTTTATCGAAATTCAGGTAGCGGATTCTCGAAAACCCGTGGGCCCCCCCGGTAAAAATGTAACCTTCGAGTTTCAGGCTGAGCAATTCCGAACTCTCGTAGGTCACGGATCCTTCCACAGTGGCTTCCCAGCCGACCAGTTCGTCCGGGAATTCGGTTTTGAGGTTGCGGTAGCCGGCCCCGAATGCCCGGATCGCTTCCGGGATATCTGAGGCACCCGCCTCTTCGTCGTAGTCGAGCCATTCGATGACTTCCTCCCGCACGCTGGTATTGACCACCCGCCCAAGGGCCCTGTCTTCGGAGGCCTCCGGGATATCCACCCGGACAACCGGGCAGTCTGCACAGGCCTCCCCCAGGTATTCCCTGGGTTGGATCCGGAGTTCCTCCCCTTCCGCGCATCCGAGGAAGGTCAGCAAAAGCAGCAGGCGGGTGCAGTGTTTCATCCGGGCGTATCGATTTAGGGCTTAAAAGTACGATTTCCCAAATCGTAACCCAATCATCCGGGGCGAAACATCCCACAACTGCAGCGGTTGTTTTGACAGGCAGATAATGCTAGCTTTGTGCATCCAGCATATAACCTATGAAAAAAGAACTGCGCTTCAATTCCCGGACCATTCACGGCGGACAACAACCCGATAAGGCGTACGGGGCGGTGATGCCCCCGATTTACCAGACTTCCACCTTTGCCCAGACCTCTCCCGGGGAGCACCGCGGGTATGAGTATTCCCGCAGCGGGAACCCTACCCGGCATGCCCTGGAGGAGTCCCTGGCGAGTATCGAAAGCGGCCGCTACGGCCTGGCGTTTGCCAGTGGACTGGCTGCCATGGATGCCGTGATGAAATTACTCAGCCCGGGCGATGAGGTGCTGGCGACGAACGACCTGTACGGGGGCAGCTACCGCCTCTTCCGCAAGGTATTCGAGCCCCTTGGGATCCGGTTCCGTTTTATGGGGATGCAGGATGCAGCGGATATCGGGGCTGCCATCGGCCCGGATACCCGCCTGCTGTGGGTGGAGACCCCTACCAACCCCATGATGAATGTGATTGATATCCGGGCCGTAGCGGAGATCTGCCGCTCGCGCGGTATCCTTCTGGCGGTGGACAACACCTTTGCCACACCCTACCTGCAGCGACCCCTGGAACTCGGGGCGGATATCGTCATGCATTCGGCTACCAAATACCTGGGGGGCCATAGCGACGTGGTGGCCGGAGGGCTCGTCGTATCCGACGAAAAGCTGGCAGAGCGCCTGTATTTCATCCAGAATGCCAGCGGCGCGGTTTGCGGCCCCATGGACAGCTACCTGGTACTCCGGGGGATCAAAACCCTGCATGTCCGCATGCAGCGCCATTGTGAAAACGGGGAGGCGGTCGCGAGGTATCTCGCCGGGCACCCGGGGGTGGAAAAGGTTTACTGGCCAGGCTTTCCCACCCATCCCAACCACGATATAGCCTCGGAACAGATGTCCGGTTTCGGGGGGATGATTTCCTTCATCCCCAAAGGGGCACAGTTCAGGGATGCCGTCCGGATCGTGGAGCACCTGAAGGTATTTACGCTGGCCGAATCCCTCGGCGGGGTGGAGAGCCTTGCGGGCCATCCGGCGAGCATGACCCACGCCAGCATTCCCAGGGAGGAACGCGAGAAAAGCGGGGTCACCGATGCACTGATCCGCCTCAGCGTGGGGATTGAAGATGCGGCCGACCTCATTGAGGACCTGCAGAATGCCCTCGAAGCATCCTGATCCGATTAAAAGATTTGCAATTTCGGCCGGTGCCCCCCGGCAGAATTACCGATTTTATAAAAATGTGTACGCCAAATTACGGAAAACCTATAATTTTGCGCACATATTCTTAATTCAACAATCTAGCAGGTAAACATATGACTGATTACAAAGATAAGATCGATGCCTTCATGGAGGAGGTCACCAGCCGGAACGGACACGAGCCCGAATTCATACAGGCGGTGCAGGAAGTGGCCGATACGGTGATCCCCTATATCGCCGAGCAGGAAATCTACAGCGGGAAGAACATCCTGATGCGGATGGTGGAGCCCGAGCGGTTGATTTCGTTCCGGGTGGCCTGGGTGGACGACCGGGGTGAGATCCACGTCAACCGCGGGTACCGGATCCAGATGAATTCGGCCATCGGCCCCTACAAGGGCGGGCTGCGCTTCCACCCCTCGGTGAATGCCAGCATCCTGAAGTTCCTGGCCTTTGAACAGGTCTTCAAAAACAGCCTGACCACCCTCCCGATGGGCGGGGGCAAGGGCGGGTCCGATTTTGACCCCAAAGGCAAATCCCACGACGAAGTGATGCGCTTCTGCCACGCCTTTATGACGGAACTCTGCCGCCATATCGGGCCCAACACGGACGTACCGGCCGGGGACATCGGCGTGGGTGCACGGGAAATCGGGTTCCTCTTTGGCATGTACAAAAAAATACGGAATGAATTCACGGGCGTACTCACCGGGAAGGGGCTTTCCTGGGGCGGGTCCAAGATCCGGCCCGAGGCCACCGGCTACGGGACGGTGTACTTTGCCCAGAACATGCTGGAGACCCGAAATGACGGGATCAAAGGCAAGACCGTTACGGTATCCGGATCCGGGAATGTGGCCCAGTATGCAGCTGAAAAGGTTTTGCAACTCGGGGGCAAGGTGATTACCCTTTCGGATTCCGGCGGCTATATCCACGACCCGGACGGCATCGATGCCGATAAACTCGCCTGGGTGATGGACCTCAAGAACAACAAGCGCGGACGGATTTCAGAATACGTCGAGAAATACAAAGGGGCGAGCTTCCACAAGGGGAAAACCCCCTGGCATGAGAAATGCGATGTGGCCCTGCCCTGTGCCACCCAGAATGAATTGAACGGGGAGGACGCCGAGGTCCTGATCAAAAACGGCTGTGTTTGTGTGGCAGAAGGCGCGAACATGCCATCCACGCCCGAAGCCATCCATGCCTTCCACGATGCGCGCATCCTCTTTGCCCCGGGGAAGGCATCCAATGCAGGAGGAGTGGCCACCTCCGGCCTGGAGATGAGCCAGAATTCCCTCAGGATCAGCTGGACGCGGGAAGAGGTGGACCAGCGCCTGAAAGGGATCATGTCCGACATCCACGACTCCTGTATCGAATACGGCAAGGAGGAGGACGGGTACTGCAACTATGTGAAAGGGGCCAATATTGCAGGCTTTGTAAAGGTTGCAGACGCCATGCTCGCACAGGGGGTCATCTGACCCGGATCCGGCTCAAAAATCCCAACGCCCCCCGGCAATGTGTCCGGGGGGCGTTTTGCATGTGTGACGGGCGCAGTATCTTTGCCGCTATAAAGCGATTCATGCCCACCGCGACCAAAGCCATTGTCCTGAATTCCCTGAAATACGGGGATACCAGCCTGATTGTCCGGATGTACACGGAACAGGCAGGCCGTCAGGCCTATCTGCTGAAAGGTGTGCTGGGCCGCCGGAAGGGTGGGTTGCGCGCCGGGTTTTTCCAACCCCTTACGCAACTGGAGGTGGTGGCCGGAAACTCCCGCAGCGGCAAATTGGGCTACCTGAAGGAGGCACTGATCGGCTACCCGTATGCAAGTATCCACAGCGATGTTCGCAAAGGGGCGATTGCCCTGTTCCTCTCGGAGGTATTGTCGGAGAGCATCCGGGAAGAAGAGCCCAATTCCGAACTATACAGCTACCTGGAGCACACCCTGCAGTGGTTGGACCAGCATGGGCAGGTCGCCAACTTCCACCTGCGTTTCCTGTTGGGCCTTACGCGTTACCTCGGGTTCTATCCCGACCAGACGGACCCCGGGGCCCCATACTTTGACCTGGCCGAAGGGGCGTTTTGCCGGAAGCCGGGGCTGAATCCGGTATTGTCGGGCCCGAACCTGGAATCTTTCCGGAAAATTTTGGGCATAAATTTTGATGCAATTCACGAAGTTGAATTGACGCAGGGACGGCGGCGTGAACTATTGAAATCGCTGCTCCTGTACTACGAGATTCACCTGCAAGGATTTAAGCAACCACGGTCGTTAACTGTATTTGATGAAGTTTTTTCCTAACCAGCTATTGCCCGTTTTATTATTCCTGATCTGGGCACCCCTTTCGCTGGGCGCCCAGCAAATCGGCATCTACGACCGGGAAACCGGGGAGCCCCTTGCCGATGTGGCGGTCTTCAACGCCGACCGGACCACCACCGGGGTGTCGGATGCTGCCGGGCAGGTCAGCATCGCAGGATTTGACCGCCGGGAACGTATCTTTTTCAAGCATATCGGCTACCAGCCCCTGAACCTGGTGCGGAGCACCATCCTCGCCCAGGGCGGCAGGGTGTTCCTGGAATTGCAGGCCGAGCAATTACAGGAGGTGGTGATGTCCGTCTCCAAATGGGAGCAGCAAAAAAGGGAGGTCCCCCAGAAGATTGAGACCATCGGGGCCTCCGATGTGGCCTTCGGCAACCCGCAGACCTCGGCCGACCTGCTGCAGCAGTCCGGCAAGGTGTTTGTCCAGAAAAGCCAGTACGGCGGGGGCAGCCCGATGATCCGGGGATTTGCGACCAACCGGGTCCTGCTGGCCGTCGACGGGGTCCGGATGAACAATGCGATCTTCCGGGGCGGTAACCTGCAGAACGTATTGTCCATCGACCCGTTTGTGGTCCGGAAGACCGAGGTCCTTTTCGGGCCGGGCTCTGTTATCTACGGCAGCGATGCCATCGGGGGGGTGATGAACTTCTACACGCGGGATGCCCATACCTCCCAGGGGGATTCCCTCCTGGTGATGGGCAATGTGGCTTACCGGACGGCTACCGCATCCGGGGAGCAAACCCTCCACGGAGATGTGAATCTGGGCTTTGATCAATGGGGGTCCCTGACCAGCATCACCTATAACCGCTTCGGGGACCTGCGGATGGGGAGCCACGGTCCGGATTCCTACCTGCGGCCCAACTACGTGGTCACAGAGAATGGTACGGACCGACTGGTGGAAAACGACAACCCGCGCAGGCAGGTACCCAGTGGCTACGACCAGGTCAGCCTGATGCAGAAATTCAAATACCGGCCAGACAGGCAACTGGAATTCAACATGGGGCTCCATTACAGCGAGACCTCGGATTATTCGCGCTACGACCGGCTCATCCGCCCGTCCCGGGACGGGGACGGCCTCCGTTCGGCCGAGTGGTATTACGGGCCCCAGAAGTGGTTCATGGGGAACCTCCGTATGGCACATACCGGTGGCAGCCGCTTCTACCAGGGCCTGAAGGTAAGTGCGGCCTACCAGTTTTTCGAAGAGAGCCGCAACGACCGGGGCTTCGGGGACGACATCCTGTTCAGGACCCGCGAAAGGGTCGGGGCCTACTCCCTCAACCTGGATTTTGAAACAAAGAAGATGGGGGACCTGCGCCTCTATTACGGGGCGGAATACATCGGGAACACCATTCAATCTGACGGTTCGGAGGAAGATATCCGGACCGGGGACGTAATCGGCGGGCCCTCCCGTTATCCCGACGGTTCGAGCTGGCAATCGGCAGCGGCCTATGCAAGCGCGTCCTACCGCATCAAGCCCAACCTGACCATGCTGGCGGGTTTGCGCTACAGCCACGTTTGGATCGCCGCGGAATTTGAAACGGACTATTACAATTTACCCTTTGACCAGGCCAACCTGGATAATGGCGCCCTTTCGGGAAGCCTGGGCCTGAGCTGGTTCCCCGGTCGGAATACCCAGGTCACCCTCAATGGTTCCACCGGTTTCCGCGCCCCGAATATCGACGATATCGGCAAGATATTCGATTCGGAGCCCGGATCGGTGGTGGTCCCCAATCCGGACCTGGAACCCGAATACGCCTACAATGCCGAAATCGGCCTCCGGCAGAACATCCGGGACCGGCTGGTGCTCAAAGGAGCGGCTTACTATACCTACCTGGTCGACGCCCTGGTGCGCCGGGATTTTACTTTCAACGGCCAGCAGACCATCGAGTACAACGGGGAAACCAGCAATGTGCAGGCGATCCAGAATGCGGCCCGCGCCTTTGTATACGGGCTGGAGCTCGGCTTCGACGCCACTCTGTCCGAACACTGGAGTTTAGCCGGGAATTATACGATCACCCAGGGGACCGAAGAGGAGGAAGACGGCAGCGAATCCCCCGCCCGGCACGCCGCCCCTGATTTTGCCGACCTGCAACTGACCTATTCCAGCTATCCCTTCAGGGCAGCACTGTTCCTGAACTACAACGGGGAGGTTCCTTTCGAGGACCTGGCCTTTTCGGAGCGGAGCAAGACCTTCATCTATGCGGCCGATGCGCAGGGCAACCCGTTCAGCCCTTCCTGGTATACCCTGAATTTCAGGTCGTCCTATACCTTCCTGGGGGATTACCGGCTGACCCTGGCCGTTGAAAATATCACCGACCAGCGGTACCGGACTTATTCCTCCGGGATTGCAGCTCCGGGACTCAACGTGGTCGCCGGCCTCAATGTGCGTTTTTAACCGATAAAGATTGGGATTCCGGGGTATTCCGGGGGCAAATTCCGGCGCGAAGGTACCGATGTCATCCCCAAACCGGGATTTTCAACCCGCCTCAGCGCCGTGCTTATGGCTAAATTCACTAATTTTGCGCACTTTAACAGCACGAAGCAGCTTTCAGTATATGATGAAGTTCACCGAGCACAAACAACTGGACCTGCCGGAGGTTGCCGATGAAATCCTCCGGTTCTGGAAAGCGGAGCACATCTTTGAAAAGAGCGTGACCACCAGGGCAGACGGCCCCCCCTTTGTATTTTACGAGGGGCCGCCTTCGGCCAATGGCATGCCCGGGATCCACCATGTAATGGCCCGTACCATCAAGGATATCTTCCCCCGGTACAAAACCATGAAGGGTTTCCAGGTAAAGCGCAAAGCGGGCTGGGATACCCATGGCCTGCCCGTGGAACTCGGGGTGGAGAAGGAACTGGGCATCACCAAGGAGGACATCGGCACCAAAATTTCGGTGGAGGACTACAACGAGGCCTGTAAAAAGGCGGTCATGCGCTATACGGATGTCTGGAACGACATGACGGAAAAGCTGGGCTACTGGGTGGATATGGAGGACCCCTATGTCACCTACAAATCCAAGTACATGGAGACCGTCTGGTGGCTGCTGAAACAGATTTATGACAAAGGCCTGATATACAAAGGCTATACCATACAACCCTATTCCCCCAAGGCGGGGACCGGCCTCAGTTCCCACGAGCTCAACCAGCCGGGGACCTACCAGGACGTCACAGACACCACTGTGACGGCCCAGTTCCGGGCCATCCCGGAAACCCTGCCCGCCTTCCTGAAAACCGGGGACAGCCCCGTATACCTGCTGGCCTGGACCACTACCCCATGGACGCTGCCTTCCAATACCGCCCTCACCGTGGGACCGGCCATCGATTACGTGCTGGTGGAAACCTATAACCAATATACCTTTGAGCCGGCAAGTGTGATTTTGGCCAAAGGGCTGGTCCAAAAGCAATTCGGGCCGAAGTTTGCCGAAGTGGCCGAAGGCGATCCCCTGCCGGGTTACGACGGGTCGGCCAAGAAAGTCCCCTACCGGATCGTACGGTCCTTCAAAGGATCCGACCTGCTGGGCATCCGCTACGAGCAACTCCTCGACTACGCCCTGCCCTACCAGCACCCGGAACATGCGTTCCGCGTCATTGCAGGCGATTTCGTGACCACGGAAGACGGTACGGGGATTGTCCATACGGCACCCACCTTTGGTGCGGACGACATGCAGGTGGCCCAGGCCGCCGAGCCGCCGGTCCCGCCCATGCTCGTACTGGATGAAAACGGCAACCCCGTCCCGCTTGTGGACCTGCAGGGCCGCTTCCGCCCGGAGATGAAGGAACTGGGGGGCAAATACGTCAAGAACGAATACTACGCGGAAGGGGAGGCACCCGAGCGATCCGTGGACGTGGAAATTGCCATCCGCCTGAAAGAGGAGAACAAGGCCTTCAAGGTCGAAAAGTACAGCCACAGTTACCCGAACTGCTGGCGGACGGACAAGCCCATCCTGTATTATCCACTGGATTCCTGGTTTATCCGGGTAACCGAGGTCCGCGACCGGATGTTCGAACTCAACCAGGAGATCAACTGGAAGCCCAGGGCCACCGGCGAGGGCCGGTTTGGCAACTGGCTGGCATCGGCCAATGACTGGAACCTTTCCCGTTCCCGCTACTGGGGCATCCCCCTGCCGATCTGGCGGACCGAGGACGGGCGCGAGGAGCGGATCATCGGTTCGGCAGCCGAGCTGAAGGCTGCCATGGCCGAAGCCGTGGAGGCTGGGGTGATGGAAGCAGACCTTTTCCCGGATTTCGTCCCCGGGGATATGTCGGAGGCCAACTACGAAAACATTGACCTGCACAAGAACAACGTCGACCAGGTGGTCCTGGTGTCCTCCACCGGGCAGCCCATGCGGCGCGAAGCAGACCTGATCGACGTATGGTTCGACAGCGGCTCCATGCCCTATGCCCAGTGGCACTATCCCTTTGAGAACGCCGACCTGATTGATTCGGGGGAGTGTTTCCCGGCCGACTTCATCGCCGAGGGGGTGGACCAGACCCGCGGCTGGTTTTATACCCTCCATGCCATAGGGACCCTGGTATTCGATTCCATCGCCTACCGGAACGTGGTTTCCAACGGCCTGGTGCTGGACAAGGAGGGCAAGAAGATGTCCAAACGGCTCGGCAATGCCATTGACCCGTTCGAGACGATGGCGGACCACGGGCCGGATGCCACGCGCTGGTACATGATTTCCAACGCCAACCCCTGGGACAACCTGAAGTTCGACATGGACGGCGTGCTGGAGGTCAAGCGCAAGTTCTTCGGTACCCTGTACAACACCTATTCGTTTTTTGCCCTGTATGCGAACATCGACCGGTTTACCTATGAGGAAGCGGAAATCCCCTATGCGGAACGCCCGGAGATAGACCGCTGGATCCTTTCGGAACTCAATACGCTCATCCTGAAAACGGACGAGGCTTACGGGCAATACGAACCTACCCGGGCGGCCCGGGCAATCTCGGATTTTGTCCAGGAAAACCTCAGTAACTGGTATGTCCGGCTGTGCCGGCGCCGGTTCTGGAAAGGGGAGTATGGCCCGGACAAAGTGTCCGCCTACCAGACCCTTTACACCTGCCTGGATACTGTAGCCGCCCTCGCCGCGCCCATCGCGCCTTTTTACAGCGACCGGCTCTACCGCGACCTGACCGGGGGCACCTCCCGGGAAGCGGCGGAAAGCGTGCACCTGGCCCGTTTCCCCAAGGCAGACATGGCGCTGATCGACAAGGCCCTTGAAGGACGGATGGAAAAGGCGCAAACCATCTCTTCCCTGGTGCTTTCCATCCGGCAGAAAGAGAAAATAAAGGTGCGCCAACCCCTTCAGAAGGTGATGATCCCGGTACTGGATGCCGCCCAGCGGGCCGAAATCGAAGCGGTCTCCGACCTGATCCGGTCCGAGGTGAACGTGAAGGAAATCGAACTGCTGGACGATGCCTCCGACATCCTCGTCAAACGCATCAAACCCAACTTCAAAACCCTGGGCCCCCGTTTTGGCAAGGACATGAAAGCCATAGCCGGCGCGGTTTCCCGCCTCGGGCAGGAAGACATCCAGAAAATTGAACAGGAAGGCGAAATTGTCCTTGACCTGGAAAATAAAAACATTATATTACAGTTAGAAGATGTTGAGATCAGTTCCCAGGATATCGAAGGCTGGCTGGTCGCATCGGCGGGCCCGATCACGGTAGCCCTCGATATTACGATCGACGAGACCCTCCGCAAGGAAGGCATCGCCAGGGAACTTGTAAACCGGATCCAGAACCTGAGGAAAGAATCGGGACTGGAGGTTACAGACAGGATCGACATCAAATTTTTGAAAGACGAAACGGTTGAGAATGCGGTAAAAAGCAACCTGCAGTACATCAAATCCGAAACCCTTACTGCCGACCTGCAGTTTGAGGAAAACCTGGAGGAGGGTACGGCAATTGCCTTTGATGAGATCAATACCAAGTTGCACATCCAAAAACACTGAAAGCAATGGCACAACAAGAAGATATCAAGGTACGGTATTCGGATAAGGACCTGGAAGAGTTCCGGGAACTGATTGAACAGAAGATCGAGAAGGCCAAGAGCCATCTGGAGCTGCTGAAGAGTTCCTATATGAACGACGGCAACAACGGCACGGATGACACCTCCCCGACCTTCAAGGCATTTGAAGAGGGATCCGAAACGATGAGCAAGGAGGCAAATACGCAACTCGCCATCCGGCAGGAAAAGTTTATACGGGACCTGAAAAACGCACTGCTGCGGATTGAAAACAAGACCTACGGCATCTGCAGGGTCACGGGCAAACTGATCAACAAGGAACGATTAAAACTGGTTCCCCATGCAACGCTCAGCATTGAAGCGAAGAACATGCAGAAATAAGTCAAAACGTCCTTCGGGGCGTTTTTTTATCGTCCTGTTCCCGGCGGTTTTTCTTATCGTCCTGGGGCAGGGCAGTACTGCTTTTGCCCAGAAACGCGTGAGCCGGACACTTCTGGATCCGGAGGTCCGTTCCATTGCCATAGACGGCAGCCAGTGTTTTGCCATCAGCCTGGAAACAGCCCCGACCGATGAGGTTACAGTGGAGGCGAGCATGGAAGGGGAGTACCGCAGCGAGGTTCTCGTGCAGACTGAGACCCTGGGCGGGACCCTGCTGATCAGCACCGGCCTTTCCCCCGCTTTCGACCTCCCCAACGACAAACTGGGGGCCCACAAGGTGCTCTCGGTCCGGCTGCGGATCGTGTTGCCCGAGGACCAGCGCGTAACCCTCAGCGCAGGCCGCTGCCAGGTTGAAACCTCTGGCCACTATGAGGAACTGCAGGTCCGGATCAACGAAGGGGGGTGCCGGCTGGACCACCGGGCCGCCACGACCCGGGTGCGGACTTTTTCGGCCCCGATCACGGCCCGGATAGCCGAAGGGGAAGTCCTGGCCGAATCCCGCCACGGCCGCGTGCAAATCGATCCTATTCCCGCCGGAAATTCCCGCTTTATGCTCAGCAGTAACAGCGGGGACATTCAGGTACACGCCCGGCTTTGAACCTTCGCTCCATAAAACCTTCCGGATTGCCATATAATCCCTATTTTTGCCCCTATTAATCTGGCAGGATGCACCTGAAAAAATCCCTCTTCCTGGTAGCGGCGGTACTTATCGTCGATCAGATCAGCAAGATATACGTAAAAACAAATTTCCAGCTCGAGGAGTCGGTCGAGGTCTTCTCCTGGTTTAAAATCTATTTCATCGAGAACGAGGGCGCTGCCTGGGGCACCAAGCTCAGCGACCTCTTCCCGGTAACCGAACGCAAGGCCAAATTGTTCCTGACCCTGTTCCGGCTCCTGGCCATCGGGGGGATCGGTTACTGGTTGTGGGAAATCCTGAAGAAACAGGCCAACCGGACCCTGGTCCTTGCGGTCAGCCTCATTTTTGCGGGTGCCGTGGGGAATATCATCGATTCCGTATTTTATGGGTTACTCTTTGACCACAGCTACGGTCAGGTGGCTACCTTCTGGGCCGAAGACAACTACGATAGTCTGTTCTATGGCAAGGTGGTTGATATGCTGTATTTCCCGATGATAGACAGCCAGTGGCCCGAATGGGTGCCCTGGGTGGGCGGGAATTCCTTCCGCTTCTTCGCCCCCGTGTTCAATGTGGCCGATACGGCCATCAGTACCGGGGTTGGCATCCTCCTGGTTTTCAATAAAAAGGCATTTGCGGACAGGACTGCCAAGGCTGCCGCCAAAGGGGAGCAACAGGACATGGCTACTTCCCCGGAAGAGGATCAGAATTCATAGGTCCGCCCCGGGGTAACGGCATAGTGCATCCGGAGGTCCCCCCCGTGCAGGTCGGTAATGTGCCCGGCCGGGCCGAAGAAGGATAGGCCCACCGTAATGACATCCTCCCGGCAAGCTGCCAGGAACCGGTCGTAATATCCCCCCCCGTATCCCACGCGGAAACCATCCTCATCGAACGCAAGCAAGGGCAGGAAAACCACGTCCAGGGTTTGAGCGGCCACCTCTTCCCCGTCGACGGGTTCAGGAATCCCCCATTTGTTATTTTCAAACCGGGTGTCGGGGGTTATCAGGAAATGCTTCAGTTGTCCGGGGCCAGATACCCTGGGTACGACAATATCCTTACCCCTTGAGCGGAGTTCCCGCCGGATTGGGGAGGTATCAATTTCTTTCTTGGAAGGGATAGGCAGGAAAATATGAAAACGCTGCAATTCCCATATGGGTAACTTGAGGGATCGCTCAGCAATCTGCCTGCTGGCTTTTTGGTACGTAGATTCGGAAAGGTTTTGCCGGAGTTGCAAAAAGTTCAATCGAAGCTCGTTTTTCAACATACATCGCCGACTAAACGCCTGGGGTGGGGGAGCATTTAATTCAACTAATCTTTTGCGGAAACCGCAACATAGATTTTGAAAAAGAGCATCAATATGAGGTACATTCCCAGGGTAACGAGGTAATTGTCCATATTATTAATGCGTGATCTTTACGTTAGAAAAATAAATAAAAATTCGACACCGTTACCATCAACGGTAAATTTTTATCGATGAAATGCATGTTTTTAGTAATATTTTAACTTTTATGTGTGTTAAAAGACACTTTTAGCCATCAGGCAGGCACCCGGCGGGGTAAACACGCCTGTCCCTGACATTTCCCGAAAATATCCCCCGGGGCTGCAAAGGCCTTTCACCGGACCGGGGTTAAGACCCGAGGACGGGAACGGGGTAAGATCCGAGGACGGGAACGGGGTGCCGGTTAGAATCCGGGGAAATGTATCTTTGCAGGGAAAGCCCTGATATGAGCCAGCCCCCTCTGGAAATCCAGCTGAAGACCCTTCCCGATAGTCCGGGGGTCTATCAGTTCTTCGATGCCGAAGAGCGGATGTTGTATGTGGGCAAGGCCAAGAACCTCAAGAAAAGGGTGGGCTCCTATTTCACCAAATCCCACGACAGCGGTAAAACCCGGGTGCTGGTCAAAAAAATCCGTTCGATCCGGCACATCGTCGTACCTACCGAATCGGATGCCCTCCTGCTGGAAAACAACCTGATCAAGGAGCACCAGCCCCGCTATAACGTGCTGCTCCGGGACGATAAGTCCTATCCCTGGCTCTGTATCAAAAACGAGCGGTTCCCCAGGATCTTCCCTACGCGGAAACGGATCCCGGACGGATCCGAATACTTTGGCCCCTACACTTCCATGAAGACCGTCCGCGCCTTGCTGGAGCTCATCAAAAGCGTCTATCCGCTGCGTACCTGCAACTACGACCTTTCGGAGGAGAAGATTGCGGGCGGGAAGTACAAGGTCTGCCTGGAATACCACCTGGGAAACTGCCTCGGGCCCTGCGAAGGATTGCAGGATGAACCCTCGTACAGCCGGCAGGTGGCGGATATCCGGGAGATCATCAAGGGGAACTTCGGGTCTTCCCTCCAATATTTCAGGCATCGGATGAAACAACTGGCGGCGGATTTGCGCTATGAGGAGGCCCAGCAAATCAAGGAGAAGGTGCAAATCCTGGAAAACTACCAGTCCAAGTCTACGGTGGTCCACCCCAAGATTACGGATGTGGACGTGTTTTCCATTGTCTCGGACCCGACCCATGCCTATGTGAACTACATGCAGATTGCCCATGGCCTGGTGGTCCGGTCGCACACCATCGAGATCAAAAAGAAGCTGGATGAGGACGACGCAGACCTGCTTGCCCTGGCAATCGTCAACCTCCGGGAACGGTTTGATTCGGATTCCGGGGAGATCTACCTGCCCTTTGAAGTGCCGGTAGCCGGTCCGGTCCGGGTAACGGTGCCCAGCCGGGGCGATAAACGGAAAATCGTGGAATTGTCCCTCCGCAATGCCCGGTTCTTCCGGCAGGAGCGGTTCCGGCAAATCCGCATCACGGATCCGGACCGGCATGTCCGGCGGCTGATGGAACAGATGAAGGGGGACCTGCGCCTGCCGGCGGAGCCCAGGCATATCGAGTGCTTCGACAATTCGAACATCCAGGGGAGCAACCCGGTAGCTGCCTGCGTGGTTTTCCGGGATGGCAAGCCGTCCAAAAAGGAGTACCGCCACTTCAATATCCGCACCGTGGAGGGTCCCGACGACTTCGCCTCCATGACGGAAGTGGTCCACAGGCGCTACCGCAGGATGCTGGACGAAGGGGAACCCCTACCCCAGCTCATCGTGATCGACGGGGGGAAGGGGCAGCTTTCCGCCGCCCTGAAAAGCCTGGATGCCCTGGGCCTCAGGGGGAAGATCGCCATCATTGGCATCGCCAAGCGGCTCGAGGAGATCTACTTCCCCCAGGATCCCATCCCCCTCTACCTCGACAAGAAATCCGAAACCCTTCGCGTAATCCAGCAGTTGCGCAACGAAGCGCACCGGTTCGGGATCACCTTCCACCGCCAGAAGCGCAGCAAGGCGGCCATTAGTTCGGCCCTGGAGCAGATAGACGGAGTGGGGGAAAAAACCGCGCGCCAACTCCTTCGGAAATTCAAATCGGTCAAACGGATCCGGGCTGCATCTCTGGAGGAACTCGGTGCGGAGGTGGGCCCTGCAAAAGCCCGCAAAATTTATGATAGTTTGCGTGAATGAAGTACCTTAACGGCATGCGCCCAATACTTGTTTTTTGCCTGTTGATGCTGGCTGTTTCACCGGCATGCGCGCAGGAAGTTCCGCCAGGCGGCGACCTGAAGGTGGGGTTGGTCCTCAGTGGCGGCGGGGCCAAGGGCCTGGCCCATATCGGGGCCCTCAGGGTCATCGAGGAGTCCGGGGTCCGCATCGATTACATCGGGGGGACGAGCATGGGGGCCATCGTCGGGGCGCTCTACGCGTCGGGGTACTCCGCCCGGCAGCTGGATTCCCTCTTTACCAGCAAGGACTTTACCCGGCTGATCCAGGACAACCTGCCCCGCAGCGCCAAGACATTCTACGAGAAGGAAGATTCCGAAAGGTATGCGCTGACACTGCCCTTCACCGACTTCAGGATTTCCTTTCCGCCGGCCCTTTCCGGTGGGCAGAACATCTATAACGAACTGGTCCGGGCGCTCTACCACGTCAAGGATGTGGAGGATTTCAGCCAGTTGCCGATCCCGTTTTTCTGCATGGCCACGGACGTGGAGACCGGGGAAGAAATCCTGCTGGACCACGGCTACCTCCCGGAGGCCATCATGGCGAGCGGGACATTTCCCTCCCTGTTTGAACCTGCCGAGGTGGATGGCCGTATCCTGATCGACGGCGGGGTGCTGAACAACTATCCGGTGGATGAGGTCCGGCAAAAAGGGGCGGATTTGATCATCGGGGTGGATGTACAGCACGGGTTGCGCGACCGGGAGTCCCTGTTGTCTGCCACAGAAATCCTCCTGCAGATCAACAACTACCGGACCGTGGGCAACATGGTCCAGAAAAGGGAGAAGACGGATATTTACATCAAGCCGGATATCGACGAATATTCGGTAATCGATTTCAACCTGCGGGACACCATCATATCCGCAGGGACCCTGGCCGCAAAAGGCCAGTTAGAGGCGCTCAGGCAGGTAGCCGCCCGCCAGCATACCCGCGCGCCCCGCCGGCAGATATTACAAGTGGCCGATACCATCGTAATCAACCGCCTGCTGATAACCGGCAATAACAACTACACCCGCGGGTATGTCAAAGGGAAACTCCGCCTTGACCTGGCGGAGCCCATCCGTTTCGACAAGCTGCAACAGGGGATCAGCAACCTCTCAGCCACCGGCAATTTCAAGACCATCCGCTATAAGCTCGTATCCAATGGCCTGGGCCAGGACCTCATCCTGCAGTTGCAGGAGAACCCGACCAGGACCTTTATCCGGATCGGGGCCCATTACGATGACCTCTACAAGAGTGCGGCCCTGATCAACCTCACCAAAAAAAACTTTCTGCTGGATGATGATGTCGGTTCCCTGGATGTGATACTGGGCGATAACCTCCGCTATAACGCGGAGTACTATGTGGACAAGGGGTTTTATTGGAGCTTCGGCATCAATTCCAGGTACAATGCGTTTGACCAGGAGGTCAATTACAACCTGCTGCGAAGCAATTTTGCCGTCCCGTTGAGCAGCAACATCAACAACATCAACCTGGAGGTGACGGATTTCACCAACCAGCTCTATCTGCAGACGGTCCTGCAGGAAGAATTTGCCTTTGCCCTGGGGGTGGAGCACAAGCACCTCAAATACAGTACGGAGACCCTGAACGACCTGGAAGAAATCCCCGGGGAGACGCCGCCTCCTGCCACCGGCGACCGGCTCTTCTTTGAGAACAGCAATTACTACAGCACCTTCGGCACCCTGAAACTGGATACCTACGACGACCGGTATTTCCCGACACGCGGCCTCTTCTTTGACGGGGATTTTCACTTTTACATCCTTTCCTCCGACTTCGGGGGGGATTTCAAGGAGTTCTCCATTGCCAAGGCCCGCATGGGGGCTGCCTTCCCCGTGGCCCCGCGATTCAGCGTCAACCTGGAAACAGAAGGGGGTTTCAAGCTCGGCACCTCCGGTGTCTCCACACTGGACTTTGTGTTGGGGGGATACGGGAGCAGTACCATCAACAATTTTATCCCCTTCCTCGGATACGACTTCCTGAGCCTTCCCGGCAACAGTTACGTAAAGGCCTATGCACGTGCAGACTGGGAATTCGCCCAGAAAAACCACCTGATGTTTGCCGCCAATTATTCCAATGTCGCGGACGACATCTTCCGGACCGGGGAGTGGTTCACAGCCCCCGATTACTCCGGATACGGCCTGGGGTATGCCTGGGAATCTTTCTTCGGCCCGGTACAGGTCATGTACAGCTGGTCTCCGGAAGGCGATAACAACCAGTTTTTCTTCAGTATCGGTTACTGGTTCTGAAGGCCCGGACCGATCGGCTGGCGGTTGATGCGCTGCATCTTTTTTACGATATTTGTACAAAGCACTGCCGTGAACGCCAGACGTATCGATATCAGCCCCCATTTGCGAGCGATGTGGTGATGGCCATCACGACCGCCGTACACCGATCACAATTCCGCCGGCCCTGCCGGCCATCAAGTGCTAACTATATTTCCAGACTATGTCAACAACAGATAAAACATCATTGAACCTGCCTGTGGAGAACCCGGAGGCCGAGGATTTCCTCCCCCTCCTGGGGACCGACCACGTAGAGCTTTACGTGGGCAACGCGAAACAGGCCGCCCATTATTATATGTCTGCCTGGGGCTTCCAGCCGGAGGCCTATGCAGGCCTGGAGACCGGGCTCAAGGACCGGGTCTCCTATGTGCTGCGGCAGGACAAAATCCGGTTGGTGCTCACCTCCCCCCTGAAGCCGGGGGGCGAGATCAACCGCCACCTCGACCGCCACGGCGACGGGGTAAAGGCGATCGCCCTCTGGGTGGACGATGCCAAAAAAAGCTTTGAGGAAACCGTCAAACGCGGGGCCGAACCCTATATGGAACCGGAGATCCGGGAAGACAAACACGGTACCGTAACCCTGTCGGGGATACACACCTACGGGGAAACCGTACACGTCTTCGTGGAGCGTTCCGGCTATGACGGGCCGTTTATGCCCGGCTACCGGGCCTGGGAGCCGCATTACCGGGCAGAAGACGCCGGCCTCAAGTACATCGACCACATGGTGGGCAACGTCGGGTGGAACGAAATGAACAAATGGTGTGAATTCTACGCAAAGGTGATGGGTTTTGCCCAGTTGATCTCCTTTGACGACAAGGATATATCCACTGAGTACACCGCCCTGATGAGCAAGGTGATGAGCAACGGGAACGGGCGGATCAAATTCCCGATCAACGAACCGGCCGAAGGGCGCAAGAAGTCGCAGATCGAGGAGTATATCGAATTCTACAACGGAGCAGGGGTGCAGCATATGGCCCTGGCCACCGACAACATCATCAAGACCGTTTCCGACCTGCGGGAACGGGGGGTGGAGTTCCTCAGGGTACCCGCCGTCTATTACGAGGATGTCCTCGACCGGGTGGGGGAAATCGACGAGGAGTTAGAACCCCTGCGGGATCTCGGGATATTGATCGACCGGGACGAGGAGGGTTACCTCCTGCAGATTTTCACCAAACCCATCCTGGACCGCCCCACGCTGTTTATCGAAATCATCCAGCGCAAAGGGGCGCGATCCTTTGGAAAAGGGAACTTTAAGGCGCTTTTTGAGGCGATTGAACGGGAACAGGAATCCCGGGGCACCCTGTAGTCATTGCCCCGATTCCGGGGAGGAACCGCAGGCAAACCGGATTAAGGGAAAGCCAAAAACCGGCGCGAATTCTTAAAATTTCGGGCCAAATCGATAAAGTTCTGTTAAGTTCCGAGTTAAAGAACGTTAAATATGAGGCCCGTTCCTTTTTCCTACATTATTTTTGGTGGCATAAGGGGTGGTTCCCTTATAACTTTAAGTATTGGTTTTTCATAATTTAAAGTTTGGTTGGTTATTTAGGAAAAGCCCCGATCGCTCGATTGGGGCTTTTTTTATGCATATACCCCGGTTTTATGAATTTCTCCCTGTTTCCGGTTGCTGCGGGGCAATGGCAATACTTTGGAACAAATCTTGTTTATATAGGGTAAAAAGTGTGTTATGCCGCAAAGCGTACTGATTTTTTAATGAAATTTACCCAATGAAACCCATGACCCTACTTTTAATCCTCTCCATGTTGTTTGCAGATGCAGGCAGGTCCCAGTTTTCCGAAAACGGGGGGGCGGGGGCCGATTACCCGGCATTCCAGGCAGGGGAATGGCTGAAATTCCGCATCCATTACGGGTTCCTCAACGCCAGTTACGCCACCCTGCACGTAACCTCCGACGTGATACGCGGTATTCCCGTTTACCATGTGGTAGGCCACGGGAAGACCACCGGTTTTGCCAGTATCTTCTTTAAGGTGGATGACACCTATGAGAGCTATTTCGGGAAGGCAGACGGGAGGCCGTACCGGTTTATCCGGAAGGTGGACGAGGGGGGGTATACCAAGGACATGGAGATCAATTTTGATTACCAGCAGGGGGAGGCCGTGCTCCACGACAAGAAGAACGAGAAAAAAATGAAATTCGAGATCGGGCATTCCATTCAGGACCTGATTTCGGCCTTCTACTACCTGCGGAACAACTACGATTCCGAAAGCCTGGTAGTTGGCGAAAGCATTGAATTGCGGATGTTGTACGACGACGACGGGATTTTCCCCTTCCGCCTGAAGTTCCTGGGCAGGGAGGAAGTCAAAACCAAATTCGGCAAGGTCCAGTGCCTGAAGTTCCGGCCCTACGTGCAATCCGGGCGCGTGTTTAAAGAGCAGGAAAGCTTATCTTTGTGGGTGTCCGATGACCGGAACAAAATCCCGATCCGCATCGAAGCCGACCTCGCGGTGGGCTCCATCAAGGCGGACCTGGACGGGTACAACGCCCTGAGGAACCAGTTCCGGATCACCATGGACTAAGGCCTATCAATGGAGAACGACGACCGCACCGAGTCCCAAATCCGTAAACTGGAAGCCAAGTACAGGGATTCCGGCCAGGACCTCGCCTCCTACCTCGACGGCCTCCTCTACCAGCGCTACCTTACCTACTGGGACTACATCCACCTGGACACGCTGTTGAGCCTGCAGGTACCGCGGACCCATTTCCCGGATGAGGAGATCTTTATCATGTACCACCAGATCACCGAGCTGTATTTCAAGCTCATCCTGCACGAGGAGCGGCAGATCGTGGACGACAAATCCCAGGACATCGGGTTTTTTACGGAAAAAGTCAACCGGATCAACAACTATTACAAGGCGCTGATTTCCTCTTTCAGCATCATGGTGCGCGGCATGGAAAGGGAACAGTTCCTGCGTTACCGTATGGCGCTCTTGCCCGCCAGCGGTTTCCAGTCTGCCCAGTACCGCATGATCGAGTTGTACGCCACGCCCCTGGAGAACCTGGTATATCAACCCCAGCGGAAAAGCCTCACCGGGAAGGAGTCCCTGGAGGAACTTTACGAGATGATTTATTGGAAAAAGGGGGCCACCGACAAGGAGACGGGGGAGAAGACGCTGACCCTTAAACAGTTTGAGTACCGGTATACCCCGCGCTTTATCCGGATCGCGAAAGAGGTCAAAGACAACACCATATACCATAAATACTTAAATTTGCCACCGGAGCTGCGGAATACTAAAGCACTCACCGGCGCGTTACAACAGATGGATATCAATGCAAACGTGAACTGGCCGCTGATGCACATGGGCTCTGCATACCGGTATCTGAACAAGGAAAAAGAAACAATTGAGGCTACCGGGGGGACCAACTGGAAGTCCTTCCTGCCTCCGAGTTTCCAGAAGATCGTTTTCTTCCCGGAAGCTCACGATAAGGAAACATTGGAAAACTGGGGCAAGCAGTGGGTGGAACACCACCTGAACCCCGAAAAACAGACCTAAAGACTATGCGCATTTTCTGGGGCATTTTGGGGCTGGCGCTGGTGCTGGCTTCCTGCAAGGATCAATCTTCCGAGACGGGCCTGCCCGAAGCCGGACCTCCGGAACCTTTGATTGCCGAACTCCAGCCCAGGCTGGAATACGGTTTCAACCTGAATGATTTCCACGTGGTCGCGGATACCATCCGCCGGGGTGACAGCTTTGGGGAACTGATGATCGCCAACAAGGTGGAGTATCCCAAAATCGCGCAGATATCAGAGAAATACCGGGATTCCTTCGATGTGCGCCGGATCCGGGTGGGTAAACCCTACCTGATCCTCAAGGCAAAGGACACGGCCCAGGCGGCACAGGTCTTTATCTACCAGGACGACCCCATCAACTATACCGTGGTGGATTTCCGGGATTCTGCCGTGGCCTACAAGGAGAAGCGCCCGGTCTCCTACCGGGAGCGTGAGGTTGCCGGGGTGATCCCCGATGGCGGTTCCCTGTCCATGGTCATCGACCAACTGGGGGTGGATTACCAGGTGACCCTGGACCTGTCCCAGGTCTACGCGTGGACCGTGGACTTTTCAAAACTGGACGCCGGGGATAAGTTCCGGATCATCTTTGACGAAAAATACATACAGGACAGCCTGTACGCCGGCGCCGGGCCGATCAAGGCGGCCTACTTTGAGCACGGCGGCCGGCCGCTATACGCCTTCTCCTACCACAACGATTCCCTCAACATCCGGGAATACTACGACGACCAGGCGGAAAACCTCCGCAGGACCTTCCTGAGCATGCCCATCCGCTTTGGCCGGCTGTCGTCCCGCTACAACCTCAAACGGAAGATCCGGTATTATGGCTACAAGGTGCGGCCCCACAGGGGGACGGATTATGCAGCGCCCATTGGCACGCCCATCCTGGCCACTGCCGACGGGGTGGTTACCGAATCCACCCGCCGGGGAGGGAACGGCAAATACGTGAAGATCCGCCACAACGGCACCTACAGCACCCAGTACCTGCACATGAAGGCCCAGAAAGTCAAAAGGGGAGACTATGTCCGCCAGGGCGATGTAATCGGCTGGATCGGGATGACCGGGAATACCGGAGGCCCCCATGTGTGCTACCGCTTCTGGAAAAACGGGCGGCAGGTAGACCCGCTCCGGGAGGAATTGCCCAGGGCCGAACCCCTGGCCGAGGCCAAACAGCCGGAGTATTTCCGCTATATCGGCCCGCTTAAGGAGCAACTCGACTGCATCCCGCTGGAAGGCGGCCAGCCGGCTGCGGAAAGCGATGAATTCATAACATACAACCAACCCGAACATGCCCTTTCCGAAAATTGATCCGACCACAACCCAGGCATGGAACCAACTCAAATCACATTACGGGAAAACCCATAAGGACGAACTGAAGGACCTTTTTGAAAAGGATCCGGGACGCGCTGCCCGGATGAGTATCCGGTGGAACGACTTCCTTGTGGATTACTCCAAGAACCGGGTCACGGACGAAACCCTCGGCCTTTTGTTTGGCCTGGCAGAGGCCTGCGGCCTTGAGGCAGCAAAGGATGCTTATTTCGGGGGCGAGGCCATCAACCAGACCGAAGGCCGTGCGGTATTGCATACCGCCCTGAGGAACGGGGCAGAACCGGGCATTGCCATTGACGGGGAACCGATAGGGGCCGAAGTGGACCGGGTTAAGGAACATATGCGCGCCTTCTGCGATGCGGTCATCGATGGGGAGAAAAAGGGTTACACCGGAAAGCCGTTCACCGATGTGGTCAACATCGGGATTGGCGGGTCGGACCTCGGGCCGGTTATGGTCACCGAAGCCCTGCAATTCTACGCCAACCACCTGCGCATGCATTTTGTGAGCAATGTGGATGGGGACCACGTACATGAAACCCTCCGGAAGCTCAACCCGGAAACCACCCTGTTCATCATCGTCTCCAAGAGTTTTACGACCCAGGAGACCCTGAGCAACGCCCTGACCATCAAGAAATGGTTCCTTGGCCACGCCAGGCAGGAGGATATTGCCCTGCACTTTGCCGCCGTATCCACCAACACCGAAAAAATCGACGAATTCGGCATTGCGGACCAGCATGTTTTCCCCATGTGGGACTGGGTAGGCGGCCGGTTTTCGCTCTGGAGCGCCGTGGGCCTGTCCATTGCGCTTTCCGTGGGATTCGACCATTTTGAATCGCTGCTCCGGGGCGCCCGGGCCATGGACGTCCATTTCAGGGAGACCCCGATGAAGGACAATATCCCCGTAGTACTGGGACTGCTGAGCGTGTGGTACAACAATTTCCACGGGGCCGAAACCGAAGCAGTCATCCCCTACACCCAATACCTGCACCGCTTGCCGGCCTACCTGCAGCAGGGTATTATGGAGAGCAACGGCAAAAGCGTTGACCGCGGCGGCAACCGGGTAGGCTACGAAACGGGTACGATTATCTGGGGGGAACCCGGCACCAATTCCCAGCACGCCTTTTTCCAACTCATCCACCAGGGCACCAAGCTGATCCCTGCCGACTTTATCGGTTTCCGCCACTCCCTGCATGGGGACCGGGACCACCACCTGAAACTGATGGCCAATTTCTTTGCCCAGACCGAGGCCCTGATGAACGGGAAGACCCCGGAAGCCGTGCGCCGGGAACTCGAGGCGCAGGGAATGAAAGGCGAGGCCCTGGAGAAGCTGCTCCCCTTTAAGGTCTTCGAGGGGAACAAGCCCACCAATACCCTGCTGATCGACCGGCTTACGCCCGAGACGCTCGGGTCGCTCGTGGCCCTGTACGAACACAAAATTTTTGTTCAGGGGGTCGTCTGGAATATCTTCAGCTATGACCAGTGGGGAGTGGAACTCGGAAAGCAACTCGCCTCCGATATCCTCAGGGAGCTCACAGGTGATCAAGTTGGCAATCACGACGGCTCCACAACGCAGCTTCTGCAATATTTTAAGAGTTAAATCACCAAATCCGCAACTGTTAAAATGATTCCATAACTAGTTGCTTATCAGGTATTTTTAACTTCGTTTTGTGTTAAATTTGCATAGTGGAATTTAACGTTCCCTTAATGCCCAGGTGCAATTTGTACGCCACTTTTGCACCACATTTGAAAACCTAAATAACACAGAACATGAAAAAATTTCTCTTGACCTTTTTGTTGGTTTTTTCTGCGGCAGCCACATTTGCACAGGCAACACTGACAGGTACCGTCGGCGACGGGGATATGGGCGGGCCCCTGCCCGGTGCCACCGTTGTCGTGAAGGGGACCACTAACGGAACCTCCACCGACTTCGACGGGAACTTCACCATCGAGGCAAGTGTAGACAGCGGGATCCTTGTGGTAAGCTATATCGGCTTTATGCCCCAGGAAGTTCCTTTTACGGGATCGGCCAATTTGGGGACCATCACCCTGCAGCCAAACGTGGAGGTCCTCGAGGGCGTCGTCGTGACAGGGGTACAGGATATCGCCAGGGACCGGGAAACCCCGGTGGCCGTATCTACCATTAAAGCAGCCGAGATCCAGGAAAAACTGGGTTCCCAGGAATTCCCTGAGATCCTGAATACAACCCCTTCCATTTACGCCACCAAAAGCGGGGGTGGATTCGGGGATGCACGGGTAAATATCCGGGGATTCGACACCAACAACTCGGCCGTGATGATCAACGGTATCCCGGTAAACGACATGGAAAACGGGCAGGTTTACTGGAGTAACTGGGCGGGCCTTTCGGACGTAACCTCTGCCATCCAGGTGCAACGGGGCCTTGGATCCTCCAAACTGGCCATTTCGTCCGTGGGGGGTACCATCAACGTGATCACCAAGAGTTCCCAGCAGCGCGAGGGCGGTTCCTTCGGGGCAACCGTAGGGAACAACGATTATTTTAAATCGATTGCCTCCTATTCCTCCGGGGTCCTTGAGAATGGGTTCTCCGCCTCCCTGCTGCTGAGCCGCACCGCGGGAAGCATGTATGCGGACGGGACCCAGTTCGAAGGCTATAACTTCTACCTGGGGCTGGGCTATACCACCGGCAACCACAACCTGGAATTCATGGTGACCGGGGCGCCCCAGTGGCACCACCAGCGTGACTTTGCCCCCTCTATTGCCGACTACATCCGGTTCAGCGACAACGGGGTGGACCCGGACCGCCGCTACAACAGCGACTGGGGATACCTGGACGGGAAGGAATTCAGCTTCCGCCGGAACTTCTACCACAAGCCGGTCATCAGCCTGAACTGGACCTGGGACATCAACGAGGTGTCCACCCTGGAAACTTCCACCTATGCCTCCTTCGGACGCGGTGGCGGCACCGGGGAAATTGGCCGCGCAGCTGGTGCCCGTCAGTTTGACGGACGCTGGAAGACCGCCAACGGCCTGGTGGACGTGGAGCGCATCCGCGCCTTTAACAGCGGTGCCGCCGTATTGTTCGACTGCAGCATCGTCCAGCGGGAGCAGACTGACGGCCTGTACGTGAACCAGGGGAACGGGGACCGCTCCCTGGCCAACGGGATTTCGCGCCGCGCCTCTGTCAACTCCCACAACTGGTATGGCGTACTGGCCAACCTGTCCAACCAGTTTACCGACCAGCTGACGGTTGATTTTGGTATCGACCTGCGTCGTTACAAGGGGTACCACTACCGCCGCGTGAACACGTTGCTGGGAGGGGACGCCTACCTGCAGACCGATAACCTGAACAACGACCCGAACCCGCTCTTCTTTGAAACCTACAGTGCCGGCCAGCCGTGGTGGGTATTCGGGAACATCGACGACGAGGAGAAGATCGATTACTACAACACCGGCCTGGTAAACTGGCTGGGCGTGTTCGGCCAGGTCGAATATAAATTCACCGAGGACATCGTCGGATTTGTACAGGGATCTCTTTCCAACCAGGGCTTTGCCCGGGAGGAATTCTTCCTGGAAGTACCCCCGGCCAAGACGGATTATGAAAATATCCTGGGCGGGAACGTAAAAGGAGGAGTGAACTGGAACATCGATGCAAACCACAACATCTTTGCCAATGCGGGTTACTACAGCAAGCAGCCCCTGTTCGATGCAGTTTACATCAACTTCTCGAACGAACTCAACCCGAACCTCACCAATGAGAAGATCACCGGGTTTGAGCTCGGCTACGGCTACCGCAGCGCCATTTTCCGTGCCAACGTCAACCTGTACCGCACCAGCTGGAAGGACCGGTTCGAGGCGGTTTCCGCCACGTTTAATGCCGGCGAGCCGGATGAAATCCGCGGTAGCGCCAACCTTTTGGGCATTACCCAGGTGCACACCGGGGTGGAAGTGGATGCCCAGTTGATGCCTACTGCCGACCTGACGGTTAACGGGATGATTTCCATCGGCAACTGGGAATACCAGGACGACGTGAATGCCACCTATTTTGACGCCAACAACCAGCCCATCGTAATCGGGGGCGTGGAGCAACAGGAGATCCTGCCGCTCGACGGTGTCAAGGTGGGCGATGCAGCCCAGTTCACCGCCTTTATCGGGGCCGACTACAAGATCCTCGACAACCTGAGCATCGATGCGGGCTATCGCTTTGCAGACAACCTCTATGCGGCTTTTGATGCCACCGACGTGGGTGAGGAAGGCGCCCTGAAACTGCCCTCTTTCGGGCTGATGGACGCCGGACTCAGCTTTAGCCTGCCCTTCATGGGCCGCACCATGGATTTCCGCCTGAACGTCAACAACGTTTTCGACGAGGTGTATATCGCAGAATCGGATACCAATATCTTCGCCCAGCCCGGCGACGATACCTTCCAGGGAATCAGCACCGCCAACCGCGTATACTTCGGTTTCGGCCGCACCTGGAACGCGAGCCTGCGCTTTAACTTCTGAACAAAAGGAACGGCGCGCCCCGGCGCGACGGAATCAGCAGTTACCCCGGCGGAAACGCCGGGGTTTTTTTATGCCAAAAAGTGATACCTTTACACGAAAACCACCCAAATGGAAATCTTACAGACCGTCCACTCCTACCTCGCCTATGTAGCCCTGGCATTGCTTTTCCTGGCTGTTGGCAATGCGATAACCGGCCTGGTTCAGAACCGGATCTTCACCATGGGGAAGGACCTCCGCCTGAGCCTGTTTACGCTCATTATCTGCCATATCCAGCTACTCATCGGGCTGTTGCTCTATTTTGTGTCCGCCAATGGCTACAAGGCCATCAGCGAACTCGGCATGGGGGGGCTCAATTCGGCCGCACGCCTGCTGGCCCTGGAGCACCCGCTGATCAACATCGTGGCCATTGCGCTGGTTACCGTCGGCTGGTCGCGGCATAAAAAATTCCTGGATGGAAAGGGCAAATTCAAGAGCATTGCGATTTTTTACGGGCTGGGCCTGGTGCTGATCCTGAGCCGCATCCCCTGGAACAACTGGTTTAACTAAAATACCGCACCATGAAATACGTTTACTGCCTCCTCCTGGCGCTGGCCTTCACGCCGGTAACCGCCCAGGAAACTGAATTGTTCAACGGAAAGGACCTGACTGGCTGGACCGTTTACGGGACCGAAAAATGGTACGTGGAGGACGGCCTGCTGATCTGCGAGAGCGGCCCGGACGAAGGCTACGGCTATCTGGCTACCGACAAGCATTACAAGGACTTTGTGCTCACCCTGGAATTCCTGCAGGAAGCCAACGGGAACAGCGGGGTCTTTATCCGCTCCACCGTGGACGGCACCAGGGTTTCCGGCTGGCAGGTGGAGGTTGCTCCCCCGGGGAGCGACACCGGAGGCGTATACGAATCCTATGGCCGCGGGTGGCTTATCAAGCCCGAGGCGGGCAAGCCCGACGTGAAAATGGGCGAGTGGAACACGATGAAAATCCTGGTATCCGGCGACCAGCTCACTTCCTGGCTCAACGGGGTGGAGATGGTGAGCCTCACCGACGAGAAGATCGGCGAAGGGGAAGGCTCCATTGCCCTGCAGATCCACGACGGGGGCGGCATCAAGGTCAAGTGGCGCAACATCGTGGTGAACGAGATGGATTAACCCGTTTCCTCCAAACTTCAATCTTCGCGGAGCAGGAAGGCATAGACAGGCAGGTGATCGCTGTATCCCCCCTGGTACGTGCCCCCCGCATAGGTCCGGAAGGGATAGCCGCGGTAGGCCCCCGAAGGGGTCAGCAGGTATCCCGGACGGAATACCCGGGCTTTCCAGAACCGGTACCCGGTGGTATCCGCAAACCAATTTCCATTTAACAGGACCTGGTCGAACAGGTTCCACATATCCCCGTAGGCCAGGGAACCGCTACCTGCAAGGAAAAGGGGCTCCATCGGATTGAAGAAGTCACGGGCTTCCAGGCTGTCCGGCACCTGCCGGGTTCCCAGGGTATAGCGGATACTGTTGTCCGTCGGGTCGTCGTTGAAGTCGCCCATTGCCACGTAACGGGCAAACGGGTCCTCCCTTAGAACCGAATCCAGGATCTTCCGCTGCAGGGCGGCGGCCTGTTTCCGGTACTGCCTGGTCGCGGCCTCCCCCCCGCTCCGGGAAGGCCAGTGATTTACCGACAGGTAAATCCCCTCCCCATCCAGCATGCCGTATACGAGCAACTGGTCGCGGGTATACCTGCGACGATTTTGTTCGTCGTAAAGGAGCAGGCGCCTGCTTACATGCTCCACCGGCGTAAAAAACGCCTTCTTGTAGAGCAGGGCCACATCGATGCCCCGGCGGTCGGGGGAGTCGTAATGCACGATGCCGTACCCCTTGTTCCTCAGGGGATCCTGACGGAGCAAGTCTTCCAGCACCCCCCGGTTTTCCACTTCACACAACCCGATCAGGTCCGGGCTCCTCCGGGCAGTTTCCAGCCCGATTTCCGAAAGGACGCGCGCGAGGTGCCGCAACTTTATCTCGTAACGCTCCCGGGTCCACTGGTCGGTTCCCTCCGGCGTCCTGGTATCGTCTGCCGTCAGGGAATCGTTTACCGTATCAAACAGGTTCTCCACATTGTAGAAGGCCAGGGTACGGATCCGGTACATGCCGGCATCCGGCTCAATTTCGGATACGGGAAGCCCCGGGCGGAGACACCCATGGCAAAGGCAGCCGGCAAAAAAGTACGGTAGCAGGTATTTCACGGGCAATAGTAATTCGGGATCAAAAGTAAGCCCCCGGGATGCAGGGGTTCTGCAGCCTGTGGGGATATACTTGCGGCTGGAATGGAATAAAACCGGGGATGGGAAAGCAAAGGTGCCTGCTGATACTTTATATGCTGGGAATGGCTATGCCCGCGTGGCTTACCGCCCAGGATCGCGAGGTTGTAGGGCAGATACGGGACGAGCAAAGCAGGGAAGTGATGGCCGGGGTACGGCTTTCGGACGCTTCCGGGACCCTGGCCTTGCAAAGTGGCAGTGATGGCAGGTTCCAGCTGTACACGCATATGGATAGCCTTCGGCTGGCCCTTGATAAGGAGGGATACCACAGCAGGCAGCTGGTCCTTTCCGGGATCGCCCAGGGGCTTACCGATCTCGGAGTTATATGGTTGCGGCCCGAAACGAGCTGGGATATGGAGGCGGATCTGGTACTCCTTTCCGGGGAGCAATCGGACGAAGGGGAGGAGTCGGATGTTGCTTATCCGCTGTTGAAGGCCAGGCAGGATGTATTCCTCAACCGGGCTTCTTTCGATTTCAGCGCGGGCTTCTTCAGGTTGCGGGGCCTGGATTCCCGGGAAGGGACGATGCTTTTCAACGGCATCCCGATGAACGGGCTGTATGACAGCCGGCCCTCCTGGGGCAGCCTGGGGGGGCTTACCGATATTACCAGGAGCCGCGAAGCCGTACCGGGCCTGGGCTACAGCCAGATGGGTCCCGGCGGGTTGTTGGGGATCACCGGGCTGCGGGCCTATCCGTCTGCTCTTCGCAAGGGGGTTCGTTTGACTGCTTCGGCGAGTAACCGGAGTTACCGCACCCGCCTGATGGCTACGTTCAATTCGGAACCCACCGATTCCCGCCTGGCCTATTTGATTTCGGTCGGCTGGCGGCAAGGGGCTTCCGGGTACGTCCGCGGTACGCCCTACAACTCCGTGGGGATGTATGCCTGTCTGGAGTGGAAACCAAAACCGGGGCATTCCTTTCGCCTTGGGGGCTTGCTTACCGATACCCGCCGCGGACAATCTGTTGCGGTAACCCCGGAAATTGCCCAATTGAAGGGGCCCCGCTACAACCCTTCCTGGGGGTGGTCGGAAGGCAAGTTGCGGAATTCCCGCAGGCGCCTTGACAGGGAACCCCTGTTGTTTCTAAACCACGAATACCTGGACACACACCTCCGCTGGGAGACGGCAATCGGCTATCAGGGAATTGACCGGATGCGTACGCGGCTCGGGTACATGGACGCGGCCAACCCGGACCCGTCGTATTACCGGAACCTGCCCTCCTTTTACCACAACAGCCCGGCAGGGGTAAATTACGCCAATGCGAACCTTGCGCGCCGCGCTTTTGAGGCGGCCCCCCAGCTGGACTGGCCACAGGTGTTCCGCACCAACCGGAACCCGGTCCACCAGGGGCGCAGCAACTATCTGCTGTCAGGGGATTTCCACCGGGGTTCCCGATGGAACCTCAGGAGCACTGTCGCCTGGAAGGCGGGCAGACAACTGGAGGCCGGTGCCGGTATTCGCCTTGCTGCCGAGGACGGGCATTTTGGACAGGAAATCCTGGACCTGCTCGGGGCAACCTACCATGTGGACACGGACCCGTTCAGCCAAACCCGCAATGACTTGCAGGGATCCCCGGAAAAGCAAAGGGGGGCCACAGCAGGATACTCCTACAGGCTAAACATCCGTGTCCTTGAAGGTTTTCTCCAGCTACGGGGGCAATCCGGTCCCTGGGAAGGCTGGGCTTCTCTCGGGGCCGGGACATCCCGGTATCAGCGGACGGGGCTTTTCCGGAATGCCCGGTACCCGGAGGAGTCTCTTGGGGAGGGGACACCCCAGGGGCACCCGTCCTTTCTGGCCCGGGCCGGTTTGGGGTACCGGATTTCCGGAAGGCATTGGCTGCAAGTAGTTTTCAGTCATGCCCGCCGACCCCCCCAACCGGCACTTGCCTTTGCAGATCCACGGGAAAATAACCGCCCCTTCCCCTCCGAAGGCGCCGAAGGCAGCATTGGGGGGTCCCTGAGTTACCTGCTGCGGCACCCTGCAGTCAGGGGGCGGATCACGCTGTATTATGCCCGGCTTTCCGGACAGCGGTCCCTCCGGTCATATTTCGCCGAAACCGCATTGGGCGCTGCCTTTTTCCGGGAAGCGGTCCACGGGATCGGATCCCTGCACCGGGGCCTGGAGGCCGGTTTGGACCTCGTGCTCAGTCCCGCTGTGACAGCTACCCTGGCACTGGCCGCGGGGGGCTTCTCCTATTCAGGGAATCCCCAGGTCCGAATGTATTACTTCCCGGACCCCCGGGAGCCCACCCAATTGCCTTTAAGCGGGGAATGGAATGCCGGGGCTGCCAGCATCGACCACCTGCAACTGGCATCCGGTCCCGCCCTGGCCGGGTCCGTGGGGATCCGGTACCGGGACCCTTCCTGGTGGTGGGCCGATATCCGGGCAAATTACCTGGGGCGGCAGTATGAAGGGCTGCCCTTCCTCCAATTTGTGCAGGATTTTAGACGCAACCCCGAGTCCGGGGACCTGCTGCATACAACCGATCCGATTATCCGGGAAATCCGAAGGCAACGTCCCCTTCCCGAATATTACCTGCTCAATGTAAGTATTGGAAAATCCTGGCTGTTCGGGAGGAATTATATAGGGGTATTCTGCGGGGTCAACAATGTCTTCGACACGGTGCATCGAACAGGGGGTTACCAACAGGGCCGGCTCGCAAATTACGCTGACTTCCTTCAGGACCAGCAAAGCGGCCATCCGTCTTTCGGACCCCGGCACTGGTATGGATATGGTAGAACGTTTTATCTGAACATCACATGGAGTTTATAGTGAGAAAAATGGGGAGTCGGATACTCCTGTTAATGGCGCTGGCACAAATCCTGTCCGCGTGTACCCCGGAAGAGCCGGAAAGGCCGGAAACCTATGGTTGTACCGAAATGGAAGCACCGCGAATCGAATTCGGCGAACTGCTGGGCTTGTACCGGGGGATGCCTACGGAGCTCCTCACGGACGGCTACCTGGAAGGCGTGGTCATATCCTCCGACGGGGAGGGGAATATCTTTGGCAGTATCTACCTGCAGGACCGCGCACAGGATCCCCGGTACGGGGTAGCGCTAAAAACGGACCTGGTGGGTTCAGGCGCGCTGTATCCGCCCGGGACCCGGGTACGCCTGTTTCTGGACGGACTCTACCTGGGGAAACAGGATTTTGGCTACGCCATCGGCACGGTGCGTGAAGTTTTCGGCAACCCCGTACTGGACCGGTTGCCGGCCCTGGCCACTTCGCAGCGACTCATCCCCGGATGCACGGATCCCGTCCCGGTATCACCCAGGGCCGTTTACGCCGACGGCCTGGACTCCACCCTGGTCCATACCCTGGTGCGCATTGAGGATGTCGAGGTCGCAGCGGAGTATAAAGGGAAAACCTATGCGGAAGAAGGGGTTGAAACCCTGGTGCCGCTTTCCGGATGTACGGGGACGCCGTTGGGGCTGGTCAACAGCGGCTATGCGGATTTCAGGGATCAGTTGTTGCCGGGGGGCAGCGGAGCAGCCACCGGGATCCTGCTTGGGAAAGCCCCGGATTACCATTTGCTTTTGCGCTATGCCTCCGACCTGGAAATGACATCCCCCCCGTGCACAGAGCGCTATCCCCCGGTGAGCTCGCAGCACCTGTTGATCTCCGAAATAGCCGATCCGGATAATGAACCCGGGGCCCGGTTTATCGAGATCTACAATTCCGGTGAAAGCGCCATCGATCTTAAGGGCTGGAGCCTGTTGCGCTATACAAATGCAAATACGGAGCCCGGAAGACCCGCAGACCTGAGCGGTATGCGTATCGAACCCGGAAGCACCCTGGTGTTTTCGGCCGACCCGGATACCTTCCTGGCTACCTACGGGATGTCCCCGGATGCGGTTTTGCCGCCCAACGGCCCCGCAGATTCGAACGGGGATGATACCCTCCTGCTCATGGATCCCTTTGGGGAAGTGGTGGACATCTTCGGGGTGCCCGGGGAGGATGGGACGGGTACTACCCACGAATTTGAGGATGGGGGTGCGATCCGCCGGCCCGGGGTATTAAAAGCCAACCCGATATTTGATCCTTCGGAATGGCTTATTTACAACGATAGCGGGGGCAACGGTACGGAAAACCAGCCGAAATCGGCCCCCGGGGATTTTTCACCTGGCAGCCATCCGGCCGGTGCCTGACCGGGGTCCCCTTAGGGAAGCGGCCAAAGATTCCCGGGGCGGGCAACCGGGATAGGACCAGCCCGGATTAATACGGGAATCGGGGCGCGTCACTTTCCAATATTGCGTATTTTTGAGCCTATGGACACAACGAAATTCTTCGAAAAAATCCGGTCGGGGGACCTCCCTGCCGTCCGGCAGGCCCTGGCGGATGACCCCGGGCTGCTCAATGCACGGGACCAGCGGGGTTCCACGCCCCTGGTGCTTGCCGCCTATTACGACCAGCAGGATGTGGTTCGCTACCTGCTGGAAAAAGGGGCTCCCATCGACGAGAAGGACGGTTCGGGCAATACCGCCCTGATGGGAGTGTGTTTCAAAGGGTACGCCGGGACCGCCAAACTGCTTATCGACGCGGGGGCCGACGTAAATGCCCGGAACGGGATGGGGGTTACCTGCCTGATATTTGCCGTGACCTTTAACCAGGAAGCCATTGCCCGCCTGCTGGTCGAGAATGGGGCCGATGTCAACGCCATCGATGCGCGGGGCGAAACCGCACTGGACCACGCCCGCAAGCAGGGTCAGGCCGCCCTGGCCGAAATGCTCGAAAAAAACAGTTGAGTCCCCGCCCATGCAACTGGATGTAGCACTTGTACAAAGCCCCCTTGAATGGGAGAACCCGGAGGCCAACCGATTGAGGTTCAGCGCCCTGATAGAGCCGCTCCGGGGGGCGACCGACCTGATCGTGCTTCCTGAAATGTTCAGCAGCGGGTTCACCATGGACCCGCATCACCTCCCCCGGGAAGAAGCCGGGAAAACCCTGGAGTGGATGCAGCGGGAAGCGGCCGCGGCCAATGCCGCCATTGCGGGCAGTCTGGTCTGGCCCCACGAGGCCGGGTACTTCAACAGGTTTGTGTTTATGGAGCCGGACGGCAACTACCATACGTATGACAAACGACACACCTTTACCCTGGCAGGGGAGGACAAGGTATACGATCGGGGCAGCCGCAACCTCCGTATCGAATTCCGGGGCTTTGCCTTCAGGCCCCAGGTTTGCTACGACCTGAGGTTCCCCGTCTGGAGCCGGAACACGGACGATTACGACGCACTCATCTATGTAGCCAACTGGCCGGAGGCGCGCATTGCGGCCTGGGATACGCTGTTGCGGGCCCGGGCTATTGAGAACATGGCCTTTGTGCTTGGGGTAAACCGCCTGGGTTCCGACCCGAATGGCCTGGGCTATGTAGGGCATACCGCTGTTTACGACGGCCTGGGAAAAACACTCGGGTATTCAGAGGAGGAAGAGGTGGTCCGGGTGCGGCTCAACCGGGAAGCGTTGCTGGACACCCGCAGGCAGCTGCGGTTTTTAAACGACCGGGACGCGTTTACTCCCGGATGGTGAAGGTTTCCACCTTTTCCCAGTTCGCCCGGAGCTCAATCGGTGCCGGGTAGTGGGCCACCCGCTCCGGTTGCCGTTTTTCCAGGTAATTCCCTGTATCCCATTTCCCATTTCCGTTTTCGTCGAACACCACGCGTACCCGATAGGTCTCGGGTTTCAGCCAGGGGAAGGCCAGGGGGGAAGGTTCCTTGAGGTACCGGCTTCGAAGCACCTTCCCGGAACGGTCGGTCACCTCCACCACCAGCGGGTAGCGAACCGCACCTTCCAGCTGCAGCCGAAGCGTGCCGAATTCGTTTTGGCTGCCGATGGTGTACCGGGTGGTCAGGGTATCGTTGGTATCCCCGAAAAAATCCGTCAGGGCACCCGGGAGGACGGTCAGGTTATAGGTTTTTCTAGGCTCTTTGGCAAAGTCGATATACATTCTGCTGCGCAGCGTATCCAGGCGCGCGTTGAAGGGGACCGGCAGCGTGTCCTGATCGGTCAGTTCCAGGCGGGTGGTATCCGCCCCGACCAGGGGCAGGCTGGCCTCGAGGAATACGGAATCCAGGGGCGTAATCCCCCCGCGGCTGGACCAGGATACCCTCAGGGAGTCCGGGGCCAGATTCAGGGGTTTTACGGAAAAGGTATCCACTTGTTCCGGCAGGCGCGGATGCCGCAAGGCAAATACCATGGAATCGGGCTCCCAGGGGGTAAACCAGAAATTCAGGCTGTCCTTCCCGGCGACCGGAGCCACCAGGGTGCGTACGCTGTCCGGCAGGGGCGTGACCAGCTCGATTTCGGGGGCTTCCTTCCCGGTATAGGGGAAAAGGACCCGGTTGTCGGCGGCATAGGAGGGGGGCCGCACGCCGTACGGCAATACTTCCCTGAAGAGGGTAAGCAGGTAGGTGGAATCCGTGGGCAGTGTGATGGTATCCGTTATAAAGCCGATTTTGTCGGCTTTCGGGTTGTAAACATTGTCTTTGGCCGCGTCCTGCAGGGCGAAGAGCTTATACTGGCCCGCCTTCATGTTTTCCAGGTTGAAGATCACCGCGCTGTCGAGGGTGTTGGTCAGGTAATACGGGGGTTTCTTGTAGATAGTGGAGTCCGTGTAGGCGCTGTCGAGCTCGTAGAGCATGACGCTGATAAAGGGGTCTGCTTCCAGGTTATAGGCATCCGCCACCACGCCGGTCAGGCTCAGGGAATCGATATAATCCCCCGTGGATAACACATAGGTCAGCAGGTTGTAGGGGTTCCGTTCGTTGTTGTCCACCACGCTTTGCCCGAAATTCAGCGTGTAGGTGGTATTGGGCAGGAGCGTATCCTTGATGACCACCTGCAGGTATTTCGCCGTATTGCCGAGGGGGGTGATCTCCGGCTGGTTCTTCATCGGGGGGGAAATAATCAGCTGTTTCTCCAGGTTTTCCACCAGGATGTATTCGTCAAAATACAGCCGGATCCTTTCGGCGTCGAAATTGGTGGTGCGGTTGGGGGGTTCGGCCCTTTCCAGGACCGGGGGCGTTTCGTCCTTTGGCCCGCCGCTGGGGGTCCCGCGCCGGCCACACTGAATGAGCGCCAGTACAAGGAAAAGCACAAAAAGGGCTGCCGTAAGGCGACGGACCATTTCCATAGCCGGGGATTGATGAACTGCAAAGAAACAACTAATTGGTGAAACGGGAAACTAGGGAACCGTTGCCAGGGCGGCGATAAACAGGCGTTTCCGCTCAACTGGGGCAAAGGCCTCGCAACAGGCTTCCAGGGTAGCCCCGGTGGTGATGACATCGTCCACCAGCAGGATCCGGGCTCCCTCGAGTTCCGCTGGGTTTCGCAGGGAGAAGGCACCCCGGATGCCTTTGTACCGGTTGTGGCGGCCCCGGGCAGTCTGGGTCGGGTTGTGCTTGCAGCGCACCAGGAACCCCTCCGAATACCGGGCCCCAAGTGCGGTGGCAATCTGCCCTGCCAGGCGGCTGCACTGGTTGTATCCGCGCTGGCGCCGTTTCCGGGGGTGCAGGGGAACGGGAAACACCCAGTCGGTTTGCCGCAGGAGGGATTCCCCGGCCAGAAGGGCCCCGTACCACTCCCCGAAAAAGTCCCCTAGCTCCTCCCGTCCCTGGTATTTGAGTTGGTGGGTCAGCCGCTGCACCAGCCCTCCGGGATGGTAAAAGAGCAGGGCAGCGGATTTTTCAACTTCCTTTTGTCCGAAAAATAGGCGGTCTACGGGGTTTTCAAAGCAGAAATTGTACTCGGTCAGCGGCAGTTCATCCCGACAAAACGCACAAAGGAGGCGCTCTCCCCGATATAAGTGCGCATTACATCCAAAACACCGCCCGGGTAGCAGGAAGGTCTCTAGGTCATTTAGTATTTTTGATAATTCGTCACGCATTATTTACGCCGTACAAAACGTTAACCTACTGTAGCTTGCTCTGAATGAATCTCCAGGAGAATACATTTAATTACAAGATTATCTTCGCGGCCCTGGTGGCCGTTATTCTCGGGATTCTGATCGCGTTCTACTACAGCTATGCCCAATCCCAGACGGAAATCAGCTACCTTGAGAAGGAAAAGAGCCTGCTGGTCAAGGACCTGACGCTGATGCGCACTGAGGTAGACCGCCTCTCCGCCCTGAACGAGGTAAACGAAATCGAACTGCAGGACAGCCGCCAGCGGGTACAGAGCCTCCTGGACTCCGTGGGCCAACTCAACTACGATATCGCCAAGCTCCGCGAATATCGCAAGGAACTCCGCAAACTGGAAGCACGTTACGACAGCATCAAACTCCGCAACAACTACCTGCAGTACAACAACCTGCAAATCACCGAGAAATATGAGGAAACCCGCCGGATGATCGAGGAACTCCGGGGGCGCAGCAGCAGCCTGGCGGAGGCCGAAGCCCTCCTGCGTGAAAGGAACCGGCAGCTGAGCCAGGAGCTCCGCCGCAAGAGTTACCTCTCCCTGGAAAACCCGGAGGGGAGTGGTTTCCGTTTGCGCAGCGGCCGTCCGATCAAGACAAACAAGGCTTCCACCATCGAAAAACTGCGGGGTTGTATCACCATCGAATCGGATCCCAACGCCGGAGCGGAGGAAAAGGTACTCTACTTCCAGTTCCTGGGCCCGGACATGGGCGTGATCGAGGACAATGCGAACATTGTATCCGTAAACGGCAACATCTACAGCAAGCGGGTGGAGCTTATCTACGTGGGCGAACAGCTCAACGTCTGCGATTTTATCACCGTCCCCGAAGGTTCCCTCCGGGAAGGGATCTACACGCTGAATATTTTCGAAGACGAAAAATTACTCAGCACCACCGAATTTGAGCTGAAGTAATACCCCGGCAATTTCCCTGAATATTCTATTTTTGCCCAATGGCAAAACAAGAAGACGACTTCAAACGGGTCATATCCCACGCAAAGGAGTACGGGTATGTCGTACAGTCCAGTGAAATATACGACGGGCTCAGCGCCGTTTACGACTATGCCCAGAACGGGGCCGAACTCAAGAAGAACATACGGGAATACTGGTGGCAGGCCATGGTACAGCTGCACGAGAACATCGTGGGCATCGACGCCGCCATCTTCATGCACCCCACCACCTGGAAGGCCTCCGGCCACGTCGACGCCTTCAACGACCCGCTGATCGACAACAAGGATTCCAAAAAGCGGTACCGGGCAGATGTCCTGATCGAGGAGTATGTAGCCAAATTGGAGGCCAAGATCGAGAAAGAGGTGGACAAGGCCGCCAAGCGGTTTGGCGACGCCTTTGACCGGGAACAGTTTGTCTCCACCCATCCCCGGGTGGTGAAATACCAGGAGCAGGCGGACGCTATTATCAAACGCATGGCCCGCTCCCTCGAAAAAGAGGACCTGGCCGATGTGAAGGCCCTGATCGAGGAACTCGAAATCACCTGCCCGGTTTCCGGGTCCCGGAACTGGACGGACGTCAAGCAATTCAACCTGATGTTTGGCACCAAACTCGGGGCAAGCGCCGATTCGGCCATGGACCTGTACCTGCGCCCCGAAACGGCCCAGGGGATCTTTGTGAATTTCCTGAACGTGCAGAAATCCGGCAGGATGAAGATCCCCTTTGGCATTGCCCAGATCGGGAAGGCCTTCCGGAACGAAATCGTCGCCCGCCAGTTCATTTTCCGCATGCGGGAGTTCGAGCAGATGGAGATGCAGTTCTTTATCCGTCCGGGCGAACAGCAGAAATGGTATGAATACTGGAAGGATGCGCGCATGAAATGGCACCTTTCCCTGGGGATGGGCGCCGAGAACTACCGCTTCCACGACCACGAGAAGCTGGCCCACTATGCCGATGCCGCCGCCGATATCGAATTCCGCTTCCCCTTTGGCTTCAAGGAACTGGAAGGCATCCATTCCCGCACCGATTTTGACCTGTCAAACCACGAAAAGTACTCAGGCAAGAAACTGCAGTACTTTGACACGGACCTGAATGAACACTATACGCCCTACGTGGTGGAAACTTCCATTGGCCTGGACCGCATGTTCCTGGCCGTTTTTTCCCACTCCCTGCAGGAAGAAGATCTCGGGGACGGAAATAGCCGCACCGTTTTGCGCCTCCCGGCTGTCCTGGCGCCGACAAAGGCAGCAATCCTACCGCTTATCAAGCGGGACGGCCTGCCGGAACTCGCCCGGGAGATCTTCGATACGCTGAAATGGGACTTCAGCGTGCAATACGATGAAAAGGATGCCGTGGGCCGGCGCTACCGCCGCCAGGATGCGGCCGGGACTCCCCTGTGCATCACGGTAGACCACCAGTCGCTTGAAGACCGAACGGTTACCCTGCGCCACCGGGACAGTATGGAGCAGGAACGGGTGGCGATCGACAGCCTCTCGGGACGGATCGGGAAAGCGGTGGATATGAAGGAATGGCTCCGGAAGATGGAGGCGGTCTCCTGATCACGGAAAGTCTTTGCAAGGGCGCGTACGGTCCGGGAGGATGCTGCCCGGAACCCGCACGCACCTTACAACCGCCAATTCACCTCACAACTGCAAACGCACCTTACAACCGCCCCACCACCAACACGCCCAGGTAGTAGTTCCGGCTGTTGCCCGGATAGTAGTACCGCGGCTGAGAACCGCCGAAACCGGTCGCATTGATGAGCACCGAACTTGCGTAGAGCGTATCCAGCAAATTGTTGACCCCGAGCTCCAGGCCCGCCCGGAAACGGCTGCCGAGTGCCCAGTTATACCCGGCCTGCAGGTTGACCAGGCCGTAAGCGTCGCTGAAGACGGAATTGCTGTCGGTCAGGGGAATCGGATCCACATATTGGTAGCTGCCGTTGAGGTACCACCCGGCATCCCCGCTGAGGCGGATACCTGAATACAACCGGTTCCGTGGCACCCCTGTGAGCCGGTTCCCGGAATAGTCCCGGTCCTGGTCGGTAAACTCCCGGAAGCGATGCGCGTTCAATGTGTAGGAAACAAAGGGGGTAACCGTAAAATCCCGTCCCGGCCGCAACCGGTATTCCCAACTGACTTCCATCCCGTTGTGACGGGTACTGCCCGCATTCCTCCCGATATACTGGTCCTGACCTACCCGCTGGGCCACCAGCAAATCCCGGATTTCCATCCGGTACAGGGCTGCCGTAATCTGCATCCGGGAATCCACCGACTCCCAGTGGAGGCCGGCTTCGTAGTTCCAGCCTTTTTCCTGCCCGATGTCGGGGTTGATCAGGCCTTCAGGGCTGAGTGATTCCTCCAGGCTCGGGTTGCTGAACCCCCGGCTGATATTCAGATACGAAAAGAAGGTATCCCGCCAGGTATACCGCATATCCAGGCTGGGCAGCAGGATGGGGTCAAAGTCGCGCCCGGCAGACCGGTTATCCGGCCCCTTATTGAACCGGTCCCGGAAGTCATAACGGGTATTGTTCAGGCCGAGGCCCAGCCGGATCCCAATGGCCTCGGAAACCTCCCAATCCAGGCTGCCAAAGAGAAAGTCCTGCCTGCGGAACTCCTTGTTCCGACTGATTTGTGCCCCTTGCAGGCTCCCCTGCCCGGCGTTGTCCTCGTACAGGTTTTCGTAGGTGCCCCAGCTATATTCGTCCCGGTAAAGCTCTGCCCCGAGCCGCCCCTGCACAGGCATGTCCCCGATCCGGAATCCGGTTTCCAAAACCGCCCGCAACCCGAACCCAAAGGTAAATTCGTCCAGGATATTGAAGGGCCGGGGTTCGTAGTGATCGAGGTAATTAAAAAACACGCTGGTTACCAGGGAGGTATTCCCGCTAAGGGCATAGTGGTCCGACAGCCCGAGCAGCGTGTATTTATTGGCTTCAAAACCCTTGGCCTGTGCCCAGGTAAAGGCAGCCTGGGTCGGGTCCGTTTCAAAATCGGTCCGGTTAAGGGAGCTCGGTATCTCTGCGGAATAGTCGATGTAGTTGGCCAGCAGGTTCAAACGGTGACGCCTGCCGGCATCCATCCCCAGGTTCAGCAGCAGGCCGTCCCGCTGGAAGGCATTGTTCTCCCGGTAGCCCTGGGTGGTCAGCCGGTTGTAGCGGATTTCCGCGCTTACCGTACTGTCTGCGTGGGTCAGGGCGACATTGGATTTAAACAGGCCATAGGAGCCCACACTGGTCCGGGTCCGGAATTGGGTCCCGGGTTGTCCCGCAGGATCGGAGCGGAGCAGCAGCGCCCCTCCCAGCGCCCCTCCATATGCGGCCGATTTGGGGCCCTTTACCACCCGGATGCTGCTGAGGTTTTCCAGGTCAAAGGATTCCAGGCTGGAAACCCCGGTGCCGTTGGTCACCGGGATCCCATTGAAATACATCCTCAGTTTGTCCGTGCCAAAGGGGGTACGTGCCCCCACCCCCCGGATGGTGATGCGGTTGGTGTTCAGCGCCCCGGACAAGAAATACACCCCGGGCACCTGGTTCATCGTCCCGGCAAAATCCACGGGGTTCTGCTGCCGGATCGCCCGGGCAGTCACCACTTCGGACGGGGTCAGCCCAAGGGGGGATTCCCGGGTGCGCTCCACCTGAAGGATCACTTCGTTCAGGTCGATGACCGAATCCCTGGGCTGGTCCTGGCCGTAAGCCAGGCAGACCGTTGAAAAAACCAGGAGGAAAAGGATATGTTTCATATACGGGGGTTGCCCTCAAAGATACGCCTGCGAAGGCAGCCGGCAAAGCCATGCTGCGGATCGCCTGAATGGTATCAGAACCGCACCCCGATATTCAGGCCGGCCCGAAAGATGAATTCGTCCTGGTAGGGTTCGGGGTTGAGGCTGCGCCCCACCCCGCCGTGGAATTCCAGGGTAAACCTTTGGGACCGGGTGGTCCATTTGCTCCCCGCGCCGAGCCCCAGGGCAAAGGTATTATAGCGTTCACTGACCCGGGTATCGGGCAGGTAATCCACCCGCTCTTCCCCTTTGAAGTACAGGCCAAAGGCTTCTGCAAAGAAGCCGGAACGGGGGGCATAGCCGAAATAGGCCCGCAGGTTGGGCCCAATGCCGAAGTTGCCGTTGTAGTCATAGCGGTCGTTATCCCAGTAGACCGTCCCCCCCAGGCTGAGGTCGTCCCCGACGTAGTGCTCATAGGACAATTCGGCACCCCCGGTTGCCAGGAACAGGCCAGCATTGAACTTCACTTCCCGATCCGGGCCAAAGGGGGGGTAAGCCTGGGCGAACAGCGAACTGCCGGTGAGCATTAACAGGAGGGGTAAGAAGTGTCGTATCATCTTTTTAGGGAGGTAATTGCAAAGAGCATTCCAAAGCGTTGGGCACTGGTTATAAAATTAGGGATTCCATGGTAAAATGCACGGGTTTCCACGCCTGCTCTGCATTGCCTATTTTTGTGCGAAAACCAACCTGTTGAAAATCGCGTCCTACAACGTAAACGGTATCCGTGCCGCAATCCGGAAAGGTTTCCTGGACTGGCTGGCAAAGGCCGGGCCCGATGTGATCTGCCTGCAGGAGATCAAGGCGCAAAAGGAGCAACTCGACCTGGAGCTTTTTGAAAAAGCGGGCTACCCCTACCATTACTGGTTCAGTGCCGAAAAAAAAGGGTACAGCGGCGTGGCGATTCTCTCGCGTCAGAAACCCGACCGGGTGGTCCGTGGCACTGGGATCGGCTACATGGACAGCGAAGGGCGGAATATCCGGGCCGATTTCAGCGGGGTATCCGTGATGAGCCTGTACCTTCCCTCCGGCACCAACATCGCCCGTCTTGACCACAAATTGCAGTATATGGCCGATTTCAGGGACTATGTGGATGGCCTGAAGCAGGAACTGCCGGATCTGGTCATCTGCGGGGACTACAACATCTGCCATCGTCCCATTGACATCCACGATCCGGTGCGGAACAAGAATGTCTCCGGTTTCCTCCCGGTGGAACGGGAATGGATCGGGGATTTTATCGACAGCGGTTTTATCGACAGCTTCCGGCATTTCAACCCCGACCCCCACCACTACACCTGGTGGACCTATCGGGCGGGTGCCCGGGAGAAGAACAAGGGCTGGCGCCTCGATTACGGCATGGTCAGCCGGCCCCTGGAGGACCGCCTGGCGCGCTCGGTCATCCTGCCGGAGGCCAGGCACAGCGACCACTGCCCCATTTTACTCGAACTCAGCGAATAATCCAACAGACACCAGAAACACATGCAATACACCAAATTACCCCATACGGACATTGAAGTCAGCAAGATCTGCCTGGGAACCATGACCTGGGGCCGGCAAAATACGGAGGAAGAGGGGCACGAACAGATGGATTACGCCCTGGACCGGGGGATCAACTTCTTTGATACTGCGGAACTTTATCCGGTGCCGGCCCACAAGGATTACCATTCCCATACGGAGATGATCATCGGCAATTGGTTTGCCCGGACCGGGAACCGGGACAAGGTGGTGCTGGCCACCAAGATTGCCGGCCCGGCACCGTTCACAAAATTTATCCGGACCACGGGGTACCGTCCGGAATCGATCCGGGAGGCGGTGGAGGCCAGCCTGGCCCGGCTGAAAACGGACTACATCGACCTTTACCAACTCCACTGGCCGGAGCGCAGCACGAATTATTTCGGGCAGCGGGGCTATACCCCGGACCCCAGGGACCACTGGGAAGACAATATCCACCTGGTCCTGCGTACCCTGGCAGAACTCATCCGGGAAGGGAAGATCCGGCATGTGGGCCTGTCCAACGAAACCCCCTGGGGGGTGATGCGGTACCTTGAGGAAGCCAAGGTACACCACAACCTGCCCAGGATGCTCACCATCCAGAACCCCTATAGCCTCCTGAACCGTTTGTTCGAGGTCGGGCTCTCGGAAATATCCCATCGTTCCGGAATGGGCCTGCTGGCGTACTCACCCCTTGGGTTTGGCACCCTCAGCGGCAAATACCTGGATGGGAAAAAGCCCGAAAAAGCGCGGATTACGCTATTCCCGAATTACAACCGCTACAGCGGGGAAACGGCCGTGGAAGCGACCCGGGCGTACCAGGAGATCGCAGCGTCAAAAGGCCTGTCCCTGGCCCAGATGGCACTGGCCTTTGTCAACAGCCGGCCCTTCCTGACCAGCAATATCATCGGGGCCACCTCCATGGAACAGCTCCGGGAAAATATCGACAGTATTGATATCCGCCTCACCCCGGAAATTCTGGAAGCCATAGAAGGCGTACACAACCGCATCCCGAATCCTGCACCGTAACTAACTAAAATTTAAAATATTACGATTGAATTGTCTTTAAGATGACTTTATTGATCGAATTAGAAAAAGTATTAGCAAATGAATATTAGATCAAGTGTTATCAAGGCTACCCATTCCATGTTATTTACGGAATATTCTAGGAATCAAACAATTCAGTTTGTGGATTAAATTATCCACTAATTCAATGCTTTTTGGCATGTCGAAAACGTATGCAACAATCAGACTCATGGTAATCATCTCTCCACCATCTTCCAATATTCCCCAAATAGACCCACCCCAATTTACAGCGGCATGAACAGAATCAACAAAAACACCAAAGATTGCAAGCAGAAAAATTAATAATACAAGTTGAAAGGAAACACGCTTGTCAATTGGTTTTGCGTATTTATAACTTAACCCAATAAGAACAAGAAAAATTAATCCTACGATCCCAGAAACAAATACTTCACCAATGTGCTGCGGTCCTAGATTGATTAAAGTGGGAAAATTAAATAATACAGCTATTCGGTTTCCCAGTGTTTCATGGATTTCCAATGAGTCGTCCAGTAATAAGTAGACAAAAAGCAAAGCCCAGAAAAAGAAAATCGATCTTCGTTTTTTGATAGCATGGATTATTAGCAAAAAGAAGATCGAAAATTCTTTGAAATATTGAAATAGTTCAGCCAATCCCATTTCGGCATAAATGGAAAAGAAAGTGTTTGTTGGGTAAAAAATACCCCTTACGCCATGGATAATCAGCAAAGTAATATCTGCTAAAAGTAAAATGCCAAGGAAACGTAGGCTATATAAAGCCTTGAGATGAAGCATGGTAGCTAAGTTGGCATGACCATAGGAAACCGGCAAAAATATTCGATAGGCTACGAAAACATAGGCATCTAATGTACTTAAGCTCTTGATTTGGATTGTTTTGTTCTTTACGAGTAGATTGTACTTTTTGGAGCTGACCTGATTTTATATCAATCGAACAGCGCCCGTACGAGTTCCTCCACCTTGGCCACCCTGCGCACATCGATACCCGGCGTTTTGAGGGAGACCTTGGCATTGGCGGAGATGTAAATGGTTTCCAGGCCCAGTTTGGAAGCTTCCCCGATCCGCTGGTCGATGCGCGGTACCGGGCGGATTTCGCCGGCCAGGCCAATCTCGGCTGCAAAACACACTCCTTTGGGGACCGGGATGTCCGCATTGCTGGACAGGATGGCTGCCAGTACGGCCAGGTCGATGGCTGGGTCGTCTACCTGTATGCCGCCGGTGATGTTCAGGAAAACGTCCTTGGCGGCCAGCTTGAAACCGGCCCGCTTTTCCAGTACGGCCAGCAGCATGTTCAGGCGTTTGGCAGGAAAACCGGTGGCAGACCGCTGTGGGGTACCATAGACGGCGCTGCTGACCAGGGCCTGGATTTCAATCAACAGGGGCCGGAGTCCTTCGACAGTAGCCGCCACTGCTGTCCCGCTCATGGGTTCCCCGTTGCGGGAAATCAGGATTTCGGACGGGTTGATCACCCCGTGCAGGCCATCGCCCTTCATCTCGTAAATACCCAGCTCCGAAGTGTTCCCAAAGCGGTTTTTCAAAGCCCTCACGATCCGGAAAAGGTGGTTGCGGTCCCCTTCGAATTGCAGGACGGTGTCCACCATGTGCTCCAGGATCTTCGGGCCGGCAATACTCCCCTCCTTGGTGATATGCCCGATGAGGATCACCGGGGTGTGGGACTCCTTGGCAAATTTGATGAGTTCTGCCGTGCATTCCCGGATCTGGGAAACGCTGCCGGCCCCCGCCTCGAGGTAGTCCGAATGCAGGGTCTGGATGGAGTCCACGATCACCAGCTCCGGCTCCAGGGCGGCCACCTGCTTGAAAATCCGGTTGGTGTTGGTTTCGGTGAGGATGTAACAGGAATCCGAATCGGGTTTTACCCGCCGGGCGCGCATGGCAATCTGCCTTTCGCTTTCCTCCCCGGACACATAGAGCGTACGCAGAGGGACCTTCAGCGCCACCTGCAGCATCAGGGTACTCTTGCCAATTCCGGGCTCCCCGCCGATCAGGGTGAGGGACCCGGGCACCAGGCCGCCCCCCAGGACCCGGTCCAGTTCGGGATCGCCGCTTGAGAGCCGCATTTCGCGATCCGTCCGGATTTCACCCAGGCGGACGGGACGGGCACTGCGCGCTGGGGCATCCGGCGCCTTCCAGTCTTTGGAATCGGTTTTTTGCAGGAGTTCCTCGGCCAGGGTATTCCACTCCTTGCAGGAGGGACACTGGCCGGTCCATTTGGCGTATTGCGCGCCGCAGTTCTGGCAGAAATAGGCTGTTTTGGTCTTGGCCATCCGGATCCGGGGAATAAGGGCTAAAGATAGACCCCCCTACCCGAATTTCCAAGGTGGGCTGCCGGCCAGTTTCAGAATCCGAAATCGGCTTTGAGGGCATCCATTTTTTCCAGGGCCATCTCCTTGGTCAGGAAATCGATTTCCTCCATACCGAAGGCTTTCTCGAAGGTGCGCAGCGCCTTTTTGGGTTCTCCCAGCTGCTCGTAGTACTCGCCTTCGAAGTAAAAACCGAGCATCGTATGGGGAAAGGCCTCCTTGCAGAGGTCCGAAAGGGGTTTCAGGGATTCGTAGTCTTCTTTTTTCCGGATCCCGGCGTACACGGCCAGCACGTCGTTGAGGGCTACAGGCTGGCTGAAGCCGAAAAGGTCTTCTATGGTCTGGTATTTGTCCTGCAGGTAGGCGATAACCGGATCGCTGGATTTGAGGATCTTCTCCCGGTATTCCTTCGGGGTGATCGGGCGGAAGATGCTGAAGGTCCGGTCCCAGGCCCTGCCGATCCCGTAGGTGGCGACCGAGGTCTCATTGGCATCCTCGTATTTGTCGTAGTAATAGGTGAGGCCTTTACGGCTTACCTGCTGCAGGTTCCGGTTCAGCATGTCGACGCCCGACGGGTCGTCTTCGGAAATCCCCTCGGCGATCAGGTGGTAAAAGATGGGCTGCTGGATCGCGGTCAGGCGTTCGGGCACGCGCGTCTCCATTTCCGGAGCCAGCAGTGGGGAGATGCTGATATAGGCGTTGAACAGGGAATTTTCCTTGAACAGGTAATAGTTCCCGAAGTTGGCGGTGATGTCGAAGCCGACGAACATCTTGAAAGGGGCCACATTGTAGGCGCTCACCATGTAAGGGATGATTTCCAGGCCGATGAACTCGTAAAAAAGCTTGCCCTTATCGGATGGCAAACCGGAAGTTTCCTCGAAGGCACAGTCGTACCAGCGCAGGTCCTTTTCCTCCTGGTGGATGCCCACGATCAGCGTTTCCGGCATCCCCTGGAAGTTGCTGTAGTACCTGGAAGTTGCGACCACCTGGTCGAAGAGGCGGTCTGCATCGAGGACAATGACAAGCGGGTAGGATTTGTCCGGGGTGTAGGATTCCGGTATGTAATAAGAGACATCGCGGCGTTCCTGGAGTTTGAAGGACTCGAAGATTTCTTTTTTGATCTGGGCGGCACCGGGCAGGAATGTGCCAAGGGCCAGCAGGATCGGCAACAGGCGTTTCATATGGGTACGATTTGGCAGGGGGCTATTTGCCCCTGTTCCATAACGGTAGCAGTAGGAAAGATATTGCACCGAAAAAGACGACCATCAGGGTCTGGGCGATCCAGATGATCCATCCGAAGGCATCTGCCGAATTTGCACTGATGCCAAACAGCATGAGCGCCTGGGCCACTGCGATGGGGTAGAGGCCCAGGCCGCCCGGGGTGGCCGTCATGGCAAAGGCCCCGGCAATAAACCCGACCAGCAGTTCCCAGAAACTGAGCGACAGGGTTTCGGGCACCGTGTATTTGATGATCCAGAACATCCCGATATATGCCCCCCAAATCAGCAGCGTATGGCCCAAAAAGGCCCACTTGCGCTTCATGCGGAAAATGCTGAGCACCCCTTCGAGGAGTCCCCGGACGAACCCGCGCAACTTCTGGGCGAAGGCCCATTTGGACTTCCTCAGGAAGGCACGGAATATGAAGAGCCCCAGGATCCCCCCGCCCAGGAGCAACGCACTGGCCGTAAGGCCCACCCCGTTTTCGGCCAGGTAGCCAAGGATGATGTCGGTCTGGGAAGCCAGTGCCAGCAGGATGATCAGGAAAAGCATGATCAGGTCAATGACCCTTTCGGTCACGATGGTCCCGAACCCTTTCTGGAAAGGCACGTCCTCATAGGTGGCCAGGGCTGTGGCGCGCAGGAATTCCCCCGACCTCGGGATGCCCAGGTTGGCGAGGTAGGCCATGAGAATGATCAGGATGTTGTTTCGCACGGCCGGCTTGTACCCGATGGGTTCCAGCAGGTAATTCCACCGGATGGCCCTGGAAATATGGCTTATGATGCCGATCAGTACCGACAGAACAACCCAGAACAGGTCCGCTTCCCGGATGTAGTGGACGATTTCCCTCCGGTCTTCCGGGGAGGTCATGTTGTAGGAATACCAGATCAGGAAAACCCCCAGGGCAATGGGCAGGATAACCTTCAGCGTTTTTTTGGCCGACGCTTTCAAGATCAGTTCAGCAGGTTGGTAGCCTCGTCGGGGAATACCAGGGCCGGGTTGAATTTTTTGGCTTCTTCCAGCTCCATCCAGGCATAGGTGATCAGGATGAGGATATCGCCCACGGCAACGCGACGGGCAGCCGCCCCGTTCAGGGTCAGTTCGCCGCTGCCCCTGGGCCCTGGGATGGCGTAGGTTTCCAGCCGCTCCCCGTTGTTGTTGTTGACGATCTGTACCTTTTCGCCCTGTATAATATTGGCAGCGTCCATCAGGTCTTCATCAATGGTGATCGAACCGATGTAATTCAGGTCGGCGCCGGTCACCCGGACCCGGTGAATCTTGGACTTGACTACTTGGATTTGCATGCGGCAAAGATACTTAATTCAGGGCGAGATTGTCGATAAGCCGTACCCCTCCGAGGTAGGCCGCCAAAAAGGCCCGGTATTTTTTATGTCTGCTTTTGCGCAGGACGGGCTTCAGGTCCCGATCCCCGGCAATTTCTATATATTCGAGTTCAAAATCGGGATGGGCCCCGAAGACCCCCTCCACAAATTCCTTTACTTTTCCAGCACTTTTCGTGCCAAACCTCCTTTTGGCTTCCTCCAGGGTCCGGTAGATAAAGGGCGCTTCCTCCCTGAGCCTTTTTGTCAGCCGTCCATTGCGCGAACTCATGGCCAGGCCATCCACTTCCCTGACAATCGGGCACCCGACAATTTCAACCGGGATATCCCGGATCTCCACCAGTTTCCGGATAATCTGCAATTGCTGGTAGTCTTTCTCCCCGAAATAGGCCCGGTCCGGGCCAACCAGTCGCAGCAGGGCTTCGACGATGGTCCCCACCCCGTTAAAGTGTCCCTCCCGGAAAGCCCCTTCCATTACCTGGTCCAGTCCCTTAAAATCATAAGCCCGCGAGGAAACCGCATCCCCGTACATCTCCGACACCTCCGGAGCAAATACGCGGAGGTCGCCTCCGACCTCCCGGAGTTTTGCGAGGTCTCCCTCCAGGGTGCGCGGGTATTTTTCGAGGTCCTGCGCATTGTTGAACTGGGTGGGGTTGACAAAAATGCTCACCAGCGTGGTGTCGTTTTCCGAAAGCGACCGCCTGACGATTTCCAGGTGGCCCCGGTGCAGGGCACCCATGGTGGGTACCAGGCCAAGGGACTTTCCGGAATCGCGGACCGACCGGCAAAAATCTCGCACCTCCGATTTGGTTTTTAAAGGCTTCATTGGCGTGGAAAACAGCGTGCAAACTTACTATAATTACGGGTATTCTGCATAAATTTTGTAATTTTGCAGCTACGTTTTCACTCCGAATAAAATTCCGCCTCTATGAATGGTAAAAAGATATTGTTTGTATCTTCTGAATTAGTACCCTACCTACCCGAGAACGAAGTATCCCTGATGTCCTACGAAGCACCCCGGATGGTGAACAGCAACGGCGGGCAAATCCGGATCTTCATGCCGAGATACGGCAATATCAACGAGCGCAGGCACCAACTGCATGAGGTGATCCGGTTATCCGGAATGAACCTGGTGATCAATGACATGGATATGCCCCTGATTATCAAGGTGGCCTCCATCCCAAAGGAACGGATTCAGGTCTATTTTATCGACAATGAGGAGTACTTCAAGCGCAAGGCCACGTTCACGGACGAAAACGGGGAGCTTTTTCCGGACAATGACGAGCGGGCCATCTTCTTCGCCAAAGGGGTGGTGGAAACGGTCAAGAAACTCAACTGGGCCCCGGACATCATCCATGTCCACGGATGGATGGCTTCCCTGCTGCCGCTGTACCTCCGCGAGGTCTATGCGGACGAACCGCTATTTGCGGACAGTAAGATTGTCACCTCTATCTACGGGGTCGGTTTCGAAGGGAGCCTGAGCCCGGAACTCGGCAAGAAAATCGCCTTTGACATCGACGGGGAAAACACTGTAAAAGCCCTGAGCACGCCCACCTACAATAATTTGTTAAAAGTCGCAGTAGATCATTCCGACGCGGTTATCTTAGCCGCCGAAGATATTCCGGACGACCTGAAGGAATATGTAGCCAACCTTGACAAACCGGTATTGCCCTATGTTCCCCTGCAGGAATTTGAAGAGGCATATGCGAATTTTTATGATACCGAAGTTTTAAACTAAAACTACATGAAGCGACTTTTGATTTCCGTTTTGGCGGGAATATGCCTGATTATTGCGGCAGTTTCCTGCGAAGAGGAAACGCTGACCATCGGGGAAGGCGTCATCGGGGGGGAACCCTTTGGCACCGGAACGGCCTACTATGATGTCTTTGCCTATAACCACCAGATCAACGCGGTACCCACCAATCGCCTGCCCCTCTACCAACTCGGGGTTTTCAACGACCCGATATACGGACGGACCGAATCCCGGATCACCGCACAGCTGAACCTCCCCAACAGTTCCGGTAACCCGGTTTTCGGCATCTATTCCCAGGCCGAAGAGGATTCGGACCCGGATGCCACTCAGGAGAATGAAACCGTCACCCGGGTACGCCTGTTCCTCCCTTTTTTCCTGGACAATTCAGCCGATTCGGATTCGGATGGGGTGATCGACGAGCTGGATGAGGAACCGAACAACTCCACCAATGACTCGGACGGGGACGGTCTGTCAAATGCCCAGGAGACCGCGGGGGGCACCAATCCCCTGAACCCGGATACCGACGGGGATGGCACCCCGGACGGCAGCGATACCTCCACCCCGGTCAACACCTACCCGAATGTACGGAAACTCGACAGCATCTATGGCAATCGGGATCAGCCCTTTACGCTCAAGATAGAACGGAATACTTTTTTCCTCAGTGACCTGGACCCCGGAAGCAACTTCCAGGATTCCAGGCCCTATTTTTCGGACCAGCAGATCAGCCCTGATTTCGTATCCGATGTGTTGTTTGAGGACCAGCTGACCATCTCGAACGAGGAGACCCTGATTTTCAACGAGGACGACCCGGATACCGAAGAGGATGAATCCCTTACGCTGAGTGAACGGTTGCCCCCCGGCATCGTGGTGTACCTGGACCCGGATTACTTCCAGGAGAACCTGATCGACAAAGAGGGTGGCCCGGAACTCCTAAGCAACCTGAATTTCCGGGAATTCTTCCGTGGGCTGCACCTGAGCCTGACCCCTGCCCAGAACGAGGAACTGATGATCCTGCTGGACCTTACCCGGGCCCAACTCCAGGTATCCTACCAGTACCGGCAGGCCGGGCAGACCGATCCGGAGGAAAGCACATTTACCCTGCGGCTGCTTACCGGGGGCGGCAACCAGGCCATTTCCGGCAATGCCATCAATACCCAGCTGAGCGAGGCTTACCCTGCGACCATTGCGGATGCGCTTGTCGCCCAGGACCCGGCTTCCCGCATATACCTGAAGGGGGGCGCCGGCACCTATGCGGAACTCGACCTTTTCGACCAGCTGGGAGGGGGGGAAATCATCAACGAGATCAAACAGAACAACTGGCTGATCAATGCGGCTTACCTTGTCTTCCATGTAGACCGGGAAACCCTGGACAATGCGGGAGGGACCGTGGAGCCGCCCCGCCTGTACGTTTATAATTCGGAAACGAACGCCCCCCTCTATAATCGCCTTACCGAGAACAGCACGGCGGAGACCTCCTTCGGGGTATACCAGAATTACGACGGATTCCTCGAAAAGGAAGGGGACCTTGGGATGAGTTACCGGGTCAATATCACCGAGCATATCAACAACATCATCATCCGGGATTCGGCCAACGCGCGCCTGGGCCTCACCCTGACCCCGGACCTGCGGCTTTCGGGCACCCAGGAACTGATGGTGCCCCCGTCCGACGGCTCCCTGAAAGAACTCCCTGTGAGCGGGTCGATTACCCCGCTGGGCACGGTGCTTTACGGGGGGGATGCGTCAATTGGCCTGGCCAACCGCCTCCGCCTCGAGATCCGCTATACGGAAATCGATCCCTGAGGTGATCCTTTGGCGGGTTAATCCCGTTCTTCATCCATTATCGGCCGGGATTGTAACTCATTTATCCTATTTTTGGGGTGCTGAATCCCTAACCTGAAGCTCTATGTGCGGAATTGTCGGATATATCGGTCACCGGGACGCCTACCCGGTCATCATGAAAGGGCTGCAACGGCTGGAATACCGCGGTTACGACAGTGCCGGGGTGGCGCTCTTTGACGGGGACCAAATCAACCTTTCCAAAACCAAGGGCAAAGTCGAGGATTTAAAGCTCCGCTCCGAAAAGGAAATTTCCCTTGCCGGCAACCTGGGCATCGGCCACACCCGCTGGGCTACCCATGGGGTACCCAACGATTGCAATGCACACCCCCATTTTTCAAATTCCGGCAATCTGGTCATTATCCACAACGGGATCATCGAGAATTACGAAGCGGTCAAAAAGGAGTTGATCAAACGCGGCTATTCCTTTGAATCCGAAACGGATACCGAGGTACTGGTCAACCTGATCGAAGAGGTCAAGAGCAAGGAAGGCGTGAAACTGGGCAAGGCCGTCCAGATAGCGTTGAACCAGGTGGTGGGCGCCTATGCCATCGCTGTTTTCGACCGGACCAAACCCAATGAGATCGTCGTCGCCAAATTGGGAAGCCCCCTGGCGATTGGGATAGGGGACAACGAATTCTTTGTGGCCTCCGACGCATCCCCCTTTATTGAATATACCAACAACGCGATTTACCTGGAGGACGAGGAGATGGCCGTGATCCGGCTTGGGAAGGAGATCAAGCTGCGGAAAATCAAGGACGACGCCATAGCCTATCCGCTCGTCCAGGAACTCCAGTTAAACCTCGAGGCCATTGAAAAGGGCGGGTATGAACATTTCATGCTCAAGGAAATCTACGAGCAACCCCATGCCATCAAGGACACCTTCCGGGGGAGGCTGCTGGCCGATCAGGGCCTGATCCGGATGGCGGGAATCGACCAGAACCTGGAGCGGTTCCTCAATGCGAACCGCATCATTGTGGTTGCCTGCGGGACGTCCTGGCATGCGGGGCTGGTAGCCGAATACATTTTTGAGGACCTGGCCCGGATCCCGGTGGAGGTGGAGTACGCCTCCGAGTTCCGGTACCGCAATCCGGTGATCACCGACAGGGACGTGGTGATTGCAATTTCCCAGTCCGGGGAAACGGCCGATACCCTGGCCGCCATCAAACTGGCCAGGGAACGCGGGGCTTTTGTGTTCGGCGTCTGCAACGTAGTGGGGTCTTCCATCGCCAGGGAGACCGATGCCGGGGCCTATACCCATGCCGGACCTGAAATCGGGGTTGCTTCCACCAAGGCCTTTACCACCCAGATTACCGTTCTGACTTTGATGGCCCTGAAGCTCGCCAAGGCCAGCGGGACACTTTCCGAGTCCCGCCTCCATGAAATGCTTTCCGAACTAGAAGGCATCCCCGCCAAGGTAACCAGGGCACTGGAATCCAATGCACTGATCGAGGTGATCGCGGATGTCTACAAGGACGCGGCCAACTGCCTGTACCTGGGCCGGGGCTATAACTTCCCGGTAGCCCTGGAAGGCGCCCTGAAACTCAAGGAAATCAGCTACATCCATGCGGAAGGCTACCCGGCGGCTGAGATGAAACACGGGCCCATCGCCCTGATCGACGAGCACATGCCGGTAATCGTTATCGCCACCAAAAAGGGGCACTACGAAAAAGTCGTCAGCAACATCCAGGAGATCAAGTCCCGGAAAGGCAAGATCATCGCTGTCGTAACCGAAGGGGACGAGCAGGTACGCGACCTCGCAGACCACGTTATCGAGGTTCCTGAGTGTTCCGAAAGCCTCTCCCCCCTGCTGACCACCATCCCCCTGCAATTGCTCTCTTACCATATCGCGGTGATGCGCGGTTGCAATGTGGACCAGCCGAGGAACCTGGCAAAGTCCGTCACGGTGGAATAACCCCTCTTTTCCCTTATCGATTTCCCCATTTTCAGAAGCTGGTGCAATTCGGGTCTCGCTGCCGCGTTTTCCGGATATTTTAATACCCGGGCCCTTCAATTGCCATATTATTATTATGCACGCATAATTTTATCAAATTTTAATTCCGGGTTTGAAAAAATTGGTATCTTGTCCTTAAAACCCAGTTAAATCAAACTAATCGAATGAGAACACTTTTTTTGTTTTCCATGCTCCTGCTGGGAATGGGAACCTATGCGCAAACCGTGGTGACGGGGACTGTGACGGATGACAACGGTGAACCGGTTCCCGGGGCGAATATCGTGATCGTCGGAAAGGCCATCGGGACCACTACGGATTTTGACGGAAACTTTTCCCTTGAGACCTCCGAAACCCCTCCCTTTATGCTGCGGATAACCAGTATCGGCTATACCGAAGGAACCGTTCAGGTGCAATCCAGCGGGCAGAACCTTTCCATTACCATTTCCGAGGCACAGACCTTCCTGGATGAAGTGGTGATATCGGCTTCCAGGACCCCGGAACGGATCTTCGAATCTCCCGTAACGGTAGAGCGCTATGGCCTGCAGGATATCGCATCCACGTCGGCGGCCTCATTTTACGATGGTTTGCAAAGTCTGAAAGGCGTGGATATCAATACGAACAGTCTGACTTTCCAGTCCATAAATACCCGTGGGTTTGCCACCTTTGCCAACACGCGGTTCATGCAACTGGTAGACGGGATGGACAATACGGCCCCGGGCCTCAACTTCGTGCTGGGGAACCTGGTGGGGATGTCCGAGCTGGAGGTACAGAGCGTGGAAATCCTGCCCGGAGCGTCCTCCGCACTCTATGGTGCCGGCGCCTTCAACGGGATCCTTTTCATGACGAGTAAAAGCCCCTTTGATTACCAGGGAATCAGCACCTATTTCAAAACAGGTTTTACCCAACAGGATGCGGCCGGCTCCAACCCGTATTACGACTTCGGCATCCGGGCGGCACACGCCTTCAACGACAAACTCGCCATCAAGGCAAACTTTTCTTTCCTGCAGGGGGAGGACTGGCATGCCAACAGCAGGGTGGACCTGGGCAACCCGGGTGCAGACCGTTCCAATCCGGCCTATGACGGCTTGAATGTGTACGGGGATGACTTTACCATCCCGCTTAATTTTGATGTGTTGGCAGGACTTCCTTCCGGGACCCTGGGATCTGCGAATATTTCGAGGACAGGTTATGACGAAGCCGACCTGATCGATAATTATAACGCTCAAAGCGTTAAAACTGATTTTGCGTTACACTACCGGCCCTTTGGGGATGATTTGGAACTCATCTACAATGGCCGGATCGGTCGGGGTAATACCATTTACCAGGGCGCCAGCCGATATGCGATTCGTGACTTCATCATGCAGCAACACCGGATAGAACTGCGCAACAACAATTTCTTCCTGCGCGCCTACATGACTGAAGAAAGTTCGGGAAAGTCCTATGACACCTTTCGTGCCGCCCTCAACGTGAATCGTCGCTGGAAATCGGATAACGATTGGTTCGGGGATTATGCCCGGACCTATATAGGTGCCCGACTTGGAATCGGCACCGGGGTGCAACTCGACGAAGCCACTGCCCACGCTGCGGCCCGGCAGGCAGCTGATCAGGGGCGGTTCCTACCCGGTACTCCTGAATTCCAGAGTGCCTTCAACTCCGTGATCGCAGACGGCAATTTTACCACGGGGGCCAAGTTTATCGACAATACCAAGTTCCGGCACGTCGACGCCAATTACAACTTCAGCCACCTGACTTCGGAATTTGCTGAAATCCAGATTGGCGGTTCTTACCGGGAATATGAGTTGAATTCCAATGGGACCATCTTTACGGATTACGATGGGCCCATTACCTACAATGAATATGGCGCCTACTTGCAGGTGCAGAAAAAACTGCTGGACGAACGCCTGAAATTTACCGGGTCCGTCCGATACGACAAGAACGAGTTTTTTGATGGGTTTTTCTCCCCCAGGCTTTCGCTTCTGAGCATCCTGGGACCCAGGGGTAACCACAACATCCGCGTTTCGGTTCAGAAAGGATTTCGTAACCCGACCACCCAGGACTTGTTTATCGGCCTGAACACCGGGGCGGCAGTGCTGGTAGGTTCTGCCCCGGACAACCTGGACCGGGACATCCGTACCTACGACCTAAGCGCCAGTGGACAGGCACTCACAGGAACCCAGACGGCCCAGGTGGTTGGTCGCGCGGCATACGAAAACGCTTATTCCCTGGCCTCTGTGAATGCAGGGGCGCCTGAGGCGGTTGAAACCCAGTTGGTCAAGCCTGAGGAGATCACGGCCTTTGAGGCTGGTTACCGTGCCCAAATTGGGCGGGTAGCTATCGATATCAATGGGTACTACAACCAGTACAAGAATTTTATTTCGAATACAACCGTGTTGGTTCCGCTTTACGGACAGGCAGGGGATGGGGCACTTTCGCTCCTTGCCCTTCAGAACGGGGATGTTGCTCCCTACCAGACATATACCAATTCGCTGGTGGATATCGAATCCTATGGAGCAAACATCGGGGTGGATATGAAAATTCTGGGCGATTTTGACCTGGGGGTTAATTATACCTATATGAAACAGGAATTTGACCAAGCAGCCAATCCGGATTTCCGGTCAAACTTCAACTCGCCCAACCACAAGGTCAAGGCGTCCTTTGGACATACGGAACTTTTCAAGAATTTCGGGTTTAACGTAAACTACCGCTGGAGCGACACCTATTTCTGGCAGGCCACATTTGCAGATGGCCAAATCCCGGCCTATACCGTGCTGGATGCCCAGGTGAATTATACGATCCCGTCCCTGGATTCCGTCATCAAGGTGGGCGGGTCCAACATCCTCGGGCAGGAGTATTTCTCCGCTGTCGGCGCTGGGGCTGTCGGCTCCATATTTTACGCCGCTATTACCATTAACCCCTGAAGACTGGGGCACAGTTAGGAAGCGCCGGGAGACCGGCGCTTTTTTTATGGGAAAAAGCGGGCCACAGCATTCCTTTTTTTGGAGGAAAAGCATATCTTTGCAGCCGAAAAAACAGCGCCTTACATTAACAGGTAGATAAATAAAACGCAATGGCAAAGCAAGCAGGTAAAGTATCCCAGATTATCGGCCCGGTAATCGATGTTGAATTTCCCTCCGGGGCGGAACTCCCCAGAATTTACGATTCACTGGAGATCAAGCGGGCGGATGGCTCTGTACTGGTACTGGAGGTTCAATCCCACATAGGCGAAAACTCCGTGCGGACCATTTCCATGGACTCTACGGACGGTTTGAGCCGGGGGGTCGAAGCTGTGGCCACCGGGGCCGCTATCCAGATGCCCATCGGGGATGCGGTTTACGGCCGTTTGTTCAATGTGATCGGGGATGCGATCGACGGTCTGGGCAACCTGCCCAAAGCCGGCAAGGATGGCCTGCCCATCCACCGGGAGTCACCCAAGTTCGAAGACCTCTCCACTTCCACGGAAGTCCTCTTTACCGGTATTAAGGTGATCGACCTGATTGAGCCCTATGCCAAAGGAGGAAAGATCGGACTCTTCGGAGGTGCCGGGGTCGGGAAAACCGTACTCATCCAGGAGCTTATTAACAACATCGCCAAGGGCCACGGAGGACTTTCCGTATTTGCCGGTGTCGGGGAGCGGACCCGTGAGGGGAACGACCTGCTGCGCGAAATGCTCGAGTCCGGTATTATCAAATACGGCGACGACTTCCTCCATTCCATGGAAGAAGGCGGCTGGGACCTGAAAAAGGTGGACAAGAAAGCCATGAAGGAATCCAAGGCAACCTTTGTCTTCGGACAGATGAACGAGCCCCCGGGAGCCCGCGCCCGGGTAGCCCTTTCCGGCCTGACCATTGCCGAATACTTCCGCGACGGCGCCGGGGAAGGACAGGGGAAGGACGTACTGTTCTTCGTCGACAACATCTTCCGCTTTACACAGGCTGGTTCCGAGGTTTCCGCCCTTCTGGGACGGATGCCCTCCGCTGTGGGATACCAACCCACCCTGGCCACCGAGATGGGTGCCATGCAGGAGCGGATCACCTCCACAAAACGCGGCTCCATTACTTCGGTTCAGGCGGTTTACGTACCTGCGGATGACTTGACCGACCCGGCACCCGCAACCACTTTTGCCCACCTGGATGCCAACACTGTATTGTCCCGGAAGATTGCCGAGCTGGGGATCTACCCTGCGGTGGACCCGCTGGACTCCACCTCCCGGATCCTCACCCCCGAAATCCTGGGAAAAGAGCATTATGCGTGCGCACAGCGCGTCAAGGAGCTCCTGCAGCGGTATAAGGAATTACAGGATATCATCGCCATCCTCGGGATGGAGGAACTCTCCGAAGAAGACAAACAGGCCGTGGCACGTGCCCGGCGGGTACAGCGTTTCCTGTCCCAGCCCTTCCACGTAGCGGAGCAGTTTACAGGGATCCCAGGGGTATTCGTCGATATCAAGGACGCCATCAAAGGCTTCAACATGATCATGGACGGAAAACTCGACCACCTGCCGGAAGCTGCCTTCAACCTGAAGGGAACCATTGAAGAGGCGATTGAAGCCGGCGAGAAGATGCTGGCCGAAGCCTGATAAGTAAAATTGAGGCCCGACAGGCCGAACATTTGAACCGACAGATATGCATTTAGAAATCGTAAGCCCGGAAGCGACCCTGTTCTCAGGAGAGGTGTCTTCGGTCACCGTACCGGGGATCAATGGGGAGTTCCAGATGCTGGAAAACCATGCGCCTATTGTATCCCTCCTCCAGGAAGGGGAGGTCCGGTTTACCGGGAATACCGGCATTGCCGAAGAATTTTCGGATCGGTTCCGCAAGAGCACGGACGGGAAAACCATCCTGCCTATCCGGAGCGGGACCATCGAGCTGAAGAACAACCGGGTGATCGTACTGGCTGACTAATTCAATCACTATACATTCACAGGGCCCTGCAACCGAAAGGCGGCAGGGCTTTTTTTATTCCCGGATGCGGACCCCAGCGATCCGAGTATACCCCCTATGTAGTATCTTTGGATTATGACTGAATTACCGTCAAAACTCCGGGAAAAGCTCATGGCGAGGGAAAGGGAAGGCAACCTCCGCTCCCTGTCACCAGCTGCTGAAGGGGTGGATTTCTACTCCAACGATTACCTGGGGTTTGCCCGGGAGGATCCCGCTGTTTACCAGGAGGGGTCCAAACGCCGGGGGAGCGGCGGATCCCGCCTAATCAGCGGCAACCACCCGCTTTACGATTCCCTGGAGCAGCGCCTGTGTACGGTCCACCGCTCGGAGGCCGCCCTGGTGTTCAATTCGGGGTACGATGCCAACATCGGCCTGCTTTCTGCGGTTCCCCAGCGGACAGATTACGTTTTTTATGACCAAAGCGTACATGCGAGTATCCGGGACGGATTGGCCCTGGGCCGGGCCCGCACTTTTTCCTTTGCACATAATTCCCTCCAGGGCCTGGAGGAACGCGTTGGCAAGGTCCTTCCGGACGGAGTGCCCCGGGGGGCCGAGGCTTACGTAGTTACCGAATCCGTATTTTCCATGGAAGGGGACAGCCCGGACCTGAAGGCGCTTGCCGCCTATTGTGCCGGACGAGGTTTCCGGCTGCTGGTGGATGAAGCCCATGCAGCCGGTATCATCGGGCCGAAGGGGGAGGGGGTTATTGCCGAATCCGGCCTGGAAGGAGCGGTATTTGCCCGGATCGTGACGTTTGGCAAGGCCTTGGGCCGCCATGGGGCGGCCATATTGTGCCGGCCTGACCTGCGGGAATACCTCGTCAATTTCAGCAGGAGCCTGATCTATACCACGGCCTTGCCGCCGGATACCCTGGAAGGGATCCTGCAGGCCTATGACACCCTGACCGGTGCCGGGGGGGACGAGCGCCGCGCCCGGCTCCGGTCCAATATTGCCTGTTTCCGTGAAAAAGCCGCGGATTTCGGCCTGGCGGGAGGCTTTCACCAGGGTGGGGCGGCGATCCAGACGTTCCGCGTGGGCGACACCGCCAGGGCCGGGGAATTGGGCAGGAAAATCAACGCTGCGGGCTTCCTGGTAAAGCCCATCCTGTACCCTACGGTCCCGAGGGGGATGGAATGCCTGCGGATTTGCCTGCACAGTTTCAATACGGACGATGAAATACAGGGGGTTTTGAGTATCTTGTCCAGGGAATATCAACCCGGAGCCGATGAATAGCCGCTACGTAGTCCTGGAGTCTTTTGAATTGGTGGCGGATGCCGAAATACTCCGCCTGAAGCTCGAATCCGAGGGGATTCCCGTATTCCTGAAGGATGCAAATATCATGCAGGCCCAGCCCTTTACCGCTGCCGCAACCGGCGGGGTCAAGGTGATGGTGGAGAAGGAGGACTTTTTACGCGCCAATGCTGTATACGACGGACTCCGGCGCTTTGCCCTCGACAAACACGGAAACCCGGTGGTCTGCCCGAATTGCAAGGCCGCCCGGAGTGAGCGCCATTTTATGCGCAAAACACTCAGGGACAAGCTCTTCCCCTTTCTGGAACCCCCTAAATATCGCTGCACCCAATGCGGGATGATAACGAAGGGCCATTCGTGAACCGTCTGTTCGTCACCGGGATTTCCACCGGGGTCGGCAAGACCCTGGCGGCCGCCATCCTGGTGGAGGCCTTGCAGGCCGATTACTGGAAACCCATACAGGCCGGCGACCTGGATGCATCGGACAGCCACACGGTTCGGGACCTTATCAGCAATGCAAAAACGGTGATCCACCCCAACGCCTATGCGCTCCGCACGCCGATGAGCCCGCACGCCGCGGCCGAAATTGACAACATCCGCATCGACCTGAAGGAAATCAAAACACCCGACACCCGGAACACCCTGGTCATCGAAGGGGCCGGGGGGCTGTTGGTCCCCCTGAACGGGCAGGACACGATCTGCGACCTGATTGAACCGGGGTACAGGGTAATCGTGGTATCCCGCCATTACCTGGGCAGCATCAACCACACGCTGATGACCCTGGAATGCCTGGAACGCCGGGGCCTGGAGCCCTTCCTGATCTTCAGCGGGGACCCCCACCCGAGTACGGAATCGATCATACTTCAAAAAACAGGTGTGCAGGTACTGGGGCGCATCGAGGAGTTGCAGGAGGTTTCCCCCGCACAGGTCCGGCGTGTTGCAACTTCGTTTATGCCTGCCCTCCGGTCTTACAACCTCTTGTAGATGACGGCCCGCCCCAGGACGGTATCCTGTTGGTAATACACCTGCAGGTAGCTCATAACCGAGGCATTTGCCTCCATGTGCGACCTGTTAAAAACGGTTTTCCCCTCACGGCAGATGACAAAATCCGGGCGGAATTCCCCCAGCAGGAAATCGATTTCCGCCTCGGGGGTACGCCTGTTTATGGGCATATAGGGATAGAGGGCGGGGCGGCAGATATTGCTCGGGTGGGTAGCTGCCGGGCTGGGGGGAAGCGTATCCAGCAACCAGTAGCCGATATGGTATTCAAAAAAGAGCACCCGCCCGGGGTCACCGTAATGCTTCACCAGGTAGCGGGGGACATCGATGCCCTCCCCATTGTAAAGCGTTCCCTTCTCCCGGTAATTGGCAGCGACAGCCCCGTATTCCAGGTAGGATTCAACAGGGACTACCAGCAACAGCACCAGGCTCAGGCCGCAAAGGGTTTCGGGTATCCGGCTTCCAAGCCGGGACAACACCCCGAACAGGACCACCAGGAACAAGGGGTAGAATTGCAACAGGTAATGGCCATTGAGTTTCCCGCCCGAGATAAAGGAAAGCAGGATTCCCGCCAGGAGGGCCGTAAGTAACCCGTTGCCTGGAAGCCCGGGGTCCAGCCAGCGCCGTTTCCAGGCCAGCCACAGCCCTGCAGCTACCAGCGCATAAAAGGGAAGCTGGCCAAATGAAAGGCCTTCCTGTTCCCCCGAATAGGCCAGGGGGGCCTGCACCACCGCTCCCCACCACAGTTCCGGTTGCCCCGAGAGCCGGTAAGGCAGCAGGGTGAGGAAAACCACCAGGGTGCCCCCGATGACCAGGAGGCCAAGACGGGCCCATTCCCGTCGGTCCCGGTTTTGCCAGGCCCTGCCGGCAAGGTACACCCCGGCCACCACCAGGGCAACGGCCAGGTTGCTTTTGGCAAGGACCGTCAGTCCGAGCAACAGGCCGGCCACAAAATAACCCCGGGCCGTTTTCCGGTAGATCAGCTGCCATACGGCCGGAAGCATGAAGGCCATGCTTAGGTGTTCCGACATCACCCCCTGCACACTGCCAAAGAGGCTCATCAGGAACAAGCAGAGCAACCCGGCCGGGAAACCTGCCGTTTTCCCATACAGGGAAGACCCGATGCGATAGGTGGAGTAGGCGATGGCGGTGACCGCCAGCAACCCGAGGGCCCGAATGGCGATAAAGCTTTTGCCAAACAACCAGATAGGTCCGGCAAACAACAGGAATACCAGGGGGGGTTTCAGGTCCCAGAGTTCCGTATAGGGCAGGTGTCCCTCCACCAGGGACTGGGCAACCAGGATAAAGGTGCTCTCGTCCCGGTCGATGTAGTCCCGGAAGAAAAAGGGCAGCCTGATCAGGAAGGAGGCTGTCAGGAAATACAGAAAAATCACGTGTCCCCGGGCCTGGGTGACGTGTCGGCCAACCCGGAGGATCATCCTTTGAAACATAGGGCTAGTTCCGATTATTTCTCATCTTTGCAAGATAGAAAATCAACCTTAGTTCCTTCCGGCATGCGGCACAATCTTTCCCAGCGAGACGCAAAGCACATCTGGCACCCGCTCACCCAGCACAAGACGCACGCCAAATCGCATGCCTTGTCACGGGCCAGCGGTGTCTACCTGTACGATACGGAGGGAAAGGCCTACATCGACGCAATCTCCTCCTGGTATACCGCAGTTTACGGCCACTGTAACGACCGGATCACCGGACCGGTTGCGGCGCAGATGCAGCAACTGGACCAGGTGGTTTTCAGCGGGTTTACCCATGAACCGGCCGTGCGGTTGTCCGAGAAGCTGATCGCCCGCCTGCCGGGAAACCAGGAGAAACTGTTTTTTTCGGAGAATGGCTCCACCGCCGTGGAGGTCGCCATCAAGATGGCCCTGCAGTACCACCACAACCTCGGTGCCCCGCGACCGGTGCTCCTGGCATTTGAGTCTGGATTCCACGGGGATACGTTCGGGGCGCTCTCGGTTTCGGGCCTCTCTGTCTACAACGGGCCTTTTGAAGGGATGGCCCTCGAAGTGCGTCGCATCCCGGTCCCCCGGGATGCCGCTGCTACCGAAAGCCTGCACGCCCTGGAACGCGTATTGGAGGAGGCGCCCGTCGCCGGGTTTATCTATGAGCCGCTGGTACAGGGAGCTGCCGCCATGAAGACCCATGACCCGGAGGGCCTGGGGAAGATCCTCCTACGGGTCCGGGAATCCGGGGCACTGCTCATTGCCGATGAGGTCATGACGGGTTTTGGCAAAACGGGGACCTTTTTTGCCTCCGAGCAACTCCCGTTAAGCCCGGACCTGATCTGCCTGTCCAAGGCGCTGACGGCCGGTTTGCTGCCCATGGGGATCACCAGTTGTTCTGCCGCGGTATTCGGGGCCTTTTACAGTGATTCCATCGAAAAGGGTTTTTTCCACGGGCATACCTATACGGCGAACCCGCTGGCCTGTAGCGCCGCCCTGGCTGCCCTGGAATTGCTTGAAACCGCTGAAATGCAGCAAAATATTGCGCGTATTACCGCTTCCCACGCGGAATTTGCCCGGAAGGTCAGCCAGCACCCCCGCGTAAGGGAAGCCCGGCATATAGGCGTCATTTTTGCGATGGACCTGGCCGTTGAAGGGGAGCGGTACGGGAACCTCCGGGATACGCTTTACAGCTTTTTCATGGACCGCGGGGTGTATCTGCGGCCCCTTGGGAATACGGTGTACATCCTGCCCCCTTATGTCATAACAAACGAAGAACTCCAAAAGCTGTACCAGGCGCTGGAGGAGGTTCTGGAATTCATCCGATAACCCCATGGCCCCGCTGGAAATTTCAATTACGGCAATAGGAACGGTTTCACCCCTGGGGTTTGGGGCGGATTGCAGTTGGCAGGCATACCGGGATCCGGGCCACTACCTGACCCGCGGGGCGTTCCCAGGGGACCCGGCCTGGGCGGGGCAACTCCCGGACGTTGTCGGGGAGGCCCTTTCGGATCTTACAGGATCCCGTCCGGAGTACGCCGCCCTGGACCGCAGCGTCCTCCTGGCCATCCTGGCCAGCCGGATTGCGGTAAAGCAGGCGGGCTGGGGACGGGATGAAAAATTTGGCGTAAATATCGGCTCATCCCGGGGTGCCACCGGCCTGTTCGAACGGTATTTCGGGGAGTATTCCCAATCGGGGCGGGTCCCTTCCCTTGCATCGCCCAGCACCACCCTTGGAAACATTGCCTCCTGGGTGGCGCAGGACCTGGGCACATCAGGCCCCGGCCTGTCCCATTCCATTACCTGTTCCACCGCCCTTCACGCACTCCTGAACGGGGTGGCCTGGCTTCGTTCCGGCATGGCGCCCCGGTTCCTCTGCGGGGGGAGCGAGGCCCCGCTCACGGGGTTTACCCTGGCTCAGATGCAGGCCCTCAAGATCTACAGCAGGGAGGAAACCGGCTTTCCCTGCCTTTCCCTGGACCCTTCAAAAACCAACAACAGCATGGTCCTTGGTGAAGGGGCCGGGTCTGTTTGCCTGGAACCAGGTATCCACCCGCGGTCGCTGGCCACCATCCGTGGGGTGGGCTATGCCACGGAGAAACTGAAACACGCCGTTTCCCTTTCGGCAGATGCGGCCTGCCTGCAGGAATCCATGCGCCTCGCCCTCGGGGATTTGCCGGCAGGGGAAGTGGATGTGGTGATTGCGCATGCCCCCGGAACCCGAAAAGGGGACCTGGCAGAATTGCGTGCAATCGAGGCCGTGTTCGGGGCGGAAATGCCTGCGGTAACCTCCAATAAATGGAAAATAGGGCATACCCTTGGGGCTTCCGGGGTCCTGAGCCTGGAGCTCGCCGTGGGGATGCTCCTCAACCAGGAATTTATTGGCATTCCCTTCCTGGAAGGTGCCAAAAGGCCCGGTCGCCTGGACTATATACTCGTAAATGCCGTCGGCTTCGGGGGCAATGCGGTAAGCATCCTGCTGGAGCGCGCCAAAATACAGGCACAGACCCTGTCCTGATTCCGGAATTGGAGGTTCCCGGGGGATAGCCTATTTTTGATACCACTAAGCGTAATATATATGAGTGCGATCCGAAACGACTGGACCCGGGAAGAAATACTTGAAGTCTACAACCGCCCCCTCATGGAGCTCCTTTACGAAGCGGCCGGGGTACACAGAATGCACCATGACCCGAATACGGTTCAGGTTTCCACCCTGTTGTCCATCAAGACGGGTGGATGCCCCGAGGACTGCGGATATTGTCCCCAGGCGGCCAGGTACCACACGGATATCGAAGGCAACGAGCTGATGAGCGTCAGCCAGGTCAAAGCCCAGGCGCTCCGGGCAAAGGCTTCCGGCAGTTCCCGTGTGTGCATGGGGGCTGCGTGGAGGAACGTCAAGGACGGCCCGGAGTTCGATAACGTGCTCGAGATGGTCCGGACCATCAACAAACTGGATATGGAGGTTTGCTGTACGCTCGGCATGCTTACCGAAAACCAGGCCCGGCGCCTTGCCGAGGCCGGGCTGTATGCCTATAACCACAACCTCGATACTTCGGAAGACTATTACAAGGATGTCATCTCGACCCGGGCTTTTGAAGACCGGTTAGAAACCATCGGGAATGTCCGGAAGACCAATGTCACCGTTTGCAGCGGCGGGATCATCGGGATGGGGGAAGGCGTGGAAGACCGCGCCGGCATGTTGGTTGCCCTGAGCACGCTCAGCCCGCAACCGGAATCCGTGCCGATCAATGCACTGGTGGCCGTACCCGGCACCCCCATGGAGGAGATGGAACCCGTGTCCATATGGGAAATGGTCCGGATGGTTGCGACTACCCGGATCGTGATGCCGGAAACCCAGGTCCGCCTCTCTGCGGGCCGTACCCAAATGAGTCCTGAAGGCCAGGCCCTGTGTTTCTTTGCGGGGGCCAACAGCATTTTTGCAGGGGATAAATTGCTGACCACGCCCAATCCCGATGTGGCGGAGGATATGGAACTCTTCAGGCAACTCGGGCTGCAGCCCCAGAAACCCTTTGTCAAGAAGGCCCAGCCCCGGACGGTGGAAGCCGCCGAATCCGAATTGGAACCCCTGGGCGAAAAACCCCGCTGGAGCCGACCGGGTCATACCATCCCCCGGAACCAGGAGGCCCGTGCCGGCAAAAAGCAATAAGCAGTTCTGCCTTTCGGGAATAATCCTGCGGAGAAATTGCAGGGATTATTACCTTTAGGTTGCTAAAATCAAAGCGAGGTGTACCTACAGCACGTACAACGGGTAACTACGATCTCCAAAGAGGCGTTCCTCAGCGATTTCTTCAGGACGCAGACCCCGGTGGTCATTGAAAAGGCCATAGAGGATTGGCCGGCCTATAAGAAGTGGAACCTGGACTACATCCGGGAAGTTGCCGGTGACCTGACCGTCCCCCTGTATGACGACCGGCCGGTAGACCACAAGGACGGGTTCAACGAACCCCATGCAAAAATGCGCATGGCCGACTATATCGACCTGCTCCGGCGGGAACCCACCCGGTACCGGATCTTCCTGTGGAATATCCTTCGGGAGGTACCCCGGCTGCAGGAGGATTTTGAGTATCCCGACTTCGGGTTGCGCCTGATGAAGAGCCTGCCCATGTTGTTTTTCGGGGGGCAGGATTCCTACACCTTCATGCACTACGACATCGACCTGGCCAACATTTTCCATTTCCATTTTGAGGGCCGGAAGGAATGCATCCTGTTTTCCCAGTCGGAAAACAAGTACCTCTACCGGGTGCCCCATTCCCTGATCACCCACGAAAGCATCGACTTTTCGGCCCCGGACCTTTCCCAGTGGCCGGCACTCCGCTATGTCAACGGGTACCGCGCGGAACTGCAGCACGGGGAGGTGCTCTATATCCCGGAGGGGTACTGGCATTATATGCGCTATATCACCCCCGGGTTTTCAATGAGCCTGAGGGCGATTGCCCGGAACCCCAAAAACCTGAGCAAGGCCCTGTACAATATTTTTATCATGCGGCATTACGATACCATGATGCGGAAGATCCAGGGTCAGCAGTGGATCGAGCGGAAGAATGAGCAGGCGATTTCCCGCACCAATAAACACCTTGGGGGCATTTGAATCGCTAATAGGCACCACGTCAAGCCATAGGGTCAAATCCGGTAGGAGAACCGTCCCCCCATCAAGGGCCCGACAGGGTTTTCCCATTCAGGAATTCATAGATCCAATCTGAAGCCCATCCCCGGTAATACAGGTAGTTGTATAATTTTTGCTGTATTTCGGCTGGTGGTTTCCCTTGGAGCGATTCCAGCCGTTTTTCCGCGAGGTGCTGAAATTGGGCACGGTATTCGGGTTCGGAAAAGGACCCCAGGGCCCTGCGGATCAGGAAATCGGAAATCCCCCGCATTTTCAGTTCCCTTCGGATCCGGTTCTGCCCCCAGGACTTCTGCCGGAACTTCCCGCGGGTAAAGGCCATGGCAAACCGCTCCTCGCTGAGGAAATTCCCCTGGATCAGGTGAACGACAATCTGGTCGATGGCTTCAGGGATCATCCGCATCTCCCGCAATTTATCCACTACGTCCTGGTGGCATCGTTCCTGGTAGGCACAATAGCGCTCCATGCGCCGGGTGGCGTCTTCCACCGTGTAGTTTTTCCTTCCGAATTGCCCCATGGTCAGTTTATGGGGTAGGTTACCGTCAGGGATCCGGAGGTGCTGAATGCACGGTAGGCACCGTCGGTAGCCTGTTCCATTCCCCCCCCTTCCACCACGGAATTTGCTGCCTGTTCGGCGCTCAGTGGGATCTCCAGTTCCCAGCCGGAGGTTTGTGTTACCTGCAGGGTGGCCTGCTCCCCGTTTACTTCCCGGTAATAGACGGAAATGGAATTGCCGGCAACCTGCACGTGCTCCAGGGAAGCTTCCTTCCAGGCCCCTGGCATTTGGGGGGCAATCCTGATTTTGCGCTCCGATGCCATCGGTTGGATGCCGAAGAACTGTTCCACGACGGGAACGGCAAATGAATAGATATTCCACGCCTGTGCAATCATGCCGTAATCGGGGGAAACCTCGTACATGCTCCCGGGCAGCGCAAAGCTGAAGCTCCGCGTCATGCGACGGAGGTAATCCAGGGCGCGGTCGGGCCGGCCGTAGTTGTTTTCCGCCACGGCAAGCACCCCGGTGGGCAAAGTCATTACCGCCCCGGTATAGGAGAAGGCCTTGCTGCCCCGGAAAGATCCCGCATCGGATCCGGCCGTTTCATCCCGGTCGATGCCGGTAACAAAAACACCGAACGGGTTGGTGAATTTCCGGGCCGTTTCCAGGGCCCGTAAAGCCCGGGCCGAATCTGCAATGCCCATTTCCATGGGGGTATTCACCACCCAGTTATGGTGAAGCACAAATGGCCGCACCCCGGTTGCAGGGTTTCCCCTGAGGGATTCACGGGTAGCTTCGAGTTCAGCTACTGCCCAGGGTTTGTCCAGGGTGTCCGCACGGACAATCGCATCTTCGATCAGGCGCAGCGCCTGTTGGTCAGTCCCCCGGAAGTCCGCATAGGAATTGTTCGGCTCCGACCAGAAGTCCGAATTGATGCGATCCTTCAGCTGCCCCGCCTTGGTGGAATACCTTTCGGACAATTCGCTTTCTCCCAGGACGGCCGCGATTTTCGAGGCGTGTTCGAAGGCCGCCTGCGTATAGGCGGCCACGTCGATCATTTCGCTGTCCAGCCCGTGAATCTCCATCATCCCGAACCCATCCGGGAAGCCGTTCCCGTCGGCATCGTTCTCGCGGAGCAGCCAGTCCAGCCCCTGCCGGATCGTCGGGAAATACGCCCTGAGGAATTCCCGGTCGCCGCTCCAGCGGTAAACATGCCAGACCAGGGAGGCGAACTGGGGGGTCTCGTTGATATTGCCGGGGTTGAAAACCGCGCCGTTGGTGGACATTTCGTGCAGGATACGCCCGTTGCCGTTCACGGCCCGGGAAACGCTGTCCAGCAACCGGATGGTTTCGAAAACAACCGCGTCCTGGCCGACAGCCATATACCCCCGGAGGGCGTATTCGCTGTCCACCCCGAACCACCAGGGGTAATCCGGGATGCCGGCGGTGATGCCCGTCCCGATCCCCGGCACCGTTTGCACCATCCAGTCCGAATTGTATTTAAGCCATTCAAAGGCCTCCTGCAGGTCCTTGTCCGGGATGGTCAGCTTACTAAGTGCTGCCAGGCCCTCGTACCGGTCGCGTTTCCCGACGAGCAGGGTGGGTGCATCCTCCAGGACTTTTTTCCAAACCTGGCCGGCCAGTGCGGCAGAGGTGTCTGAGCCGCCAATGGCAAAGCGGATCCTTTGCGACCCTTTGGCTGGTATTTCCAGGGAATAGCGCAGGCCCGCGGTAACCCCGTTGCCCTTGTACCCATTGTCGGTCCTGGGGGACAGGGACTCCCGGGGAGCCCGGTCGGCCCCCCAGGTGACAAACCAGGGCTGGCCGGCATCCCGGGCGGTCCAGGTACCCTCTTCCGGATCGAAGGAGGCAGAATCCGGGCCATCGGTCATGCCCGTGCGTTCCCCGAGCCAGGTAGGCCTGAGGTCGGCGGCCCCGAAAAAGTCGAATTCCAGTTGCAGGGGTTCGGGACCCGGATTCTCAAACACGTATTCCAGGGCAACGCCGGGCAGGTCGTCCGGGGAAAATTGCACGCGGCGGACCACCAGGGGTTGCCCCTTCCATTCCCACCGGTGGCTGTTTGCCATGGGATAATTGACAAAAAGGGTCGAATCGGGTTTGGGGAGTAATTGGCCGCCAACGCGGATTTCCGTGTGGAACCCGTCCATAAGCTTGACGGGATGCATCCAGATGCCGCCCATTTCCCCCGGGATATGCCAGCCGATCTCGGGAAAGGAACCGTCCTGGTGGCCTACCATATAGGCCCGGTTCCCCGGGGTCACATACGGGCTTTCCAGGTATGCCAGTTTCCCGCTGATGGCGGGGCTGTTTTTCAGGAGGTCGCCAAAGGAGTCCGGTTCCCCGGGTTCCCCCGGAGCGCAACCTCCCAGTATGGCCAGTGCGAGGAAAGGGATGATTCGGATGGTTTGCATGTTGCCGGTATGGTGAATTATTCCCTGTAAATGTAGGCATTCCCTAAAAAAGCCGCACGGGGTGAAACGACCCATCAGGACAAAAAAAAACAGCCGCTGGAATGGCGGCTGTTTTGTCTATGCTTCCTGAGCTTCCTCCAAGGGAGCCCCGTCTTTATCTGTAAAGCGGTACTCCAGATAGGAATAGGCGTCCCGGGGCTGAATCTTGATCCACTTCTTGAATTCCAGAAACCATTTGGAACGTATGGAAGGGAACCCTTTGGTCAGATAGGCGGCGATAAAGGGATGGGCATTCAGGGTGATTGCCTTTTCCTTGCCTTCGCCTTTGAGGACGCGCTCCAGTTCATCGCTGATTTTCTCGATCAGCACGATGGGCGCTTCCACTTCCTCCCCTTTACCGCTGGGATCCACCTCGGTGGTCTTGATGTTCACCTCGGGGCGTACCCGTTGGCGGGTGATCTGTACCAAACCGAATTTGCTCGGAGGCAAAATCTTGTGTTTGGCGCGGTCGTCCTTCATTTCATCCCGTAACTGGTTGTACAGTTTCTTGCGGTGGTCCGGGCGGACCATGTCGATGAAGTCGATCACAATGATCCCCCCCATATCCCGCAGCCTGAGCTGGCGGGCCACCTCCGAAGCGGCGATGAGGTTGACTTCAAGGGCCGTATCTTCCTGATTTTTGGCTTTTGTGGAGCGGTTGCCGCTGTTCACGTCGATGACGTGCAGGGCTTCAGTATGCTCGATAACCAGGTAGGCCCCTTTGCTCATGGACGCGGTGCGTCCGAAAGAGGTCTTTATCTGGCGCTCTATTCCGAATTTTTCGAAAATAGGCACGTTGGAAGCGTACAACTTTACGATGGATTCTTTGTCTGGGGCGATTTCGTGTACATAATCCTTGATCTGGTTATACAGCGTTTCATCATCCACGTGGATTCCGCTGAAGGAATCGTTGAAGACGTCGCGCAGGATCGAAGAGGCGCGGTTTAATTCCACCAACACCTTGGAGGGGGTGGACGCCCGGTTGATTTTCTTGCACATCGATATCCATTTGGACATCAGATTCTCGAGATCCTTATCCAGCTCCGCTACTTTTTTGCCTTCCGCAACAGTCCGGATGATTACGCCAAACCCTTTGGGCTTGATGCTTTGTACCAGCCTTTTGAGGCGGTCTTTTTCCTCCTTGCTGCCGATCTTCTGCGACACGGATACCCGGTCGGAGAAGGGAACCAGAATAAGGTACCGTCCTGCTATGGAAAGTTCAGAGCTGATACGGGGTCCTTTGGTAGAGATAGGCTCCTTGACGATTTGCACCAGCATGGTTTGATTCGGCTTGACAACATCCTTGATGCTGCCATTCTTGTCGATATCTTTTTCCAATGGAAAATTCTTGAGGGAAAAGTCCTTCATCCTTCCGGAACGGGCCATCTTTAAGAATTTCAGCATACTTTTCAGCTGAGGGCCGAGGTCGTGATAGTGAAGGAATGCATCCTTCTCATACCCCACGTTTACAAAGGCTGCATTGAGCCCGGTAACCGGTTTCCGGATTTTGGCGAGCATAATGTCGCCAACGTTGAATTTGTGATCGTCTTCATCCTGGTGAAGCTCGATGAGTTTCCCATTTTTAAGCAAGGCAAAATCGACGGAATTGGAATTGGATCTTACGATTAATTCTCTATTCACCTGATTAATTTTTATTTCGCGGCCCGGCAAACCGGACCCGAAAGATTAAACAATAATAATTGCAGGTTATATCGTAAACCCGTCGAAATCCCGATAGGAATTTCTATGTCAATGAACGTATCTAAAATGAAAAAGTAGTGCTAGGACTACTTTTTCTTATGGCGGTTAGCTCTCCTGCGCTTTTTACGCTTGTGGGTTGCTACCTTATGTCTCTTTCTTTTCTTACCACTCGGCATAACTACTTCTTAACGATTCTTATTTAACCTGCACGTTGCTCTTCACGCCTTCTACGAAGACCTTTGCCGGTTTGAATGCCGGGATGTTGTGGGCAGGAATCTTGATGGTTGTGTTCTTGGAAATATTGCGACCGGTTTTTTCTGCACGGGTCTTGATGATGAAGCTTCCAAATCCTCTCAGATAAACATTGTCACCATTCTCCAGAGATGATTTCACTTCTTCCATAAAGCTCTCTACGGTAGCTTGTACATCTCCTTTTTCCATTCCCAGCTTCTCTGAGATTTTTGATACGATATCCGCTTTGGTCATTTTGAAATAATTAACTGTAGGTTTTCAGGGTTGCAAATATATAAATATTATTGAATCTTTCGGCCAACGAATTAATTTTAAGTACTTAAACCAGATAGGCTTGCAAGCATCCCCGGGGCACCCCGATTTTTCAGACAGGATATTGGAATGGTACCGCATCCACAAAAGGGAGTTGCCCTGGAGGGGAACCCGGGACCCCTACCGGGTCTGGCTGTCGGAGATCATCCTCCAGCAGACCCGTGTGGCCCAGGGGACGCCCTATTATTTGAGTTTCTGCGAACGGTTTCCAACTGTGGCGGACCTGGCCGATGCGTCGGAGGAGGAAGTGCTCAAGCTCTGGCAGGGGCTGGGTTATTATTCCAGGGCCCGGAACCTTCATGCAACCGCCAAAACGGTAGCCTTTGAAATGGACGGGCAATTCCCGGACAGTTATGAAGGGTTGCGGGCCCTCCGGGGGGTAGGACCCTATACCGCCGCCGCCATTGCCTCCATTTGCTTTGACCTGCCCCATCCGGTGGTGGACGGCAATGTCTATCGCGTCCTGGGTCGTTATTTTGATATTCCCCTGCCCATGGATACAGGCCCCGGACGCAGGTATTTCGACACGCTGGCCCGGGAAGTGATGGATTCCTCCCGGATCGGGACGTACAACCAGGCCCTGATGGAATTCGGGGCCCTGCAATGTGTTCCCACAAACCCGGACTGCGGGAACTGCCCCCTGGGGGATTCCTGTGGTGCCCGTGCTTCCGGTACCGTGGCAGACCGTCCTGTAAAACAGGGCAGGACAACCGTTCGCAAACGGTATTTCCACTATATCGTTCCGCTGGACGCCTCCTTGCGGACGATTTTGTCCCGCAGGGATGGTCCGGGGATCTGGCGGGGGCTCTACGAGTTCCCGCTGCTGGAGCAGCAACAGGACCCAACCCGGGAGGAAATCGACAGGTTGCTCCGGGAACACTGCGGGCCGGGCCCGGCCGAGGTGCACCGGACGGTCCGGTTCAACGATTCCCCTCTGGTGCACAAGCTGTCCCACCAGCACCTGTACACCACCTTCTGGATCGCCCACACCGGCCCCCTGCCGGACCATGCCCTGGCCCTGCCCGAAACGGAACGGTTGCCGGTTCCCGTGCTTATTTCTGATTTTATGGATACGGCTAAAAATTCGTACTTTTGAGCCAAGAGAAAAGATATGAGCGGAACACTGAATAAAGTGATGCTGATCGGGCATCTGGGCGATGAAGTGAAGTTGCATTATTTTGAAGGCGGCAACTGCATCGGCCGTTTTCCCATCGCCACCAACGAATCCTATACGAACCGTCAGACGGGCGAGAAAGTCACCAATACCGAATGGCACAATATCGTGGTTCGGAACAAGGCGGCCGAAGTCTGCGAGAAATACCTGAGCAAGGGCGACCTGATCTATGTGGAAGGCCGGCTCAAGACCCGCCAGTGGCAGGGTGAGGACGGCAATACCCGGTATACAACCGAGATACAGGCTACGGATTTTACCTTCCTCTCAAACCGGAATGACCCGACCGGGCCTCCCCAGGGCACTGCGCCCTCGCGGGAGACGTCCGCAGGCCAGGGTTCCCAGGGCGGACAGCGGCCGGCCCCGGTGGATACCCCCGAAGAGGAGGACGACCTTCCGTTTTAAATAACCTAATCGACGCTATTGGACCCTGAACCCCTAAGTGCGGTAATCCTACAGATCGGCACAGACGTGCTGCTGATTTCCAAACTCGTCCTGTTGTTGGTTCTGCTGGGAGGGTCTGCGCTTATTTCAGGGGCCGAGGTGGCCTTTTTCGGGTTGTCCCAGACCGAGCGCAACGCCTTCCGTGATTCGGGCAGTACCCAGGGCAACATCGTTTTCCGCCAGCTGAAAAAACCCAAGAAACTCCTGGCCACCATCCTGATCGCCAACAATGCGATCAATATTGGGATCGTCCTGCTCCTGACCAATGTGGGCGAAACCCTGTTTGCCGGGGTGGACCAGGTCTACCTCGGGTTTATCTCGCTCCGCTTTGTCCTGGAAATCGTGCTGGCGACTTTCCTGATCCTGCTTTTCGGGGAAATCCTGCCCAAGGTATACGCCAACCGGAACCGCCAGGCCTTTGCCCTGCGAATGGCCTATCCCATCAAGGCGCTGGATATCCTTTTTACCCCCCTGACCACCCCCATGCGCTCCGGCACCATCCTCTTGTACAGGCGCCTGGGCAAACAAAAATCAAACCTGAGCGTTGACCACCTTTCCCAGGCCCTGGAGCTGACCTCCGAAGGCGACACGACCCGGGAGGAGCAGAAAATACTCCAGGGGATCGTCTCCTTCGGCAATACGGATACCAAACAGGTCATGCGGCCCCGGATCGACATATTTGCGCTGAACGAGGGGATGAAGTTCCCGGAAGTCCTCGATGAGATCAAGAAGAATGGCTATTCGCGCATCCCGGTATTTTCGGAAAACCTGGACAACGTACTGGGCGTGCTCTACGTGAAGGACCTGCTTCCCTACCTGGACCGGAAGACTTTTAACTGGATTACCCTGATACGCGAACCTTTCTTTGTGCCGGAAAACAAAAAGCTGGACGACCTGCTCCTGGAATTCCAGAGCAAGAAGAACCACCTGGCGGTAGTGGTGGACGAGTTCGGCGGGACATCGGGCATTGTGACCCTGGAGGATGTGATCGAGGAGATTGTGGGGGATATCAGCGATGAATTTGACGACGAGGACCTGGTCTATTCCAAGCTCGATGAGCTGAACTATGTCTTTGAGGGGAAGACCAACCTGAAAGATTTTTACCGGGTGGCCCGCATTAAGGACCCGGAGCCGTTTGAACAGCAAAAGGGCGAATCGGAAACCATTGCCGGCTTTGTGCTGGAAATTGCAGGCAACTTCCCCAAACGGGGGGAGTCTGTGGTATTCAACAATTACCGGTTCCTGGTGGAAAGCGTGGATAAAAAGCGATTAAAACAGATAAAAATTACCTTGCCGGATGAAGCTTAAATGGATGCCGTTGACCGTTTTTTCCCTGATATTGCTGGGGGGTTGCGGGGAGGAAACCCTGCCGAAACCCAAGGCCATGCTCCGGCTCGAATACCCCCGGAAAGCCTACAGGGTGCTCGAATCGGAATGCCCATACGAGTTTGAATACAACCAGATGGCTGTGGAAGACCTGAAGGAAGGCTGTAACCTGGTCCTGGATTACCCGCAGATGAAGGGATCCATCTTCATTTCCTATAAACCGGTAACAGACAACCTGCGGTCCCTGTTGTCGGACGCCCAGAAACTGTCTTACGAACATGTGGTAAAGGCGGATAATATCGTGGAACAACCCTACATCAACCCGGACCATGGGGTATACGGCATGTTTTACGAGGTGCGTGGCGACGCTGCCTCCCAGTCCCAGTTTTACGTAACCGACAGCACCGATCATTTTGTGATAGGGTCCCTGTACTTCGATGCCAATCCCAACTACGATTCCATCCTCCCGGCAGCCGTGTACCTCCAGCAGGATATCCGGCGTATCATGGAAAGCCTGAGATGGAAATAGCCCATTAAGGCAGAAGCAATCCACTGAGATGAAAGCAAACCAAGGAGAATTGGCCGGTTTCGATGCGGAAGGTACCGCACAATCCCTGGAAAGGGCGCTGGGCCTGGTAACGCCTTATGTCCACAGGACGCCGGTAATGAGCTCGAAGCAGCTCGACGGGCTTTCGGGGGCACAGCTCTTTTTTAAATGCGAAAATTTCCAGCGGGGGGGTTCCTACAAGATCCGCGGGGCCACGCATGCCCTGCTGCGCCTGAAGGAACAGCGGGAAATCCGTGCGGTGGTCACCCATTCCTCGGGCAATTTTGCACAGGCCCTCTCGCTGGGGGCGCAAAGCCTTGGCATGGAGGCCCACATCGTCATGCCGGAAAATGCACCCCGGGTCAAACGGGAGGCCGTGGCTGCCTACGGGGGCCGCATTGTCCTCTGCAAGCCAACCCTTGAGGCCCGCGAAGCGGAGGCAGCCCGGATTGGCAGGGAAACGGGAGCCGTGTTTATCCACCCTTCCAACGATCCGATGGTGCTCCTGGGCCAGGGCACGGCCTGCATGGAATTGCTGGCGGAGGTCCCGGACCTGGATGTGGTGGTGGCCCCGGTAGGGGGTGGGGGATTGTTGGCCGGCACCAGCCTGGCGACGGCCTGTTTCGGCTACGATTGCGAGCCGGTTGGTGCGGAACCGATGGCAGTGGACGATGCCTACCGGTCGCTGCAAAGTGGGCGGATTGAACAAAACGAGCGCACCGATACGGTCGCTGATGGGTTGCGCACCGTGCTGGGCAGCCATACTTTCCCGGTCATCCGGCAGCATGTCCGGACCATTATCCGGGTGGAGGAAGATGAAATTATCAGTGCCATGCGGCTGGTTTGGGAGCGGATGAAAATCGTGATCGAACCCTCGAGCGCCGTGGCATTTGCGGCTGTACTGAAGGAACCCGGACGGTTCCGCGGGAAACGCACCGGCATCCTGGTATCCGGCGGCAACGTGGACCTGGGCGACCTGCCGTTCTAGCAGGAGGGCCACCGTGGGGCCTTGCGGTTAAATGCCCCCGTAGCCAATGCGGTGTCAGGTTTCAGGAGGAGGTTATTCTTCCGGCCTGTTTTCAAGGACCTCCCGGGCCCGTTCGATACTCCCCAATACCTTGTCGCGCATCGCCTGTACTTTTACCATTTCCTCTTCCAGCCATTCCTTTTTTTCAGGGCTCAGGGCTTTGCCCTTCATGACTTCCTCATGGTCAAACCGGTCCCCGAAGCCCCGCATCCAGTCCATCATGCTCTGATAGGCGTCCTGCAGGTCGGTCATCGCCTTTTGGTAGGGACTGCCGGCCCCGGTGGAATCGGCAATCGGTTTCAGCTCGGCCACCAGTTTCGAGATGGTCTTCATTTCGTTCATCGCCTCATCGTGGATGGCAACCACTTCGGCCATCCGGTCCGATCCCGTATCCGTTTCCTGCTTCTTTTCCCCTTTGCAGCCCGCCAGGAGCAAGGCTCCTCCGAGAACAAGGCCCCAAAGGGCGCCGGGGTTCAATAAATGCTTCATTGCTTCGGTTTATACCTTCAAAAGTAGGAACTTTGCCCCAATTTTGCCCCCATGAGTGATACCCGACGCAGGTGGATGTATTTATTGGTCCTGGCAGTGATCTGGGGGAGTTCCTATATCCTGATCAAAAAGGCGCTTATCGGGTTCACCCCCCTCCAGCTCGGGAGTGTGCGTATCGTAATGGCCACGGGGATGTTGCTTCTCATAGGTTTCAGGTCCCTGAAAACCATCGGCAGAAAGCAGTGGAAGTGGATCGCCCTGAGCGGGGTGGTCGGAAGCCTGTTTCCCATGTACCTGTTTGCCTTTGCCGAAACGGAAATCGCCAGTTCGGTCGCCGCGGTACTCAATTCGCTCGTACCCCTTTTTACATTGTTTGTGGGCTATTTTGCCTTTGGCATCTCCTTTTACCGGAACCAATTGATCGGTGTGCTGGTCGGATTTGCGGGAGCCCTCCTCCTGATCGGTTTCGGGTCCATGGTCAGCCCGGGGCGGAATTACTGGTATGCCGGCCTGGTGGTTTTGGCTTCCCTGGGGTATGCCTGCAATGCCAATATCATCAAGAGCAAGCTTTCCGGGGTCAGCCCAATGGGGATTGCAGTCGGGAACTTTATCTGTATCCTGTTGCCTGCCCTGGTCCTCACCGGCGTATCCGGTGCCCTGAGCGAGCCCGTGCGCCAGAATCCGGAATTCTGGCCGTCCATCGGCTACCTCTTCCTGCTCTGTGCCTTTGGCACGTGTGTGGCCAAGGTCCTCTTTAACCACCTGATCCATATTTCGACGCCCGTTTTCTCGGTATCTGTAACCTACCTGATACCCGTGGTCGGTGTGCTGTGGGGCCTGGCGGACGGGGAGCCCTTTGGCCTTAAACAACTGGGGGCCGCCGGTCTCATCCTGCTGGGGGTTTACCTGGTGAACAAAAAAAGGCGCCTGCAGAAACAGGCGCCTGATATCGGGTCCGGGAAATAGGTCAGTCAAAATCAGACTCCTGGACGGAGTAGTTCACCACGGCCTCCTGCAGCGTCGTTTCAATTTGCTGCGGCCCCATGGACTGGCTTTTTACGGAAGGGAACAGGATACCATCCACCTCCTGGTAGTCGGAAATCAGCGTTTCCTGGTTCTGGGTCTGCCCGTTCATGTTGATCACAGAGGCTTCCTTCACCTTCAGGCCGGTTTCCACGTCGTAATAGTAGCTTGCCTGGATGGTCTCCCCGGGGACATCGATGCGGTAGGCGGGCCTGCCCGCCACCTCTTCCGTGCCCGCTAATTTGGCATTCGGGTTACCGGCCACCGCCTGTTCCGGGAAAATCCCCATCACCTGCTGCATGTCCTTTTTCATCTGTTCGGGCAGGGGCATTTTGTTGGGCCCTTGTTTCATATAGAGTTCGTCCCCCTTGGCCACTACGCCCATCATCGGGTTGTCGTTCATGAAGGTGGTCTGGGCATAGCGGTCGGCGGTGCGGACCTCTTCAACCCGGATGGTAGCGCCCATGGCATTGCCTTGGTACACCAGTTTGAGGGACTCGATCTGGCTGATCTGGTCCTTGCCCCCGATTGCCTCCAAGAAGCGGTCAATGACGGATTGGACCGTGGTCCCTTCCGGGACGGATGCGCTGTAATCCGGCTTCTCAACCGGGGAAGCGGTTTTGTCGTAGTATTTCACGGGGACCTTGCGACCCTCGAAGGTGATGTTTTCGATGTTTTCCAGTACTTCGCTCCCCTTTCCGGCTACCACGATACGCGCGTTGGAGGGTTCAAAATACTTCTGGGCGGCCTGCTCCACGTCCTCCTTGCTGATGTTGCTGATGCGCTCCAGGTAGGTCTTGTAATAATCCTTGGGCAGGTTTTCTGTTTCGATATTCAGGGCGTAACGCGCAATGGTAGCGGGTTGTTCCAGTGCCAGCACGAAACTACCCGTGTATTTGGCCTTGGCGATCTCCAGTTCCTTGTCCGAAACGGGCTCTTCCCGGATGCGTTTGATTTCCTTCAGGATTTCCACCACCGAACTGTCGGTAACCATATTCCGGACGCTGGCTGTGGCCCGGAAGCGGGAGGGGCCATATTTGTCGCTGCTGATACTGGAATACGAACCATAGGTGTACCCTTTATCTTCCCGGAGGTTCATAAAAAGTCGCGCCTCGCCCCCGCCACCGAGGATCCTGTTGGCTACCAGGGCAGGCAGGTAATCCGGGTCGTTCATCTGCAGCTCCACGAGGTTCTGGACGGCGATCTCCGACTGTACGGCATTGGGCATGTCCACAAAATTCACCTGGGTATACTGGGCGTCCGAGGGCGCCGAAAAGGCAAATGTCGGCGGGGCAGCCTTGGTCCAGGGCGTGAAGTATTCGGTAACCAGTTCCTCGACCTGTTCAAAGGAAACATCCCCGATGACCACAAGGTAGGCATTGGCGGGAACAAAATAGTTCCTGTAGAATTCCTCCACGTCGTAAAGCGTCACGTTGTTGACGGTCTCCTCGGTGGTAAATTCCCCATAGGGGTGGTTTTTTCCGTAGGCCAGGGCCCGTTGCACCCGACCGGCTATTTCGGAAACGTCTTTTTCCCCTGCTTTCAGGGCTGTGAGCAATTTTTCTTTTTCCTTTTCAAATTCCTCTTCCGTGAACATCGGGTAGAGGGCGCCCTCGGCCATCAATTCGAGGATGCGCGGGAAATAGGAGCTAAGGGACTGGGCAAAGGCGCTCTGGGAACCAAAATTGATGGTGGCCCCCAGGAAATCTACCTCCTCGTTGAATTCGTCCTTTGGGATATTTTTGGAGCCATTGCCCAGCAGGCTTCCCATGAGGGAGGCCACGCCGGCCTTGTCCCCTTCCAGGATGGGGGGGTTGTCCAGCAAGAGCTGGATGGTGACCCGGGGGAGCTTGTGGTTTTCCACCACCAGGACCTTCAGGCCGTTACTCAATTCAAAACGCTGCGGATCCTGCAGGTTGATTTCGGGAGCAGGCCCGGGCTCCGGCATCCGGGACCGGTCTGTCTGGGCATTTAAGCCAAAACAGGTTGCAACTAACAGATATAGGAATATGCTCTTTTTCATTTTTTTAATTTTCTTGTTGTTCTTCCGGCAGGTAATCGATCACGACACGCTGGTTGGGCTTGAGGTACTTGATGGCCACCTCACGGATTTCTTCACGGGTAATGGAACGGTAGATTTCGATCTCCTTATTTATGAGTTCCGTATCCCCGTATAACATATAATTGGTAGCCAGGGAGGATGCGATGCCCTGGATACTGGAGTTTGAATTCACGTACCGGTTTTCGAATTTGTTCTGGAGCTTCTGGTAATCCCGTTCGGAGACGAGTTCCATCCTTACCCGGGCTATTTCCTCCTCGACTTCGGTAACAAGGGTGTCCAGGGGCGTTTCCCCTACAGGGAGGCAAAAGACCACATACATCCCGTAATCCTCCTGGCCGATATTGAAGGCGCCTACCTGCAGGGCCTGTTTCTGGTCGTCCACCAGCTTTTTGTAGAGCTTGGAACTCTTGCCGTCGGACAGGTAGGACGAGATCATATCCAGCACATACGCATCCCGTTGTTTGAAACCCGGGGTGCGGTAGGCGACGATCGAAGCGGGGATCTGGATGTTCTTGTCGTAAAAGGTAGTCCGCACCTCGCCGGAAATCGGTTGTTCCACGGGATAACTCCGGCTGATCTGATCGCCTGCCGGGATTTCGCCGAAATATTTCTGTACAAGCGTGCGCGTTTCGGCCGTATCGATGTCGCCGGCAACCACCAGGACCGCATTGTTGGGTACGTAATACTTTTCGTTATAGGCGATCACATCTTCCAGACTGGCAGCTTCCAGGTCTTCCATATACCCGATATTCGGATCCTTATAGGGGTGGGATTCAAAGAGGTTATTCCCCAGGACGGGGAGGATCTGGCCGTAAGGCGAATTGTCGTACCGGAGCCGGCGCTCCTCCTTGACTACTTCTATCTGGGTGTCCAGTCCCTTCTGGTCGATGACCGGGTGCAGCATGCGTTCGGACTCCAGCCAAAGGCCGAGCTCCAGGTTGTTGGAGGGGAAAACCTCATAGTAATAGGTCCGGTCCTGAGAGGTGTTGGCATTGTTCTGACCGCCACGGGAGGAGACGATTTCGAACCATTTGCCTTTTTCGATGTTTTTGGTCCCTTCAAAGAGCAGGTGTTCAAACAGGTGGGCGAAACCGGTCCGGCCTTCCGTCCGGTCTTTGCCCCCCACATGGTACATCACCGAAGTGACCACTACCGGGGCCGTATTATCCTGGTGCAGGATGACATGCAGGCCATTGTCGAGGTCGTATTCCTGGAATGCGACTTCCTGGGCCTGTACCAACAGAGTGGCGCCCAGTAGGAGGGCTGATAGGAAATTTTTTTTCATTTCTGGTATGGTGTTAAGCAATAAAGGGTGAAGGATTCTTCTTACGTTAGCTGTTTTTTTCTAAAATAAAGAGATTCTGTAGAATTATTCCCGGTGCCCCGGGTGTTTTAACACTTTGTTAATAGGCAAAAAGCGGTCAGCCCGATTTACGGGGCTTCAGGACATGGATATTGCCACAATAATGTTATCTTTAAATCATCCAAATAACAGCATTTCACTATGACGCTATATGCACTTCCCGTCCGTTTCGGACTGGCGACCAGCGGTTGCCTGATTGCCTATTTCCTGATCCTTTCCCTCTTTGACATGCATACCAATGTTTTTTTCAGCTTGTTCAACGGGGTGATAACCGGATTCGGCATCTATGAGGCGATCAAGGTCTTCCGGTTGCGGTCCGGGGATCGCTTCAATTACGGAAGGGGTTTTACGGCCGGGGTTGTGACGGGATTTGTTGCCACGCTAGTTTTCACCATCTTCTTTGCATTCTACAGCACGGAGGTCAACACCGACTTCCTGTCCAACCTTTCCACTACCTTCTTCAAGGATTTCAAGGACTTTGAGGGGATTGTCTTCTTCACCGTAGCCATCATGGGCTTCGCGACGACGGTCGTTCTGACCCTCACTTTTATGCAGTTGTTTAAATCTTCCAACAACCCTAAAAAATCTTCCTAAAATCCCCGTACCAGCCTTGCCAGTTGTGAATTAAGCAGTATATTTGCACCCGCCTTTGACGGTAGCGGACGTGGAGCGCCCGGATCGGAGGTAATTCAAAAACAAAAGTAACGGATACGCTATGTACGCAATTGTAGAGATAGCAGGGCAGCAATTCAAAGTTGCAAAAGACCAGAAGGTTTATGTCCACCGCCTCCGGGAAGAAGAAGGTCAGAAGGTTTCCTTTGACCAGGTGCTTCTTATCGGGGACGGGGATTCAGTAACCATCGGCGCCCCGGCTATAGACGGAGCCGCAGTAGAGGCTAAAGTCGTAAAACACCTGAAGGGAGACAAGGTTATTGTCTTCAAGAAAAAACGCAGAAAAGGTTACCAAAAGAAAAACGGACACCGCCAGTCATTAACCGAATTGATGATTGAGGGCATCGTTGCCAAAGGGGCCAAAAAAGCTGCTCCTAAGAAAGCAGAGCCTGCAACAAAAGAGGCAGCCCCCGCCAAAAAAGAAGCCCCGGCCAAGGCCGAAGCCAAAAAGGAGGCAGCCGCCGAGAAGAAAGCTCCGGCCAAGCCAGCCCCGAAGGCCGCTGAGGACCTGTCGTCCAAAACGGTAGCGGAATTGCGCGAAATGGCAAAGGCTCAGGAAATCACCGGCTATTCTTCCATGAAGAAGGCGGAGTTGATCGAAGCCCTGGGCGGAAAATAAATTTGAACCGGGAAGCGTTTCCCAAAAATCTAACAGATCATGGCTCACAAGAAAGGTGTAGGAAGTTCTAAGAACGGACGCGAATCGGAATCGAAACGCCTGGGCGTAAAGATATTCGGTGGCCAGAAGGCTGTTGCAGGCAATATCATTGTCCGCCAGCGAGGCACACGTCATAACCCCGGCGACAATGTGTATCTGGGTAAGGACCATACCCTGCACGCCAAAGTGGACGGTATTGTCCGTTTCGATAAAAAGTCAGGAGGCAAATCCTTTGTCTCCATCGAACCAAGCGAGGCGTAACACCCTGCGTTGGATTACACGCACGCCCTGGGCCGGTACTTTCCGTCCCAGGGCTTTTTTATGCCCAATTCAGGCTGCCCTGGTCACTATTGGCGCATTTTTAAGCCTAAAATTTTCGAATTGGACTTGTGCCGTAAGGTGTTTTTGGATTACTTTTTACGGGAATCTTAAAAAACCACTAGCATGAAAAAATCAATTATGGCCGTTGCCCTGGCCTCCACGCTGCTGTTCAGCAGCTGTCTGGGCTCCTTCAGCGCGTTCAATAACCTGAAGGACTGGAACATGGGTATCTCCGACAGTAAATTTGTCAACAACCTGGTTTTCTGGGGGTTGAATATCATCCCGGTCTACGGGTTGTTCTTTCTCGGGGACACGCTGATCTTCAACGTGATTGAATTCTGGTCCGGCTCCAACCCGGTTGCCATGCGCGAGGGGGAATCCGAGGTGCAACTGGTCGAATACCAGGGGAATACCTACGAACTGAAGGCCACCAAAAACCGCATGGCCGTTAAAGTTCTGGAAGGACCCAAAAAAGGCGGCAAAATAGAACTCTTTTACCGGCCGGACGAGAAATCCTGGAATGCGATCCGCCCCAGCGGGGAGATCATCCCGCTTTCCCGCATGGAAGAGGGGTTCTACATCGTCTACATGCCCGACGGCAAGGAACTGCGCATGAACCAGCAGACGACCCGGGAGGAAGGGCTCGCCCTTATCCGGGAGTACCGGGATTGCTATACCCTGGATGGTATGCTCGCCGAGGCGAAATAATCCCCGGTTGAAATTCATCGAAAAACCCCGGCTGGGTTCACCAGCCGGGGTTTTTTATTTTATCCGATAAGACGGCCTTGTGGGATACAGCGCCGATCCGGAACAGGTGCGGGACCGCTCCGGCGGAATATCAGTACCGGTAATAGTCGGGCTTGAAGGGGCCTTTCTGGGGCACCCCTATATAATTGGCCTGCTCCGGGCGCAATTCCGTGAGTTCTGCCCCCAGGCGGGCCAGGTGGAGCGCCGCTACTTTTTCGTCAAGGTGCTTGGGAAGCGTATATACCCGGTTTTCATAGCGGTCGTGGTGCTTCCACAGTTCAATCTGGGCCAGGGTCTGGTTCGTAAAGCTGTTGCTCATCACAAAGCTCGGGTGGCCCGTGGCGCAGCCCAGGTTTACCAGCCGGCCTTCCGCCAGTACGATGATGTCTTTCCCGTCGATGGTGTACTTGTCTACCTGCGGCTTGATTTCGTCCTTGGTGTCCCCGTAGTGCGTATTGAGCCAGGCCATGTCGATCTCATTGTCGAAGTGCCCAATGTTACAGACAATGGCCTTGTCCTTCATGGCGCGGAAATGCGCTTCAGTGATGATGTCCCGGTTCCCGGTGGCCGTAATCAGGATATCCATTTCCGAAGCGACGGTTTCAAGCTTTTTGACCTCGAAGCCATCCATACAGGCCTGCAGTGCACAAATGGGGTCGATTTCCGCAACCGTGACAATGGAACCGGCCCCACGGAAGGAGGCAGCCGTGCCCTTGCCGACATCCCCGTAGCCGACTACCACGACCCGTTTCCCGGCGAGCATGGTGTCCGTCGCCCTGCGGATGGCGTCGACAGCACTTTCCTTGCAGCCGTATTTGTTGTCGAACTTGGATTTGGTGACCGAGTCGTTCACATTGATGGCCGGCATGGGCAGGGTCCCTTTTTTGAATCGCTCGTACAGCCGGTGGACACCCGTGGTGGTCTCCTCTGAAAGCCCCCGGATCCCTTTGGTAAGTTCCGGATAGCGGTCCAGCACCATGTTGGTGAGGTCCCCCCCGTCGTCCAGGATCATGTTCAGCGGCTTGCGGTCTTCCCCGAAGAACAGGGTCTGTTCGATGCACCAGTCAAACTCGGCCTCGCTCATCCCCTTCCAGGCGTATACCGGGATCCCCGCGGCGGCGATAGCAGCAGCGGCGTGGTCCTGGGTAGAGAAAATGTTACAGGAGCTCCAGGTGACCTCGGCGCCAAGGGCTACCAGGGTTTCGATCAGGACTGCCGTCTGTATGGTCATGTGCAGGCAGCCCGCAATCCGGGCGCCTTTCAGGGGCTGTGCCTGCCCGTACTCTTCCCGGAGCGCCATCAGCCCCGGCATCTCGGCCTCTGCCAGTTCAATTTCCTTCCGTCCCCAGGCAGCCAGGGAAATATCCCGGACTTTGTAAGGGGTGTAGTCTACCGCTTTTGTACTCATTATTGCCTTTTTATTTTAGTCTGCAGCTTTCCCGGGATGCTTCGGGAATCTGGTTTTAAATTAGTAATTTGTATTTCGCTCCCTGTGGGCGCTTAACTCTGTGCAAAGGTACGGATTAACTCCAATTTCCCATGCCGCTATACAAATCGACGCAAGCCGGTCCGGATTGCCGGGTCCATGTCTGGAAGGTCACCGAGCCCGAGGCGGAACTGGCCGCGGGGATTACCCTGAACCCGCATTGCCAGCAGCGATATGACGGCATGCGTTCCGAGTTGCACCGCAGGGCGTTTTTGAGCATCCGCCACCTGATGGCACGGGAAGGCTACATTGATGCCGATCTCTATTACGACCCTGCCGGAAAGCCCCACCTCAGGGACGGCACACATATCTCCATTACGCATTCCTTTGAGTTTACGGGGATCATCCTCTCCAAAAGCAGGGAGGTGGGCATCGATATCGAAAAACAGCGCGAAAAAATCCTGCGCATTGCCCATCGGTTTACCCCCATACGGGAGTACCGTTCCATGGCCAACGATGACGCCCTGATCCGCAAGCTCACCATGGTCTGGTGTGCCAAGGAGTCCCTTTATAAGGTAATGGCCATCCACGGCCTGAGCTTCCTCAACCATATTTGCATTGATGACTTTGCCATGGACAGCGGAGAGACGGGGGGGCAGGTAATGTACGATGGCAAAAAGACCGGTTTCGGCATCGATTTCTCGGAATTTGAGGGATTTACCTGTGCCTTTGCCGTCCGGGAAGAGGCCTGAGCACCCCCCGGTTGCAATATTCCCATTTATCGGACTACCTTTATCCAGCAATACCACGCTATGGACATATCAGTCGAATTAACCCTGAGCCCGCTGCAGGACGATTACGAAAAGGAAATAATCCGGTTTATCACCGCCCTGAGGGCCTCCGGGCTCACTGTCCTGGAGAATCCGATGAGTACCCAGGTCTACGGGGAATACGACCACGTCATGGAAGTCCTTGCCGCAGAAATGCGCAAAAGCCTTTCGGCCGTTGGGCAGGCGGTCTTTTTCATCAAAATGGTAAAGACGGACCGCAGCCGGTATGAACCCCATTTCTGATTTCTTTTTTGATCCGTACCGGGACCGGGAGGCCTGGCTGATCGCCCTGGAAGCAGTTGCCTTTGTTTTCGGGATCGCCAGCGTGGTGTATGCCAAACGGGAGAATATCTGGGTCTATCCCACCGGCCTGATTGCCACCCTGATCACCATGTATATTTTCCTTCGGGACGAGTTGCTCGGGGATATGATGCTGAACCTCTATTACTCGGTAATGAGCGTCTACGGGTGGTGGAACTGGTCGCGCCGCAAAGGCGACCGCATCCTGGTGCGCATCTCGCGGACAACCGCCCGGGAAAAGTGGATTGGGTTCCTGCTTTTCGTGTTTACGACGGCGTTTACCTATTTTGTCTACCGGGTCTTCGGAACGGAGATCCGTTGGACCAATTACGTGGATATGGTCACCTCCGGCATCTTCTTTACGGCCATGTGGTATATGGCGCTGAAAAAACTGGAAAACTGGACCCTCTGGATTGTGGCAGACATCATTACCGTCCCCCTCTATGCCTACCGGGGCTGGGGCATGCTGTCCCTCCAGTACCTCATATTCACTATCTTGGCCATCCAAGGCTACCTGGCATGGAAGAAGCACTTAGACAACAGCCCTCAGGCGTCCTGAAAGTGGTCCTTTTCGGTCCCGAATCGACCGGCAAAACCACCCTGGCCAAAGACCTGGCACGCCATTACAGGGAACCCTGGGTGCCCGAATACGCCCGGGAATATTTGCAGGACAAATGGGACCGGTTACAGCAGACCTGTGCACCGGAAGACCTGTTGCCCATAGCCCGCGGGCAAATGGAGCTGGAGAACCGGCTCGCCCGACAGGCGGAGCGGCTGCTGGTTTGCGATACGGACCTTCTTGAAACCAAGGTCTATTCCGAGACCTACTACCTGGGGAGTTGCGACCCCCGCCTGGAGGAGGCGGCCCTTGCTAACCGGTACGACCTGTATTTCCTGACGGATATCGACATTCCCTGGGAACCGGATGACCTGCGCGACAAACCCCTGGAGCGGGAGGAGATGTTCCGCCATTTCCAGTCGGCACTCCGGGAGAATAATCGCAGATTTGTTATCTTAAGCGGAAGCCGGGAAACCCGGCTGGAAACAGCAGTCAAACACATCGATAAACTTTTGGACACCATGAGCAACTTTACACCCGCAGACCTGGAATATATGGCCGAAAAGGGGATCAGCCCCGAAAAAGCCGAGGGCCAGATCGAAACGTTCCGGGAAGGGATCCCGCCGGTGCGGTTGCACAAGGCGGCCGTAGTGGGGGATGGGATTGTAAGGTTCTCGTCGGAAGAGGAAAACCGCCTGCAGCAGGCGTATCGCAACCGGGACGGGGATCTGGAGGTGCTGAAGTTTATCCCGGCTTCCGGGGCGGCCTCGCGGATGTTCAAGGCCCTCTTTAACTTCCTGCAGGATTTTGACCCGGAAACCGATTCGCTGGAGGAATACCTGGCAAAGCCCGGTCACCGGGACATCCGGAAGTTTTCCCAGCACCTGCGGGAATTCCCGTTTTACGGGCTGGTGCAGTCCCGGATCCGCGGGAAGGCGACCATCAGGGAAGCCGAGTTGCATGAATTTGTCCGGGAACTGCTTTCGGAAGATGGCCTGAACTATGGTTTTTATCCCAAGGGGCTTTTGCCTTTCCACAATTACGACGGGACGCTGGTCACCCCCTTCGAGGAGCACCTTTACGAAGGCGCCGCCTATGCCAGCAGCGGGGATACGGCGGCCCTGCACTTTACCATTTCACCCCAGCACAGCGAGCTGTTCAACAAGGAATTCAAGGCGGTAAACGACCGCGTGAGCAGTGAGGTTGCCCGCTCGTTCACGGTTGGGTATTCTTTCCAGAAACCATCCACGGACACCATTGCCGTGACCCCGGAGAATACTCCTTTCAGGGACAATGAGGGGCGGATACTGTTTCGCCCGGGCGGCCATGGGGCGTTGATTGAAAACCTGGACGAACAGGACGCTGACCTCATATTCATCAAGAATATCGATAATGTGGTGGTCCGTTCGGACCTCGGGGAGGTTACCCGCTGGAAGGAGATCCTCGGAGGATACCTGATTGAACTGCAGCAACAGGCCTTCAGCTATTCGCGCATGCTGTCGGAAGGCAGCCTGGACCACGACCTGCTCAACCGGATCAAGGCTTTCCTTGAAAACAGGCTCAATGCAAGGTTTGCCGACGGCTTCCAGGGGCTGAGTATTGAAAACCAGGTGGCTGTGCTCCGGGATAAACTGGCCCGGCCGATCCGCGTTTGCGGGATGGTCAGGAACGAAGGGGAACCCGGGGGAGGCCCATTCTGGATTACGGACCGAAAGGGCCATGAATCCCTACAGATTATCGAATCTGCCCAGGTGGATACCTCCGATAAGGAGCAGGAAACCATCTTTCGCGAATCCACCCATTTCAACCCGGTAGATTTGGTCTGCGGCGTGCGGGATGCCTACGGGGAAAAATACAACCTGTTGAATTTTGTGGACGAAAAGCAGGGCTTTATCACCGATAAGACCTCCGAGGGCCGCCCCCTCAAAGCCCTGGAACTTCCCGGCCTCTGGAACGGGGGGATGGCGTTCTGGAATACCGTCTTTGCCGAAGTGCCGGTCAGCACATTCAACCCGGTTAAAACAGTAAACGACCTCCTCAAGCCGGCGCATCGTACGGATGGAAAATAGCACGGGCAAATCCCGGAAATAGCACCCGGAAGATTTCGGATTCTGCGAGATGCCGGTTATATTTGCAGCATCTCAAAGGGGTGCTCCGCGATTCCGGCCAGGTTATTCAACCAGGCCAAAAACTCCGGGGCTGAGATTACACCCGCTGAACCTGGGCAGGTAATGCTGCCAAGGGACCGAGCGTAGGGAAAAGGCTTTCGGGCCGATTCCGGCCAGGGACAACCCATACAGGTTGGCCTTTGCCTGGGGCGCTCAAAAAATCAAATTAACCATAGGATAATAGCCCCTTTTATTCGTAAATCTTTTACGGATGAAAACTATTTTCGCTTTATTGGCCACGCTTGGGCTGGCTATTCAGACTTCTGCCCAGCAAACTCCCGCAGACAGCACACAAATGGATTCCATCCGCCTCGATGAGGTGCTGGTTGCCGCCGTCCGCGCACAGCAGGAATCGCCGGTGACGTTTTCGAACCTGAAGGCGGAGCGCATCCAAAGCCGTAACCTCGGCCAGGATATCCCGATACTGATGAATTACCTGCCTTCGGTGGTGACCACCTCCGATGCCGGTGCCGGGGTGGGGTACACCGGTATCCGGGTCCGTGGCAGTGATGCCACCCGGGTCAACGTCACCATCAACGGCGTCCCCTACAACGATGCAGAGTCGCACGGTACCTTCTGGGTGAACATGCCCGATTTTGCCTCCTCCACGGAAAACCTCCAGCTGCAGCGGGGCGTGGGTACCTCCACCAACGGGGCCGGGGCTTTTGGGGCCAGCCTGAACCTGCTCACCGATGCCGTTTCCCGGGATCCCTATGCTTCCCTTGCCGGCTCCGCCGGCAGTTTCAATACGCACAAGGCCACCCTGAAATTCAGTTCCGGCCTGCTGAAGGACCATTTTGAGGTGTCCGGCAGGTTGTCCCGTATCCGTTCCGACGGGTACATCGACCGGGCCACATCGGACCTGGACTCCTATTTTTTGCAAGGCGCCTACCTGGACGACAATACGCTGGTCAAGGCGCTCCTCTTCGGCGGACATGAGATCACCTACCAGTCCTGGTACGGATTTGACCCGGCAACCCTGGCTGCCATAGGCGTGGAAAACGACCTGGAGGAAAACCGCCGGTTCAATATCGCCGGCATACAGTTCGACCCGGACGGCAACTTCGAGGGCTTTTACGAGAACCAGGTGGACAATTACAAGCAGGACCATTTCCAGTTGCACTGGAACGAGCGATGGACGGGGGACCTGCAGACCAGCCTTGCCCTGCACTATACGCGGGGGCGCGGATTTTTTGAAGAATATGTGGACGAGTGGTACTACACCAATATCCTGTTTGCCCCGGATGCGTTCTACGCCTTCCTGGGCCTGGAAAACCCGGTGATCGACGGGGAGGAACAGGCCACCACGGACTATATCCGGCGCCGCTGGCTCGACAACGATTTCCTGGGGACGGTATTTTCGGCCATCTACAACCGGGGCCCGCTGGAACTGACAGTGGGCGGCGGCTGGAACACCTATCGGGGGGATCATTTCGGCGAATTGATCTGGGCCCGGTATGCGGGCAGCCTGGAACGGGGGGACCGGTACTACGAAGACGATTCCCGCAAGGAGGATCTCAATGTGTTTGCCAAGGCCAACTATGAGCTCGACAGCCACTGGCGCTTTTTTGCCGACCTGCAGTACCGGGGGGTGGCCTACGAGGCCAATGGGGTCGAAACCGGGTTAGTCGACGATACCTTCCGGTTCTTCAACCCCAAGCTGGGACTTACCTACCGGATTCGTCCCGGGCAGAACATTTATTTCTCCTATGCTGTGGCAAACCGGGAGCCAAACCGGAACGATTATGAAAGCGGTAACCCCCGGCCCGAACGGCTAAATGATTTTGAACTGGGATGGCGCCGGGCCGGGGAGGGGATGTCCCTGAATGCCAATGTCTACTATATGAGGTATAAGGACCAGCTCGTCCTCACCGGCCAACTGAACGATGTGGGTGCCCCCCTGCGGGCGAATGTGGGGGACAGCTACCGGCTGGGCCTGGAGATCGATGCCGACCTGAAGCTGGCATCCCGCCTCCGCTGGCAACCCAATATCGCCCTGAGTGTCAACCGGAACGTGGATTATTTCTTTCGCCGGGACGGGGAACTGACCGGCCTGGGGAACACGGAAATCGCCTATTCCCCCGGGGTGGTGGCCGGGAGCCGCCTGGTGTGGACCCCGACCGGCAACCTGCAGGCCGCCGTGCTCACCAAGTATGTCGGTGACCAGTACATGAGCAATATCGAGGCTGCGCGCTCCCGCCTGGATGCCTACACCCAGACCGACCTGAACCTGGAATACCGGCTTCCCGTTTCTGGCGGTTTCCCGGAAATAACCTTAACGGCCCTGGTGAACAACATCTTCGATGCCCGGTTCAGTTCCAACGGGTACTTTTACACCTTTGACGACGATTTCTCCAACCCGGGGACCATCACCACCGTCGAAGGGGTAGGGTATTACCCCCAGGCGGGCATCCACTTCCTGGCTGGGGCCCGGGTGCAGTTCTGAGGTTAGTTGCTGATGGTGACGATATCCCCGCTGCGCGTGGCCCGGTATTCCAGCATATTGTAGTAGCGCTGCCCGTCTTCCGGCGGGTTCAGCATCTGCCCGGTAAACAGGCTGTACTCGTAATCCTCGCAGGGGCATACGGCATTCTGTCCCTCGAGCTGCATGGTGGAGCAACTGTTCGGCGGGTGGTTCGGGCAGCTTGCCTCAAAGGCGCGCATCTGGTCAAAACCAGTGTTCATGACAAAAACCCCCCGGATACCCGTCCCCGTATTGCCTATATATACCGGGTTTCCGGTGCTGGTGAGCGGGCTGTACAAGGGCAGGTTGAGGTTCATCTCAAACCGGAATCCCAGTTCCTGGAGGTTCGGGTTCCGGTTGCGCGCATCCGTGCTGCACGCCATCAGGAGCAGGGGGAGGAATACCTTGTAAATTAAGCGGCTAGGGTTCATGCACTTGGGGTTTCTCTGGCAAAAATCAGCAAAAATTCCCTATATTCGCGTTAAATCCTCTCTAAATAACCCGCTTTGCCGGTAGGTTTGAAGGGGATTTTCTCTTTATAAATTACGGATGATATGAGTAAGGTATCCTATTATACGCCTGAGGGGATGAAGAAGCTGAAGGATGAGTTGAACCACCTCCGCGACGTGGAACGGCCCAGGGCTTCCCAGGCCATAGCCGAAGCGCGCGACAAAGGCGATCTGTCCGAAAATGCGGAATACGACGCGGCCAAGGAAGCCCAGGGCCTGCTCGAAATGAAAATTGCCAAGCTGGAAGAGGTAGTGGCCAACGCGCGCCTTATCGACGAATCCCAGCTGGATACGTCCAAAGTGCTGGTGTTATCCACTGTCAAGCTGCGGAACCTCCAGAACGGGCAGGAGCTCAGCTACATGCTCGTGGCAGAAAGCGAAGCCGACCTCAAGGCGGGAAAAATTTCCGTTACTTCGCCCATTGGCAAAGGGTTGCTGGGGAAAAAGGTCGGGGACACGGCCGAAATCCAGGTCCCCAACGGGACGCTGAAGTTCGAGGTACTCGATATCACCCGCTAGCAGACTTGCTTCGAAAGACCGGCAGGCCATTGAGGCCCGGGACTACACAAGATTATTTCCCCTGCCTGTAAACGAATCTGTACACGAACAGGACCCCGCGGCCTGCGGCCGCGGGGTCCTGTTTTTATCCTTGCATATTTCAAAAAATATTTAGATATTTATCTAAATATATAAATACGTGAATGCCGTCTTTAAATCCCTGAACGACCCCACCCGGAGGGAAATCCTGCAACTCCTAAAGGAACAGGACCTCAGTGCCGGGGAGATTGCGGATCGGTTCGACATCTCCAAACCCAGCATCTCGCACCACCTGGACATCCTGAAGCGGGCTGGTCTGGTCTCGGGCCGGCGGCAGGGCCAGTTCATCCTGTACTCCATCAACACCACCATTGTAGAGGACCTGCTCCAGTGGGTCCTGGACCTAAAAAAGTAACATCATGAAAACCTCTTTGAAAACCGAATTGCCGTTGCTCCTGATTGTCGCCGTACCCTTTGTCTACCTGGCCCTGCAGTGGAACCAACTACCGCAGGAGGTCCCCATGCACTGGAATGCCAGGGGGGAGATAGACCGCTGGGGTTCCAAATCCGAATTGTGGTTGATCCCCTTCCTGACTACGGTGCTTGTCTACCTGATATTCCTGGTGGTGCCGGCCATCGACCCCAAAAACAAAATTGAGGAGATGGGCGTAAAATACACCCAGCTGAAATACATTGTAACGGCCTGTATGGCGGCGCTCGCCGTGGTAATAATCCACATGTCCGGGACCAGTGGGGAGGTGTCCCCGGCGCCGCTGCTGGCGGTTATCGGCCTGCTTTTTATCCTGCTCGGGAACTATTTCAAAACAGTCCGCCCCAATTATTTTATCGGGTTACGGACCCCCTGGACGTTGGAAAGCCCTGAAATCTGGGACAAGACACACCGCCTGGGGGGTGTCGTCTGGTTTGTCGGGGGCTTGCTGATGGTCATCGCAGCAGCCTTCCTCAGCGGCCAGGCACTGATTTCGGTTTTCATTGGGATTTCCGCCGTGGTCATCACCGTTCCCCTGGTGTATTCCTACCTGCTATACAGGAAGCAGAAGCAGACCTGACAGGAAGCAGAAGCAGACCTGACAGGAAGCAGAAGCAGACCTGACAGGAAGCAGAAGCGCACCTGACAGAATGCAAATGCGGTCCGGAGTGCGGCGGGGAATTTCCTATCTTAGGGGTAAATCTCTGTTGCCATGCCCAGTATTTTCACCCGTATCATCAATGGGGAGTTGCCCTGTTACAAAGTTGCCGAAGACGCGGACCACATAGCCTTCCTCGACGTCAACCCGAACAGCCGCGGGCACACGCTTTGCGTCCCCAAAAAGGAAGTGGACAAAATCACCGATATGGAACCGGAAGGATTTGAGGCCCTGATGCGCTTTACCCGCAGGGTTGCCCTGGGGATTGAGGCTGCCGTTCCTTGCAGGCGGGTGGGGATAACGGTCATCGGCCTGGAGGTGCCCCACGTCCATGTCCACCTGATCCCCCTCAACAGCATGGCAGATGCCACCTTCCAGAAGAAGGAAAAGCTGGATGAGGGCGAATTTGAGGAAATTGCAGGGGCCATCCGGAAACAGCTCGGTTAACCTGCCCCTCCGGGGAAGGACCTGCCGATAGCTTCCCGTCCGGCCTGCCTGCTGCCGGCACCACCCATTCGGTAGAGCCCCTGAAGGTTCAGAAGAGCCCCTGCAGGTAGGCGTAGACCACGGCACCCACCAGGCAGATTCCCAGGAGCACCAGGACATAGAAGGCCGCTTTGAACCGTACCCGGGGCCTCTCGGGAGTCACCGCCTTTTCGTAGTATTCCACGCTCCGGTCGATATCCTCCGTCCATTTGACGGGGTAAATCAGGCTCTTGCAGGTGTTGCATTCGAGTTCCCGGGTCACTTCCCCGCTGATCCGGTGGTAAAGCGCCCCGTACAGGTGTTTCTGGTAAAACCGCAGGGTCAGGTCCTGGTTGAAGCATTCCGGGCAGTTGTTGCTAAGCGGCGCTTCCTTGATGACTTTTTGTTCCTGTTTTGCCATACTCAATGCTTTATGCGGAGGGAAATCTGCATCACCGTACCCTCCTTGCCGGAAGAAAGCACTTTGACCTTTCCCTGGTGATATTCTTCGACGATCCGGCGTACCAGGGACAGCCCCAGGCCCCATCCCCTTTTCTTGCTGGTGTACCCGGGTTCAAAGATACTATTCCATCGGGTTTTCGGTATCCCGTGCCCGGTATCGCTGATGAGCACATGCACCATGGGCGGGTCCGGTATGATTTCGAGGGCGATATCCCCCTTGCCCTTCATGGCGTCGATCCCGTTTTTGACCACGTTCTCGATGGTCCAGTTGTAAAGGGACCGGTTCAGTAGTACCTCTACGGATTCCACCCGGGAGTGGAAATTGAAATGGACCAGCTTGGAGCTCCTGACCCGCAGGTATTCAAAAGCGTGCCGGGTTTCCTCGACCAGGTCGTGGGGTTCCAGGCGTGGTTTCGAACCAATCTGGGAAAAGCGTTCCGTAATGGTTTGCAGCCGCCCGATATCCTTTTCGATTTCCGTGGTGATCTTTGGGTTGAGCAGCTCTGATTTGAGCAATTCGTTCCACCCGAGCAGGGAGGTAAGGGGGGTGCCGATCTGGTGGGCTGTTTCCTTGGCCATCCCCGCCCAGAGTTTGTTCTGTTCCGAGGCTTTGTTGGTTTTGAAGAAGAAGAAGATGACTGCCCCGAAGAGGAAGATGATAAGCAACAGGGCAATCGGGTAGAATTTCAACTTGTTGAGCACTTCGGAATTCCCATAGTAAAGCGTGGCCAGGAGCTGCCCCTGGTAGTCGATGCGGATGGGCGTATTCTCGGAGCGGAAGGTGGCAATCTTACGGGCGATCAGTTCCTCGTCCTCAGCCGCCACATCCGGCATGTTGTTGATGCGGTAGGAACCGTCTGCATTGACCAGGATCATGGGCGTACTGGTGTTGTTCTGGAAAACCTTCAGGTGGAGGTTGCCCAGCTCCTGCTCTTCGGACAGTCGCAGGAGTTCGGACTGGGCGGTTGCCCAGATCTCCATCTTGTTGCGTTCCTCCTCCTTGAATTTCCGGAAAAAACTATTGGTGTTCCAGAGTATCAGGCTGACGATCACAAAGGAGGTGATCAGCAGGATGGCGTTCAGGATTTTTTTTGGCGGATTGAATCGCATTCCCCCGTGGTGGATTTTTGACGTCCTGCAGGCCGGACAACCTGTATTCCGGGACGCCTCGTTGGTTAAATATAACTCAATTTGGCGGGATTTGTTGTGGTCCGGGGCAGGTCTTCCCGTTGTGGGATCGGCGTATTTTTACCTACCTTTGCGCTATGACGGAAGACACCCTTTCACTCCTGCCGGAAGCACTGGAAACACGAGAGTTACACGCTTTTTTACTGGGTGCCGTGGCCCCGCGTCCCATCGCCTTTGCCAGCACGGTCGATGCCGACGGGAACCCCAACCTGGCCCCTTTCAGTTATTTCAATGTTTTCAGCACCAACCCGCCTGTTTTGATTTTTTCGCCTGCCCGCCGGGTGCGCGACAACACGACCAAGCACACCCTGCAGAATGCCGAAAAGACCCGGGAGGTGGTGATCAATATGGTGTCCTTTGCCATGGTACAGCAGATGTCCCTTGCCAGTACCGAATACCCGGAAGGGGTAAATGAATTTGAAAAAGCCGGTTTCACCATGCGCCCCTCCGACCTGGTAAAACCCTACCGGGTGGCGGAGTCCCCTGCCCAGTTTGAGTGCAGGGTTACGCAGGTCACACCCCTGGGGGAAGGCGGGGGAGCCGGGAACCTCATCTTCTGCGAAGTGGTTAAGTTCCACCTGAAAAAGGACATCCTCTCTTCCCCCGGCATACCGGACCCGAAAAAAATGGACCTGGTCGCCCGGCTTGGGGGTAATTGGTACAGCCGTGCGGCGGCCGGCCTTTTTGAAGTGCCCAAACCCCTGTCCAGTCTGGGCATCGGTGTGGACGCCATACCGGATGCGATCCGCCTGAGCCGGGTACTCACGGGCAATGACCTGGGGAAACTCGGGAATGTGGAAAAGCTGCCGGATGCCCGCCAGGTGCGGGCCTTTGTAGACGGGGATGTAGATGCCCGGAAGGTACTCAGCGGCCGGGATGAGGAAGCGCTCCACCGTAGGGCCCAGAAGTACCTCGCGGAGGAAGACCCGGAGTCGGCGTGGAAGTTGTTGCTCGCAGGCCTGCAGTAGCTGGCAGGGTCTGTAAAGATTAAAAATGAACAGGAATAAAAATTAAACACCCTAATGGAAATTCAAGGAACCATCAAACTGATCGACGAAACCAAAACCTATGGAACCAACGGGTTCCGCAAGCGCGAGCTGGTTGTCACCACGGACGAACAATACCCCCAGCACCTGCTGGTGGAATTTGTCCAGGACAAAACGGACCTGCTCGACAAATTTCAGGTAGGCCAGCAGGTCAAAGTCAGTATCGACCTTCGGGGAAGGGAATGGACCAGCCCTCAGGGCGACACCAAATATTTCAACTCCATCCAGGGCTGGCGGATTGAAAGCCTTCAGGAGGGAGCCCCCGACAGCAATATCCCCCCGGTCCCCCCGGCGGATGCCTTTGAACCTGCGGATGACCTGAAGGAGGAAGATTACGACGACCTGCCTTTTTAAGGCGCTATCGGGGCTGGGGGCCCCCGGCCTGTTAATATGTCTGTAACCCGAACCATAGAAAGCCTTTTCAGGCGGTTCCTGCCGTCCCCCTTTGCCATTGCCGTACTGCTGAGTTTACTGACCTTCCTCCTTGGCGGTTTCTTCGGAGCCTTTCCGGACGGGAGGAATCCCTGGTCCGGCACGTTGCGTGCCTGGGAAAGCGGGCTTTGGAACCGGGACCTGCTGGTCTTTGCCTACCAGATGATGCTCATCCTGGTGCTTGGACACGTCCTGGTGTTGAGCAAACCGGCCGAGAAGCTCATTGGCATCCTGACGGCCCGGGCGGGTTCGGCTGCGGGTGCCGCACTGCTTGTGGCATCCACCACCATGCTGGTCTCCTTTTTCAACTGGGGCCTTGGGTTGATTTTCGGGGCGATCCTGGCCCGGAAAGTCGGGGAACACGCCCTGAAAAATAAAATCCCCATCAATTATCCGCTTATTGGAGCCTGCGGCTACCTCGGGCTCATGGTCTGGCACGGCGGCATCAGCGGTTCCGCGCCAATCAAGGCGAGTGAAGCCGGCCACCTGGACAGCCTTTTGCGGGGGGTTTTGCCGGAAACAAGCCTGGCTGCCCTGCCGGGAAGTATCCCCACTTCGGAGACGGTATTCGGGTTCTGGAACCTGTGCATCTTCCTGGCCGTGCTTTTTACCGTAAGCGGCCTTGCTTACTGGCTGGGGCGGAGTACCAGGACCCGGGCCGTGGAGCTGCCCGAGTATCGTTTCGATACCGCCCCGGGGCCCGATGGCCCGGGACACGGTGCGGAACGCATGGACCGCTCCCCCTGGCTGAGCACACTGTTTGCCCTACTTATTTTTACTGCGTTCCTGTTGCAGTACCTGCCCGATTTGCGGGAGTTGAACCTCAGCCCGGACATGCTCAATTTCTTCATGCTGGGGCTCGCCCTGCTCCTCCACGGGAATTTCCGGAATTTCCTCCATGCCGTCGAATCGGCCATTGGGGACACCGCAGGTATCCTCATCCAGTTCCCGCTCTATTTCGGGATCATGGGCATAATGACGGAAGCCGGACTGATCCACCGTATTTCAGATTTCTTTATCGCCATCAGTTCGGAGTGGAGTTTCCCCCTGTTTACCTTCTTCAGCGCCGGCCTGGTGAACCTGTTTGTCCCCAGCGGCGGTGGCCAATGGGCCGTACAGGGCCCGATCATCCTGGAGGCGGCCCTCCAGCTTGGGGTCCCCCTGCCCAAGGCGCTGATGTCCCTGGCTTATGGAGACCAGCTGACCAATATGCTGCAGCCTTTCTGGGCGTTGCCCCTGCTCGGGATCACCCGGCTTAAGGCGCGGGAAATCCTGCCGTATTCGCTCCTTTTTATGTGTTTGGCAGGGGTCGTTTACCTGCTTGGGTTGATGCTTTGGTGACGGATTTGGTAAATTAGGGGTAAAAACAGATGTCAGCGGCAAAGACCCCCATACCCTTTCTTGGGGAGGCACTTGTATTCCCACCCGCCGGAGCGGCGGGCAAGGACGGGCTGGTGGCTATCGGGGGCGACCTGGAACCCGAACGCCTGCTGCTCGCCTACCGGTCCGGTATCTTCCCTTGGTTCAGCGACGACTCCCTCATCCTTTGGTGGAGCCCGGACCCGCGCATGGTGCTGTTTCCCAATGAGCTCCGCGTTTCCAGGAGCATGCGGCAGTTGCGTTCGCGAAAGGTTTTCCGGGTTACCAAGAACCAGTGTTTTTCCCGGGTGATAGCAGCCTGTTCCCAGATTCCCAGGAAGGGGGAGCAGGGGACCTGGATTACCCCTGAAATGCAAGCCGCCTACATCCGGTTGCACGAGCTGGGCCATGCGGTTTCCTATGAAGTATGGCAGGGGGACGAACTTGTGGGCGGGTTATACGGGGTGGACCTCGGGGATGTCTTTTGCGGGGAGAGCATGTTCAGCCGTGTATCCAATGCCTCAAAGGCCGGGTTTATCCATATGGTCAGGGAGTTGGCAGCCCGGGAATACCGCCTGGTGGATTGCCAGGTATACACCAGCCACCTGGAAAGCCTCGGGGCCCGGGAGATACCCCGGGAACGATTCCTGGCCCTCTTACAGGGAGAGGATCAGGTTAAGATTGACAAATAAGACTTGGCTGTCACTGCGTGCCACTAAGAGCCACCTTATTTCAAAGGATTGCCGGGTCAATACAGGATATGGTTGTAGTTCGGCGGCAGGGCTTCCCGGAGCAAGAGCAAAGCGCCTTCGCTGTCATACAGGGCTTCGTATTGTGTCAGGCCCTCTTGCGTGCGTGTCTGGATGACCAGCTCATAGCGGAGCTGGGGCAGGAGCAGGTTCTGGAAGGCATTTTTCATCGTGACTTCCACAGAATCAAAGGCCTCGCGGGGATACTGCTGCTGGATTTTACGGACCCGGTGTTTTCCGAATGCCTCTGTCATATGGGATTGCATGCGTGCCCAGGTTTCATCGGGAATATCTACCGGTTTGATCCGTACCTCCACATCTTCCAGGACGCCTTCCGGGGTAAACTCAACGCTGTACCAGAGCCTTTGGAGCTTGAATTTCAGTTCAAAGCTGCTTCGTGCGGAATCGATTTCCTTATAGTAGCGCAACCGGCGGGCATCTGCCAAAAAGGGCTCCATCGCCTCCAGGGCCACCGGGGGAAACTGGTCCTTCCGGATCCGGAACTCCCGTTCCTGCTTTTGCTGGGCCCAACCGGAGGTCAGTACCGCCAGGAGGAAGAGGGGCAGAACGATTTTATACCTGGTCATGTCGGAAACAGGTTATTTCGTGATCATTGACCATGCCGGTAGCCTGCATATGGGCATACACCACCGTGCTGCCCACGAACTTGAACCCCCTTTTTTTGAGGTCCCGGCTCAGGGCATCCGAGAGGGGCGTGGTGGCCGGGGCTTTTTTATAGTCCCGCACGGCGTTGCGGATGGGGTGGCCGTCCGTAAAGCCCCAGATATACTTGCTGAAACTGCCGAATTCCTCCTGCACCTGCATGAATGCCCGTGCGTTTGAAACCGCGGCCTGCACCTTCAGCCGGTTCCGGATAATGCCGGGATCGGCAAGCAGGGCCGTTACCTTGTCTTCGCCGTACCCCGCGACCTTCCGGTAATCAAAGTTGTCGAAAACCCGGCGGAAATGTTCCCTTTTTCTGAGCACGGTAATCCAGCTGAGGCCGGCCTGGAAGGTTTCCAGCGTCAGGAATTCAAAGAGTCTCCGGTCATCACGAACGGGGACCCCCCATTCCTGGTCGTGGTAGGCTTCGTAAAGCGGATCTCCCAGGCACCAGCCGCATCGCTGTTTTTCCATGCCCGCAAGTAACGCAAAAATCGATTGCGGGGCAACGGGTCAGGAACGGGTGAGCTCCCCGGAATCCAATGCCTTCTCCAGGCGCGCCTCCACGGAAGGTATGAACCTGAAGAACTTGCCGCCGTCGGCGCGCCTCAGGGTTACCCAGGTGGAACCGTTGCGTTCCCTTTGGGATTCTACAACTACTTCCATGCCGTAGAGCGGTTTGTAATCTGCGATCGCCCCCCGCTTGATGATAAAATTCTTCCGGGGAAACGCGATGTAATCGTAGCCATTAGCGTCGGCTTTCCCAAGGATCAGGGTGCTTCCATCGCGTACTGTACTGCTTTGGGCGGTAGCGTTCAGCCCAAAGAAAGCCAGGGCCATAATTGTGAATATGAGATTTTTTGCCATGATTTTGTGAGTTATTGTTAATATCTGATCTGCTGAGTACAAATTTAGCAATATAATAGTATTACTATCGTTAAATAAGAGTTAAACTTTTAAATGTTGAAAGTTCTGCTATTATATTTGAACAAATTCCAGACTTATGGATGCACTGATTCGCAATATGGAAGTATCGATCAACCCCCGGCTCTACCTGAAAGACCCGCAGTCTACCCAACTGGGAAAACGGATCGTCAGCAATGGGATCGACATGATTTCGGCCATGGGGGTAGAACAGTTCAATTTCAAAAAACTGGGGGAGCAGATCGGCTCGAATGAAAGTTCCATTTACAGGTATTTCGAAAACAAGCACAAGTTTCTGATATATCTGTGTTCCTGGTACTGGGGATGGCTGGAACTCCGCCTCGTACAGGAGACGCATCGCATTACCGAACCGCTTGAATGTCTCAAACGGGGCATTGACACCCTTACGCGTCCCGTGGAAGCAGATGCATCCTACGGCCATATCGATGAGGTGGCCCTGCACGAAATCGTAGTGAATGAATATTCCAAACCGTTCCTGACCCGGGAAGTCGACCAGCAAAACCGGGAGGGATATTTTGAGATATACAAGCGCCTCGTGCATCGCCTGGCCGATATGATACGGGCCGTCAACCCGGAATACCCTTTTGCTGCCAGCCTCTCCAGTACGGTATTGGAGGGTTCGCTCCACCACTTTTTCCTGGAACAGCATTTTCCCTCCCTGACCGAACTGGAGGGGGTAAAAAACCACACCCTCTTTTTCAGGCAACTGGTACTGAGTGCAATTAACAAATAACCCGAGACGCGATCTATGTCGAAACAAATCATGAATACCTGGCAGCGCCTGATGGGCCTGCTGAGCCTCGAAAAAAAGGATATCCTCCAAATCTTTTACTACGCTGTCTTCGCCGGGTTGGTAAACCTTTCCCTCCCGCTGGGGATACAGGCCATCATCAACCTGATCCAGGGGGCGCAGGTCAGTACCTCCTGGATCGTGCTGGTGGTACTGGTAACCATTGGGGTGGTTTTTGTAGGGATCCTGCAACTCATGCAGATACGGATCATCGAAAACCTGCAGCAAAAGATATTTACCCGTTCGTCCTTCGAATTTGCCTATCGGTTCCCGAAGATCCGCATGAGCGAACTCACCCACTACTACCCGCCCGAACTGGCGAACCGGTTTTTTGATACGCTCACCGTGCAGAAATCCCTAGCCAAGATCCTGGTGGATTTCCCGGCGGCCATGTTGCAGATCATCCTGGGGCTGTTGCTGCTGTCCTTTTACCACCCCTTCTTTATCGCCTATGGCATCCTGCTGTTATTGCTGATGTACGGGGTTTTCCGGCTCACGGCCCGCAAGGGGCTGCAGACCAGCCTGGAGGAATCCCGACACAAATACCGCGTGGCGCACTGGATCCAGGAGGTTGCCCGCAGCATTGTCAGCTTTAAGCTTTCGGGGAAAACCTCCCTGGCGGTCGATAAGAACGACCACCTGGTGACCCGTTACCTGAAAGCCCGTGAAAGCCATTTCCGGATACTGGTTTTGCAGTTTATCCAGATGATCGGCTTCAAGGTGCTGGTCACTGCCGGGTTGTTGCTGATCGGGGGGCTGCTGGTACTCAACCAGCAGATGAACATAGGGCAGTTCGTGGCAGCCGAAATCATCATCCTGCTGGTCATCAATTCCGTGGAGAAACTGATCCTCGGGCTCGAGACCTTTTACGACCTGCTGACTTCCCTGGAGAAACTGGGTCAGGTGGTGGATAAGGAACTGGAACCCCTGGACGGGGATACCCCCTTCGGCGATGCCGAAAGCCTGGATGTGGAACTCCGGGATGTCACCTTCCACTCCGCGGATGGCAGGAAGGTAATCGTCGACAACCTGTCACTGCGGATAACACCAGGCAGCCGCATCCTTATAGAAGGTTGGGGGGGATCGGGCAAAACCACCCTGTTGCGCCTTATAACCGGGATCCTGCAACCCGATTCCGGGCAGATTTCCGTGAACAACGTGGCCCTGGACGGGGTATTGCTCAACCACTACCGGTCTCTGTTGGGGCAGTGCCTCCCGGAAGAGAGCCCGTTCGAAGGAACCCTGCTGGAGAACCTGACCTTTGGCAATACGGAAGTCCCAATGGAGCAGGTCTACTGGGCCCTGGAACACACCAGGCTGCTCGATTTTGTCAAGAACCTCCCCCAGGGGCTTAAAACGATCATCTATCCGGAGGGACGGCAAATCCCCTATGTCATCTCCCGCAAGATCGTCCTGGCGCGCAGCATCCTCAACAGGCCGAAGCTGCTGGTGCTGAAGGACCCGCTCGACCAGTTTGACGAGGAGGAAGCCCGGGGGATCATGGATTTCATATCCAGCCCGGAACACCCCTGGTCGCTGGTGGTGGTAAGCTCAAACGGCGCCTGGAAAAGGATCTCCAAACGCATTGTAAAAATGGAAGCCGGACGGCTTGTAAACGATTCTGACCCATGCTGAACATTACCGAAAACAAACTGAACAAGGAAGTAGACCTGAAGGTTTTCGAATCGGGACGTCTGGTATTCCACCACCGGCACTATAAGCACTTCAACCGGTTCCTGATGGCCTTTACGATCATCGGGCTGATCATCCTGTTCCTGCCGTGGACGCAGACGATCAACGGGAACGGGTACCTCACCACACTCACGCCGGACCAGCGGCCGCAGACGGTACAGTCGGCCATCCCCGGGCGGATTGAGAAATGGTATGTGCGCGAGGGGGATTTTGTGGAGGCCGGGGATACCATCCTGGTCATGTCGGAAGTGAAGGACGAATATTTTGACCCGCGCCTGGTCGACCGTACCCAGATGCAGATCGACGCGAAAAGCCGGTCGGTGGGTTCCTACCGGGAGAAGGTCCGGGCCCTCGAAGCCCAGATCGTGGCCCTGGGGCAGGAGCGGGGCCTGAAGCTCGAGCAGACCCGCAACAAACTGATGCAGGCCAACCTGAAGGTCAAGAGCGACAGCATCGACCTGGAAGCGGCACGTACGGGGATCCTCATCGCCCAACGGCAGTTTGACCGTACCAGTACGCTCGAGGACGAAGGCCTGAAAGCGGTCACGGACGTGGAAGAAAAGCGGTTGAAGCTGCAGGAGGCCCAGGCGAAACTGATCTCCGCCGAGAACAAGTTGCTCGCCAGCAAGAATGAGGTCCTCAATGCGCGCATGGAGGTAGGCCGGATTCAGGCGGAATACACCGACAAGATCTCCAAGGCCCAGAGCGACCTGTTTACGGCCCAGTCGGACCAGTTCGATACGGAGGCCCAGGTAACCAAGCTCGAAAACCAGTTCACCAATTACGAAAGGCGGCGGGACCTCAATGTGATCCGCGCGCCCCAGAACGGGTTTGTCAATAAGGCCATCCAATCCGGGATCGGCCAGACCTTCAAGGAAGGGGAGCAACTGGTGAGCATCATGCCCACCTCGGTAGACCTGGCAGTGGAAACCTATGTGGCCCCGATCGACCTGCCGCTGATCCACCTGGGCGAGAAGTTCCGCATCCAGTTCGACGGCTGGCCGGCAATCATCTTCAGCGGCTGGCCAAACGTGTCCTATGGTACATACGGGGGCGTGGTGGTCGCCATCGAGACAAATATCAGCCAGAACGGTAAGTACCGCATCCTGATCGCCCCCGATCCCGATGACCATCCGTGGCCGGCCCAGCTCCGCGTGGGCTCCGGGGCCTACAGCCTGGGGCTGCTCCAGGACGTGCCCATCTGGTTCGAACTTTGGAGGCAACTCAACGGATTCCCGCCAAATTACTATAACCCGAACGATACCGGGACTGCCAAATCCATGGAAAAACAATGAGGTACAAGGGAACATTCCTGGCGTTATTCCTCGGACTGACCGGTTTGTACGGACAGTCGGACAGCATTGTTCTGGGGTTCCGGGAGTATATTGCCCAGGTAAAACAGTTCCATCCGCTGGCAAGCCAGGCCCGGCTGGTCCTGGATGGGGGGGAGGCCGCCTTGCTGCAGGCACGGGGAGGATTTGACCCCAAACTGGAAGTGGACCTGGAGCGGAAGGAATTCAAGGGGTCGGAATACTATGACCGCCTGAATGCCACTTTTAAGATCCCTACCTGGTACGGGATAGAACTGAAAGGGGAGTTTGCCCAGAGCGACGGGGACTTCCTAAACCCGGCCGAAGCCCTGCCGGACGCGGGGCTCTACAGCGCGGGCGTCTCGGTATCCGTGGGCCGGGGCATCTGGATGGACAAGCGGATGGCCGTGCTGAAAAAGGCCCGTTTTTATCAGCAGCAGAGCCAGGCCGAGCAGGAGCTGCTGGTGAACGCCCTGCTTTTTGAGGCTTCCATTGCGTATTTCCAGTGGCTGCAGGCCTACCGGGACATGGGGGTTTATGAAGGCTTCGTCCGGAATGCCGGGGTACGCCTGGACGGGATCCGGCGCAGCGCCCTGGCCGGGGACCGGCCTACCATCGATACGGTGGAAGCGCGGATTGCCTACTCCAACCGCAGGCTGGGCCTTGAACAGGCCCGGGTTACGGTCAGGCAGGCAGCCCTGGAAGTCTCCACCTACCTTTGGCTGGAAGACGACCTGCCGGTTGAATTGCAGCCCTGGGTGACCCCCGAGCCCGCGCCCTCCCTGTCAGTGGACCTGGCCCTGGGCCTGGAAGAGGATCTTGCAGAAAGCTGGGACCTGGAAACTCACCCGAAACTCCGGTCCCTGGAGTATAAAATGGAGGCGCTGGATGTGGAACGTCGCCTGAAGGCCAGTCAGTTGCTTCCCGAGCTGGACCTGGAATACAATTTCCTAACCGAGACCCCCGAGTTGTTGAACTCCTTCGACACCGGGCAGTACAAAGGCGGCCTCCGCTTCAGCATGCCGCTTTTCCTCAGGAAAGAACGGGGGGAGCTCAAACTGGCCAAACTGCAGCTCAGGGATGTGGAACTCGAAAGGATCAGTGCAGGGGTGGGTATCCGCAACAAGGTTTTGGGTATCTTCACCGAACTGGAATCCTTTGAGACCCAGAACAGCCTGATCCGCGATATTGTAAATGACTACAGCCAGCTGCTCCGGGCGGAGGAACGAAAGTTTGAGTTCGGGGAGAGTTCGCTCTTTTTGATCAATAGCCGCGAGCGGGCCCTGATCGATGCGCGCCTCAAAGCAAACGAAGTGGAGAATAAATTTTTGTCGGCCAAGGCAAAGCTTTTCCAGGCCCTGGCGCTCAACCAGGGGGAACCCGAAACACCACGACCATGACCGACAACACCAAAGCAATAATCAACGCCATCAAGGATACGGGCTACATCGTGCTGGGGATTGCCTCAGCCGCATTTGGCCTGGAAGGCTTCCTGCTGCCCAACCGGTTTATCGATGGCGGGGCTACGGGTATCTCCCTGCTGATATCGGGGATAACCGACATTCCCCTGGCCATCCTGATTGTCGTAGTCAACATCCCCTTCCTCATTTTTGGCTACCGGGTGGTCGGACGCGGTTTTGTAGTCCGCGCCGCCCTGGCCATCCTGGGCCTGGCCGGCTGCCTGGCGCTGTTTGAATTCCCCGAAGTGACTGACGACCCGCTGCTCGTCTCGGTATTCGGCGGATTTTTCCTGGGGGCAGGTATCGGTTTGTCCATACGCGGAGGGGGCGTGCTGGACGGCACGGAGGTACTGGCAATTTTCCTGAGCAAGAAGCTCCGGGTAAAGATCGGGGACGTGATTATCCTGATCAATCTCCTTATATTCGTGGCGGCTGCCTACCTGCTTTCCTTTGAGGTTGCCCTGTACTCCATGCTCACCTACCTGGCGGCATCGAAAACTCTTGACTTTGTCGTTGACGGGATTGAAGAGTACCACGGGGTGACGGTCATCTCCGAGCAAAGCGAAGCCATCCGCCACATGCTGATCGAAAAACTCGGGAGGGGGGTCACCCTCCTCCCTGCCCGCGGGGGCTACCGGGTAAGCGGGGTCCACCAGTCCTACGAAGCTGTCTTTACCGTAATTACCAGGCTGGAGATCAGCCGGCTCTACCGGGAACTGGAGCGGATTGACCCCGGCGCCTTTGTGGTGATGCACCGGATCAGCGATACCCGGGGCGGGATGATCAAAAAGCGGCGTTTGTAAGGAATCCGGCCGGATCCCGGCCAAGGTCCCGATGAATATGCAAGAAAAACACCAGCAGCAAGCCAATTGTGAAATAGATGCCCCACCGGGCCTACCCGGGTTGCTGGCCCGGGCCCTGGACGGTGCCGTGGGATATGGGGCCTACCGGGAGGCCGTGGGCCGGATGGCGGAAAAGGGGGAAACCTCCGGTGCAGTTCCCAGCGAGGCGAACGTCCAGTATACGCGCCTGAACCACCAGCGGATGAACCGGTGGGACAAAACCCTAAGGCTCGACCCCGAAATCAACAAGGCAGTGTCCCGGGTTTCCCAACCCCTGACCTGGCTGGTGCTTACCGAAAGCTGGTGCGGGGATGCAGCCCCGGTGCTGCCTGTAATGCACGCCATTGCACGGCAAATACCTTCCCTGGATTTGCGGATCGCCTCCCGGGACGGAAACCCCGAATTGATGGAGCATTTCCGCACCGATGGGGCGCTTTCCATCCCGAAGCTCATCGCCTTCGACCCGGAAAGCCTGGAGGTGGGCGGGTGCTGGGGGCCGCGTCCGGCGGAAGCAAAGGAGCTGGTCAGGGCCTATAAGGCAAAGCATGGGAAATTGACCCCGGAATTCCGGGAATCGCTTCAAATGTGGTACAACAGGGACAAGGGCCGGTCAATAGCCCGGGAATTGGCGGGGATCTTATTTGCCGACGAATAAATAGGTGATCGTGCCTTTCTGCTCCTCGCGGGAAGCGCTGCTGAAACGGGCCCGCAGGGCATATTGGATGGCATTTTCTACCAGGCACCCATTGGAGGTCGAGGAGCTGCTGGCATTGAAGGATGCATCCACCACGTACCCCGAGCGGTCTACCTCAATGTTTACCACTACCTTGCCGCCTTCGATACAGGTATAGATTGGCGGTGGCAGGTCATAGGCATTCCGGTCGATCAGGGAATAAGATATGGAAGTGCGTTTGTCCTTCAGGTAATTCGTGTATTCCTTTTTCTCGGCTTCTTTTTCGCCCAGCAACTCTTCAGACTCCTGACGCTTCTTTGCGAGTTCCCGCAAACTGCTGGAAAATTCCTCGCTGTCCTCGCCTAATCCGGCTTCCGATTCGGAATCAGACTGTGCCTGCCGTTCTTCGAGTATTTCCTGAAGGGTTTTCAGGGGTTCGGGGTTGCCAAAACTGGGTTTGGCGGTTTCGTTGAAGGCCATGTGGCTCTTGATGGCCTCCTGGGGGGTCTGCTTGGCGGGCTCATCTTCCTCAAACAGGGTTTCGAGGTCCTCCTCGTCAAGGCTCATCTCAATGACGTATTCCTCGGCCTCTCCACTGCCCAGATGAATGTTGAACAACGTCAATACCACGATGCCCAGCGTAAAGCCGGTAATCAGTAGCGCCAGTTGACTGCGGTTCAAATTCATATTGCTATAACCTTTTTTTCGGCAATTTATTTTATTTGGCCGGGTTGCCTACCCCATAAACCGGGTCATATTTCAAACCCTTTTTCGCGGAATGCCTGCCGGAATGCATCCGGCGTCCGGGCTATATCTACGGAATACGGACCTATTTTGGTTCTTTTCAGGGCCGAAAGATAGGCCCCGGATCCAAGGTGCTGCCCAAAATCGTGGGCCAGGGACCGGATGTAAGTGCCTTTGCTGCACCGTACCCGGAAATCCACCTCAGGCAGTTCCACCCGGGTCAGTTCAAATAACCCGATATGCACGGTCCTGGAGGGGATTTCCACCTCTTCGCCCGCACGGGCATACTCATAAAGCCTTTTCCCGTCTTTTTTCAGGGCGGAAAAAACCGGGGGTTGCTGGCGGATTTCACCCGTGAACGCCTCCGTCGCACGATGCAGGGCTTCTTCCGTCAGGTGGTTGGTGGGATAGTTGCCTTCGGGCGGGGTTTCCAGATCGTAGGAGGCCGTGACCGCCCCAAAGCGGATGGTGCCCGTATATTCCTTGGGCATCCCCTGTAAGTCGGCAATTTGTTTGGTGGCCTTCCCCGTACAGATCAGTAGCAGGCCGGTGGCCAGCGGATCCAGGGTCCCGGCGTGGCCAACTTTTATTTTTTTGAGGGAAAAGGCGCGGCGCAATGTCCACCTTACCGCATTGAGGGCCTGGAAAGACGACCATTCATACGGTTTGTCGATAAGCAGGATCTGCCCGCTCAGATAGGGTTCCTTGGTAAATTCCAAAACAGGTATTCTTTGGGGTGCCGCATCAGCCGGCAAGCCAGGTACCGGCCACGATGGCGAGGAGCCCGGCTAACAGGCAATATACGGCAAAATAGGTTAGTTTGCTGTTGCGCACCAGGCGGATCATCCAGGTGCAGGCCAGCAGACCGGAAACAAAGGCAGCTGCAAAACCCGCAGCCACGGGGAGCGCATTGCCGTTTTCAAACACCAGTTCCCCGTCCAGGAGGTCCTTGGCAATCTTCCCGAGGATCAGGGGAACCACCATAAGGAAAGAGAAGCGGGCAGCCCTGGCTTTGTCGACCCCCAGCAGGACACTGGTTGCAATGGTCGCGCCGCTACGTGAAATACCGGGGAGCAGGGCAACAGCCTGGGCAATGCCGATCACAAAGGAATCGACAAAGGACACCGGCCGGTCCGTCCTCCGGGCCCGGTCGGCCAGGAATAGGAGCAGGGCCGTAAAGAGGAGCATGCACCCTACAAAAACGATATTCCCGCCAAAAAACAGTTCGAGTTCCTCTTCCAGAAACAGGCCGATCAGGGCTGCAGGGATCATGGACAGTACGATTTTAAGGGAAAAACGGGTGGATTCGTTGTCCTGGAACCGGAACAGGTCGCCCAGGATGCGGCCGACATCTTTCCGGTATACCACCAGGGTGCTCAGTGCAGTGGCAAAGTGCAGGACCACCGTGAACAATAGGCTTTCCTCAGGCACGGACTTGTCGCCCAGGAGGGCCTTGCCCAACTCCAGGTGGCCGCTGGAGGAGACCGGCAGGAATTCCGTCAGGCCCTGGATGATTCCCAGCAGGATGGCATCGATTAATTCCAAGGATCCTAGTTGGATTTATTCTTGTGGGGGTTGGCGAGGATCGCGTAGACCTGTATGCCCAGCCCGATCAGCACCAGGGTCGGTGCCAGGCGGATGCGGCGGAAGCTGAAGATTTCCGGGTTAAAGACATTCGGGTCGTTACTGCCACCGCCCGACATCAGGATGTACCCCAGGGCGATGAAACCAATGCCGATGAACATGAGTATATAGTTGCGTTTCTGGAAGATGAATTCCCGCTTCGGCTTCTGATTGTCGGGAGTTTTGGTCTTTTTACTCATGGCGCAAAGGTAGTGAACTTAGTAATATAAATCGTCCGTACGCAGATTCAGGAACCGCTGGGTGGCAAAGAAGGTGCTGATCCCCGCGATGAAGATCCCCAGCAGGAAAACCGAGCCGAAAAGCAGGCCCAGTTGGGCGGGGTCGTCCAGGAGCCCGAGTTCCGGGAAGTTGTTGTCCAGGTATACCAGCAGCCCGTAAAGGGCCAGCAGGGCGATCAGCGCGCCCAGCAAGCCGAGTTTCACGCTGGTAGCGATAAATGGTTTCCGGATAAAGGCCTTGGTCGCCCCTACCATTTGCATGGTCTTGATGATAAAGCGTTTGGAGTAGATCGAAAGCCGGATGGAGGAATTGATCAGCAGGACCGCAATCAGGGTGAATACGGCCGAGGCCACCAGGATCCCCAGGCCGATGCGCTGTACATTTTCGCTGAGCAGTTCGATGGTGGGCCGGTCGTAGCTCACCTCCTCCACGAAGGATTTTTCACCTATGTCCGCCGCGATGGAATCGATTTGTACCGGGGACACATAAGCCGCATTCAGATGGACGTCAATGGAATTCTTCAGCGGGTTATACCCCAGAAATTCCATGAAATTCTCCCCGATTTCCTCGCTGTGCTGCTCGGCGGCCTCTTCCTTGGAGACATAGACCGCGGACTTGGTGTAGTCGGCCATTACCAGGCTTTTCTGTAACTGGTCTATTTCGACCTGCTTGGCCGAATCCCTGAAGAATACGGAAATGGTGATCTGCTCCTTGAAGTGGTCGCCGAGCTTTTTGGTGTTCAGCACCAGCAGGCCCAGGATCCCCAGCAGGAACAGGACCAGCCCGATACTGAGGGTAACCGAGAAATAGGAGGAAATCAGCTTCCGTTTCTGGTAGCGTTCAAAAGACTTGCCCATACGTCATTCACAATGCAAACCGGCCCCGGGCTATGGCATATCCCGCATATTGCAGGTTTGCGGGATACCCGCGCAGGCCCCGTCCAAGTTCTCCGTAAAAATAGGAAAGTAAACGGATTCCCCTTATTTTTGCGCAAATTAATAAACGGGGCAGCCGCCCCGTGAGGATTACCCTGAAACATGCAGTACAACTTCAAGGAAATTGAGTCCAGGTGGCAGCAGTACTGGGCGGAAAACAAAACCTTCCAGGCCGAATTCCCCTCCGAAAAACCCAAATTCTATACACTGACCATGTTTCCGTACCCGTCGGGGGCTGGCCTGCACGTAGGCCACCCGCTGGGATACATTGCCTGCGATATCTACGCCCGGTTCAAAAGGCACCAGGGGTTCAATGTACTGCAGCCCATGGGGTATGATTCCTTTGGCCTGCCCGCCGAACAATACGCCATACAGACCGGGCAGCACCCGGCCGTCACCACCGAGGCCAATATCAACCGGTACCGGGAACAACTCGACGAGCTGGGCTTCTCCTACGACTGGAGCCGGGAAGTACGTACCTCCGACCCCGCCTATTACCGCTGGACCCAATGGGTGTTCATGCAACTTTTCGATTCCTGGTACAACCGGGATACCGACCGGGCGGAGCCGCTGCACACCCTGGTCGAAAAATTTGAGGCCGGGGGCAATGCGGGGATCAGGGCAGCCTGCGACGCGGATACGCCCGATTTTTCCGCGGCCCGGTGGAAATCACTCTCCGAAGCCGAAAAGCAGCGCCTCCTCCTGAAGTACCGCCTGACCTACCTCGCGGAGGCCGAGGTCAACTGGTGCCCGGAACTCGGGACGGTGCTGGCGAACGATGAGGTGGTCAACGGGGTTTCGGAACGGGGCGGGTTCCCCGTGGTACGGAAAAAAATGACCCAGTGGATGATGCGCATCACCGCCTATGCGCAGCGGTTGCTCGACGGCCTGGACCAGATAGACTGGCCGCAGCCGCTCAAGGATGCCCAGACCAACTGGATCGGCCGTTCCGTCGGCGCCTCGGTTACCTTCCGCACGGTGCCAGATGCCCACCAGCAGGAATCCTTCGACATCGAGGTGTTCACCACCCGGCCGGATACGATTTTCGGGGTGAGCTTCATGACCCTTGCCCCCGAGCACGACCTGGTTTCCAAAATCACCACCCCGGGGCAGCAGGAGCAGGTGTCCGCCTACGTGGAGGCGACTTCCCGCCGCTCGGAAAGGGAGCGGATGGCCGATGTAAAAACGGTGTCTGGCGTATTTACCGGCGCATATGCCTCCCACCCGCTTACCGGGGAGAAGGTGCCCGTCTGGATCGGGGACTACGTGCTGGCCGGCTACGGAACGGGTGCGGTGATGGCGGTTCCCTGCGGGGACCAGCGGGATTATGATTTTGCAAAGCAGTTCGGGATCCCGATCCCGAATATTTTCGAGGGTGTTTCCATTGAGGAGGAGGCCTTTGAGGACAAGGCCGGTGCTGTGATTGCGAATTCGGATTTCATCTCCGGCCTGGGGCAGGAAGCGGCGGCCCGAAAGGTGATTGAAGCCCTGGAAGCCAAAGGCCTCGGCAGGGGGACCATCAACTACCGCCTCCGCGATGCGGTGTTCAGCAGGCAGCGCTACTGGGGGGAACCCTTCCCGGTTTATTACGACACCGATGGGTTGCCCCGTTTGTTGCCGGAGCATTGCCTGCCACTGGAGTTGCCGGAAGTAGAAAAGTACCTGCCCACCGAAACCGGGGAGCCTCCATTGGGGAATGCCTTGAAATGGGCCTGGGACACCAAAAATGAAGCGGTGGTGGATAATTCCCGGATTGACCGGCAAACCGTATTCCCCCTGGAGCTCAATACCATGCCGGGCTGGGCGGGCAGTTCCCAGTATTTCAACCGGTACATGGACCCGGGCAATTCACACGCCCTGGTCTCCGAAGCAGCTATTGGATACTGGAAGGATGTGGACCTGTATATCGGGGGCAGCGAGCACGCAACGGGCCACCTGCTGTACTCCCGTTTCTGGCAGAAATTCCTGTTCGACCGGGGTTGGTTGCCCACTGACGAATACGCGCGAAAACTCATCAACCAGGGGATGATTCTGGGGACGAGTGCGGTGATGTATCGCCGGAGCGGCACCCAGACCTATCTGAGCAAAGGCCTGGCTGCCGGCGAGGACACCGATGCGATCCGGGTGGATGTCAGCCTGGTTAGCCCATCGGATGAACTGGACCTGGAAGGCCTTAAAAAATGGCAGCCCCAATTTGAGGAGTGTGAATTCCTCCGGGAGAATGGCGGGTTTTATGTGGGCCGGGAAGTCGAAAAAATGTCCAAATCCAAATACAACGTCGTCAACCCGGACGATATCTGCGAGGAATACGGGGCCGATGCCCTGCGCATGTACGAAATGTTCCTGGGGCCCCTGGAGCAGTCCAAGCCATGGAACACGGCAGGCCTCAGTGGGGTATACGGGTTCCTTAAAAAATTCTGGCGCCTCTTCCACCAGGGCCCGGACCGCACCTTTGAGGTGCTCGACGGGAATCCTGCAAAAACCGATTTGAAAACGCTACACAAGACCATTAAGAAGGTGACCGAGGACATCGAGGCCTTTTCCTTTAATACCTCGGTTTCCACCTTTATGATCTGCGTCAACGAACTCACCGCGAGCAACTGCCGGGACCGCGCCATCCTGGAGCCCCTGGTGGTACTCATCGAGCCCTATGCCCCCCATATAGCGGAGGAGCTCTGGCAAAAGCTCGGGCATACCGGATCGGTTGCCCGGGAGCCTTACCCTGTCTATGAGCAGCAATACCTCGTGGAGAGCAGCAAGGAATACCCGATTTCTTTCAACGGGAAAATGCGCTTTACCATGGAACTCCCCCTGGACATGAGCCGGGAAGAGATCGAGGCGGCCGTCCTGGCCCATGAGAAAACCCGGCAGCAACTCGGAGGCCGCACCCCCAAAAAGGTGATCGTGGTGCCGGGGAAGATTGTGAATATCGTAGGATAGGAAGTCCACGGCCCTAAGGCGGGATTCCGGGAATTTCCCGGTAGACGCCTCAAACTCTTCGGTTCAGTCCCTGAAATTCCTTCCTGGGAACCAGGCCCCCTTCGCTTTTGGCTCACTTGCCATCCCTTTCCGGTTCAAAGTAACCGGATGCCGACAGCGCCCCGGACAGGCATTGCCATGTCTCAATCGAAAGGCCAAACGGGCACGGGACTTTTTGCTCGGGAGCCAGAATCACCTGCAGATAGTCAGGGGGGGGGTATACTTTAAAAAACTTCATTATAAGGCAATCACCCCCTATAAAAATAGGGGTATAAGTAGATATTATACTTTAATTTAAAGTTATACCCCTGCATTTTATCGATTTTTAGATATCAGGTAAAAAAATTTAATCCATCTTTGCCTTGTATCATCAAAACCAGCGACAAATGATTATTGGCATTCCAAAAGAGATTAAGAACAACGAAAGCCGGGTGGGCATGACCCCTGCCGGCGTCATGGAAATGGTCCATAACGGCCATACGGTGCATGTGCAGTCCGGGGCCGGATTCGGGAGTGGCTTCTCCGATGAGGATTACAAAAAGGTCGGGGCGCATATCCTGGACACCATTGGTCAGGTGTACACGCTCAGCGAAATGATTGTCAAGGTAAAGGAACCCATACGCGAGGAATACGCGATGGTGCAGAAAGGGCAGATTGTGTTTACCTACTTCCATTTTGCGTCCAGCCAGCGCCTTACCCAGGCCATGATCGACAGCCGTGCGGTCTGTATTGCCTACGAAACGGTCGAGGATTCAGACGGGACCCTCCCACTGCTCACCCCCATGTCGGAGGTGGCGGGACGGATGGCGATCCAACAGGGTGCCAAGTACCTCGAAAAACCTAAAAAGGGCAGGGGAGTGTTGCTCGGTGGCGTCCCAGGAGTACCCCCGGGCCGGGTACTGGTGCTGGGCGCCGGAACCGTGGGGATACAGGCAGCCAAAATGGCAGCGGGACTGGGCGCCCACGTTACGATACTCGATGTCAACATGAAACGGCTCCGCTATGTGAACGATGTCATGCCCAGTCATGTGGTGACCGAATATTCCAACGAATACAACATCCGCAAACACGTCCGCACCCATGACCTCATTGTGGGCGGGGTGCTTATAAAAGGAGGGCGTGCCCCCAAGCTCATCACCAGGGATATGCTCAAGACCATGCATCCCGGGACGGTAATCGTCGATGTGGCCGTAGACCAGGGGGGCTGCGTGGAAACCACCAAACCCACCACCCATGAGAACCCGATATACATCATAGACGACGTAGTCCACTACTGCGTGGCCAACATGCCGGGGGCAGTACCTTACACCTCCACCCTCGCCCTTACCAACGTCACCCTGCCTTATGCGCTGAATATTGCCAACAAGGGCTGGGAGGCGGCCTGTTCGGAAGATGCTTCCCTCAAAAGAGGGCTGAACATCGTCGACGGACGGGTAGTGTATTCGGAAATCAGCGAGGCGTTTGACCTGAGTGCGCGTATCCTGGTCTGACAGTACAATCTGTCAGGTATGTCCAGAAAAGGAGTTAGAAAGCGGGAATCCGGCGGGTATGGCCGGATTTTTGCTGTATATGTACTATTTTAATACGCAAAAAAGAGTTGAATTATGATGGGATACTATATTCTGATCGGTGCCATTGCCCTGGTGAGCTGGCTGGTCAGCAGCCGTTTAAAATCCAAATTCCGCCATTATTCCAAGGTGCATCTCCGCAATGGGATGAGCGGGGCCGAAATAGCCGAGAAAATGCTCTCGGACCATGGGATCCGAGACGTTAAGGTAGTAAGTGCTGCCGGCATGCTCACGGACCATTACAACCCTGTCAAGAAAACCGTTAACCTCAGCGAAGGGGTCTACAACCAGCGCAACGCGGCCGCCGCTGCCGTGGCAGCCCACGAATGCGGGCACGCTGTGCAGCATGCACAGGCCTATGAGTGGCTAACCCTACGCTCCAAACTGGTGCCGGTGGTTAGTGTAACCTCAGGCCTTTCCATGTGGGTTGTTTTCGGCGGCCTGATCCTGGGCGCTGCCTCGGGGTCCGGGCTTGGATACTACGTGGCTGTGGCGGGCCTGATCATGATGGGCCTGGCCACCCTGTTCAGTTTTATCACCCTGCCGGTGGAGTACGATGCCAGCAACCGGGCCCTGGCCTGGCTGAAACAAAAGAATGTGGTTACCCCGGAGGAATACAAGGGGTCCGAAGATGCCCTCAAGTGGGCAGCCCGCACCTATCTGGTGGCGGCCATAGGATCTTTGGCAACGCTTGTATACTGGGGGTTACAGGTATTAGGCGGCAGGGATTGACCTCGGTCAAATACTGATCTGCCGATCGATTTGCTGATCCAGCGAAATGAAGGTCTCCGTTCGGGATACCCCTTCAATTTGCTGGATTTTTTTATTGAGCAGGTGCATCAGGTGTTCATTGTCCCGGCATAATACCTTGATGAGGATGGACCAGTTGCCTGTGGTATAGTGGCATTCCAGTACTTCCGGGATCTTTTCGAGTTCCTTTACGGCATAGGGGTTGCTCATGGCCTTATCCAGGAAGATGCCGATATAGGCCATGGTCGTATACCCGAGGACTTTCGGGTTGATGACGAATTTGGACCCGGTGAGCAGGCCCGATTTTTCGAGTTTCCTGAGCCGCTGGTGGATGGCAGCGCCTGATATGCCAATATTCCGGGCAATTTCAAGGATGGGTTTACGCGCATCTTCCATCAGGTAGCGCAGGATCTTTTTGTCGATCCCGTCTATTTGCAGGTTCCCTTGAATGTTCTTCATGCGCTGTTAGGTTGATAGGAACTTAAATATACCATAAAATCGCGTATGCCTAGCTGGCCACCGAATCCGGGTTATATCCCAGATAGGGCACCTCGTATTCCCGGAACGCGATACCGTTCTGCGCGAGTTCCTCCAGTACCGGCTCGTATATTTCAGGGTCCCTGGGGATCTGCACCCCGGCTTTCCGGTACTTTCCCTCCAGGATCAGCAGGGTGGCCATGGCAACGGGCAAGCCAACCGTTTTGGCCATTGCCGTAAGCCGCCTGTTTTCGCCGACCACCACCATATTGGAGTCAAGCTGGTATTTGCGCTCGCCCACCTGGTAGCCGAATTTGTGGTACATCACGATCATATCCCGGTCCTCGGGGCCCAGGGTCCAGCTGGCTTCCAGGATTTCCTGCAGGATCTGGGCCGGGGTGGCATTATCCTGCTGAACGAGGCGCTCCCTGTCGAACAGGTGGATCTCCAGCAGCTTGCCCCAGATGATGTCGTCCTGGTCGATCTTCAGGTAATGGCGGAGTTTCAATTCCACGGAATCGGTAGGGGAATAAGGCAGGAAAAGGTTGGTAAAGTCCCGGTAGGACATGCCCCGGGAATTTTCAATATGGTAGCTGTCGTCCGTCATGCCCAGTTGCACGAAGATGTTCCAGGCCCGGGAGAAACCCACACGGCGCATGGTGCCCCGGTACAGGGTCAGCGCATCCTGCAGGCCGTAGGCTTCGCGGTAACTGAGGGAGTCCCGGTTGGCGTAGGCCTCGAACGTCCCGTAACCTTCAATTTCCAGGAATTCCGTACGGCGGAACAATTTATGGTAGGGGATGTATTTATAGGTGCCTTCCTGCTTGAATTTCGCGGCGCCTCCCTGTCCGGCAACCACCACGTTGCGGGGGTTCCAGGTAAACTTATAGTTCCAGAGGTTGGTATCGCTCTGGGGGGAGACAAGCCCGCCCGTAAAGGATTCGAACAACAGGATTTTACCCCCGTCAGCCTTGATGCGGTCGATCACCTGCATGGCGCTCATGTGGTCGATGCCGGGGTCCAGTCCGATTTCGTTCATAAAGATCAGGCCCTTTTCCCGCACCTGCGGATCGAGTTTGCGCATTTCAGCACTGATATAGGAGGCGGTCACCAGGTTTTTCCCGAATTCCAGGCAATCCCGGGCCACCTCGATATGGAGGGAGGCCGGAAGCATGGAAATCACGATGTCCGATTGGCGGACGGCCTCCCGCCGCGAAGGGGCATCGGAAATATCCAATTTTGTAATTTCGGTATGGGGATGGCCGGTGACCTCTTCGGGAAGCTGGTCCGGTTGTTTGTCGGCAATGACCAGCAACAGGTCTTTTTCAGGTGCCTTCCGGAGCAGGTAATGCAGCAGGTAGGACGTCGATTTTCCGGCCCCTACGATCAGGATGCGTTTTGGCATGGGAATCTGTTTGGAGTTTGCGAGATACGAAGGTATCAAATTGTTACATTTGTAAGGAAATAGGAGGATATAGTTGTGAACAAAACAATTGTGATGACGGCAGTGGCCTTTGGGGGATCCGCAGTGGCCCTGGGGGCCCTGGGCGCCCACGGCCTGAAGGAGCAACTGGAACCGGAGGCACTCGAAAGTTTCCGCACCGGGGTGCAGTACCAGATGTACCACGCCCTCTTCCTGTTGTTTTTAGGGCTGGAAAAGACCCTCGATCCACGGAGCCGGAAGCGTGTTTTCGGCCTGGTGGTCACCGGCATCCTTTGTTTTTCCTTTTCGATTTACTTTTTGAGCACCGCCGGCCTGACCGGGTGGGATCTCAGCGCCATCGGATGGATCACCCCCCTGGGAGGGGTATTGCTAATTTCCGGGTGGGGCTACCTGCTATACCGTATTTTCCGGTCAAAGGGCAGATAATTTTTCTGCCGTCGCCGGGTCATCGTACCTTTGCAGCGGATTAAACAACCTAAAATTCAGTTTTATGAGCACATCCACCTCGCGAACGAAATCGATTTCGTTAAAAGCGTATGGAATTGGATCGGATACTGTCCATTATCAATTACCGCCGGAGGACCTGCACCGAATTACCATCGAAAAGGGCATGGGACGGGAAGCAGATTCCGGGGCCCTGGCGGTGGAAACCGGGGAGTTCACCGGGCGTTCCCCCAAGGACCGCTTTATCGTCAGGGACGATATTACCCGGGACCGGGTCTGGTGGGGGAATATCAATATCCCGTTTGAGCCGGATGCCTTCGACCGCCTGTACGACAAGGTGGTTGCCTACCTGGGCGACAAGGAAGTCTACGTGCGGGATTGCTTTGCCTGCGCAGACCCCGAATACCGGATGGGAATCCGGGTGGTCAATGAATACCCCTGGTCCAACCTGTTTGTCTACAACATGTTTATCCGCCCTACCGCGTCGGAGCTCTCCGGTTTTGATCCCGATTGGACGGTTATCAATGCGCCTGGCTTCCTGGCCGATCCCGGGGTGGACGGTACGCGGCAGCACAATTTTGCCATCCTGAACTTCAGCCGGAAGATTGCCCTGATCGGCGGTACCGGCTACACAGGGGAAATCAAAAAGGGGATTTTCTCTGCCCTGAATTTCATCCTGCCGGTCTTTAAGGACACGCTGCCCATGCACTGTTCCGCCAATGTGGGGGAGTCGGGGGAAACCGCCATCTTCTTTGGCCTCTCAGGCACCGGGAAGACCACGCTTTCCACGGATCCCACGCGCCGGCTGGTGGGGGATGACGAACACGGATGGACCCCCGATGACCGGATTTTCAATTTCGAGGGCGGGTGCTATGCGAAGGTGATCAACCTTTCTTCGGAGAACGAACCTGAAATCTACGACGCCATACGGGAAGGGGCCCTGCTGGAGAACGTGGTCCTGGACCGGGACGGGGCGGTCGATTATTCGGATACGCGCATTACCCAGAATACGCGCGTAAGCTATCCGCTAACCCATATTGAAAACCGGCAGGACCCCTCCATTGGCAAGAATCCGAAACACATATTCTTCCTGACCGCAGACGCCTTTGGCGTTATCCCGCCGATTTCGCGACTCACCCCGGCCCAGGCAGCCTACCACTTTATCTCCGGGTATACGGCCAAGGTGGCGGGGACCGAAGCAGGCGTGGATGAGCCCGTGCCTTCGTTCTCGGCGTGTTTCGGGGCTCCCTTCATGCCCTTGCACCCTACGGTGTATGCCGAGATGCTGAGCCGGAAGATGCAGGAAGCGGGGACCAACGTCTGGCTGGTCAATACCGGCTGGACAGGCGGGCCATACGGGGTGGGTACCCGCATGAAGCTGAAATATACCCGGGCGATGATCCACGCGGCACTCAGCGGAAAGCTGGGGCTCTACACTTACGATAAATATCACATCCATTCGGTTTTCGGGGTGGCACAACCAAGGGAATGCCCGGGTGTGCCCACCCAGGTCCTCAGCCCGAGGGCGACCTGGAACGACGACAAGGCCTATTACACCATGGCCTTCAAGCTCACCAATGCGTTCCGGGAGAATTTCAGGAAGTTCGAGGAGTACGCCACGGAGGAAATACGGAGGGGAGGCCCCCAGCGCTATGCGTTCTAAATAAAAAAGCTGCCTGTAGGGGCAGCTTTTTTTTGAACTGTAAATTTAATTTCAGGGACCGCTGAGCCACAAAGGGTTTGCAGGGGCCCGCAACCGGGTTATTTTTTGTTGACGTCGTTGATGTACTTCTGAAGCGCCATGGTCATGGAGGGGGTTTCCGGGGTGGGCGCTTTGATGTCGATGCGCAGGCCAGCCTCGGTGGCAGCGTTGATGGTCGAATTCCCGAATACGGCTATCCGCGTATTGTTCTGCTCAAAATCGGGGAAGTTCTTCAGCAGGGACTCAATTCCCGAAGGGCTGAAAAATACCAGGATATCGTAGTATACATTGCGGAGGTCCGACAAATCGCTGATCACGGTGCGGTAGAAGATCCCGCGGGTCCAGTTGATGCCCGCCTGCTCCAGGGTCTCCGGGACCTGGGGCTTCAACACGTCCGACGAAGGCAGCAGGTAGACCTCGTCCTTGTACTTTTTGAACAGGGGCAACAGGTCTACAAAATTCCGTTTACCTACATAGATCTTCCGTTTCCGGTAAACGACGTATTTCTGCAGGTAGTAGGCAACGGCTTCCGACTGGCAGAAATATTTCATCGTGTCCGGCACCTTGAAGCGCATTTCCTCCGCAATACGGAAAAAATGGTCCACCGAGTTCCGGCTGGTCAGGATGATCGCCGAGTATTTCGAGATATCGATTTTCTGCTGGCGGACGGTCTTGGCATCCACCCCTTCCACGTGGATAAACGGTCTGAAATCTACTTTGACTTTTTCCTTTTCAATAAGCCTGGAATACGGGCTGTTCTCCATTTTTGGTTCCGGTTGTGAAACCAGAATCGTCTTTACCTTCATAGAATCAAGCTTTTAGCGCTACTGAAATGATCAGAAAGGGAGCAATTTCAAGTGCGCAAAGGTACAAAATAAAATAGAAAAAATGCGATGCAATCTCCTTTTGATGAATTTTCAGCACGGTAATCCAGCCGATGGCATTGATGGCCAAAAGCAGGAAAACCCCTACCCCGGCGACGACCCGGGAACCCGGAAGCAGATAAGTCAGCAACAGGTTGGCGGTAAAGATTAGCAGGGCGCTGTAATTCAGGTAGCTGAGCTTGCTGAAAACCATGGAGGCCGCGAGTTTCTCCGAACTGAAGATGTATCCCCCCAGGAGCTGTATCCCGATTTTCAGGAACGTAAAAGCCAGCAAGCCCCCGAGGATCACCGGAAAAAGGAACAGGGTCCCCCACCGGCCTTCCCCGGCAAACGCCAGCCCTCCGAGGTAGATAAAAAGCGCCAGGTTCAGTACCTGGAAAATGCTGAGCGCGATATGGAAACCGCTGACCAGCCTCCCTTTCTTATTGTAGAGCACCACATATTTGTTGTTGAAGGGGAGGATTATGAAGTTTTCGAACTTGTTGAAGAACATGCCCCTGGAAAAAACCAGGCAAACCAGGGCCAGTAAGAGGATCCCCGTAATCCAGTCATTCGAAGCGATATACCGGTCAATAGCCTCCATCATTCCGAGATTTTCTGGGTATTTCCGTTGAGCCCGAAAATCAGTCCGGGAACGGTGACTGCCGCCCGGATATAGACTGGCCGTTCCCCGGTCTCGGGGAACCGGAACCGGAACTGCAGGCTGTCTGCGGGCGACAGGTCCCCGGGCAACACCTCTCCCGTCCCGGGCCGCACCTGGATGACCCGTTGGGTTTCCTTGTACCCGTCCATGATAACGATCCCGAATTTGAGATCCTGCAGCGGCACGGGTTTCTGGTATGGGTTGTACAGCCAGAACGTGCCCTCTTCCCCGCTGGGATAGCTGTTTTCCGGCCGGGTCCCAGCCCGCAATTTTCGGTAGGAGGTGAATTGATCGATAAACCAGCCGTACTTCTTTTTCCCCGATTGGTCCAGGTAATAATCTGTAGATTCCATATCCACCACGGGGATGAAGAATACGCGTTTCCCCTGTACGATGCTTTCCGAATCGTCAATAGAGTACTGGTTTTTCCGGTACCAGGCATTATTGAGGCTGAAAGATGGCGCCCCGGAATAGAATTGATACATGGAAGCCTGCCGGTAGGAATTTTCAAAAACCACGGGGGCGCCACCGGCAGTCTGCTGGAGGCTGGAAACCCAGGCTTTGTTCCCGTGGGCCTCGAAAGGTACCGGGAAAAGGGGCTCATAGACCAGGCCTACCCGAAGGAAAAGCAATATTACCACATTGGCCATGGAGGCACGCACCACCCACTTCCGTATCTGCGGTCGGTTCAGAAGGGTCTCCCCGACCAGCACGGCCATCGGGATGCAGGCGGCGATGAGCCACTGGGTTTGAACCCTCCTCTGGAAGCTCGATACAAAGAAAAACAGGAGGATGCCCCACGCGACATATTTCAGGGCGCGCCGGAACGGGTCTGCCGTGCGGTATTGCCACAGGCTTTTGTATACCCAGGGGAACGTCAGCCCGAACAGGGCGATGAGGTTCAGGAAATAACCCGCAGTGAATTTGGTAAAACTATAAGGCTGGTTGGGCCGTTCAAAAAGGTGGTAGCGCACCGAGATGAATTCCTGCTGGTAGAGCCAGGCCAGGTGCGGCAGGTAACAAACCAGGGAAACGCAAAGGGCCAGCCAGGCATGACCGGATCGCAGCAACCGCAGGTTGGACAGCAGGACAAAGAGGATGACCAGGGCTGCGTGGTATTTGCTGTACATCAGGGCAGCCATGACGATTCCCAGCAACAGGGCCGCCGGAATCCCGGGCTTTTGCAGGAAATGCCTGTAGGCCAGCAGGAAAAGGGCGGTGAAAAACAAAAGTGGGGTATCCGGCAGGCTCAGGAAGCCATAGGCGTGAAGTAACGTGATGGAGGTAATCCAAAGGAAGAGGGAAACGGGATATTTATTCCTGTCCGGGTTGTCGATCAGGATCCAGATGAGCGCCACCGTTGCTGTTCCCAGCAAGGCGCTGATCAGTCGCACCCCCAATTCCCCTTCGAAAAGCGCACTGCCCAGGCCAATCATCCAGGCTACCATGGGCGGGTGGTCAAAATAGCCCCAGGAGAGGTCCTTCGCATAGTACCAGTAGTACGCCTCGTCGTACAACAACTCCGTAAAGGCAGCCTGTACGAGATTGAGGAGTAAAAGACACCCGACTAAAGCCAGTAGTATCCTGGGAAAACGTTGGTTCATCGGCGTTGGCGTTGGGCCAAAGTTACGAAATAAGGCATACGGGGCAGGGAAGGCCATTGCACAAAATTCTGCAGGGGCTGCCCCGGCGCCTGTAAAATTGGTATTTTTGCCTAAAACCCGGAGATCCATGGCAGATGGGCTGGTAATTATCCCCACCTACAACGAAATTGAGAATATCGAAGCGATCGTCCGGGCCGTTTTCGGGCTGCCAAAACCCTATGATATTCTGATCGTCGATGATGGCTCCCCCGACGGAACGGCCGCGAAGGTCCGGGAATTGCAACCGGAATTTGCAGGAAGCCTGCACCTGGAGGTGCGTTCCGGCAAAGCGGGACTGGGCACCGCTTATATCCACGGGTTTAAGTGGGCCCTGGACCGGCACTATGAATACATCTTTGAGATGGATGCCGATTTCTCCCACCGGCCCGGGGACCTGCCGCGCCTGCACCGCGCCTGCCTGGACGGGGCGGATATGGCCATCGGGTCCCGGTATAAAAAAGGGGTCAACGTGGTGAACTGGCCGCTGCACCGGGTGCTCCTCTCCTATGGGGCGTCTTTTTATGTGAAACTGATCACCGGGATGAAAGTGGACGACCCGACCGCCGGGTTTGTCTGTTACCATCGACGGGTACTGGAGGCGATCGACCTGGACCAGGTGCGCTTCGTGGGGTACGCCTTCCAGATTGAAATGAAATTCAGGGCCTACCTCAGGAAGTTCCGGATTCAGGAGGTATCCATCGTATTCACGGACCGGGAAAAGGGTCAGTCCAAAATGAGCAAGACCATCGTGTGGGAAGCCGTATTCGGCGTCATCAGCATGAAGGTGAGGAGCCTGTTTAAAAAGAACGGATTTTAATGAAAAAATACCTGCTTACCAATGCGCGGATGGTCAATGAGGGCAAGGTTACCGAAGGGGACCTCCTGATTCACGGGCCGTATATTGAACGGATAGGCCCGCAGATCACCACCGGTGGGGCGACCATCATCGACCTGAGGGGTGCCTGGCTCCTGCCCGGGCTGATCGATGACCAGGTGCATTTCCGCGAGCCCGGGCTTACCCACAAAGGGGACATTGCCTCGGAAAGCCGTGCTGCCGTGGCAGGGGGCATTACCTCCTACATGGAGCAGCCCAACACCATCCCACAGACCACCACCATTGAAAAACTGGAGGAAAAGTTCGCTCTGGGGGCCAGGCATTCCCATGCCAACTACAGCTTCCTGTTTGGGGGCACCAACGACAACCTCGAGGAAATCAAAAAACTGGACCCCAAAAGCTGCTCCGGCATCAAACTCTTCCTGGGCTCCTCCACCGGGAATATGCTGGTCGACGACGAAAAGGTGCTGGAACAAATTTTCAGCAATACAGAAATGGTCATTTCCGCCCATTGCGAGGACGAAGCCACCATCCGGAAAAACCTGGAATATTACAAAGGCCAGTACGGGGACGATATCCCCATCGAACTCCACCCCATCATCCGGAGCGAGGAGGCGTGCTACCTCTCTTCTTCCAAAGCCATTGAACTTGCGAAAAAAACCGGGGCCCGCCTCCATGTATTCCACCTTTCAACAGGAAAGGAAATGGAATTGTTCCGCAATGACATCCCGCTGGCCTCGAAGAAAATCACGGCCGAAGTCTGCATCCACCACCTGTGGTTCAGCTCTGAGGACTACCGGGAAAAGGGCACGCTCATCAAATGGAACCCGGCCGTCAAGACCGCCTCGGACCGGAACCGGCTGTGGGAAGCCCTGCTGGATGACCGCATCGACCTGATCGCCACCGACCACGCCCCCCACACACTGGATGAAAAGCGGAACCCCTATACCAAAGCCCCATCGGGCGGCCCGCTGGTGCAGCATGCCTTGCCTGCGTTGATGGAAAAAGTGGCCGATGGGCTGCTTCCGGTGGAAAAACTGGTTGAAAAAATGTGCCACAACCCGGCCATCCTTTTTGATATCGACCGCCGGGGCTACCTCAGGGAAGGTTACTACGCCGACCTGGTGGTGGTGGACGACAATGACCCATGGCGGGTGGACCCGATCAATATCCTGTATAAATGCGGCTGGTCCCCTTTTGAGGGACAGCGCTTCCGATCCCGGGTGCGGTACACCTTTGTGAACGGACACCCGGCCTTTGAACTGGGTCGGGTATCCGAAAAGCGAAATGCCAGCCGGCTTGAATTCAACCGATGATGCGAAAACTGCGGATTTTCCTTTTATTTACGCTGGTGCTGGGATGCCAGGATGCACTGGTCGAAAAACCGGATAACCTGATCCCCCCGGGAAAGATGAGCGATATCCTCTTTGACCTGGCGGTTATGGAGGCCATCGACAACACCTATCGCGGTCAACTGGAGCGAAACGGGATCGAACCCTTATCCTACGTTTTTGAAAAGCACCGGGTAGACAGCCTGCAATTTGCAAAGAGTGATTTTTACTATGCTTCCCGGCCGGCGGTCTACGAGCGGATCTACCAGGAAGTAGCGGACCGGCTGGCCCAGCAGCGCGACAGCGTGGGGGAGGTAATCGGGCAGCGAAACAAGGAGGGGAGGGAAGGCCTGATCGATGAACAGGAAAACGATTCCCTCTAGGCCTCACTCCGGGACTCCCTGAAATGCCGGATACAGGCATTAATTACCGCGTTGAGGTCTTCATACCGGTAACCGGGCAGCGCATCGAGGATTTTTCCGTTGACATATTCCTTAGGATCCCGGAGGCCGCGGATCCCGGCCCCCGTTAGTTTCCGTTTGCTTCCCGTTAGCATGGACCGGATCCAATCCAGGGAACGCAGCAGGTGGAATTGCCAGAACCTGAGGGTCCGTGATGGCGGCTTCCTGCCAAAAGCCCGGGCAATCCGACCCAGCAGCTCCCGGTAGGTCAGGTTTTCGTTTACCAGGATATACCGCTCCCCGGAATGTCCGGATTCCATCAGCCCGCACATAGCCCGGACCACATCCCCGACCGTGACAAAACCCGTGGCCCCGGGGGGGTAATAGCGGAGGCCGCGGTGCACGGCTTCGAACAACCGCCCGCTCCCCTCCTCATACTGGCCGGTACCCAGGATGACACCCGGGTTGACGATTACCGTTTCCAGTCCCTCCTGGCTGCCCCTCCAGGCCTCCATCTCGGCGAGGTACTTGCTGGTGCTGTATACATTGGTCCTGGCCGGATCCCAGGGGTCCTCCTCTGTGACGGGCATCCCATGGCCCCCGATGGTCGCGATGCTGCTTACATGGCACAGGCGCCGGACCCCGAAGGCGAGGCAGGTGTTCACCACATTTCGGGTGCCTTCGAAGTTTACTTTCTGCAGGAGGCTGCGGTCTGCCGGATCAAAGGAAATGTACCCGGCACAATGAAAGACCTTTTCCACCCCTTCAAAAGCAGCCTCCAGGGCCGGGATATCGGAAATATCGGCCTCAAACCAGTCGATCTGTCCCCAGGCCCCTTCCAGGGCCGGGTCCGTCCAGGCGAACAGGTTGCGGACCCGCTCCAGGTCGCTTTCCATCCGGTGCAAAGCCCGGACCGGCTGCCCGGACCTGACCAGTTCCATGAGTAAATGACTGCCTACCAGGCCCGTTGCGCCCGTTACTAAAACCATGTGCCTAAATTAGGGATTCTGCCCCGATATCTGGGGCGCATGGCTGCCGGAGCGCCCTGTTTTAACTATATTTGCTCGGAAATTTCAGGAACATGGCTATGAACTTTGTGAAGGAATTGGAATGGCGGGGGATGCTGCACGATGTAATGCCCGGCACCGAAGAACACCTGTTGTCGGGGATGCAGGCTGCCTATGTGGGGATCGACCCGACAGCGGACTCCCTGCATATCGGCCACCTGGTCGGGGTGATGATGCTGCGCCACTTCCAGCTGGCAGGACACAAACCCATTGGCCTGGTGGGGGGCGCTACCGGGATGATCGGGGATCCGTCCGGCAAATCTGCGGAGCGCAACCTCCTGGACGAGACGACCTTGCGGATGAACCAGGAAGCCATCAAAATGCAATTGTCCAGGTTCCTGGATTTTGAGAATGATGCAGAGAATGCCGCGGTGCTGGTCAACAACTACGATTGGATGAAGGACTTCGGCTTCCTCGATTTTATCCGGGATGTCGGCAAGCATATCACGGTCAATTACATGATGGCCAAGGATTCCGTCCGGAAGCGCGTCTCCGACGAGTCGGGGGAGGGGATGTCTTTCACCGAGTTTACCTACCAGCTCGTACAGGGGTATGACTTTCTCCACCTGTACCGGAAATACAATTGCACGCTGCAGATGGGCGGCAGTGACCAGTGGGGAAACATTACCACGGGCACCGAGCTGATCCGGCGCATTGACGGGGGCAAGGGCTATGCGCTCACCTGTCCGCTGATCACCAAGGCAGACGGCACCAAATTCGGCAAGACCGAAAGCGGCAACGTCTGGCTGGACGCGCACAAGACGAGCCCGTATAAATTCTACCAGTACTGGCTAAACACCTCGGATGACGATGCCGAAAAATACATCAAGATTTTCACCTTCCTGAGCCGGGAGGAAATCGAGGCCCTGGTGGCTTCGCACAAGGCGGCGCCGCACAAGCGGGAACTCCAGCGGCGCCTTGCCGAGGAGCTGACTGTGATGGTCCACTCCCAACAGGACCTCGACAACGCAGTGACGGCGAGTTCCATCCTCTTTGGCAAATCGACCGAAGCGGCCCTGAAATCCCTGGGGGAGGAGACCTTTATGGAGGTCTTTGAAGGGGTGCCCCAGTACCACCTGCCCGTTGGTGAAATCCGCTCCGGCCTGGATATGGTCGCCGCCCTGTCGGCACGCACCGGATTCCTGAAATCCAACGGGGAAGCGCTACGCGAGCTGAAGCAGCAATCCATTTCCGTGAACAAAAACAAGGTGGACGATTCCTACACCATAGATGAAAAGGACCTTATCAGCGGGAAGTTTGTCCTGCTGCAGCGGGGCAAAAAAAATTATTTCGTGCTGGTGGCCGAAGGCGAATAACCCTGCTTCTGCCCCGGGTATTCACGGGCTGATGGCTAGCAGGTTGCACCCCCGGATGTCCGAATGGTCAAAGCGGCCAAGTACTTCAAACCCATTATCCGGCAGCAGTTTGCCCAGGTCCTGGGTGGCGATAAAGGCACAGGAATCCCTGTTGGCCAGGTCAACCACGTTGATGCCCCCGGTTTTGCCCGGCGGGTTCAGGCTCAGGGGGTCTTCGGTATCCCTGATGAGTACCTGCATCCAGGGCGGACACCGGAAGATCCCGTGGCCTGCAGAATAGGCCTGGGAAAGCAGCTCGGTCATGCCGTATTCCGAGTGGATCCGATCCAGGCCAAACCCCTTGCAAAGCCTTTGGTGCAATTCCTCCCGGACAATTTCCTTCCGCCGGCCCTTCATCCCCCCGGTTTCCATAACGGCGGTGTTCCTGAGTTGCATAGGGCAGGCTTCCGCCAGATCCAGCAGGGCAAAGGAAACCCCGATGAGCAACACCTGTTTGCCGCCGCGGTCCGCCTCCTGCACGCGGCGGGCGATTGTCCCCGGTTCCCCGCTGAGGAACCCGCTGCCTGCTGCCGCCCCCTGTGCAATCAAGCCCTCTACCATGTAAATCAGGGAAGAACCCGGCCGTTCCTGATAGGAGGGTAGCAGGGCCAGGATGCACCAGTCCTGAACCGGTCCGTAGAAGTATTCAAAGCCATGGGAGAAACTCGCCTCGTACAGGGCGGTGTCCGGCACGTGGTGTCGGCTCAGGCCGCTGTCGGTGGTCCCGCTGCTTTGAAAAACGATTTCCCCGGTCAGGCCGCTTCGCAGTACGCGGTGGTCCTTGAAGCAGGCAATGGGCAGGAAGGGGATGTCCGCCAGGCGGGTAACGCCCTGGGGAAGTACCCCGAGGTGGCGACAGAATTCAGCGTATACCGGGACTTCCCGGCATTGCTCCCGGAAAAGCGCCAGGGCGCGTTGCTCAAAGGCATTGTTATTTTCTATTCGCAGGGTTTCGAAAGGGTCCATACCGTGGGGCCATGGCGCAAAAGTAACCATTTTGCCGCTCCGGGCTTTCCAGTCGGGACCGGATGGGGGATCAGTTAACGAACCACCAGTTTCTTGGTGGCGTATTTGCCGTTTTGCTCAATGCGCACCATGTAGACCCCCGGGACCAAACGGTCAATGACCAGGGCATCGCCCATCAGGCGCCGTTCCAGCACCACTTTACCGAACAGGTCAAATACCCGGACGGTCTTGGGGGCGTTCGAATCGGATTCAACATAAACCACGTCGGCTGTGGCCGGGTTCGGGTGCACCCGGATCCGGGCCTCTTCGTTGCCGGCAACCGCACCGGTATGTTGGGCGGCAAGGCTGAATGTTCCCATGAAGAACAGCAGTAGGTATAATTGCTTCATCGGGTGGAATTGATTTGGGATCAATGAAATAAATATAGCACGGCAGGTGCCAGGAACTCAGAAATTGTTGTGAAGCTGGAATTTTTGTAGGTAAATGAATGGCGGTGTGCCGTTCATCGATGAAATTGGACTTTTGAGCGAGTGAAATTTCTGCGGTACCCGATTACTTGACAATGAGCTTCCGCGTCGCCACCCGGTCTTTTTCATATACCTGGATCAGGTAGACCCCGGCGTCGAGGCCTGTAAGGTTTAACTCTGTACCGAGGATGGTGGTTTTGAGAACAGGCGTCCCCAGCACGTCGTAGATATGGACGTTTTTGGGCGCGTTGGACGCCGTGACAATGTAGACTTTGCCCTGTGTAACGGGGTTGGGATACAACTTGAAGCCCTCGATATCCCCACGGCTTTTCTCCTGCTGGGAGAAGCCGGCCGTAAGGAATAAAAGAAAAAGCAGGGTGTAGAGGTGCTTCATAGTCTAATTCTCACAAAACGCGTGCCGCAAAGATAATTCTTTTGCCATGCGATCCCCTTGCAGGTACCCTAAAGATCGCCATTTTTCGATGAAATGCATAAATCCGGAAAACTTTAACGGAAATGCCCGGTGCTGTGTTACCGCAATGTTAGGAGTATTAAATTGCGGTTAAGGGAACCCCAAACTAGTGCTTTTGTTATATTTTTGAGAGTACATCAACCAAACGTCTTTCCCATGAAAAATCAGGATATCAAAATTCTTCTCGTAGACGACGAACCCGATATTCTGGAAATCCTCAGCTACAACCTCACCGCGGAGGGTTATCAGGTGTTCACGGCCAAAAACGGGGCAGATGGGGTGGAGAAGGCCCGCAAAAAGAACCCCCACCTGATCATCCTGGACGTTATGATGCCCGAAATGGACGGGATAGAAGCCTGCGACATCATCCGGAAAACAAAAGGGCTGGAGGATACCATTATCGCCTTTCTGACGGCCCGCAGTGAGGATTATTCCCAGGTGGCAGGATTTGACGCCGGGGCGGACGACTATATCACCAAGCCCATCAAGCCCAAGGTGTTCGTCAGCAAGGTAAAGGCCTTGTTGCGGCGCCTGAAAAACCAGGACGGGGCAGCTGCCGACATCCTGAAAGTGGGCAAACTGGTCATCAACCGGGAAGAGTACAAAGTGGTCAACAAAGGCGAGGAACTCATGTTGCCCCGCAAGGAATTTGAACTGCTGGCCCTGCTGGCTTCCAAACCGGACAAGGTGTTTAAAAGGGAAGTCATCCTGGACAAGGTCTGGGGGCAGGAAGTGGTCGTGGGCGGACGGACCATCGACGTCCACATCCGCAAGCTCCGGGAAAAAATCGGGGAGTCGCATTTCAAGACCGTGAAAGGGGTGGGGTATAAGTTCGTCGAGTAATGGCCACCAAACTCCGCAGGTCCTACCGCTTTTCACTTCGGTCCTCCTCCTACATTACCCTGTTCCTGATCCTGACCTGCACCGCCCTCCTGTACCTGGCCGGGGGACTTCAGGATTATTGGTATGTCCTCCCCGTGCTGGCGGTTCTGGTATTCTTCATTGCTTTTATCGTTATCCAGGTACGGGCGGAGCAGTTTATCTACCGGCGGATTGAGCAGATATACGAAGATGTGTCCCTGCTGGAGTCCACTTCCCTGACCTCCGGCCCTATCACCACCGACCTGAAGACGCTCAACGAAGAGATTGAAAATTTTGCCAGGGCCAAAAAAATCGAGATCGACACCCTGAGGATTAGGGAGGAATACCGCAAGGAATTCCTGGGGAATGTTTCCCATGAGCTGAAGACCCCCCTGTTTACCGTGCAGGGCTATATCCACACCCTCCTCGACGGCGCGATGGAAGACCGGAAGGTCCGGAAAAAATACCTCAACCGCGCTGCCAAAGGGGTGGAGCGGCTCATATACATCATCAAGGACCTGGACCTGATCACGAAGCTCGAAGTGGGCGACCTGCACCTGGAATGGGAGACCTTCGACATTGTGGAACTCATACAGAACGTGTTTGACCTGCTCGAGATGAAGGCGGCGAAGAAGGAGATCAGCCTGGTTTTTGACATGGAATACACCCAGCCGGTCTTTGTCCGGGCCGACAAGGAAAAGATCCAGCAGGTGCTGACCAACCTGGTGGTTAATTCCATCAAATACGGACACCCGAAAGGCACCACGGAGGTCAGTGTGGAAAACCTGATAAAGAACAAGGTAATCATCCGGGTAACCGACAACGGGGAAGGGATCGCCGAGCAACACCTCACCCGCCTGTTCGAGCGGTTCTACCGGGTCGATAAGAGCGGTAGCAGGAAGGAAGGGGGCAGCGGTCTCGGCCTGGCTATTGTCAAACACATCATCGAGGCCCATAATGAAAAGATATATGTGGAAAGCGTGGTGGATGTGGGCTCCGAATTCTCCTTTACCCTCGAAAAGGCTGCCGGAGCTCCGGAACCTGCATCCGTCTGATGCCGTTTTCGTAGCTTTGTCCCACCAAACCTTGCGACTTCGTGGGCAGTAAAAACAAACTGAAACGTTTCAGCGACAACGAGCGTTTTGCCAATGTCATCCAGCCGGATCGGGACACCCTGCTCGCCGGCGATTTTAATTACCGGGGGAAGTGGTCCGGGTTTTTCGGGAATACCAACCCCATTGTGGTGGAGCTCGGTTGCGGCAAGGGCGAATATACCCTGGAACTGGCGCGTCGGAACCCTGCCGTCAACTACCTCGGGGTCGATATAAAGGGGGCGCGGATCTGGAGGGGCGCCAAGACAGCCCTGGAAGAACCGGTGCCGAATGCCGCCTTCCTCAGGACGCATATCGAGTTGATCGACCGGGTGTTTGCCCCCGGGGAGGTCTCGGAAATCTGGATTACCTTCCCGGATCCCCAGATCAAGTTCAAGCGGACCAAACACCGGATGACCAACCCGGTATTCCTGAGGCGCTATAAGGCCATCCTTGCCGGCGGGGGCGTGGTCCACCTCAAAACAGACAGCGAGTTCATGCACGGGTACACCCTGGGCCTCCTCCAGGGTTGCGGGATACCGGTCCGTTATGCCAACCACGACATCTACAGGAATTCCGGTGCCCCGTCAGCCGTAACGGAAATCCAGACATTTTACGAAAAACAGTATCTTGAACAGGGGAAAGCCATTACCTACCTCGCGTTCTGCCTGGATGACCTATGACACACCTGCTGATTTTATTTTTCGCGACGTTTTCCGCGGCCTTTATGGCGACCGTGCCACCGGGCCTGCTGAACCTGAATGCCGCCAAGATAAGCGTGGAAAAAGGCAAGTCCAACGGGATCATCTTCAGCCTGGGGGTGTCCACCATGGTGGTGTTGCAGGCCTATGTGGCGGTGCTGATCTCGAAATTCCTCTACCGGAACCCGGAGGTGATCGTCTGGTTGCAAAAAGCAGCCTTGCTGGTATTCGGCTTTTTTGCCGTTTACTTTTTTGTAAAGGCCCGAAAGGAAAAGCAGGCTCCCCGTCAGCTTATGGAAGTAAGGAAGCGGAACAGCTACCTCAAAGGGATCGTGCTGGCCTCCCTGAACCTGTTGACCATCCCGTACTACAGCGCGCTGAACGCCATGTGGAACGCCTCGGGCTGGATCGATTTCAAATTCTGGGACATTGCCGTCTTTATCGTTTCGGCCGGTTGCGGCACCTTTGCGGTACTGTACCTGTACACGGTCTATTTCACCAAGCTCGATTCCCGGAGCAATGCCTTCTCCAAGAATTCCAATTACGTGCTGGCCGTGCTGATGCTCATCCTGCTGGTCATCACCCTGATTCGCGTATTTTACACCTGAGGGCATGGATGCTAAAGACCCCCATTTTTTTGACCGTGTTTACGAAGTTGTCCGGCAGATCCCCTACGGACGGGTAACCTCCTACGGTGCAATAGCCCGATATCTCGGCACTGCCCGCAGTGCCCGGGTGGTAGGCTGGGCCATGAACCAGTCCCACGGGATGGAAGATGTGCCGGCTCACCGGGTACTGAACCGGAAGGGGCTGCTTACCGGCAAACACCACTTTGACGGGACCAACCTGATGCAGCAACTGCTCGAGAATGAAGGGGTTCGCATCCGGGACAACCAGGTGGTGGATTTCCAAAGCCATTTCTGGGACCCTGCAGAGGAACTCTGAACGGGATTTCAAGGACCCTGCGGAAAACTCGGAACAGGATTTCCGGGGCCCTGCCGACGAACCGTGAGCGGGATTCCCGGTACCCGGCAGAGAAACGCTGCACATGATCTCCGGGTTTAAAAGCCTTATTTATTGGGAGTTTCGCTTTTCCGGTTTGGATTCCAAGCCGTATCTTTGTTGTTTAGAATGAATTTGAATAATTACTATGGCTGTGAAGCTGAATAAGCAGAAGATACGGAAGGCGCTGGAAAGTATTACGGTTCCCGGTGAAGGAGAGAACATGGTCGCGAGCGGAGCGGTGCGGAACATTCAGGTTTTCGGGGATGAGGTGGTGGTGGATATCACCATTTCCAACCCCAGCCTGCAGGCCCGCAAGAAAACCGAGGTCAGCATCCTGCAGGCCATCCACCGCGAGGTGTATGAAAAAGCCAAGATCAAGGTGAACGTGGCGGTCGACGCACCGGCCCGGAAAACCCAGGCCAATACCATCCGCGGCAAGGCCATCCCGGGGATAAAGAATATCGTTGCCGTTGCGAGCGGCAAAGGGGGAGTGGGAAAATCCACGGTTACGGCCAACCTGGCAGTGACCCTGGCGAAAATGGGCTTTGAAGTAGGCCTGCTCGACGCCGACATCTATGGGCCCTCCATCCCGATCATGTTTGACGTGGCCGGGGAAAAGCCTCTGGCGGTGCAGGCCGACGGCAAATCCAGGATGCGCCCGGTAGAAAACTACGGGGTCAAGGTACTGTCCATCGGTTTCTTTACGGAACCCGACCAGGCCGTGATCTGGAGGGGCCCGATGGCCGCCAAGGCGCTGAACCAGATGATATTTGACGCCCATTGGGGCGAGCTGGATTTCCTCCTCGTCGACCTGCCGCCGGGTACGGGCGATATCCACCTGAGCATCATGCAGTCCCTGCCGATAACCGGGGCCGTGGTGGTCAGCACCCCCCAACAAATCGCACTGGCCGATGCGAGGAAAGGGGTTGCCATGTTCCGTCAGGAAGCCATACAGGTGCCGGTCCTCGGTTTGGTGGAAAACATGGCGTACTTCACCCCGGAGGAACTGCCGGATAACAAGTATTACATCTTCGGGCAGCACGGGGCAAGAAACCTTGCGGAAGACCTCAATATCCCGTTCCTCGGAGAGATCCCCCTGGTACAGAGTATCCGGGAAGCCTCGGATATCGGCAGGCCGGCCGCCCTCCAGGAAGGTACCCCTACCAGCAAGGCCTTCGAAGAACTTACCCGCGAGACCGTCCGGGAGCTGGTGGCCAGGAATGAGGAACTGCCGCCCACCGAGGCGATAAAGATTACAACCATGGCCGGTTGCGAAGCGGTAAAAAAGAAGTGAACATGACACCTGAAGAACTAAAATCTAAAATTGAGGCTGCCCTGGAGGAAATCCGGCCCTTCCTGCAAAGCGACGGGGGCGATATTACACTCGTGGGGATCGAGGACGGCACCCGGGTCAAGGTACGCCTCGAAGGGGCCTGCGTGGGTTGCACCGTCAACCAGATGACCCTGAAGAGCGGTGTTGAAATGACCATTAAAAAACACGCCCCCCAGATCGAACAGGTCATCAATATCTCATGATAAAGACGGATATCCTGATTATCGGCGCCGGCCCGACGGGCCTCTTTGCGGTATTTGAAGCCGGCCTCCTGCAGCTCAGATGCCATATCATCGATGCGCTGCCCCAGCCCGGGGGGCAGCTGGCCGAGATATACCCCAAGAAACCCATTTACGATATTCCCGGGTTCCCCGAGGTGCTTGCCGGGGAACTGGTGGACAACCTGATGGCCCAGATAGAGCCGTTCCAACCCGGGTTTACCCTTGGCGAAAGGGCCGAGACCATCGAAAAGCAGGAGGACGGGACCTTTGTGGTCACCACCAGCGAAGGCACCAGGCACCAGGCCCCGGTGGTTGCAATAGCCGGCGGGTTGGGCAGTTTTGAGCCCCGGAAACCCCTGCTGAAAAACCTGGAGTTTTATGAGGGCCGGGGGCTGACCTATATGATCCGGGACCCCGAGGTATATAGGGGGAAAGAGGTGGTCATTGCAGGCGGGGGCGATTCGGCCCTTGACTGGAGTATCTTCCTGGCAGATATTGCCGGTGGAGTGACCCTGGTACACCGCAGGAATGAATTCCGGGGCGCCCTGGATTCGGTGGAGAAGGTGCAGGTGTTGAAGGATTGCGGAAAAATACGCCTCCTCACGCCGGCGGAAGTGGTCCACCTGGAAGGGAAGGATAAACTAGAGGCCGTGGTGGTGCGGCGCTCGGCGGAACCCAGCGAGGACATCCGGATAGAAACGGACGCCTTTGTGCCGCTTTTCGGGCTTTCCCCCAAACTGGGCCCCATCTCCAACTGGGGTCTTGAAATCGAGAAAAACGCCATCAAGGTAGACAATACCCTGGATTACCAGACAAATATTCCCGGCATCTACGCCATTGGTGATGTCAACACCTATCCGGGGAAACTCAAGCTGATCCTCTGCGGCTTCCACGAAGCGACGCTGATGTGCCAGAGTGCGTACCAGCGGATTTATCCCGACAAAAAATACGTGATGAAATACACCACCGTAGGCGGGATCCACGGATTTGACGGCAGCAGGAAAGAAGCCCCGAAGGCGGTAATCCGCACCATTGATTAACCCCCATTTGATCCTGGTATGAGTGATATACAAATAACAATTACCGACCGGCACGGCGAGGTCCACAGGGTTACCGCGCCTACCGATATGAATATGAACCTGATGGAGCTGGTAAAGGTGTATGAACTGGCCCCGGAAGGTACGATCGGGGTATGCGGCGGCATTGCCATGTGCGCCTCCTGCCAGTGCTATGTGAAAAGCGGGCATCCCCTGCCTGAGAAATCCGACGAGGAGGAGGCCATGTTGTCCGAAGCGTTTTACGTGGAGACCAGCAGCCGGCTCGGGTGCCAGATCCACCTGACGAAGGGTCTGGACGGCCTCGAGGTGGAGCTGGCCCCCGAAGGTTCGTAACCCGCGGCCTCAGGCGATGATTTTCGTCCTCCTGAGGAAGGTGTCCAGGCTGTCCGCTATGTCAAAGCACCGGCTGTACCGGGACGATTCCTGGCAGAACCGGGATTCCTCCTTGTGGGCAGTGCATTCAAAACCGGAAAGGTGGACCTCTTCAAATTGCCTGTTCAATGATTTGCATTGTTCATACAGGTTTTCAATGGAGGCATCTTCTGCCGGTTTAACAGCATGGAGCATCAGGAACCCTTTGAGGTAATTCTCGATGGCTGCGTGGGAGTTACTGCAGACCAGGGCGGTAACCACATCCTCTTCAGGCCTGCTGAGTTCGTCATTGGCTTCCCTTAATTTCCGGAGACCTTCCTTGAATAATACGTTGGCTTTATCTTTCATGACTGACAAATATTTTGGTGAAACCCGGGAGCGCCTTTTATGAAGGCGTCGCGGATCGCAGTGGTGTCGATGGTTACATGCTACTGAAAAGCTCGAGCCGCTCCCACCGGGTGTCCACTTCTTCCTGAGCTTTTTTCAACAGCTCTTCACCCAATGCTGCATTCTCTTTGACCACGCGCCTGAACCGGGTTTCATTGTACATGAAATCACTCAGTGGCGCGGCAGGTTCTTTGGAATCCAGCCGGAATTTCTTGCCTTTGGGTTTGGAAGGATCAAACCTGAATAACGGCCAATAGCCCGTTTCGACGGCCTTTTGTTGCTGCAAGGCCCCGTCTTTCAGGTCATAGCCGTGTTCCCCGCAATGGGAGTAGGCTACGATAAGGGAAGGCCCCGGATAGGCCGCAGCCTCCTCGATGGCCTTCAGGGTCTGAAGGTCCCTGGCGCCCATGGCAACCTGGGCGACATAGACGTTTTCATAGGATATCGCCTGGAGCGCAAGGCTCTTCTTGCCGGTTTTTTTGCCGGAAACCGAAAATTTGGCGCTCGCGCCCAGGGGGGTCGCTTTGGAAGTCTGTCCGCCGGTATTGGAATATACCTCGGTATCCAGGACCATCACGTTGATGTCCTCCCCGGATGCCAGCACATGATCCAGGCCTCCGTAGCCGATATCGTAGGCCCATCCGTCCCCGCCCACGATCCATACGGCTTTCCTGCGGAGATAGTCGGCGAGGCGGAGCAGTTTTTGGGCTTTTGGATCATCCACGGTTTCGAGGACTTTCCGGAGTTTTTCCAGATCTGAGAATTTCCGGTTGCGGTCCGCTTCGGATTCTTCCGGGTTATTGAGGATGGCCTCTGCCAGGTCCTCCCCAATTTGTGATTTCAGGGATTGTAGCAGGTCCACCGCGATTTCCTGTTTCTTGCTCAGGGCCAGTTTCATCCCAAACCCGAATTCTGCATTGTCCTCGAACAGCGAATTGGCCCAGGCAGGTCCCCTGCCTTCCTTGTTGGTCTTGTAGGGGGTGGTGGGCAGGTTTCCGCCATAGATGGAGGAACACCCGGTGGCATTGGCAATCAGGATGCTGTCGCCAAAGAGCTGGGTAAGCATCTTGATATAGGGGGTTTCCCCGCAACCGGAACAGGCTCCCGAGAATTCAAACAGGGGCTCCAGGAATTGGGATCCCTTGACATTGGTTATCTGCAGGGCGGCCCGGTCGTAATCCGGCAGGTTGATGAAGTAATCCCAGTTCCTGTCCTGTTCGGCCTCCACTTCCAGCTTGCGGTGCATGTTGATGGACTTGAAGTCTTCAACCTCCTTGCTGACTGCCGGGCAAACTGCGACGCACAGGTCGCAACCCGTACAGTCCTCAGGTGATACCTGCAGGATGTAGGATTCCGCCGAGCTGTCAAAAGGCCGGCCCTTTGCAGGGACTGCCTTCAGGGCATCCGGTGCATCTGCCAGCAGGTCGTTCGGAACCACCTTGGCCCGTATCGCGGCGTGCGGACAAATGGCCACGCACTTGTTGCACTGGGTACACAGGTCCGCGTCATCCCAAACAGGGATGAAATCGGCTATCCCCCTTTTTTCATACTGGGTGGTCCCCGTCGGGAAGGTGCCATCCACGGGGAAGGCACTGACGGGAAGCAAATCGCCCTCGCCGGCGAGTATGCGGCCCAGGACTTCCCGGACAAAGGGATCCTCGGTGCCCGTCATCATGGGTTTGAGCCCCGTGTTGCTGGTTACCCGGTCCGGATAGTTCACCTTCTGAAGGTTCTGCAGGGAGGCATCCACTGCGTCAAAGTTCATCTGTACAATCCGGTCTCCCTTGTGGGAGTACGTCTTGACGATGGCATTCTTGATCTTCTCAATCGCTTCCTCCTTCGGTAAAATCCCGGAAATGGCGAAGAAGCAGGTTTGCAGGATGGTATTTGTCCGTTTGCCCAGGTTGGCCTCTTGGGCAACCCGCGTCGCATCGATCACGTAGAAATCCAATTGGTTCTCAATGATCGCTGACTGCATTTTCCGCGGGAGTTTGTCCCAGATTTCGGTATTCGGGTAGGGGGCATTCAACAAAAAGGTGCCCCCTTTTTTAATGTTTTTCAGCAGGTCGAATTTCTCGATGAAATTGAACTGGTGACAGGCGATGAAATCCGCCTGGTGGATCAGGTAGGTCGAATAGATGGGTTCGGGGCCAAATCGCAGGTGGGATACCGTGCGCACCCCGGCCTTTTTGGAGTCATAGACAAAATACCCCTGAACGAAATTGTCGGTGGTTTCCCCGATGATCTTGATGGAATTCTTGTTGGCCCCCACGGTACCGTCAGAACCGAGGCCGTAGAACATGCAATTGAACGTATGCTTCACGGTCTGCATCCGTTGGCCGACTTCCAGGCTGTTGTGGGTCACGTCGTCCAGGATTCCCACCGTAAAGTGGTTTTTGGGCGCGGCCTTGTCGAGTTCATCGTAAACGGCACGCACCATGGCGGGGTCGAATTCCTTGCTGGACAGCCCGTACCTTCCCCCGATGATCCGGGGCATTTGCCTGCTGCTTTCCGCAAACGACGTGACTACATCCAGGTACAGGGGTTCGCCCGTACTACCCGGTTCCTTAGTCCTGTCCAGAACGGCAATTTTACGGACAGTCTCCGGGATGGAACCGATAAAGTGGGACACGGAAAACGGCCTGAACAGCCGCACGATGATGGCCCCGACCTTTTCGCCCTGTTCCACCAGGGTTTCCACTGCTTCAATTACCGGCCCCTGCCCGGATCCCATAATAACGATCAGCCTTTCCGCTTCCGGGTGGCCGATGTAATAAAAGGGGCTGTACCTCCGACCGGTATGCTGGTAGAATTCGTCCATGGTTTCCGCCACGATGCCGGGTACCTTTTCATAGAAGGGGTTGGCTGCTTCCCGCGCCTGGAAGAAGACATCCGGGTTTTGGGAAGTTCCCCTAACGACCGGGTGGTCCGGGTCCAGGGAGCGCTGTTTGTGGGCAATGATGGCTTCTTCCGGCATCATGGTTTTGATGATGTCGTCGGGGATGGCGTCGATTTTCGAAATCTCGTGGGAGGTTCGGAAACCGTCAAAGATATTCAGGAAGGGCACCCTGGATTTAAGGGAGGCCACCTGGGCGATCAGGGCAAAGTCCATGGCTTCCTGTACAGACCCCCCGAAGAGCATGGCGAACCCGGTTTGGCGCGCGGCCATAACATCCGAATGGTCGCCGAATATGGACAAGGCATGTGTGGCGACCGTACGGGCCGCTATATGGATTACCCCGGGGAGCAGCTCCCCGGCAATCTTATACAGGTTCGGGATCATCAGCAGCAGCCCCTGGGAAGCCGTGAAGGTCGTGGTCAGGGCACCCCCCTGCAGGGAACCGTGGACCGCCCCGGCCGCACCCCCTTCGCTCTGCATCTCCACGATCCTGGGGACATTGCCCCAGATATTTTTTTCTCCCCTGGCGCTGAACACGTCTACGTGTTCCCCCATCGGGGACGCCGGGGTGATGGGGTATATGGCACAGACCTCGTTTGTTTTATGGGCTATCCGGGCTACGGCTTCATTTGCATCGCAAATCAGTTTTGGAAATTCTTTTTTCATGACGGGAAGGTTGTTATATGCTTCATTAGATTGGGGGGAAAGCCAGCCTGTTTGCACAGGCTTCCACACCGCGCCACGTACCTGCTTAATCGGGTAATGCATGGCGTAAAACGTCTTTGGCCCGGCGGCCCCGGGAATCATTTTTATTCCCCGTGCATCCAGGCCTTCTTAGCCAGTAACTGCTCTTCGGTTTCCACATGGTCCTCATCCGGTACACAGCAATCCACCGGGCAAACGGAGGCGCACTGGGGTTCGTCGTGGAAGCCTTTGCACTCGGTGCACTTGCCCGGCACGATGTAGTAAAACTCATCTGAAATGGGGTCGTTTTCGGCATCTGCATCGACTTCTTGCCCCGTGACCGGCATACTGACCCTTCCACTGAGGGCGGTTTCATCCGAGTAGGACCATTCCTCCCCGGGTTCGTAAATGGCATTGTTGGGACACTCCGAAATACAGGCGTCACAATTGATGCATTCATCGGTAATTACAATAGCCATGATTCGCTGGTTTAATGGGTTGATTCATAAAATTAGGATACGCAACCCGCTCTATTCATGATAATTATCAGGTGCCACCCGCTAGATAGACGGTATATTTATTCCAATCTGACTCCTTTTGAAATTTGAATGCCTAAAAGCAATTATGCCATGATCAAAACATCTCCAGAGGCCAGGGATATCCAATCCCTTGAAGCAGTTGTCGTACGTTTTGTGGGCGATTCCGGTGACGGGATGCAGCTTACAGGGACCCAGTTCACGGATACCTCGGCCATGTTTGGCAATGATGTGGCCACATTCCCCAATTATCCATCCGAAATCCGGGCCCCACAGGGGAGCCTTTACGGCGTTTCCGGTTACCAGGTGCATATCGGAAGCATCGAGGTCAGTACCCCGGGGGACAATGTGGACCTGCTGGTCGCCATGAACCCCGCAGGCCTCAAGACAAACCTCTATGCCGTCAAACCCGGACACACCATTATCGCCGACTCGGATTCGTTTACCAAGAAAAACCTGGAGAAAGCCCAGTACGAAACCAACCCGCTCCGGGACGGTTCCCTGGAAAATTACCGGGTGATCGAGGTGGCCATGACTTCCCTGACCAAAGAAGCCCTCAAAGGCGTGGAGGGACTGGACAACAAATCCATTACCCGCAGCAAGAATATGTTCGCCCTTGGGATGGTTTACTGGATGTACCACCGCTCCCCCGAACACACCATAGATTTCTTCCGCAAGAAATTCCGGAAGCAACCCCATCTGATTGAAGCCAACACCAAGGTCCTGAACGCAGGGTACTACTACTCGGAAACCCTGGAGCTCATCCCGAATTCCTACAGCATCGCCCCTGCTAAAATGCCTTCGGGCACCTACCGGGTGATCATGGGGAACACGGCCACAGCCTGGGGTTTCCTCGCTGCCGCCGAAAAATCGGGTCGGGAGCTTTTCCTGGGATCCTACCCGATCACCCCCGCATCGGAGATCCTGCACGAACTGGTCAAACACAAGCATTTTGGAGTAAAAACCCTGCAGGCCGAAGACGAAATTGCCGGGATATCCTCCGCAATCGGTGCCGCCTTTGCGGGCGACCTGGCCATAACCACGACTTCCGGGCCGGGCCTTGCGCTGAAGGGGGAGGCCCTTGGACTCGCACTGATGCTGGAACTGCCGCTGGTGGTGGTGGATGTGCAAAGGGGCGGGCCGTCGACAGGGCTTCCCACCAAAACAGAACAATCGGACCTGCTGCAAGCCATGTATGGCCGCAACGGGGACAGCCCGTTGATCGTTATTGCCGCCAGTACCCCGGCCAACTGTTTTCATTTTGCATTTGAAGCCTGCCGCCTCGCCCTGGAACACATGACCCCTGTCATCCTCATGACGGATGGCTACATCGCCAACGGGTCGGCTCCCTGGAAGATCGAATCGGCCGCCAGCCTGCCGGAGATCGGGAACCGGATCCTCCGGGAGGCCCGGGAGGACTGGCAACCCTACCAGCGGGACCCCGAAACACTGGCCAGGTCCTGGGTGCTCCCCGGGACACCGGGCCTTGAACACCGGCTGGGGGGGCTGGAAAAGGACAACCCCACGGGCAATGTGTCCTACGTCCCGGGGAACCATGAGGAAATGACCCGTATCCGGTCCGAGAAAATACGGCGCGTTCAACACCGCATCCCCGATGTGGTCCCGGAGTTTGCCTCGGAAGGGGACCTGCTGGTCGTCGGCTGGGGAGGTACCTATGGTGCGCTGCATACCGCGGTCAAGCAAATGCAGCAGGAAGGGTACGGGAATATCGGCCTGGCCCATTTCAATTACATCAATCCCCTGCCCGGGAACACCGGAGAGGTTTTGAGAGCATTTAAAAAGATCCTGGTTTGCGAATTAAACACCGGACAGTTTGCCAAACTGCTCCGGATCAATTTTTCCGGACTGGAACCGGAACAGTTCAACAAGGTGCAGGGACTGCCCTTTGGAAACGATGAACTGATGGATAAATTCAAACAACTTTTGTCTTAGCTATGGAAACCAAAACGAAAAAGTATACCTATAAGGATTTCGCCAGCGACCAGGAAATCCGCTGGTGCCCTGGATGCGATGACTATGTGATCCTGCGCTCCGTGCAAAAGGCACTGGCCGACCTCGAGATTCCCAAGGAGGATGTCGTGTTTATTTCCGGTATCGGGTGTTCCTCCCGTTTCCCCTATTATATGGATACCTATGGCATGCATGGCATCCACGGCAGGGCGCCGGCAATTGCTTCCGGGGTGAAGCTGGCAAACCCGGACCTCAGCGTTTGGGTGATCACTGGGGACGGCGATAGCCTGGCCATCGGGGGGAATCATTTCATACACGTACTCCGGCGGAACATTGACCTGAACATGATTTTATTCAACAACCGGATTTACGGCCTAACAAAAGGGCAGTTCTCGCCCACCTCGTTCGTGGGGCAGAAAACCAAGTCCTCGCCCTACGGCAATACCCAGCCCCCATTCCATGCCGGGGAACTGGCCATTGGGGCACAAGCCCGTTTTTTTGCCCGGGTGGCGGGCAACATGCCCGCAGAAATGGCCGAGATATTTACGGCCGCCGGGCGTTTTGAGGGTACCTCCCTGATCGAGGTACTGCAGAATTGCGTCATCTTCAACGACGGGTGTTATGCGGAGTATACGGACAAGTCCGTTCGCGCAGACAAACAGCTCTACGTGGAACACGGAAAACCCATGATTTTCGGAAAAGACCGGGATAAGGGCCTGGTACTCGAGGGGCTCCGGTTGCGGGTGGTGAAGCTGGGGGAGAACGGGGTGACCCCCGAAGACATTCTGGTCCACGACGCCTGCGAACAGGACCCGACCCTGCACCAGATGCTGATTCGCCTGGAGGATCCGCTGGTTACCGGGATTATCCGGAGTTACGGGGACGTGACCTTTGAGCAGCGCGAAGACGCCCTGACCCGACAGGTAAAATCCAACTCGGATTTCAGAAAAACGGACGACCTGTTTTTTTCAGGGGAGACTTACGAAGTACACTGACCTTAAGACGGATACCCCGCTTCTAGACCAGGTTGGCAAACCCGAGGAAGGCCAGGGACAGCAAGCCTGCCACAAGCAGGTTGATGGGGACCCCTTTCATGCCTTCGGGCAGGTCTGCCAGTTCCAGGTATTCGCGGATGCTGGCAAAAACGATCAGCGCCAGGGCAAAGCCTGCCGAACTGGATACGGCAAAGAATACCGCCTTGATCAAATTCCCGTCTTCCATCCCAAGGGCCAGGATGGCGACCCCAAGCACTGCGCAATTGGTGGTGATCAGCGGCAGGAATACCCCGAGGGCCTGGTAGAGGGACGGACTGACTTTCTTTAAGACAATCTCCACCATCTGGACCAGGGCTGCTATGACCAGTATAAACGCAATCGTCCGCAGGTATTCCAGGCCCATGGGTACCAGGATATACTGGTGCAGCAAATACGTGACCGTGGTGGCGATAGTCATCACAAAAAGGACGGCCGCAGCCATTCCCAGGGAGGTGGATACCTTGCTGGATACCCCTAAAAACGGGCAGATCCCCAGGAACTGGGACAGTACGATGTTATTCACAAATACGGCACCGACAAAAATGACCCAGAATTCCATCTTATGCTATTTTACGGGTTAGTTTGTTAAATACTGCAGCCAGGTAGGCCAGAGCGATAAATGCGCCCGGGGGCAGGATGAACAGGATCAGCATGTTCGCTTCCTCCCCTACAAAGGGGAACCCGAACAAACTTCCGCTTCCCAGGATCTCCCGGGTGCCCCCCAGGACCGTGAGTGCCATCGTAAACCCCAACCCCATCCCCAGTGCGTCGACTGCGGAGGATGCCACGGAGTGCTTTGAAGCGAAGGCTTCCGCCCTCCCAAGGATCAGGCAATTGACCACGATAAGCGGTATAAAGATCCCGAGTTGTTCATAGAGGAGGGGGATATAGGCTTCCAGGATCATTTCCACCACCGTAACGAAGGCCGCGATGATCACGATGAATGCGGGGATGCGCACCTTGGCCGGAATCTGCGATTTTACAAGGGAAACCACCGTATTTGACATCAGGAGCACGAATAAGGTGGCCACCCCCATCCCCAGGCCGTTGAATGCCGATGAGGTCACCCCCAGGGTGGGGCACATCCCCAGCAACATGACAAATACGGGGTTCTCCCGGATGATACCCCTCAGGAATGTGCTTTTGTATTTGGATGCATTGCTCATGTCCGCTCAATTTTCGGTTGGCAGGGATTCTTTGTATCCCCTGTATGCTTCGCAGGCCTGTTGCACCGCCTCTGAAAACGCCCGGGTGGTGATGGTGGCCCCGGTCAGCGCATCTACGTCCCCCCCGTCCTTGACGGCTTTCAACTCAAATTCCGATGGATCTTTCCCCCGGAATTGGCGCAGAAAACGTTCGCCTTTCATTTTGGTGCCCAGCCCGGGGGTTTCCTTTTGTTCCAAAACTGCGATATTCTCCATGCTTCCATCGGCATGAAAGCCCACCAGTAGGCGGATCAGGCCGTTGTAACCCTTTTCCGAGGCGCCTGTCACTGCCGCCCCCACGAATTCCCCCTGCAGGTAGGCGGGATAGATTTCAGTGCTGTCTCCGGGTTCCCCGGCCATTACCCTGACCACCTCCGACACGGGCTGGTTATCGAATTCCGGCAATACCGTTTCCACCGCCTGGACTTTCCTGGCCAGTTTCGCCGCTGCCTTTGGCCCCCGGGTAAGTTCATTGACATATCCAAGGGACAAACCGGCTGCCCCGGTGATGATAAAAAGTGCCAGCACCATGTTGATCAATGTGGAATCTTTCTTTTGTGCAGTCATAGCATCTTTGCTTTTATCCGGGACCCGAACCTCCTGGGTTTGAAATAGGTATTGATCAGCGGTACAAATGCGTTCATGATCAGGATGGCAAAGGAGATGCCCTCCGGGTAGGCCCCGAATAACCGGATGACCACCGTAAGCGCCCCGATACCCACCGCAAAGACCACCATGCCTTTTTTGGTTACCGGGCTGGTCACCAGGTCTGTTGCCATGTAGAATGCGCCTAAAATTGCCCCCCCGGAAAGTATATGGATCAGCGGATTGGCATAGTGCTCCGGGTCCAGCCACCAGAAAATGGCCGTCATTACCGCAATGGTAGCCAGTACGGTTACCGGAATGTGCCAGGAGATCACGCGCCTGATAATCAGGTAAGCACCCCCTAAAAGCAAGGCAAGGGCAGACATTTCCCCCAGGGACCCCCCGGTCACCCCCAGGAACATCTCCAGGGCGGAAGGCAGGGAAGCACTGATCTCGCTCATGCTCTGCCCGTATTGCACACCTTCCTTTATCATCCCAAGCGGTGTGGCCCCGGTAATGGCATCCACCAGGGAGGTATTATTCTCCAGTGCAGTAGGCCACAAGGTCATTTGAACCGGGAAGGATACCAACAGGAACACCCGCCCGGCCATGGCGGGGTTGAAGACGTTGTAGCCCAGCCCCCCAAAGGACAGTTTCGCTATACCGATGGCGACCAGGCCCCCGACGGCGATCATCCAAAGGGGGATGCCTGCCGGCAGGTTGAAGGCGAGCAGGATCCCTGTGATCAGGGCCGAACCGTCGGCTATCGTCACCGGGACTTTCATTAAATACTTCTGAATGAGGTATTCAAAAATCAGACAGGCTGCCACTGCGGTTACCGTGGTAATCAGTGCCGGGATTCCGAATACGTAAACCGATACGAGGAAAGCCGGAACCAGGGCGATGACCACATCGTACATCAGTTTCCGGGAGGTGCGGTCCGAATGTACATGAGGGGAGGCAGATACGATGATGGGGGCGTCGCTCATGGTGCGGGATTTTTGGGCTCCAGTTGTTTTGTGATACTCTTCCCGAAGCGGATATAATCCAGGAGCGGCCGGTGCGATGGGCAGACATAGCTGCAGGAACCACATTCAATACAGGTGAGGATATCCTCGGCCGCTGCCCGCTTGAACATGCTTTTCTCCGTCAGGTTCATCAGCAGGTGGGGCTCCAGGCCCATCGGGCATACGCTGACGCATTCCCCGCACCGGATGCAGGCTGCCGGTTCGCCCCGGCTGGCTTCATCTTCGGGGATAATCAGGATACCCGAGGTGCCCTTGGTGACGGGCACGTCGGTGCTTTTCAGGGCTTTCCCCATCATGGGGCCCCCGCTGACAATCTTCCGGGTTCCTTCCGGCAGCCCCCCTGCAGCCGCAATCAGGTCGGCGACCGGGGTGCCTATCCTCACCCAGAAATTCGAAGGGTTTGCCAGTCGTTTGCCGGTAACCGTAACCACGCGCTCGGTGAGCGGGCGGTTGTGCTGCACCGCCTGGTAGATGGCAAAGATGGTGCCCACATTGTGGACGACGACCCCAACATCCAGGGGGAGTCCGTTTTTAGGAACCTCCCGGTTCAGCAGGGCGCGAACCAGTTGTTTTTCCCCGCCCTGCGGGTATTTTACCTGTAAGGCTGCCACCCGGATGTCCGGGTTGCCACGGGTGAGTTCCCCGAAGATGGCGATGGCGTCTCTTTTGTTGTTTTCAATACCGATTATCGCCCGGGGTACGCCAAGGGCGTGCATGAGGATGCGGATTCCCACCAGGATCTCCGGGCCTTTCTCCAGCATGAGCCGGTGGTCTGCCGTCAGGTAGGGTTCGCATTCGACCCCGTTGATGATCAGGCAATCCAGGTGTTGCCCTTCCCGGAGATGTAATTTTACGTGGGAGGGAAAGGTGGCCCCCCCAAGCCCCACGATCCCGGATTGGGAAATCCGCTCCAGGATTTCCGATGGTTCTGTAGTGATTTCATCTATCAAGGGATAGTTGGCCTCTTCCAGGTTGGAGGGGTCCCTGGGGTCGGTACGGATTACGATACACTGCTTCTTATAGCCCCGGGTGTCGATGATCTTGTCGAGTTTGGTTACGGTGCCCGATACCGGCGCATGGATATTTGAAGAGACAAAACCCCCGGATTTTGCGATGACCTGACCCCGCTGTACCTTATCCTTCCGGTCCACGACGATTTCGGCCGGGATGCCGATGTGTTGCGAAACCGGCACATAGACCTCTTTTGGCAAAGGCAACCGCCGGATGGGCCTGCCCGAAGTCAGTTTGTTTTCCGGGGGATGGATACCCCCTTTTGGGAATGTTCTAAGCATCACTTCCAGATTTAACCCCCTGATCGCCCGCCAGGGTATCGGCCACCGGGTTTTTCTCCTTTCTCGGGGGGAAATTGGTCTCGATGATGGAATGGGTGGGGCACACCGGTACGCATTTCCGGCAGAGCGTACAATAAGCCGGGTCGATATAGGCCAGGTTGTTTTCGATGACAATAGCTTCCTTGGGGCAGACATCCAGGCATTTGGAACATCCGATGCAGGCAACCGAACAAGCCCTTTTCGCGATCCCCCCCTTTTCTTCGTTCAGGCAGCCGACATAAATCTTCAGGTCCCGCTTTTTTTTGGGCCGCATCTCGATGATATCGCGCGGGCAGGCCTCGACGCACATCCCACAGGAGGTGCACTTATCGGTGATGACCACGGGAAGCCCCGTGGCTTCATCCATGTACATGGCGTCGAACTTGCAGGCCGCCACACAATCCCCATCCCCCAGGCAGCCATACTGGCAATCGGTTTCCCCACTGTAGATGAGGGCGGAGATGGCGCAAGTCCTGGGTCCCTGGTATACCGTGGTTTTGGGGCGGACCTCACAGCTTCCCTGGCAGCGTACGACCGCCACGGTGGGGTCTTTCTCCACGACCTCTTTCCCAAGGGCTTCCGCCACGAGTTTCATGACCTCATTGCCGCCAACCGGGCAGAACAGATCCGAGATATCCTCCGATTTCACCAGTTTCTCGGCAAATGCCCGGCACCCAGGGGAACCGCAGCCCGCACAGTTGGCAGCAGGCAGCAATTCCTCCACCCGGCCAATCATCGGGTCATCGAAGACATAGAACCTTTTGGACACCAGATACAGGATCAGGGCTGCCAGGGTCCCGAGGCCGGCCAGTAGGAGCACACTATTTAAGATGGAGTCCGTCATAATCGTCAATTTTTCAGGATCTCTATCCTGAATTTATTCCTGAAATACCCCCTCAACAGGTACAGGGAGGCATAATAGGGCAGCAGGACCAGCAGGGACAATGTGCCAGCCAGCCATTCCGCCATAAATGCGGACGCAGCGAGGAGGGTCAGCACCATGAGCAGGAAGGGAAAGACATAGGCCCAGAAAACGGCCGTACGTCCCAACCCCTTCCGCAGGACCAGGGTAACCGGCTCACCGATTTCACAGGCAATGCCGGGGTCGGATATCCGGACCTGCCTCGGGGATGCCTCCGAAATGCCGCAGGCTCCCCGTGCATGACACGTTTCACAATGGAGGTTGCCTTCCAGCAATACGGTGACCGAACTGCCGTCCGTACGGGCAATCCTCCCCGGGTGGGTATAGGCTTTGGGCTGTAATTGACTGGCTTCCATGGTAATCCGCGCGAATGATTCGCTAAGTGAATCTATATCATTTACTTATGCTATTTCATGACAAATGTCAGCGGGGGAAGAAATACACGGGAACCGACCGGTCGGGAAGCCTCAGGCCCTCAGGGGGAATTTCCGTATCTTTTTCCCAAAACTTATCATGAAATACGCTCTGCTGCTGGGACTGGCAATACTCCAGTTTGCCTGTAACCCGGCAACCACCGACCCCGAAGTTGCCAGATGGGAGGAACAGGCCGAAAGGATTACCATATACCGGGACGATTTTGGCGTGCCCCACATTTACGGGAAGACCGATGCCGATGCGGTATTCGGGATGCTCTACGCCCAGTGCGAGGACGATTTCAACCGGGTGGAGCGCAACTATATCTGGGCGATCGGGCGCCTTGCGGAAGTCGAGGGGAAGGAGGCGCTTTACAGCGACCTGCGCGCAAGGATGTTCATGAGCCGGGAGGAGGCCATGGCCGCCTATGAAAACAGCCCGCCCTGGCTCCGGGAACTTTGCGAGGCCTTTGCGGATGGGATCAACTATTACCTCTATACCCACCCGGAGGTGACGCCAAAACTGCTTACGCGGTTTGAGCCCTGGATGCCCATGTATTTCAGCGAAGGTTCCATTGGCGGGGATATCGAACGGGTCAACACGGACAAAATCGCCGCCTGGTACGAGGCTGGAATCGAATTTCCGGAGGCCCGGCTGCAGGAAGCCGGCAAAAAGGAAGCGGAACTCGAGCCCCAGGGGTCCAACGGCATCGCCATTTCGGGGGCGCTGACGGCTTCGGGAAATCCGATGTTGCTGATCAACCCGCATACTTCTTTTTATTTCCGTGGGGAAATCCATGCGGTAAGTGAGGAAGGCCTGAATGCCTACGGGGCGGTAACCTGGGGGCAGTTTTTTATCTACCAGGGCTTTAACGAAAAAACTGGTTGGATGCATACCTCCACCTACACGGATGTCCTGGATGAATTCCGGGAGGTGGTCGAGGAAACGGGAGACCGCCTGCTGTACCGGTACGGGGAGGAGCTGCGGCCGGTGGCCCAATCGGAAGTCACCCTGAGCTACCGGGCAGGGGACAGCATGTCCCGGCGTACCTTCCCCATTTACCGCACCCACCACGGGCCGCTGACCCATCTTTCAGACGGGCAGCCCGTGGCTACGGCCATGATGTGGGACCCGGCGAGGGCTTTGGAGCAGTCCTTTGTGCGGACCAAACAGGAGGGGTACAAGGGGTTCCGGGAAATGATGGATATCCGCACGAATTCCTCGAACAATACGGTCTACGCCGATGCCGAAGGCAACATTGCCTACTTCCACGGGAACTTTATCCCCAGGCGCAGTCCGGCTTTTGATTACCGGGAGCCGGTAGACGGGAGCGACCCCGCAACAGACTGGCAGGGGCTGCACTCGGTGGATGAAAACATCCTGATCCTCAACCCGGCCAATGGCTGGATACAGAACTGCAATTCCACCCCCTATACGGCCGCCCTGGAATTCAGCCCCAATCGGGAAGATTACCCGGAGTATATGTCCCTGGACCGAGAGAACTTCCGGGGGATCCACGCCATCCGGCTGCTTACCGGCCGCTCGGGATATACCCTCGACAGCCTCATCTCCCTGGCGTATGAACCGACCCTCCCGGCCTTTGAGGTGCTGATCCCCGGCCTGGTGGAGGCCTATAAAACGCATGGCAGCGAATACCCCGCCCTGGAGGCGCCCATCCGGGTACTCGCCGGTTGGGATTTCCGGACCTCCGAAACGAGTGTGGCAATGACCCTGGCCCATTTTTACGGCACCCAATATGGGCGGTCCGCCAACCGGCCGGAGGGGATAAACAGCGATATGGAACTGATGGAATACCTGGGGGCGGCCTCCCCCCCGGAAGAGCGTTTGCAGGTATTCAGCCGGGTGGTCGACCAGCTCAATGCGGATTTTGGGAGCTGGGAACTCCCCTGGGGGGAGGTCAACAGGTACCAGCGGATCAACGGGGAGCTGCGCCAGCCATTCGACGACGGTAAACCCAGCCTTCCCATCGGGCTGGCCTCCGGGCGATGGGGTGCCCTGGCCGCTTTCGGGGCGCGGTACGACAACGGCACCAAAAGGATCTACGGGACCCGCGGCAACAGTTTCGTGGCTGTGGTGGAATTCGGGGAGAAGGTGCAGGCCAAATCGCTGCTGGCAGGCGGTCAGAGCGGGGACCCGGAGTCGCCCCATTTCGACGATCAGGCGCAGATGTACCGCCGTGCGGAATTCAAGGATGTGCCTTATTACCGTGAGGATGTGGTGGCCAGGGCGGAGGAAACCTATCGCCCGGGGCACCGGGAAAAGTAGCGCCTATTCGTCCTTGACGATGATCAGGCTGGCCTTGGAACCCGTTGACAACAGCCACTTGTTGGAGTAGATCAGTTGGCCCTTGTCGTCATAGACGTCCACCTGTGCGGTATTTGGGCCGGTGGAACCCTGGTTCAGGGCTTCGAAATCGATTCGGTTGAACCCCTTGTCCAGCTCCAGGTTTACGCCTTTGAAGGCTCCGGTCAGCAGGATGTTCGGGTCTGCCACCACGCCGTTTACCAGGATGCGCACCCGGTCTCCGTCCACAAATTCGTGGTCGCGGCATACAACGCCCACGAACTTTGAGGAGGTTTTAACATCGCCCAGGTACATATCCCCAAAATGCTTTCCGGAGGATCCTTTTTCGGTTTCCCCGATCTTCGGTTTGAGTACCAGGTCGTGGCCTGCCTGCTTCAGGTCGCGTTCGGGCAGCATCCGTACCGTGTTTTTCCGGTCGGACAACCCCAGGTCATATTCTGGTTTTTTGTCGAGAAGGTTTGGTGCGGGGAGTCCGTCGGGTTTGACTGTGACATCCTTGTCCGGCTCGGCCGAAATATCCAGCCTGCGGGTCTGTGGGACATCCGTCTGGGCTTTCGCCCCTGCCCCGCAAAGTAGGAGCACCAGGAAGAAATAGACTATACGCATAGCTTCTTACGCATGCCGTAAAAGTAGCAAATACCTTGCCGGACCGATATAAATTGCTGTTAAATTAGATCAAATGCCGGGAACCTGCAGGCGGTCAACGCCAGGCGGCCTTCAGAAAACGGATCGCATTGCCGTGGAAGATGCCGGCGATGTCCTCCCCGGAAAACCCGCGTTCTTCGAGCAAGGGGACCAATTGCTGCAAGTCTGCAATCGTGTCCAGGTCCGAGGGCCCCTGTTCGCGGCCAAAGCCCCCGTCCAGGTCCGTGCCCAGGGCCGCATGCCGGGTATTCCCCGCAAGGTCGCACAGGTACTGTATATGGTCTGCCACGTGTTTCAGCCGGACATCGGTGGTATCCGGGTGCGATTCCCTTTTTATCCAACCAGGCACGAGCATCCAGGCATCCAGGGCTGTCCCGATGACTGCCCCGCGTGTGAGGAGGGCCCGGAACTGCTCGTCCGAAAATTGCCGCTGGTCGGGCACCAGGGTCCGTGAGTTCGAATGGCTGGCCCAAACGGGGCCTTTGAAACATTCGAGGGCCTCCCAGAAGCTTTCATCGCTGAGGTGGGTGACGTCCAGGATCATGCCCAGGCGGTCCATCTCCTGCAGGAGCTCCCGTCCCTGGGCTCCCAGGCCTCCTTTGGCATGTGTCCCACGGGCATAGGTGCCCGGGCCGTAGTGGGCAGGGCCGAGTATCCTCAATCCCATATCCCAGGAGCGTTGCAGCAGTCGGGGCTCCACAATGGAGTCGGCGCCTTCCAGGCTCAGCACGTAGCCAATCGGCCCGGAAGTATCCCCGTCCTCCCAGTTGCGCACATGCTCTTCCAGCAGGTTTGCAGAGGTGATGCAGCGCAGGTGTCCCTGTCGCTCCATCTCCTGGTACCAGGCGAGCTGTCCCTGGGTTTGGGCCCATGCCTGGGCCGGGGAATGCCACCCCGGCAGCGGGTTTCCCATTTTCACGTGCCGGGCTATGAGCGTCGCGACGCAAAGGCCGATGGACCCCCGTCGCATCTCCGGAAAACAGACAGTCCCCTGGCCCCGGTCCGGTTTATCGGCAAGGCCCGCTTCCCGCCGGCGGATTTCCCCTATGGGACGGGTGAGGTCCCGGTTCCATTCCATGGCATTCATGGCAAGGTCAAGGTGGATGTCGAAAAGGAACATAGGCAGTGCTATATGGTGAGTTTGTAATCCCGGGCTGCGACCCGCCAGGATGACTGGACGCGGTGTCCCTGAACGACCAGCAGTTCGGGGTACTTGGCCACTGTGGGACAGATATGCATCGGGAAGCCGTAGATGACCTCCCCGACGGCGGGTGGCTCCCCGATGCCGCAGGAGAGGACCAGGTGTTCTTCGCTCTGGCCGGATTGCCGGCAACTCGGCAGGGCTGGAAGCACCACCCTCGGAAAATCCATTTCTGGGGCGATCGCCTTGTGGCCCAGGTCCAGGCAGATCGTGCCGGGCCCGGGATGGCTGATTACGCGTGTCAGCAATACGGCAGCAATCTTAAAGGGCATTTCCGGGAAAAGTTCCTGATAGCGGGCGTCCCAAAGCAGGGTAGTCCCCGGGCTCAGTTCCACCCCTTTCCGTTTGGCATGCATCGGAAAACTGGGGGACCCCCCGGCGATGACGGTGGGCACGGGCAGGCCCGCGGCTTCGAGGCTGGCCTTCAGCCTGGTTACCCCGGCAAATGCCATATCACAGGCCGCCTGCCGCTCCCTCGGGTCGGTCGGGCGGATGTGGCCGTCGTAGGCATGCAATCCGCATGCCTCCAGGGCCGGGTGCCCGGCAATTTTTTTATACAGGGCTTCGGCCTCCGGTCCCGGGGGGATACCGGTCCGGTCCATTCCGGTATTCAGGTCCAGGAAAAGGCGGATTTTACTCCCCGATTCCCCTGCCAGCTTCCCCATTTGGGCAACGGTTTCCGGATGGTCGGCAAGGGCTGCAAACCGGGCGTTGGGAAAGGCGGCCTGCAATTTCAGGAAGCGCTCCTGGTCCGGCCCTACCGGTTGATAGGCAAGCAGGATGTCCCCGGCCCCGCATTGGCCCAGCAGTTCGGCTTCGGCTATGGTGGCGCATTTAAACCGGGTGATGCCCCGATCCAGCTGCATCCGGATGATTTCGGCCGTTTTGTGGGTTTTAATATGCGGGCGCAGCCTGGTCGGGCTCCCGGCTATCCGGACCATGGCGTCGATGTTTTCCCGTATCCTCTCAGGATAGACCAGCAGGGCCGGGGAGGGGACTTCCGCAGCATTTTCAATTTCGTACCAGGCCAAAGCGGCCCCTGCTCCGGGGGATTTTTCCTTTTCCTGATCGCCTGCTGCCTTATCCGCCTGATTAATTGCCATCTCAGCGCAACTTAAATATGGCCTCAATTTCCACCGGGATATTCCCGGGCAGCATCATTCCCACGGCACTGCGTACACCTACCCCTTTATCGGGGCCGAAAACACTTGCCATGAGCTCGCTGAACCCGTTGATCACCAGGGGGTGGTCCGGGAAATCAGGGGTGGCATTGACCATTCCGAAGGTTTTAACCAGCCGCTCGATCGGGTCCACAGGGCCAAAATGGGTCAGTATGGTCGACAACATGGTCAGGCCCACCTGCCGGGCGGCAGCCTTTGCCTGCCCGAGGTCCAGGTCGTCCCCGGCCCGGCCTTTCATCAGCGTGCCGTCCCGTTGCATCGGTCCCTGCCCGGAAACGTAGAGGAAGCCGTCCAGGACCAGGACGGGTTTATAGAGCCCTGCCGGCGGCGGGGCAGGGGGCAATTCGGATTTCAGGGATTCGAGGACCTGTGCGGGTGTTTGGTTCATTATTTTCTGATTAGAGGATTAGAGGATTAGAGGATTAGAGGATTAGAGGATTAGAGGATTACATTCAATATCAGGACCCCGATCAGGCCCATGATGCCCACCGTGGTTTCCATTACCGTCCAGGTGCGCAACGTATCATTCACCGAGAGGTTGAAGTACTCCTTGAAAAGCCAGAATCCGCTGTCGTTCACATGGGAAAGCATCAAACTCCCAGAGCCGATGGCCAGGACCATCAGCTCGGGGGATACACCGGTTCCCTGTATCAGCGGCAGGGCAATACCTGCAGCGGTAAGGCCGGCTACCGTCGCAGACCCGACGCAGACACGGATCACGGTAGCGATACCCCAGGCCAGAATCAGGGGGGAAATCGTGCTGTCCTTCAGGAGGTCTGCGATATAATCGCTCACGCCACTGTCTACCAGCACCTGTTTCAGGGCACCGGCCCCGGCAATGACCAGGGTTACCATGGTAATCCCGGTTACTCCTTCGGCGGCGGTGCCCATCACTTCCTTCATATTCCTTCCCCTTGCCAGCCCGAGGGTATAGATCGCCACCAGTACGGCCAGCAACATGGCGATGACGGGGTTGCCTGCAAATTTCAGGATTTCAAGGACCGTATTCCCCTGTGGGAGTACGTATTCCGCCAGGGTTGCCACCGCTATGAGGAGTACCGGGAGCAGGGCAGTGAATATACTTACGCCAATCCCGGGCATCTGGTCCTCCTCGAGGATCACGGGATTGACAAATTCCTTCATCGGGGTAGCGTGTATGTTTTTAAATGTCCTGGACAACAAGGGTCCTGCTACGATAATCGCCGGGATGGCCACCAGGATCCCATATAAGAGCGTCTTGCCAAAATCGGCCCCGAACATACCGACAATTGCCGTGGGGGCCGGATGGGGGGGCAGGTATCCATGGGTAACCGACAGGGAGGCCAGCATGGGAATCCCCACATACAACAAGGGAAGCCGGGTGGAAGCCGCCACCGTAAATACCAGAGGGACGAGGATCACGAACCCCACGGAATAAAACATGGGGATCCCTACGATAAAGCCCGTAAGCACCACAGCCCATTGGATGTACCGGCGGCCGAATTTTGCGATCAGGGCCGAGGTGATGCGCTGGGCGGCCCCGCTGTCGGCCACCAGTTTTCCGAGCATGGCGCCGAATCCCAGGATCAGTATCAAAAAGCCCAGGGTATTTCCGATGCCGTTCTGGATGGCGGTAATTACGCCTTCGACGGACATGCCTTCCCCGAACCCAACCAGGAGGCAAACGATGATGAAGGCAATAAAGGCATTGAGTTTCAGGCGGGCAACCAGCAGGAACAGCAGCAGGATGCCCCCGATTACGATGAGTAATGGCATTGGGTCGGTTGTGGATTGGTTCGTTCCGCTAAAGATAGCATTTTCCGGAAACCGCCGATCCAAAGGCCACCTATTCGGTCAGGAACATCCCGGATTTAAAGAGGGCGGCTATGATGAGCAGGATGGCGACCGCGATGATCAGGATGGCAATCTGGGTCTTGCTGTTTTTCTGGAAGATATAACCCGGTTTATCCTCCCCGGGTTCCTTGATGAATTCAGTGGATTCTTCTCCTTGTTTTTTATCCATGGGATGTACGGTTTTGCTATGAAAATGTACATTCTATGTGCGTTACAGGCGTCCCGGAGAGGCATAATTTTTAATCGGATCGAATCGGGCGCCGGCAGCCGGGTCCAATATCGGGCCAATATCCGGGGTTACAGGGTTACAGCCCGAGACGGAATTGGATCAAGGTTTCATCCGAATGAGCACGTTCCGAGCGTTCATTTCAGGTAACTTACCTTCACTGGCAGCATATACCAGAAGCAGGTATGGCGCGCTGTTCTTACTACTACACAGAGGCGCCTGTCCTTTAAGCTTTGAAGTTTAGTTGGTTAGTTAAAAGGATTCCGGTTTGCTGCTAGGCCGGAGTCTTTTTTTATGGCTGCCACATCCAATACCCCTGAAATACCTTTATCTATGGAATCTGAATTTGCCCAGGCTTGGGGAAAAATGAAGGAAAAACTCCTTGGCTGGGTAGATACCCTGATACTCAACCTGCCGAACTTCCTGATCGCTTTGGTGGTTTTCATCATCTCGGTGATCCTGTCCAAGTATATCAGCCGGGCCGTTGACAAGTTGCTGCAGCGATCCAGCATGCAGGATTCGATGAGAAACCTCATTTCCCGCCTGGTGTCGATTGTGGTGATCCTCCTTGGGCTTTTCCTGGTGCTGGGGATCCTGAACCTGAGCCGGGCACTGAATACGATCCTGGCGGGAGCCGGTGTAGCCGGCCTGGCCGTGGGCCTGGCCCTGCAGGGGGCTTTGGCCAATACCTATTCGGGCATCGTGCTTTCCTATGTGAAGTACATCAAATTCGGAGACTGGATTCACACCAACGGGTATGAGGGGGAGGTGGTCAACATCGACCTGCGTTCCGTCACCCTGAGGCAACCCGACAACAATATGGTGTACATCCCGAACAAAATCGTAGTCGAAAACCCGATCAAAAATTACAGCACCACGGCCCAATCCCGGGTAATCCTTTCCTGCGGCGTGGGCTACAGTTCGGACCTGGAACAGGTGAGGCAGGTGGTACAGGAGACCATAGTACAGACCTTCGAGGAGGTGGGCAGCGCGGAAGACATCATTTTTCTGTATACCGAATTCGGCTCGAGTTCCATCAATTTTGAAACGCGATTCTGGATCGAATCGACTTCGGCCCTTCAGGTGGCCAACTCGAAGACCCGGGCGATGATCGCCATCAAGGGCGCCTTTGATTCGGAGGGGATCAATATCCCGTTCCCGATCCGTACCCTGGATTTTTCCGGTCCGTTGCGGGTGGAACACACCTCAGATCCGGGCAGCAATACCTAAGCGCCTCCGGCCCGCTTTCAGGCCGCAGCCTCCGGCAGGTCTACCTTGTTCAGGCGCTTGCTTTTGTATTGCTTCGGGCTGCAATTGTATTTGTTCTTGAAAATCTTGCAAAAGTAGCTCCTGCTGGTGAGCCCGACCGAATAGACAACTTCGGAGATGTTCATGTCCGTGGTCCGCAGCAATTCCTCTGCCTTTTCCACCCGGACATTCCGGACATAGTCGGAAACGGTGCGTCCGTGCATAAACTTGAATCCTTCCTGCAGTTTGTTGGGCGAAAGGCCGGACTTTTTGCACAGGGATTTGATCGCGTGCTGCACCTCCGGGTAGTTCACTATAAATTCGCTCACCTGGTGGATCAACTGCAGCTCCTGCCCGGTAAGTGAGGTCGTATTGGACTTCTGATCCACATCCAGATAAAACTGCGTGATCTGGTTGGATAGGATCAGGTTGCAGATCCCCTCAAATCTCAGGTAGGAGGCAATGTCATTGTCCTGCCGCTGTTTTGCCAACATCTTGATCTGTTCGCCGATCTTCAGGTTGTAGGCACCCAGGTGGATGTGTTTTTTGCCATTCCCGAAATGTTCCAGCAATTGGCGGAGTTTTCCCTCCAGGCCGTGGAAATTATTCCGGAAGTGTTCTTCGTACCGCTTTTTGTCGATCCCAATCACGTTGAAGACAAAGCGCTGTCCCTTATCCACCTTGAGCAATCCTTCGGTTTCCCGGTTGTTGTATATTACTGCGGTTTGCAGTTTGTCCAGCTGGATGAAATTCCCGGATTCCCGGAGCCGTACCGCCCCGTGGCCTTCCAGGCAGTACACGAAATACAACATATCCATATCCGGTGCATTCAGGGGGATATACTGATCTTCTTCGAGCGTAATGTCGTACTCAAGCGCCGTCATGCATTTGTTAAAGCAAATGCAGTTGATCGAGCCGCTGCCGATATGTGTCCCGATATCGAGCCGGAACAACCCTTTCTGCTGGCTGATGGTTCCCTGTAATTGCTCGTTGAGGGCATGCAGGTGCTTTTCAGCTCGTTTTATAGTCAATTCCATTTTATTGTCGTTATCTGTTCTTTCAAAGGTCAAAAGGATTAGCCCCAGCCCTGTTACAGAACCTTCATTAGTTATTATAACTTTCACATGCCGGAACGGGTATTACTGCCCAACTGGCACTGAACAAGTCTTTTACCCCAAGGCGTTTGCTTTTCGGGGTAGGGTAAACTTACAGGATCCCCTTCGCGGACCTTGATGGTTTTCGGAAAATGTTTAACAGTATTGGGGATTTCTGATGAAAAGGACCGGTTTTGTTAGACAATTCTGGGTAAAAGGACTAACATTCTTTTCGTTACGGTCAGGAAAACACCGGGTTATCCTGTTACTTGCATAAAAAGATTCCCAATGTTTTACAGGTTATCGAATACGGCAAAGCGAGGGAAAATTGAAAAGGAATTCGGTACACCATTCAAATATCCCAGGATCTATCAACCCCGGTCTGTCATCGACGGGCTCAGTGAGGAATCGCTGCCGGTGATCACCCAGGAATCCCCGGAATATATCCAGAACAGCATCTGGGGATTGCTCCCGGATAAATTCCGTGAAGACTGGCACCTTTTCCAGAACAGCCTGAACACCCTCAACCTGAGACATGAATTGATAGAGGAAGTGGGGTGGCTGCGCGAATGCCTGGCAAACAAGCGCTGCCTGATTATTGCCAATGGTTACTTTACCATGCACCATTACGACGGGGAACTCTATCCCTATTACATTTACCGGCGCGATAAGAAGCCCTTCGCGATAGCCGGCATCTACAATATGCTGGATGACGGGTTCCTTACCTGCTCCCTGCTGGTGGGCACAGCCAGCCCCATGCTCCGGCAGATCCAGAACCTGGATAACGGGATGCCCGTCATCCTGGGCCCGGACGAAAGGAGCGTATGGCTTGGGCGTGCGGACAGCAATGGGCTGCAGCACCTGCTCAGCCATCCCGGATCCCCCGAACTGGTCGCGCATCCCATTGCCCGTGAATTGTACAACCGGAATATCTGCTATGAAAGCATGCTGGACCCGGTCCATTACAAGAACCTCCCCATCCCGCTGACCTGATGCACGATACAGGGGCCGCCCGCTACCTCAGGCGGTGCGTTGCAGTTGTTTCTCGGGGGCAGCCTTTTTGCTTTTCAGGCCCATCAGCGGGTGCAGGAATTTTACGGGGCGGATGATAAAATGGTAAATCAGCCAGCTGCCCCCGAAGGTGCCCAACGTCAACAGGAAAAACTCCAACCCCAGGCCCAGGTCTGTATCCATGAGAAAATAGGCAAGGATCACGGTCACTGTCTGGTGCAGGATGTAAAAAGGATAAACGGCCCGGTTGCAATAGCTCAGCAGCCGGCTGGGGCGGTTCAGGTATACGGCGGCATAGCCGAAAAGCACAAAGATCCATGTCCAGAGGTTCAGGACTTTGAGACCCGCTTCGCTGAAGTGCCGGTACGCGTTATCCTCGAATTGCCAGATAAACAGGAGGCCGGCAAAGCTGGCAATCCCCAATAGCAGGTTCCTGCGGCGGTACCGGACCGCGGCCTGCCAGAAGTCTTCCCCGGCTGCCGTCAGCAGGAAGCCGTAAAAAAACAGGGTACCGTAGTTGGCCAGGGCAAACCAGTCCCCGACCAGTGCATGCGTTACGTTGAAAAAGGGTTCCATGAAGGCCTCGTAGAAATACAGGGGAAGGATGAACAGGAGCAAGCCCCATTTGCTTCTTAGCCGCTTGCGAACCCACGCCACCTGTTTGCCCGGACGATCCCGGAGGCGCCTGAAAACACGGGCGAGTACCAGGGAGAAGAGCAGCAGGTAAGGCAGGAACCAAAGGTGGTGCCAGCTGATATTTCCTTCGGGGTAAACCCCCTTAAAGGCGGGGCCCGAGAGGTATTCCCAATATGATCCGTAAAAGGCCCCCGAAGCCAGGCGTTCCAGGTAGACCTGTGGGGGCACGATGACCAGCATCCCGAAAAGGAGGGGGATCCCCAGCCTGAGGAGCCGCTCCCCCGCATAGGCCCCGGGGCTGCGGTAGGAATAGGCGTAATAGGTTCCCATGCCGGAGATCACAAACAGGATGGGCAGGCGCCACTGGTTTACGAATAGCATGGGCCACCGCAGCTCCGGGTAAATGATGTCGTTTTTCAGGTGCCAGCCCCAGGGCACGAAGAACATACCCACATGGTAGAGGATCAGCAGGGCAAATACCCCCACCCGCAGCCAGTCAAGATCATACCGTCTTTTTGCTTTCATCGGTTCGTTGTTTTAGGCAAAGATGAAAACTCTCCGGTTGTAACCCCTTAATTATCAGTTCCAATCCGTCTGTTTTTGCAATTCCGGACAACCGGGGCTTTAACTTTTTCCGGCAGATTTCATGAATTGAGATGGGGAATGGCCGGTTTGCTTCCTGAAAGCCTCGTAAAAGGACGACCTTGAGCGGAAACCCACATTCCTGCCGATGGCTTCAATGGTCAGGTGCCGGAATTTCCCGGATCGGAGCTGGGATTTGGCCAGGTCCACGCGGAATCCGTTGATGAAATCATTGAAATTCCCGCTGGTTTCCTCATTGATGAGACGGGAGACCAGGTTGGGGTGGATATCAAAATGGTTGGCAAGGGATTTCAGGGAGGCCTCGGGGGAAGTGAAGAAGGATTCCCTCCCTGCCGCTTCCCGCAATTGTTCCAGGGTAATGTCCCCTCCCCGGGAGGCGGAGGTCTCGTATTTGTCGAGGAGCCAGGAGCGCTGGAAGAACCGGGTTTCAGTCAGGAAGGCAATCGTGGAGGACAGGGTGACTGCAAACGTGAAGAGCGACAGGTAGTGGTCTCCGCCGTCGTCTTCGTAATTCAGGTACACCAGCAGCATCAGGCCCAGGCTGAGCAGGAAGGTCACAAGGGCAAACCGGCCGAACCGGTATTTGGATATGCGCACTCCGGAGGCCGGGTCGCGGAAGTCTTTGCGCGACCGTTGCCATAACCGGACGGAAAGGAGCCCGTAAAATGTAAATCCTATGAGCAGCAGCCACCGCTGCTTGTCTTTGATCCACTGATATCCGTAGCTGGTCCCTTCAGGTACTTCCGCAAACGGGATATGGGAGAAATAGGCATCCTTATAGGCGTTGAACTTTACGGGAAGCGGTTCGGTATAATACCCGATCTGAGACAGCCCGTAGCCGATTGCCGGGAGGAAATGCAGGAAGAGGATCCCGGGCGGCAGGGGTTTTTTTATCACCAGGTGGCGGATACTCAGGTAGAGTAGGGGGGCAAAGAGCAGGGTCAGGGGCTCGGTGGAATCATTCCAGGCAAGGGTGTATTTCATCCACCCGGTATAGCACAGGAAAGTATCCAGGTTGGTGACCGACAGGCAGCAGATCAGCAGTGCAAAATAGAAGAGCGCCCGGTTTTCCCTGGGGCCCCGCAACCAAATGACCCCGGAAAGCAGGAAGCCCAGCAACACGCCGGAGAACATGAGGTAGGATACCAGGTCGTGCCGGATTGGGATGGCCGCTATCAACTGGCTGAGGTCACTTGGCTGTACGGAGGCAGTCATCCCGATTGTTTAAGGGAATAGTTTGCGAGCTTTTCCGGTCCTTCGAGCAGTATGCGGACCACCTTCAGCACCCCGTCGTCCGTGGTGGCAATCTGCCATTTGATCAGGCTTATTTGCCCGTCCTCGATTTCCAGCCCGGTGATGCTCCTGGGGTGGACACAACTGCCGTCATTGAAAAGCGGGATTTCCCCGGGCTCCGGAAACCGTGGCCTGTGGGTGTGCCCTACGATAACGGGCAGCATGTCGTTGGCCAGGATCCATTTTTTGATGCGCTTTTCGATCCGGATCAGTTCCTTGTAGTTCCGGGCCGGGGAGGTGGGGTCCGCAATCCCCCAGACCTGCAGCGGCTTCCAGAGTACCCGGACCAGGAACCGGCTCCAGCGCCAGAAGGTGTAGTTCCACCAATCGGCCTGGTGCCCGTGGCAGAGGAAGAGTTCCTGCCCGGTCTCCTTATGCCTGAGGACAATCCCCTCTTCATACCGGATCCCCTCGAAGAGTTCGCGGTCCCGGCCGTCGATGGGCTCAAAGTAACTGCTCAGGTTTTCGGCCACATAGTCGGGGTTCTTGTAGACCATGTCGTGGTTGCCCCAGATCATGTGGAGCCTGTTTTCCAGGTGGAAGTCGCGCAGCAGCGTGTAGACGTTCTTGTGGGCCTCAAAAATCGATTCGAAATTCAGGTTTTCCCAGAGTTCGTCCCCGTCGCCCAGTTCAAAATAGTCGAAGCCCTGCTGGTAATAGTGTTTCAGTGCGTGGTAGTAGATGTTCCGGTTATTGGCAAATTCGTCCGCAAAGCTGTTGTCGCCCCGGTGGCAGTCACTGAAGAAGATAAACCGCGAATGGTCGTCGAAGGGTATGACGGGGGCCTGTTTATAGGCACGGTCAAGTCGGCGCTTGGAGAACATAGGGCGATTTTCGATAAATATCCAAAATTTGAGCGGAATTGTACAGTAGGGATGCTCAAATAGGAACCGCAATATTTTGTAATTTTATTTGCTGCGTTGCGACTCAGCACCGACAAACCATTCACCATGGATCAGGAACTGCCCGTAAAATTTCTGATAAGCTTTGACAAGTTCCTGCGGTTTTACGACCAGCTGGCAGAAAACGGTACGCCCGACCAGCGGGCCAAGGCAAATCGGATCCTGGAGGCCCAGGCACCCTACCCCGAGCTTCGGGAGGGATTTGAAGAAGTCGAAAAACTCGAGACCCACAAGGAGGTGCTGGACATCATACTGCAGGACGCATTCTCCGAGGTGCTCAGCCGCAATGAAATCAAGGCGCTTTCCCTGCCCTATGTGGACATGCTCTTTCACCCATCGGCGCGCCTAAGACGCATCATCGAAAATGCGGGTGATGATTTCAACCCTATCCTGATGCGACGGTCCGACGGGCAGGACTATATCATGGCCAGCACGGTTATACTGAATCACCACTACGGCTTTAAACTTGACTTCAGCCGGCCCTATTTCTTCGAATTTCCGGATGCCAACGGGGTAATGCACCATTACCGCATCCTTTACAATGCGGATTTTATGGAAATCATCCCGAACGCGGAAGCCCCGGAGATTACCCAGGACGACGTGGACGAATTGCTATCGCATCCGGAAGACCTGGATTTCTGGAAGTCCAAAATACCCCCGGGAAGCTTTACGATCAAAGGATTCGTAATCGCCAATATGTTCGACGTAACTGCGGAGTACGCCATCTCGGCCATAAAATCCGAATTGATTGCGAGCGATAAACGGGGGAGTGACAGTTTCATGAGCGAACTCCAGAGCACCTTCCGGTCGTTTTTCCGCCTGAAGGACCTGAGGGTGGGTTTTATTACCTACAACCGCAAGGACGGGCAGTTCGAGAAAGTCTATGGCAAGGGGATGGAAAGCTTTATCCTTGGGGATTCCCATGCGTGCAAATGCAACGAGTCCCTCTGCAGCGAATCCTACGAAAAGCTTTTGAACGAAAAGGCCTATTTTGTCATACCGGACGTCGCCAGGTACCATGAAAACTCCGGGGGGGAGGGATTTTACCAGAACCTTTTTGACCAGGGGATCCGCAGTGCAATATTTGCGCCCATTGCGGACAAGGACGAAGTACTGGGTCTGCTAGAGGTGGTTTCCACCAGGACCAACGCCCTGAATGCGGTCAATGCGACCAAGCTGGATGATGTGATGCCGTTCATTGTTTCGGCTGTTGTGCGTTCGCGCATCGAGGAGGAGAACCTGATCGACGCCATCATCCAGCATGAGTGCACCTCTGTGCACGAATCCGTCCTTTGGCGGTTTCAGGAGGAGGCCAGGAAATTCATCATCGACCAGCTCGAGGGCAGGGAACCGGCGTTCAGGGAAATTGCCTTCCAGGACGTGCATCCGCTTTACGGGCAGGTGGACATCCGGGAATCCTCCCACGCCCGAAACGCTGCCATACAGCGGGACCTGATGATCCAGCTCTCCAGGATCCGGGCCGTGCTTGAATTAGCGTTTGGCAAAACCCAGTTGCCTATCTACGAGGAGCTGACTTTCCGGGTAAGCAGGCATATCGAAGATATCAAAGAAGTGCTGCACACCAACAGCGAGCAGGCCATTTTCAATTTTGTACATGAGGAAATCACACCTGTGCTGGAGCACCTCAAGGGCCTGGACAGTGAGCTGGCTGCCGAGATCGGCTCCTATGAGGCCGGGATCGACGTGGGGACCGAGTCCTATTATGACCACCGGCGGAATTACGATGAGACCGTTATGCAGATCAACAAGACGCTGGCTTCCCTTCTTGACAAAAGGCAGGAAGATGCCCAGCAGATGTTCCCGCATTACTTTGAGCGCTATAAGACCGACGGGGTGGAACACAATATGTACATCGGGGGCTCCATTGCCTCGGAGCGGGAGTACGACCCCCTCTACCTGAGCAATTTGCGCCTCTGGCAGCTGCAGGTAATGTGCGAGATGGAAAATGCCTACTACGACATCAAATCGGAATTGCCCATACAGCTCGACGTAGCCTCCCTGATCCTGGTGTACAACACCTCCCTGAGCATCCGGTTCCGCATGGACGAAAAGCGGTTCGATGTGGACGGCACCTATAATGCCCGGTATGAAGTGATCAAGAAGCGGATCGACAAATCCCGGGTCAAGGGGACCGGGGAGCGGCTGACGCAGTCCGGGAAACTGGTCATTGTCTACTCACAGAAAAAGGACGAACAGGAATACCTCAGGTATATCCGGTTCCTGAAATCAAAGGGCTACTTCACCGATGAGATGGAAATTGTGGAACTGGAAGGCCTGCAGGGGGTCTCCGGCCTCAAGGCTATCCGCGCCGGAATCCTTTACCGGAAAAGCGACCCGCAGGGAGAGGCAAAGGAATTCTACAACTACGACCAATTGATGGAGGAACTCAACTCCTGATCATTCGGGCAGCTCGAGGATCCGGTCAGGGCCGTAGAACTTCAGCGCCACGAAAAACGCAATCACCGAAAGAATCATCCCCACCATAAATATGGTATAGGTCCAGCGCAGCAACTTGTATTTCCGTTGCAGGACCAGGCCGAGGAAATACAAATCCTTGGTGAGTGTGTTGTACACGTAGAATTTATCCTTGATCAGTTCCCGCATGGCCCATTCGTATTCCGGTAACGCCATTTGGTGGAAATTCCCGAAGAACAGCAGGTTCACTTTTTTCTGGGCAACGTCCTCCTTGGTAAATTTCCCGCTGGTTACATTGGGCCGGGTAGCCAGGATGGAAAGTATCATGGAGGCGATGCTGAAAACGATAAATATCAGCGTGGGGTAGATGAGGTAATCGTTGTTGGGGTTGTCCAGTTTCGGGATCAGGTTCGCGATGACCAGGGAAATGATGATCGCATTCACCGATAACAGGATATTCGCTTTGGTATCCGCAATGTCGCTGAGCTTCAGGTGGTTTCGCATGGATACCCGGTACATGGTCTGTATCCCCCGCTCGGGGCTTTCACTTTTGAACTGGGCCTTCAATTTTTCCTTCTTGGCCAGTTGCCCGCGCTTTTTTTTGTCCTTGACCAGTTTGCGCAAATTATCGTCCTTGCCTTCCTGCCAGTTTTCCCTGGCATAATCCGTGTAAAACTGGTGTTCGGACTGGAACATATTGATATTCATTTCCCGCCAATCTTCCTGGTTGTAATGCGCGATATCCAGGAGGGAGAGCTCCTCCCGGAGCAGCTCGGCAATTTCCCGGTAATCCTTCTGGCTCAGGTGGGAGGAATCCGCATCCCGGAGGATTTTTTCTGCCGTGTTTTCCGGGGAATGATGGCGACGGGTAGCCCGGATCAGTTGACAGACACTCTCGATTCGCTTATTGGCCAGGCCCTGCTCCTGCAGGAAGGACCGTGCTATCTCGCAGCTCTTTTCTTCATGGTCCTGATTGTCAATGGCATACCCGGCATCATGCATCCAGGCAGCGAGCAGGAGGTCCTCCGCTTCCTCTTTATTCAGCTCATGGTGATCCAGCAATTCTTTTGTACTTTGTACAACCAGCTGCGTATGCCTGAGGTTGTGGTATAGGTACCGCTCGTCCAATTTTTCGGATAGTAACTGGGATACATAGACAGCCGCGTTTTCCGTAAGCTTTGTCATACAGAAGGAGATTGATTATACAAAGTACAAATTTTATATGTCTCCCAGAATTGCTTTTCTAAAACAAGTTCTCCTGATCGCGGCATGGGGGTGCCTTTTGGCCTCCTGCGCCACTTACGCCCCTAAATATGCCAGCCCCGGGCAGGCTACGGATTTGGCAGGCCGGTCTGAGGTTGCCCACACGTTTTACCTTATCGGTGATGCGGGCCTGTCGCCTCCGGGGGGCATGAACCCGGTCCTGCAGCGGTTCCAGGACCGCCTGAGCCAGGCCGGGCCCAATAGCACGGCCCTTTTTCTTGGAGACAATATCTATCCGGCTGGCCTGCCAGACCCAAAGGATTCCCCCCAGGAATTCCAATTGGCTGCCAGCCACCTCGAAGCCCAGCTACGGACCCTGGACCAGTTTGAGGGCCGGCCCGTATTTATCCCCGGCAACCACGATTGGTACAACGAAGGGATCAAGGGGCTGAAGCGGCAGGAGGAATACGTGGAAGACTACCTGGACCGGAAGAATGTCTTCCTGCCGGAGAATGGCTGTCCCATCGAAGTGGTAAGCCTCTCCAACGACCTGATGATGATCCTGGTCGATACAGAATGGTACCTGACTGACTGGGACAAGCGGCCGGCCATAAACGACGATTGCGAGATAAAGGACCGGGAGGTTTTCTGGGAAACCCTTGGCAGTGAGATCAAGCAACACGCGGACAAGACCATCCTGCTGGCCATGCACCACCCAATGCGGAGCTACGGGAATCACGGTGGGCAGTTTACGCTCCGGCAACAATTCTACCCCTATTCGGGAAAGGTCCCGCTCCCTGTAATCGGCACCCTGGTCAATCTGTTCCGCCGGACCGCAGGGGTGTCCATAGAGGATATGCAAAACAAGCGGTACCTGGAACTGCAAAAGCGGATGCTTACTTTGGCCCGCTTCGGGGAGCGGGTGGTCATTGCCTCCGGCCACGAGCATACGCTGCAATACATAGCGGAGGAAGGGATCGCACAGATAGTAAGCGGTTCCGGGGCCAAGGAAGGGGCGACCAACCTCCTGGGCGGCAGCACCTTCTCCACGGGCTTCCGCGGGTACGCGGTCCTTGAGGTCTATACGGACAAGAGTTCCCGCGTCCGCTATTACGGGGTGGATGATACCGGTGGGGAAAAATTCCTTTTTACCACCATGGTCCATGCCCCTCCTTTTGAACCGGATCCTGCCGCATTTGAAGCCGATTTCCCTTCCCGTGTCGAAGCCGCCGTCTACACGGAGGATGAAGTAACCAAATCGGGGTTCTATACCCGGATGTGGGGTCCGCGCTACCGGGAACTCTACGGGGAGAAGATTAACGTGTCCACGGTGCGGATCGATACTCTCTACGGCGGCCTTACCCCAATCCGCAAAGGGGGTGGGCAGCAGTCCAAATCCCTGCGGCTACGGCATCGGGACGGCAGGGAATTCGTGATGCGCGCCCTTCGAAAACAAGCCGAACAAAACCTGCAGGCGATGGTATTCATGGACCAATACATCATTGGCGACCTTGAAAACACGGCCCCCGAGGAGCTTCTGGAAGACCTGTACACCGGGGCACACCCCTACGCCCCCTTTGCGCTATCCCCCCTGATGGATACCCTGGGCATCTATCACACCAACCCAAGGCTTTTTTATGTCCCCCGCCAGCCGGCACTCGGCAAGTACAACGAGGATTTCGGGGACGAGTTGTACATGATCGAGGAACATCCTTCCGAAGGGCATGAAGACCTGCCCAGCTTCGGATTTGCAGAGGATATCAAGAGCACCTTTGACCTGATCCATTCTCTCAGGGATGATGAAAAGTACCGGGTGGATACGGAAGCCTATATCCGCGCCCGCTTGTTCGACATGCTGATCGGCGACTGGGACCGGCACCAGGACCAGTGGCGCTGGGCGGAATTCGAAGACAAGGTAACGGGGGAGGTCATCTACCGGCCGATCCCCCGCGACCGCGACCAGGCCTTTTCCGTAATGGGGGACGGGTTTATAGGGAATCTCCTGACCCGCCTGGTCCCCGGGGTCAAGAAAATGGAGGGTTTTAACGAGGAGATCCGGAATGTCCGCACCTTCAACAGCAACCCCCTTTCCCTGGATATGACCCTGCTGGGCGGGACGACCCGTTCCCAGTGGCAGCAGCAGGCCCGGCAGATTCGCCAGCGGATAACCCCGGAGGTGATCGACGCCTCCCTCCTGGGCATCCCCCCCGAAGTGCGTGGGGCCACCAGCGATAAGATCCGCCGGACACTCCTGGCCCGACTCGACCGCCTGGAGGATATTGCTAATGATTATTTTGAGGTGTTGCAGCGCTACCTTGTTGTCCGGGGTACGGACAAGGACGACTGGTTCGAAATCCAATCGGGCCCGGAGGGAGGGGTGGTTGTCCGCGCTTACCGGATCATTCACGGGGAGAAAAGCAAACTGTTCTTCGAGCGGACCCTCCTCCCCGACCTCACCCGCGAAGTCTGGATTTACGGCCTGGACGACCGGGACCGCTTTGAAATCGACCTGGCAAAAGGCACAAAAATCAAGGTGCGTATCGTCGGGGGCCTTGGAAGGGACCGCTATATCACCACATCGGGAAACAAGGCGGTGATCTATGACTACAAAACCAGGGAGAACCGCTTTGAGGGGCCGGGGCACGCACGCCGGGTGCTTACGGACCATTACCAGGTAAATACCTTCCAATCCCTGGACCTGGCCACCTTCAACAGCCACCTCCTGCCGACGGCGGGATTTAACCCCGATGACGGCATGCGCCTGGGGTTGGGATACAGTTTTTCGCGCTATGGTTTCCGGCGGAACCCCTTTACCTACCGCCATTCGGTTACCGGTTCCTTCTATTTTGCCACCAGTGGCTTTGACCTGGGATACGAGGGGGAGTTCGCCAATGTATTCGGGAAATGGAACCTGCAGGTGCAGGCGCGGAACACCAGTCCGAACTTCAGCCAGAATTTCTTCGGCTTCGGCAACGAGTCCCTGAACCCAGATGACGAATTGGGTTTGGATTACAACCGGATCCGCCTGAGCGTGCTGAGCCTGAAGCCGGCGCTGATCTGGCGGGGCCCGCTGGGAGGCAGCCTCCGGTTGGGCCTGGGGTACGAGCGCTTTAAGGTAGAGGAAACAAGTGACCGGTATATCAATACATTCTACCAGGCCAATGGGGAGGAGAACAGCAGCCAGTTCCTGGGGGTCAGCGCGAAGTATTTTTACGAAAACCGCGACAATGAGGCCTTCCCGACCCTCGGGATGTCCTCCAGCCTGGAACTTGGCTATAAGGAGCGGGCGGATTCCTGGGGCACAGGCTTCGGGTACGTCATTCCCGCCCTCAGCCTCGACCATCGCCTGCTGCCATCGGGCCAACTGGTTCTCGCCACCCGGTGGAAAGCGCACTTTAACCTGGGGCAGGGATACGAATTCTTCCAGGCAGCCCGGATAGGCGCCAATGATGGTCCCAGGAGTTACCGGAACGAGCGTTTTTCTGGGAAGACCGCCTATTATCAACTCACCGACCTTCGGTTGCAGTTCGCGCAAATGCGCACCGGGATTGTTCCCCTGTCCATTGGGCTATTCGGGGGCTTTGACTACGGCCGCGTCTGGCAGCCCGGGGATTCATCCTCCCGCTGGCATACTTCCTATGGCGGCGGTTTATTCCTCAATGGCATCGATGTGGTTACCCTGAATACCGCTTTGTTCCAGGGGGAAGACGGCCTCCGGTTCTCCTTTGGCCTGGGGTTCTCATTTTAAGGGAGCGGGAGGGAATAGCGGTAAATATTGCCGCCGCGCCCCACGCTCTTCTCATCGGTTAAATACACCTCGGTCTCGTCGACAAAACAGATACCTTCCAGCTGGGTGTTGGACTCCAGGGAAAACTTGCGGGGCGTCCCGGCAAATCCCGTGGTGCCAAAAGAATCGTATACCCAGATAAAACCGTAACCCAACAAGGCCAGCCGGTTACCGCTTGGCGACAGGGCTGCGTCGGTTACCTGGCACCCCCTGCGGTCCCCACAGATAAATATTCGGGTGACCAGTTCGGCCTTGTACTCCCCCGGTTCATCCGGTACGCGATAAATGGTGGCCATCCCGTTAAAGGGCCGCGCCCGGTTCTTGGTGATAATGTACAAATGCCCATCCAGGTGGAAGAACCCTTCCGCGTCAAAGAAGCGGGCGTTTTTCTCCGGGGGGAAGTGCTTTTGGTCGGGATAGGAGAACCGGATGGCCTCTGCATCTATCTTGTCCCCGGGTTCCTGGCGGGGGTCAGGCAGGCGGTAAATCACCAGGTCGTCCCGGGAATTCAGGTTATTCCCGAAATCCCCTATGTAAAGGCGGCCCAGTGTATCCGTAGTGAGTGCTTCCCAATCCTTATTCCGGGCATCCTTTACCTCGTACTCCCTCAGCAGGTTCCCCGTGGTGTCTACCTCCCGGATTTTGTCCGGGTTACTGCCGTCCTCTATGACCCAGATGGTTTGCCCGTTGTAGGTCACCATCCCGGAAGCCTCGTTGACCCCCCCCGGCAACCTGCAGACATAGTCCAGTTGGCCGTATTGGGTACAGCTGAATCCAAGCAGCCCGGCCAGGAGCATCAGGGATTTTCGGATCGGGGTGGGCATGGCGGGCAAGTTTTTCTTTTCAAAGGTCTAAATTAAGGATTTAACGGGATGGGCACCCAACCCGTTTCCATCAAAAACCGGCTGCAACTGCCAGAATAACGATTTTGGGTGTGCAGTTAATGATTAATCCCCTATTTTTAGATACTGAACCAAACCATCCAATTTGCCATGATCGGTATCCTTTCCTTCGTGGGTTTCACCCTGCTCGTCGCCGTTATCTCCTATATAGCCACCCGCAAAACCAATGAATCCACCTCCGATGGGTATTTTCTGGGTGGCAGGAGCCTGACCGCCGGGGTGATTGCCGGTTCCCTCCTGCTCACCAACCTTTCCACCGAACAGATCGTCGGGCTCAATGGAAGCGCATACCTGGACGGGTTATCTGTAATGGCCTGGGAAACCCTCGCGGCAATCACCATGGTCATCACGGCCGTGTTCCTGTTGCCGCGCTACCTGAAGGGGGGGCTTACCACCGTACCCGGTTTCCTTGCAAAGCGGTTTGACACCACCACCAAAACCATCACTTCCGGCCTTTTCCTCACCGGCTACGTAGTGGTCCTGTTGCCGGTGATCCTGTATTCAGGGTCGGTGGCAATCAGCGGGATGTTCAATGTGGCGGAACTGCTCAATGTCCCTGAAGCAACCGCCCGCGTCATCTGTATCTGGGGTATCGGCATTGTCGGGTCTATTTACGCCGTTTTCGGGGGGCTCAAGGCGGTAGCCGTTTCAGACAGTATCAATGCAATCGGCCTGCTCATCGGCGGGGTAATGATACCGGTCTTCGGCCTGATGGCGATCGGGGACGGCAGCGTGATGGATGGAATCAATACGCTGATCGATTCCAGCCCGGAGCGCTTCGACTCAACGGGGGAATTTTATCAGGAAGTCCCTTTCAGTACGATTTTTACGGGGATGATGCTGGTGCAGCTCTTTTATTGGGGAACCAACCAGCAGATCATCCAGCGGGCCCTCGGGGCCAAAAACCTGGCAGAGGGGCAGAAGGGCCTCCTGCTGGCATCCTTTATCAAAATCCTCGGCCCGATCATCCTGGTATTGCCCGGAATGATCGCCTACTATTACTTTGAGGGCAACCTGGCCTCCAGCAACGATGCCTATCCGGAACTCGTCCGGGCCGTATTGCCTGGTCCGCTTGTGGGCTTCTTTGCAGCCGTGCTTTTCGGGGCCATCCTCAGTTCGTTCAACAGCGTGCTGAACTCTTCCGTGACGCTCTTCGGCATCGACATCTACAAGCAGCACATCAACAGGGAGGCCTCGGAGGCCACCGTCGTCAAATACGGGAAGATCTTCGGGATCATCCTGGCGCTTGCGGCGATGCTGGTTGCCCCGGTGATCGAAAACGCCGGGAGTATCTTTGATTACCTGCAGGAGGTCAACGGTATCTACAACATCCCGATCCTCACCATCATCGTGGTGGGGTACCTGACCCAGCGCGTTCCGGCCATTGCAGCCAAGGTGGCCATCTTCCTCGGTTCGGGACTCTATATCCTGAGCCAGTTCATCATTGGCCCGGGGATGGTGGAATCCGCCCTGGAAGCGGCCCGGGAAGCCGGGGTTACCGACCTGACCGCCCTGCGCAAGGTGGAAGCGGAAGCCTACCCCCATTACCTGCACATCATGGCCATCCTCTTCCTGCTGAACGTGGGGATCATGCTATTGATCGGGAAACTGAGGCCCAAGAAAGACCCCTATGTGCTGGAATACACCCGGCAGGTGGAGATTACCCCTTACAAATACGTGAAGCAGGTGGGCCTGGCCGTGGTGGTGGTCGTGATACTGATCTATATCGGATTCGCGAAATAAGGACGGGACGGTTCCTGTCCGGGAGTCTCCTGCGAAGGCGGCGGCCCCGGGTTGTCAGAGACCTCTTCCGGGGCGTTTCAGGCGATCACGGGCCGGCAGCCCTGCCTGTTTCCTTAATAGGCAGGTAGATTTCCGCCGTCCACCTCAGGACATCCCCACCCATGTTCGGGTTGTTTAAGAAGACCTCAACAGGCTCGGGGTCCACTTCGATGCCATTTTTTTCCGCATAGTCCATCAATGCGTACCAGGCCCGGTCCGAGGTGATGTAATTTCCGTGGTAGATAGCCTTGAGGGCCCTTTTCGGGAAGATCCGCTTGTATTGGATCAGCGGGTTCTCAGGCAGGTGGGTGGACCGGATGATCGGGAAGCAGAAATTGTAGTCCAGGCTGTCTTTCTCCCGGTCCCACTGGTTCACCACAATCATGGGTGGCCCGTTTAACCTTACCCCGTTGTTGACCAGTATGCCGGAGAGCAGGTTATAATTGTTCATCATCCCGGCGGCTTTCCCTTGCTGGGAGGTTTCCAGGGGCACATAGGCATAGAAGGTGGAAGGCAGTTCCGCCTCGCCTACGACTTCCACTTCGAATTCCTCGGTATGGGCCTGCAGGCGCTCGGCAAAATCCCGGACCAGCTGCGTACTGACCCGTTCGACCGTACTGTTCCCGAAAAGCACCTCCCATTTGTTCGCCAGGCTGTGGTCCCGGTCCCTGAATTTGGCTACCACCAGGGAGGTGGAGGCTGTCAGGGGTTGGATTTCCCACCGGCACCGCAATACGGAGTCACCAGCCTGGATCTGCTGTTCCAGGTGCAGCAGGTCTTCCTGTTGAATCTCTGTGCCTTTCGCGCCCACTTCCAGGTTCCAGATCTTGATCGACTGGTTGATGGTCCCCGGGAAACTCGGGGCCTCGTAGCGCACAATATAATCATGAGGGTAAACGAAGAAGTACCCGGTGGCCCCCAATACGATCAGGAGGCCGGCAAGCAGCAATACTTTTTTCATTTGGTTGAACCTTTTGGCGATTACAGCTTTTGGTCAGGGTTGTTTTATCGCTATTTACTGGCCGGAATCCGCCTGTTGCGCCATGGCGGTCTGCGGCTGTGTCATCTGGAGGTTGTCGACGACAAAGTCGCCCAGGGAACGCCCCTGCTGCAGTCCCACCTCGATGGCCATACGGTAGTGGATACCCCCGTACATCCGGCTGATGGCCGCTTCGGCCGAGGCCTGGTTAAACGAATCGTACGACCTCACCGGCAGCCCGTACGGCAGTTCGGTGTCGTCATCAAAGGCGAACTGGTCCCCGAATATACTGGTGAGGGCCGTTGCCGCCGCACCGGACACCACGCTGTGGCCGCTGGTGTATTCCGGGAAGGGCGGGGTCTGAAGCACAGGTTTCCAGCTGTCGTCGATATGCTGGTTGATCAGGGTTTCCGGCCGGATCAGGTTGCTGCGGTATTTTTCGTCCCAGCAACTGATAAAGCCGTCGAATATGGCCATGGAGGTCTTGGTATACGCAAAAACCGTTTTGTCAAAGTCGCTCCCATCCTTCCGGCAGGCTATTTTCGTGATCCCGATCCAATGGGCCCCGGGACTGATCTTTTTCGTGGCGAACATCAGGTGGCCCCGGGTCACCGAGACATAGGGGTTGCAATCCCAGAAACGGGCAATGGCAACCTCTTCGGACTCATCGCCTTTTTCGGTGATGGCATTGCCCACCTCATAGACCTCCATCAGTTCCCTGTGGAAATCCGAACCCGGCTCCATGGAAAACGGGGCAGGGGGCGCGGGCTTGAACTGGGCCGCAGAATCGATTACCAGGGTCCGGATCTTGCTCCAGTGGGGCTCAATCCCTTCCATATAGGCAGGGGGAGTGGGTTGCCAGCGGGAGGGTTCGTCCGTGTTGACCGTGAATTTGGACATGGTCCGTGTCTGTTTGTAGTTATCCTTGTCCATCCAGTTGGCGATATAGGAGGCTACTTCCATCCCGTAATCACGGGAAACCTCGAATTCGTCCGGGTTCCTGTCTACCCACTCTGCGTACAGGCTGTCGCGGAATGCAATAATCCGGTCCTCTGAGAAGATCAGCTGCCGGCTCAGGTCCATGTGGGCAACCATGGCGGCCAGGGGATAGTTCACCCCGGCACCGTCGGCTGGTTCGGGGATGTTCCCCAACCCGGAAACCTGCCCGCTCAGCGACTGGTAGGCGGTATTCTGCAGGGCCATGATTTCATAGGCCGCAATGTTCGGGTAGACATAGATCCGGCTGGCGACGGGCGGGCTGAAGATGTCGTGGACCATCACCTCCGTTACCTTGTCTACCGAGGCGTGGTAATCCTCCGCTGATATTGCGATGGGTTCCGTCTTTTTGGCACAGGAAAGTGCCAGGAGGCCCAGGGTCGCTAGTAGTGCAATTCTCGTCTTCATGGGTATGCTATTTTAGTATTTGTCATTTCGTAAACTGCCGCCGGGGCATTGTTGAATACCACCAGCAGGTAAGGGGTTTGGCCCATCCGGATAATCTCCAGGTGCCGGACGGATTTGTGGATCAGGTCCAGGCCCGAACTATTGGCCAAAAGTATTTTATTTTCACCGCCAATCAATGCCCCCGGAAAAGAATCTAACCGGCCCTGGTAGGGTTTGACCCCGAAGTAATTCCCCGCGGCCAGGAGTTCTTCCTGACCGTCCCCGTCAAAATCGAAGGACAGGAATTCCATGATGGGGGCCACCTGCATTACCAGCGGGAAGGCCACAAACTCAAAACGCCCCCCTTCGTTGCGCAGGAAACCCGAACGCAGTTCGGAAACCTCCAGGATCTCGGCCTTTTCCAGCTGTTCTTCGGGGAAGATCTCCTCCAGGGTCTTTCCGGCAAAGTCTTTGTAATTCGGGTATTTCTTTCGAAGGAAAACCATTTGGGATGCCAGTTCATCCAGGCCGGCCAGGGGGTAGTAACGGCCCTTCTTGGCGGTTGCCACAACCGGGTCGGTAGCGCCGGAATCGTCCAGGTCGCCAAGGTAAAGCCGCATCGGGGAGGCCGCGGAAGCGGTGAACTTTGAATTGGACCCCCAGTTACCCAGCGCATAGTCCAGGTCCCCGTCCCCATCCATGTCAAAGGGGGCAATATCCTGCCAGAGCCCGGCGGGGGCAGTAACCGCTTCTTCCACCAGCCGCCCCTGGCGGTTTGCAAAAAACCGGGGCGCCATCCATTCTCCCACGACGATCAGGTCGGATTGCCCGTCCCCGTTGAAGTCGCTCCAGACCGCGTCCGTCACCATCCCCAGTTGTTTCCCTTCAAATTCCGGTGCCGGGCTGAAATGCCCCTCCTCGTTGATCAGCAAAAACGATTCCGGACGTTTCCCGAATACCCCGGTTTCGGACTGGTTCCCCACAAAGAGGTCCAGGTCGCCGTCCCCGTCCACGTCATAGGGACGCACCACGGAAGCGTTTGCAAAGTCCTCCGGAAGCGATTGCCGGAGGAAGCCGTCGGCATCCCGCCGGTAATAGCCGTTCAGCAGGAATTCCGAGGAGCCGAAATAATCGGCCCCCCCGTTGAGGACAATCAGGTCATTGCGCCCGTCACCGCTGAAATCGGCGATGGCGGCATCGATGTTTTCCTGTACACTGTCCTGCAGGATCCCCGTCCAGCCAGAACCTGCCCGGGCAGCTTCGGCATAGGTGGTATCACGCTGCAGGAAGATCTTTGGGGGAATGCGTTTGGACCCGCCCAGGAACAGATCTTCCCTGCCGTCCCCGTCCAGGTCGCCGGCGGCCAGGGCCGGCCCCCGGTCTGCCAGGCTATACGGCAGGAGTTTTTCGCGGTTGAAGTCGGTATACCGGTCTTCGAGGTGGGCGTAATTCAGGCCCAGGTTGCCCGCTACTTTCCGGAAGACGGGTTGTCCGGTTCCCTTCTTTGCAGGATCCCGGTAGGGGCGGGTAGCTTCCGGACGCAGGGTCAGTGTCTGGTCCAGGCCGGGCTGTCTCAGGGTTTGGTAGCGATTGTCCGGCCACACGACCCGCAGGGAATCCAGCCTGGCCCCTTTCGGGAAGCCAAAGTGCAGCAGGGGCTCCGAAGAGGCCTGGAACCCGCGCACCGGGTAGAGCTCCCGGTAGCGGACCTCCCCGTTTGAATACGCATAGGCCTTGGTTCCAATCCCATAAGGATTGGCCGCTGAAAATTCGAGTCGCAGCTTGAGATAATGGTTCTCCCCCTGGCTCTGGTTTACCAACAGGGTGGCCTCCCCGTTGATATTGCTGATCACCAGGTCCAGGTCCCCGTCATTGTCGAGGTCGGCCGTGGCGGTGGCCCCGGAGAGCGTGGTGTCCAAACCGATCCATGCCTGGGTCCGGTCGGTGAATTGCAGGTCTCCCCCTCCCTGGTAGATGTAGTTGTGCACGGCACCCGAGGGCATCATGTCCAGGGCTTTCTGGTCCACAAGGCGGGTATTGTCCATTTTGTTGCTGATCTGCTCATTGGAGATAAACCGGACAAAATCCAGGTCGTTGGGCCGTTTGGGGATGCCGTTGGAGATGAACAGGTCCTGGTAGCCGTCCAGGTCGTAATCTGCGAACAGGGCACTCCAGCTCCAGTCCGTGGCTGCCACCCCGCTCATCAGGGCCGTCTCCAGGAAGCGGCCATCGGGCTGGTTGACGTACAGCATGTTCCGGGTGAACTGGTAGTAGTAGCCATATTCTTCCGTCCGCATTTGCTGGGTTTGGAGTTTATCGTCCCCTTCAGAGGACTTTAGCGGCACCTCATCTTCGGGCAGCATATCCAGGGAGATGAGGTCGGGCCGGCCGTCGTTGTTGATATCCGCCACGTCGCTTCCCATGGAAAAGCGGCTGGTGTGCCCGAAATAGGCCCGGAGGCTTTCGGTGAATGTCCCGTCCCCGTTGTTCAGGTAGAAGTAGTCGTCCTCGTGGAAATCGTTTCCGATATACAGGTCGGGGAGGCCGTCCTGGTTGAAGTCGGAAACGGCGAGTCCCAGGCCATAACCGTTGATCCCGCCAAAAATCCCGGCCTCCTCGCTCACCTCTGTAAACCGGCCGTTGTCATTGCGCAACAGCTTGTCTCCCGTATCGTAATTCCGCTCGTAGCGCAGCTGGGCCTTCCCGTAGGAATCCTGTGTGTGCACGGCATGGTTCAGGAGGTACATGTCCAGGTCCCCGTCCCCGTCATAGTCAAAAAAGGCGGCATTGGAGCTGAAGGTGTCAAAATCCAGCCCGTATTTCCCCGCGCTTTCGGTAAAGGTGTTGTCCCCGTTGTTGATGAATAACTCGTTGTGCCCGGTAAACCCGTTGATGCCTACCACGGCGCAGACATAGATATCCAGCAGCCCGTCGGCATTTACATCGGCCATCACAGCCCCGGTATTCCAGGTGCTGTTGCCCCCCACGCCCGCCGATTCGGTAATGTCCCGGAACCGCATACCCCCCTCATTGAGGTAGAGCCGGTTTTTGACCTGGTTGCCGGAGAAGTAAATATCCGGCAGGCCGTCTCCGTTGATATCCCCTACGGCCACCCCCCCGCCGTTGTAGAAGTACAGGTAATCCAGGATGTTCAGCTCGTTGGATTCCTGCAGGGTATTGGCAAAATCCACCCCGGTCCTGGAAGCCGGGGGGGCATCAAAGCGGTCGCCTCCCTGGCCGCAGGAGGCCAGCAGAAAGATAAGTAGGGCAGCTATGTATCGGGCGTCAGTCATTGAGGGCATACAATCTGGGTTGGCTTTCGTTTAGTGCGGCAAGCAGGTAGCGCCTGCCCGCGGCATCGCGCAGGGTCTGCAGGTATTTCACTTCTTCCCGCAAAAAGAAGCCGCTTTTTTCGTAGGGCTGCCATTGGAAATCCATCTGGCCGTTCCCCAGCAGTACGTTGCCGTAGCCCGCGTCAAGGCGTGAAAATTGGGGCTTGAATTCAAAATTGTTGCCGGCCATGACCAGGTCAAGGTTGCCGTCCCCGTTGATATCTTCGCAGCTGATCCCGCAAATACAGGACAGTTGTACCCGGGAGGGCAGGGGCTGAATGCGGAAGGAGCCGTTTCCTTCATTGATAGCAATCACCGACTCTGATATACGGGAAGATTTTACGATGGAGCGACTCACCAGTTCCGGGGGAAACAATTCCTGTATCGTGCGCTGGGCGTAGACCGATGCCTTCAGGTTTTCCTTTTTCAGGGAGACCACCTGGGCAGTGAGCTCCTTTTTCTGGTGCAGCGGGTAATCCCCGGATTCTGTGCTGAGGGTCACCACCTGTTCCAGCGTACCGTTGCTGTCAAAATCGTTTACCCACATCTTCATGGGTTTTCCGGGGGAGGGCTTGTAGTGCAGGTTGGAGCCCTGGTTTCCAAGCACCAGGTCCAGGTCCCCGTCCCCGTCCAGGTCTGCGGCAGCCACCGAACTCCACCACCCGTCCAGGCTGTCCAGGGAAGTAGGGACCTTGCTGACCCTGCGGCCGTTGTTCCGGTAGATGCCCGGAATACCCCAGTCCGAAACGGTGACCAGGTCGTTGCGGCCGTCCCCGTCCATGTCGGCCCAGACCGCCCCGGTAATCATTCCGGCATCTTTCAGGTCATTGGCCACACGTTCGGAAACATCCCGGAATTGTCCAGTGCCGTCGTTTTCCAGGAACAGGTGGTCCGGGTTGACCCCGTATATCCCCACCACAGACCGGGAACCGATAAAGACGTCCATATCGCCATCCTGGTCAAAATCCTGGGGGGCCACCACCGACATGTTCTTGACGCGGGTGGGTAATTCCCCGGGTGCCTTCGTAAAGCTGCCCTTACCGTCATTGAGGTATAATCTCGGGCGGTAATTCCGGTACTGGTCGGCCTGGTTCCCCCCGGATGCGACCAGGAGGTCGGGATCGCCGTCCCCGTCTGCATCGAAGAAGGCGGCAGCCGTATCCTCGTAGGGGCTGTCTGTTTCAAAGGCCGGGATCCGGGACCGGGTTACTTTTCCGCCGCCCTGGTGGAGGTAGAGCGCCCCTTCCTGTCCGGATCCCCCGCCCAGGTAGAAATCGTCGTTTCCATCCCCATTGACATCGGCCACGGCCAGGGCAGGGCCCTCCTGCGACAATTTGCTGTAGATCAACCCCTCGTGGTCAAAATCGTTATAGGCATCTTCCCGGTGCGGCGACACTCCGGCCAGCGGCAGCTCCCGGAGCAGTGGGGTTATGGGTTTTTGTCCGGGGGGCGTATAGGTATCCCCGGCCTCGGCATGGTCGAGTACCCATTCCCGGTCGGCTTCCAGGCTTGTCAGCAACTGGGTCCGGTCGTCGGGCCAGACCACGCGCAGGGAGTCCACGGTGTCCGAATCTCCCAATCCCAGGGCCAGGACATAATCGATGCTGGACTGAAAACCCCGGGAAGGGATGAGCTCCTGTACCAGGATCTTGTCACCTGCAAACAGGCGTACCGTAGCCCCGATCCCGAACGGGTTTTTTGCAGGCCCCTTAAGGCGGAGGCGGATGTAGTGGTTTTCTTTCTGGTTATCCGTTTCATTCCGGTAGACAAAGGCAGGCATGTTGACGTTGTTGATGACCAGGTCCAGGTCCCCGTCATTGTCCAGGTCCCCGTAAGCAGCCCCGTTGGAACGGGTCGGCATCTCAAAGCCCCAGTCGGCATTGGCATTGTCAAAGGTGATGTCCCCGTTGTTGCGGAAGGCGTAATTGGGCTGTGGCTTGATCGGCATTTTCTGGATGATGGAATCGATGGACTCCTTTTTGCCGGTAAGGGCCATTTTCTGGATGATCTCATTGGCAAAGAAGTCCACGAAATCCAGGTCTGTCAGGTCGTGGTTGATCCCGTTGGTCACGAAGATATCCCGCAGGCCGTCGTTGTCCATGTCGAACAGCAATCCCGCCCAACTCCAGTCCGTGGCATCCACCCCGCTGAAATAGGCCACTTCCGAAAAGGAACCGTTGCCGTTGTTGAGCTGGAGTGTGTTCTGGATGTATTGCTGGTAAAAATCCTTGCCCTGTTTCAGATTGTACACGTTGTAACCCTCGAATTCCATGACAGATTTGACCCGTTCTTCGGGCTCGGGGAGCATATCGGTGATAAATACGTCCTGGTGGCCGTCGTTGTTGATGTCCCCGATGTCGATCCCCATGGCGGAAAGGCTCAGGTGGCCTGTCCATTCCTTGATTTGCTCGGAAAACGTACCGTCCTGGTTGTTGATATAGAGGTAATCCCGTTCATAGAAGTCGTTGGAGACGTAGATGTCGGGATACAGGTCCTGGTTGAAATCGGAAACCAGTACCCCCAGGCCGAATCCGATGAGGCTGCCGTAGATCCCTGCCTCCTCGCTTACGTCCGTGAAGGTCCCCCCGTCGTTCCGTAGGAGCATGTCGCCGACCCCGCGGAAGATATGGGGCACGCCTTCCCAGTCCTGGGCCCGCACTTCCCGTTGTTCCGCATACCCCAGGCTGCTCACGGGGATATTGCTGTTGTTGAGGATATAGGCGTCCAGGTCGCCATCCTTGTCATAGTCAAAAAAGGTGGCGTGAGTGCTGAAGCCCGTCTCAGCCAGGTTGAACTCCGCGGCGCGCTCCGTAAAGGTCAGGTCCCCGTTGTTGATATACAGGTCGTTGTCGTGGTTGTTGCCCTCCATGTTTCCCGCGTTGCTCACATAGATGTCCAGCAGGCCATCGGCGTTGATGTCGGCCATGGTCACCCCGGTAGACCAGGGTTTGTTGCCGCCCACCCCGGCCGATTCGGTGATGTCCTCGAACCGGAAACCACCCCGGTTCAGGTAGAGTTTGTTCTGTACCATGTTCCCGGTCAGGAAAATGTCGGTAAGTCCGTCGTTGTTGATATCCCCCAGGGCCACTCCGCCGCCGTTATAAAAATTCCGGTACTTGAATATGTTGAAATCCTTCTGGTTCTCCACCTGGTTGACAAAGTCGATGCCGGTACTGTCCGAAGGGAGCAGGGTAAACAGGGTAGCCTTCTCGGGTTTCGCGGCAGGCTCCGTCTCTGCATCGGTACATCCCAGCATACAGGCAACCCAAACAGTCAGGAAATATCTTAAATAACTCATATTACTTTTCATCTTTTTGAAACAGGGCAGGAGCCATGTCGTTCCTGCCGATTATGTAGGTTTTTTTACCGTCAACTCTCAGGGTATCGACTTTCCGGGCCGCCCCCGACAGGGGCAGGGACAGCTCCGGGGCCCAGCTCAGGCCGCCCTTGCCGTCATTGGTGAGCACCAGCCCGTTGAGGGCGTCCAGCCTGCCGAGTTGTGTGCTGATCTCATACAGGTTGCCCACCAGCAGTACGTCCGGGTCGGCATCCCCGTCCAAATCGTCCACGAAAATATCAAAAACGGCCGAAGCCTGGGCAATTCGCGGCAAGGGTTGTGGCCGGAAACTCCCGTCCCCCTGGTTCAGGTACAGGGTGCTCCGGAGTTCGGTGACTTGCGTTTGCCTGGATTGCTCCAGGGCATCCGCCCCGAAGAGGTCGTCCAAAGAGGCCTCGGCAAAGCCCTTGTAGGTCCGGAACTTCTTGTTCAGGAACGGCATTTGCTTTCCCAGTTCATCCCGGGAGGCAAATGGGGTCTCCACGCCGTTGTGGTAGTAGGTGACAAGGGGTTCCGCTGCCCCGTTCCCATCAAAGTCATTCCGATACAAGCGCAAGGGTGCTTCAGCGGAAGCCCGGAATTTACTGTTCAGCCCCCAGTTCCCCCCGAGCAGGTCGAGGTCCCCGTCCGAATCGATGTCAACGGCTTCCAGGGTGTTCCACCACCCGGCCGACCCTCCAAGGCCCGGGGTATTTTCCCGCTGCCATATCCCGTCCCGGCTTTTGAAAATGCTGACCGGGGTCCAGTGTCCGGCGACAGCGAGTTCCGCCTGCCCATCCCCGTCAAAGTCACCGCTGACCGCAGCGCTGACCGCACCAAAATCCAGGAGGCCCGGGAACCGCCGGGCGGTGACATCCGTAAAATGCCCCGCTCCATCATTCTCCAGGACATAATGCCGGGGTACATCCCCGTAGGCCCCGGGTACGGCGTCGGAGGTGATCAGGATATCCGGGTCCCCGTCCCCTTCCAGGTCAAAGATAACCAGGTCGGAGGCATTCAGTTCGACCCCTTCAAAAGCGCTGTGGTCCCTGAAGGGAATGCCTTCACGGTTCATATAGAGCCGTGGCCGTACCGGATCGCCCTGTCGGAACTCATTTCCGCCGCTCGCAACCAGGAGGTCGGGCCAGGAGTCCCCGTCGGCGTCAAAAAATACATGGGCTGTGTCCTCGCTCAGGGCATCTTCTTCAAAGAGTTTCTCAAATGCTGCGGCAAACACCCCGCCTGCTTCCTGCAGGAACAGGGCGGATGCCTGTCGTTTTGCCCCGCCGATGAATACATCGTCCAGGCCGTCCCGGTTAAAATCAACAATGGAAAGGTCCGGGCCCTGGTTGGAGTAGGCATACGGGATCAGGGGTTCCCGGTCAAAGTCGAGGGTTGGGTTTTCCAGGTGCACAAAAGGGATCAGGCTATCGCGCACCACCCATGGGGCCTTTCCGTATTTTACCTCCCGGTAGTAGTGCCCACCCGCAGCTTTCTGGTCCAGCAGGAGGTTCCCGCCAGCAGGCAGGTTGGTTAACCTCTGGAAAGCCCCCCCGGGCCAGATAACCAGCAGGGAATCGGCGGCGGCCTGAGCACCCAGGCCAAAGGTCAGCTCCGGGGCAACGGCCGACAGGTATCCCCGGGTGGGGAAATTCTCCTGGGCCATGGTCTGTTGCCCGGAATAGACGAGTACCCGGGCGCCAATCCCGAATGGATTGCCCGCGTCGCCTTTGAAGGTCACCCTGAGGGAGGTGTTTCCAGAGAGCGTATTCTGGTATACGGATGCCGTTTGGTCCATATGGTTGACCACCAGGTCCAGGTCGCCATCCCGGTCCAGGTCGGCATAGACGCAGCCGTGGCTGTAGGTAGGGGTCGTTTGCATCCATTTACCGGCCATGTCTTCGAAGCGGAGTTCCCCCGTGTTGCGGAAGATATAATTCGGCACTTTTTTGGCGGGGATTTCCCGGGTGAGCGGCATATCGGAATCGGACATGCCCGCGTCAATCCGGCGCTGTATGTCTTCATTCGCGATAAAGTTCATATAGTCCATGTCGTTGGTGGCCCCCTTGATACCATTGGTAATAAACACGTCCTTCATGCCGTCGTTGTCCAGGTCGGCAAGCAGGGTCCCCCAGGACCATTCGGTACTGGCGAGGCCACCCAGGAAGCCGATTTCCGAATAATGGCCGTCCCCCGCGTTCAGTTGGAGGGTATTCTGCATGTACTGGGGGGAGAACCCGTTCTTCAGGTATTGCTGGTAGATGGGGTAGCCGTATTCCAGGCCGGAGGTTTTGTAAGTTACCAGGTCTTCCGGCAACATGTCCAGGGAGATAATATCCGCCAGCCCGTCATTGTTCACATCTGCAATGTCGTTCCCCATACTGAAATGCGTGGTATGCCCGATGGGGGAGTGGTCACCGGAAATCACCTCCCGGAAACTGCCGTCGCCCTGGTTCATGTACAGGTAATCGTTCTCAAAGAAGTCGTTGCCGATATAGATGTCCGGGTAGCCGTCGTTGTCCAGGTCTCCCACGCTCAATCCCAGGCCGTACCCCGCCTTGCCCTGGAAAATGCCGGCTTCCCGGCTGACATCGGTAAAGGATCCCGCGTCATTGCGAAACAGCCTATCCCCGGACAGGGCATCGTAGCCCTCCCGCTGGGAACCCCGTCCGTAGTTGCGGTTGGGGTGTACGGAATGGTTCATCAGGAACAGGTCCAGGTCTCCATCCAGGTCGTAGTCCAGGAATGCGGCCTGGGTGGACAGGCCGGAGAAGTCGAGGCCGTAGTCTGCCGCCTGTTCCTCGAAACGGGGAATGCCGTTCTTGTCGGGCCCCTGGTTCACATACAGCATGTTCCGACCGTTCAGGGAACGATATCCCGAGGCTTTGCAGACATACAGGTCCAGCAACCCGTCCGCGTTGATATCCACATGGGTGACCCCTGTGGTCCACCCCTGGTCATTCCGGATCCCGGCTTTGGTGGTAATATCCTCGAATTGCAGGTGGCCCCTGTTCAGGTACAGGGCGTCGGCTTGCTGGTTGGAAACGAAATAAAGGTCCGGCAACCCGTCGCCGTTGAAATCGGCCACAGCCACCCCGGCCCCGTTGTAGTAATAGAGGTAGTTCAGGATATTGAGTTCGGGGGATTCCGCGAGCGTATTGGCAAAGGTGACCCCTGTTTCTGAAGGGTCCAGTTCCCGGAACAGGTAATCTTCCCTTCCCCGACAACTGCCCAGTGCCACGAGTGCCAGTACTACGCCGTAAATCTTTTTCATAACCGCTGTGGAACAGCTCGCTAAATTACGGAATATTGCCTGGAAGGCCCAGCCACAAGGGGTTGAACTGTAAGACATTAACCATCTGTTAGCCTTATTAATCAATCATTAATACTAATTGCTTTGACCCGGGAATTCTATAAAAAAAAGGCCGCCCGAAGGCGGCCTTTACAATTAGATTCAATTGATCCCTAGTAACCCGGGTTCTGTTGCAGGTTCGGGTTTGCCAGCAATTGCGGCAGCGGGATCGGGAAGAGGTTCCGGGTCGCGTTACCGATTTCCGCATCTCCTTTAAATTCCCAGTTGCGCAGGTACTGTCCAAAACGGATCATATCGTTCCGCCTCCAGTGCTCAACGTAGAGTTCCCGGCCGCGTTCATCGAGCAGATCCTGCTCGCTGAGGGAACCCAGTAAGGTGGCACCGCGGAGTACGCGAAGCTCATTGACCAGGGCCAGGGCGTCACCGCCGCTGGCACCCCTCAGGATGGCTTCAGCCTTCATGAGGTGGGCATCAGAATACCGGAACCAGATAACGTGGCCCGTAAAAGCGCCGTCAAAGCGGGCCTGGTATTTCATCACCCGGATCCCCGTACGCTCGCTGTTGTTGATCAGGCTGGGTTGGCCGTTTCCGTCCACAAATCCACGGGAGAACACGAGCGGGTTGGCCTGCCTGTCCTGGAGCGCATTTCCTTCAACCCCGTACTGTTGACCTACAAGGAAACCGACTCCCACGTCGGAACCGAGTTCAAAACCGTTTTTGTCTGAAGTTCCCGGAGCTCCGGTGAATGGCACGCCAATGGAAGGCACACCACCGCGGCGCTCTTCCTGTCCGTCGATCTGGGCGGTGAACAGCGAAGATTCAAACCGGTTTTGATTCGGGTCGCCTTCGAAAAGGTCGTAGAATTCCGCCAGGGTACTGAATCCGTTCCAGCCTCCGGCACCTTCTCCGATATTGTTGTAGTGCAACCCGTTGTAGATCCGGTTCCCGGTATTGGCTGCATCCCCGAACCAGATGGTTTCGGTGTCAGCAGAGCTTTCGAAAATTTCAAAATAGCCTTCCTGAAGGGCATAACCATCGTCGGCAATAGCGTCTACCAGGTTGACCACCTCCTGCATATCCGCAGCATTCGGGGTTCCGCCCCCGCCAGTCAGCTGGTTTTCAAAAATATGCCGGTTCAGGAGCACTTTAGCCTTCAGGTACCTTGCGGATGCCTTGCTAGCCCGGTTCTGTTCGCCCGTGCCGGCAGACAATGCGGGCAATTCGGCAATAGCAGCATCGAGGTCGCTCAAAATAAAGTCCACTGCAGCAGCTCCGGTAAGAACTGTAGGTACTTCGGAGGAAGACAGGGTAACATCCCGATAAGGTACCTGTCCGTAGAGGTCCAGGACCAAATACATACTAAAGGCCCTGAGGAAGCGCGCCTGGGCAGCGACATCCGGTGAGGCGTTACTCCGGTCATCCAGGATTTGCGAAGCCAACAGCTGGTTGGCATTCCACTGGTCAAACGGGGTGATGATGTCGGTCTCTTCCAGGCCCCATTCGTGCTGGTGGAGTTTCCGCCAGCGACCATTGTCTCCCCAGTCGGCACCCCGCGTGGGTACGAGCTGTTCGTCAGTGGTTACTTCGTTCAGGGCAAAGGTATTCGCCTGGTCACCCAGTGCGCCGTCTACCTGGTTGTAGAGCTGGCTCAGGGCAGAGGCGGGTTCCTGGATCCCCTGGAAACCTTCAGAGATAAATGAGTCGGTTTCCTCGATCTCCAGGTTGGTACAGGCACTGAGGCCGGCAACCGCAATTAGAGTTAAGAAATATTTGAGATGATATCTTTTCATGATATACAATTTTTTTATTTAAAAGGAGGCATTAATGCCAAAGGTTACTGTAAGCGGCCTTGGGAACGCAGCCCAGTCGATACCGCGGGAAGGAACTCCGGAACCGAGCTGGCCGGTTGCTACGGTTACTTCCGGATCGATACCACTGTAATCCGTCCAGAGGGCCAGGTTCTGACCCGTCAGGGAGAAACGCATAGTATCGAAGAACCCTTCACCACTTAGAGGCACATTATAGCCAATGGTTGCGTTCTGAAAGCGGACAAAATCACCTTTTTCCAGGAAGCGGGTGGATACGGCAGTGGATGCCGCACCGTTCTCACCACTGGCAACTACGCTTTGCGTAACGTTACGGGAAGTGGTCAACTGACCCGCGTTGAAAAAGGAGTTCGCCGTGTTGTTGTAGACGGAGAATCCGAACTGCCCGCTGAAGAAGGCACCGAAGTCCCAGTTCTTATAGCTGGCATTCAGGCTAAGGCCCGAAGTTACATCCGGAAGCGCATCTTCGCCGGTAAACTTCTTGTCTGAATCCGGGTCACCGACACCGTTGCCGTCTACATCCACATACTGCGGGTTGCCATCGGCATCAAAGCCGGTGAACTCCGCCATGTAATAGGCAAAGAGCGACTGCCCGGCTTCGAAACGCTGGGCAAAGGCCCCTGAAAGACCAGGTCCGTTAATAGCCCCCGTATTGATGGATCCGTCGAAATTCTGGATCTCATTGTCGTTGTAGGCAATATTGAAAGAGGCGCTCATATTAAAGTCCTCGGATTGTACAAAATCGTATGACAGGGCCAATTCAACCCCCTGGTTAACCACTTCGGCATCCACATTTCCAAACTGGAAAGGGTTGGTCGACGGGGCAGCCGGCGGAGTCTGCAGCAGCAGGTCCTGCGTCGTATTCTGGTAGACATCGATGCTACCGTTGAACCGGTCATTGTTGAATCCGAAATCCAGACCGACGTTGAAGTTGACGGTTGACTCCCACTTCAGGTCCGGCACATCCGTAGCGACGATCGATAAACCACTTCCGTTCACCGTATTGTCGTTATTGATGCCCAATCCGGCAAAACGCTGGCGCGCTACGAAGTTTCCGTAGCCCAGTCCGTCCTGGTTACCTGTAATACCCGCACTGAGACGAAGTTTCAGCGTAGAGATGCTCTCCCCGATGAAGTCCTCTTCGCCTATCTGCCAGGCAAATGCACCGGAAGGGAAGTACCCGTACTGGTTTTCGGGGCCAAAACGGGAAGACCCGTCCGCCCGCATGGTAGCTGTAAAGAGGTACTTGCCGGCGATACTGTAATTTACCCGTCCAAAGAAAGACTGCAATTCGTCCGTGTTGTCATAATTATCAGCGACGATTGCCTGTATCCCTTTTTCGAACCCAACATCACCCAGGGTTTCGGTTACAGCGTTCGGCTGACCCTGTGCGTCGAACAGGCGGTTCACAACCAGGTTGCCTGTGTTTGTGCCATAATAGAATTGCTGGTAGGATCCCGGAATTAGACCGGCTATGGTATTGACGGTATTCCTGAGCGTCTCACCCATTCCATTTAGTTCCGAGCGTGAGAACCCGCGTCCCGCAGCATTTCTTCCTACGGTGCGGAAATCCTGATAGGCGTAACCGACCAGGGCGTCCAAATTGGAGTTGTCAAATTGCTTGGCATAGGACAGCGTTGCCTCTAGCGTCTTGTTTTCCCGGTCCAGAATATTATAGGTTCCAAATCCATTCCCGGAGATACCGATGATCTGAAGGTTGGAATTCAGCACCGATGTATTCTCGCTTTCGGATTTGTCATATCCCAAATTGACCTTACCCCGCAGTTCCGGCGTAAACTTGTATTCGACGGAACCATTGATAAGTACCCGGTCCGTGTTAGTGATATTCTGGGTAGAGTTCAGATAGTTAAGTGGATTGATGAGGTTTCCACCGGGGTTAAAATCTTGATTGGCGGGCCAGGTCGGGTTGGCCGAATAGGCTGCCCCGAGGACATCCCCCTGGAAACCGGCTCCCGATGCAAGGGGAGGCTGTTCGCGGTTGATACGGGAAATGGATGCCTGAAGCCCGAAGATGAGCTTGTCGTCAAAAAAGAGCTGGTTCAGGTTGATCCTCCCGGTAATCCGTTCGAATTCGGATTTTTCCACCACCCCGAATTGCTTCTGGTACCCGAAGGTCGCCCGGACGTTGCCGGATCCATAGGCCCGTGAATACGCCAGGTTGTGGTTGGATGAAGCCGCTGAGCGAAGGACCAGTTGCTGCCAGTCCGTATTGCCTCCGAAATCGACCCCATTGCGGTCCCCTCCGTAGAGTTCAACCGCATCGAGGAATTGCTCCCGGTTCAACAAATTGTACTCCCGAACGGGAGTAGCCATGCTCAAATTCGAATTCCACTCAATTTTGCCACCCGCGGCCTTCCGTCCGCTTTTGGTGGTGATGATGACCACACCGTTGGCTCCCCGCGACCCGTAAATGGCCGTTGCGGAGGCATCCTTCAGGATACTGATGCTTTCAATGTCATTCGGGTTTAGGAAGTTCAACGGGTTACCCACGTCGCTTCCACCCTGTCCGGAATCCCCCTGGGCATCGGTATTCTGACCGAAAAGCGGTACGTCGTCAACCACGAAGAGTGGCGCGTTGTTACCGCGCACGGAGTTGGATCCACGGATGTTTACCTGAATGCCGGCACCGGGCTCCCCGCTTGTTTCGGAGATGTTCACCCCGGCAGTTTTACCCTGGATCAATTGTTCCGGGGAGGAGATTACCCCGCCGTTGAAGTCTTCAGAAGTTACTGCAGTCACCGATCCGGTCGCATCCTTAACGGTAGTCTGACCGTACCCGATGATTACAACTTCGTCCAGAGCCTGAGCATCTTCCTCCATCGTTACATTGATGGTGGAACGACCGTTGACCGGCACTTCCTGGGTGGCGTAGCCGATGTAGCTGAACACCAGCACGGCATCGCCGTCAACTCCATCCAGGGTATAGTTCCCGTCAAAATCCGTTTGTGTACCAGTGGTTGTTCCCTTTACCACAACACTAGCCCCTGGAAGGGGTCCGGTCGCATCAGAAACAGTACCTGATACTTCTTGGGCCTGAGCCACGCCGAAACATAGAAATGCCCCCACGAGCAGCAAGCTCTTCAGTAACGTAATCTTCATAGATAGTGGATTTTTAAGTTTAGTTAATTCAATTCAAGGGGTTAAAATATGTAAAAAATTTGTTAATCGCCCAAAAACACGGTCCTTATCAACTGCGAAAACGGTTTCGTGTTAATAACTTTGATAAATGCGAATGTAATAATTATTGGTTGGTTTAATTATACATCCCGCATTGTGAGGGTGCGTGTTTTCGAGATGCGCCAACAAATATACAATTTTTTGCATCCGTTTACAATTCATTAATACTTTGGGAAAATCGCTGTGGAAAACTCCCGGCATCAGAAGTTTTACCTTATGGATTTATTGGCTACCTTGACGGGTTATCCTGTGTCAACACTACCACGTGAAACATAAAATCACCTTAAAGGATATTGCCAGGGAACTCGATGTTTCGATTTCCACGGTTTCCAAGGCGCTCAAGAACAGCGAGGAGATCAGCACGGACACCAGGGAAAAGGTCCAGGCCTTTGCCCGGCTCTACAACTACAAGCCGAATAACATTGCCATCAGCCTGAAGAACAAAAGGACCAAGAATATCGGGGTGATCATCCCGGACATCGTCCACCATTTCTTTACCACTGTTTTCCGCGGGATTGAAAAATATGCCAATGCCCGGGGCTACAACGTGATCGTGTGTGTCTCAGACGAATCCTTCGACAAGGAGGTTATCAATATGGAACTCCTGGCCAATGGAAGTATTGACGGGTTCATCATGGCGCTCTCGGCCGAAACCCAGATGCGGAACGATTTCAACCACCTGCGGGAGGTAACCAACCAGGGGATCCCCCTGGTCCTGTTCGACCGGGTCACCGAGGAAATCACCTGCGACAGGGTGATCATCGACGATGAAGCTGCCGGCCGGGAAGTCACCCAAAGGCTGTTGCGCGCCGGGAGGAAACGCATTGCCCTTTTCACCACGGAGAGTTACCTGAATGTCAGTGCCAAAAGGGAATCCGGCTACAGGAAGGCACTTGAGGCAAACGGGATCCCCGTAAACGCGGACCTGATCCTCAGGCTGCCCTTCCAGTTCGAGGATGAGGGTTTCAGCGAGGCGTTTCTCAAAAGGCACCCGGAGGTGGATGCGGTGGTCTGCGTAAACGAAATCTTTGCGATCCGCGGGATGCGACTGGCACAGCAACTGGGGCGGCGGGTACCTGAAGACATCTCCTTTATCGGCTTTACGGACGGCATCCTTTCCCGCTATTCCAGCCCTTCGCTCACCACGGTAGACCAGCATGGGGAACAAATGGGCGAAACGGCCGCCGCCCTGCTGATCGGGAAAGTGGAGCGGGAATACGACGAAACGGATGAGGACAACTACCGCACCGAAGTAATTCCGGTAACCCTCATCGAAAGGGAGTCGGCCCTCCTCCGAACCTGACCGGGCATTTTGGCCCCGGGCTGCGGCAGAAAAGATTTCCTTTCTATATTTGGCAGGCGTCCCTGCATTTTGCAGGAACCTTAAAAGTGACCCATTTGCCCATGGAGGGATTTATCTTTGACCTGGACGGCGTAATCGTCGACACTGCCAAATACCACTACCTGGCCTGGAAACACCTGGCCGATGAGCTGGGGATCCCCTTTAGCGAGGAGGACAACGAGCGTTTCAAGGGCGTCAGCCGGAAGCGCTGCCTGGAAATCCTGCTGGAAATGGGCGGACTCAGCGTATCGGCCGGGCAATTCGATACCTGGCTGAAGGAAAAGAACGAGGACTACCTGTCTTACATTAAACAGATGGATGCTTCCGAGATCCTGCCCGATGTGCATAAGGTCCTGGATTACCTCCTGGAGCGGGAAGTGCCCATGGCCCTCGGGTCGGCCAGTAAAAATGCCCGGCCGATCCTGGAAAAAGTGGGCTTGTTGTCGTATTTTGAAACCATCGTTGACGGGAATGAGGTGGTCAGGGCCAAGCCCGACCCCCAGGTTTTCCTGTTGGCGGCGGAGCGGCTAGGGGTGCCCCCGGAGCGCTGCGTGGTTTTTGAAGATGCTTTGGCGGGGATCGAGGCGGCCAATGCTGCAGGAATGATGAGTATTGGCATAGGGGACCCGGGAGTGCTCACCGAGGCCGATCGCGTCTTCACAGATTTTACGGAAATTGACCTGGAATATATCCGCGGCCTGCTTTCCGCGGGGCAGTAAACAAACTAAACAAATAACATGAATCAGGATTATATCGTACCCGATGCGTGGTCGATCATCGAAGAAGGTTTTGAACCGGAGCGGGTAGAATCGTCGGAGAGCCTTTTCAGTCTTGGCAATGGTGCCATGGGCCAACGGGCCAATTTTGAAGAACAGTACGGGGGGGCGACCTTCCAGGGAAGCTATATTGGCGGGGTGTACTATCCCGACAAGACCCGTGTGGGCTGGTGGAAAAACGGTTACCCGGAGTATTTTGCCAAGGTCCTCAATGCGCCGAACTGGATCGGGATCGACATATCCGTGGACGGGGAGCCCCTGGACCTCGCGGCTTGCAGGGAAGTCAAGGCATTCCGCCGGGAACTGAACATGAAGGAGGGGGTGTACTACCGATCCTTTGAGGCAACCCTGAAAAACGGGGTGGAAGTGGCCGTGGAAGTTACCCGCTTCCTTTCGATGGAAATCGACGAGACAGGTGCGATCCGGTACGCCGTACGCCCCCTGAACAGGAAGGCGACCATTCACATGGAACCTTACCTGGACGGAGGGATCACCAATGAGGATACCAACTGGGACGACCCGTTCTGGGAGATACAGGCGGTCGATTCTGAAGGGCCGCGCGCCTATATCAAAGCCCGAACCCTGAAAACGCACTTCAACACCTGCACCTTTATGCATGCGGCCCTGGAACTGGACGGCGACCTCCTCGAGATCGGGGCGGAGACCCTCCGGACCGACACACGCATCGGGCACCGCTATGCCGTGGAGGTGGGTGAGGGACAAACCCTGACCCTTTTCAAATTCGGCGGGTATGCCGCCGACCTGAATCACCCGAAGGACGCCTTGCGGAAAGCTGCCGACCAGGCGCTGGACAAGGTGCTGGCCATGGGCTTCGACGGGCTTAAACAAGCCCAGCAGGACGCCTGGGCACGGATCTGGGAAATGAGCGACATTACCATTGAAGGAGACGTCAGGGCCCAGCAGGGGATCCGCTTCAACATCCTGCACCTGAACCAGACCTATACAGGCCGCAACTCCCGGCTCAATATCGGACCCAAAGGCTTTACGGGCGAGAAATACGGGGGGAGTACCTACTGGGACACCGAAGCTTACTGCATTCCCTTTTATATGGCGACCAAGGACCAGCAAGTGGCGCGGAAACTGCTCAAATACCGGTACAACCACCTGGAGAAGGCCATTGAGAATGCCCGGAAACTTGGCTTTAAAAACGGGGCGGCCCTCTATCCGATGGTCACCATGAACGGGGAGGAATGCCACAACGAATGGGAAATTACCTTCGAAGAGATCCACCGCAACAGTGCCATTGCCTTTGCCATCTTCAACTACTATCGGTATACGGGCGATTACAGCTACATACCGGAAATGGGCCTGGAAGTGCTGATCGGCATCGCCCGGTTCTGGCACCAGCGCGCCTCGTTTTCCAACCTGAAGAAGAAATACGTGATCCTGGGGGTAACCGGGCCCAACGAATACGAGAACAACGTCAACAACAACTGGTATACCAATTATTCGGCCCGCTGGTGTATCCGCTGGACGCTGGAGCAGCTGGCCAAGGTCAGGGACGGCTACCCGGAAGACTACGACCGGATCATTGGGATTACCAAACTCACGCCCCAGGAGACCTCAGGCTGGAAAAAGGTGGCGGACAACCTCTACCTGCCCTACAGCGAGGAGCACCGAATCTACCTCCAGCAGGACGGCTTCCTGGACAAGGAACTGATTACCGTGAAGGATTTGGACAAGAAGGAACGCCCCATCAACCAGAAATGGAGCTGGGACCGCATCCTGAGGTCCCCCTATATCAAACAGGCAGATACCCTACAGGGCTTTTACTTCTTTGAGGATGACTTTACCCTGGACCAGCTGGAGCGCCACTTTGATTTCTACGAACCGTTTACGGTCCACGAGTCGTCCCTGTCCCCCTGCGTGCATTCCATACAGGCTGCGCGCCTGGGCCGGATGGAGCAGGCCTATACATTTTACCTCAGGACCTCGCGCCTGGACCTGGACGATTACAACAAGGAAGTGCACGAGGGGCTGCATATTACCTCCATGGCGGGTACCTGGATGAGCATCGTGGAAGGATTTGGCGGGATGCGGATCGTGGACGACAAATTGTCATTCAGCCCCAGGATTCCCCGGCAATGGAAGTCCTATTCCTTCAAGATCAATTTCCGTCACAGGATCATCAAGGTGACCGTGGCCCCTGACAAAACCAGCTTTGAACTCGACGGGAAGGAAGAGATGTCTATCCGGGTGAATGGCAAACGGGTAGTGCTGACCCCCGGGAAAGCCACCACCCCCTGATCCGATGGCGAGCCGCGGAAATCCCGTCAGCCTGCCACTGGCTCTGATCCTTATTTTATTTATGGCCAGCCACAGAGACCTTCAAGCACAACTCCGCGTGGAGCCCCCCAACTGGTGGGCAGGGATGCAGGCGGATACGCTGCAATTGATGCTGTATGGCCCCGGCCTTTCGGCCTATACCGCCGATACCGATTACCCCGGCCTGCAACTGGTGGCTTCCCATCCGGGTGACAGCCCGAACTACCTGTTCCTGGACCTTGTTCTCGGGCCTGAACTCCGCCCCGGCACGGCTACCCTGCGGCTCTCCAAAAGCGGCAGCCAGCCCATGGGCATCGAATTCCCGTTCCTGCAGCGGGTACGCCCCGGGGAGGCGTACCAGGGTTTTGGCCCGGGGGATGTCCTCTACCTGATCACCCCGGATCGCTTTGCGAACGGAGACCCGGCCAACGATTCGGTTCCGGGCATGCGGGAGACGGGCGTCGACCGCGGGCACGACTATGCGAGACACGGAGGGGATATCCGGGGGATTACCGAACACCTGGATTACATTGCGGATATGGGATTTACCGCCATCTGGCCCAGCCCGCTGCTGACCAACGACATGGCGTCCTCCTCCTACCACGGGTATGCGATCACCGATTTCTATGGGGTGGACCCCCGGTTCGGCAGCCTGGCCGAATACCTGGAACTGGCGGAAGAAGCCCGTAAACGGGGTGTAAAAATCATCATGGACCAGGTGGTAAACCATATCGGCGTCTCCCACTGGTGGATGGAGGACCTCCCCTTTGCGGACTGGGTGCACTTCCAGGATTCCTGGAAGGAAGGGGAACGGCCCGAGGTGACCAACCACCGTCGGACGGTGAACCAGGATCGCTACGCCTCGGTGGCGGACCGCGAGCTGATGGACCGGGGCTGGTTTGTGCCTACCATGCCGGACCTGAACCAGGACAACCCCTTCCTGGCAAACTACCTGATACAGAACAGCATCTGGTGGGTCGAAACCCTCGGCCTCGGGGGCATCCGCCAGGATACCTATCCCTATCCCTCAAAGGAATTCATGGCGCGCTGGGCCCGTTCGGTCATGGCAGAATACCCGAATTTCAATATTGTCGGGGAGGAGTGGAGCTACAACCCCCTCCTTGTGGGCTACTGGCAGGATGGCGCCCGGAACCGGGATGGGTATCGCTCCTACCTGAGGAGTACGATGGATTTCCCGCTGCAGCGCACCCTGGTGGAGGCCCTTACAACTGACGAAAACTGGGACAGCGGCCTGAACCTGCTCTATGAAGGCCTGGCCAACGACTTCCATTACGCCCGCCCGGAGGACCTGCTGTTCTTCGGGGATAACCACGACATGGACCGGATCCATACCCAGCTGGGCGAATCGGTTCCCCTGACCGAGATGGCCCTGGCCTTTGTCCTGACAGCACCGAGGACCCCCCAGGTTTATTACGGGACCGAAATACTGATGAGCAACTCGGACAAGCCCGGGGACCACGGGCGCATCCGCACGGATTTCCCGGGTGGGTGGGAAGGCGACCGGGTTGATGCCTTTACCGGGAAGGGACTGAAACCGTCCCAGAAAGGCATGCAATCCAAACTCCGGAACCTGTTGCGGTACCGGCGGGAAAGCCCGGCTATCCATTCCGGGGCAACCCTCCATTTTGCCCCGGAGGACGGTATTTATGTTTTGGCGCGCAGGCTGGAATCGGAGACGGTCCTCCTGTTGTTGAATAAGAACGACACGCCTGTGACCCTGGATACCCGTCGCTTTGCAGAACTTGGCCTGGCCGGCGCAAAGCTCCGCGAAGTCCTTACGGGGACGGAGTTCCTCTGGGACGAATCCGTAAATTTGCCCTACAAGGGGGCTTATGTGCTTACCACAGCCCTATAATTTACAGCGATGAAACCACTGTTAACCGCCTTCGTAAGCTCCCTGCTGATATGCTCCTGCAGTGAAGGCCCGCAGACCCGCGCACAAAATAAGCCAGTACCGATGAAGAAGCAGCAAAAAGAAGTCGTCTACCAGGTATTCACCCGCTTGTTTGGAAATACGAATACCACCAACAAGCCCTGGGGGACCCTGGAAGAAAACGGCGTGGGGAAGTTCGCCGATTTTACGCCCAGGGCCCTGCAGGCCATCCGGGACCTGGGGGTTACCTACATCTGGTATACGGGCGTGCCCCACCACGCCCTGGTCACCGACTATTCGGAATTCGGGATTCCCGCCGATGACCCCGATGTGGTGAAGGGCCGGGCCGGATCGCCCTATGCCGTGAAGGATTATTACAACGTGAACCCGGACCTGGCCACGGACCCTGCCAACCGCCTTGGGGAATTCCGCGACCTGGTGGACCGTACGCATGCTGCAGGGATGAAGGTGTTGATCGACATCGTGCCAAACCACGTCGCCCGGAACTACCAAGGGGATTCCACGCCGGAAGGGTCCAGGCCTTTCGGGGCAGATGACGATACCTCCGTGGCTTACCGGCCGGAGAACGACTTTTATTACATTCCCGGGGAAGCCTTCAGGGTGCCAGAATGGCGGGACGGATACCAACCCCTGGGGGGGGAGGCCCATCCGATGGCAGACGGCCGCTACCGGGAAAACCCGGCCCGCTGGACCGGGAACGGATCCCGCCAGGCACAGCCGGACATGGACGACTGGTACGAAACCATCAAGGTGAATTACGGGGTTTCCCCGGACGGGGTGTACGCTTTCGACAGCCTTCCCCGGGGATATGAGGAACGCAGCGTCGCCGAACACCTGGCCTTCTGGAAAGGGAAGCAGGTTCCGCCAAGCTGGCGGAAATTCCGGGATATCGCCCTTTTCTGGCTGGACCTGGGGGTGGATGGTTTCCGGTACGACATGGCCGAGATGGTCCCGGTGGAATTCTGGAGTTACCTCAATGCGCATATCAAGGCAACCAACCCCGATGCCTTCCTGATGGCCGAAGTCTATAATCCCGGACTCTACAGGGATTACATCTTCAAGGGCAAGATGGACTACCTCTACGACAAGGTGGAACTTTACGACAGCCTTAAGCACATAATGAAGGGGTACGGATGGACGGACCATATCCCGGTGGTGCTTAAGGGGCAGACCGATATTGAACACCACCTCCTGCACTTCCTGGAAAACCATGATGAGCAGCGGATTGCCTCCCCGGAATTCGCCGGGGATGCCCGGCTGGGCAAACCGGCCATGGTGGTATCGGCCACCCTGGGGACCAGCCCCACCATGATCTATTTCGGCCAGGAGGTAGGGGAACCCGGGGCCGAGGCAGCAGGTTTCGGCAGCCCCTCGCGGACCTCTATTTTCGATTACATCGGAGTGCCCCACCACCAGCGCTGGATGAACGGGGGGGCCTTTGACGGGGGAGGCCTGTCCGGAGAGGAGTCGGAGCTACGGGATTTCTACAGCCGCCTGTTGAACTTCACCATCGGCAGCCAGGCGCTTATGGGGTCATACCAGGACATCCACTATTACAACAAGGAGCACACCCCGGGATATGACCACCGGCTCTATTCCTTTGCCCGCTGGGAGGGGGAGGACCGGCTGGTCGTCCTGAGCAGCTTTGAAAAGGAAAGGGGCTACAGGCTGGAACTCGGGCTCCCGGACTCCCTGATTGCGCAATGGGGCCTCTCAGACGGCACCTACCCCCTGGAGGAAATGCTCTACGGCGGGAAAAAGCTGACGCTCCGGGTAACAGGGGGCCAAGGCAGGATTGCCCTGGAGGTGGCCCCGCTCGAATCCCTGATCCTCCGATTGCCCGAATAAAAAAACCGGCCGGGGGAGATCCCCCGGCCGGCTGCTTGGATTTTACACGGGATCAGGAACCCTGCTTCCCTGCAGTGGCCTTGTAGACCAGGGCGATGACTGCCCCGATCACGGCGTAGTAGACAATGTCCAGGATGGCTTCGACCGCGTGGGCGGTACCGTCCATCATCTTGGAAGTGCCGTACATCACCAGCCCCATACCCAGGCCTACAAAAATGCCGATCCAGGTCCCGAAACCCAGTCCGCCACCTGCGCTGTGCGTACCGTTTGCCCACTTCCCGTAAAGGGTGCTCATGGCGAATGCCCCGGCCAGGTTTCCGAGGAAAATCATCAGGAGGCTCATCTCCTCGTCACTTTTCATCACATCCGAAAGTGCGTGCTCCTCAAAAAAGCTCATGGTGGCCATGCCCCAGATCAGGTAGCCCAGGAGAAACATGGCTACCGCGGCCACAATCGTTGCCGACAGATTTTGTTTTGAAAACATGTTTGTAAGGTTAATTGGTTAATAGTGAATACAATATAGGTATTCTTTACACTGGTTCCGCTGGGGGGAATCAAATTTTGCAGGCGGTTTTTGGAAGCGGGTCGGCCGTAGTTTGTATTTTTAGCCGGATAATATGATACCAGCTATGCGTTATTTCTGGGGAACCCTCCTATTGTTGATTATGACTGCCTGTACCACCGCCGGAAACAAGACCCTGATCATCGGCCATCGGGGGGCCATGGGCTACGAGACCGAGAATACCGTGGCCTCTGTGCAAAAGGCCCTGGACCTTGGGGTGGACATGATTGAGATCGATGTATTCCGGATCGAGAGCGGGGAAATCGTGGTCTTCCACGATGAAACCGTGGACCGGCTGACCAACGGGGGCGGACGGATAGAGGAGTACAATGTATTTGACCTCAGGCAACTCATCCTGGATGGCAGGCACCGCATCCCGCTGTTGCAGGAGGTGTTGCGGACCATTAACCACCAGGTGCCACTGAATATTGAACTCAAGGGTGCAGGCACCTCCGACCGGGTAAATTTTATCACCGATTACTACGTTGAGCGGGAGGGCTGGGAACCCGATCAATTCCTGATTTCCAGTTTTAACTGGGACGAATTGCGCGAATACCGGAGGCTGGACCCTGAAGCGCGGATCGCTGTCCTGACAGAGGGGGACCCCCTGGAGGCCCTCGAGGTGGCCCGGGAGCTTGGGGCGGAAGCCATCAACCCGAATGCCGCTGCAGTGACCCCGGAGAATATCGACGCCATACACGATGCGGGCTTCAAGGTCTATGTGTGGACCGTAAATGAGAAATCAGCATTCGACGCCCTGAGCGAAATAGGGGCAGACGGGATATTCACGAACTATCCGGACCGGATGAAGTAATGCACGACCTGCTTGTCATCGGGGGTGGTGCCGCCGGGTTTTACGGGGCCATTCACGCTGCGCGCCGGAAACCGGGAATGCGGATTGCGATCCTCGAACAAAATAAGGACTTCCTGTCCAAGGTGCGCATTTCCGGGGGCGGGAGGTGCAACCTGACCCACCGGCCCATGGATCCCGGGCTGCTTAGCGGACACTACCCCCGCGGCAGCCGGGAACTGATAGGACCCTTCCATACCCATGCGAGCCAGGAAGTGATGGCTTTCTTCGAATCCCTTGGGATCCCGCTTAAGACCGAAGAAGACGGACGGGTGTTCCCCCGGAGCAACCAGTCGGAATCCATCATTATGGGCTTAATGGGCGAAACCACGCGTCTGGGCATTGAATTACATCCATCCTGCCGCGTAACCGGCCTGGGGCTTGCGGATACCGATGGCAATTGGGAAATAACTTCCTCCTGCGGGGACTTCCGGAGCCGTCGCTTGCTGGTGACGGCCGGCAGCAGCCGCTCCATATGGAACCTGCTCGAAAACCTCGGACACCGGATTGTCCCACCGACTCCTTCCCTGTTCACCTTTCGGATCCGCGATCCCAGGATCCAGGGGTTGCAGGGAATTTCAGCCCCCGGGCGCATTGAAGTGCTGGAGCCCGGGGGTTCCGACGCCCCCGTCGCCCAGGCGAATTTTAAAAAGGCACACCGGAAAGGGGAACTGACCGCCGAGGGGCCCGTGCTTATCACCCATTGGGGGCTCAGCGGCCCTGCCGTACTCCGGCTTTCCGCCTGGGGTTCCCGTCTGTTCGCCGCCTTGGGATATAAGGCCCGGGTCCGGGTCAATTGGCTCCCCGACTACCACAAAGGCGCCATCCCGGCTTTCCTGGAACAGGTGAGGCAGGCGGACGGTGCAAGAAGGGTAGGACGGTCCCGGGCCATACCCCTCCCGGGTCGGCTCTGGGCACGCCTTGTGGAGGCCGCAGGCATCCCCCCGGACCGGCGTTGGGCGGAACTTTCGCGTGCCGGGATGCAACAGCTGGCTGCCCAGCTTTGCGAATGCACCTTTTCCGTGGACGGGAAGAGTACTTTTAAGGAAGAATTTGTCACTGCCGGGGGCGTTTCCCGGAAGGAAGTCGATTTCCGGACCTTTGAAAGCCGAAAGCAGCCCGGGCTGTTCCTGGCGGGGGAGGTCCTCGATGTGGACGCCATTACCGGCGGGTTTAATTTCCAGAATGCCTGGACCGGGGCCTACCTTGCGGCACAGGCAATTGCCGGATCCCTGCCCGAAGTTCAGGAAAGCAGCAGGTAGAGCCCTGCGGCTGCCACCCCGCCCAGCAGGGGCCCCACAATGGGTACCCAGCTATACCCCCAATGGCCTTTTTTCCGGTCCCCGGTTGGGACCAGGCTGTAGATGATCCTCGGCCCCAGGTCGCGGGCGGGATTGATCGCATACCCGGTGGTCCCCCCCAGGCTCAGGCCGATTCCCCAGACCAGGAGGGCAACCGGGAGTGCCCCAAGGGACCCCAGCCCAATGACGGTTTGGGGCTCGCTCAGGGAGGCATCCGTAAAATACAGGACAGTAAAAACCAGGACAAAGGTCCCCACCAGTTCACAGACCAGGTTTACCGGCTTGTTCATTATGGCAGGTTCCGTGCTGAATACCGCCAGTTTCAGGCTAGAATCCGCCGTGCGGTCAAAATGGTCCTTATGCATGAACCAGACCACGAATGCGCCCCCCATGGCACCCAGGAGTTGGGCTGCCAGGTAGGCGGGAACGTCGGCCCAGGGGAATTCCCCCGCGGCTGCCAGGCCCACGCTCACCGCCGGGTTGATATGTGCCCCGCTGTAGGGCCCGGCCACTACCACGCCGACGTAAACCGCGAATGCCCATCCCGTGGTGATGACGATCCACCCGCTGTTGTTGCCTTTGGTGCCTTCCAGCACGACGTTTGCATTCACCCCGCACCCGAGGAGGATCAGTAGGAAGGTCCCGATCAATTCTGCTGTAACTGCTGTCATATGTTTCGGATTATTTGTTGTCGGATGACCAGAATTCAATGGCCCGGATGGCGCGGTGCCAGCCGCGGATCCCTGCTTCGATCGGTTCCCTTTCCCGGGTGGGGTAAAAGCGCCGGTCGGTCTGCCAGATCGATTGGATGGCCTCCGGGCTTTCCCAGTAGCCTACGGCAAGCCCTGCAAGGAAGGCGGCGCCCATGACCGTGGTCTCTATGATTTTCGGCCGGACCGTTTCCGCCCCCAGCACGTCGGCCTGGAACTGCATCATCATATTGTTGACGGTAGCACCGCCGTCCACCCGCAATTCCCGGATCGGGATGCCGGAGTCCTTTTCCATGGCCTTGAGGATGTCCATGGTCTGGTAGGCAATGGATTCCAGGGCCGCGCGGGCCACATGGGCATCCGTGCTACCGCGGGTCAGGCCAAACAGGGTGCCCCGAGCCTGCTGGTTCCAGTGAGGGGCGCCCAGGCCCGCAAAGGCCGGCACCAGGTAGACGCCGTCTGTGCTGTCCACGCTCGTGGCCAGCGCTTCCACGTCAGAAGATTTTTTGATGATCTTCAGGCCGTCCCGCAGCCACTGTACTACGGCCCCTGCAATAAAGATGCTGCCCTCCAGCATGTAGGTGGTTTTTCCGTTCAGTGTCCAGGCGACGGAAGTCAGCAGGTTGTTTTCCGAAACGATGGGCGTATCCCCGATATTCATCAGCATGAAGCACCCGGTGCCATAGGTGTTTTTGACCATCCCCTTCCGGGTGCACATCTGCCCGAAAAGGGCAGCCTGCTGGTCGCCGGCAATCCCGGCCACCGGGATGCCGGCGGACAGGAAGGATTCATCGGTGACCCCGTACTGTTCACTGGATTCCCGGACCTCGGGCAGGAGGGAGGCGGGGATGTCGAGGAGCTCGAGGAGGTCCGGGTCCCAGGACAGGGTCTGGATGTTGTACAACATGGTCCTGCAGGCGTTGGTCACGTCCGTGATATGCAGTTCCCCCCCGGTCATGTTCCAGATGAGCCAGGTGTCGATGGTCCCCATCAGGAGTTCGCCCCTTTCCGCTCTTTCCCGGGCCCCCTTCACGTTGTCCAGGATCCAGCGCGCCTTGGTTCCTGAAAAATAGGAGTCGATAACGAGGCCGGTCTTTTCCCGTATCATTTTCTGGTGGCCGGCTGCCTTCAGTTCATCGCAGTAGTCCGATGTTCGCTTGTCCTGCCAGACTATGGCCGGATGGATGGGTTCCCCGCTGGCTTTATCCCAGATGACCACGGTTTCCCGTTGGTTGGTGATGCCGATTGCCGCTATCTGATTTGGTTTCAGGCCTTTCCGCGCCAATGCCTCGGAGGCCATCCCGGACTGTACCGCCCAGATTTCTTCCGCGTCGTGTTCCACCCAGCCCGGGTTCGGGAAATGCTGGGTGAATTCCTTCTGGGCAGTGGAAATGATGGCTCCTTTCTTGTTGAAGACGACAGCCCGGCAGCTTGTGGTGCCCTGGTCCAGGGCGAGGACATATTGCTCCATAGGAGGGGATGGGGTTTAGTTTAGTTGCGTTTGTTCGTTTTAAAAATAGGGGATTTATGCGTTACGGCCCAATACCGGCCCAAATGGGCCTTTTTGCTAATTCAATTGGACGATGCGCAGATTCAGCAGGGTGGCGAAGAGGACCCAGGCCAGGTAGGGGACCAGGAGCCAGGCTGCGGTTTTGCTGACCACCCGGAAACACCGGATGGTGAGGACCAGGACCAGGACCAGTCCCGCGATGACGGCCAGGGCCCAGGCAGGCTGGCGCAAGCCGAAGAAAACCAGGCTCCAGGTACCGTTGAGCAACAACTGTATCCCAAAGTGGTAAAGGGCCGTCTGTACCCAGATGTGGTGGAAGCCCCTTGCCCAGACCAGCCCGGCCGCAACCCCCATCAGGATATACAGGATCGTCCAGACCGGGCCGAACCAGCTGTTGGGCGGGGTGAAGGTGGGTTTGGCCAGGCCCGGGTACCAGGTATCGACCGAACTTTGGGTGGCAAACGCCGCCAACAGGCCGATCAGGAGGCAAATCCCTACGGAAATAAGGATGCGGATATATTTTTTGCGGCTGCGTTGCATTTCCCACAAGGTAGGAATTTTTGCCTTGTGGCTCCGCCACAAATAGGGCTATATTTGCCAAAAACGCACCGATGGTCCACCAGGAATTCCTGAGCCGCGCTGCTTCCGGCCCGATTGCGCCCGGGGAAGTAGCCTGGCAGGCTCCCAGCAATATCGCCCTTGTCAAATACTGGGGAAAAAGGGAAGGACAAATCCCCACCAACCCATCCATCAGCTTTACCTTGGATGCCTGCAACACCCGGACCCGGCTTGCCTATGCGCCCGCGTCCCCAAAGGCAAAAGGGCCTGTTTTCCGCGTCTTCCTGGACGGGGAACCCGCCCCGGGGTTCGAACCCAAAATCCGGCGGTTCCTGGACCTGGCCTTGCCTTACCTGCCGTTTCTGGAAAACCTGAGCCTGGAAATCCATACGGAAAACAGCTTTCCGCACAGCAGCGGCATCGCTTCCTCTGCAAGTGGGATGGCTGCCCTGGCTCTTTGCCTGGTGGCCCTGGAGGAGCGCCTCGACCCTGGGGCAGACACTGCGCAGTCAAAACGGAAAGCCTCCTTCCTGGCCCGACTGGGATCCGGGTCGGCGGCCCGCAGCGTGGACGGCGGCCTGGTCTTCTGGGGGGAACACCCGGGGATTGCCGGCAGCTCCGACCTTTACGGAATCCGATACCCCGGGGAGGTACACCCGGTATTTGGGACCTACCACGATACCGTCCTGCTGGTAGACAAGGGCCAAAAGCCCGTCAGCAGCACGGTCGGGCACGGCCTCATGAACGGGCATCCCTTCGCTTCCCAGCGCTTCAACCAGGCCAGGAGGCACCTGGATTTGCTGGGGCCGGCACTGGCCTCCGGGGACCTTGCTGCTTTCGCCGACCTGGTCGAATCCGAGGCGCTTTCACTGCATGCCATGATGCTTACCAGTTCCCCCTCTTTTATCCTGATGAAACCGGACACCCTGGCGATCATCGAAAAGATCCGGGGATACCGGGAGGCCGGTGGGCAACCCGTCTGCTTTACGCTGGACGCGGGGGCCAATGTACACGTGCTTTATCCGGCATCAGCGGCAGGCGCGGTATACGGATTTATCCGGGAAGCCCTGTTGGAGCACTGCCCCGGGGGCCAGCACATCTGCGACCGGGTAGGCGCCGGTGCCCGCCGGTTATGATATGGTGCCGGCACCTTATCCCATTGGATTATGGCCCAATCAGTTGGGTCTGGGGCTTTAGGAAAGAATTTGCAAATGTTAAAGGAAAGATTTTGTACTTTTGACCCTGTTACCACTAGTTTATGAAAGGACCGCTGTTTTATTCCAAGATCCTGCTCTTCGGGGAATACGGGATCATTAAAGATTCCAGAGGCCTTTCCATCCCCTATAATTTTTTCAAGGGCGCCCTCAAGATGAAGGAACCGCTCAGCGGCAGGGCTCTCCGGTCTAACGAAAGCCTCAGGGCCTTTGCGGAGTACCTGGAAACGGTGGAGCAGGAGTTCCCGGACACGGGCTTCAACCTGGACCTGCTGCGTTCCGACCTGGACAAAGGGCTGTACTTTGACAGTTCTATCCCCCAGGGTTATGGGGTAGGCAGCAGCGGCGCACTGGTGGCTGCCATCTACGACCGCTATGCCATCAACAAAATTACCATCCTGGAGAACCTGACGCGGGAGAAGTTGCTGCACCTCAAGGAAATCTTCGGGCGCATGGAATCTTTCTTCCACGGGAAGTCATCCGGCCTGGATCCGCTGAACAGCTACCTGAGCCTGCCTATACTGATCAACTCCTCAGACAACATCGAGTCGACCAGCATCCCCTCCCAGAACCCTGCAGGAAAAGGAGCCGTCTTCCTGCTGGACAGCGGCAGTGTGGGGGAGACAGCCCCCATGGTGCAGATCTTCATGGAAAAAATGAAGCACGAGGGGTTCCGGAATGTGATCCGCGACCAGTTTGTCCGGTATACGGATGCCTGCGTGGAGGATTTCATCAGCGGGAATGTCAAATCCCTCTTCGGGAATATCAAAAAGCTGTCGCACGTGGTGCTGGACCATTTCAAGCCCATGATCCCCCAGGAATTCCACCAGCTCTGGAAACAGGGGATCGAGACCAACGCGTATTACCTGAAACTCTGCGGTTCCGGGGGCGGGGGATATATCCTTGGCTTCACGGAAGACCTTGAGAATGCCAAAAAGGCCCTGAAGGGCCATCGCCTCGAGGTCGTTTACAACTTCTAAAAACCGCCGGCATGCTCAGCCGCAAGCAACGCATTTTCCTGTTGAAGGCCCTGAGCCTTTTTTCCATCGTACGCGGCTACAACATCCTGATAATCATCCTGGCCCAGTACCTGGCCGCCATTTATATCCTGGCACCCGACCGCCCGCTCCGGCAGGTAGTACTGGACGGCAACCTGTTTGTGATCGTTTTGTGTTCGGCCATGGTGATCGCCGGGGGATATATCATCAACAACTTCTACGATTCTGAAAAGGACCTGATCAACAAGCCCCGTAAAACGATGCTCGACCGCCTGGTCAGCCAGCGGGTCAAGATCTACAGCTATTTTATCCTGAATTTCCTGGCCGTTTTGCTGGGGGCCTATGTATCCTTCCGGGCTGCCCTGTTTTTTGCGGCCTACATATTCGGGATCTGGCTCTATTCCCACCGCCTGAAGAAGATCGCCTTTGTGGGAAACTTCGTGTCCGCCACCCTGGCCATCGCCCCGTTTTTTGCCGTCTTTGTCTATTACAAGAATTTTGAGACGGTCATTTTCGTCCATGCCCTCTTCCTTTTCCTGCTGATCCTGAGCCGGGAACTGATCAAGGATATGGAAAACCTCGCCGGCGACCTGGCGCAGGACTACAGGACCATTGCCGTGCGCTACGGCACCGTCGCTTCCAAGCGGTATATCAGCCTGCTGGTACTTCTCACCTTTATCCCCTCCTTCCTGTTGATCCGTTATTTTGACGTGGGTTATATGTACCTCTACTTCATTGCCTGCAGCCTGTTGCTGCTGCTTTTTTTGGTCCTCTTGTGGGGCGCAAACAGCAAAAAGCACTATGTCTGGCTGCACAATATCCTGAAATTCATTATTGTATCTGGGGTATTCGGTATCCTGCTGATCGATGTGGACCTGGTGTTGAACCGCATATTATGAGCCCGCCCGATCGGTAGCGGGCCGATTTCGTACCTTTGAAAAAAAGTAACATGGACAGATCCGACAGGAATGGAAAGGGCGGCGGTTCCGGCCGTCAGGGAGGCAGCTCCAGTCGCAAGGGAGGCGGCGGGGCCCGCAAATCTTCCGGACGCCAGGGCGGCAGCGCGGACCGGAAATCTTCCGGACGCCAGGGTGGTGGCGATGACCGCAGGGCATCGGGTCGCCAGGGCGGCAACTACCGGAGCAAGAGTTATGCCCGGGGCAATGCGCCCATCCGGCGTTCCACGGAAGGGGGAAGCTCCCAACCCGGACTGATCCGGCTCAATAAGTACATCGCCAATGCCGGGATCTGTTCGCGACGGGAAGCCGATACCTATATCGCTGCTGGCAATGTTACGGTGAACGGCAAGACCATTACTGAAATGGGCTACAAGGTGCAACCCGAAGACGAGGTCCGGTTCGACGGCCGGTTGCTTCAGCGGGAGAAGAAGGAATACGTCCTGCTCAACAAGCCCAAGGATTTTATCACCACCACCCGGGACGAGAAGGGACGGCGGACCGTGATGGAACTCATTTCCAGGGCCACCAAATCCCGGCTGGTGCCGGTTGGCCGTCTGGACAGGAATACCACCGGACTGTTGCTTTTCACCAACGATGGCGAACTGGCAAAAAAACTGACCCATCCGCGGCACGGAGTCCGGAAAATCTACCACGTGGAGCTGGACAAGGCCTTCAAATCGACGGACCTCGGCAAATTGCGGGAGGGGCTCGAACTGGAGGACGGCCGCATCCAGGTGGATGAAGCCAGCTATATAGACGGGGCATCCAAGAAGGAAGTCGGGGTCGAACTGCACAGCGGCCGCAACCGCATTGTCCGACGGATCTTTGAGCACCTGGGTTACAAGGTGGTCAAACTAGACCGGGTAGTTCTGGCCGGGCTGACCAAAAAGGACCTGCCCCGCGGGCACTGGCGCCACCTGACCGAACAGGAGGTCATCAACCTGCGGATGATCCAGTAGCCGCCCCATTAAAAAAGCCCGGGGATTTCCCCGGGCCTGATTTTCTCATAGCGGAAAACTAGTTGTCGTCCGTTGCGTCTTCTACCTCATCTTTTATTTCGTCCGCGGCATTTTCCATTTCATCGCCGATCTCTTCGGCGCCTTCCTCAATATCGTCCCCCATTTCGTCCATGGTGTCTTCGGCATCGTCTGCCATCTGTTCGATGTTGTCTTCCATTTCCTCGGACTTTTTGGTGTCGCGACAACTCCAGCTTGCCATAACGGTCAGTAATACGACCATAAATACTATACGTTTCATGCTCTTTCTCATTTTTTGGGTTTAAGTTGTTCTTATTCTGTGTAATGAAGCAGTAAGATACGAAACTGGGGCTGCCCAAACGATTGGTATTGAAATAAATACGTCCCGAATCCAAATGCTGAGCGGCATGCTCCGGAGTCGCCCGGGAAATTTCGAGGACGAAATGTCCGGGGGGGTGGGGTGGGAGTACGCGGGACCTGAAATCAGGCTGCCGGCCCCTGCAGGGCCCGTTCCATTTTTGCGGCAATGCGTTCCAGGCAGAGGTTCCCCAGGCTGCCGGCATGGGTATGGGGGGCATCCCTGACCGGTTCAAAGGAACCATCGGCGATGGATGCGGCCATCTCCCTGTAGGCATCCCGGAAAGGCACGCCTTCCAGCACCTTCTGGTTCAGGGTGTCCACGCTGAACAGGTAATCGTATTTCGGGTCATCGAGGATCCGCTTTTCCACGCGTATCTCGGCCAGGCTGGTCCGGGCCATTTCCAGGCAGGACTTAAGGGTTTCCACTGCCGGCAACAGCACCTCCTTGGTGAGTTGCAGGTCCCGGTGGTACCCGCTTGGCAGGTTGGTGGTCACCAGCCCCAATTGGGCGGGGACGGCCTGGAGGAGGTTGCATTTCCCGCGGATCAGCTCAAAGATGTCCGGGTTCTTTTTATGCGGCATGATGCTGCTCCCCGTGGTCAGCTTATCCGGGAAGGATACAAACCCGAAATTCTGGCTCATATAGAGGCAGATGTCCATGGCCATCTTGCCGAGGGTGGCCCCAACGGCTGCAAGCGCCGTGGCCGCTGTCCGTTCCACCTTGCCCCGGCCCATCTGGGCTGCCACCACGTTGTATTTCATCTCGGCGAACCCCAGGTCCCTGGTGGTGAATTCCCGGTCGATGGGAAAGGAACTGCCGTATCCGGCGGCACTGCCCAAGGGGTTCTGGTCGGCTACGCGGAGGGCGGCCTGCAACAGGTAGACATCGTCCACCAGGCTTTCGGCATAGGCCGAAAACCACAGCCCGAAGGAGGAAGGCATGGCGATTTGCAGGTGGGTATACCCCGGGAGGGAAACGGCTTTGTGCCTTTCCGCCAGTTCCATCAGCAATCCGAAGAGCGCATGCGTCTGCTCCATGATATCGCCCAAAGCCTCTTTCAGGTAGAGCTGGAGGGCCACCAGGATCTGGTCGTTTCGGGAACGGGCGGTGTGGATCTTTTTACCGGTATCCCCCAGTTTTTCGGTGAGCAGGAATTCGATTTTGGAATGCATGTCCTCAAACCCCTCTTCGATGGTAAAGCGGCCGGCTGCTTCTTCCCGGAGCAAGGCATCGATTTCCCGCACCAGGTCGGCCGTTTCCGAGTCGGAGAGCAACCCGATTTTCCCCAGCATACGGGCGTGTGACCTGGAGGCGATCAGGTCGTACTTCACCAGGAGCAAGTCCAGTTCGCGGTCGTTGCCCACTGTGAAGCGGTCTGTCTTTTCGTCCGGGCTGCTGCCCTTGTCCCATAGTTTCATGGCCGTGTTGGTTTTGAGGTTTTTGGGCCGGTCTCACCGGCCGTAAACGCGTTAGCGGGTCAGGAACTGGTCCAGGATCCGTATATACAGGTCGATACCCTGTTCAATTTCCGAGACAAAGATAAACTCATCGGCGGAATGGGAGCGGCGGCTGTCTCCCGGGCCCAGTTTCAGGGAGGGGCAGCTCAGGGCCGCCTGGTCCGAGAGGGTGGGTGACCCGTAGGTCTTCCTGCCCAGCCCTACTCCGGCCTGTACCAGCGGGTGGTCCGGTGCGATGGAGGAGGAATTCAGCCGCAGGGAACGCGGCTTCAGACTGCAGGGGGCCTGCGACTGGAGCAGCTCTGCAATTTCCTGGTTCGTGTAGCAGTCGTTCACACGGACGTCGATCACCAGGTCTACCTTTGCGGGGACCACGTTGTGTTGGGTACCCGCATTGATCTGCGTAACGGTCAGTTTGACCTCCCCCAGTACGTCGGAAACCTTTTCGAACCGATAGTTGCGGAACCAGTCGAGGACGGGGATACAGTTGTAGATGGAATTGTCGTCGTTCGGATGGGCCGCATGGGAGGGGGTGCCCTTCACCTCGGCATCAAAGATGACCAGCCCTTTTTCCGCTATGGCCAGGTCCATCAGGGTGGGCTCCCCTACAATGGCCACATCGATCTCCGGGAGGATTTTGAGCATGCTGTTCAGGCCATTGGGCCCGGAATTTTCCTCCTCGGCCGAGGCCACCAGTACGATGTTGTGCGAGAGGCCTTCCTGCGGGTACCAATGGGCAAAGGCAGCCATGAGGGAAACGAGGCAGCCACCGGCATCGTTGCTCCCCAGCCCGTAGAGTTTCCCGTCTGCCACCTCGGCCCGGAAAGGGTCCCGGGTGTAGGCGCTGTTGGGCCGCACCGTATCGTGGTGGGAATTCAGCAGCAACAGGGGTTTGCCTTCCCGGTAGTCCCGGTTAAACGCATAGATGTTGTTTCCCTGCCGCTTGTAGGGGATCTTTTCGCGCGCCAGCCAATCGGCAATGCGCATGGCCGTCTGCTCTTCCTCACCGGAGAAGGACGGGGTGGCAATCAGGTCCTTCAGCAGGTCGGTTGCCCGGCGGGTGAGTTGTGCGGTTTGAGTGGTCATAGGCGGATTTCAGTATGGATGTGATGGCCCGGGCGGAGCATTTCCGGCGCGCCAATAAATACCTGCCCAACGCCCTTTTCCAGGGCCTGGAAGCAGTTGTGCAGTTTCGGCAGCATCCCGGCGGCGATCTTTCCCTCCGCCCGGAGCTGGTCGTAGGCTGCCCTGTCGATCCGCGGGATGACGCTGGAGGGGTTTGCGATATCTTCCAGGACCCCGGCTTTTTCAAAACAGTACAGGAGGCGGGTAGCGTATCGCTGGCTCAGGCCGGCCGCCAGGTCTGCGGCAATGGTGTCCGCATTCGTATTGAGCAGCTGCCCTTGCCCGTCGTGGGTGAGAGCGCAGAAAGCCGGTACAAAACCTGCTTCCAGCAAGGCGGAAACTGCGGGTACATTCACCGATTCGATGTCCCCCACAAAGCCGTAGTCGATGTCCCCGGCCGGCCGTTTCCGGGCACGGATGAGGTTGGCATCGGCCCCGCTCAACCCCAGGGCATTGCACCCCATCGCCTGGAGGCGGGCCACGAGTGTTTTATTGGCCCAGCCGCCGTACACCATGACGGCTACCTCGAGGCTGGCCGAATCTGTGATGCGGCGCCCGTCCACTACCCGGGGCTCGATCCCCATGCGGTGGCTGAGCTCAGTGGCTCGCTTGCCGCCCCCATGGACCAGCAGCTTTAGTCCCTTCAGGGCGGTAAATGCCTCCGTAAAGGATTCCACTAGGCCCGGCTCCTCCAGGAAGGCCCCGCCGATTTTTACGATGGACAAGGTGGGTTTCACGGGTTGATTTTTAAAAGTTCGACTGGATGAGGTGGGCCAGTGCCAGCTGGGCGGCGATGGTCCGGTTGGCAGCCTGCTGCAGGACCAAAGAGCGGTCCCCGTCCAGGACCCCGTCTGCTACCACCACATTCCTCCGCACCGGCAGGCAATGCATGAACCGCGCGTTCCCCAGTTTGGATCCCGTCATCATCCAGTCGGGGTCCTGGCTGAGGATGGCCCCGTAGTCCGAATAACTGCTCCAGTTTTTTACGTAGACGAAATCGGCCTCCCGCAACGCCTTTTCCTGGTCGTATTCCGGTACAAGGCCGCCGGTGAATTCCGGTGCGAGCTCATAGCCTTCGGGGTGCGTTATGGTGAGATCCACCGGCAGGGCCCGCATCATTTCCACAAAGGAATTGGGGACGGCCTGGGGGAGTGCTCTGGGGTGGGGGGCCCAGCTCAGGACCACCCTGGGGCGCTTACTTTTGCGGAACTGTTCGATGGTGAGGGCGTCTGCCAGCGCCTGCAGCGGGTGGGCCGTGGCGCTTTCCATATTGAGTACCGGCACACCTGCGTGCTGTACAAAGCCCTGCAGGACTTCCTCGGCGTAATCCGCCTCCCGGTCGGTGAGCTTTGCAAAGGCCCGGATGCCGATGATATCGGCGTATTGGGCCACCACCGGGGCAGCTTCCCGGATGTGCTCTGCCGGGCCCCCGTCCATGATGGTCCCATCGCGGTACTCCAGGCTCCAGCCTTCACTCCCGAAATTCATGACCATCACCTCCATGCCCAGGAGTTGGGAAGCCTTCTGGGTGCTTAGGCGCGTTCGCAGGCTGTTGTTGAAGAAAAGCAGGCATAGGGTTTTTCCCCGCCCCAGGAGTCCGAGCAGCTCGGGTTCCTCCCGCAGCCTGCGTCCCAGTTTCAGCCAGTCTGCCAGGTCCGGGATATCTGTTGTTTTGCAAAAATGGTTCATGCCAGTTCCTTTTTTAGGGCATCGAAGAGCAGGTCGAGCTCCACGGACTTGATATTCAGGGCGGGCAGGACCCGCAATACGTGTTTGTTCTTGGCGCTTCCGGTAAAGATATGGTGGTCAAAGATCAGTATCTTCCGCAAGGGAGCCACCTCAAAATCAAATACCAGCCCGAGCATCAGCCCCTTCCCCTTGACTTCCAGGATGCCCGGAAGCTCTGCGGCCCGGCTCCGGAAATGGGCTTCCATCTCCAGGCTGTGTGCAATAAGGCCTTCGCTTTCGATGACCTCAAGGACTGCACTCACAGCCGCACAGGCCAGGTGGTTCCCCCCGAAGGTGGTGCCCAGCAGGCCGTAGGACGCTTTGAAGTCGTCGCGGATCAGGATGCCGCCAACCGGAAAACCGTTCCCCATGCCCTTGGCCATACTGATAATGCCAGGACGGGCGCCGGTATGCTGGAAAGCAAAGAATTTCCCGCTCCGCCCGAACCCGCACTGCACCTCGTCTGCAATGAGCACGGATCCGTGCGCATCACACAGTCGTGAGGCGGCCTCGTAGAATTCAGGGGTCGCCATATCGAGCCCGCCCACACCCTGTATCCCCTCCAGGATCACCGCACAAACGTCCCCCTTGGACAATTCGTGTTCCAGCAGGTCTTCCCGGTTCAGGGGGAGGAAGGTGACGGCGTGACCCGCATTGAGGGGGGCAACGATGGACGGGTTGTCCGTTGCTGCTACCGCTGCGGATGTCCTGCCGTGAAAGCTGTTGTGGAAGGCGATTACCCGGGCCCGACCCGTGTGGAAGGAGGCGAGCTTCAGCGCATTTTCATTGGCTTCGGCCCCTGAATTGCACAGGAAGAGCCGGTAATCCCCGCAGCCCGAAAGTTCCCCCAGGCGGTCCGCCATTTGCTGTTGCAGGGGATTCTGAATGGAATTGCTGTAAAAGGCGAGCTTCTGGAGTTGCCGGGTGATCCGCTCTACAAAGCGCGGGTGGGTGTGGCCAATGGAAATCACGGCATGCCCGCCATAGAGGTCCAGGTATTTCGCGCCCCGGTTATCCGTGAGCCAGCTTCCCAGGGCCGAGACGGGGGTGATGTCGTAAAGCGGGTATACGTCGAAAAGTTCCATGGTCAGCCTTTGCGTATTTGTGAAATCTTGTCAAAAGAGGATACGATGCCGCGGATCAGGGAGGAGCTCAGGCCCTGGTGCTCCATTTCGTTCAGGCCCTCGATGGTACAGCCCATGGGGGTGGTGACCCGGTCGATTTCCTCTTCCGGGTGGCTGCCCGAGGTAATCAGCAGTTCGGCGGCCCCCTGGCAGGTGTGCATGGCGAGTTCCTGGGCTTCCCGGGCGTCGAAGCCCAGTTGGATGGCGCCCTGGGTGGTGGCCCGGATCAGCCGCATCCAGAAGGCGATGCCGCTTGCGCAGATCACCGTGGCCGCCTGCATCCGGGCTTCCGGGATGACCATGGTATGCCCCATCCGGTTGAAGATGGCCGAAGCCAGCTCCAGGCGTTTGCGGCCCTTTTCGTTGGCGCAGAGGCAGGTCATGGAACGGCCGACCGAGATGGCTGTGTTGGGCATGGCGCGGATGATGTGGTGGTCGGTCCCGATCAGGGATTCGATGCGTTCAATGCTGAACCCGGTGATCGTGGAGATGACCACATGGTTTTCGTGCAACAGGTCCTTCACCGACTCGAGGATGGACCCGAAGTGCCCCGGCTGCACCGCAAAGATCAGGATGTCCGATGCGGCCACGGCCTCCCGGTTGTCGCTGCTCAGGTTCACGTTGCCATACTCCTCAAAACCTTTCAGGGAGTTCAGGTTCCGGCGGGTCAGGTACATGGAGGTGGCCCCCCCGCTGTGGAGGATCCCCGTGGCGATGGACAAACCGAGGTTCCCGGCACCGATGATTGCGATCTTCATTGGATTAATTGTTTGGGTTATTCATGGTTCTGTTTGGTCTCAAAATACGCTGGCTTTCAGTTGCAGGCCGGCGTTTTCAGGCTGGCCGAAGAGCAGGTTCATATTCTGCACAGCCTGGCCGGAAGCCCCCTTCAGCAGGTTGTCGATGACGGCGCTCACCAACAGCACGTCCCCGTGCTGGTGCAGGTGCAGGTGGGCGTAATTGGTGTTGACCACCTGCTTAAGCTGCAGGGGCTCGTCTGAGACCACCGTGAAAGCGGCCCCGTCGTAATACTCAAGGTAAAGGCGTTCGGCATCTGCCAGGGAACCTTCAAACCGGGTATAGGCGGTGGCGAAAATCCCGCGGGCAAAATTCCCCCGCATGGGCAGGAAGAGCACCTCTCCGGAATCCGGGTCCAGGGCCCTCAGGCTCTGGCGGATCTCGCCCAGGTGTTGGTGGGTAAAGGGCTTGTACCAGGAAACATTGTTGTTGCGCCAGCTGAAATGCGTGGTGTCCGAAAGGCCGACGCCCGCCCCGGTGCTGCCGGTCACCGCATTTACATGTACGGTCTCCGTGAGCTGCCCGGCATCGGCCAGCGGCAGCAGGGCCAGTTGGATGGCAGTCGCAAAACAGCCCGGGTTGGCGATATTCTTTGCTTCCAGGATATCCTCCCGGTTGAGTTCGGGCAGGCCGTACACGAATTCCCTGCCCCGGAAATCCGCGTCTTCCCTCAGGCGGAAATCGTTGCTCAGGTCGATGACGCGGGTATGCCCTGCAAATAGGTGGTTTACCAGGAATTCACTGGAGTTTCCATGCCCCAGGCACAGGAAGACCACATCCACCTCCGGGTTTGCGGTATCGGTAAAGAGCAGATCGGTAACCCCCAGCAGGTCCGGGTGGGCGCTGCTCACCGGTTTTCCCGCCCGGGTGGTACTGTAGACAAAGGAAAGGTCGGCCCCCGGATGGTGGAGCAGCAACCGGATGAGTTCGCCCCCCGTATAGCCCGAGCCCCCGATGATGCCTGCAGAAATCATTTGGCCTGGGTTTTCCGGGCAATCTTCCCGGGGTTCGAAAGGATTTTGATAAACCCTTTGGCTTCTTCGGCCGTCCAGCCCTTGTTCATCTCCCCGTAGCTCCCAAAGGAGGCGTTCATCAGGTCGTTTTCGGACTCGATGCCCTCGAGTTCGAACCGGTAGGGGTGCAGGGTGACAAAAACGTCCCCGCTCACGTGGCGCTGGGTATCGGAAAGGAAGGCTTCCAGGTTCCGCATCACCTCATCCAGGTACTGCCCTTCGTGGAGGAGCATGCCGTAAAAGTTGGCGAGCTGCTCTTTCTGGAATTGCTGCCATTTGCTCAGGGTGTGTTTTTCCAGCAGGTGGTGCGCCTTGATGGTGATCAGGGCCGATGCCGCTTCAAAACCCACCCGGCCCTTGATGCCGATGATCGTATCCCCCACGTGGATATCCCGCCCGATCGCATAGGCGGACGCGATGGCTTCCAGCGACCGGATGTTTTCAACGGGAGATGCCTGTTTCCCGTCGATGGCGGTGAGCTCTCCTTTTTTAAAGGTCAGGGCGATGCTGCGGGGTTCCTTTTCGGTGAGCTGGCTCGGGTAGGCCTGTTCCGGCAGGGCCTTGCGGGAGCTGAGGGTTTCCACCCCACCCACGGAGGTGCCCCAGAGCCCCTGGTTGATGGAATATTTGGCCTTTTCCCAGCTGTAGGTAATGCCGTTTTCCTGCAAATAGGCGATTTCGGCTTCCCTGGAAAGCTGTCGGTCCCGGATCGGGGTGATGATTTCGATTTCGGGAGCGATGATCTGGAAAATCAGGTCAAAACGCACCTGATCATTCCCCGCGCCGGTGCTGCCGTGTGCAATGTGGGTTGCCCCGAGCTTCCGGGCATGGCCAACGATTTCCAGGGCCTGCACAATCCGCTCCGCGCTCACCGAGAGCGGGTAGGTATTGTTGCGCAACACATTCCCGAATATCAGGTATTTGACCACCTTGTCATAGAAGGTCTGTACCGCGTCGATGGCCGTATAGGAGGTCGCACCCAATTCAAGGGCGCGGGCTTCGATGCCGGACAATTGGCCGGCATCGAAGCCGCCCGTGTTCACGGTCACCGCATGCACCTCGTAGCCTTCCTGTTGGGAAAGCTGGTGGGCGCAGTAGGAGGTGTCCAGACCGCCGCTATAGGCTAATACGAGTTTCTTCATTGCTTCTTCTTTTTGAGGAGGAGCGTTTCCTTGATGCTTCTAAGGCGCTCGAATGATTTTTTGTCGATCTTTTTTTCCCTGGCCCGGGCCGGGTCGTCCGGGTCGTAAAGCATCCCCGTGCAAAGGCACATACGCCTTTCGGTACGGGTCAGGATATCGAAATTCTTGCAGGTCTGGCAGCCCTTCCAAAATTCCGGGTCGTCCGTCAGTTCGGAGAAGGTTACCGGCCGGTACCCCAGTTCGTAGTTCATCTTCATCACGGCCAGGCCGGTGGTGATGCCGAATATCTTCGCATCGGGGAATTTCTTGCGGGACAGGTCAAAAATGGCCTTTTTTATTTGCTTTGCGAGCCCCTGGTTCCGGTAGTCCGGGTGAACGATCAGCCCGGAGTTGGCCACATATTTCTGGTGGCCCCAGACTTCGATATAGCAGAAGCCGGCAAACTGGTCCCCGTCCAGGGCGATAATAGCATTCCCGTTCAACAGGCGTTTGACGATATATTCCGGGGTACGCTTCGCAATACCGGTGCCGCGGACACGGGCAGATTCTGCGATGGTGTCGCAGATGACCTGGGCGTATTTTACGTGGGACGCATTAGCAATTACAATATTCATTGCCAATCAAGTTAATTAAAGAAAAAGAGAAAAAGTGAAATGGTCGGGGAAAACGGAAATGGACACACCTAATTCCAAAATTGAAGCACACCCTTACGGGCGACGGCGCGCCGGGCGTCGGTATGGGACAGCGATGAAAGCGACTGTCGGAAAAGTAGGTAGTACTTGCTTCAATTCCATGATGCATCAAATGTACAAATATTATTTATGCATCGGTTTTTGATCCCGAAAAATTTAGAAATGAAACAAAATCCTTCCGGTATTTTACAATTTCATAAATCAAAAAGCCAAATACCGAAAGATATTCAACGAGCAGCCATGCCGCAGACTCCACAACCTCCGCTTCCCTGTAGGCGGTATAGGACACCATGGCCGTGAGGGACCAGACCAGGGCAAACCGCATGCGCGTAAAAAGGCTGAGCAACAACGGGAAGACGAGGTACCAGGGGTGTACCACGGCCGCGACCAGGTAATAGACGGTTACCACGGCCAGGGCACCGGTAAACCAGGAACGGGCCTGCCGCATCCTGGGGTGCAGGCAGACCAGCAGGGCAGTGCCTCCGGTTATCCAGGGGACCCATTTCCCATAGGACCCGATGAATTCCCAGGGTTTGGCCCCTTGCAAGACGGCAAGGTGTTCCGCGAGGTTGTATATCCCTGCATTGAATTCAAAATTGGAGAACCACAGGCGCAGTGTCTGTATGTAATGGGCCCCGAAGTCCGGGAAATAAAGCGGGTAGCAGCAGGCGACCAGGACAGTACCCGTCAGGGCATAAAACCCGATGGCCCTGCGCAGCCCCAGCAGGGGAAGCATCAGCGGCAGGAGCATCAGGGGCATCAGTTTTACCCCGATGGAGAGGGCAAAACCCGGGGCGCCCCAGTACCAGCGGTACCGGAGGGAGAGAAAGATCGAGAGGATAAGGAAAAACCCCATCACCCCTTCAAAATGAAGGTTGCCCGTGAGTTCAATGATGACCAGGGGGTTCAGGAAATACCAGAAGATCAGGTGGGGGGGCTTGTTGAGGTGGCGGAGCAGCCTGCGGCCAAAATACAGGATGCCCAGGTCCGCCAGGATCAATAGCAGACGCATCGCAACCAGGGGCCCCAAAAGGGATTCCCCTCCCAGCCACCGGCACAGGCCGAAGAAATACTGGTTTACGGGCGGGTAATTGCTGAAATTACGGGCACTGAGGCTGCCCATGCCCTGGTGGAGTTCCCCTGCATGCGCAAAAAGTACCCGGCCCTGCTCCATCCACTGGTCGGGGGTAAGCAGGTAGGGGTTGACTCCCTGCACCATCAGGTTGCCATCCCAGAGGAAGCGGAAAAAATCCTGGGAGAGGTTCGGGACGGAAAACAGCAGTACCAGCCGGAAGAGGATCCCTGCAGCCACCAGGAACCGGAAATTCCACTTCTCGAACTGGATCAGCTTGTAGCAGAGGAAAAAAAGGGCCCCGAAAAGGGCCAGGAGCTTCAGGGAGTCGCTGCGCTCCAGGTCATAGGCAAATGCGGCGTAAAAACCTATGCTCAGCAATAGCATGAGGATGGGGATCCGGTGCAGATTCCAGAAGGTGACCAGGGCCCGGCGCGTCATAGAGTTTGGTTTGGCCCTGCAAATAACTAAAAATTATCAGGATTTCATAAGGGGCTGCAAAGCGTTTGAGAGGGAGAAGGTCCGGATTTCTTTCCTATCTTGACCGCCTCAGTCCTTAAAAACAATAAAAATATTTACCCATGAAAAAGCTGATCCCTTTACTTGTGCTGTTTTTTACCCTATCCGGCTCAGGGCAGACTTCCCCGGCCGACCTGGGGGTGGCTGCCATCGGGCTGGTGGTATCCGACATCGAAGCTTCCGACGCTTTCTATACCTCTGTAATCGGGATGCACCCCACCGGTGGTTTTGACCTGGATGCCGCCTGGAGCAGGGATGCCGGGGCTGCCGGGGGCAAACCCTTTTCGGTCCGGACCTTCAAGATGCAGGAAACCCCTTCGGCAACGGTTTTAAAGCTGGCGTATTTTGACAGCGTACCGGAGCGGCCGGAGCAGGAAGGAGTGTCTTCGTATGCGGGGGTGAATTACATCACGCTCCACTACCGGGACCTGGAATCCGTGCTGGGCCGGGTTGCCGCTGCCGGCGTCCCTATTCTGGGGGAGGTGAATACCTCCAGCTACCGACTGGTTTTTATCCGGGATCCGGACGGCGTTTTCCTGGAGTTGGTCGGCCCCCCGAAATCCTGAGGCACCGAGTTGCGCTAAATTTTTAAAAGGGACTAAACAAAACCCCGGCCTTTTGAGGACCGGGGTTGGTTTTAGTTTTTGCAGGAGCGCGAACCCCCCGATCAGGCTTTGGACAAAAGGGAGTTGAAGAACACAAAGCCGAAGCCGAGGAACAGCATGAAGTGGAACGGGAACAACCCGAAATCATTCAGCGGGATGGCGCTGTACATGCCAAAGAGGAAATAGAGCATGAGGGCGAACTCCAGGATCATGTTCGGCGACAGCTTTTTGGCCAGGTACTTATTGCCCTTCCAGCTGTCGGTCAGGTTGTTGATGTTGAACTTGGGCGTCCGCACGAACTCGGAACGCTTGCCCATATGCCCTTCGAGCACGGCCACGCTGTTGTGGAGGGAAAACCCAAGCGCCACCGAAAAGAAGGTAAAGAACAACTTGATGTAGTCCACGAAATTATCGAAACTGCTGCCTTGTATGCTCTTGTAGGTGAACCAGTAGCAGACAAACAGGATGATGGTGCTCACGATGAAGAAGCTGGTCACCTCGAAGATCCAGTCCAGGTGGCCAAAGGTGTTTTTGATATACAGCATGGGGATGCTGAAGAGGGCCACGATAAATACGCACAGGAACATGGAGCTGTTCAGCAGGTGCATCACCCCGTGGAATTTGGTCTTGAAGGGGATGTTTTTGGCCTTAACCACGCTCCAGACGGTCTTGCGGAAGTTTTCCGCACCCCCTTTGTTCCAGCGGAATTGCTGGGAGCGGGCCGCGCTGATAACCACCGGCAGTTCGGCCGGGGTTTCCACGTCCTCCAGGTATTTGAATTTCCAGTTTTTGAGCTGAGCGCGATAGCTGAGGTCCAGGTCTTCGGTGAGTGTGTCGCCTTCCCAGTTGCCAGCGTCCAGGATACATTCCTTCCGCCAGATACCGGCCGTACCGTTAAAGTTGATGAAATGCCCTTTGGAATTCCGCCCTACCTGCTCCAGGGTAAAGTGGGCATCCAGGGCGAATGCCTGGATTTTGGTCAGGGTGGAATAGTCCCGGTTGATATGTCCCCAGCGGGTCTGAACCACACCGATCTCCTCATCCTTGAAATAGATGACGGTTTTCTTGAGCCAGTCGGCCCCGGGCAGGAAGTCGGCATCAAAGATGGCGATGAAGTCCCCCTTGGCAATCTTCAGGCCTTCCTTCAGGGCCCCGGCCTTATAGCCTTCCCGGTTTTCCCGGCGGATATGCTGTATGTCCAGGCCGCTTTTCTGGAGTTCTGCGACCATGGATGCTGTTTGGTCCACTGAGTCGTCTGTGGAGTCATCCAGCACCTGGATTTCGAGTTTGCTCTTCGGGTATTCGATCCTGGCGATATTCTCCAGCAGGCGTTCCACCACGTACTCCTCGTTGTAGATGGGGAGCTGGATGGTCACAAAAGGGATTTCCTTCGGGTCGAGCAGGTTGAATTTGGGCGCCTCCTGGTTGCGGCGCTTAAAGCCCAGGTAGTTCAGCAGCAGGTTCAGTTGTGACAGGCTGTAGAAAAAGATCAGCACCAAGGCCAGGCTGTAAATGGCAATAATAACATAAGCAAGTGTAATTCCCATTATCGTATACTGTATTTAAAAATCCAACCCAAAATTTTAACGCCGGCAAATATACTACCTTTTATCGTGCCTGACACTTTTGAGACCCCAATTCTTTTTTTATAACGCACTGGTATCTCGGTATATGTGAGCTTGTGCCGAAGGGCCTTCAGCTGCATCTCAACAGTCCACCCGTACGTCTTATCCTCCATGTTCAAACGTTGGAGGGCATCGTAGCGGATGGCCCGGAAGGGGCCCAGGTCGGTAAACCGGGCGCCGAATAATAGCCGCATTAAAAATGTGGCCAACCAATTTCCAAAGACCTGTTGCGGTGTCATCGATCCGGGTTCCCGAAGCGCCTTTTGACGGGCGCCGATTGCGAAGTCGCACCGGCCTTCAAGGATCGGGGCGACGACTTTCGGGAGTTCCTCGGGGTAATCCGAATAGTCACCATCCATAAATACGACGATGTCGGGTACTTTGGATCTTCCGGCCAGGTAATTAATTCCTTTGAGGCAGGCATAGCCATAGCCCTTATTGGGTTCGCTAAGGACAGTTGCCCCGTGATTCCGGGCCACGGCAGCCGTTTCGTCCGTGGAGGCGTTGTCCACCACCACGATCTCGGCGACCAGCGGGGGCACCTCGTCCAGCACCTTCCCGATGGAGCCGGCTTCATTCTGGGCCGGGATGATGAGGCAGATCTCCGGGGTCACGGGCTCGGTGGGTTTCTGGTTCATTTCTCGTTGAGCAGGTTCATCAGGTCCACGTCATTCCCGAGCAGGACTTCCCGGGGGTTGATCCGTCCTTTTCGCGGCCCGTTCTCCAGTTTCAGCACGCCCCTGGGACAAACCGCTGAACAGATACCACATCCGACGCAGCTCGCCCGCACGATGTTTTCCCCCTTCTGGGCATAGGCCCTGACGTCGATACCCATCTCGCAATAGGCCGAACAGTTGCCGCAGGAAATGCACTGCCCCCCGTTGGTGGTTATGCGGAAGCGGGAGAAAAGGCGTTGCTGCAGCCCGAGGATGGCTGCCATCGGACAGCCGAACCGGCACCAGACGCGGCTGCCGAAGATCGGGTAGAAGCCGGTCCCGATTACCCCGGAAAAAATGCTGCCGATCAGGAAGCTGTAGGTGGTCCGGAGGGTTTCCGACCTAAACAGGAAGACATGGCGGGAGTCGCTGAGCAAATGGAACGCCAGCAACCCCGCAATGATGACAAAATACCCGATGGCCCCGTACCGGGCGTCCTTTTTAAGCTCTTTGCGCCGAAACACCATCACCCACGCAAAAACTGCGGTGAGCAGGGATGCCACGCCTAACAGGAACTGGCCCCGGCTGAGCCAGTATTTGGAATTGTCAGGCCCCAGGTACGAATAGATGACCGCCGTGGTCATCAGCACCACAAACACCAGCACGCTGTGGACCACCCAGCGCTCCACCTTCCAGGCAAAAAGGCTTTTGTCGCTCAGGTGGCGGAACGAATCCCCGGCCGTTTCGGCCAGGCCGCCGCACCCGCATACCCACGAGCAATACCAGCGCTTGCCGTAGAAATAGGTCAGTACCGGGGTGATGACCAGGGTGGAGGCGATGCCGAAGAGCAGCATGGAGAGCCCGATGTCCCCGGCGTTGATAAACCCATTGATCCGATAACGCTCAAAATTGTAGTAGTTCAGGGGCCAGATATTCTTCAGGTCGTAATAGGGCAGGTCGCCGTTGAGGCGGGCCATGATTTCCGGGATGATAAAGGCGAAGGCCAGCTGGAAGAACATCACGCTCAGGGTGCGCAGGATTTCGTACCGGTTGTGCCGGTATTTCCAGATGAATTTGATGCCGAAAGCCAGGATGGCCAGGGTGTACAGGGTCCCGTAAACAAACCACTGGCTGGCCGGGTTACCACTCAGGGCGCGGCTCAGCGGGTCAAAGAAGGAGATCAGCCCCCGGTTGGGCCCGTCGGCCACCAGCCCCAGGTACTCCGGGTAGAAATACAGGACGATATAGAAGCCGGTAAGCAGGATGCCCAGCCCCCAGGCCCAGATGCCGCGTCCGGAAATCGATTTAAACCAGACCCCATCGTTCTTGATGCCGGCACCATGTCCCGAATAGGCGGCCCGGCTGAACCAGACGATGCCCAGGCCGATGGCCCCCAGGGATGCCGTGAGCCAGGCGGCCGTATGGGGGAACGAGCTGCCAAAGGTGGCCAGCAAGAGGATAAACAGGCCGGAAAATCCCAGCAGGACCGCGAGGCGCTGCGAGGTGTTCAATGCTTTCGGGGGGCCGCCGGCCAGGGACATGGATTGCATATTTTCAGGCGTTTACGGTTTGGTGTTTCTCGAAGGCGGCACGGATCTGAGGTTGGTGGCTCCGGTAGAATTCCGGGTCAAAACAGGCGTCTTCCAACCTGTGGACCACCTCGTCCACGGTCCTGCTTTCGGTAAGCCAGGTATCGAAGGCTTCGTGCTTCATCCGGATGCCAAAGGTATTGATGCCCAGGAACTGCCGGTTACCGGCCTCATAGGCCAGGGTAATGCATACCTTCTGCCGCGGGTGCCTCCAGTGGAAATGCCTTTCCCCGGGAATTTTGTTCTGATCGCTGGATACCCAGCCATAGGTCTGGTATTCGATATCAAGGAATTTGGCGGAGTTGAACCAGTGGCTGGGGCAGTACTCCCGCCGGTCCCCGCAAAGGGTCCGGGCAACCACCTCGCCCATCATCCGCCCTGTATACCATACGGCCTCCACAGGGCGCCTCCGGCCGATGGGGTCGCGCTGCTGGGCACAGTCCCCGATGGCATAGATGTCCGGCCGGCTGGTTTCCAGGAAGCGGTTGACCAGTACGCCCTTGTCCGTTTCAATGCCGCTCCCTTCCAGGAAGCCGATATTCGGGGTAACCCCGGCGGTGAGGCCCACCAGGTTGCAGGGGATCGTTTCCCCCTTGTCCGTAACCACGGCGCGGGCCTTTCCCCTGTCATCCGGAATGATTTCCTTCAGGTTGGTATCCAGCCGCAGGTCGATATGGTGTTCGCGTATGTGTTCATTGACCATGGCGGAATCCCCGGACGGCAGTACCCCGTCCCAGAAACTGGCCTCCCGCACCAGGAAGGTGACCGGGATGTCCCGGGTGCGGAGCATCTCGGCGAGCTCGATACCGATCAGCCCTCCGCCCACGATCACCGCGCGCTTGCAGGTGCGGTTGTCGGGCGCACAGACCTCCAGGTTTTCGAGGTCCTGTTTGGAATACAGGCCCTGAACCCCTTCCAGGTCCTGGCCCGGCCAGCCAAATTTATTCGGCCGGGAACCCGTGGCGAGGATCAGTTTGTCGAATTCCAGGGTTTCCCCTCCCTGCAGTCGGACGGATTTACCCCCTGCATCCACGGATTCCACCCATGCATTCCTGAGTTCAATCCGGTTCTTTTCCCAGAAGCCATTCTCGTAGGGTTGGGTCTGCTCAAAGGTCAGGTGTCCCATATAGACGTACATGAGGGCCGTACGCGAAAAGAAGTAATCGGTTTCCCCGGAGATAACGGTAATCCGGTGGTCGGAGCTCTTGCGGATGTGGCGGGCGGCCGTTATCCCTGAAATCCCGTTGCCGATAATGAGGATATGCATGTTTTGTGGATGCGGGTTGAAAGATTGGTCGGCATGAAGTTACGAACTTAACAAATGCCGCCGGCAGCACATGCCAAATATGCCTATCTTTAAAAGCGTTAACCCGGGATATATGAAAAGAATCGGATGGTTCCTCCTGCTCCTGCTGCTGGCTTCCTGCAGCGGACAGCGTATTGAAAAGATCAATGGGGTAAGCTTTGTCGGCTCCCCGGAGCGAGCCAGGCAGGGGCATGTGGATGCCCTGGTTTCCATCCATGCCGATTACGCCTCGGTCATGCCCTATGGTTTCATCCGGGAACCGGACACCCCCGAAATTATTTACGACACAGACCAGCAGTGGTTTGGCGAAACCCGCGAGGGCGCCAGGCAGTATGTGGAAATGCTGCACGCCAACCGGATCCGGGTGATGATCAAACCCCATCTATGGGTCTGGCGCGGCCTGTTCACAGGCGACCTGGTCATGGAAAGCGAAGCCGACTGGCAAAAGCTGGAAGCTTCCTACCGGGACTTTATCCTCAACTACGCAGACCTGGCGCGTGAAACGGGCGCCGACATGTTCTGCATCGGGACCGAGCTGGAGGAATTCGTAAAGGCGCGGCCGGCCTTCTGGACGCAATTGATTGCGGAGGTCCGCGAATTGTACGGCGGCAAACTCACCTATGCGGCCAACTGGGACGAGTATACGCGTACCCCGTTCTGGAAGGACCTGGATTATATCGGCATTGATGCGTATTTCCCCCTCTCCGATGCGCGGGATCCTGATCTGGACGAAATGCGCAGGGGCTGGGAGCCCTGGAAGCGGGAAATCCGTGAACTCTCCCTGGAGCTGGACCGGCCGGTACTCTTTACCGAATACGGGTACCGGAGCATGGACTATACGGCCAAAAAGCCCTGGCTGGTAGACCGGAACGAGGAACGGGTCAACCTCCGGGCGCAGGCCGATGCGCAGCGGGCCATCTTAGAGGAATTCTGGAAGGAACCCTGGTTTGCCGGTGGTTTCGTCTGGAAATGGTTCCTGCACCACCCCGTCTCCGGCGGTCCGGACGATAACCGGTTTACCCCCCAGAACAAACCTGCCGAAAAGGTCATCCGCGAATACTACGGGCGGTTCCGGTGACGATTCCCCCGGGTCCCCGCTTGCAAATTGGCAACTTTTTTGATAATCTTTGTGAAACACATGACGGATGAGGGGCTTCGGGGTTTCCACACTATTTATTGCGGTTTGCTTGTTTTCCGCGCCGGTTGCCGGTCAGGACAGCTTGTTGCAGGTAGTGGCAGAACCCGGGGACGGCATCTTCTCCCTCCTCCGCAAACACGGGGCCGACCCGGCCCGTCACCTGGAAGACTTCATTGCGCTGAACCAGCCCCACCTGGGGGAGGGCAAGAGCCTGTATGAAGGCGCAACCTACCTGATCCCGCTCGATTTGTCTGAAAGCACGGAGCGCCCGTCCGCCATCGCGGACGACCCGGCCCGGGACCCAGAGGCCCCGAAATCCGGACCAGGAATTGAGTCCGGGGCTGTGGTGACGCCCCCCGACGGGTCAGGGGCTCCAGAAAGTACGACACCAGTACCCTCGAAATCCGATGAAAAACCGTCCTCCGACTTTCCGCGATACGAGATCTTCGGGGAGAAATACGCCGAGATCAGGCCGGAAAGCACCCGCCTGGAAGGCACCGTATATTACCTGGTTTCCGGCCATGGCGGCCCGGACCCGGGGGCCATGACCCAATACAACGGGCAGATGATTTCCGAGGACGAGTACGCCTACGATGTGACCCTGCGGCTGGCCCGGAACCTCCTTGCCCATGGCGCAGTGGTGCACATCATCATCCGGGATCCCGACGATGGCATCCGGGACGACCGGGTACTGAAAATGGACCGGGATGAGGTGGCCCTGCCGCAGCAGGAAATCCCCCTTAACCAGCTGGCGCGGCTCCGGCAGCGGGTGGAAGTCGTCAACCGGTTGTACCTGGAAAACAAGGGCAAACACCAGCGGCTCATCGTCACCCACGTGGACAGCCGCAGCAAGGGGCAGAACATTGACGTGTTCTTCTACCACCACAACAAAAGCCGCAGCGGCAAGAAGCTCGCGGAACACATCCACAAGACCTTCCAAGCGAAATATGCCTACTACCAGCCCGGCCGGAATTATTCCGGGACCTTCGAGGACCGCAGTACGCTGTACCTGGTGAAAAACACCCTGCCGGCCACCGCGTTTATCGAAATCGGCAACATCAGGAACGAACGGGACCAGCGGCGGATCCTGGACCCGGACAACCGCCAGGCCCTGGCCAACTGGATCTGCGAAGGGGTGCTGGCAGATTACGAGGACCGCTGAAGCCGGCCCCCGATTTTACGATTGTAATACTCGTATAGGGATTCGGGCCCGGCCCCGAGGAATCGTTTCAGGTGGATGACCCCAAAGTAATACTGCAATTTCAGCGTCCCGATTTTCCGGTATTTCCGGTCGGAAGTATAAATGGGCGCTTTCAGTATCCGGAAGGGGTACCGGCCGTACAAACGGGAGATGAATTCATTGTCTTCATAGATCCGGTAGGAGGTGTCAAACCCCTGCAGTTCCCGGAACCAGGCAGCAGGCACGAACAGGGACTGGTCCCCTCCCCGGCACAGGAGGCAATTGAATCGCGAAAACCAGGCAAAAAACCGCAGGATCCGGTTCCCCCCCTCAAAACGCAGCCGGAAGCACCCGGCGGCAGGCCCTCCTTCCTGGGCCTGTAGGATCTGCCGGTCAAAACCCCGGGGAGGTATGGAATCCGCGTGCAGGAAATACAGCAGTTCCCCTTTGGCCGAATGGGCCCCGGCATTCATCTGCAGGGCCCGACCGCAGCCGGTGCAGAGTACCCTGGCCCCCAGGGCTCGGGCGGTGTCCCGGCTCGCGTCGGTACTCCCCCCGTCCACAACGAGGACCTCGGCGATACGGTCGGTTGCCGCCTCCTGCCTGAGGTACGGTAAAAGCCGTCTGAGGTTTTCCTCCTCGTTGAGCACCGGGATGATAATGCTGATCTGCATGTGCAATCAGGGTCGGTTCAGGCTCCAGTCGTAGGTCAGGAAACCCACATCGGTCCCTTCCGGAAGCGGGTTTTCGAGGTATTGGTTGATGTAGGCGATCAGGGTGCCCGATTCATCGGTAAAATCCTTTTTGTACCACTTGAAAATCCGGGAGAGTTCTACCGCGCCCCGGGTGGTTTTGTTGCGGGCGGGATCCTTGATGAACCCGCGGGCAGCCTGGTCCAGCTGCTCATCCAATTTTTCCGCATTAAACGCAAAAGGCTGCAACACCGGGCAGGAGGCCGAGGCGCAATTGATGGCGAAATGGATCCTCGGGTCGCCCATGGGACGCAGGACATCGTGTTCGATTTGGTTCAGGTTCACAGGTTCGCCGCCCACGGACAGTATATTCTGCCCCCAGGGGTTCCGGATGCCCATGATGCTTTCCAGCGGAAAGTGGTCCAGAATGAGCCGGACCGTAGCTGCATTGTACAGGTTGATCCAATATGCAAGCCTGGTTTCCCGGCTCCAGCCCTCCGCAGGCGGGGTCTGTTCCAGCCCCGAAATATAGCGATCGAGTTTTTCACGATCCCGGGCAAAGCCGTTGTAGTTGACCGTGCCGTCCGGATACACGTTTTTTCGGACCAGCCCGTCCCAGATTTCATGGCTTGGGCCGGATGCCAGACCCGGGGTAGCCTGGGAGCTGCACGGTGCCGCCAACGGAACCACAAACAACAGGAAAAGGAAGAGTTTCAAAACTGCCATGAGGATATTTAAGGATTTGTTTGTCTTAAGTCAGCGGATCCGGGCCACCCTTACACCAGGACGGCAACTATATGCGATTTATCACCCCCCTGAACAACCGGACCAGGTTGGGTTCGGCCTTCGCGGCAGTCGCAAGGATATCGGCAACCACCACAGGCTCCAGGTGGTCCGGGTCGCATTCGTCCGTGAGGACGGAGATGGCAGCGACGGGCAACCCGAGGTGGTTGGCCACGATGACCTCCGGTACCGTGCTCATGCCCACGGCATCCGCCCCCAGCCGCCCAAGCATCCGGTATTCGGCCCGGGTCTCCAGCTGCGGGCCCACCACTGCCGCATAGACGCCCTCTCTCAGGACGATGCCGGAATCGGCGGCTATTTCCCGGGCCATGTCCTGCATTTCCCGGTCGTACGGGCAGCTCATATCCACGAAACGCTCGCCGAATTCAGCCACACTTTTGAAGGCCAGGGGGGAGCCCCCCTGCAGGTTGAGGTGGTCGGTGATCAGCATCAGCTCCCCCTTGCGGAAACCCGGGTTGATGGCCCCGGCTGCGTTCGAAATCAGCAGTTTGCGGATGCCCAGCCGATGCATCACCCGGATGGGGTAGGTGATATCGATAAAGTCATAGCCTTCGTAAAGGTGGAACCGCCCCTGCATCATCACGACTTTTTTGCCGTACAGGGTGCCGCAGAGCAGCTTGCCGCTGTGGAATTCCACCGTGGCAAGCGGAAAGAAGGGGATGTGGTGGTAATGCGCCACCAGGAGGTCGTCGAGTTCCTCCTCCATCCGGCCGAGCCCGCTGCCCAGCACTATACCTATTTCAGGGGCGTCAAAACCCCGTTCCTCCAGGTAGGTTACGGATTTATCGAGTTCTTTTGTCATCATCGGTTCCGATGTCTTTTAGAAAGGGTTCAAAAGCGGGGATCCCCGCGATATCCTCGTAATAGTCCACATCGTTGCGAGGGGGCAACAATGCGGGCTCCATTCCCTCCAGGTCGGCCAGGGTGTCGGAGCATACCGTATCCGTCCCCCAGGCCTTGTCCCGGAATAGTCCCGGTACTGGAGCTGTCAACCCGATCAGGTAGTACCCCCCGTCTGTGGCGGGGCCAATGACGGCCGGATGCTTTTTTAAGGATTTGAAGGCAATCGCCAGGTCTGCCGAGCTCAGGTCGTAAAGGTCGCTGCCGATGAGGACCACCCGCTGGTATCCTTCCCTGAAGGCGGCGTCAAAGGCGCGTTCCATGCGCACCCCCAGGTCGGGGCCCTCCTGGAGTCGCGGCCGGAATACGGCAGGGTCCCACAGGGAGCCATCGCCCAGGTAATCACTGAAATAGACGAATTTGTCGGTGTCGGGAACGACCGCAGCCAGCGCAGCCGTATGCCGAAGCAGGAAGGTGTAAATGGCTAGAGCCGCGCGGTCACCAATGGTGGCGGCCAGGCGGGTCTTGCATTTCCCGGGTTCGGGGTTCCGGGTAAAAATGAGTAAGGCTTGTTCGGATGTTCGGGACACCGGTATGCGATTAAAGGGCTGCCGGGCCTGGTTCGGGCAGCAGCAGATGGATGTCCCAAAGATAGGAGTTACCGCCCGGCTTTAAAATGGATCCGGGCGGGAAACTTTGGTCCTTTGGCAGCTCCAGGCTGCCGGTCAGCAGATTATTCCGGCATCCAGCGGTAGGCGTAGGCCATCATCGCAAGGATGTACAGCCAGAAAAGAATCGGCGTCCTGAATCTGTAGAGGAGGGTACCCAATTGGATCAGGTATCCCAGGTAGCTTTGAATTCTCATAACGTATAGTGTTCCCGTAAAAGAGTTTCAGAGAGTTTCCTTCCCCCGGTGTTCGGCCAGGGGTTTCCCACATTGGGCTATATCCCTTGGATCAGTCGAAGGGGAAGCCTGTATACAGGCGGAAAACAAAAGCGTAAAGCACTACCAGGAACATTGCGAAGCTAAACCAGAAGAATATCCGGAAATAGTTCCGGACAATCAGGCTGCCCAGGTTTTTGAATGCTTCCAGGTAGATTTCTTTAAGGAGTAAAACTGTTCTCATAAAATTGCTTTCTACGGATTAATTTTTCGTTGGAGCAAAGTTTACACGAACCTTTGAAATTCACCGGATCTTTGGATTTTTGTCGCAATTCCCCCGTTGACCTGCACCCGGTTTGACCTTTGGCCGAGAATCGGCGTATTTGGTCTGCCTACCACAATCCTGGGCTATTCGGGCTTTGTCCAAATATCCCGATGAACGGCAAGGGGTTTTTGGGGAGGAAGGCGCACCCGGCTTCTCAGGAGCGGGCAAAAAGAAACCGGTGCCCTCCGGCACCGGTTCCAACCAAACTAACTCAATTCTGGCTTAGCAATGAATGAGACCCAAATATCCCTCTTTAAATCCTGTCGGATATTAGGAAAGTGTCAAACTTAAGTTGCCGAATTGTTAACCTGCCGTACAGGGGAATCGGATGGTGGTAATTGCCGGGCTGCTTTCAGGGCTGTATCCCGCAAATCTCACGGGCCATCGCCTCCAGGTCAATCCCCAGCTGCTCCCGGCTCACCCGAAGGACGAGGTTGCGCTCGGCCTCCGGCAACCCGTCGAAGCCGGTCTGCGCCCCGAGGATCATACCAGCGACGGCCGCCACCGTGTCATTGTCCCGTCCGTAGTTGACGATGAACTGCATAGATTTCAGGAAATCCCCCTGCCCGAATTCGATACCCGCCACCAGGATCTGCCAGATTTCACCTGCGTGGAAGGCGTGGGCTTTTTGGTCGTTCTCCAGGTTGGCATAAATGGATTCCTGTTGCCGCCAGGCATCCGGACCGTCCGGGTATCCCGGGGGTACCGAGCGTACCAGGGAGTCCCTTAATGCCCCCGGCGGGAGCGGCCGCATCAGCCGGGCGCGTTTGACGTAGTTCCTGGCAGACAGCGCAATGGTCAGGGAGATCCTCCCCACCAGCCGGCTGTCCTCAAACCGGTAAGGGTCAATGAATACCGCTGTGTTCAGCAGGGAATCCGTTTGCCGGGTTTGCAGGGCCATCTGGGTCATGGCAGCCACCAGGGCGGAAATGTCGCGCGCGTAGCCCAGGTCAAAAAGCGCATGGTCATAGGCCAGGCGGTATGCCGCTTCCGGGTCTTCCGCCACCAGCCCCAGGGTCGGGGTGTAGAGCATCCCCGCACAGGTGAGGTCCCCGCCGTAAAACCGGTCGCGCGCCAGGTTGTAGGATTCGGGTCCCGCCTGGTAGGCCTTGGCCACCCGGGCCCATTCCCGGATCCAGTCGACCCGTTCCAGGGTACTGTCGATGGCATCGGTGGATTCCAGCAGCGCCTCGTTGTCGAGTTCGGAGACGACCGATTCATAATAGCCTGTCAATGTCCTGGCAAAGGCCTTTGGCCCAAGCTCCCCGCGGTTGGCGCCGATGTAATCCGCCATGACGGCTTTCCAGCGCGTATCGTCCGTAGTGGCGCCCGCCTGCAGGTTGTGGTCCCAGGTCCCTTCCGGCGATTGCGGGCGGATGGCCGGGGTGATGCCCAGGAGGTAACCATAGGTCCTCCGGATCTCCGAGCGCCCCCACATTTCGGTGGAGGCCCCCATGGCATCCCCGATGGCGGAGCCGGCCAGGGCCCCCAGCACCTTGTTGTAATAGGCATCCCCGTCCAGGGGGCGCATTGCATCGCCGTAAGCCAATTTTACCGGGGCCGGTATTTCCGTTTCATGGGCCGGCTCCGTTTTACAGCCCGGGAACCCCAGGAAACAGGCTGCCAGCAGGAAGTAGTATTTAATTTTCATCAAGCACCAGTTTACGAGCCGTTTCCAGCAATTTGCTTTTTTCTTCCAGGCTCCGCTCCATGGGCAATTGGGCCAGACCGATCAGCCTGCGCAGGATCTCGGTGCCCGCCACCTGCCGCACCAGGGGGGCGTCGGCCGGCGCCGTGTATAGTTTGAGGATTTCCGGGAGCATCCCCGGGTCCATGGTGGCCATCAGCAAGTGCCCCGCCATCACCCCCAAATCGAATTCGGGAAATCCGGGAAATGTAAATTCCGGATCGATGATGAAGGCCCTGCCCGATGCCTGCAACCAGCTTCCGGGATAGTAATCCCCGTGGAGCAGCGTATTTCCCCTGGAGAGGTAGCGTTCGCCCAGGCTGGCAATGGCATGGGTGAGCTCCTGATCGCCTGTATAGGGTTTGGCGAGGCCAGCCAGCCCGGGCTGCACGGAGTCCAGGGAAAACCCGTTGTCCTCCATGTAGGGCAGTACAAAGATGTGTTGGTGGTTCAGGTGGCGGAGCTCCTTGTTTTCGGGATAATCGGGGAGCAGCGTGCATTTGTGGATACGCGCCAGTGCGGTTACCAGGGACTTCACGACCCCGGGTTCGGGTTTGCGGGTACGGTAGAGGAAGGTCATGTCCTCGGCCTGCCCCAGGTCCTCCATCAGCATCAGGCAGCCTTCGTCGTCAAAGCCCAGGATGGTCGGCAGGTAATCGTCGATGCCCGCACCGTTCACTTCCCGGTAGAAGCGGTATTCACTGCGGATGCGCTCGACAGGGGCGGGGATGTCCGGATATTTCTGCACATAGGGCCTGGACTGTTTTAAAATCAGGCTGCGCCGGTCGGTCTGCAGGCGGAGGACCACATTCATGTTGCCCTCTCCGGCCAGGGAAACTTCCCGCACCGTTTCGCCTGTTTCCAGCCACCCGAGGGCCGTCAGGCCCGCGGTGATCTCTGCCGGGGGGGTTTGGGTATCAAATTCTTTCAAGGGGATGCATTTTCCCCGAAAGATAGGAAGAATCTCCCTGCTTCCTGAATGGTGCCCCCGGGATTAATCAAAGGCAAACCCGGTGGCCAATCGGAAGATAAAAGCGTAGAGGACCACGATGAACATGGCCAGGCTGAACAGGGCAAACATCTTAAAGTAGTTCCTGATGAGGAAGTGGCCCAGGTCGCGGAAGGCTTCCCGGTAAATTTCACGGATAAGTGATACAGTTTCCATAACGTTAGTTTTTGAGTCTTTTATCAGGAAACAATCCAGAGCCGGGCCAAACCTCCCGATTCGGGTGAAAATTCGGTAAACCGGGCGATTTTACAGGTAAACGAGGCCAAACCGGGCCCTAATTTGAATTTTGGCTGCAGGTATCAGGTTTCAGCCGACAGCGTTCCGAACGGATCAGCGACAGTATGAGGTTGCCAGCGGCAATTTCCTGTTCCTGGTAGAAAAGCGTGATCCGCCTGGAAGTCTTGATGTCCTGAAGAATCCCTTTCAGGAAGTCCATGGCTAACAACTTAGCAATTAGCGGTTGCTCCTGAGTTTTTAGTCTGAAACCATCCCAGGCAGGGCTGTTTGGATCCGCCGCATGTTCGATGTTGAATTGGAAATCGATATACTCCCGGTCTTCCGGTTCGAGTAAATTCCGGATCATGGACCGGTATTCGTGAACCCAGGGATCCCATTCCGATTTCCCGTCTTGCCGCAAGGCGAGCCACTGGTCGTATCCGGAAAGCATGTTTCTCAGGCTGTCGCTTTCGATGAGCGCTAACCTGCCAGTGGAAGTCAACTCTTTAAATACCTGGCTGGAAAGTTCATACCGGTTGACCGATGCGTTGAATTCCATCGAAATGGCCAGTTTAAGAACATCCGGGTTTTCGACTTTGCCGGTTAGGAAATCCAGCTGGTATTGGGCCAGATCTATCAAATCGGATTCGAGCACTTTCTTTTCCTTTACGGTTTGGATGATCGACTCAAAATCAGATTCGAGCCGTATCAGGTACGCGTAGTAAATGGCCTGTTCCTTGCGCGATTCATTCCAGTTGTCGATCTGGAGGGCTATCAGGATTCCAATGACCACCAATGCGATTTCGCCAAGTGCGTAGAGCAGGTATTTGCTGGTCCGATTTTGGGTCAGGAGGCTATGGCGGAGTTGGCGGAAGAAGTGGAGCATGCAATGGTTGGTTGTAACCACAAATTACAAAAAAGTGGTGATGGCCGAATGCAGGGATTTGCTAACCCGGTCGGAATTTTAGTTCCCGGCTGGTCCAATCCAAACAGCATCCATTGAAAGGGGTTGCCACTTCCTATCAGGTGAAAGGACCCATTAATCGATCTTACGTCCCGGCGTATAAGGGGCCCCGGCCCTTACCAGGGAGGACTCGAAAGCAGCCAGTTTGTTCTCGAAGGCCTCAATGCCCCCGATCACATTTTCCAATTCCTGCCCGGCCAGGTCGATACTTCGCTGCTGCGTTGCCGTCGGAAGCTGGGTGGTGCCCCAGTGGCCATAGCTCACGCTCCAGATCCTGCCGGCAACAGATGGGGCCGTTGCTTCATTTTTGGAGGACCGGATGGGATCTCCATAGAGGCTTTCCCGAAGGGTGGAAATTTGGTTGTTGAGGTTTTTCAGCTGTTCAAAGAAGGAGGGCTCCAGGCTGGGGGTCTGCACCAGGGCTTCCTCCATATAGCGCAGCTTTTCGGCCGCTTCACCGAGCTTTCTCCCGGCGGCTCCCGCACTTCGGGCGAGATCAGCAGTTTTTTGGGTAAAGGCGGCATATAGTTCGTAGTTGGTATCGGCCCGCAACTGAGGGGTTGGTTTTACTTTGAATGACTGGGGGTTTCCCTGTGCCCGGAGTTGACCATTATCGACCAGGTACAACTGGGCGCTGTAAGTACCGGGTGCGACCAGTGGCCCCTGGGGATCTTCTACCCAGGGTGGAATAAACGAAGGTTGGGACAGGTCGATGGGATCCGGCGCTGCCAACCGTAAATCCCAATGGGTGCGATGCACCCCTTTTTCCGATGCTCCTTTCAGCCAGCGCAAGGCGCGGCCTTCGGCGTCCGAAATCAGCAACAGTACTTTGGGTTCGGTATCCAGGGATTCCGATTTAAGGACATCCCACCCCGGAAAAGGAATGTCGGCCCCCTGGGTTCTGAGTTCTTTTTCTTTTTCCTCCCGCTTCTGCCGGGCAGTTTTGGGCAGGTCGCCGATATAATAAGTCAGCAGCGCGCCGTGAGGCGGGTTGGGAGTCCGGAAGCTCGTGGACCCGGCCGTTGGCATGCCTTTGGCCTGGGAGGGCACATTGGGCACATACCACCAGGCGTCGCGCACACTGAACAGGGCATTCAACCCTGATTTGGCCACCTTGCCGGCCTCCCGGAGGGCAGAATAGTCGTCCAGCACATAGATCCCACGGCCGAAAGTAGCGCCCACCAGGTCGTTGTCGCGCGGGTGCAATTCGACGTCCTGGAAGGGGATGGTCGGTACCCCGGCGCCCAACCGGATCCAGTTTTCCCCCTTGTTTGGGGAGAAGTAGAGGCCGTATTCGGCACCTATGAACAATAGGTTTTCATCCACGTGATCCTGCTTGATAACCCACACGGTGGTATTCGCCGGCAAATCCCCCCTGATGGATTTCCACGATGCTCCCCCATCGTTGCTCATAAAGAGGTAGGTACTGAAATCGCCCAACTTATGGGCGTCTGCCACAACGAAAACCGTCCTGGGATCGTGGCCGGAGGCTTCCACGTCGTTGATGAACGAAAGGGCCGGTACCTTGGGAAGGCCCGGTGCGCGGCGCCAGCTCATTCCGCCGTCTTCGCTGATATGGACCAGGCCGTCATCCGAGCCGGTGTACAGCAGGCCTTTTTTCAAAGGAGATTCCGAGATCGAGGTAAGGGTGGCGTATTTCGACATGGCACCGGTATCATGGAGGGCGTCCACGCCGGGTACATTTTCAAACATCTTCAATTCGTACCGCACCCTGTTGGTGGTGAGATCCCCGCTGACAGGCGTCCAGGAATCCCCCCGGTCGTTGCTCCGCCACACACGTTGCGACCCGTAGTAGATCGTCTTGGGATCATGGGGGCTGATGAGGATCGGGCTGTCCCAGTTGTATCGTTCCGGGGCTTCGCCGGGGGCTGGCTCGGGCTGGATGAACAGGGTTTCTTCAGTGGCCCGGTCGAGCCGGTATAACATGCCTTCCTGGATTTCCATATAGACGATGTCGGGGTCTGTTGGGTCGAACGCGCAATCGTACCCGTCGGCCCCCAAGGGCACATACCAGTCCTGGTTGCGCACCCCTTCGGTATGGGTGGTCCTGGAAGGGCCGATGAGGGTTCCCAGGTCCTGCGCACCGGCCACCACGTTGAAAAAAGGCTCGGCATTGTCGAGTGAAATCTTGTAAAACTGGGAGATCGGCAGATTCGGGAAATGCCTCCAGGTAAGTCCCTCGTCAAAGGATTCGTATAACCCTCCGTCAGAACCGGCAAGCAGGTGTTTCCCGTTGTCGGGGTCGATCCACAGTGCGTGGTTGTCGCTGTGTTTTTCCCTCCCGGTTCCGAGGTAGTCGATGGTCTTGCCCCCGTCACGGGTCACATGCAGGAATACATCCATCTGATAGACCAGGTCGGGGTTGGCCGGGGAGGCCTCCAGTTCCTGGTAATAATGCGGCCCCGTGCCGCCGGAGATATAGCTGTTGCGTTTTTCCCAGCTCTCGCCCTTGTCCATGGACCGGTAAAAACCCCTTTCCTTTTCATCCGCTTCTATGGTGGCATATACCCGCTCCGGGTCGGCCGGTGTGACCGCCAGGCCGATTTTGCCCATGTCGCCCTTGGGTAACCCTGTTTTTATCAGCCGCCAGGATGTCCCGGAGTCGGTCGATTTATAGATCCCGGATTGGGGCCCGCCCGCCAGCAGCGACCAGGTATGCCGTCTGCGCTGGTAGGCGGCCGCATAGACCACATCCGGGTTCGACGGGTCAAACTCCACATCGGTAACCCCTGTGTCTGCGTCGATTTTCAGCGACAGGACCCAGGTCGCGCCTCCGTCGGTGCTTTTGTACAGGCCGCGATCCCCGCCCGATGACCATAGCGGGCCTTCTGCGGCTACATATATGACGTCGCTGTCCCTGGGGTCGATCAAAATCCTGCCGATGTGCTCCGATTTCCCCAGTCCCATATTTTGCCAGGTCTGCCCCCCATCGAGGCTTTTGTAGACCCCGTCGCCCCAGCCTACGTGCCGGCCGCTTACGTTTTCGCCCGTGCCTACCCAGACGATGTTCGGATTGGCCGGGTCGATGGCCACGCATCCGATGGAATAGGAGTTTTCATGGTCGAATACCGGTTCCCAGGTCGTGCCGCTGTTGCTGGTTTTCCACACCCCTCCCGAACCCACGGCTACATACCAGTTGCTTTTGTCGCGGGGGTTGACTGCGAGATCGGCAATGCGTCCGCCCATTAGGGCCGGGCCGATCTCGCGGAGCTTCAGGCCGCTGGCCAGTTCTTTGTAAACTTCGCCCGAGCCCTGCTGGGCGTGGACATAAATCGAGGCTAAAAGGCCTAAAAAAGGCAATGCTAAGGTTCGCCGAAAGGTGGTACGCATGGTGGTTGGGTTGGGTTTTGTGGGTTGCTATATGGAAAAGAGTCGAAATTGCTTCAAGGTACAGTTTATTACGGTGTGCCGCAACCAGCTGCTTTTGAGTTTTCGAAGGGTTCGGGAAGCTGCGTTCCTGGGGAGATATTGCGCTGACTTGCCGGATGCCGGGAGATGCCTCGCTGGCGCTCGGTGTTCCTGTGGTCACCCCACTTACCAGGAGTGAGGACTAACTGCGTGGTGCTTGTTGCTCATTAGGCCATTACCGGCCCTGCATTCTGGCATTCTCCGCCACGTCCCTGAAAACCTTCCTGCCGGCTTCCAGAACGTCCAGGACCTGCTGCTTCTGTTCTTCAGAGTAGAAAAGCCCTCTGGTTTTGACCCATACCTCCAACTGATCCGTGATTTCAATAAACCGTTCAGCAGGTGCCGACATGCCGGCCGGGCGCCCCTCAATATTTATGAACACGGGGTTGGAATGGGCCCCGGCTGTCCGCACAGCCAGCCAGCCGGAATCTTCAACGGTGATGTTTTCATTCAGATCGATCCCTGACCGGATTGTTTTCCCATTGAATACGACTTCGACGGGCAATTTTCCATCGGGGGTCAGCCCATTGGCTTCAATTTTCAGTATTGCCCTTTTCCCGCTTACGTTGATTTCCGATCCGGCCAATTTCCCATTTACACTGAAGAAAAGCATCGGGCCCTTGGTAATAAAGCTTCTTCCAGACTGCAAAGCCGCTCGCCAATTGGCCAGCGTAAAAGGTTTTCCTTCGAGGTTGACGTAAACCCTAGGGGTATCTTTGATATCCCAGTCAGGCCCCGCGGTGGCCATGACCCGAAACCCGCAGTTCAATAGGTCGTACCATACGCTTTGCTGGCCCCCGTTGCCATAGATCTCGGCAAGGTGGATTTTCCCCAGGGCCACATCCACCGGCATTTCGAAACCGGTCGATGGCCATGGGGTTTTAACGGGTTCTCCATTTGTGATATAATTGCCAAAATGTGCGCCGATGGTGGTCCCCCCGTCATCTATTGCTTCCTGCAAGACCAGTGCATTGGGCGGATAATCCGGCCCGGCCAGTTCCCCCAGCGCCCCGGAACTGATGGGCTGCATCAGGTAGTCCAGCCCGAGGAAGATCAGGTGCCCGTAGGGATTGCTGCGGTATTCCTGGTCGTACGTAACCAGGTGTTCCCCGGTACTGAACGCTTCCCGCAACCCCATGGGATATTCATTTGCGTAGATGGCATGGGTATCCCATTCCCCTTTCAGCGTCAGGATGGCGGATACGTGGAGGTCTTCGGCCCGGGTGATCAAGGGCCAGAACCTGGAGAACATGACAGGTACGCCGCTGTCGGTGGTGTGTATATGGGTCTGTCCCGAATACCAGCCAAGTTCGGGCATATTTATCCAGCGCTCCAGCGCAACGTTGACCAAACCGTCATCGGGTACTTCTACAGTCACTGGTTTATACTCGAATCCATGGTACAAAGTGGCCGTTTTTCCCTTGGGGTCCACACCCAGGCGGGCCTCATCCGCAATGTAAAAGTAGGGCCCGGGCTGAAACTCCCACAAGGTCGTATTCCATCCCCTGGTCCGATCGATGGCAAAAGAAGGGCCTTTCAGGGGCGTCCAGTACAGATTGTCGTTTTTGTCTTTTACTTCCACCCGGGCGGTCAACGCGCGTCCCGTCTGCGCATCAGACACCTTAAAACGGATCGCCTGTTTAAAATCCGGCAACAGGTCGTTTCCTACATGGTCGTATGCGGACAGCGGCAGCAGGTCTATGGATTTCCCGGGATAGACCCGTGAGGGAACCGATTTCATGCCAACTCCATGTAGGACAATATGGGCCTCTGCCTGCCGGCCTTTTTCATTGCTTACATGAAGCACGCTCTCCGAAATCCCCTCCCGGAAAGGTTTTAAAACTACAAAGGTATACCGTGAACCTGCCCCCTTTAGCAGGATGTCCTTTTTCCAAAAAAGGATGTCATCGCTGTATTCCCCCGACATATTGATCGTAAGCGGTTCAGGGGTCTGGTTAGTCAGTTTGACCAGTACCACCCGGGGGTGTTCTACTTCCACCTCAAAAACGGGGTCATCCCAGCTTGTACTGACAGATTCCGCACCAAACGCAAACCGGATTACCGGTTGCTTGCTTTCCAGTTGCAGGAAATAGTTGCGGCATGCCAATAAAAGGTCTTTTTGCAGGCTCCTGGCCTGGGCGATCTGCTCCAGTACGCTGCCAGAGTTGACCAGGAGATTTTCATTATCTGTCAGTTCCCTGATCTTCCACGAGGCCTCCCGGAGTTCCCGCCATTTCTCAAATATGCCAATCGCCTGTGGATCGTAGTGGCGCATTAACTGGATGGCCATCAGATAATCGTTGATTTCTTCCAGCTCCGGGTCTGTATGGCCGGTATGGCCATAGGAGGGAAGGGAGGTCGTCAGGCCGAAGAACAGGATGCACAGGAAAAAACTGGCCTTATTCATGGTTCCGGGTAACATTTGCGGCAAGCGCTTTACTTTATGAAAAGCGCTTTACTTCTAAAGGTACAAGATAAATCAAAAGGGTTTTCGGAAGAGGTTGTACAATTTACTGGGCAGGGATTGGTCCCACCATGAATTCTTGTTATCTTATGAAGTGGTCAATTTAAAGGACCGGTTATCCCAACTTTAATGGGTAAGTGGAATCATGAAAATCCCGATACTTTTTGGATTTATCACCCTTGTTTTTCTATGGTTTAATTTGGCGGTGAGTATTTCAATCATGAAATACCTGAAGTCAAGGGGCAGGGAGGTAAGCCTGTTCGACAGTGGGTTTTTTATCAAGGGAAAAATCTTCCGGTATCTCCCTTTGTACAAGGAAGTGACCCTGCGGGAAAAGGGTAAGACAGGTAGCCTGTACTATCAGTTCTACCTGTCCTTTGTACTTGCAATGGCTTTCCTGCTGCTGGGGCTATTCAGTCTGCAGGCATAATGCGCGGGAGATGCTGCTCCTGTCCGGCGTACTGCTTGGGAGTGCCGGACTGCTCCCGGGACCCCTTCTCCGGGGCTGTCAGGGGGTATATTCAATGTAGCGCATATCCCTGCAACTCCGGGAGGATCGGTAAATACGAATCAGCAGCACCACCAATTAAGTATTTTTTCCTTCCCGTTCCAATCAGTGCCCCTATTCCCGTCCCGGGCACGGTAAGGACAATACCAACCATTAATGCCTTTTCTTCCGCCGTTTGGCAAAAGAGCCAGCAATCGGGAGGGGCATCACCTTCTGCATAGCCCAATACAGCACCCATTAATGCCCCACTGGCGGCACCTATCCAGGCACCCCTACCAATATTTCCCTTCTTCCTCACTTTCAGTACATCGATATTGGTTATTTCGAGGCTGGCGATGGTATCCATGAGATTTTTATCCACAAGCAGAAGCCCGCTTTGGTCAGCAGAATACAAGATTCCTTTAACCTTTGTCCCTGTAATTGTTTTTACCCAGGCTTTGTAGGGTTTGGCCTTTTGTGCATTAATTGAAGTCAGAGTCAAAATAAAGGTTAGGATGGACAGAATACGAAACAGTTTCATAGCGGCTGATTTTATTTTAGAGCTTTTCTTCTGGGAAACAATCAGTGGTCTAAATCATCGTCTATACAGTCTAACGTTATATAGTATTCTAGTCCCAAGGGTTTTGCGGTGGCAACCCTTACGTTTCAAGATAAGAAATTAATTGATTTGGAGCATGAAGCGCCCTAGTGAGCTATCGGATTTTAGTATCTTGAGGGCCACATGGATTTCAAAAAATACTTTGAAGAGCTTAAAAGGCGCAAAGTCTTTAAATCGGCGGTGGCCTACCTGGCTGTGGCCTGGGTGCTGATTGAGGTTGCCTCTGCGGTGCTGCCCGCATTTGACACCCCTCCCTTTGTTCTAAAAGCATTTATTATTCTGCTCGCACTGGGATTTCCTGTCAATCTCGTCTTTTCCTGGGTTTATGATGTGACACCCGACGGAATTAAGAAAACAGATGATCTGCCGGAGTCAAAAACACCTTCCGGGATCAAGGGACGCCGCCTGAACCGGGTGATTATTGGGTTTTTGTCACTGGCGGTAGTCTTGTTATTGTACAATCAATTTGGGCGTTCCCAGGCAGAACCAGATAAGACTCCCAATACTCAAATAGAATCGGATATAACGGTAAAGTCTATTGCGGTTATGCCGTTCAGGGATAATAGTCCGGCTGCGGACCACGAATGGCTCGCCTCTGCATTGGTAGATGTCATAAATAATTCTCTGCAAAATATTGACGGGCTCAGGGTAATCACACGACCCTCGGTCGCTTATTTGGAGAGCACCAATTCCAGTCCTGAAAGTATTGCGGAAAACCTCGATTTGACACATTACCTGGAGGGAAGTGTAATACGGGTTGGAGATCGAATCAAAATCATTGTCAAATTAATTTCCAGTGATGATTTTTCACAGCTTTGGTCTAAAAATTTTGACGAGGACATGGCTTCAATCAACGAAATCATTGATGATGTAGCGACCTCAATCGGGCGTGAACTCAATTATGAGTTTAAATTCTCAGAGATCAGTATACCGGCTGCTGAACGAACATCAGACACACAGGCCTGGGACTTGTTGCAAAAAGCGAGGTATGAAGGAAGTAAGGTTATTGGTGCAGAACCCCCTATTGTAAAAGAATACCTCGAACAGGCGATTGAACTGGATTCCTCATTCTATGCGGCTTACGTCGATTTGGGATACTACTGGTCATCTCAGTATACATGGGACGGAGAATCAATAGATGATTATGAGGAGAACATCGAAAAAGCAAATAGACTATTTGAATTCGCAATTCAAAAAGCACCCACCTATGGCCAAGCCTATATTAGCTTGGCTATTAACAAAATCTGGTATAAACAGGAACTTGATGCCTACGAAATGTATATGAAAGGTGTGGAATTGACTCCCAAAAAGAGAGGCTCGGGCAACCTGTTTTTACCTGCATTGGGTGACAATCCAGAACTGCATTACCAGTGGGCTATAGAAAGCGTGAGGGAATCACCATACGAGCCAAGTCCATGGACCGCCAAGGGCCTGGCCGAATATTTCAACGGAATGGATGATGCTGCTATACAGACCATAGAAGAGGCCCTGGAAAAGTTCAAAACTGGCGTTATTCAGGGAACGGCCGTGCGTGTCTTTTACGCATTGGAAAAGTACAGGAGGGTTATCAATGTTGGGGAATCGTATTTTGATCAGGTACCTGGTATTAGACCTGCCCGAATCCTGGGTTACCTGGCAGCAGCTCATTACAAACTCGGTAATCTAGAAGAATACGAATCCCTAATGGAAGAACTTAAGGACCAGACTGCCAATTCACCCATTGGCAGTCCGGCATTTCACCTTGCTATGGTTAGTGCCCAAACCGGTGATCATGAAGCCGCTTTTCAGTGGCTTGACAAAGCGATTGAAGACAAGGAAGTGGAGTTGTACTGGCTTAAGGTGGAGCCTCCCTTCGAACCTCTATATGACGATCCCCGATGGGACAAATTAATTGTTGAAATGGGCTTTAATGATATCCCAAAGGGATTATAATTTTGCAGGTAAGCTTTAAGAAATAATAGATTACTTGATTCTATTCGTGCGCCACACGGCCAACTCACCCTTGGCTTATCCCCCGCCTCACCGGGTGCCAGGAGATACCTCCTTTCAGTCGGTGTTCCCATGGTCCCCCAGTTTTACTGGGTGCCAGGACTAACTTCGCTGCGCTCGTTGTTCCTTTGGTCCCCCGCCTCACCGGGTGCCAGGAGATACCTCCTTTCAGTCGGTGTTCCCTTGGTCCACCAGTTTTACTGGGTGCCAGGACTAACTTCGCTGCGCTCGTTGTTCCTTTGGTCCCCCGCCTCACCGGGTGCCAGGAGATACCTCCTTTCAGTCGGTGTTCCCTTGGTCCACCAGTTTTACTGGGTGCCAGGACTAACTTCGCTGCGCTCGTTGTTCCTTTGGTCCCCCGCCTGAAAATGCAAAAACCCTCCGCTGGCGAGCCAGCGGGTGTTTTTTGTTCCCTGTCCGCTTGCGAAAGCAAGCTTTCGACGCGTCCCGGAAACAAAAAACCCGCTCCATTCGGAGCGGGTTTTTGCGCTTTAAGTGGTACCTCCAGGAATCGAACCAGGGACACACGGATTTTCAGTCCGTTGCTCTACCAACTGAGCTAAGGTACCGGGATTTCAGCTTGCCTCGGACGGGGTCGCGGAGGACCCTGTAAAGGCGGGGGCAAATATAATTTCAAATCCGGGAATAACCAACAAATTCGGAAAAAAAGGAGGGTGTTTTTTTTCAATTTCCGATCTTTGAAGTATGAATCTGGTCATCGACGCAGGGAATACGCAAATCAAGCTGGGGGTCTTCAGCGAGGGTCGCCTGTTGCACGTGGAATCCACGGCCGAGGAGGATTTTACAGGGCATGTGAAATCGGTTTTCAGCCGGTACCCGGCCATCGACAATGCGATCCTGGCCTCGGTGGGTCGCCTGGAAAAGTGCTACCGGGATGCGCTCACGGTTTTTTGCAGGGTGCATGTGGTTTCCGGGCAGACGCGGTTGCCGTACCGGAACTCCTATGCCACCACCCAGACCCTGGGGGCCGACCGCATGGCACTCGCCACTGCGGCATTTTACAGATACCACAAGGAGAATTGCCTTGTGATCGACGCGGGGAGCTGCATTACCTTTGATTTTGTAAACGACTACGGGGAATACCTCGGGGGGGCGATATCGCCAGGTCTCCGTATGCGTTACCGGGCCCTCAATGAGTTTACGGCGCGCCTTCCCATGCTGGAGCCGGAAGAGCCCCTGGACCTTATCGGGAACGCCACCCGGAGCAGCATGCACAGCGGGGTGGTCAACGGCCTCCTTTTTGAGCTGGACGGGGCGATCGATCAATATAAATCCAGATATTCAGATTTAACAGTTATTTTAACAGGGGGTGATGCCCAATTTTTGTCTAACCGGTTAAAAAATACCATATTTGCCCTTCCTAATTTTCTCCTGGAGGGCTTAAACCAGCTGCTGGAATACAACAAAAGTTAGATGGTAAAACGATTGGTTCTCGCAATAGTGAGTATTGCGATGTATTCAGTGTCCGCTCAAAACGGCACGCTTTCTCCTTATTCTTCTCTGGGCATCGGCGATTTCCGGTCTGTTAACAGCATCGAAACCCAGATGATGGGGGGGCTGGGCGTGTATACGGACAGTATCCACCTGCAGCTCAACAACCCGGCATCCCTTGGGAAGCTGGGCCTCACCGCCTACGCCGCGGGGTTTACCCATACAGAAATCCGGCTGGAGACCTACAACCAGCAACAGCGCCCATCTGTCTCCAATTTTGAGTACCTCGGTCTGGCGTTTCCGCTGATCGCCCAGAAGGCGGGTCTGGCCCTCGGTATCAAGCCTTACAGTTCCGTTGGCTATGAACTGGAGGACCTTCGTACCAATGCCGAGGGGAATTCCATCGCCAACCAGTACAGGGGCGAAGGCGGGGTCAACCAGGCTTTTGTATCCGCCGGGTTCCAGATCCTTCCCAGGCTGTATGTCGGGGCCACCATGAATTTCCATTTTGGCCGGGTAGAGACCTCAAGGGTACAGGTAAATGAGGGGATTGCCTACGGTACACTGGACCGGCGGACGTCGGACATCAGCGGGTTCGACTTTAACTATGCCCTCACCTACGAACCCATGGTGAGCAGCAAGCATACGCTGTTTACTTCCCTCCGCATCAACACCCAGACCAACCTGGTTTCCTCCAACAACCGGCGCATCGCCTCTTTTGTACCGCTAACCGGGGTGGAAATCGAAGGGATCGATGTAAACCTGGACCGGGATTTCCTGCGCTTTACCGAAATCAAGGTACCTACCACGTATTCCCTCGGCCTGGGTTACGGGGAGGATAAGCACTGGTTTGTGGGCGGGGAGTACAGTCTGCAGCAATTCAGCGATTTCCAGAATGACTTCCTGGAAGGGGACAACGTGGTGTATGAAAACGGGAGCAGCATGGCTCTGGGCGGGTTCTACATCCCCGATTACACCTCAATCGATTCCTACTTCAGCCGGGTTACCTACCGGGCCGGCCTGCGTCTGGATAACACGGGTTATGTCATAAATAACAAGCCGCTTGAAAACTTTGGCATAACATTTGGACTAGGAGTACCGCTGGGAATGGAAAATGAATTTTCAAACCTGAACCTCGGATTCGAACTCGGAAGGAGGGGCACCACGATGAATGGCTTAGTGAGGGAAAGCTACTTCAAAGTGAGTTTGGGCCTTTCCTTTACCAACAGATGGTTCCAGAAGAGGCGAATTAATTGATAAAAAATTAGTATTTTACCACCCCTCTAATAAATGACAAATAAGATGAAAAAGGATTTTTACTTGATGATCATTGCGGTTTTCGGGGCTTTCTCAATGGTTTTCGGACAAGCCCAGAATCCCGAATGTATGACCAATCTCTCCATTTATGCCGAGCATGTCAAGGTAAAGAATTATGAGGCAGCTTACACCCCCTGGAAAATGGTATATGAAAATTGCCCGGGGATCAACAAGGCTAATTTCTCCTACGGGGAACGCATCCTGGACTATAAAATAGAGAATGCTTCCGGGGCCGAAAAAGAAGCGTATATCAAGGACCTGATGACGCTGTATGACAAGAGCATGGAGTATTTCCCCAGCAATTACTCGGCAGCCCAGGTAGCCAGCGACAAGGCCTCCCGCCTTTACGACTATAAAAAGGCGACGGATGAACAGCTCTACAGCATGCTTTCCCAGGCCTTTGAGAAGGACCGGGCAAATTTTGACAACCCGAAGGCCCTCTACCTGTATTTCTCTTCCCTGGTAGACCTGCACAATGCCGGTAAAAAGGACCTGCAGGAAGTATTCGACGTGTACGACAACGTCACCGAAAAGATTGAGGAGGAAAACGAAAAGTACCTGGTGCAGATCAACAAGCTCCTGCCCAAAGATTCCCTCGGAACGCTGACTTCCAAGGAGAAGCAGCAGCTGCGGGCCTACAACAGCTACTCCGAGAACTACGGGAAAATCTCCGGCAGCATCGACTCCAAACTGGGTAGCCTGGCGGATTGCGCCAACCTGATCCCGCTGTACGAAAAGAATTTTGCAGAGAAGAAAGGGGACATTACCTGGGTAAAACGCGCCGTGGGCCGCATGTTCTCCAAGGAATGTACGGACGACCCGCTTTTCCGCAAGCTTTTCGAAGCCCAACTCGCCCTGGAACCCTCGGCAAGCGCCTATCTCTATGGAGGTACCCTAAAGGCCAAGGACGGCGATAACCAGGGGGCGATAGCAGACTTCGACAAGGCAGCCAGCCTGGAAACGGATGCCCGCAAGAAGTCGGATATCCTCTACAAATCGGCTACCATTGCCCGGAAATTCAGCAAGTCCCAGGCCAGGAGCTACGCGCAGAAGGCAATCAATGCCTTTGCCTCCAACGGCAAGGCCTACCTGCTCATCGCCAATCTGTATGCCTCCAGCGCCAATGACTGCGGCAGCACCACTTTTGAGAAGCGCGCCATCTACTGGAAGGCTGCGGACCTGGCTCGCCAGGCGGCCCGGGTAGATCCTGCTGTGAGCGCTACGGCCAACCAGGCTGCAGCCAGCTACGCAGCGAAGGCCCCATCCAAAACGGATATATTCCAATCCGGGATGGCCGGAAAGACCGTGTCTTTCTCCTGCTGGGTGGGCGGCAGCGTGACGGTGCCGAACCTCTAAGAACCTATGAAACCGAACATACCCGGTTTAGCGCTCATTGCCATGGCTTTTGCCGTGGCAATGTGCATTTTAGCCTGTGAAGACCGCTATAAGCGGGTCGGGAACGAAGCGGCGGACCCGATCTATCCTCAGGGGGTCTCCCGGGATTTTTCCCTTACCTATACGGAGACCCGCCAGGACCTCTCCAGCGAGGATTCCAGCGATACCCGCGTCATCGCGGTGCTTCGGAGCCCCCTGAGCGAGGATTTTACCAACCTGGAGTTCCAGTACCGGACCTTCCCCGACGGGTTGCGGGTGGAGTATTTCGACGACCAGGGGCGTTTGAGCACCATCGAGGCCGATTATGCCATCATTTACGCCCAGACGAACATCTATGACCTTCAGGGGCATGTGGTGCTGGAAACCCACGACGGGAAGCGGCTGGTCGCGGACCAGCTCTTCTGGGACCGGAATAACGACTGGATTTTCACGGAAGGCCGGTTTACGCTTACCAACCCGGAGGAAGGCACCCTGCTGAATGGAACGGGGATGGACTTTAACCGGGATTTTACTTATTTTAATGCACACCAGACCGGCGGCCAAATGGAGGTCCCGGAGGAAGAAGAAGACCCATCATGATTAAAATCCTCAAATACACCGAATACATCTACCTGGTCATTGCGATCATCTCCATATATGAGTTGACGCAATTCTGGAACGTGGACAGGCAGCGGAGCTACCTCTTTATTTTCTTCGCCGCGGTTTCCCTGGGGATGTTTTTCTTCAGGCGCCGGTACCGCAAGCGCTTTGAGAAGCGACGGGAAGAGGAAAACTCCTAAAGGACCCGGGCAGGTATGGTAGCCATCATTGTTATTTCGCTGGTTTGTTCGGCCTTTTTTTCAGGGATGGAGATCGCCTTCGTGTCGGCCAACCGGATCCACATCGAAATCGAGAAGAAGCAACAGGGGCTGCTTGCGGGTGTCCTCTCCCGCCTGACGGCCAAACCCTCCAAGTTTATCACCACCATGCTCATAGGCAACAACATTGCCCTGGTGGTGTATGCCTATTATATGGGGGACCTGCTCATGGGGTGGTTCGGGCGTCTATTGCCCCTTGAGAACCCTTTTCTGCAGGCCCTGCTGACCGATTTTTCCCTGGTGACCCAAACGGTGATCTCCACCCTGATCATTCTCTTTACCGCCGAGTTCCTGCCCAAGGTGCTCTTCCAGATCTACTCCAATTCCCTGCTAAAGCTCCTGGCACTTCCCGCCTATTTTTTCTATATCCTTTTCTGGCTCCTGTCGGAAGGGGTGATGTTTATCTCGGACGTTATCCTCAAGACGCTTTTCCGCTCGGACGGGGACGAGGTGCAACTCTCCTTTACCAAGCTCGAACTTGGAGACTATATCACCGAACAAATGGAAACCGTGGAGGAGGAGGATGAGGTGGATTCGGAAATCCAGATCTTCCAGAATGCCCTTGAATTCTCAGAGGTAAAGGCCCGGGAGGTGATGGTGCCCCGCACCGAGATCACGGCGGTGGAACTGCATGAAACCCCCCGCAACCTCACCAGGCTCTTCACGGAGACCGGCTATTCCAAGATACTTGTATTCAAGGATACCATCGACAACATCATCGGGTATATCCATTCCTACGAACTCTTCAAAAAACCCAAGACCATCAAGAGCATCCTGCTCCCGGTGGAATTCGTCCCGGAAACCATGCTCATCCAGAACATCCTGAACATCCTGACCAAGAAGCGCAAGAGTATCGCGGTGGTGCTGGACGAATACGGGGGCACCTCTGGCATCCTCACCGTGGAGGATATCATTGAGGAGCTGTTCGGTGAAATCGAGGATGAACACGATTCCACGGACCTGTTCGAGGAGAAGACCGGGGAGGATACCTATAAGTTTTCGGCCCGCCTGGAGGTGGGATACCTGAACGAGCAATACCGGCTGGAACTGCCCGAAAGCGACGAATACGGCACCCTGGGCGGGATGATCCTCAACGAAACCGGGGAGATCCCCAAGAAGGATACCGAGATCCGCCTGGGCCGCTTTTTGTTCCGTATCCTGGAGGTCTCCAACAACAAGATCGACCTGGTGACCCTGGAGGTACAGGAGGGTGGATAAGGCCTTTCCCGAAGCCGGTTATTTTCCCTTTTATTATTGGTTGGAAAATGGTAATTTCGCCCACTGATTTAAACAATCCTTAGCATGGCGATTTTAGAGAAGATACGTAAGCGGACCACCGTCCTTATCCTGATCATCGGGATGGCGCTTTTTGCCTTTGTGGTTTCGGATGTCCTGACAAGGGGCGGATTCGGATCCGACAAAGTGGGTTCGGCCGTTGGCGAGATCAACGGGGAACCGATTTCCATCGATGACTTCCGGGCCAGGATGGAAGCGGCCGAAGGCAGTTTCGGGCCCCAGGCGACCTCCACCCAGATCGTGAACTCCATCTGGGACCAGACGGTGCGGACCACCATCCTCAGCCAGGAATTCGAGAAACTAGGTATCGAAATCCAGCAGGACCAGATCATGGACCTGATCCGCAATAACCCGAACTTCACCCAGAACCCGCAATTCCAGGATGCCAATGGAAATTTCGACGAGGATGCCTTCCGGAATTTTATCGCCGAGCTGCGCGTCAACCAGCCCCAGCAATACCAGTTGTGGCTGCAAAGCGAAGCGGCACTGATACAGGCCGCCAAGGAACAGACCTATTTTGACCTGGTCCGCGCCGGGGTGGGCGCCACGCTGAATGAAGGCGAGATGGACTACCGCCTGGCCAACGACAAGGTGGATATCCGGTACGTCCGGGTACCCTATACCTCGGTCCCGGACAGCACCGTATCGATTTCCAAGGAGGAAATCGCCGCCTACATCAAGGAACACCCCAAGGAGTTCAAGCAGGAGGCGGCCCGCGACATCCGCTATGTATACTTTGAGGAAAAGGCTTCTGCTGCCGATGAGGCGGCAATCGAGGCATCCCTCAAAGCCCTGCTCGAAGACGAAATGGAATACCGGCAGGAACTGGATTCCACGGTGGTTACCCCGGGCTTCCGGAACACCAATGACATGATGGCCTTCCTGGACCGGAATTCCGATACCAAATACGATACCCTCTACAAGGCGAAAGCCGAGTTGCCCGCCCAATGGGCAGATACCCTGATGGCCCTTGAGGTCGGGGAGGTTTTCGGGCCCTACCGCGACGGCAACAACTTCAAGGTAAGCCGGATGATGGACCGCAAACCCAACGGTTCGGTGAAAACGAGCCACATACTGATCACCTACCAGGGGGCCGAGCGCGCCAACCCATCCATTACAAGGACTCAGGAAGAGGCCCGGGAAAAGGCGGAAGAACTGCTTGCCGAAGCCCGCAAGGCGGATGCGCAGTTTGCCCAGCTGGCCAGGGAAAATTCGGACGGACCCTCCGCGCCCAACGGCGGGGACCTGGGCTACTTCCAGGAAGGGGTGATGACCGAGGCCTTCAACGATTTTGCCTTTGAGAACCCGGTGGGTACCATCGGGCTGGTCGAAACCGAATTCGGCTTCCATGTCGTGAAAGTCGACGACAAACGGGACGTGGTGCGCCTGGCGACCCTGTCCCGCACCATCGAACCCTCCGATGAAACGGTCAACACCCTGTTTACCGAGGCAACCAGCCTGGAAATGGCGGTCACCGAAAGCCCGGAGACTTTCCGCACCATCGCCGAGGAAAAGGGATATACCGTACGCCCGGTAAATAAAATAGGGGCAATGGATGAAAACCTCCCGGGACTCGGGGCCCAGCGGCGTATCGTGCAGTGGGCCTTCAACGGGGATACCGAAATCGGGGACATCCGCCGGTTTGACCTCGCCAACGGCTACGCCATCGCACAGCTTACCGGTACTTACAGGGCCGGGACCATGGCTGTCGAAGACGCTTCCGTACGTGTGCTGCCGGAATTGCGCCGGAAGCGTAAAGCCGAAATCATCACCGCGGCCAACCAGGGTAAATCCATTGACGAGATCGCCTCCTCCAACGGGGTGGCCGTCTCCACGGCTACGGCCCTGAACATCAAATCGCCGACCATCCCGGGTGCTGGCCGGGAACCCCTGGTAGTTGGTACTGCCGCGGTTATGGACCAGGGAAGCACCTCCGACCTGATCGAAGGCGAGACCGGGGTGTTCAAACTCGAAGTGACCTCCAAAACCGAGGCGCCAGCCCTGGACAATTATGCGCCCTACGCCAAGACGCTGCGCAGCAGCCTGGGCCCGAGGGTCAGCGGGGAGGTTTACCAGGCCCTTCGCGAAAAGGCGGAAATCGAGGATAACCGCGCCATCTATTATTGATGCGGTAGCAGAAAATCAAAAGGTCCCGCACTGCCTGGCAGCTGCGGGATTTTTTTTGTGGGGTTACTTACGGCAGTACCAGTTCCCGGAGGCTGAGGCAGGTGGCGTAGCCTTTTTCCCGGAAATATGCAGCGTCCCCGGGTTGGCCGGCGGCCAGTACAAAATCCCCTCCCCAGGCCCCCAGGCTCTTGATGCTCCCGGGGTAATCGGGGAACAACCGATGCTTTACCGGGGGCATCCCCAGCCAGGAGGATACCAGGGCCTCGTGCCGTTCGAGGATTTCCCGGAAGGTTGGCAGGTCTGCTGCGGCCGCCAGGGCCCGGCTGAGATCGGATACCTCCTCTAAGGCGGCAGGCGAAGGTTTTCCCAGGCTGAGGTACCGACGGATCCCTTCCCGGCTGTCCTGTTTCTCGTTCAGGTAAATAAGGTGGAGGGAATCCGTAAACGGGGGACGGAAATCCACAGGTTCCACGAGCGGTTGCCCGTTATTGCGCTTTTGGTAAAAAATGGGGCCCCCGGCACGGGCACAGGCCAGGTCATACCCGCTGCCGCCAAAGGTAAGGGCAAGGAGTTCATAGGGGTCCGCACCGCTCCAGGCAGCCAGGTTGGCCACCAGGGTAGAGGAAGTCCCCAGGCCCCAGTTTTTGGGGAAGTCCAGCCGGGTCTCCACCCGGGTACCCGAAATCCGATCCCGGAAACCGGGATGTAGCCGGACTGCAGCCTGCAGGAGGTACAACAGGCGTTGCTTTGGTGCTGCCGGGAATCTGCGGCTTTCTAAAGGGGCGTCCAGTTCCCCGGGGCCGAAGCGGGCCTCCAGCCAGATGCTGCCATCGGCTTCCAGGCTGGTCCAGTGAAGCTCCGCGCCACTCCCGGTTTCTGCCCTGAGGTGCTGCCCGGGGCGTGTTGGCAGTGCCAGGGCGAGGGCGCCGTCCAACACGGCATATTCGCCGGACAGCAACAATTTGCCATGCGCAAAAAATTCGGTTTTCATCCGGGGTTCCGCAATAGGTTCAATTGCTCCATTACCTCGCTGTGGCTCACCGTATGGGTACGGAAATAATCGATCAGGTATTCCTTTTCCTGCTGGCTCGCACCCTGCTGGTTCAGGATATTCAACAGGTGCATCTTCATGTGGCCGCGCTGTATCCCGACAGTAACCAGGGAACTCAGTGCCCCGAAATTCTGTGCAAGCCCCGCGGCAGCCGTAATCTCCATTAGTTTGGGTGCGGAGGGGTTCCCAAGGATCTCCAGGGCCATTTTGACCAGGGGGTGGAGCTGTGTCAGCCCGCCGACCGTGCCCAGTGCAAGGGGGACCTCCAGGGAAAACCGGAATTCCCCCTCAGAGATTTCCGCATGGCTCAGGCTCCGGTAGGTGCCGCTGCGGGCAGCATAGGCATGCACTCCGGCTTCAACTGCCCGGAAATCGTTGCCCGTGGCAATCACCACCGCATCGATGCCGTTCATGATGCCCTTGTTGTGGGTGACGGCGCGGAAGGGCTCCGCTTCGGCAATTTGTACCGCCTGCACCATCCGCTTGGCGAACGTCTTCCCGTCCATCCCGAAATCCTGGTCCAGGTCGGCCACCGGGCACCTCACTTCGGCACGGACCAGGCAGTCGGGGACATAGTTGGAGAGGATGCTCATCAGCACCTCGATCGGTTGGTCCATATCCCTGAAAGCGGGGTATGTTCGGGCTTCTGCCACCAGGGTGGCTGCAAACTGCTCCAGGCAGGAATTGATAAAATTGGCCCCCATCGCATCCCGGGTCTCAAACTCGCAATGCAACTGGTAGTATCCCGGGAGTGCGTTGCGTTTGTCCCGGAGGGTAATGGAACTGATCCCGCCCCCGCGCCGCTCCATGTTCCTCGTGAGTCCCTCGGAATCCTGCATAATGGCGGGCATGGCCGCCTCGACGAAGGCCTTGAGTGTCCCGGGGTCGCCCGGGAACCGGAAGTGCACCTGGCCTACCTTTCGCGTCCCGAGGACCCGGGTGCGAAAACCGCCCCGGCTACCCCAGAATTTGGCGGCCTTGCTGGCCGCGGCAACCACGGAACTTTCCTCAATGGCCATCGGGATGGCATACAGGTCACCGTTGATGTTGAAATTGGGGGCAACCCCCAGGGGAAGGTAGAAGTTGCTGATGGTATTTTCTATGAATTCATCGTGGAGCCGCTGTAGCTGATCGTCGGCGTTCCAGTATTTTTTTAGGAGCTCCTCGGTTTGTTGGGGATGGGCCGTGTAGCGGCGCGCAATCCACTGGATTTTTTCTTCTTTGGTAAACCGGGAGAATCCTTGGACGGGATCGGACATTTACTTGGGGTTCTGGGGCTAAAGATACGGAATCACCCCAAAAGTTGCGGCGCTTTTGAGGCCCCGGGGACAGGGTAAGAATTTGGGCCTATTGTTGCGCTTTCTGGCAAAATATTCATAAACTTGAAAGTTTGTAACCCTTTTCCCGATCCTATGAAATTCCGAAACGGGCTGATCCTGCTCTGGATATTATCGGCCCCTGCCTTGCTGGCCCAAACGCAAAAAATCACCCTGGAAGATATATGGGGGGGCACATTCCGCACCGAGGGCCTTGAAGCCCTGAGGTCCATGCAGGACGGGCAGCACTATACCGTCCTGAATACGGACCGGCAGCGACAGATAGCCTCGGTCGACAAGTATGAATACCGGACCCAGCAGCAGGTAGCCACCCTCCTCAAGACCGATTCTGCCCGGGGGATCCCCTTTTTCACCTCTTATACCTTTAGCGCGGACGAATCGAAACTGCTGATTGCCACCCAGGTGGAACCCATCTACCGGAGGTCGCGTTTGGGGGTATATTACGTATACGACCTGGACAGCCAGCGCCTTACCCAGGTTTCCGACCGCAAGATTCAGGAACCCACCCTTTCCCCCGATGGCGGGAAAGTGGCTTTTGTGGATGAAAACAACCTCTTTGTGCTGGACCTCAGCTCGGGCGCCCTGCAACAGATAACCACGGATGGGGTGCGCAACGCCATCATAAACGGGGTGACCGATTGGGTCTACGAAGAGGAGTTTGCCTTTGTGCGGGCCTTTGAATGGAATGCCGAAGGCAACAAGCTGGCCTTCCTCCGATTCGACGAGCGGGAGGTGCCGGAATTTTCCATGGATGTCTACGGCAGCGACCTGTACCCGAGCCCCCAGCAATTCAAGTACCCCAAAGCCGGGGAAACAAATTCGGTGGTTACGCTCTTTATCCACGACCTCGCCTCCGGATCCACCCGGGAGGTCGACCTGGGGGAAGCCTATTACATCCCCAGGATCCAGTGGATGAACCATCCCGACCACCTGAGCGTTCAGACGCTGAACCGCCACCAGGACCGCCTCGTCCTGCATAAGGTGGATGCGGGAAGCCTTGCGAGCAGCGTATTGCTCGAGGAGGTGGATGCCGCCTATGTGGACGTGACCGATAACCTCACCTTCCTCCCGGACGACCGCTTTATCTGGACCAGCGAGAAGGACGGCTTCAACCATATCTACCTCCACGACCGGGATGGGGCACAGCTTCGGCAACTGACCAGCGGCCCGTGGGAAGTGACTGCGTATTACGGCTATGACGCCCGGAAGGGGCGCATCTATTACCAGGCTACCACCGAGGGCTCCATCCTGAGGGATATCTACAGCGTCTCCGACCGGGGCCGGGGCACCCGCCGGCTCAGCCAGGGAGCCGGGACGCACCAGGCCACTTTCAGTGCGGACTTCAGCTATTTTATCGATTCCTTCAGCAATGTGGATACCCCGCCAAGGTATACGCTGCACGATGCAGCAGACGGCACGCCGATCAAGGAACTCCGGAACAACCAGGCCCTCCTGGACCGCCTGGCCGGGTTCGAAATGGCCGCCAAGGAGTTCAGCACCCTGGAGGTGAACGGGAACGAATTGAACATGTACATGATCAAACCGGTCGATTTTGACCCGGGGAAGCAGTACCCGTTGTTCATGTTCCAGTACAGCGGACCCGGTTCCCAACAGGTGGCAAACCGCTGGCACGGCAGCAATGACTACTGGCATCAGATGCTCGCCTCCGAGGGGTATATAATCGCCTGTGTGGATGGCCGGGGGACGGGCCTCAAGGGCCGGGATTTTAAAAAGGTCACCCAGAAGGAACTGGGGAAATACGAGGTGGAAGACCAGATTGCCGCCGCCAGGGCGCTGAGTGAGCGACCCTATATCGATGCGGCACGCACCGGTATCTGGGGATGGAGCTATGGCGGCTTTATGTCCACCAATTGCATCCTCAAGGGGAACGACACCTTTGAAATGGCCATCGCGGTGGCCCCGGTCACCAGCTGGCGCTTTTACGACACCATCTATACGGAGCGCTACATGCAGACCCCCCAGGAAAACCCCGGCGGGTACGACGAAAATTCCCCCCTGTCCTTTGCGGAACGGTTAAAGGGGGATTACCTGCTGGTACACGGGTCGGCCGACGACAATGTACACGTGCAGAATACCATGCGCATGATCGAAGCGCTCGTCCAGGCGAACAAACCCTTTGAATGGGCCATCTACCCGGATAAAAACCACGGGATATACGGGGGGAACACAAGGCTCCACCTGTATGCCAAGATGACCCGGTTTGTCCTGGAGAACCTGTAAAAAAAACCAACTGATAACCAAACCCAACCAACCGATGGAAACACGCTCTGAATTCATGGAAGAAAAGCAGCTCTTTGGGCATCCAAAGGGCCTTTTTTATCTCTTTTTTGCAGAACTCTGGGAACGCTTCAGCTTTTACGGGATGCGCGCGCTGCTCACCCTGTACATGGTCAACGTTATCTTTGAAGCCCTGGTGGAAAGGGACTATGCGGCGGCGGCTGTTTATTCGAGTTACGGTTCCCTGGTATATGCCTCCACGGTGATCGGCGGGCGGGTTTCCGACACCATCCTGGGGATGCGGCGGTCCATTTTCCTGGGCGGTATCCTCATGGCCATCGGCCATTTTGTACTGGCGGTGGAACACAATGTGGCCTTCTACCTGGCCCTGGCGCTCATCGTGGTGGGCAACGGCTTTTTCAAACCAAACATCTCCACGTTTGTGGGCTCGCTCTACAAGGAGGGGGATCCGCGCAAGGATTCGGGTTTTGTGATATTCTACATGGGGATCAACATCGGCGGCTTTGTCGCCCCCCTGCTTTGCGGGTGGCTGGGCCGGGAGTTCGGCTGGCATTACGGTTTTGGCCTTGCCGGCATCGGGATGCTCACGGGTTTGATTTTCTTCTGGAGCGGGATCAAAAAGAACGTGTTCGGGGACCGGGGGAAGGCCCCCAGCCAGCAGGTACTTGACAAGCGCCTGGCCGGGATCCCCCAGAAAACGATGGTACCCCTGATCGCGGCCCTTTCCGCACCCGTGGTGGCCCTGCTGCTGGCCTCCTACAGGCCCCTTGGTGAATCGGGCAGCTTCTTCGAGGACCAGAATATCGTAAACATCATCTTCAAGGGGATTGCCTTTTTCATCCTGGGCTATCTGGGCTACATCATGTACAAGGCTACCCTCGATGAGCGGAAGAAGTTGTTTATGGCGGTGCTTATTACCCTTTTTATGACCATCTTCTGGGGTTTTCACGAATTGTCGGGTAGTGTGATCACCCTTTTTGCCGACCGGAACGTCAACCTCTCTGTAATCGATGCAGCCCAGACCAATGCGCTGAATTCCATGTGGATCATCATCCTGTCCATCCCCATATCCATGTTGTTTACCTGGCTCTCCAAAAAGAACCTCAACCCCAGAACCCCCTATAAGTTCGGGTTGGGGCTGGCCTTTGCCGGCATCAGTTTCTATATCCTGGCGATGAGCGGTGGCAGCGCGGATGAAAACGGGATGGTGCCGTTCTCCTACCTGCTGATCATGTACTTCCTGATTTCGGTGGGGGAGCTTTTCATGTCCCCGGTGGGGCTATCCAAGATCACCGACCTGTCGCCCAAACGGATCGTCGCTTTTATGATGGGGGTGTGGTTCCTTTCCTCGGCCTTCGCCTTCCAGGTGGTGGGCTTTATCGGGAAACAGCTCGCCATTGAAAGCGATGACCCGGACGTACGCGGCCTGCAGACACTGGATACATATACGGGGGGTTTTGAACTCATCGCCCAGTATGCCCTGGGTGCCGCGGTCATCGTGCTCGTCACGGCACCCCTGATGAAGCGCCTGATGGGGAACGTACACTAGCCAACCGGGCCATGGGCGACCGGTATGCGCCCTGCACTGCCGTGTCGTGGAAAGGGATGCCCCGCTCCCGGCAGCTGGTTTCCCAACGCCGGATAAAACTGCTGTAATTGCTGCCGTCTGCGATGACGACCCCGGGCCTGAGTTCGTCCAGTACCCGGCCCAAATGGATTTTTGGCGACCCCGTCAGCAGCAGGTAGGCCGGGGCACCACCCCCCGGGTTGTAATTCCCGCTGCCATCGATGTGCAAAAACCGCCTGCCCCCCAGGACATAGGCCGGGTACAGGGGGGCTATGGAAACTTTCCCGATTCGCTCCCCGGTTGAAAAATCCCGGACCAGGCCCTCAAATTCCCCGGCAGTTGTTGTGCAGAGGCTTAATTCCCTGCCCTGCCGGATCAGCAGGGCGCTCTGCCCGTAGCGGTGGGGGACGAGCCATTCCTGTGTTTGGGCGCTTTGAAGCGTGGACAGGAGGTCCTGTACCTGTACGGCTACCAGGAGGATCCCGGCATAGCCGAGCCACCGGATCCGGAGGGTTTCGGTATATTTCCCAAATGCGGCCAGTGCCAGCAGGCTGGCGGCCAGTTGGATGCCGTCCCAGGGAATACCGGTAAGGAGAAACTTTCCCTGCCCGCCCAGGATGTGCACCAGCTGGTTGAAGGTGGCGAAGAACGCCTCGGCAGGACCTGGCAGCCAGGGCGGCACGGATGCCGTCAGCGCCAGCAGGAGCAGCAGAAACCCCGACGCGATCACCATGCCCATGAGCGGGACGAGCAACAGGTTGGATACCCAGAACAAGAGGGGGAACTGGTGGAAATAGTACAGGCTGACCGGCAGGACACCGAGTTGGGCACACCCGCTGACGCATAGCAGTTGGCCGATTTTCTTTCCGATACCCCGCTTAAAGGGCCACTTGCGGATACAGAACGGATACAGGGACAGGATGGCCCAGACCGCGGCAAAGCTCATCTGGAATCCGGCCTGGAACAACCAAAGCGGGTCCAGCAGCCCGAGCATGATCAGCGCGGCCAGCGCCAGGAAATGCAGGCTGTCGCCCCGTCGGTTCAACAGTACGGCATAGGAAAGGAAGGAGCACATGACCGAGGCCCTGACCACGGAGGGACCGAATCCCGCCAGAGCGGCATAGCACCACAGCAGCAGCAAACCGGCCAGGAAATGCAGCCATTTGCCCCGCTTGAGCCTGCGCAGGGGCCAGAATAGCCAACCGGCCAGCCCGGCAAAGATCCCTACATGCAACCCGGAAACCGCCAGCAGGTGTACGGCCCCTGCTTCCTGGTAGGCCCGGTAGAGCCCCGGGTCCAGCCCGGAACGCTCCCCCAGGATGAGTGCCTGCAGCATCCCGTTGGTTTCGGCCCCGAACCGGGTATTTTCGAGTAGACCCAGTACCCGGTGCCGCAACCTCCCCGCATGTTCCGCGATCCCCCTGGCACCGGAGGGAAAATGAAAGACCCCATTATGGACAGGGCGGATGCGCCCGGCAATTCCCAGGGAGCGCATATAGCGCCCATAGTCGAACTGGTGGGGGTTGAGGGGTTCGGGAAACGGTTCGGCCTGCCCGCGGATGATCAGGACATCGGCCGGTTTCCAACCTTTTTGCGGGGTGTCCGGGGGCAATTGCACCAGGATTTTGCCCTGGGCAGGTTCCCCCTGCCTTCTTTCCACCACGCCGACCCAACGGAGGGAGTAGGGGGTAGGCCGCAGCCGCTGCGAAAGGCGGACCTGCCAGGAGGTATTGGTATCTGCGGGAAAATGGATGTAATGCCGGGGCTGGTTCGTGGGAAGGCGCTGGGAGGCCGACCATCCGCCAAACGCAAAAAATGCCAGGAAGGCGGCACCCATAAACATACGGGGCCAAAGGGGCCGCTTCCGGTGGATTCCGGCGGGTATGGGGAAAAGGGAGGCGGTTAACCGGCACAGGGAGGCGGGTAGCCGGTACAGGGAGACGGCCAACAGGAACAGGGAGGTGACCAACACCATGGCATAGGTCCCGGGGTCAGGATGCAAAAGGAAAGCAGTGGAAATACCGGAGCACATCCCCAGGGCCATCCAGACCGAAGGGGTGCGCCGGGGGGCCATGTCAGAATACCCGGGTTGCCTTTACAAAGGCATAATTCCAGAAGCCCTCCCGGAGGGAAGATACAATCACCCCCCTGGATGTGGTGGAATGGATGAATTTCACATCGTCACCTGCGACTTCCACCACCATTCCAACATGGTTGATTTTACCGCCCCGCCGGGTGGTCTTGAAAAAAAGCAGGTCGCCCTTCCGCAATTGCTGGACCCGTACGCGCCTGCCCGCATCCGCCATTTCGCGGGATACACGCGGGATGGGGAAATCGTGTTCCTGGAAAGCCACATACAGCAGGCCCGAGCAATCCATGCCCTTGCGGGTGGTGCCTCCATAGCGATAACGGGTACCTGTATAGGTCAGGGCCGTTCGAACTACCGCCTCTGCCCGGACGGTTTCCTCTGGTCCCGGGGTATCCGTATAGGCTCCTTCCCCCGCAGGGGTATTTTCACCTTCCACGGAGGCTGCAACGGAATCCGTCGCAACCACCGAAACGGTTGGAGGGCCGTCGGCATAAGTGGTCTTTTTTTTGACCACGCCGCAACTACCCAGTAAAATGGCCGTCAGGCCTGCGCAAATGAATTGCCTCATGCGGAAATAACGCTGTTTGCTGCTACTAAATTATGGAAAACCCCGGAATGCTTGCCGGAAACCGGTTCAATCCCCTATAAAATTAGCCCTGTTTACTGAAATTCACGATCAGTCCGGCAGCGGAAGAGCTGGCCCCTGTGCCCCCCAAACGTGACCTCAGTTCCTCATAGGCTTCCAGCTGCCTGGCGCGGCCGGGGCCGGAGAGGAGCGGCCTTAAAGCTGCAATTACTTCTTCGGGATTCAACCGATCCTGAATGAGTTCCGGCACCACTTCCCGACCCATGATCAGGTTGACCAGTGAAATAAAATCCAGGCGGATCAGGCGCCTGGCAATCTGGTAGGACACCCACCCCCCCTTGTAACACACCACCTGGGGCACCTTGAGCAGGGCGGTCTCCAGGGTGGCCGTGCCGCTGGTCACCAGGGCTGCCCGGGCATTCTGCAGCAGGGGGTAGGTCTGGTCCCATATGATGGAAACCCTGGGATTATTCAGGTGGGGGAGGTAGCGGTCGGCATCCAGGCTGGGGGCACCGGCAATGACAAACTGGTAGTCCGGGAATTTCGGGACCACCGCCATCATCACCGGCAGGATTTTTTCGATTTCCTGGGGGCGGCTGCCCGGGAGCAGGGCAATCAGGGGTAAATCCGGATCCAGTTGGTTCCGGTTCCTGAAGCCTTCTGGGTCGGCTTCGGGCAGGCCCTCCATGGCATCGATCAGCGGGTGTCCCACAAAATGAACGGGCACCCCGTGCTTTTCTTCATAAAACGCCTTTTCGAATGGCAGGATTACGTACATGTGGTCGATATCCCGCCGGATTTTTTTGACGCGTCCTTCCCTGGACGCCCATACCTGCGGGGAGATATAGTAATGGGTGTGGTACCCGTTTTTCCTGGCCCACCGGGCAATGCGCAGGTTAAAGCCGGAAAAATCGATAAAGATAAGGGCGTCGGGTTTGAATGCGGCGATGTCTTTCTTGCAGAAGGCGATGTTCCGGAAAATCGCGGGCAGGTGGCGCACCACTTCCAGGAAACCCATAAAGGACATTTCCCGGTAGTGCTTTACCAGCTTACCGCCGGCCTGTTGCATGCGGTCTCCCCCCCAGCAACGGATATCCGCCCCGGGGTCCTGCCTGCGCAGGGCACGGATCAGGTTGGAACCGTGCAGGTCCCCGGAAGCTTCGCCGGCAATGATATAGTATTTCACCTCAGGAGATTTTGTAGTAGAGGATAACCAGGGCCGTGATTACAGTTGCCATGAGGACCCCCCGTGCCCGGTAATCCCTTCGGAGGCGGAGGAAACCAAAGAACGCAGCGAGGTTCAGGATGGCCCCCAGAGCCAGCAGGCTGCCCACGTGGCCCTGTTCCACCGCGGCCAGGTAGGCATCCGCAATTCCCATGTCAGAGAAAAGCAGGATATACAGGAGTACCCCGATGGCGTTGGCGATGATTCCCACGATAAAGCCGATAGCTGTTTCCTTGCGTTTGTCCATTGCGTTTTCAGTTGCGTTCGCGTTATTGATGGATGGGTGGCGGGACCGTTTTCAACGGGTTTCCCCAATAACTATACTTTATCACGCAAAAATACGTTTTTCAAACATAGAACTCCGAAATCCCGGATTAACAAAAAATTAGCGGCAGCCACCCAAACTGGCATGGTTTTTTCTGTATCTTAGGGAGTTCAATGACCGAATTAACGGGGACTGGCGCGCTAATCCGCAATTTTCCCCGCTAAAAATGACATACATGAAAAGGAATTTTCTGCTTGCCTTCTTAGTTCCCCTGATTGCTGTGGCCTCCTGCAGCTTTACCAACAAATCTTTCGAATCCGACGACAAGGACAAATTGCTCCTCGATCTGATTACCTATGTGCTGGAAAAGGGGCACTACGAACCCAAAAATATCAATGACGATTTCTCGGTAAGCGTCTATGAGGATTTTATAGACGTCCTCGACCCCACCAAACGCTATTTCCTGCAATCGGATATGGAGGAATTTGAACAGTACAAATTCCAGATCGACGACCAGATCAAGAATACGGATATCAGCTTTTTCAACCTGGTGTACGGACGCCTGATGGAACGTATGCAGGACGCCCGCAATATGTACGGCCAACTGCTGGATCAGCCCTTTGATTTCTCAGTGGACGAGTCCATCGAGATCGACTACGAAAAACAGGGGTATGCCGCGTCCGACGAGGAACTGCGCGAGCGCTGGAGGAAGCAACTCAAATACGCCGCCATCGGCACCTACGATTCCAAGATCAGCCTGAGCAATAGCGAAGAAGAAGCCGAGGAGCCCCTTACCCCGGCCGAGGCGGAGCTGGCCGCCCGGGAATCGACCCGGCAGATGCTGGACGAGTATTTTGACTTTGTGGAAGAGCTGGAACGGAAGGACTGGTTTGTACAGTACCTGAACACCATCGTGGATGAGTTTGACCCGCACACCTATTACTTCGCCCCGGAAGACAAGGAGCGCTTTGATGTGAGTATGTCCGGAAAATTCGAAGGTATCGGTGCCCGCCTGCAGCAGAAACCGGAAGGCGCCAAAATCGTGGAGATCATTTCCGGAGGCCCGGTCTGGAGGGACCAGCGCCTCGAAGTGGGGGATGAGATCCTGAAGGTTGGCCAGAAGGACGAACCCCCGGTGAATATCGTGGGGATGCGCCTGGACGATGCAATCAAGCTGATCAAGGGCCCCAAGGGGACCGAAGTGGTGCTGACCGTGCGCAAGGTAGACGGCACCGTTGAAGAAATTACACTGGTGCGGGATGTGGTGGAACTGGAGGAATCCTTTGCCAAGTCCTCGACCGTCATTAAGAACGACCGGAAATACGGTCTGATCAACCTGCCGAAATTCTATGTGGATTTCGACGACTACAACGAGCGCAATGCTGCAACTGATGTGGCCAGGGAGATCGAAAGGCTTAAGGAAGAAGGCGTGGAAGGCCTGGTGCTGGACCTCCGTGACAACGGGGGCGGGTCCCTGAAGACCGTGGTTGAGATGGCCGGGCTCTTCATCAAGGACGGGCCTGTGGTTCAGGTGCGTTCCTCCGCCAGGGACAAGGAAATCTACGAAGACCGGGACGAGCGCATTCAGTGGGACGGCCCGCTGGTCATCCTGGTCAATGAATTGTCTGCCTCCGCCTCGGAGATCCTCGCGGCGGCCATGCAGGATTACAAACGCGCCGTGGTCATTGGCAGCGAGCAGACTTTCGGAAAAGGGACGGTGCAGAATGTCATCCCCCTGGAAAATATTGTCAGGAGCAACGAACATGGGGACCTGGGGGCTATCAAGCTCACCACCCAGAAATTCTACCGGATCAACGGGGGTTCCACCCAGTTGGAAGGTGTGAAGAGCGATGTGGTGGTCCCGGACCGTTACAGCTATATCGACCTGGGCGAGCGCGATCAGCAAAATCCGCTGAAATGGGATAAGATCAGCCCGGCGGTTTACGAGCCCTGGGACGGATACATCGATTATGAGGCCACCATTGCGCGTTCAAGTGCCCGCATGAAGGACCATCCGCAAATTTCCCTGATCGAGGAAAACGCCCGCTGGCTCAAAGAACAACAGGACGAAACCCGGGTACCGCTCAGCTACGAGGAGTACCGCATCCGGGAAAAGGAGAACAAGGAGCGGTCCCAGTATTTCCGAAACAAGATGAACTACGATTCCAAACTCACCTTCAGTTCGTTGAAATACGAGCAAGAGCTCTTTACCCAGGATTCGGTACTTCGTGAAAAGCGCGACCGCTGGCACCAGAACCTGGCCAAAGACGTGTATGTGGAAGAGGCCATCAATGTTCTGGAAGACCTCAAGCTGAACAACTTCAAGAAAGATAAACTGGCCAGTCGCCTGAACGACTGATCATCCGGACAGGAAATTTAAAGCCCCGGCGCACAGCGCCGGGGCTTTTTTATTCGGGTGATTTTAGCTGGAAATGGCGCGGGTTTTAACACCTCTGGGCAGGACGCATCCGGGTTTCTCCGGTCCCCTATACATGCTTTTTAAGGCGGTCGGCAAACAATTCCCGAAGTTTCCGGAGCTTCGGGTCGATAACCACGCGGCAGTACCCCATCCCTGGGTTTCGGCGATAGAACTCCTGGTGTTCCGGGTCGGCCTCGTAGAAATTGGACAGGGGGGAAACCTCGGTCACGATCCGTTCCGGAAAATAAGGCTGCATCTCCTCAATGACCCCGCGGGCGGTCTTTTCCTGCTCTTTGTTGTGGTGGAAAATGACGGAACGGTACTGGGTACCCCGGTCCGCACCCTGGCGGTTGAGGGTCGTTGGGTCGTGGGTGCTCAGGAAAACCACTAGCAGGTCCCGGAACGAAATCCGTTCCGGGTTGAACCGGACCCGAACCACTTCCGCATGGCCGGTCAGGCCGGAACAAACCTCCCGATAGGTGGGATGTCCCGGTACCCTGCCGCCACTGTATCCGGATACCACCGATTCCACCCCGTCGAGTTCCTGCAGTACCGCTTCGATACACCAGAAACAACCTGCGCCCAGGGTCGCTTCCTCCAATGCCTCAGTCTGCATCGGTGGGGGTTTTTTCCAGTTCCAGGGCCAGGGAGTTGATGCAATAGCGCAGGCCGGAGGGTGGCGGACCGTCCGGGAAGACATGTCCGAGGTGGGCGTCACAGGTATTGCAGCGGGTCTCTACGCGGACCATTCCAAATGAAGTGTCCCGGATGTATTTGATCGCATTTTCCGCTATGGGCTGGGTAAAGCTGGGCCAGCCGGTTCCCGATTCGAATTTGATGGTGGAGTCAAAGAGGGGCGTATCGCAACATACGCAGTTGTAGACGCCCGGGTCATGGGCAGTGCAAAGGGCTCCGGAATGGGGGGACTCGGTCCCGTGGGCCCGGGTGATCCGGTACTGCTCCGGGCTCAGTTGTTCCCGCCACTGGGCATCCGTTTTCTCAACCTTGCGGTCGGGTTCGGGGTTGCCTTTGGTTGCGTAGTGCATGATGTCTTTCCAGGTGATTGGCATGATATGGATTTTAGCAATTTTTTATGGGCCTGAAGGGGGATACCCCTTCCCGCCCTATGGACAAAATTAATGCCCCGGACTGAAACCGGCCAGCATATTTTTCTTTCCACAGCGGGTGACCGCCGCATTTGGTCGCATTTGGCCCGAATAACTTACGGCCGGTCCGCCTCCACCTGTAAAATACCCTAAATTTGGCTCATGGCATGGACGCGCCGGCAAAAAAACAAGCTGATTTACGGCGCCCTGATGGCACTCTGCATCGTGGGCTTCTGGTGGTTTGAAAACTTCCACGATCCCAAAAGCTACGAAATCCCCGGGGAAGACCACCCCGTTACGGCCTTTCCGGAGCCCTGGTTGCCGGCAGGATTCGGGGGGGAAAGGGTACGCCACGCCTTTTACCAACTCGAATACGCCGAGGCCCACGAACAGGCGGCCTGGGTAGCCTATGTGCTCGATCCCGCCCAACTGACCCGGGACGACCGGGAACGGCCCTATTACATCGAAGACCCGGAGGTTAGCACCTTTTCTGCCGACTGGCGGAATTACCGGGGATCGGGATACGATCGCGGGCATTTGTGCCCGGCCGGGGACCGGCGTTTTTCGCTCACCGCCTACAACCAGACGTTTTACACCAGCAATGTGAGCCCGCAGGACCCCGGTTTCAATGCGGGTATCTGGAACGAACTGGAAATGCAGGTGAGGCGGTGGTGCAGGCGATACGGCCGGGTTTTCGTTATCACCGGCGGGGTACTGGGCCCGGGCCTGCCGGCCATAGGCGAAGAACAGGTTACCGTGCCTGCCTATTTTTACAAGGTGGTGATCCGGGAAGGGGATGCAGGCCCCCTGGCCATAGGGTTTTTAATGCCCAACCAGCCCCGGGAGGAGACCCTGCAACGCTTTGCGGTTTCCCTGGACAGCATCGAAGGGGTGACGGGCCTGGATTTTTTCAGGGAGCTGCCCCCATCGGTGCAGGAAGGCCTGGAATCCAGGGAACGATCTGCGGACTGGCACTTTTAGGACCATTCCTTGAGCCGGTTGGCATCCAGGCGGAGGAAGATGAAAAGCAGGATGGTGAAGCCGATCAACCCGGAACCCCCGTAGCTGAAAAAGGGCAGGGGGATGCCAATGGTCGGAAGTACGCCAATTACCATCCCGATGTTGATGAAGTAATGGATCAGCAGGATGGAGATTACCCCGTACCCGTACATCCGGCTGAAGGGGTTTTTCTGGCGCTCGGAGAGGTGGACCAGCCGTAACAGCAAAATGGTAAAGAGAATCACCACCGTCGCCGTGCCGACAAACCCCCATTCCTCCCCGACCGTGGTGAAGATATAGTCCGTATCCTGCTCGGGCACGAAATCTCCCTTGGTGCGCGTGCCTTCCAGGAATCCCTTGCCGAAAAACCCGCCCGATTCAATCGCCTTTTCCGACTGGTAGGTGTTGTATCCGATGGTCTTCCTGATCTGCTCGAGTTTTTCGGGGTCTTTTTCCAGGCGGAGCCAGAGGCTGAACCGGTCGCGGTGGCGCTGTTCAAATACGTTTTCAAATACGAAGTTCACGGAAAGCGATAGGATAATGGCTCCCGCATATATGGCCACCAGTGGCAGGACCGGCATTTTGTAAGTCGGTTTTTTGACCATGAAAAAGAGGATGATCATCAGCGCCAGGCCAATCCCCACCCAAACCGTACCGAACATGAGCGTGCAGATAAACACCAGGATGGCCGCAACCGCAAGCCCCAGGTACCAGAGCGGCAACCCCTCCCGGAACAAGACAAAAACCAGGGAAAAGAAAACCAGGGCGCTGCCCGGGTCGGGCTGGGGGATGATGAGCAGGGCCGGGATGAGGATGATCAGCAGCGCATATAGCTGATCCTTCCGTCTCTTGATATCGGTCTGAATGTCACTGAGGTATTTGGCCAGGGCCAGTGCGGTAGTTGCCTTGGCGAGTTCGGAAGGCTGGAAATTGAAAAAGCCCAGGTCGTACCAGGAGGTCGCCCCGGCGATGTTCTTGCCGAACAGGAACAACCCCAGCAACAGGGCCAGGGCTCCCACGTAAAACACGCTGGAGAATCGCTCGTAAAAATTGGCCTCGAGCGCCATGATGAGCGGGATAAGGCCAAAGGAAAGCAGGATGAAGACGAGTTGTTTGCCGTAGCGCTGGGTGACGTCAAAAATGGAACTGTGTTCTTCATTGAACGTGCTGGAATAGATGTTGACCCAGCCGATGGCGATCAGCGTCAGGAACAGGAATACCGTAAGCCAGTCCACCCTCCTGAGGACACTGCTACCAGACATATTCGTTTATCTCAAATTCCTCCCCGCTATACGGTTTTGCATACTCCTTTTCGAGGGTTTTTTCGAGCATCCGTTTTTCGAGGTCGGTCCGGGTGATCTCGCCCTTGAGGTACTTTTCGATCAGCAGGGAGGCAATATGTCCGGCGTACCGCGCCCCGTAATAGCCGTGCTCAATGTATACCGCCAGCGCAATCTTCGGGTTGTCCACCGGGGCAAAGGCCACAAAAAGGGAATGGTCCGTAAGTTGGGTGCGCACCCCGTCGATCTTGGTGTAATTTTCAACAGTACCGGTTTTCCCGGCGATCTTCACCCCGGGGATGCTCAGCCATTTTGCAGTCCCCTTTTCGTAGACATCGGCCATGCCGCGGATGACCGGGTCAAAGTGCTGGGGGTCGATGGTGGTGTAATGCTTCTGGGTGAATTTTGGATCGCTGATGTCATCCCCGCCAATCTGCTTGATCAGGTGGGGCGTGTAGAACCAGCCCCTGTTCGCAATGGCTGCCGTCATGTTGGCCAGCTGTATGGGGGTGGCCGCCACCTCGCCCTGGCCAATGGCATTGGAGATGATATAGGTCGAGCTCCAGCGGCCGTCACCGTAGACCCGGTCGTAGTATTCCTTGTCAGGGACCCGCCCTTTGGCCCCAGTGGGCAGGTCGTAACCGAGGAAATCCCCGAGGCCGAAACTCTTCATGTGTTTTTCCCAAACGTCCATTGCCGCATCCGTGGTTTCGTAACTGTCGTAGAATTTCCGGAAGGTCCCGGCAAAATAGGCGTTGCAGGATTTGTAGATGCCGCTGTTCATGGTGCGCAACCCGCCCCCGCAGTGGCAGCCTCGAAGCTTATTGCCCACATAGAAGCCGTGGTAGCAGCGAAAGCTGGTTTCCGGGGTGATGACGCCTTCTTGCAGGGCCACCAGGGCATTGAGGGTCTTGAAAGGGGAGCCCGGGGACGGCTGGGCGAGGATGGCCCGGTCCCAGGTGGGCTTGGAAATGGTATCGTAGTGGAGGGTGCTGTAGTTCCTGGAACGCTCCCTCCCCACAAGCAGGGCCGGGTCGTAGGTCGGGCCCGAGATCAGGGCCAGTATTTCCCCGGTTTCCGGTTCGATGGCGACGATGCCCCCCCGCTTCCCATTCATCAGGCGCTCTCCGTATTCCTGCAGGGTTTTGTCCAGGGTGATGCGGATTTCGGTCCCCGGCTGGGGCATGGTATCCAGGGCCCCATCTTTATACGGGCCGATTTCGCGGTTGAACCGGTCTTTCTGTATCATTTTCACCCCTTTCCGTCCGCGCAGTACTTCCTCGTATTGCTTTTCGATCCCCGTGCGCCCGGTCAGCTCGCCCTGTTCGTAGTACGGGTTGTTCTTCAGGTCCCATTCGTTCACCTCGCTGATATACCCGAGCACGTTGGCGGCAGCGTTGGTTTTGTAATCCCGGAGGGAGCGTTTCTCGATATAGAACCCTTTGTATTTGCGCATTTTCTCCTGAAGACCGGCGTAGTCTTCCTTGGACAACTGTGGCACCATAACCGAGGGCAGGCGGGGGGAGTAGACCCGGGCCTTCTTCAGCTGGGAGACAAACCGCTCCCGGTCTATCCCCAGGAGGGAACAGAATTCGAGGGTGTCCAGGGGTTCCACTTCCCTGGGGATCACCATCACGTCGTAGGCCGGCTGGTTTGCAACCAGCAATTCCCCGTCGCGGTCGTAGATATAACCGCGTTCCGGGTAATCGTATACCACCTTGATGGCAGGGTCGTCAAATATCTGGTCGGGGGAAAACCGGAACAGCTGCAGGTACGACAACCTGCCGATGAAGGTTAACCCAATCAGGATGATCAGGGAAGAAAGGACCAGTTTTTTCATCTGCTGATGATGCGGTTTTCTATTTCCTTAATAAATACGGTATCCGGGGCTCTTTGGATTACTCCTTGCGGATAGCGAACAGCGATGCCAGCAATATGGAGAACACCAGGGTACCAAGCCCCGTAAACACCACCCGTTTCAAAATTAGCAGCAAATTCGACAAACTAAAAATTTCAAGCGAAAAGAATACGAGATGGTGCACTATAATCAATAACGCTAAAAAGGTGAATTGTTGTACCCGGGTGGAGTTGGAAAGGCGGAAATTCTGGAATTCCATATTCACCCCAAAAACAAAGCGCATCAGCGGATAGCGGAGGAATGCCGCGGTGAGGGAGGCACAGGTGTGAAGGGCCATGGTATCCGAAAACAGGTCTACGGTAAACCCGAGCAGGAAGGCGGCCAGGATGAGGGTGGTTCGGTTTTCCTTAACCGGGAACCAGTACAGGAAAAGGATGTAGACCATGGGGTTGACAAAATCGAACAGGTTCATCCGGTTGAAAACCAATACCTGGATCAGGACCAGGGCGACAAAGCGGATTCCGACAAGCAGGTAGTTAAAGGTCATTGGCTACGTCGGATTCCAGTTGGAGAATTTCATCCCGATCTCGGTTGCGGATCAGGTAGACCTGTTTCAGGTTGGTCATGTCGTTGAACAGGCGCACGTCGATTTGGTAAAAGCTCTGGGATTCGGTCAGCGAGAACCCTTCAATGGTCCCGATGGGGATGTTTTCCGGGAAAATGCTCGACATGGCCCCGGTAACGATGGTGTCCCCTTCCCGCAGGGGGACCAGGCGCGGGATGTCCTCCAGCTGTACGAGTTGGTGGTTTTTCCGGTTCCAGGTCAGGGACCCGAAATAATCGGTGCCGGCGATCTTGGCGTTGATATTGGATTTGGTATTCAGGATGCTCTGTACAGAGGCGTAATTCTTGCTGGTCATCTCAACAATTCCCAGGATGCCCCGGGAGGTAATTACCCCCATGTCCTGGTTGACGCTGTCTGCCCGTCCCTTGTCGATGGTGATGTAGTTGTTTGCATCCGTATAGCTGTTTTTGATGATGGTTGCCGTCATTACCCGGTAATCCAGGCGCGAGGTATCGAGTTCCATGGAATCCTGCTTCCGGGAATTGAACAACAGGCTGCGCAACCTGCGGTTTTCCTGCAGCAGTTTTTCGTTTTCCCGCCTGAGGCCGAAGTACCCGGTAACCGAATTGGAAGCACTGTAAACCGTGCCGGACAACCAGTTAGACGAATTGAAAAATCGGGCGCGGTGCAGGGCGTTGTTCTGGACGGTGAGCAACAGGGAAAATGCGAGCAGGAACAGGAAAAGCAGGGAGGACCGGTTGCGTAAGATAAAGTTGATAATCCGCTGCATGCTGCTGCTCTGTTGGGGCTGCCGGGGTCATGCCCGGGCCGGTATTACTTGATGAGGATGCTCTTGTACCGCTCCAGGTTTTTCAAGGCGATGCCGGTCCCGCGGACCACCGCACGGAGCGGGTCTTCCGCTATATACACCGGCAGGTCCGTTTTCTGGGACAGGCGCCGGTCCAGTCCCCTGAGCATGGAACCGCCGCCGGCGAGGTAGATTCCCGTATTGTAGATGTCTGCTGCCAGTTCGGGCGGCGTCTGGGAAAGGGTTTCCATGACGGCGTCCTCTACGCGCAGGATGGATTTGTCCAGTGCCTTGGCGATTTCCCGGTAGGATATGGAAACCTGTTTGGGTTTCCCGGTCAGCAGGTCCCGCCCCTGTACGGACATCTCGTCCGGGGGGGACTGGAGGTCTTCCGTGGCCGACCCGATCTGTATCTTGATGTTCTCCGCCGTACTCTCGCCCACATAGAGGTTGTGCTGGGTACGCATGTAGTAGATGATGTCGTTGGTGAATACGTCCCCGGCAATTTTCACGGATTTGTCGCAGACAATACCGCCAAGGGCGATCACCGCGATCTCAGTGGTCCCCCCGCCGATATCCACGATCATGTTCCCCTTGGGCTGCATGATATCCAACCCGATCCCGATGGCCGCAGCCATGGGCTCGTGGATCAGGTAGACTTCCTTGCCGTTAACCCGTTCGGCCGATTCCTTTACCGCCCGCATCTCGACCTCCGTGATCCCGGAAGGGATACAGATAACCATCCGCAAAGCCGGGGGAAACCATTTTTTCTTCAGGGCCGGGATGTTCTTGATGAACATGTTGATCATCTTTTCCGAGGCGTCGAAATCCGCGATCACCCCATCCTTGAGCGGCCGGATGGTCTTGATATTTTCATGGGTCTTTCCCTGCATCATATTGGCCTCCCGCCCCACGGCGATGATCTTGCCGGAAATCCGGTCCCGTGCCACAATGGAGGGACTGTCCACCACCACCTTGTCGTCGTGAATGATGAGGGTGTTGGCGGTGCCGAGGTCGATGGCTATTTCCTCAGTCAAGAAATCAAAAAAACCCATTGGCTAGCTGTTTGGTTTCCCCGGTGATCGGGCAAAATTTATCGATAAAAGTAGTAAAATTAATGCTTAAAATGACGTGTGCCGGTCATTACCATTGCAATTCCATTTTCATTGCAATAATCGATGCTCAACTGGTCTTTGATGGACCCTCCCGGCTGGATCACGGCGGTCACCCCGGCCTTCCCGGCGATCTCCACGCAGTCCGGAAACGGGAAGAAGGCGTCGCTGGCCATGACGGCCCCTTTCAGGTCGAAACCAAAAGACCCTGCCTTGTGGATGGCCTGGTTGAGGGCATCGACCCGGGAGGTTTGCCCGGTCCCGCTGGCGCAGAGCTGCCGGCCTTTTGCCAGGACAATCGTGTTGGACTTGGTGTGCTTGCAGATTTTTGAGGCAAAAAGGAGGTCTTCCAGCTCCTCCCCAGTGGGGCGCGTTTGCGTAGCGTAATCCAGGTCCTCCACCCCGTCGGTTTTTGTGTCCTTGTCCTGGTAGAGGATGCCGTTGAGGCAGGTCCGTACCTGTCCCCGGGGGAGGGACACCGGTTTCTGCACCAGCAGGATCCGGTTTTTCTTGCCCTTGAGGACCTCCAGCGCATCGGCCTCAAAGGACGGGGCGATAACCACCTCGCAAAACAGTTCGTGAACCTGGGCAGCCGTGTCGGCATCCATGGGACGGTTGCAGATCAGGATGCCCCCGAAGGCAGAAACGGGGTCCCCGGCGAGGGCATCCCTGTAGGCGTCGCTCAGCGTGTCGCGGGTTGCCAGGCCGCAGGCGTTGTTGTGCTTGAGGATCGCAAAGGTCGGAGCGTCATCGCGGAATTCCTCCATCAGATTGACCGCCGCATCGATATCCAGCAGGTTGTTGTAGGAGAGGGCTTTCCCGTGCAGCTGCTCAAAGAGGGCGTCAAAGTCGCCATAGAAAATGCCTTCCTGGTGGGGGTTCTCCCCATACCGCAACACGCGGCCTTCCGGCTCGCTGATCTTCAGGGCCTGCCTGCCTGCCTTGCGGTTGAAGTAATTGAAGATGGCGGTGTCGTAATGGGAGGAAACCTGGAATGCGTTGGCAGCAAACGCCTGCCGCTCCTCCAGGGTGGTGGCCCCGTCTCCCCTGGCCAGTAACTCAAGCAGGGGCTTGTAATCGGCCATGGACGATACACAGAGTACATCCCGGTAGTTTTTGGCCGCGGCCCGGATAAGTGAAATGCCCCCGATATCGATCTTCTCGATGATGTCCTGTTCTGAGGCACCTTCCGCTACGGTCTTTTCAAAAGGGTACAGGTCCACGATCACGATGTCCATTTCCGGGATCTCGTAGTCCTTCAATTGTTCCAGGTCCCCATCCAGCTCCCTGCGGCCCAGGATGCCGCCAAAGACCTTGGGATGGAGGGTTTTTACCCGGCCGCCCAGGATGGAGGGGTATCCCGTCACCTCTTCTACCGGGATTACCGGGACCCCCATTTTGCGGATAAAGGCCTCGGTGCCGCCGGTGGAGTAGAGGGTGATGCCGAGTTCGTGCAGTTTTCGGACAACGGGTTCCAGCCCGTCCTTGTGGAATACCGAGATCAGGGCGGAGGCCGCTTTTCTGGAGGTGCTCATCTGTACTGGATTATAAGGGTTTAGGGGAGCAAAAGTACTTTATTTGGCAGGAAAAAACCGGGCCGGTTATCAACAAATGCGGGAAAGTTTTAAAGAATCCGCGCTACTTCCGCGCAGATGGATTCCAGGAACTTTTCATCCTCCGGTCCAAAGGGGTCCGGGGTGTGGGAGTCGATGTCGATCTGCCCGATATTCTCTCCCCGGACGAAAATCGGCACCACGATTTCCGCCTTTACGTGGATGCTGCAGGCAATGTAGTTGTCCTGCGCGCTCACGTCGGGCACCACAAAGTTTGAGTTGCTCAGGGCAACCTGGCCACAGATCCCCTTGCCGAAAGGGATGATGGTATGGTCGGTGGGGTCCCCGGCATAGGGCCCGAGCTTCAGTTCGGGTTTCTGCCCGTTCCTGAAATAGAACCCGACCCAGTCGTAATGCGGGATTTCCGACTGCAACAAATCGCAGACCCCCTGCAGGCGGGCTTCCGCGGGTTTCTGGTTGTCCCTGAGGATTTCCAGGGTCTGGTTATGGAGTGCTTCGGTCATCGGTGATGAAGATTATAGGATGTGTGAATTAAGGGTGCCAAGGTACGAAATAGCGCATAAAAAAACCGGCAGCGCGAGCTGCCGGTTTTGTGGTTTTTCCCTTCGGGTTGCCCCGGGAGGATTACATCATGCCGGGCATGCCTCCGCCACCTCCCATGGGGGGTGCAGGGCTGTCTTCCTTGATGTCGGTAAGGGCGCACTCGGTGGTCAGGATCATGCCTGCAACCGAAGCGGCGTTCTCCAGCGCGATACGGGTCACTTTCTTGGGGTCAATAATCCCCGCCTTCATCATTTCCACGTATTTTTCGCTCTTGGCGTCATATCCGAAATCGCCTTTGCCCTCGTGGACCTTGGCGACCACTACCGAACCTTCGCCTCCCGCATTTTCCACAATGGTGCGCAGGGGAGATTCGATGGCGCGGGCCACGATCTGGAGCCCGGTGGCTTCATCGGCGTTCTCGGTCTTCACCTTGGAGAGGACACTGAATGCACGGACCAGGGCCACGCCCCCTCCGGCAACAATGCCTTCCTCAACAGCGGCACGGGTGGCGTGCAGCGCATCGTCGACGCGGTCTTTTTTCTCCTTCATCTCCACTTCAGAGGCAGCGCCCACGTAGAGCACGGCCACACCGCCGGCCAGTTTGGCCAGGCGCTCCTGGAGCTTTTCGCGGTCGTAATCGGACGTGGTGGTCTCGATCTGCGACTTGATCTGGTTGACGCGCGCCTTGATATTCTTGGCGGAGCCGGAACCGTTTACGATGGTGGTGTTATCCTTGTCGATGGTTACCTTTTCGCAGGTGCCCAGCATATCCAGGCTGGCATTTTCCAGCGTAAAGCCCCGCTCTTCGGAAATGACAGTACCCCCGGTCAGGATGGCGATGTCTTCCAGCATGGCCTTGCGGCGGTCGCCGAAGCCTGGAGCTTTTACGGCGGCAATTTTCAGGCTGCCGCGCAACTTGTTTACCACAAGGGTTGCCAGGGCTTCCCCGTCCACATCCTCAGAGATGATCAGCAGGGGCTTCCCGGACTGGGCAACCGGCTCCAGTACGGGGAGCAGGTCCTTCATGGTGGAGATTTTCTTGTCGAAAAGCAGGATATACGGGTTGTCCAGCTCGGAGATCATTTTCTCTGAGTCGGTCACGAAGTAGGGGGAAAGGTATCCGCGGTCAAACTGCATCCCTTCCACTACATCCACATAGGTGTCGGTTCCCTTGGCTTCCTCAACGGTAATCACGCCTTCCTTGCCCACTTTCTTGAACGCCTCGGCGATCAGTTCCCCGATGGTTTCATCGTTGTTGGAGGAGATGGCGGCCACCTGTTTGATCTTGTCCGTGGAGTCACCCACTTTCTTGGCCTGCTTGGCCAGGTTTTCGACAATGGCTTCAACCGCCTTGTCGATCCCGCGCTTGAGGTCCATGGGGTTGGCACCGGCAGCGACGTTTTTCAGGCCTTCCTTGACGATGGCCTGTGCCAGCACGGTGGCTGTGGTAGTACCGTCCCCGGCCAGGTCGTTGGTCTTGGAAGCGACTTCCTTGACCATCTGTGCACCCATGTTCTCCAGGGCGTCTTCCAGCTCGATTTCCTTGGCTACGGTTACCCCGTCCTTGGTGACGACAGGGGCGCCGAAGGATTTGCTGATGATCACGTTCCGGCCTTTCGGTCCCAGGGTTACCTTGACAGCGTTCGCCAGGGCATCCACCCCGCGTTTGAGCCCGTCCCGTGCCTCAATATCAAAAGTTATTTCTTTTGCCATAATACTCGTGTTGATTTTATAGGTTTTGCCGGCACCGCACCATCAGGTGCCCCCGGCATACGTATGTTTTTAGATAATTGCTAAAATATCGCTCTCGCGCATCATCAGGTAATCGGCACCGTCAAATTTGAGTTCGGTACCCGAGTACTTCCCGTACAGCACGGTGTCACCCACCGATACGGTCATTTTCTCGTCCTTGGTACCGGGGCCAACCGCAACGACTTTGCCTTTTTGCGGTTTTTCCTTGGCCGTATCCGGGATGATAATCCCCGAGGCCGTCTTGGTTTCGGCTGCCATGGGTGCTATCAGGACCCGATCTGCCAATGGTTTGATGTTAACTTTAGCCATATTGATCGATTTTTTAGATTTTTAGTTTCGTCCTTGCTATCGGCAGAAATTGTGCCATGCGGCAAAAACTGACAGTTTGTTAAATGAAAAATGCCAGCTTGTCATACAAACTGGCATTTCTCCAATTGGGCCGGTAAATTTTTCACTGCAGCGTGTCCAGCGGACTGGCTGTTTCACCAGCCGGGGCTTCCGGGATGGTTTCCAGGTCGCCTTCCGGGACGCTTTCGATACCGTCTTCCTGAAGGAGCCGCGATTCCTGCTCCTGGAAGTTGCTTTTAAGGGTCACATTGGAAAGCAGGATCAGGACGACCAGGACCGTTGCCAGCGTCCAGGTGCTCTTGTCCAGGAAATCGCCGGTTTTCTTCACGCCGCCAACCACCTGGTTCCCGCCTCCGCCAAAGGAGGAGGAGAGGCCCCCGCCTTTCGGGTTCTGCACCATCACCACCAGCATCAGAAGCAGGCAGACGATAATGATCAGGACCAGGAATATGGAAAATGTGCTCATTACTTTTTCGGTTTATCTTGTTGCAGTTTTTCCACTGCTTTAATTTGGTCCGCAAAGAAACCACTTTTTTCCGGATATTTCAAACTTAAGATCCGGTAGGACTGTATGGCTTTTTTGTATTTGCCCTGCTCCAGATAGACCCGTGCCAGGGTCTCGGTCATCAGCTCCTCCTTATCCAGTTTCAGCGACTCCTTGATGTTTACCTTGGAGGCGCCGGCCGCCTTTTGCGGCACGATCCTGGGGTTTTCCTCTATAAAGCGATCGATGCGTTCGAATTTCTTTTTCCGGCGGGCATCCCGGGCCGGGGTGCTTTTTTCCGGCTGCCCGGCAGGATGGGATTCGGGTGCTCCGGCCGGGGCAGCCCCGGGACCGAAACTGGTGATCTGCAACCACTCCGAAAAGGAGTAGCGTTCCCCCCGGTTAAAATCCAGGGGCTTTCCCATCCCCAGTTTTTCGCGGGCATTTTCCTGTTCGGAGGCAATCTTTTTGTCCACCTCCGGGTCCACGGAACGGAAGAGGCCGGGATCGAGGATCTGGTCCGCGTCGGCCGCGGAACGCGGGAGGGCCCCGTCGGGTTCCTCCTCGATGAGTTCCCGTTCCCTGGCCTCGCCGGGGGCTACTTCTTCCGAAACAATTTCCCGGTCGGAAAGGGAAACCTTGCCCGAGATGGCATCGGCAATATCGTTTTGCAAAAAGGCCTCCGAGGTGATGAAGTCGAACAGCACCTCCCGGTCTGCGGTACAGGCCGCCGTGGCCTTGAGGGCCTGGTTGTATTTGTAGCTGTTGAGGTTGCGCAGGCCTTTCAGGTGCAGTGCCCGCGCCGCCTGGAACCAGGGGTATGCCTGCAGTACTTCTTCGAGCTGCCGGGTCTGCACCGGTGTTTCCAGTTTTCCGGGTTGTTGCAGCAGGTATGTAAAATCGGGTACTTGCATGGTTTACCAGTTTGCCAGGGATCGGGTGAAAATATCCTGGTTGATCCGCTCAAAGATTTCCTGGTGGGCCTGGTCGCGGACCGAAGCCAGCTGTGAGGCCGCCGGGTAGTCGAAAAAGAAGGAGAAACGCTGCTCAAAATCTGCGTCCTCCTTGGTCTTGTTGAAAAAACGCACATTGACCGTCATGGTCAGCCGGTTCTGGGCGGCGCGTTGCTGGGCCGTCGCCGACATGGGTTGCACGCGGTATTCCACAATTTCGCCTTCGTATACCAGGTCGGCATTCGACGATACCAGGTCCAGGTTCGTCTGGTTCAGGATCAGGTCCTGCAGCGACAGGGTGTAATCCCGGTCGAGCCCCGGGTGGAATACCGACCCCGGGCTCTGGGTGGCGTAGTTCTGAAAATAGTTCACCTGGAAGGTTTGGGCGTCCCCGACGTCCCCGCCGGTAAAGGTATACGCCCCGCAACCGAAGAGTGCCAGCACCAGTGCAGCCAGGCCGATTTTCAGGAGGTATTTCATGTTACAGGTCGTATTGCTTGATTTTGCGGTAGAGGGTCCGTTCGGAAATCCCCAGTTCCGCTGCGGCAGCTTTCCGCTTCCCCTTGTTGCGCTCCAGGGATTTGGCGATCAATTCGATCTCCTTCTCCTGTAAAGATAGGGTTTCTTCTTCTTCGATTTCCTCGGCGAAGTGGTACTTGTCTTCCACCGGGGGAGGGGTGGTCGGGCGTTCCGGGGGCTGTCCAGCAGCAGGCAGCACCGCCACCGCGGTTTCCTCGTCCAGGATTTCGCCTTCGTCGGTCCCGTAGATTTTCCGGATCAGTTGTTCCTGTTCCTCCTGTACTTTTTCGCTGCTGTCGTGCTTTAACATTTCCAGGGTAAGCTTCTTCAGGTCGTTCAGGTCGGACTTCATGTCGAACAGCACCTTGTAGAGGATTTCCCGTTCGTTGCTGAAGTCTCCTTCCCGCCTACGCTGTTCAATCACGGCAGGCAACTGGCTTCCCCCGGAATCGGGCAGGTAGGCCCGCAGGGTGGCGGCCGAAACGGAACGTTCTTTCTCCAGGACGGAGATCTGTTCGGCGATGTTCCGGAGCTGCCGGATGTTCCCCGGCCAGCGGAAATTCTCGAGCAGGGCAACGGCTTCTTCCTCCAGGCGGATGGTGGGCATCTTGTACTTCTGCCCGAAGTCCGAGGCGAATTTCCGGAACAGCAGGTGGATGTCATCGCGCCGCTCCCTCAGGGCCGGGATGTGGATTTCGACCGTGCTGAGGCGGTAGAAGAGGTCTTCCCGGAATTTGCCCTTGTGGATGGCATCCCGCATATTGATGTTGGTGGCGGCCACGATCCGGACATCGGTCTTCTGCACCTTGGAGGAACCCACCTTGAGGAATTCCCCGTTTTCCAGTATCCGGAGCAGGCGTACCTGGGTGGTGAGCGGCAGTTCCCCTACCTCGTCCAGGAAGATCGTACCCCCGTCGGCAACCTCAAAATAGCCGCTGCGCGTCTGGGTGGCCCCTGTAAAGGCGCCCTTCTCGTGCCCAAAGAGCTCGCTGTCTATGGTGCCCTCCGGGATGGCCCCGCAGTTCACGGCGATGTATTTGGCGTGCTTTCGGTGGGAGAGGGAATGGATGATCTTCGGGATGGCCTCCTTCCCCACGCCGCTTTCCCCGGTCACCAGGACGGAGATATCCGTGGGTGCTACCTGTATGGCCTTTTCGATGGCCCGGTTGAGCTTGACATCATTGCCGATGAGCTCAAAGCGCTGTTTGATGGCCTGTACGTTTTCCATGGCTTATTTTTTGGAGTATCCCGTTGCCGTACCCAGCAGCGTGGCGGAGGTACAGTCTTCGATCCGCACATTGACAAATTCACCCACCCGGTAATGTTCCTTCGGAAAAACCACCACGGTGTTCTGGGTGTTCCGGCCCATCCATTGGGCATCCGATTTCCGGGAGGGCCCTTCGATGAGCACCTCCTCGACCCGGCCGATATGCTGCCGGTTGCGTTCCAGGCTGTGTTCCTGCTGCTTGCCGATGATTTCCCGGAGCCGGCGTTTTTTCACCTCCTCGGGGACGTCGTCTGCCAGTTTCCGGGCCGCCAGGGTCCCTGGCCGCTCCGAATACGCAAACATGAACCCGAAATCGTATTTCACATAGTCCATCAGGGAGAGGGTCTGCTGGTGGTCTTCCTCCGTTTCTGTGGGAAATCCGGCAATCATGTCCTGGCTGATACCGCAATCCGGGATAAGCCGGCGGATGTTGTCGATCAGTTCAAAATATTCGGCCCGGGTGTGCAGGCGGTTCATGGCTTTCAGGATCCGGTCGCTGCCGCTCTGCACGGGCAGGTGGATATAGTTGCAGATATTGTCGAAACGCGCCATGGTTTCAATCACGTCCAGGGTCATGTCCTGGGGGTTGGAGGTGGAAAAGCGGAACCGCATGCGCGGGTGCGCCGTGGCAGCCATTTCCAGCAGGCCGGCGAAGTTAACTGCCGTGGCCTGTTGCATCGGGCTGGCCTTGTCAAAATCCTTTTTCAGCCCCCCGCCATACCACAGGTAACTGTCCACGTTCTGGCCGAGCAGGGTCACTTCCCTGTATCCCTGCTCCCACAGGTCGCCGATTTCGCCCAGGATGGACTGGGGGTCGCGGCTCCGCTCCCGCCCCCGGGTAAAGGGGACCACGCAGAAGGTGCACATATTGTCGCATCCCCGCGTGATGGATACAAAGGCGGTCACCCCGTTGGTGCCCAGGCGGACCGGGGAAACATCCCCGTAGGTCTCTTCCTTGGAGAGGATCACGTTAACGGCATTCTGCCCGCCGTCCACTTCCCGGATCAGGTTGGGAAGGTCCTTGTAGGCGTCTGGGCCCACCACCATATCCACGATTTTTTCCTCCTCGAGGAACTGGCTCTTCAGGCGTTCGGCCATACAGCCCAATACGCCTACCTTGACGCCGGGGTTGTTCTTTTTGAGGGCATTGAAGTGCACGAGCCTTTTGCGTACGGTTTGCTCGGCTTTTTCCCGGATGGAGCAGGTATTCACCAGGATCAGGTCTGCTTCCTCCAGGCGCTGGGTAGTGTTAAAACCCTCCTGGCCCAGGATGGAAGCCACGATCTCGCTGTCGGAGAAATTCATCTGACAGCCGTAGCTCTCGATGTACAGCTTCCGGGGGTTGGCCTCCCTGCCGCGCACCTCCAGGGCAGTCCCCTGTTCCGATTCGTTTATTGTCTTTTCCATGCATGCGTTTTTCCTTCCCAACGGAAGGGCAGCAAAGATACTAGGTTAATGCGAATATGACAATTTGGCAGCGTTTAATTTTTTGCCAAAAACGCAACTGCACCGGCCGGGATGTATCTTTGAATAAACAGCCCTTCAAACCAATTAGCTATGAAATCCTACCGTATCCTGCTGTTCCTTGCAGGCCTCGGCCTCCTGGTTTCCTGCGATAAGGAAACCGATCCGGAATTTGCCGATTACCTGGTGGCCACCCCGCTGACCATGTCCGTGGCCGAATTTGAATCGAGCGTCGATATCCTGCCGCCCCAGCCCCTGGAAACCTCCGGGAAGATTTATGCCTACGGCGACCTGATTTTTGTGAACGAACCCTATAAGGGCGTTCACCTGATCGACAACCGAAACCCCGAAGCCCCGGTGAAATCGGGATTTATCACCATCCCTGGCAATATCGACATCGCGGTCAGGGACAACTACCTTTTCGCGGACAGCCTTTCGGACCTGGTCGTTCTCGACATCTCCAACCCGGACAATATCCGCCCGGTGGCCCGCCTCAAAGGGGTCCTGCAGGATAACATCCCGTGGCCCTTTGAAGCCGACATCGTGGAATACGACGCCTGGTCGGATCAGGGGGAAATCCTCATCGGCTGGGAACTGCATACCAAGCGGCTGCGGGTTTCGGAGGCGGAGTCACGGTTCCCTGGCGGGATCGACATCATGGAAGCGGCGGCAGACGCCAACCAGGCGACTGGGCAGGGCGGGTCCCTGGCGCGCTTCAAGATCGTCGGGGAATTCCTGTACGCAGTCGACAGCCATACCATCAATGTATTTGACATCTCGGACCTGGAGGTCCCCGTGGCCCTGGACGATGTATTTGCGGGCTTCGACATCGAAACCATTTTCAACCGGGGGGACAAACTCTTCCTGGGCAGTATGCGCGGGATGTACATTTATGATATATCGGTACCCGCTTCCCCCGAGTTCGTCTCGGAATTCCAGCACGGCACTGCCTGTGACCCGGTTGTGGTGGATGGCGATTACGCCTTTGTCACCCTCCGGGGCGGAAATGGGTGCGGGGCTACCGAGAGCGGATTGTTCATCGTGGACATCAGCGAGATCACCACACCGGAACTCATTGCGAGCTATCCGCTGGACGGGCCCTACGGACTGGGGGTGCAGGGGGAATTGCTCTTTGTTTGCGACGGGGCTTCAGGCCTCCGGGTCTTCGATAAAACAGACGTGAAGCAGCTCGTCGAAGTAGCGGTTTTCGAGGATGTCCATCCCTTTGATGTCATCCCGCTGCAGGACCACCTGTTGATGATTGGCCAGGGACAACTGACGCAGTACCGGTACATGGATTCGGGTTTGGAACTCCTCAGTACGCTGGCCCTGGGGAATTGATCCGGGACCCGGGCAGGGGGGCGTCGATCCCCGGCAGGCCTGAATTCCTGTAAGCCCCCGTCCGTCTCCGGCACGCCGACTGCTGCTCAGGATTTGAGCCTGGCCAGCAAGTCGGAGGGTCGTATGCCGTAGCGCTCCTTAAAGGCTTTGGTAAAATAGCTCCTGCTGCTGAGGCCCACGGCATAGACCGCCTCGCTGACGTTCATCCCCCGCGTTTCCAAAAGTTCCCTTGCGCGTTCCAGGCGCGCATCCCGAATGAAATTCGATACGCTCGACCCATACAGGTACCGGAAGCCCGCCTGCAGTTTTTTGGGGTTCAGGCCGCTTTTCACCGACAGGCCCCCGACCGTGTAATCCCGGTCCAGATGGCCCACGATTTCATTGCCGAGTTCCAGGATTTTCCCGATCTCTGATTCGCCCAGGGGGGCGTCCGAAGGTTCGTTGCGAATGGTTTTCCGGTAGTGGTCCAGTTGGGAAGCGAGGATGTTCAGTATGGCCGCCTCCGTGAGCAGGCGGCCCACAACGCCGGGTTTGGTGTTGTCGATGAGCACGCTCACATACCGGGCAGTCGCGGGGCGCAGGCTCCCGAAATAGGAGGCCTTGCCATTCATTCCCTCCAGGATATGCACCAGCTTTTGCGTGGTCCGCGGGGCGGGACTGCCATTGCGGGGTTCCAGCCGGGTGCGCAGGAGCCAGATAACGCTGATCTTCAATTTGGTATCGGCCGGTATCCGGATGATGCTGCGGTTCTCCGAAGAACCGGAAAGGATGACATTCTGGAGTTTGCTGACGCGCCGAAGTTCCTTCTGGCTTTCGTAGTGGTGGTAGAAGTAGCCCTCCAGGCAGAAAAGGAAGAACAGGGGTCGCGATTCCTCCCCGCTGAGCCTGAAGGTAAGGTCCCGGTAAAACGTCACATCATATATTAAGGTGGAAAGGTCATCCGGGAGGTTTACTGCGCGGAGGCGTCCCTTCCCGATGTCGTTGTCCAAAACCAGCAACCCTTCTTCAAATCCCCCCTTGTATTCACCCCGGAGCTGCCTTCCGAATTGTTCGAGCAAACTGGTTGCCGAACCTATAGGTAAGGTAAACATCAACTGTCTTTAATATGGTAACTTATTAAAAGTAATATTTTATGGTTATCCTGTCAAATGCATTCGCGGGTAGGATGCGGATCCCCCCGGAATTAAACCGGGCCGGGCGACCGTTTGGAGCACCCTGCCGGAGGGGGCTGTAACGGAAATCAAAAAATTCGGCTACTTTTGTGAACCTAAAATGTACTGAATGGCAAAGAACCTGGTAATCGTGGAGTCGCCTGCAAAGGCCAAAACCATTGAAAAGTTCCTGGGTAAGGATTTCAAGGTAACCTCCAGTTTTGGCCACATCGCCGACCTGCCTTCCAAGGAGCTCGGCGTGGATGTGGAGAACGATTTCAGCCCGAAGTACGTTGTTGACAAGGAGAAAAAGGCTCTCGTAAAGAAGTTGAAAGACCTGGCTTCCAAAGCGGATACCATCTGGCTCGCCAGCGATGAGGACCGGGAGGGGGAAGCGATTTCCTGGCACCTGGCCGAAACCCTGAAGCTCGATGCCGACAAGACCCGGCGGATCGTATTCAACTCCATTACCAAGTCGGCCATCCAGAAAGCGATCGAAAACCCCAGGAAAATCAACTACGACCTGGTCAATGCCCAGCAAGCCAGGCGCATCCTGGACCGCCTGGTTGGGTATGAATTGTCGCCGGTCCTCTGGAAAAAAATAAAACCCGGGCTCTCAGCGGGCAGGGTGCAATCGGTAGCCGTCCGGCTGATTGTGGAGCGGGAACGGGCCATTGATGCCTTTGAACCTGAAAGTTCCTTCAAGGTGGCAGCTGAATTCCGGACGGAGGACGGAGCCACATTCCCGGCCAGGCTCAATGAGAGTTTTGACACGGAGCAGGAGGCCAGGGAATTCCTCGACCGGTTAAAGGGCGCTGCCTTTGCGGTGGATAGCCTCGATACCAAACCGGCCAAAAAATCCCCGGCTGCACCATTTACCACCTCCACCCTGCAACAGGAAGCTTCCCGCAAGCTCTATTTCTCCGTATCCCGGACTATGCAGGTAGCCCAACGGCTCTATGAGGCGGGTCTCATCACCTATATGCGTACCGACAGCGTCAGCCTTTCCTCCGAGGCGCTTGCCGCTGCAAAGGAGGAAATCACCAGCAGCTATGGCCCGAAATACAGCGAGGTCCGCAAGTTCCAGTCCAAGTCCAAAGGGGCTCAGGAGGCCCACGAGGCCATCCGGCCCACCGACATGGGGCTGCAGCGGCCCAACGTGGAACGGGACCAGGCCCGCCTGTACGAACTAATCCGGATGCGTACCCTGGCTTCCCAGATGAGCGATGCCCAGCTGGAAAGGACCCAGGTCAAAATACGAAACGACAGGGACGACAGCCTGTTCGGTGCCAACGGGGAAGTGATCAAGTTCGACGGGTTCCTGAAGGTATACCTGGAAGGGAAGGACGAAGAGGACGCCGAGGAACAGGACGGCATGCTGCCCGCCATGAAGGTGGACGAGCCCCTGTCCAACAACTATATCACGGCGACCCAGCGGTTTACCCGCCCGCCCTATCGCTACACGGAAGCCTCCCTTGTCAAGAAACTCGAGGAATTGGGGATCGGACGGCCCTCCACCTATGCGCCTACGATTTCGACCATACAGAACCGCGGCTATGTGGAAAAGGGCAGCGTGGACGGAACCGAAAGGGGATACCTGCAGTTTACCCTGGAAAAAGGGGAACTCCAGCGGAGCGAACTCACCGAGACCGTGGGCTCGGATAAGGGGAAGCTGGTGCCCACCGATATCGGGATGATCGTCAACGATTTCCTGGTGAGCCATTTTGCGAACATCCTGGATTACAATTTCACTGCCAAGGTCGAAAAGGACTTTGACGACATCGCCACGGGGGAAGAGGACTGGCAGGATGTCCTGAAGGACTTCTACAAAGGGTTCCACCCCAACGTGCTGGATGTGGAGGAAAATGCAGACCGCGCCAGCGGCGAGCGGGTCCTGGGCACGGATCCCGAGACCGGGCGGCAGGTTGCCGTGCGCCTGGGGCGCTTCGGGCCCATGGTCCAGATCGGCACGGCCGACGAGGAGGAAAAGCCCCAGTTTGCCAGCCTGCTACCGGACCAGTCCCTGGGGACGATTACCTATGAGGAAGCCATGGACCTCTTTAAGCTCCCCCGCAAACTGGGGACCTTTGAAGGGGATGAGGTGGAGGCCAATGTAGGGCGCTACGGGCCCTACGTACGCTACGGCAAGAAGTTCGTTTCCCTGGACGAGGGCGAAAGCGTTTTTGACGTGGACATGGAACGGGCCGCCGAGCTGATCCGCGCCAAGAAGAAACAGGATGCCCCCATCGCCTCCTATGAGGACAAACCGGTGACCAAGGGCAAAGGCCGGTTCGGGCCCTTCATCAAATGGGACGGGACCTTTATCAATGTCCCGAAGAAATACGATTTTGACAACCTCACCCAGGAAGACATTGAGGAACTGATCGAAGCCAAGAAAAAGAAGGAAGCCGAGAAACGCGTCCGGGAGTGGCCGGAAGAGGATATCCGGATCGAGAAAGGCCGGTGGGGCCGGCATACGGTGATCAAGGGTCGGAAAAAGGTGGACCTCGCCAAGGATGTGGACCCGCTGGAGGTAACCCTGGAACAGGCCAGGGAATTGCTCGGCAAAAAGAAAACGGGAAAAAAATCCTAAACCACTCAGGTGTCCTATGGCATTCGATTTCCTACTTCCCGTACCCACGCGCGTCCTGGCTCACTGCGAGCTCCTGCCTGCCCAGGCGCTGGGGCGCATCATCTACAAGCACACCGAAAAGGAAGGCCTGCCCGTACTGGCAGGGGCAACCTTTGCCATCCTGGGTGTCTTTGAATCCAGGAACGCCTTTATAAAAAAGACCAGCCGCCTGGAGCTCGACGAGATTCGCATGCAGCTCTACCGGCTCATGGAGGGGAACTGGAACGACACCATCATCGACCTGGGGGACATAGACGAAGGGGAAACCGTCAAGGACACCTATTTCGTGGTCCGGGAAATCGTGGCGGAACTCCTGGAGGAGAAAATCATCCCGATCATCATCGGGGCCACCCAGGACATTACGTACCCCGCCTACCGCGCCTTCGACAAAATCATCGACATGGTGAACCTGGTAGCCGTGGACAGCCGGTTCGATTTCGGGGCAGATGAGGAACTCATTTCCTCCAACTCCTATATGAGTAAGATCATCACCGACAAACCGAACAACCTCTTTAATTTTTCCAACATCGGCTACCAGAGCTATTTCAATGCGCAGGAGGAGATCGACCTGATGGACCGGCTGTTTTTCGACGCCTACCGCCTCGGGGAGATTGCGGGCGATATCAGCCTTGCCGAGCCCGTATTGCGCAACGCCCACCTGGTGAGCCTGGACGCACGGGCCATCCGGGCGTCCGAAATGGGACAGCCGGACGGGTTTTCGCCCAATGGGTTTACCGGTAGGGAGATCTGCGCCATTGCGCGCTACGCCGGTATGGGGGACAATATTTCCGCCTTCGGTATTTTCGAGGTTGAAAACAACATGCAATCCTTCCAGCTTGTTGCCCAGATGATCTGGTATTTTATGGAAGGCCACAACTTCCGGGTTCAAGAAGAACCCGCCGGTGGGGGCAAGGACTTCAACAAGTTTATCGTCCCCTGCCAATCCGAACAACTTCACTTTTATAGCAGCACGGTCACGGGGCGCTGGTGGGTTGAGGTCCCAAACCTCCTCGCCGCGCATACTAAACCCGATTCACCGGCGTTATTACCATGCACCGAACAAGACTATCTGGACGCCTGCGACCAGAATATTCCGGACCGGTGGTTCAAAGCCTATAAAAAAGGCTTTAACTAAACCCGTTTAATTGCACGAGATTAGGTCGGTACGTACAATAAATTATTCAATTTTCAGTTTTAGTGAATAATCGAAGATAGTACCGTACAGTCTTAACCGAAATTAACCTAAAGTATGAAGAAGCTATTGTTATCGTCTATAGCGTTTGTTTTTTTGCTCAGCAGCTGTGGTTCCAAATCCAAAGGGGAACTGGTAGGCGTACAAGGCAAAAAATGGTACCCTGAAAAACCCTACGGGATGGAATTGATCCCCCGGGGCGCGTTCATTATGGGTAAGAGTGAGGAGGACATGGCCAACGTCCAGAATGCCCCTACCAAAACGGTTACCGTCAGATCCTTCTATATGGATGATACGGAAATAACCAACAGTGAGTACCGGCAGTTCGTGGAGTGGGTCAAGGATTCGATTGTCCGGACCAAACTGGCGATCCTGGCCGACGAACTGGGGATGGGCCCGGAGGACGACGGTATCGGAAGGTACGCCTTCAAGGATGCCGATACGGCCAACCTGTCGGTCTATGACAAGTACATGCTGGACAACTATGCCGGCTTCGGTGATGACTACTACGAGGGCCGTGCCCTGGACAAAGACGAGGACCTTGTATGGGATACCCGGGATTATCCGGATGTCTATTACGCCGAGGTGATGGATTCCATGTACATCCCCGAGGAGGAATCCTATAACGGCCAGCGGACTATTGACGTCACCAAACTGAATTACAAATACACCTGGATGGATATTGAAGCAGCTGCACGGGCCAAGGAAGGCCGCCGCAAGGACTTCATCCGCCAGGAGATCACAGCCATCTACCCGGACACCACGGTATGGATCCGCGATTTTGAATACTCCTACAACGAACCCATGCACAACGATTACTTCTGGCACGACGCCTACAGCGACTATCCGGTCGTCGGGGTTTCCTGGAGCCAGGCCAAGGCGTTCTGCAACTGGAGGACCAAATTCAAGAATGACGACCAGCGCTCCCGCGGCAAGCAATTCGTAAACCAGTTCCGCCTCCCGACTGAGGCCGAATGGGAATACGCGGCGCGCGGAGGCATCGAAGGGGGTACCTATCCCTGGGGCGGCCCGTACGTGATCAGCGACACCGGTTGCTTTATGGCAAACTTCAAGCCCCAGCGCGGGGATTACGCGGCCGATGCGGCCCTCTACACCGTGGAGGCCAAATCCTACGAGCCGAACGATTTCAACCTTTACAACATGGCCGGAAACGTATCGGAGTGGACCAACTCCAGCTACTATCCCGGATCGTACGAATACGCATCGACCATGAACCCGAATGCCGACAGCAAGGACAATACCCGCAAGGTAATCCGTGGCGGATCGTGGAAGGATGTGGCCTACTTCCTGCAGGTGAGTACCCGGGATTACGAATACAAGGATTCCGCCCGGAGCTATATCGGTTTCCGTACCGTGCAGGATTACATGGGCGAAGAAGATTCAACACAGTAACCCAACTTATTAACATTGCTTATCAAACCTTAACCCAATACTTATTTTTAACTTTTAAATTCAATTAAATTCTAAATTATGGCACAGTCTAAATCAACAAAAAAGCTCTTTAACATGGCCTACGGCCTGGGTGCTTCGGTGGTGATCATCGGGGCGCTGTTCAAGATTCTGCACTGGGAATTCGGCCCGCTTACCGGTGGGTTGCTGCTCGCAGTCGGTCTGATCACTGAGGCACTCATCTTCGCTATCAGTGCATTTGAACCCGTGGACGATGAATACGATTGGTCCCTGGTTTACCCGGAACTTGCCGGAGCCCAGAGCAACAATCGTAAAAAACAAGCCGAAGAAGCCAAAGAAGCCGAAGGTCTCCTTTCCCGGAAACTGGACGAGCTCCTCAAGGAAGCCAACATCGACGCCAGCCTGTTCAACAGCCTGGGCGAAAGCATCCGCAACTTCGAAGGCGCTGCCAAGGGCATTGCCCCTACTGCAGATGCGATTGAGCATACCAAAAAATACTCTGAAGAACTTTCCCAGGCCGCGTCCCAGATGGAGTCGCTCAACAGCCTCTACAAAGTTCAGCTCGAGAGTGCCAGCCGTCAGGCTTCCATCAATGAGGAAGTGGTTCAGAACGCCGGCGCCCTCAAGGATCAGATGGAGTCCCTGGCAAGCAACCTGTCTTCGCTCAACGGCGTCTACGGCGGTATGCTGTCTGCCATGAACAGAAACTAATTAGTTGTTGTTCTAAATCCCAAATCAAAGTAACTGTTAACAACTAATTAGATATAATGGCATCAGGAAAACAATCACCACGTCAGAAGATGATCAATTTGATGTATTTGATCTTCATCGCGATGTTGGCGTTGAATATGAGCAAGGAAGTGCTGGCTGCCTTCGGTCTTATGAACGAAAAGCTGGAGACTTCCAATAGCAAGGCCACCGAAAACAACCAAGCGTTTTTGGCAAGCCTTGAGACAAAAGCGTCGGAGGACGCTGCCAAATACGCGGAGCTCTATCAGGACGCTCAGCAGATCAAGCAGCTGTCCCAGGAGTACTTTACCTACCTCGAGGAATTGAAGGAAAGCATGGTAAAGGACATCGAGGACCCGACGGATTACACGGTAATGGACAAGTCCGATTACCTGGACCAGAAATTCTTCCAGGGCGATAACCTGGCCCCCCAGGGACAGGAGTTCATGAAGCGTATCGAGGAGTACCGCACCCAGGTGCTGGGCATCCTCGGGGACGGTTTCCCGGAAGTACAGGACGCGGTTAAAACGCGTTTCAAGACCGGAGACGAAAACGGAAAGGTGGAGCGTCGCGACGGGGTCAAAGTAGACTGGATCAACTACCACTACGAAGGCTTCCCGCTGATCGCCTCCCTGACGAAGATCACTTCCCTGCAATCGGATATCAAGGCGACCGAAGAGGCTGCCCTGAAAGCGATGCTCCAGGGCGAGCTGACTTCCCAGGTATCCCTGACCAATTTCTCCACCCTGCTGGAGTCTGAAAAGTCTGCCTTTTATTCAGGCGAGCGGTTCAGCGGCAGCATTGTCCTGGGCAAGACCGACAAGTCTGCCAAGCCGGTTCGCGCCGAGCTGACCCTGGATGGCCGCAAGCTCTCTGAGGGCTCGGATTACCAGCTGAAGGAAGGTGGCGTTGAGCTGCTGATCGGAGCCGGGAACCCCGGAGACCACGAAATCGCCGGTACCCTGATTTACATGCAGGATGGCCAGGAGACGGAAGTACCTGTGAAAAACAGCTTCTCTACCATTTCCAAGCCCAATGCTGCGGTGATCTCTGCCGACAAGATGAATGTGGTTTACCGCGGTGTTGCCAACCCGATGACCATCTCCATCCCCGGTATCCCGGACAACAAGGTGTCCGCATCGGCCTCCGGCCTGACCAAGCGCAGCGGAAGCAACTATGTGATGAACCCCGGCACGGGCCGTACGGTGACCATCACCGCCTCCGGTACGCTGCCTGACGGACAGCGGATCTCGACCAACAGCGAGTTCCGGATCAAGGATATCCCGAGGCCTTCCGGCACCATCCGCGGTGAGAGCGGTAGTGTCAAGATGCCGAGGGGCAACCTGGAGATCGCTACGATCGGTGCCATGCTCGAAGATTTCGATTTTGACCTGAACATGGAAATCAGCGGCTTCAAGCTGAAAGTCCCCGGACAACCGACTGTGGAGGTTAACGGCAACAAACTCGATGCACGGGCCAAAGCTGCCCTGCGCCGGGCCGGCCGTGGCGATGCGGTTCAGATATTTGATATCGAAGCCTACATCACCAACAACCGGAGTTATAAATTGAAGAAGGTGTCCCCCGTAGTGGTGGAGCTCACCAACTAGGTTTTAGAATTTAATTGCTAATCCGCGCAGCGAGCCTGCGGGCCTGCTGCGCGGTATTTTAGGAACTGAAATACATCGATACAATGAATTGGAAAAAAGTTTTAGTACTCGGAGCAGCAGCTGCTCTCCCGGTGGCCGGATGGGCGCAAGCCAACATCCTCAACGCCAAAAAGCCGGAGGAGATCGGGATGCGGACCGAGGCCCAGAAGGCGATGGATAACGATGCGCCTTTGGATTATGGATACGTGGACGACCGCGACATCCTGTGGTCCAAAACCGTATGGGAGACCATCGACCTGGACGAGCGGGTGAATTTCCCGCTCTACTATCCGATTGACACGGTGGATATCGGGTCGGATCGCCGCTCGCTTTACGATGTCTTTATCAAGAACATCAAGAACGGCAAGCTGACCGATGTGTATGTGGATTCATACTTCACCGAAAAGCGGAATTTCAACGACCTGAAGGCGACCCTCAAGAAGGTGGACACCACCGACCTGGGGTACGAGCAGGTGAACGCGGGCGAACAGGTTTCCGCGGAATACATCAATGAGCGTGAAATCAACGCCGGCGATATCGAGGAATACCGCATCAAGGGGATGTGGTACTTCGACAAGCGGCAGGGGGAGCTCAAGTACCGGCTGCTGGGGATTGCCCCGGTTGCCCCGGACGTGAACTTCATCGACGACGAGTCGATGGCCCCCGAGGACGCGTTGGTGCCCCTCTTCTGGGTGTGGTACCCGAGTGCCCGGCAGATCCTGCACGAGGCCAAGGTATTCAACCAGGGGAATTCGGCCCAGCCGCTCTCCTTTGACATGCTGCTGAACGCCCGTCGTTTCAACGCGATCATCTACAAGGAGGACAACGTCCACGGGGATCGTGAGATTCGCGATTACATCACCGACAATGCGCTGTTCCAGCTACTGGAGTCCCAGCGTATCAAGGAGCAGATCCGAAACCGCGAACAAGATATGTGGGCCTATTGATCAAGCCCTTTCCAATTCAAATGTAGAACAGCCCCGGCATCCGTGCCGGGGCTGTTTTTTTGTGTGCAGCTTGACTACCTTTGCGCCTATGTTCGATTACCTGATTATCGGCTCCGGCCTCGCCGGTATGGCCATGGCGGAAACCCTGCAGTCCCGGGGGCACAGGATCTGCGTCTTTGACGATTCCTCCCGCCAGGCTTCTTTGGTGGCTGCCGGTTTGTACAACCCGGTGGTGCTGAAACGGCTGAACCTCACCTGGGAGGGGGGGCGGCTCATGGACTTTTCCATCCCTTTCTACCAGCGGCTGCAGGAAAAGCTCGGCGGCAGCTTCGATGAAAAGCTGCCCATCCTGAGGAGGTTTGCCTCGGCAGAGGAGCAAAATGCCTGGTTCGAGGCCGCCGACCGGCCCGGGCTTTCCCGCTTTCTGTCGCCAAGGCTGCTGCGGAACGACAATCCGGGGCTGGACGCGCCTTTTGGCTTTGGGGAGGTCCTTGAAACCGGCCGTTTGCATACGGCCAAGCTCCTCACGGCCTACCGGTCCCTGTTGCACCGGCAGGGGGCGCTCCGGGCCGAATCCTTTGACCATGGATCCCTGCGCCTTTACGGGGAGGAAGTGGCCTATGGGGATATCAAATCGAGGTACGTGGTCTTTTGCGAGGGGTTCGGCATGCGGGCCAACCCGTTTTTCAGGTACCTGCCGCTGCAGGGCAGCAAGGGTGAACTCCTGACTGTCCGCATCCCAGGGCTTGGGGAGGGCCGGATCATTAAGTCGGGGGTTTTCCTCATCCCGGAGGGGAACGACCGCTACCGCGTGGGGGCCACCTACGGGCGGAATGATTTCAGCCCGGAGCCCACCCCGGCTGCACGTGAAGAACTGACCCGGAAATTGGGGCATATCCTGAAGGTGGATTTCGAGGTGGAAAACCAGTCGGCCGGTATCCGGCCGACGGTGCCGGACCGCCGCCCGCTGGCGGGGCGCCATCCGGAACACCCCCGCCTGCTGGCCCTGAACGGGATGGGTTCCCGGGGTGTGTTGCTCGCGCCCTATGCGGCCGCGTGCCTGGCAGATTTTGTGGAATCCGGTACGCCCCTGCCGCCCGAAATAGACCTGGCCCGCTACGGGAAATTTTACGGAAAGTCGCCCGGATAGCCCGCATTCCGCTAAATTTTATGAATTTTGCAGCCGGAAAGCGTCTTCGGGCTGTCCGCACCTTATGATGTTGCCATGATCAATGTACACAAGCTTACCGTCAGTTTTGCCGGGGAGGACCTGTTCTCCGATATTTCCTTTCGCCTGGGCCCGGGAGACCGCGCCGGGCTCATCGGGAAGAACGGGGCGGGGAAGTCCACCATGCTCCGGCTGCTCAGCGGGGAATCCGAACCAACCACGGGGACGATTTCAAGGGATAAGGGCCTGCGTGTCGGCTACCTGAAGCAGGACATTGATTTTGAGCAGGGCCGCACGGTCCTGGAGGAGGCCTACCAGGCCTTTGCGGAAATTAAATCCCTGGAGCGGGAGCTGGACAAGGTAAACCAGGCCCTGGCCGAAAGGGAGGATTACGAAAGCGAGGAATACCATGATTTGATGGTTTCCCTCAGCGACATGACCCACCGGTACGACCTGATCGGGGGCTACCGGTACGAAGGGGAAACGGAAAAGGTCCTGTTGGGGCTGGGTTTCAAAAGGTCCGATTTCCAGGCGCAGACAACTACTTTTTCAGGGGGCTGGCGCATGCGTATCGAACTGGCCAAGCTGCTGCTGCAGGAAAACGACCTGCTCCTGCTCGATGAGCCCACCAACCACCTCGATATCGAATCCATTATCTGGCTGGAGGAATTCCTACAGCAATTCCCCGGGGCGGTCCTGCTGGTCTCCCACGATAAGATGTTCCTGGACAGGGTCACCAACCGCACCATCGAGATTTCCCTGGGGCGGATCTACGATTACCAGAAACCGTATTCGGGCTTTATGGAACTCCGTGACGAAATCCGGGAGCAACAACTCAACGCCCAGAAAAACCAGCAGCGGGAGATCGAACAGGCCGAGCGGCTCATTGAACGCTTCCGGGCCAAATCCTCCAAGGCCTCCATGGCCCAGTCGCTGATCAAAAAGCTCGATAAGATGGAGCGCATCGAGGTAGACCGGGAGGAGACCGGGGTCATGTCCCTGCGCTTCCCCCTGTCCGTACAGCCCGGGAAGGTCATCGCCGAACTGGAGGACCTTTCCAAGTCCTACGGGGACAACCGGGTGCTGGAAGGGATCGACCTGCTCATCGAACGCGGAAAAAAAATCGCCTTTGTCGGGCAGAACGGGCAGGGGAAGACCACCCTGGCCCGCATCCTGGTCGGGGAGCTGGAACACACCGGGAAATGCAAACTGGGGCACAATGTGCAGCTGGGGTATTTTGCCCAGAACCAGGCTGAATTCCTGGACGGTGACAAGACCGTCGAGGAGACCATGACCGATGCCGCAGATGAAAAATCCCGTCCCAGGGTGAGGGACATCCTCGGGGCCTTCCTCTTCCGGGGGGAGGAGGTCGAAAAACCCGTGAAGGTGCTCTCCGGGGGGGAGCGGAACCGCCTGGCGCTGGCCCGCATGTTGTTGCAGCCTTTCAATGTCCTGGTCATGGACGAACCCACCAACCACCTGGATATACCATCCAAGCGGGTGCTGAAGGAGGCCCTGAGCCACTTCGAGGGGACACTTATCCTGGTTTCCCACGACCGGGACTTCCTGCAGGGGCTCACCGGTGTGGTGTATGAATTCCGCGACGGCGGTATCAAACCCTATCTCGGGGATATTGACTTTTACCTCGAACAGCGGCAGGCAGAGGACTTCAGGGCCATCGAGAAACGGGACCCGCCAGGCAATCAGCCGGAACAAGCCACGCCCGGCAGCGGGGCCGATGCCCATGCGGACCGGAAGCGTCGGAAATCCCTCAGCAATAAGCTGGGTACCGTGGAAACCCGCATACAGTCCCTGGAAAAGGAAATCAAGGAGATCGACCACCGCCTGCTGATGGAATACGACCAGACCATTGCCGAACCCGGCTTCTTTGACGCCTACCAGGCAAAGAAGAAGGATTTGGAACGCCTGATGGGGCAATGGGAAGACCTGGCAGCCGAGCTGGAGTCCCTGGGGTGAACGTGCCCGTGTAGACGGGAGGGGTACCCAGTCCTGATTTGCCAGGATACCCCCCGGGGAAAGGGCTGTTTTCCCGAGGCTTGAGACCCGGCGGGGTCGCGCACCCGCACCAAACCACAAGAAACCGGGCTTTTACAACAAAATCGGGCCACTTAACGAAATTTTCGGGGATTGAAGGTTCCTATTTACTTATATTGTAGGTAAATTCTTTAGTTATATATAGGAAAAGGAGAAGTTGCAGGACGAGTGTTAACCCCTGAGAAATTGCGACGATGAAAAGACTACTATCGATTTTGTGCCTTGTTACCGGCCTGGTGGCCTTCGCCCGGGTGCCAGGCAGCGAGAAAAAAGCGTTGATCGACCTTTATGAATCCACCAATGGGGTTCACTGGGTCAGGAATTGGAACCTGGACGAACCGGTGGAGGCCTGGTACGGGGTCACCGTCAGGGATAACCATGTTGTCGGGCTGAAATTATTCCACAACAACCTGATGGGGTCTTTGCCGGAGAGCATCGGCGCGCTGAAGGAACTGGAAACCCTGAACCTCGCTTTCAACAACCTGACGGGCCAGCTCCCGGTCCAGGTTTTTGATTTGCGGGAACTGCGCGTCCTGAAAATCGAAATGAACCGGCTCAGGGGAGAGGTACCTGAAACCATCGCGCAGTTAACGGAACTCCGGGAATTCTCCGCCTTCAACAATTTCCTGTCGGGCCGCATCCCGGACGGGATCGGGGCCCTTACCCAACTGGAGGTGCTGAACCTGTCCAGCAACCAGTTCTATGGCCGGATCCCGGAACGCATAGGCGAGCTCAGGAATTTGCAGGCCCTGGGCCTGTTTGAGAACCAGCTGTACGGGGACCTGCCGAGCAGCATGGGGAACCTGACAGCCCTGAAGGAACTCGTCTTGTCGAACAACCGATTGGGAGGTGCCATTCCCGAGACGTTTGGCCAGCTTGCGAGCCTGGAGGTGCTGCAGCTCCAGAACAATGACTTTGAGTCCTTCAGGAACCTCTCGGGCATTGATACACGGAAACTGCTGGTGTTCGATTACGATGAGGAGGAATCGGATATCGACTTCAAAAAGCTGGATTTTTCGAAAACCCGGATGGCCGACACCAAATTCGAGGACGACGTGGACAACGAATAATCCGGATGCCGGCTACGGAAAGGCCGGGTTAAACCACTAGCTAATAGTCAAATGGGTGCCCTGCGCACCCATTTTCTTTATTCGTCTTTTAGGATATATTTAACGAAGGACGACTAAACTAATGGATAGTTTTGCGGTCTAAGCACCTGTCTAATCAACCCTCATGGATAAAAGAAAAGTTATTCTGTCAGTACTCGGTTTGGTACTGATTGTCCTTTCGATATACGCTGCCAAGGCGATTATCAGCAGTCGTACAACCCCGACGCCCCGTCCCAGCAAAGTGGTCAAAACCGTATTCGTGGATACGGTCCAGAATACCACCATCCCCATTATGGTGCCTGCCAACGGCACCCTAATTGCCAAAAACCGGGTGGAGCTCTATTCTGAGGTACAGGGTGTATTCCAACGCGGCAGCAAGCTTTTTAAACCCGGGCAGCAATACAGCCGTGGCGAGCGGATCATTACCATCGATGCGGCCGAATACCGGGCCAGCGTGCAATCTGCCAAGAGCAACCTGTATAACCTGATCACTTCCCTCATGCCGGACCTGCGGCTGGATTACCCGGCTGTCAGCGCCAAATGGCAGGCGTACCTGTCCAGTTTTGACCTAGATGACACCACGCCGCCCCTGCCGGAAATGCCCGACGAAAAGGAGCGGTATTTTATCTCCGGCCGGGGGATACTCACAAGTTATTACAACGTAAAGAACCTGGAGGAGCGCCTCGCAAAATACACCATACGCGCCCCCTTTGACGGGGTGCTGACCGAGGCCCTGGTTACTGAAGGCACGCTGATCCGCTCCGGTCAGAAACTTGGGGAGTTCATCGACACCGGGGTATACGAGCTGGAAGTAGCCATATCCAAGACCTTCAGCGACCTGCTGGAGCTCGGGGAGGCGGTCGAACTCACCAACCTGGAGGGTACCCGCACCTATGAGGGGACCGTTTCCCGCATCAATGCACGGGTAGACCAGAACTCCCAGACCATTACCGCCTTTATAGAGGTACGCGACCCTTCCCTTAAGGAAGGCATGTACCTGGAGGCCATCCTGAACGCCAGGGAGGAACCGGATGCGATCCAGATCGACCGCGGGTTGCTCCTGGACAACGACCAGATTTTTGTGGTTCGGGACTCCCTCCTGGACCTGATGGACGTGAAGCCCATCTACTTTACCGACAAATCCGTGGTCCTCAAGGAGGTTCCGGACGGGGTTACCATTGTGTCGCGACCCGTTGTGGGCGCCTACGCGGGCATGCTGGTAAAGGTGTATGAGGGGAAAACCCAGAACAATTAACCCAGTCAGTCCCATGCGAAGCATTATCTCCTATTTCATCAAGTACCACGTCGCCGTAGACGTGATGATCATCGCTTTTGTAATTTTCGGGATCTACGGGGCCAAAAACCTCAATTCCTCCTTTTTCCCGCTGGTGGAATCCAGGAATATCAGCATCAATATCGCCTATCCGGGGGCTTCCCCCCAGGAAGTGGAGGAGGGGATTGTCCTCAAGATCGAAGACAACCTGAAAGGCCTGGAGGGGGTTGAACGGGTTACGTCCACTTCCCGCGAGAACAGCGGGACCATCAACATCGAGATCGAGAAAGGGCGTGACATCGATTTCATGCTCCTGGAAGTAAAGAATGCGGTGGACCAGGTGCCCACTTTCCCGGGCGGCATGGAGCCTCTTGTCGTATCCAAACAGCGTCCGGTCCGTCAAACCATCAGCTTTGCCATCAGCGGGGAACAGGTTCCCCTGGCCACCCTCAAGCAGATCGGGCGGCAGATCGAGAACGATATCCGCGGTATGGAGGGGATCTCACAGATTGCCGTGTCGGGTTTCCCGCAGGAAGAGATCGAGATTGCGGTCAACGAGAAAAACCTGCTGGCCTACAACCTCACCTTTGACGATGTGTCCCGGGCCGTGGCCAATGCCAATATCCTGGTGACCGGGGGGAACATCAAAACAGATACGGAAGAATACCTGATCCGGGCCAACAACCGGGCCTACTACGGGGACGAACTGTCCCACCTGATCATCCGGGGCGATGCCTCCGGCAAAACCGTCCGCCTTCGGGACGTGGCGACCATCCGGGACCGCTTCGCCGAAAGCCCCAATGCCGCGTACTTTGACGGTAACCTGGCAGTGGACGTCTCCATCACCAGTTCCAATACCGAGGACCTGATTACCTCGGCTGAAAAGGTGAAGGAATACATAGACGATTACAACCTCAAGCACAACAACGTCAAGCTGGACGTCGTCAGCGACCAGTCGGTAACCCTGAACCAGCGGACCCAGCTGCTTACTGAAAACGCGGTCATGGGGATGATCCTGGTGCTTATCTTCCTGTCGCTTTTCCTCAATACGCGTCTGGCCTTCTGGGTGGCCTTCGGCCTGCCGATCTCCTTCCTGGGGATGTTTATTTTCGCCCCGATGTTCGACGTGACCATCAATGTCCTTTCCCTCTTCGGGATGATCATTGTCGTCGGGATCCTGGTAGATGACGGGATCGTCATCGCCGAGAATATCTACCAGCACTACGAAAAGGGAAAAAAACCCATACAGGCTGCCATCGACGGCACCATGGAGGTGATCCCGCCCATTGTTTCCGCCATTATCACCACGATACTGGCCTTCTCCATCTTCTTTTTCCTGGACGGCCGTCTCGGGGAATTTTTCGGGGAGGTATCCGTGATTGTGATCCTGACCCTGGCGGTTTCCCTGGTGGAGGCCCTGGTGATCCTGCCGGCCCACCTGGCGCATTCCAAGGCGTTGCAACCCCATAGCAAAAAGCCAAAAACAGCGATGGGCCGCGCATTTGCAAAACTCCGGGAGATCAACCGCCTGGGCGACCGCCTGATGATGTGGATGCGCGACAAGCTCTATGTGCCTTCCCTGACATTTGCACTGAAACACAAGGTGCTGACCTTTGCGTTTTTTATCGTCGCGTTTATCCTGACCATGGGCTCCATCGGAGGGGGTATCGTGCGCACGGCCTTTTTCCCGAACATCGCCAGTGACCGGGTATCCGTGGAACTGACCATGCCCAATGGGACCAACGAGTTCATCACGGATTCCATCATCGACCTGATTGAGGAAAAGGCGATCATTGTCAACCAGGAACTGACCGAGAAATACCTGCAGGGATCCGGTAAGGAGATGTTCGAAAATATCATCAAGAGCGTGGGGCCCGGCTCCTCTCAGGCTTCCCTCAGGATCAACCTCCTGCCGGGCGAGGAGCGTCCGGACCAGGTAGGTTCGGAACTGGTCTCCAACCGCCTGCGGGAACTGGTGGGGCCGGTTACCGGGGTGGAAAGCCTGATCTTCGGTTCCGGAGGCCGCTTTGGCGGATCCCCGGTATCCGTGTCCCTGCTGGGGAACAACATCAATGAGCTCAAGGGGGCCAAGGCAGAACTCAAGGCAGCCATGGAAAACAACTCCCTTCTCAAGGATGTCTCGGACAACGACCCTGCCGGAATCAAGGAAATCCGCCTCGACCTAAAGGAAAACGCCTACCTGCTTGGACTGGATTTGCGCACGGTGATGAACCAGGTGCGGGCCGGCTTCTTCGGGGCCCCCGTACAGCGCTTCCAGCGGGGACAGGATGAGGTGCGTGTTTGGGTCCGCTACGACCGCACGAACCGTTCCTCCATCAACGACATGGATGAAATGCGGATTGTCACCCCTACCGGAGAGCGGGTACCGCTGAAAGAAATCGCCGATTACGAGATCATCCGGGGCGATGTGGCCATCAACCACCTGGACGGCCGTCGCGAGATTCAGATATCTGCGGATATCGCCGATGACGAAACCACTACGGCCACGGATATGCAGGCCTGGATCCGCGGGGATGTGCTGCCGGAAATCCTGTCCCGTTACCCAACCGTGGCAGTTTCCTACGAAGGGCAGAACCGGGAAGCCGCCAAAACCACGAATTCCATGAAGACGGCCGGCCTCATTGTGCTGTTCCTGATCTACATCACCATTGCCTTTACGTTCCGGAGCCTGAGCCAGCCGATCATGCTGATCCTGCTGGTGCCTTTCAGCCTTACGGCAGTTGCCTGGGGCCACTGGATCCACGGCTTCCCTATGAGCATGCCGTCCACCCTGGGGATCATTGCCCTGATAGGGATCATGGTAAACGACGGCCTGGTGCTGATAAGCAAATTCAACGGAAACCTGCGGGACGGCATGAAATTTGACGATGCGATCTTTGAAGCGGGCAGATCCCGTTTCCGGGCCATCTTCCTGACCTCCATCACCACTATTGCCGGACTGGCCCCCCTGCTGCTCGAAAAGAGCCGGCAGGCCCAGTTCCTCAAGCCCATGGCGATTTCGATCGCCTACGGGATCGGCTTTGCCACCATCCTGACCCTGTTGATGCTGCCCTTGCTGCTTTCCTTTAACAACCGGGTAAAAGTCAGTGCAAAATGGCTGAAAACCGGGGAATCTATTTCCAAGGAAGAGGTAGAACGCGCCATCAAGGAACAACTCGAGGAAGAAAAGCACCTGGAAGGCAGGGATGCGGAACCTGCCGGCGAAGGCCGTCGCGGTGCCTCCCGCAAGTCGCCTGAAAAAGTCGCCGAATATTAATAAGCATTGATGAAACGACTCTTTACGTTACTTTTAATAGGCCTTTGCGGCTCACTAGCCGCCCGGGCCCAGGATACACTCTTGACCCGGGATGCGGCGGTATCCCTTGCCCTTGAAAATAATTTCGGCATTCAGGTGGCGCGCAACCAGGTCGAGATTGCCGACAACAACGCGAGCCTCCTGAATTCCGGCTTCCTGCCTACCCTGACCGGGAACCTGGGCGCCAACTACAGCCGGAACGATTCCCGTACGGAATTCCCGGACCAGTTCGACGAAAATGGTAACCCGGAACCGGATGTGGAGATCAACGACGCCGAGACCCAGCAATATTCCGGGTCCGTCAGTATGAACTACACGCTGTTTGATGGCATGGGCAGGCTGTACAATTATAGGAGCCTGAAGGAGCAATACCGGTTGAGCGAATTACAGGCCCGGGAAACCATTGAAAATACGATCCTCCAGCTTTTCAGCGTGTATTTCGAGGTGGCACGCCTGAGTGAGAACGTGAACATCTTCTCCGAGGCCCTGCGCATTTCCCGGGACCGGATAACGCGGGCGGAATACGCTTTTGAATTCGGGCAAAACACGAAGCTTGACATTCTGAACGCGGAAGTGGATGTGACCAACGACAGTATCAACCTGTTGAATGCCAAGCAGCAGCTCGCCAACGCAAAGCGCGACCTGAACGTGGTGCTGAACCGGGACCTGAATGACGTCTTTATGGTGGACACGGTGGTCCGGTTTACGCCCACCCCGCAGGTGGAAAGTTTTATAGATGCCGCCCTCGAGAACAACGTGGCCATCCTGCAGACCGAGCGCAACATGGCCATCAATGCCTACGACATCAAAATAAACCGGTCCGGCTACCTGCCCACCATTGGGCTTTCTGGTACATACGGCTGGAACCGGAGCCAGAACCCGCCCCGGGTCTTCGGTAATTTTACCGCCCCGGGCACCAACTCCATCAGTTACAACCTGGCACTTGGCGCGAGCCTGACCTGGAACCTGTTCGACGGTGGCGGCACCACCGTCCGGGTAAAGAATGCCAAAATCGCCTATGAGAACCAGGAGCTCCTGCAGCGGCAGGTGGAACTCGAGGTGACCCGCGACATTGAAAATGCCCTGGCCATCTTTCAAAACCGCCTGGATATCTACCAGATACAGGAACAGAACGTGATTACCAACCGGAACAATTTCGAGCGGTCTCGGGAACAATTCCAGCTGGGCCGGATCACGTCCATCGAATTCCGGCAGGCCCAGATCAACCTGCTCAATGCTCAGACCAACAAGAACCTGGCAAAATACGATGCCAAACTCGCGGAGCTGCAGTTGCTCCAGCTGACCGGACAGTTGCTCAACCTGGAATTCTAGATTTTCATGGATTGTCCGTGCCCTTGCACCGGATGGTTGCCTGCTGGACCTATGTTCTTCCCTTAAGGCTAGAATAAAGGACATTTCATCCCATTTAAGCCGGCACAGGGAATCTAAATTGTAATTTAGAGGATATACCCCTGCAGGCTATGCGTATGGAGGGGCTAAAATGCCTTGATGTGCTCAGGACCCGAAAACAGTTCCTTATTGTTTTAATCCTGGTGATTGCGGGATTCGGGATTGGTATTTACCTCCAGGACCTGCAACACCGGAAAAGTACCCAGGCTGCCTGGCTGTCCAACCGGTTCAACCTGGAGCGATTCAACCGGGTCAGGGCGCACACCCTTGAAATGGATGCATCCAACTGGAGATCCATGCAGGATAGTATCGTGATGGAACTCGACAGTTTTATGATCCTCCGGTTCCGGAAAGAGATGGACAGCATTTTGAAGGAACGAAAGGATTGACGAACCGAACGAATCGCTGACACGTGCTGGAACACTTCTTTCAATGTCCCTACTGCTGGGAAACCATTTCCGTCCTTGTCGATACCTCCGTGTCCTCTCAAACCTATGTGGAGGATTGCGAAGTCTGCTGCAATCCCATCGAAATCACCACCCGCTCGGACGGAGGTGGTATCAGCTCTTTTGAGGCCCGCGTTCTGGGGCAGTGAGTTTCTCTGCGACCCCGCCTCCCGGGATTTTAATACCCTCAAAGTACGGGGATACGGCCCCACCGGCCGGTCGAAGCTCCTGTTTACCGGAAGTCCGGATCCCTGCCCGGAGACAGCGTACCATCCCCTTCCAGTATCCCATCCATCCGCAAGTGCGTAATCACCGGTTTTTCTGCCATACGGATCAGGCTTACATGGTCGAATGCCGTGGAATCCCCCGGGACCTGGCTGCCTCCCGTCGTTCCGAGGATGAGGTAATCCATCCCATGGCGTTTCCGGTGCGACATCCGGTGGAAATGGCCGTTGATCACCGTGTAATTCCGGCCGGACAATTCCTTTTCGAGGGCTTCCAGAGGCGCGCTGTCACGGGTCAGGGACATGCCGTCCTCCCGCAGCCAAAGGGGCTTGTGCATGAGCAGGAAGGTCCACCTGGCATTTGGGTACCGGTGTATTACCTCCCTGAAATAGGCCAGCTGTTCCTGGCCCATCCCACCCAGGTTGCGTTCGGGCATGCGGTAGTAGGTGGATGCTTCGTACTCTGCGTCGCTCATGCGGAGGGCGCTGTCCCTGGCCTGGTAAATCGCCTCCATCCGCTCCGGGGAATAGTCCTCGGAGTCCAGCATCAGGAAAAGCACATCCTCAAAGACAAAATGATAGTAACGCGGGCCGTAGCGGTTTTCCCAGAATTCTCGCATGGTGGCATTTGTGAGGTCGTGGTTCCCTCCCAGGTGGAAAAATGGCATGTTCAACCGGTTGGCGCGAGCATCAAAAAAGTCCCATTCCCTTTGAAGCTGCAGGGTGTCCCTGGTCCCGCCGTCGATCAGGTCGCCCACGCTGAGCACGAAGGTCGGGTCCAGCTGGTTCAATTGTTCCACGGCGCGGCTGAAAACCCCCGGGCGCTCCCCCCCGTTCAGGTCCGAGATGACGGCAAAGGTAAAATCCGGTTCTGTGGCCTCGAATTCCTCGAGGTTCCAGGGGGTAGGGCCTGCTGCCACATCATGGGTAAACCGGGGTTTTTCAACCGGGGTATCCCTGCATGCAACAAGAAACAGCAGTACCAGACAGGAAGCAAGTGACAGGGATTGGCGGGGCCCGGACATCAGGGTATGGGGATCCATGGGAAAAGAGGTTTAGCGGTTCCCGCTAAAGATAGGCTTCTCCCGGTAATGTTTACCCCCCGATTATTCCCGGATCATGTAAAACTGCCTCAGTTGCCTTTTTACATAGAGGAACCGACCGACCCCTATTGCCAGCAATACAGGCGACAGCACCAGCAGGAAATAACCGATTCCTTCGATTTCCTCCAGCACGCTGAGTTTCAGGATGGCGAAACCGGAACTCAAAAAGACGATAAAGGTCCGGAAATAGGCCAGGAAGGTGCGTTCATTGGCGAGGCGGGTGCGTTCGACTGCCAGGTGGTCCGTGCGGCTGAGCTCCATGCGTTTTTTGGCTGCCATCTTTGCATTTTTTGGGGTTTGATGGGGCAAAGGTACGGGCCCTAGACCAGTTTTTCAGTAACCCGGGTAGCATTCAACCTGTAAATCAACCAGCCAAAAAGGGCGGAACCCCCGGCAAGCGCCCAGGGGAAGTAGCTGGCGAAACGCCGGTTGCGTTCCGGGTCCCGCCAGGCGGTAATTTCATAATCCTGGACCAGAAAATTGACGAGGACGGCGAGCTGGAAAAAAAGGAAAAGGCCCAGAACCACGCTGAGCAGGGTACCGGACCAGCGCCGCCTGCGCAACAGCCCGATGGCTCCCAGCAGCCACAGCAGGCAAAGGAAACTGAACAGGCCGGCGAATACGGGCAGGTTGGAATAGAAGACCACTTCCAGCTGGTTGTGTGCAGGGATGGTGGCGCCGTCCAGGCTGCCGGTTGCCTGCAAGTGGTACAGGTAAATGTTGGGCATGATGCTGATGAACAGGAAAAAGGAAGCGACCAAAACAAAAAGCCAGCCCCAGAAAGGGATAAACCAGGATTTTTTGGCTGACGCCTGTTTTTGCCGGATCACCGATGGGTCCATACGTGTTGCGCATAGCGTGGGGCTGCGTTCCAAACGCCCTGACCGCTGTATATATGCATAATTACCATTTTCTGTGAAGGCGGCCCAGCGGCCCCCCGGAATTAACTTTCCCTTAAGGTCAAAATACGACAGAAAGCTGATAAAATCGTTGAATCATAGCTGGTTAACCCGGGGTACCTTTGTATTAAAACAGTGAGCTATGTCAAACATTAAATGGAATTACTGGGTCCCCATCGTCGGGGTTGCCAATATCATGCAGAACCAGGGGTCCTACCTGAATACCCGCGAAGAGCGCCTCCTGGTACTCTTTCACGTGCTGACCGCTTTTCTAGGCCTGGCGGCATTGGTTTTGTCAATTGTCTTCTGAATACTTTAGACTTCTCAACATCCGTCCTATCCCATAAGGGCCCGTACCAGGATAAAGAGCACGGACGGGCAAAGCAGGCAACCCAGGCCGGTGTAGAAGGTAGCGGTCAGGGCGCCATAGGGCACGAGCCTGGAATCTGTGGCTGCCAGGCCGGCCACCACCCCGCTGGTGGTACCGATCAGGCCCCCGAATACCATGGCGGCATGGGGGTTGTCCAATCGGATCTTTTTTGCGATAAGCGGGGTGGCCACAGTTGCCAACAAAGTTTTGACTACGCCGGCGGCCACCGATATGGCGATCACCTCCGAGGAAACCCCCAGGGCCGAACCGGTAACGGGGCCGACGATGTAAGTGCAGGCCCCGGCGCCGATAGTCGTGATGGCAGCCGGATCGGTATAACCCATCGCGAATGCGGCCAGCGCCCCTGTGGCAAAAGCGACCAAAACCCCTGCAAACAGGGCTGTAACTCCCGCCTTTCCCGCTTTTTTGATCGTTTCCAGGTCCGCCCCCATGGCGGTCGCCACCACCGCAAAGTCCCGGAACATGGATCCCCCCAAAACGGCCATGCCGGCAAATAACGGATGGTCGGCAATCCCCTTTTCCCCACCCAGGAAGGCCAGTGCCAACCCAAAGATGATGGCCAGGGCAGCCCCGGGTATCCGGCCCCGGGTGACGTAACGGGAAACGCCGTACGCAGCAGCCATGATCAGCCCGACGACCAGGAAGGCGAGGATCAGGCCATTTTTTTCGATAAGCGGGTCCAGCCAATCCATCATTCGTCTTTTAAATCATCCCCCTCCCTGCCAATGCGGGAGAGCAGGGGGACCAGGAAAAATCCGGCAGCAGTTGCCCCTGCACCGGCCAGCACGGCAATCCATCCTCCCCCGAATGCGGCGTGTACATTCAGGCATGCGGCCATTGCTACAATAATGGGGATGTACATGGCGCTCCAGAAGGCAATCCCGGATTCGGAAGCCTCCGAAAGCCAGCCTTTTTTGCGCATCATCAGGCTCAGCGCCATCAACAGGAACATGGCAAACCCCACCCCCCCGATGTCCCCGGGGATCCCCAGCAGGTCGCCCAGCAGGAGGCCCAAGAATTTGCCTGCCAGGAAACAACCGCACAACAAGGCAACGCCGTAAATCTTCACCGGGAATGGGTTGAGGGGTCAAACAAGTCTTTCAGGGCATTTTTGGTGACCTTGCCCAGTACGTTCCGGGGCAATTCGTCCAGGAAAATATATTCCCGGGGGGTTTTATATCCGGGCAGCCGGGTCCGTAGCCATTCGGACAGTTCCTCCGGATCGGGTCGGTGGGGCCCCGCCACGATGGCCGCCCCGATGATTTCCCCCCATTCCTCATCCGGGATGCCCACCACCCCGCAGTCGCCGACCTGCTCATGGGTCCGGAGGACTTCCTCGATCTCCAGGGCGGAAATCTTATACCCCCCCGATTTGATGATATCCACGGAATTCCGACCCAGTATCCGGTAGCTTCCTCCTTCCCAAACGGCAACATCGCCGGTCCGGAACCAACCGTCTTCCGTAAAGGCTTCCCGGGTAGCTTCCGGTTTCCCCCAGTATTCCGAAAATACGTTTGCCCCCTTCACCTGGATTTCTCCCGGGCTGCCTTCCGGGACCTCCTCGTTGGCGTCATTTACCAGTCGTACCGTGACCCCCGGCAGTGGTTGCCCGATATAACCGGGCCTGCGTTCCCCCTCATAGGGGTTGCTGATGGCCATGCCCATTTCCGTCATCCCATAGCGCTCCAGCAGCGTGTGCCCGCTGATGGCCTTCCATTGTTCCAGGACGCTTACCGGCAGTGCGGCCGAGCCGGAAACCATCAGCCGGAACCCCTTTAAACACATGCTGATTTCAGCCTGTTCCCTTTCGGGCAATTCCTGGTAATGGGCAATCAGCTTGAAATAGATGGTGGGTACGGCCATAAAGAGGTTCACTTCCCCGCGGCGGAAAGCATCGAACACCTTCCCGGGCCCGAATTTGGGCAGGAATTCACAACAGGCCCCGCTCCACAGGGCGCAACACAGCATGTTGACGATGCCATGCACGTGGTGCAGCGGGAGGACATTGAGGATATGGTCATCCGCCTCCCATTGCCACGCCTGGGTCAGGGCGGTAATCTGCGCTTCAAGGCCGGCATGGGTGGTTACGACCCCTTTGGGGGATCCCGTGGTGCCGCTGGTATAGAGGATCATCGCACGCCGGTCCGCGCCGATCGCCGGCAGGGACCCTTCCGCCTTCCCGAGATCCCCGTAATGCACCAACGGGGTGATGGAAGACAGGGGTCCCAGTAATTCTGCGTATTCCGGTGTGCATATCAGGGTTGTAGCCCCTGTGTCCCGAAGGACGTATTCCATGGAGGGGAGGGGGTGCTTTTCGCATAGGGGTACCGCAATGCCCCCGGCACGCCAGATTCCCCATTGGATGCAGACATACTCAAACCCGGCAGGCGCCAGGAAAGCAACCCGGGCTTCCTTCAGATCGTCCGCCTTTCCGAGCAGCCCCAGGGCGATCTCCCGGGACCTTTCGAGCAGGTCGCCATAGGTATAGGCAGTTCCCATACACTGGATTGCATTGCGTTCCCGGTGTTCCAGGGCGCGTTCTATGAGCCGAAGGGAGTTCTTTTTTTCCAAAGGGGACGGGGTAGATGGGTTTCCTGCTAATGTACTAAAATCTGGCCGCTGACGGGGGTAAGCAAAAAATCCCGAACTTATTGAAGTTTTTTAATCATGGCATATGGAAATAAGCGCCGAGTTCCTGGGCCAGCTGGTGGAGCAAAACAGGTATACATGCAGTTTCAGCTTTGATAAGGTTGGGTCTCACAACCATCACCTGAAACTCAACGCAGATACGGCCAGCCTTGGCTTCCTTTACCGGCATGTAGGGGAGATGATGTTGCTGCTTGGGACCTTCCTGGGAATGGAAACGGGGGTAGAGAATACGACGATGGGGTATAACGATACGGGTCAGGGGGCGGATACCGAGGCTTCGCGTGCCCTTGTTTCCCAGGGATATGACATGCTGGAAGGCCTTGCCTCCTCCCGGGGGGCCGACTGGTGGATGGAACCTGTGGAAACGCCGTTTTTCGGGCAGATCACGAGGTTGCGGCTGTTTGCACATATCCTCAACCACAATGCCTACCACTCCGGCCAGATGGGACTTACCCTGAAGCGGCCCGATCCGGGGCGGAGGCCAACGGAATAATTAGTACCTTTTCACACACCAGAATCAAACAAAATGAAAAATCCAACCGGGCCGGAACAGGGTCCGAAACCCAACAAAAGGCGCGATTTCCTGAAGAAAAGCGCCCTCGCCACCTCCGTTTTTATCGTTCCCCGGCATGTCCTGGGAGGCCCTGGTTTTATTGCCCCCAGCGACCGGCTGCACCTCGCGGCCATCGGGGCGGGCGGCAAGGGTCGCAGCGACATTATGAATGCCTCCGTCGGGGGCAGGGAACGGGTCGTCGCCCTTTGCGATGTCGACTTCTCCGGATCGGCGGCCGCCTCCGTGGAGTCCTTTCCCAAGGCCAGGCAATTTGCGGATTACCGGGAAATGCTCGATAAAGTAAAGGGGATTGACGCGGTGACCATTTCCACCCCGGACCACGTACACGGGCCGGCGGCCAAGGCGGCCATGGAACGCGGCATCCACGTCTATGTACAGAAGCCCATGACGCACAACATCCGCGAGGCGCGGATGCTCACCGAGATGGCCCGCGAACAGAAGATCGTAAGCCAGATGGGGAACCAGGGCGGTTCCAATCCCTTGCTGGGAATGGTCCAGGAATGGGTCGATTCGGGACGCCTTGGCAAAATCCACAAGGTGGAAGTCTGGACCAACCGGCCGGTCTGGCCCCAGGGATTCGCCATGCCCGCTGCGGACCCCTCCCTCAAGCCCGGGGCCCTTGACTGGAACCTCTGGCTGGGGCCCGCTCCGGAAACGCCCTATATCCCGAATATCCACCCCTTCAATTGGCGGGGGTGGTGGGACTATGGGACCGGGGCGCTCGGGGATGTGGGCTGCCACCTGATCGATATCCCGTTCCGCACCCTGGGGCTCAGGTATCCCAAGGATGCCGAGTGCAGTGTGGGGACGGTTTTTACCCAGATGTGGACCCCGGATTACCATCCGGAAGGCTGCCCGCCCTCGTCCTTTATCACCCTGCATTTCGACGCTACCGAAAAATCCGGGTCGCCCATCGAGATGACCTGGAGCGACGGGGGGATCCGGCCGTCCCACCCGGAGATCATCCCGGCAGACCACGACATAGGGGGGCATGGCAGTGCAAACGGCGTACTGATCCACGGGGAAAACGGGATCATATCAACCAACATCAACGACAGTTCCCCCCTGATGCCCAAGCTGTACCTCAACGACGGGGCCACCGAATTCGGGCCTGAGGTGGAAGAGAACGAAGAACCGGAATACGGGCACCAGCGCAAGTGGGTGGATGCCTGCAAGGCCGGGTTCGGCAGCCCGGAACACTTGGCCCTGACCTCTTCCTTTGACTACGCCGGCCCCATGACGGAGACCGTATTGATGGGGAACCTTGCCATTCGGAGCTATATGCTTCGGAGGGAAGTGGCCATGGAGGACGGCCGCTCCCGACAGGAATTCTACGGCCGTAAAAAACTGCTTTGGGACGGGGAGAACACCACGATCACCAACCTGGAGGAGGCCAACCAATTTGTAACGCGCACCTACCGGGAAGGGTGGGAAATGTGAAACGGGGCAGCCAACACCTGAACTCTTAGGATATCATGAAAAACGTGCATACAACCGATCTGTCCGAAATACACAGGCTGGTAGGCGACCTTTTTCCGGGGATGCCCTCAGGGGACGCCTGGGAACGCTACCGGCTTTCGGAAGATCAGCTGGGATTTTTTGAGGAGCACGGCTACCTGGGCCATATCAAGCTCCTTGACGACCGGCAGGTGGAGGTGCTCCGGGCCGAACTGGACGCCCTCATGGACCCTGACCATCCCGGCCACCACCTGTTTTACGAATTCCACTCCAACGAATCCCCCGACCCGGAAAAGGTGCTCTTCCATTCCCTCGGGCACTGGCGGATCACCCCCGGGTTTCACGACGTGCTCTGGAACCCCCGGTTTGTCGTCGCGGCATCCCAGTTGCTCGGCGCCCGGCCTGTCCGGTTCTGGCACGACCAGTTGTTCTGCAAACCCGCCCAACACGGGGGCGTGGTGGCCTGGCACCAGGACTACAGCTACTGGACGCGTACCACCCCCCTCCAACACCTGACCTGCTGGGTGGGGCTGGATGATGCCACCAGGGATAACGGCTGTCTGCAATACATACCCGGGAGCCACCGGTGGGACCTGCTGGAGAAGATCGAGTTGGCCGGCAGCATGGACAGCCTGCGGGAGTTGCTGGACGAACAGCAGCAGGCGCAGTATGAAAACCGCGTGGCAATGGAAATGCCTGCGGGGTATGGCACCTTCCACCATCCCAAGATGGTGCACGGTTCCTACGAAAACCGCTCCGACCGGCCGCGGCGTGCCTTCGTTCTCAACGTGTTTGCCGACGGTACCCGCTCCAATTCGGATGAGGAACTGCTCACCGGCGTTCCGCCCATCAAAAAGGGGCAGAAAATGGAAGGGCAGTTTTTTCCGTTGCTCTATAGTCCGTCGCCATTATAAACGGCTGCTGATCCCGGCTGAACTGGTTTTTGGTGAGCAGGCGTTGGCGGAGGGAGCGGAAGAATCGGAACATCAGCGGGAAATTGGGTTCAGTCTTTCAGTTCAGTTTTTCGCTTCGGTCATTTGGTACAGGGCTTTGCCAGCCGGTTCATAGACGTCTCCCGGTACCCAGAACGGGGTTTCCGGGTCGTTGGCAATCAGCCGTCCGGTAAGGACGTAACCCCGGAAAAATTTCAGCAGGTAGTCGTAGTCAAGGGACCCGGCCTCGTCCGCCAACTGGTGGTAATACTTCAGGTACTCCTCATCGAAAGAATTGAAGCCCGTGGAGTAAGTGGGTGCCGGAATCCCGGCCCTGGCAAAACTGACATTGTCGCTGCGGTCAAACAGGCCCTGTTCCGGTACCGGGTCATCAACGGGTTTCAGGCCAAAACCGCGGGCGCCCTCGAGGATATGCTTTTTGGCCGTGGTGCGGTTCAGCCCGATGATGGTCGCCAGCGTGGTATCGTTATAACCGCCACCATCCGTATTGAAGCAGTAGACGGTTTTCTCAAGCGGGATCACGGGGTGCTCCACATAATATCGGCTTCCAAGCAATCCCAGTTCTTCGGCCGTGAAGAAAACAAACAGCGCCGGTCGGCGCGTTGGGTATTTGCCCAGGTTTTCGGCTATGGACAGGACGGCAGTGGTCCCGATTCCGTTGTCCCGGGCGCCGTTATAGATAGAGTCGCCGGAGGCATCCGGTTTACCGGTGCCGATATGGTCGTAGTGGGCCGAATAGATGATGTATTCGTCATCCAGGATCGGATCGGTACCCGGTAGCATCCCAACCACATTGCGGGTTTGGATGACTTGCAATTCCGGGTCGTCGGAATCCAATGTGATGGGTATCTCCGCCCCGATTTGCGGAAGCGACAGGCTTCCCGGGTCCTGTACCCAGAGGTGGATAAAGGGCGGTTCTTCGGTTGGAAGTCCGGTTCGGCTCGATAGTCCGCGCTCGACCCGGTCCCAGGTAGCGTCATCGAAGGAAACCAGTTCAACGAGCCCCAGGGCCCCGTGTTCCATGGCCGCTTCGCGTTTGCGGCGGGTTGCCTGATAGGTTTCGTTAAGTCCGTTACCCCCGGGCGTGCCACCCCGGACCAGGACTATTTTTCCTGCCACTTCCTGGCCGGAATAATCGGCGGGTTCCCCGTAATTCAAAAATACGGTGCGTGTGTCGGCGACAATACTGTACGTATAAAGGGCTACCGTCCGCAAAGGACCACTGCCATCCAGGCCGAGTTCCAGGCGGTCCGGGGCACTTCGGCGGTGTAGTTCGAAATCCTGGTAGTAATCCCCGGATACAGGGTTGGGTTCCACCCCGAAACGCATCAGCTGGTCCGCCAGATAGGCGGCCGCTATCCGGTTTCCGCGGGTCCCCGTTTCCCGGCCCAGGAGCAGGTCGTCGGAGAGGAAATAGAGATGGCTTTTAACCGTATTTTTCTGAACGGTTTCCGCTGCTTTTTCATAATCGGTTTGTCCGAAGGTCATTGAGATTACCAGTAAGAACTGGAGGGATGTAAATTTTTTCATTTTGGGCCTTTAATTTGGAGTTCCACGCGTTCCAACATTTTCAGGGTGTTATTGTAGTGGGAGTCCGGATTGTAAAAAATAGCCCTGAGGAATTCGGCGGATATCCTGAGGTAGTTCTCGATGGCAATGATCAACTGCCCCCGGTCCGTCATGGTTGGTGCGATTTCCCGGAAAACTTTCTGGTTCAGGGTGCTGATCTGATTGGCAAACATGGCCTGGCGGTACGTCCGCTGGACATCAAAAATAATGGCTTCCTGGAAAGCCAGGGTGTTTTCCAGCCTGGGATAATGGTATTGGAGTTGTATGCGCAGGGAATCATCCCGGATCAGGGAAATCTTACCTGTACTCAGCAATTCATCAAACGTAATTTTAGCCGGGGCCAATCGATTCGTCACAAGTATTCGGAACAGGTCTGCTCCCATGTTATTCCTGACCACCCCTCCCGATTCTGCAATATTTTTGACGACTTCTTCAAAAAAAGACCAGTCCCGGATGACCCCGCCATTGTTGGGGCCCAGTGAATCGAGTACTTCAAGGGCTAAAATGAGCCGTCTCTCGTAATTTCGGCGAACATCCTGAATCGATTTTAAATCCGTTTCAAAGTCCTGTTTCAGGCGAAGCAGATATTTCTGTTCCTCCACCCTGTTTTGCCGGTCCTGGCTCCAGCTGTTGATTTGAAGCGCCAGCAGGATCCCGATGACCACCAGCACGATCTCCCCGAGGGCATACAACAGGTAGCGGGTTACCCGGTTCTGGGCAAGGAAGCGGTAACGGAGCGTACGGAAGAATCGGAACATTGGGTTGGTGGGTTTTAGGCGAATCAGTTTTCCTTCAGCTTCAATTTTTCAATGACCCCGGCTTCGAACAGGAAGAGTTCTTCTTCCGTGCCGGCACCGAGCCAGCCCGAGGTTGCAAATACGTTCTCGTTAAAGTTGAACGCAATTGTAACATAGGCCTTTGAGGGATCAAACGAAAACCCCACCAGATAGCGTTTCTCCCCGATTTTACGGGAATTATAGGCGCAGCTGCCGGTTGCCCCCGCATTGGGTCCGAGGAACCACTCGAATTGGAATTGCCCGGCTTCAAATGTGGCGTGTACTGCACTGCCGTTCTGGTAGTAATAATCCATGGAAGTGCCGTCCAGCAGATGCTGGGGCTGGCCTTCCTGCGCCGTCAGGGCAGCGGATAGCAGGATGGACAGGCAGGCAGTCAGAAAAAATCGTTTCATAATGGGTTGGTTTTAGGTTGCTAGTGTTTGTTTGCATACGGGTAAATAATCCAGGATGCGATCTGGGTTTTGCAGGACTCTATCAGGCTTTCAGGATCGCTCCAGTCCCTCCCGTAACCCCTCGATGAGTTGCCGGATCTCCTCCGGACTCGTGTAATGCACAAAGGAGAGCCGGATGACCCCCGGGTCCCTCGGGATGTCCATATCCATCAGCGGGCGGTAGGCATAGAAATTCCCTTTGCCGGTCATCAGCCGGTGCCGGGTGAGCGTATCGTACACCTGGTCGATGGTCTTATTGAGCGGCAGGATGGAAACGATGGGCGCCCGGTCCGTGCCGGAGGCCGGTCCCACGATCCGCACATCCTCCCGTTCCCTGAGGAATTCGAGCAGGGGCTGCAGGAGATCTTTTTCATGGGTCCGGAACAGCTGGTTCAGGGTCCGGCCTTTCGCGGCAGCGGAGGCTTCCTCGTCGAAATGGTGGGCATACACTGCATCAAAGTAATCGGCCATGCCGGCCGCAGCGGCAATCTGCGCGTGGTCCGGTCCGGCCGGGGTCAGCATGTTGCGGGTGATCCCCTCTTTGAAGAAATGCGATTGGTTTTCCATCTTGCCGATCAGGCTGCCCCTCACATACATGACGCCCAGATGCGGGCCGTAGGTCTTGTAGGAGGAAAACATATAGATATCCGCCCCGAGCTCCTGTACATCCGGGATTTCATGGGGCGCCCAGCCGACCCCGTCCACTGCGGTCAGGGCCCCGATCGACCGGGCCATCTGGGATATTTCTCTTACGGGGTTGATCTGCCCGATGACATTGGAGCAGTGGGGGTAGGCCACCAGGCGGGTACGTTCGGACATCAGGCCCCGGAGTACCGCAGTATCCAGCATGCCCGTATCCGGTTCCACGTGCCATTCGGTGATTTTCAAGCCCCGTTCCCCGAGCCGGCGCCAGGCCCCGGCGTTTGCCTCGTGGTCCTGGCAGGAAACGATGATTTCATCCCCTTCCTGCCACATGGGGCGCATGGCGTTGGCCAACACATAAACGTTCTGGGTGGTGGAAGGCCCGAAATGGATTTCAGACGGGTCGGCATTCAGGTAGGCTGCCACCCGGCGGTAGGCTTCATCCATGGCTTCCCCCGCCTGAGTGGAAGCGGGGTAGGGATAATAGGGCTGTACCTTGTTCCGGGTATAAAATTTCGTGAGCCGGTCGATGACCTGCCGGCAGGGGTAGGATCCCCCGGCATTTTCAAAGAAGGCCCATCCTTTCAGGTGGGGCTGCTCGAAAGCCGGGAACTGGGATCGGATAAAATTGAGGTCTGGTTTCATGGACAAAAGAGGATTAAAAAATCTTACGGGTCCGTTGCAGGGTTCCCCTTTGTCAAGATAGTCAAAAGGGGTAAAAGACTGTGAATGAGTTCGGAAAATTACAGGAGAAGCGGCACCCTGCAGGCCACTTCTTTGCGCTAAAGGCCGATCAGCTTCAAAAACCCTGTTGCGACTGCCCTCGGGATTGCGTATCTTCCTTAGCTAAACCTCCTGATAATTATGAGACATATAACTTTTACTGGCCTGGGGATTGTCATCCCGGTGGAACGGGCCTTACGAAAAATGCGGTTCGCCGGCTTTTTGACCATGCTGCTCCTTGTTGCCCCAGGCATGCAGGCACAGGAACTCGCCCAACAGACACCTGTGGTATCCCCCGAACTTGCAGCAGATAATTCCGTGACCTTCCGGATCAAAGCTCCGGATGCTGCTGAGGTCAAACTCACGGGCAACTGGATGCCCGTTGCCCCGGATGGGCAGGGAGGTTTCGCCCAGCAGATGGTATCCCTGGAAAAAGGTGGGGACGGGGTCTGGGCTGCCACGGTCCCTGCCATGGACCCGGAGCTCTATGCCTATGCCTTTATGGTGGATGGGGTCCGGACACTGGATCCGGCCAACAAGCATATCGTGCGGGACGGCCGCTTTAGCACGGCCAGCGTCCTTTATGTCCCCGGGGAAGCCTCTGACCTCTACTGGGCCAAAAAAGGCCCCAAGGGTTCCGTCCACGAGGTGTGGTACGAATCGCCCACCCTGGGACTGACCCGGCGCATGTTCGTCTATACGCCCCCCGGTTATGCGGAAAGCAATGCAAACTATCCCGTCCTCTACCTGTTGCACGGCGGGGGCGGGGATGAAGAGGCATGGCCCACCCTGGGCGCGGCACCCAACATCATTGACAACCTGATCAACGCCGGGAAGGCAAAACCCATGCTGGTGGTGATGACCAATGGCAACCCGGACCAGGCGGCTGCCTTTACCGTAAGCCCGAAACTGGATACGGAATCCCAGGGGGCGGGCGGCATGGCCAACATGCTGTTCGAAAAAAGCCTGGTCAACGATGTGATCCCGTATATTGAAGCCCACTACCAGGTCGCGACCGGGAAGGAAAACAGGGCGCTTACCGGCCTGAGCATGGGGGGTTTGCAAACCATGAATACCTCCTTTGAAAACCCCGGGATGTTCGACTATATCGGTGTGATGAGCATGGGTTTCGCCGACCTGAGCCGTTTTGGCATTAACATCGACCATTCCAAGCGCGAAGCGCAGATTAAGGCCCTCGGGGCGGCCGACCCGGACCTGTACTGGATCGCCTGCGGCAAGGATGATTTTCTGTATGAAAGCGTGGTTACGATGCGGGAACAGCTCGATGCCCTGGACTTTGACTATACCTACCGGGAAAGCCCGGGAGGGCATACCTGGTCCAACTGGCGCATCTACCTTTCGGAATTCGCGCCCATGTTGTTCAAATAAACCGTGATGGGGTGCCTTCCCGGATATCCAGATTTGCAGGAAACGAAGGGCGGACACCTGCGGGTATTTGCATGGTCCGTCCTCTTCCTCGTGTTGGTATGCCCCGGAATTGCCCAGACCCCTGCCAGGCCTGAAAAGCCGAACATCATCATCCTCTTTGCAGACGACCTGGGGTATGGCGACCTGGGCACCTATGGTCACCCAACCATCCGCACACCCCGCCTGGACCAGATGGCTGCCGAGGGGCAAAAATGGACCAATTTCTATGTGGGGGCCAGCGTCTGTACGCCCAGCCGGGCCGCTTTGCTGACCGGCAGGCTGCCGGTTCGAAACGGGATGGCGAGCCCGGTACACCGGGTGCTCTTTCCCGATTCCAGAAATGGCCTGCCCGCCAGCGAGGTGACCCTTGCGGAGCAGCTGAAAAAGGCAGGATATGCCGCCGCCTGCGTGGGGAAATGGCATTTGGGGCACCGGGAGCCGTTCCTGCCCACCCACCATGGGTTCGATTCCTATTTCGGGATACCCTACAGCAACGATATGGACAATATCACCGATTTTGAAGCCGTCGGGGGATATATGGCTTTCTGGGAAACGGAAGCGGCCAGGGACGTCAACACCTTCCATGTGCCGCTGCTGCGGGATACCCGCATTGTGGAACGACCTGCGGACCAGCACACCATAACCCGGCGCTATACGGACGAGTCCATCAAATTCATCGAAACCAACAGGGAGAACCCTTTCTTCCTCTACCTGGCCTATAACCTCCCCCATGTCCCCCTGTTTGCCTCCGGAGATTTTGAAGGCCGCAGCGAGCGCGGGCTTTACGGGGACGTGGTGGAAGAAATCGATTTTAACGTCGGGCGCATCCTGGACCGCCTGGTAGAACTGGGGCTGGAATCCCGTACCCTGGTTGTATTCACCTCCGATAACGGCCCCTGGCTGATCATGGATGAAGAGGGGGGTAGTGCCGGGCTGCTCCGGGGCGGAAAAGGGTCCACCTGGGAGGGCGGCATGCGGGAGCCCTGTATCTTCTGGGGCCCCGGGCAGATTGCCCCGGGTGTGGTGTCCGACATGGGGACTGCTATGGACCTGTTTACCACCTTCAGCCACCTGGCGGGAGTTCCTGTCCCGGAGGACCGGGCCATGGATGGGATCGACCTGGGACCCGTGTTGTTCGAGGGGGAACCCGGGAACCGGAAAGAAATGTTCTATTATCGGGGGGACGAACTGTACGCGGTACGCCTGGGGGATTTCAAGGCCCATTTTAAAACGCAGTCCGGATATAGCCCGGATAAGCAGGAACACGACCCGCCTTTGCTTTTTAACCTGCAAACGGATCCGTCGGAACAGTACAACCTGAACCAGTCGCACCCGCAAATCCTCCAACAAATCCGAAACGCGGTCCGTAGCCATCAGGCCACCATGGTCAAAGGGCCGGATATGCTTAAGGACAGGGGATGAGGACGATACCAAATTGCCGGGCAGGTTGCATCATCCTTTTTTGCTTCCTGGGAGTAGGCTCACCGGTTTTTTCGCAGGAAACAGGTGCAGGAACGGCCATGCCCCTTTCCGTCGGGACGTTGGTGGATTCCATCCCCGTCCCATCCGCAGCCGGTGAAAGTTATGCCGCTTACCTGGCCGGATCTGCAGATCCAACCCAGCCGCTCCCGATCCTGATCCTTTTTGACCCGGCGGCCCGGGGCGCCCTGGCCGTGGATGCGTTCCGGACGGTAGCAGAGGAACACGGGATGCTGCTGGTCGGGTCCAACAATTGCCGGAACGGCCCCTACGAGCAGAACTTTGAAATTGCCAACCGGCTGTTTTCCGAGATTTTCGGGAGCTACCCCATCGATGAAAGGCGGATCTACCTGTCAGGCTTCAGCGGGGGGTCCCGCCTGGCAGCTTCCATAGCCGTGCTGACCGGGCAGATGGCCGGTGTCATCGGCTGCGGGGCCGGGTTTGATACGTCGTCAAATTACCTGCCCGGACCGGGGGCGGATTTTCTGTACGCGGGCATTGTCGGCAGGCAGGATATGAATTACCCGGAGATGCACCATACACGCGACTGGCTCGATAAACTATCCATCCGCAACAAACTGATCACCTTTGATGGCCCCCACCGGTGGCCACCGCCCCCGGAGCTCCTGCGGGCGATGGACTGGCTCACGCTCACGGCCCACAATCAGGGGAGGATTGTCCTGTCCCCCAGCCGGATGGAAGCGGGGTTCCACAGGGCCCTGGCCGCGGCCCGGAACTACGAGGCGGACGGACTACCCCTTGCGGCGCTCAGGGAATACACAACCATCTATGAAGGGTACCAGGAGGTTTACGCCCTGGATACGCTTCGGCTGAAGATGCAGGCCATGCGTGAATCGGTTGCCTACCGGGATGCCGCAGCAGGGCAGGAACAACTTTTCGCTGAGGAGGAGGAATGGACCTCCGGGTTTTGGCAACTGGCCGACAAGGCGCTTCAGGATAGGGAATCGAATGGTGCCCTTTCAAAATGGAAAGCGGCCTGGAAGCGATTCCGGAGGAAATACGAGACAGGTGGAAATCCGGAAAACGCAGAGACTCGTGCTATGCAAGCCCGGGTGGAAGGGTATGTAATGGCCTTTGGCATTGAAAAGGCCAATGCCTACCGGGCAGCGGGCCAATACGAGCAATCCCTTGTGTTGAGCCGCTTGCTTACCCAAGCATTCCCGGAAAGGGCTTATGCGTTTATCCGGATGGCCGAGGACCATGCCCGGTTAAGGCAGGATGAGGCCATGTTTCAGGCGCTCCGGCAGGCCCTTTCCCTGGGGTTTTCAAACACGGGGACCCTTGAGGCAAACCCGGCATTTGCCCCCTACCTGAAACGGGATGCCTGGCTATCCCTTTTTGGCAGCCACGAGTAGGTATTGGTCTATGTGGGTTATAAGGTCGTCGACCTGGAGCAGGTACCCCTCGAGGAACAGGGAGTGGGAGTCGAGATTCTGTCGCGTGCCGAACAAATGCCCGAAGATGTAACGGTTCTTGCTGAAATTCAACGATTCTGCGGATTCGAGATTATTCTCCCTTCCAAAAAACCCGCTTATTGTTTCCCGGTTCAATAACATCGGGGTGATGTAATCCACAAAATCGCGGGTGAGTTCCTTGACCCGGTCCTGGGTCCCGTAAGTGAGCGTTTGCACGGAGTAATAGGACGACAGCTTCAGTCGAAGGCTGTCGTCCGTGATCAGGTCGATGCTCTCGGCCGAAAGCATGTTGTCGAATGCCACCCGGTTTTGTGTAAAGATGCTGAATTCGGCCAGTACGGGCATATTGGCAACTATCTGCTGCATGGCCTCTGTCTCGGACCCGGAAGCGAAGATCCCTTCTATGGTTGCCGTGATTACGGAATCCTTCCGGGAGTTAAATCCCAGGGTGGCTTCCAGGTTCTCCCGATCCTCATCCAGGTTGTTCCGGATCTCCTGCAGGTATACCTTTTCTTTTTCGCGAAGTTCGCGTTCCTCTCGCCAGTCGTCGATTTGCAGGGCCAGCAGAATACCGATGACTACCAGTAGGATTTCCCCGAGGGCGTATCCCAGGTAGCCCCATATCCGGCGCTGGCCGAGCATTGTTTTCCGTAGGTTGCGAAAAAAAGGTGTCATAACGAATGTTTTTTAGTCCACACTCAGGGGGCCACTGAACTGAATTTGCCCGGCCAGGTATGGCCGGTAAATCAATTTATTCGTTCCAGCATAACGGGATAGGTCCTGCCCGAAGCCCATTGGGGAACATAGAGGTTTTCGTCCTGGTCCACGCAGACGTCGTGGGGATTGAGGAAACTGTAATCGTCGTATGTCGGGGGAATCAAGGAGCCGCTGGCATATTCCGGGGCAGTGCCGCCCGGACAGGAAATGACGCGGTTATCCCGGTCCAGCACGATCAGGCATCCGTCGTAGGTACCCCAGGTGCGGGTTACGATCACGGCAAAATAGAGCTGGTCGCCATGGATCACCGGCCGGCAGATCCAACAACCGGGAAGGGAGATAGTTTCCAGGTGGTTGCCCTCCAGGGAAAAACGCTTGAATTCCTGTTTGGAACGGGAGGTGACCAGCAGGGTCGGGTTCGTTGGGTCCCTCGTATCCAGGGTAACCCCGTGGCAACAGTCAAAGGTGTCTTCGGTATCGCCTTTTCCACCCCAAAAGCGAACCAGTTCCCCTTTTTGCGTGTATTGAAGGATCAGGTTTTCACCATATCCATCGGCGATATAGATATCCCCATTGGGCCCGACGGTGGTCTCCGTGGGCAGGTATTTGTCGATGGCATCGTAGCGACCGGTTTCCTGTGGAAAGGGGAATTCCTTCAACACCCGGCCCGAAAGATCCGTCTTGATTACGCGGTGTTCGTCCGTGGAGGTGATATAGAGGAACTCCTCCCCGCCCTCCTCGGACAGGGTCAGGCCGTGAGCGCCCGTCAGGTTGAGGGTCCACGTGTCGAGGACCTTGCCGGAACGGTCGTAGATAAGCATATTGTTCCCCGGGTGATTCGTCAGCAATAGCAAACGTCCCTGCTGGTCCTGCACCATTTCGTGGCAATTCCTTACCGGGAAATTCCGCAGGTCCTGCGTGCCCCAATCCTTGTGGAGCCTGTAACGGAAATCCCCGTGTCCGATGATAGTGTCGGTCGGTTGCTTTCGGTAATCCGGGTTGGATGATGTGGCTTTCATGGGATAAAAGGTTTTTGGCACCAAGAAGGCACCCGCGCCGATCCACCCTGCGTTTTTGAGAAAGGACCGGCGCGATGGTTGGGTTGTTTTCATTTGCAGTTTGGTAGGGGTCCATGGATGAAATGCCCAGGGAGCCAGATCCTAAGATAAGGGGTCCGATCCCTTAAACAGAAATAAAATTATACTAATTTTAAGAGTTCTTCGAAATCCCCGGCGTGCCGGAAAGCCGAAGAATAGTGCTCCCGGGGTCTGCCCGGGTGCCTGAATCGCTGGTGGTTATCCAGTGTTTACCAGATTTCGTCCATGAAGCAGCGAATTGGCATTGCAACCATTTTAGCCGGCCTGGGAATCCTGATGGTTGGGTACCTCAAGGTAAAACGGGAGGCACCCCAAAGCGATCTGGTCCAGGCCCCGCTGCCCGAAGTGGTGGATTACAATTTCCACATCAAACCGATCCTTTCCGATAACTGCTATACCTGCCACGGGCCGGATGCCAACAAGCGCAAAGCGGGTTTGCGGTTGGATATGGAGGAAGAGGCGCTTGGGGAATTGCCCGAAAACCCTGGAAAGTTTGCCATTGTTCCGGGAAAACCCGCGCGCAGCCTGCTCCATGTGCGGATTCATTCCCGGGATGAAAACCAGGTGATGCCGCCTCCTGATTCCAAATTGAGCCTCACCTGGCGCGAAAAGAAGTTGTTGGAAAAATGGATTGAACAGGGGGCGGAATTCGAGCGGCACTGGGCCTTCATGCCGCCGGAAAAAGCTCCCTTGCCAACGGTGACCGATACGGCATTCATACAAAATGAAATTGATGTTTTCGTCCTGCGGAAACTGGAGGAAAACGGGCTGCAACCTTCGCCACGGGCGGATTTACCTACCTTGTACCGGCGCATCAGTCTGGACCTTAACGGATTGCCGCCGTCCCCGGATATCCTGAAGTTTGCCGATATCCCGGCGGAGCGGGTTGGGATTTCCGACTACATCGACTCCCTCATGAAATTACCTGCTTATGGGGAACGGATGACCCAGAACTGGCTCGATATAGCGCGCTACGCAGATTCCCATGGCTATCAGGACGACAGTTACCGGTCCATGTGGCCCTGGCGGGATTGGGTCATCCATGCCTTCAATGAGAATATGCCCTATGACGAATTTCTGAAATGGCAACTGGCAGGGGACCTGCTCCCCGGTGCAAACAGGGAGCAGGTACTGGCGACAGGCTTCAACAGGAACCACCCGATCACCCAGGAAGGGGGCGTTATTCAGGAGGAGTATCAATCGGCCTACGTGGTGGACCGGACCAACACCTTTGGCAAGGCGGTATTGGGCGTCACTCTGGAATGTGCCAAATGCCACGACCACAAGTACGATGCGATCTCCCAGAAAGAGTATTACCAGGTTTATGCCTTTTTCAACAACGTGGATGAAAAGGGGTTGCAGATGGATGCGGTACAGGCGGCCCAAAACCATTTTTTCGCCGATCCCCCCTTTATCACGATCACCCGGGAAGAAACGGAAAAATTGCTGTCCATTGTCAATATGGAGGATACGGAATCCGTGAACGTAATGGTTATGAATGACTCCATGCCCCGCCAGACCTATGTGCTAAACCGCGGAAACTACGACGAGCCGGGCGACGCGGTGTTCCCGGGTACCCCGGAGGAAATCCTGCCTTTCCCGGATTCCCTGCCAAAGAACCGGCTCGGACTGGCCCGTTGGACGACAGACCCGGCAAACCCTCTGACTGCCCGGGTGTTTGTCAACCGGATTTGGGCACTGCTCTTTGGGCAGGGATTGGTGCGAACGCCGGAGGATTTCGGGGTACAGGGTAGTTTGCCCACCCATCCGGAGCTCCTGGATTGGCTTGCAGCGGACTTTGTGGAGAACGGATGGGATATCCGCTACCTGCTGAAGAAAATCATGCTGTCGGCAACGTATCAGCAACAATCCCGGCTTACCCCGGAATTGAGGCAGGCGGACCCGGAGAACCTCCTCCTGGGGCGGGCCGGGCGCTTTCGCCTGAGCGGGGAAATGATCCGGGACTACATATTGGCCACCAGTGGCTTGCTGAACCGGGACATTGGCGGGCCGAGCGTTAAACCTTACCAGCCACCCGGGCTGTGGGAGGAAACCAACGCCGGAGGGAACCGTGGCATCCTGACGAAATACGAGGCCGATTCCGGGGAAAAGCTCTATCGGCGCTCGCTCTATACGTTTTGGAAACGGACCTTGCCGCCCCCGAATATGACCATCTTCGATGCCCCGACCCGTGACTTTTCCGAAGTCCGCCGTCAGCAAACGAATACCCCGCTTCAGGCACTCGCCTTGCAAAACGATATCCAGGTTCTGGAGGCATCCCGGGTCCTTGCACAGCGCATTATAGGGAGTGGGCAGGCCGAAGGAACCTGGGTGCCGGAGGTTTTCCGGACGATTCTTATGCGGCACCCCAGCCAGGGGGAACGCGAGGCGCTCGGCCGGTTTTACCGGGACATGTACCAACGGTATGCGACACGCCCTGAGGATGCCGACCCGTTGCTGCAGGTCGGGTCTTACCAGCTAAAGGACACGGACCGGGCCCGGACGGCGGCATTGATGCTGACGGCCCAGGTCATCTATAATCTAGCAGAAACCATAACCCGGGAATAATGATGAATGACAATCCCCTATCCGAGCATCCGCTCAAAGTAAACCGGCGGCACTTCTTTTCCCAACTGAGTGTCGGCATCGGGTCCCTGGCCCTGGGATCCCTGCTGATCCCCGACTTGTTTACCCGGAGCGGACCCACCCAGGTGTCCCCTGCACCGGGTTTACCGCATTTTGCCCCCAGGGCGAAACGCATCATTTATCTGTTCCAGGCCGGAGCACCTTCCCAATTGGAGACCTTTGATTACAAACCTACCCTGCTCCAACGGATGGGCGAGGATCTTCCCGAGTCGGTCCGCCAGGGACAGCGCCTTACGGGAATGACCTCCGAACAGGAACGGTTCCCACTCATGCCCGCAGCTGTTGGATTCAAACAGTACGGGGAGAGCGGTGCCTGGGTGAGCGACTATTTCCCGTACCTTTCAAAGATCGTGGACGATTTGTGCTTCGTAAAAAGTATGCATACCGAAGCGATCAACCACGACCCGGCGATCACCTTTTTCCAGACAGGCAGCCAGATTTCAGGCCGCCCTAGCATGGGGTCCTGGATGAGTTACGGCCTGGGTAACGAGAACAAGAACCTACCTTCATTCGTCGTGCTTACGTCCCGCGGCAAAGGGAACAGCCAGGGCCTGTATTCCAAGCTGTGGTCGAGCGGTTTCCTGGATTCGAAACACCAGGGGGTACTCCTGCGTTCGGGCCATAACCCCGTCCTGTACCTCAATAACCCGGATGGGGTATCGCGGTCGGACAAGCGGCATATGCTCGACCACGTGGCGACCCTGAATGAACTCCACCAGAACGCTACGGGGGATGACGAAATCGAATCCCGGATCGCCCAGTATGAGATGGCGTACCGGATGCAGATGTCCGTGCCCGAAGTGATGGACGTTACCAAGGAGCCTGAGCATATCGTCAAATTGTATGGAGAGGATTGCCAGGTGCCCGGCACCTATGCGGCAAACGCCCTACAGGCCAGAAGGCTCGCTGAAAATGGGGTCCGATTTATCCAGCTCTATCACCAGGGATGGGATCAGCATGGGAACCTGCCGGACGAGATGGCAGGCCAGGCCCGGGATGTGGACCAGGCTTCGGCCGCACTCATCATCGACCTGAAACAACGGGGACTCCTCGAAGATACCCTGGTGATCTGGGGTGGAGAATTTGGGCGGACCAACTATTGCCAGGGGAACTTTGACCCCAAAAATTACGGGCGGGACCACCATCCCCGGGCATTCAGCATCTGGATGGCCGGTGGGGGGGTCAAACCGGGGATCACCTACGGGAGGACCGACGAATTCGGTTATAACATCGAGGAGAACCCGGTACATATCAATGATTTTCACGCGACGCTCATGTACGCGATGGGGCTGGATCACGAAAAGCTGACCTACAAATACCAGGGGCGGAGGTTCCGCCTGACCGACGTGGCGGGAAATGTCATCGATGATCTTTTAGCCTGAGCCATGCCCCAAACGAATAGACGTCAAATTACGGGATACCTTGTGTTGGGCCTTTCGGTCTTCCTTGGTTTCTGCCTGTTGTTCGAATCCTACCTGGTCGTCCCCGAATGGGTTGTATGGATTGGCCGGTGGCACCCCGTCCTGGTCCATTTCCCGATCGTCCTCCTGCTAGGTGTGATCTTCCTGGGTTTTACCCGCCGGAACTTCCCGGTCCTGCTGTTTGAAATCGCCGTGGTTTCCGCCCTGTTAACGGCCATCACCGGTTTTTTCCTTGCCCGGGATGTCGTGGTCAAAGGTTCCCTGCTCTGGTGGCACCAGTACCTCGGGGCCGGAGTAGCCCTGGGGGCCGCGTTTTGGTATGGCTTTCGGCGGGAAATGCAGCAGCGTACGTATCTCCAATGGGGCATCCAGGTCATTCTTTTGGCCCTGATCCTGGCCGCGGGCCACTACGGGGGGATGACCACGCACGGGGAGGATTTTCTGGCTTTTCCGGGGGAAAAGGCCAAGCGGGAACTTCCCGAAAACCCCTTGATCTATCAGGATGTGGTCCAGGTAATCCTGGATGATCACTGCGTGAAATGCCACAACCCCAGCAAGCAAAAAGGCGAACTGTTGCTGACTTCCCTCGATGGGCTGCGCACAGGGGGTGAAAACGGCCCGGTGATTGTCCCAGGGGATATGGAACGGAGCGAAATCATCCGGCGCCTGCACCTACCGTTGGCTGACGAGGCGCACATGCCCCCTCAGGGCGAACGGCCGCTGGACAAATCCCAGATACGGATGATCGAAAGATGGGTCGCCCTGGGGGCCCCGGACACGCTTCGCATGAACGATCTGCCCATACAGGAGCCGCTGCTGGGCCTGCTGAAGGAGCTCCGGGAACCGAAACGGGAGGATAAGTGGGCCGGGCTCCCGAAGGTCGCCGACTCGACGATTGAAAACCTGGGCAACGATTACACCACTATCCGCCGGATCTCCGGGAACTCCGAGGCGCTGAGCGTTAATATCTACCTTCCTCCGACCTACGATTCGACTACAGTCACCTCCCTGAGGGCATTATCGGGCAATATCGTGGAACTCGACCTGAGCGGCCTGCCCATTGGGCGGACCGAACTGGAATGGGTCGGGAATTGCCCGAACATGGAATGGCTGGAGATCGACCGGACGCCAGTGGCCGACAGCACATTCAGACCGCTTGCCAACCTGTTAAAACTAGAGGTTTTAAAAATTTACGAAACCGGTTTGGGGGATGCCAGCCTGCCTATCCTGATGGGTATGGGCGGCTTGCGGCATGTCTATTTGTACGGCACTCAGTTTTCGGGCCGCGCCCTGGACATCTTTCGGCAGCAGCGGCCGGAGGTAACCCTCCATACAGGCATCGATCCTGAGAATCTTCCTTTTCCAGATCACGATGCCGAGGGGCCCATTGTCGGGGAAAAGGATTCCCTCGCGGGACAGGGTTCCCTTGCCAGGGTCCCGGCCGGAAAAAAAAAGGAAGACCTATAACTCCGGGATCATAGATCTTCTTTCTTTTTTTTATCCCCTTTTTTGCGGTAACGCATCAGCAAGCGGATGCCCAGCCTTGCAAAAAGGATGATGGCAATCAGCGTTATGATGTTTATGGTGTCCAGGGAGGATTTTAAAATGTTTCGGGCATTAGCCGGTTTTCCCGTCCCCGTCGATATCGGTGGCGAGGTGCTTCTCCAGGGCCACCAGTGTTTTTTTGAGGAGACCGCGCGTAGCTGCCAGGTCCTTCTCCAGTAGATCGATGCGTTCCTCAAGGCTTTTGGCCTTTTTTTCCTGCTTGTCCAGCTCGTCCTGTTGCAACAGGTCCCAGAATATTCCCATGATGGTATCTTTGTTCTCAAGGTACCAACTTTTGTTGAAAGATGCGTGCCCTCGTTGTGCCCAGTTGCTTTTTTTCTCATAGCTTCTATGCCCCTTCATCGGACTGGATTGCTTCCTCGCTTCGCTCGAAATCCGGACCCCTCCGTGGGACTGGATTGCTTTCTCGCTTCGCTCGAAAGCGGCCTCTGGGGTGGCTTTACAAGGAAAGCCACCTGCCCCGCTGGCGCGGGACGTTGGCTTTTTTCCTCGTCCTCAGGCTGGAGCAAGCTCCGCCTGATTCCAATGAAAAAAGCCACCAACTTCCGTTGATGGCTTTCCTTGTAGCGGGGACTGGACTCGAACCAGCGACCTTCGGGTTATGAGCCCGACGAGCTACCTACTGCTCTACCCCGCGATGTGGACGGCAAATATACGAAGCTTTATTGGTTTTGTCAAGGAATTGGCTCAGGGAATTATTGCGTTGCTCAGGAGCTCCTTTTCTGAAAATCCCTAACTTCGGCGATTCAGGTACTGTAAATGGAAGCAATCAACGATTTCTTATCGGCCCTGATACCCTACACGGAGTGGCCCATGTTCCTGCTGCTTATCGGGGGCGGCCTTTTCCTGGTTTTCTACTCGGGCTTCGCGCCTTACCGGTACTTTCGGCATGCCCTGGCCATCACGGCCGGCAAATACGACGATAAAAACGCCCAGGGGGAAGTGAGTTCCTTCCAGGCGCTGTCGGCGGCGGTTGCCGCCACGGTGGGTCTGGGCAATATCTCGGGGGTGGCCATCGCCATCCACGATGGCGGCCCGGGGGTGGTGTTCTGGATCTGGATGACCGCCCTGATCGGGATGTGCATCAAATACTATTCCTGCAGCCTTGCCATCATGTACCGGGGTACGGATTCGGACGGGAAATTGCAGGGAGGCCCCATGTTCTATATTACCCGGGGGATGGGTCCCAAAGCCCGACCGCTGGCCGTGTTTTTCTGCATATGCGGCCTGTTCGGTTTCCTCGGGGTATTCACCGCCAACCAGTTTACGGAAACCTTTATGAGCGTGGTCGAGCCCACGGAGACCATCTGGGCCACCTCCGAATTCAACTGGAAACTGCTCATCGGCCTGGTGCTGGCGCTCATTACCTCCTTTGTCATCTTCGGGGGTCTGACCAAGATTGCCAAAGTGGCATCTGCCATTGTGCCGTTTATGGTATTGCTCTACCTCGTGGCGGTGATCGTAGTGATGGTGCTGAATTCGGAACTCGTCTGGCCCTCCCTGAAAATGATCCTTCGGGAGGCGTGGAACTTTAAGACGGCTGTAACCGGGGGTTTCTGGGGGTTGGTGATCATCGGGATCCGCAGGGCCATGTTTTCCAATGAGGCCGGTCTGGGGAGTGCACCCATGTACCACGGGCAGAGCCGGAACGACCAGCCGATCAAGGAAGGGCTCGTGGCCATGCTTGGCCCGTTTATCGACACCATCCTGGTGTGTACCTTCACTGCGGTGGTCATCATCCTCAGCGGGGCCTATCTGGAGGACGGGAGCGGCATTGTGATGACCCTGAATGCCTTCCGGACCACTCTTTTCGGCTACGGGGACGAACTCCTGATGCTCATCGTCACGGCTTTTGCCCTTTCCACGCTCTTCACCTATTCCTACTATGGGGTCAAAAGCCTTTCCTTCCTGACCACGGCGCGGATCGGGAAGTATTACAACTGGTACTTTGTGATCATGATTGTTTTTGCGGCGGTGGCCTCCCTGGAGCTTGTCAAGAACCTGATCGACCTGTCCTATGCCCTGATGGTCATCCCAAACATGATTGCCGTCCTGTGGCTGGCGCCAAAGGTGAATGCAGCAGCCAAAATTTACTTTAAAGAACTTCGCCATGGAAAAGCATAAAGCAGGCTTCGTGAACATCATCGGGAACCCCAACGTGGGCAAGTCCACCCTCATGAACGCCCTGGTGGGGGAACGGCTCTCCATTATCACTTCGAAGGCACAGACCACCCGGCACCGCATCCTGGGCATCGTCAACGGGGAGTCCTTCCAGATCGTCTTCTCGGATACCCCTGGGATCATCAAACCCGCCTATGGCCTGCAGGAATCGATGATGGATGCGGTACGGTTGTCCCTGGTGGATGCGGATATCCTGCTCTACATGGTCGAAATAGGGGAGAAGGGGCTGAAGGACGAGGCGTTTGCCGACAAGATCCGCAACAGCAGGATCCCGGTTCTGTTGCTGATCAACAAAATAGATACCTCTGCCCAGGAAGCCCTGGAGGCCCAGGTGGCCTTCTGGAAGGAACAGTTCCCCAATGCCGAGGTAATACCAATCTCGGCCCTGGAACAATTCGGCGTGCGGGAGGTCCTGGACCGGATCCTGGAACTGTTGCCGGAAGCACCGCCCTATTTTCCCAAGGACCAGCTCACCGACCGGCCGGAACGGTTTTTCGTTAACGAGATCATCCGCGAAAAGATCCTGCTCAATTACAAGAAGGAAATCCCCTATGCGGTGGAGATCGAAACGGAAACTTTTGAAGAAACCGAGGAGATCATCCGCATTGGCGCGGTCATCATGGTGGAACGAGACACCCAGAAGGGCATCCTGATCGGGCATAAGGGCAGTGCGCTGAAACGGGTGGGTACCGCGGCCCGCAAGGACCTCGAGACGTTTTTCGACAAAAAGGTATTCCTCGAACTCTTTGTGAAGGTCAACAAAAACTGGAGGAACGACTCCCGCCAGCTCCGTCGCTTTGGGTACGACTCCTAAACCTGGCCGGGCCAGCGCCGAAAAGTTTCGAATTGGCTTTATCCGGTATAAAGCGGATGCATTCACCCCGAATTTTCTGACAATCCAGAAAGAAAGTGTAGTATTGTCCTATAATTAATTTTATCTTCACAATCGATAAACGGTTCGATTTCATCGATGAAATGCATAAAAGTCCCCCTGTCCCTATGAATAATATACTAATTTTCGGCGCTTCAGGACATGGGAGTGTCGTGTTGGATATTATTGAATCGCAGGGACAATACAAGCCCATTGGTTTTTTGGATACCTACAAGCGCAAAGGACCAAAAAAGAACGGTTATGAGATATTGGGCAATACCAAAGATTTACCCTATTTAATCGAAAAGTTCAATATCTATGGTGGTATTGTCGCCATAGGGGATAACTGGATCCGCCAGGCTATGGTAAACCGGATTAAAAAGGTGATACCCGAATTTCGTTTTGTAAGTGCCGTGCACCCAACGGCAAACATCGGGAAGGATGTCCGGATTGGGAATGGGTCAGTGATCATGCCGGGTGTAATTGTAAATGCGAATTCGGTCATTGGCCGGCATTGCATCCTTAATACCCTTTCTTCTCTTGGCCATGACGGGCAAATGGCTGATTTTTCTTCTTTGGCCCCCCGTGTCGGTGTTGGCGGAAACTTCCAGTTGGGTTATTGCTCGGCCATTTCAATAGGAACCAACGTGATAGAAAACGTTTCAATTGAAATGCATACAGTAGTCGGTGCCGGGTCGCTTGTAATTAATGATATCCCTGGTTATAAGGTGGCTTATGGAAGCCCTGCTAAAATCATCCGGAACAGGGAAATTGGCGAATCCTATCTGGCCTTAAACCGGTCCCAGGTAAAAAGGACTGTTCCTGACGAACTTTAGGATCCGTTATTTCCAATCTCATATTATCCCGTTTCATAGTAAGCCCTTTAACACTACCTTTGTGGCCTGAACCACGTTTATGTCCGCAATCGTAGCCATTGTAGGGCGACCCAATGTCGGGAAGTCCACTTTTTTCAACCGCATGATCCAGCGCCGGGAGGCGATCGTGGATGCTGTCAGCGGGGTGACGCGCGACCGGCACTACGGCAAGAGCGACTGGAACGGCAAGGAATTTTCCCTGATCGATACCGGCGGCTACGTGATTGGCAGCGACGACGTATTCGAAAAGGAAATCGACAAGCAGGTCCGCCTGGCCATCGACGAGGCCGATGCCATCCTGTTTATGGTGGATGCCGCTACAGGTGTAACCGGGATGGATGAAGAGGTGGCCCAGCTGCTTCGGAAAGTTGAAAAACCCATTTTTCTGGTGGTCAACAAGGTGGACAATGCAGCCCGTCTGGAGGATGCCGTAGAATTCTATTCCCTTGGGCTGGGCGAATACTACCCGGTATCCAGTATCAACGGGAGCGGCACGGGGGAATTGCTGGACGCCCTGATCCCCGCCCTTCCGGACCGTCCCCCCAGGGAGGAAAACGTGCCCCGCTTTGCGGTTGTGGGCCGCCCCAATGCAGGCAAGTCCTCATTCATCAATGCGCTCATCGGGGAAGAACGGTATATCGTCACCGACATTGCCGGGACCACACGGGACAGCATCGATACCCGCTATAACCGGTTTGGTTTTGAGTTCAACCTGGTGGATACCGCAGGTATCCGCCGGAAGGCAAAGGTCAAGGAGGACCTGGAATTTTACTCGGTGATGCGTTCGGTGCGCACCATCGAGAACGCGGACGTCTGCCTGTTGCTGGTGGATGCGAACCGGGGTTTTGACGGGCAGGTGCAGAATATCTTCTGGCTGGCCCAGCGGAACCACAAAGGCATTGTGATCCTGGTCAACAAATGGGACCTGGTGGAAAAGGATACCTCTTCGGTCAAGGAGTATACCAAAATGATCAAGGAGGCCACCTCGCCGTTCACGGATATCCCCATCGTATTTATCTCTGCCCTGAACAAGCAGCGGATCTTCAAGGCCATTGAGACGGCCGTTGAGGTATACGAAAACCGCTCGCGCCGGATACCGACACGCAAACTGAACGACCTGATGCTGCCCATCATCGAGAAGTACCCGCCCCCGGCTATCAAGGGCAAATACGTCAAGATCAAATTCGTCACCCAACTGCCGACGCCCTTTCCCCAGTTTGCATTTTTCTGCAACCTGCCCCAGTACGTTAAGGACTCCTACAAGCGGTTCCTCGAGAACAAAATCCGGGAACAATTCAACTTTACCGGCGTGCCGATGGATATCTACATGCGGAAGAAGTAAATCCTGCTATTTATAGGGGTACGTCACCCTGAACCGGGAAAAACAGATGGATTACCACCCGCCGGAAGCGCCGCCTCCGCCGAAGCCACCCCCGCCGAAACCGCCTCCGAAGCCACCGCCTCCAAAGCCGCCGCCGCTGCCAAACCCGCCCCGGGACGAACCGGAGCGCCCCATGTTGCTCAGGATGATCACATCCCAGATATCGAGCCCCCGGCGCCTGCCGCCGCGCCCGCCCCCGCGGTTTTTGCGCGAAGCCAGGATTATGATGATGACAATGAAGATGATAAAGGGGAGCAATGCCCGGAAAGGGAACCCTCCACCGGACCCGGAACGGCCACTGCCCTGGAATTGACCCGTCAGGACCTCAAAGATGGCATCCGTGCCTTTATCCAGGCCGGCATAGTAGTCCCCGGCCTTGAATTCTGGGATGATAACCTGGTTGATGATCCGCCGCGACAGCGCATCGGTCAGGAACTCCTCCAGGCCATACCCCGTATTGATGCCGATTCGGCGGTCGTCCCGCGCGAGCAGCATCAGGATGCCGTTGTCCTCCTTCTCCTGCCCGATCCCCCAGGCCTGTCCCCACTGGGCCCCCAGGTACTGGATATTCTCCCCTTCCGTAGAGGCGATGATGGCCACCACGATCTGGGTGGAGGTGCTGTCCGAATACCGGATGAGTTTTTGTTCCAGCGCGTTGGCCTGGGCCTCGGTAAGCAATCCGTAATAATCGTAGAGGCTGGTTTGTTCCGATACCGATGGTTTTTCCGGGATCTGGAACTGCGCTTGCAGCCAGCTTCCGGCCAGGAGGAAGGCAATAAAAAACAGGATGCTAGCTTTTGGAAACTTCATTGCTCAGTTCGTTTTCGTCTCCCGGCCGCCACGGGAAATGCGCTTTTAATTCGCGGCCCGCACTGCGTACCCCGGCCAAGATACCCTCCTTGAACGCGCCCTTGCGGAAGTTCTTTTGCATCGCATCGCGGGTGGTGTCCCAGAACCCTTCCGGGACCGCCTTGTCGATCCCCTTGTCCCCGTAGATGGCAAACCGGTGGTCGTGGACGGCGATGTAGATCAATACCCCGTTTCGCTCCCGGGTGTTCTCCATTTTGAGGGCGTAAAACAGCTCACCTGCCCGCTTGAGGGGTTCGCCTTTTACGGAATACTCCAGGTGCACCCGGATTTCGCCCGAGGTCTCCCGTTCCGCTTCCCGGATGGCTTCGACGACCTCGGTTTCTTCTTCTGGGGTCAGCAGTTCTTCGACTTCGGACATGGCCTAGTCGAATTCAAAATTCACATCCGGGGCATTTTCAGATCCGGCGTCTGCCTCATAACGGGGCATCTCATCAAAGCCAAACCAGCCCGCAAACAGGGAATTCGGGAATTTCTTAATGTGGATGTCGTAGGTGTTCACCGCCTCATTGAACCGGTCCCGGGCCACGTTGATGCGGTTTTCCGTGCCTTCCAGCTGGCTTTGCAGTTCCAGGAAGTTCTGGTTGGCCCGGAGTTCGGGATACCGCTCCACGGTGACCAACAGCCTGGAAAGGGCAGAGGAAAGCCCGCTCTGGGCCTGCTGGAATTCCGCCAGTTGCTCCGCACTCAGGTTATTCGCATCGATGGTGGTGGAGGTCGCCTTGGACCGCGCTTCGATCACTTCCCGCAGGGTTTCCCGTTCAAAATCCGCAGCCCCCTGTACGGTTTTCACCAGGTTGCCGATCAGGTCGTTGCGTCGCTGGTAGGAACTCTCCACGTTGGACCAGGCCGTTTTGGCATTGGCCTCGTAGGTGACGGCCGTGTTGTTGAATCTCACCGACCAGGAAAAAATGATAATTCCAAAGAAGACGAGAACGCCCACGATGAGCAAAGGGATAAGCCACTTTTTCATGCTATTTATCAATTTAAGGTTAGTACTCTATAGGTAGCCGAAATGGCCGAAAAGTTACATCAGAGCTGGTCCTTGATCTTGATCAGCTCGGCTTTTACCCGCTCCAGTTTCCGGATGATCTCGAAATTGCTGAGGGTTTTCTGCCGGTTTTCCTTCAGGTGGGTTTTGGCGCCTTCCAGGGTGAAGCCGCGTTCTTTTACCAGGTGGTAGATGAGTTCGAGGTTTTTGATGTCCGCAGGGGTGAACTTCCGGTTCCCTTTCGCATTTTTTTTGGGCTGGAGCACGTCGAATTCCTTTTCCCAAAAGCGGATCAGGGAGGTGTTTACCTCAAAGGCCCTGGCCACTTCGCCAATGCCGTAATAGCGTTTTTCCGGGAGTTCTACATGCATCAGTCGAGCGATTGGTTTTCCTGGTTGGCGTAGATGAGCATGTTTTCAAACTCCTCGGCCGTCAAGCTGCCGTAGTAGAAGTTGATGGGGTTGATCCGGTCCCCGTCCTTCCAGACCTCGTAGTGGAGGTGGGGGGCTTCGCTCCTGCCGGTACTGCCCACAAAGCCGATCAGGTCGCCCCGCTTTACTTTTTGCCCCCTTTTCACATTGTATTTGCTCAGGTGGCCGTACAGCGACATGTACCCGTACCCGTGTTCGATACGAACGTGTTTGCCATACCCGGAGGCGTTGTTGTCCGCCCGGGATACCGTCCCGTCCCCGGAGGCGTAGATCGGGGTGCCTCGGGGTGCCGTGAAATCCATGCCCCAGTGCATTTTCCGGGCTTTGGTGAAGGGGTCGGAACGCCAGCCGTATCCGGAGGCCATGCGCGTCAGGTCTTCATTGTTTATGGGCTGGATGGCCGGTATGGCCGCGAGCAATTCTTCCTTTTCGGCCGCCAGTTTGGTAATCTCGTCCAGGGATTTGGACTGGATCACCATCTCTTTCTGGATGATTTCCATCCGTCTGGTAGTGGCGATGATCATGTCCGAATTGTTAAACCCTTCGAGTTCGCGGTAGCGGTTGACACCCCCGAAGCCTGCTCGGCGCTGTTCCTCGGGGATGGGGTTGGCTTCGAAATAGAGGCGGTAGATATTGTTGTCCCGGTCCTCGATATTGGCCAGTACCTGTTCCATCTGGTCCATTTTCCGGTTGAGCAGCTCAAAGCGCAGCTCAAAATTGTTCACCTCCCGCTGCAGGGCCAGCTCCTTCGGGGTGTTGAGCAGGTTGGTATTGAGCAGGACGAGCATGCCCATCAGCCCAAAGAGGGCGGACGCGATCATGAAAAGCGCGATATTCCGGTACTTCCGGGATTTTTTCGGTTCGATTTTCCGGTAGGATAAGGTGTCCGGGTCGTAATAGTACTTAACCTTAGTCATGAAGGGATTTTATCCTATTTTTGTGCCGTCCAGCAAGGCCGACCAACAAATATAAAAATTGTTTGGCACAATAACTGAAATTTAAAGTAAGCGCGCGTTTTTATATGACTTCCAGAGAGATAAGAAGCCAATTTTTAACTTTTTTTAAAGAGCGCGGACACCGAATCGTCCCCTCGGCCCCCCTGGTGGTCAAGGACGACCCCACCCTCTTGTTTGTCAACGCCGGGATGAACCCGTTCAAAGAATATTTTCTCGGGGTCAGCCAGCCCGGGGACCGACGCGTGGCGGATACCCAAAAATGCCTGCGCGTCAGCGGCAAGCACAACGACCTGGAAGAGGTGGGCCGGGACACCTACCACCACACGCTGTTCGAAATGCTGGGCAACTGGAGTTTCGGCGATTATTTCAAAAAGGAGACCATCGAATGGGCCTGGGAGTTCCTTACCGGGGTTTGCGGGATTGACAGGGACCGGCTCTACGTGACCATTTTTGAAGGGAGCCGGGATGCGGATGCCCTGGATCGCGACCAGGAAGCCTGGGACCTGTGGAAGGCCATTTTGCCGGAAGAGCGCATCCTGATGGGTTCCAAGAAGGACAATTTCTGGGAGATGGGCGATCAGGGGCCCTGCGGCCCCTGTTCGGAAATCCACGTGGATATCCGCGCGGATGCCGAGCGGGCCAAAACCCCGGGAGCGGAACTGGTCAACCAGGACCACCCCGAGGTGGTGGAAATCTGGAACCTCGTCTTTATCCAGTACAACCGGAAAGCCGACGGCCGTCTGGAACCGCTGCCCGAGAAGCACATCGATACGGGCATGGGCTTTGAGCGCCTTTGCATGGTCATGCAGGGGGTCCGCTCCAATTACGACACCGACCTGTTCACCCCGCTGATCCGGGAGATCGGCAACATCACCCGGAAGAAATACGGGGAGTCCGAAGATGCCGATATTGCTTTCCGCGTTATCGCGGACCACATCCGCGCCGTATCCTTTACCATTGCTGATGGCCAGCTGCCCGGCAATACAGGGGCCGGTTACGTGATCCGCCGTATCCTCCGCCGGGCGATCCGCTACGGATTCACCTTCCTGGACGCCAAGGAACCCTTTATGCACCGCCTGGTGGGTACCCTGGGGGAAGTGATGGGGGAAGCCTTCCCGGAACTGGCCGAACAGCGCCACCTGATCGAAAACGTGGTCAGGGAAGAAGAGGTTTCCTTCCTGAAGACGCTGGAGCAGGGCCTCTCCCGCCTGGATGCCGTAATCGATGAGACCAGCGGCCATACCGTTGACGGGAGCCGTGCCTTTGAATTGTACGACACCTTTGGCTTCCCGATCGACCTGACCTCCCTGATCCTCCGGGAACGGGGCTTTGAACTGGACCAGGAAGGGTTCGACCGCGCCATGCAGGAACAAAAGGACCGTTCCCGGGCGGCGTCCGAAACGGCCACAGACGACTGGGTGAACGTACACCCGGGAACGGGTTCCGATTTTGTGGGCTACGACAAGCTTGAGTCCCAGGTGAAGCTGCGGAAGTACCGGCGGGTGGAAACCCGTAAGGGAGGGACCCGCTACCAGCTGGTCCTGGACCAGACCCCTTTTTATCCCGAAGGTGGTGGGCAGGTAGGGGACAAAGGGTATCTGGAAGGCCCGGGCGGGGAAGTCACTTACATCGTTGACACCCGGAAGGAAAACAACGAGATCCTGCACATTACCGGGGAGTTGCCGGCCCACCCGGAGGCGGCATTCCACGCGGTGGTGGACGCCAGGCAGCGCTCCCGGACCGCGCGGAACCACACCGCCACCCACCTGTTGCACCAGGGGTTGCGGAAAGTCCTGGGCACCCACGTGGAGCAGAAAGGCTCCGCGGTGCACTCGGGGCACCTGCGCTTCGATTTTTCGCATTTTTCGAAGATGACCGATGAGGAACTCCAGCGGGTGGAAGATTTTGTGAACGACCGGATTGCCGAAAGCCTGGACCGGGAGGAGCACCGCAGCGTCCCGGTAAAGGAGGCGCTGGAATCCGGGGCGATGGCCCTTTTCGGGGAAAAGTACGGCGACCGGGTACGGACCATCCGCTTCGGGGATTCCATTGAACTCTGCGGGGGCACCCATGTTCGGAATACGGCCGAAATCTGGCATTTCAAGATAGTATCGGAAGGGGCCGTGGCGGCCGGGGTGAGGCGGATCGAGGCGATCACCTCCGATGCGGTCCGGGACTATTTCACCCAAAAGGAGCAGGTGCTGGAAACGATCCGGGAGCGGCTGAAAAATGCCCAGGACCCCTTGCAGGCGGTAGAGAGCCTGCAACAGGAGAACGCGGCCCTGAAAAAGGAGCTGGAGGCTCTCAAACGCGAACAGGCCGGGGCCCTCAAATCCCAGATAAAATCAGACCTCGAAACCCTGGATGGGGTACATTTCCACGCACGGCAGGTGGACCTGGATGCGGGTTCCATGAAGGATCTGGCCTTCCAGCTGGGCGGGGAGGTAGACAACCTGTTCCTGCTGCTGGGGTCGGAACAGGACGGGAAGGCCCTGCTGACACTGTTCATCGCCAAGGATCTGGTAAAGGAAAGGGACCTGAATGCCGGAACCATCATCCGGGAACTCGGCAAGCACATTCAGGGAGGCGGCGGCGGCCAGCCGTTCTTTGCGACGGCCGGCGGGAAGAACCCCGGAGGCATCGGGGAAGCCCTTAAGGCAGCCCGTCAGTATTTGAATTAGCCCAAAAACCCACACCCCATGAAGTGGAGTACCGAAGTACCTATAACTCCGGCAGACAAGCCGTTGGACTACAGCGGTGCCATCCTCTTGCTGGGCTCCTGTTTTGCCGCTTCCATGGGCGAAAAGCTGGGGTATTACCAATTCCGGCATTGCACGAATCCATTTGGGGTGATCTACCACCCCGCGCCCCTGCTGGCTTTGCTGCAGCGAGCCCGGGATAACCGGGATTTCGGGGAATCCGACCTCTTCTGCCACCAGGGGCTCTGGCGTTCCCTCTGGGCGCATTCTTCCCTGGCAAAACCCGAAAAGGAAGACGCCCTCGCAGCCCTCAATCAGGCGCTTCATCAACTGCGGGCCGCCCTGTCTTCGTCCACACACGTCGTACTGACCCTGGGGAGCGCCCGGGGTTATCGGCACAGGGAGTCGGGGATGCTGGCGGCCAATTGCCAGAAACTGCCCGCATCCCACTTTGAAAGGGAACTCAGTACCCATTCGGAAGTAGCGGGCTTCGTGGATGCGATGCTGGGGATCCTTAGGGGTTTCCGGCCAGACATCCGGTGTATCCTGACGGTTTCCCCGGTGCGGCATATCCGGGACGGGCTGGTTGCCAACCAGCTCAGCAAGGCCCTGTTGGTCGCTGCCGCCCATGAGGTATGTACATCCGGCGGGGCAGGGTATTTCCCGGCTTATGAAATCCTGTTGGACGAACTCAGAGACTACCGGTTCTACGACAGGGATCTGGTCCACCCCAACCAGGTGGCCGTCGATTATATCTGGGAGCGTTTTGCAGGTGCATGGATCGCACCCGGCGCCCATTCGGATATGCAGGAAGTGGAGGCGGTCCGCAAAGGGCTCGCGCACCGGCCAATGCATCCGGATTCGGAGACATATCGGTCCTTCAGGACATCTTTGGAGGCACGGATTGCGTATCTAAAAGAAAGGCACCCCCACATGGATTTTGAAATATGAAACGATTTTTGGCAGGCGTCCTGCTGGCACTAACCGCGGTTCTGGTCTACCGGTCGTGCGCCGGCGACGGGCAGGAAGCATCTAAGATCCGGGAGGAATCCTCCCTGATCCAGTCCCGGATTGACCAGGTGGCCAAGTTGGTGGTCACCGAAGGCCATTATGCCGAAGTGTATACCTATGAGGATTCCCGGGACCTGCTCGGATCCCTCTGGTCGGCCCGGAAACGGGCTTTGGTAGTGGTCAATGCCCGGGCCACGGTCAGCTATGACCTGAAGCAGCTCACCTACCGCCTGGATCCGGAGGCCCGTACGCTGCACATTCTGGAAATCCCGGAAGCGGAGATCGACATCTACCCGGAACTATCGTATTACGACGTGACTGCCGATTACCTGAACCCCTTCGGGGCTGCGGATTACAACACCATCAAGAACCGCGTAAGTGCGTCCATCCGGAAAAAGGTCGAAGCCTCTTCCCTCAGGGGCAACGCCAGGGGCCGCCTTTTGGAAGAGCTCTCTGGTTTCTGGGTGCTAACCCGTTCGATGGGCTGGACGCTTACTTACCGGGACCGCCCCCTGGATTCGCTTCCCGGCCCCGGGTTTTTCCTGGACTAAATGGCCCCTGGCCTGAAACATTTTTACCAGGATGGCGTCTATTAAGGGTAAACAGACCATCCATGCACCTCTTTACTGAAATCAGCCGGGGGGTCGCCCTGGCTATATTTTTTGTGCTGCTGGCCGCTTGCCAGACCGAACCGGCAGTACCCGAGCTCGACTACCAGATATCAAAAAGCCAGTGGGATTCCCTCCCGGCTCTGGAGGTTCGTATAAAATTCCAACCCGCCGCCAATGAAGCCAGCCGCCTGGATTTTTCGGATACCGCCTGGGGGCAGGACAGCCTCTGGAATACCATCCGGGATTTCAGGGTATTATCCGGAGCGGGCCATCCCCTGGTCGAACGGGACAGCGGTTGGGCCGTCATCCCCCGGGGGGAGGCAGACAGTCCGGTGGAGGTCAGTTACAAGGTGATTCAGGATCATGTTGCTTCCGACAACCCGGGGCTGGCGTACCGCCCGGTGGTGCAGCAGGACTATTTCCATGTATTTGCCCATAACCTGCTGATGGTGCCGGGACATTACCGGCAGCAGGAGGGCGCCAGGGCCGCCATCCGGATTTCCTGGAGGGGGTGGGACGAAACAGCTGTAATCCACAACAGCTTTGGCAGCCGGCAACGGGATCAGGACCTCGGCATCCTGGACCTGGACCAGTTTATGAGCGCAATCTATACAGGGGGCGATTTCCGGGTATACAGCCGGGTTATTGAAGGCAATCCGATCCACCTGGCGATCCGGGGGGAGTGGATCCCCTTTACGGAGCAGGAGGCCATGGACATGCTTACGGAGACGGTAGCCGCCCAACGCAGTTTCTGGAAGGACCACAGCCAGCCCTATTTTACGGTGACCATGCGACCTTTTGAGTTGGAACAGGGCAGCAGTTTCCAGGGGACCGGCCTGACCAATTCCTTCGCAGCTTCCGTATCGAACAATGAATTCACCGACTTCCAGCAGTTGGTCTACCTTTTCAACCATGAGCTGATGCACAACTGGGTGGGGCATAGCATCGAAAATGAGGCCGAAGAGGCCCAGTACTGGTTCAGCGAGGGGTTCACCGAATACTATACCGCCAAGAACATCGCCGCATTTGGTATTGCCGGCAACGACTGGGGATACTACATCGAAGCCGTGAATGACAAGATCCGGCAGATGGCGGCGTCCACCGTCCAGGGGGCGCCCAACAGCGAAATCAACTATGAGAATTTCTGGACCAACCGGGACTACCAGGAGCTTCCCTATAACCGCGGCTTCTTGTTTGCCTTTTACCTGGACCAGGAAATACGCGCCGTATCGGAAGGGGCAAATAGCCTGGACAACCTGATGCGCGACCTGTTACGGGAGAGCAGGGGGAAAGGCGCCAAACTCAACGGGCCCTATTTTGTAAAAAAGGCAAACCGGTACCTGGTGGAGGAACTCGGACCCTTTTACCGACGGCATATCGAAGAGGGGAAACCCCTGCCGCTGGAAGCCCTGTTCCGGGATCTGGGGTTGGAGTACCGCCTGGGAGCCGACCTTTTTGACCTCGGTTTTGACTTCAGCCCGGAGCGTGATTTCGTGGTTGCGGTGGACCCTGAATCGGCGGCCTATGCGTCCGGCGTGCGGGCCGGGGATGCGGTGGTCTCCCGCAGCATTTATATGGGGGCGACGGACCGGGAAGTGGAACTCGTGCTGCGCAGGGACGGCAGGACGGTGCCCGTCAGGTACCTTCCAAAGCGGAAGGAATCCATTCCTCAAATCCTGGACACTCCCGGGAACCGGGAACTGCTCAGTAAGTAACCGTTTCCCCCCTGGCCAGGGCTACCCCGTCATCGATTAGGTGGCCGATTTCCGGGCGCCGGCCTTTGACATCCTCCAGGTGCTCCAGGATCTCTTCGGCAAAGGAGGCGTCCTTCCGGCCTTTGGCCAGTTCGTAGAGCTCCACGGACAGCAGCCAGTCTTCCGGATAGTGGTTTTTGATTTCCCGCAGCACCTTGTTCCTGGAAATGGTGGTATTTGTGCCTTCACGGAACTCCCGGACCTGTCCGTAGAGGCGTTCCAGCCGTTGCTGCTCCGGGCTCTTTTTCACTTTGATGGTCGTGGAGCCGGGGATGTGCGTTACCCGGTCGAAACTCGCGTTGTCGGCCGGGCCGTTAAAGGCCGAGACCACTTTTTCGCCCACAGCCATGTGGTAGAGCCCCCATTCCGGTTCGTACAGGACGGTGTCCTTATGGGTTACCAGGCAATTCTCAAAGGTGATCAGGATGATTTCGCCCTGCAGGTTACGGGTTCCGGTCACGATGTCGCCTTCCAGAACGACCTGTCCCTCGAACTCCAGGCGCACCCGTTCCCCCTCGTAAATATTGTAGGCTTTAAGGTCCCGGGGGCTCATGTCCTCGATGGCCAGGTTGATCCCCTTCAGTTTCCCGATGGGGGAGCCGAAACCATCCTTGTGGTGGGCCGTGGAATGCCCGATGAGTTCCTTTTCCCGGTAGGCGAGGGCGGTGGGCCCCGCCGTTTTGATGTAGACGGGTTTGCCGTCGTGGGCTATCACCTCGGAAAAGGTGCCGGAGATCTGCAGGCCGGTGCTCAGCTCCGCCGTACCCAGGGCATTGGAACGGATCAGTTTTTCGATGCCGTCCAGGCCGCCGCGCCGGAGCGCCATAGTCCCGGCAAATTCCTCCAGCACCTGGCTGAGGAAGGCGAAATCCGGGGTTACAAAGAGCTGGGGCTGCGGTTTGGTGATATCGAAGGAGGTCCGCACCGCTTCGATGGAATAGGGTATTTTTTTCACCTTGTCAGTCATGCACCAGCTGCTTTCCCCAATGGAGGACAGCAGGCCGGCCCCGTAGATCTTCGGGTCTTCCGGCGTGCCGATGAGCCCGTATTCCACGGTCCACCAGTGCAGGTTCCGGATAAGGGACATCTCACTGGGGGCCACCTCCCGGGTTTGGAGCGCATCGATCCGGGCTTCTGCCTTTTCGATTTCCGCCGGGTCGGTACCCGGGGCCTCCTTGATGATGGACAGGTGGCGCACCGCCTCGTACACCTCGTAGTCGTGGGCACTGGAGATGGCCTTGCAGCCGATTTCCCCGAAGCGCCTGAGGTACTCCGCGTATTCGGGGTTTGCGATAATAGGCGCATGGCCGGCGCCCTCGTGGATGATGTCGGGGGCAGGCGTATATTCGATATGGTCGAGCTGGCGGATATCGGAGGCGATCACCAGCACATTATAGGCCTGGAATTCCATGAAAGCCGCCGGCGGGATAAAGCCGTCCACCGCCACGGCTGCCCACCCGATTTCCTTCAGGATCCGGTTCATCCCGTACATATTGGGTATATGGTCTTCGGTAATGCCCGTTTTTTTAAGGCCGGGCAAATAGGAGGGGTGTGCCACCCGGCTCAGGTAATCTACATTTTTGCGCATGACATACCGCCAGACCGCCTGGTCAACAGGGGTGTATTCCTCGTAGTTCTGGGGTTTGATGTATTGCCTCAGATGCCGGGGCAGCCGGTCGAGGATGGGGTTGCTTTCGTAGCTCATAGCAAGGGTTTCATCTTTCCTAAAGGTACAAAAATGGGGGAAGCCCCTCAAATGGGTACACAAAAGAAAACCCTGCGTTTGCAGGGTTGTAAAGGGTTATTTCAGGGCGATGCCCTCAGGCGGGTATCGCTCGAGGATACGGGATACAAAATCCTGGATCCGCTCCTCCTTCTTTTCCATATTCTGGTTGTTTCCCAGGATGCCCGTGCCTTTTCCCTGCCATACGAGCTCCCGGGTAGCTGCATCGATCAGGTCGATATACAGGGTGCCTTCGGTGTTAGTGGTCACCGCCGGGCCATAGTTCCAGGCGCCCGGGCCCCAGAACCAGGGATTGTAGCCCCAACCCCAGCCCCAGCCCCAACCCCATCCAAAGGAGTTGGCGTAAATGTCCACCCGGTCTTTTTCGGTGGTGAAGATGCTGATGAGCAGGTCGGGGTTTTCCGATTTGACAAAGCCCCTGCCGTTTAATTCCCCGTCAATGGCCCGAAGGATCCGCTTCTTGTCCAGATCGGAGATCATTGCCTTATCTATGCCGGTTTTGTAAAAGGCATAGGATTTGTATCCTGAAAAGTCGGCACCCCGGTCATAGTCGGAGGCAACCCGGACCGAACTGCAGCTTGCCAGCAGCAACAGCGCCGCCAGCGTGAATGAAAGTTTGAATAGGGATCTCATAAACAGTCGTTTTAATCAGCAATTTTTAGTACAAAAAGCACAAATACCATGCCGAAACCCGTCTATTTCCGGGTATTCGTTCTCGGATTATAACCATACGGACAATGGCGACACCCGCTTTCGCAGCAATAGCCCCTTTTCAGGTGGTAGCGTTCGGTAAAAACGCGATATCCTTCTTCCGACCAGTAATAGTCTTCCTTTTCCAACGGGGGCTTATCCGCCATTCCTGACAATAAAATAACAACTTACCCCTAAGATACCCTATTTGCGGGAATTAAGGGAGATCCAACGGAGCGGGTTTCCAATGCTCAAACGCCCATTTACGGACCGGCGGCGGATCGGGCCTGTTGGGCCATGGCCAGGATATAATTGCGGATTGCCTCGATATCCCCTCCCGAAAGCCGGTCCCCGAAATTGGGCATGCCTTTGTCCAGGTAGGCGCCGTACCCCACGATTCCTTCGTAGGACCCGAATACCTCGGGGGACGAATACCTGAGATCCGGTATGCCCCCTCCTCCGAGCCCTCCATTATAGCCATGGCAATGAGAGCAATGGGTGTCATACAGGGATGCCCCAAGGGCCAACGTGGCGGGATCATCGGCAAAGGGGAGGTCGATCAGTTCCTTTGCCGGTGACACTGGAAATTCGGGATGCGGGGCCTTGCCGCCAAGGGCAAAAGTGTAGACCGTCCCGGGGTTGACCTGCTCCGTCAGGCTCAGCCATCTCCCAAAAACGCCCCCCCAACCCACCAGGATGGTTATGTATTGGGTCCCGTCCAACTCATAGGTGATGGGCGAAGCGATGATGCCGGTATTCAGGGGGGTGCTCCAGCGCTTTTCCCCGGTCCGGGCATCAAAAGCCGCAAATTCACCTTCTGCGTTTCCCTTGAATATCAAATCTTTGAGGCTCAGCAGGCCGGAGTTCCAGGGAAACGCCTCCCGTACCTGCCAAACTGTTTCCTGTTTTACGGGATCCCAGGCCAGCAGGACCCCCTGGTTCCGGTTGGCCAGGGTATCTATCCGCGATTCCAGGGCGGGATTGGCAAAGGCGGCCGTATTCCAGGCCCGCGGATCGGCATTGAACTCCCATTCCGATGGTTGTCCGTAAAAGAAGAAATCCTCGCGTGCAGGTATATAAACCAGGCCGGTTTCCGGATTATAGGCCATGGGTTGCCAATTATGGCCACCCCCGGGCCCGGGGGCGATTTGCGTATTGGATTCCGGATATCTTGAAAATTCGGTTTCTACAGGCCGGCCCGTGTCCGGGTCAATCCCGGTAGCCCAGTTCGTGTAGACATAATTTTCGGCCGATATCAGCGAGCCGTCTGTCCGGTCGAGGACATAGAAGAAACCATTTTTCGGAGCCTGCATCAATACTTTGCGGACGCTGCCGCCGATTTCCAGATCTGCCAGAATAATGTGTTGGGTAGCCGTATAGTCCCAGGTATCCCCCGGGGTTGTCTGATAGTGCCAGGCCAGTTCTCCGGTGTCCGGGTCCAGAGCCAGGATGGAAGAGAGGTACAGGTTGTCCCCGCCTCCCGGGCTGCGGATATCCCGGTTCCAGGGGGCCCCGTTGCCGGTCCCGACATAGAGCAGGTCCAGTTCCGGATCAAAGGCCATGGCATCCCAGGCCGTGCCACCTCCCCCGAATTTCCACCATTCCCCGGTCCAGGTCCGGGCAGCTGCTTCCATGGCTTTGTTTTCGAAACCGTCTGCCGGGTTGCCGGGTACGGTATAGAAACGCCAGTCCAGTTGTCCGGAGTCGGCGTCATAGGCCGAAATATAACCGCGCACCCCGTATTCCGCCCCTCCGTTTCCGATGATCACCTTGCCTTTGACGACCCTAGGGGCCCCTGTAATCGTATAGGCTTTTTCCGGATCGATGGTGAACACTTCCCATTCCTTTTCCCCCGTACGCGCATCCAAAGCAATGAGCCTGCCGTCCAGGGACCCGAAATATAGCCGTTTCCCGAATAAGGCCACCCCCCGGTTCACCACGTCGCAACAGGCCCGTTCCCCCCAGGATTTGGGCACCTCCGGGTCATATGTCCAGACCATGTCACCGGTCCGGGCATCCACGGCATAGACCCGGCTCCAGGAACCCGTGAAGTACATGATGCCGTTTGCCACCACCGGGGTGGCTTCAATACCCCTCTTGATACCCAGGTTGAGGCTCCAGGCCAGACCGAGGCTGTCCACGTTGGAAGCGTTGATCTGTTCCAGCGGGCTGAAGCGGGTTTCCGAATAGTCCCGGCCGTACATGAGCCATTCTCCCGGGGATTCGCTGGCCTGCAACAGGCGTTCCTCGCTGACCAGGCCGCTTTCCGGCCCGGTGGTTTCGGCACAACCGGAAAGCACCAGGGCGATACCGGCCGTAATCGCAATTGTGAATACAGATTTCATTTGGTTGGGTTTGATGGGTTGGTTTAATGGACGGGGAATGAATTAAATGTATTGAATTTTTCGTTCCCCCGTGGAAATTCTGCCAGCCATTTTGCGGGGCGGGGTGGCCGGAACCGGGGGGCATTTGAGCCCTCCGGATACCGATTATCTGATTTTAACAATTATCTTTACAGGTATTCGTTACGGATAAGGTATGATCCTGGTCATCAAACACTTTTTCTACCGGAACTACGTGGGCCTCTCCCTCTGGCCCTTTATCATCCTGCGCAATCCCGCCCTGAGGAAGGACCGGGTCCTCATCAACCACGAACGGATCCACCTCAGGCAACAGGCGGAGCTCCTGCTGGTATTTTTCTATGCCTGGTACCTGGCGGAATGGCTGTTCCGCACCTTCTGGTACCTGGACGCCTACAGGGCCTACCAGAATATCAGTTTTGAACGGGAGGCCTATGCCTGCGAAAAAGACCTGGACTATCTGGCAAGGAGGAAGCCGTACAACTTCCTCAACTACCTTTTCAGGAGCGCCTGATCCATGGAGCCGGCCCCTACCCAGGAAATACGGCTGCCCGTCCTGTCCCGGCGGCGTGTCGAACTGCATATCAGGCGCGAAGATCTCCTGCACCCGGGGCTTTCCGGGAACAAATTCCGCAAACTCAACTATAACCTGCAGCAGATGCAGGCCGCAGGGCTGAAAACCCTCGTCACCTTTGGGGGCGCCTATTCCAACCATATCCACGCCACGGCCGCCGCAGGGAAAGAGTTCGGTTTCCGCACGATCGGGATCATCCGGGGAGAGGAACTGGATGGCCGGCCCCTGAACCCGACCCTGGCCGATGCCCGGGCAGCAGGGATGGAACTGCATTTTGTTTCCCGGGAGGCGTATGCCCGGCGTGGAGATCCCGGTTTTCAGGTGGAATTGCTGGACCGGTATGGCCCAGCCTACCTGCTCCCGGAAGGGGGGACGAACCGGGAAGCCATACGCGGGTGTGCGGAAATCCTGGGCCCCGAAGATGCCGCCTTCAATTGGGTGTGTTGTCCCGTTGGGACCGGGGGGACCCTGGCGGGCCTGGTTGCGGGATCTTTTCCCGGCCAGCGCATCCGGGGGTATTCCGCCCTGAAAGCCGATGATCTGTCGGAGTCGCTGAAAGCGCTCGTCCCGGGCGACAACTGGGACCTGTGTACGGCCTTCCATTTTGGCGGCTACGCGCGTATCGATGCATCCCTGGTCCGGTTTATCAACCAGTTTTTTGCAGACACCGGGATTCCGCTGGACCCGGTCTACACCGGGAAAATGCTCTACGGAATCCTCGATGAAGTCGGTCGGGGAACCTTTGAAAAGGGGAGCCGGATCCTGGCCATCCATACAGGGGGGTTGCAGGGAATCCGGGGGATGAATCTGAATTTGCGGAAAAAGAACTTACCTTTGCTCCAACTATGAGAGGGATATTGTTTTGTGCGTGCCTGGCCGGAATGCTGTTGGCGGGATGCGGGAGCAAGAAACGGGCTTCGCGTCCCGACCCGGTTCCCACCGGGGTAAAAACAGCTTCCACTGCCACCGGTGACCTGCCTGAAGATACCGGGGAATTCATTTTTTTTGCCATCTCCTCCCCCGAGGAATACATCCGGACCTTTGCTCCTATCGCCCAGCGCGAAATGCAGGCCTACCGGATACCCGCCAGCATCACCCTGGCGCAGGGGTTGCTTGAAAGCGGCTTTGGCATGGGGGAACTTACGCGTAAAACCAACAACCATTTCGGAATTAAGTGCCATACGGGCTGGGAGGGGGATTATGCCCACCATGACGACGATGCCCGCGGGGAATGTTTCCGGAAATACAACCACCCCATGCACTCCTTCCGGGACCACAGTATCTTCCTCTCCAGCCGGTCGAGGTACGGATCCCTATTTTCCCTGGAACCGGACGACTACCGCGGATGGGCCCGGGGGCTCAAGGCAGCCGGATATGCCACGGACCGCAGGTATCCCCATAAACTGATCGAACTCATCGAGCGCTATGGCCTGCAGAAGTACGATTCCGAGGTGTTGGGCACCCCCATACGCCGGGAAGCACCGGTAACGCTGTCCGAAGGGATTTACAACACCCACCGCGTTCAGGCAGGGGATACCCTTTATGCCCTCTCCCGCAGGTACGGGATGTCGGTGGACGAACTCATGAAAATCAATCGGTTGAGCAGCAGTGCCCTGGCCATCGGGCAATTGCTCAAAGTCAGGATCGATTCCAACAACAAATAAGATGCGATACAAACGCAGCAGCGAACTGTTCCGGCAGGCCAACCGGGTATTGCCCGGAGGGGTCAATTCCCCCGTCCGTGCCTTCAAGTCTGTCGGTGGCACCCCGGTTTTCGTCAGCGAAGCCAGGGGCTCCCGTTTTACGGACGAAGACGGCAACCAGTACATCGACTTCATATCCTCCTGGGGGCCGTTGCTTTTCGGTCACGCTTTTCCCCCGGTACTCGATGCGGTGATCGAACGCACCCGCAAGGGGACCTCGTTCGGGATGCCCACCGCCCTGGAAACCGAGGTAGCCGAACTGGCGGTCTCCATGGTTCCGCATATTGAAAAAATCCGTTTCGTAAACAGCGGCACGGAAGCATGCATGTCTGTGGTCCGTCTGGCCAGGGGCTATACCGGTCGGGAGAAAATCATCAAATTTGCCGGTTGCTACCACGGGCATGCGGATGCCTTCCTGATCGAAGCGGGGAGTGGTGCGGTAACCTTCGGGAGCCCGAACAGCCCGGGCGTGACCCGCGGCACGGCCAGGGATACGCTTATGGCCCGGTACAACGACCTGGAAAGCGTAAAGGAACTGCTGGATGCCAACCCCGGGGAAGTGGCCGCCGTTATCCTGGAACCGGTAGCCGGCAATATGGGGTGCATTCCGCCTGAAGCGGGCTTCCTGGAAGGGGTCCGGGAGCTGTGCACCACATCGGGTGCCCTGTTGATTTTCGACGAGGTGATGACCGGTTTCCGGCTTGCTGCCGGCGGGGCCCAGCAGGCTCTGGGGATCCGTGCGGACCTGGTAGCCTTTGGCAAGGTGATCGGGGGAGGCCTCCCGGTAGGTGCCTTTGGGGGCCCGGCCGAAATCATGGCGCACCTGGCACCTGAAGGGCCGGTTTACCAGGCAGGGACCCTGAGCGGAAACCCTTTGGCCATGGGGGCCGGGCTGGCCATGTTGCAGGCCATCGAAAGGGATCCGGGGGTTTTCAACAGGTTGTCGGCGAAAACGGCCTACCTGCACAAGGGGCTCGACGAGGTATTGAAATCCACGGGCCAACCCTACCGGATCAACCTGTTTGGATCCATGATTTCGGTGCATTTCACCGACCGGGATGTACGGGATTTTGAATCGGCTGCCACCGGGAACAACGAGCACTTCCGGAAGTACTTCCACGGCATGCTGGACCGGGGGGTATACCTGCCACCAAGCGCTTTTGAGAGCTATTTCCTGAACGATGCCCTCACCGAAGAAGACCTGGACCTGGCCGTGGAAGCTGCAGCGGCGGCTCTGGGTGCCTGAACGGGAGCGACTTCAGGCCTTCCTTTTGCCTCCGCGAAGGCCTTCCTAGCGTTTACCGTGCATGCGGCGCCCGCCTCTCTGGGGCTTTCTTTCCCGCCTCAGCTTCTTCCAGAGCAGGTATTGCTCCTCGCTGAGTATTTGCTGCATCCGACGCTGAAATGCGATTTGCACATCCAGCCGTTCATCCAGTCTACTGTAATCCATCCGGTTTCCCCGGGCAAGTGTGGAATCCGGGGAACCCTCCCGGGTCCTAAATTGTTCCCGCCTGGTGGCTACCTGTTCCTCCAGCAGGGCCTGAACCTGGCTTTGCTGCCCTTCACTCAGGTCAAGCGCCAGGGTGAGCCTTTTACTTTGCAGTGTGGCGATCTGTTCATCGGTAAGGGATGACCCGGGGGCAAGGCCCCGGTGGTGTGCCGGGCCCTTTTGGGCGCTGAGGCCTATCCCGATCAGCAGGAGTCCTGCAATCATCAATTTTTTCATGCGAAGAAGTTTTTGGGTTCTGCCTATTAGAACAGGAACCCAAGGGTTGGTTTAATTCCCAGGAAAAGATTGCAATTTATTTAACAGGAGGCACCCGGTTCAGAAAGTGTCCGCAGGGAGCTCCTGGGCGCCGTCATCGGCAGCGATTTCGTAGGAGCTGGCGGGTTGGGGGTCCGTGGCCGAATGATCCATGTTGTAATAGATCAGCGCACTGGCCACAAAGGCGAGGAAATAAAGCAGGCTTTTGATTTTGTAGGACATGATGCAGGGGATTTGGTTACTATCAAAGTTAGCATATCTCCCCGGGCGTGCTGCCCCGATGTTGTCAGCTTGCCGCTTTTTGATGTGAAATGCCCCAATTGTGTTGGGAATACGCCTCGCTCCCTGCCCGATTTTGAAGTTGCTTTACCGGTTATCGGCAAAAACTGACAGTTGGTCGGACAAACCTGTTCTGCATGAATTAAAAAAATGCCAAAAGAAGGTTAAGAAGGCATTAAACAGTGAAAATTATGTAACATTCGGGTGGTTCTGACGTCTATTTATTCAGAAGGCCCTTTAACGCAAGGCGCTTTTGAAGATGATAGAATAATCTCATTTTCTGTCAATTATTTGAATTAGTCAGCTGTTAAGCCCCCGCCAGAGCGGGGGCTTAATTTTTTTGGGACCCCGAAAACCCAGGCCGGGGTGATTAGCTCAATAGGAGCGGGTTCAGAAAAGGTAGGGGACGACGAACTGGAAAAGCAGCACCAGCAATACCACGGAAATACAGTTCAGGATAAAGCCCACCCGGGCCATCTGGTGTACCCGTATATAGCCGCTGGCAAATACAATCGCATTGGGAGGGGTCGCCATTGGCAACATAAAGGCGCAGCTGCTGGCAATGGTAACCGGGATGAGCAGGTGCAGGATGGGGATATCCAGGCCGATGGCGATACCGGCAACCACCGGCGCCAGCACCGCCACCAGGGCCACGTTGCTCATGAGTTCGGTCATGAACAGCATCAGTGCAATCAACAGGAATGCCGTAAAAAGCACCCCGATCTGGCTGCCGGCAATGGCGCCCGAAACCAGGTCGACCAGGCCGCTGGCAGACATGGCGCGGGCCAGCGCCAGCCCGCCGCCGAAAAGGATCAGGATCCCCCACGCCAGGCGGGAGGTGTCCTCCCATTTAAGGATAAAGGAGCCCTTTTTAAAACTGTACGGTACGCAGAAGAGTGCCAGGGCACCGAACATGCTGATGGCGGTGTCGGTCAGATCCAGGGCGGGCAGCAGGCCGTTGATCACCGTGCGGAATATCCACAGGAAGACCGTGATGCCGAAAATCACCAGGACCATTTTTTCCCGCCCGCTCGCCGGGCCCAGCTTTTCGAGTTCGATCCGGATCACATCCCGGGAAGTGCCAAAAGACAGGCCCTTGCAGGGGAACATCCATTTAACCAGCACCCAGTACGAAATGGCGATTAGGATTATCGAAACGGGCAGCCCGAGGGTCATCCATTTCAGGAAGGATATTTCTGTGTTGTATTCGTTTTCCAGCAGACCGATAAGCACGGAATTCGGCGGGGTGCCGATTACAGTGGCAATCCCCCCCGCATTGGCCGAAAAGGCGATCCCCAGCATGACGCTGAGCGCAAAATTCTGGTCTTTCGGAGTAAACCCGTCCGGGTCGCTGATCAAAAGGCCGATCACGGACATGGCGATGGGCAGCATCACCACGGTACTGGCCGTGTTGCTGATCCACATACTCAGGGAAGCCGTGGCGATCATAAACCCCAGGATCACCCGGTCCGGGCTGGTCCCGGTACGGTGGATGATGCTCAGGGCGATGCGTTTGTGCAGGTTGACTTTTTCCAGTGCCAGCGCCAGGACAAAACCGCCGAAGAAGAGGAAGATGATCGGGCTGCCGTAGTTGGCGCCCACATCGGCCAGATCCATCACCCCCAGGAGCGGGAAGACCAGCAGGGGGAGCAGGGCCGTAACGGAGATGGAAACCGCTTCGGTGATCCACCAGAGGATCATCCAGGCAGCAACAGCGATTACCTTGTCGCCGGCATCTGAAATCAGACTGCCTGAAAAAGAGGTGAGGAGGATGAAAATCACGGGGCCGGCCAGCAGGCCGATCTGACGGGTTCGGTTCATAAGGGCTTCTTCGCGCCCCCTAAGCTAGGATTTTTTTGGAAATGCGGGACACGGGCCCCATGCGATCGTCAGTTAGACCGGCCTACCGATGCTTGCCCGGATAGGTTGCAGCCTGTGGCGGGAGCAGCGGCAATCAGGCCTTGCTCCTGGCCAGCAGTACCCCATCGGCCTTACTGACTTCGAACAGCCCTTTTTTGCTAAGGGATTTGGTCGCCTTATCCCATTTCTTGTTGCTGAGGCCCACTTTTTCCCTGAGGGCCGACAATTCCATTTCCCCAACGGTCCGCAGCAGGTCCATTACCGCTTTTTCCTCCTCGTTCAGGTCGAGGGGTTTTTTCTCCGGCTTCATCTGGGGGAAGAACAATACTTCCTGAATGGAGGCATTGTCCGTCAGCAGCATCACCAGCCGGTCGATCCCGATCCCGATCCCCGAAGTGGGCGGCATCCCGAACTCCAGGGCCCTGAGGAAATCCCGGTCGATAAACATGGCTTCGTCATCGCCTTTTTCGGAAAGTTTCAACTGCTCCTCAAAGCGCTCCCGCTGGTCGATGGGGTCATTGAGCTCTGAATATGCGTTGGCGATTTCCTTGCCGTTTACCAACAGCTCAAAGCGCTCGGTCAGGCCCGGTTTGGAACGGTGCGCCTTGGTGAGCGGGCTCATTTCCTTGGGATAATCGATGATGAAGGTGGGCTGCACATAGTGGTCCTCGCAGCATTCCCCGAAAATCTCGTCGATGAGTTTCCCGACACCCATGCTGTCGTCCACTTCCAGGCCGAGACCTTTTGCAGCCTCCCGGAGGGCGGCTTCGTCCATCCCAGCCACGTCGATGCCGGTATGCTCCTTAATCGCATCCAGGATGGGGACGCGGGGATAGGGAGCCCTGAAGTCGATGGTATTGCCCCTTGCCGTGACACGCGTACTCCCGTTGGCCTCCATGGCCACCCGTTCCAGCAGCTGCTCGGTGGTTTCCATCATCCAGTTGTAATCCTTGTAGGCCACGTAGAGCTCCATCACGGTAAATTCCGGGTTGTGGGTCCGGTCCATCCCCTCGTTTCGGAAATCCTTGGCAAATTCGTAGACCCCGTCAAAACCGCCCACAATGAGCCTTTTCAGGTAGAGTTCGTTGGCAATCCGCAAATAGAGCGGGATGCCCAGGGCATTGTGGTGGGTCTGGAAGGGGCGCGCCGCAGCCCCCCCGGGTATGGGTTGCAGGATCGGGGTTTCTACCTCCAGGTATCCCATTTCATTGAAAAACCGGCGGATGCTGTTGGTGATTTTGGTGCGCTTGATAAAGGTTTCCCGTACCTGGGGGTTGACCACCAGGTCCACGTAGCGCATCCGGTAGCGTTGCTCCGGGTCGTTGAATTCGTCAAAGACCTGCCCGTCGGCATCGGTCTTGGGCAGGGGCAACGGGCGCAGGGCCTTGGAAAGCAGCGTAAAACCCTTTACGCGTACCGTTTTTTCGCCAACCTGGGTTTGGAACAGGTCGCCTTCGACCCCAATGATGTCCCCGATATCCAGCAGTTTCTTGTAAACTTCGTTGTAGGCGGTCTTGTCCTCCCCGGGGCAGATCTCGTCCCGGTTGAAATACAGCTGGATACGGCCGGTGCTGTCCTGGAGTTCCGCGAAGGACGCCTTGCCCTGAATCCGGCGGGACATAAGCCTGCCGGCCAGAACCACCGGCTTCCCTTCCTCGTAATTTTCCCGTATGTCGGCAGTTAGGGTGTTTACCGGGTACCTGGCGGCCGGGTAGGGGTCGATTCCCAGTTCGCGGAGCTGCCGGAGTTTTTCCCGGCGGACGATTTCTTGTTCCGAAAGCTGCATTATCAAGGATTTAAGCCCTGCAAATATACTCCTAATGGTGCAACCTGCCAATGCCGGGTAGGCGGGAAACAGCTAGCCGCGGCGCCGGAGTTGAAACATGCGAGCCACCTGTAGCAAAACCCGGGAGCAACCAATTGTAAAAACCGGCGGGTCCCATGTAACAAACCGGCGGGATTTGCGACCCATAGATACATCGATCAATCAACCCGAACCATGAGCTTCATACGTGTCCTGCTGGCAATCATCTTCCCCCCCCTGGCCGTCATCGGAAAGGGTTGCGGTTCTTTCCTGATTGTGTTACTTTTAACGCTTTGCGGTTGGGTGCCCGGCGTGATCGCGGCCCTGATCATCCTGAACAATCCAAATTGATCGCTTTTGAAGACATTACGCGTTTGCCTGATGCTCGGCCTGCTGGCGGGGGTTGCTGCCTGTAACCTGACCGAGGAAATCTACCTGAAATCCGACGGCTCGGGATCCATTGCCCTGCAGTTTGACGGTTCTGAAATGATGGATATGGCGGAAGGCCTGGCGGATTCCACCTCACAGAAGATGGACTCCGTTATTTATTTCTCGGATATCCTGCGGGAGAAAAAGGACAGCATTGCCACCCTCCCCGCGGATGAACAGGAGCGGCTCAGGAATCTGGAGCCCTACCGGATGCGCATGCAGTCCGACCCGGATGCCGGGGAGATGCTTTTTACCCTTGAGCGGGATTTCACCGACCTCTCGGAGGTTGAGGATTCCTTCAATGCCTTCCAGCGGGCCGGGACCCTGGACCCGGACGATGAGTCCGCCTCCATGCCCGGTGCCCCGGAAATCTATGAAAGCACCCAGGTTTCCTATGCGCTGAAAGACGGTATATTTAGAAGGAAGTCGGTGATCACCGATTCGGTACTTCACCAGCGGCGCCTGGACAGCCTGGAACAATCGGCCATGTTCCTGTCGGGGTCCACCTACACGCTGAAAATCCACTTTCCTTCCAGGGTCAAATCCTCCAGTGCCCAAAACGCTACCCTGAGCATGGACGGGAAAACGCTGATCCACGAGGTGGGCTTTATGGACTACCTGAGGGACCCGGGTGTCCTGGATCTTGAAGTGGAGCTCGAAAAGTAACTGCCCACGGCAACCGCCCCAGCGGGTTCTGACAGGTTGCGTACCTTTGCCCAATGAACAAGATGGTGCTACTCGAGGACCTGGGTTTCCGGGACTATAAGGAGACCTGGGATTACCAGGAATCGCTGTTTAGGCAAGTCCTGGATGTCAAGATCCGGAACCGGAGGGAAGGGGCGTCCGATCCCACGCCCAATTATTTCCTGTTCGTGGAACACCCCCATGTGTATACCCTGGGAAAAAGCGGGGACAAATCCAACCTGCTGGTGGGGGAGGCGGTCCTGCGCGAGAAGGGCGCTTCCTTCTACCACATCAACCGGGGCGGGGATATCACCTACCACGGGCCGGGGCAGATCGTGGGCTATCCCATCCTGGACCTGGAGAATTTTTTTACGGACATCCATAAGTACCTTCGCCTCCTGGAGGAGATGGTGATCCTGGCCCTTGCCGACTACGGGCTTAAAGCCGAACGGTCCCCTGGGGAAACCGGTGTCTGGCTGGAGGTGGGTACCCCGCGTGCCCGCAAGATCTGCGCCTTGGGGGTGCGGGCAAGCCGTTGGGTGACCATGCACGGTTTTGCCCTGAACGTGAATACGGACCTGGGCTATTTTGACCTGATGATCCCCTGCGGCATCCGGGACAAGGCGGTGACTTCACTGAGTGCGGAACTCGGGCGCCATATCCCCACCGCAGAAGTCAGGGAGCGGTTGTTGGTGCATTTCCAGTCACTGTTCGGCGCGGAGGTTACCTCGTAATTGAGGTCAGCACCATCCGGCTCACCAGTTTCCCCTTTTTGTTGTAGCTCTCCGTCTTTACCATGCCCACCCCTTCGGACAGCCAGGTGCGCTGTGGGAAGGTCTGGTTGGCCATCATCATCTTGGAGTGGCTTTCGCTGTAGATCACGTAACAGTCAAAATCGCCGGCAGGCGTACTGACGGTTTCCTTTTTCTCTACGCGCCGGTTGGTCATATCCACCTGCATATTCATATTGATGCCGCTCATCTTCATCTTCATGGTGACGTTGGCATCCGGCAGCTCCATCCCCTCGCTGAGGTTGTTGGGCAGCTCCAGATCCGTTCCGCTGATATCCATTTCCATATCCTGGTACTGCTCCATCATGGGGCCGGAGATCAGGGATTCGTAATCGATGCGGATGGCCGAACCCGTGCAGGTCAGGCCGTAGGAAGATTCGAAGGTGTTTTTTCCCTTGTCATCGCTGAAGCCCATGTTCATGGTAGCCTCCAGGCCCTCGGAAGTTTCCGAAACCCCGGTTACTTCCTGCCACTGCGTACCTTCGACCTTGTCCTTGTCGTTATACATGGTATATTCCATCCGGACCCCTTCGCGGAACGGATAATAGGCGCTGCATTCCTGGGCCTGCACTGTTGCGGGTAGTAGGAACGCGCCCAGCAGGGCCACTGCAATCGCGATTGGGTTTTTGTGGTATGTGTGCTGCATGTGTGTTGTTTTTTTATTGTTTGATAAATTCCACCCGGCGATTTTGTGCCTTGCCGTCCGGGCTGCTGTTTTCGGCCACGGGTTCCGATTCCCCTTTGCCCAGGGTACTCAGGCGCCCGGCGTCGATGCCGTATATATCAACCAGGGCTTTTTTTACGGATTCTGCCCGGGCCTGGGACAGGTCTATATTGGCATCGGCATCCCCGTCCGAATCGGTGTGGCCGACAATCTGGAGGCTCATGCCACCCTCCTGCTGGAGTACCTGCGAGATCTGGCGGATCACCCCCATGGAAGTCGGCTGCAGGTTGGCCGACCCGGAATCGAAGAGGATGGCATTGGTGGAGATAGATCCCTCAGCGAGTAGTTTCCGCCTCAGATCCTCCCCTCCTTTAGCCACTTTTATGTTGGAGATAAACACTTTTTCCTTTCCGTCCTGTACGCCGTCCAGCTGGAACTTCACATGGGTCATCGGGGCGCCGGGACCGATCATTCGGGGGATGTCGATATGTTTGTTCTCGTCCACGTACATGCGGTAGCGCTCCCCGTTGACCGCTATGGATATATGCGGCCTGTTCAGGATGTTTTCGCGTATGTCGAGCTTTACCGTATTGGAAATGGTCCGCTCCGAGTTGATCCGGTTTTCCACGCGGATCCCCCCGGGGGTATATTGGACCAGTGGGATATAAGCTACTACGTTATTGCCGCCTTTTTCGAAACCCCCGTTGTCGTCCAGGATCACCCGCAGGGTAGCAGAGGAGGAAGTCCCCCGGCCCACGCCCAGAACCTCCATGTCGAACTCTATGGTATAGTCCTCCGGCAGGTCGTTGAGGTCCGGGATGTAGTAGGTTCGGTTGCCGGACACCAGTTCCAGCCACTTGCCGCTGTCGTCGCCGAAGGTGACCACCTCACCCCCGCCGTTGGTGTTCCATCGGGCCGGGAAATCCCCGATGAAGTCGTCCCCGAAATCTTCGTAGAAAAGCGTTTCATCCCCGGGGACAAAATCGAATTTGCTGTATACTTCCAGTCTTTTGCTGCCGGAAGCCTTACCGGCCCCCCCGGCATTGGGGGAAGACCCGCCGTTGCCTGTGGTGGGTGCGGACCCGTCGTTAACCGCGCCGGGATCGTCGCCCCCTCCCTGCGGTACCGGGCTTTCGGCAGGACCGCCCTGGCCGGGCTCGAGGATGCTGTCCAGGGCCCGGTCGGTGGTCTTGGAGGCTTCCTCGTCCACGCGCTGCTCCACGGTCCGTTCCGCGGCCTTTTGCGCCTTTTTCCCCAATTTCTTTAAAAACTGTCCGTTGGCTGAGGGCAAATACAGCAGGAAAAGCCCTGCCGTAAGGCAAACCCGTAACCATTTCGTCATAGTGTTCATCGTTTTGTTCTCTGTTTTAAGATCATTCTTTTAAAGATACAAAACAGGCCTGCCAACCCGGGAGCAGATGTATGGTTCGCAGGAATTGGGGTATCGTTGGTGCCAGGAATTTTACCGTTGTATCCGGTAGACGGCCACGGAACTGTCCCGGTATTTAACGCCCAGTTCCGGGTTGCGGTCCCCATCCATATCGGCCATGTCCGGCAGGCCGCTGCCCTCGACCGGGAATCCGGGCATGGAGGAGGCATCACTGCGAAAAAGGTAGACTTGCTGGCCCTGTATGTCGGTTACCGCCACGTAGATAATGTCGTACAGGTAGAAGATACGGGGAGGCGTGTAGACCCCCAGGTCAAGCTCGGCCCGGCTGGTTTTTACCTGAAACAGGTTGTCGTTCATCAGGGCCAGGGTGTTTGCTGTGGCCTGCATACCGTGGTCTGCATTCAGGTTCAGGGCCGTCCGGTTGATCTTGCCCTGGGTGTCAATGGTGACCAGGTGGCCGGATTTCTCGGTGAACGTAAACTTATCCCGATACAGGTAAACCCCGTTGCCGGAAAAATCGAATGAGCCATCCACCCGGATCCGGGTATTCCCGACGCGGTTCAGGATGCGCAACCGACCGTCCTCCAGCCGGAAGACCAGGTAGTCCCGGCTCCCGATCCGCATATGGTCCGGGGGGCCGATGGGCGGACTGCCGGCATCCCGGTATTTGAACCCCCGGACATCCCGTCCCTGCCCGTCGAACATGTAGATCTTCGGGCCGTCATTGAATACGAGACGGTAGTTTCGGTTCCCCTCGTAATCAAACAGGGCCAGTGGGCCGAGGCTGGCCCCATCGAACTGCTTCGGAAAAGGCGATACCGGATTTCCATCCCTGTCCAGTACCACCAGCGCTTCCGGGATGGTAAAGGCCATCTGGTACCGGCCGTTTTTGAAGAGGTCTACCTGGTGGATCCCACCCTGTATGGGCCCGGCCAGCGTTTTTTTCCAGTAGAGGTCGCCGGTGGCGGAGAAAAGGTAGAGCTGGTTCCGGTCGTCCTGGACAGCCAGGTCCATCCCCCCGGTCCGGTGGTTCCGCAGCATGAAGGGGCCTGCGGTGACCTGTCCTTCTAGCTTCCGGGTGAACACCGTGCTGACCGAAGCCCCCGACCCCGAAGGGTCTTCCGTCTTCCGGAACTGGTACTCCAGCAGGTCGTAGGACTCCGAACTGTTTAGCTGGGCCGTATACAAATACCCAGGGGGCAAGGCCCGGGCCACCTGTTCCGGGATGCTGAGGACCGAAAGGCTGTCGGTGGTAAATCCTCCCGCCCGGGGCTCCTCCGTCAGCACAAATGCCGTGGATTCCGAGGCCAGGTAAGGCGCCATGCGTCCCAGGGTGCCGTTTGCCGCGAAGCTGTCCTCCCTGTTATAGGCGCTGATTACATTCTGTACCCCTTCGAGCGTGGGCCCCAGCACAAAGTAGTTGCCCACATTGCCCATATACGCGGGTGGGTCCATGCCCTGCAGCATGGGGGCGAAAGCGGATTGGATAGGCTCGTCTTCCTGCAACCGGTATATGGCTGCGTCCTGGAAGGCCGGCAGTTCCGTGAGCTGTGGCCTCAGGGCCTCGAGGACCGCCTGGGGGTTCACGCTCAGCAGAGCCAGCAGGGTCTCCCCGGAGAGGGTGAACACCCCCAGGTGTTCCACGCTTTCCAGCAGGACAGGCCGGTTGCCGGGCCTCCCCAGGATGCGCGACTGGTTGTTTAAAAATTCTTCCGGCTCCCCGAGGGAAATCGAATAGAGCCCGGTGGCATTGGAGGGGGCCATCCGGGCAATCTCACCCAGGGGCAGCACAGGCAGGCCCCTCAGGAGGGACCGGTTATCCCAGATGCTGTCCGGGCGGACTTCCACACCCTGCACCAGCAGGGCATCCGATCGGAGCTGCAGGTCAAATGCCGACCAGAAAGCGGTGCCGTCCCCGCTGTTGCCCGAAAACGAGCCCAGCAGGAACGCCGCCAGCGGGTGGGTGTGGCCGAGGGGGAGGAACAGGGAGGCGGATGCCCCGGAGTTCGCCGTTTTTGCAGCCTGTCGCAGGGCCGGGTTCTTCAGGGGTTCCCGGGTACTTGCCTCCTGAAGCAGGCGCCGGGAATTCGATATGAGAATCAGCCCGGAACGCCTTGACTCCAGGAGGTTTGACGAGTCCGGCAGCACCCGGGCAGCGGCCTGTAGGGAAATCGAGGAAGTTGCTGCAACGGAATCGGCCCGGGGACCGGCAGGCGAATCATCACGTACCTCCGGCAGGGAATCCATGGCCGGGTAGCGATTCTCGGGAAAAACCAACAACCAATTGGCATCTTCGGGCGCATCCTGTACGATAAGAAGGCTTTCCCCGGCCGGGTCCAGCATGAGTGCTTCATCCAGTACCCTGAAGAGTTTGTTCCCGGGTGCCGCTGCCCGGAAGTTTTCCATGAGCTTGTTGTTCCGGAATTCGGAGCGGAAGCGCCCGGGGTCGTGTATCTGCAGTACGATTGCCGCCGAATCGGGGACCACGTCCCAGGGGCTCAACTCGTCTGCATCAGCTGTCCGGCACGATTCAAGGACGATCAGACCAAAGGCAAGCAATGCAAAGCAGCAGGCGGATTTCAAGATGATTCCTTTTGGAGCAAATGTAGCATCTAGAACGGGAACTTCAATTGTTCGGGCAACAAACGAAAGCTTTTCCGGTGGTGGGGGGAGGGGCCGAATTCCCGGATGGCTTCCCGGTGGGAGGCTGTGGGGTACCCTTTGTTGCGGTCCCAGCCGTACTGGGGGAATTCCCGGTGGAGTTCTGCCATATAGGCATCCCGGGCCGTTTTAGCCAGAATGGATGCGGCTGCAATATTGAGGAACCTGCTGTCTCCCTTAATGAGGCATTGGTGGGGGATATCCCTGTAGGGGATAAAGCGGTTTCCGTCCACCGCGATGCATTCCGGCCGGGTCCCCAGTTGGTCGAGCGCCAGGTGCATGGCCCTGAAGGAAGCCTGGAGAATATTGATCTCGTCGATGACTCCGGGCGGGACATGGGCGATCCCAACCGCCAGCGCCTCTTTTTCAATAATCGGAACAAGGCTTTCCCGGGCCGACTCGCTGAGTTGTTTGCTGTCGTTGAGCAGCGCATGGGTAAACCCTTCCGGGAGGATGACCGCGGCTGCGGTAACCGGCCCGGCAAGGCAACCGCGACCCGCTTCATCTGTCCCTGCTTCATTCGGGCCAGACCAAGAATACTGCAATAAATTCTGTTTAATTTTGCGGATAATCTTTTAAATTAACTTAAAAAAAATTATTTTGTTTAATATATAAGTTAAAAACTTAAACAATATTTTTCCAAAATATTAATTATGCATACATAGCATAATTCTTTCCGATTTTTTAACAAACCCCCGTAAACAGGGGGTTTTTCATTTGTCACATAGATACGAAATTAAGATTTTTGCAACCTGCTAATTCAAAAATTACTTAAATGAGATCGAAAATTCGTAGGATCTTAACACCTTTATTGATGGTGTTGAGTATTTCTATCTCCTTTGCACAGGAGAAAACCGTTTCGGGTACCGTGGTGGATCAGAACAACCTGCCGGTGCCCGGAGTTTCCGTGATCGTTGTAGGGACGTCACGGGGAGTCCAAACCGATTTTGACGGAAACTACAGTATCAAGGTTAATCGGGGCGAGGTGCTCCGGTACGCTTACCTGGGCCTTAAGGACGTAGAACGGACCGTGGGTCCGTCCAATACCATCGATGTACAGATGGTAGAGGATGCCGAGGCGCTCGAAGAGGTGGTGGTACAGGGCTATCGTACCGCAGCCCGCGAGAAATCCAGCATCGCAGCCCAGACCATCAGCGCAGAGACTATCGAGAACCGGCCGAATGCCAGCGTGGTTCAGACCCTTTCCGGCCAGGTGGCCGGTCTGGATATCAGCACCAATAGCGGGCAGCCCGGGGCGAACTCAACCGTCCGGCTGCGCGGGGTGAACTCCATCAACGGGAACGTCGAACCCCTCTTCATTATAGACGGGACCCCGGTAGATGCGGATAACTTCCGAAGCCTGAACCCCCAGGATATCGCTTCCATCTCTGTACTCAAGGATGCCGGTGCCACCGCCATCTACGGGAACAGGGGTGCCAACGGGGTGGTGGTGATCAAGACCAAGCAGGGTAAGTACAACTCCCCCCTACAGATCAACTACACCGGGATCATGAGTTTCAACACGCTGCAGGACAACGACTACGACCTCATGAATTCCCAGGAGCAGTTGCTGCTGGAGCGCCAAAGGGGCGCAGGTCGCGGGGACGGCCTCACAGATGAAGAAATCGCCGCCGCCCCCACCTTTGACTGGGCGGATTTTTTCTTCCGGACGGCCCTGACCCAGAACCATACCCTGAACCTGCAGAGCGGTAGTGAAAATGCCACGCAGTTCACCTCCCTGGGCTACTACAATGCCGAGGGGATTTTGCAGGCCTCCGACCTGAAGCGTTTCAGCCTTCGAAGCAACGTATCGGGCCGTTCCGGCAACGACCGCTTCAACTATGCCTCGAACCTGACCATCAACTATTCCAACTCGGGCGAGCCAAACGGTATCGGGACTGCGGGGATCAACCGGAACCCGGTACTCGCCGCTTACCAGTCCGTACCTTATATTACTCCGGATGAGTACACCAACGGTGCGGCCCTTTTGTCCCCGTTGCTCTTTGCGAACACCCCCCTCTTTATACTGGACAACCTCAATACGCTGACGCGGACCGAGGAGGAGGTCAAGATTATCGGGAGCTTCAACGCATCGTATAAACTGACAGACGCACTGACGGCCAACCTGGTGTTGAGCGCCGACTATCAGAATGAGATCCTGAACCTGGCAGAAGCGCCTGATTCATTCAATGCCCTGCTATTCGGAGGGGGTGCCAACCCCACTTCCGGTTTCAACGACCAGCAGACCCGGCGGCAGTTTACCTACAACCAGGTGACCTCCCTGAATTACTCGAATGCCTGGGGAAGGCACTCCGTGGATGTTGGCGCGTATCTGGAGTACTTTAAAGCACACCTGCGCACTTTTGGTTTCCGGGCAAACGGCCTGGATCCGAAAACCTTCTATCCGGGAGACGGATCCGGATTTGTGGATGACAACTCCTCCAACGACTTCTTCGTGGACCAGGCAAATGCCAACATCCTCAATGCAGGGCTCTTTTCGTATTTCGGCCAGGCCGACTACGACTACGATACCCGGTACGGACTTACCGGGACCATCCGCCGGGACGCCTCCTACCGCTTCGCAGGCAGTAACAAATGGGCGACCTTCTATTCGGTGGCCGGACGCTGGAATATCCACAACGAGGCCTTTATGAGCAACTCGATATTTGATCAGCTGAAGCTGCGGGCCTCCTACGGGACGGCTGGTAACCAGCGGATTTCAGGGACCACTTATTTCTCGGCCCCGGACCTCACCAAAAACCTCTTCGCAACTGGTGCGGGATATGCGGGCTTCAACTCCATCTTCCTTTCCCAGATTGCAAATACCACGCTGCGGTGGGAAACCGTTACCTCGGCCAACATCGGCCTGGATTTCGAGGTCTTCGACCGCCGACTGAGAGGTTCCATTGACGTATATGACAAGAAGACGACGGACCTGTTCCAGAATACGCCGGTTTCAGCCATCAATGCGGTAACCGCCCTGAATGCGAATACCGGGGACCTGTCGAACCGCGGTTTTGACTTCACCATCAACTACGATGTGGTCCGCAGCAATGTGGCGGACGGCTTTAACCTGACCCTGAAGGGTGTGGGTAACTTCAACGAGACCAAATTGTCCAACCTGCCCAGCGAGGACGGGGTCATCATCGGCACGGGCCGGAACGACGGAAAAATCTTTGAGTATTATACCATCCGTTACGCCGGGGTAAACCCCGCCAATGGAAACCTGTTGTTCTACACCGCAGACGGGGATGTTACGGAGAACCCGAATGCGGACACCGACCGGGTTTGGCTCAACAAGAACATCTTTCCCGACTGGCAGGGTAGCTTTGGCTTTGATATGGATTACAAAGGGTTCTTCTTGACTACCCAGTTCAACTATGTGGTAGGCGTGGACCGTTTCGACAACGACCTGGCCGGTTTCCAGAACCCGAACAACATCGGTCAGTTCCGGACCTCCCGCGACCTGCTCCGCGCCTGGACGCCGGACAACCGGGTAACGGATATCCCTGCCTATGACGCCTTTAACCGGGCTTCCTTTGCCTCAGACCGCTACCTGACGGAAGCGGATTACCTGCGGCTGCGGTTTGCACAGGTAGGTTATAACTTTCCGTCGCGGTTCCTGGAAAACACCGGGCTGACCCGCCTGCGGATTTTCGGCAACGCCGAAAACCTGTTCACCATTACCAAATGGCGCGGGTTCGACGCCGAGGCACAGGACAATACCTCTCGTATCTATCCGACACCGAAGATCCTCTCTGTCGGATTTGAATTAGGATTTTAATAAAAACTAGCGATGAAAAATTTTAATAAACTTATTTTAATTATTGGAGCATTGTTCGGGCTGATGGCTTGTAACGATGCGATCGAGATCGACCAACCGGGTCGTCTGGATGCGGATGCGGCCTTTGAGAACGTATCCGACCTGGAGGCTGGCCTGTTCGGAGTCTATGATAATTTTGACGTTACCCCTGAAATCGCCTTTAGTTCTGTATTCACGGACGAACTGGCTATCGGGTTTGACAGCGGCGGACAGGGACTGGCCGATTACGGTTTTGTCCTGAACGCGGGTAGTACCGCTCCGGAGATTTTCTGGGTGCGAGGCTATGCCGCCCTGAACGCTGTGAACCGCCTCATCGAAGCGGCCGAATTCATTATTCCGGAGAACGCAGAAGAGCAGGCGCTCTACAACCAGATCCTCGGGGAGGCGTATGCACTCCGCGCCTGGGGGCACCACAAAATGCTCAAGTACTTTTCCACGGACCTCTCGGACGACAGCGCCCTTGGGGTTATCATCCTGGACTTTGTCCCGACCATCGACCAGCAGTTGCTTCGCAGTACGAACGGCGAGGTTTACGACCTGATCGAAGGCGACCTGGCCACTGCCGCAAATTTGCTGGGTAGCTCCACCGTCGACAAAACCCGGATCAACCAGGATTTTATAACCGCGCTCCGCGCCCGGATTGCTGCCTACCGTGAAGACTATACGGCGGCTGCGAATTTCAGCCAGCAGCTGATCGACGATTATCCGCTCGCCAACCGCGCTGAATACGAAGCGATGTTCCTGGATACTTCCGATGGGGAGGTGATCTTTAAACTGGAACGGACCATTGGAGACAACTACGATGGGCAGGGGGTTACAGGCAGCCCGGCTGCCGGGGGATGGGCAGGTGCCCGCTTCGCTTTTGTGGATGCGACCCTTACCGGATCCCCCTACTTCGAGATGGGAAGGTCCCTGTTCAACCTGTTGGACCCCTCGGATATCCGGTATACCGTGAACATCGCGCCTACCAGTGTGATCGACCCGGACTATGAGACCAACCAGAATGCTGCCCGGGATATCCTGGTAATCCAGAAATACCCCGGTTCCGAAGGGCAGCCGCTGATGAATGACCTGAAGGTCTTCAGGGTGAGCGAGATGTACCTGATCCGGGCCGAGGCTTATGTGGCCAACAACCAGCTGGACCAGGCTGCCTCCCTGATCAAGGCGATCCGGGATGCGCGCTTCGGAACGGCAACCGTGGCGCCTGTTTTTTCCAGCCAGCAGGAGGCCTACGATGCCATCCTGGATGAACGCCGCGTGGAACTGGCCTTCGAGGGCCATCGGTATATCGACCTGAAACGCCTTGGGCAGCGCGCCGGGCAGGGGGTTGAGAAGGACCCGGTGGATTGCGCCTTTAACGGGGCCTGTACGCTGCCGGCCGATGACTACCGGTTCACGTTGCCGCTACCGATAGTGGAGTTCAACGCCAACCCAGACCTGCGTGAACAACAAAACCCCGGATACTAAACCAAAATACCCATCAAGATGAAAAAGTTTATATACCTATTAATGGGCCTCGGGCTGCTTGCCTCCTGTGAGGAAGACCTGCTTGTATACGATACCCCGGAGGGATTCGTCCAGTTTTCGAGCGCGTCCGGTTCCATCACGGAAGCAGCCGATGAAGGCCCCTCAGTGACAACCGTTCTTTTGGGCGATGGGGAGAACCCCAACGGCGTAACGGTGGATTTCACCATTACGGCTTCCGACCCGTCCCGTTTCACCGTGGAACCCTCAGGGGGGTCCATTGAAATCCCTGCCGGGTCGTTTTCTGCGGATATCGTGATCACCCCGGTTGATAATTTCCAGGTGGACGGGGATATGGATATCGTCCTGGAGCTCCTCCCGAGCAGCAGCGTGCCGATCGGCATCGGTGGCGAGGGCAACGAAGGCCTCAGCCGAACCGTTACCCTGGTGGACGACGACTGCCCGGTAGACCTGAGTGCCTTTATCGGCACCTTCAGTGTGGAGGAAGTCTTTACTTCCGGAACCAACGAGGGATTAACCCTAGCCGGCGCCTTCGGGCAGAACTACCAGCTGGAAATCTCCGCCCAGCCGGGGGATGCGTCTGGTACGCGCCTGGTAATCAACAATACCGCAGGTTTTAATACCTACCTGCCGAACGGCACGGTGATCCAGCTCCAGGCATGCCCGGGTACGGTGGGCTTTACCACCAACCCCATCAATGTGGCCCTGTTTGCGGATATGACCATTGAGACGACATCCTTCAACGAGGAAGGGCGTACGATCACGGCGGCTGGACCCCTTGGAGGCTTCGGCCCCTATGAATTTGTCCTGACCCGACAGTGATCCGGGTCCTGACCCATAAAAAAAGCCTGCGCTCCAAGCGCAGGCTTTTTTGTTTTGATCTCTATAGCAACTACTATCCGGCTAGAGGAACCCGATCTCCTGTCAGGCTTTGCACCTTCCAGCCCCTCCCTCCGTTCAGGCGATATCTCCTAAGAGCCGTTCAAATATCCCAGCAGCCGGATAACCTCCTCTTCCGATTTCAGCTTGAGCCCTTCTTTCTTTATAAAGGATTCGGCAGCCCCGGAATCCGACAGGAATTCCAGCACGTCCTTTTTGCGCAACCGGACCTCCCTGGCCGGGCCCTCCTCCCCGATGAGGTAGTATTCCACGGATTCCAGGAAACGGGGTGGCCGGTCCTGGCTGTAGGAGGATGCCGCCGGCTGGCTTTCCATGAATTCCTTGGTAATCCGCTTCAACAGCCGGACATCTCCCTGGTTCAGCAGGATAAAGTACCCCTCGGAGATCCCGTCCCGGCCCTTGAAAGGGGCAATGACAAAAAGGTCCCCTGCGATGTCCGCCCAGACATAGTCCCTCTTGAACAGGCTGGTGACCCCATCTGCCGCCTTTATTTCGATTTCATCCCTGTAGGCATTGTACCGCATGGAGGCGGCATATTCCTGTTCTTCCCCCACGTGAACCCTGCCCGGTTTGAAAGCCTCGTCGAGGTAAGGAGAGCCTTCCACATTGGGCGGAAGCGTATTGAGGCCACCGGAGGTACTGTTATTGACATATTCTGTTGGGACTTCCAGGGAAACCTGGGACTGGACGAGGGATACAGCCGAGATGCTGAGTCCTAAAAGCAAGTATTTTCTGATCATATTTCGTGGATTCAATTTATATCATACGGATAAAAACCATTCTGAACACCAGGCAGAGCGAACCCCTATTCCACCCGGAACTCAAAGAGCTCCGAAACCGTCACGTTCCCGGCCGAATCGATGGTTTCCACCCGCCAGTAATAGGTTTGCCCGCTCGAAACTGCCACCTCGAGGGTTGGCTCGGTCAGGCCCTCTTCCAACAGGGGCGGTTCCGGGTCCGTGCCGAAATAAACCGAATAGGAGGCAATGTCGCCGTCAATATCCGAGGCGCTCCATTCCAGGGTGACGGAAGGGGTTGCGGCGAGGTTGATGCCCCTGGCGGGGGATACGGCCTGGGCGGGGAAGGGGGCGTAGTTTTCGATCCCAGGGCCCGCATTGTAGAACCGCCAGACGGGGCTGCTTGCGGTCTCCGGTGTGCCTGTTGCCCTGGAAATCACGAACCATTCGTAGGGAACGCCCCGGAGCAGGACAATTTCGATCTGGTTTTCCGAACTGTTGGAAATGGTTGTGCCACCGGTGTTGAGGTTTTTCAGGTTGACCTGGTAGCTGTCGGTCCCCGCCGATGCCGTCCATTGGAACAATACCCGGCTCCTGTTTTCATTCAGTAGTTCCCCCTCCGTGCATTCGGAATCATTTTCCGGGAACACCAGGGTGGCTGCCGAGGGTGACGGTACGGGTTCGGGTTCGGGTTCCCCACCGCCGCTATCCCCGCCCCCGCAGGCTGCCAGCAGGAGGCAGGTCCCCAGGGGGAGGAGGAAGTTCAAAAAGGTACGGTAACTCATCGCTTAATGATTTTATAGGTAAATAACTGGTTGCCCACCCCGATATTGAGCAGGTAGACGCCGGGGGCAAAGCCGTCCATCCGGATGCGGATTTCGCCCTGGATGGCGTTGTATTCCTTGTGCAGTATCCGCCGCCCGTCCAGATTGAACAGCCCGAGCTGCACCCGTCCGTCCAGGTCCCCGGGGAGGAAGACATCGAAGTATCCATCGGCCACGGGGTTTGGAAGTACGGTAAGGGATTCGGCAAGGGTGATCACCTGCTGGTAAACGCCCTGGCAGTCCTTATCGGTGCGGACTTCCAGTTGGTTTACCGGCCGGTCCAGGGGAAGGGTAATCCTGGAGGATGTGGTTTGGTAGTCTTTTCCATTGAGCAGGATCCGGTACTGGTCCCCGCCTGCCAGCTCCAGGGTGATGGCATTGTCCAGGGAATTGACCTTCCCGCTAACGGAGAGGTCTTGTGGCTGGACCACTTCCAGCTGGTAGCACTGCCGGTAGTCCGGTTCTCCGGCCACCGTAATGCACAGGGTGTAATTTCCTGCCGGCAGGTTGCTGAACTCCGCGGTTTCCGTGAAATCCAGGACAGTGCCCCCGTTGAGCACAGCTGTGTAATCCAGGGCCTCTGCCGCCTCCAGCAGAATGGCCCCGTCGTTCTTTGAACTGCAGGTTTCACCCCGGGTCCGGATCAGGAAGTTGGCTGCAGGCAGGGAGAATACAGGGCAGCCGTCAATTCCCACCACCTGCCCATCCGGAGTCGCTGGGCAGGCATCGGCGTCATTGGGCACCCCGTCGTTATCCAGGTCGTCGTCACACACATCCCCTATGCCATCCGCATCCGCGTCCGCCTGGTCCGCATTGGGGGTCAGGGGGCAGTTGTCAGTTGTATCCGGGATGCCGTCCCCGTCATCGTCCAGGTCACAGCTATTTCCGATGCCGTCGCCATCCGTGTCGTCCTGGCCGGGATTGGGGATCAGCGGGCAATTGTCCTCCGCGTCCGGGATGCCGTCGTTGTCGTCATCCAAATCGTCCTCAAACCCGGAAACCACGAGGTCGTCCACCACCGCCCCTTCCTGGGTCACCAGGGGGTCGGAGTGGAAAACGATGCGGAACTGGATGTTGGGCTCCCCGGTCAGGTCCCGCTCCCCCAGGGCTGCATTGAGCACGAAGTCGTAGGCGTATTCGGTCAGCTCCGCGTTCGTCCCCGTCCACTGGGCCCCGGGGCAATTCTGGCAGTCATCGGCCTCCCCGGAACTCTCGTTGGTGCGGTCGCTGGTATACCAGTTGGGCTGGCTGTCCACCGATCCGAGCAATTCCCAGGTACTTCCCTCGTCCGTGGAGAACTGCACATAGACAATATCAAAATCCTGTTCCAGGTCATAGGCCATATTGAATTTTAGCACCGGTGCAAGGATTGTGGAGAAGTCGTAGCATTCGCTGATCAGGAATGCCTTTACCCCGTCCCCGTGGTTCCCGTCCAGGTTGGTGGCATAGGCCTGGGAGCCGGAGGCAGCCTGGTTCAGCAAGGTGCCGGCCGGGGTTCCCCTTTCCCATTGTTCGGTATCACTCCCCTCGTTGTAGGTAACCAGGTCGGCGGAGCCGGATTCGAAGTCATTGACCTGGTCGCTGGTCCCCGGGGAATTCACATAAAAGGTGTGCTCCTGGCTATTGTTGTCTTCAAAGGCATCCCCTTCCACGTTTACGGTAACGGACAGGACCGCTTTGCCTTTTTGCAGGGAGGTGAGTTCGGGTAGCTCCACTTCGGCGGTCTCCCCACCCGGGATGTCCACAACCTGGTTCAGCGCAACGGGTGTGCCGGCGTTCAGGGAGTAAGTGATTGCGATTTCGGTGATGGGGTTCAGGCCGTTGTTCTCCACCGTGACCCGGGGGACCACCGCGCTGCAGATTACTGCGCTGTTGGCAGGGCTCAGAGAGAGCAGACGGATGTCCGAATCCGGGACCTGTACCGGTATGGGCGATTGCCAGACTCCGCGCCCGTAGGTAGAGGCGGTGATCCGCTCGTCGTCCAGGCTGATCTCCAGGTCGCTGACGGCAGTACTGGGCAGTCCTGCAAAATACTCCTCCCAGGAAGTCAGGTTGTCATCCAGTCGGTATACCCCGAGGTTGGTGCCGAGGTAAACCGGGTTTTCGGTATGCCGTCCCTGGTGGGTGATGGCAAAGAACGCCTGGTCGGTGGGAAGGTCATAGGTAATGTCTGTTTCCAGGCCCGGGTCGCCATTGGGTAGTACCGGGACCCGGAAAACCTTGCGGTCCACGGGCAGCTGTTCGGTTTGCGGGATCCCGACCCTTTTGGAGGTAACCACGTAGATGGCCGATCCGTCCCGGCTGTTCACGGCCATATCGGTAATTTCTGCCCGGGCGTTGAAAAAGGGGGCAAAATTCATTCCTCCGTCCGCACTGCGATAGACAAAGGTGCCCTCGGCCGCATACAGGACGGAGGCGTTGCTCGGATCTGCCTCCAGGTCTTCGATCCGCCCGTCCGTATTGGGAATTTCATACCGTTTTTCCCATTGGTTGCCATTGAGGCGGTAGATGGCATCATAACCCGCGTACAAATTCCCGTCCGGGGCAATGGCCATCGGGGTAATCCAATTGCCCGGCACCGGGCTGCCCTGGTTGTTGGTTGGCGGGCCGATGATGGCGATGGACTGCCCCGAATCGGTTGAGATGTTCAGGGACCCTCCGAACTGGGTAAACCCGTACATGATGTTGTCGTTTACGGGGTCCACGGCGTTGTCCATGCCGTCTCCCCCGTGGTAATTGTTCCATTGCCCCTGGTTGAGCACCTGCCCCCCGTTGTCCTGAAGCCCGCCGATCATCTTGGAGGCATCCTGGGCGGAAACCGAGAGTTTGTAGAATTGCCCGATGGTGATCCCGTCTGTATAGTCCCGGAAGGTGCCGCCGCCGTTTTCCGACACGTACACGCCCCCGTCGGTACAGGCGAAGAGCCGGTTGCCAAAGATTTCGAGCCTGTGGATGTCTGCATGCGTGTAGGCCGCGTTGTTCCGGAACCAGCTGTTCAGCCGGCTCCAGCTGTCCCCGCCGTTGTTGCTTTTCCAGATATTCAGGCACCCCATGTACAGGATATTGGCATTGACCGGGTCCACGGTCAGTGCAAGGTCAAACCAGGCCTGGCTCGATTCCATGATGTTCTGGTTGTTCTGAGTCTCTGTAAACGTTTCGCCGCTATCCGAGGACCGGTACAGCCCCTGATAGGAAAAGTTGCTACTGGCCCGGTTGGCCGTCAGGATATAGAGCACCTCCGGGTCGGCCGGGGTCACCCCCAGCACGACCCGCCCGGAAGTCCCGGGCAGGACGGGGCTGTCAATGGCCTGGAAGTCTTTTCCGTTGGTGGTTTTGTAATAACTGGCGGAACCCCCGCCTCCCCCGACGTGGGCGTTGGACACGGCGTAGACCGTGTTCGGGTCGCCGGGCTTGAGCTTGAAGTCGGAAATAAACCCTCCCTGCATCAGGTTCCAGGAGGAACCCCCGTCGCTGGATTTATACAGGCCGGCACTGGAGCCCACCCAGAGGACCTGGGAATCCGTCGGGTCGATGACGATATCGTTCATCAGCAGGTTCACATCCGTATTCCCCGGATTGATGCCCGTCTCGTTCCAGGTAAGCCCCCCGTCCGTCGATTTGAAAACGCCCACACTGTAGGAATCGGCTGCATCGTCATCGCCCGTGGCAATGTAAACGATGTTCGGGTCTTGCGGGTCGATGGCGATTCCGGAGACCCCGATCTGTGGAAAATCGTCAAAGAGGTTGGTCCAGTTGCTTCCTGCATCCGTGGTTTTCCAGATCCCCCCGGCCGGGGCACCCACGTACCATATGTCGGGGTTCACGGGGTCAACTGCCACCGTATTGAGCCGCCCGGTACCCGGCAGTTGCCCGGAATATACCCCGACATTCAATGGCCCGACCGGGTTCCAGTCGGCGGTGGGGTTCGGGGTCTTGGCCGAGGCCTGTTGTTTGTTTTTCCAGCTCTGCCATAGCTCCGAGGCCGTGGGGAGGTTGCCCCGGCTGTCCGCAAAGTGGTTCCAGAGGTATTCCCACCGCTTCAGCTGCTTGTAACCGCTGCCTTTGGCAAGGACGTCCCGTTGCCCGGCATAGCGCTGAATGGCTTCCCGGGCTTCGAACAGGTTCAGGGGTTTTTCCTGGGGCAGGGATGTGATTCGCATACTGCTATCCGGGGGGGCGAATCCGGGAGGGACAGGCCCGGTTTGGGCAAAAAGGGGACAGGCTGCCAGCAGGCAGGCAATCACAAAAAAGCGGTTCATATCAATTTTTTTACAAAGATGCCTTAAGCCCTGAAAAGTAGCAAAAATTTGGGTTATTCCTGTCAGTTTTTCCGTTCTACACGGGGCTACGGCCCCTCCGTTCACTGCCAAAATTTCACAATTACTTAGGAACAAAAAGGGTACCTTTGCCCGGAATCGAAGCCCTATGCGATACTACCTGCTGATTTTATCGGCTCTGTTGCTGCATCCGGCACTGGCCCAGGACAAGCCGGCACCACCGGTCCGCCAGAAGGATACGGCCGGGTTGCGCGCCGCGGAGCTCGCCCGGAAGAACAAGCCGGCAACCCCCGGGGAGGCGATCACTATCAGGGATTACAAGATCATTTCGAACAACCGGGACACCACCTTCCTGGACACCACCCTGACCATCCAGAAAGAGTACCGGTACAATTACCTGCGCCGCGACGATTTTGAACTGATGCCCTTTTCGAATGTAGGACAGCCCTATAACCGGCTGGGGGCAAACCTGAACCGGGAATCCATATTCCCCAGGATGGGCGCCAGGGCACGGCACTTCAACTATCTGGAGGTAGCCGACATCCGGTATTACAATGTGGCGACGCCCATGACGGACCTGTTTTTCAAGACCACCTTTGAGCAGGGCCAGTTGCTCGACGCCATGCTTACCTCCAATTTTAACCGGCGACTCAATTTTTCCATTGCCTTCAAAGGGTTCCGGTCGCTGGGGAAATACCGGCAGGATGAGGCCCAGTCCGGGAATTTCAGGGCTACAGCCAACTATGTGACCCGGGATGGCCGCTACCGCTTTATGGCCCATGTGGCCGCCCAGGACATACGGGGGCAGGAAAATGGTGGCCTGCTCAATGCCGAGGATCAGTTCGAGTCCGAAAACCCCGATTTCCAGGACCGCTCACGGATCGATGTGCGGTTCAGCAATGTCCAGAATGAACTCAACGGGAAACGGTACTACCTGGACCACGAATTCCGGCTGCTGGGAAGGGGTGCGGACAGTATCCCCGGTATGGGGAACCTCTACCTTACCCACCGCTTTGCCTATGAAACCAAGTGGTACCAATATTCTCAAAACAACAATTCCTCCGGCTATTTCGGGGACCTGATCCTGACCCCGGTCAAGGACCAGGCCTACCTGAAGACGTTTTACAACCGGATGGGCACGGGATTGGAAAACCGGTGGCTGGGCCGGTTGGAAGGATTCGTAACAGTGTATGACTACACCTATTTCTTCAACAGTATCCTGCAATCCGATGCCGGCACCATCCCCAACAAGTTGTCCGGGCAAGAACTGGTTACCGGGGCATCCTGGGAGAAATCCTTCGGCTCCCTGCGCCTGGAGGCTGAGGGCGGCCTGGGGTTGGGGGGTGACCTGACCGACTCCTACCTGGATGCGAGCGTCACCCTCCCGCTGGGGGAAAGCTTTGAACTGACGGCAGGCATCCACCACAGCGCCCGGAAACCCGATTTCAACTTTTTGCTGTACCAGTCGGATTACCTGAATTACAACTGGGACAATTCCGGCACTTTCGAAAACGAACAGGTACAAAGCCTTTTCGGCCGGGTACGATCGGACCTGCTGGGCACCCTCAGCGCCCAGTTCAGCTCGTCGGATAACTACTCCTATTTCGCTTCAATCGCGGATGCCGAGCAGGTGGCGGCTGGGGAGGAACAGTCTTTTGTCCGGCCTTTTCAGCAGGCGGGCCGGATCAACCACCTCCGGGTCCGCTACGAGAAGGAATTCCGCCTGGGGAAATGGGCATTGAACAACACCCTGTTATACCAGGAGGTGGACCAGGATGCCGCGGTGCTGAATGTCCCGCAGCTGCTCACCCGGAATACGCTATACTTTTCCAGCGACGTTTTCAAGAAGGCGATGTTTGTACAGACGGGGATCACCCTCAAGTATTTTACACCCTATTTTATGGATGCCTACAACCCGCTGCTGGGCGACTTCTACGTGCAGGACCGGGAGGAGTTCGGCGGCTTTCCCATGCTGGACTTTTTTATCAATGCCAAGGTGCGGCAAACCCGCATTTACCTGAAGGCCGAACACTTCAATTCCTCCTTCACGGGGAATTCCTTCTATTCGGCGCCGAATTACCCCTACCGGGATTTTGTGATCCGGTTCGGGCTGGTCTGGAATTTCTTTTCCTGAAGTTACTTTTGAGCCGGGATTTGACCGTGGGTTGCGGATAGGGATTCGCCCGGGGTTGCCGGGCAGGAACCCAACCGGCAGTCCAGCCACCTGCCGGCTGATACCGGGTTACTTGTCCCCAAGAGGATTTTTTTAGGCTAGTATTTATTATAAGCCACAGCATATCAATGCTTTAAGAAATTGGGAAAGTTTTAAGCAAATTTTTTTCACTCCCTGTTTGTGGAAGCAAAAAAAGCATTCTATATTTGCACCCGCTTTCGGGGTAAACCTGAGGGCGAATAAGCAAAAGAGAGTTCATTGACATATTGACAGACAGCGTAGCTTCTGTTCGGGGAGGTCGGCCGAAAGGCGTGATTTCCTGATAACGGATAGAAGTGATTGTACAAAAAATAAATAAAC